>NZ_CM147908.1:0-3264299 GCF_055809335.1 Brevundimonas sp. D3-1P
TTCGCCGTCGGGTCAGAATCTGGTTGCGGACAAATCTTGGGCTCCGTATAGGGCTGCCTCGCTCGGAGACGGGCCGGCCTTTTGGGCCTTGGGGCTTTGGTTCCTGGGGTTTTTGGGGAGCGGGGTGTTGAGAAACGTCTTGCTTTTCGGGGTTGGTTTGATTAGGTTCCGCGCTTCAATCGAATCGCCGGTTTGGTGAAGGGGCAAGCCTCTTGGTTTTCTCCGGCGGTTTTTTGCGGTTTGAAGGGTTCGCCTTTCGGGTCTGCGAAATCTCTGAAAAGAGCGGTTGACATGAGGTTCGGCGGTCTCTAAATCGCCGCCTCCGCCGACGACGAGGCGCTAAACAAGTCGGGCCGCCGAGGCGGTTCTGGGTCTTTGACATTGTTGATATGGAAAGAGAAACGCAGGCGGCGGTGTTCTTGCGATGGCCCTTCGAGGTCATCATACGACACTGACTATCTGCGGTCTTTTTGAAAAGATACCATGCGTCGGTCTTTGGATCGACGACGTGGGAACTCGTCAATAGAATACGTAGAACTAACGCCAAGCTCGCTACGGCGGGCTTCAAGCTTAGGTCAGAAGTCAACTCAACCTGAGAGTTTGATCCTGGCTCAGAGCGAACGCTGGCGGCAGGCCTAACACATGCAAGTCGAACGAACTCTTCGGAGTTAGTGGCGGACGGGTGAGTAACACGTGGGAACGTGCCTTTAGGTTCGGAATAACTCAGGGAAACTTGTGCTAATACCGAATGTGCCCTTCGGGGGAAAGATTTATCGCCTTTAGAGCGGCCCGCGTCTGATTAGCTAGTTGGTGAGGTAAAGGCTCACCAAGGCGACGATCAGTAGCTGGTCTGAGAGGATGATCAGCCACATTGGGACTGAGACACGGCCCAAACTCCTACGGGAGGCAGCAGTGGGGAATCTTGCGCAATGGGCGAAAGCCTGACGCAGCCATGCCGCGTGAATGATGAAGGTCTTAGGATTGTAAAATTCTTTCACCGGGGACGATAATGACGGTACCCGGAGAAGAAGCCCCGGCTAACTTCGTGCCAGCAGCCGCGGTAATACGAAGGGGGCTAGCGTTGCTCGGAATTACTGGGCGTAAAGGGAGCGTAGGCGGACATTTAAGTCAGGGGTGAAATCCCGGGGCTCAACCTCGGAATTGCCTTTGATACTGGGTGTCTTGAGTATGAGAGAGGTGTGTGGAACTCCGAGTGTAGAGGTGAAATTCGTAGATATTCGGAAGAACACCAGTGGCGAAGGCGACACACTGGCTCATTACTGACGCTGAGGCTCGAAAGCGTGGGGAGCAAACAGGATTAGATACCCTGGTAGTCCACGCCGTAAACGATGATTGCTAGTTGTCGGGATGCATGCATTTCGGTGACGCAGCTAACGCATTAAGCAATCCGCCTGGGGAGTACGGTCGCAAGATTAAAACTCAAAGGAATTGACGGGGGCCCGCACAAGCGGTGGAGCATGTGGTTTAATTCGAAGCAACGCGCAGAACCTTACCACCTTTTGACATGCCTGGACCGCCACGGAGACGTGGCTTTCCCTTCGGGGACTAGGACACAGGTGCTGCATGGCTGTCGTCAGCTCGTGTCGTGAGATGTTGGGTTAAGTCCCGCAACGAGCGCAACCCTCGCCATTAGTTGCCATCATTCAGTTGGGAACTCTAATGGGACTGCCGGTGCTAAGCCGGAGGAAGGTGGGGATGACGTCAAGTCCTCATGGCCCTTACAGGGTGGGCTACACACGTGCTACAATGGCGACTACAGAGGGTTAATCCTTAAAAGTCGTCTCAGTTCGGATTGTCCTCTGCAACTCGAGGGCATGAAGTTGGAATCGCTAGTAATCGCGGATCAGCATGCCGCGGTGAATACGTTCCCGGGCCTTGTACACACCGCCCGTCACACCATGGGAGTTGGTTCTACCCGAAGGCGCTGCGCTGACCGCAAGGAGGCAGGCGACCACGGTAGGGTCAGCGACTGGGGTGAAGTCGTAACAAGGTAGCCGTAGGGGAACCTGCGGCTGGATCACCTCCTTTCTAAGGATGCTTCTCCAGGCTGTCTCTCACGAGGCTGTCTATTGAGGCTCCAATAAACGGCGGAACGCCGCCGTCTCCGTTTCTCTTTCCACTTTCGTCATCGACGCCTCGATCATTCGGATCGTTGAGTTGGTGACGCGATCGCGAGCCTGGGCTTCAAAGCCTGGCTGTCGCTGCCATAGGCCCGTAGCTCAGGTGGTTAGAGCGTACGCCTGATAAGCGTAAGGTCGGCAGTTCGAGTCTGCCCGGGCCTACCAGCCCTGCTGGACTCAAGCCTTTAGGCAGATCGTACGACGGCTCTCCTGGGCTTCGCACCGTTCTTGGAACGGGGCCATAGCTCAGTTGGTAGAGCGCCTGCTTTGCAAGCAGGATGTCGTCGGTTCGACTCCGTCTGGCTCCACCAGGCCGCACCCGCGGCCTTGGAATTGACCCGAGGCGCGCATCGCAAATGGTTTGTCACCGGCTGAAAAGCCGACTGGCATTGAAATCGTGAAGGAAGAACTAGGCCGGCTCCCCTGAGCTTCTAGGTCGTGTTCGAGAAGAAGACATTGTCTGACAAAAATCAGGCCTGGTCCCCCGGCATCTTTCCAGTCGGGCGGAACATACCAGGCATGAGTTTTGCTGAGAAACGATCAAACGTTGAAGGGCTTCTGACGGATGCCTTGGCGTAGAGAGGCGATGAAGGACGTGGCAAGCTGCGATAAGAACCGGGGAGGCGCTAGCACCCTTTGATCCGGTTATTTCCGAATGGGGAAACCCACCTTTACAGTCTTCCAACTCTGTTTCTTCGGAAGCAGCGATTGGCGGATTGTTGAAAGGTATAATGAGCTGAATACATAGGCTTCATTAAGCGAACCCGGGGAACTGAAACATCTCAGTACCCGGAGGAAAGGACATCAACCGAGACTCCCGTAGTAGTGGCGAGCGAACCGGGACCAGGCCAGTGCTCTTGTGAAATAAAGACGAACGATCTGGAAAGGTCGGCCATAGTGGGTGAAAGCCCCGTAGTCATCAAACAGCAAGAGACTCGAGTAGGGCGGGACACGTGAAATCCTGTCTGAACATGGGGGGACCACCCTCCAAGCCTAAGTACTCCTCTACGACCGATAGTGAACAAGTACCGTGAGGGAAAGGTGAAAAGCACCCCGACAAGGGGAGTGAAACAGATCCTGAAATCGGAAGCCTACAAGCAGTCGGAGCCTCCACGCGAGGTGACGGCGTACCTTTTGTATAATGGGTCAGCGACTTCATGTGTCGAGCAAGCTTAAGCCGTTAGGTGTAGGCGCAGCGAAAGCGAGTCTGAATAGGGCGCTAAGTTCGACGTATGACGACCCGAAACCAGGTGATCTATCCATGAGCAGGTTGAAGGTTGGGTAACACCAACTGGAGGACCGAACCCGTGAATGTTGAAAAATTCTGGGATGACTTGTGGATAGGGGTGAAAGGCCAATCAAACCTGGACATAGCTGGTTCTCCGCGAAATCTATTTAGGTAGAGCGTCCGACGAATTCCTTGGGGGGTAGAGCACTGGATGGTTGCGGGCTGCGCGAGCGGTACCAATACTAACCAAACTCCGAATACCCAAGAGAACTATCGGGCAGACACACGGCGGGTGCTAACGTCCGTCGTGAAAAGGGAAACAACCCTAACCATCATCTAAGGCCCCCAAGTCACGGCTAAGTGGGAAACGATGTGGGATTGCTTTGACAATCAGGAGGTTGGCTTAGAAGCAGCCATCCTTTAAAGAAAGCGTAACAGCTCACTGATCAAGCGATCCTGCGCGGAAAATGTAACGGGGCTCAAGCCGTGCGCCGAAGATATGGGTTTGCAGTTTACTGCAAGCGGTAGCGGAGCGTTCCGTAGGCCGGTGAAGGTCAGGCGTGAGCCTGGCTGGAGGTATCGGAAGTGAGAATGCTGACATGAGTAACGATAAGAGTGTGAGAGACACTCTCGCCGAAAGACCAAGGGTTCCTGCGTAAAGCTAATCTGCGCAGGGTTAGTCGGCCCCTAAGGCGAGGCTGAAAAGCGTAGTCGATGGGAAGCAGGTAAATATTCCTGCACCAGCTGGAAGTGACGGATGGCATAACTCGTACCCACTTATTGGATTGTGGGTGCGGGGGCGTCGTCCCAGGAAATAACTCCAGCAGAGACCGTACCCGAAACCGACACAGGTGGTCAGGTAGAGCATACCAAGGCGTTTGAGAGAACTGTGCTGAAGGAACTCGGCAAATTGCACGCGTAACTTCGGAATAAGCGTGACTCACCCTGGGCAACCAGGACTGAGTGGCACAAGCCAGGGGGTAGCGACTGTTTAGCAAAAACACAGGGCTCTGCGAAGCAGCAATGCGACGTATAGGGTCTGACGCCTGCCCGGTGCCTGAAGGTTAAAGGGAGATGTGAAAGCGTCGAACTGAAGCCCAGGTAAACGGCGGCCGTAACTATAACGGTCCTAAGGTAGCGAAATTCCTTGTCGGGTAAGTTCCGACCTGCACGAATGGCGTAACGACTTCCCCACTGTCTCCAGCACAGGCTCAGTGAAATTGAATTCCCCGTGAAGATGCGGGGTTCCCGCGGTCAGACGGAAAGACCCTATGAACCTTTACTATAGCTTCGCCTTGGCGTTAGCGACCGTATGTGTAGGATAGGTGGGAGACTATGAAACCGGGGCGCCAGCTCTGGCGGAGTCGTCCTTGAAATACCACCCTTACTGTCGTTGACGTCTAACCGAGGGCCGTTATCCGGTCCCGGGACATGGCGTGGTGGGTAGTTTGACTGGGGCGGTCGCCTCCCAAAGTGTAACGGAGGCGCGCGATGGTGAGCTCAGAGCGGTCGGAAATCGCTCGTCGAGTGCAATGGCATAAGCTCGCCTGACTGCGAGACTGACAAGTCGAGCAGAGACGAAAGTCGGCCATAGTGATCCGGTGGTCCCGAGTGGAAGGGCCATCGCTCAACGGATAAAAGGTACTCTAGGGATAACAGGCTGATTTTGCCCAAGAGTCCATATCGACGGCAAAGTTTGGCACCTCGATGTCGGCTCATCACATCCTGGGGCTGGAGCAGGTCCCAAGGGTATGGCTGTTCGCCATTTAAAGTGGTACGTGAGCTGGGTTCAGAACGTCGTGAGACAGTTTGGTCCCTATCTGCCGTGGGTGTTCGAAGCTTGAGAGGATCTGTCCCTAGTACGAGAGGACCGGGATGGACATACCTCTGGTGTACCTGTCATGGCGCCAGCTGTGCAGCAGGGTAGCTAAGTATGGAATAGATAACCGCTGAAAGCATCTAAGCGGGAAACTAACCTCAAAACAAGGCTTCGCTGAGGATCGTGGAAGACTACCACGTCGATAGGCCAGGTGTGGAAGCGCGGCGACGCGTGAAGCTTACTGGTACTAATAATCCGATCGGTTTGATCGTTTCTCAGCAAAACTCATTCGATGATCGTTCAGACCTGAACGATCGCAGACAATGTCTTCTTCATCCTTGTTCAAGCTAAGCGCTAGCGCTGTTTGAACATTGGATAATGTCTGGCCTCAAGTAGGGCGAAAGCCCGATAGGCCGAACATCATATGTGCTTGGTTGACCTGGTGACTATGTCGGAGGTTCCCCACCCGATCCCATTCCGAACTCGGTCGTTAAGCCCTCCAGAGCCAATGGTACTTCGTCTCAAGGCGCGGGAGAGTAGGTCGTCGCCGGGTCTACCAAGCACATATGATTTACGCGCTAACGGCCTTCGGCCTACTCGAGCGCGCTTCTCGAACACTCTCTTCCTTCGCGAACGACCGCTTGCCGCGGGATGGAGCAGCCCGGTAGCTCGTCAGGCTCATAACCTGAAGGTCGTAGGTTCAAATCCTACTCCCGCACCCAAATCATAAAACCCGCCTGATGAAAGTCAGGCGGGTTTTGCTGTTGCTGGTTAGGCTTCGGACTCATTCAGCCTGCGCTATCAGTTGAAGGCGAGCGGATCAGGCAAGCTGACGGACCAGCTTTCACATGGGGTCAGGCAGAAACAGCCTGCGGCTTTATGACGGGTCTCGACGGACGGAATACTTTACCATCAGATGGGTTTCTCAAGTTCGTAGGCATTGAGACGAACCGTAACCTCCACCTCCAGCAGGGCCTTGGGATCGGGCAGGTCGGCGATGATCATGGTTTGGGCGGGGCGCGATTTTCCGAACTTTTCCTGCAGAACGGGAACGATGGCGGGCAGGTTGGCGCGGTCGCTGACGAACAGGCGAACATGGGTGGTCTGGTCCAGTGAAGCCCCCGCCTGATCGAGGGCGCGCTCGATGATGAGAAAGGCGTTCCGCGCCTGAGCGGTGAAATCGTCAGGCAGTTCGCGTGTTTCGGGATCGACGCCGACGGTGCCCGAGACGAACACGAAGCCGCCGTCGATCACCGCCCTCGAATAGGCGGCGATCTCTTCCATCGGCGAGCCGGAACTGATGGTCTGGCGCATGGTCATGTCTCCTGGGCGATCCGGCCGCCGCCGCGTACGAAGTGGAGCAGGGCGAGGCCGATCGCCATCAGAACGACGATGGGCACGAAGCCGGCCTGCTGGCTGCGGAAGGCGCGGGTGAAGGCGTCGACCAGCAACGGCCCCAGCCACATGGTCGCCGTCTGCGACAGAGCGAACAGGCCGAAGAATGTGCCGGCCTCTTCGGGCGGAGTGAGGCGCGTCATCAGGGTGCGCGAAGACGCCCAGGAGGCGGTCCCGAACACCGAGACCACGATGGCGGCCGCCAGATAGACCATCTCGGGAACGGAGCCGAAAAGGCCAGTCCAAAGACGGGCTTCGCCAGGCGACCAGAAGTAGAGGATGCGCGTCGGCGATGTGGTGATCTGAGCGACGAGGGCGATGATCGTCACCCATATTTCGAGCTTGAAGGCGCCGCGAGGCCCCAAGCGATTGTCCAGCCAACCGCCGAAGACGCCGCCCGCCACGCCTGCGACGCAGACGATGAGACCCAGCGCCAGCAATTCGGTGACGCCCCAGCCCATGACGCCGGCCGCATAAACCCCGCCGAACACCAGCATGGCCATCTTGCCGTCTATGTAGAACATCCGCGCCAGCAGATAGACGCCGACATCTCGCGGGACCCGGGCCGAACGCACAAGCGAGATCAGGTGGCGGGCCCCGTCGCCGAAGGCCTTGCCCGCCGGCACGCCGGTCGGCTTGGCGTCGCGGGCGAACAGAAACAGCGGGACGGCCCCCAGCAGCAGAAACAGCCCGACGATCGGCCCGCTGATCCGCTCGGGCTCGCGCAGCGTCGCGTCCAGGCCGAACAGGGGAGTGGAGACAGGCCAGCCGGGCTGGCCGGGCAGGACGAAGAATGCGAGCACAGCCACCAGCATGAAGATGGAGGTGGCGTTGCCGAGCGAGAACGCCATGCCCGAAGCGGCGGCCTGGTCAGGCCGTCGGACCGCGCTCATCAGCATGGCGTTGTAGAAGACGTCGGCATAGGACAGCAGCACCGCGATGGCGGTCAACATCGCTACGCCGGCCAATACGCCCAAGCCCGGCGTCCCGGCCGGCGTCAGCGCCCACAAAGCGATGATCAGCGGCGCCGTTATCAGCGTCAGAGCCAGCAGCCAGGGGCGGCGCGCGCCCATCTGATCCACGGCCGCCCCCAGGAAGGGCGCCGTCGCGGCGACGAACAGATTGGAGGCCAGGCTGTATCCCGCGACCACAGACTGGCCGCGGACGGCGTCGCCAACCACCGCCGTCGCGAAATAGGGCACGAAGACATAGGTGCCGATCAGGATGATGTAAGGGTCGCGCGCGCCCTGGTACAGGGACCAGGCCCAGGCGCTGAGGTCCAGCCGGGAACGGGCCTTGGACGGCGGCGTGGCCGCTTCGGGGACCGGAAGGTCGGTGATCTCGGTCATGCGTCTTCACCCTTGGCGAGGCTGATGGAATTGGCGCGAGCCAGGCTCTCGGCGCAGATGAAGCCCCAGGTCAGGACGGGGCCGATGGTGGTCCCGGTCCCGACCGCGCGGGAGCCGAAAGGATTGGCCATGGCGTTGCCGGCTGCATAGAGGCCCGAGATGGGGCGACCAGCGACATCGACGACCTGGCCGCCCGGCGTCGTGCGTGGTCCGCCCTTGGTGCCCATCAGCGAAATGTTGAACGGCATCGCGAAGAAGGGCGCGCGCCGAATTTCGGCCAAGGCGCCCGCCTTTCCGGCGATCAGGCGGTCGTAGCCGCTTTGGCCCCGGTGGAAGTCGTCGTCGCGCCCCTGACGGGCGAACCGGTTGAAGCGTTCGACGGTGCGGTCCAGTTCGGCGGCGTCGAGACCGCAGGCGGTCGCCAGGGCTTTCAGGGTGGGCGCGCGCTTCATCCAGCCCGGCAGTCGGCGGGCGTAGACGCCGACGACCGGAGCGGAGCGGAGCATGTCCGCGTCGCCGATCACCCAGACGGGCAGGCGACTTCCGCCGTCCGAGCCGCGCTCCAGCAGAGCCTCGCCGAAGTTGAAGTCGTATTCGTCGCCGAAGCGTCGCGCGGTCTTGTCCACAACAATGGCGTGGCGGTTGGCCTGGAAGCGCAGCGGCATGCCGTGGATCCGGCCTTCGTAGCGCGTCGGCAGAGCCCCAGCGATGTTGGCTTGGTCCATGCGGGCCAATCCGGCCCCCGCCTCGCGGGCGAATTTCTGGCCGTCGCCCGTATTGGTGGATGGGCTGCACAGGAAGTCGAGCGGCTCGGGGAAATGTTCGCGATACATCGCGTGGTCCCATTCGAATCCGCCCGTCGCTATGACGACGCCCAGGCGAGCCGACACTCGGCATAGCAGGTCATCCTGCCTGACCAGGGCGCCGGCGACGCGGCCGGGGCCGCCCATGATCGGCGACATCGCCCGGGCTTCCAGCGCCAGGCGGACATTGCCGGTATCCAGGCAGCCGCTTAGGAGGCCAGTCATCAACGCCGAACCCTGGGCGGCCAGGCCCCTGGCTCTGCGGGCCAGAATCTTCGCGCCATTGCGGGCGTAGGCCCGAACGGGCGCATGCACGAAGCCTGCCCAGATCATCTCCTCGTAGGTGAGATCGTGCGGCTGGGTCGAACGGCGCAGCCGTCCCGCAAAGGCCCCCGCCATGCCCCGGGGCAGGGGGGCGGGAGAGAGCATTCTCCCTTTCATCACGGCCCCGGGCGCCTCCAATATCGGATCGGGCTCGGACAGGATCTCAAAACGGATCGGCGTGCGCGTTTCGAGCAGGTCCAGCATACGGGGCGCGGCTTCGACGAAGGCGCGCCATAGGGGGTCCTCCTCCTCCGCCCAACCCTCAGGCGCCACCGCGCGGATATAGGCCAGGGCCGTCTCCGGGTCGTCCGCGACCCCGGCGGCGCGGGCATGGCGGTTGCCAGGAATCCACGCTCCGGCGCCGGACATGGCGCTGGTCCCGCCCCATAGGCCGGACTTCTCCACGACCAACACGTCCAGCCCATCGACCGCGGCGCGCAGCGCGCAGGACAAAGCCGCAGCGCCCGAGCCTAAGATGAGCACGTCGCAATGGGCGTCTTGCCCGAGGCGGACGCCGGGCCTCATGATGTCTTTTCAGGCTCGACGCCGAAGCGCGTCAGCACGTTGCGGGTGATCCGCGCGATATAGGGATCGCCTGCCGCCAGGCCGTGCGCCCATTCGGTGGTGCCCGCGTTGAACACCTCGCCCTCGCCGCGTTTGAAGCTGGCCAGGATGGCGTGGCCTTTCAGGATCTTAGCCTGGGATTCGGGCGTATCGTCGCCGTAGACGACCTTGGCGATGACATCGAGTTTCTCGGGCGGGATGATAGGCGCATAGCCGCGTCCCGCTTCTTCTCCGAAAGCACAGGGAACGAGGCCGATGATCTCCAGGTTCTCGGGCACGCCGACCATCGGCGTGGCGCGCGGCAGGCCGTTGTCGTCGAACTGGAACCGGCAGCCGTCGCTCTCATAGCCGACCAAGGGCACCTGGTCCCCGATGACGTCGCCATAGAACAGGTCGGAGCCTTCCAGCGCCCAATGACGGTCGTCATAGACGGTGAAGCCCGCCTGGCCGCGCGACGCGCACATTCCCAGGCGGTGATAGCCGCCGAAGACGAAGCTGAGACCCGTAAGTTCGGCTTCGGGCCGGGCGAAGTTCGGATGAGACCACAGGTGGGTGGCGTCGGCGGGATCGTTCCGATCCTCGGCCGCGTCGAAGCCACGCCACTTCCTGCAGACATAGGTCTTGCCATCGTCGTCCCAGCGCACCTTCCAGAAGCAGGTGTTTCCCGACAGGATGGCCAGACCGCCCCCCGCATCGACGAAGCGCTCGATCTGGTCGCGTTCACGCCCGGACCAGTATTCGCTGTGCCCCACGAACAGCGCGCAGCTGTAGTCCTTCAGGACATCGTCCTCGGCGTCGAGATCGTAGTCGGTGTGGTAGTCCAGAGCATAACCTTCGCCTTCCGCCCATTCGACGAAGCGGTGTTCCCATTTGTTCAGGAAGCCGGCGGAACCGTCATAGGGTGAACAACCATTGGCGATCATCCAGTCGTAATCGGCGGCGAAGGGTTGTTCCTCGAAGCCTCGCTTGCGCAGATTGATCAGGCGCGGCGCATCGTCCGGCGCGCCGACGATCAACGGTATGAAGGGGCGCTGGGTCGACAAAACGCCGATCGCATCGTCCATCGCATCGGCGAAGGATTTCCTCCCCGTCATCAGGGAGGTGACGTCGCTATAGGCGTTGGCTCCGCCCCACCAATTGTATGAATGATAGGTGTTGGTCGCCAGGACGATGGCGGCCCGGCTTCCGGTCTGGCCCTTCGCCGGGCGGACGCAGACGAAATGGCGGGCTGACTGGCCGTCGGCGTCGGTCAACAGCAGGTCGTAGTAGCCGGACGCCCAATCGCCGACGGTGACGGTCAGGCAGGACGGCCACCCGCATCCCTCGGCGTCGGCGGTTGTCGGAATGGGATGTTCCGCGGTCGCGATATCAACATAGGTCTGAACAACGACGCGATTCCGCCCGACCCTTGCGATTTGGAGTTGGCAAAGGCCCTTGGCGCTGGCGTGGACCTGAAAGGTCTCGCCCGGCCGAACGCTCAGTCGATCCGTATAAAGCGCCGTCATCAGCTGTTCCCCAATAGCTGCGATAAGCTAGTGAAGATTATCATTTCGACATTGTCAAACGGTCGAGGTGGAAAATTTCACGGACCGTGGCCCCCTGGGGGGTCGTTGCAACGAAACCACGCTCGAGCCCCGCACACCGAAAAATTATAGCGATAGATATTAAATAGTCTTGACTATCGTATCGAGGTTCGAACGATTGTCATGCAACCTTCGCAAGGCCAGTTTGGGGATTCTAGCCGTGAAGTCCATTTTCCTGACGACCGTGTCCGTCGCCTCGGTGATTTCGGGCGCAGCCCTGGCTCAGAGCGAGCCTCAGACAACCGCGCCTTCGGAGGCGGCGACAGTCGCCGACATCGTGGTCACGGCCCAGAAGCGGTCGGAACGATTGCAGGACGTGCCCGTCTCCATCAGCGTGCTGAACACCGAGACGTTGGAGGCGCAGGGCGTCAGCAACGTGATGGCCTTGAACAATCTTGCGCCCGGCCTGCGCGTGTCCAGCGGCGACGCCGCCGCCAGCCCGAAGATATACATTCGGGGCGTGGGGCTGAGCGACTTCAACCCGAACGCCTCCAGCGGCGTCGGGATCTATGTGGACGGCGTCTATATCGGCTCGCCTCTGGCGCAGATGTCGGGTTTCTACGACCTGGCCCAGGTCGAGGTTTTGCGCGGACCCCAAGGCACGCTCTACGGCCGCAACACCAACGGCGGCGCGATCAATATCACGACCAACCGGCCGAGCTTCGACTGGTCAGGCGGCGGTCGTGCGGAATATGCGTCGGAAGATGCGGTCAACCTGCAGGGCGGCGTCGGCGGTCCGATCGTGGATGACGTGCTCGCCTTTCGTCTCGCCGGCCAGTATGTCTCTAGCGACGGCAACACCTATGACCGGGTCTCGGGCAAGGATTTGAACGCGGTCGAATATTATGGCGGTCGTTTTTCGCTGCTGTACACGCCTAGCGCCGACGTCAGCATCCTGGCCTCGGTCAACCATTTCGAGAACCACGGCGACGCCACGACGCCGCAGCATCGGGCCCTGTTCCCGGCGGCGGCGGAGGTCACAGGCGCCGACGGCCAGTGTCTGCCCAGCGCCTACTCCAGTGGTCTTTGCACCGATCTTCTGGGCTACGCGGACACCGACGGCGACGTGCGGGCGGGCGACTACGGCCCCGAGGCGGGCAAGGACAAGGTCCGGCTGAACGGCGCTTCGGTTCAGCTGGACTGGACGCTCGGCGGCGTCGATCTCGTCGCCATTTCCGCCTATCAGAACGCAAAGCGCAACGCATTCGAGAACACCGACTCCAGTCCGCTGCGGATGATCGAGATCAACTATCGGTCGGAGTCGGAATCCTTCAGCCAGGAACTGCGCCTGCAGAGCAATGATCCGGGCGCCGATCTGAAATGGGTGCTCGGCGCCTATTTCATGGACGAGACGATCAAGGACAATTCGACTCAGGACGTGTTGCGTGATCTGCGGCCGCTGTTCATGTCGCCGGACAATCCGCTCGGCCTCAGCCCTGAAAACACCGTCGGCGTCTTCGGCTATCCCTACACGCAGAAGACGAAGAGCTATGCCTTGTTCGGTCAGGCCGACTATCAACTGACTGACCGGCTAGTCGGGACGCTGGGCCTGCGGTGGTCGTCAGACGATCGCGACTTCGACTACCGCAGCGAGATCGAGTACGGCCTGGCGACCATCCTGACCTATCAGAACAGCAAGAGCTTCTCGGCCTGGTCCGGTCGGCTGGGCCTGCGTTATGAACTAAGTCCCGACGCCAACATCTACGCCACCTACAATCGGGGCTTCAAGAGCGGCGGCTTCTTCGGCGGGCTGGCCACCTCGGTGGAACAGCTTCAGCCCTACGACAACGAACAACTCGACGCCTATGAGATCGGCTACAAGGGGCAGTTCTGGGATCGGCGCGCGCGCCTCGACACGTCCTTGTTCTATTACGCCTACAAGGATCAGCAGGTTTTCGCCCAGGCGCTGCGCAACGGACTGACGGTTCTGGTGCTCGACAACGCGGGGGATTCGACCGTGTACGGGGCCGAGGTCGAAGGCTCGGTCTCGCCGATCGACAATCTGGACATCAGCGCCGGCCTGTCGCTGCTGCACGCGGAATACGACGACTTCATTTCGGAAGGCGAGGACTATAGCGGCAACCGGCTGCCGCAGTCGCCGAAGGCGACGCTGAACGCCTCTGTCACCTACACCTGGCCCCTGGGCTCGCGCGGCGACGTCGTCGCCAACCTCAACACCACCTATTCGTCCAAGGTCTATTTCGACAACTCCAACAAGGAGCGTCTGTCGCAGGACGCGGTCTGGAACACGGGCGCGCAGATCAGCTGGCGCTCGGGGAGCTCGGGACTGGAAGCCGGGATATTCGCGCGCAACATCTTCGATGAAGACTGGATCGTGAACATCTCGCCGATCGACAGCCTGGGCGTCGACCTCGTGACCTACAACCGGCCGCGCAGTGTCGGCGTCTTCCTAAGGTACAGCTACTGACCGCACCGGGCCGCTTGGGGGACGTCGGGTGTCGGTGCGGGAAGAAGACGCGGAGGCGGCGTTGGGCCTGCCCCGCCAGATCATATGCTTGGCGGTAGGGACCGTCGCCGTGCTGATCGCGGGGCTCCAGCCGATGATTCTGGGCGGCTGGGGTCACGAGGGCCGTCTTTCCGGGGTCGGGATCGGCCTGGCCGCCATGGGCGAACTGTTCGCGCTGGGCCTCGCCGTCAGTCTGGCGGCGACCTTCCTGAAGCCGACGGCGATGCGGATCAAGATCGCTCTGGCCTGTCTGGGACATGCGGCCGCGACGGTCGCGGGACTGCGACTGACGTCCTACGGGCTGGTGCTGGATCGCTCGATAGCGGGCCTGTTCGAAGGGGTGATGCTGTGGTCGGCGATCAGCATGATCGTCCGATCCGGCTCGGCCGAACGCTGGGCTGGCGTATTCGCCACCGCTCAGACCCTGGCTCAGCTGGCCGTCGCCGCCTCGCTGGCGGCATGGGTCATTCCGCCGTTCGGCGTGAACGGAGGACTGATCGTGCTGACGGTCCTGTCGATCATCGCGGGTTTGGCGGCGTTGTTCGGGCCGGACCGCATGGCGCCGCTGCACAGGCCGGAAAAAGGGGCCGGCGGTCCCTTGGCGTCGATGCCCACGGCCGGGCTCGTCGCCATATTCTTGTCTCTGGCCTTTATCGTGTCGCTCTGGGTCTATCTGGATCCGTTGGCGCAGCGCGCGGGTCTGTCCAGCGAAACCGCCGGCCTTGTCGTCGCTCTGGCGCTAGCGGCCCAGGTGGCGGGCGGCATGACCGCGACCGTCATCGGACCTCGGTGGCGCGCGGGCCCGATCCTTATCGGCGTCGCGGCGTTGCAGGCCGTCGCCCTGGCGGGAATAGGATCGCCGCCCAGTCCATTGGTGTTCGCCGGGGCGGTGGTTCTGTTCGGCTTCCTTTGGATGTTCGCCCTGCCGCTGCAAACAGCCCTGATGATCGAGCTTGATCCGACTCGGCGGGCGGCCTTGCAGATTGGAGCGGCGCAACTGCTGGGGTCGAGCTTCGGGCCGTTGGTCGCCGGACTGATCGTCGGGGAGGGGGCGGTGTCGAAGGTCTTGCCGGCGTCGGCCGTATTCCTGGCCCTGTCGACAATATTGTTCGTAATCGTTCAGGCCGTCATGCCGCCGCGGCGCACTGAGCGTCGGTGATGCGGAACCCGGCCGTTCGGAAGGAATTCCGTGTCGGAAACAGATGCGACGCCTGGCCGGCTGGCGGTCAAAGGCGCTCGAGCGAATCTGATCGTTAGCGTCAGAAGCCCTTGGCGTTACAGTATGGGCCGGTCTATTTCAGGCGTCCCATGACAGAACACCCTGGCCGCCGCAGCGGCCGAAAAGCCAGAACGGCTGGCGAACCGGCTCCATCCGTGTCGCTCGAGGCTAAGCTCAAGCCTTCGCAAAGCCGTGCGCACCAGACTTTCGAAGCCATTCTGGCCGTATCGGGCGAGCTGCTGGCCGAGGTGGGGTTCGAACGGCTCTCGACCAACCTGGTGTGTCAGCGCGCCGGACTGACGCCGCCGGCGCTCTATCGCTATTTCCCGAACAAATACGCCATTCTCAGCGAATTGGGCCGCCGTTTGATGGACGCCCAGGATCGTGCGGTGTTCGACTGGATCGAAGCTGGCGGCCTAGTCGCGGATTCGATGGACGAGGCGATAGCCAAGAACCGCGAGATTCAGGAAACGGTGAACCAGATCACGCGCGACATGCCTGGCGGCGTGTGGATTCTGAGGGCCATGCGCGCCGTGCCGATGCTGCAGGACATCCGTATCGCTTCGCGCGACAAGGTGGCGCGTCACACAGCCGAACGCTTGTTGGAGCAATATCCGGCATCGAGCACCGAAGAAATCTACGCCGCCACGCGCATCACCACGGAATTGATGATGGCCGCGACCGAAATGGTGCTGGAGCAGCCGGACGCCGACGAGGCCCTGGTCACTCAGGAGGTGTGCCGGATGGTGTGTCTCTATTATTCGCAGTTCGCCGGCGGAAAGACCCGCTACAACCTCTAACGTCTGATCTGGGCGGCCAAGTACCTGCGGATCGCCGGTCCGAAGGGCGGGCGAAGATCCTTCAGCGGGCCGATATCGCTGGCGATCTGCTCGAACACGGCGCGGCGGTGGCTGAAGGCCATGAAGCCGTCGCGCCCATGATAGGCGCCGAAGCCTGAGGGGCCGACGCCCCCGAACGGCAACCTTTCCTGGGCGACATGGAAGATCACGTCGTTGACGGTCACGCCGCCGCTGCGTGTTCGCCCCAGAACGACATTGCGCTCTTGCGGGTCGGTTCCGAACCAATAGAGCGCCAGTGGGTGGTCATGGGCGTTGACGTAGGCGATGGCGTCTTCGGTCCGGTCGTAGGCCATGACCGGCAGCAGCGGGCCGAATATCTCTTCCTGCATCACCGTCATCTCGTCCGTGGCGCCTAGGATCAAGGTCGGCGCCAGCTTGCGGCTGCCCGAAGGCGCGGTCTCGTCTGCGGGCCTGACCTCGACGATGCGGGCGCCCTTGGCGCGGGCGTCCTCGACGTGGGCCCTCAGTCGCGCCGCATGGCCGTCATGGATGACGGCGGCGTAGTCCGGGTTCGGTTCGATGGTCGGAAAATAGACCGAGGCGGCCCGCGCGGCTTCGCTTGCGAAAGCCTCGACGGCTTCGGCGGGCGCCAGCACATAGTCCGGCGCCAGACAGATCTGGCCGGCGTTCAGGGTCTTGCCGTTCATGATCCGAGCGGCGGCGACGCCCATATCGGCGGTGCGCGACAGGATGGCCGGGCATTTGCCGCCCAATTCCAGCGTGACGGGCGTCAGGGACCGGGCCGCTGTCGCCATGACCTGACGCCCGACCTGCCCGCCGCCGGTGAAGATCAGGTGATCGAAAGGCAAGGCGGCGAAGGCTTGGCCGATGGCGGCGTCTCCCGTGACGACCGCGACCTCCTCCGGCGCGAACGTTCTGGCGATAAGATCCTGCATCAGCGCCGAGGTCCGGGGCGTCAGCTCCGACGGCTTGATCAGGGCGCGGTTGCCGGCGGCCAGGACGCTGGCCAGGGGTGCGAAGACCAGAAAGACCGGAAAGTTCCATGGCGCCATGATCCCGACCACGCCCTTGGGCTGAATCTCGATCCGCGCCCTGGCGCCGAACAGCGCCAGCAGCCCAGGTGTCGGAAGGGCGCGCTCGGGCCGCATCCAGCGCTTCAGTTTCGACCGGGCGTACTTCAGGGCGGAGATCGAGGCGGCGATGTCGGTCAGACGCGAAGCTTCGGGCGCGCGCGAGCCGAAATCGGCCTGCATGGCCTCGCACAGCGGATTCTGATGATCGACGAGAAGGTCGATGCATCGCGTCAGGCGGTCGATGCGCGTCGCTGCATCCGGCGCTCCGTCTCGCAGAACGGCGTCGCGTTGCTGCTGGAAAACGGCGGTGAACGTTCTCTCGTCTGACGGCATGGCGAACTCTCCCTGACAAAGGCCATGGTTGGCTATCGCGACTCCGTCTTGACGTGGATCGTCCGCACCGTAAAGATAGTGAAGACTATTTTATGTGAGGGCGGGACATGAACTGGACCAATACGGCGGATCGTCGTTTGCGCGAGCGGGCAGAGGTGGTGATTCCGGGGGGGATGTATGGCCACCAGTCGGTGACGCTGCTGCCCGACGATTATCCGCAATTCTTCTCGAAGGGGCGAGGGGCGTATCTGTGGGATGTCGATGGCAATCGCTACGTCGATTTCATGTGCGGCTATGGCCCCAGCCTGTTCGGCTATGGCGTCGAATCCATCGACCAAGCCTACATTCGCCGCATGGCGGAGGGCGACACTCTGACAGGCCCGGCCGAGGTGATGGTCGAACTGGCGGAGACCTTCACCGCCCAGGTCAGCCACGCCGACTGGGCCATGTTTTGCAAGAACGGAACCGACGCCACCACCATGGCGCTCATGATCGCGCGCAACCACACCCAGAAGAAGACCATCGTGCGGGCGCGCGGCGCCTATCACGGGGCGGCCCCCTGGTGCACGCCCCTGCCGTTGGGCGTGACCACGGCCGACCGCGCCAATCAGATCTTCTACGACTATAATGACGTCGAAAGTCTGGAAGCGGCGGTCAAGGAGGCCGGAGACGACCTGGCCGCCATCTTCGCCTCTCCGATCAAGCACGACACCTTCGTCGATCAGGAAAGTCCGACCGTCGCCTACGCCACAAGGGCGCGCGAACTGTGCGACGAACATGACGCCCTGTTGATCGTCGACGACGTGCGCGCGGGCTTGCGTCTGGCGCGCGATTGCAGCTGGTCGCTGGTGGGGGTGGAGCCGGACCTGTCGACCTGGGGCAAAGCCATCGCGAACGGTCACGCGATTTCGGCTCTGCTGGGCGCCGAAAAGGCGCGGGGTGCGGCGACCTTCGTCTATGTGACCGGCTCATACTGGTTCTCGGCGGCGCCGATGGCCGCGGCGCTCGAGACCTTCCGCCTGATCCGCGAAACCGACTATCTGGAAAAGACCCAGGCCTTGGGGCGACGGCTGCGCGCGGGCCTGGACGAGGCGGCGGCGCGCCGCGGTTTCGCCTTGCGCCAGACCGGGCCGGAAGAACTGCCGTTGATCATGTTCGAGGACGATGCGGACATGGCTAAGGGCTATTTCTGGACCGACGCCCTGATCCGCCGCGGCGTCTACTTCCACCCCTGGCACAACATGTTCTTTTCGGCGGCGATGACCGAGGAAGACATCGATTTCACCCTCGAGGCGGCGGATGAGAGCTTCAAGCTTTTGAAAGCCGCGGGCCCTCTGGAACCGGTCGGCAAGCTTCAGATGGCGCATCAGGCGCTTCAGATGCTGCAGCCACTCTGAGCGGGGTCCGTCATGTCAAACAGCGGACTGATCTGTCTGGGCCTGACGACGCTGGACGTCGTGGCCTTGCCGATCGACGCCCTGCCTGCTGATGAAGGCACCACCCTGGTCGAACGAATCGTGATCGTGCCGGCTGGCACGGCGGGCGGCGCGGCGATGGTCGCCGCCGCCCTGGGCCTGGAAACCCGTTTGGCGACAGCCTTGGGCGGCGACCTGGCAGGACGCGTCGTACGCTTGGCCTTGGAGGACCAGGGCGTTGACCTGACGCTCATCGAGACGCTGCCGGACTTGCCGACGTCAACGACCATCCTGGCGGTCAATTCCCAGGGCGGACGTCCGAACTTTCACGCCATGGGCGCAGGCTTCTTCGCAGGTCCGTCCGATGCGATCGCCAAGGCGGCCGGCCAGACGCGGTTCCTGCACTACGCAGGCGTAGGCGGCCCTCGGCTCGACGGGGGGCCTGGCGCGCAACTGCTCGAGACCGCGAAGGCGGCGGGCGCCACCGTCACCTGCGATCTGATATCGCCTCAGCCCGGCGCTCTGGACGAATTGCGCCGCTTGCTCCCCTACGTCGACTACTTCCTGCCCAGCGCGGCCGAGGCGGTGATGCTTTCAGGTCGGGACGATCTGGCCGATGCCGCGCGCTTCTTCACCGGCTTCGGCGCGGGGAACTGCATCATCAAGGCAGGCGCTCGCGGCGCCGTCGCCTTGCTGGACGGGGCGGTGATCACGGTTCCTTCCTACGAAATCACGCCGGTCGATACGACCAGTTGCGGCGACGCCTTCTGCGCGGGTTTCATCGTCGCGCTGGACAAGGGCTATAGCCCTCACGATGCTTGCCGTTTTGCTGGAGCGACCGCCGCCCTGGTGGCCCAGGGACCCGGCACCTTGGGCCTGCTCGCCGGCTTCGATGATGTGAAGTCCGCCATGTCCACGCTATCGACGAGAGCAGCATGACCATGACAGATGAAGATCGCCTCCGCGCGGGTGTGGTGGCCGTCATGCAGGCCATGGATGCGCGCGGCCTTAATCGCGGGACCTCCGGCAACGTCTCTGCGCGCCTGGGAGAAGCGATGCTGGTGTCGCCCAGCGGCGTTCCGCCAGAGCGTTTGACGCCCGACGCCGTTGTTCGGGTCGAAGCCGACGGATCGACCCCGGCAGGCTCGCTGAAACCGTCCAGCGAATGGCGGATGCACTGGCGGCTTCTGGCGCTGCGTCCCGACTGCAACGCCGTCGTCCATTGTCATTCCCGTCATGCGACGATCCTGGCCTGCGCCAACAAGCCGATCCCGCCGATGCATTATATGGTCGCGGTCGGCGGCGGCGCCTCGGTTCCGGTCGCGCCTTACGCCACCTTCGGTTCGGACGCTCTGGCGGACACCGTGATAGAAACCCTGGGCGGTCGTTACGCCGCGCTGATGGCCAATCACGGCCAAGTCGTCGTCGCGCCCAGCCTGGAGTTAGCCTTGCTGATCGCCGAGGAAATCGAGGAACAGGCTGCCGTCTATTGGGGCACCATCGCGCTGGGCGGCCCAGTTCTGCTCGACAATGCTGAAATGGCCCGCATCCTCGACCGTTTCAGAAGTTACGGGCAAAAGTGAGCGTTAAGGCGTTGTCGCCCTGCCCGGGCGCTCCGCGCAACCGGCGTGTTCGCCGCCGGTCGCGGTCATTTCGTCGCCCTGGGCTTTCATGGCGCGCCTCCAGCCCGTATCGAGGACGGATGTTGCAAGACGTTCCTCCCCCCGTCGTCGCGCCCGCCGCCCTGCCCGAGATCGTCGTGACCGCCGCGCGCTTGCCGCCGGCGGCGGCGGACGCGGCCTTTTCTGTGGTCAGGATCGACCAGGCCGTCCTGTCACGTTCGGCGCGGATCGACGAGGCCCTGCGCTCCGTGCCGGCCGTGTCGCTGTTTCGCCGCACCACCAGCCTGGCGGCCAATCCGACGACCCAGGGGCTTTCGCTCAGAGCCATAGCGCCGTCGGGCGCGGGGCGGACGCTGGTGTTGCTGGACGGGGCGCCGCTGAACGATCCGTTCGGAGGCTGGGTGATCTGGTCCCAGGCCGCGCCGGAATCGCTGGAGGGCGTGGACGTGGTGCGCGGCGCGGGATCGGGGCCGTATGGCGCCGGCGCCCTGACCGGCGCGATCACCCTGCGCGAACGCAGCCAGGGCGGGGTGCTGGATGTTTCGGCGGCCGAGCGGGGCGGGATGCGGGCGGCGGGGTCGGCCTCGGCCCGGCTGGGGCCGGTCGCGGTGACGCTGAGCGGCCTGCGCGAGGTCAGCGACGGCTATGTTCCGGTGCGCGGGCCGGCGGCGGGGGCGGCGGACACGCCCCTGGACCTGGACAGCCGCGCCGCCGCCGTTCGGATCGACGGCGCCGTGGGCCGGACCAACCTGTCGATGCGGGCGGCGACCTGGGAGGAGGATCGGGGATCGGGCCTGGCGGGCACGCGCGCCAACGCCAGCGGCCATAGCTTGAGCGCCGCGGTCGCCCAGGCCCCGAGCGCAGACGGCTATGGCTGGCGGCTGCAGGCCTGGCGCATCGACAGCGACTTGGCCAACAGCTCCGCCTCGGTGTCCGCCGACCGGGCGACCACGACCCCGGCGAACGATCAATACAAGACCCCCGCGATCGGCTGGGGCCTGAACGCCGCCCTGCGTCGGCGGGTGTCGGATTTCGCCGGCGGGCGGCTGGAATGGGAACTGGGCGCGGACGCGCGTTTCAACGAGGGACAGACGAACGAGTTCTTCAGCAATCCGACGGGTGCGGGCTTCGCGCGCGGCCGCCGGGCGGGCGGGGAGACCTCGGTCGGCGGGGTCTATGTCGACGGGTCCTGGACAGGCGGCGACTGGCTGGTCGCGGGCGGCGTCCGGGTGGATCGATGGGAGAACAGGGGCGGGTTCCGCGACGAATATACGCTGGCGACAGGCGCCGTGCTGTTGGACGAGACCGACCCGGACCGTTCCGGCGAGGTGGTCAGCGCGCGCCTGGCCGCGCGGCGCGATCTGGGCGGAGGCTATGCGGCGAGGGCGGCGGCCTATTCCGGCTTCCGGCCGGCGACGCTGAACGAACTGCATCGGCCGTTCCGGGTCGGCAACGACATCACCGAGGCCAACGCCGCCCTTACCCCCGAGACGCTGAACGGCGTCGAGACGGGCCTGGCCTTCGACCGCGACGGTCTGCGCTGGGGCGCGACCGTGTTCTGGAATCAGATCGAGGACGCCATCGTCAATGTGACGATCGGGACGGGGCCGGCGACTTTTCCGCGCGCGGGCTTCGTGCCGGCGGGCGGCGTCCTGCGCCAGCGCCAGAACGCCGGCGTCATCGACGCCTGGGGCGTGGAACTGACGGGGACGGCGGACCTGACGCCCGCCCTGTCGCTGAACGGCGCCGTGTCCTGGACCGACGCGACCGTGGACGGCGGGGCGTCGGCGCCGCAACTGACCGGCCTGAGGCCCGCCCAGGCGCCGGAATGGAGCGCGACCGCCGGCCTGGACTGGCGGCTGTCCGGGGCGCTGACCTTGGCGCTGGCCGCGCGGTACGAATCGCGGCGGTTCGACGACGATCTGAACAGCCGCACCCTGGCGGACGCCGTGACCCTGGATGCGCGCGCCGAATGGGCGCTGAATCCGCGCACGACCCTGTGGCTTGCGGCGGACAATCTGTTCGACGAGGATGTCGAGGTTTCCCAGACCGGAAACGGGGTCGCCGGCTATGGCCCGCCGCGCGCCGCCAGCATCGGCCTGCGGCTGAGTTACTGATCGTCGCACGGCCGCGCAGGCCAGATTTGCACCGGCGGCCCGCGCGCCTTAGGCTTCCGGCGAACGCGAGGCCTGATGTTGGAATTCCGATCCCTGTCGAACGCATGCCTGGAGCGGCGCCAGAGCACGGTCTGCGACGCCTGCGGCGCGCGGCCGTTCAGCGTCTGCGCCAGCTTGAATCCTGAGGACATGGCGGTGCTGGACGCCATCGCCGAGCAGGTGTCGCTCCAGGCCGATGCGGTTCTGGCGCGCGAAGGCGACCCGGCCAACAGCGTGTTCAACATCACCTCCGGCTCGGTGCGGCTCTACAAGCTGCTGGCCGACGGACGGCGGCAGATCATCGGCTTCCTGTTCGCGGGCGACTTCATCGGCCTGGCGTCGGGCAAGGATTACGGCTTCTCGGCGGAGGCGATCGAGCCGACCACCGTGTGCCGGTTCCGCAAAACCGACTATCAGGCGGTCGTCCGCGCGCGACCGGTGCTGGAGGCGGCGCTGCTGGAGCGGGCGATGCATGAACTGGCGGCGGCGCAGAAACAGATGCTGCTGCTGGGCCGCAAGACGGCCAGGGAACGACTGGCCTCCTTCCTGCTGGACCTTCCGGCGCGCGATCCGATGCGGCCGTCGCGCGACAACCGGGTGCGCCTGCCGATGACGCGGGCGGAAATGGCGGACTATCTGGGCCTGACCATCGAGACGGTCAGCCGCGAACTGACCAAGCTGAAGAACGCCCAGGTGATCCAGGCCCTGTCGCTGCACGAGATCGAGGTGGAACGCCCCGACCGGCTGCAGGAACTGGCCGACGGCGAGGTTTAGGCGGCGTTCCGCCGCTCCGAGGCCAGACGGATCCGGCCGTCTTCCGCCAAGCCCTCGATGCGGATCGTGCGGGGACAGAGAGCCATGGGCGGCGTGCGGTGGCTGATCAGGATCAGGCCTTGGCCGCGTTCGGCCAGCCGCCTGTCCAGCGCGGCCAAGACATGGGCTTCGGTCGCGGCGTCCAGTCCCTCGGTCGGTTCGTCCAGCACCAGCCAGGGGGCGTCGCGCAGATAGGCCCGGGCCAGGTTCAGCCGGCGGCGCTCTCCGCCCGACAGCCGTTCCCCGTTCGATCCTACGGGCGCATCCAGACCCAGGGGCTCGGCCATGATTCGTGCAGCCAGGCCGGCATCGTCCAGGGCGCGCCACATCGCCGCCGCATCGGCCGGGCCAGCCAGACGCAGGTTGTCGCGCACCGAACCGTCCAGCAGCCGCACGTCCTGGGCCGCATAGGCGAACAGGGCGCGGCGATCGCGGGGCGCGATGTCGGCGATGTCGACGCCGCCGATCCGCATCTCGTCCGCCAGGGCGGGGCGCAGACCGATCAGCCGTTCGACCAGGGTCGTCTTGCCGACTCCCGACGGGCCGAACAGGCCCAGACGCGCGGGCGGCGACAGCGGATCGCCTGCGCCGATCAGCGCCACGGCGTCGTCCTGTGGCTTGCGGGGGTATTCGGTCGCCACGTCGGGCAGGGCCGCATCCAGCCGAGCCAGGGCCTGGGCGGCGGCGCCGTTCTGATGCAGGGCGGCGACCAGGCCGCCGGCGGCCTCGATCCCCATGATGGCGGCCAGGGCGGCCAGGGCCGTCAGCGGCAGGGCGGCCCCGGCGCTGGCCGGCACGACCAGGGCGACCGCGACCGCGACCGCCACGGCCTGCCAGGCGGCCATCCAGCCGGCGGCCTCGGTCAGGGCGATCTGGGCCCGGTCGTGGTCGGCCGCCGCCGTCGCCGCCTGCTCCACGGCCCAGCGCTCCAGCCCATAGGCCTTGAGCTCGGGCGTGACGGCCTCCAGGGCGGCCAGCCGGTCCTTCAGCGCCCCGACCGCCATTTGGGCCGCGCGTCCCGCCGGTTCGGCCAGGCGTCGGGCGATCACGACGCCGCCGATGCAGGCCGACGCCATCGACAGCAACAGGGCCAGGCCGGCCAGCGGCGTCGCCAAGCTGGCCAGGGCGATGGCGGCGACGGCCCCTGCGCCCAGGCTGACGGGGACGGAGCGACGCACGAACAGGGTCTGGATCGCATCGACATCCTGCACCAGCCGGGCGGACATCTCGCCGGACGACAGGCCAAGGGCGGTTTCTGGCGGACCGTCGGCGATAGCGCGGAACAGTTGCGGGCGAAGCCGGGCCAGAGCCTTCAGCGCCGCTTCGTGCCCGGCGACCCGTTCGACATATCGGCCTCCGGTGCGCAGGATGGCCAACAGGCGGATGATGGCGCTGGGCATCATGTAGTTGAAGCTCTGGGCCGCCGCCGCCCCCGCCGCCCCGGCGAAGGCGGCCCCGGTGATGAACCAGCCCGACAGGCCCAACAGGCAGACGGCCGCCACCGTGACCACGGCGCCTGCGGCGGCCGCCAGCCGAAGGCGGGCGCGCTGTTCCTGCGTCTGGGCGGCGATCAGTCCGCCGATCCGTCCCCCGGACCGAATCGTCCGGCTCATAGCTGCACCACCCGGTCGGCCAGGGCCGCGACGGCCGGGGAGTGGGTGGCGATCAGCGTGGTGCGGCCGCGCGCCGCCCGGGCGATGACGGCGATCATCGCCTGTTCGGAGGCCGGATCCAGATTGGCCGTCGGTTCGTCCAGCAGCAGGATGGGCGCGCGTTTCAGCAGCGCGCGGGCCAAGCCCAGACGCCGCCGTTCGCCGCCCGACAGGCCGCCGCCACGCTCGTCGATCCGACGATCCAGGTCGCCCGTCAGGCCGGCCGTGCGCGCCGCCAGGGCCACCCGGCCCGGACAACTGGCGGGATCGGCCAGGGCTATGTTGCGGGCCAGGTCGCCCGGCACGACGATGGGCTGCTGGCTGGCCCAGGCGATGCGGCCGGCGACATCGCCGTCCACGCCCAGTTTCGCTGCGCCGATCTCGACTTCGCCCCCGCTCAGGGGCGCAAGGCCCAACAGCAGGTGCAGCAGGCTGGACTTGCCCGCCCCGCTGGCCCCCGTCAGGGCGACGATCTGGCCGGGCGCGACGTCCAAGTCGAAGTTTCGAATGACCGGCGTGCGGCCGTCATAGGCGACGGACACGTCCCGGAAGCGGATGGCCGGCGCCAGGTCGCCCAGCGGCGCGCGCGGCCGTTCGACCGGGGCGGGCGTGACCAGCGAAGGCGCGGCGGCCTCCGCGGCCTGGCGGTCGTGATAGGCCGCGGCCAGCCGGCGCAGCGGCTGATAGACCTCCGGCGCCAGGGCCAGGACGAAGAAGGCGCGCGGCAGGTCCAGCGCCTCCGGCACGGGGAAGGGCAACAGCCGCAGCAGGTTGAACCCGCAATAGACCGCGATCAGGGCCACCGACAGGGCCGAGAAGAACTCCAGCACTCCCGACGACAGGAAGGCGATCCGCATCACCCGCGCGGTGCGGCGTTCCAATTCGTTCGACGCCTGGGCGATCTGGTCGGTCGTGCGGCCGACCGCATCGAAGGCCAGGATGGCGGGCAGGGTGCGCACCCGGTCGATGAACAGGCCCGACAGCCGCTCCAGCGCCTGAAACTGGCGACGGCTCTCGCCCGCTGCGGCTGTCCCGGCCAGGGCCATGCCGACGATGAAGGGAAACAGGGTGAACAACAGCACGCCCGCCGCCACGGGGCTGGCCACGGCCGCAGCCGCGATCAGCAGCAGGGGCGACAGGGCGGCGGCCAGGCGCAAGGGAGCGAACCGGGCGTAGTAGCCGTCCAGCGCGCCGGTCCCTTCGACCAGGGCGGTCAGGCGATCGTTCGACCGCAAGCCCCGGCCGAACAGATCGGCCAGAAGCCGGCCGCGCACCTCGGTCTTGACCGCCCGTCCCAGCCGTGCGCCCACGACGACGGCGGCCTGGCCGATCATGGCGCGCGAGACCAGGCTGAGAACGGCCAGCGCCAGCCAGGGGGCGGCTGCGATCAGGCCGTGCTGGAAGTTCGAAATCGCCAGGGCCAGGCCGGCGGCGAAACCGATAGCGGGAACCACGTCCGCCACGGTCAGCAGCCCCGCCGCCGTCGCCAGGCGACGCCAGGGCCGGCCGGCGGCTTTCAGCCAGGCGGCCGGCGCGACGGCATCGGGCGAAATGGCGGTCATCGACAAACTCCAGCACACGCCATCGCCGCACGCTACTCAACAAAACGTCGTTGGACGAAGTGTCCAAGGACGAATAGTCCACTAGGGTCCTGCGTCAGAGTTCGCTTTGATCGAGATCAAGGCGACCCGTCTGGCGGCCTTCTAGGGCGGTGGAAACGCCGGCGACCGGGCTGGCGTGACGGAGCAAAGCCATGATCGACCTCGCGGTCGTCGACCTGTCCCGGCTGCAGTTTGCGCTGACGGCCCTTTATCACTTTCTATTCGTGCCCCTGACCCTGGGGCTGTCGTTCATGCTGGTCATCATGGAGTCGATCTATGTGATGACCCGGCGGCCGATCTGGCGGACGATCACCCGTTTCTGGGGCGTGCTGTTCGGCATCAACTTCGTGTTGGGCGTCGCGACCGGCATCACCATGGAGTTCCAGTTCGGCATGAACTGGAGCTACTACAGCCACTATGTCGGCGACATCTTCGGCGCGCCGCTGGCCATCGAAGGGCTGATGGCCTTCTTCCTGGAGGCGACCTTCGTCGGGCTGATGTTCTTCGGCTGGGACAAGCTGAAGCCGCACGCCCACCTGTTCGTCACCTTCATGGTGGCGCTGGGCACCAATCTGTCGGCCCTATGGATCCTGATCGCCAACGGCTGGATGCAGAACCCCGTGGGCTCCGCCTTCAATCCCGACACCATGCGGATGGAGGTGACGGACTTCATGGCCGTGCTGTTCAACCCGGTGGCCCAGGCCAAGTTCGTCCACACGGTCTCGGCCGGTTACGTGATCGCCTCCGTCTTCGTCCTGGGGGTTTCGGCCTTCTATATGCTGCGCGGCAAGCATGTCGGCTTCGCCAAGCGGTCGATGACGGTGGCCTCGGCCTTCGGCCTGGCGGCGTCCCTGTCCGCCGTCGTTCTGGGCGACCAGTCGGGCTACGCCCTGACCGACAACCAGAAGATGAAGCTGGCCGCCCTGGAGGCCATGTGGCACACCGAGCCGGCCCCGGCCGGTCTGACCCTGGTCGGCATACCCTCGATGAAGGACCGCGAGACCTACTTCGGCGTCCATGTGCCATGGGTCATGGGCCTGATCGCGACGCGCACCATCGACAAGCCGGTGGAGGGCATCTTCGAACTGGTGGCCACGGCCCAGGATCGCATCGAATCCGGCGTGATCGCCTATGACGCCCTGGAGAAGGTCAAGGCCAACCCGCAGGACATGGCCGCGCGCGGCGTGTTCGAGACGCACCGTCGCGACCTGGGCTACGCCATGCTGCTGAAGCGCCACGTCGCCGACCCGCGCCAGGCCACGCCTGCGCTGATCCAGCAGGCGGCGTGGGAGACGGTGCCGAACGTTCCGCTGCTGTTCTGGTCGTTCCGCATCATGGCCGGCGTCGGTTTCGCCATGATCGCCCTGTTCGCCACCGCCTTCGTCCTGTGCACCCTGCGTAAACATCACACGCGCTGGTTCCTGCGCCTGGCCGTGCTGGCCATGCCGCTTCCGTGGATCGCGGCCGAATTCGGCTGGATACTGGCCGAGGTCGGACGCCAGCCCTGGGCGGTGGAAGGCGTGCTGCCCACCTTCCTTGGCGCATCGTCCCTGACCGTGCCGCAGCTGTGGGCCACCATCGTCGGCTTCACCCTGCTCTACGGCGCCCTGGCGGTGGTCGAGGTGCGGCTGATGCTGTTCGCCATCAAGAAGGGGCCGTTCCACGAACAGGAGACGTTCGGCGAACCCAGCCCCGAAGCGCCGGCCGAGCGCGCTCCCGCGCCCGCCGTGGCCTGACACAAGACCTTTAGGACATCCGACAATGGATCTTCCCCTCGACTTCGCCACGCTTCGCCTGATCTGGTGGGCGCTGCTGGGCGTGCTTCTGATCGCCTTCGCCCTGACCGATGGTTTCGACCTGGGCGTCGGCGCCCTTCTGCCCTTCGTCGCCAAGACCGACGAGGAGCGCCGCATGGTGATCAACACCGTCGGCGCCACCTGGGAAGGCAACCAGGTGTGGTTCATCCTGGGCGGCGGCGCCATCTTCGCCGCCTGGCCCTTCGTCTATGCGGTCAGCTTCTCGGGCTTCTACCTGGCCATGTTCCTGGTGTTGTCGGCGCTGATCCTGCGGCCGGTGTCGTTCAAATACCGGTCGAAGCGGGCGTCGCCCCAATGGCGGTCGTTCTGGGACTGGTGCCTGTTCATCGGCGGCTTCGTGCCGGCCCTGGTGTTCGGCGTGGCGGTCGGCAACGTCCTCCTGGGCGCGCCCTTCCACCTGGATGGCGACCTGCGGTCCTTCTATGACGGCAGCCTGCTGGGCCTGTTCACTCCCTTCAGCCTGATCGCCGGCCTGTTGTCGGTGGCCATGCTGGTCCTGCACGGCGCGGCCTGGCTGTCGGTCAAGGCCGAACGCGGGCCGGTGCTGGATCGCGCCCGCACCTTCGGCACCATCGCCGGCGTCCTGGCCCTGGTGCTGTTCGCGGCCGGCGGCCTGTATGTCGCTTTCGGCGGCCTGGGCTACCGGATCACCGGCGCCCTGGACGTGAACGGCTTCTCCAACCCGCTGCGCACGACCGTCGAGGCCGCGCCCGGCGCCTGGCTGGACAACTACGGCCGCTATCCCTGGATGATGATCGCGCCGGCCCTGGGCTTCCTGGGCGCGGCGATGGGCCTGATCGGAATGTGGCGTCGGTCCGCGGGCCTCGCCTTCGGCGGGTCGTCCCTGTCCACGGTGGGCATCATCTCCACCGTCGGTCTGTCGATGTTCCCCTTCATCCTGCCCAGCTCGGTCAATCCGCAGTCCAGCCTGACGGTATGGAACGCCTCGTCCAGCCATCTGACCCTGTTCATCATGCTGCTGTGCACGGTCGTCTTCCTGCCGTTGATCCTGATCTACACCGCCTGGGTCTATCGGGTGCTGTGGGGACGGACCTCGACGGCGGCGCTGAAGACCAACCCCGACCTGTATTGAGCCTTAGGAGATTAGAACCATGTGGTATTTTTCCTGATTCTGGGGCTTGGCCTGGCCGTCGGTTTCGGCGTGCTGAACGGGCTGTGGCACGAGTTCCACCTGTTCGACGAGGGCGACGCCGGCCTGTCCACGCCCGACGCCTCGAAAGAGGGCGATGTCCCTCTCTAGCCCCGTCGCGCCATCGCCCGCCGCGTCTTCAGGCGATCTGATCGCCCGCTACGACGCCAATGCGCCGCGCTACACCTCCTACCCGACGGCGGCGCAGTTCACGTCCGCCGTCGGGGCCGAACAGTGGGGCGGCTGGCTGGCGCGCGCGCCGCTGGATCAGGCGGTGTCGCTCTATCTTCACATCCCTTTCTGCAAGCGGCTGTGCTGGTATTGCGGGTGCAACACCCGGGCGGTGAACCGCGAAAGCGTCATCGCCAGCTATGTCGACCTGCTGCTGGCCGAGGCGGATCTGGTCCTGAAGCGGATCGGGCGGCCGGTTCGCGTCGGCTCGATCCATCTGGGCGGCGGCACGCCCAACATGCTGGCGCCGGCCGACCTGGAGCGTCTGTTCGCCGGCCTGGCCGCCCGGTTCGACCTGGGCCACTGTTTCGAGATCGCGGCCGAACTGGACCCCGAAGTGCTGACGCCGGAATGGGTCGAGGCGGCGGGCCGGATCGGCTTGAGCCGCGCCAGCCTGGGGGTGCAGGATCTGTCGCCGGACGTTCAGGCGGCGGTCAATCGTCCCGAACGGTTCGAGACCATCCGCTGGGCGGCCGAGGCGCTGCGGGCGCAGGGACTGGTCTCGCTGAACCTGGATCTGATGTACGGCCTGCCGCGTCAGACGGTGGAGAACGTCGTCACCACCCTGGGCCTGGTCACGACCCTGCGGCCCGAACGGATCGCCCTGTTCGGCTATGCGCACGTGCCGTGGATGAAGCCGCACCAACGGCTGATCAAGGACGCCGACCTGCCCGACGCCCCTGCGCGTTTCCTGCAAAGCCAGGCGGCCGCGCGCTATCTGACCAGCAAGGGATGGACGGCGATCGGGCTGGATCATTTCGCCCTGCCGCACGACGGCCTGGCGGCGGCGCAGCGGGCGGGCCGGCTGCGGCGGAACTTCCAAGGCTACACCACCGACCAGGCTCCTGTACTGATCGGCCTGGGCGTCTCCTCGATCAGCCGCACGCCGGACGGCTATGTCCAGAACCTGTCGCAGGAGCGGGACTGGCGCGCCGCCGTGTCGGCCGGGGGACTGCCGACGGCGCGGGGCGTGGCGCTCAGCGCGCATGACGCCTTCGTGGCCGCGATCATCGAGCGGCTGATGTGCGACTTCGCCGTCGATGTGGCCGAGGTCGCCGCGCGCCTGGGCTGCGCGGCCGACAGCGTGGCCGGCGCCTGGAGCCTGCTGGCGCGGTTCGTCGAGGACGGCCTGATCGAGGTCGACGGCCGGCGGCTGAGCGTCACCCCCCAGGGCCGGCCCTTCGTCCGCGCCGTCTGCGCCGCCTTCGATCCGACGGCCGTCCCGGCGGCCAACCGCCACGCGCGGGTTGTCTGAGGCCTGGATCGTTCGCGGGCGCCAGGATTCGTTGGTCCGCGGGTAAAAAACCGCCTTTGATGCTGGTGCGGGCGGCGCCAGGCGCGCTAATCGCTGGCTGGGCCATCCGTCGGCCCGCCATCCCGAACGCCGAGCCTGTCATGTCCGAAGAATTCTACCGCATGAAGCGGTTGCCGCCCTATGTCATCGCCGAGACCAATGCGATGCGAGCGGCCGCACGTGCGGCGGGCGAGGACGTGATCGACCTGGGGATGGGCAACCCCGACCTGCCGCCGCCGCCCCATGTGATCGACAAGCTGATCGAGGTCGCGCGCAAGCCCGACGCTCACGGCTATTCGGCGTCGCGGGGCATTCCCGGCCTGCGCCGCGCTCAGGCCAACTATTACGGCCGACGTTTCGGCGTCGATCTGGATCCCGAGACCGAGGTGATCGTCACCATGGGCTCCAAGGAAGGCCTGGCGAGCCTGGCCACCGCCATCACCGAGCCGGGCGACGTGATCCTGGCGCCCAATCCATCCTATCCGATCCACACCTTCGGCTTCATCATCGCCGGGGCCGCGATCCGCAGCGTGCCGACCACGCCGGACGAAAAGTATTTCCAGGCGCTGGAGCGGGCGATGGCCTTCACCGTGCCCCGGCCCAAGATTCTGGTGATGAACTATCCGTCGAACCCGACGGCCGAGACCGTGGACCTGGCCTTCTATGAGCGCGTCGTGGACTTCGCCAAGTCGAACGACCTGTGGATCATCAGCGACCTGGCCTATTCGGAACTGTATTACGACGGCAAGCCGACGGTCTCGATCCTGCAGGTGCCAGGGGCCAAGGACGTGGCGATCGAATTCACCTCCCTGTCCAAGACCTACAGCATGGCGGGCTGGCGCATGGGGTTCGCGGTCGGCGCCAGGAAGCTGATCGCGGCCATGGCGCGGGTGAAGTCCTATCTCGACTACGGCGCCTTCACGCCGATCCAGGCGGCCGCCTGCGCGGCGCTGAACGGACCGCAGGACATCGTCGAGCAGAACCGCAAACTGTATCACCGTCGCCGCGACGTGCTGATCGACAGCTTCGGCCGCGCGGGTTGGGACATTCCCAAACCCGCCGCCTCCATGTTCGCCTGGGCGCCGCTGCCGCCGGCGCTGGCCCATATGGGCAGCCTGGAGTTCTCCAAACAGCTTCTGACCCACGCCAAGGTCGCGGTGGCGGCGGGCGTCGGCTATGGCGAGAACGGCGAGGGCTTCGTCCGCATCGCCCTGGTCGAGAACGAGCAACGCATCCGCCAGGCCGCGCGCAACATCAAATCCTATCTGAAATCGCAGGGCGTCAACGTTCCGCCTTACCGGGAAGACTGACCGACCATGCCTTCTGGATTGATCGCGCTGCTGGACGATGTCGCCGGCATCGCCAAACTGGCGGCCGCCTCGCTGGACGATGTCGGGGCCGCCGCCGGCAAGGCCTCGACCAAGGCGGCGGGGGTGGTGGTGGACGATGCGGCGGTGACGCCGCGCTATGTCGCCGGCCTGTCTCCCAGCCGCGAATTGCCGATCATCGGCAAGATCGCCTTGGGGTCGTTCCGCAACAAGCTGATCTTCATCCTGCCGGCGGCGCTGTTGTTGAGCGCCTTCGCGCCTTGGGCCATCACGCCGATCCTGATGTGCGGCGGGACCTATCTGTGCTTCGAGGGCGCCGAGAAGCTGCTGGAGGCCCTTGGCGGCGGCGGTCATGGCGAAGACAGGGTCCAGACCGGCGATGCGGCGGCCCTGGAGAAGACGACGGTGGCGGGGGCGGTGCGAACCGATCTGATCCTGTCGGCCGAGATCATGGCCATCGCCCTGGCCGATGTGGCGGCCCAGCCGATCCTGACCCAGGCGGCGGTGCTGGCGGTGGTCGGGGTCGCCATGACGGTGGCCGTCTATGGGGCGGTCGGCCTGATCGTGAAGATGGACGACATCGGCCTGGCCCTGGCCGAACGCCCCAGCGCCGGGGTGCGTGGCCTGGGGCGCGGCCTGGTCAAGGGGATGCCGGTGGTGATGAGCGCCCTGTCGGTCATCGGCACGGCGGCCATGCTGTGGGTCGGGGGCGGCATCCTGGTCCACGGGTCGCATACGCTGGGCCTGCATTGGCCGGCTGCGCCGCTGGAGCATCTGTCCCACGCCGTGGCCCAGGCGAGCGGGCCGCTGGGCGCGGTGACGGGCTGGCTGACGACCGCTGCGGTCTCGGCTGTCGCGGGCCTGATCGTCGGCGGGCTGGTCGTCCTGATCGTTCATCAGGTCGGGCGCCTGCGCGGCGAGGAATCGCATTAGGGGCGGGCGCGTCTTCGCGCCTGTCATGCAGATGCAATCCGCAGCCGCTAGAGGCCGCTAGCCTGTCGTTGGAGTGTCGTCTATGTCCCTGGCCAAATCCGTGTCGCGTCGCGCCGCCGTGGCGGTGTTGGGCGCCTTGTCGATGGCGGGGGTCGCTCAGGCTCGAGTTCAGGGACCGGTTCCGAACTCGGTTCAGCCGGCGTCGTCGGCCGCGCCCCTGGCGCCGCCCAAGCTGATCGTGACCATCGTGGTCGACCAGTTCAGCGCCAATCTGTTCGATCAGTATCGCGGTCGCTACACCGCCGGCCTGCGTCGCATGGCCGACCAGGGGCTGGTGTCGATCAACGGCTATCAGACCCATGGTCTGACCGAGACCTGCCCCGGCCACTCCACCGTCCTGACCGGGATGCACCCGGTCGAGACCGGCCTTCCGGCGAACGACTGGATCGACGCCAGGACGGGCAAGGAGGTCTATTGCCTGGCCTCCGCGCGCAACCACCTGGCCCACGGCCGCGACGACACGGACAACGGACCGGTCGGAACGGACCAGCTCCAGGCCACGACCCTGGGCGACTGGCTGAAGGCCGTCAGCCCGGACAGCAAGGTGTTCGGCGTTTCGGGCAAGGACCGCGGCGCCATCAATCTGGCGGGCCATCAGGGCCAGGCCTTCTGGTTCACCGACGGCTTCGGACTGACGACCTATGTCGAGCCGGGCCAGACGGCCGAGCGCAAACTGGCGCCCGTCGCCGGCTTCAATCGCGCCTTCAACGCCTGGCTGGCGGCCAATCCGGTGACTTGGGACTATCGGAACGACGAATGCCGCGCCCTGGCCGGGGACTGGATCATCCGCGGTCAGACCTTCCATTCGCAGCTGCCGCCCGCCAAGCTGGCGTTCGACAATACGCCGCTGCTGGACGAACAGACGCTGAAGGCCGCCGAATATCTGCTGGAGACGCAGAAGCTGGGGCAGGGGACGGCGACGGACATGCTGGGCGTCAGCCTGTCTGCGACCGACCGCATCGGCCATGCCTATGGCACCCAGGGACCGGAGATGTGCGAACAGATGCACCGCCTGGACGTGGCGCTTGGCGCTTTTCTGGACCAGTTGGCCCAGGTTCCGGGCGGCGTCCTGGTGGTGCTGACGGCCGACCATGGCGGCTCGGACTTCGTGGAGCGTCTGCACGCCCAAGGCTATCCCCACGCGCGGCGTCTGGATACGGATGCGATCCAGGCGGTCAACACGGCCCTGAAGACGCGGTTCGACCTGGCGGCCGACCCGCTTCAGGCGGGCGGCAGCGGCCTGATGGTCGCCGACGCCGAGCGCAAATCCCTGCCGGACCCGTTGCGGACCCAGGTCGCCGAGGCCGCCGTAGAGATGCTGCGCGGACTGCCCGACGTCGCCTTCGCCGAGACCCGCGACCGCCTGCTGGCCGAACCGATCCCCGACAGCCGCCAGCCGGAGATGATGACGATCCGCGAGCGGATGCGCCTGTCGACCGTGGCCGAGCGTTCGCCCGACATCCAGTTCGCCCTGGCCCAGAACGTCAACGGCGGCGGCCGTGTCGGCGGCACTTTGAGCGGACACGGCACCCCGTTCGAATTCGACCGCCGCGTCCCCATCATCTTCTGGTGGCCCGGCGCGAAGCCCGAGGAGCGCTTCCTGCCGATCCGCACGATCGACATCGCCCCGACCCTGGCGCACGTCATCGGCGTGGCCGCGCCCCCGGTCGAAGGCCGCTGCATCGACCTGAACGGATTTGCGGTGGCGGATTGCCCGGCGACAGCCTTGACACCGGCGCGATAAACTCCTGTTTCGGGAGCCTCAACTCATGTTTCCCGAGGGGAAGGCGGCCTTACGCGAAACGATTTTCATGGGCAGTAAGGGACAAATCGCCTCTGAGCGCCAATAAGGAAACGTTCATGAATCGAGCCCGCCGCGCCCGCATCGTCGCGACCCTGGGCCCCGCAAGCCGCGCGCCCAGCACCGTCAAGGCGCTGGCTCAGGCCGGGGTCGATGTGTTTCGCCTGAACTTCAGTCACGGCTCGCACGAGGATCACGCCGCCGCCTTGAAGGCCGTGCGCGGGGCCGAGATGGCGTTGCAGCGGCCGCTGGGCGTGCTGGCCGACCTGCAGGGGCCCAAGCTGCGGCTCGGTCGGTTCAAGGATGTCGAGATTTCCGTCAAACCGGGCCACACGATGCGCTTCGACCTGGATCCGACGCCGGGCGATGCGTCGCGGGTGCAGATGCCGCACCCGGAAATCTTCAAGGCCCTGCGCAAGGGGATGCTGCTGCTGCTGGACGACGGGCGGGTGCGCCTGCGCGTCGGGGATCGCACCGACGACTGGGCCGATGTGACGGTCGAGAGCGGCTCGAAACTGTCGGACCGCAAGGGTGTCGCGGTGCCCGAGGCGGTGATCCCGGTCTCGGCCCTGACGTCCAAGGACCGCGAGGACCTGGCCTTCGCCCTGCGGATGGGTGTGGACTGGGTGGCGCTGAGCTTCGTGCAGAAGCCCGAGGACATGGCCGAGTTGAAGCGGATCGTGAACGGTCAGGCGGCCTGCCTGGCCAAGATCGAGAAGCCGGCCGCCCTGGCCGACCTGGAAGCCATCCTGGACTATTGCGACGGGGTCATGGTGGCGCGCGGCGACCTGGGCGTGGAGATGGATCCCGAAGAAGTGCCGGTCGCCCAGAAGGAGATCGTCCGCGCGGCCCGCAATCGCGGCGTGCCGGTGATCGTGGCCACCCAGATGCTGGAATCCATGACCAGCGCCCCGGCGCCGACGCGGGCCGAAGCGACCGATGTCGCCAACGCCGTCTACGAGGGCGCCGACGCCCTGATGCTGTCGGCCGAGACAGCGTCGGGCGACTATCCGCTGGAATCCGTCGGCATCATGAGCCGGATCATCGAGCGGGTCGAACGCGATCCGATGTGGCCCAGCCTGATGGGCGCCGAACATGCCGGCATGGACGAACACGATGTGGACGCCCTGGTCGGCGCCGCGGCGATGGCGGCCAACGCCCCCTCGACCGGCTGTCTGGTGGTCTTCACCACCCTGGGCGGCACGGCGCGACGCATGGCCCGCGAACGGCCGTTGAAGCCGATCCTGGTGCTGACGCCCAATCCCAACACCGCGCGCCGTCTGGCCCTGGTCTGGGGACTGGAGCCGCGCCTGGGCGATCAGCCGGATTCGCTGGAGGCCGTCACCGACGATGCGGTCGAGAGCGCGGTCAAATACGGCCTGGCCCAGCCCGGCCAGCGCATCCTGATCCTGGCGGGCACGCCGTTCGGGGCGCCCGGCGCCGCCAATCTGCTGCGCCTTGCCCATGCGCCCGCGGCGACGACCAAGGGCCGCAAAAAGCGGCGGGACTGACAGAGCCATCCCTTGCCCCAGATCGCATCCTGGGGCGGCGGCAAGACGAACCCCGGGCGACATGCGCGTCGCGCGACCGGCCCACGGCGTCATTTCAGTCCCGAACTAGGCCGCCGTCGACCACCAGGTTCTGACCCGTCACCGCACGGCTCCAAGGGCTGGCGAAGAACAGGACGGCGTCGGCGAACTCCTGCGGGGAGGTGACGCTGCGTAGCGGGGTCATGCCGGCGATCAGGTCGAAGACGGCCTCGGGCGTGGCGGCGCTGGCGTCGGTGGTGCGCAAGAGGCCGCCCGAGACCATGTTGACGGTGATCCCGTCCGGGCCCAGGTCGCCGGCGGCGGTGCGGGTCAGGCTGAGCAGGGCGGCCTTGGCGGCGGTGTAGTCGTGATAGGGCACGACCGGATTCTGGAACAGGTTGGTGCCGATGTTGATCACGCGGCCGAACCGGCCGGCGGCCATGCCGGGCGCCGTCGCCTGGATCAGATTCAGGGCGCCGCGCACCACGGTCGAGAACTGGCGGTCCATCTCGTCCCAGCCGATGGCGGCCATCTGGGACCGCGCGTCGCCGTTGAAGCTGTAGTCCAGGGCGTTGTTGACGACAGTGGTCACGGGGGCGTCGAAACGGTCTCGTGCGGCGGCGACCATGGCGTCCACGGCGGCGCGGTCGGTCACGTCGGCCTGAAGGGCGACGGCGCGGTCGCCGATCTCGGCGGCCAGGGCGTTCGCCGCCTCGCCGCTGGCGCGCCAGTTGACGACGACGCGGGCGCCTTCGCGGGCGAAGGCGCGGACGCAGGCGGCGCCCACGCCGCGCGCGCCGCCGGTGACGAGGACGATCTGGTCGGCGAGCTTCATGGCGGAGGTCTCATGCGTCGGAGGAAGGGAGAATGTCCTCGCCCATCCAGGCGGGCTTGCGCAAGCGCACCGGGCGGCTGTCCACCGTCAGGTCGCCGTCGAGCCGGTCGATCCGCAGCAGGGCCATGACCGAACCGTCCCGGCCCGACAGCACCTCGCCCGCGCGCAGTTCGCCCTTCAGCACCTCGGCGCCGAAGGCGGGGGGCGGGCCGTCGAAATCGAGCGGCAGCATCCGGTTCTTGATCGCGCCGCGCCGCTTCATGCGCGAGGTCGTCTCCTGGCCGACGAAACAGCCCTTGTGGAAGTCGATGCCGTTCAACAGGTCGAAGTCGGCCTCGATCGGATAGGTCTTGTCCTGGGGGGCGTCGGCGGCGGGGTCTGGCACGCCGACCGACAGGCGATGGGCGTCATAGTCGGCCTCGGTGGCGTCGGGCGTCGCCTCGCCATAACGCCGGCCGCCCATCAGGGGCGTGCGCGGATCGATCATGAAGCCGTCGGGCGCATCGGGCCAGGCGGCGAAGACGGGGCGGTCGTCGGCCGCGACCTCGACCTTGGCGCGCAGCCTGTACATCGACAGCCGCTGGATCAGGGCGTCGCGGCGGGCGGCCGCGACATCCAGCGCCACGCCGTCCGCCTGGCCCAGGACGAACAGGTCGAACAGCAGCCGGCCGGGCGGGGAGAGCAGGGCGCCGAACCGCAGTTCGTTCCCGCCCAGGGTCTCGACATCCTGGGTCAGCAGATTGTGCAGAAAGGGTCTGGCCTCCGGGCCGGTCACGGCGATCAGGGCGCGGCTGTCGAGGCGGGCGATGGGCATGGGGGCTAGATGGGGGTGGGACGGCTGGAAGAAAGGGACGGGCAGCATTTCCCTCGAGCCGCCTGCCCCCGTCCGTCATCCTAGGCGCAAGGCCCAGGATGAAGAACCTTTGCGTCAAACCACCGCATAGCGCGCCACGACGCCGTCGGGCTGGAAGTCATGTTCGGCCAGCTTGTCCAGGGACCAGACGACGCGGTTCAGGAAGTCCTGCGGATCGCCGGCCTCGACCGCAGGACGCAGCCAGTCGGTGACGACGGCGCGCGCAGGATAGGTTCCGACCGGGCCGGGGATGCTGAGCGCGACCTGTATTCCCTCTGCGATCCAGCCGGCGACGGTGACGAATAGGTCGGTCGAGGCCAGGAAGTCCGAGCGGCGCAGGACATAAAGGGTGATGATCCCGTCCTCGATCCCGTCGGGACGCACGACCACGCCGCTGCGGTCAGGCCGCCAACGCTCGTCCAGTTCGATGACGCGCCACAGGCAGAACCAGACGCGGCAGGCGTTCGGCCGGATTTCGTGAACTGAACAGCCGGCGCCGTCGATGCAATAGGCGCACAGTTCGCCCGTCGGCTTGGCCAGTTCGGGCAGGTCCAGCGGAATGACCCGGCAGCATTCGACGCAGCCGCCGCAGGTCCGGTCGGGCAGGAGGGGCAGGCTCACCCCTGGCGATCTGCGTCGAAGGCTCGCTCCAGCCGGGCGATGCGCCGGTCCATGTCGGCCACGACCGCCTCCAGCCGCGCCTTTTCGGAGACCATGTCCACGGCCGTCCCGTCCTCGTAGGAGATGGTCGCGCCCTTCGATATCAGGTCCAGCCGATACAGGGCCGTGACCCGCTGGGCCTTGAAGCGTTCCAGGGCGGCGGCCGCGGCGGGGTCGGGGAGATGGCTCATGCGCGTCGCTGTAACGCAGGACGTCCGCCTGTGGAAACAGTCGTTTGGCGCTGAACCTGCGATAGAATCCCTGTAGTTCATGAGCCCATGATCGGGCGGTTCCCCATCCTCTACATCGCCGAGGCCGACGCCGAGGACGCGGTCTTGTCGTCAGGCGTGCTGGCGCATCTGGTCGACAGCCTGCCCCAGGCGACCTTCACCATCGTCGGATCGGCCGCCAGCGCGCCCCTGTTCGCCGACACGCCGCGCCTGTCGAAGCTGACCGTGCTGGAGCGCGAGGGCCATTTCGAATGGATCGCCCTGTGGAACCAGGTGCGCGGGACAAAATGGGGCCTGGTCGTGGACATGCGCGGCTCGGACCTGTCGGGCAAGCTGCGGCGCGAGCGGCGGGCGGTGCGCGGCAAGGCGCAGCCCGGCCTGCACGCCGTCGAGGCGGCCGCCGCGGTGCTGAAGCTGGAGCCGGAAGAGACGCCGGCGCCGCGCCTGTTCTTCTCAGAACAGACCCTGGCCGAGGCCAGGGCGCTGTTTCCCGCATCGGGCGGAGAGGGGCCGATCCTGGCGGTCGGACCGGGCGTGGAATGGATGGGCAAGCGCTGGCCCGCCGAACGCTACGCCAAGGTGGCGGCCCAGCTGCTGGCCGACGACGGGCCGCTGGCGGGCGGGCGGCTGATGATCGTGGGCGAGGAGGTGGACCGCGAGGCCGCCCACACCATCCGCTACGCCGTGCCGCGCGCGCGGGTTATCGAACTTCAGGGCAGGCTGACGCGGCTGCAGACGGCGGCGGCCTTGTCGCAGGCGGCGCTCTATGTCGGGGCGGACTCCATCTGGACCCATCTGGCCGTGGCGGCGGGCGTTCCGACGGTGGCGGTCTTCGGCCCTTCGGACGAGACGACGCGCGGGCCTTGGAAGGGCCAGGCCGTTCGCGGGCCGCGCAGCTATCAGGAGTTCAAGACCCTGGACCCCCGCCTGAACCAAGCCATCCAGCACATGATGGACCTGCCGTGGGAACGGGTGCTGAAGGCGGCGATACGGGTGTTGAAGGTGCGGGGTTAGGCCCTCTCTTTTCCGCTCATCCCCGCGAAAGCGGGGACCCAGCGCTTTGGGCGACCCGGCGTCGATATTCATCCCGTCTGCCGATCTCGGACAGGACTTGCGAACGAAAGAACTGGGTCCCCGCTTTCGCGGGGATGACCGGAAGGTTAGAAGCAGCCACCCGTCACACAGGACACGCCCATGACCCAGACCTATGACCTGATCGTGCGCGGCGGGGAGGTGGCGAACCATGCCGGACGCGGGCTGGCGGATGTGGGCGTCATCGACGGCAAGATCGCCTTCATCGGCGACCTGGGCCAGGCCTCGGCGGGGGAGACTTTCGACGCGACCGGCCTGACGGTCCTGCCGGGCGTCATCGACACCCAGGTCCATTTCCGCGAGCCGGGGCTGGAGTGGAAGGAGGACTTGGAGACGGGCAGCCGCGCGGCGGCCCTGGGCGGGGTCGTCGCCGTATTCGAGATGCCGAACACCAACCCCAACACCACCGACCCCGACACTCTGGCCGACAAGCTGGCGCGGGCGAAGGACCGGATGTGGACCGATCACGCCTTCTACATCGGCGGCACGCATGAGAATGCGGACTACCTGGGCGAGCTGGAGCGGCTGCCCGGCTGTTGCGGGGTCAAGGTCTTCATGGGCGCCTCGACCGGCGACCTGCTGATCGCCGACGACGAGGGGGTGAGGAAGGTGCTGTCCAACGTGCGCCGCCGCGCGACCTTTCATTCCGAGGACGAATACCGGCTGGTCGAGCGTCGCGGCCTGGCCCGCACCGGCGACTGGACCAGCCACCCCGAGGTGCGCGACGCCGAGAGCGCCATCCGATCGACCCGCCGTCTGGTCGGTCTGGCCAAGGAGACGGGCGCGCGCATCCACGTCCTGCACGTCACGACCAAGGACGAGATGGAATATCTGCGATTCCACAAGGATGTCGCCACCGTCGAGATCACGCCCCAGCACCTGACGCTCGTGGCGCCGGAAGCCTATGAGCGGCTGGGCGCCTACGCCCAGATGAACCCGCCGATCCGGTCGCAGGAACACGTGGACGCCCTGTGGCTGTGGGGGATGCAGCAGGGCGTGGCCGACGTGCTGGGCTCCGACCATGCGCCGCACACCAAGGAGGAGAAGGCCAAGCCCTATCCGGCCTCGCCTTCGGGGATGCCGGGGGTGCAGACGCTAGTGCCGCTGATGCTGACGCACGTGGCCAATGGGCGACTGTCGCTGGAACGGTTCATCGACCTCACCTCGGCGGGGGCGCAGCGGGTGTTCGGCACGGCGAACAAGGGGCGGATGGCGGTCAGCTATGACGCCGACCTGACCATCGTCGATCTGAAGGCGAAGCGCACGATCACCCACGACCAGCAGGCGACGCGCTGCGGCTGGACCCCGTTCGACGGCGTCGAGGCGACCGGCTGGCCGATGGCGACCGTCGTGCGCGGCCGGGTGGTGATGCAGGACGGCGAACTGATCGGATCGGCTCACGGGCTGCCGGTGCGGTTCATGGAGACGCTGTGAGGCTCTCTCCTCTTTCGTCATCCTCGGGCTTGTCCCGAGGATCCAGACGCCCGGTGGTCGGTGGTGCGCACCGTCTTCGACGGAGTCTCTGGATCCTAGGCACAAGGCCTAGGATGACGGGAGTGGGGGCGTGGGCGTGACCCTATTTGAAAGGCCCCGCCTCGGCCTGATCGGCTTGGGCGCCTTCGGGCGGCTGACGGCGCGGCATCTGTCGCCCTGTTTCGAGATCAAGGCGCATGATCCGGCGGCGACAGACAGGGAGGGCTTCGCGGCCCTGACCGATCTGGCGACCGCCGCCGCCTGTCGCGTCGTGATCCTGGCCGTGCCGGTCGAGGCGCTGGAGGCGACGCTGATCGCGATCCGCCCGCACCTGGCGCCGGACGCCCTGGTGATCGACGTGGGGTCGGTGAAGGTGAAGCCCGCTCGGCTGATGGACGAACTGCTGCCGCCCGGCGTGCGGATTGTCGGAACCCACCCCCTGTTCGGCCCGCAGAGCGGCAAGGACGGGATCGCCGGCCTGCGCATCGCCGTGTGCGAGGTGCGGGGCGGAAAGGACGCCCGCCGCGTCGCCGCCTTCTGCCGCCGGGCCCTGGGGCTGAAGGTCTTTCAGGTCAGCCCCGAGGATCACGACCGCGAGGCCGCCGTCGTCCAGGGCCTGACCCACCTGATCGCCCGCGTGCTGATGGCGATGGAGCCTCTGCCGACGCGCATGACCACCGCCAGCTTCGAGCGGCTGATGCAGGCGATCGACATGGTCCGCTACGACAGCCCGGCGGTGTTCCGCGCCATCGAACGCGACAACCCCTTCGCGGCCGAGGTCAGGGAAAGGTTCTTCGCGCTGGCGGACCAGGCGCGGGGCGCGTTGGACTGATCCTGCCCCGCGCTGCGGGGAGGACCGGTCAGTGCGCCTTGATGAACGTCGCCACATCCTCCGCCACGCCGGGCGCGAGCGGCAGGGCGGGATCGGCGTAGGTGGCCAGGTTGGCGGCGCGGGCGGCGGGGGCGGTCTTCAGGACGTGGTTGACGCCGTCCCAGAGTTTCAGCGTGGCCCTGGGATCGGCGGCGGCCAGGGCTTGGGCGTCCGCGACGCCGACCTGGAGGTCGGTGGTTCCCTGGCCGATGAAGACCGGGCCGTCGTAGGCCGCGATCAGGGCGGCGGGGTCCAGCGGCAGCCACGAGATCAAATAGGGCTGGACCGAGGGGCGGAACAGGGCCGCCAGCGCGGGCGGCGTATCGGCGACGGCCCGGCCGGCCTCAAGCTCGGTCAGGATCGAGAAGGCCTGGGTCTTCATCGGCTCGGGAACGGCGGCCATCTGTTCGCGCAGCACCGCGCCCGCCGGGCGACCGGCGCCCGACAGCAGCACCAGGCCGCAGATCTTGTCTGTGTCGGCGTTCGGGCCGCCTTGAACCGCCTTCAGCGCGACAAGGGCGCCTTCGCTATGGCCGATCAGCCAGGCGCAGGGCAGGCCCGCGCGCGAGGCGGTCTCGGCGGCCCAGGCGCGGGCGTCGGCGACATAGGCGTCGAACCGCAGATCGGCCTCGGCCGGACCGGCGGCGGCGCTGGCGGCGATGCCGCGCTTGTCGATACGAAGGGTGGCGATCCCCTGTTGCGCCAGACCTTCGGCCATCAGGCGATAGGTCCCGGCCGCGACGCCCATCGGGCTGTTCCCATCCCGGTCGGTCGGACCCGATCCCGGCAGGATGACCGCCGCGGCCGAGGCGTCCGGCGGCGTCAGCAGGGTTCCATGCAGCGGCGCAGGCTGGGCGGGCAGGGCGATCTCGGTCGAGACGGGACAGGCGGCCAGGACGGCGAGGGCGGCGGCGAGGCTGAGCATGGGCGGTGTCCTTGGAACGGGGTCAGAGGGGCCGGCGGTTCGGATCGGCGCGCCACACGCGCCAGCTTTCGAAGGTCGATAGAGCGGCGGCGACAAGTGCGGCGGCGATCAGGGACAGGGTTCCCGCCGGTTGAGGCGTCCAAGGCGCTGTGAACAGCCCGATCAAGCCCAAAAGGAAGAGCAGTCGTCCCGCCAGTCGATTGGATCGGTCCCAGGCCAGCCGGCTCTTGTAGCTCCAGGGCGTGCGCACCCCGACGAGCCGGTTGGGCGCCACGCGGCCGAGGAAAGCGCCGGTTCCAAGAAGGATCAGCGACAAGCCGGCCATGGACAGTCTCGCTGTCCCTTCGGGTGGCAGATCGCCGAAGGTCTGAGCGGATATGGTCAAGCCCAGGATGGCGACGGTGAAAGCGATCACGCCCTGTCCAATCCGCAGGGTGCGGGCGCGTGGCGATTCGCCAGCGATGGATGCGCGCATCGCGTATAAGCCCATGCCGCCGCCAGAGATCAGACCAATCACCGCCATGCCGCCGAGAAGCACGGCGAACTCTTGGCCGGACGCCCATCCGTCGATTTCGAAGGCGGCGTTCCAATGTATGGGCAGAACCCTTTCGGTCGGACCGTTCACTCCGACGTGCAGGGCGAATCCCGCCTGGACGGCGAAGACGGCGACGGTCAGATAATCCAGCAGCGACAGGCGATCCTTCATCGGCGCGGCGCCTTGGCGGCGTGCGAAAGGGCGGGGGCGGCCTCTCCGGTTCCAACGATGTCCATCAGAAAGGCCATGGCCTCTTCGACGGCGGAAATCTCCAGCCGATAGCGGATGGTCTGGCCCTCGCGCTCGGGGCTGACCAGGCCGGCGTCCTTCAGGGCGTTAAGGTGGCCTGTGATGGTGGGCCAGCTCATGTCGAAGGCGGCGGCGATGTCGCCGGACGCCAGCGGACCCGCGCGCAGCATGGCGACGATGCGGCGGCGGACCGGATGCGACAGGGCCTTGAACAGGGTGTTCATAGGCGTATCCCTAATTAGGGAATTGACTAAATGCAAGCGGTGGGTCGGTGGATTGGTTCAATCGACATTCATGACAGGTGTCTCGGCGCGTCATTCCGGGGCTGAGCGGAGCGAAGAACCCGGAACCCAGGGCCACAGTCGCGCTGTTCAACGCCTCCAAGGCCTGACGCCCGCCTCCTGGGTTCCGGGATCGTCTTTCGGACGCCCCGGAATGACGTTCAACCTAGTGTACCCGGCCGTCACCCTCGGCCTTGCGCCGAGGACGACGAGGAGGGGAAGGCCCTCTGCCTGTCAGATCGAGAAGCTGACGCCGCAGCCGCAGCTGGAGGCGGCGTTCGGGTTGCGGACCACGAACTGGGCGCCGGCCAGTTCGTCGACGAAGGCGATCTCGGCGTTCTTCAGGAAGGGAATGGAGACGGGGTCGACCAGGGCCGCCTGGCCGTCGCGTTCGATGCGCAGGTCGTCGTCCTCGGCCGTTTCCACCAGTTCGAACCGGTACTGAAAGCCCGAACAGCCGCCGCCGTCGACCGCGACGCGCAGCATCAGCGCCTTGCCCTCGGCCGCGCCCAGTTTCGCCAGGCGTTTGGCGGCGCTGGCGGCCAGGACGATGCCTTCCGGCGCGCGTTGGGCGACGGTGAAGGCGGGTGTGGACGGTTCTGTGGATTGGACGGTGCTCACGCCTGCCTATATGAGGCGCGGGCGGGCGTTCGCAAAGGCCCCGCCTCAGCAAAGTTGATGACTTGAGCCAGATCGAACTCGCAACCTATGCCGAACACGCCGGTCAGACGAAGGGCCGCCGCTTCTTCGAGGCGCCCAGCCGCACCCGCACCGCCTTCGCGCGCGACCGCGACCGGATCATCCATGCGACGGCGTTCCGGCGGCTGAAGGAGAAAACCCAGGTCTTCGTGGCGCACGAGGGCGATCATTACCGCACCCGCCTGACCCATTCGCTGGAGGTGGCCCAGATCGCGCGGTCGCTGGCCCACGCGCTTGGGCTGGACGACGACCTGGCCGAGACCATCGCCCTGGCCCACGACCTGGGCCATCCGCCGTTCGCCCATGCGGGGGAGGACGAACTAGTGGTGCAGATGGCCGGGCACGGCGGCTTCGACCACAATGTCCAGAGCTTCCGCGTCGTGACCGAGCTGGAGAACCGCTATCCGCAGTTCGACGGGCTGAACCTGAACTGGGAGACGGTCGAGGGGGTCGTCAAGCACAACGGGCCGGTGGCGCATCGGCTGGACGAACCGGCCTGGTCGGTGGTGCGGCCCTATCGCGCGGGCGGAGAGGCGGGCTGGGACCTGCGGCTGGACAGTTTCGCCTCGCTGGAGGCCCAGTGCGCCGCCATCGCCGACGACATCGCCTATAACAACCACGACGTGGACGACGGGGTGCAGGCGGGCCTGTTCACCCTGGCGGACCTGGATCAGGTGCCGCTGATCGGGCCGATGCTGGCCGAGGTTCGTCGCGACTGGCCCACGATCGACGACCGCATGCTGCGCATCGAGGCCGTGCGGCGGATGATCGGCGTCATGGTCGAGGACGTGCTGGCCGAGACGGCGCGGCGGCTGGAGGACGACCGGATCGTCACGACCGAGGACGTGCGTCTGGCGAAACGGACCCTGGTCGACTTTTCGCAGGCCATGCACCTGGACCTGGCCGTCTTGAGGAAGTTCCTGTTCGAGCGGATGTATCGCCACTACCGCGTCAACCGCACGCGCAGCCAGGCGCGGCGGGTGCTGTCGCAACTGTTCGAACTGTTCATGGCCGAGCCGGAGGTGATGCCGCCCGAATGGGGCACGCCCGCCATGACCAGCGACCGGACGCAACGGGCGCGCGCCGTCTGCGACTATATCGCCGGCATGACCGACCGCTACGCCATAGAAGTCCACCAGAAATTGTTCAGCCTCGACCTCGCCCTCGATCTGTGATTCGAAAGACGGACGTGGGGGCGTAAAGTGAACGTTCGGCGCCCGATTCGCGCCGGACAGACGGCGGAGCGCGACCATGTCATTCGAAGACGACAACAAGCCGGGTCGGGGCGCCTATACGCCCCCCACCGACGACGACCTGCCGTTCCGTCGCAACAGCTATGATCCGCGCAGCGGCCGCGCCATTGGTTCTGGCTCGGGCGGCTCGGGCGGGGGCAAGGCGCCGCCGGTGACGTTGATCGTCAGCGCGGTGGTCCTGCTCCTGCTGATCGTGGCGGTGATCTTCTTCTATCGCTCGGGCATGCGCGCCTCGACCGACGCGCCGCCGGCCGTGGGCCAGCCCGTGGGCGAGATGAAGACGGCGCCGCCCATCGACGCCCAGCCGATCGACCCGGCCGAAGGGGTGCGCGTCTATCGCGACGAGACCGAGACGCCCGACGCGCCCGTGACCTTCACCCCGCCGCCCGAGACGCCCCAGCCGCGTCCCGCCGCCCCGCCGCCCGTCGCCCCGACCGGCCAGGGCCTGCCGGCCGCCAAGGCCCCGACCCCGGCGACCTCGGCGACCCCGGCCCCCGCGCCGCGTCCGACCCCCGCCGCCCCGCCTCCGGCCCCGACGCCCGCGCCCGCCGCCCCCGCCGCGCGCGGTTCGGCCTCGGTCCAGATCGGCGCCTTCTCCTCGACCGCGATCGCGGACCGGGAATACGCCGCCGTCGCCGGTCGGTTCAGCCAATACGCCTCGGGCGCCGAAAAGCGCGTGACCGAGGTGACGACCTCCAGCGGATCGACCCTGTACCGCACCGCCTTCTCGGGCCTGTCGCGCGAGCGGGCTGCGGCCTTCTGCAACGCGCTGAAGGCGGCGGGCCGGGACTGCATCGTTCGGTGACTTCGGCCGCCATCTACGGCTGCGCCGGACATCGGCTGACGGAGGCCGAACGCGCCTTCTTCGCCCAGACGCGGCCGTGGGGCTTCATCCTGTTCCGGCGCAACATCGACACGCCGCAACAGGTGCGCGCGCTGACCCAGGAACTGCGCGCCGCCGTCGGCGATCCCGAAGCGCCGATCCTGATCGATCAGGAGGGCGGACGGGTCCAGCGTATGGGGCCGCCGCACTGGCCGAAATATCCGCCCGGCGCCGCCTATCTGAAGGCGGCGAACGATCTGGACGGCGCGCGCGAACTGGCGCGGTTGGGCGCGCGTCTGATGGCGCACGATCTGCGCGAGGTCGGGATCACCGTCGATCTGCTGCCGGTGCTGGACGTGCCGGCGCCCGGCGCCCACGACATCATCGGCGACCGCGCCTACGCCGAAGACCCGGCGGTCGTCGGGCTGCTGGGTCGGGCGGCGGCGGAAGGGCTGCTGGCGGGCGGGGTGCTGCCCTGCATCAAACATATGCCGGGACACGGCCGGGCCTTCGCCGACAGCCACAAGGCCCTGCCGACGGTCCACGCGGATTTCGAAACGCTGGACGGCTGGGACTTCGCCCCGTTCAAGGCCCTGTCGGACATGCCGCTGGCCATGACGGCGCACATCGTCTTCACCGCCATCGACGGGAAACGGCCGGCGACCCAGTCGAAGAAGGCGGTCCGCACGATGCGCGAGCATCTGGGCTTTTCGGGCCTGATCCTGACCGACGACCTGTCGATGCAGGCGCTGAGCGGCGATCTGGGTCAGCGGGCGCATCGGTCGCTGAAGGCCGGCTGCGACGTGGTCCTGCACTGCAACGCCGACCTGGCGGAAATGCAGGCGGTGGCCCAGGCGACCGGCCGGCTGAAGGGCAAGGCCAGGGCGCGGGCCGAGGCGGCGCTGGCCCGCGTCGTGCGGGCGCCGGAACCGCTGGACCCCGTCGCGGCGCACGAACGCTTCTTCAAGGCGATGGGCGGTCGAATGGACGTCGCCAAGGGACCGGACGTGGGCGAGGCGCAGGCGTGATCGGCACGTCGTGGCCTCAAGTAGCGCGAAGCGCGGTAGGCCCGGACAATGTCTGAAGCCTTCCAGCCCAATCTGGACTTCGACGCGGTCGATGCGGTCGAGGACCGCGAGGCCTTTGTCGTCGATCTGGACGGCTATGAAGGGCCGCTGCACGTCCTTCTGGCCCTGGCGCGGAACCAGAAGGTCGATCTGCTGAAACTGTCGATCACCCAGCTGGCGGAACAGTATCTGGCCTTCGTGCACGAGGCGCGGCGGCGCAACTTCGCCCTGGCGGCCGATTATCTGGTGATGGCGTCGTGGCTGGCCTATCTGAAGTCGCGCCTGCTGCTGCCGCGCACCGACAAGGGCAAGGCCGAGGAGCCGCCCGCCGAAGAAATGGCCGCCGCCCTGGCCTTTCGCCTGCAGAAGCTGGAGGCGATGCGCAACGCCGCCGAACAGCTGATGGCCCGGCCCCAACTGAAACGCGACGTCTTCACGCGCGGCGACCCCGAGGCGACCGTGATCACGCCCTCCGACCGGATCGAGGCCAGCCTGTACGAACTGATGAGCGCCTATGTGGTGCAGCGGCGGCGCGAGGAGGCCAGGCGCTACGCCCCCGGCCAGCGGGTCGAGGCCTTTCCGCTGGAGGCCGCGCGCGATTGGCTGCGCGAGATCATGCCGAAACTGGCCGAGTGGACCCCGCTGGAGAAGGTCGCGCCCCGCCGCGAGGACGCGGACGGCCCCAGCCAGGCGAGCTTTACCGCCTCGACCCTGTCAGCCAGTCTGGAACTGGTGAAGGAGGGGGCGATGGACATCCGACAGGCGCAGGCGTTCGCGGACCTTTATCTGAAACGCCGCGGACCGGGTCAGCCGCTGGAGCTGACGCCGTGATGGCCGCTCCGTTCAGTCATCCTGAATCCGTCATCCTAGGGCTTGTCCCTAGGATCCAGACTCCCGGTGTCGAGCATGGTTGCGCGCACGCAAATACCGTGAGTCTGGATCCTCGCCACAAGGGCGAGGATGACGGCGAAGGAGAGGGGGATGTCTGACCTCGCCTTCCAGCCCGACGAGGCCGAGATCGAGCGGCGGGTGGAGGCCCTGCTGTTCGCCGCCGCCGGGCCGCTGACGGCCGCCGAGATCGCCGCTCGCCTGCCCGAAAATTGCAATGTCGCGCGCGCCATCGCGGGGCTGCGCGCCCGCTACGAGGGTCGGGGGGTGGAGCTGGAATGCGTCGCCGACCGCTGGCGCTTCCGCACGGCGCCGGACCTGGCCTTCATGATGACGCAGGAGCGCGAGGAGCCTCGCCGCCTGTCCAAGGCCGCGCTGGAGACCCTCGCCATCATCGCCTACCACCAGCCCGTGACCCGCGCCGAGATCGAGAGCGTGCGCGGCGTCAGCATCTCCAAGGGCACGCTGGACCTGCTGTTGGAGATGGGGTTCGTGCGGTTGAGGGGGCGCAGGCGAACGCCGGGACGGCCCGTGACCTATGCGACCACGGATCGGTTCCTGGAGCATTTCGGCCTGGCGACCCTTCATGATCTGCCCGGCGTTCAGGAAATGAAGGCGGCGGGCCTTCTGGACCTTTCGCTTCCCGTCGGGTTCGAGACGCCGGACCCCAGCCGCGCCCTGGAGGCCGACGACGAGGACGGAGGCCTGCCGATCGAAGAGGATGCGCCCGAATTCGCCCAGGATTTCGTGGCCGAGGATCGCTGACGCCGCCTCGCTTTCACGTCGTCTTCATCGGCCTGCAAGCCAAGCCTGTCGCCTGGAGGCGTTGCGCGCCCTCAGGGGCGGGGATGGGCGCTTCTGAACAGGTCCCATTCCTCCACCGTGCGGCCGTCGGGCAGGATGCAGACCCTGAACTGGCCGCCGTCCGCCGCCGTGCGACTCTCGCTTCGCCCGCCGATGTCGATGCAATATTTGGACGCCGGATTGGGCATGCCGATGGGGCGCGGCTCGGGCGTCTCACTGGCGCAGGCGGCGACGGCCAGCAGCGGCAATGCGGCCAGGACAGGCGTTTTCATGGGGAAACCTCGTTCTGTCGACTTCATGATGCGCCTCGCCGCCTCAGGCCGTCAGCAGGCGCGGAAGCTTGAAGGTGACGGTTTCTTGGGCGCCCGCATCCTCGGACACCGTGGCGTCGAACCGGGCCGCGATGGCGTCGACCAGGGCCGCGATCAGGGGCTCGGGCGCCGAGGCCCCGGCGGTGACGCCGACCGTATCCACCCCGTCGAACCAGGCCCAGTCCACCTGGGAAGCGTCGTCGACCAGATAGGCGGCGCGCGCGCCGGCCCGCATCGCCACCTCGACCAGCCGGGCCGAGTTGGACGAATTCTTCGATCCGACCACCAGCACCAGCTGGCACCCTTCGCCCAGCGCCTTGACCGCATCCTGGCGGTTGGTGGTGGCGTAGCAGATGTCTTCCTTGTGCGGATCGGGCAGTTCGGGGAAGCGGCGCTTCAGCACCTTCAATATGCCGGCGGTGTCGTCCACCGAGAGGGTGGTCTGGGTGGCGTAGGCCAGGGGGGCGTCGCCGGGCCTCTGGAATCGTTCCGCGTCCTCCTCGGTCTCGACCAGGGTGATGGCGCCGGGCGGCAGCTGGCCCATGGTGCCGATCACCTCCGGGTGGCCCGCATGGCCGATCAGGACGATGTGGCGACCGGCCGCATGATGACGCTCGGCCTCGACATGGACCTTGGACACCAGCGGGCAGGTGGCGTCCAGGAACAGCAGTTCGCGCGCTCGCGCGCTGGCGGGGACCGACTTGGGCACGCCGTGGGCCGAGAAGACGACCGGCCGGTCGTCCGGGCATTCGTCCAGTTCCTTGACGAAAACCGCGCCCATGGCCTTCAGCCGCTCGACCACATGGCGATTGTGGACGATCTCGTGGCGCACATAGACCGGCGCGCCGTACTTCTCGATGGCGCGCTCCACGATCTGAATGGCCCGGTCCACACCGGCGCAGAAGCCGCGCGGCGTCGCCAGGCGGACCGAGATCGATCGAAGCGGGGCGGCGGGCGGCGGGACGTGGGCGTTCATGGCCGCAACCTAGTGGTTTGCGTCGCCCATCGCCATCGGAAGGCGACGGGCATTGAGCGGGATTCCGCCGCCCGCGACAGCGGCGCATCGTCACGGCTTGACCTTGGCTGAGAAAAAGTCAGCACGGGCAATCACTTAAGCCGCGATCACGACGCCTTGACCTCCTGGCCGCTCACGATTAGTTTCCGCGCCGAATTCAGACCCGTTCGAACGTCGATCGGGGCCGAGCAGTTCAGGCATGTCCCCAATGACGGAATCGCGCGAAGAGGCGATCAAACGCCTCAACGAAAGCGCATCCTCTCTTGAGGCGCGCCATGCTCAGCAGGAGTCGTCTCACCTGGCCGCCCAAAAGGTGACGGGTGAGGCCTACAAGATCATCGCCGACCTGGTCGGCGGGGTGCTGGTGGGCTTGGCGCTGGGCTTTCTCGCGGACCGATTCCTCGGAATCACCCCGTGGGGCATCATCGGCGGGGTCCTTATGGGCTTCGCCCTGTCGATTTACATGGCGCGCCGCACGGCCAACCGGCTGATGGCGCAGGCGAAGGCGGCGGGGGTCGTGGCGAAGTCCGTTCCCTTCGACGACGCCGACGAAGACGAGGACCGATAAGGCCCATGGCCGATCCGATTCATCAGTTCAAGGTCACGCCCCTGGAAGGGCTTGATTTCGGCACGGTCAACCTGCCGATCGTCGGCGAGACCAGCCTGGCCTTCACCAATTCGCACCTGGCCATGACCATCGTCTTCGTGGTGGTCGTGGCCCTGCTGACCCTGGTGACGTCGAACGCCAAGATCGTGCCCGGCCGCGTCCAGGCGGCAGGCGAGCAGATGTTCGACCTGATCGACGGCGTGACCGGCTCGATCATCGGCCACGAGGGCCGCAAATATTTCCCGTTCGTCCTGACCATCTTCCTGCTGGTGCTGGGCATGAACATCCTGGGCCTGTTCCTGACCTTCACGGCCACCTCGCAACTGGCCGTCACCGGAACCTTCGCCCTGATCACCATCCTGCTGGTCATCGGCATCGGCTTCGCCAAACACGGCCTGGGCTTCTTCCTGCTGTTCTGGCCGACCAGCGCGCCGCTGGCGATCCGCCCGGTCGTGGGCCTGATCGAGTTCCTGTCCTTCCTGCTGCGTCCCGTCACCCTGGCGCTGCGTCTGTTCGGCAACATGCTGGGCGGCCACATCGCGCTGAAGATCTTCGCCGGCTTCGTCGTGTCGATGGGCGGCCTGGCCGCCGCCGGGGGGCTGGGCCTTCTGGGCCTGCCGGTCGCGGGCCTGTCGCTGGGCATGGTCGTGGGACTGACCGCCCTGGAGTTCCTGGTCGCCTTCCTCCAGGCCTTCGTTTTCGCCGTTCTGGCCAGCATCTATCTCAACGATGTGGTCAACCTGGGACATGGCCATTAAGGCCGGGTTCCAGTCCGAATAACCAACCAACCAAGACTGAATAGGACTTCATCATGGACGCCGCCTCCTTCAAGTATTTCGGCATCGGCCTGGCCACCCTGGGCATGCTCGGCTCGGCCATCGGCGTGGGCAACATCTTCGGCAATTTCCTGGCGGGCGCCCTGCGCAACCCGTCGGCCGCCGCCAGCCAGGTCGGCAACCTGTTCGTCGGCGCCGCCCTGGTCGAAGCCCTGGGCATCCTGGCCTTCGTTCTGGGCATCCTGGCCTGGCTGGGCTGATCGCCTGAACCTACTACCGGCGGCGGCGCGGGCTGAAGGTCCGCGCCGCCGCGACTGTTTTCACGACGGATGAACATGGCCGCTCACTCTTCAGCCCCGCCGCCGGTCCTTTCGGTGGAAGACGCCGCCTCTGTCGCGGTCCAGACCGGACACGTGCCCGAGAACACGGCCCACGCCGCCGCCGAGCACGAAGCGGGCGGTCTGCCGCAGTTCGAGGCCCAGCACTGGTTCGGGCAGATCGTCTATCTGCTGATCCTGTTCTTCGTCCTGTATCTGCTGGTCGCCAAGATCTTCGCCCCGCGCATGCGCAAGGTGATGGACGAGCGCGCCGACACCATTTCCAACGCCGTGGCCGCCGCGCGTCAGGTCCAGGCCGAGGCCGCCGCCCAGGCCGCCGCCGCCCAGGCCGAGGTGGCCAAGGCCCGCGCCGACGCCCGTGCGACCGCCGCCGCCGCCAAGGCCCGCGTGACCGAAGAGGCCAACGCCCGCCAGGCCGCCGAGGAAGCCGTCGTCAACGCCCGCATCGCCGAGGCCGAGACCGCCATCGGCAAGACGCGCGACGCCGCCATGGCCAATGTGGCGGCCATCGCCGCAGAAGCCGCGACCGCCATGGTCGAACGCCTGACCGGCAAGGCCGCGACCCCCGCCGAGATCGCCGCGGTCAAGGGAGCCGCCTGACATGCCCGCCTTCCTCGAATTCGAACATTTCTACAGCCTGTCGAACCCGGAGCTGTGGGTCGGCGTCGGCCTGCTGATCTTCCTGGGCATTCTGGTCGTCGCGGGCGTGCCCAAGATGGCCGCCGCCGCCCTGGACGCCAAGGCCGCCAAGATCCAGTCCGACCTGGACGAGGCCGCTCGCCTTCGCGCCGAGGCCGAGGCCATGCTGGCCCAGATCCGCAAGGAGAAGGCCGAGGCCGAGGCCCAGGCCGCCGACATGCTGGCCCAGGCCGAGGCCGACGCCCGCCGCCTGGAGACCGAGACCAAGGCCAAGCTGGAAGAGACCTTGGCGCGTCGCCAGACCATGGCCGAGAACCGCATCGCCCAGGCCGAGGCCCAGGCCGCGGCCGAGGTCAAGGCGGCCGCCGCCGACCTGGCCGCCAGGTCCGCCGAACAGATTCTGGCCGCGCGCCTGGCCTCGGGCGCCAAGGACCCGCTGCTGGACGGCGCCATCGGCCAGATCGGGGACCGCCTGAACTGAGCCCTGCCGGGCGTCAAGAACACGAAGGCCCCCGACGGCGACGTCGGGGGCCTTTTTTCTGGCCGATTCGGACGCCGGCTCAGTGGGCGGGCGCGCCGCCGATGACTGAGGCGCCCATCCGCTTCTCGCGTGCCACCAGCCGGGCGTAGACATTGCCCAGAACGATGCCGAACACCGCATGGGTGATCAACAGCCAGGCGAAGGTTCCGAAGCCCGCGCCTGCGGTGAAGGTGCGATAGTTCCCGAACATGACGATGGCCCCCATCATGATGACCCAGGCGCCCACCGCGAAGACGATGCCCTTGGTCTCGGGCGTGTCGGTCGGCAGCCGGGGGCACAGGACCGCGAACAGCGGCCCCAGGACGAAGATCCCGCTGATCAGATGGATCACCCATCCCACCGCCAGATTGCCGGGCATGCCGATCATCGAGGCGATGACGCCCTGGAACGGGTCGAACCAGTTCAGGAACAGATTGGGGATTTCGAGCAACGAGGCGGCCGCCGTCGCCGCAACGCCGGCGACCAGACCCTTTTGTACGCGTGACATCATGACCTTAGCGCCTCCCAACGCTTTGAGTGGTTCTCTGATAACGCGCAGGCAGAATACGCCTGACGGCGGGACGCGTCGTTCACGATGCCGTGGTTAGCGGTTGCAGCAACGCAACCGCGAGATCGCCGATAACTAGCGGAACAGCTTGCGGAAATAGCGCCGCATCTGTTTGCGGCCGCGCGACAGGCGTCGGCTGGAGCGTTTGACCACCACCTTCTCGGCCCGCAACGCCTGTTGCCAGAAGACGGGGGCGAACTCGGGCTTCCTGCGCATCAGGCGTCGGAACGGATAGACCCATTTCGGCCGTGCGTGCTGGGCGCGGATGAATTGGCGCTTGGCCCAGAACGAGCTTTTCAGGATCAGCATGAGGCCGACGGCGATGACGGGGACGCCGCCCGGTCCGGGCAGGGGCGCGATCAGCACGCCCAGCAGCACTACCAGCAGCCCGCCGGTCATCAGCGCCCAGCGCCGCACCGCGCGCAGCATGCGGCTGCGCGGCTTGGACGGCGGAACGAAGGGAACGGGCAGAGCGGTCACGGATGCGCCAGATGGGAAGGGAGGGCGGTCATGACAACGGCCGCCACGACCGCGCGATCCCTCGTCGGGAAAGGAAACGGCGACCGTGACGACCTTGCCACAACCTGTTAACGCGCGGAATCGATGGCGGATCGGTGTCCGGCGAATGAAGCTTTGGTCATGTATGGCCTGGGCCTGTCGCCTGTGGCGCAGCCGCCACGGTCGACCTGGGCGGCCGCCGGTCTCACCGCTTCCGCAGGGTGAAAGCCGAGCTTACGCCGCCTGGTTTGAGCCTTCCGGCGCCGACCAGCGCAGCACCGGCTGGCGGGCGGCGCGGGTTTCGTCCAGGCGGCGCAGCGGGGCGTGGAAGGGGGCGCCCTTGAAACGGTCCACGTCGCCGGCCTTGGCGGCCCCGGCCAGGGCCCGCATCGCCTCGATGAAGCGGTCCAGTTCGGCCTTGGACTCCGTCTCCGTCGGCTCGATCAGCATGGCGCCGTGGACGACCAACGGGAAATACATGGTCATCGGGTGGAAGCCCTCGTCGATCATCGCCTTGGCGAAGTCCAGCGTGGTGATGTCCGTGCCTTTCAGCCATTCGTCGTCGAACAGGGCCTCGTGCATGCAGGGGCCGTCGGGAAAGGCCGGGCTCATCAGGTCCGACAGGCGGGCCTTGATGTAGTTGGCGTTCAGCACCGCATCCTCGGCCACCTGGCGCAGGCCGTCGGCGCCGTGCGACATCATGTAGGACAGGGCGCGCACATACATGCCCATCTGGCCCTGGAAGGCGCACAGGCGGCCGAAGGCTTGCGCCGCCTCGTCTTCCTCGCGCTCGACCAGGCGATAGCCGCCGTCGTCATGCACGACCCAGGGGGCGGGGGCGAAGGGGGCCAGGGCTTGCGACAGCACCACCGGACCCGCGCCCGGCCCGCCGCCGCCATGGGGCGTCGAGAAGGTCTTGTGCAGGTTGATGTGCATCGCGTCGACGCCCAGGTCGCCCGGGCGCACCCGGCCGACGATGGCGTTGAAATTGGCCCCGTCGCAGTAGAAATAGGCGCCCGCCTCGTGCGTCAGGCGGCTGATCTCCAGGATATCGCGCTCGAACAGGCCGCAGGTGTTGGGGTTCGTCACCATGATGGCGGCGACGTCGTCGCCCAGCTTGGCGGCCAGATCGGCGACGTCGACGCGGCCGTCCTCGGTCTGGGCCACTTCGACCACCGAATAGCCGACGAAGGCGGCGGTGGCCGGGTTGGTGCCGTGGGCGGATGTCGGGACCAGAACCTTGCGGCGCTTCTCATGCAGGCCCGAGGCCTCGTGCGCGGCGCGGATGGCCATCAGGCCGCACAGTTCGCCGTGGGCGCCCGCTTTCGGGGAAAGCGCCACGGCGGGCATGCCCGTCAGGGTCTTCAGCCAGTAGGCCAGGGTGTCCATCAGCTCCAGCGCGCCCTGGACCGTCGATTGAGGCTGCAGCGGGTGGATGTCCGAGAAGCCGGGCAGGCGGGCCATCTTCTCGTTCAGACGCGGGTTGTGCTTCATCGTGCACGAGCCCAGCGGATAGATGGCCAGGTCGATGGCGTGGTTCTTCTGGCTCAGCCGCACATAGTGGCGCATGGCCTCGGGCTCCGACAGGCCGGGCAGGCCGATCGGGTCCGTGCGGACCAGGTCGCCCAAGTCGGCGCCGTCCGTCCTGGGCTCCGGCAGATCGACGCCGGTCTTGCCCCAGCCGTCGCCCTCGAAGATCAGCTTCTCGTCTTGCAGCAGGCCGCGGCCGCCGGTCAGGGTCGGGTGCTTGTAGTCGTGATCGACGGCGTTCGGGGCGGTCGGGCGGCCGACGGTGTTCATGGTGCTCATTTCAATTCACCGCTCATCCCCGCGAAAGCGGGGACCCAGGTCTTTGGGCGAAAGATCTCGCCGATGTTCGAAGCCGCGTGTCCCAGACCCGTCGTGCGAAAGGTCTGGGTCCCCGCCTTCGCGGGGATGAGCGGAAGGAGGTCGTGCATGATCATCGTCAGGCCGCCAGCACCTTGGCGAGCACGGTCGCCAGGAACTTGATGTCGTGGTCCAGCGTCGTTTCAGTCGCCGCGACCAGCAGGATGTCGTTCAGGCCGGCGTGGGGGGCGAGACGGCTATAGGGAACGCCTGCAAGGACGTGATGACCGGCCAAGGTGTCCACGACCTGGGCCGCGTTCTTGGGCAGCCTGACCGCGAACTCGTTGAAGAAGCGCGGGGTCAGGATCTCGACGCCGGGGATGGCGGCCAGGGCGTCGCGCGTCGCCACGGCCTTCTCGTGGTTCAGCAGAGCCAGTTTGCGCAGGCCCGTCTCGCCCAGCAGGCTCATGTGGATGGTGAAGGCCAGGGTGCAGAGGCCGGAATTGGTGCAGATGTTGGACGTGGCCTTGTCGCGGCGGATGTGCTGCTCGCGCGTGGACAGGGTCAGGACGAAGCCCCGCTCCCCATCCGCATCGACCGTCTCGCCGGTCAGGCGGCCCGGCATCTGGCGGATCAGCTTCTCGCGCGTGGCGAACAGGCCGACGTAGGGGCCGCCGAAGTTCAGGGCGTTGCCGATCGACTGGCCCTCGGCGGCGACGATGTCGGCGCCCATTTCGCCGGGCGATTTCAAGAGGCCCATCGACACGGCCTCGGTGACGACGACGATCAGCAGGGCGCCGGCGGCGTGGGCGGCCTCGGCGATCTTCGTCACGTCGGTCGCCGTGCCGAAGACGTTGGGCGTCTGGACGACGACGCAGGCGGTGTCGGGACCGATCTGGTCGATGACGGCGGCTTCGGCGTCGACGGCGGCGGGCAGGGCCAGAGTCTCGACGCCGACGGCGTGGACGACGGTCTCGGTCGCCTTGATGTAGTGGGGGTGGACGCCGCCCGAGATCACCGCCTTGTTGCGGCGGGTCACGCGGGTCGCCATCAGCACGCCCTCTGCCATGGCGGTCGAGCCGTCATAGAGCGACGCATTCGCGACCGGCATGCCGGTCAGGTTTGCGACCTGGGTCTGGAACTCGTACAGATACTGCAGCGTGCCTTGCGCGATTTCCGGCTGGTAGGGGGTGTAGCTGGTCAGGAACTCCGACCGCTGGATCACGTGATCCACCGTCGCCGGGACGTGGTGCTTATAGGCCCCCGCGCCGCAGAAGAAGGGCACGGCGCCGGCCGTGGCGTTCTTGGCGGCCATGGCGGACAGGGCGCGCTCCACCTCCAACTCGCCCGCCACGCGCGGCAGGTCCACGGGGCCGGCCAGACGGGCGCTTTCGGGCACGTCCACGAACAGGTCGTCGATGGATTTCGCGCCGATGGCGGCGAGCATCGCCGTGCGGTCGTCGGGCGTCAGGGGGAGGTAACGCATCTTATGTTCCGCTCATTCCCGCGAAAGCGGGGACCTAGTGCTTTGGGCGACCGATATGGCCGGAAGATTTTCCACCCGTCCCAGCACTGTTCTCGCGAACGAACTGGGTCTCCGCTTCCGCGGGGATGAGCGGAAGGGGTTCAGAGGGTTTTCAGGAAATCATCGTAGGCGGCCTGATCCATCAGGGCGTCCAGTTCCGAGGCGTCCGACACCTTGATCCTGGCGAACCAGCCGTCGGCTTCGGCGGCCGAGTTGACGGTTTCCGGGGCGGTCGACAGGGCGTCGTTGGCCTCGACCACCTCGCCCGAGACGGGGGCGTAGACGTCCGACGCCGCCTTGACGCTCTCGACGACGGCGAAGCTGTCGCCTTTGGAGACGGTCTTGCCGACTTCCGGGACCTCAACGAACACCACGTCGCCCAGGGCGTCGGCGGCGTGTTTGGAGATGCCGACGGTGGCGATGTCGCCGTCCAGGCTGACCCACTCGTGATCCTTGGTGAACTTCATCTGTCTGTCCTCGGTTGAGCCGCCCGCAAGCGGTTCGATTTCTAAATTCTTCATCCTAGGCCTTGTGCCTAGGATCCAGACTCCCGGTGTTGGAAGTCGTGATCCGATGGCGGCCGTCGGTGTTTATGGATCCTAGGCACAAGGCCTAGGATGACGGATGGGGAAGGCGTTACTTCGGCTTCCGATAATAGCGTTGCGCCACGAAGGGCATGGCGACGACCTCGGCGGCGGCGGTCTTGCCGCGCACGATGACCTTCAACTCCGTGCCCAGACCGGCGAAGGCGGGGGGCACGAAGCCCATGGCGATGTTCTTGCCCAGGGTGGGGGAGGGGCCGCCCGAAGTGACCTTGCCGATGACGTTTCCTTCGGCGTCGGCGATCTCGGCGCCTTCGCGGGCCGGGGCGCCCTCCTTGACGATCAGGCCGACCCGAACGCGAGACGGACCATCGGTCAGTTCCTTCAGGACACGCTCGGCGCCGGCGAAGTCCGCGCGCTCCTTGCGCGACTTCGACAGGGCGAAGGTCAGGGCGCCTTCGACCGGGCTGGTGGTCGGGTCGATGTCGTGACCGTGCAGCGGCAGTCCGGCCTCCAGCCGCAGGCTGTCGCGGGCGCCCAGGCCGATCGGCTTGACGCGGGCGTCTTCCAACAGGGTGTTCCAGATGCGCTCGGCCTGGTCCGCCGGGACCGAAATCTCATAGCCGTCCTCGCCGGTGTAGCCCGAGCGCGACACATAGCAGTCGGCCCCGAACAGCATCAGGCGGGCGCAGTCCATGAAGCCCATCTCGGCCAGGATCGGCTCGTGCGCGGCCATGACCTCGGCGGCTTCCGGCCCCTGGATGGCGATCAGGGCGCGGTCCAGGACCGTCAGCTTGGCGTCCCCTTCCAGGTTCGCGTTCCAGAAGGCGAAGTCCTCATCCTTATTGCCGGCGTTGACGACGACGAACAGGCCGTCGTGATCGGGGCGGCCGGCCATCAGGTCGTCGATGATCCCGCCCTCGGCGTTCAGCAACAGGGAATATTTCTGCCTGCCGGCCTTCAGCACCGCATAGTCGCCGGGCGTGAAACGTTCGAACTGGGCGGTCGCATCCGCGCCGGTGATCTTGCACTGGCCCATGTGCGACACGTCGAACAGGCCGGCGTGTTCGCGGGTCCAGCGGTGTTCGGCCAGGACGCCCCCAAATTCGCCAGCGTACTGGACCGGCATGTCGTAGCCGCCGAAGCCCACCATGCGGGCGCCCAGGCGCCGGTGCGCGGCGTTCAGGGGCGTGGTCTTCAGGGCTTGATCGGTCATGGCTCAGGCTTTCGCGGTCGCGTGTTGTGGCGGAGCTCCGCCGGTCCTCGCGCCCCCGCTGTCCTGAAGCCTGAGAGATTCCGGCGACCAAATCATGTCGCCTTGCTCCGTCGGCGCGCCCGCAAGGGCGGCTTTCCAGCGTCCGTATGCTGTCGCGGTCCGTTTGCCTGAGCGTTTCCGGGGCGGTTGCGCCTTCGGCGTCGAAGACGGTTCCCCATCCTCGATCTCTCCCGCGAGAGCGTTCGACCTAAGGCATCGACTCCAGCGCCAAGTCAAGCGTCGGCGGAACAAGGCCGGCGGGGGCGGGTTGTCGTTCCGAGCCCTCACCCAAACCCCAGGAAGACGAAAATGTCGATAATAGACAAGCTGTTCGGCGGCCACGACAAGTCGCGCGACACCCCCGCCAAACCCGATGGCCCGATGCAGAAGGTGCTGGACGAACTCGCGTCGCTCGGCGGCCAGCCGATCGAGACCCTGACCCCGGCCGAGGCGCGCCGCCAGCCGACCCCGACCGATGCGGTCAACGCCCTGCTGCGCAAGGCCGGGAAGGAGCCGAAGGCCGACGACCTGGGCGTCAACATCACCGACCTGACCATCCCCGGCGCCGCCGGCCAGATCCAGGCCCGCATCTACAAGCCGCATGACCATTCCGAGGACAAGCTGCATCCGGTCGTGGTCTATTTCCACGGCGGCGGCTTCGTCATCGCCGATCTGGACGTCTATGACGGCGGGCCGCGCGGCGTGTCCAAGATGGCCGACGCCATCGTCGTCTCCGTCCACTATCGCCAGGCGCCCGAGCATCATTTCCCCGCCGCCCACGACGACGCCCTGGCCGCCTATCGCTGGGTGCTGGACAACGCCCAGAGCTTCAACGGCGACCCGCAGAAGGTGGCGGTGATGGGCGAGAGCGCGGGCGGCAACCTGGCCATCGGCGTGTCGATGATGGCGCGCGACGCCGGCCTGCCGGCGCCGGTTCATCAGGTGTTGGTCTATCCTGTCGCCGGCGTGGACATGAACACCGAGTCCTATGTCGAAAACGCCGCCGCCAAACCGCTGAACAAGCCGATGATGCAGTGGTTCGTGAAGCACATCTTCGAAAACGAAGGCGACGCCCAGGATCCGCGCGTCAACATCGTCGAAAATGCGGACCTGACCGGCCTGCCGTCGTCGACTGTGATCTGCGCCGAGATCGACCCCTTGCGTTCGGAAGGCGAACTGCTGGCCGAAAGGTTGGAGCAGGCGGGCGTTGAGGTGCGACACAAGACCTTCCACGGTTCGACGCACGAGTTCTTCGGCATGGCCATGGTCGTGCCGGATGCGGCCGCGGCCCAGACCTTCGCCGCCCATGAACTGAAGCGCGCGTTCGGCACGGCGATCCTGCCGATCTGATCCTCGACCACGACATCCGTCATCCTCGGTCTTGTGCCGGTCCCTCGCGCAGGGCCTGGGATGACGGCGGGAGAAGATTGAAGAGGGTTCTTGCGGTCATGCCGTCTGGCCGCCAAGAACGGCGCAACGCTTCAGAGAACCGGACCGACCGCATGACCCGCCCCAGCCTGGACGCCCATATCGCCGCCCTGGACGTGGACGACGGCCTGAAGTCGGTGCTGACCGTCGTGGCCCGGACCTGCGCCGAGATCAGCCGGGTGGTCGCGGGCGGCGCCCTGGTCGGCGCCCTGGGCGCCTCGGGCCGGATCAACGTCCAGGACGAGGAACAGAAGAAGCTGGACGTCATCACCGACGACATGCTGACCCAGGCGTTGCTGGCCTGTCCCGCCATCGCCGGGGTCGCCTCGGAAGAGAAGGACAAGCCTCAGATCGCGTCCAACCCGGACGGCGCCTATCTGGCCCTGTTCGACCCGCTGGACGGCTCGTCCAACATCGACATCAACGCCCCGGTCGGCACCATCGTCTCGGTGCTGAGATCGCCGTCCGCCGCCCCGGTCGAGGCCGACTTCCTGCAACCCGGACGCCGGCAGGTCGCGGCCCTTTACGCCGTCTACGGGCCGCAGACCATGCTGGTGCTGACGACCGGGGCGGGGGTGAAGGGATTCACCCTGGCGCAGGACGGCCAGTGGTTCCTGACGCACGACGCCATCGCCATTTCGCCCGAGACCCGGGAGTTCGCGATCAACGTCTCGAACCAGCGTCATTGGGCCGAGGGGGTGCAACGCTATGTCGAAGGCCTGCTGAAGGGGGCGGACGGTCCGCGCGGCAAGAACTTCAACATGCGCTGGGTCGCGGCCATGGTGGCGGACGTGCACCGCATCCTGATGCGCGGCGGCGTCTTCATCTATCCCTGGGATCGGCGCGAGCCGAACAAACCGGGCAAGCTGCGCCTGATGTACGAGGGCAATCCGATGGCCCTGCTGGTCGAACAGGCGGGCGGAAAGGCGACGACCGACGGGGTGCAGCCCATTCTGGACGTCCAGCCGGAACAGCTGCACCAGCGCATTCCGGTCGCCCTGGGCTCGGCCAATGAGATCGACGCCCTGGCCGCCGCCTGATGGACATTCGGGCGACGGACGCGCTTCTGGTCATCGATCCGCAGAACGACTTCTGCGAGCGCGGGGCCCTGGCGGTCGACGGCGGGACGGCGACCATGCCGCTGATCGTAAGACTGGCCGAACGGTTCGACCGGGTGATCGTCACCCAGGACTGGCACACGCCGGACCAGATCAGTTTCGCCTCCAACCATCCGGGCGCGGCGCCGTTCACGGAGATCGACGTCGCCTATGGACGCCAGCGGCTGTGGCCCGACCATTGTCTGCAGGGATCGCCGGGCGCTGACTTCCACTCGGACGCCGCTCCTGCGGTCCGCAAGGCGCTGGCGGTGATCCGCAAGGGCTACAATCCGGCGGTCGACAGCTATTCGGGCTTCTTCGAGAACGACCGCCGCACGTCGACGGGATTAGCGGGTTTATTGCGCGCGCTCGGCGTGACTCGCGTCTTCCTGGCGGGCCTGGCCTTCGACTACTGCGTCCGCTTCACCGCCGAGGACGCAATGCGCGAAGGCTTCGAGGCCGTTGTGATCTCCGACGCCAGCCGCGCCATCGCGCCCGACACGACGGCTGCGGCGCGCGACAGCTTCCGCGCGCTGGGCGTGACGGAGATCGAGGCCGGGTCGCTCCTCGGCTGACCCCATCCTTTCGTCATTCCCGGTCTCGCTGCGCTCGCCGGAGGATGACGAAAGGAAGAAGCAGGCTCAGCCCGCCTTCGCGTACGCCTCGACTTCCGCCAGATACGCCGCCTTCTCCGCCTCGGGCAGGAACGAACCTGCGAAGCTGTTCCTGGCCATCTGCGTCACCTGATCCTTTGTCAGGCCGACCGCCCTGGCCAATCGGATGTAGTTGTCGTTCACATAGCCGCCGAAATAGGACGGGTCGTCGGAGTTCAGGGTGACGTGCAGCCCCCGCCGCAGCATCTCGGGCACAGGGTGGTCCTTCAGGTCGTTCACCACGCACAGCTTCAGGTTGGACAACGGGCAGACCGTCAGGGTCATGCCCTCGCGCGCCAGCCGCTCCACCAGGGCCGCGTCCTCCATCGAACGATTGCCGTGGTCCATCCGGTCGATGTGCAACAGGTCCAGCGCCTCGTGCACATAGGCGGGCGGGCCTTCCTCGCCCGCATGGGCGCACAGTTTCAGGCCCAGGTCGCGGGCGGCGGCGAAGACGCGCTGGAACTTGGACGGCGGATGGCCGACCTCGGACGAATCCAGTCCCACGCCGATGAAATGATGCAGATACGGCTTGGCCGCCTCCAGCGTCGCGAAGGCCTCGTCCTCGGTCAGATGGCGCAGGAAGCTCAGGATCAGGCCCGAGGACACGCCCAGTTCGGCCCTGGCCCGGTCCATGCCCGCGATCAGCCCCTCGACCACCACGCCGAACGGCACGCCGCGATCCGTATGCGTCTGGGGATCGAAGAAGATTTCGGCGTGGCGCACATTGTCGGCCGCCGCACGCCGGAAATAGGCGAAGGCCAGATCCTCGAAGTCCTGGCGCGTCAGCAGGACGGCGGCGCCGGCGTAATAGATGTCCAGAAAATCCTGCAGGTTCGAGAAGTCATAGGCCGCCCGCACGGCCTCGACGCTGTCGTAGGGAATGGAGACGCCGTTCCGCCGCGCCAGTTCGAACATCAGTTCCGGCTCCAGAGACCCTTCGATGTGCAGGTGCAGTTCCGCCTTGGGCAGGCCGGCGATGTAGGCGTCGAGGTCAGTCATGCAATGTTCGGAGCTAGAAGTCTGAGGTCGGCGGTAGAGACCGAAGAGGCCTTCACCTTTCGAAGCAATGTCTTGTCCTGGGTGATCAGGGGCACGCGGCGACTTTCGGCCAGGGCGAGATAGAAGCAATCGTATGCGGGGTGTTTCAGATCGATCGCCAGGGCCATCGCCCGGTCCGCCATGTCCTGAGACGGGACCAGCTCCACGCCCAGATGCGGCAGGGTCATCAGCGCGGTTTCCGCCTCGGATCGCAGGATGCGGCCCAGTTGGACGTTCTTCCAGAAGGCGTTGACGCATTCACTGACCAGCGGATCGGGAGCCACGCAGAACTCCGACGCGATCAGCATTCTGGCGGCGTCGCTTTCGGCTTCGGGCAATAGGCAGGTGATGACGACGCTGGCGTCGACGACGATCACCGCGAGTCCCGATCTTCTCGAATGAGGTCCACAGAGCTGGGCAAGGGCTCGCCGCCGCGTCGAGCCAGGATCGCGGCCCGCAAGGCGTCCGCACGGTTCAGCCAGGCCTGCTTGTCCTCGCCGCCGAAAGCCTGTTCCAGCACCGCGCGATGCTCCGCCTCGGCAGAGCGTCCGTTTGCGGCGGCGCGGGCCTTCATGCGTCGCGTGATTTCGTCGGGCACGTTGCGGACATGGAGATTGGCAGGCATTGGCGCACTCCTCTGCTAGCAGATATAGCACGCGAGGCTTTCTGTCGCTACATCCGCTCCGGCGTGTCGACGCCCAGCAGGTTCAGGGCGATTTCCAGCTGGCGCAGCGCTGCGGCCGACAGGGCCAGGCGCGAACGCCGGGTCGCCTCGTCCGGCGCGACCAGAACGGGGCAGGCGGCGTAGAACTTCGAGAAGGCCTGGGCCGTGCGATAGGCGTGTTCGGCCACCAGGTGCGGCATCCGCTTGTCGTAGGCGTCCGCCGCAGCCGTCGAGAAGGCGTCCAGCGTCAGGGCCAGGTCGCGTTCGGCCGGTTCGGCGATGACGATGGGGCCGGGGCTCACGCCCTGGTCGACGGCCTTCCTCAGCAGGGATTTGATCCGCACCGCCTGGTACAGCAGATACGGCCCGGTCTTGCCCTCGAAGCTCATGAACCGGTCCAGATCGAAGACGTAGCTGGTGGTGCGCGCGTTCGACAGGTCGGCGAACTTCAGGGCGGCGATGGCCACCTTGTGGGCGATGGTTTCGAACTCTTCGGCCGACAGATCGTCGCCCAGTTTCGCCTCGTGCAGACGCTCGCGCGCCTTGGCGGTCGCCTGGTCGATCAGGTCGCGCAGTTTCAACACCCCGCCCGCGCGGGTCTTGAACGGCTTGCCGTCCTGGCCGTTCATGGTGCCGAAGCCCAGATGCTCCAGCGACTTTTCGGGGGCGTAGCCGGCCAGATAGGCGGCGCGGAACACCTGTTCGAAATGTTCGGCCTGACGCTCGTCCACGACGTAAAGGATCAGGTCGGGCGACAGGGTCTTCTTGCGGTCCAGGATGGTGGCCAGGTCGGTCGTGCCGTACATGGCCGAGCCTTCCGAACTGATGACCAGCAGCGGCGGGGGCGACGGCGCCTCGATCACCGAGCCGTCGGCCAGCTTCTTCTTGCGGGTCTCGCCAGGCCTGGCGACATGGACCACCTGGGCGCCGTCGTCCTCGACCAGCAGGCCGGCGTCCTTCAGATGCGCCAGCATCTCCGGCATCAGGGGATCGGCGTCGCTCTCGCCGTTCCACAGGTCGAAATCGACCGACAGGTCGCCGTATTCGCGCTTCAGCGCCTCGCGGCTGACCGCCACGAAATGCCGCCACAGGGCGCGATAGCCGGGGCGGCCGTTCTGCAATTCCGCCGTCGCCTTGCGCGCGCGGTCGCGAAAGGCGGGGTCTTCCTTGGCCTTGCCGGCCGCCAGCGGATAGAGGCGGTCCAGATCGGCCAGGGTCACGGGGCTGTCGGCCGGGAAGGGGCCGTCGCCCTCGACCATGAAGGCGTCGGCCAGGTTCTCGTCGCCGCAGGCGACGATCAGCAGCCCCATCTGGAAGCCCCAGTCGCCGAAATGGGCGTCGCCGGTCACATGGTCGCCGCGGAAGCGGAACAGCCGCTTCAGGCTCTCGCCGATGATGGCGCTGCGCAGATGGCCGACGTGCATCGGCTTGGCCACGTTCGGTCCGCCGTAGTCGATGACCACGCGGCGCGGGTCGGCGACGATGGCGGCGCCCGCATGGGCTTCGTCGGCGGCGACCTCTTCGGCGCGTTGGGCCAGGGCCGCGTCGGCGATCTTCAGATTGATGAAGCCGGGGCCGGCGACATCGACCGAGGCCAAGCGGGGATCGGCGACCAGGCGTTCGGCGACCCTGCCGGCCAGTTCGCGCGGATTGGCCTTCAGCGCCTTGGCGGCGGCCAGGGCGCCGTTGGACTGGAAGTCGGCCAGGTCGGGCCGGTCGGACGGGGTGACGCGGGCCAGGGCCGCGTCCACGCCTTCGGCGGCGAAGGCGGCGCCGACCGCTTCGCCGAGAACGGTCTTCAGGTCGGCCATTATGGGTTCGGCGTGCTGGTCGGGGCGGGAGCGGCGGGGGCCGCGCCGGCGTTGACGCGGAAGCGGCTGCCCGAACGGTTGAATTCGGCCATTTCCGGCGTCACGTCGAAACCGACCAGGATTTCGAAATTGCCTCCGCTTGTCGTGGCCTCGGCGCGCGGGATGACGATGGTGCGCTCCTCGGTCACGGAGGCCGTGCGCTGTCCCTGGAAGTTCACCGGGAGGTCGAAATATTCCTTGGACAGGATGGCGGTGTTCCGCTCCGTCACCGCGATCCAGTAACGATAGGTGCGCTGGTCGCCGGCGGCCTGGGCCCCGCGCCCCAGGTTGAACAGCACGTTCATATCCACCCGGATGGGGTCGTCCTCGCGATATTCGCAGTCGGAGGACACGCCTTCGATCTCGCCGGTATAGCCGACGTTGGCCACAGCGGCTCGGCCGCCTTCCAGCTCGACATAGCGGGCGGCGTCGTACAGCACCTTCACATAGGGGCAGGGACCGGCGTTGGCGCGGCGGCGCAAGGGGGCGATGCGGGGCGCGCGGCGCGGGGCGTCTTCCTCGCCCGACGCCTGCTGCTGGCCGCTGGACCCGCGGTCGCGCTGGCGTTGCGAGGTCTGGGCCTCGGCGGCGACCGGCAGGACGGAGGCCGCGATCGAGAAGGCGGCCAGGGCGGTGAGGACGCGACGCATCAGCTTATATTTCCGACAGCGAAAGGGGGCGCGCCACGATCGGCGGCCGACCGTTGAACGCTCGCCGCTGATAGCGGCTAAAGCGAGGCGCGGCAAACGCTTGCTGGCCGCCTATAGCTCCATCACCAGGCAGGTGGAGGTCGCGGTGGCGTACAGCCGCCCGTCCAGCCCCCGCAGATCGGCCTCGGCGAAGGCGGTGCGGCGGCCGGCCTGGACGATCCGCCCCTCGGCGCGAACCGGCGTGCCGGCGCTCAACGCCTTGTGGAAGACGGTCTTCAGCTCCAGCGTCGTATAGGTCTGGCCTGGCCGCAGCGTCGAATGGACCACGCAGCCGCAGGCCGAATCCAGCACGGTGGCGATCCAGCCGCCATGCACCGATCCCAGGGGATTGTAGACGGCCGTCGTCGGCACGGCCTCGAACGCCACGCGGCCTTCCTCCACCTCGGTCAGGTCGAATCCCACCGTGCGCGCGATCGGGGCGACGAATCCGCCGCTCAGGCCCAGGCGCAGCTGTTCGACCCCGGACAGGGCGGCGATGTCGAGGGCTTCGGTCATGCAAACGGCTCCAGCAGGTCCGTTTACAATAAGGACGGACGCCGCCGTGGCAAGCGTCCGTTCCGGCGTCGCTTAGAGGCCGGGCAGTTTAAAGCCCGAGCTGCGGCGCGGCTGGATGGTGATGGCCTGACGGCCGCCGGTCAGGGCCTGCAGGCGCTCGGCCTCGGTGGCGGCGTCGACGGTCTTCTGGCCCTCGGCGGTCTGGCGAACCGTCGGGGCCTGGGTCGAGGGGTCGTCCTTGCGCCAGAACATCAGCCGGTTGGCGAAACTTTCGTCCTTGTGCGCCAGGTCGCCGAACTCGTCGTCGACGACATAGCGGGCCAGGGGGTCGGCCTGTTCGCCGCCGGCCTGCGCCACCAGCGCCTGCTCGCCCGGCGTGCGGGTCACGGCCTGGCGCTGGCCCAGCAGGATCTGGCGCGCGGCGCTTTCGGGAGCCAGTTCCTGCGGGCGCGGCTGGCCGGGCGCGGGCGGGCGCAGGCCGTATTCCGGCGGCACGCTGAGCGGGGCGGTCGAGACGGTGACGAATTCGTCCGGCACCACCTTGGTCAGGCCGATGCCTTGCTTCAGTCCGCCGCACGCCGAGACGGCCAGGGCGGAGGAGGCGACGAGGGTCAGGACGGCGACGCTGCGGATACGCATGGTTTCAGGCTCTGGTCGGCTGATGCACGAAACGCCGCGCGGGCGTCATGGGCATAGTGAAGACGGGGTGATTACGACTTTTCGGGGGCCGCGCCAACCTTGCCGGGTTTGTCTGACATCAGGCTGTCCAGAATCAGCAGGATCACGCCGATGGTGATGGCGCTGTCGGCGACGTTGAAAACCCAGGGAAAGACGCCCGTGCCCGAGAAGTCGATGAAATCCACCACATAGCCGAAGCGGATGCGGTCGATCACATTGCCGAGCGCGCCGCCCATGACGAAGCCGATGGCGGTGATCAGCAGACGGCGATCCGCCTTGGTCGCCCACCAGGCCAGCCCCGCCGAGACGATGACCGAGAAGACGGCCAGGCCCCAGCGCGCTTCGCCGCCGCCGAACAGGCCGAAGCTGACGCCGGTGTTCTCGACCCAGCTGAAGTTCAGGATCGGCGGCAGGATGGGGATGCGCCCGACCTCGTGCAGCGTCAGGCCGCCGATGACCCAGGCCTTGGTCGCCTGGTCCAGCAGGATGATCAGAAGCGCGAAGACATAGGCGGCGGCGGCGAGGCGGGTGATCTTCATGCCGGGCCGGTTAGCAGGAAGCGCAGCCGGGACGAAGCGGAAAACGGCCGTCACCTGCCGCCCGGTCGTCATTCCGCGGCTGAGCGAAGCGAAGAACCCGGAACCCAGGGCCGCACTCGAGCTGTCCGATGCATTGGGCGCCGGATGCACGCCTCCTGGGTTGCGGGTTCGTCCTGCGGACGCCCCAGAATGACGGTCGGCGACAGAAATTAGAACAGGCTTCCCTGACCCGCCGCCGGCGGCTTCGGTTTCGCCGGCGGACGCGGCGAAGCCGGCCGGGGATCGCCCTCGATGACGGCCGGGCGGGCGCCGTCGCCGAACACCAGCCGGACCGCCTGACCCGTCTCCAGCGCGGAGGCCGAGGTGATCCAGCCGCCGTCGGCATTCTCGACGCGGGCGAATCCCGGCTTGGGTCGGCCGGGATCCAGGGTGGCCAGGGCCCGCGACAGGCCCGCCAGACGGTCGGCTTCCCGCTCCATCCGGCGCGGCATGACGCTGTCCAGCCGCGCGCCGAGGGCGTCCAGCCGCGCCTCGCGCTGGTCCAGCCGCCGGTGCAGCGGTTCGGGCGACAGCCGGGCCGACACCTGCAACAGCCGCCGCTCGCCGCGCGCCACCCCCGCCTGAAGGGCCGCGCCCAGCCGGTCGCCGGCGCCGCGCAGCCGGTCCCGCCCCCGCTCGATCCGTGTGCGCAGCAGGGCGGGGCTCAGCTTGCCGCCCGCGACGGCCAGATGCCGCTCGTGCAGGGCGACGTTGCGTTGCAGCCCCGATCCCAGCCGGCTCGACACGTGGTCCAGCCGCTGCTGCGCCAAAGCCAGCAGGTCCTCGGGCCGGGCCGGAAGGCCGCGCGCCACGGCCCGCAGCCGCGTGCGCCGATCCTCGATCAGCCGCCCGCCCGCCTGGACCATGCGCCGGTCCAGGTCCGCCACGGCGTAGCGAAGGTCCGCCAGCACCGGCGTCGCCATTTCGGCCGCGCCGGTCGGGGTCGGCGCGCGCCGATCCGACACGAAGTCGATCAGGGTGGTGTCCGTTTCGTGCCCGACGGCCGAAATGACCGGGATGCGCGCCGCCGCCACCGTGCGGGCCAGCCCCTCGTCGTTGAAACACCACAGGTCCTCGACCGACCCGCCGCCGCGCGCCACGATCAGCAGGTCGGGGCGGGGGACGAGACCGCCCTCCGTCATGCCGTCGAAGCCGCGAATCGCATTCGACACCTGGCCGCAGGCCGTGTCGCCCTGGACCATCACCGGCCAGACGATGACCCGGCAGGGCCAGCGCTCGGCGATCCGGTGCAGCACGTCGCGGATCACCGCGCCGGTGGGGCTGGTGATCACGCCGATGACGGCGGGAAAGGCGGGCAGGGGCTTCTTGCGGGCCGGATCGAACAGGCCTTCCTGGCGCAGCCGGACCTTCAGCCGCTCCAACTGGGCCAGGAGGGCGCCGGCCCCCGCCGCCTCCATGCTCTCGATCACGATCTGATAGGACGAGCGCGCCGGATAGGAGGTGATCTTGCCGGTGACGACGACCTCCAGCCCCGCCTCGGGCTGGACGCCGAGGCCGCGCGTCGATCCCTTCCACACCACGCCGTCGATGGCGGACTTGTCGTCCTTCAGCGTCAGATAGATATGGCCCGAGGCGTGGCGGTTGACCTTGGAGATCTCGCCCCGCAGCCGCACATGGCCGAATCGATCCTCCAGCGTCCGCTTCAGCGCGAACGACAGTTCCGAGATCGACAGCGGCGGATTGTTGTCGCGCGGGGCGGGGGCTTGGGCCGGACCTTCGAAAACATAGTCGTCGCTCATCGGGGCATTCTAGCCTGCGTCGATGCGTCCGGGAACGGGGGCCGCGGCGCCTCGTTGGGTCCTCATGGCCGCCGATCCCCCAGGCACCGATCCGTCCGACCAGGACCCTCGCGAGCGCGATCTGCGCCGCCGCGCGGGCGAGGGCGGCGCCATGAGCCCGTGGCTGATCGTCGGCGGCATCGCCCTGCTGGGTCTGGCCGCCTACGTCGTTTTCGCCCTGTTTTAAGGAGATTCCATGAACCGCCTTGTCCCGTTCGCCGCCGTCCTGTGCCTGGCCGGAGCCGCCGCCTGTTCGGACCGCGACGACGACGTGGTCCAGGCGCCGGCGCCGGGGGCTGCGCCTGCGCCTCTGCCCGACCGTCGGGCCGACGCCGCCGCGACCAACGCCGCCCTGGCCTTCGGCATGACGCGCGATCAATTGGAGGACGCCGACCTCTATTCGCGCGCCGACGTCGACCTGGGCGATGTCGAGACCCTGGTGCTGGACGCCTCGGGCGCCCTGACCCATCTGGTGGTCGAGCTGAACGGCCCGGGCGACATGAAGGTGCTGGTTCCGGTCGCCGACGTGGCCCCCGTCGACCGCAACGGCGACAAGGATCTGGTCACGGACCTGACGCCCGGCCAGCTTCAGGCCCTGCCGGCCTGGACGCCGCCCGCGCGCTGATCCAGCGCCGAATTCGGCGTCAAGCCCAACCGGCGCTTGACCGGCCCGCGCGGGCCGGTCATTGCCCGGTCTCATGAACATTCTTCTCGTCGGATCGGGCGGCCGCGAACACGCCTTGGCCTGGAAGATCGCCCAGTCGCCGCTGGTCACGCGCCTGGTGGCGGCGCCCGGCAATCCGGGGATCGAGAAACTGTGCGAACTGCGCGCGGTCAAGGCCGACGACGCCGAGGGGCTGGCGGCCCTGGCGCGCGAGATCCGCGCCGATCTGGTGGTGGTGGGACCGGAAGTGGCGCTGGCCGCCGGCCTGGCCGACCGTCTGGCGGCGGCGGGCGTCCCCTGTTTCGGCCCCACGGCCAAGGCCGCGCAGCTTGAGACGTCGAAAGCCTTCTCCAAGGCGTTCCTGGAACGGCACGACATCCCCACGGCCGGCTACGGGGTCTACGATACGGTCGCGGGCGCCAAGGCGGCGCTGGACGCCTTCCGCCCCCCCTATGTCGTCAAGGCCGACGGCCTGGCCGCCGGTAAGGGCGTGGCCATCAGCCCCGACCGCCCCGACGCCGAGGCCGAGATCGAGCGGATGCTGGGCGGCCGTTTCGGCGCGGCCGGCGCGCGCGTCGTCATCGAGGAGTTCATGGACGGCGAGGAGGGGTCGCTGTTCGCCCTTTGCGACGGCCGCCACGCCCTGCTGTTCGGCGGGGCTCAGGACCACAAGCGCGCCTTCGACGGCGACCTGGGACCGAACACGGGCGGCATGGGCGCCTATTCGCCGGCGCCCGTCTTCACCGCCGATCTGGTGCGCCAGGCCGACGAGCGGATCGTCCAGCCGACCATCCAGAAGATGGCCGAAGAGGGCGCCCCCTATCGCGGCGTCCTCTACGCCGGCCTGATGGCGACCGAGGACGGCCCCAAGGTGGTGGAGTTCAACGCCCGTTTCGGCGACCCGGAATGCCAGGTGCTGATGATGCGGTTCGCCGGCGACATCGTGCCCTATCTGCTGGGCTGCGCGCGGGGCGACGTGTCGGGCCTGCCGGCGCCGGCGTTCAAGCCGCAGACGGTGATCTGCGTGGTCATGGCGGCCAAGGGCTATCCCGACAGCCCGCTGGAAGGCTCCATCATCCGCGGCGCCGATCAGGACTTCGGCCCCCACGTCCAGGTGTTCCACGCCGGCACCAAACGCCGCGACGACGGCCAGCTATGCGCTTCGGGCGGGCGCGTTCTGAACGTCTGCGCTGAGGGCGACGACATCGCCCAGGCCCGCGACCGGGCCTACGCCGCCATCAGGAAGATCGACTGGCCCGGCGGCTTCAACCGTTCGGACATCGGCTGGCGGGCGCTGGAGCGGGGCTGACCGCGCGCCCAGGCTGTGCTAAGGGTCGGGGCATGGTCGAACCCGCTTATCACGACGATGACGACGAGCCGGGCGTCTTCGACATTCCCGACGACGCCGCCGACGAGGCGGCGACCCTGCGCGGCCTGGCGGACGCCGAGGCGGGGCGGGTGGTGGACAACGACACCGTGATGCGGTGGGTCGAGTCTTGGGCCTCGGGCAATCCCCTGCCTAGGCCGAAATGCGGATAGTCGTCTGGACCGATCAGGCTCTGGCCGATCTGGAAGACATCAGCCTGTATATCGCGGACTTCAATCCGGCCGCCGCCGCCCGATTCTTCATCAGGCTGAAAGCCGCCGCAGAAAGCCTGTCGGAATTCGCCGATCGAGGACGACCGGCGATCCACGGCACGCGCGAACTGACGTTGGTGAAGCCCTATCTGATCAGATATGCGGTCAAGGTGGACCATGTCGAGGTCATCACCATCCGCCATTCGGCGCGCAGGCGGGACGGCTGAGCGTCAGGCGGCCGCGTACAGCAGCCGGCCCTCGCCCATGCGTTCGCGCAGGGCGGGCAGGTCGGTGTGGGCGACAGAGAAACAGCCGTAGCTGCGGCCCAGCTTGCCTTCGCGCGCCAGGAAGTCGGGGTCGGCGTAGTCGGCGCCGTGGATGATGATGGCCCGCTCGCGCGCCTTGTCGTTGGTGTATTCCAGCCCGTCCAGCAGCACGTTCGGCCCCTGCTGGCGGCCCCAGTTGGCGCCGGCGGTGGCGTAGGCGCCGACCGAGGACATGTTGGAATCCGGCGTGTTCGAGAACCGCTGGGCGTAGCCGCTGTGGCGGGGGTCCGAGCCGCGACCGTGGCAGGTCCGCAGGACCTTGACCTCGCCAGCGACCAGATCGACCTCGTACAGCCGTTCCTCGCCCGAGAATTTCTGGAAATCGACCAGATACATCCGGTCGCGCAGCGGCAGGTGGCGGTGATGGGTGTCCAGCGCCGTCATGGCCTGTTCCATCAGTTCCTTGCGCACATGGCCGCGCGGGTCCAGCGGCGGCGGCGTCAGGGACGCGGTCTGGATGGTCGGCGATCCGACCTGCGGCGGCGCGACGGGGGTGATGGTCTGGGCCGTGGTCAGCGGCGGGGTTGCGCTGGCGCTGGCGCAACCGGCCAGCATCGCCGATCCGCCCAGGATCAGCCCTCGTCTCGATAGCCGCATGCGACGCCCTCGTTGCGGTTGGTCCGAAGGCAGGGTTGTTTCAAAGCCGGGCGGGCGAGGCAACCTGAGCCTTGTGGGGCATTTTTGCGGCGACGGCCCTGTATGGACGGTCGGATGCGACGGATCGCGCCGAAACCCGCCGCGCCGATGGCGGCGGCGGCGACCGAGGACGCCCGTCAAAGCCCCACGGACGTTGGGGTTTCATCCTAACCGCTGACAACGTTCGTTCAGGTGCGAAGGTTGCAGACGAACCCGATGAACGGCGTTGTGCAGCGCGATAAAACTCTCGTGATCAAGGGGAACCAAGCGCAGAGATAGCGCGTGGCCCTACCGCGCCGCTTGAATCCGCTTGTCAAGGAAGGCGGTGAAGCCCGCCTGATCCTCGAACCGGGCGACGACCGGCCAGGCCGAAACGCCCGCGCGCTGCTCGGGCGTCAGCCGCACCCAGTCCTTCTCCGTCGTCACCAGGCCTGCCTCATAGACGGCCGCGCGGTCGGCCAGGAAGGCCAGGGTGTCGGCGCCATAGGCCGCGTGGTCGGGGAAGGGGACGAAGTCGATCAGGTCGCAGCCCGCCGCCTTCAGCGACCGTTCGACCTTCCACGGCTTGGCGATGCCGGCGAACCCGACCTGCGGTCCGGTCGGGGGCGGGCCTTCGGGCGTCAGGCGGGCCACGAAGACGGGCAGGGCGCCGAACGTCGCCAACAGTTCGGGATCGGCGGTCTCGACGTCGGTCGGCAGCATCACCACCACCGCATCGGCCCGCGCCAGCCCGGCCTTCAGCGGCTCTCGCATGGGGCCGGAGGGAAAGACCGAGCCGTCGCCGAACGGCCATTCGTCGCCGCGCGTCTCGCCGTCCACGACGACCAGGCTGACGGTCTTCTTCAGGGCCGGGTTCTGGTGCCCGTCGTCCAGCACCAGGGTCCGGGCGCCGCCGTGGACCGCCGCCCTGGCCCCTGCGATTCGGTCGCGCGCGATCCAGACCGGCGCCCCTTGCGCCAGCATCAGGGGTTCGTCGCCGACGTCGGCGGCCGTATGCGCGGTCGGATCGACCCGCACCGGCCCCTCCAGCCGCCCGCCATAGCCGCGCGACAGCCCTTGCGTCTCCACGCCGGCCGCCCGCAGCAGACGCAGGATTTCACGCGCGACCGGCGTCTTGCCCGATCCGCCCACCGTCAGATTGCCGACGGAGATCACCGCGCAGCCCGGATCGACCGGCGCGGCCCTGGCGATGCGCCGCGCCGTCACGCCGGCCCAGGCCCAGCCCAGCGGTTTCAGCAGGGTGCGGGTCAGGCGCGCATGGCTGCTGTCGCGCACATACCACCAGCGGGGGGTGTTCAGCTTCATCGTCCGGCCCGCGCCGGCGGGGGCGTCAGCGGCAGCAGCGCAGCCCACAGCCGCTCCAGCCCGCCGCCCGCCTCGGCCGCTGCGCGCCGCGCCCGCTCGCCCATCGCCTTGGCCGCCGCCGGGTCGGCCAGCAACGGCGCGATGGCGCCGGCCAGGTCCGATGGCGCCTGGACCAGGGCCAGACCGCCCGCGCTGCTCAGGGCCGCCGTCACCGGCGCCCAGTTGGAGGCGTCCGGCCCCATGATCGCCGGCCGGCCCAGCCGCGCCGGCTCCAGCGGATTGTGTCCCCCGACCGGCGGCAGGCCCAGGGCCGGGGCGAACGATCCGCCCATGATGACCACATCGGCCAGCCGCAGGAACAGCCCCATCTCGTTCAGGGTGTCGGCCAGATAGATGTCGGTGTCCGGCCCGATCGTTTCCCCGCGCGAGCGCATGGCGAAGGCGTAGCCCTCGCGCGCCAGGCCCTGGGCGATATGCGGCCCCCGCTCCGGGTGGCGCGGCGCCAGGATCAGGCAGATGCGGTCGCCCGGGCCGTCCAGGGCGCGGACGATCGCGATCTCCTCGCCCTCATGGGTGCTGGCGGCCACGACCACCGGGCGGTCGCCGATGGCGGCGGAGAGGCGGCTGAAGGCGGCGGGATCGTGCGGCAGGGCCTCGCCCGAAAGTTTCAGGTTCACCAGCCCGTCGATGCGCGCGCCCATCGCCTCCAGCCGACGGGCCGAGGTCGCGTCCTGGGGCATCACCAAGTCGAACGTCCCCGTCACCGCCCGCGCCGAGGCCGGAAACCGCGCCCAGCCCTGGACCGTCTTCTCGGTCAGGCGCGCGCTGACCAGGGCCAGTTTGACGCCGCGACGATGCGCCTCCAGCAGCAGATTGGGCCACAGTTCGCTCTCGACGAAGACCGCCAGGCTCGGTCGCCAGTGGTCCAGGAACCGCGCGACCACGCCGGGGGCGTCGACCGGCGCATACTGCTGGATCACCCCCGCCGGCAGGCGCTCGGCCAGGACCTGGGCCGAGGTCACGGTGCCGGACGTGACCAGCACCGTCAGGTCCGGCCGCGCCTTGACGAACCGCTCGACCACGGGCAGCAGCGACAGGCTTTCGCCCACGCTGACGCCGTGCAGCCAGATCAGGTCGCCGTCAGGGCGTTCGGTGCGGGTGAAGCCCATCCGTTCGTCCACGCGCACCGGATCCTCCTTGCCCCGCCGGGCGCGCGCGTCCAGCAGGCGCGGCGCCAGCGGCTCCAGCGCGCGGGTCGCCAGCCGATAGGCGATCAGCGGCAGGGGCGTCACGGTTTCAGGCCCGTCATCGCGTCGGCCCGCGCCTCGACGGCGTTCAGCCGGGCCGTCCAGTCGGCGGCCACATCGGCGATCTGGGCCCCGGCGGGGTAGTCGGCCCGGTCCCAGACGATGGCCCCCTTGCCGAAGGGCAGGGGCAGGACGGCGCGGTCCCAGCTGTTCAGCCGGATCGCCGGGCTGCACGACAGGCCGATGAACAGCACCGGCGCCTTGGACAGTTTCGCCAGCAGCGGCAGCCCCTCGGCCATCACATTGGCGGGGCCGCGCGGGCCGTCGGGGGTGATGGCCAGGGCGCCGACCTTCAGCTGCTTCAGCCCGTCGCGCAGGGCCTGCGAACCGCCCTTGGCCATGGCGGCCTTGTCCTTGTTGGCGGACGACCCGCGCACGGCGGGAAAGCCCTGACGCGCGACGGCCTTGGCGATGAATTCCCCGTCCGCCGACAGCGAGATCAGGGCCTTGGCCGGCTGCGCCCGATCCAGCGGCCAGCACGCCGGCGCCAGGCCGATGCGCGAATGCCAGAAGACGCACAGGACGCCGCCGCCCTGGTCCCATACCGCCTCGGCGGCTTCCCGGTTCACATGGGTCCAACGGATGGTGGCGAAACAGAACCGCATCCATTTCGCCAGGGTCCAGGCCAGGGCCGACTGGACGGCGGGATTGCGCAGGGGCCTCACGCGCAGGCCTCTGCTAGACAGAATGCGCCATACTCAAAGCCCGTCATCCTAGGCCTTGTGCCTAGGATCCAGACCCCCGGTGTCTGGCGGCGACGACCCACGTTCAGGCTGCCGTGCTTATGGATCCTAGGCACGAGGCCTAGGATGAAGTCGAAGGGAAGGATGTCGAAATGAGCCCTCACGCCACCGTCCCCACCTCGACCGGCGCGCCGTCCAGCGACTGCTGCCGCGCCAGACGGGCGTAGAGACCGCCCCTGGCCACCAGGGCGTCGTGCGATCCCTGTTCGACCACCTTGCCCGCTTCGATCACATAGATGCGGTCGGCGTTCCTGACGGTCGACAGCCGGTGGGCGATCATCAGGGTGGCGCGGCCGTGCATCAGCCGCTCCAACGCCGCCTGGACCAGGGCCTCGCTCTCGGTGTCCAGGGCGCTAGTGGCCTCGTCCAGCAACAGGATGGGCGCGTCCTTGACGAAGGCGCGGGCGATGGCGATGCGCTGGCGCTGCCCCCCGGACAGACGTAGACCCGCCTCGCCGGCGCGGGTGTCGTAGCCCTGAGGCAGGGCCGTGACGAAGTCATGGGCGGCGGCGGCGCGGGCGGCGGCCTCGATCTGATCCTGCGTCGCGCCCGGCCGGCCATAGGCGATGTTGGCGGCGATGGTGTCGTCGAACAAGAAGGGCTCCTGCGTCACCAGGGCGATATGGTCGCGCAGGTCGTGGATGCGCAGCGCCCTCACGTCGCGGCCGTTGATCGTCACCGCCCCGCCCGTCACGTCGTAGAAGCGCGGCAGCAGGCTCAGGATCGTGCTCTTGCCCCCGCCCGACGGCCCGACCAGGGCCACGGTCTCGCCCGGCGCCACGCGGATCGACACATCCTCCAGCGTCGGCGCGTCCGTCCCGGCATAGGCGAAGGCGACGCGGTCCAGCGCCACCTCGACCGGGCCGGGGGGCAGGGGGGCGGCGTCGGTCGCCTCGCGGATCTCGGGCTGGATGTCCAGGGCGGCGAACAGGCGGCGCGCGGCGGTGAAGCCCTCGCTCATCACCGTGGCCAGGTTCGTCACCTGCCGCAGGGCCTGACCGGCCGCCAGCAGCATCCCGATGAAGGCGGCGAACCCGCCCACCGTCATCTCGCCGGACTGCGCCCGCCACCCGGCGTAGGCCATGACGGCGGCGACCACGACATAGGCCACCAGGTCGCTGGACGGCCCGGCGAAGGCGCGCGCGTCGGCGCCCTTGATGACGTGGCGCTGGCGGCGGGCGATCACCTCGGCGACGCGGTCCTGTTCGGCCGCCTCGCGGTTCTCGATCTTGATCAGGCGAACCCCGTCCAGATTCTCCATCAGGGCGGTGGACAGGTTTTCGGTCTCGGCCATGGCGCCGACGGCGGCTTTGCGCGTCTTGCGCCCGAACCACCGCAGCACCAGCGCCACCAGCGGCACGCCCAGCAACACCACCAGGGTCAGCCGCCAGTCGATGAAGCCCATATAGATCAGCACCGCGATCAGGGTCAGCAGGTTCTGAGTGTAGTTGACCACGCCCGAGGTGAAGGCCTCGCGCACCAGATTGGCGTCGAACAGCACCGACGAGACGAAGCCGCCCGAATGCTGGCTGCGCAGGCGCGCCAGGTCCGCCCGGATCATGGCCCCGAACAGGCGGATCTGGATGTCGCCAACGATGGTGTGGCCCAGCCGGTTGACCAGGGCCGCCTGTCCGATGGCCGCCAGGGTCCGCACCATCGCCACCCCCAGGATGGCGGCCGGGATGACGATCAGGGCCTGGTCGGCGGGAAAGCGGAAACGGTCGAACAGCACGATGGGCTGATCCCCGCCCAGGAACAGGCCGTTCACCGCCGGCTCCAACAGCTTCAGCAGGGCGGCGGTCAACAGGCCCGTCGTCGCCGCGCACAGGATCGACAGGATCAGCGATACCTTGCGGCTGCTCAGATAGTCACGCCAGATCCGCGCCAGCAGGACGCGAAGGGGCATGGAGGGGGCGGGCTCGCTCATCGGCCTTCGGTCGTCCGACCCGCCCCTCGAGTCAAGGCTTGTCGGGCGCCGGAACCAGCGGGCGGCCGGGTTCGTCGGCGCGGATCAGGGTCTCGCCCGGCGCGTCCTCGATCCGGGCCGAGGGGGCGACGGTCGGATTGGATGCATATCGCCGCCCGTCGAACGGCACGGCCGCCTCGTAGCCCTCCACGATCCCGCCGCCCGCGACCTGCACCGCCAGATCGCGCAGGCCATGGCTTTGGCGTTCCAGCAGGCGGATCGGGGCGCGGGCGACGCCGATCTCGCCGATCGAGCGATAGGCTCCGCCCGCGCGGTCCAGCACCAGCAGGCGGCATCCGCCCGATCCGCACCAGTTCGGTCCGGTCAGATAGACGACGGTCATCGCCCCGTCCGGGGTGTTGGCCGCCGTATAGCGGGTGGTGTCCAGCGCATCGTGCGCCCGCTGTCGCAGATAGGCGATCAGGACGGGGTCTTCGGGCGGCGCGGCGGCGGAGGGCGTCTGGGCGGCGGCCCCGGTCGACAGACCGAGGGCGAGGGCGAGGGTGGCGGCGGCGGCTTGGCGTGTCATGGCGGTCCTTGGGTGCGGCGTGAACAATCCAACGCGCGGACGCGGTGTTTGGATGACGCCAGGGTCGCGGCTCGCTATCTGGCGCTCATGGCGCGCTTTGATCTCTCGACCGCGATGGGCCGTTTCCGGGCGCATTGGCACTATTTCTGGGCCGATCACGCCTTCCTGCGCCTGGCCTTTTCCAACGCCCACTGGCTGGGGCCTGATCTGGTGCGCACCAACCAGCCGTCGCCCCGTCAACTGGCCTATTGGAAATCCAAGGGCGTGCGCACGGTCATCAATCTGCGCGGCGAGCGGGACGAGGGCTATTACTGGCTGGAGAAGGACGCCTGCGACCGGCTGGGCCTGACCCTGATCGACGCCCCGCTGGACTCGCGCGATCCGCCTCAGCGCGACCGCGTCCACCGCGCCCGCGACCTGTTCAGGACCATCGAATATCCGGTGCTGATCCACTGCAAGTCCGGGGCGGACCGCGCGGGGATGATGGCGGTCTTCTATCGCCACTTCCACCTGGGCGAGCCGATCTCGGTCGCCATGAAACAGCTGTCCAAGAAATACCTGCACTCGCGCGAGGGCCTGACCGGGGTGCTGGACTACACGCTGGAAAAATACGTCCGCGAAATCGAGCCGAAGGGCGTCAGCTTCATCGACTGGATCGACAGTCCCGACTACGACCCCAAGGCCATCCGCGCCGAGTTCAAGGCCGGCTGGTGGGGCACGCTGCTGACCGACAAGCTGCTGCGGCGGGAGTAGGGGTTCAGCCCCAGGGGCCGGTCTTGGGCGCGTCGCCGTCCCGGCCGTTCTGGCGCGCTTCGGCGGCCAGTTCGGCGTCGCGGCGCGCCTTGCGGTCGGCCTCCCAGCGCCTGAACCAGCGGGCATGGTTCAGATGGCCGCGTAGCGAAAAGCTGAACAGGGCCAGCACCGCCAGCAGGCTGACCAGTTGAAATATCTGTTGCGGTTCCAGGTTCACCGTCGTCCTCGCGTCCTGCAGGCGAAACGCGGGATCGGGACATCGGTTCGGACGCCCCGATGTCGCAGGATCAGGCGCCTTCGCCGCGCGGGTCGATCAGCTTGTGCGCGTGCAGGATGAAATAGCGCATATGGGCGTTGTCGACGGTGGCCTGGGCGCGGGCCTTCCAGGCCTTCTTGGCCTCGTCGTAGCTGCCGTAGGCGCCGACGAACTCGACCTTGGACACGTCGCGGAACACCGGCTCGTTCAGGTGGCGCAACTCGCCGCCGATCACGATGTGCAGAAGCTGCTGCGGGACGTTCTGGTCGGTCATTGAAGAGTCCTGAAAGGCTTGGGGAGGAGCTTTGCGCGCGCAATAGGCCGAGAACGGTCTTGGATCAATGCGGCCCGGGGTTTTTCCACCCTGGGCCTAGGTCGAAAACGGCACGTTTTTACAGCGCTGCACGATCATCGGCTGGATCGTCGGGGCGGCGCAGACCAGGCTGGCCTGACGCGGATCGGGCCGGTTGAAGGCCCATGGCCGTCCGTGGTGGTCGCTGACCCGGGCGCCCGCCTCGGTGGCGATCAGCCAGCCGGCGGCGACGTCCCAGTCCCATTTCGGCGTCAGGGCCAGGGCGGCGTCGAAGGCGCCCGACGCCACCAGCGCCATCCGATAGGCCAGGGCGTTGCGCTTGGCGAACCGCATAGGCGGCCACGGCTCCTCGAACCAGGGCGCCTGGATCAGCCGCGCGTCCCCCAGCACGGAGGCGTCCTCCAGCGTGTCGACGTCAGAGGCGTGGATGGACTTGCCGTTGCGCCACGCCCCGCCGCCGCGCACGGCGACATAGGTCTCCTCGACCTCGGGGGCGTGGATGACGGCGGCGACGACCTGGCCGTCCTCGACCACGGCGATGGGGGTGCACCACCAGGGAGTCCGTTTCATATAGGCGACCGTGCCGTCGATGGGATCGACGACGAAGATGCGCCGCTTCGACAGTCGGTCGGGCGTGTCCGCCGTCTCCTCCGACAGCCAGCCGTAGTCGGGGCGGGCGGACAGCAGCCTTTCCTTCAGCATGGCGTCCACCTTCAGGTCGCCGCTGGTGACGGGCGACCCGCCGGGCTTGGCCTCGGTCGTCAGCCCCGCCTCGCGCTCGCCCACGGCCAGGGCGCCGGCGTCGAGGGCGGCCTGGCGGATCAGGTCGAGGTCGTCGTCCAGGCTCGTCATTTGCCCGCGATGGCCACCGCGTCGAACATCAGGCTGGGCACGTTGAACCCGCCCCGGAACTCCAGGTCCGATCCGCGCTGCATCCGCAGATAAAGCTCGGTCAGCCTGCCAGCCACCGTGACCTCGCTGACCGGATAGGCGATCTGGCCGTTCTCGAACCAGAAGCCCGACACCCCGGCCGACCAGTCGCCCGTATTGCCGTTCAGCGACGGGCCGAACATGGAGGTGATCAGCAGCCCGGACCCCGCATCGGCCATCAGGCCCGCCAGGTCCCGCTCGCCCGGCTCCATGTGCAGATTATGGGTCGAGACGCCTGACGGTCCCGCCAGGCCGCGCGAGGCGTGACCCGTCGATTGCAGACCCAGCTGCCGGGCCGCGGCGCTGTTCAGCAGCCAGGTGGTCAGGACGCCGTCGTCGAACAGAGCGCGCTTCTCGACCGCGACGCCCTCGTCGTCGAAGGGGGTCGAACCCATGCCGCGCGGGCGGAACGGGTCGTCGATCAGCGCGACGCCCTCGGCGAACACCCGCTGGCCCAGCCGGTCCTTCAGAAAGGAGGTGCCGCGCGCGATGGACGGACCGGATATGGCCCCCAGGGCGGGCGATACGATCTGGCCGGCCATCCGGTTGTCGAAGATGACGGGGGCGGTGGTGGAGGCGATCTTGCGCGGCCCGACGCGGGCTGCGGCGCGTTCGCCCGCCGTGCGTCCGATCCGGTCGGCGTCCGGCAGGTCGGACAGATGCCGCGTCGAACGGCTTTCGCCGCCCCGCTCCATCGCCCCGTCCTTTTCGGCGATGACGCCGACGCCCAGAGAGAAGGCCGAGCCTTCGTAGGCGCCGTCGAAACCGTGCGACGTGACCAGCCGCCATCGGCTGGACGACCAGCTGGCGTGCCCGCCCTCGGATCGCGCCACCCCGTCGACGGCCAGGGCGGCGGCCTCGGCCTCGGCGGCGGCGCGCTCCAGGGCCTCGGCGCTGCATTCTGTGGCGTCGAACAGGTCCAGGTCGGGGAAGGGGCCGCGCGCCAGACGGTCCTCCGGGGCCAGGCCGGCGTAGGGGTCTTCCGGCGCCAGGCGCGCCATCGCCACCGCCCGCTCGACCAGCCGCGCCTGCGCAACCGGCGACAGGTCGGACGCCGACACCGAGGCCTGACGCTGTCCCACGAAGACCCTCAGGCCCAGGTCGCGCGATTCCTCGCGCTCCACATCCTCCAGCCCGCCGTTGCGCACCCCGACCGACAGGGCGCGGCGATCCGCGCTGACCGCCTCGGCGGCGTCGGCGCCGGCCTTCAAGGCCGCCTTGACGATGTCGTTCAGAAGATCGGCGGAGACGGGCGCGGCCAGGGTGTTGGTCATGCCCCGATATGGCGGACGGCTTGCTGCGCCGCAACCGGCCGGTGGTTCAGACGACCGCGAAGCCGATCAGTCCGACCGCCGCCGCCAGCAAGGCCACCCAGGTCAGAAGCATCCCCACGACCCGCCCCAGCGACGGCCCGGTCTGGAACAGCAGGCCCAGCGCATGGCTGATCCGCCCGGCCAGCAGGGTCGCCCCTACGCCATGCACCATCCAGGCCGGCGCGCCCACGGCCGCCAACAGCAGCAGGGCGATCATGCCCGGCGTCGCATATTCCGTCAGATTGCCGAACGCCCGGCTGGCGGCCATCAGGTCGGCGTTCCCGCCGTCGCCGAACGACACCATATGCTTTCGCCGGCCGCTGACCACGACGCCGGACAGCACCAGCATCAGCAGGATCAGCAGGCCGCTCCACAGGGCGGCGGCCTGGATGGCGTACATCATCGGCGTGGTCATGGTTTCAGTCCTCGCGCCCGACCGGATAGAGCAGATAGCGCTCGTCGTAGAAGGGCGTCCGTTCGTAAAACCAGGCCAGGCGCGCCTGCGGATCGGCGGCGAACGCCGGCTCGGCCGCCAGCCTGGCCTCGAACGCGGCCTTCAGCGCGGGATCGGCGGCCATCATCCTGTCCGCCAGGGGCGCGATGGCGTAGGCCTCGATATATTCGACCCGGCTCATGACCTCTGGGAACATCCCCCAGGCGAAGAAGCTCTCGTTCGACTGCGGCTCCAGCAGCAGCACGACGATGTCGCCCAGCGGCTGGTCGGTCGGCACGCGCACCGATCCGGCCGGCCAGGTCCAGTCGCGCCGCTCGACCTCGACCGTCTTGACCGAGGCCTGGACATGGCCCTCGTTGGCCCGCGTCGCCAGCTTCGGCTCGACCAGGCGCAGCATCGACAGAGTGATGGTGCGCGGCGCCTCGACCGTCTCCATCTCGATCCCGTGCGCCTTCAGACGCTCGATGATGTCGGTGCGATAGCCGGGAACCCAATAGGCGGTCGGCCGCGTCAGGGTCAGGGTCGGCCTGGAGCCGTAGAAGGGCATCCGCCACGGTTCGGGATCGGGCCTTCCCAGCCAGCGGATCTCTTTGCGGCCGGAGGCGGCGCTGTCGTACATCTCGTACAGGACGCCCTTGAACGGGCGGATCGACGACGGCGTCTCTTCCGCTTCGAAGTTGGCCGGGATCTGCGCCGGGCGCAGGGCCTTGTCCTGTTCCGTCGCGGCGCGCAGGTCCGCGCCCTGGTCGGCCAGCAGCCGCAGCGCCGCCTCGATGAAGACATAGGTCCCCAGCACCCGCTGCTCGTGCGGTTTCAGGCTGTGGTTCTCGATCAGGATCGTCGGCACATGCGCCGCCGCGCCCCAGCCGTTCGAGAACCGCTCGCCCAGGCCGCCGTCGGACAGGCCCTTCTTCGGCTCGTCGTCGTCGATGCCGAAGACGAGTTCGCCGGGGATATGGCCTTCGCGTTCCAGCGCCCCATTCATCGCCGGCTTGAACACCGAATCCAGCCAGGCCGAGCTGTTGGGCGAACGGCTGAAGGCCCCGTCCTCGCCGTTGAAGCCGTAGGTGACGTCGTACTGGTAATCCATGCCGTCGGTGACATGGACGTCGACGTACAGGTCGGGCCGGTATTTCAGGATCAGGCCGCTCACGGCCCGCATCTCGGGCTGGTCCAGCTTCAGATAGTCGCGGTTCAGGTTCTGGTTGGTCGCCGTGTTGCGCCAGCCCTGGATGCGCGGCCCGCGCTGGTTCGGGCGGGAATAGGCGGATGCTCGCTCATGTCCGTCCACGCTCAGGATCGGGATCAGGATCAGATTGACCCGGTCCAGCAGGGCGTCCTTTCCATAGAAGGCGATGTCGCGCAGCAGCATCATGCCCGCATCCTTGCCGTCGATCTCGCCGGGGTGGATGCCGGCCTGGATCATCAGCACGGGCTTGGCCGGATCGAAGGTCGCCCCGTCCTTCGAGGCGATCACCGCATAGATGGGCCGGCCCTCGGGCGAGACCCCGAACTGTTCGATGCGGATCAGGTCGCTGGCCTGGTCGAGTCGGTCGAACCAGGCGCGGGTGTCGGCGTAGTTGGGCGAGAAATCGTGTGCGGCGTCGGCCTCGAACGGCGTGACCCACGGGTCGCTCGCGTCACGCAACAGAGCCTTGGACGCGCCGTCCCAGGTGGGGGCCGGCGGCAGGAAGGCTTGATCCCACGGCGCGGTGTTGGGAAGCGTCTGGGACATGGCGGGGCTCACGCTACAGGCAAGGGCGGCGACCAGCGCCGAAACCAGAAGAGGGGACTGCATGGCCTTTCGTGGGCCGATTGCGCGGCTCTGACAAGGTTTCAACCGCCGCCACCCAGGACGGGCGCCCAGCCGCCGGCCTTGAGCAGCAGCGCCGCCGAGTTCCCTATCTGCCAGAGACTGTAGATCAGCACGACGACCAGGGCGCCGGTGGCCGCCCGGCGCCACGGCGCGAATGCCGCCGTCGCCGTGCCGATCACGAAGATGGCGACCCCGACCCACAACCGCACTGACCCGGCGATCTTGGCGAAGCCCGGATCGAGCTGGGCAAGGATGACGACGATCACCGCCACGATCAGATTGGCCGCCAGGATGCAGCCGAACACCAGCCGCCGATGCGCCCAGAAGTGGTCGTCCAGATCGATCCGTTCGTCGCCGCCCTCGGCCGACACGCGCGGGAAGGTGACGCTGGCGGCAACATAGAAGGTCGCTGCGATGCTCAGCGAGATCAGCAGGACGAAGGTGTTGAACGGCGCCCCCCGGAAGATGACCCAGGCCTGGTTCCAGAAGGTGGTGATGTCGATGGCCACGAACAGGGCCAGCATCGGCGTCAACCAACCGAACCGGATCCGCTGCTTCTCATGCAGCACTCGCGCGAACCCGCCGACCAGTTCGGCCACGGACAGGCCCAGCAGCAGGCCGTAAAAGCTGAAGAAGAACTCGAACGCGCTCACATCGCCCCCCGGCGTCACCAAAAGCCAAGCTTACTTCCAGATCGGCGTCCCGTCACCCGGCAGGCCGAGACGGCCCCACAGCTCGTTGACCCGTTCGACGACCGCCTCGTCCATGCGAATCTCCTCGCCCCATTCGCGCTTGGTCTCGAGCGGCCATTTGTCGGTGGCGTCCAGGCCGATCTTGGAGCCCAGGCCGCTCTCCGGGCTGGCGAAATCCAGATAGTCGATCGGCGTCGACTCGATCACGGTGATGTCGCGCGCCGGGTCCATCTTGGTCGAGATGGCCCACATCACGTCCTTCCAGTCGCGGGCGTCTATGTCGTCGTCCACCACGATGACCCACTTGGTGTACATGAACTGGCGCAGATAGCTCCAGACGCCCAGCATCACCCGCTTGGCGTGGCCCGGATAGGCCTTCTTCATCGACACCACGGCGATCCGGTAGGAACAGCCCTCGGGCGGCAGCCAGAAGTCGACGATCTCCGGGAACTGCTGATGCAGCAAGGGAATGAACACCTCGTTCAGCGCCTCGCCCAGCACGCTCGGCTCGTCCGGCGGCCGGCCGGTGAAGGTGGTTAGATAGATGGGGTCGCGGCGCATGGTGATGGCGCTGACCTGGAAGACGGGGAACTTCTCGACCGAGTTGTAATAGCCGGTGTGGTCGCCATACGGGCCTTCGTCCTCGAACGCGTCCAGCAGGACATGGCCTTCCAGCACGATCTCGGCCTGGGCCGGCACCATCAGCGGCACGGTCTTGCAGGCGACCAGTTCGGCCTTGGCGCCCCGCATCAGGCCCGCGAACTGATATTCCGACAGGGTGTCCGGCACGGGCGTCACCGCCGCCAGTATGGTGCCCGGATCGGCGCCCAGAACCACGGCGCAGGGCAGGGGCTCGCGCTTTCCGGCCTTCTTGTGCCGGGCATAGTGTTGCGCCCCGCCCCGGTGCGCCAGCCATCGCATGATCGCCTTGTCCTTGCCCAGCACCTGCATCCGATAGATGCCCAGGTTGAAGTCGTCCTCTCGCTCCTCGCTCGGCCCCTTTGTCACGACCAGCCCCCAGGTGATAAGCGGCGCCGGCTCGCCGGGCCAGCACGACTGGACGGGAAGCGCCGTCAGGTCGATCTGGTCGCCCTTCAGCACCACCTCCTGCACCGGCGCCTTCTTCACCGTCTTGGGCCGCATCGACATGACGGTCTGGGCCAGAGGCAGCATCTCCATCGCGTCGCCCAGGCCGCGCGGCGGCGTGGGATTCCTCAGGAAGGCCAGCAGTTCGCCGACCTCGCGCAGTTCGGCGGTGGTGGTGCGGCTCTTGCCCTCCAGCGTCACCCCCATGGCCACCCGCTTCACCGTGCCGAACAGATTGGCCAGGCAGGGGATGGGGCTGATCGTCCCGTCCGGCATCACCGGCTTTTCGAACAGCACCGCCGGGCCGCCGTTCCTGAGCAGGCGCGTCTGGATCTCGGTCATCTCCAGCACGGTGGAGACGGGTTCGGACACCCTTGCCAGCTCGCCCTGGGCTTCCAGCTGATCGATGAAGTCGCGAAGGGATTTGTAGGCCATGCGCCTCGCCTAAAGGGCTGCGGACGCCGTGTCACCTGTCCGACGACCGAACAGCCGATCCAGACCCACCAGCCCCACACCCACCAGCAGGAAGAAGACCAGCAATCCCGCGAAGATGGCCAGCACCCGCCCCAGGCCCAGCGCGTCCACATCGACGAACCCATAGGGCCACCAGTGCGTCGCCAGACCGTGGACCAGCGTCCAGCCGCCATAGACCATCGGGAAGGCCAGCCATTTCACCGGGTCGATCCAGCGCAGCCGCCCCTTCGCCGTGAACCACAGCCAGTCCAGCACGAAGGCGACCGGCATAACGTAGTGCAGCACCAGATTGACCCCGTACATCAGCCCCTCCGGCTTCCAGTGCGGCGCCAGAAGCACGTGATAGACCACGCCCACGACCACGATGTACATGGCCACGGCCGCCCGAACGCCTTCGCTGGCGCTCCAGCGCGCCAGCCTGCGATTGGCGTCGATCAGCGGTCCGGTGAAGGCCAGGGCGACCAGGGTGTTGGTCAGGATGGTGAAGAAGCTGAAATAGTTGACGGTCCGCTCGATCACGCCCCAGCCCTGGGCCGGCCCGACCATCACTATGTACTGCAGGACCAACGCGGCCCAGCCGACGACCGCGAAGGTCGCCCGCCACAGCCGGGGCCGGTCCCTTTCCCTCAGCATCGCCGCCTCCGCCGTCGATCAGGCGTCAGCCTTGTCCCATTCGAACGCCGGGTCCAGCCAGTCGCCCAGCCGCTCGCCCCGGTCCAGGGCGTCCATCCGCTGCATCTCCTCGTCGGTCAGGGCGAAGTCGAAGATGTCGAAATTCTCGCGCGCCCGGCTTTCCTTGGAGGTGCGGGGGATGGCGATGATCCGGTTCTGGATCAGCCAGCGCAGGGTGATCTGCCCGTTGGTCTTGCCGTGGGCGGCGGCGATTTCGGAAATGGTGGCGTCGTCGGCGATCTTGCCCTGGGCCAGGGGCGACCAGGCGGTGATCGACGATCCCAGTTCGGCCGCCGTCGCGACCAGCCGATCAACGCCCAGATAGGGGTGGTGCTCGACTTGATCGGTCAGCAGCCGCGCCTTCGACAGGCTCTGCGCCAGGCGGAATTCCTTGGAGGGGAAGTTGGACAGGCCGATCGACTTCGTCAGGCCCTGGTCGCGCGCTTCGTTCAGCGCGCCCAGCGTCTCCTCGAACGACGGCGTCGCCTTGGGCCAGTGCAGCAGCAGAAGGTCCGGCGTCGTCCCCAGGCTGTCGGCCGATTCCCTGGCTTGGTTCAGCAGGGCGTCATGGCCGAAATGTTCGACCCAGATCTTGGTGGTCAGGAATATGTCTTCGCGCGGCACGCCCGAATCGACGATGCCCTGTCCGACCGCCTTTTCGTTCTTGTAGATCCAGGCGGTGTCGATGTGGCGATAGCCGATGCGCAGGGCCTCGGCGACCATGCGCCGGGCGTCGTCAGGCTCCAGCTGCCAAGTGCCGAAACCCAGCAGGGGGATTTCGATCCCGTCGACGGTGATCGTGGGTTGGTCGCCATAGGCCATGGGGGGCGCTCCTTCGCGTCGTTCGGGCAAGGGGACGTAGTTAGGCGCCCCTGGCCGGATCGGTAGGGGCCGGGCGCTGTTTCACCAGGCTTTTCGGCGCCGCCTTGCGCCGCCGCTTCTCCAGCGCGGCCCTCAGCCAGACGGGATCGACGCTGGGTTTGCCCAAAGAAAAAGGCCGCGTCCCTTTCGGAGCGCGGCCCTGATCCGGGGAAGAGGACGCCGGTCCTATTCGATGTCTTCGTTCAGCAGGCCGACCTTGAAGAAGCCGTTCTCCTGCATCTTGTTCATGACTTCCATGAACTGGGAGTATTTCACTTCCGGCTGGGCGCGGACGAAGACGCGCTCTTCCTGGCAGGCGCCGCCGCCCAGGGCGGTGCAGACGTCGGTGGCCAGGTTGTCGAGCGAGGTCTGCTTCTCGGCGATGAACAGCTGACCCGAGTCCTGGATGGTGATGTAGACCGGTTCCTTTTCCTGGGTCGGATTGACCGGCGGCTGTGCGGGCGGCAGGTCCAGGCGGATCGAGACGGTGGCCATAGGCGCGGCGACCATGAAGATGATCAGCAGCACCAGCATGATGTCGACGAACGGCGTGACGTTGATGTCCGCGTTCTGTTCGATGGTCTTGCCGCCGTCGCCGCCGGCTCCGCTCAGTTTGGCAGCCATGCTGCGTCTCCGTTTACTGGCCGACGCCGTGGCGCGCCGGTCTTGGCCCTATGGGTCGCCCGAAAGCTCGTTCGGTTCTTGGCGTCCCGATGCGCGCTTGTAAAGCGGTTCTAAACGATCGGCCGTGCCCGAACGTCAATTATACGCGACAGCCCCGCGACACGGGCCGGCGCAGGGTCGTTTCACGCCTTCGCCAGCTTCAGGAAACGGTCCATCAGGGCGGCGTCGTCCTTGAAGGCGCCGGTGAAGCGGGTGGTGATGGTCGAAACGTGCCGATGATGCACCCCGCGCGTGGTCATGCACTGGTGTTCGGCGTCGATCAGAACAGCCACGCCGCGCGGCTGCAGATGCGATTCGATGGCGTCGATGATGTCGTTGGTCAGGGTCTCCTGGTTCTGCAGCCGTCGGGCGAAGATCTCGACCACCCGCGCCAGCTTGGAGATTCCGACCACCTTCTCGCCGGGCAGATAGGCGACATAGGCCTTGCCCAGGAAGGGGGCCATATGGTGCTCGCAATGGCTCTCCACCTCGATGTCGCGCAGGATGACCATGTCGTCGTATCCGGTCACGTCCTCGAAGGTGCGGCTCAGCTCCTTGGCCGCGTCGGCGTCATAGCCGTCGAACCATTCGCCATAGGCGTCCACCACCCGTTTGGGCGTGTCGATCAGGCCCGGCCGGTCGGGATCGTCGCCGGCCCAGGCGATCAGCGTCCGCACCGCCTCCAGCGCCTGTTCGCGGCTGGGGCGTTGGGTGATTCCGTCGCTGACGAGGACGGGCTTGGCGGGGATGACGCTCATGAACTGATCCGACCGGGGCCGACGCCCCCAGGTTAGCATTTAACAATCCGCTCGGACTGTATATCAGGCCGCTATATGGGACGGAGCCTCCGTCCTGCAAGAAAACGAAGTCCGCCTTACCCGATGCCGCTGCACATCCACGACACCCTGCGCCGTGAAAAGCGCCTGTTCGAGCCGCGCGATCCGAACCGGGTGACGCTCTATGTGTGCGGCCCGACGGTCTATGACTACGCCCATATCGGCAATGCGCGCCCGCCGGTGGTGTTCGACGTTCTGGTGCGCCTGCTGCGCCGGACCTACGGCGCGGACCATGTGATCTACGCCCGCAACGTCACCGACGTGGACGACAAGATCAACCAGAAGGCCGCGCGCGAAGGCGTGCCGATCGGCCATATCACCGCCCGCTACGAGGCCGCCTATCTGGCCGACATGGGGCTGCTGAACGTCTCGCCGCCCGACATCGCCCCGCACGTCACCGACTACATCCCGGCCATCGTCGATCAGATCCAGGCCATCGTCGACGCCGGCTGCGCCTATGCCGTCCATGACGAGAAGGAGGGGGGGCACGTCCTGTTCGACGTCTCGTCCTATCCCGCCTACGGCGCCCTGTCGGGCCGGAATCTGGACGACATGATCGCCGGCGCCCGCGTCGAGGTCGCGCCTTACAAGAAGAACCCTCACGACTTCGTCCTGTGGAAGCCGTCCAAGCCGGACGAGCCGTCCTGGCCGTCGCCCTGGGGGCAGGGGCGTCCGGGCTGGCACATCGAATGCTCGGCCATGATCGAACGGACCCTGGGCCTGCCCATCGACATCCACGGCGGCGGCGTCGACCTGGTGTTTCCCCACCATGAGAACGAGATCGCGCAAGGGGTCTGCGCCCACGGCCATGCGCATGATGGCTTGGCGCATGACGAATACGCCCGCTACTGGATGCACAACGGCTTCCTGACTGTGGACGCCGAGAAGATGTCGAAATCCATCGGCAACGTCCTCTTGCTGCACGATCTGGTCCAGGCCATGCCGGGCGAGGTCGTCCGCTGGGCGTTGCTGTCGGCCCATTATCGCCAGCCCCTGGACTGGAACCAGGGCCTGCTGGATCAGAGCCGCAAGAACCTGGATAGGCTGTACGGCGTCCTGCGCGACGCCGACGCGGCCCTGGCCGACTTCGACCCGGCCACGCTGGACGAGGCCGAGATGGAGCTGGCCGAAAACGCCCTGGGCCCGGTGCTCGACGCGCTCGAGGACGACCTCAACACGCCGGGCGCCATCGCCCAGCTGTTCGGCCTGGGCAACGCCCTGCGCGATCTGCTGAACGACGCCGAGGCCGACATCAACGACGTCGCCATGGCGCGCTGGAGCCTTCGGGAGGCCGCCGGCCTGCTTGGGGTGTTGTCGCTGACGCCGGATGTCTGGTTCGAGGGCGGCGATCCCGCCCTGAAGGCCGAGGTCGAGGCCCTGCTGGAGCAACGCGCCGTCGCCCGCGCCGCCAAGGACTGGCCCGAAGCCGACCGCATCCGCGACCGGCTGAACGCCCTGAACGTCATCGTCATGGACGGCCCCGACGGCGCGACCTGGCGGATGAAGGGCTGAACGCCCCCACGTCTCCTACCCGCACCCACCCCACTTCGTCATCCTCGGGCTTGTCCCGAGAATCCATACGCCCGGTGTTTCCAGATCGGGGCATGGCGGCGGACGCCGGGATTATGGATCCTAGGCACAAGGCCTAGGATGACGGATTGAGAGGGTGGCTCGCTCAGCCATCACAATGCGGCTGGTGCATTCCCTGCGAATCCAACCGCTTGCCGAAATATCTCCCCCATCATCCATCCCCCCTCCGAAACGCGCGTATTCTCACCCCGTCTCGTCGCATCGGAGGGCTCGCCTGGCCTGCGACCTTGCGGCGGCGGGAGCGGATGGAACGGGAGCGATGGCGAAACTCCATCGCGCCGGCGGCGACACGGTGCGCCGTCGGAGGGTCGAGGGGGATACTCGGCCGCACTCGGGACGGGGTTTCGCAGACCCCGCCGACCCGTCGCAGGCTTATGGGGTTAGGCGATAAGACCGCCACCGCTCGGCGCCCCGAGCTTGCAGGCCAACCAACCGCGCGGAGCGTCATACCCTTCGTCGAAACGGTACTTACAAACTCACACTCCGGGCGAAGGCCCGGCGCTCCGCCCAGCCCTCCAACACCTCCGCCCGCGACGGCAGGAGCGTCGAACCATGCCCGAATTTTCGTCCTCAGCCCGCCCGGCGGATCAGTTCGTCGGCCAGGGCCGGCGTCAGATAGCCGTCGGCGATCCGGCCCGTGGCGATCTGCCAGCGGCGCAGGGCCGCGCGGGTGTTCGATCCGATCACCCCGTCCACCCCGCGGGTGTCGTAGCCCAGCCGCGTCAGCGCCCGCTGCGCCCCGATCCGCTGGTCGCGCGACATGGATGGATCGTTGGGCCAGGCCTTGGTCAGGGGCGGCTTGCCCATGATCCCGTCCGCCGTCAGGCCGATGGCCAGGGCGTAGCTGACCGAGTTGTTGTAGCGGCGGATGACGTAGTGGTTCGGCAGGGCCAGGAAGGCCGGCCCGTTCGCCCCTTGCGGCAGCAGGATGGTCGCCGCTTCCAGCGCCTCGGCGCCGTTCGGCGTGCCGCCCTGCGCCAGCCGCACCCCCTTGGCCGCCCAATAGGCCCAGTCGTGCTTGGGCCCTTCCGCCTCGGCGTAGTCGAAGCCGGGGGGCAGGACGACTTCATAGCCCCAGCCCTGGCCGCGTTTCCATCCGGCCTGGGCCAGCAGATTGGCGGCGGAGGCCAGGGCGTCGGCGTCGTCGTCCCAGATGTCCACCTTGCCGTCGCCGTCCTGGTCCACGCCCAGGCGCAGATAGTTGTCGGGCATGAACTGGGTCTGGCCCATGGCCCCGGCCCAGCTGCCCTTCAGGCCCGCGCGCTCTCGACGCCCGTCCACCACGATGTCCAGCGCGTCCTTCAACTGGCCCTCGGCCCAGTCGCGACGGCGCCCGTCATAGGCCAGGGTCGCCAGGGAGCGGATCACGTCATAGTCGCCCTGGACCTGGCCGAAGGCGCTTTCCTGAGCCCAGACCCCGACCAGGATTTCGCTGGGCACGCCGAATCGCTGGACCACCGGCCACGGCACGCGGTCGATCCGCTGCTTGGCCTGGGCGATCCGCACCGAGGTCACGGCGTTCTGGACATAGGCGCCGGCGGGCTTGGAGAACTCCGGCTGGTTCCGGTCCAGCCGCACCACCGTCGGGTCGGGCGTCAGCCCCTCCAGCTCGCGGGCGTATTCGGCCCGCCGCGCGCCGCCCTTCCTGGCCAGGAAGCCCTGCTTCCAGCCCTCGAACCCCTGTTGGTCATAGGCGGCCAGCGGCGGTTGCGGCGCGGGGGCCGGCGTCGCGGCGGGCTGTCCGGCCGGCGCCTCCGGTTGGGGGCTGGGGGGTCGGGCCGGCGGTTCGGGCAACATGGGCGCGCAGGCCGAGACGCTGAAGATCAGGAGAAGACGATAGGAAAAACGCATGCGATTCAGACTAAAGCCCCCGACCCGACAGGTGAAATGACATCCGCGCGAAGGGCTGTCTTCCGATCCTAAATCGCCTGCGGCGCGAATCCGTTGCGGGGCCTGCGCCTGTCAGGAGCGTTAACCCTGATTTTCGTCGACGCCTTAACCGCTGCGGCGTATGACCGCACCTGTCCTGTGACGGCCTGATGGCGGAGTGGCGACGCGGCGGGCGTGCAAACCCGAAAACCCTCCGTTCGACTCGGAGGTCAGGCCTCCAGCTCTTTTTGATCGTGCTATCGCCCTTTGGGCTGCTTGAGCACAGTTTGGAGCAGGGGTCTGGAGCAGGCTGGGCCTGGGGTTTATGCGGTTTCGGCCCTTGGCGGCTTGACCTTCGCGACCCCGCTCTCTATACGACCGCCTCCGCCGCGATCCGACCGGGTCAGCGGCTTTCTTATTGGTTTCTCTCAGGACGTCCGACCATGAAGGTCCGTAGCTCGCTCAAGTCCCTGAAGACCCGCCACCGCGATTGCAAGATCGTGCGTCGCAAGGGCGTCGTCTTCGTCATCAACAAGACCGACCCGCGCTTCAAGGCCAAGCAGGGCTAAGGACTTCCTGCGCCCCGTTCAGGGGCGTCGCGCTCAGGTCGGCCGAAGGTCGGCGGCGGGGCAGGAAAGTCTACGATCCACAGGCTGCGGGCCTTCGTCCGCGGCCTTTTTCGTGTTCGCGGTTGTCGCGCGCCCGGCGGCATGGTTAGCGTCCGCGCCTGATTTCTGGAGTATTCCCCAATGGCTGACGACGCCTCCTTCGACGGCGGTCCCGACGTTCTCACCTCGACGGCGCAAGGGCGCCTGCGCACCATCATCGAGCGGCTGGAACGCCTCGAAGAGGACAAGCAGGCCGTCATGACCGACATGAAGGAGGTTTTCGCCGAGGCCAAGGGCGAAGGCTACGACGTCAAGGTCCTGCGTAAGGTCATCCGCATCAGGAAGCAGGACAAGGCCAAGCGCCAGGAGGAAGAGGCCATTCTGGACCTCTATTTGTCCGCCCTCGGCGAAGTCTGAGGAGCTGGGGGCTGAAGCGCAAACCGCCTTCCGACAGCCCCTTCGAGGCCCAGCGCAAGGCGGCCCAGCGCGCCGCCTTGAACGCCCTGAGACGCGCCCGCCGCTCGGCCGAGAAGGCGGGCGTCTCCCTGTCCGAATGGGAGGGCGAATTCCTCGATTCGGTCAGCGACCGCGTCAAGACCCACGGCCGCGCCTTCGCCGACCCCGAAAAGGGCGTCCCCGGCCAGGCCCTGTCGGCCATGCAGGGCCGCAAGCTGAAAGAGATCGCCGCCAAGGCCAAGGGCGAAGGGCCGAAACGGCGGTGGGGGCGCAAGAGGCAGGAATGACTGTCTCCTTCCCATTTCATGGGGAGGGGGACCGCGAAGCGGTGGAGGGGCTCTTGAAGCCTAAAAAGGCGCCTATCATGCGGTGAGAAGCCCCTCCGTCACGGCGCGGAAGACGCGCCGCGCCACCTCCCCGCGAAGCAGGGAGGAAAAGAGCTTCAACCTCACCCCGCCTCTTTCAACTGACCTTCCAGCCCCTGTTCGCGGACCTTGCGATACAGGGTGGAACGGCCGATCCCCAGGCGCCGCGCGATCTCGCTCATGTGGCCGGCGTAAACCTCGATGGCGTGCTGGATCAGGTCGCGTTCGATGTCTTCCAGCGTGCGCAGATGGCCGCGTTCGTCCAGGATGCGGATCGGCGGATCGGCGCCGACGGCGGCCTTGGTCTGAACGCTGGCGGCCGTCGCGGCCTGGAGCGGGGCGGCGTCGGGCAGCGGGGCGGCGACGCCGGAGATGGCCGGGAAATCGTGCGGCTGCAGGAAGGGGGCGTCGGCCAGGACGATGGCGCGAAACACCGCATTCTCCAGCTGGCGGACATTGCCCGGCCAGTCGAAGCCCTGCAGCAGGGCCAGGGTCTCGGGCGCGCAGCCGGCGATCCGCTTGCCCTCCTCGGCGTTGAAACGGGCGATGAAATGCTCGACCAGGGCGGGGATGTCCTCGCGCCGGTCGCGCAGGGACGGGGCCTCGATCGGAAACACGTTCAGCCGATAGAACAGGTCCTCGCGGAAGGCGCCGTCGCGCACCTGCTGCGCCGGATCGCGATTGGTGGCCGAGACGATGCGGACGTCGATCTTGACCGGGCGCTTGCCGCCGACCGGGTCGATCTCGCCTTCCTGCAGGGCGCGCAGCAGCTTGACCTGCATGTCCAGCGGCAGCTCGCCGATCTCGTCTAGGAACAGGGTGCCGCCGTCCGCCTCGCGGAACTTGCCCAGCGTCTTGTCGACCGCCCCGGTGAAGGCGCCCTTCTCGTGGCCGAACAGGATGGATTCGATCAGATTGGCGGGCAGGGCGCCGCAGTTGACGGCGACGAAGGGTTTGCCGGCCCGGTCGCTGGCGCCGTGCAGGGCGCGGGCGATCACCTCCTTGCCGACGCCGCTCTCGCCGGTGATCAGGACGGGGATGGAGGATTTGGCGGCGCGCACGCCCAGCGCCTTGACCATCCGCATCGCCGGGCTGTCGCCCACGATGTCGTCGAAATTGGCGCGGCCCTGGGCGCGCTTGGTCAGGCGTCCGACCTCGGCCGTCAGCCGCTTCATCTGAAGCGCGTTGCGCACCCCGACCAGCAGCCGTTCCGGCCCCACCGGCTTGACGAAGAAGTCCTGGGCCCCGGCCTGCATGGCCTTGACCACCATGTCGATGCCGCCGTTGGCCGTCAGCACGATGACCGGCTCGGCGACGCCGGCGCTGCGCAGTTCGGCCAGGCATTCCAGGCCCGACATCTCGGGCATCACCATGTCCAGCAGGATCAGGTCCGCCCCGCCGCCCCGCGTCATCCGGTCGATGGCCTCGCCGCCGCCGGCCGCATGGACGACCGCATAGCCGTCGCGCTCCAGCACGGCCTGGATCAGGCGGCGCTGGGTCGGATCGTCGTCGACGACCAGGATGGTCTTGGCCATGGGGAGCCGCCTCTTCGTCTCGGCCGCCTTGACGCAGGTGGCCTGTTTCGGGACGGTTCTAGCGCCGATGAGGTGAAAATGGCGTTGTGCGGCGTGGTGAGCGGCGGGTTAACGGCGTCAAAGGTTGCGCCTCGCGGCGGGCGTCCCCAGAACAGGGCCATGAACGCTCCCTTCAAGACGCCCAGCGCCGAAGCCCCGCTTTGGGACCTGACCGACCTCTACGCCTCGCGCGAGGATGCTCGGCTCGCCGCCGATCTGGACAAGGCGAAGGCGCTGGTCGACGCCTTGAACGCCCTTCGGGGACGGCTGGCGGCGGAGACGGAGGCGGCGGATCGGGACCCGCGACAACTGGGCGCCGTGCTGGATCAGGCCATCGGCCTGTATGAACAGGCGTCGGACGTGCTGGGCGCCCTGGGGGCCTATGCCTTCCTGTCGGCCTCGACCGCGCGCGACGATGCGGCCGCCCAGGGGTTCGAGGCGGACGTGCGCGAGAAGATCACCGCCATCGCCACCCCGACCGTCTGGCTGACGCTGGAGATCAACCGGATCGACGATGCGGCGCTGGAGGCGGCGCTGGACGCTCATGAAGGCGCGGCGCGCTGGCGGCCGTGGCTGCGACGGGTGCGGGCGATGAAGCCGCACGAACTTTCGACCGAGCTGGAAACCTTCATCGCCGAACGCGGCCCGATAACGGCCCAGTGGCCGCGCCTGTTCGACGAGCAACTGGCTGCCTTGCGGGCCAAGGCCGGCGGCGAAGACCTGACCCTGGCCGAGGCCCTGAACCGTCTGTCGGACGTCAAGCCCGCGCGTCGCAAGGCCGCGGCCGAGGGCCTGTCCGAAGCGCTGGCCGCCCGCGCCCCGACCCTGGCCCTGGTGCTGAACACCGTCGCCGCCGACAAGGCGATGGAGGATCGCTGGCGCGGCTTCAAACGCCCCGCCGACAGCCGCCACCTGGCCAATGAGGTCGACGGCGAGGCGGTGGATGCGATGGCCGAGGCGGTGGCCGCCGCCTATCCACGCCTGTCGCACCGCTATTACGCGCTGAAGGCCAAGGCGATGGGCAAGTCGCGGCTGGATCACTGGGATCGCAACGCCCCCATCGAAACCACCGCCCCGCGCGCCTTCACCTGGAGCCAGGGACGAGAGATCGTGCTGGACAGTTTCTCGGACCTGGGCGGCGACTTCGCCGATCGGGCCGGCGCCTTCTTCGACAAGCCGTGGATCGACGGCCGCGCGCGGCCGGGCAAACAGTCGGGCGCCTACGCCCACCCCGTGACCGCCGACCGCCACCCCTATGTCTTCCTGAACTGGATGGGCGAGCGGCGCGACGTCCTGACCCTGGCCCATGAACTGGGGCACGGCGTCCACCAGACCCTGGCGGCGGACCAGGGCACCTTGCTGGCCGACACCCCCCTGACCCTGGCCGAGACCGCCTCCATCTTCGCCGAGGGCCTGACCTTCGACCGTTTGCTGGCCACCGCGCCCAAGGCCGAGCAGCGGGGCCTGCTGGCCGGACGGATCGAGGACGGACTGAACACCGTCGTCCGCCAGATCGCTTTCCACCGGTTCGAGACCCGTTTCCACGACGAGCGGCTGCGGGGCGAAGTGTCCCAGACGCGGATCAACCAGCTGTGGCTGGAGGAAATGGGCGCCTCGCTGGGGCCGGCGGTCAAGCTGAACCCCGGCTACGAGCACTGGTGGGCCTACGTCAGCCACTTCGTCCATTCGCCCTTCTACGTCTACGCCTACGCCTTCGGCGACCTCTTGGTGGCGGCCCTGATGGAGGCGCGGCGCGCCGATCCGGCGGGGTTCACGCCCCTGTATCGCGATCTGCTGGCCGGAGGCGGGACGCGGACCTATGTCGAGGCGTTGAAGCCGTTCGGCCTGAATCCGCGCGATCCGGCCTTCTGGAGCGTCGGCTGCCAGCGTCTGGAGCGGCTGGTCGATCAGTTCGAGGCCCTGGGCTGAACGCGCCGGACTTGAGCCGCGAGGACGCCTCGCTATAGTCGGGGCGAGGAAAAGACGAGGGGACGACGCCATGGCCGACCACGACAATGCCGCCACAGGTCCGGCTGACGCCGATGCGCAAAGCTATATGCGCGGCCATATGGAGGTGCGCGAGCAGATCTCCACCTATCGCCTGTTCCTGAACCTGGCCAAATGGGGCGGACTGGCCGTCTCCGTGCTGGTCGTCTTCCTGACGCTCTGGTTCCATCCCGGCGGCAGCTTCATGGTCGCGTTGCTGGGGGCGGTCGTTCTGGGCGGCGTGGGCTTCGTGGCTCTGAGGCCAAAGCGCGGCGCCGCGCACTAGGATCGATCGCCGCCTCTCTCCAAGCCTTGGCGTAACCGTGCTTTGACGGCTTGCGCCGGAACGGCCTAACCTTCGTTCAACCACGAGAACGAGGGGATTCGCTTGACCGTCTCAGTCGCCGTCACCCGGGAACGCCGCGAAGGCGAGACGCGCTGCGCCGTGACGCCCGAAACGGTGAAGAAGCTGATCGCTTTGGGCGCGACTGTCGCGGTCGAGGCCGGTACGGGCCTGGGCTCCTCCATTCCCGACGCCGACTACGCCGCCGCCGGGGCGGTGGTGAGGCCGGACACGCGCGCCGTTCTGGACGGCGCCGACATCGTGCTGAAGGTGCGCGGCCCCACGGCTCAGGAAACCAGCGCGCTGAAGCCCGGCGCCATCGTCATCGCCATGATGGACGCCTATCGTGACAAGGCCACCGTCGACGCCCTGGCCGGGGCCAACGCCACTGCCTTCGCCATGGAGTTCGTGCCCCGCATCACCCGCGCCCAGGTCATGGACGTCCTGTCGTCTCAGGCCAACCTGGCCGGATACCGCGCGGTGATCGAGGCGGCCTACGCCTATGGCAAGGGCTTCCCGATGATGATGACGGCGGCGGGCACGGTCGCGGCCGCCAAATGTTTCGTCATGGGCGTCGGGGTCGCCGGGCTTCAGGCCATCGCCACCGCGCGCCGCCTGGGCGCCGTCGTCACCGCGACAGACGTTCGCCCCGCGACCAAGGAACAGGTCGAAAGCCTGGGCGCCGAAATTCCTGGCCGTCGAGGACGAGGAGTTCAGGAACGCCCAGACCGCCGGCGGCTACGCCAAGCCGATGTCCGCCGAATATCAGGCCAAACAGGCCGAACTGACCGCGACCCATGTGGTCAAGCAGGACGTCGTCATCACCACCGCCCTGATCCCCGGCCGCGCCGCCCCGATCCTGCTGACCGCTGACCACGTCGCCTCGATGAAGCCCGGCTCGGTCATCGTCGATCTGGCGGTCGAGGCGGGCGGAAACGTCGAGGGTTCGAAGCTGAACGAGGTCGTGACCACGGCCAATGGCGTCACCATCGTCGGCTGGGCCAATATGCCGGGCCGTATCGCCGCCGACGCCAGCGCCCTCTACGCCCGCAACCTGACGGCCTTCGTCGGGCTGATGGTCAAGGACGGCGCGCTGACGGTCGATCTTGAGGACGAGATCCTGAAGGCGGCGGTCGTCACCGACGGCGGGGCCGTGGTGCATGAAGGGATCAAGGGAGCAAGCTGATGGAACACGTCGATCCCACCGTCTTCCGCCTGGCCATCTTCGTCCTGGCCATCTTCGTCGGCTATTATGTCGTCTGGAGCGTGACGCCGGCGCTGCACACGCCGCTGATGGCCGTGACCAACGCCATTTCCAGCGTCATCATCGTCGGCGGCCTGATCGCGGCGGCGGCCGTGTCAGGGAATGCGGCCGGTCCCGGCGCCTGGGTCGCCAAGGGGGCGGGCGTGGCGGCCGTCACCCTGGCCAGCGTCAACATCTTCGGCGGCTTCATGGTCACGCGGCGGATGCTGGCCATGTACAAGAAGAAGGAGCGGCCGGCCGCTCCAAAGGCGTCTTCGTGACCGACGCCGCGCAGATCGCCATCGTCGGGTCCTGGGTCGCCACCGGCGTCGGGTTCGGCCTGTGGCTGTACGGCTGGTTCGGAACCCGGGTTCCGATCAAGCGCCAGCGGCTGCACGACTGCGGCATCGCCCTGGTCTTCTCGGCCATCCTGGTCCGGGTGGTGACGCAGGACCGGCCGCTGGGCGTCTTCGAATGGGCCCTGTTCTTCATCGGCCCGCTGTTCATCGCCGCCGCCCTGTGGCGGCTGGCGCGCACGTCGTGAGGGGAGGGGCGCGATGACCGCATCGCTTACCGCGTCTTTGGCCGCGCTGGCCTATCTGGCGTCGGGCGTCTTGTTCATCCTGTCGCTGCGCGGCCTGTCCAGCCCCGAGACCAGCCGGCGGGGCGCCGCCTTCGGCATGATCGGCATGGCCCTGGCCATCGGCGTGACCCTGTTGACGCTGGGGGCCACCGGCGCTCTGGACGCGCTGACCCTGGCCCTGATCGCGGGCGGCGTCATCGTGGGCGGCGGGGCTGGCGCCCTGATCGCCAAGCGCGTGGCCATGACCGACATGCCGCAACTGGTCGCCGCCTTCCACAGCCTGGTCGGCCTCAGCGCCTGTCTGGTCGCGGTGGGCGCCGTCTACGCCCCCGCAGCCTTCGGCATTTCGGACGGGGCGGGCGGGATCAAGGTCCAGTCGGTGATCGAACTGTCTCTGGGCGTGGCCATCGGGGCCATCACCTTCACCGGCTCGGTCATCGCCTTCGCCAAACTGAACGGCAACATGAGCGGGGCGCCCATCCTGCTGCCGGGGCGGCACCTTATCAATGTGGGCTTGGGGCTGGTCCTGGTGCTGCTGATCGGCATCATGGTCGGATCGGGCGGCCAGACGACCTGGGCCTTCTGGGGCGTGTTCGTGCTCAGCCTGGTCCTGGGCGCGACCCTGATCATCCCCATCGGCGGCGCCGACATGCCCGTCGTCGTGTCGATGCTGAACTCCTATTCCGGCTGGGCGGCGGCGGCCCTGGGCTTCACGCTGGAGAACATCGCCCTGATCATCACCGGCGCCCTGGTCGGGTCCTCAGGCGCGATCCTCAGCTACATCATGTGCAAGGGCATGAACCGCAGCTTCGTCAGCGTCATACTGGGCGGCTTCGGCGGCGAGACGGGCGCGGCGGGCGCTGGCGGCGTTCAGGAGACGCGGCCGGTCAAACAGGGCTCGGCCGAGGACGCCGCCTTCATTCTGAAGAACGCGTCCAAGGTCATCATCGTGCCCGGCTACGGCATGGCGGTGGCCCAGGCCCAGCACGCCCTTCGCGAAATGGCCGACAAGCTGAAGGAGGAAGGGGTCGAGGTGAAATACGCCATCCACCCCGTCGCAGGCCGGATGCCGGGCCATATGAACGTCCTGCTTGCGGAAGCGAACGTCCCCTATGACGAGGTGTTCGAGCTGGAGGACATCAACGCCGAGTTCGCCACCGCCGACGTGGCCTTCGTCATCGGCGCCAACGACGTGACCAACCCCGCCGCCAAGACCGATCCCCAGTCGCCGATCTACGGCATGCCGATCCTGGACGTCGAGAAGGCGGGCACGGTGCTGTTCATCAAGCGCGGCATGGGCTCGGGCTATGCCGGCGTCGAGAACGAACTCTTCTTCCGCGACAACACCATGATGCTGTTCGCCGACGCCAAGAAGATGGTCGAGGGGATTGTGAAGGGGCTTTAAGGGACCATGGTCAGCGCGCCCAAGACCCGTCCGACAGACGCCTCGGTCGACGATTTCCTCGCCGCCGTCGAGGACCCGCGCCGCCGGGCCGACGCCGAAGCCGTCCGCGACCTGATGACCGAGATCAGCGGAGAGCCGGCGGTCATGTGGGGGACGTCCATCGTCGGCTTCGGGAACACCGGCGGGCCGACGGGGGACTGGCCGCTGATCGGCTTCTCGCCGCGTAAGGCAAACCTGGTGCTCTATGTCGCTGGCGGATTTCCCGAGCGGGAAGGGCTGGTCAGCAGGCTCGGCAAGGTGAAGACCGGCGTCGGTTGCCTCTATGTCGCACGTCTGGATCGGATCGACGGCGAGGTCCTGCGCGACCTGTGCGACCGATCCGTCCACGCGATGCGAAGCCGCCATCCCGGCTAAGTCCGCCAAAGCCTCTATCGCGCAACCTTCACCGGGGCTATCACGCGCCCGTGAAGACAGTCGGACATCAGCGATTTGAAGCCTTGGACTCCCTGCGCGGGGTCTGCGCCATTCTGGTGGTGATGTTCCACATGCCGGTGGCCAGCCATTGGCGGGACTGGGGGCTTGTCCAGCACGCCTATCTGTTCGTCGACTACTTCTTCGTCCTGTCGGGTTTCGTCATCGCCCATGCCTATGCGAACCGGCTGAAGTCGGGGCGGGACGCGGGGCGTTTCATGGTGCGGCGGTTCGGCCGGATCTGGCCGCTGCATCTGCTGATGCTGGGCGCCTTCGTCTTGCTGGAACTGGCGCGGCTGATCTTCCACTTCGACGGGGCCGTTCCGTTCACGCGCGATCGGTCGGTCGAGGCGATCTTCTCCAATCTGCTGCTGGTGCAGGCCTGGCGGGTCCACCCTTATCTGACCTGGAACGGGCCGGCGTGGACGCTGAGCGCAGAGTGGGCCTGCTATCTGATCTTCGCCGGTCTGGTGTTGATCGCGCCCAGGCGGTTCCGCTGGATCGGCCTGGTCCTGGCGGTCGTGGGCGGTGCGCTCGTTCTGGCCTACGCCCGGCGCTGGATGAACACGACGTTCGATCTCGCCGTGCCGCGCGCCGTCTACGGCTTCTTTCTGGGGTGCCTGTTGCAGGGGCTGTGGACCCGCGTACCGCGCCTGAAGGGAGCGGCGGCGACAGGGCTGGAGGTCGCCGCCGTCGTCGCGGCCTGTCTCTTCGTCGGCTGGGCGACGGGACCGATCACGGTGGCGGTCACTCTGGTGTTCGTGGGCCTGGTCTGGGTGTTCGCGGGCGAGGAGGGCGCCTTGTCACGCCTTTTGGACCGGCCGGCGCTGGTGACGCTGGGCCGGTGGTCCTTCGCCATCTACATGGTTCATATGTTCATCCTGACGGTCATGCTGATCATCGGGCGAAAGCTGGACTGGCTGCCGAACGGACGGCGCATCGACTTCGGCTCGGTATGGCTGAACGACCTGTTCGCCGTCGCCATGTTCGGGCTGATCGTCGCGGTCGCGGTGGTCGCGCACCGGCTGGTCGAACAGCCGGCCCAGCGTATGATCGACCGCTGGACCAAGCCCAGATCGGCCTGACCGTCAGCGGCCCGCCGCTTTTTTCAACCGCAACGCCAGGACGATCAGGGCGACGCCGAAGATGACCGCCCAGGTCGCGATCAGCCACAGCAGGGCCAGCGCCCCCGGACCGGGCGCCGCGATCAGGACCGCGCCGAACAGGATGCTGATTACGCCCGCCAGGATCAGCAGCCATTCATTGGGCAGGCGCTTGCGCAGGCGAATGGCGGCGACGATTTCGAACACCCCCCGGAATACGGCGGCCCAGCCGATGATCAACACCAGGATCAGGGCCGTCACGCCGGGCCAGACCAGGGCGATCAGGCCGGCGGCCACGCTGACGATCCCCACCAGAACCAGCGACCAGACGCCCGATCCCTTGCTCTGGAAGGCGGAAACAAGGGCGAATACCCCATCGACCACGGCGTAGGCGCCATAGACGATGATCAGGGACAACAGGCTGATGCCCGGCCAGGCGAAGACCAGCACGCCGAATATGACGGCGGCGACGCCCCGGATAAGCACCGCCCACCAGGCGGCGTTAAGAAAACGGTGGGCCAGGATATCAAGCGGCGAAGAAGACATCTGAAAGCTCCGATCATCGGCCGACGAACGTGGGACCGTCTCACTGTCCCACGCGGATCGAAGCTTGTCTATTCAGGCGGCCATCCGCCATTCCGGCGCCGTCTCGGCTGCGCGACCCTCGTCCCACAGCAGATCCTCGTCGGAATAGCGACGGCTGGCGGCGGCTGAGATGACGTCGACCACCTGCTCCTCCAGGCGGTCCCAGATCACCGCCAGGTCGGATGCGCCGTCCGCTTCGCAGGGCACGATGATGTAGCGGCTGGCGTTGACGGCGGAAGTCGGTTGGAAGCGGGCCATGTGACGATCTCCTGGAAGCGATGGGCCTCTTGTCGATGATGGTCTTTTGCTCCACTGTTGCGTCAGAAACGGACGTAGCAATCGGGAGCGGCGGTTGAGGCACGACAAGGCGGCGATGGTGATCGACCTTGCGCGGCGCATGGCGGCCAGCGCCGAGGGCCTGACGCTGGACGAGATGGCGCGCGACATGCGGGTCGGTCGCCGCACCGCCGAGCGGATGCGCGACGCGGTTCTGATGCTGTTTCCGCAGGCCGAGGAGGTGTCGGACCCGCCGACCAAACGCTGGCGCATTCGCGGCGGCCTGTCGGCGTTCGAACAGGCGCCCACGGCGACCGAGATGCTGGAACTGGCCAAGGCGGCCGCAGGGCTGCGCGCGGCGGGCGAACCGGCGCGGGCGGTGGCGCTGGAGGCTTTGGAGCGCAAACTGAAGGCGGCGATGCGGTCCACGACCTTGAACCGGATGGCGCCGGACCTGGAGGCCCTGGTGCGGGCCGAGACCATCGCGGTCCAGGCGGGCCCGCGCCCGTCGGCGGACGAGGCGATGCTGACGGCCATTCGCGGCGCGGTGCTGGCGCAACAGCCGCTGGGCTTCACCTATTCCCGGCCCGGCGCGGAGCCGCGCCGACGCAGCGTGGCGCCCTGCGGCGTCATGTTCGGGCGGGCCAACTATCTGGTCGCGGCCGACCGGGAGACCGGCCGCATTCAGACCTTCCGCCTGGATCGGATGAGCCATGTCGCCCCGCAGGACGGCTTGGCCGTCCCGCCCGCCGATTTCGACCTGGCCGCCTTCGCCAGCCAGTCGTTCGGCATCTATCAGGACGAGATCGAGGACGTGGCCATCCGTATCGCGCCCGACGGCGCGGCCGAGGCCCGGGGCTGGCGCTGGCATCCCACTCAGGCGTTCGAGGATCAGGCGGACGGCGGGGTGATCGTGCGGTTCCGCGCCTCGGGGATGCGCGAACTGGCCTGGCACCTGTTCACCTGGGGCGAGCAGGCGTCGATCCTGGCGCCGGGGAGGTTGAAAGCGGTCATGGCCGAGGAACTGGCGGCGGCGGGGCGCGCCCTGGATCGGGCTTCAGCCTGACGAAACCGTAAGCTGACTGCGAACGTTCCGGGCGGCTAGGCTTTGCGCCGATCGTACCCAGGAGACCGCCCTTTGCGCCTTCACGCCCTCGCCTCGTCCTCCGCGCTCGCCGCCGTCGTCCTGATCGGCGGGGCTTGTGCGGCGGGACCGGCGCCGCACCGGCCGGCGGTTCTGGACGAAAGCGGGCCGCAGGTCACGGTGACGCGGAGGGGCGATCGCCTCGTCGTCGATTATCGCTTCGGTCGCGACGCGCCGGTCTGGGCCTTCATGGATTCGGCGCTCGAAACCGACACGCGCCAGCCCTGGCGGCCCCGCCAGTGGACGGTGGAGACCCCCGGCGTGGTCATGGAGCGCCGCGGCCATTACGACATCGTCCGCAGCGCCGACGGCGGCCCTGTGCCGCGCGAGGTGCGTTTCCGGGTCACGCCCAAGGCGGTGGACCTGGAGGCGGAATATCCGACCCTGCTGTTCTCGAACGGCGCGGTCGCCCTGCCGACCCGCCAACTGGATGTCTTCGCCTTGGATTCGGTCCAAGCGGCGGACGCGGTGCCGGACGATCTGAACCGGGTGAAGCTGGATGGCGGTCCGTCGCGCGTGACTTGGCGCGACGACAGCGGCCCCGTGCTGTTCAACGGGCGTCGGCGCGACGCCCTGACCACGACTGACGAGCGCAGCTACGTCCTGTTGGGCGAGGCGACGGTGACGCCGGGACAAGGCCTGTCCACGGTGATCGACCCGAACCTGCCGCCCTGGATCGGCGAGGAGATTCGCGACTTCGCTCCGCATGTCGGCCAATACTACCGCGACCGCCTGGGCGCGCCGGGCGCGGGCGGGGATACGCCCATCGTCATGGTGGCCTGGAACGGGCCGACGGAGCGGATGACCAGCATGGGCGGCAGCGTCCTGCCCGGCCTGATCGTCATGTCCTTCGAGGGACGCGGCGTGACGACGCCCCAGGCCGAAATCCGCGAACGGTCGCGCTGGTTCATCGGCCATGAGGGCGCGCATTTCTGGCTGGGCCAGACCGTGCGGTATCAGTTCGCGGACGAGGCGTGGATCACCGAGGGCGGGGCCGATCTGATGGCGGTGCGGGCGCTGAAGGCGTTGGACCCGGCGTATGACGCCCGAAATGAACTGCAGTCCGAGGTGGACGACTGCGCCGATCTGGCCAAACGGCCGGTGGCCCAGGCTGGCGAGCGTGGCGAACACAGGGCCTATTACGCCTGCGGCGCCGTCTTCGCCCTGGCCGCCGAGGGGGCGCAGCGTCAGCGCACGGGCGGCGACTGGTTCGACTTCCTGAAGCCCCTGTTGCGCCAGCCGGACGGGGTTCTGAGCCGTGAGGAATGGCTGCGCGGCCTGACGCGCGTGTCGCGCGATCCGTCGCTGCGGGTCGATGTGGAGCGGTTGCTGGATCAGGGGGCGGCCGATCCGTCCGCCGTCATCGCACGCCTGTTCCAGCGCACGGGCGTCGCCTTCCGCCTGGTCGATGGTCGGGTCGTCCTGAACTGACGGCGAAAACGGCGGCCGGTCGCCCGGCCGCCGCTGCAGGAACCCGCGCCGGGGGATCGTCAGCGCGGGGTCGTAGCCTCGGAAATCAGGGTGCGCGCCTGGGCGATGGCCTCGGCCTCGGCGGTCTTTCCGTCCGCCACCGCCTGGGCCAGGTCCATCAAGGGGGCGCCCGTGGCCGATCCGGTCTCGCCTTCTTCCTGAAGGCGAACGCCGTCATGGGCGGCGATGGCGGCGTCCCAGGCGTCGCGAACGGCGGCCCAGAAGCCTTGCGTCTTGGCCCAGTAGTCGTCGCCGGCCTGCGGCGAATAGCCGGTGGAGCGGTCGTAGGTGTTGATGACGTCTTCCTGGACGATGGCGATGGGTTCGCCGCCGTTCCTGCCGGACATCTTCATATTGTCCTGGATGTGGACCCAGCCGTCGGGCTTCAGGATGTGGCGGTTCGTGCCGAGATAGCGGTCATAGACCGGGTTTCGAACCGCGTCGCGACGCGCCAGCGGACGCCAGGTCGCGTCCGAGGTCCAGGCCGACAGGCCGTTGTCGTAGGTCCAGCGACCCACGCCGCCGTAACGGGGCGAATCGTCGGTTTGCCACACGGTCTGGGACCAGGCGCCGGCGCGCTCGGCCTCCGGCACCGGGGTCAGGGTCCACTGGTTCGGCCCGGCGTAGGTCAGGACGGTTTCCGGCTGATAGACCCAGTCCTGACGCCAGTGTTTGACGACGATGGTCTGGCCGTCGTGCTCCATGACCAGGATGTGCTGCAGGCTGATCTTGTCGCCCTTGTCATAGACGACGCGCACGATCTCGCTGCCGCCTGACAGCTTTTCCTCCAGCGGATCGTAGTCGGCCCGGAAGCTGACGTTCTCGCGCATGTCGAAATGGACGCGGTACTGCCCCGCCTGGGCCAGGATCGACTGGCGATCCCGTTCGAAGGCGTTGGCGGGCATGGCCGCCGCAGCCGTCGGGGCGGTCGCCTGCTGCGCCAGGGCCGCAGGCGCGGTGGTCGTCAGCAGGGCGGCGGCGATGAGGATGGCGCGCATGGGGCGTTTCCTTGCAGTGTGAGAAGACATGCTGCTTACAGACGCAGCGTCAGGGAGACGCCGAAGTTGCGCCCCGGCTGGGTGTAGGCGTCCTTGACGGTCGAAGTCGCGCCCAGGCCGCGCACGTCGCTCCACCAGCCATAGGTCTCGTCGAAGACGTTGAAGGCGCCGGCGCGCAGCGTCGCCCGCTCCGTCACGTTCCAATAGGCCGTCAGGTCCAGCAGGGTGAAGCTGTCGCCCAGATAGCAGGCCGAGCCGCAGCCCAGGCCGCCATAGGTCGCGTCGTCCTTCTTGCCCGACCAGGTGACGGTGGCCGACCCGCCCCAGACGCCGGAAGGGGCCGCATAGTTCAGGCCGGCGACCACCTTCACCGGATCGACGCTGGCCAGTTCGGTGCGGCGGCCTTCGGTGGTCTGTTCGCCCTCTGCATAGGCGGCCGAACCGATCAGGCTGAAGCCGTTGTCCCAATAGATGTCGGCGCGCGCCTCCAGGCCGCGAATATCGACCTCGGTCAAGTTGACGTATTGATAGACCAGCGGATCGACGCCGGGAACGCCCGTGCCGGACACCACCACCTGGTCGATGAAATCGTCGTAGTGGGTGGCGAAGGCGGTGGTGTTCAGCCGCATCCTGCCGCCCGCCATATCGATGTCGCGCAGGCGGAAACCGGCCTCGAGGCTTTCGCTGGTCTCGGGCGACAGGTTCGGGTTCGGGATCGAGCGATAGCCGTAGACGGGGTTCTCGAAGAAGTTGTTCACCTGCATCGGCGACGGCGCCCGGAAGCCCAAGGCGTAGTTGGCGAAGACGCCCAGATGCGCGCCGGTCCAATAGACGACGCCCAGCTTGGGCGAGATATGGTCGTCACTCTGGCCCGAGGCCGGGGCGGGGAACCGGGCGTCGACCTTGGGCGACAGATCGTACCAGTCGTAACGGACGGCCGGGATAATGCTGAGGGCGCCGTCCAGCAGTTCGATCTCGTCCTGCACGAACAGGCCGGCCAACTGGAACTCGGTCTTGGGGAAGGCGCGGACGGGGAAGGTTTCGCCGACCGGCGGGGTGGTCCCGTCGCGGACGCCTTCCTGCGTCGTCATCGACCAGTCGCCGCCGAAGGTGACGCGGTGCTGCACGGCTGCGCCCTCGCCGAAGACGCGCGATCCCTGCGCGGCCAGGCCATAGACGGCGTTGTCGAAGGTGACGTCGCGGGCGCGGTCGACGGCCGGGGTGCGATCCTCGAAAGTGTATTGGCGGGTGGTGGCGTCCTGCCAATACAGCGACACCGATCCGTCGTTGAGCCCGGCGAAATCGCTGAAGCGCCATTCGCCGCTGACGCGGTCGCGCTGCGTCTCGTCATGGGCGGTGACGGCCAGGACGGTGGCCGAACGGCTGCTCAGGGCATCGCCGTCCATCTCCGAATCCAGGTGATCGTAGGTCAGTCGCAGCGCGTGGTTGGGCGCGATGTCCCACACCAGCTTGCCCAGATAGGCGTTGGAGGTGAAGTCCTGCGGATTGGGCTGGGTGCGGGTCGCGCCGACGCCGCCGACCGATCCCTTGTTCTCGGTCTCCTGATAGTCGCGGCGGGTATAGGCGAGCAGGCCCGACAGGGCGCCCGAACGTCCGGCGAAGGCGACGCCTTCGGTCCAGCCCTCATCGGCGGAGTTGTAGGCCACGCGCCCACGCGCGCCGAAGGTCTGATCGCCGATCAGGAAGTCCGATGGATCCTTGGTGGTGAAGGCCACGGCGCCCGCGACGCCGTCCGAGCCGTAGAGGGCCGAGGCCGGGCCGCGCAGGATTTCGACCGACTTGATCAGGTCCAGGTCGTTGTAGCCGCCGCGGCCGACCGCCTGGGCGCCGAAGCTGAAGCCTGCGGGCAGGCGCACGCCGTCGTTGACGATCAGCACCCGGTCGCCGCCCATGCCGCGAATGGTGAAGCCTGAATCGCCGTCGCGACCGGCGCCGGACAGCGCCAGGCTGAACCGCGAGGGGGAGGTGGGGACGCTGACGCCCGGCTCGAACCGGATCAGGTCCTTGATGTCCGTGGCCAGCATGGTCTCGATCTGCTCGGCGTCGATGACGCTGACCGTGCCGGGAATATTGGAGGCCAGGCGCTTGGATCGGGTGCCGATCACGACGACGGGATCGACGTCGGTGGCGACGGCCGGCGCCGCAGCCGCCGCTGGGGCCTCGGCGCGTGCGGACTGGCCGAGCAGGGCCGAGCCGACGGCCGCCGCGGCGGTGGAAAGAAGAAGGAGAGTGCGCATCAATGGCCCCGCTTTGTAGGATTGGCGGGCGTGTTACTGCGAACGATTATTAGAATCAACCGCAATAGCTGTAAGGTTTTGAACCTGGGCCTTGGCCGTTGCGTTAAAACGCCATGAGAACGGTCCTGTTACCGGCGCTGGCCGCCTGCGCCCTGCTGTCCGCATGCGACGAACGGCAGGTCAATCCGCCCAGCGAACCCGCCGCGCCGTTGCGCACCCCGGACGCCATGCAGCCCGTGGAGCCTGCGGGACCGTCGTCCTTGGCGGGGCGCGGCCCGCGCAGTTTCGTGGGGGTATGGGCGGCGAATCCGCAATGGTGCGTCAATCCGAGAGGGGCGAACAGTCCGATCACCCTCACGCCAATGCGGTTCGACGCCTATGGCCGCAACTGCGACATCGCCCGCATCGACGAAGCGGGCTCGGGCTATTTCGCGGCCCTGTCCTGCATGGTTCAGGGCAAGCCGGTGAACGAGCGCGTTCACATGGGCACGACGGGCGATGTCCTGACCCTGACCTATATGGATAGAGACAGGCTGACGACCAAGCTGGCGCGTTGCCCCGGTTCGCCGCGCGCGCCCGACGCCGCCAATCCGCTCGAGAAAATGATGAAGAAGGAGGCAGGGGACGCCCCGCCCGCTGCTCCGCCTAGTTGAACAGGAAGTTCATCACGTCGCCATCCTTGACGACATACGACTTGCCTTCGGCGCGCAGCTTGCCCGCCTCGCGCGCCTTGGCCTCGCCCCGCAGGGCTACGAAGTCGTCGAAGGCGATGGTCTCGGCGCGGATAAAGCCCTTTTCGAAGTCGGTATGGATCACCCCCGCCGCCTGGGGCGCGGTGTCGCCGACATTGATCGTCCAGGCACGCGCCTCCTTCGGCCCGACCGTGAAATAGGTCTGCAGGCCCAGTAGCTTGTAGGCTTCGCGGATCAGGCGGTTCAGGCCGGGTTCCTCCAGACCCAGAGTTTCCAGGAATTCGCGCTGTTCCTCGTCGTCCAGCACGGCGATCTCGGATTCGATCTGAGCCGAGATGACGACGGCGTTGGCGTTGTCCTTGGCCGCGCGCGCCGCGACCTTGTCGGACAGTTCGTTGCCCTTGTCGGCCGCGGCCTCTTCCACATTGGCGACATAGAGGGCGGGCAGGGCGGTCAGCAGTTGCAGCATGTGCCAGGCCTTGGCGTCCTCCTTGGACACTTCGGCGGTGCGGGCGGGCTTGCCGGCGTGCAACTGGGCCAGGGCCAGATCGACCAGTTTCAGCGTCAGCGCCGATTCCTTGTCGCCGCCCTTGGCGCGCTTCTCCAACTGGGGCCGGCGGCGTTCAAGGCTCTCCATGTCGGCCAGCATCAGTTCCGTCTCGATGATCTCCAGATCGGCGATCGGGTCGATGCGGTCCTCGACGTGGGTGATGTCGTCGTCGACGAAGCAGCGCGCCACGAAGGCCACGGCGTCGCAGTCGCGGATATTGGCCAGGAACTGGTTGCCCAGCCCCTCGCCCTTGGACGCGCCGCGCACCAGGCCGGCGACATCGACGAAGGTGATGCGGGCGGGAATGATCTCTTTCGATCCGGCGATCTCGGCCAGGGCGTTCAGGCGCGGCTCCGGCACCGCCACGTCGCCGGTGTTCGGCTCGATGGTGCAGAACGGATAGTTGGCCGCCTGGGCCGCCGCCGTCTTGGTCAGGGCGTTGAACAGGGTGGACTTGCCGACATTGGGCAGGCCGACGATCGCGACTTTAAGAGCCATGGGTGTTCCTTGGAGAAGGCGCGAGCCTTTAGCCGGTTCGAACCGGTTTGTCAGGCTCGCGCTTCAAAAGGGCTCAATGCGCCCCCTGGTCCACGCCCGCCATCGCCGGCTGCCGCACCTTGGCCTGGACCGTGACCGGCGCCGCGTCGGCGAAGTCCAGCGTCAGGGGCAGGGTCTCTCCGGCGACCAGCGGGGCGGTCAGGTCCATCAGCATCAGATGCGCTCCGCCCGGCGCCAGGGCCACGGCCTCGCCCCCAGGCAGGGGCAAGCCCTGAGCCATTTCGCGCATGGTCATCATGCCGTTCTCGGTCTTCATTTCATGAACCTGGAGCGTTCCGGCGCGGGGGGTGGAGCCGCCGGTCAGCCGGTCGTCCGTCGCGGCGGTCAGGACGACATAGCAGGCCCCCGCCCTGGCGCCGTTCGGCGACGGTCGGCACCAGGCGTCGGCGGCTGCGACGGCCGGGGCCGCGTCGGCGTCGTTCTGCGGCTGCGATGCGGGACTGCACGCGGCCAGCCCTGTCAAGGCGGCGATAAGCAGGGCGGGACGGGCGATGTGCGGGATCATCATCATAGTCCTTCAATAGGTCAGGCGCAGGCCGGCGAACAGGGATCGTCCTTCGCCCGGGAAGAAGACGGCGGTCGAGGCGGCGCGGGCGTCGGTCACGGCGCCGAAGTTCGACACATAGGTCGTATCGAACAGGTTGCGGGCGTCGGCGAAGACCGCGACGCCCGGCCGGACCGTCCATCCCAGGTTCAGATTGGCCACGGCGTAGGACGGCGACTTCAGCGTATTGCGATAATCGACCCAGGCGTCGGCGACGGACCATTCCACCGATGGCGCGGCGAACCAGCCGGATGGATGATCGTAGCGCAGCTCGGCTCGGTACAGGTGGGGCGGCACGACCGGCAGGCGGGCGTCGCCATAGACCCTGTCGCCGTCGAAGCGGAAATCCGACCAGCCATAGGTCTGGCGCAGACGCCATTGCGGCGCGATCCGCCAGTCCAGCCCGGCCTCGATCCCCTGATGCGTCGTCGGGCCGGCGTTGAAGGTGGCCGCCGGAACGCCCAGGGCGGCGTTTGGAATGAAGTTCAGCAGTTCGTGCTTCAGTTCGGCGCGATAGGCGGTCAGGTCCCAGGTGAAGGCCCCGCGACGGCCGCGCGCGCCGACCTCGGCCGTCACCGCCTCCTGCGGGACCAGCGGCTGGAAGCCTTCGGCCGTGGGCGACATGGACGAGAAGTTGGGCGGTTCGACCGAACGGGTCACATTGGCGAAGACCTGGGCGCCGTCGTCCGCCTCCCACAGCAGACCGACACGGGGCGCGAACCAGTCGTAGGTCCGCTCGGTCGTCAGGTCGAAGGTCCCGCTGACGCCCGGCACGGCGTAGCCGCGATAGTCGCGTTCGGCCCGTCCCCAGGTTCCGCCGCCGACCAGGGCTATCCGTTCGGCCACGAACAGTCGTCCTTCGGCGAAGACGTCCAGTCCCCTGGCGTTCTGGAAGCTGCGGGCGCGCAAGCCTCCGTGCGAGCCGGCCAGATTGACCCATTGTTTGGCGTCCAGATCGCCTTGGCGATACCAGGCGCCGTAGAAGGCGTCGGCGCGCAGGCCGGCCAGGCGGCCCCGCCAGTCGAACCGTCCGAACAGGCCTTGATTGCGGCTCTGCTGGTCGATGACCTGAAAAATCGGGTGGTCCAGATCCTTCCATGTCCCGTAGACGGCGCCTTCGAACACGGTCGCCTCGTCCAAGCGCCATCGCGTCTGCAGCGTCGCGCGCAGCGATGTCATGTTGCGCTGATAGTTCAGCGCCGTGCTGGAGGCCGCCGCCTGGGTCGGATCGGCCTTCAACTGATCCAGGGTCAGGCTGCCGGGGATCTGCTGGTGGATGTCGCCGCCCGACACCAGCAGCCGCACCTCCCGATCCTGACCGAAGGCGCGGCCCAGATTGGCGGACAGATGCAGGGACTTGCCCTCGCTCTGATCGCGCCAGCCATCGGCGGTCTGGCCTGTCAGGGCGGCGAAACCGTCCCAGTTCCCGCGCTGGCCGGCGATCTCCCCATGCAAGCGCGCCGTCCCATACGCACCTCCATCCAGCCGCAGGCCCAGGTTCGCGCCCGCCGTCCGCCCGGAGGGCGTGACCAGATTGACCGCCCCGCCCAGCAGGGAGCCGCCGAAGCGCAGGGCGTTGCCGCCCTTGTAGACCTCGGTGTAGCGGGCGATCAGCGGGTCGATCAGCTGGAAGTCGCCATAGCCGTCGGCCTCGTTGAACGGCACGCCGTCCTGGGCCAGCAGGACGCCGCGATTATGGCTGGCGTTGCCGATGCCCGATCCCCGGATCGACAGTCGGATGTCGCCGCCCCATTTCTTCTGGGCATAGACGCCGGGCGCGTCGCGCAGGACGTCGGCCAGGTTGGGCGCATAGCGGTCGGCGTAGGATTCGGCCGAGATCACGGCGACGGCGCCTGGCGTGCGGCTCAGCCTGGCGCGCGCTTCGGCGACGACCGGCGGGTCGTAGGCGTTGCGCCGCGCGGTGACGATGACGCTGTCGATCTGGGTCGGGGCGGCGGTCTGCGCCCAGGCGGGCGCGGCCAGGGCGGCCAGCAGCAGCGCGCACGGCGCCGCGGAGGTCTTGAGAGACATTGAGGGTCCTGAAATCAGAGAATCGGGCGCGGCCGGCGCGGGCCGGTCGCGGATCGGTCTGGTTTCAGGCGTGGGGCGGAGCGGTGGAAGGCGGTCGCGGCGGGGCGCGTGCAGGCGGCGGCGGGCTGACCCCTAAAGGCGCATAGACGACGGCGCTATAGGTGCGAAGTATCTGGGCCGGTTCGGGCGACGGGGGGGCGGGCAGGGCGGCGGGCGCAGGTGTGACGCAGGCGGCGCACTTGGCCCCCACATGTTTGTTCGCCGGCCCGTCCACGCCGCCCGACTGAATCGTCTGCGGCCCCTCGGCGGTGCAGATGACCAGCGGATGACCCGGCTGGACCGCCGCCAGCGCCGCGAACGGCAGAAGCGCGCCGATCACGAGCGCGAACACCGCCGCCAGGAAGGCCAGCGATTTCGATGTCGACCAGTTGTCGGCCTGGGATCGGGTCACGGTTCGCCTGTAGGGCGTTTCGATCCTCTGCGAAAGGCGGCGTCTTGTCTAAAGCGCGCCGCGCGCCGCCTGGCGCGGGCTGAACTTGGGCGTGGGGGCCAGGCGCATGACCTCGCCTTGATAGCGTTCGTCGTCGCCGGCGACCGCGAAGGGCAGGGCGTCGGCGCAGGCTTGCAGCAGGGCGTTCAGCCAGGGCTGTTCCGCCTTGTGGAAGTCGCCCAGCACGTGCGGCATGACCAGGTCCTTCTCGCCCGGATGGCCGATGCCCATGCGCGCGCGGCGGAAGTCGGCGCCGAGGTGGCTGATCAGCGAGCGGACGCCGTTCTGGCCCGCCGCCCCGCCGCCCGTCTTCATGCGGAAGCGGCCGGGGGCCAGGTCGATCTCGTCGTGGAAGACGATGATTTCGCCGGGCTTGACCTTGTAGAAGCGCGCCGCCTCGCCGACGGCCCGGCCGCTTTCGTTCATATAGGTCTGGGGCTTCATCAGCAGGACGCGTTGTCCCTCGACCTCGCCCTCGGCGACGATCGACTGGAACTTGGCGCGCTCGGGCCCGAACCGCCAGCGGCGCGAAATCTCGTCGGCCGCCATGAAGCCGATGTTGTGTCGGTTCTTCTCGTATTTTGCGCCCGGATTGCCCAGGCCCGCGATGATGATCATTCGGCGCCCAATCCCAGGACGAAAAGCAGGTGGAGGTCGAGCATGGCGCGTTCCGTTTGAGCGAGGCTGCCGATGACTTCACCGCATCGGGCGAGCGCGACCGGATAGATCTTGTCCGCCTGGATGAGGCTGGGTTTCCTCAAGCCGTTTTCGGCTGTGGGCTGCATCGCCAGGCGATAGGGGGCGGTCTTGTCCGTGTCGCTGGTCAGCAGACAGACCAGAACCGTGCCCGTCTGTACGATGTCCGCCTGGACCACCACAGCGGGGCGGGGCTTTCCGTGATCTCCAGAGACGGCGACGGTGATGATGTCGCCGCGTTTCAATAGGCTTCCGCCGCATCGTCCCCGGACAGGTCGTCCGCCATCATCGCCTCGATGAAGGCGATCGTGCCGCGTTCGCTTTCGCTGTCCTGGATACGGGCCTGATCCGCCATCAGTCGTTCGCGAAACCCGGGGGCGTCGGGGTCGAGCGCCCAGACGCGCACCTGCTTCAGCCCGGCAGCCTTCTTGCGCTCGCGATAGCGCCTGTACTTGTCCGGCCGCGCGGCATGCAGGTTCATGCCGAAAAGGTAGCGCGCCACCCGCCCTCACGCAACCTCGCCCAAAGAAAAGCCCCGCCGCGGCGAGCCGGGCGGGGCGCGATCTTGTCGGAGCGACGGAAGGCTTAGCCTTCGGTCTTCTCGGCCGGGGCGGCCTCGGCTTCCGCGGCTTCGTCGGCGGCGGCCGACAGGGCGGCCGAGGAGACCTTGATCGTGGCGATCACGAAGTCGCGGTCGCTGATGGTCGCTTCCGCGCCCTTGGGCAGGGCGATGTCCGAGATGCGGAGGGTGTCGCCCATCTGCGCCTTGGCCAGGTCGACGACCAGTTCTTCCGGGATCTGGTCGGCGCGGACCAGGATTTCGACGGCGTGACGAACGACTTCCAGCGAGCCGCCTTGACGGGCGAAGGGCGCCTCGTCGGCGTTCAGGAAGCGAACCGGAACCTCGATCTTGACCGGGGCCTTCTCATCCACGCGCATCAGGTCGAAGTGCAGCGGACGATCCGACACCGGATCGAACTGAACGTCCTTGGCGATGACCGGCTGGGTCTCTTCGCCGTACTTCAGCGTCACCAGATGGCCCAGCAGCTTGCCGGTGTAGAGGGACTTGCGGAAGTCCTTCTCGTTCACAGAAATGGCGACAGGGGCCTTTTCGCCGCCGTACAGGACGCCCGGCACGAAACCGTCGCGACGCGCAGCGCGGGCGCTGCCGGTGCCGACGCCATCGCGGACGTCCACGTTCAGAATGATCTCGGCCATGTGGCTCGCCTCAACAACAACAGAAACGCCGCGCCAACCCTGGGCCCGCGCGGCGGGGTCATGAACCCTCGAATTCAAGAGCGCGGGCTATTACACGTATCGAACCGGCGGCGCAACTGTGAAAGGCGCCCTCAGGCCGCCTCGGCGCGATCCTTGAGCACGGTCGCCGGCGCGGCCACCAGGGCCAGCAGTTCGGCGGCGTTGAAGGGTTTGGCCAGGTGATGGTCGGCGCCCGCCGCACGCCCGGCGGCGACGTGTTCGGGCATGGCGTTGGCGGTCAGCATGACGACGGGGGTGCGCGCCAGGCCCATGGCCGCCTCGTGCAGGCGGATTTCCTGGGTCGCCGTCAGTCCGTCCATCACCGGCATCTGCATGTCCATAAGCACCAGGTCGAAGGCGCCGGCGCGGAAGGCCTCCAACGCCTGGGCGCCGTCCTCCACCATGACGATCTGCGCGGGCGTCTGCGCAAGAATCAATTCGATGACGCGCCGGTTGGTCGGATGGTCGTCCGCCACCAGGACGCGCGTCGACCGCGCGCCGTCGGCGGGTTCTGGCGCGCCGGCGTCCGCTTTCTGCGGTTGAGGGGCCGCGCACGGCCTGAGCGGAAGCGTCAGTATGAAGGCGGAGCCGCCGCCCGGCTCGCTCTCGCAATCCAGGTCGCCATCCATCATGTCGGCCAACTGGCGGCAGATCGACAGGCCCAGGCCCGACCCGCCGAACCGGCGCGTGATGCCGCCGTCGGCCTGTTCGAATCGGCTGAACAGACGGCTGCGCGTCGCGGCGTCGAAGCCGATGCCGCTGTCCTCGACCGTGAAGCGCAGCACTGGCCGGCCCTCGCGATCCTGACCGCGCTGGACGATCAGGCCGACGAAGCCCTGGCTGGTGAACTTCACCGCATTGGAGATCAGATTGGTCAGCACCTGTTTGACGCGCACCGCGTCGCCCACCACCCAGAGGCCGTCCTCCAGGTCGATGTCGACATGGAAGTCCAGGTGCTTCTGGCGCGCGTTCTCGGCGTAGAGTTGCGCCGCCTCCCGCACGACGGCGGCCAGTTCGAAGGCGTCCTCGGTCAGTTCCAGCTTGCCCGATTCGACGCGAGCCAGGTCCAGGATGTCGCTGAGCAGGGTTTGCAGCGTCTTGCCCGACGCCTGCATCAGATCCAGCATCTCGCGCTGTTCGGCGGTCAGGTCGGTCTTGGCCAGGGCCTGGGACAGGCCGATCACCCCGTTCAGCGGGGTGCGGATCTCGTGGCTCATATTGGCCAGGAACTGGCTTTTGGCGACATTGGCCGCCTGGGCCGCGTCGCGGGCCTCGGCCAGGGCCTGGGCGTCGCGCTTCAGGTCGGTGATGTCGTTGCAGACCGTGACGGTGCCGCCTTCGGACGTCCGGCGATCCTGGATGCGCAGCCAGCGGCCGCCGGCCACCCGCTGCTCGCTGCTGGAGGACAGCTGGCGTCGCGCGGTCATACGTTCGCTAAGCCATTCCTCTTCGCGCCCGGCCGCTTCCTGATAGCGGCCTTCGTCGATGCCGATGCGCAGCGCCTCCCGGAACGTCAGGCCGACCGCCAGATGCGGCTCCAGCTCCGGGTTCACCTCGGCGTATCGGGCGTTCCACAGCACCAGCCGGTCCTTGCTGTCGTAGAAGCCCAGCCCGTCCGGCATGGCGTCCACCGCCTCGCGAATGCGGCGCAGATCGGTCGAGCGCGAGACATAGGCCATGACGGCCAGCACCCCGCCGACGCCGCAGACCAGCAGCAACACCACGCCCACCAGCAGGCGCATGGCGGCGGGCGACAGGCCGTGGTCGTGAAGCACGAACGGATCGGGGACAATGGCGATGGCCGCCATGCCCACGAAATGCAGAACCAGCACCATCAGCGACAGGCCTGTCGCGGTCAGAGCCAGGTTCGCCGGGCCGCCGCGCCGATAGAAGAAGGCGGTCAGGCCGCCCACAACCATGGCCCCGCCCAGGGATGCCGCGACGAGGCCGGCGTCCCAGTATATGTGGGCCGGACCCTCGATGGCGGCCATGCCGAGATAGTGCATGGCGCCGACTCCGGCGACCGCGATCGCCGCGGCCATCATCCGCCACGCCCGCCCCTTGCCCCGTTGGATGCAGGCGAAGGTCAGGCCGCTCATGGCCAGGATCACCGCCAGCGACGCCAGCGTCAGCCATGGGTCGTAGCGGACAGGCACGCCGGCGATATAGCCCTGCATCGCCACGAAATGGGTCGCCCAGATCGAAAGGCCGCCCACGACGGCGGCGATGACCGCCGCGCGGCGTCTTGCCGCGCGGTCGCGCGGACGCACCCGCTCCATGAAGCGGATCGAAACGCCAAGACCGACCATGCAGATCAGCGCAGCCAACAGTGTGATCCGCCAGTCGTGATCGCGCGCAATACAGTAGATGATGCGGTCCACGAGGCCTCCCCTTGCAGGCACTCTGGCTGAAATGTCTAAAGAAACCGTGCGGCGAAGCTCCCGGAACGCATCAGCCTGTCGAAGCGCCGTCACAAAATCCGTGCAAGGATCGGATATCGCCGTGCATTTCAAGGTCGCCGCCCGTCCATGCCCTACGAAGTTTCGCCTTCGCCCGTCGCGCCGATGTCCTCTTCGCGACTGTGGACGGTGGGGGCCAGCATCGGCATCGCCATCCTGATCCTGGTGGTGCTGGCGATCCTGCACCCCGAACTTGCGGGTTGGCTGCTCGGCGGCGCGCTGATCGTGGCGGCGTCGGCCTGGCTTTTGAACATGCCGGGCGCGGCCGACGCCGCGCCGGCGGCGACGGACGGCGTGGCCGCCGACGCGCCGAACGATCCGGCCGCCGGGGACCTGCTAGACCGGGTGTTCGAGGCCCTGGACGATCCGGTCCTGGTCGTCAGCGGCGGAGAGCCCGACGACATCGCCGGCCGGCGGATCGTGATGGCCAACGGCGCGGCGCGCGACCTGCTGCGCATCCAGCGCCAGGGCGCCCTGCTGGTCCAGGTCATCCGCGAACCCGGCGTGCTGGAGGCGGTGGACGAGGCGTTGTTCGGCGGCGCGTCCCGCACCACCGACTACGCCACCGGCGGCCAGAGGGATCGCCGTTGGCGGGCCTGGACCCGCCCCCTGGCGGTTCATGACACCGCGGCGCCGGGCGCATCCATGGCGCTGCTGGTCCTGCGCGACGAGACCGACGCGCGACGCATCGAGATGATGCGGGTCGACTTCCTCGCCAACGCCAGCCACGAGCTTCGCACGCCCCTGGCCTCGCTGAGCGGCTTCATCGAAACCCTCAAGGGGCACGCCCGCCACGATGTGGCGGCGCGCGACCGTTTCCTGGACATCATGTCGGCCCAGGCGGATCGGATGGGGCGGCTGGTCGCGGACCTGCTGTCGCTGAGCCGCATTGAATTGAACGAGCATATCCCGCCTTCGGGTCGGGTCGATCTGGACCGCGCCGCCTCGGACGTGGTCGACGCCGTCAGCGTGCTGACGCGCGAAAAGGAGATCGCCGTCGTCCTGGATCGGGGGGAGGCGAGGGCTTCGGTCAACGGAGATCGCGACGAAATCCTGCAGGTCGTGCAGAACCTGCTCGACAATGCGGTCAAATATTCGTCGCGCAACGGCGCGGTGGAGATTTCCGTCCGGTCCGACCTGTCGTTCGACGAGGCCTGGGCCTCGCGGATGCCGGGCGCGACGCGCCTTCCGCTGGTTACGCCGGACCGGACGGCCGGCGTGCTCTATGCGGCCGTCACCGTACGCGATCATGGCCCCGGCATGGCGCGCGAGCACCTGCCGCGCCTGACCGAGCGCTTCTACCGCGTCGAGGGCCAGAAGAGCGGCGAGCGTCAGGGCACGGGCCTGGGCCTGGCCATCGTGAAACACATCATGAACCGCCACCAGGGCGGTCTGGTCGTGGAAAGCGCGCCGGGCATGGGCGCGGCCTTCACCGCCTGGTTCCCTCAACCCGAGCGGCGATAGGCCGGAGCCGGGCGAAGCCGTCGGATCGTCGCTGTCACCCAACTGTCACGGACCCGTCTTAATCCGCTGACCATTCGCGGGCAGTAGTCGCGCCGCGTCGGTCCCGGTGTTCGGGGCCGCACGCCGATTCGCGCGCGTCGCTTCGGACTTCGAATGATCTGGATTTATCTGCTGATCCTCATGGCGCTGAGCGCGGCCGCCTTCTTCGGCGGTCGCGAGCTGGCGCGCCGCCGGTCGGTCGGCGCCAAGCCCCATTCCCGCCCCGGCCAGCACGGCGCCTACGCCCTGATCTGGGTCGCCGCGCCGGCCCTTCTGGTGTTGATCCTGGCCTCGGTCTTCTCCGCCCCGCTGCAACGCCAACTGACGGCTTCGGGCGCGCCGGAGGCTGTCGCCGCGCTGGAGCCCTTCCGCCGCGACGCCTTCTTCGCCGACGCCCACCGGGTCGGGCGTGGCGATCCGGCCTTGCAGATCTGGGAGCGGCCCCTGGCCGAACAATTGCCGGTCGAGGCGCGCCGCATGGTCCGCATCGAACGCCTCCTGTCGTGGGGCGGAGGCTCGGCCGCCATCCTGGCCGCCATCCTGGGGGGTCTGTTCGCCCTGACCCAGATCAAGCCCGGGACGCGCGCCCGCAACCGGGTCGAGGGCTGGATCTACGGCGCCCTGTTCGTCTGTTCGGCCATCGCCGTCCTGACCACCCTGGGCATCATCGCATCCCTGGCCTTCGACAGTTTCCGCTTCTTCCAGAAGGTGCCGATCCTCGACTTCCTGTTCGGAACACAGTGGAGTCCCCAGATCGCGATCCGCGCCGACCAGGTGGGATCGTCCGGCGCCTTCGGGGCCGTGCCCCTGTTCGCCGGCACCCTGCTGATCATGGTCATCGCCATGTGCGTGGCGGCGCCCATCGGCCTGCTGTCGGCGGTCTATCTGTCGGAATACGCCAGCCGCACGACGCGGGCCGTCATCAAGCCGCTGCTGGAGATTCTGGCCGGGGTGCCGACGGTGGTCTACGGCTTCTTCGCCGCCCTGACGGTCGGGCCGATCCTGCGGGTGTTCTTCAACGAGATCGGCCTGTTCCTGATCGGCGGTCCTCTGGACGGACTGGGTCAGTATCTGGCCCTGGTTCAGAACCAGATGGCGCTGACCGCCGGCGCCGTCATGGGCATCATGCTGATCCCGTTCGTGTCGTCCCTGTCCGACGACATCCTGAACGCCGTGCCGCAGAGCTTGCGCGACGGCTCCTTCGCCATGGGTGCCACCAAGTCCGAGACGGTCAAGCGCGTGCTGCTGCCCGCCGCCCTGCCGGGCATCGCCGGCGCCCTGCTGCTGGCCGTGTCGCGCGCCATCGGCGAAACCATGATCGTGACCATGGCCGCGGGCCTGGCCGCCAACCTGACCTTCAATCCGCTGGACACGGTGACGACCGTCACGGTTCAGATCGTGACCCTTCTGACCGGCGATCAGGAGTTCAACAGCGCCAAGACCCTGTCGGCCTTCGGCCTGGGCCTGACCCTGTTCCTGGTGACGCTGGCGCTGAACATCGTCGCCCATCGGATCGTCCAGACCTATCGGGAACAATATGACTGACGCGACCCCCGATCGGATCGACGGCGCATCCGCCAACGGGCGGCTGGAGCGGCTGCGCGCGGGCCTGAAGCGTCGTCACGCCAAGGAAACGCGCTTCAAATGGTATGGCCGCCTGGCCATCGCCGCCGCCATGCTGTTCCTGGCGGTCCTGTTGGTCCGCATCGTCGAACAGGGGCGCACGGCCTTCTACACCCACACGGTGACGGTGCCGGTCTATATGGACCCCGCCCGCATCGACCGCGCCTATCCGCAAGGCTCCAACTTCGAGCAGATGGCCGCCGAGCAGCAGTTGCAGCGCATGGGCGTCGTCGACGACGCCCTCGGAACCAACGCCGCCCAGATGAAGCGGCTGTTCTCGTCGGAGCTGAAGTTCGTCGCCGCCGACCTGGTCGCCAAGCGGGGCGAGGTCATCGGCGAGACCGTGCCCCTGGCCGCGCCGCTTTCGGACGACGCCGACCTGTATCTGAAGGGCGAAATCTCCAGCGACACGCCGGAAGACCAGCGCCGCCTGACCAATCAGCAGATCGCCTGGCTGGACAAGATGAAGGCCGACGGAGTCGTCGGCGCCCACTTCAACACCGCTCTGTTCACCAATGGCGATTCCACCCAGCCCGAGATGGCCGGAGTGCTGGGCGCCGTGGTCGGTTCCGCCCTGATGCTGATGGTCACGGCCCTGATCGCCATTCCTCTGGGCGTCGGCGCGGCCATCTGGCTGGAAGAGTTCGCGCCCAAGAACAAGCTGACGGACATCATCGAGGTCAACATCAACAACCTCGCGGCCGTGCCGTCGATCGTCTACGGCCTGCTGGGTCTGGCCCTGTTCATCAACTGGATGCATCTGCCGCGGGCCAGCCCCATCGTCGGCGGCCTGGTCCTGGCCTTGATGGCCCTGCCGACCCTGGTCATCGCCACCCGTTCGGCGCTGAAGGCGGTGCCGCCGTCGATCCGCGAGGCGGCCCTGGCCATGGGCGCCTCGAAGACCCAGACGGTGTTCAGCCATGTCCTGCCGCTGGCCATGCCCGGCGTCATGACCGGCGCCATCATCTCCATGGCCCACGCCCTGGGCGAGACCGCGCCCCTTCTGCTGATCGGCATGGTCAGCTTCGTGCCGGGCGTGCCGCACGCCATCGACCAGCCGGTCGGGGCGCTGCCGTCGCTGATCTACATCTGGGAGAACGCCTCGGAGCGGGCCTTCCACGAACGCACCGCCGCGGCGATCATCGTCCTGCTGGTCTTCATGATCATCATGAACGCGGCGGCCATCATCCTGAGGCGGCGCTTCGAGCGTCGGTGGTAAGAGAATGAAATTCCGTATTTTCCGCTCCGCCGAGGACCAGACGGGCGCCGGGCCGGCCGATCCGACCCAGACGCCGCGCATGGGCGGCCAGGTCCTGCCCGAGGTCGCGCCCGCGTCCGACGCCGCGCCCGCCGAACCGCGCGTGGAAGACGCGACCCCCGTCTCCGCGCCGACCGTCGTCGACACCCCGCCGACCGGACCGATCAAGATCGCCGCACGCGACGTCTCGGTCTTCTACGAAGGCAAGCAGGCGCTTTACGACGTCTCGCTGGACATCCCGGACAAGACGGTCACGGCCCTGATCGGCCCGTCTGGCTGCGGCAAGTCGACCTTCCTGCGGACCATGAACCGCATGAACGACACCATCGCCGGAGCGCGCGTCACCGGCCGCATCGCGATGGACGACGAGGACATCAACGACCGCTCCATCGACCCGGTGCTGCTGCGCGCCCGCGTCGGCATGGTGTTCCAGCGTCCGAACCCCTTCCCCAAGTCGATCTACGAAAACGTCGCCTACGGCCCGAAAATCCACGGCCTGGTCTCGTCCAAGTCCGAGATGGACGGCGTGGTCGAAAGCGCCCTGAAGCGCGCGGGCCTGTGGGAGGAGGTGGCGGACCGCCTGCAATCGTCGGCCATGGGCCTGTCGGGCGGCCAGCAGCAGCGTCTGGTCATCGCCCGCGCCATCGCCGTGAACCCCGAGGTCATCTTGATGGACGAGCCCTGCTCGGCCCTGGACCCCATCGCCACGGCGCGGATCGAGGAGCTGATCGACGAACTGCGCGAGCGGTTCTGCATCGTCATCGTCACCCACTCGATGGCCCAGGCCGCGCGGGTGTCGCAACGCACCGCCTTCTTCCACATGGGCCGTCTGGTCGAGACGGGCGACACGGAAGACATCTTCCAGAACCCGCGCGAACGGCGCACCCTCGACTATATCACGGGACGCTTCGGCTAATCCGATGAACCAGCACACCGTTAAAGCCTATGGCGACGAACTGAACCAGATCACGGCCGAGGTCGCCCGCATGGGCGGCCTGGCCGAGGCCCAGGTCGCGGACGCCATCGATTCCGTCGCCCGGCGCGACATCGCCCTCGCCCGCGCGGTGGTCGAGCGCGACCTGAAGCTGGATGCGCTTCATCGCGACATCGAGAAGAAGGCCATCCGCCTGATCGCCCTGCGCCAGCCGGTCGCCAGCGACCTGCGTCGCACCCTGGGCGCCATGAAGATCGCCACCGACCTGGAGCGCACCGGCGACCTGGCCAAGAACATCGCCAAGCGCGCCCTGATCCTGGCCGAGGGCGCGCCGATGCAGCCGCTGACCCGCTCCATCGAGCGAATGGGGCGGCTGGTCTCCACCCGCCTGCGCGACGTGCTGGACGCCTATACGGCCTCCGAACTGGATCGCGCCGTCGCCGTCTGGCAGACCGACGACGAGGTGGACGAGCACTACAACGCCCTGTTCCGCGAGTTGCTGACCTATATGATGGGCGACCCGCGCACGATCGGCGCCTGCACCCATCTGCTGTTCATGGCCAAGAACCTGGAACGGATCGGGGATCACGCGACCAATATCGCCGAGACCGTCCATTACGAGATCACCGGCGAGGAAGTCCTGGGCGAACGCCCGCGCGCCCAGCCGACGGCCGAGGACTCCGATCCGACGCCCAACCTTTCCACGCACTGACCCGAGCCCGGAGACCCGACGTGCAGCCCTATATCCTTGTGATGGAAGACGAGGACGCGCTGGCGACCCTGCTTCAATACAATCTGGAAAAGGAAGGCTACGACGTCACCGTCGCCGCCGACGGCGAAGAGGGGATGCTGCAGATCGACGAGCGGCTGCCCGATCTGGTGCTGCTGGATTGGATGCTGCCAAAGCTGTCGGGCATCGAGGTCTGCCGGCGCATCCGGGGCAAGGCCGAGACGCGCAACCTGCCGATCATCATGCTGACCGCGCGCGGCGAGGAAAGCGACCGCGTGCGCGGTCTGGACACCGGCGCCGACGACTATCTGACCAAGCCTTTCTCCATGGTCGAACTGATCGCCCGCATCCGCGCGGTGCTGCGCCGCATCCGTCCCGGCCTGGCCGACGACCGGCTGAACCACGGCGACATCATCATCGACCGCGTCTCGCACCGGGTGAAGCGCGACGGCAAGGAGGTGCACCTGGGGCCGACCGAGTTCCGCCTGCTGGACCATTTCATGCAGCATCCCGGACGGGTGTTCAGCCGCGAGCAGCTGCTGGACGCGGTCTGGGGGTCGGACGTCTATGTCGAGGCCCGCACCGTGGACGTCCATGTCGGCCGCCTGCGCAAGGCCCTGTCCATCGGCGACGACAGCGCCAACCCGATCCGCACCGTCCGCTCGGCCGGCTATTCGCTGGACCTGGAAGGCTGAGAGAAAAAGGACGGGCCATCAGGCCGCCCTCTCAATTCAGATTTGCGCCGCGACCACTTCGTCCGGCTCCAGGGCATAGACGGTGGCGCAGTATTCGCAGGTGACGCGAATCTTGCCGTCCGGCTCCAGCATTTCTGAGCGCTCGCCCGGATCGAACGAGGCCAGGACCGAGGCGATCCGGTCGCGCGAGCAGCGGCACACGGCGGTCAGTTCGCGCGCGCCCTCCAGCCTCACCCCGTCCTCGTGGAACAGGCGGAACAGCAGGGTTTCCGGCGATATCGTCGGGTCGATCAGTTCGTCGTCGGCCAGGGTGCCGAACAGGGCGCGGGTGCGGTCCCACACCTCCTCGGTCGAGCCGCGCGTCTCATCGCCGGCGATGATCTGGATCATCGCCCCGCCGGCGCGCCACTGCGAACCGGCCTCGGTCTCCACCGCCCCGACCGCCAGACGCACCTTGGTCGGCACCTGTTCGGACTGCTGGAAATAGTGTTCGGCCGCCAACGACAGGCTCTCGCCCTCGATGGGGGTAATGCCCTGGGTGCGTTCGAAATCGGGGCCGCGATCCAGGGTCATGACGAAGACGCCTTCGCCCAGCAACGATTTGGCGCCGGGGCGGGCGAAGCCGGTGGACGCCGCCGCGACCTCCGCCTCGTCATAGCGGCAGTAACCGCGCAGCGAGCCGTCTGTGCCATAGTCGGCGACCACATAGCGCACGGGTCCGTCGCCTTGCGCCTGGACCAGCAGCCGGCCGTCGAACTTCAGGCTGGAGCCGATCAGGGCCGCCAGGGCGCAGGCCTCGCCCAGCAGGGCGGCGACGGGCTCAGGGTAGGCGTGAGCGGCCAGGATCTTGTCGATGGCGGCGCCCAGGCGGACCAGACGACCGCGCACGGGCCAGCCCTCGATCTGGAAGGCGGCCGCCAGATCGTCGGAAATGGGAGTGTGGGGCGCGTGATCGGTCACGGCGGGTCCTTTGGCGACATCATTTCGGGATCGGGGCTATGTAGGCGCCCGACGCGCTGTTGATAAGGGCTAATCCCGTGCGGCGTCGCGCGCCGTGGGCCGCCTGCGACGGAACCCTTTGCGGCCCCGTTCGCTCTTTTCCGACAAGCGGAGCCGTCGCTTCGCCTGACAGCCATTCCGACGAAAAGGTCCGCCGATGATCCGCGACATCGATCCGATTCAAGAAATTCGCAAACATCCCGGCGTCACGGCCGGCAGCCTGGCCGCCCTGGCGCTCGGCGCGGCGGCGATTCTCTATCTGACCCAGCGCACCGGCCCGACCCGTTATCAGCGCATCAAGACCCGTATGGACCCGCGCGGATGGGTCGATGCCGCCGAACTGCGCGATCGTTTCCACGACGCCGTCGACGCTTTCCGACATCGCGCCGAAGAGGTCGGCGAACACGCCGGCGATCTGTCGCGAGCCGCCCGTCAACGCGCGGCCGACGCCGCCTACGACGCGCGCGACCGGGCCGACGATTGGTTCCGGTCAGCCCGCAAGGGATCGAAGAAGGCGTTGAAGAAGCACGGAAAGACCGCTCGCCGCTACGCCGACGACGCCGGCGTCTACGCCCGCGACCATGTGCGCGAGGGCGGGGCGCTGCTGGCGGTCGCGACCATCGCCGCGGCCGTCGGCGCCGCCGTGCTGGAAAGTCGTCGCCCGGACAGCCGCGTGCGCCGGATCGTGCGTTTCTGACAGGGTCTTGCCGCCCGGTGCGGGAAACCGCATCGGGCGGCACGGTTTAAGCGCAGCTTTGCGCCGCCTTCAGCAGGCTTGGCTATGCTGCGGCCGCGAAGGCCGCTAAGACGCCGTGCATGAGCGCCCGCCCCACCCTGATCTTCGACTTCGATTCGACCCTGGTCGATTTCGAGACCCTCGAACTCTTGGCTGACATCGCCCTGGCCGGCGCGCCGGACGCCGAGGCGATACGGTCCCAGATCGCCTCTCTGACCGACAGGGCCATGGGCGGCGAACTGGATTTCGGCCAGGCCTTGCGCCAACGCCTGGCGCTGCTGCCCCTGAACCGCGATCATGTCCAGACCCTGGCCGCTTCGGCGCCGGATCGGCTGACGGCGTCGGTTCGGCGCAACCTCGACTTCTTCCGTCAGAACCCCGGCAAGATCATCGTCATCTCCGGGGGCTTTCGCGAGGTGATCGCCCCGGTCGCCCAGGCGCTGGGCGTCCCGCCCGACCGCATCCTGTGCAACGACCTGATCTATGACGCCGACGGGCGCGTGACGGGCGTGGACGAGGCCAATCCCCTGTCGCACGCGAACGGCAAGCCTGCCGCCATCCACGCCCTGAACCTGTCGGGCCGCGTGGTCATGATCGGCGACGGCTGGAACGACGCCGAGGTCAAGATCGCGGGGGCCGCCGACGCCTTCTACGCCTTCACCGAGGTCGTCCGCCGTGCGCGGGTGGTCGAAGCCGCCGACATGGAGGCCGCCTCTCTGGACGAGGTTCTTCACGCCGAGGGCCTGGTCGGCCGCTGGTCCTTTCCGCGCAGCCGCATGAAGATGCTGCTGCTGGAGAACATCCACCCCGCCGCCGTCGAACGGCTGGAAGAGGCGGGCTATTCGGTCGAGACGGTCAAGGGCGCCCTGGACGAGGACGACCTGATCGCCGCCGTCAAGGGCGTGCATGTGCTGGGCATCCGATCCAAGACCACGGTGTCGCGCCGGGTGCTGGAGGAGGCCGACAAGCTGATGGCCGTCGCCGCCTTCTGCATCGGCGTGAACCAGATCGACCTGGACGCGGCCTCCGACCACGGCGTCGCGGTGTTCAATGCGCCATACTCCAACACCCGTTCGGTGGTGGAGCTGGCCATCGGCCTGATGATCGTCCTGATGCGCGACGTGGTCGACAAGTCGGCCGCCATGCATGTCGGAAAGTGGAACAAGTCCGCGACCGGATCCAAGGAACTGCGCGGCAAGACCCTCGGGATCGTCGGTTACGGCGCCATCGGCAGCCAGCTGTCGGTTCTGGCCGAAAACCTGGGGATGCGGGTTCTGTTCTACGACCTGTCCGAACGGCTGGCGCTGGGCAACGCCCGGCGGATGCGGTCGCTGGACGCCCTCCTGGCCGAAAGCGACGTGGTCACGCTGCACGTCGACGGCCGCAAGGAAAACAGCGCCATCTTCGGCGCGGCCCAGTTCGCGCAGATGAAGGAAGGGGCCCTGTTCCTGAACCTGTCGCGCGGTCACGTCGTCGATGTCGGCGCCCTGTCCCAGGCCATGGGATCGGGCCGGATCGCGGGCGCCGCCGTGGACGTCTTCCCCGAGGAGCCGCGCACGAATTCGGACCCGTTCCAAAGCCCGCTCCAGGGATTGAAGAACATGATCCTGACCCCCCACGTCGGCGGCTCGACCGAAGAGGCGCAGGAGGCCATCGCCGAGTTCGCCGCCGAACGGCTGCTGGGCTATCTGAACCGGGGCGACACCACCTTCAGCGTCAACCTGCCGAACGTGCAACTGGCCGAAGTCTCGGGCGCGCACCGAATCCTGCACATCCACCGCAACCAGCCGGGCGTGCTGGCTGAGCTGAACCGGGCCCTTGCGGCGGCGGGCCTGAACATCCTGGGCCAGCATCTGAAAACGGACGAGCGGACCGGCTATGTCATCACCGACGTCGATCGCGACTACGACCCCGAGGCCCTGCGCGCGCTCAAGACCGTGCCCGGCACGCTGAAGTTCCGCACCCTGCATTAGGATGCGCAGGAAAATCTTCCGAGGACTGACGTAACGACATCTTGTCATCTGCGCTGACAGGCGCATCCTGCCTGGCAACGGCCGCGATCCATGACGGCCGGGGAGGATTCACATGTCACGCTATATCACCGGCGGCGCCGTCGCCGCCTTGGCGGTCGCGGCCTGCGCCTTCGCGGGCTCGGCCTCGGCTCAGACCTACAATCGCCTGGTCGTCTTCGGCGACAGTCTAAGCGACAACGGCAATCTCTATCTGATCTCGGGCGGGACCCAGCCGCCGTCGCCGCCCTACGCCCGCCGGTTCTCGAACGGCCCGACCTTCGTCGAACTGCTCGGCTTCAACGCCGCCAACTTCAACGGCTCGGTGACGGGCAGCATCAACTACGCCTTCGGCGGATCGCGCACCGACGCCTCGGCCGGCGTGCCGTTCGGCATGCTGAACCAGCTGTCGCGCTACACCGCTGCGGGCGGGCGTTTCAGCTCGACCGATCTGGTCAGCGTGCTGGGCGGCGCCAACGACATCTTCCAGGGACTGCCGATCGCCGGCGCCTCGGCCAGCCCGGTCGCGGCCATCACGCCTGTCGCGACGACGGCGGCGGCCAATATCGACAGCCTGGTGAACAGCGTCGCCGGCGCCGGCGCGGGGACCATACTTGTCACGAACCTGCCCAAGCTCAGCCTGACGCCGCAGTTCCGGGGCACGACGGCGGCGCCCCTGGCCGACTACGCCGTGACCACCTTCAACACCGCGCTTCAGGCCAATCTGACCGCCACGGCCGCCGCCCGTCCGGGCGGCAACATCGTCATGATGGACCTGTTCAAGGTCGGCGACACCCTTGCCGCCGACCCCGGCGCCTTCGGCATCGCCAACATCGCCCAGACCTGCTTCAACGGCGTGACCGTCTGTTCGAACCCCGACAGCTATTTCTACTTCGACGGCGTCCATCCGACGGCGGCGGGGCATCGGATCATCGCCCAATTGGCGACCGACTATCTCTACTACGGCGACATCGGCGCCCAATCGACCCTGCAGGGCGAGACGGCCTATCGCCACCGCGAGGATGCCCTGGACAGCGCCAGCGACGCCTTGTCGGGCCGCCAGCCGTGGGAGGCGGGCGTCGCCGTCACCACTTCGGCCCTGATCGACAGCGTCGACACCGACGCGCGCGGACCGGTCAAAAGCGCGACCAGCGACGGCTGGGGCGCCCGTATCGCGCTTGAGGCTGGCCCCTCGGCCGACTGGCGTTTCGGTCTGGCCGGATCGGCGCGCAAGACCGATGTCGACAGCCAGGCGCTGCGCTTCAACGTCGAAAGCTTCGGCCTGGACATCTATGGCGGCTGGCGTTCGGGCGATGTGTTCGTCAATGCGGCGGTCGGGGTGGCGCGCGACAACATCGACGACATCGAGCGCACCACCAGTCTGGCCCCCATCGTCCACACGGCCGAGACGCGGGCGTTCAGCAGCGGGGCGCGGCTTCAGGGCGGCATGTGGTTCGACATGGGCGGCGTCGCCCTGTCGCCCCGCGCGGCCCTGGCCTATGTCTCCAGCGACGTTGACGGCTATTACGAACAGGGCGTCGCGGCCCAGTATCAATATGGCGACCGCACGGTGAAGGCCCTGACCGGCGAGGTCTCGCTGCGCGCCGAGGCCGAGATGGGTCGGTTCGGCCTGTTCGCCGAGGGCGGCTATCGCGATGCGCTGGAGGACAGTTCGGACCCGGTCCGGGTGGGGATCTACAACAACCCGGCCCAGGTGATGTCACGCGAAATCGACGATCCCTTCGGCGGTCAGTTCCTGGCCTCGGCCGGGTTCGAGGGGGCGGTGGGGCCGGTCAAGGTGACGGTCGGCTATCGCGGCCGCTTCAGCGACCACGCCGACAGCCACATGGGCGGCGTCCAGCTGAAACTGCCGCTGTAGACGGCGGGGCGGGGAAGGGCGCTGTCAGCGCCCCTTCTTGCGCACCCACATGGCGGCGTCGGCCTCGGCCAGCCAGGCTTCGGCGTCGGTGTGGCCGTCCCAGGCCCGCACGCCGAACGATCCGCCCAGTTCGGTCTTGCGCCCATCCCAGACGAAGCCTTCGGTGCGCAGGGCCTCGGCCAGCTGTCGCGCCTTGGTCCGCCCTTCCTCCAGCCCGGCGTGCAGCATCAGCAGGGCGAATTCGTCGCCGCCCATCCGGCCGACGGCGTCCGATTCGCGCAGATTGGCCAGGAACAGACGCGCGACCGCGACCAGGGCGGCGTCGCCGGCCGCATGGCCCAGCCGGTCGTTGACGCTCTTGAACCCGTCCATGTCCAGATACAGCAGCACGGCCGGCACCCCGTGCCGCTGGCAATAGGCCATGGTCCGCTGCAGCGCCGCCATGAAGCCCCGCCGGTTCAGGGCGGGGGTCAGCACATCGTGGTCGGCGGCGGCCTCGGCGGCGGCGGCGCGCGACTTCCAGGCTTCCAGCTCGAGACGCAGGCGCGCGATCTCGGCGGTCAGGTCGTGTTCGGCCACGTCGGTCACGGCGCAGGATGGGCTCCGATCGCGCGACTCATAAGAGGTCGCGCAGGGTCGGCCGATGGTAGAGCGTGATTCCGCGACATTGAAGCCGCCGCGCGTCGGAAACCGCCGGCTTGCGGTTGCGGGCGCCCCGTCGGTGCTGTAACGGGCGCCTTTCCGCGAGGGGCCTTGCAGACATGGCGACTTCCGAAACCCCGGTGGCGATCATCATGGGCAGCCGTTCGGACTGGCCGACGATGAAACTGGCCGCCGACAAGCTGGATCAGCTGGGCGTCGCCTGGCAGGCCAAGGTCGTCAGCGCCCACCGCACGCCCGAACGGCTGGTCGCCTTCGCCACCGGCGCCAAGGCCGCAGGGTTCAAGGTCGTCATCGCCGGGGCCGGGGGCGCCGCCCATCTGCCGGGCATGGCCGCCTCCATGACCGAACTGCCTGTGCTGGGCGTGCCGGTCCAGTCCAAGGCGCTGAAGGGCATGGACAGCCTGTTGTCGATCGTCCAGATGCCGGCCGGCGTGCCGGTCGCCGCCCTGGCCATCGGCGAGGCGGGCGCCGCCAACGCCGGCATCCTGGCCGCCCAGATACTGGCCCTGTCTGACGAAGCCCTGGCCGAACGGCTGGCCGCCTTCCGCGCCGCCCAGACCGACGCCGTCGCCGAAACCGTCGAGGACTGAGTGCCCGATCTGCCGCTTCCCCCCGGTTCCACCCTCGGCGTCATCGGCGGCGGCCAACTGGGCCGGATGCTGAGCCAGGCCGCCTCGCGCCTGGGCTTTGACGTCGTCATCCTGGACCCCGAGGCCGACAGCCCGGCCGGCCGCGTCTCGGCGCATCAGATCGTCGCCGCCTATGACGATCCCGACGCCCTGACGGCCCTGGGCCGCGCCGCCGACGTCGTCACCTTCGAGTTCGAGAACGTCCCCGCCGAATCCATCGAACGTCTGGCCGAGGCCGGCGCCCTCGTCGCGCCCGGGCCGACGGCGCTGCGCGTGTCGCAGGATCGGGTGGACGAAAAGACCTTTCTGAACGCGGTCGGCGCCCCCACGGTCGCCTTCGCGGTCGTCGATACGCTGGACGACTTGATCGTCGGTTTGACCGAACTGGGCCTGCCCGCCCTGCTGAAGACCCGTCGCGAAGGCTATGACGGCAAGGGCCAGGTCTGGATTCACGCCGTCGAGGATGCGCCCGCCGCCCTGGAAAGCCTGGGCGGTCGTCCGGCCATCCTGGAGGCCAGGGCGACCTTCGTGCGCGAACTGTCGGTCATCGCCGCCCGCGACTGGGACGGCCATATGGCGGTCTATCCGCTGGGCGAGAACCGGCACGAGGGCGGCGTCCTGCGCACCACCCTGGCCCCCGCCGCCGTGGACGAGAAAACGCAAGTTCGCGCCCGCGCCATCGCCGAGGCGATCCTGGACGGCCTGGATTATGTCGGCGTCCTGGGGGTCGAACTGTTCGACCTCGGAGACGATGTCCTGCTGGTCAACGAGATCGCCCCGCGCGTCCACAACACCGGCCACTGGACCCAGGACGGCTGCGTCTGCGACCAGTTCGAACAGCATATCCGCGCCGTCGCCGGCTGGCCGCTGGGCCCCACGACCGCCCACGCCCGCATCGAAATGACCAATCTGTTGGGCGACGAGGTCGAACAGTGGCGCGCCCTCTCGGCCAAGGCCGACGAACGCCTGCACCTCTACGGCAAGGCCGAAGCCCGCCCCGGCCGCAAGATGGCGCACGTGAACCGGGTGCTGGGGGCGGTCTAGCGTCCTCACTTTCGTCATCCTTCGACGAGCGGAGCGAGATCGAGGAACCCAGCGGCGCGCGCGAGCGCGAACCTGTCGCCATCTCGGTCTTTCCGTCTCGGTCTTTCAGTCGTGCGGCGGACAATATCGCCTTCGGCGGCGCTGGTCCCCCGGTTTGCGCCGCAAGCGGCTTGCCGGAGGATGACGAAAGAAGAGCGTTTTAAGCTTTCGCCCCATACCGCATCCGGCTCAGCGCCTCGCTGACCTTCTTGAACGGCGCGTCGAAGTCCTTGCCGGCCTTCCACTTCTCGAAGGCCATGACGTTGTCGATCCGCCGCGCGACGAAGCCTTCCGCCGCCTCGCGCCCGTCGAACCAGCGCATCGTCAGGGCCGGAATCAGAATGCCCGACAGGATCGTCCGCTTCGAATAGTGGTTCCAGTCGGTCGCCTCGTCCCCGGCCCAGCGCCACAGATGGTCGGCGCTCTCCCAGGCCAGCTTCAGCCCCAGGTCGGCGTTGACCGGCAGGGCCAGGAAGGCGGCGCAGCGACGCGTGGCTTCCAGATCGGCGGCGCCCGCCTCCATCCGTTCGGACACGCCGCGGGCGATTCGCTCGCGAATCTTGAGGGACTTGGCCTCGATGGCGGACAGGGCCTCCAGCGCGCGCGCATCGTGGCGGCGCGACAGCAGGGCGGCCAGATCGCGCGCCCCGTTCGGCAGCAGCAATTCCTCGTCGCCCGCCGACAGGCCGCACGCCTCGCACGCCTCGCGCACCAGACGCGCGTTCCAGCCCAGGGCGGGCGCACGGCCGATGGCGGCGTCCAGCACCCTTTGTTCGGTCCGCTCGGCCCAATCCATCGCTTCGGTCATGAGGACGATCATACGCTGCTCGGTCGTGCGTTTCGAGCCATGAAGAATGGTCGCGACGATCTGGACAGGAAGGGGCGGCTCGTGTATCAGCGCGCCTTCATCCGACGGCTCGGCCTTCGGAAGACGATTTTATTTTGTTCGCCCGTCTCCCTCACAGGACGCGGCGGGCGGCCAAAGGAGAGTTCAACCTGGTTCAGATTTTCGTCCGCGACAACAACGTCGATCAGGCGCTGAAGGCCCTGAAGAAGAAGATGCAGCGCGAAGGCAGCTTCCGTGAAATGAAGCGCCACGTGCACTACGAAAAGCCGTCGGAAAAGCGCGCCCGTCAAAAGGCCGAAGCCGTCCGTCGCGCCCGCAAGCTGGCCCGCAAGCGCGCTCAACGCGAGGGCCTGCTGCCCGCGCCGAAGCCGCGCGTTCCCGGCGGTCGTTAAGACCCGGGCGAAAGCCGCAAGATCAAAGGCCGCTTCCTCCGGGAAGCGGCCTTTTTCTTGTCTTCGCCCTGCGGAGCGGGGAGGGGACCGCGCGTGGCGTGGTGGAGGGGCAAGTCCCACAGGCGCTGGTGAGGCGGGAAAGAACCCCTCCGTCACGGCGCTGAAGAAGCGCCGCGCCACCTCCCCATCGCTACGCGACAGGGAGGAGACGCCGCGCTGGTTACGCGCGCCCGGTGATCGCCCGACCGAAGGTCTTCCAGCTCAGCTTCACGTCCGACAATGCCCCTGCGCGGAAGGCACGGCCGGCGATCCAGACCATGAAGGCGGCGGTCGCGAACATGCCGATCAGGGTCAGCACCACCTCGATCAACGGGGGGTCGCTGGGCGCCCGCGCGCTCATCAGGAAGGGGGTGAAGAAGGGAATCCACGACAGCGCCTTCACAACCGGCGCATCGGGGCTGGTCAGGGCCATCTGCATGACCAGGATCGGCACGACCAGGATCATCATGATCGGTCCCATCAGGGTCTGGGCGTCGCGCGGCGTCTCGCAGAAGGCGCCGATGGCCGCGAACAGCACCGCATACATCAGATAGCCGCCGACCATATAGGCGACGAAATAGAAGATCAGGCCGTCGTGCATCAGCGCCTGGCCGATGCTGGCCGCCGCCTGGGGCGAGGCGGATAGAAGCGTCGACGCCCCGATCCCGCCCCACACCGCCATGACGGTCAGGGTCAACAGGGCCACCCCCAGCACCTTGCCGGTCAGGATCTCGGTCGCCGAGGCCGACGAGAGCAGCACCTCCAGGATCTTGTTCGACTTCTCCTCCATCACGCTGTTCAGCAGAATGGAGGCGCCGGTGATGACCAGCGACCACAGCAGGAAGCCGGCGCCCAGGCCCACGAAGGACGGGATGCGGTCGCGCATCGACACCTCGCCCCCGCTGGCGGCGTTCGGCGAGAAGGCCTTGACCTCGGGCCGGAAGGTCTGGACCTCGTCCGCCACCGCGGGCGGCACGCCGGCGGCGGCCAGCAGCTCGGTCCGTCGCGCATCGCGCAGGGCGTTCCGCACGAAGCCTGAGACGTCGTTGTCGTTCGCCCGGCCGGTCCAGACCTGGGCGGCGGGCTTGCCGTCTATCCGGTCCAGGAACACCACGGCGTCCAGGCGACGATCCTTGGGCGTCTGCTTGTTCAGCGCGGTCTTGATCGCGGCGTCGTGCGCCGCGCCCGCGGCGTTCGAGATGGCCGGCGGCGCGGCGACGAGCTCGATCTTGGGGCCGCTTATCGAGGCGACCGCGCGTCCGGCGCCGGACTGGCCCTTTTCGGCGGCCTGGCGAATCCGGTCGTTCTGGCGATCCCGGTCGGCCTGCAGCGAGGCGCGGACGGCGGCGGCCAGGCCCGTCGCCTGCGGCCCCTGTTCGATCAGCGCCACCTGTTTGATCGGCTCGGCCGAACGGATCAGCAGCGGAATGCCGCCGCCCAGCACCGCGAACAACGGAAAGGCCAGCAGCGACAGCCAAAAGCCCACGGTCTTGGCGTAGGCGACGTATTCGCGGCGCGCGATCAGCAGGGTGCGCTTCATTGGACCACCTCCGCATGGGCCAGGGGTTGGTCAGGATGATCGCCGGTCAGGCCGATGAAGGCGTCGTGCAGCGTCGGCTCCTTCAGGGCGAAACCGCGCACGTCCAGACCGTTCAGGAAGGCCGCCTTCAGCGTCTCCTGGCCCGCCGCGCCGGGCGACAGGGCGATCTTCAGGCGGCGCAGGCCGTCCTGGTCCGACAGGGTCTCCACATCCGCCACGCCGGGCAGGGCGGCGGCGTCGGCGGCGCCGATCGCGCCGTCCAGCTCCAGGAAGCGCGGTGACGTGGCCTTGGCCTGATCGACCGTGCCCTCGAACGCCTTTCGCCCGCGCGCCAGCAGCACGACCTTGTCGCAAAGCCGTTCGGCGTGCTGCATCACATGGGTGGAGAACAGCACGGTCGCCCCGCCGGCCGCCAGGTCGCGGATCATCGCCTCCAGCCCCTGCTGGTTCACCGGGTCCAGGCCGGAGAAGGGCTCGTCCAGGATCACGAACTCGGGCTGATGCACGATCGAGGCGATCAGCTGCACCTTCTGCGCCATGCCCTTGGACAGCTCCTTCATCTTCTTCTTTTGCGCCGCGCCCAGGCCCTGCTGCTCCAGCATGATCCTGGCCCGCCTGCGGCCCTCAGCGGCGGGCAGGCCCTTCAGCGCGCCGAAGAAGGCGATGGCCTCGACCGGCGTCATCTTCTTGTAGAGGCCCCGCTCTTCGGGCAGGAAGCCGATCCGGTCGCGCACCAGCCGCCCGTCCGGCGCGCCGAGGATGTCGATTCGCCCCGCCGTCGCCGGCTGCAGCCCCAGGATCATTCGCAGGGTCGAGGTCTTGCCCGCCCCGTTCGGCCCCAGGAAGCCGCAGATCGACCCCTTTCGAACCTCAAAGCTCAGATCGCGCACGGCCTCGAAGTCGCCGTATCGCTTGCCCACCCCGTCCAGCGTCAACGCCGCCATGTCGCCCCCTTGTTCCCAGCCGTCAGCCTATGGCCGTCGCCGCCCCGACGCCAGTCGTCAATGCGATTCCACGGCAGGCGACGATCAGGTCTTCGGCTTGATCGCGATCTCGAAATGGCGGTCCACCACCTTGGTCGGATTGAGCTGGGCGCCGTTTCGGCGGACCTCGAAATGCAGGTGCGGGCCGGTGGAATAGCCGGTGGAGCCGACCAGGCCGATGCGCTGGCCCGGCGTCAGCCTGTCGCCGCTGGCCACGTCGATGCGGCTGAGATGGCCATAGAGGGTGGTCATCCCATTCGGATGGCGCACCTCGATGAAGTTTCCATAGCCGCCGGCGTCATGGCCGGTTCGCGCCACCTGGCCCTCGGCGGCGGTGAAGACGCTGGTTCCTTTCGGCGCGGCGATGTCCACGCCCTTGTGCGCGCGGGCCTTGGCCTCGATGGCCAGTTTGCGCAGGCCGAAGGCCGAGTTGATCGCATAGCCGCGCACCGGGGCGGAAAAGACGATCTGGCGCATCACCGGCCCGGCCTTTTCCACCTGGGCCTTGATCGGCGGGGCCACGGGAGCGGCGACCGGCGTCGGCGCGGGGTCGGGCGCAGGCGCGACATTGGGCGCGGCGGCGGCCGCGAAGACGGCCACGGCGGCGAAGGCGGCCGTCTGGCCGGAATGGATCAAAAGGGTCTTGCAGCGCGCCATCGGCGCGTGGGTCGGCAGGCGTCGCATTCGGCGGCGGCTCCAGCGTTCTACGCTCTGGAATGAGGGAACGCGGCGGCGTCCTACGCCGCACGTCGCTCCGTGGAGGCGGGCTTATGGCCGGACGCTTGGGCGACTTTGGGGCCTGGTTCGGGCGGCGGATGGTCGCAGGGCGGAACTCGCCGGCCTCCGCTCAGGCGATGATGTCGGGCAGGATGACGTCCTCGATCTTCACGATCTCGTCCTTGATGGCCAGCTTCTTGCGCTTCAGCCGGGCGATCATCAACTGGTCCGGCACGGCGGCCTGGCTCAGGGCCTCGATGGAGGCGTCCAGGTCGGCGTGCTCCTGGCGCAGCATTCTGACGCGGGCGTGCAGCGCCGCTTCTTCTTCGCTGATGTCGGGCAGGTCGTCGTTCATCGTCTGGTCCCCAGGGCGCTTATAGCCACGCCGGTCTCAGGCCGGAAGGGCGTCGGCCAGGCGGATCAGCGCCGGGCGCGGCGTGACCGGGGCCCAGACCCTTGCGGTGGCGGCCAGGGCGTCGACGGCGGGACGCGGCGCGCCCGTCGGTTCCGGCGCCAACGCCTCCAACGCCTCCAGCAGATGGCGTTCGGCCTCCAGTTCCAGCGCCTTGACGCGGTTTCGGATCGTCTCGCGCGGGCCGTCGTCGATGTCGGGCACGGGCGCCTTCAACGTGCGGCGCATGGCGCGCAGCGGCGCCACGACCACCCCGTCCCAGGCGCGCGCGGTGTCGCAGGCCGCCTCCAGCGTCTCCGCATCGGGCCGCCGTCCCGTCGCGGCGACCCAGGCCGACCAAAGCAGCAGCGGCGCATTCTGGTCGTGATCGTCCTGCAGCGCCAGACACGCCTGCGAAACGCCGGGCGCCCCATAGGCGGCGACCGCCCAGTCCCACAACCCCATCAGCTCAGGCCTTCCCAACGCCGCACCGCGCCCCAGTCCAGGCCGAACAGGTCCAGCGCGCGGCCCACCGACTGGTCGACCATGTCCAGGATCGACGCGGGGCGGGCGTAGAGGGCGGGCAGGGGCGGGGCGATGACCGCCCCCATCTCGGCCAGGGCCGTCATGGTGCGCAGATGGCCCAGATGGAACGGCGTTTCGCGCACCATCAGCACCAGCGGCCGCCGTTCCTTCAGCGTCACGTCCGCGGCGCGCGTCAGCAGGGTGGAGGTCGCGCCCGTCGCGATCTCGCTCATCGTCCTGATCGAACAGGGCGCGACGATCATGCCCAGGGTGCGAAACGAGCCGGAGGCGATGGTCGCGCCGACATCGCTCAGCTTGTGGACCGCCGAGGCCTTGGCCGTCAGGTCGTCGGGCGACAGGTCGGTCTCCTGCGACAATGTGAGCAGGGCCGCCTTGGTCACGACCAGGTGGCTCTCGACGCCCAGGTCGTTCAGGGCGTCCAGCACCCGTGCGCCATAGATCGCGCCGGAAGCCCCCGAGATTCCGACCACCATCCGCGCGGGCGGGTTCCGTATGGCTCCGTTCACATCATCGACCATATTTGCGGTCAGCCTCCATCGGGTCCGGCCAGGCGGGCTGTCACCGGAATGTGATTCTACAGCCTGTCAAACCGGGCGCTCACTCTACTGGTCCCTAACCTGAGGAGGCGCAAGCCATGACCATCGAGGCTCGTATTCGCGAACTGGGTAATCGTCATCGCACCCTGGATGAGACCATCCAGAAGGAGCTGACCCGTCCGTCCGTGGACACGCTGCAGGTCAGGGAGCTGAAGCAGAAGAAGCTTCGGCTCAAGGAAGAGATCATCAGTCTGGAGGCCCGCGTCCACTAGGGACGCATCATTCCTCCGAAACGACGACGGCCCCGGAGAGCGCTCTCCGGGGCCGTTTTTGTTCCGTCCGCCTCCCCATTCCCGGGGAGGCGCGCGGCGCGTTTTCGCGCCGTGACGGAAGGGGTTTCGGATCAGCCTTTCGAACCGAACACCGATTCCGCCGTCGGTTCGGCGCTGGGGCGTTGCCGGGCTTCCGGGACGAACTCCGGCTCGGCCTCGACCTCCTCGACGGGCTGGAGGGTGCCGCCGCCCTTCTTCAGATCGTCCTTGGCCTTCTTCTCGGCGGCCTTCTTGACCACTTCGTCCAGGGCCAGCTGCCCGACCAGCCCCAGGGTCACGGGGTCGACCGGCTTGATGTTGGCGCTGTTCCAGTGCGTGCGGTTGCGCACGCTCTCGATGGTGGATTTGGTCGTGCCCAGCATCTTGGCGATCTGGGCGTCCGTCACCTCGGGGTGATTGCGCACGAACCAGGCGATGGCGTCCGGGCGGTCCTGGCGACGCGACACCGGGGTGTATTTCGGCGCGGGCTTGGCCGATTTCAGCAGTTCGGCGTGGCGGCTGACGATCGCCTTCATGCGATAGTTTTCATCGGCTTGCGCCTTGTCCAGTTCTTCCCGCGTCAACTGGCCGCCCGTGACGGGATCGACGCCGCGGATGTCGCGCGCCACGTCGCCGTCGGCGATGCCGCGGACTTCCAGCGGGTGCAGGCCGCAGAAGTCCGCGATCTGCTCGAAGCTGAGGGAGGTGTTGTCGACCAGCCAGACCGCGGTGGCCTTGGGCATCAGAATGTCGCTCATGGCGCGTTCGTCCCGGTGTTGTAGGAGCCGCCGAATGAGGCTTCGGCTGGCGTTGGATACGACGGCGCCCGGCCTTTCGACCGGGCGCTTATGACGTCGATATAGGCCTATTCGCGCGAAAAGAAAACGCCGCCCGACAATCGAATACAGCAACGGTTCATCCGCCGGGTGCAACCTTCGCGGTAGTGAAGGCTTTGAGCTTTCGGAGAGGAGAACCATAATGTCCCTATTGTTCGCGGCCGCCCTGGCCGCCGCCATGTCGCCCCCCGTGGAGCCGCAACAGTTGCGCGTCGCCCCGCGCGGCAGCTACGCCCAGACCTGCACCGAGGCCTACGTCAACCAGGGCCGGCTGTATGCCGACTGTCGCGACGAGCGCGGCCAGATGCGCGGCACCTCGATCGAACTGGTCCGCTGCGGCAACGAAGAGATCGTCAACAACAACGGACTTCTGGTCTGCGGGCGCTTCAGAGGCGATTACGAGGGCGGCCGGCCGGGACGGCCGGGCGGCGGCGACGGCGGCTGGGGACCGGGTAACGGCGGCGGCTGGGGCCGCTCCTCCATCACCGTCTATGAAAACGCCAACTTCCGGGGCGCCTCGCGCGAGTTCACCAGCGAGGATCGCAACCTGGGCCGCACGCCGTTCAACGACCGCATCAGCTCCATGCGCGTCCAGGGGCGCTGGGAGGTCTGCACCGACGCCGAGTTCCGCGGCCGCTGCCGCGTGGTCGAGGGGAATGTCCGCAATCTCAGCGGCGGCTTCAACGATAGCATTTCCTCCGTGCGTCCGGTGTCCGGCGGCCGACGGCCGAACCGTTAGACCTCGAGCATGATCTTGCCGATGTGCGCGCCGGCCTCCAGCGCGGCGTGCGCGTCGGCGGCTTGCGCCAGCGGATAGACGGCGTGGATCGGCGGCCTGACCGCGCCCGACACGATCCAGGGCCAGGCCGTCGCCTCCACAGCCGCGGTCAGCCGCGCCTTCTCGTCGGCGGACCGGCTTCGCAGCGTCGATCCGGTCAGCGTCAGCCGCTTCAGCATGATCCGCTGCAGGTCCATCTCGACCTTGGCGCCGGTCAGGGAGGCGATCACCACCCAGCGCCCGCCGGCCTTCAGGCTGTGCAGATTCAGGGCGGCGTAGTCCCTTCCGACCATGTCCAGAACCACGTCGGCGCCGCCCGCCGCCTTGATCCGCGCCTCCAGGTCGTCCGCCTTGGCGTCCAGGCTGACGTCCGCGCCCAGCCCGGCGGCCGCCCTGGCCTTGTTCGCGCCGCGCGATGTGGCGATCACGGTTGCGCCGGCCGCCTTGGCCATCTGAATGGCCATCACGCCGATGCCGCTGGTCGCGCCGTGGATCAGAAGGGTCTCGCCCGCCCTCAGCGCCCCGCCTTCGAACACATTGGCGAAGACGGTGAAGACGGTCTCCGGCAGGGCCGCCGCCTGGACGAAATCCAGCCCCTCCGGGATCGGCAGGACATGGCGGGCGTCCACCAACGCCTGTTCGCCGTAGCCGCCCCCGCCCAGAAGGGCGCAGACCCGGTCGCCGACCCGCCAGCGCGTCACGCCCGCGCCGACCTGGGCGATCTCTCCGGCGACCTCCAGGCCCAGGATGTCCGAGGCGCCGGGCGGGGGCGGATAGGCGCCCAGGCGTTGCAGCAGGTCCGGCCGGTTCACCCCCGCCGCGCGCACCCGGATGACCACCTGGCCCGCTCCCGCGACGGGATCGGGGCGTTCGGCGACCCTCAGCGCTTCGGCCGGCCCGGAACCGCCTTCGATCTCAATGACCCGCATCGTATCCGCCTTGCTTTCGTCCGTGTCAGGGCGTTCAGATAGGCGCCCCGGCCCGCCTTGGCCAACACCGGAACGAAGGGCGCAGACGATGTTCGACGATCCCGAACCCCGACCCCAGCGCGGCGAACCCCTGCGCGCGCTGTCGCGCGAAGACCTGGACGTCTATTCCGTGGAGGATCTGCAGGAGCGCATCCAGGCGCTGGAGGACGAGATCGCCCGCGCCCGCGCGGCCATCGACACGAAACGCTCCAAGAAAAACGCCGCCGACGCCCTGTTCAACTTCGGATCGTGATCGCCCAATCGGTCCCGCCATGGCATGAGCGTTGCATCGTCGTGGCGAACGGCTCCGTCGGGGCCGATTGCAGGACGGCGCCGCAGACCCGATGATCGAAGCTGAAATGACCCTCGCCTCCGTCCCCACCTCCGCCGACCGCAGCCGCACGGTGCGCGACTTCGCCCGTTCGGAACTGTTCGACCGCACCTTCCGCGAAGGGATGGAGCTTGTGGAGGAGACCGCCGCCTATCTGGACGGCGAGGGACGGCGCGAATCCAAGATGCTGTCGCGCGCCGCCGCCCTGGCCTATGCGGCCGAGAGCATGAAGCTGACCACGCGGCTGATGCAGATCGCCTCGTGGCTGCTGGTCCAGCGGGCCGTGCGCGAGGACGACATGACGCCCGAAACGGCGTGCGAGCCGCGTTACCGCCTGAACGACCGGCGCATAGAGAGCGAGCCCAGCCACGCCGAACTGCCGATCGCCTTGGTGGAATATCTGGTGCGCTCCGAAAAGCTGTTCGAACGCACCCTTTATCTGGATCGCCGCATGTATCTGGACGACCGGGACCAGGCTCCGGCGAATCCCGTGCTCAGCCAGTTGGGATTGCTGGAAGCCGCCTTCCGAGGCTGATTCCCGGACTACGGTCCGACGTCGTTGGCGTCGGACCGGCCGTCGTCGATGGGCTTGGGCAGGTTGACGCCGATGCCCAGGGCCTGGGCCAGCTTGTCGTCGCGGCCATAGCCGTCTTCGCGGAACGCCACGCGGCCCTGACCGTCCACGAAGGCGGTCCAGTACAGCAGACGCACCGAGATTTCACGGCCGGTGGTGACGCGGGTCGTCTCGCGCGTGTCCTGAGCCGTGTCGAATTGGGCCAGTTTGGCCGGATCGGGCGACAGCAGCAGGCGCGCGAACTCCACCGCGTTCTGCACCCGCACGCAGCCGTGGCTGCGCTGGCGCATCGAAAGATTGAACGCGGCCTTCGACGGAGTGTCGTGCAGGAAGATGGCGTAGCTGTCGCGCAGTTCGAACTTCACATAGCCCAGGGCCGAGCGGGGGCCGGCGCGCTGGATGACCATGCCGTCCTTCACATACATGTCGTTGGCGGCCAGATACCCCGGGCCCTTGGGCAGGATTTCGCGGCGCGCGATGCCGGCCGGCACATACCAGGGCGGATTGGCGACGACCGAGGCGAAGGGCTTTTCCAGGCTGGGGGTCTGGTTCTCGGCCGAGCCGACCACGACGCGATTGGAATGAACGGGCTTGCCGTCCTTCCAATAGACCATGATGGCCGCGGCGGTGTTGACCTCGATCCGCTCGGGGGCCAGGTCGCGCTTCAGCCAGCGGCGGCGCTCCAGGTTCAGGGCGATCTGGCGCGCCCGATCCTCGGCCGAGGCGGACAGCGAACGCTGCGTTCCCGCGCCGATCCGACCATCGGCGCCCAGGCCGTGCCGATTCTGGAAGCTTTGCACCGCGCGTTGCAGTTCGGCGTTATAGGTCAGGCCCTGCGCCTTCAGGCGCGCGCCGTCGGCGGCCGACAGGTCGCCTTCGGCCGTCAGACGGTCGATCAAGGCGGGGATGCGGCGGTCGCTGTTTCCGGGTTCGATGGTCGCGCCTTGCGCGAACCGGGGCCAGCCGCCCTGGGCCGCCAGGCGGCGATAGCGCACATAGCCCGCCGACAGGTTCTGATAGCCGATGTCGGTCGGCGCCAGGCCGTCGAACCAGTTGGGCAGGACGTTGCGGTTCAGGGCGTCGGTCAGGCCGCGCGGCAGGTCCACGCGGTTCTTCTGCATCTCCCACAGGTCCTCGACCGTTTCCGGCCGCACCTTGCCCTCGGCCAGGACGCGGGCGTAGGCCAGGGCCGCCGCCGTCGTGCGCAGGTCCGCGCTGGCCGGGTCGGCCGCCAGACCCACGAAGTCGAAATAATCCGCCGTCGCCAGCCCATGTCGGTCCGCGCGCGCGGCGGCGGCGTTCAGGGCGCGCACCCGCTCGGCGTTCCACACCGGCCGCCAGTTGTTCAGCTCGTAAAAGGCGCGGACATCGGCCTGCTGGGTTTCGGGCAGGCGCGAAATCTGATCGTTGAAGCTGTTGTAGAAGGCGGTCGCTTCCGGGCCGCGCTGCACGAAGACCTGTTGCGCGCGCGCCGCGGAGCCGAGGGCCATGGCCGCCGTCGCGACGCCCAGACCCAGTTGCCGTCTATTCATATCCTGTCCGCTTCTTCGATCGCTTCGGCCAGCTTGGCCGACGCCCCTGGTACCCGAACGTCCCTACATTATCGGTGTTCCGGGCAAACAAAAAGCGCCGGTCTTGCGACCGACGCCCTTCGAGACCTGTTTGCTGCAACATGTCGCAGCCGACAAGGTCCTACTTCTTGATGAAGCCGGCGAACTTGTTGTTGAAGCGCGAAACGCGGCCGCCGCGGTCCATCAGCTGGGCGTTGCCGCCGGTCCAGGCCGGGTGCGTCGTCGGATCGATGTCCAGGTTCAGCGTGTCGCCTTCCTTACCGTAGGTCGAACGGGTCTGGTAGGAGGTGCCGTCGGTCATCACCACGGTGATGAAGTGATAGTCGGGATGGGTATCCGCTTTCATGGTCGTCGTCCGGTCTCTGGCGCGATGACGATGCCGACCGTCGGTGCGCGTGAAATTGAGAATCCCGCCGAAAGATCCAGCGGGAAAGAGCGCGGCGTTTACACTGAGGGGCGTTCCGGGGCAAGAGGCGGGCGCCATGACCGATCAGACCGCCTCCGCCCCCTCCGCCAACCGCGCTTCCGGTCTGGCCTCCGTCGAGGGACGGCCGAGCGCCGGCGCCCTGCTGGCCGACCAGATGGCCGAGGCGGGGGCCAAGCGCGCCAAGCGCCGCGACATCCGTCCGCTGGCCCGTTTGATCCCCTTCGCCATGCGGCACAAGGGCCATGCCCTGATGGCGGTCTTCTGGCTGCTCTTGTCCACCGCCGCCTCCCTGGGGCTGACCGGCCTGGCGCGCGGCGCCATCGACTACGGGTTCGAGGCGGGCGGCGCGCACCTGAACCTGTGGTTCGTCCTGCTGGGCGCCAACGCCCTGTTCCTGGGGCTGGCCACGGCCGCCCGCTACTATTTCGTCACCCGCACGGGCGAGCGCGTCATCGCCGATGTCCGAAAGGGCCTGTTCGGCCGCATCCTGACGCTGGATCCGTCCTTCTACGCCCAGATGCGGACCGGCGAGGTGCTGTCGCGCCTGACCACCGACATCGCCCTGGTCGAGACGTTGATGACCACCTCGATCTCCTATGCGCTCAGGAACTTCCTGACCCTGATCGGCGGCGTGATCCTTCTGTTCTTCGTCAGTCCCAAGCTGACCGGATTCGTGCTTTTGATCGTGCCCTTCCTCTTGGGGCCGATCTTCATCTTCGGCCGTCGGGTCCGCAAACTGACCGTGGCGTCCCAGGATCGCTTCGCCAACGCCGTCGGCTTCGCGGGCGAAAGCGTCGACGCCATCGAGACGGTCCAGGCCTTCGGCCGCGAGCAAAGCGCCATCGCCCGCTTCGGCGCGGCGGTCGAGGACGCCTTTTCCGCCTCGCTCACCCGGATGCAGGCCCGCGCCTGGATGACGGCCCTGATCATCGTCGTCATGTTCGGCGGCGTGACCCTGGTGCTGTGGCTGGGCGCGCAGGACGTGGTCGCCGGCGTCATGACGCCTGGCGCCCTGCTGCAATTCGTCCTGCTGTCGGTCTTCGCCGCCGGGGCCGTGGGCGCGCTGGGCGAAAGCTGGGGCGACGTGCAGAAGGCCGCTGGCGCCATGGAGCGGATCGAGGAGTTGATGCGCGCCGTCCCCGGCATCGCGCCGCCCGCCCATCCGTCGATCCTGCCCCAGCCGCCGCGTGGAGAACTGTCGATGTCGGCCGTCGGCTTCGCCTATCCCGGACGGCCCGATCTGCCGGCCCTGAAAGGGTTCAGCCTGACCGTTCGGCCGGGCGAGACCGTGGCCCTGGTCGGCCCGTCGGGCGCGGGCAAGTCCACCGTCTTTCGTCTGTTGCTGCGGTTCTACGATCCGCAGAGCGGCATGGTCTCGGTCGACGGCGTCGACGTGCGCCAGGCCGATCCCGTCGCCGTGCGCGCGCGTTTCGCCTGGGTCTCGCAGGAGACGCCCCTGTTTTCCGGCTCGGCGCTCGAGAACATCCGTTTCGGCCGCGAGGACGCCACCCTGGAAGAGGCCCGCGCCGTGGCCGAGAAGGCTCAGGCCCTGGGCTTCATCGACGCCCTGCCGGAAGGATTCGACACCCCTCTGGGCGAACGCGGCAAGAGCCTGTCGGGCGGCCAGCGCCAGCGCCTGGCCATCGCCCGCGCCCTGGTCCGCGACGCCCCCATCCTGTTGCTGGACGAGGCGACCAGCGCGCTCGACGCCGAAAGCGAACGCCTGGTCCAGGCGGCGCTGGATCAGGCGATGGAGGAGCGCACCACCCTGGTCATCGCCCACCGTCTGGCCACCGTCCTGCGCGCCGACCGCATCGTGGTGATGGACGACGGCCGCGTGGTGGAGGAGGGGACGCACGATCAGCTGGTCGCCAGGGGCGGACTCTACGCCCGACTGGCCGAACTGCAGTTCCGCGCGGGCTGATCGCGGCGGCCGAGAGCGGGGACTACAGCCCCGCCCGCGCCAATCCAGGGAAGTCGCTGAAGATGGCGTCCACGCCGGTCTCGGCCAGCGCGCGGACATAGGCCGCCATGTCGCCATGGTCCGCCAGGCCCTCGCCCCGGCGATGTTCGGCGGGCAGGAAGGCGTTTTCCGCCCGCACGGTCCAGACCACCACCTTCAGCCCCGCCGCATGGGCGTCGGCGACCAGGGCGCTGGGCGCCGTGCTGCGGCCCTCGGCGTCGCGTGGCAGGACCAGGGTCATCTCCGGCGCGACCCAGGCGGCGTATGCGGCCATGGTCTTCAGCCCCTCGGGCGTGATCATCTCGGCATAGGTCAGGCCGGGCCGATCCGCCGGGCCGCCGGCGCCGCTCACCAACTGCGCCAGGGGCGCGTCGATCCGTTTCGACAGCCGCTCCAGCGGGCCGACCTCGAAACACTGGACGATGACGGGCGCATCCGCCCCCGTCAGTCCCAGCCGCTCCAGTTCGGCGACGAAGGCGTCTTCCATCGGCAGGCCGATCCCGGCGAAATAGGTCGGGTGTTTCAACTCCGGCGCCACGGCGATGGTGCGTCCTGTCCGCGCCGAGGCCGCGCGTGCGATGGCCACGACCTCGCCGAAGGTCAGGATCGGCTCCTGCCCGTCGAAGGCCGCGCCGCCCGGACGAAAGGCGGGCAGCCGCTCCCTGGCCCGCAGGGTCTTCAGTTCCGCCAGGGTGAAGTCCTCGGTGAACCAGCCCGTCGTCTCGACCCCGTCGACGACCTTGGTGGTCTTGCGATCCGCGAACTCGGGATGGCGTTCGACATCGGTCGTGCCGCCGATCTCGTTCTCGTGCCGGTCCACGAAGACGCCGTCCCGGGTCAGGACCAGGTCCGGCTCGATCACGTCCGCGCCCTGTTCGACGGCCAGTTCATAGGCCGTGCGCGTGTGTTCGGGCCGCTCGCCGGAGGCGCCGCGGTGGGCGATGATCAGGGGCTGAGACAAGGCCGGCGTTCCCGTCAGAAGGATCAGGGCGCCCAGGATGAAACGGATCATCCGCCCTGGATAGGGCAGGGGCGCGACAGGCCCGTGACGCCCTACGCCGCTTGCAGCACCTTGCGCAGGTGCGGATGCAGTTCGGTGTTGGACGCCAGGATCGACACGCCCGTCTTGGGATCGCCGTCCTCGTCGATGGTGGTGACGCGCCCGCCCGCCTCGGTGACGAACAGTATGCCCGCCGCCACGTCCCAGGGCTTCAGATTGCGCTCGTAATAGGCGTCGTAGCGGCCCGCGGCGACCCAGGCGAAATCAAGGGCGGCCGAGCCCAGGCGGCGGATGCCGGCGACGCGCTGGCCCACCGCGTGTATGTCCTTGATGGCCTGGGCGTGGCCGGTTTTGCCGATGAAGGGCAGGCCGGTGGCGATCAGGCATTCCGACAGGTCGCGACGACCGGCGACGCGGATGCGCTGGTCATTCAGATAGCAGCCCTTGCCCTTTTCGGCCCAGAACAGTTCGTTCATGACCGGGTTGTAGGTGACGCCCGCGACGATCTCGCTGGGGCCGTCCGGCGCGCGGCGCTCCAGCCCCACCGTGATGGCGAAATGGGGCATGGCGTGCATGAAGTTGGTGGTGCCGTCGATCGGATCGACGATCCAGGTGTGGGACTTGTCGGTCCCCTCGACCATGCCGCGTTCCTCCCCCAGGAAGCCGTAGCCGGGGCGGGCCTTCATCAGCAGTTCGAACAGGGTGTCTTCCGCCTTCAGGTCGGCGGCCGTGACGAAGTCGCCGGGGCCTTTCCTCGACACCTGAAGCTGCGACACCTCGCCGAAGTCGCGCAGCATCGGGCGGGCGGTCTTGCGAACCGCATCGGTCATGACTTGAAGCAGGGCGGAAGCGAGGGCCATCGGCGGATCTCCTGGTCCGGCTGTCCTTCAAGGCATCGGCCCGGACAGACGGAGAAGTTCAAGGGCGACGTCTGAGCGGCGTCGGTGAGAAGTGTCCGTGAGCAAGGGGTGAGCGAACAGGGCGGCCTCGGCTCACCTCTTCGCTCACTGACATCCCTCGCTCACCCAAACAGTCAGTCCGCCCGGCGGACGTATTCCCCGCTGGTCGTATCGACGACGATCTTCTCGCCGGCCGACATATAGGGCGGGATCATGATGCGCACGCCGTTGGAGGCCAGAGCGGGCTTGTAGGAGGATGAGGCGGTCTGGCCTTTCACGGTCGGCTCGGTCTCGGCGACTTCCAGCACGACCTGATCGGGCAGCTCCAGGCCGATCGGACGGTCTTCGTGCATCTCGATGACGACCTTCATGCCTTCCTGCAGATAGGGAATCCGCTCGTCGCCGACCCAGTCCTTCTGCAGTTCGATCTGCTCGTAGGTGGCGTCGTCCATGAAGACCAGGCTGTCGCCGTTGTCGAACAGATAGGAGAAGTCCTTCTGCTCCAGCGTGACGCGCTCGACCTTGTCTTCCGAACGGAAGCGTTCGTTCAGCTTGTTGCCGGTCTCGAGGTTCTTGGCCTCGACGTTGGCGAAGGCGCCGCCCTTGCCGGGCTTGACGTGGCTGGCCTTGGTGACGACCCACAGGCCGCCGTTGTGCTGCAGGACCATGCCGGGCTTGATGGTGTTGCCGTTGATCTTCATGGGGTCACATCGGGAATAGGGTTGCGCGCTCGCACCCGTTCCGGGCCGAGGCGAATAGGGCGCGATCCCTAGAGGAAGCCCCGACAAAGGGCAAGGCGACGCGCGCTCATGCCGGGACCGACTACGCCTCGTCGGTCTTGCGATGCAGGAAGTTGCCCAGCCGCACGCCCGAACCGGTCGGGGCGGCCATCTTGCCGGCGCCCTCGTCCAGCTTGCGCGCCTCGTGGGCGAAGGCGGCGGCCAGACCGGCCGAGGACATGGCGGCGACGACCTGGCGCGCCATCGATGCGGGGCGCAGGCCCAGCCAGATGGCGTTCACCGTCTGGGCCGCGACCCACAGGCCCATGGCGCGCGTGCGCGCCTGCTGCGGCGGGGCGTTCCACACCCGCACGGCCGACAGGGTCGTCGCCGAAAACACCGCCGGCAGGATCAGACTGAACGCCCCTTTCGGCTTTTCGGTGATCGGCAGGTCCCCGTCGCGCACCTGCTTGAAATTGCGCCGCGGCTTCAACGCGCCCGAGGCGATGGTGTGGGCCAGAAGGGCGAAACCGACGGTCAGGGCGATCCCCGCCGCGACATGGCCGGCGCTGCGTCCCTCGCTGTTCAGCAGGTCCACGGCGGCGTCGCGCACGTCGTCGATGGCGTCGTCGATATCGGTCATGGCGCGCTCCAGCTTGGCCCTTGTGAAAGGCTAATGACCGGATCGAACGGCGGTTCCCATCAGTTTCCGGTGGCCGCGCCGTCGGTCACGATCTCCTTCATGGCCGCCTGCAGATAGTTCTGCGCGCCCATCAGTTCGATCAGCTTGTGCTGGTTTTCCAGGAAGTCGATGTGCTCTTCGGTGTCGGCCAGGATTTTCATCAACAGGTCGCGGCTGACGTAGTCGCGCATCTCCTCGCACTGGGTCACGGCGGCGGCGGTGGTCGCGCGGCTGTCCAGCTCCAGCTGCAGATCGGCGCCCAGGCATTCTATGGGATCTTCGCCCACCTTCAGCTTGTGCAGGTCCTGCAGATTGGGCAGGCCGTCCAGGAACAGGATGCGTTTGATCAGCATGTCGGCGTGCTTCATCTCGCCGATCGATTCTTCGTAGATGACGTGTCCCAGATGAGCCAGGCCCCAGCTTTCGAACATGCGGGCGTGCAGGAAATACTGGTTCACCGCCGTCAGTTCGTTGGTGAGCACCGCGTTCAGAGTGCGCAGGATTGCGGGGTCGCCCTTCATGGCCATGGTCCTTGGTCTCGTCACGGCGCATCGGTCGCCGTCAGCCGACGCCATACCACATCAGAGCGCGCATTGTTTACTTGCGACTTCTTATCATCGCATTGATAGTGCGAGTGATTTTCGACCGCGCGAGATGGCGGTCCTACTCGGCTGCGAGTGCGAAGGCTTCGCGGCTGTCCTGGATCATCTGGCGCATCTCGCAGACGCATTTGGCGCACTGCGCCTGGCATTGATGGCTGGCGAAGATGTCGCGCGGCCGGCTGGCGCCCGCCTCTATGGATTGAGCCACATCCCGCTTGCGAAGGCCGTTGCAGTTGCAGACGTACACGAGTTTCTACGCGATCCACCGACTGAGAATGGTTCGCTATATCACTCCTTAAGGCGATTGCAAGTCGTTCTCATGCGCTGGACCGCTCGCGGCCGTTGACGCGGGGTCGCAAGGGAGGGAAGGACGGCTATGGCCAAGACCTCGCTCGTCCCCGACCGCCCGCCGTGCCGGCTGTACCTGATCACGCCGCCGGCGATTTCCGACCTCGACGCCTTCGCCGCCACCCTGGATCAGGCGCTGGCGGCCGGCGACGTGGCGGCGCTGCAGATTCGCCTGAAACCGGCCGATGACGACGCGATCCGACGTGCGGTCGATGTCCTCGCGCCTGTCTGCCGTCGGCATGATGTCGCGGTCATCCTGAACGACCGCCCCGACCTGGCGCGCGCCGCCGGCTGCGACGGGGTCCACATCGGCCAGGGGGATGCGTCGCTGGCCGAGGCGCGGCGCATCATGGGACCGGACGCCATGATCGGCGTCACCTGCCATGACGACCGCGATCTGGCCTGGGACGCCGCCGAGAACGGCGCCGACTACGTCGCCTTCGGCGCCTTCTATCCGACCTCGACCAAGGCGACGGTTCACCGCCCTTCGCTGGACTTGCTGACCGTCTGGCAGGAAACCGTGGAGACGCCCTGCGTCGCCATCGGCGGCATCACCCTGGAGACGGCCGAGCAGGTGGCCCGGGCCGGCGCCGATTTCGTCGCCGTCAGCGGCGGAATCTGGAGCTACGAAGGCGGCGCAGCCGAGGCGGTTAAGTTGTTCAATCGAAAGTTGAACTTCCAACTTTAAGGGATGTTAGGAACCCTGTGGTCATTTGCGCCCTGACGCTTTCCGGTCAGGACGCTTTCATGATCATGAGCCGTGCGCTCAACAGCGACGTCTCCCCCGTCGAGTCTCGGACGGCGCCGCCGAAGGCTGGCCGATATTCGAGCGAACGCGGCGAGGGATCGGACGCCTTCCGTCCGCTGGCTCCGGTCCTGACCGGGGTGGCGGTGGCCATACTCGTCGCCACGGCCGTCGCCTATGGGCGTTCTGCGGGGCTGGTCGCCGGCTTCTGGGGGGCGAGCGGCGTCGCCATCGCCGTGTGGTTGCGGACCAGCCGGGGGCGGGCCAACGACCTGACGTTCGCCGGGGTGCTGACGGTGAGCATCCTGATCGGAGAGATCATCGCCGGCAACAGGCCCCTGCTGGCTCTGGCCTTCGCCATCGTCAACATGATCGAAATCGTCGGGGCGGTGCTGCTGGCGCGGCGCTTCGCGCCGACGCTGAACCTGTCGACCCTGAACGGGGCGGCAGGTTTCCTGTTCTTCGCGGCGGGTCTGGCGCCTCTTCCCGCCGCTTTGGGCAGTGTCGTGATTCAGATGCAACTGGGCCAGGCGGAGGTCTGGCAGGGATTTCAGACCTGGTGGTTGGGCCATGCCTTGGGCATCGCCGTCTTGGGCGCGATGGGTTTGTCGCTGACGCGCGCCACCCTGGTTCGTCTGACCCGTCCGAACAAGATGGTCGAGGCGGCCGTGCTGCTGGCCGGCTTGCTGGGCTTCTATTACGCCGGGTTCGCCGGTCATTTTTCGGCGCGCTTCCTCCTGTTGCCCCTGCTCATGGTCATCGCGGTGCGGCTGGGCGTGGCGGGCATCGCCTTCGCCCTGATCCTGGTCACGCTCTTGTCCGTGGGCGGGGCGATGATGGGGCATGGACCCTATGGACAGGGCAGCCGGGCTGAGCAGGTCGTGATGGCCCAGATGCTTGTGCTGATCGGCTATATGCCGATCCTGCTGGTCGCCTCCCTGCTGGAAGAGCGCGACGTGCTGGCCGAGCGCGCGCGGGCGGGCCGGGAAAGAGCGGAGAAGGCGTCGGAAGCCAAGTCGCGCCTTCTGGCCAACGTCGCCCACGAGATCAAGAGTCCGGTCGCCGGGATCATCGGCATCGGCGATCTGTGGCGTCAGGGACAACTGGGGCCGATCACGGCGCAACAGGCCGAGATGTCCCAGGTGCTGGTCGGCACCGCCCGCCAGATCGAGACCCTGGCCCACGACCTGCTGGATGTGGCGCGCGCCGAATCCGGCTCGGTTCGGGTCGAACTGCGGCCGACCGACATTCCCGGACTGCTGGAGGACGTCCGCCGCATCTGTCTGCTGCGCCCCGAGGCCGGCAAGACCGTGATCGACGTCGTGTGCGAGGGCGACGGCTTGATCGCCGTGGCGGATTCCCAGCGCCTGGTTCAGGTCGTGACCAATCTGACGATCAACGCCCTCAAATACGGCGCCTCGGGCGGGCGCGTCGTTCTGCGGGCGCTGCGGGACGAGGATTGCGTGCGGATCGAGGTCGTCGATTTCGGTCCCGGCCTGTCCGTGCAGAAACAGGCCCAGCTGTTCGAGCCTTTCAACCGTCTGGGGCTGGAGCGTTCGGCCCTGGAAGGGCACGGCGTCGGCCTGGCCCTGGCCAAGCGGCTGGTGGAGCTTCAGGCCGGGTCCATCGGCGTGGAATCGGCCCCCGGCGAAGGCGCGACCTTCTGGGTGTCCATCCCGAAGGCGTGAGGCCGCGCTTGCGAAGCGGGCGCCGCCGCGCGATGGTCCGGCCATGACCCTGATCGCCCTCGCCACAGCCTTCGCCCTGTCCGGTCAGGCCGCGCCGCCGCCGCGCGGCGCCAGCGACCTGACGCGGGACCTGAACAGCGCGCCGCCCTCCGCAGCATCGGCAGCCCCCCGCCCGGCGACGCCGGCGCCCGCCGCGACCGATCTGCGAGCCGCGACCGTTCCGACTGGAACCGCGCCCGCGCCGTCGGCTGCACAGAGACCGGCCCCGGCCCCGCAGGCGACGGCGCCCCGTCCGTCCGCCATAGCCCCGTCGACCCGGCCTGCGGCGCCCGCGACGGCGCCCCAGGCCACGCCTGCCATGCCGCAGACTGCGCCCGCGCCGGCGGCTCTGGATGCGGCTGGGGTCGCCGCCCTTCCGTTCCGCATCGAACTTCCGGCCGGCGTGGTCGTGGTTCCGGGGCGGGCGGGCGCGGACGCCGCCATCTACCGCATCCAGCGCGACGGCCAGACCCTGGTCATGATCTACGCCGGGCCGTCGTCCCAGTTTCCGATCTATGACGGCGACATGGTTCGCACGGGCGCGCGCGCTTCCATCGTCGTCAACGAAGCGGGCCGACGCCTGGCGATGGAGCACCTGTTCCAACGCGCCGCGGCGCCCAAGGAAATTCACGTCTGGGTCGCCAGCGTCGCCGGCGCCGACCGCGATCTGGCCGAACGGATCGGCCAGTCGGTCGATCCGCGCTGAGAATCAGCTCTCGGACCAGACCGCCATCTCGGTCCCCGCCGGATCGGCGAAGTGAAAGCGCCGCCCGCCGGGGAAGGCGTAGATCGGCCTGACGATGCGCCCGCCCGCCGCCTCGACGCGGGTCTGCATGGCCTCCAGATCGCGCGCATAAAGAACGGGCAGGGGCGCGCGCGTCCGATCCGCCGGATCGGCGTCGAAACCCCCGTCCAGCCCCTGGTCGAAGGCCGCATAGGTCGGGCCGTAGTCCACGAAAGCCCAGCCGAACGCCTGGCTGTAGAAGGCCTTGGTTTGCGCCATGTCCGCCGCCGGCAGTTCGAGGTAGTCCAGCTTGCCGTCTTCACGCACGGTTGATCTCCTGATCTTCGAGCCGCCGACCGACCCTCTTGCACGGCGGCCCGACTTGCGCAAACCTGCAAACGGTTCGCAGTCGCAGGAGTCGAGCGGTGATCGTGATGACCACGGGGTTGGCGGGCCTGGTGGCCCTGATGCAGCGGGAACAGAGGCCTTTGACGCGACAGGCCGGGCCGGCCTCGCGTCCGGTCGCGTCGGCATTGGACGCGCCGCGTCGGCCCGGCGCCTGATCCTCAGCCGACCTGGGCGCGGTGCCTCAGCATGGCGTCGGCCAGGACGCAGGCGGCCATGGCCTCGACCACCGGCACGGCGCGCAGGGCGACGCACGGATCATGACGACCCTTGGTGCGCAGATCCGTTTCATGGCCGTCGCGGGTGATGGTCTGGCGCAGCGTCAGGATGGAGGAGGTGGGCTTGAACGCCACGCGCGCCGTCACCGGCTGCCCCGTCGAAATCCCGCCCAGTACCCCGCCGGCCTTGTTCGACAGAAAGACCGGCTGCTTGTTCAGGTCCAGCCGCATCTCGTCGGCGTTCTCTTCGCCCGTCAGTTCCGCCGCCTCGAACCCTGCGCCGATCTCCACGCCCTTGGCGGCGTTGATCGACATCAGGGCGGCGGCCAGCTCCGCATCCAGCTTGCCGTAGATCGGCGCGCCCCAACCCGCCGGCACGCCCGTCGCCTCCAGCGCCACGACCGCGCCGATGGAGGAGCCGGCCTTGCGCACCTCGTCCAGATAGGCCTCCCAGGCGGGAACGACCGCGGCCGAGGCGGCGAACAGCGGATTGTCGCGCACGGCGTCGAAATCCACGGCTTCGGGCGCGATCCGGTGCGGCCCGATCTGCACCACGCCGGCCCTGATCTTGACGCCGTCGCCCAGCACCCGGCGCGCCACGGCCCCGGCGGCGACGCGGCTGGCCGTCTCGCGCGCCGAGGATCGGCCGCCGCCGCGATGGTCCCGCACCCCGTATTTGGTCTGATAGGCATAGTCGGCGTGGCCGGGGCGATAGGCTCGGGCGATCTCCCCATAGTCCTTGGACCGCTGGTCCTCGTTCTCGATCAGGATCGAGATCGGCGCGCCGGTCGTCACGGGGCCCGCGCCGTCGTCGAACACGCCCGACAGGATGCGGGCGGCGTCGCTTTCCCTGCGCTGGGTGACGAACCGGCTGCCGCCCGGCTTCCTCTGGTCCAGCCAAGGCTGGATGTCGGCCTCGGTCAGCGGGAGCAGCGGGGGGCAGCCGTCGACCACGCAGCCGATGGCCGGGCCGTGGCTTTCGCCCCAGGTGGTCACGCGAAACAGATGGCCGAAGGTGTTGTGCGACATGGCCTCGACTTAGGCCGCCAGACGTTCCTGCGTCCAGACCCGCGTGAACCGGACCAGCAGGTCCTCGGCCGCCGACGGCGTGTCCGACGACGGGATCAGGGTGACGAACAGATGCCCCGCGGCCCGCGATCCGCGCGCCGGCAGGCCCAGTCCCTTCAGCCGCACCCGGACCGGCGCGGCCATGTCGGCCGTGATCCAGGCCGACCGGGCGCCGGCATGGGTCTCGATCTCCACCCGGCCGCCATCGGCCATCAGCCGACGCTCGACCGGCCAGGACATGAACAGATCGTCGCCCATGACCGACAGCCCGTCTTCGGGCCGGATCAGCACGGACAGATACAGGTCGCACCCGTCCGCCGCGCCGCCGCTCAGCCGCAGATGGTCGCCGGTGCGCAGGCCCTTCGGCGCCGTCACCCGCACCGTGCGCGTCCCCAGCCTGACCTCGACCTTGCCGCCGCTCAGGGCCTGGATCGGCGTCAGGGTCAGGACCGGGGCCGGCGCCGGGCGGGCGCTGGGCGCGGCCAGGGCCGGGCGGACCGGCCGATGCGCCTGGATCAGGCGATAGGCGGCGATCACGCGCCGGAACCGCTCGGCGTCGCCGCCCGGCTGGTCGGGGCGGGCCGACTTGACGGCCGAGCGGAAGGCGGCCTTCAGCGCCGGCGCATCCGCATCGCCCGCCACGCCCAGGATCGCCAGGGCCTCGCGGACGCCGGAAACGTCGAATGCAGGACGGTGCGCGCTCATGGCCCCATCGTCGGCCGATCAGGGTCAATGGGCGGTTAACCGTGACGGCGCGGCCTTCGTTTTTGACCTCGGTCATTCCCACCGTTCGGCCCAGGGGCTAGATCGGGGCCATGACAGCATCCGTGATCCCGCCCAGCCCGTCGCGCGAGGACTACGCCCGCGACTACGCCGCCGCCCTGGCCGCCAATGGCGACGAGACGATCTTCGCGCGTCCCGAACCCATCGGCCTGTTCGTCGAATGGCTGGCCGATGCGCGCGCGCATGAGCCGAACGACGCCAACGCCATGACCCTATCCACCGTCGACGCCGACGGTCTGCCGGACGCGCGGATCGTGCTGCTGAAGGACGTCGATGCGCGCGGCTTCACCTTCTATTCCAACGCCGAGAGCGCCAAGGGCGTCGAACTGGCCGCGCATCCGGCGGCCGCCCTGACCTTTCATTGGAAGACCCTGCGTCGTCAGGTGCGGGTGCGCGGCGCCGTCCAGCCGGTCTCGACGGCGGAGGCGGACGCCTATTTCGCCAGTCGCGCCCGCGAAAGCCGGATCGGCGCCTGGGCCTCGGACCAGTCGCGGCCCCTGTCGGATCGCGCGGCGCTGGAAGAGGCCGTCGGGCGCGAAACCGCGCGGTTCGACGGGCAGGATGTGCCCCGCCCCGACCGCTGGACCGGCTGGCGGGTGACGCCGCGATCGGTGGAGTTCTGGCGCGACCGGCCTTTCCGTCTGCATGACCGGCTGCGCTTTAACCGAGACGGCGACGCCTGGAGCCGCGAACGCCTCTGGCCCTGACGGCCGCGCCTCAGTCGCGGAACAACAGCGACCCGTCGCCGTAGGAATAGAAGCGATAGCCGTCCGCCACCGCATGGGCGTAGGCCGCCTTCATCGTGTCGGTTCCGGCGAAGGCGCTGACCAGCATGAACAGGGTCGACTTCGGCAGGTGGAAGTTGGTCATCAGCACATCGACCGCCCTGAACCGATAGCCGGGCGTGATGAAGATGGCCGTGTCGCCGTGAAAGGGCCTGATCGTTCCGTCCTCGTCCGTGGCGCTTTCCAGCAGGCGCAAGGAGGTGGTGCCGACACAGACGATGCGGCCGCCGTTCGCGTGCACGGCGTTCAGGGCGGCGGCGGTGTCGGGCGACACCTCGCCCCATTCGCTGTGCATCCTGTGGTCGGCCAGGTCGTCGGCCTTGACGGGCAGGAAGGTGCCGGCCCCGACATGCAGCGTCACCGCATGGGTCGTGACCCCCCTGGCGCGGATGGCCTCCAGCAGGGCCGGCGTGAAGTGCAGGCCTGCCGTCGGCGCGGCGACCGACCCGTCGTGCTCGGCGAAGACGGTCTGATAGTCGGAGCGGTCGCGCTCGTCCTCGGGTCGTTTGGCGGCGATATAGGGGGGCAGGGGCATCACCCCGACCTCGCGGATCGCGTCGTCCAGCGCCGGGCCGGACAGATCGAACCTCAGGGTGATCAGGCCGTCGTCGCCCTTGGCCGTCGCCGTCGCATCCAGCCGGCCCAGGTCGCAGGCGGCGTCGGCTTCATGCCCGAACCTTATCCGGTCGCCCGGCTTGATGCGTTTGCCCGGCTTCATGAAGGCGGACCAGACGTCGGGCGCGTCGCGGTGGTGCAGGGTGGCCTCGACCTCGACCGTCAGGATTTCGTCCTCCACGCCGATCCGCTGACGCACGCCCGACAAGCGGGCGGGGATGACGCGCGTGTCGTTGAACACCAGGGCGTCGCCGGGGCGCAGGAAGTCCGGCAGGTCGCGAACGACCCGATCCTCCAGCGCGCCGTTCCTGACGACCAGCAGTCGGGCGGAATCGCGCGGATCGGCCGGTCGCAGGGCGATCCGGTCTTCAGGCAGGTCGAAATCGAAATCGGCGGTCTTCATCGGGCGCTCTATAGGGGCGTCCGACGCCCTGCGCCACGTGGCGCCCGCCGACACGCGCTTTCGCCCATCCCCGCCTTCTGAATCCTATCGGGAATTTCCGGCCGAACGACTTTCGACCTACCGGTCCTTGGCGCGGTGGTAGGATGGTCGCCGATCTTTGAAAGGGCGATTTCATACGATTCACACTATTCAGACGGTGAAAATTGCCGCTGGCGTCCGACGCCGTCCACCCCGGGCGCGAACGCCCCGGCCCAGGCGCCGTAGCGGTTCGGCGACAGGTCATGCTTATCGATCCTTGAAAGGGCGATTTCAGACGATTCACACTATTCAGACGGTGAAATTGCCGCCAGCGTCCGATGTCAGCCAAACCCCGGCGCGAACGCCCCGGCCCAGGCGCCGTAGCGGTTCAGCGACAGGTCGTGCGCGTCGATCTCGGGCGAGCGCCCGTCGATCGTGTCGGCCAGGACGCGGGCCGAACCGCAGGCCATGGTCCAGCCCAGGGTGCCGTGGCCGGTGTTCAGATACAGGCCCGGAACCTTGGTCGCGCCGATGACCGGCGTGCCGTCCGGCGTCATGGGCCGCAGGCCGGACCAGTAGCTGGCGCCCTTCAGATCGCCGCCGCCCGGAAACAGGCTGCCGACCGAATGCTCCAGGGTTTCGCGGCGCAGGGCGGGCAGGGTGTTGTTATAGCCCGACAATTCGGCCATACCGCCGACCCGGATGCGGTCCCCCAGGCGGGTGATCGCGACCTTGTAGCTCTCGTCCATCACGGTCGAGACGGGCGCGCGGTCCGCATCCACGATCCGGGCCGTGATCGAATAGCCCTTCACCGGATAGACCGGCAGCTTAAGCCCGACCGGCGCCGCGATCTGCGGCGAATGCGACCCCAGGGCCACCACCACGGCGTCCCCCGTCATCGGGCCCCGGTTGGTGCGGGCCCCGACGACCCGGCCGTCGACGGTTTCCAGCCCCAGGATGTCGACGCCCTGGTGGAAGGTCACGCCGCGCTCGGCCGCCAGCCTGGCCAGGGCGTTGGTGAACAGGAAGCAGTCGCCCGTCTCGTCGTGCGGCAGGCGCAGGCCCCCGACGAAGCCGACATCGGACGCCGCCAGCCCCGGCTCGGCCGCGATGCAGCCCGCCCGGTCCAGCACCGCGCACGGCACGCCCTGGGCCTTCAGCACATCCACGTCCTTGTGCACGTCGGCCAGCTGTCTTTCGGTGCGGAACAGCTGCAACGTGCCCTGCTGGCGGCCGTCATAGGCCACGCCCGTTTCCCGCCTCAGCAGGTCCAGCTGATCGCGGCTGTATTCAGCCAGGCGCACCATCCGGCTCTTGTTCAGCGCATAGCGGTCGTGGGTGCAGTTGCGCAGCATGGCGATGGTCCAGCGGATCATCGCCATGTCCAGCCGGGGGCGCAGGATCAGGGGGGCGTGGCGCATCAGCAGCCATTTCATCGCCTTGACCGGAATGGACGGCGCGGCCCAGGGCGCCGAATAGCCGGGCGAAACCTGGCCGGCGTTGGCGAAGCTGGTTTCCAGGGCGGGACCGGCCTGGCGATCCACCACGACGACCTCGTGGCCCGCCTGGTTCAGATACCAGGCCGTGGTCACGCCGATCACGCCCGAACCCAGCACCAGAACGCGCATGAGACAATCCTGCTCGAATCCTGAAAGACCGAAACTTAGCCTTGGGTCGTCCGACGATCCTGCCTGTTTGCGCAACTTCCTGCGGCTGATATGCGATGCAGGCAATCCTGTGCGCCGTTATGGTGGAATCTTGTGACCCTGCTCGACCCCATGGATCACCGCCTGCTTCAGCGCCTGCGGGCCGACGGGCGAATCAGCAATGCGGACTTGGCGGCCGCCGTCGGCCTGTCGCCGTCCGCCTGCCTGCGACGGGTGCGGCGGCTGGAGGAGCGGGGCGTCATTCGGGGCTACGCCGCCGTCCTGGCCAACGACAGCGACGACGGGGTTGTCGCCTATGTCGAGATCACCCTGGAGAAGCAGACCGACGACCATATGCGCCGGTTCGAGGCGGCGGTGCGCAACCACCCGGAAATCCGCGACTGCTATCTGATGGCGGGGGCGGCGGACTATATCGTGCGGGCCGTGGCGCCCGACATCGCCGCCTATGAGGTCATCCACAAGGATGTGCTGTCGCGCCTGCCCGGCGTGTCGCGCATCCACTCCAGCCTGGCGATCCGCAACGTCCTGGCCGCCCGCGGGTGAACCGTCGTCGGGTTTCGGTGTTCAGCAGGCATGAAGATCACCGAGCTTTTGCCTTCCGCCCTCATCGGCGCCGTCGCCAGCGCCCGTTCCATGACCCCGATGGCGGCGATCGCCGTCGCCGAATTGGCGCACAAGCCGACGCCGGGACGCGTGTTCCTGCTGAACCAGCCCCTGTTCAAGTTCGGCGCCCTGTTGATGGGCGTGGGCGAGCTGTTCGGCGACAAGATGAAGTCGGCCCCGGACCGCACGGTCTTCCTGGGCCTTCTGGCGCGAGTGATGAGCGCGGGCATCGCCGGCTCGGCCCTGGCGCCGCGCGGTAAGGAGAAGCTGGGCGCAGGTCTGGCCGTCGGCACGGCCGTTCCTTTGGCCTATCTGACCCTGGCCGGCCGCAAGAAGGCCATGGCCCGGATCGGCCAGACCCGCAGCGGGCTGATCGAGGACGCCCTCGTCGTCGGCGCGGGCGCCCTGGTCGTCGGGTTGACCGTCGCCCGTCTGAGCCGCCGATAAAGACCTCGACAGCAGGTCGGCTGCGGCGATAGGTGCGGGCGCACGAGAGGACTTGGCCATGATCACCCGAATCCAGCCCGGCGCCCGCATGAGCGAGGCCGTCGTTCACGGCGACACCATCTATCTGGCCGGCCAGGTCGGAGAGCCCGGCGACGACGTGATCGCCCAGACCAAGACCGCCCTGGCCGAGGTCGAAGCCCTGCTGGCCCAGGCCGGCAGCGACAAGTCCAAGATCCTGATGGCGCAGATCTGGCTGGCCGACATGGCCGACTTCGAGGCGATGAACACCGTCTGGGACGCCTGGGTCGACACCGCCAATCCGCCCGCCCGCGCCACCGGCGAAAGCAAGCTTGCCTCGCCGGACTATCGGGTCGAAGTCATCGTCACCGCCGCCAAGGGCCGATCCGGCCGCTAGGCGGTTGACCGGGCGGTATGCAGACTGCAAACCCCCGCCCATGTTGCAGAACCTCGAAACCCTCGCCCGCGAGGCCAAGTCCTGGCCGTTTGAACAGGCCCGCAATCTTCTGAACCACGTTCTGAAGAAGCGCCTCGGCGACGCCGAGCGCGACGCCGCCAAGCTGCTGATCGACGCGGGCAAGGCCGACGAGGCGCTGGCGACCTTTCCCGCGCTGCAACGGCCGGTGATCCTGGAGACGGGATACGGCCCGTCGGGCCTGCCGCACATGGGCACCTTCGGCGAGGTGGCGCGCACGACCATGGTGCGCAACGCCTTCCGCGCCCTGACCGGCGACCACTGGCCCACGCGCCTGATCGCCTTCTCGGACGACATGGACGGCCTGCGCAAGGTTCCCGAGGGCGTGCCCAACCGGGAGATGCTGGTCGAAGACCTGCACAAGCCCCTGACCCAGGTGCGCGATCCGTTCGGAACCCATGACAGTTTCGGCGCGCACAACAACGCCCGCCTGCGCGCCTTCCTCGACGGGTTCGGCTTCGACTACGAGTTCATGTCCTCGACCGAGACCTACAAGTCGGGCCGGTTCGACGCGACCCTGCTGACGCTGCTGGAGCGGTTCGACGCGGTCCAGGCCATCATGCTGCCGACCCTGGGCGAGGAACGACGCGCCACCTATTCGCCCTTCCTGCCGATCAGCCCGATCACCGGCCATGTGTTGCAGGTTCCGACCCTGGCGCGCGACATCGAAAAGGGCACGATCACCTTCGAGGACCCGGCGGGCGAACCGGGAAACCGCACCGAGGTCCCCGTGACCGGCGGTCATGTGAAGCTGCAATGGAAGCCCGACTGGGCCATGCGCTGGACCGCCCTGGACGTCGATTACGAGATGTCGGGCAAGGACCTGATCGAAAGCGTGCGCGAAAGCTCCAAGGTCTGTCGCGCCCTGGGCGGCGTGCCGCCGGAAGGCTTCAACTACGAGCTCTTCCTCGACATCGAGGGCAAGAAGATCTCCAAGTCCAAGGGCAACGGCCTGACGATGGACGAGTGGCTGCGTTACGGCACGCCCGAAAGCCTGTCCTGGTACATGTTCCAGTCGCCGAAATCGGCCAAGAGCCTGCACTTCAACGTCATTCCGCGCGCGATCGACGACTATCTGGCCTTCATCGAGGCCTATAAGACGCAAGAGGCCGCCAAGCGGATCGACAACGCCGTCTGGTCGATCCACGCGGGCGATCCACCGACCCACACCTCGCCGGTGTCCTTCGCCCTGTTGTTGAACCTGGTGGGCGTGGCCAACGCCTCGACCAAAGACCAGCTGTGGGCCTATTTCGCCAGATATCTGCCGGAGGCGACGTCCGCGACCGAGCCGCTGCTGGACCGGCTGATGGATCATGCGCTGAACTACTACGAGGACTTCGTGAAGCCCTCCAAGTCGTACCGCCTGCCGGACGACAAGGAAAAGGCGGCCCTGCTCGATCTGGCTGGGCGTCTGAAAGGCCTGCCGGCCGATACGACCGATGGCGAACTGATCCAGAACGAAGTCTATGCGGTCGGCAAGGCGCACGCCTTCGAGCCGCTGAGGGCCTGGTTCGCCGCCTTGTACGAAGTGCTGCTGGGCGCGAGCCAGGGGCCGCGCTTCGGCTCCTTCGCCGCCATCTACGGCCTGCCCCAGACCATCCGGTTGATCGAACAGGGCGCCGAGGGCGAACTGGCGGCCTGACGGCGTCGCTGTGAAGATGAACCGAAAATAACGGCGAAGCTCCGGGAGCCTTCAGCTTCGTCCGCGCATTCTCCACCCATCGGCAGACGCCCCATCGGCAAACGCCATGACAGGAGAAGAGTTATGTCGAACAGGATTTTCAAAACCGGTCTGGCCACGGCTGCGGCCCTGGCCGCCCTCGTGACCGCCGCGCCCATGGCCGCCCAGGCTCAGGCCAACGGCGTGACCAACTGCGACGCGCCGGGCGGCCGTCAGCGCGCGGGCGCCCTGATCGGCGCCGTCGTCGGCGGCGTGGTGGGATCGAATCTGGCCCGTAACGAGCGCACGGCCGGCACCATCGTCGGCGCGGGGGCGGGGGCCGCAGCGGGGTCCTACATCGGCTGCAACCAGCAAAGGGCTCGCGCGGCCTCGGTCTCGAACGGCACGCAGTATCGCGCCTCGTCCAACCTGCGCATCCGCAGCGGCCCCGGCGCCAACTATCGCCAGGCGGGCAGTCTGTCGGCGGGCCAGCCGTTCACCGCTATCGGCTCCCAGGGCGAATGGGTGCAGATCGCCGGCGGCGGCTGGGTGAACGCCCACTACGTCACCGCCTACTGAGCTTAAGATAGATGCAAAGCCCCGCCCGGTTCGCCGGGCGGGGCTTTCGTATTGTGTCACTGGCTGACCCACAATATGCGCGCCATCCATTCGATTTCCCGGCGGGGCACGATCCGGGGCGGGTAGTCGGGGTTGATGGACGACAGGGTGACGGCGCGACTGGTCAGGCTGGTCACTTCCTTGGCGATGGTCTCGCCGGACAAAAGCCGCACGACCACACGGTCTCCACGACGCGGGCGGGTCGCTTCCTGATCGACAATGACCCGGTCGCCCTCGCGATAGAGCGGCGACATGGAATCCCCGCTGATCGTCAGGCTGAACAAGGTGTCCTTGGCCTGGGGCAGTTCGGTCTGGTCCCAGCCGTCGCCCATCGGCAGTCCCGCATCGTCGAAGAAACCGTCTTCGCCCGCCTTGGCCAAACCCAGCAAGGGCACCGTTGCGGGCTTGGCCGGCGCATCCTCGGCCAGGGCGGCGAAATCGGCCAGGGAGACCCCCGTCGCTTGAAGAATCAGGGTGACGCTCTCGGTCGAGGGCCAGCGTGGACGCGGCGGATCGCCGGTCCCGAAGCGTTTGGAGGGATTGAAACTGGTGGCGTCCAGCCCCGCACGACGCGCAAGGCCGGACGGCGTCAGCCCCTCGCGCCGCGCCAGGCCGTCGACAGCTTTCCACAATTTGGCGTGCGACAGAGGCATGGCGTCTCAGCGACTGATTCGCCCCAGATTACCGCCTGCCGATAGGAATTTCTACCTAGCCATCTCTTCTGCATGACGTTCTTGCCAAGAGACAAGTGTGCCAAAAATGAGGAAGCCGATTATAAGATAGCTGTTCAAGTTCATTACGGTGATCAGCGACCCCAACAGCACGGGTTGTTTGGTCAGGATCATCACGTGACACATCACGGTGATCAATTGGACTCCGCTCGCCCATACAGGCCACGACTGTCGATAACGCCAAGCGATGGCGATGAACACGATCAAGGCTGCCAGATCTATCAAAAAGAGTCCGGCGGGCATTCCCCGAAATCCGCTGTTCTCTTGCAGTACGATCGAGGCGAACCAAGCGGAAAGATAAGCGCCTGCGCCAAATCGTTCTGCCCGGCCACCCTTCAAAAAGGCGAACAGCGCCATGCCGACCATGAAGACGGCGCCGACAACCGCGTAGGCGATGTTGAGCATGGCAAATCGCCCCCGTGCAGAAATGCGCGGGGGCGATAATGACCGAACTCACTGCAAACGGAAGCCTTGGTAAGCCAAGCTTACCAAGAATTCACGCGACGCGGTGGAGATGCGTGGGCGTCAGAGCCGATTGCGGGTCCAGCCAATCGTCGGGTTTGGCGATCGGACCGGCAGCATAGGTACCGTAGCCGAGGCGACGGTGGTCCTTTTGCAGTTCGGCGTGGCAGGCGACGATGGATTCGCGCGCGGCCGACAGGGCGGCGATGGCTTCCATGGCCTTCGCCTGAGAACCCGTGCCGCTGACCGGCGAGAGGGAGAGGGCGGCGCGGGCGCCGATGAAGGATTGCACGAGGGTCGTCGCGCGCGTGATCGCGGCGTCGATCGCGAGTTCGGTAGCATGCAGATCGCCAGCAACGCTGGTGACGACTTCAGTCCGGTCCATGAAAGCCCCTCAAAGTATGGTTTACGATAGGCTTATGGTTATCACGTCTTAACCTTGTTTGGTAGTGCTATTTTCATCCTTCCAGCAATCGCGCGTTGAAACGCCGGCCGTGAAGCGCGGGGTGTGAGGCGCTGTTGGGCTTCGGCGCCGATCGGGCGGCTGCGACCCAAGGATCAGTCCTGGTTGTCCAGCAGAAAATGCGCCGTCAGGCTGGCGATGGGCTGGGCGCGTTCTTCCTGCCAAGCCTCGGCCTGGACATGGGCGAGACGACGTCCGGCTCGGCTGATCTTGGCGCGGGCGAAGACGTCGATGGGGCGGCCCGTGCGCAGATAAGCGACAGTGACGTTGATGGGGCGCGGCAAGCGCGCGCTGGGAAACGCAAGCGCCAACTGCGCCATGGCCGTCATCTCGAGAAGGGCGGCGGTCGATCCGCCATGCAGGGCCGGCAGCATCGGATTGCCGATCAGCCTGTCGGCGAACGGCATGACGACGGTGACTTCATCCCCGTTGAGCAGAGTCTTCAGGCCCAGGAACCGGGCATAGGGCAGGGTGGCGAGAAGATCGGTCATGCCGCCGCTCCGGCCGCCCGTTCGCGCGACGGGTTGAAGATATAGGCCGACTGCGCCGCCGCCACCGGATCGGAAGGATCCTCCTCGAACGCCCAGGCGCGAACGAAGGCGATGGTGTGGGTCATCCGGTAGCAGACGCTCTGGGCCAGCAGGTCCTGTCGCGGCCGGGCCGCGCGCATGTAGTCGACCCGCAGGTCCACCGTCGCGATGGGTTGAAACGTGTCCAGGGCCGTCCAGACCGCCAGGCCGCCGATATGATCCAGCAGGGTCGTCACCAGCCCGCCGGCGAACACCCCGCTGGCGGGATCGCCGACCAGATCCTCTCGCCACGGCACACGAATGCGCGGCTCCCCGTCATGCAGACCGTCGAAGGCGAAGCCCAAGGCCCCCGTATGGGCCGCTCCCGCCGCCAGCTGGGGCAGGATGGAGGTCAGGAAACTCTCGGACATCGGGCGGGGCGGCCTTTCACGGATTCTCGGATCGTCCTGTATGGATCGGCGACCGGACGGCGTCGAGTGCGTTAGGGAGCCATGATCCGAGCCGAAGACCTGCTGCATCCGACGCCTGCGGGCCTGTATTGTCCGCCCGGCAACTTCTATGTCGATCCGGTGCGGCCGGTGGACCGGGCGGTGATCACCCACGGCCATTCCGACCACGCGCGCGCAGGCCATGGCGCGGTGTTGGCGACGCGCCAGACGCTGGCGATCATGGCCGAACGCTATGGCGCCGACTTCACCGGCCGGGCGCAGCCGGTGGAATACGGCCAGGCGACGGCGATCGACGGCGTCGATCTCAGGCTGGCGCCGGCGGGACACGTGCTGGGTTCCGCCCAGGTCGAGGTGCGATGGAAGGGCCTGACCATGGTGGTGTCCGGCGACTACAAGCGCCGTCGCGACCCGACCTGCGCGCCGTTCGAGCCGGTTCCGTGCAACGTCTTCATTTCCGAGGCCACCTTCGGCCTGCCGGTGTTCAATCACCCGCCTGCCGAGGAGGAGGTGGGGCGTCTGGTGCGCTCGCTGGCCCAGTTTCCCGACCGGGCGCATCTGGTCGGGGCCTATGCGCTGGGAAAGGCGCAACGCATCATACGGCTATTGCGCGAGGCAGGATGGGACCGGCCCATCTATTATCACGGCGCGATGGAGCGGCTGAACGCGCTCTACGAACGCGAAGGCATCGATCTCGGATCCTTGCTTCCGACCCGCGACCTGCCCAGAAACGCCTTGGGCGGAGAGGTCGCCATCGCTCCGCCTTCCGCGATTCAGGACCGCTGGGCGCGGCGGTTCGCCGATCCGGTCACGGCCTTCGCGTCGGGATGGATGGGCGTCAAGGCGCGGGCGCGCCAGCGCGGCGTGGAACTGCCGCTGATCGTCTCGGACCACGCGGACTGGAACGAACTGACGTCGACCTTCATGGAACTGCGGCCCGAGGAGGTCTGGATCACCCACGGGCGGGAGGAGGGGCTGCTGCGCTGGGCCGAGATCAACGGCCAGAAGGCCAGGGCCCTGCGCCTGGTCGGTTATGACGAGGAAGACGAGGAGGCGGTGGATGTCAGGCCCGACTGAGGACGCGCTCTGGATCAGGCGGCGGAACGGCCCGATGCGTCCTGGTCCCCGGCGTCTTGCGCAACCGCCAGGGCGGCGTTCATCGCCATGCGCAGCCGTTCGGGCTTGATCGGCTTTTCAACGACGGCCGCCATGCCGATGGACAGATAGTGTTTGGCGTCTTCCGGGTCGGCGTTGGCCGTCAGGGCGACGATCGGCACCCGACCCATTGCGCCGGGCAGGGCGCGGATGGCCTGGGTGGCCTGAACGCCGTCCATGCGCGGCATCTTAATGTCCATCAGGACCAGATCGTACCGGCTTTCCTGCACCGCCTGCAGCGCTTCCAGCCCGTCCTCGGCCAGTTCCGAACTGCAGCCGAACATTTCGCATAGCGCCTGGGCCACCACGCGGTTGGTGGCGTTGTCGTCGACGATCAATATATGCGGCGCCGCCTTCAGATCGAAGCTGGACAGGTCCGAGACATTCGACTGGACCTCGGCCTCCGCCACGGCGCGAGGGGCGGTCAGGTCGAAGGCGAAGGTCGCGCCGCGGCCCTTGTTGTTCTCGGCCCAAATCCGGCCGGCCATACGGTCGATGACCTGCCGGCAGATCGACAGGCCAAGGCCGGCGCCGTCCGGGCCGGAACCGTGGACGAAGGGCTCGAAGATGGAATCGACTCGATCGACATCGACGCCCGGTCCGTCGTCGCGGACGCGGGCCTCCATATGGATGCGGTCGCCCTCTGCCCAGGCCTTCAGTCCGGCCTCGACGACGCCGTTTCGGGCGAACTTCAAGGCGTTGCCGATCAGATTGTTGAATACCTGTTTCAGGCGCACGCCGTCGATCACGGCCGCCAGTTCCGTATCGCCTTCGTAGCCGACCAGCAGGGTGACTCCGTCCTGAGACGCTCGCGGCTCCCACATCGACTGGATGTCGTCCATGACGGCGCGCAGAGGCGTGGGCTTGCTGGACAGTTCCAATTCGCCCGCCTCGGCCTTGGACAGATCCACCGCGTCCTGAAGGATGCGCAGGAGGGTTTCGGAGGAATCCACAATGGTCTGCACATGGGCCTGGGCCGCCGACGTCAGCGGCTGACGACGCAGAAGTTCGGCGACGGCCAGGACGCCGTTCATCGGTGTGCGCAACTCATGGCTCATGATGGCCAGGAACTGGCTCTTGGCGCGCGCGGCGGCGAGGGCCTGGGTGCGGGTGTCGCTGAGGAGGGCCGCCTGTTCGGCCAACTGCGCGTTCTGTTCGCGCTGGCGCGTATTGACCGCCTGCAGCAAGGTGGCGGCCGTGCCGACGCCCAGATAGGCCCCGTTGTGGGTGACGATGAAGCCCCGCAGCAAGGCCGCAGGACCGCCCTTCACCATGAAGTCGCAAAAGGCGTCGATGCGGACGCCGGCCTCCACCACCGCCGGTTCGGGATCCATGGCGAAGGTTATGGGGCGCAGATCATAAAGGGCGTGGCCGAACCTGGCGGCGATCTTTTGCAGGAAGGCGGTGCGCTCGACCAGGCCGATGGGCCGGTCGCCATCGACGACGGGTATGACCAGCGTGTCCGGCTCGCGTTCGAAACGCGCCAGCACCTCGCACCCGAGCGTCGTCGGCGCCACCGGCTTTGGACGCTCGGAAAGGGTCTCGATGGTCGGCATACTGCCCGGAACTCCATACTCTCCGGGGACTTAGGCCAGAAATCGCTTGCGGATTGGTTAAGCTGCGACAGGGGCGACGCGAATCCGCCTTTTTTGCCCCTGCGGCGCATCTGGTGTATGAGGCGCGCCCGACCCATCTGGGGGTCTTCATCTCTTTCACGCATGCGCGCGGCCGACCGGCCGACCGCAGATTCACCATGAGCGCTATCCTGGAAACGACCGTTCCAACCGCCGAACAGATCGCGCAGAAGACGGCGCTCGTCCTGTTTTCGGGCGGGCAGGACAGCGCCACCTGTCTGGCCTGGGCGCTGGAACGGTTCGACCGGGTCGAGACGGTCGGTTTCGACTATGGCCAGCGCCATGTCGTGGAGATGCAGGCTCGCCAAGCCGTGCGCGCCGGCATGACCAAGGCCCTGCCGCAATACGCCAGCCGTCTGGGCGAGGATCATGTGGTGGACCTGACCGGCTATGGGCGGATCGCCGACAGCGCCCTGACCGCCGACCGCAAGATCGAGATGGACGCGCGCGGCCTGCCGACGACTTTCGTGCCCGGCCGCAATCTGATCTTCCTGGTCGCGGCGGCGGCCCTGGCGGATCGGCGCGGGCTGGAGGTTCTGGTCGGCGGCATGTGCGAGACCGACTTTTCCGGCTATCCCGATTGCCGCCACGAAACGATGGAGGCCATGGCGCGGGCCTTGTCCCTGGGGCTGGACAAGCCGGTGATCATCGACACGCCGCTGATGTGGCTGACCAAGGCCCAGACGTGGGAACTGGCGGATCGGATCGGGGGCGAGCCGCTGGTGCGGTTGATCGTCGAGGACACCCACACCTGCTATCGGGGCGACCGGGCCCATCGGCACGTCTGGGGGTATGGCTGCGGCGAATGTCCGGCGTGCGAACTGCGTGAGGCCGGATACCAGGAATGGGCCGCCGCCAAGTGACCTATTCGGCGAAGGAAGTCTTCCTGACGGTTCAGGGCGAGGGCGGGCAGGCGGGGCGGCCTGCGGTCTTCCTGCGCTTTTCCGGCTGCAATTTGTGGAGCGGGCGCGAGCAGGATCGGGAGATAGCCGTCTGCACCTTCTGCGATACGGATTTCGTCGGCGTCGACGGCGGCGGGGGCGGCAAGTTCAGGACGCCAGACCTGTTGGCTGACCATGTCGCCGGGATGTGGCGAGGGCGCCAGGGCGATCCGAAACTGGTGGTCTGCACCGGCGGGGAGCCGCTGCTGCAACTGGATCCGCCGCTGATCGCGGCCTTGAAGACGCGCGGATTCGAGATCGCCATCGAAAGCAACGGCACGCTTGAGGCGCCCGACGGAATCGACTGGGTCTGCGTCAGTCCCAAGGCGGACGCAGAGGTGATCCAGATCAAGGGCCAGGAACTGAAGCTGGTCTATCCGCAGGCCAAGGCCATGCCGGAGCGGTTCGAACACCTCGATTTCGAGCGATTCTGGCTGCAGCCCCTGGATGGTCCCGACCAGGCGGAGAACACCGCCGCCGCCATCGAATACTGCCTGACCCATCCCCAGTGGCGCCTCAGCGTCCAGACCCACAAATATATCGGCGTCCGCTAATGCCCGTCTTCGAGATCACCAAACAGGCGACGTTCGACGCCGCTCACCATTTCCCCAACGAGCCCGAAGGCAGCATCTATCGCCGCGTTCACGGCCATTCCTTCACGGTCGAGGCGACGATCCGGTCCGAGACCCTGGACGCCGAGCACAACTGGGTCGCGGACCTGGGCGCGCTGGACCGGGCGCTGAGGGCGGCGGCGCAGCAGCTGGACCACGGCATGCTCAACGAGCACGAGGGGCTGGAGCTGCCCAGCCTGGAAAATCTGTGCCTGTGGTTCGCCAAGACGCTGAAGCCCGCCTGGCCGGGCCTGTGCCGGGTGCAGGTGGCGCGCCCGACGATAAACGAGCGGTGTGTGCTGAGCCTTTAGGCCGACAGCCATTGGACCAGGGCGGCGTTGACCGCCTCGGGCCGTTCCAGAGTGGAGATGTGGCCGCACTCCGGCACGACGACCAGACGGGCGTCGGGAATGGCGTCGGCCATTTCCTGCGCGCGGTCGGGCGGGGTCAAGGCGTCCTTGTCTCCGACAAGCGCCAGGGTCGGCGCCGCGATGGCGGACAGGAAGGGGCGGCTGTCGATCCGGTTCATGATGGCCGTCTGCTGGCGCACGAAGCCCTCGACCCCCACCGAGCGGCCCATCCGCGTCTGTGTCCCGATCAATTCGGCGTCGTCGCGGCGGCTGGGGTGAACGAGGTTTGGAATGGTCTGGGCCAGGACGTCGTCATAGCCGCCACTGACCGCCTTCTCGATCATGGCGCGGCGCAGACGGCTCTGTTCGGGAGCATCCGGTCGCGCGGTGGTGTCCATGAGCGCCAGCCTGACCACGCGGTCCGGCGCCTGGCGGAGGATCTCCAGCGCCACATAGCCGCCCATGGACAGCCCGCCCAGGGCGAAGCGGGGCGGGGCGTCGCGCAGGACAGCGGCGGCCATATGCGCCATCGTCTCGCCCTCCAGCGTCGAGGCGACGGTAGCGGGACCGTGCGTCCACAGGGCCGGCAACTGGGGGACGAACAGTTCGGCCGTGCAGATCAGGCCGGGTATCAGGAGGATCGGGGTCATGGCGTCAACAGGGCCGTCCCTGGCGCCGCCGCTGTTCGCAGCGGCGCTGTTCACGCTCATAGTCGCGTTGCTCGCGTTCGCGTTTCAGCCGGGTTTCCTCGTCGGAGGTGGTGACGGCGTCGAAACCGGCGCCGACGACCGCCCCCGTGGCCTTGGCCGTGCCGCCCACGACGGCGGCGGTCCCCCCGGCGACGGCCCCGACCAGGCAGCCCTGAAGCATCAGGCAGCCCATCGCGGCGACGGCGATCCGACCCAGGTCGAGAAGGGGATTTCGACGACTCATGCAGCGGGACTCCAGAGACTTTGAATAGTCGCTGATAAGCACGAATGGAGGCCGACTTCAGGCCTTTCTTTGCGGCAGCAGTTTTCGCCGCTGTCGCGACAGGGCCAGCGGCGTCCCGTCCGCGCCCCAGGCCGCGGCCTCGTCCACCGTCCAGCCCAGGCCGAGGTCCAGCATCCGAAACTCGAAGAAGGCCCAGCCGTCGGGGGCGTTCTCCGGCGTCGGATCGGTCAGGATGTCGATGCGCAGGTCCACCGTCGTCATGGCCGCCGGCGTCTTCGACAGGGTCCATGCCGGGGGATAGAGGGCGTCCAGCAGATAGCACAGTCCGACCTCGTCCAGCGGACGCCGATCCGCCATCCGCATCCAGGTTCTTTCCACCGCAGCCCTGTCGGCGTTTCCGCCCAGGATGTTGGGGCCGCCGTCGAACCGATATTCGACGTGCCGAGAAAAACGCGGGGCCATCGGGCCATGGATCGCGGCCCTGGGGTCCAGCCCGCCCAGAGCCGGCGGCGGGGCGTGCAGCGGCGAGACGGCGGGCGTCGGGGCGTCCAGCCCGTAGGTTCCGGTGGCGTGATGGGTCAGGCGACCGGCCTGCTCGGCCTCGACCGCCGCATAGACGACGTTGCGTCCGCCGCGCAGCAGGCGCGGGCGGAAGGCGATCTGTTCGTCGAAAGCCGCCGCCGACAGATACTGCACCGACAGCGACCGAAGCGGCGCGGCCACAGCCAGCCCCTGACGCATGGATCGGGCGCACAGCGCCGCCAGCAGGCCGCCGAACGGAAACCCTTTTTCCGGCGCCAGCGCGGCGGGGCCGTTCGAGAAATGGCCCGGGACCGGCGCCGACAGACCGCCGTCGTCCAACGTCTTGAACCTCAAGGCGGCGTCGAGCGAGACGGGCGATTGAACAGCGTCGGTCATGGCGCGATCCTGCGGCAGGTGGAAAGTCGGCGGAAGCCCCCGATCGTTCGATCACGGCTTTTGGAGCCTGACCTGAGCTTCCGCCAGTCAAGGAACAAGGCTGACGAACCCTCAGGCCCGCACGTCCGTTGCCAAACAAGACTTACTCTATGCGTTCGGATTCGCAACCCTTGCCAAACGGCTGACGCGGGGTCACTTTCTCGTCCATGGGACGCACCGCCGACTATAGCCGCCAGAGCTGCTCCATCGCCGCCACGCTGGAGGTGATCGGCGATCCGTGGACCCTGCTGGTCATCCGTGACGCCTTCAACGGCGTCAGCCGTTTCGAACAGTGGCAGGAGAACCTGGGCGTGGCGCGCAACGTCCTGGCCGCCCGCCTGAAAAGCCTGGTCCAGCACGGGGTGCTGGAACCGCGCCTCTATTCCGAGCGCCCGCCGCGCAATGAATATGTGCTGACTTCCAAGGGCAAGGACCTGTACGGCGTTCTGGTGACGCTGCACGGCTGGGGCGCCAAACACGTCTATGGCGACGCCGACAGCGGCATCGACATGGTTCACCAGACCTGCGGCCACACTCTGACGCCCCGTATCGCCTGCGGTTGCTGCAACGAGATCGTCAAGCCGCGCGACATCAAGCTGACCCGCGCCGAAAACCGGCCCACGGTCGGCGACGTGATGCCCAAGGAAGCGGCGTAGGCGTTCAGGCCTCCGCCTCCAGGCGATAGCCGACGCCGCGCACATTGGTCAGCAGGCCGGCCGCGTCGGCGCCCTCCAGCTTGCGGCGCAGGTGGCTGACGTGGCTGTCGATGGTGCGCTCCAGAACCGTCTGATTGGCGAAACAGGCCTGCATGATTTCCGCACGGCTGAAGACGCGCAGCGGCGTTCGCGCCATATGGGCCAGGATGCGGAATTCGGTCAGCGTCAGGTCCAGCCGTCGGCGCCCTTCGGCGGTCAGCACCGCCGCCATATAGTTCTCCAGCTGGACCTCCAGCGGCCCGACGCGCAGCACCTTGGCTGCGCGGCCGCCGCCAGAACGACGCAGGAGCGATTGAACGCGGGCCGCGACCTCGATGGGATCGACGGGCCTGGCCAGGTGGTCGTCGGCCCCGATCCGCAGCGCATGAAGCCGTTGGCGGGGCTGGCCGTCGGCGCCGATCATGACGACCGGCGTCTCGCCGAGCCGCCGCAGTTCGCCCAGCACGTCCCAGCCGTCGCGCACGGGCAGGGCGACGCCCAGCAGCACCAGATCCGGCTTCAGGGCGGCGTGGATGTCGATGGCCTGCTGGCCGTCCTCGACGACGACGGTGCGCAGGCCCTCGCGGCGCAGGACGACATCCAGCGCATCGGCGCCTTCGCGGTCTTCATCGGCGATCAGGATCAAGCTGCTCATGGCGCCTCCGTTTCGCCGCCATGACCGGCGTCCGCCGCAAAATCCAGAAAAACCGTACGCCTTCGGACAAGTTTCATCGGCGCGTCGCAAAGGCTTCACGAACCATACGAAAAAGCCCCTCTCGACGAGCGAGAGGGGCCAGTTTCGAGCCTCTGGGAGGATCAGTAGGAGGCGCGCAGTTCGATGCCGAAGGTGCGCGGATTGTTGAAGTTGCCGTAGTCGCCCAGGGTGTTCCGGTTTGCCGGATCCCGACGGTAGACATAGGTCTCGTCCAGAAGGTTGCGCGACCAGAGGGCCACTTCCAGCAGGGGACCGCCGGCGCCGGTCTGGATGTCGGCGACCGCGACCCGGGCGTTCACGATGAACGAGGAGTCGTTCTTGACGGCGTATTGCTCGAAGCTGTGGGTCGCATCGGCGTAGTTGGCGTCGATGTGCGCCTTCAGCGTGCCGCCCATGAAGGGCGAAGACCAATCGGCGGCGACGTTGGCGGCGTTCTCCGGCGTGTAGATGATGAAAACCGGCTGGCTCGTGCCCGTTCTGGGGTTCACCGCATCCGGGATCGAAATGTCGGTGAAGGCATAACCGGCCGACAGGGTCAGGTTCTCGGTCGCTCGGAACTGACCTTCCAGCTCCACGCCGCGAATCTTAGTCGTGCCTTCGGCGTTCATCGTGTCCAGAGTGTTGCGCCCGCCGTCTTCCACATAGCTGAAGTCGATCTGGCTGTCGGTGCGGTCCATCTGGTAGATGGCGGCGTTCAGACGGACGCGGCGATCGAACAGGTCGCTCTTCAGGCCCAGTTCGTAGGCCTTGACCTCCTCGGGATCGAACGAGCGGTAGCTGAGCGAACGCGAGGACGCGCCGCCGGCGCGATAGCCGGTCGAATATTTGCCGTAGACGTTGACGTTGTCGCTCAGATCGTAAGCCAGAGTGACCAGCGGATCGAAGCGGTCGACCGAGGTGGCGAAGTGAAGCTCGCCCGTCACGCCGGCGTAGACCGGCAGCTTGTTGTTGATCAGTTCCAGCGTGCCGTCCTTGTCGTCCCAGGTGTAGCGGCCGCCGACCGTCAGGTGCAGAGCCTGCATCTGCGCCGGGGTCCAGGTCGCCTGGCCGTAGATCGCCTTGGATTCCGAATGGGCCGTCGACTTGCGGTCCAGAGAGCGGAAGCCCCGGATGGTCGGGGTCGGATCGAGGATGGTGTAGCCCGTGCCGTCGGCGTTCCACCGGTTGGTCGAGGGCGTCGAGGCGTCGTCGGACACCGTCTCCTTGAAGTAGAAGACGCCGCCGACGTAGTCGATGCTGTCGCCCAGCGAACCGACGGCCTGCAGTTCCTGGCTGAACTGATGCTGCCAGAAGCCAGCCAGCGAGTAGCGGCTGAAGTTGCCGTTCGGACCGACGACCGGCGGACGGTGCGCGCCGGCGATGTTATCGTACTGCTCGACGTCCAGGTCGCGATAGGCGGTGATCGAGCGGATTTCCAGAGAGTCGTTCGGGCGATACGACAGGTGCAGATCGACGCCGCGCGTATCGTCGACGCTCCATTGCTGAGGCACGCCGATGTCGGCCTGCGTCATGCGCTCGGAGCCTTCGACCTGAACGATCGGCGCCAGGTCGCGGATGCTGCCCGAGGGAACGGTGGTCGAAGTCCACGGCACGACCGGCAGGCCGTTCGGGTTGAAGTTCAGCAGTTGGCTGTAGAACGGGGTGTTCTTGTCCTTGCCGATATCGGCGGCCAGGGTGGCGGTGAAGTCGTCGCTCGGGGTCCAGCGGGTCTGGAAGCGCAGGCCGCGACGGTCGTACTGGCCAAAGCCTTCCTCGCCCGGAAGGATATTCTTGGTGACGGGGCCTTGAACCTGGATCACGCCGTCGACCTTGAAAGCGAAGTCGCCCAGGGCCGGGAAGTCGACGTGCAGTTCGGAGTTGTAGGAGTCCAGATTGCCCACGCCGGCGACGGCGCGCATGCCGAAGACGCCCGTGGGCTTCTTCGTGACCAGCGACAGGGCGCCGCCTTCGGTGTTGCGGCCGAACAGCGTGCCTTGCGGACCCTTCAGGACCTCGACGCGCTCGATGTCGAGCAAGGCGGAGGCCAGGCCGTGCTGGCGGGCCAGATAGACGCCGTCGACATAGACGCCGACGCCCTGTTCGCGGGCGGGCTGGTTGGCGTCGTTGGGGACGATGCCGCGGATGCCGATGGTCAGGGCGGACTGGCGGGCCTCGAAGGTGGCGACGCGCAGGCTGGGCACGGCGCCGTCGGCCAGGTCCATCAGGCTCTGGACGTGGCGGTTCGCCAGGGCTTCCGAGCCAAGCACCGAGATCGAGATCGGCGTGTCCTGCAGATTGGTTTCCCGCTTGGTGGCGGTCACGACGATGTCGTCCAGGCCGACGGGCGCATTGGCGGCGGCCGCCGGGGCAGGCTGGGTTTGAGCGGGTTGGCTCGGAGCGGTTTGGGCGAGGGCGGAAACAGGCGTGGAGAGAAGCGCGGTCCCCAGCATCAGCTGGAGGCGCAGTTTGGTTTGACGATGCATTTTTATCCCCTGCTTAGTCGAGCCGGGGATTACGCCGTCATTGCAATAGGCAGTTCACAGCCACGCGACACTCAGATGCAAGTTTGATGTCCGATGTGACGATCAACATAGCGCAAAAATCCAGCAAATCTCCACGCGGCCTCCACACTTGAGTTGATCGATGTCGGCCTGCCCAGTTTTCGGAGACTACCAGCAAGGTTACGCCGCCGCCCGGGTGTCGCCGATGAAGCCGCCGCCCAGGATGCGGTCGGGGTCGGCGGGATCGTAGAGGGCGCAGGCCTGGCCGGGGGCGACGCCTTCCTCGCCCTGGTCGAACACGACCGAAATCGCGCCGTCGACCAAGGTCAGACGGGCGGGGGACGGCTGGCGGGTGGAGCGGACACGGGCCAGGACTGGAACGCCGGCTTCGGCGGCCTCGACGATGGTGGCCTCGTCGCCCAGCCAGTTGGTCTCCTCCAGCGTCAGAGCCGCGGTCAGCAGGGCCTCGCGCGGGCCGACGATGACCCGGCGGCCCTCGGGATCCAGCCTGGTGACGAACAGGGGCTCGCCCACGGCGACGTTCAGGCCCCGGCGTTGGCCGATGGTGTAGTCGGTGATGCCGGCGTGGCGGCCGAGCACCCGGCCGTCCATGTGGACGATCTCGCCGGCCTCTCGGCCCTGCGGGCGCAACCGGTCGATCAGGGTGCGATAGTCGCCCGAGGGGACGAAGCAGATGTCCTGGCTGTCCGGCTTGGCGGCGATCTTCAGCCCCAGTTCGGCGGCGACGCCGCGCACCTGGGGCTTTTCCAGATCGGCCAGCGGAAAGCGGAGGTAGTCGAGTTGGTCCTGGGTGGTGGCGAACAGGAAATAGGACTGGTCGCGGGAATGATCGACCGCCTTCCTCATCTGCGAGCGGTTGCCGACGGCGGCGCGACGGACGTAGTGGCCCGTGGCCATCGCCTCCGCGCCCAGGTCGCGGGCGACGTCCAGCAGGTCGCGGAACTTCACGGTTTGATTGCAGCGGATGCATGGGACCGGGGTCTGTCCCTTCAGATAGCTGTCGGCGAACTGGTCGATCACCGCGTCCTTGAACCGGCTTTCGTAGTCCAGAACGTAATGGGGGATGCCGATCATGTCGGCGGCCAGACGGGCGTCGTGGATGTCCTGGCCCGCGCAGCAGGCGCCCTTCTTCTTCAGAGCCGCGCCGTGGTCGTAGAGCTGCAGGGTCACGCCGACGACGTCGTAGCCGGCCTTGTGCAGCAGGGCTGCGACGACGGTGGAATCCACGCCGCCCGACATGGCCGCGACCACCCGCGACCCGACCGGCAGGCCGACCGCCGCCCGCGCGCTTTCGACCGCCGCATCCATGTCGGTGCGGACGACGTTCGGAACGGGACAGATGTCTTCGACCAGGGTCATCGCGGCCATTTAGGATCGAACCCGCGCGATTTCGAGGCCCTGACGCGAAAAGGCCGCCTCCGTCGCCGGACGCGGCCCTCGCCGTCTTTCGGACAAGTCGTTTAGGAGCGGTAGCTCTGAATGCGCGTCGTGCGCAGGCCCTGCATGCCCCATTTGTCGATCGCCTTTTGCCAGGCCAGGAACTCTTCCGCCGTCAGGCGATATTTCGCCAGGGCGTCGTCGAGGCTGAGCAGGCCGCCGCGGACGGCGGCGACGACCTCGGCCTTGCGCCGGATCACCCACCGATCCGTGTTGGACGGCGGCAGGTCGTTCAGGGTCAGGGGCGTGCCAGTCGGTCCGACCACGTATTGTTCGCCTTTGCTATTAAGGCGTCGCTCTTGCAACATGGGCTTATGCCTCTTTCACCAACACCGAAGTGTCATGAAGGTAGGCGGCCCCGACTAAGGTCCGTTTAAGCGTCGTGGTGAAGGAACGGATAAAATCCGTCCCTCCGCGAGCGACTCCGTAAACCTTGCTTTCGCGACGATTCATCGAGACTAACGCTTACTTACTCGCCGATCAGCGTTTGATGTTGATCAGCTCGGCCAGCATTTCATCGGCCGTGGTGATGATCTTGGACGAGGCGGAATAGGCCCGCTGGGTGGTGATCAGGCCTGTGAATTCGGCCGACAGATCGACGGTCGAGGATTCCAGTTGCTGGGCGGCGATGGCGCCCGCGCCGCCGGTGCCCGCCGCCTTAAGGTTAAAGGTGCCGGATTGAAGGCTTACGGCGTAGGCGTTGCCGGACACCTCCTTCAGGCTGTCGGGGCTGGGGAAGGTGGCGATGGCGACCTGGGCGATGCGGCGCATGACGCCGTTGTCGAAGATGGCGGTGACGAAGCCGCTCTCGTCGATGGTGATCTCGCTCAGATTGCCGAAGGCGGTGCCGTTGGTTACGGTCGACTGCACCACCGAGGCGGTGTTCAGCTGGCTGAGGCCGCCCGCCGAGGTGTTCAGGTCCAGGGTGACGGTCTGGTCGGCGATGCCCAGGCCGTCGGCCCATTTGATCTTGCCGTTGTCGGTCGGATCGTTGGGGTCGATGGTGTTGTTGGGATCCGACTTCAGGAAGGACAAGGTGGCGTTCTCGGGATCATCGAACAGGCCCGTGCCCGCCGGCCAGGACTTCATCGTGTCCATGTCCAGGCGACCGGCCGGGGTGAAGGCGATCAGGCCGGTCTTGATCTGGCCGTTGGCGTAGGGCGCGCCGGTGACGACGTCCTCGGCCGGCACGGCGACGATTTCGGCGTACCACTGGTTCGGCTGGTCGCTCTTCAGGAAGCGGATTTCCAGGTTGCGCTGACCGCCCTTGGAGTCCGAAACCGGGATGTTCATCTTGAAGTCCGGCTTCACCCCCGACGGATTGTCGTCGTCGGCGTCGTACATCGCCATCGAGTTGACCGTCGGATCGTATTTGGTCTTGGCGATGCCGTTGGTGGTCAAGCCCACATCCGCAAGGTTCAGCGTATAGGGCGCGCCGGGCACGCCTGCGCTGGTGGGGGTGATGGTCATCTGGGTGGCGGTGCTGGTCGCCGTGCCGTTGGTGCTGGCCGCATTGTCGGGCGCGAAGGCCGTCAGGGCGCCGGCGGCGTCGTAGGTCGCCACGCCGGTGATCTTGGTGATCCCCGTCTTGATCGTGACCGCATAATGGTTGGCGTCGATGCGCGAATAGGCGACCGACACGTCGTGCTTGGCGGGGGTGGGGGCGGTGGTGTCCTCCACGCCCTTGTACGACTGGGCCGCCGCCGCGCTGGACACGGCCTGGGTGGAGCGCAGGTTGGCGTTGATCTGGACCCGCGTCGTGGGTTCGGCCGTGCCGCCGACCGAGCCGATGTTGATCGAGCGCAGGCGCGACAGGTCCGAGGGGTCGGTCGAGATGTCGCCGTTGGAGTCCACCGGCCAGCCTTGAAGGTAGAGACCGGCGCTGTTCTTCAGATAGCCCAGCTTGTCGACGCGGAAGGCGCCGGCGCGGGTGAACAGGCGGGTGTCCGTCGCGGACACGCCTTCGGGCTGGGTGGTGGTGACGAAGAACCCTTGGCCGTTGACGGCCAGGTCGGTGCTTTCGGTCGTGCGTTGCAGCTGACCTTCCTGGCTGATGAAGGATCGGGTGTTGGCCGCGACGCCGCCGGCGGAATAGCCGCCGCCGGACTTGGTGTGGCTGTTGACCAGGGTCTGGAATTCGCCCGCCGTGCGTTTGTAGCCCACGGTGTTCACATTGGCGATGTTCTGGGAAATGGCCGCCAGGGCGGCGGAGTTGGCGGCGAGACCGGACACGCCGGCCAGCATGGCGCTGTTGAGGCTCATGGAAGAACGCTCCTTACAAAGAGATCATCGAAAAGGCGGCGGAGCGCATCATGCGGCCGCCTCCCCGGTGGGGACGTTCGGATTCTCCGTATCGTCGTTGGTGGTTTGGGCCTTGATTTCGTTCAGCGAAATCACGGTCGAAAGGGGCAGGATGGAATCGCCGATCACCAGATACGGCGCGCCGTCGTACATTTCGACGCCGGTGACGCGGCCCTGGATCAGGGCCTGGCTGTCGACCTTGGCGCCCGTGGCGTCGGTGGCGGCGACCTTCAGCGTATAGACGCCGCCGTCCTCGGCCGCGCCGCCGTCCTTCATCTGACCGTCCCAGGTGAAGGTGTGCAGGCCGGAGGATTTGTCGGGCGCGGCGCCTTCCCAGACCACGGCGCCCTTGCTGTCGACGACCTGCAGCGTGGCCTTGTCGGCGTCCTTGCCCAGTTCGTAGGCCCAGGTCGCCTTGCCGTCGTTGTATTCGGTCGCCGTCCAGGCCGCCGTGACCTGTTTGCCGATGTAGTTGGAGGCGTTGTCCAGCCCGCCCGCCGATTGCGCGGCCAGAAGGCTGGTCAAAAGGTCGTTGGTCAGCAGTTGCTGCTCGACGCCCGCCATCTGCGTCAGCTGGGCCGTGAACTCGTTGGAGTCGAGCGGCGACAGCGGGTCCTGGTTCTTCATCTGCGTGGTCAGCAGGGTGAGGAAGGTCTCGAAGTTCGAGGCCAGGGCGGTCGTTCCGCTGCCGATGCGGCTGGTCGCGGTTGAGGTGGAGACGGCGTCGACCATGGGTCAGACCTTCAGATCGACGCGCTCGGGCGTCAGGGAATGGTTGGTCCAGGCGCCGGGCGCCGGAAGGACGGGGGCGTCGGCCTGGGCCGCCAGGCGGCCGCCGCCGGCGAACAGGGCGTTGCGTTGCTGCTGGCGTTCGAAGGCGCCGCCGCCGGCCGAAGGGTCGCGCTGCGAGAAGTCCAGCGCATCGCCCGCCACCTGGAAGCCGGCGTCCTGAAGCTGGCGACGCAGTTCGTCCGCCCGTCCGCGCAGATCGGCGGCGGCGGCGGGATTGTCGAAGGCCAGGCGTGCGGAAAGCTGACCGTCCTTGTCGATTTCCAGACTGACGTCGACGCGGCCCAGATCCTCGGGCGTCAGGACCATGTCGAAGCGGGTCGAGCGGCCCTCAAGCCTGCGCGCGATCTGGGCGGCGAGATGCGCGGTCGTCTCCACCGTGACGCGCGACAGGGTGGACAGGCCCAGGCCATGATCGGCGGCGGTCGATTGCGCACGGGCGGCGTCGCCGGTCGCGGCGGAGGCGGGCTGAGCGTCGGCGCCTAGGTCGACAGGTGCCGGCGCCTCCGCCGATGCGATCTCCGGCGATGCAGGCTTGGCGCCGAACGCTGGGTTTGAAGGAGCGGCGGTCGTGGCGGCCTCGGCCGGCGTCTTGCCCTCGGCGGGCGCGGCGGTTGGCGCGGGGGCGTCGGCCTTCAAGACCGCTTCGGCGCTTTGAAGCAGGTCGCGACGACTGGGGCGCAATGGGGCGGGCGCGTCTGGCGTCGGCCTGCCGGGCGACTGATCGGCAGGCTCGGCCTGGCCGTCCGGCTCGGCCAGCGTCAGTATCGATGCGGCGGCGGCCAGATCGGTCGTCGGGGCGAGCGGCTTCGGCGCCGCGACGGCGACAATCGTCTGAACCTGTGCCGAAGGGACCTGGGCGTCGGCCGCCAGCCGGGCGAGGGCCGCTTGCGCCGCCGCATGGGAGGCGACCGGGCTCTGCCGAGCCGCCGCAGGCGCGACGACGGATGAGGCGGGGGCGGGGGGAGCGGTGGGCGCTTCGGCCGCAAGCCTCGCGACGGTCGGCTTGGCCGTCTCATGGGGTTCCAACGCGGTTTGAGAGCCCCTGGACGCGGCCATGGCGTCGGGAGTCTCCGGCGTCGGCTTGGCGACATTCGTCTTCGCCTCCGCTTCAACAGCTGAGGCGGCCTTGGCCGTCTCGACAGACGGGGGCGACTGCAGCGGACGTTCGACGGCGTCCGCGCCCAGCTCCGCAGAAGCCCTTTTCAGCGCGACCGGCGACGCCGCTTCGGCCGTGTCCGACATCGCGGCCGCACCTGTCGAAGCCGACGGCGGAGGCGGAACGACGCTCGTGGTCGGCTGTCGAGGTTGATCGGTGCCGGCGGCCCCTTCGACTGCAGGCGCAGCCTCCGGCGTCTGGGTCGATGCGGGTGAGACGGGCGTGGTCTGCCCGAAAACCTGAGGGGAGGGGGAGGGCGCAACGGCTTCAACCGTTTCCCTGGCCTGAGGATTCGGCTCCGGCGCCGCTTTCGCCTCTTCTTTCGGGACGTCCGCCGTCTCAGGGGGCGGAGGCGTCAGGCGATCTGTGCCGACGGGCTTGCCTGGCGTTTCGATCAGGGCGGGATCGTCAGTCGCAATGTCGGTTTCTGCGTTCGCGACAAGACGCATGCTCGTCGTATGCACGACGCCGGGCCGGGCCTGCGCGGCGCCCTTGTCGTTGGCCGCCTGTTCCGCAGCGGCGGCCATCTTCGTGGAGAACAGGCCCGCATCGGCGGCTCCGGCGCCCGACGCAGCCGTGGACGTTCCGGTCGAAACCGGCGCGGCGGGCGCGAACAGGGCGGATGCGATCGACATGGTCGGGCGGGGGCTTTCGAAGGCGAAGAGGACGGCGCCTGCTGCGCCAAGGTTCGGCACGGCCGACGCAAGGGGCGGGCCAAAGAAATAGGTCAATAGAAACAACGGCGAATCCGACATTTCTTGACCGTGCGCGACGCATGGCGGTCGATTATTGCCGCGCTGTCGCCGCTTTTTGCCCGGCTTGGCGGGTCACGGTCGCGCCGCTTGAACGCCTGGCTTGCGGTCAACCCCAACTGGCCCGGCGCTTGCGCGCCTCATCGGTCATGACGGATGTCCGATCCACGATCCCATTGAAAAACAACGCTCTGTCCGAGCGGCGTCGGGGCGTGGCTGGGCAAGAACTGCGCGCGGCAGTGCAGGGCTTGCCGGGTAGGGCGGGGGAGATGCGTCCATGTCGCTGAACTCGATCATGAATATCGCGACCTCGGGCATGCAGACCGCCCAGTCGCAATTGCGCGTCGCCGCCGACAATATCGCCAACGTCGACACCCCCGGCTATGTTCGCAAGGTCGCCGACCAGTCCGCCGCCGTCACCAACGGATACGGCGCGGGCGTGGATATCACGCGCGTTCGGCTGGCGACGGACCGCTTCCTTCAGGCGGCGGCGCTGAGCGCGGGATCGGATGCGGCGCGTCAGGGCGTGCGATCCGAACTCTACGACCAGATTCAGAGCCAGTTCGGCGACCCCAGCAGCGACGCCAACTTCTTCGCCCAGGTCGACAAGCTGTTCGCCAGCTATGCGACGTTGGCCGAAAGCCCGACCTCGTCCGCCGCGCGCCAGGACACGATCTACAAGACCCAGTCGATGTTCAACCAGGCGGCCGGCATCGCCGCCCAGATCCAATCCGCGCGCCAGGAGGCCGACGGGCGGCTGCAAAGCGCGGTCGAGACGATCAACCCGCTGCTGGAACAGATCGACAAGCTGAACAAGACCATCGCCTCGGGCTCGGTGGTCAATCAGGACGTGACCGGCGCCCAGAACGCCCAGCTGGGCCTAATCAACGAACTGTCCAAATATATGGACGTGAAGGTCGAGCCCCGCGCGAACGGCGGCGTCACCCTGCGCACCAATGCGGGCACGACCCTGGTGGGCGAAGGCCATGCGACGATCTCCTACCAATCGGCCGGAACGGTCGATGCGACCACCGCCTTTTCGGACATCATGATCACCGAGCCCAGCGGCACGCGCTGGCCGCTGCTGGACGGCGTATCGTCGGGCCAGATTCGCGGCTTGGTCGAGATGCGCGACGTGGATGCGCCGGCGGCGGCGGCGCGCCTGGGCGAACTGACGGCCAAGATGGCGGACGAGTTGAACCGCGCCCACAACGCCAACAGCAGCGTGCCGGCCCCGACGACCCTGGCGGGCCGCAACACCGGCCAATCCCTGGAAAACGCGCTCAACGGCTTTTCGGGGGCGACCACCATCACCGCCGTCGACGCCGCCGGCGTCGTTCAGGCCTCGGCCCAGATCGTCTTTTCCGGCGCGACGATGACGATCAACGGCGTCGCGGCCGATCCATCGACCTTCCTCGGGGTGCTGAACGCCCAGATGGGCGGGGCCGTCACGGCCAGCTTCGCCGACGGGCGGCTGCAACTTGACGGCGCGGGCGGGAACGGCGTGGCCATCGCCGACGATGCGACGACGCCTGGCAGTAAGGGCGGCCGCGGCTTTTCCCATTGGTTCGGGCTGAACGACCTGGTCACGACGACCACGCCGACCTTCTATGAGACCGGGCTGACGCTGACTTCGCAGCATGGTTTCGATGCGGGCGAGAGCCTGACGTTCCGCTTCGCCGGGGAATCCGGCGCACGACAGCGGGACATCACCGTTTCCGTCCCCGCAGGCGCGGGCACGATGGGCGAGCTGCTGGGCGCGCTGAACGATCCGATCACCGGCGTCGGCCGCTACGGCGCCTTCAGCCTGGACGCCGCCGGCAGACTGGCTTTCAAGGCCTATGATCCGGCCGCCACGACGATGAGCGTCGTCAAGGATGCGACGACCCAGAGCCCGTCCGGCGTCTCCATATCCGAACTGTTCGGCCTGGGCGCTGCAGGCGCGACGCGGGCCGGCGCCTACAGCGTTCGCAGCGACATTCAACAGGACCCCGGCAAACTGGCCCTGGCGCAACTGAACCTGGCGGCGGCGGCGGGAACGCCGGCGCTGAGCAAGAGCGACGGACGCGGCGGCCTGGCCCTTGGCGACGTGGGCAAGCGCAACGTCGCCTTCGCCTCGGCCGGCGGCAATGCGGGGGGGACGAAGACCCTGTCGGCCTATGCGGCGGACTTCGCCGGCGACATCGGCGGCAAGGCCTCGGCCGCCAAGACCCGCAGCGAGACCGCCGCCGCCCTTTCGACCGAGGCGGAAAGCCGTCGCACCTCGGCCCAGGGGGTCAATATGGATGAGGAACTGGTCAATATGACCACCTTCCAACAGGCCTATAACGCCTCCGCCCGCCTGATCCAGGCGAGCAAGGACATGTACGACGTTCTGATCGGAATCCTGCAATGACGCGCGTCGCCACGAACGGAAACTTCCAGTCGGCCCTGCTCAGCCTGATGAGCGCCCAGAGCCGCGCCCAACAGGCGCAGGAGCGGATCGACAGCGAAAAGATCGCCACCAACATGGCCGGCTACGGTCGCGGCGCAGAACAGCTGACCAGCCTGACCTCGACCCAGGCGCGGCTTGACGGCTTCATCTCGACTGGAGAAACGGTCGCCGCGCGCCTCAGCGCCCAGGACCTGGCCCTGACCCGCATCTACGAGGGCGGCGCAGGCGCCCGCGACGCCATCGCCAACGGCCTGGGCGCGGGAAACATCACCAATCTGATGACCGAACTGGGCCTGCACTATCAGACCGTACAGGGCGGGCTGAACGCCGAGCACCAGGGCGCCTATCTGTTCGCCGGGGGGCAGGGGGACGTGGCGCCGGCGAAGGCGGCGACCCTGGCCGATCTGGCGACCGCGCCGTCGACTGCTTCGACCTTCGCCAACGACACCCTGAAGCACAAGTCGCGCATCGACGAGAAGACGACGCTGGAGACCGGCTTTCTGGCCAGCGAGGTCGGCGGGCCGCTGACCGAGGTGTTTCGCAACATCCAGGCTTTCCAGAACGGCGCGCCGGTCACGGTGAACGGCGTGACCTACACGCCGGCCGGCGCCGGGACGCTGACGGGCCAACCCGATGCGGATGTGACCGCCTTCCTGAAGGCGCAACTGGCCGAACTGGACAAGGCGAACGCCGGCCTGACCGACCAGACCGCCAGGAACGGCCTTATGCAGAACCATGTCGAAGCCGCCCTGGACGCCCAGCAGGGCCAGAAGACCGCCCTGCAAAAGATGATGCAGGACAAGACCGGCTACGACCCCGCCCAGGCCATCACCGACCTTCAGCAGGCGCAGGTGGCGATCGAAGCCTCGGCGCAGATCATCAATTCGCTGAAGAATACTTCGCTGCTCAACCTGCTGCGCTGAAGCCCCTGAAAATAAAGCAGAACGGTGAAGCTGGACTTGATCTCGGACGAGAACATATCATGAACCATGGCGCGTCTCGATCTCCGTCGAAAACTCTCGGTTCTGGCCGATGCGGCGAAATATGACGCCTCCTGCTCGTCGTCGGGCACGGCGAAGCGGAATTCGGTCGACGGCAAGGGGATCGGTTCGACCGAGGGGATGGGCATCTGCCATGCCTATACGCCCGACGGGCGCTGCATCAGTCTGCTGAAGATACTGCTGACCAACTTCTGCATCTACGACTGTGCCTATTGCATCAATCGCGCGTCGTCGAACGTGGAGCGGGCGCGGTTCGATGTGAACGAGGTGGTCGACCTGACGCTGAACTTCTACAGGCGCAACTATATCGAGGGCCTGTTCCTGTCGTCGGGCGTCATCCGCAACAGCGACTATACGATGGAGCAGCTGGTCCTGGTGGCCAAGACGCTGCGCGAGGTTCACGACTTTCGCGGCTATATCCATCTGAAATTGATCCCCGAGGCCGATCCGCGTCTGGTCGAGATGGCGGGCCTCTACGCAGACCGTTTGTCGGCCAATATCGAACTTCCGCGCGACGAGGCGCTGGCCCGGCTGGCGCCGCAGAAGGACGTGGGCGTCATCAAGAAGGCGATGGGGCAGGTGAGGCTAGGCGTCGAGGCGGCCAGACCTTCCCGGCGCGACAAGACAAAGCCGCCCAGATTCGCGCCTGGGGGCCAGAGCACCCAGTTGATCGTCGGGGCGGACGGGGCGGCGGACACCGAAATCCTGGACCGCAGCGCCTCGCTGTACGGTGGTTACGGCCTGCGGCGGGTCTATTATTCGGCCTTCAGCCCCATCCCCGACGCCAGCGCCGTCCTGCCCTTGTCCAAGCCGCCGTTGATGCGCGAGCATCGATTGTATCAAGCGGACTGGCTGATGCGGTTCTACGGCTTTTCCGCGCCCGAGATCGCAGAGGGGGCCTCTGGCGGAATGCTGGACCTGGCCGTCGATCCCAAGCTGGCCTGGGCGCTGAACAAGCGCGAGCAGTTTCCCGTCGACGTGAACCGCGCGCCGCGCGAAATGCTGCTGCGGGTGCCGGGATTGGGGGTGAAGGCGGTGGACCGGATCGTGTCCGTCCGTCGCTATCGCACCCTGCGCCTGGAGGACATCGGACGGCTGACCCGCTCGGTCGCCAAGGTCCGCCCCTTCATCACCGCCCTGGACTGGACGCCGGGCGCCCTGACCGACGCCGCCGATCTGAAGACGCAGATGGGCGGCCGGGCCCCGAAACAGTTGAGTCTGTTCTGATGGCGACGGCGACGCTGGGCGGCGAGACCGACTTCGACGGCTGGCGCAAGGCGGCGCGGGCGTTCCGGCTGGCCGGCGTGCGGCCGGCGGATGCGCGGTTCGTGGTGGCGGGCGGGGCATCCGCCGTTCAAGGCGGATTGTTCGACCTGCCCGGCTCCGATCGCCCCCGCGAAAGCGGAGATGAGCGGATCGAAAACACGTTCGCCGTTCCTGCATCTTTCGTGGACCTGGCCCGCGAGGTGATCCTGCACCGCGCCGAGGATCGGTTCGACCTGATGTATCGGCTGTTGTGGCGACTCAGGGACGAACCCGATCTGATCCGGGTGGTCTCCGACCGCGATGTGGCCGATGCGATGGAACGGGCCAAGACCGTCAGTCGCGCCTCGCACAAGATGAAGGCCTTCGTCCGCTTTCGTCAGGCGCACGACGACCGGGGCGAAGCTTGGGTCGCCTGGTTCGAGCCGCCGCACCGCGTGCTGGAAAAGACCGCGCCGTTTTTCCAGCGTCGCTTCACCACCATGCGCTGGTCGATCCTGACGCCGGACGGCTCGGCCTTCTGGGATGGCGAAAACATGCGGTTCGGTCCGCCGGCGACGCGCGACATGGCGCCGGCCGAGGACGAGGTCGAAGCGTTCTGGAAGACCTACTACGCCTCGACCTTCAATCCGGCCCGGCTGAAGGTGAAGACCATGCAGGGCGAGATGGCCAAAACCTATTGGAAGAATCTGCCTGAGGCCGCGCTTATCCCGGAACTCGTGGCCGCCTCGTCGGTTCGAACGGAAGCCATGGTCGCCACGCCCGCGCCTTCGCCCAACGCCCGTTTCGCCCGCGCCGTGGCGCCCGACCTGCACGCCGCGCGCCCGGATGCGCAGGCCGTTCCCGAAAGTCTGGTCGAAGTGGCCGAAGGAGTGAAGGCCTGCCGTCGCTGCCCGTTATATCGCGATGCGACCCAGGGCGTGTGCGGCGAAGGGCCGAAACAGGCGCGGTTGATGATCGTGGGCGAACAGCCGGGCGACCAGGAGGATCTTGCCGGGCGTCCCTTCGTCGGCCCGGCGGGCGCGGTGTTGGACGTCGCGCTTGAAGAGGCGGGGATCGACCGCGCCGATGTCTATGTCACCAACGCCGTCAAACATTTCAAGCATGAGCCGCGCGGCAAGCGACGGCTGCACAAGACGCCCGACGCCGGCGAGGTCCAGGCCTGCCGCTGGTGGCTGGACGCCGAGCGCCGGCTGCTGAAGCCGAAGGTGGTTCTGACCCTGGGCGCCACGGCCGGGCTGGCGGTGCTGGGACGCAAGCCGGCGGTGATGCGCGAACGCGGCACGCCGCTGGCCCTGACGGATGGCGGGACGGCCATGCTGACCGTTCATCCGTCTTATCTCCTTCGCCTGCCCGACCCCGGCGCGAAGGCGCAGGCGCGACGGCTGTTCATCGACGATCTAGCGGCTGTCCGGGCCCTGATGGGCTGAGACGAGAGAACGAATCCCGTTCGACCGCGTTTGCCATCCACGCCAGCGTCACGGTTTGGCGCAACCATCCAGGGGGAGGCGGCCGCGACACGGTTCAGCGACATTCATCCGCGCAAATGTCATCGTCCGTTGACATCGAAGGCGGCCTTGACCATTAGCGCCGTAAGGATTCCGGCTGCGCGGCTTGGCGGTCCCAAAGCATCGGCTAAGGGATGATCGCGATGTCCGACCTGTCGTTCGAGGCCCGATGAGCCAGGCGCAATACGAGATCGTGGAGGCGGACGGCGCGGCGCGGCTGCGGCTGACCGGCGACTGGACGACGACGGCGCTCGGCCGTCTTCCCGCCGAGCTTAGCCGCGACCTGGAAGGCCGCGAGATCGCCAGCATCGACACCTCGGGCCTGGGGCGTTTCGACACCGCCGGCGCCCTGGCCCTGGTGAAGGCGTCCAGCGGGCGACTGCCCAAGAGCCAGTGGAAGGCGCGCCCCGAGGCGGGCCGCATTTATCACATGATCGAACTGCTGGAGCGCAAGAGCGCCCCGGCTCCCAAACCCGCCAGCGCCTTTGTGCGCACCTTCGCCAAGATCGGCCGCGGCGTTTATGACTTCGCCGGCGAGGCGATGCTGTCCCTGGCCTTCCTGGGCCGTCTGATGGCCGCCGTGGCCGAGGCGTTGCGCCATCCGGGCGGCATCCGCTGGCCCGCCTGGGTCAGCCAGGCCGAACGCTCCGGTTTGGACGCCATTCCCATCGTCGTGATCACAAACTTCTTCATCGGCGCCGTGGTGGCCTTCATCGGCGTGGACCTGCTGGCCGACTTCGGCGCTCAGGTCTTTGCGGTGCAGTTGATCGGCGTGGCCATGTTCCGCGAGTTCGCGGTGGTGATCGCCTCGGTCCTCTTGGCCGGCCGGTCTTCGTCCGCCTTCGCCGCCGAGATCGGCTCGATGCGGATGAACCAGGAGGTCGACGCCATGCAGGTCATGGGCGTCAATCCGTTTCAGGCCCTGGTGGTGCCGCGCGTGGCCGCCCTGGTGCTGATGCTGCCGCTGCTCACCTTCATGGGAATGATCGGCGGTCTGCTGGGCGGCCTCGTCGTCTGCTGGAGTTCGCTGAATCTCGGCCCGTCCTTCTTCTTCCAGCGCCTAGTGGAAGTCGGCGGCATGCCTCAGCACATGATGGTCGGCTTGGTGAAGGCGCCGGCCTTCGCCCTCGTCATCGCCGCCATCGGCTGCCGCCAGGGCATGTCGGTCGCCGGCGACGTGGAAAGCCTGGGGCGGCGCGTGACGGCGGCCGTCGTCCAAGCCATCTTCGCCATAATCCTGCTGGACGCGGTGTTCGCCCTGATCTTCCTGGAGCTGAACATATGAGCGGCGCGAAGCCAGAGACCGCCGTCCGTGCCGCCGACGCGCCGGGGACGGAAAATCTGATCGAGGTGCGCGGCCTCTTGAGCCAGTTCGGCGACCGCGTCATCCACCAAAACCTGGACATCGACCTGCAGCGTGGCGAGGTCATGGGCGTCGTAGGCGGATCGGGCGCGGGCAAGACGGTCCTGTTGAACACCATCATCGGCCTGAAGGAGCCGGAGGGCGGCTCGGTGAAGGTGCTGGGCTACGACCGCGCCACCCTGACCGACGATCAAGCTGCCGATATCGAGCGTCGCACCGGCATCCTGTTCCAGCAGGGCGCGCTGTTCTCGGCCCTGTCGGTGCTCGAGAACGTCGCTTCGCCGTTGATCGAGCATACCAAATTGCCGAAGTCGGTGATCTACGAACTGGCCGAGATGAAGATCGCCATGGTCGGTCTGAAGCCCGAGCACCATTATCTGAAGCCGGCCGAACTGTCGGGCGGAATGAAGAAGCGCGCCGGCCTGGCCCGCGCCCTGGCGCTGGACCCGGAACTGGTCTTCCTGGACGAACCGACGGCGGGGCTGGACCCGATCGGGGCCGCAGCCTTCGACGATCTGATCCGTCAGCTGGCGGACGATCTGGGCCTGTCGGTCTTCATGATCACCCATGATCTCGATACCCTCTACGCCATCTGCGACAAGGTGGCGGTCCTGGCGGACAAGCGGGTGGTCGAGAAGGCCACGGTGCAGGAGCTGGAACGCTCCGATCATCCGTGGATCAAGGAATACTTTTTGGGGCCGCGCGGCCGCGCCGTCGCCAGAAGTGCGGCCTGAGGAGAGCCGAGCATGGAAAGAGACGCACATTACGCCGCGGTCGGCATCGCCACCGTCGCCCTGCTGGCGGCGCTGGCGGTGTTCACCATCTGGCTGGCCCGGTTGCAGTTCAACAGCGACTACGACCTGTACGACATCGTCTTCTACGGCCCGGTGAACGGGCTGTCGGAGGGGGGGGAAGTGCATTTCAACGGCATCCGGGTCGGCGAAGTCACCGACGTGCACATCGACACCAAGCGCGGCGACCAGGTCATCGCCCGCGTGCGCGTGGACGGCTCGACGCCGGTGCGCGTCACCTCGCGCGCCCAACTGGAAACGCAAGGCATCACTGGCGTGAACTATATTCAGATCACCGCCGGCTCGCCTGACAGCGCCCTGCTGAAGGACCAGTATCCTGACAATGTCGTGCCGGTGCTGCAAAGCCAGCCGTCGCCCATCGCCGAACTGCTCAGCGGTTCGGGCACCGTGCTGGCCCAGACGGTGGACGCCCTGAACCGCATCAACCGCGTCATGTCGGACGACAACATCCGCAGCTTCTCGACCAGCGTGAAGAATGTCGAGGCCCTGACCACCGAGCTTGAGGCCCGCAAGGCTATCTTCCAGCAGCTGGAGGAAGCCGTCACCAGCGCCAATGCGGCCGTGAAGGAATATCAGGCCCTGGCCGTCGATACGCGCCAGATCGTCAACACCGACGGCCGTCAGGCCATCGCCAACATCAACCAGGCGACGGCGGAGGCCCGCACGGCCATCGCCTCGGCCAACCGATCGATCACGGGGCTGGAGCGGCCGCTCGGCGACTTTGCGACGTCCAGCCTGCCGCAGCTGACCGGCACGATCGAGGAACTGCAGGACGCCACCCGCTCTCTTCAGGCCCTGATCGACCAGGTGCGCGCCAGCCCCCGCGACTTCATCGGTCGTCCCCAATCCAAAGAGCTGGAGGTTCAGCCGTGATCCCTCGTTCCGTCGTTCGTTCCGGCCTTCGTCTGGCGGCGGGTCTCGCCGCTGTGGCGGCTCTTGGCGGCTGTTCGCTGCTGTCGACGCCGGACCCGGTGCAGAATTATCGCTTCGGCCTGCCGCTGGCGGCGCCCTCCGCCGTGGGGGCGTCGCCTGCGCCCCTGACGGTCTCCATCCGCCGCATCGAATTCCCGGAGGCGGCCGGCGACGACCGCATCCTGGGCGTGACGGGGCTCGAGACCGCCTATATCGGCGGGGCGCGCTGGGTTTCGCCCGCGTCCACCCTGTTCGACGATACCCTGAAGGCCGCCTTCGCCAACCGGGCCGATCGAATTCGCGTCCTGGGCCGCCGCGAGCCGGGCACGCCGCCCCTGGTGTTGCAGGTGACGGTGACGACGTTCGAGGCCCGCTACGCCGCGCCGGGGGCCGCGCCTGACGTGGTCGTCACAGCCCGGGCCCAACTGCGCTCGACGCCCGAGCGTCGGACCGACGGCGCGGCCATCCGCCCCGAGGAAGGGCGTTCGGTCGAGCGCGTCTTCACCGTGACCCAGCCCGCCGGCGAGAACCGGGTGTCGGCTATCGTCGCCGCCTTCGACGCCGCCACGCGCGACATCAACACCCAGATCGCCGACTGGACAATTCAGTCGGCGGCCTGACGCAGGACGCCGAGGCGCGGATGCGCTAGGGTGGAGACGAATCTGCACCCGGAGTTGTCATGAGTTTTTCCGCCACCGACGCGGCCTTCGAAGGGTTCCGCGTCGTTCGCCGTCGTCCGGTGGTCGCCCTGGCCTGGGGTCTGACCTATCTGCTGCTGTATCTGGTCATGTTCGGCCTGGGTGCGGACAAGTGGGCGGCGTTGATGGCGGCCGGCGAGGCGCTGGAACAGTCGGCCAACCCGTCGATGGCCGACTTTCAGGCCCTCGGTCCCGTCTACGCCAGCGCCTTCGCCCTGGCGGCGCCTGCGGGCCTGGTGATCGGCGCGGTGCTGAGCGCGGCGGTGGCCCGCGCAGTGCTGCGGCCGGAAGAGACGCGCTGGGGCTATCTGCGGCTGGGCATGGACGAGGTGCGCGTTCTGGTCGTGACCCTGGCCGTCGCCGTGATCGTCGGCCTGTCGTCCGGCGCGGCCATGACGGTGGTGGGCGCCGCCATCGGCTTCGGCGCCGCCTCGGGCCAGCCGCTGCTGATCCTGCTCGGCGTCTTGCTGATCTTCGCCGCCTTCGCCCTGGTGGTCTGGCTGGCGGTCAAGTTCAGCCTGGCCGTGCCGATGACAGTGGATCGCCGCAAGATCGTGATCCTGGAGTCCTTTTCCGCCACGAAGGGCCATTTCTGGGCCCTGCTCGGCATGGCGGTCATCGCCGTGGTCATGTCCCTTATCGTCAGCATCCTGGGCATGATCATCGGCGCCGCGACCGATCTGGCGACCGGCGGCGTCCAGAGCCTGTCGCGCTACGCCGACCTGGGCCTAGGCCAAATTCTGGCCCGCGCCTGGCCGGCCCTGCTGGTGTCATCGGTTGTCAACGCCTTCCTGTCGGCGCTGCAACTGGCCGTGCTGTACGCCCCCTTCTCGGCGGCGTGGCAAGCCATCCGCATGTCCAGGGGGCGCTGACGGCGGTCGTTCGGATCAGGCGGAGGCCTTCGCCTTCTTCCGCACGGGCTTGGCCGGAGCCGCGCCGCCCGGCGCGGCAGGGGTGCCCAGGGCCGCGACCCGGGCCTTGCGGCGCGCTTCGTGCCGCTCCAGCACCTCCTTGAGGTATTTGCCGGTCCAGCTGGCGGTGTTGTCCGCCACCTGTTCGGGCGTGCCGACGGCGACGATCTCGCCGCCGCCGTCGCCGCCTTCGGGACCGAAGTCGAGCAGATAGTCGGCGACCTTGATGACATCGAGATTGTGCTCGATCACCACGATGGTGTTGCCGGCCTCGACCAGTTCCTGGAGCACCTCCAGCAGCTTGCGCGTATCCTCGAAGTGAAGCCCGGTGGTCGGCTCGTCGAGGATATACAGGGTGCGGCCGGTGGCGCGTTTCGACAGCTCCTTGGACAGTTTGACCCGCTGGGCCTCGCCGCCCGACAGGGTCGTCGCCGGCTGGCCCACCTTGACATAGCCCAGGCCCACCCGCTCCAGCGTCAGCATCTTGTCGCGGATCGGCGGCACGGCCTTGAAGAAGTTCGCCGCTTCGTCGACCGTCATGTCCAGCACGTCGCTTATGGACTTGCCCTTGAACACGATCTCCAACGTCTCGCGGTTATAGCGTTTGCCCTTGCAGACGTCGCAGGTGACATAGACGTCGGGCAGGAAGTGCATCTCGATCTTGATGACGCCGTCGCCCTGGCAGGCCTCGCAGCGGCCGCCCTTGACGTTGAAGCTGAACCGGCCGGGGCCATAGCCGCGCGCCTTGGATTCCGGCAGGCCGGCGTACCAGTCGCGGATCGGGCCGAAGGCGCCGGTGTAGGTCGCCGGGTTCGAGCGGGGGGTGCGGCCGATGGGCGACTGGTCGATGTCGATGACCTTGTCGAAATGCTCCAGCCCCTCGATCCGGTCGAAGGGGGCGGGGGCTTCGGACGCATTGTTCAGGCGACGGGCGGCGGCCTTGTACAGGGTCTCGATGGTGAAGGTCGACTTCCCCCCGCCGGAGACGCCGGTGATGCAGGTGAAGACCCCGACCGGGATTTCGCCTGTCACGCTCTTCAGATTGTTGCCGCTGGCCCCGCTGATCTTCAGCATCCGCTTGCGGTCGATCGGTCGGCGACCCTCGGCCGGGATTTCGATCTCGCGCGCGCCGGTCAGATACTTGCCGGTCAGGCTGTTCGGATTGGCCATGACCTGTTCGGGCGTGCCCTCGGCGCAGACCGTGCCGCCGTGCACGCCGGCGGCCGGCCCCATGTCGATGACATAGTCGGCGGTCAGGATGGCTTCCTCGTCGTGCTCGACGACCAGGACCGAATTGCCCAGGTCGCGCAGCCCCTTCAGGCTTTCCAGCAGACGGGTGTTGTCGCGCTGGTGCAGGCCGATGGAGGGTTCGTCCAGCACATAGAGGACGCCGGTCAGTCCCGAGCCAATCTGCGACGCCAGACGGATGCGCTGGCTCTCGCCGCCCGACAGGGTGCCGGACGACCGCGACAGGTTCAGATAGTCCAGGCCGACATTGTTCAGGAACCGCAGCCGGTCGCAGATCTCCTTCAGGATGCGCCGGGCGATCTCCATCTGCTTTTCGCTCAGGCTCTCCTCCAGGGTCGAGAACCACAGATAGGCCTTGGAGATCGAAAGGGTGGAGATGTCGGCGATGTCCTCGCCCCCGACCTTGACCGCAAGGGCCTCGGGCTTCAGCCGTTTGCCGTGGCAGGCGTCGCACGGGGTCTCGGACTGATAGCGGGCCAGCTCCTCGCGCACCCAGGCGCTGTCGGTCTCGCGCCAGCGGCGCTCCAGGTTGGGCAGCACGCCTTCGAACGGCTTTGAGACCTCGTATTTCCGGGCGTTGTCGTCGTAGGTGAACTTGATCTTCTCCGCGCCCGTGCCGTGCAGGATGGCCTTGTGCGCCTGGGCCGGCAGGTCCCGCCACGGCTTGTCCATCGAGAAGCCGTAGTGGCGGCTCAGCGATTGCAGCGTCTGGGTGTAGAGGGGCGACGGCCCCCGCGCCCAGGGCGCGACGGCGCCCTTGTGCAGGGTCTTGTCGCGGTCGGGGATGACCAGATCGGCGTCGAAGGCCAGCTTGACCCCCAGGCCGTCGCAGACGGGACAGGCGCCGAACGGATTGTTGAACGAGAACAGGCGCGGCTCGATCTCGCTGATCGTGAAACCGGACACCGGACAGGCGAACCGTTCGGAAAAGACCAGGGTGCGCGGCGCGGTCTCGCCCTCGGGCGTCGACGCCCATTCCGCGGTCGCCAGCCCGTCGGCCAGACCCAGGGCCGTCTGCAGGCTGTCGGCGTAGCGGCCTTCCTGATCCGGCTTGGTGACGATCCGGTCCACGACGATGTCGATGTCGTGCTTGAACTTCTTGTCCAGCGTCGGCGCCTCGTCGATCGGGAAGAACTGGCCGTCGATCTTCAGGCGCTGGAAACCCTGGCGCTGCCACTCGGCGATTTCCTTCCTGTACTCGCCCTTCCTGCCGCGAACGACGGGGGCCAGCAGCAGGATGCGCTCGCCGTCGGGCAGGGCGGTCAGCTTGTCGACCATCTGGCTGATGGTCTGGCTCTCGATCGGCAGGCCGGTGGCCGGCGAATAGGGCACGCCGACCCGCGCCCACAGCAGACGCATATAGTCGTGGATCTCCGTCACCGTGCCGACCGTCGAGCGCGGGTTCTTGGAGGTCGTCTTCTGTTCGATGGAGATGGCCGGCGACAGGCCCTCGATCAGGTCCACGTCCGGCTTGCCCATCAGTTCCAGGAACTGGCGCGCATAGGCCGACAGGCTCTCGACATAGCGGCGCTGCCCTTCGGCGTAGATGGTGTCGAACGCCAGGGACGACTTGCCCGAACCGGACAGGCCGGTCATCACCACCAGCTGTTCGCGCGGAATATCCAGGTCCACGCCCTTGAGATTATGCTCGCGGGCGCCGCGAACGCGGATGAAGTTGTGCTTTTCGGTCATTGAATCCGGGAACGCGGAGAGGGCCGGACGGCTCCGGCGCGACGACGCTATATGGGGATCAATTCGCGCGTTTCAGCAAGAACAATGTGGGAACATTGCGACGTTCAGCCGGTTGGGTTATCGTCCCGCATGGCTGATGGGTTCGACATTCACCTGAACGAGGATCAGGCGCGGCGTCTGAAGGCAGCGGCCGAGGCTGCGGGCGTGGAGCCAACGGCCTATGCGCTACGGGCGCTGGAAGACGTGATCGGCGACACTGACATGGCGGGCGTAAGCGAGTATTCTGCGGCCTGGGTCGCAGAAGATGAGGAACGCTGGGCGGAGTATGAGCGCACGGGCGCGACCATTCCATTGGAAGACGCGCTTCGTGACTTTCACGCCAATCTGGAGCGGAGACTGGCGGAGAAGACGTGAACTATCGGGTTCGGCTGCTGCCGCCGGCGCGTAGCGATCTGATTCGCGTCTCGAACTTTCTGGCCGATGTGTCGCCAGGAGCCGCCTTGCGCGCTGCGGATGTGCTGGACGGGGCGTTGAGAACTCTGGGGACGTTTCCAGAGCGTGCGCCCAAGAACCGGATCGGCGGTCGCGACATGATCGTCCGATTTGGGCAGGCCGGCTATGTCATTCGCTATCGTGTGGAGGGCGCTAACGTCGTCGTCACTCGCATCTTCCACACTTTGGAAGATCGTTCTGCCTGATCTATTCCGGCGTCCAGCCTTCGAAGGGGCGGGTGTAGCGTTCGCCCTTGGCCAGCAGGACGTTGTTGGCGTTGGCGACGCCGAGTTCCAGGCTTTCGGCGATACGACGGGCGCGTTCGATGAAGTGCGCGGAGGCAACCGGCGGGCAGAGGTCGTTGGCGGTCGCGACGAAGATCTCCAGCCAACGGTCGAAGTGGCGGGCGTCGATGGGCAGGGGCAGGTGCTTGGGCATGGGCCGGCCCTGATAGACGCCGGTGGACAGGGCGACGGACGACCAGAACAGCTTCATCTGCGCCAGATGCGGGCCCCAGTCGTCGATGCGGGCGGCGAAGATCGGGCCGATCAGCCGGTCGTCGCGGACACGCGCGTAGAAGGCCTCCACAAGGGCGTCGATCATCGGCTCGTCTATGCCGGTTTCGTCGCGCAGGCGCTGTACGGCGGCCGCGCGGCGCGCGTCGGCTCCGGCCGAATCGTCGATGCGGAAGGGGCTGGACATGGCCGTCAGATAGAGGGACGCGCGGGGCCGCGCCACTGGACGTTCCGCCCTCCCTCACGCGGCCGTGTTCGTCGTCGGACTTGCGCATCGTCCGATCTGGACCCATCCTCCGTGTTCTGAAGCGTTTTTGCAGAAGGCCTGAAGACCATGATCATCGCACTGGCAACCGGTTCCGCCCTGTCCGCCATGCTGCTCGTGATCGTTCACGCCCGTGCGCCCCAGCCCAAGCGCGTCCCCGTCCGCATTCGCGACCGTCGACAAAATCGCCCGGACGTCTGAGGACGCGACCCTTTTTGACAATCTAGGCTGACGTCCGAACCTGAACGCACCGGCGTGGTCGGTCGCAACGGCGCCGGCGAAATCACTCTGCTGCGACTGGCGGCCAGAGCCCTGCCGCTGCGTGAGAGGGGCGTGAACGCCGGTTGATCGCGGCCCAGCGGCGGCTGAGCCTTGGCGGGTCGAACATCGATGCCCGAGCGACGCAGATTTTCCGGCGGCGTCGAACATCGACCGGACGGTCGGACTCTAGGTCTGCGCCTCAGCCCCAGGCTTCGACCGTGCCGCGGCGGCGGGCGGCGGGCGGGGCGGACAGTTGGACCCGCGGCTCGGCTTCGGCGCGACCGAACAGCCAGCCTTGGCCGTAATCGACGCCGGCCGACTTCAGTTCGGCGGCGACCGCCTCGGTCTCGATCATCTCGCCGATGGTTTCGAGCTTCATCGAGCGGCACATCTCCACGATGCTGTGCAACAGGGTCTTCGACCGCTCCTCGGTCAGGATGTCGCGCACGATGGCGCCGTCGACCTTGACCGCGTCCACGGCCAGCTTTCGCAGATAGTCGAAGGCGGCGGCCCCGGCGCCGAAATCGTCGATGCAGACCTTGATGCCCGCCTCGCGCAGGGCCGAAAGCCGGCGATTGGCCGCCTCGATGTCCGCGACGGCCGAGGTCTCGGTAACTTCGACGATCAGGCGGCGGCGTTCCTCCGGCGCCCCGGCCGTCATGCGAAGCAACTGTTCGACATAGGCGTCGTCGCCCAGCGAGGCGCCCGAGACGTTGATCGCCATCTTCAGCAGGCCCGCGCCGGGCTGGCGCATTCGTTTCAGCACCTTTTCCGCCACGGCCAGGTCGAAGGATTCGATCAGCTCCAACTCTTCGGCCATGCGGATGGCGTCGGCGGGGCCGGTATTGGGATTGAACCGGGCCAGGGCCTCGAAATGATGGACGGCGCGGGACCCGAGATGGACGATGGGCTGGTAATGGACCTGGAACTCGCGCGACTTGACCACGCTGCGGAAGGTCTCGGCGTCGCGGAAGGTGCGTTTCAGGGAATCCGCAAACGCGATCTGGGGGTTGGCCAAGCCGTCGCCTTTCAGACAGCCTTCGATGGCGAAACGCATGGCGCGCAGCACGCACAGCGAATCCGAGCCGGGCGGTACGGGCGAGCTGAACGCCTCGGCGCCCAAGGACAGGCCTTCGGCGCGGCCGGCCTCCATGATTTCCGCGGCGATGTCGCGGCGGTCGTTGGCGGGACGGAGCAGGGCGAAGCGGTCGCCGGTCAGCTGGGCGGCGCTCGATCCGGGAACCGCCGCCGATTGCAGGGTGGCCTCGATACGGCGGTTCAGGCGGTCCGCGACGTCGCCGCCGACGTCGTCCAGCCCCTTGATGTCCAGGAAGGACAGGGCCAGGTCGGCGTTGGCGTCCAGGACACGGCCCGCATCGGCCAGGAAGGCGTCCGCCTGCACCAGGGGACGAGTTTCCAGATCGGCCAAGGCGAAGGCTGGACCTTCGTAGGATATGGCGCAGGACACGGCCGGGGCCATCTGCGGCAGGACGAAGGCGCGAAAGGCCGCGCGCCGCACGCGGTCCGGCCCGGCCTTCACCAGGATGGATGCGGCCGGGATGCGAACGCCCGGCTTCACGGCCTTCAGGGCCGCCAGGGTGGCAGATCCGTCGTGGAGCAGGTCGGCCAGGGACCGGCCCGTCCAGGTCGCGCCCGCATCTTCGCCCGCCACGGCGCCCGCGCCGATGGCGAAGGACACCGTGCCTCCGGGATCCACCTCGACCAGGGTGTCGGCGGATGCGAAGGCCAGGCCAAGAAGACGAGTGGTCAGCGTCATGGCGCCACCCTGGCACGGCCGCGCTTAAAAAATCGGCAATGGCGGACAGTCGGCCGTCAGGCGGTCCGATTGAAGGCCACGGCCCGACCGTCGCCCTGGGCCGCGCGTCCGTCGGCGGCGTAGGCGCTGGCCGGAGTGCGGGCGGCCGTGACCTCTGCGGCGATGGCGCGCACAAGGCCTTCGGAGATCTGGCGGGCCGCGTCGACGGCGCGGGCGTGGACGCTCAGCACCGCGTCGAAGGCGCGTGTGGCCTCGGTCAGCGCCTTCCTGTCCTCCGGCGGTGCGCCGCGCAGCAGGGCGGGGTTGGCCTTCACATGGGCGGTGTCGCGCCGATAGAGGTTGGCCATCTCCTGCGTTTCGGCCAGGCCAGCGGCGACATCCTGGGGGCGGCGGTCGGCGAAGGCCTGGGTCTCGGCGGACAGGCGCTCGGTCAGGCGGCGGGTCAGGACGATCAACTGGCGCACACGCGCCTGCGACAGCTCATGGTCGGTCATGGGCGTCCTTCCTGCATCTTCAGCATTTCCGACATGACCGGGCCGCTCAGGCCGATGCCGCCGGCTTTCACCGTGGTCTTGGCCATCTCGTCCAGCATGAAGCTGCGCCAGGTCGCTTCGGCCTGACCGCCGCCGAACAGGCCGTCGGTCGACAGGCCGTCGAACATGGGCTTCAGCATCTGGGAGATGAAGGTGGCCTCGAAGGCCTGGGCGGTTTCCCTGATCTTGTCGCGGTTGGCGGGCGTGGGCGCGGCGGCGGCGGGGCGCAGCAGGTCGGCGGAGACGGTCAGGTCGCTCATGCTCACATCACCTCGATGTCGGCCTGAAGGGCGCCGGCGGCCTTGATGGCCTGAAGGATGCTGATCATGTCGCGCGGGCTGACCCCCAGGGCGTTCAGGCCGTTGACCAGGGTCGACAGATTGGCGCCGCCGCCGACCAGGCGCATCTGGGTGCCCAGGTCCTCTTCGACATTGACCTGGCTGGAGGGGACGATGGCGGTCTGGCCCTGGCTGAAGGGCGCGGGCTGGCTGACGATGGGCTGCTCGTCCACCGATATGGTCAGATTGCCCTGGGCGATGGCGACGCGCGAGATGCGCACCGCATCGCCCATGACGATGACGCCGTTCACCTCGTCGATGATGACCTTGGCCGGCGTATCCACGCTGACCGGCAGGTTTTCGATCCGGCTGATGAAGCCCGCCATGCCCAGCTGGGCTGGGGCGCGCAGGGCGACCACCGTGCCGTTCTCGGCCAGGGCCGCGCCCGGATAGGCGGCGTTGACCACGGCCGCGACGCGCTGGGCGGTGGTGAAGTCCGGGTTGCGCAGGTTCAGGCGAACCTCGTTCATGTTCGCCATCTGGAAACCGGTCTCGCGCTCGACCAGGGCGCCCGAGGCGATGCGGCCGGCGGTCGGAACGCCGCGCGTCACCGAAGAGCCCGATCCGCCGGACGCCGACACCGCGCCGGTCTGCACCGACCCTTGCGCCACCGCATAGACCTGGCCGTCGGCCCCTTGCAGGCTGGTCACGACCAGCGATCCGCCCAACAGGCTCTTGGCGTCGCACATTGAGGCGACGGAGACGTCGATGCGTGAACCCGGCGTGGCGAAGGCGGGCAGGTCGGCCGTCACCATGACGGCGGCCATGTTCTTGGTGTTGGCGTTGGAGCCGCGGATATTGACGCCCAGCCGCTCGGTCATGCCTTCCAGCGACTGGCGGGTGAAGGGGCAGTTGCGCAAGGAGTCGCCCGTGCCGTTCAGCCCCATGACCATGCCGTAGCCGACCAGCTGGTTGCCGCGCACGCCCTCCACGGCCGCGATGTCCTTGATGCGCGACTGCATCTGGGCCTGGGCCAGCGTCGGTCCGGCCGAGGCCGTCAGGGCGGCGACGGCGCAGGCGGCAAGGCGGGCAAGCAGATTTTGCATCGGTCGAACGTCCACGCAGCTTTACGTCACACGCCATGCCAGGATCATGCCGCACGATTAACCAAGGGAATTCAACGCCCATCGGCTCTCACGCGAGGTGGATGCGGCAGGATTTGCCGGGGCGTTAACCAAACAGTCATCGCCGTCCGTCATCCATGGCCCATGATGCGGAGCACCTGGGCATGAAGGTTGTCGGGCCAAACGGCGTCAGCACGCCGACCAGCACGCGCACGGCGCGATCCGCCAGCGGCTTTTCGCTGGGACAGGCGGCCGCGCCGGCTGCGCCCGCCGCCGCGACCGCCAGCGCCGCGACGGGCGGGGTGTCGGATGTATCGGCCCTTATGGCGCTGCAGGGCGTGGAAGGGCCGCTGGAGCGGCGCCGGCGCGCCATCCGCAGAGGCGGCGGGCTGCTGGATCGATTGGACGAACTGAAACTGGCGCTGCTGGGCGGCGAGGCGGACGAGGCCTTGCTGGACCGACTGGCGCGCAGTCTTCGCGAGGAGCGGGCGGACGACGGCGATACGGGGCTGAACGCCGTGCTGGACCAGATCGACCTGCGCGCCTCGGTCGAACTGGCCAAGGCGGAAATGCGCCGCCCCGCCGGCCGAGGCTGAAAAACCCACGGATGTCAGGCGGCTAAGCTTGTGAGGTGAGTGACAAATGTCACTTTGTTCGTCTGCCGGCCCCATTTGCATCACGGAATCGAGAACCGCGTTGCCGCGACTCGTCAGGCTGACTATACGGCCTTCTGCGCCACAGGGGGGCGTGTTAGAGAGCGTGAGATCGATGAACGCTTTGGCGTCCGTTGTGACCGACGAACCAGGCCCATATCGCCCGTCCGACGACGAGCCGTTCATGAACGAACGGCAGCAGGCCTATTTCAAGAAGAAGCTGCTGGACTGGAAAGAGGACATCCTCCGCGAGTCCAAGGGCACGGTGGTCAATCTGAAGGCCGAGACCGAGAACCACCCCGATCTGGTGGACCGGGCCTCGTCCGAATCCGACCGCGCGCTGGAACTGCGCACGCGCGATCGCCAGCGCAAGCTGATCTCCAAGATCGACGACGCCTTGCGTCGGATCGAGGACGGCACCTACGGCTATTGCGAGGATACGGGCGAACCCATCGGCCTGGGACGCCTGGAAGCCCGTCCGACCGCCACCCTGTCGGTCGAAGCCCAGGAGCGCCACGAGCGCCGCGAGCGTGTTCACCGCGACGACTGATCGGCCCAGTCAGACAGGCAAGACGGTCGCGAGATCGGTGCGGCTGAAGTCGTCGCCCTTGAACATAGGGGGCGCGTCGTTTCGCTTGGCTATGACGTAGGCGAACAACGCCGAGATTGAGCCTGGCCGGCGCGCGATTGTCGAAATTCATCTGAACCTGTGCAGCCGCTTGGATGCCTTGCCAGGCGCAGCCGCGATTTGCTTGTCGAAATTTGCGATCAGGGCATCCAGATCAGCGACACCGCGTCGCCTCGATCTCCGCTCAAGCCGTGCAGCCCGCGTGCGCCTGCTGATAGCCACCGACGACAAGACCGAGATGGCTCCGCGGGTAGAGGCTGGAAATAGTTTTCCATATCGTGTCGCCGAGGTGCGGTTGGTTCCGCGAAAACTGCTTCAATACAATGTGTTGTGTTTTTCATTTCGTTTCGAGCCGTTTCGGCGCGTTTCTACAAGCTTTTGTCTGGTGGATGGGAAGCTGGATGGGAAGGAAGGCTGTGGAAATGAAATGAGGAGCCACTAGAATCAGGTTTCCGGATTGATTTGCGGGGGGGCGTGTTCATGGCTTTGAAGGTCAACAAGCTCACGGATCGAAGTGTCCGAGGCTTCAAGAGCAAGGGCTACTATTCCGACGGCGACGGTCTCTATCTCGTCGTCTCCGGGACCGGCGGACGCAGCTGGATCTATCGCTATCGTTCGGGTGGGGCACGAAGGGACCTGGGACTGGGTTCTTTCCTCGACGTCTCCCTGGTTGACGCCCGGCTCGCCCGTGACGCCGCGAAACGGGCCGTTGCGGCAGGGCGGGATCCTCTTGAGTGCGGTCAGTCCGCCCCCATTCCCGCGCCCGTGGCGCCTATGGATCCGCCCCGGCCGGTTCGGGTCGAAGGGCGGCCGACGCTGTTGGCGTGCTGGAAGGACTATGTGGCGGCCCAGGAAGGCGGCTGGCGGGGCCGAAAGACCAAGGCGGGCTGGATGCGCTCGATCGAGCGTCATGCCGCGGCCATCAAGAACAGGCCGATCGATGAGATCGACGTCGAGACTGTGTTGTCCGTCGTTCAGCCCATGTGGCTGACCAAGGCCGAATCCGCGGGCAAGTTGCGCGAGCGGCTGGAGCGCGTGCTGGACTACGCTCGGGTCATGAAGCTGCGCACCGGAGAAAACCCGGCCCTGTGGAAGGGCAATCTGAACCACCTGTTGCCGCCGCGTCCCCGGCTGCAGCGCGGGCATATGCCGGCCATGCCCTATGTTCAGATACCGGCCTTCATGAAGCGTCTGGCAGACAGTCAGGGAATGTCGGCTCGGGCGCTGGAGTTCACCATCCTCACGGCGTCGCGGGAGACCATGACGCTTGAGGCGACCTGGGGCGAGATCCGGGACGACGTCTGGGAGCTCGACAAGAGCCGTATGAAGGAGCGGGCCTTTCGCCAGCCCCTGTCAGTCGGCGCCCTGGCCGTGCTGGAGGCGATCCGACCCGCGCGGGTCAGACCCAATCAACTGATCTTCCCGGGCCCCAAGGGCGGGGTGATGTCCAACATGGCGATGGACATGCTGTTGCGGGACCTGGCGCCGGGCTGCACGCCTCATGGCATGCGTTCGACCTTCCGGGACTGGGCGGGGGACGAGACGCATTACGCCCGGGAGGTCATCGAGGAATGCCTCGCCCACGCCGTCGGCGACGAAACCGAGCGGGCCTACAGACGTAGCGACGCCTTGCGAAAGCGACGGGAGGTCATGCAGGCTTGGTCGGCCTACTGCCTGCCTGGGTCGGTCTCGAGCGGAGCCTGAGCCTCAGCGTCCGGCCCCACGATCTCCAGCCAGTTGAGAATCAGGGCGGCGGGGGAGGCGGAGCGCCGCACGTCGAACTCCTCCTGGCCGCCGATCTGGACGCGGCAGACGGTGAAGGCCTCCCTATGGGACCGGCTGTTGTCCGTGAGGATGGAGGCGTCGGCGACATCGACGGCCAGCTTGATCGCCTGCTGAGTCCTGGGGAAACGGCGTCGTAAGACGCCTTCCTCGATCCCGTGGCCGCCGCTGCTCACGCGCGTCTGGACGCGCAGGATGGATAGTTCGGGATTGGCCAAGCCGACGAAGAACAGCAGCACGAAATAGCCTGCCGCCTGCATGTCTCGGACTAGGTCGACTTTGGACAGGATCCGGCCGTCTTCCTGCGGTTCCCAGTAGGAGAAGACCGTCTCCATGGCGAAGGGCACCTGAGCGGCCATCGCGTGACCCGCGAAGGCGTTGACGCCCTGCTGGGCCACGCTCATCCAGCCGCGATCCGTGTCACGAAGCTCAGCGGCCCACGCCGCGAGGAATCCATCGTCGCCGGCCTCGGGAAGAATGGACAGCATCATCCGGTCCGCATTGATCAGCGGAATCCGCAGAGTGTCGGCCAGGGACCGGCGCCACATGGTGGACTTACCCGAGCCATTGTGCCCCGCCAGGATGATGGCGAGCGGTTTTTCTGTCTGCATCTGGGCGGCGAGAATGGCGTCTACCGCGACGCGGAGGCTGGTCAACCCGTGACCTTGAAGGTCCCGTTCTCCAGCACGCCGCGCTCCGTCTTGCCGTTCAGTTCGCGAATGAAGACGCCGGGACGGTCAGGGTCGGCGGAATAGAGCGGAACATCCTTGCGGGCGTAGAGACGGACGCCAGGGCGCATCAGTCGCTTCTTGGCGCGTTCAAGCGCTTCGCTGCTCATCGCCACATTGCGTTTGACATCGGCGGACGCGGGTTTGGGAGCGATTGTTCGGCGTCAGCGCCTTTGGCACAGATCTGGGGTTGCGGATAATGGAGGGATTGGGTCTCGTCGCAGTGACGTAAGGAACGCAGATGAGACCCAATCCCTCCAGCCCAAAATTGGCTGCCAAGCCCACCAAGAAGCCCGCCGAGGTGGTGGTGAAAGATATTCGCCGTGCCACACGCCGGCATTTCTCGGCCGAGGATAAAATCCGCATCGTGCTCGAAGGCCTGCGCGGCGAGGAGAGCATCGCTGAACTGTGCCGCCGCGAAGGCATCGCCCAGAGCGTGTATTATTCCTGCGTCAAAAGAATTCCTTGAGGCTGGCAAACGCCGTCTGGCCGGGGACACGGCCCGTGCCGCCACCAGTGACGAGGTCAAGGATCTGCGCCGTGAAGCACTGGCTCTCAAGGAATGCGTGGCCGACCTGACGCTCGAGAACCGCCTGCTTAAAAAAAGCATGATCGCGGATGGGGGCGACCAAGAATGAGGTATCCCGCCGCAGAAAAGCTCGAGATCATCCGCCTCGTCGAGCAATCCCATCTGCCCACCCGACAGACGCTGGAGAAACTGGGCATCCCACGCCGCACCTTTGCCCGCTGGTATGCCCGCTACCTTGATGGTGGGCCTGAGGCGCTGGAAGACCGCCCCTCGGCGCCAAGCCGGGTATGGAACCGGCTGCCCGAGAATGTGCGCAAACAGATCATCGACATGGCGCTGGAGGAAAGCGAACTCTCGCCCCGCGAGTTGGCCACCAAATTTACCGATGAGAAGCAGTACTTTGTCTGCGAGGCCACGGTTTATCGCCTGCTCAAGGCACAGGATCTGATCGCCAGCCCAGCCTATATCGTCATCAAGGCCCGCGACGAGTTCCACACCAAGACGATGCGACCAAACGAGATGTGGCAGACCGACTTCACCTATTTCAAGCTGATCGGTTGGGGCTGGGTTTACCTCTCAACCGTGCTCGACGACTATTCCCGCTACATCATCTCGTGGAAGCTGTGCACCACCATGACGGCGGGCGATGTCACCGACACGCTGGACTTGGCGCTGGCCGCATCAGGTTGTGACAGCGCCACCGTGCTGCACATGCCGCGCCTGCTCTCGGACAATGGCCCGAGCTATGTCGCGGGCGAACTGGCCGCCTATATCGAGGCCCAGTCCATGAGCCACGTGCGCGGCGCCCCCTTTCACCCCCAGACACAGGGCAAGATCGAGCGCTGGCACCAGACCTTGAAAAACCGCATCCTACTGGAGAATTATTACCTGCCCGGCGATCTCGAAGCCCAGATCGAAGCCTTCATCGAGCACTACAACCACCAGCGCTATCACGAAAGCCTGGGCAATGTGACGCCCGCAGATGCCTACTTTGGCCGCGATCGGCAGATCCACGCCCAGCGCGCCGCCATCAAGAAACAGACCATCGAACATCGCCGCTTGCAGCACCGCAAGCTCGCCGCCTAAAAGCCAACCCCTGACGAGGCCCGCTCTCCGTTAACGCCACGCCAAACCTGCGCCAAATGTTTCGACGACGGACAGGAGCGATAACCGTCACGCCGCTGAAGGTGACCTTGGAGCTCGCGCCCTTGGTCGCGCGCCGGGAAACCACAGAGCCGCGTTTCTGGACCGATTTCGAGGGCGTCGCGAAGGAATTGGCCATGGAGGGAAGATAGCCGGAGCTGAGCGGCTTCGCCAGTGACGTGAACATGAACCGGTTGATCCAACGTTCAATCGCGGAACCACCGCGTTTGCGGGAGAGTTTGCTAGCGGTCTTCGGAACGCCTTGGGTCTTGGTTTCTGTCGCGGTGAAGCTGCGGGGTGTTTTCAAGCCGAGCTGTTCCACAGGGCCGGTCTTTTCCGAAGCGACGGGCGCCGTTATAGGCGCAGGCGTTCAAGGACCGGCGGCTCGATGCGCCGAAGAACGGGAGCAGGCTGAAACATGGCCAAATATGACCCGCTTGTTCGGTATCTGCGTCGTCAGAAGGCGCTTGAGGTTGAACTGAGCTTTCGCGACATCGAACGCATCTTGGGCGGCCTCCTGCCCAAGGCCTCGGCCAATCCGCAATGGTGGCTAGTCGATGGCGCCGCCTTGGCGCCGCCTCAACAGCGAGCGTTCGCCGAGGCGGGCTACAAGCCGGAGCTGGATTTCCACCTGGAGCGCGTCCGTTTCATCAAGTCTCTCGCGCCGGCCGCTGCGTCAGGGCGTGAAGACCAGGCTACGAGCTTTCACAGCTGATCGCGAAAGAGGCTTGGTGCGGCTGGAGGACACCCTCGTCTCCGTCCTGGATCGCTGGGCCGCACGACCGTCGAGGACTATCGGGTGTTGGACGCCTTGCGTGAGACGTCTCAGCCAGAGGACGCCGTCTCGGCGCCTTGAGCATGACCTGAGGGACCGGAGGCCTCGCTTGGGCGCGAAACGCCGGCGTCCCCGTGAGCCGCGCCGGGCGGGCCGTGATAGTGGCGTACAGGGTTCAGGTCGTCGCGCACGACGTAGAGAAAGCCAGAGCCTCCGAGCCAGAGCAGGCTGAACAGAAGGGTCAGGGTGAGTCCCGGACGGGCGCGTGGTGCGAGCCGCAGACCGGCCAGGGCGAGTAGGGGAAGGCCGACGCCATAGACCACGTGCACCGGCCATCCGAGCGTGCTGAAGCAGAAGATGGCGAAGGTGAGAACAGCGCCGGCGCTCACGAAACTCGCCGTCAGGACAGCGAGCCCGTCGAGAAGCGGATTCGCCCGGGGCGGCGGCAGCCGCCTGCCACGACGCTTGCCGGGCCGGCCTTCCCTCCATCGAACGGTGCGCGCCATGTCAGGCGCCGCTCTTCGGCGCCGGCTGAGTTTCGCGTCGCGCCAGCCAGAGGCGCATTCGCAGGATTTCCGTGTCGCGCGCCCGGATGAGGTCCTGGGCCAACCCACGGGCGTCCTTGTCAGAGCCGTGCTGCAACTGGATCCGGGCCAGGGCGATTTCGCCCTCATGATGAGCGATCATGGCGCGCATGAAATCGACGTCGGCGTCGCCGGTCCAGCGGATGTCAGTGGCTTGGTGAAGATGTTCATTAGCCTCCTTGAAGGAGCGGGTCGAGGGCGTGTCTCCCGGGGCGTCGGCATGGCCAGCGTGCTCGTCGATCGGCTGGACGGCCGCAGCCGCCGGACGATCGGGCGAGGATTGACGCGACATCATGCCGAACAGAAAGGCTGCAGCCGCCAGGAAGGCTGCGATGAGGGTAAGCCAGCTAAGGCGTTTCATGGGCTTTATACCGGATAGGATGCGGGCGCCTGTCGATCGCGGTAGGCGAGCAGGCGCAGCGCGTTGAACACCACCAGGAGAGTGGAGCCTTCGTGCAGGGCGACGGCCGGGCCGATGCCGAGACCGAGGATGGTGGCCGGCACGAGGAAGGCGACCACGCCGAGGCTAACGAACAGGTTCTGGCGGATGACGGTTCGGGTGCGACGGCTCAGACCGACCGTGAATGGGAGATTGGACAGATCATCGGCCATGAGGGCCACGTCGGCGGTTTCCAGAGCGACGTCGGAGCCCGCCGCGCCCATGGCCACGCCGACCGTGGCCGTGGCCATGGCGGGGGCGTCGTTGACCCCGTCGCCGACCATGGCGACCTTGGTCTCGGCGCGGAGGCGCTTGATCGCCTCGACCTTGTCGTCGGGCATGAGGTCGCCCCAGGCCTCCGTCAGCCCGACCTGGCCGGCGATGGCTTCGGCCGCCTCCTGGTGGTCGCCCGAGATCATGATCATGCGCCGGACGCCTAGAGATCTCAGTCTTGTCAGGGCGTCGCGCGCGGCCGCACGCGGCGTGTCCAGCAGGCCGATCACGCCGAGATCGCGTTCGCCCTGGCGCACCACCATCAGGGTGCGGCCCTGGGCGCGAAGGCGATCGACCGCCTTGGTCGCCTGGGCGCCGAGAACCGGCACGCCGTCCGATCCGAACATCTCGGGCTTGCCGATCTGGACCGTGACGCCCTCGAGCTCGGCGGCGACGCCCTTGCCGGTCAGGCTCTGCAGGCTTGAAGCGGCAGGGACGGCGGCGCCGTCGAGACGCGCCGCGCCGTCCCGGGCGATCGCTTCGGCCAGGGGGTGGTCGCTGAGCCGTTCCACGGCGACCGCCACCGTCAGCAGGGCGCGTTCGTCGGCCCCGTCGACGGGGATGACGTCGGTGATCCGCGGGCGGCCTTCCGTCAGGGTGCCGGTCTTGTCGAAGGCGATGGCGTCGACGGCGCCGAGGTTCTCAAGCGGCGCGCCGCCCTTGATCAGGACGCCGGCGCGGGCGGCGCGGGCGACGCCCGACAGGACGGCGCTCGGCGTGGCGATGGCCAGGGCGCAGGGGCTGGCGGCCACCAGGACCGCCATGGCGCGGTAGAAGCTGTCGCGGAAGGGTTCGTCGACCACCACCCAGGCGAAGAGCAGGATGAAGGCCAGGCCCAGGACGAGGGGAACGAAGACGCGCTCGAACCGGTCGGTGAACCTCTGTGTCGGCGACTTCTGGGTCTCCGCCTCGCTGACCATGCGCACGACCTTGGCCAGGGTGGTGTCGCTGGACTTGCGGGTGGTCTCGATCTCGATGGCGCCGGCGCCGTTGATTGTACCTGCGAAGACGGCGGATGCGGCGAGGATGGAGGCGGGGCGGGCCCGGGCCTCGGCGAGATCGTCGACCGGCTGCTTGTCGACCGGCATGCTCTCCCCGGTGACCGGGGCCTGATTGACGCTGGTGGCGCCCTTGATGACGAAGCCATCGGCGGGCAGGCGTTCATTGGGCCTGACCACCACCACCTCGCCGACCTCGAGCGCCTCAACGGGTATTTCGATCACCTCGCCGTCACGCCGCACCCGGGCTGTGCGCGGGGCCAGTTCCGCCAGGGCTTCGATGGCGCGCTTGGCCCGGCCCATGGCGTAGTGCTCGAGGGCGTGGCCGAGGCTGAAGAGGAAGAGGAGCAGGGCGCCTTCCGCCCAGGCGCCGAGCGCGGCCGCGCCCGCCGCCGCCACCAGCATCAGGGTGTCGATCTCGAAGCGCTTGCGTCTGAGGTTGTCGATCGCCTCACGCACAGTGAAGAATCCGCCCAGGCCGTAGGCGCAGAGAAAGAGCGCGAGCGGGATCCAGCCCGGCAAGCCCGAGGCCAGTTTTTCCAGGGCGAAGCCGAGACCGAGGGCGCCGCCGGCGGCGAGGGCGAAGATCAGTTCGGTGTTGGCGCCGAAAATCCCTCCATGGGCGTGATCATGGTCGGCGTGATCCTCTTTCCCGTGGCCGTGGCCGTGGTCGTGGCCAGCGTGGTCGCCGGCGGCATGTTCAGACCTGGCCGAGAAGGGCTGAAGGGAGAAGGCGAGGCCGTGGCCGGCGAGCGTTTTCATCAACTGGTCGCGGGTGGTCCGGTTCTGGTCGAACTCGACGCGGACCGCGCCGGCGGCGTCTAGCCCGACCTCGAGGACGCCGGGCTCGGCCTTGAGATCGGTCTCGAGCGAACGGGCGTGCCGCGCGTGGCGCACGCCTTGGGTCCAGCCAACCAGGTGGCCGAAGCGCTGGCTGATCTCGGCTCCGGCCTGGAGCGCTTTGCGGCGCACCTCGTCCGGCGACAGGAGCTCGGGGTCGTAGTGCAGGCAGAGCTGGGGCCCGGAAGGGGATTCCGCGACATGGACCTGGGACAGGCCCGGAGCGCCAGACAGGCGTTTGACGAGCCGTTCCACGCAGGCGTCCGAGGCATCAGGCGCTTCGGGGAGAAGAACCGGTATGTCGAGTCTGACGGTACTAGGCATGCTTGAACTCCTCGGATGAGGGAGAGGGGGCTGAAGGCGAGGGCGGCGACTCCGCCTGAACGTCGCGCTCGTGCGAAGCGAGGCGAACGGCGGCGCCCGCAAGGAAGGCGAGCGCCGCAAGAAGAGCGGCGAGAGAGGTCACAAGACGCTGGCGATCCATGCTTCGCCTTAGGGAAGTTGGAAGATGACGCTGAACCAGCCGAACTGTTGGAGGCCCTCCAGAAGTTCAAACAGGGGCAGGGCCAGGAGAAAGACGAGGCCGTCTCTCAGGGTGCGAAGGAAGAAGGCGGGGCGGATCGTAAGTTCCGCCTCATCGCGCCACAGTCGGAGATCCGGAAGGAAACGCGGCGTCCGGAGGCGGTAACGTTCATAGGTCGCGCCGAAGGCGCCGGCGAGGAAGCGCTCCTCCCTTTCGACGACCGCCCGGAAGACCCCCCAGCAGGCCAGGGCGAACACCAGGCCGATGGTCAGGCTGCCTGACATGGCGCCGACGCCGAAGGCGCCGATGAAGCTGAAGACGTAGAGCGGATTGCGGCAGAGGGAATAGGGGCCGTTGGAGACGATTTCCTGTTTCTTGCGCCCCCCAATGTAAAGGGAGCACCAGGCGCGGCCGAAGATGCAGATCATGATGGCGATGAGGCCGAGATGTTCGACGGGGTGTTCAAATTCGGGGCGGGCCTTGACCAGCGGCGTCCAGGCCAGGAGGGCGAAAAGGCCCGCCAGGATGAAGAGCTTGCGCCATTTCTGGACGCCCTGGATGTCGATAGGGACGGCGGAGCCTTCACGCCCGTGCTGTTTGGGAGGATTCACGAGATTGTTCCTTCAACGGCGACGCTGCTCGCGTCGCGGAGGATGTCCATTCCGCCTTTGAAGGCGAGGCCTGCCGCTCGATTTGGCCAGGCCTGACTCAGGGCCGTGACCAGTCCGCCGGCGACGAGCATGCCGCCGTTCGAGGCGAAGTCATTGACGCTGAAGGTCTGCGCCGCCTCCAGGTTGACGTCGTCGCCGTCCTGACGCTTGAGCAGGACAAGGCAGATCAGGTTCACGACCGCCGATATGACGGCGAGACCCATCATGGTCCAGCCGACCGGTTCGGTCCCTACGATCCAGCGCCGTCCTACGGCCAGCAGGACGCCGGCGGCGAAGATCAACAGCATGATCCCCGACAGCCGGGCGGCGCAGGTCTTCCAAAACACCGTCCGGCCGATGGCCAGGAAGCTTATCATATAAACCGCGGCGTTGGAGCCGTTGTCGAGCGGGTTGGCGAGGAGGGCGCTGGAGTCGGCGAACAGGCCGCCGACTCCGAGACCCACGAACAGGAGGACGTTGAGCGCCAGAACGACGACAAGCGTGCGACGTTGAAGCGTATCCTGTTCCCGGGATCCGCCCATCAGTCCTCGATCCCTTCCGCCTTGCGATGTTTGACGGCCTTGGCCGCGAAGGTCGGCAGCACCAGCAGCGTCAAGGCCGTGGCCGTCAGAAGACCGCCGATGACCACGGTGGCCAGAGGCTTCTGCACCTCGGCCCCGGCTCCGTGCGCCAGCGCCATTGGGATGAAGCCGACGATGGCCACCAGGGCCGTTGTCAGCACCGCCCGCAGGCGGCTGAAGGCGCCGAAGAGGGCGGCGTCGTGCGGGTTCTGACCCGCCTGCAGCCGCTCGCGAATGGCCTGCATCAGGACCAGACCGTTCAGGGTCGCGACGCCGGACACAGCGATGAAGCCGACCGCCGCCGAGACCGAGAAAGGCATGCCCCTGAGCAACAGGGCCAGCGCCCCGCCGACCAGGGCCAGGGGAACACAGGCGAAGACCAGCCCCGCCTCCGCGAACGACCCCAGGGCCATGAACAGCAGGATGCCGATCAGGACGAAAACCACCGGGATGACCAGGCCGAGCCGCTGTTCGGCTCGCTTCAGGTTCTCGAACTGCCCGCCCCATTTGAGCGAATAGCCGGTCGGCAGCTTGACCTGGGCGCCGACCCTGTCCTGGGCGTCCCCGACAAAGCCGCCCAGATCGCGGCCGCGGACGTTGGCCTGGACCACCATGCGGCGACTGCCGTCGTTGCGGCTGATCTGGTTCTGGCCCTCGGCCACCTGGATGCGGGCGATCGAAGACAGGGGCACCGTCAGACCGGCCGCCGTGGTGACGGGCAGGGCGGCGAGGGCGGCGGGGTTGTTCCGCTGCGTATCGTCAAGACGGACCACGACGTCGAAACGACGGTCCCCCTCGAAGATTTGTCCTGCCTCGGCGCCGCCGATCGCGGCCGAGACCGCTTCCGACACGTCTGCAGCCGCCAGGCCGTAGTTGGCGGCGGCGAAGCGGTCGACGCTGACCGTCAGGGTCGGCAGGCCCGACGCCTGCTCCACCCGCACGTCGGCCGAACCGGGCGTGTCGCGCAGGGCGTTGGCCACCTGATCCGCCGTCGCCTGGAGTTGCGCGAAATCGTCGCCATAGACCATGACGGCCAGATCGGTGCGGACGCCCGAGATCAGCTCGTTGAAGCGCAGCTCGATCGGCTGGCTGAACTCGAAGCTGTTACCCAACTGGGTGGAGGCGGCCTTTTCGATGCGGGCGATCAACTCCTCCTTCGGCAGTTTCGGATCAGGCCATTCCCTGCGGTCCTTCAAGACGATGACGGCGTCGGAGATGTTCGCCGGCATGGGGTCGACCGCCGCCTCGGCCGTGCCCGTCCGGGAGAACATGGTCTGGACTTCGGGCTGGGCCGTGATGGCGCGTTCCAGCGCCATCTGCATGGCGAGGGATTGCTCCAGCGAGGCCGAGGGCACGCGCAGGGCCTGCATGGCGATGTCGCCTTCGTCCAGGGTCGGGATGAACTCCCGGCCCAGAGTGGTGAAAACCACACCGCCGATAACGAGGGCGCCGACCGCGGCGGCGAGGACCACCTTGGGGCGATCGACGGCCGCACGGATGGCCGGTTCGATCCAGCGGCGCGCGTGGCGCAGCAGGAAGGTTTCATGCTCCAGGGCTTCGCCCTTGTCATCGACATGGACGGTCTTGGGTTCGCGCACGAGCAGGGCCGTCATGGCCGGGACGAAGGTGAAGGAGAAGATGAAGGCCCCGACCAGAGCCAGCATGACCGTGGCGCCCATGGGGATGAAGGTCTTGCCCTCGACCCCTTCCAGCATCAGCAGGGGGGTGAAGACCAGCAGGATGATCAGCTGGCCGAAGGCGGCGGGCTTGACCATCTGGCGCGCGGCGTTGGCGGCGACGCCCAGACGTTCGTGGCGGGTCAGGGCGCGGCCCACATCCGCTCGGCGCTGGCTGAGCATGAGCAGGGTGTTCTCGACCACCACCACGGCGCCGTCGACCAGAAGGCCGAAGTCCAGGGCGCCGAGGCTCATCAGGTTCCCGCTGATGCCGAAGCGGTTCATGCCGATGACCGCGAACAGGAAGCTGATCGGGATCATCAGGGCCGTGATCGTCGCCGCGCGGATGTTCCCCAGCAGCAGGAACAGCACGACGATGACCAGCAGGGCGCCTTCGGTCAGGTTCTTGGCCACCGTCTTGATGGTGGAGTTGACCAGGGCGCTGCGGTTCAGCACCGGCTCGGCCACGATGTCGGGCGGCAGGCTGGCGCTGATCTGCTCCAGCCGCTCGGCGGCGGCCTGAGCCACGGTGCGGCTGTTCTCGCCCGCAAGCATCAGGGCCGTACCGATGACCGCTTCATGGCCGTCGCGGCTGGCCCCGCCCAGACGCGGCGCCTGGCCGATTTCGACCACCGCCACGTCGGCGACGCGCACGACCAGGCCGTTGCGATTGACCACGGGCGCCTGGGCCAGATCCTCGACCGTCTGGGCCAGGGCGTCTGTACGCACGGTCAGGGCCTCGCCGGCCCGCTGCACGTATCCGGCGCCGGCCTGGGTGTTGGCGCGATCCAGTGCCTGGATTAGGTCGCCCAAGCCCAAGCCATAGCCGGCAAGCCGCGCCGGATCAGGGCGGACGGCGTACTCCTTCACATAGCCGCCGTTGACGTCGACGCCCGCCAGACCGGGCGCGGTCCGCATCCGGGGCGCGATGATCCAGTCCTGCACGGTGCGCAGATAGGTGGCGCGCGCCTGGGGGGTCGCCAGCCGCTCGCCCTCGGGCGTCAGATAGGCGCCGTCGGGTTGCCAGCCGGGGCGGCCCGCCCGCGCCGTCTTGGCGTCGAAGGGCTTGAGGTCGACCGTCCACATCAGGACTTCGCCCAGGCCGGTAGTGATCGGCGACAGGGCCGGTTCGACGCCCTCGGGCAGGTTCTCACGCGCCTGGGCCATCCGCTCGGCCACCTGCTGGCGGGCGAAATAGATGTCGGTCGCGTCGCTGAAGATGACGGTGACCTGGCTGAAGCCGTTGCGGGTCAGGGAGCGGGTGCTCTGGATTCCAGGAATGCCCGCCATCGCCGTTTCCAGCGGGTAGGTGACCTGACGCTCCATCTGTTCGGGGGCCAGGGCCGGGGCCACGGTGTTGATCTGCACCTGCCGGTTGGTGATGTCCGGAACGGCGTCGATCGGCAGCTTGGTCAACTGGAACAGGCCCCAGGCCGCGACCAGGGTCGTGGCCAGGACGATGAACCAGCGGAAGCGGACGGACGCTTCGATGATGGCTTTGAACATGATCGCCCTCCCTTAGTGGCCGTGCTCGGCTTCGCCCTTGGCCAGTTCGGCCTTGAGCAGGAAGGCGTTGGCCGCCGCGACGCGTTCGGTTCCGGTCAGGCCGCGCAGGATCTCGGTGGAGCCGCCGGCCTGACGTCCGGCCAGCACGGGCTGAGCGCGGAAACCGTGATCATTTCGGACGAAAACCACTGTGGCGCCGTCGACCGTCTGCACTGCTTCGGACGGCACGGTCAGGGCGCCGCCGGAAGGATTTCCGGTGACGACAGCGCCGGTGACGGGCGAACCCGCCGGCGGCAGGCCGCCGCCGTCCGGACGGGCGCGGATCACGGTCGCGCCGCTGTCCTGCAGGCCGGCGTCGGCCGCAACCCCGACCACCAGGGCGTCGAACTCGCCCTGAGGGCCGGTAACGCGCATGCGCGAGCCGACGCGGACCTGGGCCGCCAGTTGCGGCGGTGCGTTGAAGACCAGCTCGACGCGGGCCGGATTTGTCACCTCGGCGACCACGCCGCCCTGGGCGACGAAGCCGCCCGGGCCGACCTGGACATTGGTGACGACGCCCGAGATGGGACTGACGACGCTCATTCGTCCCGAGGCGTTGGGCGAACCGGCCGCCGTCGCGCGCGCCCGCGCGGCGCGGGCCATGGCCTCGGCGCTGGCGGCCTGGGCCTGGGAGGCCTCGACCTCCTGACGGGCGACGACGCCCTGGTCGGCGAGGTTGCGGTTGCGCTGGAAGGCCTGACGAGCCGCCGTCGCCGCCGCCGAGGCGGCGTCGATATCGGCGCGCAAGGCGGCGCCTTCGCCGCTGACGAGGCTGATCAGGGGTTGGCCCGCACGGACCGTCTGGCCCGGCGCCACCAGCACCCGCTCGACCGTGCCGCCGACCATGGCGCCGACGGCGGCCCGGGCGTCTGTCATGGCCTCGACCCGGCCGGACAGACGGGTTTCTCCGCCCCCGCCGCGCGAGACGGCGACGATCGAGATGCCGGCCGCCTTGAGCTGTTCGGCGCTGAGCTCGACGACGCCCTCGGGGGTCTCGCCTTCGTCGGCGTGGCCCGCTTCGCCCTCGGCCTGGTCAGCCGCCTTCGCCGGAGCGGCCTCTTCCGCCGGCGTCGCAGATGGTTTCTGCAGGGCCATATAGAGGCCCCCGCCGCCCAGAATGACCAGGGCGGCGACACCGCCGATCAGCAGGGTCTTGTTGGATGTCTTGGAGCGCATCAGGAGTTTCCTTGGAACGGGGCGCGGCCTTCCAGGCGCGCCAGATCGATTTCGGCGCGGACGCGCGATAGGCGAGCGTCGACGGCGGCGGCGCGAGCGTTGATCAGGGCGGTGCGGCTGACCCGCAGTTCGAGTTGGGAGATGCGCCCGGCATCGGCGCCGAGTCGCGACAGGCGATAGGCCTCCTCGGCCGCCTTCACTCCTGCATCGGCCGCCGAGACGCGGCTGCCGGAGGAGGCAAGGCGGGCCATCGCGGCTGATCGGTCTGCATGGGCGTCCTGCCGCGCCTGGAGAACGCGGGCCTCCGCTGCGCGGAACTCAGCCTGGGCCGCATCAATATTGCCACGGTTCCTGTTGAACAGGGGCAGGGGCAGGCTGAGACCGACGGTCAGGGCGGTCTCGTCCTCCAAGCCGTACCGTGTCACGCCGACGCTGGCGGTGACGTCTGGACGGCCGTCGATGCGCTCGACCTGGATGCGGCGCTCGGCGGCCGTGGCCTCCGATTCAGCCACCCGAACCGTCGGGGCGCTGTCGACCGGCGTCGGTTGGACGCTGACCGCGGCGTCGAGCAGGCTGGCGTCGATCGAGGTGGCCGGAGCGGGCAGCATGGCGACAGCAGTCAGGCGGGCGAGGGCGGCCTGGCGTTCGGCCAGGGCTTCGTCCAGACTGGCCCGGGCGGCGGCGGCTTCGCTCTCGGCCTGGACCCCCCGCAGGAGAGGCTCGCGCCCTTCCTCGACCAAAGCCAGGGCGGCGCGAGCGTCCGCCAGGGCCAGGGAAAGGCCTTCCTCGGCCAATTGGGTTCGGCGCTGGGCCGCCTCGGCCTCAGCATAGGTCAGGGCCAGGCGGCCGCCGGCGTCAATGAGGGCTAGGTCGCGCCGAAGAGCCGCTGATCCTGCCTCGGCCCGTGCGACGTTCACCCGCGCGGGCCTGCGCCCCCACAGCTCGAGATCCTGACTGAATGAGAGGCCTAGATCAGCTGCGCCGAAACCAGAATAGGGACCCGAGCCGCCGACATTCTCGGCGGTGAGGGAAAGATTGGGATTGGGGCGAACGCGGGCCTGTCGAACACGGGCTTCGGCGGCGTCGACCAAGGCGAACGCTTCGGATGCGGCCGGCGTCTGGTCCAGGCGGGCCAGGAGTTCGGCGTAGGAGGGTGCAGGCTCGGCCCAGGTCGGCCCGGCCGCAAGGGAGGCGAGCACGACCAGCGCGCAGCCGGTCGCGAGGCGCGGCCGACGACGAATTGTCGGAGACATGTTTGAATTTCCAGAATTAATTCAGAAGGAGGGCGCGCGATGGCGCAGGCTTCTGATCAGGCTCTGGGGGGGCGCTTGAGACCGTTGGGGGCGAAGGACACGGTCGTGTCATCGCCGGGGATGACACGCGGCGACGCCGCATGGGGCGCCGTCACATCGATTTCGGGGATGGCATGACGCTCGCTGGCCGTATGGTGGCAATGGCCGTGGGCGCAGGCCCCAGATTCGACGCCCTCGCCGCCATGCGTATCGCTGGGATGAGGATTGAGCACCTGCTCGAGAGCGGGGATCTCGGGGGTGCAGGCTGCGGCGTCGGTCGCCGGAATCACGGCGAAAACGGCGATGACCAGGGTCAGCGCCGCAAAAATTCTCGCCAATCTGATCATCGACCAAGGCATCAAAGCCTAGCTAATAACGTCAAACGCCAATGGCAATCTGTTATAAGGTTCGCCCTGAAACGCAGAGCGCCGTCTAAAGACACAGCACGTTGCTTGCTGCAGCGGCGTCGCGCCCGGCTATAGCGCGGCCTTATCCTTCTTCTCATTGGTTTTGCGATGTTTTGTCACCGCGGGTCTGGGCGTCGGGTCTGTTCCGGATCATGAGGGCCGATCCGTAGTCCCGGGGATCGCGCGAGACATAGGCCGTCGCCGACGTACCGGAGTGATCCTGAGAAGACGGGCCGCCCAGGGCGAGCAGCGCCGCCTCCCAGGGGCGGTCAGGACTGTAGCAGGGGCAAATAGGATACAGCCCAGAAACAGACAGGCAGGGACCAGGAACCCGATCATGACTGGAGGGTGATCTGATCCGCTCCGAGCGCCGGCCGTGGGACGTCGATCGAGAGAGCAAGGGCGGTAGCGGGCGCCTTAGCGAATATGCCAGCCTTGAACGGGTGGCCGAACTGGCCGCGTTCATCGCCGAGCATGGCGCGCTTGGCGCGGAATTGCTCGACTACTATTGCGGCGACGTGGACGAGGGCGTGATCGCCCGCCTTGAAAACCAAAGCATTCGACCAGAACGCGCGCCGCTTCCCATCACCGATACGGCTACAAATCGCATTTCCATCCCTGCGGCGCCGTCGAGGCCAACGGCGGCGATCTGTAGCGCAGATCGTCGCATGGCTGGACGAGAAGGCGACAAAGCCAGAGTGGCGACGCCATGTCGAAGCCACCCGACAAGGCGAATTATTCTGAACGGAAGAGGCCACGTTACCACGCGGTCCTTTCCGTTTCCGCCCCAAAACCTCGGAGCCCCTCCCGATAAGATGGGATAGGAAAGATAAGAATGTCACTGGCGCGCAAGCGCGCCAGTGGTTTAAGAAACCGCCAAAACGCCAATATTGGCTATGCGTTTTGGCTAATCTGTAAACTGGTTCTGGCGGGGAGCCGCTATTTGCACCCTTGCCTACTAGGCATCACTGATGCCTAGCAAGTGTCTGCCAAGGTACAGCGCAACAAACAGAGCGCCTATGCCTAGCACCACCGAACCAGACACATAGAGGAATGCTTGCAAAACATGCCCACGTTCCCACAGGAGCGCCGCCTCAAGCGAGAATGTCGAGAACGTGGTGAAACCGCCTACGACGCCAGTAGTCAGAAACAGTCGCCACTGCTGGCTCATTCCGAACTTGAATGCGAACAGCTCAACCAACAGCCCCATGACGAATGAGCCGAGGACGTTAATCGCCATCGTACCGAACGGAAACTCCTCGCCCCATGTTTTTGCGGCCAAGAGATTGACGCCGTGGCGCATCGCGCCTCCGATACCCGATCCTAGAAAAACAATCAAAAATCCCATTTTGCCTCCATTGTGTTGTGAGGCGCGCGGGTTTCGCTCAATGGGTGGGAAAGGTCATATGCTCCCGCCATTGCGCGGCCAAGCGGCCTCTCGCATAGCAGGAGCTATCAGCCTTGCGGCGGTTATCGGGGAGCTCCATCCCCATCAACACTGATTATACGCCCAAAAGGATACGCAAGCTATCCCTTAAAGAGCCGCGTGAGCACGCCGCCCTTGCTGTCTCCATCCCAAAATCCCGAAGCCTCACCAAATCAAAGTGAAATCGTGGCGAAAGGCGGCGCAGACGCGCTAGACATCGGTATCGAACGCGCCTGCCCGTCAGATCAGGCAGCGCCAAAGCTCGGTGCGTTTAGCGCTAAGATTAGCACATTAGTGCAAAGCTCCCTGAAAATCGGTGAAAATACAGTGCCTTGGGCTAGTCGCTATCTGAGTCAAAATCAGAGACGGCTTGAAAGCGGGCGGATCGCTCGGATCGCCGGACCCGGGCGCTCGTGAGGTGGTCAAGACGGGAGCGCATGACGAATTGAGATCAAGGCGCTTCGTAATCGTGTGCTATGCTGGGGCTTTGAACACTACGCGCGTCTTCGACCCGGGACGCCGACTTTGGCGTCGGGACAACAGGTCAGCCTTGATATCGGTAAAGAGGGCCTCGCCCAGTTGGCCCCGACCCTGGCTAGAGGCTTTGATCGGGGCTGAGGGCAAACACCTGAAGGCGCAACGGCGCTGCCAAGGCAGGCTTATGGACGCCCATCCCAATCCATCCCCGGGAGGATGGAAACGGCTGCCAGATCGATGACGGCCCGACCTTTACGAGCTTTGTCCGCGGGGGGACCGGTGCATTGGAAGAAGAGTGCGATAGCGCGACCGCAAAACTCGCAATGACCGTCACAACAGTCTCGCATCAGGAGCGCCACCAGATCAGACAGGGTGACGTGCCCCTGAGAATTTCCTCCACGCGGAGCTAGAGTCCGGCCCTTGATGATCCGCCCCCGTTCTCTGGAGCACCCGAGGCTAGAGTTTTCCGGCCCGAGTCAGGGTGACAGGCTGGCTATGTCACCCGGATTCATCAGCGTGATCGGCGTCTTGTTGCCAATGGCCCCATGGGGCCGATCCTCGTTGTAGTATCTACGCCAACCCTCCAACTTTTCGGCCGCGTCGGCAAGCGTCAGGAACCAGTGGGCGTTCAGGCACTCGGCCCGGAAGCGGCCGTTGAAGGCCTCGATGAAGGCGTTGTCCGTCGGCTTGCCCGGACGAGAGAAGTCCAGGGTGACACCATGGGCGTAGGCCCATAGGTCGAGGTTTCGGGAGACGAATTCCGTGCCCTGGTCGACCCTGATGGCTTTGGGATAGCCGAGCTTCGCGCAGGCCTTGTCGAGCGCTTCCACGACGTTCTCAGACCGGTAGGTGAAACGGGGATCGATCACCGGCGAGAACCGCGAAAAAGTGTCCACCATGGTCAGAATGCGGATCTTGCGACCGGTTGCCAGCTGGTCGTGGACAAAGTCCATCGCCCAGGTTTCGTTCGGCCGCGTCGCCTCACAGCGATCCTCCCGGAGCTTGGCCTTCACCCGCCGCTTGGGCGTCTTGTTTCTCAGTTGAAGGCCCAAGGCTTTGTAAATCCTGTGGGTCTTCTTGATGTTTGTCCGCCAACCTTCGCGCTGGAGGAGCACATGCACCCGGCGATAGCCGTAGCGCACGCGTGTCTCGCAAATCGCCTTGATGCGGGCTTCGAGGCCGGCCTGGTCGGGGCGGCGGGATTTGTAGTGAAAACTCGAAGTGTCCATTTCCAGAACCCGGCAAGCCCGCCGGATCGACACGCCCCAGTCACCACAGACGCCCGCCACCAGCTCGCGCTTGCGACCAGGCCTCAGAGCTTTCGCCGGATGACGTCCTGCAGCATCTCCTTGTCCAACGACAGGTCGGCCACGATCCGCTTCAAGCGACCGTTCTCGTCCTCGAGCTGCTTGAGCCGCTTCATCTCCGTTGGCAGCAGACCATCGTATTTCTTCTTCCAGTTGAAGTAGGTCGCCGGACTGATCCCAGCCCGGCGACAGATCTCCGCCACCGGCACGCCGTCAGCGCCCTGCTTCAGAATGAACGCCTTTTGGACGTCCGAGAAAGCCGATGCTTTCATGGTTTCCGCTCCTTCCCAGCCAGGGAAATCTCAGCGAAAAACTCTAACGTCCCGTGATCCAGTTTTCGGGGAGCAGATCATGAAAGGACGGACGGAATGAAACGAGCGAGATTCACGGAAGAGCAGATCATCGGGATCCTGCGGGAGAACGAGGCCGGCGCCAAAGCGGGCGAGCTGGCGCGCAAGCACGGCGTGTCCGAGGGCACGATCTACGCCTGGAAGGCCAAGTTCGGCGGGATGAGCGTGTCGGACGCCCAGCGTCTGCGCGCCCTGGAAGATGAGAACGGAAAGCTGAAGCGCCTGCTGGCCGACGCCATGCTCGACAAGGCGGCGCTGAACGATCTGCTTTCAAAAAAGTGGTAGGGCCCGCGGCGATGCGCCAGGCCGTCGCCCATCTGAAGGCGACGTTCGGCGTCAGCGAGCGGCGGGCCTGCTCCATCATCAAGGCCGATCGCAAATCGGTGCGCTATCGATCTTGCCGTCAGCCGGACACGGCGCTGCGGGAGCGGTTGCGCGCGCTGGCTGTGGAGCGGCGACGGTTCGGTTATCGCCGGCTGTTCGTGCTGCTGCGACGTGAGGGCGAGCCTTCGGGCAAGAACCGGATCTACCGGCTCTATCGCGAGGAAGGCCTGACGGTGCGCAAGCGCCGCTCACGTCGTCGCGCCATAGGCACGCGGGCGCCGATCCTGGTCGAGGCCAGGCCGAACGCCCGCTGGTCGCTGGACTTTGTGCACGACCAGTTCGCCACGGGCCGCCGCTTCCGCATTCTCAACGTGGTCGACGACGTCACCCGCGAGTGCCTGGCGGCGATCCCCGACACCTCGATCTCGGGACGCCGCGTCGCGCGGGAGCTGACAGCGCTGATCGCTCGGCGGGGCCGTCCTGCCATGATCGTCAGCGACAACGGCACGGAGTTCACGTCCACGGCCATCCTGGCCTGGGCGCAGGATCATGGCGTCGACTGGCACTACATCGCGCCGGGCAAGCCGACCCAGAACGGGTTTGTGGAATCCTTCAACGGGCGGATGCGCGACGAACTGTTGAACGAAAGCCTGTTCTTCGGCCTCGACCACGCCCGCCAGAAGGTCGCCGCCTGGGCGCTGGACTACAATACCTGCCGGCCGCACTCATCGATCGGCTACCTCACCCCGGAGGCTTTTGCCGCCAGTCTGACCGCAACAGGCCGACCCGCTGCGCAGTATGAAAGCTGCGCGGCCCGGCCTGTTGCTCACCCCACGCTGCGAGGCGTAACTAACCCAAGGACTCTGGTCGCCGCTGGATGAAAACTCAGAGGCACGTCAAGGGCGGGGAAGACGGCGTTGTGAATTATTGATCGGCCGTTCCGGCGGCTGGCGATGAGGCCTGCCGCCTCCAAACGGCAGAGATGGAAGGAAACGCGCGAAGCCGGAGCATTGCCCATGCGCCTCGCCCCTTCCTTGAGATAGTTCAGGTCATGCCTCATGTATCAGGCGAGAACTGATGGTGGCGGCCTGATGCAAAACCGCCTGCCGGCCTGAATGGGAGGGGGGAAGACCCTGCAATCGGGGACTATAGCTGCGGCGGGAAGGGCAGTTCGAACTCGGACCGTTCGGGCGCGACGCCGAAGGTGGCTTCGCCGTCACGGCCAGCGTACCGCCCCAGTAAGGTCGAGTAGGTGTAGAAGCGGATTTTCCGGGTGTCGGTGTCGAACGCCATGAACCTCAGCCAGCCCGCGCCTCCGTTGGCCGAACCCGCCGTTCCGTCCGGCCCGACAGTATTGCCCTGGTAGTCCTGGATCAGCTGATAGACCGGATGCCCGGCGTCGTTGAGGTCGATCCGAAGGTTCTCGCCATTGGACACGCCGTCCACCGGGCGGGTGTAGTTGTGTCCGCTCAGGACCATGAAGATCATGGCGTTCTTGCGAATGAAACGATCCCAGACCTGGTCGGGGCTGAGGTTGTCGGCGCCCGGGAAATAGCTGTCGTAGCCGTTTGATCGCTCCTGCGCGTCAGGGCGCAGCCATTCGTGGGTGGTGATCATGACGGGAAGGCCGGGATGGGCGTCGATCACGCCCTGGGCCCAGGCCAGCGCGGATTGCGGGGGCTCCATCTCCAGCGACAGGTGCAGGTACGTCCGTCCGCCGCCGTTGAAGGTCTGATAGCTGTTCAGTCCATTTTCCGACGCGCCTCCGTACCAGGCCTTGCCGGCGAAATGGCGCGAGGTCGGTCCGAAATAGAGGCTCCATGTGCGGCCGCCAGCCAGCGGCTTGGAGGCGCCGGGGCCATCCTGGGTCCACCAGGAATAGTTGTCGTAATCGTGGTTGCCCGGAACCATGCCGAACGGCAGGCCGCTGCGGCTGAGGATCGAGATGGCGCGGTTGGCGATGTCCCATTCCTCGCGCGTGTCGAAGAACTGGTATTCACCCTCGGCGTCGGGGATCGCCCGACGGAACTGCCCGTCGCCATGCTGGACGATGTCGCCGACGAAGGTGACGAAGGCCAGGTTCTTGTCCTGCCGCGTATCGACCAGATAGCGCATCTGCTGGTCAAAGGTATCGGCGCCGCGTGGTTGCGGCAGGGTGATGTCGGCATAGTTCTGGGTGTCTGAAACGACGGCGACGGTGAAGATCTCGGCCCTGGCCGGAACTGCAGGCGCAAGCAGCGCCCCGCCCAGCGACAAGGCGAGAGCCACGCTCGCGCCGATCCGTTTGAACATGTCCATGAGTCTGCCCCGAGCCTACGTGTTCGGACGCCCATAGCGATGCTGTGTGACGTTTTTCCTCCGGACGTCCGGAGCGTCGCAACTGATATGGATTTGTCGTGCAACCGACATCAGGCGGTGACGCTTGAGCGTCATCAGCCGCCTGTGAACCAGCAGACAGATACATTGATCGGCGCGGATATTCCGTCGTCAGGCCTTGCGTCCGAGGACGGATTCGGGGGGCTGACACGCAGGCTTCGCGGACCGCTGTTTCACTTCTTCCTGCGCCGGTCCGGGTCGCCGGCCGACGCCGAGGAAATGGTGCAGGACCTGTTCGTTCGGTTGTTGCGCCGCGCCGATCTGCTCAGCCTTGAAAACGTCGACGGCTATGTGTTCGAGGCGGCGGCCAACATGGTGCGGGACCGGGGACGCTATGAACAGGCCCGGGGGCAGGGACGGCATGTCGGGATCGACGACCTGGTCGCGCAGAGCGAGGCGCCCGGCGCTGAGCAGATCGTCGCGGGGAAGCAGCGGCTGAAAAGAATGCTGGCGGCTCTGAACGCCCTGCCGCCTCGCGCGCGCCAGGTGGTGATCCTGCGGCGGTTCGAGAACCTGACCTACCTGCAGATCGCGAGGCGGTTGGGCATATCCGTGAGCGCGGTCGAGAAGCATATGGCGCGCGCGATGGCGGCCTTGCGGCTGGATCTGGTCGAGGGGGATCGCTGATGTCCTCTCTCCTCCCTGAGCCGAGCAACGACGATCACGCCGACCTGGCCGCCTTCTGGTTCGCGCGGATGAACAGCGGCGATCCGACTCCTATGGAGGATGAGGCCGCGTTCCGACGGTGGTTGAACGAAGACCCCGACAACGCCCGGGCCTATCGCGGCTGCCAGCAGGCCTGGCGCCTGCTGGAGCTGGACGCCGGCGAGGCGCAGATGCTGGCGCTGCGAGCGGCCGCCCTGGGGCCCGGCGCCCGCCGCCTTACGCGACGACGCGCCTTGTTCGGCCTGACCGGCGGGGCCGTTGCGGCGTCATGCGGCGGGGTGTGGGTGATGACGGCGTCGTCGCCGGCCCGGGCGCTGATCTCGACGGAGGCGGGCCAGAGGCTGACCGCGCCGCTGCCGGACGGGTCGGAGGTGACCCTGGCGCCGTCCTCTCGGCTGCGCCTCGACTATGGCGCCGATCGTCGTTCGGCGGTGCTCGAGGCCGGCCAGGCCTACTTCCACATCCTGCCGGACGCCGAGCCCTTCGTCCTGCGCGTCGGCGACCGCCTTGTGACGACCGCACAGGGTCGGTTCCAGGCGACCCATGCGGATCTACGGCCGGAGGTGATCGTCGAGGAAGGGCGGTTGCGGTTGGTGGAAAGAGGCGGCGCAGGCGCGCATCTGTTCCTGACGGCGGGGCAGGGCGGACAGGCGCTGGGTGGCGAACTGCGAGCCGCGCCCGTCGATGTCGAGGCCGCGACGGCCTGGCGGATGGGGCGACTGGTCGTGCGCGACCGGCCGCTTCGCGAGGTGGTCGAGAGCTTCAATCGCTACGCCTCGGAACGACTGACGTTGACGGACGCGGCGGCTGGCGAGGTGCGCATATCCGGCTCCTTCCGTTACGACGGAGGGCAGGAGTTCGTCATGGCTCTGGCGCGCGGGTTCGACCTGTCCGTGCAGAGGACGGCGGACGGGGAATGGCGCATCGGAACGCCCGGGAAATCGTCTGACGCGGCGGCTACGCTTTGATGAAATTTCCACGACGGGGTGGGGGTCTGCAGGGCGCCTTTCGTTTCTGAGGGGGAGCCGCCGACGAGCGGCCGACCAGTTTTCAGGGGCTCCCATGTTCATTTCCAAGCCGCGCGCCGGCGCCTTCAAGCGCATGCTTCTGGCCTGCTCGGCCGTCGCCGCGGTCGCAGCGGCGACGCCGGTTCTGGCCCAGTCGCCGAACGGCGGCGCAGTCGTCTCCTTCGCCATTGAAGGCCAGTCGATGGAGGAGGGGCTGACGACCCTGGCCCGCACCGCCGACGTGCAGGTGCTGTTCGCGCCGGAAGCCGTGCGCGGCCGTCGCGCCAACCGCGTGGTCGGCGTCTTGGCGCCCGCCGAGGCGCTGCGCCGCATGGTGGAGGGTACGGGCCTGACCGTGACGCCGGTCGGCGCGCGCACCTTTTCTGTTGCAGTCGACCGCGCTGACGCCGGAACCGGAGACGTCACGGCCATCGAGGACGTGATCGTCACGGCCCAGAAGCGCGCTCAGCGAATCCAGGACGTGCCGCTGGCCGTCACGGTGCTGGACGGCGACGACGCCCAGCGCCGCGGCATAGACAGCGTGACCGGTTTGGTGGACGAGGTTCCGGGCGTCTCGGTCAACTACGCCTTCGGCGGCACCAACTACGGCCTGATCAGCATTCGAGGCATCGGCGGCGCCGATGACTACAAGCCCAACGGCAACCCCTCGGTCGCCCTTCATGTCGATGGCGTCTACCAGACCTCCAACGCCTATCTGGGCATGCCCCTGTTCGACCTGGACCGGGTCGAGATTCTGAAGGGACCGCAGGGCACCCTTTATGGACGCAACACCACGGCGGGCGTGATCAACGCCATCACCAAGGGGCCGGGCGAGGTGGTCGAGGGCGGCGGGCGTCTCGAGATCGGCAGCCATGACTACACCGCCATGGAGGCCGCTGTCGGCGGGCCGCTGAGCGACAAGATCGGCGTGCGCCTGGCCGTCCTGGCCGAGCAGGGCGGGGGCTTCATGACCGGCGCGGGCGCGGGCGACCTGGCCGGCTATCGCCCGGTCATCGGCGGGGTCGTCCAGACCCAGGTTCCGGCCATCGTCGATCCGGGCCGTCGCGAAGGCTTCGGCGACAAGGACCTGTTCGCCGGCCGGGCCACGGTCGCCTTCGACTTCACGCCGGACACCAACCTGACCGTGAAGCTGTTCGGCAGCCGCGACCGGGGCGACACGCGCCAGTACGACCGCATCTCGGCGGCGCTGGACAGCAACATCGCCAACGCTGGCGAGAACGACGACCCCTACGAGTTCTATTCGTCCGAATATCCGACCCAGAGCATCGACATCTACGGCGTGTCGGCCGCGCTGGCGCATCGGTTTGCTGACAACCTGAACCTGGCCGTGATCGGCAACGTCCAGGGCACGACCCGTTCGGTCCGGGGCAACGGCGACGGTTCGCCCTATCCGGCCTCGCGTTTCGACGCCGACGAGACGCTGAGCCAGGCGTCGCTGGAAATGCGCCTCAGCGACGACACCGGCGGCCGCCTGGACTGGATCGCGGGCGTCTTCTACGTCTCGGACGACATCGACTTCGACACCCACTGGACCAGCTATACGGCCCGGACCAAGTACGACAACCTGCACAAGCAGACCCGCAACAGCTTCGCCGTCTTCGGCCAGGCGGACTATGACCTGACCGACAAGCTGACCCTGTCGGGCGGCCTGCGCTACACGCGAGACGAGGCGACCTTCAGCGGTCGCAACGATGACCTGAACCCCTGGGGCATCTCGACCTTCACCACCACCTTCGCAACGACCAACCCCTTCATCTGGGACCGCGCTTTCGAGGACGACAATGTCTCGGGCCGGGTCACGGCCAGGTACGCCTTCACTCCGAACCTGAACGTCTTCGTCTCGGCGGGGACAGGCTATCGCGGCGGCGGCTTCGACGGCACCTCCATCTTCACCCAGGCCGAGACCCTGCCGTTCGAGTCCGAGACCGTCATCGCCTACGAGACCGGGCTGCGCTGGACGACAGCCCGCCTGCGCCTCTCGCTGGACGCCTTCAGCTACAGGTTCAAGGAGCTGCAGGCGACGACCCGCCTGGCCAACGACACCAATGGTCGCGCCAACGTCGGCGAGGCCGAGAGCAAGGGCGTGGAGTTCGCCGTCAACGCCCTGCTGTTCGAAGGGGCGAACCAGACGCTGGACCTGGATGTGGCGGCGGCCTTCCTGGACACCGAGATCATCTCCTTCAGCTCGGCGCGCGTGGCCGAGGTGCTGTCGACGGTCGGGGATCCCCTCCCGGGCGCGCCGGACGTGACGGCCACCGCCTCGCTGAACCACGGGCTGATGCTGGCCAACGGCTGGCGTCTGGACACACGGCTGTCGGTTTCGCACCACGGCGAGGAAAGCAACCGCCTGAACGCCGCGCCGGGCAATACGGCTGAGGCCTACACCCTGCTGAACGCACGGGTGGAACTGGAGAGCGCGGCCAACTGGGCGGTCTACGCCTATGGCCGCAACATCACCGACGAGGTCTACTTCCCGGAGCTGAACGGCGCGTCGCGGCTGGTCGGCGCCCCGGCGACCTATGGCGTGGGGCTGCGCTACAGCTTCTGAGGGTCCAATTGCGCCGTCGCTCTCACGTCAAGGCGACGGCGCATGCCGGGGGATGACCGAACAGTTCATATTGCTGCATTCTCGCTCGCGCGGCTGGAAGGTCGGTGATGTCGATGGGATGGAAGTCGGTCGCCGGCACCGTCGCTCTAGCGCTGATCGCCAGTGGCGCGGGGGGGCGTGGGGCGGGGGCGCCTGGGTGCAGAAACGCGATGCGCCGCCCTCGCTGCATGCCATCGTTTACCGCGATCTGGCGCTTGACGCCGATCAAGGCGTCCGTATCGAGGCTATTGAGGCGCGCTTCGCGCCCCGGCGGATCGCACTCGAGGCCCGCGTCCAGGCCGCGAATCGAGAATTGGCCGCCGCCATTTCCGCCAGCGACGGGGATGTGAGCGTCGTGCGGCCCGCCGTCGATCACTTCCATGACGCCATAGGGGAGCTTCAGCAGGCGACCATCACGCACATTTCCGAAATGAGAATGGTGAGACGCCGGTTCAGGCGGATCGGTTCGACGGGAAGCTGGTTGTCGCGATTCTCGCCGAGGGCGCATGAGCGTCGGTGACTCATAAGAGCCTTGAAGCCTGCGCCGCCCGCCGGCGCCGCTCGACAGCGCCGAGGCGTTGAGGGTGGGGAGGGCGCGCCTGCGCCTGATGACAGTCTCACGACGCGGGAACTGCTCTCGGCCCTTAACCGTTCAGTCGTGGCCCTGCCTCCGAATTGAAGGAGCCGCTGCTGTTGACGGCTATGGACGGCCTGAGTTAGGCGCAGGCCGCCGCGATTCTGGGCGTCTCGATCAAGACCGTCGAGGCGCGCGTGGCCAGGGCGCGTCGCAGTCTTGCGGCCAGTCTGTCCAGGCTTCGGGACGTCTGAGGCCGACTTGGCCATCCGTCACGCCGGAATGGCGGTGCGGCGAAGGGTGCGGCGCCCTGTCGCGAGGGGCGCGGCTTTTTCTTGCGTAAATTTGATAAAAGGCTCGCGAGGCGGGCATAATCCAGGCGGAGTAGAGCATGAGGCTTCATAGACGGGCCCTCTTTGGCGGCGCGGCGGGGCTGTGGGCGGCTCAGGGGCTGATGCCGGCATGGGCGCAGTCGGGGTCGCGGGGGCTCGCGCCGACGCTGCCGACCCTTGAAGGGCCAGAGGTTCGCCTCAGCGTCGGCCATTCGCCGTTCACCGTCGGCGGGCGCACCGGTCATGCCGTCACTGTCAATGGAACCGTGCCTGCGCCGCTGGTGCGGCTGCGCGAAGGGCAGAACGTCCGGCTGATGGTGACCAACACCCTGGACGAGGACACATCCATCCACTGGCATGGCCTGTTGCTGCCGTTCCAGATGGACGGTGTGCCGGGCATCAGCTTTCCCGGCATCCGCCCGCGCGAAACCTTTGTCTATGAGTTTCCGGTGATCCAGTCGGGGACCTACTGGTATCATTCGCATTCCGGCCTTCAGGAGGCGATGGGCCATTACGGGCCCCTGGTCATCGACCCGGCCGGGACCGATCCCGTGGCCTATGACCGCGAACATGTGCTGGTGCTGGCGGACTGGAGCTTCATGCATCCGCACCAGATCCTGGATAAGCTGAAGAAAAGCCCCGGCTATTTCAACCAGCAGCGCACCACCCTGGCGGGCCTGCTGTCCGGTGAGGACGGCGTCAGCCCGGCTGATCGGCGCATGTGGGGATCGATGCGCATGGATCCGCGTGACATCTCGGACGTCACCGGGACGACCTACACCTATCTGATCAACGGCCATGGCCCGCAGGAGAACTGGACGGGTCTGTTCCGGCCGGGAGAGCGGGTGCGGCTGCGCGTCATCAACGCCTCGGCCATGACCATCTTCAACGTGCGCATTCCGGGTCTGGCCATGACGGTGGTCAATGCCGACGGCGAGAATGTGCGGCCGGTCGAGACGGACGAGTTCCAGATTTCAGTGGCCGAGACCTATGACGTCATCGTCCAGCCGACCGAGGACCGCGCCTATACCATCGTCTCCGAAGCGGTCGACCGTTCGGGCATGGGGCGGGCGACGCTGGCCCCCCGTATGGGCATGACGGCGGAGGTTCCCCCCCTCCGGCAGGTGCCGACCCTGACCATGCGCGACATGGGCATGGGAAGCATGGCCGGGATGGATCACAGCGGCATGGACATGGGCGGCATGGACCACAGCGGCATGGACATGAGCGGCATGGATCATTCCGCCATGGCGCAGGACGGCATGGGACAGGCCGCGCCCATGGATCATGGAAACATGGGCCATGACATGCGCAATCCCGACAATGCGCCGGCCAATATGGCGGTGGGCGTCGGGGTGGACATGGTGGCGCCGTCGCCCGCCAACCGTCTGGCTGAACGGCCCATGGGGCTGGAGAACGAACCGCATCGCGTGCTGGTCTATACCGATCTGGCGTCCCTGACGCCGAACAAGGATCAGCGGCCCCCGGCGCGTTCGATGGAAATCCACCTGACCGGCAATATGGAGCGGTTCATGTGGGGTTTCGACGGTCGAAAATTCTCTGAACTGGTCGAGCCGATCCGCTTCGAGCGCGACGAGCGCGTGCGGGTGACGCTGGTGAACGACACCATGATGTCCCACCCGATCCATCTGCATGGCCACTTCTTTGAGCTGGTGACGGGCGGGCCGGCCGGGCATCAGCCGTTGAAGCACACGGTCAATGTCGCGCCCGGCTCCAAGGTCACTTTTGACCTGACCGCCGATGCGCCGGGCGACTGGGCCTTCCACTGCCACATGCTGATGCACATGCATGCGGGCATGTTCAACGTCGTGACCGTGCGACCCCTCGATGGAGACGCCGCATGATCCGGCTCGCGATCGGTCTTCTGCCTCTGATGGCCGCCGCAGGGACGGTTTCGGCTCAGGATCACAGTCAGAACCCGTCCGCCCAGAACGCGCCGCAGACCCCTGCGGCCACCGTAAGCGACCCACATGCAGGTCACGACATGAGCGCCATGACGTCTCAAGCCGCGGACCCTCATGCGGGGCACGACATGAGCGCGGCCCAGCGCCCGGCCCAGACTCCGGCTCAGACGCAGACCCCGGCTCCGACGCAGGCCGATCCGCACGCCGGCCACGACATGAGCGCCATGGCGCCTCAGGCTGCGGACCCGCATGCGGGTCACGACATGAGTTCCATGACGCCTCAGGCCGGGAACCCACATGCAGGCCACGATATGAGCGCCATGTCTCAGGCTGGTTCTCAGGCCAGTTCTCAGGCCGATCCGCATGCGGGTCACGACATGAGCGGCATGACCAGCATGGGGCCGCCCGATGTGCCGACCAGCGCCAATGACGCCGGACGTCCGCCTGTCCCGCCGCCGCCGGCTGCGGCGCTGTCGGGTCCGCGCCATGCGGCGGACGCCATCTTCGGCGAGGCGGCGATGTCGAGCGCGCGCGAGGTTCTGGTGCGCGAGAATGGCGATATTCGCACCACGGCCGTGGTCATTGATCGGCTTGAGGCCGGTTTCGGCGACGGAAACGAAAACTGGGCGTGGGATGTCGGCGGCTGGACCGGGGGCGACATCAACCGCTTCTGGTGGAAGTCAGAGGGCGGCGGCGACTTCGGCGGCGATGGCGAGGTCGAAGGTGAAGTCCAGGCGCTTTACAGTCGGGCCGTCGCGCCCTTCTGGGATGTCCAGGCGGGCGTGCGTCAGGACTTCCGCGAGGGTGGAGAAGACACGACCCATCTGGTGTTGGGCATCCAGGGACTGGCGCCCTATTGGTTCGAGGTCGACGGTGCGGCCTTTCTGTCGACCGAGGGCGACCTGACCGCACGTTTCGAGGCGGAGTATGACCAGCGCATCACCCAGAAGCTGATCCTGCAGCCGCGTGTGGAGGTCGAGGCGTCGGCTTCGGACATTCCTGAACTGCAACTGGCGTCGGGTCTGACCCATGTTTCGGCCGGAGTGCGCCTTCGCTACGAGTTCAAAAAGGAATTCGCCCCCTATGTCGGGGTCGAATGGAGCAGCGATCTGGGCGGCACCGCCGACCTGACGCGCGCCATGGGCGGGGAGCCCGAGCACACCCGGGTGGTCGTTGGTGTGCGTGCGTGGTTCTAAGGAGAAAAGACATGCGTAAATCCACCCTGCTGGCCGCTGTCGCGGCTGTTTTCATCGCCACGCCGGTTCTGGCCCAGCAACAGGGCCACGCCGGTCACGGCGACCATGGCTCTGCGCCGCGCGCCCAGGCTTCGGCGGCGACGCCGAGCGGCGTCGTCACCGTCCCGGCGGACGGGGCCATGCTGAATGGCTCGCCGCAGCGTTTCTCGGCGACTTTCCCTCAGCCGATGACCTTGCGCAGCGTCACCATCACGCCGCAGGGCCGTGCGGCCATTCAGGCGCCGGTGACGGCGGCGGCGGCGTCCAGGCAGGTCTCGACGGCCCTGCCGCGTCTCGCGGCGGGCAACTACACCCTGAACTGGACCGCTCAGGGCGCTGATGGGCAAGCCGTGAACGGCGCCGTGCGTTTCATGGTTCACTGACCCCCTGAGGCGAGCGATGACGCCGGATGATCCCGGCGTCATCGCCATTGCCTGACCGCCGCCATGACGACCGGGCGGCGCCTTCAGGAATTGCCTGTCCGTCCCGACGTCCGGCGCGGTTTGCCGCCGCGACGGACGCGCCACTGCACGAAATCGCGCTCTAGCCTGATCCAGAGCAGCACGAAGCCGGACAGGACGACGACGAGCGACAGGGCGCTGGCGGCGATGAGCAGCGGGTGGTTGAAGTTCTCGCCTGTCTTGAAGTCCAGAATGTGCAGGCGCCAGAAGAAGTCGTACAGACGCCAGACGGCGGACCGGCGCGTTATGACCTCGCCGGTGTCGGGCGAGACGTAGAAACGGGTTTTTTCCCGGTCATTGAAATCGACACGCCAGAGCGGACCCGTGCGACCTGTCTCGCGCTTGGCGTCGTTGAGCCGCGTCGCCGCGACGGCCTGGGCCCCGCCGCGATAAACAGCCGTCGCCAGTCGCCGGGCCTCGTCTGCTTCCAGCGGTGCAAACGTCTGACCCGTGCGCGCGTCCAGGGTGATCGGCGCGCCTTCCGTCGGTGTCAGCAGCCAGGCGGGGCCGCGCGGCGTCGATTTAAGCTCGGCGCGCGTCGGCGTCAGATTCCGCTCGGCGACGACCGCGTCGAGGGCGCGTATGCCGGTCAGGTCCAGCGCCTGGGGCTGCGCCGTCCGCACCCTGTGCTCGCCACGGACAGTCTCGATCGGAATGGCGGTCATGACCAGACCGCCGCCGACCCAGAACAGTATCTGCAAACCGACCAGAACCGCGATCCATTTGTGGATCTGGGCGGAAAGACGAAGCAGCTTCATTCGCTTGGAGCCACAGCGACCGGCGTCGTCAGACAGGAGAGGCCCGGACAGGCAAAGTCAGGACAGGCAAGGGTAGGGCAGGCGCGGCTGGTCAAGATTGATCTCCCCCTTGAGACTCGGTTGTCTGACCGACGCCGCGTTTCACCTTAACGCCGGGAAAGGCGGCGGCAAGATCGGCGCAGGGGGCTGTTCAAAGCCGTCGGCGGCGGAGCTAGCGACGCAGGTTCGTGCGGGCCAGTTCGACCACTTCGTCGCCACGTCCGTTGATGATCGCCCGCAGCATATAGAGGCTGAAGCCCTTGGCCTGTTCAAGCTGGATCTTCGGCGGCATCACCAGTTCCTGCTTGGCCGTCACCACGTCGACCAGCGCCGGGCCGGGGTGGGCGAAGGCTTCCATGAGCGCCGCATCGACATCGTCGGACGCCTCGACCCGGATGCCCTTGACCCCCATGGCGCGGGCCATGGCGGCGAAATCGGGGTTTTTCAGGTCGGTGCCGGTGTCCAGATAGCCGCCCGCCTTCATCTCCATGGCCACAAAGCCCAGAGAACCGTTGTTATAGACCACCACCTTCACCGGCAGGTCGAGCTGCGACAGTGTGATGAAGTCGCCCATCATCATGGTGAAGCCGCCGTCTCCGGACAGGGAAACGACCTGGCGGTCGGGCGCGGCGGCCTGGGCGCCGATCCCCTGCAGCATGGCGTTGGCCATGGAGCCGTGGTTGAACGAGCCGAGCAGCCGCCGCCGCCCGTTCATCGTCAGATAGCGCGCCGCCCAGACGGTCGGGGTGCCGACATCGGCGGTGAAGATGGCGTCCTTGGCCGCGATCTCGTCGATGCGGCGGGTCAGATACTGGGGATGGATGGGGCGTCCCCGGACGGACGGGGTCGCAAGGTCGTCGAGCGCCTGACGCGCTGAGGCGTAGTGCTTTAGGGCCCGGTCGAGGAAGTCGCGGTCAGGTCTCGCCTTCAACCGGGGCAGGAGCGCCGTCAGGGTCTCGCCGACGTCGCCGACCAGACCCAGTGTGAGGGGCGCGCGCCGGCCCAGGGCGCCCGGATCGCGATCAACCTGAAGTATTCGCGCCTCCTTCGGATAGAAGGCGCGATACGGGAAGTCGGAGCCGAGCATCAGGACGGTGTCGCTGGACATCAGTGCGTGATAGCCGGACGAGAAGCCGATCAGACCTGTCATGCCCACGTCGAAGGGATTGTCCCATTCGACATGCTCCTTGCCGCGCAGGGCGTGGACGATCGGAGCCTTCAGCCGCTCGGCCAGCTCGACCAGGGCGTCATGATGACCGGCGCACCCGCTGCCCGCGAGAATGGTGACGGCCTGGCTCTGATCCATCAGGGCGGCGAAGCGATCCATCTCGTCCTCGGGGGGAGAATCCGGGGCGGGCGGGGCGCCGTATAGCGGGGCGTTGGGGATACCGGCGACGGGGCCAGCGCCACATCACCCGGCAACACGAGGACGGCGACGCCCTTCTGTCCGATTGCAACGTTCAGGGCGCGGTGAAGCATTTCGGGAAGCTGGGCCGGATTGGAAATCAGCTCGACGAAATCCGCGCACTCCCGGAACAGCTCCTGGGGATGGGTTTCCTGAAAATAATTCAGGCCGATCTCGGAGGAGGGAATGTGGGCGGCGATGGCGAGCACCGGCACATGGTTGCGCTTGCAGTCGAACAGACCGTTGATCAGGTGCAGGTTGCCAGGGCCGCAACTGCCGGCGCAGACGGCCAGTTCCCCGGTGATCGCCGCTTCAGCCCCCGCTGCGAAGGCGGCTGTTTCCTCATGGCGCACCGACATCCAGTCGATCCGGCCCATGCGGCGCAGACTGTCGTTCAGTCCGTTCAGACTGTCGCCGGTCACCCCCCATATGCGGGTCACGCCTGCGTCGGCGAGGGTTTCGGCGATAAGGTCGGCGACGGTTTCGGTCATTTCGAACTCCTCTGGCTGGCGATCCTGGCCAAACCTTGTGACGATCCCGCGACCGGATCGGACAGGGGGCGAGCGTCGCCGCCCGGGAGGCGGGATCTCTTCATGCGCGGAGGAGATCCCTGCCCGATACGGCTCAGGCGACAGGTGTCGAGGGGTAGCCGGCTTCGGCGAGCGCGGACTGGACCTGGGCTTGGTTCGAAACGGTGTCGACCGTGACCTCGCGTCGCTCGGTGGAGGTGTCGACCCGGGCGTCGGGGTCCAGGGCCAGGATGGCCTTCGTGACGCCGCTGGCGCAGCCTCCGCAGGCCATTTTCGGAATGCTGAGATGGATCATGGCGATCTCCTTGGGTTTGCAGGAAAACCACGGTCCGGCTTCCAACAGTGGCAATGTCAAGCCTCCGCCGGAATGATAATTCCGGGCTTGACCTTGCCACTGTTGAAAGGCCCATCCTGCCTGCGAAGGGCTGGTCAGCCGAGGCGTTCCCGGGCGCGGCGCCGGAATCGGTCCGTCCGCTCACTGAAGGGAGGCTTCGATGCCCAAGGGTTCCGACATTCTGGTCAGCGCGCTCGAAAACGAGGGCGTTGAACGCATCTTCGGCGTGCCGGGCGAGGAAAACCTCGATCTTGTGGAATCCCTGCGCAATTCAAAGATTGAACTGGTCCTGACCCGGCATGAGCAGGCCGCAGCCTTCATGGCCGCCACCTATGGCCGCCTGACCGGCAAGCCGGGGGTGTGTCTGGCGACGCTTGGTCCCGGCGCCCTGAACTTTTCGACCGGCGCCGCCTATGCCCATCTGGGGGCCATGCCGATGATCCTGATCACCGGCCAGAAGGCGATCATGACGGCCAAACAGGCGCGCTTCCAGATCGTGGACGTAATCGCCTCCATGCGCCCCCTGACCAAGATGACCCGGCAGATTCTGAGCGCCGCCAGCATCCCGACCGTGGTGCGCGACGCTTTCCGCGTGGCCATGGAGGAGCGCCCGGGTCCGGTGCATCTTGAACTGCCCGAGGACGTGGCGTCCGAGACGGCGGATGTCGCGCCCATTCCCATTCACGCCCTGGAACGGCCTGTCGCCACCGAGGCCGCCCTTGATCGGGCAGCCGGGATGATCCTGGCGGCGCAGCGCCCTTTGGTCATGATCGGCGCCGGGGGCAATCGTCCGCGACTGGTCGAACCGCTGTCCGCCTTTGTTCGCGCGACGGGCCTGCCCTTCTTCAACACCCAGATGGGCAAGGGCGCCGTGGATGGCGGCTCGAACCTCTACATGGGCACGGCGGCCCTGTCCGAAGGCGACTATGTGCATGAGGCGATCGGACTGGCTGACCTGATCATCGCCATCGGCCATGATACGGTCGAGAAGCCGCCGTTCCTGATGCGCGACGCCGGGGGGCCGAAGGTGCTGCATGTCGGGGTCCAGTCGGCGACGGTCGAGCAGGTCTATCATCCGGATGCCGAGGTGATCGGCGATATCGGGGCGACGGCCTCGGGGCTGGCCCGGCGCCTGTCGGGGCGACTGGCGCCCCAGACACGGATGCTGGAACTGCGCCAGAGCATCTTGGCGCGCATTGCAGACCGGGCGGACGAGGATCGCTTCCCGGTCACGCCACAGCGCCTGGTGCGCGATGTCCGCGCCGTCATGCCGGACGACGGGATCGTCTGTCTGGACAACGGCATGTACAAGATCTGGTTCGCCCGGAACTACCGGACCCATGTGGCCAACACCCTCCTGCTCGACAATGCACTGGCGACCATGGGGGCGGGTCTGCCGTCGGCGATGATGGCGGCGATGCTGCATCCCGACCGGCGGGTCATGGCGGTGTGCGGCGACGGCGGGTTCATGATGAACTCCCAGGAGATGGAGACGGCCGTCCGTCTGGGCCTCGATCTCGTCGTCCTGGTCCTCAACGACGGGGCCTATGGCATGATCCGCTGGAAGCAGGCGGTCGACGATTTTCCGGATTTCGGCATGACCTTCGGCAATCCGGACTTCGTGCGCTACGCCGAGGCCTACGGCGCCAAGGGCTCCCGCGTGACGTCGGCGGCGGATCTTGGCCCTGTGCTGGAGGCCGCGTTCGCCGGCGGCGGCGTTCACCTGGTGGACTGCGCCATCGACTACTCCGAGAACACCCGGGTGCTGGTCGATGAGCTGAAGACCCGGGCGTCGGCGATCGACCTGTCCTGAGCGTGCCGGAGAATATTATGCTGCAGATCGTACAACCCTACGACCAGGCCCTCATCGCCGGGATCGAGACTGACGACGCGGCGGCGCTGGAGCGAAAGTTGCAGACCGCCCGCGATCTCTTCACGCACCGTGACCGGTGGCTGAAACCGCATGAGCGGGTGGCCGTCCTTCGGCGACTGGCCCAACTGATGGAGGCGCGACGGGAGCATTTCGCGATGCAAATCGCGCGCGAGGGCGGAAAGCCGCTGGCCGACGCCCGGATCGAGGCCGTTCGCGCCATCGACGGGGTCCGGAACGCCGCCGACGAGCTCAGGACCTTCTCCGGACGCGAGATCCCCATGGGCCTGTCGCCCGCATCGGACGACCGCTGGGCCTTCACGACTCGGGAGCCGATCGGGGTGGTGGCCGCGATCTCGGCCTTCAACCATCCCCTGAACCTGATCGTGCACCAGATCGTGCCCGCAATCGCCGCCGGTTGTCCGGTCATTGTGAAGCCGGCCGAGGCTACGCCCCTGTCCTGCCTGGATCTCGTCGCCCTCGTCCGGGAGGCGGGCCTGCCGGAAGCCTGGTGCCAGACCCTGATCACCGCGGACACCGCGCTTGCCGAAAGGCTCGCCACGGATCCGCGCATCGCCTTTCTCAGCTTCATCGGCTCGGCCCGCGTGGGATGGTATCTGCATTCACGCCTGGCGCCCGGCGTGCGTTCCGCGCTGGAACACGGCGGCGCGGCGCCGGCCATCGTCGATCGTAGCGCGGATCTTGACGCCCTGATCGAGCCTGTCGTGAAAGGCGCCTTCTATCATGCCGGGCAGGTCTGTGTGTCGACCCAGCGGCTCTATGTGCATGACGTGGTCTTCGAGGCCGTCGCGGAGCGACTGGTCGCCCGCGTGGCGGCTCTGCGCACGGGCGATCCGACGCGGGAGGACACCGAGGTCGGCCCGCTGATCCGGGGGCGTGAGGCTGATCGGGTGGCGGCCTGGATCGAAGAGGCGGTCGCGGGCGGCGCCCGTCTGGCCATCGGGGGAGGGCGCCTGTCGCCGACAACCCTGGAGCCAGCGGTGCTGCTCGATCCGCCCGCCGAGGCCCGGATTTCGCGCGAGGAGGTGTTCGGGCCCGTGCTGGCTCTCTACCGCTACCAGGATCTAGACGAGGCGATCTCGCGCGCCAACGCTCTGCCGACGGCCTTCCAGGCCAGTGTCTTCGCTCGCGACATCGGTGTCGCGCTCAGGGCGGCGGACCGGCTGGACGCCTCGGCGGTCATGGTCAACGATCCGACCACCTTCCGGACCGACTGGATGCCCTTCGCCGGGCGTCGGACCTCCGGGTACGGGACCGGCGGGATCGGTTACACCCTGCGGGATATGACGCAGGAGAAGATGGTCGTGCTCCGCCGGGGTTGAGACCCTGACGGTCGTTGCGGATGAGGGCGGCCTTGACGCATGGGGCCGAAAGGATTGTCGATGCGGGAAGGCCTGCATCCAGAAGGATCGGAGATGGACATGGCGTCGGCGAAGCATGATGAGGGCGACGGGCACGACCACGGCGAGGTGGTGACGGCGGATAACGAGCGGCGCATCCGCTTCGTCCTGATCTTCACCGCCGGTTACGCCGCCATTCAGGCCATCGGCGGGTGGATGTCCGGCTCTTTGGCCCTGATCGCGGACTCCGGCCACATGGTGTCGGACGCCGCCGCCCTGCTGCTGGCGCTGATCGCCTATCGGGTGGCGCGCCGTCCCGTCGATGGCGTGCGGACCTATGGCTATCACCGCGTGCGGGTGCTGGCGGCGCTGGCCAATGGCGCATCGCTGCTGCTGCTGGTGGCCTGGATCACCTGGGAGGCCGTCAACCGCATCAACCAGCCGGTCGAGGTCATGGCCGGGCCGATGTTGATTGTCGCGACCATCGGTCTGGTGGTGAATCTGGTCGGGGCCTGGATCCTGTCGCGCGGCCGCAAGGGCGACAGCAATCTGCGCGGCGCCCTGCTGCACGTGGTCGGCGACCTGTTGGGCTCGGTCGGGGCGATCGCGGCGGCGATCGGCATCATGCTGACGGGCTGGACGCTGCTTGATCCGCTGCTGTCGGTTCTGGTGGCGCTGCTGGTCGTGCGCTCGGCCTGGTCGCTGGTGAAGGAATCGCTGCGGGTTCTGTTGCAGGCGGTGCCGCGCGGACTGGACGCGCGCAAGGCCGAGACGGATCTGGCGACCCTGCCCGAGATCGAGGAAGCGGGCCATTTCCATGCCTGGACCCTGACCGACGAAACCGTGGTGGCCACCATCCATGTCACGCCTGCGCCGGGGATCGATCCGATCACCCTGCCGGCCCTTGTGGCGAACTGGCTGAAAACCCATCACGCCATTGATCACGTCACCGTTCAGGTTGACGCCCCCGGCGCCTTGCGGCGACCCGCGCCGATCTGAGCCTGTTTTTCGGGCCGTGTTCGGCCGACAGCGAACTGGTTCCAAGGGGCGCTGACTGACAGTCCGTCCCCTGGGGCCGATCAATTCCGTCAGGAGATGACCATGAAGACAGTCACGATCGGGGAGGTCGCCTTCAACAACAGTCGGGCGATGGTGTTGATCGGCGGGGTCAATGTGCTGGAAAGCCGCGATCTGGCCATGACCGTGGCCGAGGCGATGAAGGCGCAGACGCAGCGACTGGGCGTGCCTTTTGTGTTCAAGGGCTCTTTCGACAAGGCCAACCGGTCCTCGAACCGATCCTATCGCGGTCCGGGTCTTGAAGCCGGGCTGCGCATTCTTCAGGAGGTTCGCAGCGAATTCGCGGTTCCCGTGCTGACCGACGTGCATTGGCCGGAGCAGGCTGCGGCGGTCGCGGAGGTCTGCGACATCCTTCAGCTTCCGGCCTTTCTGGCGCGCCAGACCGATCTGATCGAGGCGCTGGCGCGCACCGGACGCGCGATCAACGTCAAGAAGCCCCAGTTCATGAGCCCGCAGCAAATCGCCCATGTGGTCGAGAAATTCGACGATTTCGGCGCCCCGGATGTCATCCTGTGCGAGCGCGGCAGTTCTTTCGGCTATGACAATCTCGTCGTGGACATGCTGGGTTTCGGCGTGATGAAGGCAGTCACTGGCGGGGCGCCGATCGTCTTTGACGCCACCCACGCCCTGCAGACGCGCGCCCCCGGCGCCGCCCAGTCGGGCGGGCGGCGTGAACAGGTGCTGGAACTGGCCCGCTCGGGGCTGGCCCTGGGACTGGCGGGTCTGTTTCTGGAGGCGCACCCCGACCCGGACCGGGCGCTCTGCGACGGCCCCAGCGCCCTGCCGCTGGATCGGTTGGGCGCGGTGCTGGAGCAGGTCAAGGCGGTGGACCATCTGGTCAAGAGTTTCGATCCCGTCGACCTGACCTGAAGCCGGGCGTCTCGCAGGCGCGCTACGATCAGACGCGGCATGTGCGAATGGCGTTGACAGATAACATATGAATACGTATTCATATGTTATCTGTTTTCAGCGGGCGCTGCTCCATGTCTCATTCTCATCACGAACACTCACACGACCACGACCATTCTCACGCGCCGACCGTGACGCGCGACAATGAACGCAAGGTCCTGCTTTCCTTCAGCCTGATCTTCACCTTCATGATCGTCGAGGTGATCGGCGGTCTGGCGTCCGGCTCGCTGGCTCTGCTGGCGGATGCCGGCCACATGCTGACCGACGCCATCGCGCTGGCGCTGGCCTATCTGGCGTTCCGCTTCGGACGCCGCATGGCCGATTCCAAGCGCACCTTCGGTTATATGCGCTTCGAGGTCGTCGCCGGTTTCGTCAATGCGGTGACGTTGTTCGCCATCGTCGGCTGGATCCTGTTTGAGGCGTGGAACCGCTTCAAGGAACCGCACGCCGTTCTGGCCGGCCCGATGTTCTGGGTGGCCGTGGCGGGCCTGCTGGTCAACATCCTGGTGTTCTGGATCCTGACCCGCGGCGACACCGAACACGTCAACATCAAGGGCGCGGCCCTGCATGTGATGGGCGATCTGCTTGGCTCGGTCGGTGCTGTCGCCGCCGCGATCATCATCTCCCTGACGGGCTGGACGCCGATCGACCCGATCCTGTCGGTGCTGGTTTCGCTGCTGATCCTGCGCAGCGCCTGGAAGCTGCTGGGCAAGTCGCTGCACATCCTGCTGGAAGGCGCGCCTGACAACGCCGCGCCTGATGCGGTGACGGCTCACCTGAAGGCCAAGGTGCCGGGTCTGGCCGAGGTCAGCCACGTCCACGTCTGGCAGATCACGTCAGGCCGCACCCTGGCGACCCTGCATGTGCGTCCGGAATCCGACGCTCAGGCGCGGGCCGTGGCGATCGCTGTTGAGCGGGAGTTGAAGTCCAGGTTCAGTATTGAGCATCCCACCGTCGCCGTGGACTGGAACGATGGGTCCGTGGTGTGCAGCCTGTCGTCGCCGCCGGTCAATGACCATGATGCCCACGATCGCTCTGGCCACGATCACTCTGGTCATGACCATTCGGATCACGACCATTCGGGCCATGATCATGGAGATCATGACCACGCCGGTCACGATCACGAGCCAAAGTCCGCAGCGGGGGCGCGCAGGGCGCACGCCCACTGAGGCAGGTGATCCGGCGCCGGGCGACCGGCGCCGGACAGGCTATGTGCGGAGGCTCGTGGATGAGCTTCCGCTCAGTGCCCCATGGTCATCGGCTTGACGAGCATCCAGATCGCCATGCCGACCATCATCAGGTTTTCCGACAGCGAGACGAAACCCAGCGGCACCTTGCTGTCGCCGCCGACGCAGGCGCATTTCAGTTCACGCTTGTCGATATAGACCGCCTTGAACACCGATGCGGCGCCCACGCCGCCGATGAACAGGGCGACCGGGATCGAAACCCACATCAGCGCCCCGGCCAGCATCAGCACACCCGCCAGTGCTTCGGCGAAGGGATAGATCGTCCCATAGGGAACCCAGCGCTTGGCCAGCAGATCATAGTTCAGGAACATGGTGGCGAAGGCGTCCACGTCCTTGAGCTTCTGCAGGGCCAGAAGACACATGGCGATGGCGATGAACCATTCGACGACACGCACCGACATCAGTTCGCCATAGGCGGCCCAGCCCGCCGCGACGGCCATCAGCGCGGCCATGGCGAACAGGGCGATGACGGGCGTATAGGTGACTTCGTCCTTGTCGCGCACTCGCTTGCCGAAGAAGCGCCGCAGGTCGTCGTAGCCGCCGATCCGCTGGCCGTCGATGAAGGTCTGGGGCGTGGTCTGGACGCCGTGTTCGGCCTTGAAGGCGTCGGTTTCCTCACGCGAGGCGAGGTGGTGATCCTGCACCGCATAGCCCTGACTCTTGAGCAGGTGCAGCGCCTTCAGGCCATAGGGGCAGGTGTGGCCCGGCATGACCATTCGGTAAATTTCGGCGCGTTTGGCGGGTGAGGCCATGGTTCCCTCCGGGTTCTAGAGTTTCGCTTTGGCGAACAACTCCGCCAGTTCGGTGAATTTTTCGCGCTGCTGAGCGGCGTCGCCTGACGCAATCGCTTCCTCGACACAGGACGCGGCGTGCGATTTGAGAATCTGGGTTTCGACACGGGCCAGGGCCGCGCGGGCGGCATGGACCTGATAAAGGATATCGATGCAGTAACGGCCGTCCTCCACCATCTGGCTGACGCCGCGAACCTGACCGGAAATCCGGTTCAGGGCGGAGCGGATTGATTTGACGTCTCTGGCCTGCATGTGTCTACCATACCCTGGCTAGGTATCGTGCAAAGCACCGATTTGTTCCCGCCCGGCCTCCCTCCCGAAGGTCTTCATGACTGATCAGTCGATCGCCCGCCGAAACATGGCCGTCCTCACCGCCGCCCAAGCATTGGGCGGCGCCAGCCCGCCGATCGTGATGTCCTTAGGCGGTCTGGTGGGGCAGCACCTGGCCGCCGATCCCGCCTGGGTCACGTTTCCAGTCAGTCTGTTCGGCGTCGGCCTCGCCCTCGGCGCACCGCCGGCGGCCTTCATCATGCGGCGACATGGTCGTCGGAACGGCTATCTGCTGGGCGCGCTGTTCGGCGTCGCCTCCGGTCTCGTGGCGGCCTTCGGCATCTTCATCGCGTCCTTCTGGCTCTTTTGCATAGGCGCCTTCACCGCCGGTCTCTACGGCTCCTATGTTCAGAGCTACCGCTTCGCGGCCGCCGACGGCGCCGAAGGAGACCTGAAAGCAAAGGCGATTTCCTGGGTGATGGTCGGCGGCTTGGTCGCCGCCGTCGTCGGCCCACAACTGGTCATCTGGACCCGGGACGCCGTGCCGGGCACGCCCTACGTCGGCAGTTTCCTCAGTCAGGCCGCCCTGGCCTTGCTGGTCATCCCGGTCCTGTTGCTGCTGCGTTCGCCGCCGGCGGTCGTTCAGTCCGGCGCCGGCGGCGGCCGGTCTCTGGGTCAGATCATGCGCGTTCCGCGTTTCATCCTGGCGGTGGCGACGGGCGTGGTGTCCTACGGCCTGATGGCTTTCGTCATGACGGCCGCCCCGGTGGCCATGGTCAACGCCGGCCATTCGGTGGACAGCGCGGCGCTGGGCATCCAGTGGCATCTGCTGGCCATGTTCGCGCCGAGCTTCTTCACCGGACGGCTGATGGGGCGTTTCGGCAAGGAGCGGGTCGCCGCCGTGGGCATGGTGCTGATCGCCGTCTCGGCGGCTGTCGCCCTGTCAGGCATGGCGGTGGCCAATTTCTGGCTGTCGCTGATGATTATGGGCGTGGGCTGGAATTTCAGCTTCATCGGGGCCACGGCCATGGTGACGGACTGTCATACGGCCGAGGAGCGGGGCAAGGCCCAGGGCGCCAATGACTTCTTCGTCTTCGGGGCCACCGCCATCGTGTCCTTCCTGGCGGGGGCCGTGCTGAACACCTCCGGCTGGCAGGCCATCAACTGGCTGCTGTTTCCGCCTGTCGCCCTGATTCTGGCGCCCCTGCTGTGGCAGGCCGCGCGGCGAAGCGCGCCCCCTTCGATCTGATCGCCGGTTCCTGAGGCCCGGCGTTCCGCGGACGTCTGGACGTCGGCTGTTCGAATATCAGCGATTCAACGCTTGACCTTCCTAGCGTTGGAATCTGCATCACCCATGGAAATCAGCGCCAAGCCGCCTTCGATCAGTGTCGAATCTGCGGCGATTTCCAAGGGGACGACCGATGCGCTTCAACAAGAAGACCGCCGTGATCGCGGCCGCCGGGCTGCTGGCCGCGGCGGGGCTGATCTATGTTCTGCAAACACAGGGCGGGGGCGTGCCGGCCGCCGCTTCCGCCCCGCCGGGAGCGCCCGCCGTTCCCGTCGCCAAGGTCGTCATGCGGGAAATCGCACCGGCTGCGGAATTCACCGGACACCTCGCTGCGCCCGATACCGTCGAGCTGCGCGCCCAGGTCAGCGGCCCGATCATCCGGGTCAGCGTGCCGGAAGGCGGGCTGGTCCAGCGTGGGCAACTGCTCTTCCAGATCGATCCCAGACCATTCCAGGTCGCGCTGGACGGCGCCCAGGCGCAGTTGAGGCAGGCCGAGGCCCTGCTGGCGCAGGCTCAGTCCGATCTGTCGCGGGCTGAGCAACTGGCGCCCGGCGGCGCCATACCGGTCCGCGCCCTTGAGAACGCCCAGAGCAAGGCGCGTCAGTCCGAGGCCCAGGTCGCCGCCGCGCGCGCCGCCGTCGCCGCCGCGCGTCTGGACCTGTCCTACACCCGCGTGACCGCGCCGATCAGCGGCCGGGTCGATCGGGTGCTGGCGACGACCGGCAATATTGTGGCCGCCGGAACCACGCCGCTGACCTCCATCGTCTCGGTGAACCCCGTCTATGCCTATTTCGACATGGATGAGGCGACCTATCTCGACTTCGCACAGCGCGCCCGTCCGAACGGCTCGGGCCGGGCGGGGCGTTTTCCGGTCCAGATCGGGCTGATGAGCGAAGACGGGTTCCCGCATCAGGGCACGCTGGACTTCCTCGGCGCCCAGGTCGATCGCGGCACTGGAACGATCCGCGCGCGTGCGATCGTGGCCAATCCGTCCGGTCAACTGGCGCCGGGTCTTTTCGCCAGGATCCGACTGGATACCGGGGCGCCGCGTCAGGCCATGCTGATCGACGATCAGGCGGTCGGCGCTGAACAGGGCCAGACCTATGTCATGGTTCTGGGTGAAGGAAACACCGCTGAATATCGCCCGGTGTCGCTCGGTCCCGTGGTTGACGGGATGCGTGTGGTGGAGACGGGCCTCAATCCCGGCGACACTGTCATCGTCAAGGGACTGGTGCGTCCCGGCATGAAGGTGACGCCGCAGCCCATGGCGGCCGCCCCGACTGCGGCTGCGACTGCGACGGGGGCTGCGGCCCCTGCTGAGCAGGCGGCCCCGTCGGCGGAGGCCGCCCGATGAAATTTCCCCGTTTCTTTGTGGACCGGCCGATCTTTGCGGTCGTGCTTTCGGTCCTGATGCTGATCGCCGGGGGGCTGGCCTTCATGCGCCTGCCGCTGAGCGAGTATCCCCAGGTGACGCCGCCCACGGTGCAGGTCACGGCCAGCTATCCCGGCGCCAATCCCCAGGTCATCGCCGAGACAGTCTCCGCGCCGCTGGAACAGGCCATCAACGGCGTCGAGGGAATGCTCTATATGGGCTCTCAGGCGGCCACCGACGGCCGCATGACCCTGACGGTCGCCTTCAAACAGGGCACGGACCCTGACCTGGCCCAGATCCAGGTCCAGAACCGTGTGGCCCGCGCGCTGCCGCGTCTTCCCGAAGAGGTGCAGCGCATCGGGGTCGTCACCCAGAAGACGTCGCCTGACGTGCTGATGGTGGACCACCTGCGGTCGCCCAACGATCGTTATGATTCCCTGTTCGTCTCCAACTATGCGCGCTTGCATATCCGCGATGAACTGGCGCGTCTGCCGGGGGTCGGCGACGTGGTTCTGGGCGGCGAGGGCGAATACGCCATGCGCGCGTGGCTGGATCCTGACAAGGTGGCGGCGCGCGGCCTGACCGCCGGCGACGTGGTCGCGGCCATCCGCGAACAGAACGTCCAGGTCGCCGCCGGCTCCATCGGCCAGCAGCCCAACGCCTCGGCGGCCGCCCAGATCACCGTCAACACCCTGGGGCGGCTGACATCCGAAGAGCAGTTCGGCGACATTGTGATCAAGTCGGGCGATGAGGGGCAGGTTACGCGCCTGCGTGATGTTGCGCGCATCGAACTGGGCGCCGACGCCTATGGCATGCGCAGCCTGCTGAACGGCAAACCCGCCGTGGCCATGCAGATTTTCCAGAGCCCCGGCGCCAATGCGCTGGACGTGTCCGACGCCGTTCGCGGCGCCATGGATCGTTTGCAGACCGAGTTCCCCGAGGGGCTTGAATATCAGATCGCCTATGATCCGACGGTCTTCGTCCGGGCTTCGCTGAAGTCGGTCAGCGTCACCCTGGTGGAAGCCATCCTGCTGGTGGTGCTGGTGGTGGTGCTGTTCCTTCAGTCGTGGCGCGCCTCGATCATTCCGCTGGTGGCGGTGCCGATCTCGCTGGTGGCGACCTTTGCGATGATGCATCTGTTCGGCTTCTCGCTGAACACCCTGTCGCTGTTCGGCCTGGTGCTGTCGATCGGCATCGTGGTCGATGACGCCATCGTCGTGGTGGAAAACGTCGAGCGTCACATCGCCATGGGCAAGTCGCCCAAGGAGGCGGCGCGCGCGGCCATGGACGAGGTGACGGGGCCGATCCTGGCCATCACCTCGGTGCTGGCGGCGGTCTTCATTCCCTCCGCCTTCCTGTCGGGCCTGCAGGGCGAGTTCTATCGCCAGTTCGCCCTGACCATCGCCATCTCGACCATCTTCTCGGCGGTCAACTCTCTGACCCTGTCTCCGGCCCTGGCGGGCGTGCTGCTGAAGCCGCACCACGGCGATGCGCCGCGCGACCGGCTGACCCGGATCATCGATCGCCTGTTCGGCGGCTTCTTCCGCCGCTTCAACGGCGCCTTTGATCGTGCGTCCAACGGCTATGTCTGGTCGGTGAAGCGCGCGGTGCGGGTCACGGGACTGGTTCTGATCGTCTATGGCGGTCTGATCGGCCTGACGTGGCTGGGCTTCAACCATATCCCCAACGGTTTCGTGCCGCCGCAGGACAAATACTATCTGGTCGGCGTGGTTCAGTTGCCCACGGGCGCCTCTCTGGACCGCACCGAGGCGGTGGTGAAGCAGGTGTCCGATACGGCTCTGAAGACGCCCGGCGTCGAAAGCGTCGTCGCCTTCCCTGGTCTGTCGGTCAACGGCGGGGCCAACATCCCCAATGCGGCCCTCATGTTCGTGATGCTGGACCCGTTCGACCAGCGCAAGACGCCTGATCTGTCGGCCAACGCCATCGCTGGTCGCCTGATGGGGCAGTTCAGCCAGATTCCCGACGGCTTCATCGGCGTCTTCCCGCCGCCGCCGGTGCCGGGACTGGGCGCCATGGGCGGGTTCAAACTCCAGATCGAGGATCGGGCGGGACTGGGCTTCGACGCCCTGGCCAAGGCCCAGGGCGAGGTCATGGCCAAGGCCTATCAGACGCCGGAACTGGCCGGCATGCTGGCCAGCTTCCAGACCAATGCGCCACAGATTCAGGTCGATATCGACCGGGTCAAGGCGCGGGCCATGGGCGTGCCCCTGACGACCGTTTTCGAGGCTTTGCAGGTCAATCTCGGCTCGATGTATGTGAACGACTTCAATCGTTTCGGCCGGACCTATCGCGTCATGGTCCAGGCGGACGCGCCGTTCCGTCAGCAGGCCGAGGACATCGGCCAGCTCAAGGTGCGCAACGCCTCGGGCGAAATGATCCCTCTGGCCTCTCTGGTCCGCATCACGCGCAGTTCGGGACCGGACCGGGTCATGCACTATAACGGCTATCCGTCCGCCGACATCAGCGGCGGCGCCGCGCCCGGCTATTCTTCAGGCCAGGCGACGGCGGCGATCGAGCGGATCGTGCAGGAAACCCTGCCGGCGGGCATGACCTATGAATGGACCGATCTGACGTTCCAGGAGAAGCAGGCGGGCAACACGGCCATGTATGTCTTCCCGCTGGCGGTCCTGCTCGCCTTCCTGATCCTGGCGGCCCAGTATAATAGCTGGTCCCTGCCTCTGGCGGTGCTGCTGATCGCGCCCATGGCCCTTCTGTCGGCGATCGTCGGCGTGTGGCTGTCGGGGGGCGACAACAACATCTTCACCCAGATCGGCTTTGTGGTGCTGGTGGGGCTGGCGGCCAAGAACGCCATCCTGATCGTCGAGTTCGCCCGCGCCAGGGAACATGACGGGGTCGATCCGCTCGGCGCCGTTCTGGAAGCCGCCCGTCTGCGTCTGCGGCCCATTCTGATGACCTCGCTCGCCTTCATCGCCGGTGTCGTGCCGCTGGTGCTGGCCACGGGCGCGGGGGCGGAGATGCGGCACGCCATGGGCATCGCCGTTTTCTCGGGGATGCTGGGCGTGACCCTGTTCGGTCTGCTGCTGACCCCGGTTTTCTACGTGATCGTGCGCCGTTTCGAACTGCGTCGTGAGCGCCGCCGCAATGCGGCCCGACACATCGCGCCGACGGCCGAGTGATGCCGTGGTCGTCCTCCGTTCAACGGCCCTCGCGGTCAGGACGGAGGACGACGCGGCCAACCCACAAGGAGAATGACTCCATGAAATCCTCTTCTCTGCTTCGTCCGGGCCGCAGGCTCGCTTACGGCGTCGCCCTGTCGGCGGTCTTTGCGGTGGCCGGTTGCGCCATGGCGCCGACGACGGTGCGGCCCGTCGCGCCGGTGGCGGCGGCCTATCCTTCGCAGGCGGATCAGGCGGCCGCTCCGGCTGCGGTTGCGGCGGCTGATCTGGGCTGGCGCGATGTCTTTCGTGATCCGGTCCTGCAACAGCTTATCGCGACCTCACTGGACGCCAACCGCGACCTGAGGGTCGCCGCCCTGAATGTTGAGGCGGCGCGCGCCCAGTATCGCATCCGGCGCGCTGACAGCCTGCCCCGCATCGACGGCGTCGCCGCGGGCGTGTCGCAGAGGACGCCGGCGGATCTCAGCCCAACCGGTCAGTCCGAGGTGACGCGCGCCTATGAGGCGGGCGGGGCGGTCACGGCCTGGGAGCTGGACCTCTGGGGCCGTGTGCGCAGCCTCAATGACCAGGCCCTGGCGACCTGGCTTGCGCTGGACGAGACGCGGACGGCCGCGCAACTCAGTCTGGTGTCGGAGGTGGCGACCGCCTATTTCACCCTGCGCACCGATCAGGCCCTGCTGGAACTGGCCAGGGACACCGCCGAAGCCCAGCGGCGCTCTCATGAACTGACCCAGCTTCTGGCCGAGGTCGGGGAGGCGGGCGAACTCGATGTCCGCAGGACCGAGATCGCGCTTCGCTCCGCCGAGGCGGATCAGGCGGTTTACGAACGGCAGGCGGCTCAGGATCTCAACGCCTTGACCCTGCTGATCGGCCAGCCTCTGGATGCGGACCTGGCCCGGACGCTTCAGGCATGGGCGGGCGAACCGCTGCCGGATGATGTGGTCGAGGCGAACCTGCCCGCCGGTCTGCCATCCGATCTGCTGGACCGACGACCGGATATCCGCGCCGCCGAACAGATGCTGCGCGGCGCCGACGCCAATATCGGCGCCGCGCGCGCGGCCTTCTTTCCGACGATCACCCTGACGGGCTCGGCAGGATCGGCCAGCAGCGATCTGGACAATCTGTTCAGCGCCGGAACCAGAAGCTGGAGTTTCGCGCCCCGGCTCAGCCTGCCGATTTTCAACGGCGGCGCCCTGTCGGCCAATCTGGACCTCGCCAAGGTGCGGCAGAGAATCGAGGTGGCGCGTTATGAGCGGGCCGTTCAGGCGGGCTTCCGGGAGGTCGCCGATGGGCTTGCCGCGCGCGACGCCCTCGAACGACAGATCCTTTCCGAACAGCAAAGGGTGGATGCGAGCCGCCGCGCCTATGATCTGGCGCAGAGGCGGCATCAGGAAGGCGAGGACAGTTCGCTGTCGGTTCTGGACGCCCAGCGCACCCTTTATGGATCGGAACAGGCGCTGCTGCGCGCCCGTCTGGCCCGGCTGAGCAATCTGACGACCCTCTACAAGGCGCTGGGCGGCGGCTGGACCGAACAGACGCAGACAGGCGGTCGCACTTGATTGGAGCGACGCCCTGTCTCACGATACATGAACAGGTGAAGACATCGCCATATGTTTAATGATGCGGGGAAGCGTACGCCATGTCGGAACGGGCCAGCGACGAAAAGGTGCCAGCGCTGGATACGCGCCAACTGTCGGCTCTTGCAGAGACCTTTCGTCTGCTGGGCGATCCGACCCGTCTGAGAATCCTCATGTTCTGTCTGAATGGCCCGAAGCCTGTCAAGCAGATCGCCGACAGCCTGGACCTGTCCCAGACCCTCGTCAGCCACCATCTCAGGCTTCTGCGCGGGGCGCGCTTGGTCCGGGGAGAACGTTCCTCGCGGCAGGTTTTCTACGAGGTGGCCGATCATCATGTCAGTCATGTGCTGATCGACATGCTTCACCACATCAATGAGGATGAGGACGCCTGAAGACGACGGCGGCGATTGGGCGCTGTTCGGAAAAGGGTTCAGGCGCACCAGGGACTGGTGCGCCTGCCATGGCGTTCTCGAAGGTTTCTGTCCGATGACGCCAACTCCACCGTCACATCGGGGGAGGGAACGGACGGGCGGCGAAGGGGCGGCCTTTACCGGTTCCGGGTATCGAGCCAGGACTGCATCATGGCGATCTCCGCCTCTTGGGCGGTGATGACGGACTCGGCGAGCCGGCGAACCTCCGGATCCCGTCCATGTTCCAGCGCGACGCGGGCCATGTCGATGGCCCCCTGATGGTGTGGAATCATTCCCTTCATGAAATCGACGTCGGCGTCGCCGGTGAAATCGATGGTCATGTCGGCGTGCATCCGGTCGTTGGCTTCCTGATAGGCGCGCACGGCAGGATTGCCGGAAGGGACGGGGGCGGGGTGATTGGCGTGGCTGTTCTGGGTCATGGCGTGTTCCGAATCTCCTTTGACGATCTGGGACTGGGCATAGGCGAGACCGCTGGCGGCCAGGGCGACGCCGGCGATGAAGATGACGGTGAGAGCCTTCGCTTGCATGTCGGAAGAGCTCAGAGGGGCCGGGCGGTGTATCCGTCGTCCGCCAGCGCCTGCTGGATGGCGTCGGCGTCGGCGGTGGTGGTCACCGAGATGGTGCGCGACACCGTATCGGCCTCGAGACGGGCGTTCGGATCCACCGTGGCGATGGCCTGGGTGATGTGCTTCACGCACGAGCCGCAGGTCATGTTTTCGACGTGGAACTGCATGGGAAAAGTCCTTTCGCATCGGTTGGTGAGAGATGAAATGCCCCTTGCCATCGTTGGAAGGTCAAGGATGGTCGCGACTTTTTTTGGGGAGTTGACATTCCAACAATGGGAAGCCCCATCATCCCTGCGAACTCTAGTCACCCGTGTGAGGATCGCGCGATGAACGCCCCCTATGCGCCGACGAAAACCGTCGGCTCCCCGTTGAGTCTGCCGATCGAAGGCATGACCTGCGCGTCCTGCGTCGGCCGCGTCGAACGCGCCATCAGCAAGGCGCCGGGCGTGGCCGCGGTCAGCGTCAACCTCGCCACGGAGCGGGCCGACATCCAGGCGAGCGGACCGATCCAGATGGCAGACCTCGTCAAGGCTGTGGAATCGGCCGGTTACACCGTTCCGGCCGCCAGCGTCGAACTGGCGATTGAGGGCATGACCTGCGCGTCCTGCGTCGGGCGGGTCGAAAAGGCGCTGAAGGCGACGCCGGGCGTGGTGAGCGCCAGCGTGAACCTGGCCACAGAACGGGCCACGATCCAGGGGGCGGCGGACGTGTCGGCCCTGATCGCCGCCGTGGCTGGCGCGGGCTATACGGCGCGTCCGCTGAGCGACGCTGCGGATGCGGGCGAAGAAGCGGCCGAGCGCAAGGACGCCGAACGCGCCGCCCTGAAGCGTGATCTGATCATCGCCGCCGCTCTGAGCCTTCCGGTCTTCCTGCTGGAGATGGGGTCGCACCTCATTCCGGGCGTCCATGCGATGATCGCAGGGACCATCGGCATGCAGGCCAGTTGGTATCTGCAGTTTGCCCTGACCACGCTGGTGCTGGCCGTGCCGGGCGCGCGTTTCTACAAGAAGGGTCTGCCCGCCCTGGGGCGTCTGGCGCCGGACATGAACTCGCTGGTGTCTGTCGGCACCCTGGCGGCCTATGCCTATTCCCTGGTGGCGACCTTCGCTCCGGCGCTACTGCCGGCGGGAACGGTCAATGTCTATTACGAGGCGGCCGCCGTCATCGTCACCCTGGTCCTGCTGGGGCGCTTCCTTGAGGCCCAGGCCAAGGGCCGCACTTCCGAGGCCATCAAGCGTCTGGTCGGGCTTCAGGCCAAGACCGCGCGCGTGCGCCGCGACGGCATGATGGTCGAAATCGCCATCACCGAGGTGGCGGCTGGCGATCTGGTCGAGGTCCGTCCCGGCGAGCGCGTTCCGGTCGACGGCGAAGTCGTCGAGGGCGAAAGCTATGTCGATGAATCCATGATCACCGGCGAGCCGGTCCCTGTGGCCAAGACTTCGGGCGCAGCTCTGGTGGGCGGCACTGTCAATCAGAAGGGCGCCCTGGTGTTCCGCGCCACGGCGGTCGGCGACGGCACCATGCTGTCCCAGATCATTCGCATGGTCGAACAGGCCCAGGGCTCCAAGCTGCCGATCCAGGCGCTGGTCGACAAGGTGACGATGTGGTTCGTTCCGGCGGTCATGGCTGTTGCCGCCCTGACCTTCCTGGTCTGGCTGGTGTTCGGTCCGTCGCCTGCGCTCACCTTCGCCCTGGTCAATGCGGTGGCTGTGCTGATCATCGCCTGCCCGTGCGCCATGGGTCTGGCGACGCCGACCTCCATCATGGTCGGCACCGGTCGCGGCGCCGAACTGGGCGTGCTGTTCCGCAAGGGCGAGGCGCTGCAACTGCTCAAGGACGCCAAGGTCGTGGCCGTCGACAAGACCGGCACCCTGACGGAAGGTCGTCCCGCCCTGACGGACCTGCAGATTGAACCCGGCATGGAGCGCGCCCGCGTTCTGGCTCTGGTGGCTGCGGTCGAGGCCAAGTCCGAACACCCCATCGCCCGCGCCATTGTCGAGGCCGCCGAGGCCGAGGGTCTGACGCTGCCGCTGGTTTCGGCCTTTGAGTCCGTTACGGGACGTGGCGTGACCGCGACAGTGGACGGCGAGGCCGTGCAGATCGGTTCGGATCGCTACATGGGCGAACTGGGACTGGACGTGGGCGTCTTCGCCGCCGCCGCTGGCCGCATGGGCGATGAGGGCAAGACGCCGCTCTACGCCGCCATCGGCGGACGTCTGGCGGCGATCATCGCGGTGGCCGATCCGATCAAGGCCAGCACTCCGGCGGCCATCGCCGCCCTGCACGGACTGGGCCTGAAGGTGGCGATGATCACCGGCGACAACCGCCGCACCGCCGCCGCCATCGCCCGCCAATTGGGCATCGACGAAGTCGTGGCCGAGGTGTTGCCGGACGGCAAGGTCGAGGCGGTCCGCCGTCTCAAGGGCGAGCATGGCCGGGTCGCCTTCGTCGGCGACGGCATCAATGACGCCCCCGCGCTGGCGGAATCGGATGTGGGCCTGGCGGTCGGCAACGGCACGGATATCGCCATCGAGGCGGCCGATGTGGTGTTGATGTCGGGCAGCCTGAAGGGCGTGGCCACGGCCATCGCCCTGTCGCGGGCCACCATCGGCAACATCCGCCAGAACCTGTTCTGGGCCTTCGTCTATAACGCCGCGCTCATCCCTGTCGCCGCCGGCGTGCTGTATCCTGTGTGGGGTGTCTTGCTGTCGCCCGTGTTCGCGGCGGGCGCCATGGCCATGTCCAGCGTGTTCGTGCTTGGCAACGCCCTGCGGCTGCGTGGCTTCCGGTCGCCGCAGGGCGGCGAGGGCGATGGCGCGGGACGGCTTGGGTGAATAGGAGAGATCAGTATGAATATCGGTCAGGCAGCTAAGGCTTCCGGCGTATCCGCCAAGATGATCCGCTACTATGAGCAGACCGGACTGATCCCGGTGGCGGACAGAAAGGAGTCGGGCTATCGCGACTATTCGGACGCGGACGTGCACCGGTTCCGGTTCATCCGGCGCGCCCGCGACCTCGGTTTTTCCGTCGCTGAGATTCAGGACCTGCTGAGTCTGTGGAACGACCGGTCGCGTCAAAGTGCTGATGTAAAACGCATCGCCAGCGCGCATATCGCGGTGCTCAATGCGCGAATCGCCAGCCTCAGGCAGATGTCTGAAACCCTGCAGACGCTGATCGCCTGTTGCGCGGGCGACAATCGCCCCGACTGTCCGATCCTAATGGATCTGGAAGAAACCTCGGAAGCGCCGCCGACCGGTGTCCGGTCGGCTGGCGGGGTCGGTCAACTGAAGTCGCGCGTCTGAGCGATGACGGGGGTCGGATGATATGCATCCGACCCCCGCGCCGGGTCAGGCGTCGACCTTGATCACCCCGCGCCGGATCTGGTCGAGCTCGATCGATTCGAACAGGGCCTGGAAGTTGCCGTTGCCGAACCCTTCGTTGCCCTTGCGCTGGATGATTTCGAAGAAGATGGGTCCGAACAGATTCTCGGTGAATATCTGCAGCAGAATGCCTTCCTCGCCGACGTTTCCGTCGATGAGGATGCGGTTCGCCTTCAGCCGCTCCAGATCCTCGCCGTGGCCGGGCACCCGCTTGTCGACCAGTTCGTAATAGGTCTCGATCGTGTCCTGCAATCGTACGCCACGGGCGCGCAGGGCTTCGACGGTTTCGTAGATGTTATCCGTGGTCATGGCCAAGTGCTGGATGCCCTCGCCGTTGTATTCACGGATAAACTCCTCGATCTGGGACTGGTCGTCCTCGCTCTCGTTCAGCGGAATGCGGATGGCCTTGTCCGGCGCGATCATCGCCTGGGAGATGAGGCTGGTGGCCTGGCCCTTGATGTTGAAATACTTCTGCTCCTCGAAGCCGAAAATCTGGTTGTAGAAGCCGGACCAGGTCCGCATCTGGCCCCGACGGACGTTGTGGGTGAGGTGATCCAGGATATCGAGGCCGACGCTGTTTGCGGCCTCGGCCTCGCGCCATCCGTCGATCTCGGTCCAATCGTCGTACAGCGACCCGGCTGCGCCGTGGCGGTCGACGAGATAGAGGTAGGAGCCGCCGATGCCTTCCAGCACCATGGCGTCAGCGCCGAGCGCGCCGGCGGCGGCGTCGGCGGCGCGCGCACCGCGCGACAGGGCCAGATCATAGGCCTGGCGAGCGTTGGCCACGCGGAAGGCCATACCGCTGGCTGAAGGCCCGTGCAGCGCCCGGAACGCAGCCGCCTGTCCGGTCGCTTCGCTGTTGACGAGCAGATTGGTGCGCCCCTGCTTGTAGCGAACCACCGCCTTCGTCGGGTGACGGTGTGTGGCGACGAAGCCGAGGCGTTCGATCAAGGTGGTCATCGCCTCGGGATCGGGGCTGGTGAATTCCACGAATTCGAAGCCGTCCAGACCAATGGGGTTCTCGGGGGTGATGCTCATGGGGGTGTCTCCGGCATTCTTTGACGGCGCGTCTGTGACAGATGGCGCAGGCGCGCGCGAGGGAGGTGAGGCCAGAGCTCGCGAGGAGGCTGCGCCATCGTGGTCATTGTAGACCGGATAGGCGAGGATCGCCTTTCAAAGCGGCTCGAATTTGAGCGTGATATGAAATCCAATTCCAGAATGGACGAGTTCATGAAAGAAAGAGTGCTGGATGATGTCGATCGTCGGCTGTTGCGCGCCTTACAGGGCGACGCCGGCCTGAGCCATGTGGCCCTGGCGGAGCTCGCCGGATCGTCTCCGGCGTCGTGCTGGCGCCGGATCCGGGCGCTGGAAGAGGCGGGAATTCTGAAGGGAGCCATGCGACTGGTCGATGCCGAAAGGGTCGGCCGGGGCGTGAACGTGATGTGCCAGGTCAGGATGCGGTCGCACGCCCCGGCAGACAGGACCGCCTTCGAGGCCTACCTCGCCACCCGGCCGGACGTCATGGAGGCCCATTCCATGTCCGGGGAATGGGACTACCTTCTGCGGATCGTGGCCGCAGACGTCGCCGGTTACGAACGCTTCCTGATGTGCGATCTGCTGAACCATCCGAATGTGGCGACCGCCGCCTCCCACTTCGCGCTCAGCCAGGTGAAATACACCACCGCCGTGCCGCTCTAGGCGGATCGCATGGATCGACACGGCCGGAATCCCGCGATCTGCGCTTGAAACATGATATATGAATATGTATTCAGGTATTAACTTATAGCCTTGGCGGTCGGGTTCCCAGATCGGCCCTGGCCAGCGGAGCATGGATGATGAAAGACGACTATTACGACCTTGGCGACTTCCGTCGCGATGTGACGACCACCTCGCCACAGGCGCAACTCTGGTTTGATCGGGGGCTGGCCTGGGCCTACTGCTTCAATCCCGAGGAAGCGGTCCGCTGCTTCGAAAAGGCGCTCGACTACGATCCCGACTGCGCCATGGCGCACTGGGGCGTCGCCTTCGGCACGGGCCCGAACTACAACAAGGCTTGGCGGCTTTTCGACGCCGAGGACATGCAGAAGGCCGTGACGATCGGCCGTGCCGCGCTTGAACGCGCTCGCGAAGCGGTCGCCCGCAACGGCACCGCCTTCGAAAAGGCCCTGATCGCGGCGCTTGGACCACGCTTTCCCGAACAGGCGACCCGCGACCCGGAGGAATTCGATCGCCTGAACCGCGCCTACGCGGACGCCATGCGGGTCTTTTATCAGCAGTTCTCTGACGACATCGACGCGGCGGCGCTGTTCGGGGACGCCTTGATCTGTCTCAGTCCGCGGGCTCTGTGGGATCTCGATACGGGAGAACCGATCGGACCGGGCACGCTGGAGGCCCGGGCGGTGATCGAGGACGCCCTGCCGCGTCCCGGGGGCGACCGGCATCCGGTCCTGAACCATCTCTATATCCACCTGATGGAGATGTCGCCGTGGCCCGAGATCGCGCATCCGGCCGCCGACCGTCTGCGTCGGCTGTCGCGGGACGGCGCCCATCTGGCGCATATGTCCACCCACATCGACAACGCCTGCGGCGACTGGCGCCGGGTGATCGATTCCAACCTCGATGCGGTCGAGGCGGATGAACGCTATTTCGGTCACGAGACCGAAGTCGGCGCCTGGTACAACGTCTATCGCGTCCACAACCTGATGGTCGGCGCCTATGGCGCGATGATGGCGGGCCGTTCGCGTGAGGCGTTGTTCATGGCGAACCGGCTGAAGGAAGTCCTGACGCCGCAACTGCTCGGCATCCAGAGTCCGCCGATGGCGGATTTGCTCGAGGCGCACGGCACCACGCTTCCGCATGTTCTCATTCGCTTCGGGCGCTGGCAGGACATCCTCGATTTGGAATTTCCGACGGACCGCGAACTTTATTGTTCGACCACGGCGATGATCCACTATGCCCGCGGCATCGCTTTCGCGGCCCTGCGGCGCGTGCCGGAAGCCGAGGCGGAACGGGAGAAATTCATCGACGCCGTCGCCGCGGTGCCGGACAGCCGTTTCAACTCCATTCCCGTGCCGGAGCTCCAGGCGCTCGCTATTGCGCGCAAGATGCTCGACGGGGAACTGGAATACAGGAAGGGAAATATCGAGGAGGCGTTCTCGCTGTTGCGCGAGGCGATCGCCCTCGAGGACACGCTGCCCTACAGCGACCCTCCGGCCTGGCTGCAGCCCGTCCGCCACGCCTATTGCGCCCTGCTGACCGAGCAGGGGCGGCACGCCGAAGCTGCCGAACAGCACAGGATCGACCTCGGGCTGGAGCGCAAGCTGGGCAGGCGGCGGATCCGACCGAACAACGTCTGGAGCCTGCACGGCCTCTACGAGTGTCTGACGAAACTCGGCCGGCACGACGAGGCCCGGGAGATCGTCCTCCAGCGCGACATCGCCGTGGCTTCGGCCGACATCAAGATCGCCGCAGCCTGTTTCTGTCGCCTGAGCGCCTTTGAGAACGAGGCCGACTGACGGGACCGGATGCTCGACCGGCCTGACCGTGCCGGCGCCGTCCGGGCCTGGCGCGCTGCGTGCGATGTCCGGATCACCTGCGTCTTCCTCTGATCCGTCACGGGCTTGCCGGACGCCGCCGGCGGGCTGGGGAGCCTTGCTCGTCGGCGATTGGAGGAGGCGATGAAGGGAAGCAGGATGTGGAACGGGACTCGCCTGGTCGCCGCCTCGCGCACCGCGCTGACGACGCCGATCCTCTCGGTCACGCTCGTTCTGCTTCTGTCGGCGAGCTGGCTGCTCGTCGGCTACCTCGTTTCGGGCGTGTCGCCGCTGCTGGTGGCCGCCGGCCGCACAGGGGCCAGCTTCATCGTCTTTGCCGCGATCGTGCTGTTTTCCGCTCGGAGCCGTTCCGAGGCGCGGATTGCGGCGCGACGCGGCGGAACAGTCGCTCTGCTCGGACTGCTGGGCTTCTTCCTCTACTATGCCGGAACCATGCTCGGCGCGGCGTTCATCGGCCCCTCCCGCACCGGTCTGATCATCTCGCTTCTGCCGAGCCTCACATTCGTGATCGGCGCCGTCGCCTTTGGGGAACGGGTCACCCGCAACAAGGTGCTGGGAGCCTGTCTCGCCCTGGGCGGCGCGCTGGTCTATGCGATCTCAGACATGCCCGCAAGCGAGGGTCATGCCGGGGCGGAGGGGCTGCACCTCATCGGCGGCGCCCTGCTCGTGTTCGGCGGAACAGCGTCCTACGCCCTGTACGGCTACGTCTTCCGCGCGCGCATGGCGGACCTGTCCGCCCTCTCGGCCTTGCCGGCCATTACCGGGGCCGGCGCCGCCATGCTGGCCGTGACGGTCGTTCTCTTCGTTCCGCTCGTCGGCGTCGCGCCTTCAGACTGGGCCGCCATCGCAGGTCTGGGCGCGGGGCTGACGGCGCCGGTCTTCCTCATCCTGCACAGGCTCATCCTGCGGAAGGGGGCGCTCTTCACAGCCTCGCTGATGCTGGCGGTGCCGTTCCTCGTCCGCATGGGGGAGTGGGGGCTCGGCTGGGAAGCCGCGCCGGGCGCATTCAGCCTGCTGTTGCTGCTGGTCTGCGCCGGCGGCGTCTGGCTGACCCTCCGGGACGGCCGACAGAGACCGAGGCGGCCGCCTGATGCGAAGCCCGACGACGCGTCGCTTGACCATGCCGCGGCGGAACACTGTAGGCTGGGCCGCATCATCCCGAGCGGCCCGCGCCGATTGGACCCATGAATGGAGAACATGCGAATGAGCGGAGACAAGGAGTTCGAGTTCGGACTGGGGGACGGGCGCAGGATCGTCGGCGTGATCGAGCGGCCGCAGGCGACGCTGCGAGGCTGGGCCATCGTCGCGCATTGCTTCAGCTGTGGTCAGGACGGTCTGGCCGCGGTGCGGCTGTCTCGGGCGCTGGCGCGAAGCGGGGTAGGCGTCCTGCGTTTCGACTTCGCCGGGGCGGGTGATCGGGACGGCCAGGTCGCTGACGCGAGCTTCGCCGCCGACGTGCAGGATCTGATCGCGGCCAGCGGAGCCATGGAAGCGGCCGGCATGACGCCGAATCTTCTGGTCGGTCACAGCCTGGGCGGCCTGGCGGTGCTGGCCGCCGCCGAACATCTGCCCCAGGTGCGGGCCATCGCCACCATAGGGGCGCCCGCCGACGCGGCCCATGTACTGACCCATGTGTCAGAAGAGGATCTGAAGCGGATCGAAAGCGAAGGGGAGGCCGAGGTGACGCTCGGCGGTCGACCGTACCGGATCGGCCAGAGCTTCGTCGACGACGTCAGGACCCGCTCGCCTCTGGATGCCGTCAGCCGTCTGAAACGCGCGCTGCTGGTGATGCATGCGCCGCTGGACGAGGTCGTCAGCATCGACAACGCTTCCGCCATCTTCGTGGCGGCCAGACATCCCAAGAGCTTCATTTCCCTGGACGACGCCGATCACCTGCTCACCCGCCAGACGGACGCCGACTATGTCGCCGGCGTCATCGCCTGCTGGGCGTCGCGCTACCTTCCGGCGCTCGAGCCCGACCTGACGGGAGACGAGGGCGACTTGGCTGGCGTCCTCGTCGAGGAGACGGGCGGCGGCGCCTATCAGACCCGGGTTCGCGCCGGGCCTCATGCCTTCCTCGCCGACGAACCGGTGAGCCTGGGCGGCCTGGGCAGTGGTCCATCGCCGTTCGAACTCGTGTCGGCGGGTCTGGGCGCCTGCAGTGTGATGACCATGCGTATGTACGCCGCCCGGAAGGGATGGCCGCTGAAACGGGCCGCCGTTCGCGTCGTGCACTCGAAACGGCGGGACCAGACGCCGGCCGACGTCTTCAAACGCGCCATCACCCTTGAAGGCGCGCTGGACGAGACGCAGCGCGCCCGGTTGCTGGAGATGGCGGACCGCTGCCCTGTCGATCTGATGCTCGTCCGGGGCGCGGAGGTTGAGACCGAACTGCTCCCCGCCGCCTGAACGGTTTCGGCCGGGTGTGCGCCGAGTGCCGGTCGCCCGGCCACACCCGCCGAAAGTCACCCCCCGTTATGACGGCCGTACACCCGGGTCCGACCATCGGCGAGCAACAGCAGGGAGACGTAGGGCTCACGTCCGGCGGATTCCATCCCGGGCGAGCCGGCGGGCATGCCGGGAACCACCAGGGCGCGCCCAGCGGGCGCCTCCCTGATCAGCCGATCGATATCGGCGGCCGGCACATGACCCTCGATGGCGTAGCGGCCGACGACGCCGGTATGGCAGGAGGCGAGCCTGTCCGGCACCCCGTGGCGCGCCCGGACGGGGGCGAGGTCCTCGACATCGATGACACGGGCCGTCCAGCCGGCCTGGCGCAGATGACCGACCCAAAGGCCGCAGCAACCGCACCAGGGCGTCTTGTAGACCGTGATGTTTCGTCGCGTCTGGGCCATCGCTCCGGATCCGACGACGACGCCACAAAGCACCAGCCCGCCAGACAGAATGCTGCGACGGCTGGGGGAGGGTGAAAACATGCCGATCCTTCACAGATACTTGGTGATGTCGCGAAATTCGGCCAAGGCGGCCCGCGACTGTTCAGGCGCGCCCGCCGCAGCCTGCGCCAGGCAATGATCCACATGGTCATGGATCAGGGTCCTCTTGGCCGCTGCGACCGCCTTCTCGATGGCCTGAAGCTGCTGGGCGAGGTCGAGGCAGGCCCGGCCGTCCTCCATCATCTGGACGACGGACCGCAGATGGCCCTCGGCGCGCTTGAGGCGCTTGATGACTTCCGGATGCGAAGCATGAGAGATGTGTGCCATGAGTTTGACCTATCCCCCTGGTGGGGATAGGTCAAATGGCGAAAACGCCCGCATTGGAAGGTCCGTGATGTTCTCGCCCCTGAGGAACGCCGCCTATCGCCGCCTGTTCATCGCCCAGGTGGCGGCCTTGCTGGGGACCGGCATGGCGACCGTGGCCCTGGGGCTGCTGGCGCATGATCTGGCAGGCGCCAGCGCCGGTGAAATCCTCGGCGTGGCCTTGGCGATCAAGATGATCGCCTATGTCGGCGCGGCGCCCTTCGCCAGCGCCCTGGCGTCGAGACTGCCGCGCAAGACCCTGCTGGTTTCGCTGGACGTGATGCGGGCCGGCGTCGCGGCCTCGCTGCCCTTCGTCTCCGAGGCTTGGCAGGTCTACGGGCTGATGACCGTCCTCTATGTCGCCTCGGCGGCCTTCACCCCGGCTTTTCAGGCCATGATCCCCGACCTGCTGGAGGATGAGGGCGAGTACACCAAGGCCCTGTCCCTGTCCCGGCTGGCGGCCGATCTGGAAAGCGTCGCCAGCCCCGTGCTGGCGGCGGTGCTGTTGGCCGTCATCAGCTATCACAACCTCTTCGTCGGGACGGCGCTGGGCTTCATCCTGTCGGCGGGCTTCGTCGTAACGGCGGTCTTGCCCAAGTTGTCGGCGTCGCAGAGCCTGCCGTTCCTGCGTCGTCTGACCGGGGGCGTGAAGCTGTTCGCCCTGACGCCGCGCCTGCGCGGCTTGCTGGCGATCAGCCTGGCGACGGCGGCGGGCGGCGCCATGGTCTTCGTCAACACCGTGGTCCTGGTGCAGTCGAACTTCGGCCTGTCGCAGCAGGCGACTGCCTGGGCCCTGGCGGCGTTCGGCGGCGGGTCGATGACGGCGGCCGTGTTTCTGCCGAAGACGTTGGAGCGGGTGACGGACCGCAGCGCCATGGTGTCGGGCGCGGTCCTGATGACGGCGGTGCTGATCGCAGGGGCCCTGTTCGCCCGCAGCTATCCGATGCTGATCGGTCTGTGGATCGTCATGGGCTTTGGCTACTCCCTGACCATCACCCCTGCGGGTCGCGCCCTGCGTCGATCATCGACGGCGATCGAGCGACCGGCCCTGTTCGCCGCCCAGTTCGCCCTGTCGCACGTCTGTTGGTTGATCGCCTATCCGGTCGCGGGGCTGGTGTCGGCCGAAGCCGATCCTCAGGCGGCCTTCGTCGTTCTGGCGGGACTTTGCGGTCTCGGCGCCTTGCTGGCGCTCGTCCTCTGGCCTGCGCATGATCCGCTGAACCTGGTGCACGATCACCTCGATATGGAGCCGGATCACGCGCACCTGGACGAGGGAATGCGCCCCGATGCGGCAGGCGTAGCGCACGCCCACCCTGTAATGATTGATGACAATCACCGCCGGTGGCCGAAGCGGCGGTGAGGCGATGCGCCTGGAAATTGGACGGCCGCTTGACCGAATGTGATGTTATCCTATAACATTTTATGGAGTCTTTCTGTCCGAGGTTTTCATGCGCGCCGCTTTCCGCCTCATGGCTTCGTCCCGCAAGGACATAGCGCCGCTGCCGGGTCGTAACCTGCGTCTCGGCATGGCCTATCAAATCTAAGTGCGACGGATGATTCAGGCCGCTGCAAGCCAAGGCGCAAAGGGCAGATCGGGCGACGGAAGGGCTGGCGACATCCTGGCCATGCTTCTGTCTCTGGTCTGCTTCCTTCATTGTCTGGCGGCGACGATCGCCGTTGGCGCGCTTTCGCTCTCTGGAGCCTGGGTGGAAACGGAAGCGCTGCATTGGGGGTTGGCCTTCGCCGCCACGGGCCTGTCAGCTTGGACCTTGTTTCGTCAGGTCAGGCATGACTGTTCGTGGACGGTGAGGGCACTGGCGATGGCTGGCGCGGGCTTCCTGTTTCTGGGAGCCGCCGAGGTTCCGAGCCCTTTGTGGGGAACCGTCATCACTGTGACAGGAGGCGCTGTATTGATCCTCGCGCACGGCCTGAACTGGCGCTCCCGCCAAAGAGCTGCTTGCTGCGCGCGCTGAGGCGCGATCAGGTCACGAGTTAAGTGCGATGACTGTCGCCGACCAACCGAAGGCCTAGGCAGGCGATCTGGGACGCTTCCGCGTGAGGTCCTTGTTAACCTGCACGTTCAGGCCTGGCTTCGCCGCCGCCTGATCGGGTGGCGGCGAAGAGGGACTAGGCCTACACGACCCGCTTGATCTCCGTATAGGCGCCCTCGGTCTTGAGGGTGATGGTCACGGGCTGGCCGGTGCGGTTGCGCCAGAACCAGCCGTGGCTGCCGGTGAAAGCTGCTGTCAGGACACCTTCTTCACGAGGGGACGAACCCTTGCCATAGGCATGATAGGAAACACCGGGCCGGTCAGCATGGGTGTCGAAATTGATCTTCCCGCCGCTGCTCGTCCAGGTAAACCGCGCGGTGGCGCCTTCCTCCATGACCAGTTTGATCTCGGCGCCCTGGTCGGGTTGCAGCGTCAGGATCGTTTCGTCGGTGCGCACGGCGCCGGGCGCGACGACCGTCGGAGCCGCAGGGGGAGCGGCGTTCGGCCCGGACGTCTGCGCCTGTGCGATGGCGGGCGCGGAAGCGGCGGCCGAGGCTGCGGGGGCAGCATCCACGGCGGCTGCGTCGGCCGCAGCGTCCGCTTCGGCTTCCTTGGCGAGTTGCTGCTTGATGCGGCCCATTTCGGTCAGGCCGAACACCGAGCCGATGCGGGTGGGATCGACGCCGTATTCGGCGGGCAGAACGACCGTGATCAGGAGCGCCGAGGCTGTGACGGCGGCGACGCCGGTCGACTTCAACAGGTGGCCCGTGGACGGCAGGTCGGCTTTGGATGGGCGGTTTGCGTTGTACATGAGGGTGTCTCCGGTCACATGACGAAGAAGCCGACGAGCTGATAGCCCGTCAGAATGAAGCCGAGCGTCATCAGCACGACGTTGGTGAGGTAGGCGTGCTTCCAGAAGCCGTCCGTGCGGCGCCAGAAGCCCATCAGGATGAGGATGCCGCCCAGGGCGAGCAGTTGGCCCAGCTCGACGCCGATGTTGAAGGCGATCAGGTTGCCGATCAGTCCCTCGGAGGAAAGCTGGAAGTCCTGCAGCTTGGTGGCGAGACCAAAGCCGTGGAACAGGCCGAAGATCATCGTGGCCGCCTTGGTGGAGGGCTGGAAGCCGAACCACCTCCGGTAGGCCCCCATGTTGTCCAGGGCCTTGTAGACGACCGACAGGCCGATGATGGCGTCGACCAGATAGCTGGAGACGCTGATGTTCGTCAGGACGCCCAGCAGCAAGGTCGATGAGTGGCCGATGGCGAACAGCGTCACATAGATGCCGATGTCCTTCATCCGGTAGAGGAAGAAGATGACGCCGAACAGGAAGAGCAGGTGGTCGTAGCCGGTGACCATGTGCTTGGCCCCCAGGTAGACGAAGGGCCAGAACAGGAAACCCGAGGTCTCCTGGATATAGCCCTTGTCGCCTTCGGCGACGCCGTGGGCGAGGACCTGGCTCAGTAGGCCCTCAAGGAAGAGGAAGCCGACCACGAGGACCGCCAGGGTCCAGGGTGATCGAAGCCACGACAGACGGTCGCGGCAGGGTGCGGAAGTCATGGGCATCCTTGCGATGGGAGTGAAGGTGCGACGTCCGCCGTCATCTGCGGATGTCGGTGATGCGTTGAGGCGCTGACGAGCGGCCGCCCCGGAACGGGGCGGCCGACCGCTTCAGAGCCCGCGGCGGCGACGGAAGGGGAGGTGGTCCAGCCAGGCGGGCCTGGGCCGATCGCCCGGGGCGTCGCGTCCGTGGACCAGGCTGTAGAGAGCCGGGAGCACGAGCAGGGTCAGGATGGTCGAAGAGACGATCCCGCCGATGACCACGGTGGCCAGCGGACGCTGGACCTCCGCCCCGGCGCCGACGTTGACCGCCATGGGGACGAAGCCGAGGCTGGCGACCAGGGCGGTCATCAGCACCGGGCGCAGGCGCGTCAGCGCCCCTTCCCGGATGGCCTGGCCCACGGGCCTGCCCTCTTCGATCAGACCCCGGATGAAACTGACCATGACGACGCCGTTCAGCACGGCCACGCCCGACAGGGCGATGAAGCCGACGCCGGCCGAGATCGACAACGGCAGCCCCCGCAGCGCCAGCGCCGCCACCCCGCCGGTCAGCGCCAGGGGCACGCCGGAGAAGACGATGGCGCTATCCCGCCAGGAGCGGAACAGGGCGAACAGCAGGCCGAAGATCAGCAGCAAGACCGCCGGAACGACCAACTGCAACCGCTTGGCCGCCGAGATCAGTTGCTCGAAGGTCCCGCCGTAGGAGACCCAGTAGCCGGCGGGCAGGTCGACTTCCTGATCCACCCGCTCTCGCACCTCGCCAACGAAGGAGCCGAGGTCGCGATTGCGGACGTTGGCCGTCACGACGATGCGACGCTTTCCGTCTTCGCGACTGATCTGGTTCGGGCCGGTCTCCAGCGTGATCGTCGCGATCTCGCTGAGCGGCACGAAGCCTCGCGGCTGACCGTTTGCACCCGGAAGCGGCGCCTGAAGGCGGCCGATGGCGGCGGTGTTGCGGCGCAGGTCTTCCGGCAGGCGCACGACAATGTCGAAGCGTCGGTCGCCCTCGAAGATCTGCCCCGCCGTCGCCCCGCCCATCGAGGTGGAGATGACTGACTGAACATCGGCGATGCTCAGACCCAGGCGCGCGATGGCGTCCCGGTTCGGGGTGATCTGCAGCATGGGCAGGCCGGTGACCTGCTCGGACTGCGGATCGGCGGCGCCGGGTACGGCGCCGACGATTTCCTCGATCTGGGAGCCGAGTTGCACGAGTTGATCCAGGTCGTCGCCATGGACCTTGATGGCGACGTCGGCCCGGACGCCGGACAGCAGTTCGTTGAACCGCATCTGGATGGGCTGGGTGAACTCGTATTTGCTGCCCGGCACAGCGTTCACCGCCTCTTCCATCTCGCGAACGAGTTGGAGTTTCGGTTTGCGGGGATCGGGCCAGTCCTTGCGGTCCTTCAGCAGGATGAAGGTGTCCGCGACCGAAGGCGGCACAGGGTCGGTGGCGACCGCCGCCGTGCCGATCTTGGCCACGACCCGTTCGACCTCCGGGAACTTCGCCAGACGGGCTTCGAGAGCGGTCTGCATCTCGATGGCCTGGGTCAGGCTGGTGCCCGGAATGCGCAGGGCGTGCATGGCGATGTCGCCTTCGTCCAGGTTCGGCACGAACTCCGACCCCATGCGTGAGGCGATCAGGGCCGCGCCCACGACAAGGGCCACGGCCACGGCGACCATGGCGATGCGCATCCTCAGGGCGAAGTCGAGCGCCGGTTGATAGCCGGTGCGCGCCCAGCGCATCAGGAAACTGTCCTTCTCCTGCACCTTGCCGGTGACGAACATCGCCACCGCCGCCGGCACGAAGGTCAGGGACAGCACCAGGGCGGCGGTCAGGGCGATGACCACGGTGATGGCCATGGGATGGAAGGTTTTGCCCTCGACCCCGTCCAGGGCGAAGATCGGCACATAGACCAGGGTGATGATCAGGACGCCGAACAGGGACGGCCGGATCACTTCACTGGACGCGCGCGCCGCCAGGGAGAAGCGCTCGTCACGGGTCAGCAGACGCCCCTGCCGATGTTGGGCCTCGGCGAAGCGCCGCAGGCAGTTCTCGACGATGATGACGGCGCCGTCGACGATCAGGCCGAAGTCCAGCGCGCCCAGGCTCATCAGATTGCCCGACACCCCGGTTCGCACCATGCCGGTGATGGTCATCATCATGGTGATGGGGATGACCGCCGCCGTGATCAGGGCCGCGCGGAAGTTCCCCAGCAACAGGAACAGCACCACGATCACGAGCAGGGCGCCCTCAAGCAGGTTCTTCTCGACCGTCCTGATGGCCCGCTCGACCAGGTCGGTGCGGTCATAGACGGGCGATGCGACCACGCCATCCGGCAGGGCCTTGGCTGCTTCCTCCAGTCGGGCCGCCGCCGCCTGGGCGACGACACGGCTGTTCTCACCGGCCAGCATCAGGACGGTCGCCAGGACCGTCTCCTTGCCGTTTTCCGTCGCCGCGCCTGTGCGAAGTTGTTCGCCTAGGCCGACTTCGGCGACTTCGGCGATCCGGACAGGAACGCCGCCGCGCGTGGTGATGACGATGTTGGACAGATCCTGCGCCGTCGAGGCCTGACCCGGCACGCGGATCAGCCATTGCTCGCCGTAGCGTTCGACATAGCCGGCGCCGACATTGGCGTTGTTGCGCTCCAGCGCCGAAACGACCTCGTCCATGGTGACGCCGAAGGCGGCGAGCCGTTCAGGACGGGGCGTGACGTGGTACTGGCGCTCGTAGCCGCCGATGGTGTTGACCTCGGTGACGCCGGGCGTGTTGCGCATCTGCGGACGGATGACCCAGTCCTGCAGGGTGCGAAGATCCTCAGGCGAGTAAGGCGCACCATCGGCCTTGCGGGCGCCCGGCCTGGCCTCGATCGTGTACATGAAGATTTCGCCCAGACCCGTGGCGATCGGCCCCAGTTCAGGCGACAGGCCTGACGGAAGCTGGCCGCGCGCGGTCTGAAGCCGCTCGTTGACCAGTTGCCGCGCCCTGTAGATGTCGGTCCCGTCTTCGAACACGACCGTCACCTGGCTCAGGCCGTAGCGCGAGACGGACCGGGTGTAGGACAGGCCCGGCACGCCGGCGACGGCGTTTTCGACCGGGAAGGTGATGCGTTGTTCGGCCTCAAGCGGCGAATAGCCGGGCGCCTCCGTATTGATCTGGATCTGGACGTTGGTGATGTCGGGCGTGGCGTCGATCGGCAGCTTCTGGAAACTCCAGACGCCGATGACGGCCGCCACGAGGACGAGCGCCAGCACGACCCAGCGATGCCGGATCGACAGGCTGATGATGCGTTCAAGCATGGTGACGCATCCCCCTAGTGGTCGTGGCTCGCGCCGGACTTGTCGATGTCCGCGCGAATGAGGAAGGCGCCGTCGACGACATAGGTCGCGCCGGGCTCGATGCCGCCCAGAACCTCGGTCCATTCTTCGGTGCGACGGCCCAGGTCGAGCATGCGCACCTCATAGGTGTCGCCGACCTTGGCGTAGACCACAGTGAAGTCGCGGAACGGCTGCAGCGCCTTGGTGCGCACCGCCAGCGGCGCCTCGCCCTGGCCGACCTGGACCAGACCCGAAACCCCGAGGCCGGGCCGCCAGACACCGCCCTGGTAGGGCAATTCGACATGGGCCACGAGGGTCTGGCTGAGCACGTCGTCGGCCGGCAGGATCGCCTTGATGACGCCGCTGGCCGTATGCTCGCCCGCCTGGCTCTTGATCTCGACCCTTTGCCCAACGCGCACGCGCTCTGCGTCGCGTGGATAGAGGACGAACTCGGCATGAAGGCGGGTCGGGTCGCCGATCGTCAGCATGGGGGCGCCGCCGCCGGTGATGGAGCCGGGGTTGACGGTCTTGGCGGTAATCACGCCCGAGATGGGCGCGGTGACCGAATAGGTCTGGAGGCTTTCACTCGACTCCACGCGGGCGACGACCTGCCCGCGCGAGACGCGTTGACCCAGTTCAACGGTCATCGACATGACCCGGCCCGGATAGCGGGCGTGGACCTCGGCCTGGCCTTCCGGCGTGATCTCGACGCGGCCGCTGAGCGGCAGGCTCTCGCCGAGAACGGCGGGGCCGACCTGCTGGGTGGTGACGCCGCCGGCCTGGGCCGCATCGGCGCTGATGACCGTCCGGCCCTCATAGGACGGATAGGTCCAGGCCGAGCGCTTGCCCGCACGAACGGCGCTGACCGCGACGTCGAACGAGTGAGGCTCAGACACGACGCCCGGACTGGCCAGATAGTCGTTCTCGGGCGTGAAGACGAAGCGATCCACCTTCGGCCCCAGGCGGGTCAGAGCGATGTTCGCTTGCACCTGTCTGGGATCGAACGGCTTGTCGTTGAGGTAGGGATAGAGGCGGAACAATGGTTCCGGCCCTTCCTCATAGATGGTCACCTCGATGGCGAAGTCGCCGTCGCGAAGCAGGCGGCCGTTGTGCGGTCCGCGTTCGTAATCGGCGGCGGCCGCCGCTTCGCCTTCGGGTTTGGCGGCCTTGTCGCCGCCGCCGCAGGCGGCCAGCGTCAGGGCGACGGCGGCCAGGACGCAGCCGAGCGCAGTCGCGGAAGTGCGTGACGTCTTCATGGTTGTGTCTCCAGGCCGAGCAGGTCGGCGTGCGCGCCGGTCAGGCGGTCGAGCCGCGCGCGGTCGTTGTGGAAGGTCTGCAGCACCGCGGCACGACGGGCCTTGGCCTGCAACAAGGCCGCATGGGCGCTCATCACGTCGTTGTAGGTGAAGCCGCCGCGCGCGAAGCCCTCGCGGACCAGGACGACGGCGCGTTCAGCCTGAGGCTGGGTTTCTTCGGCGATTCGCCGCGCTTCATTGGCGCGGGCCAGAAGCTGCACCTGAAGGCGGGCGATTTCCCGCTCGCGCTCAAGGCGCAGGGCGTTTTGATCGGCCCGTGCCGCCAGTCCATCGGCGCGGGCGCGATCGATGGCGCCTTGGTTGCGGTCATATCGCTGCAGCGGCATGGACCCGCCGAAGACCAGAGCCGCCTCATTGTCCCAGATATGCCGAACGCCGATGCTGACCGTGGGGTCAGGCACAGCGCGCGCCTGCTCCAGGCGAACCTGGGCGTCGGCGATGGCCTGACGGGCGCGGAAGGCTTCAAGGTCCGCTTGCGCCACCGCCCCTGCGGCGACCCACGCGGCGCTCGTGTCGTCAAAGTCGGAGGAGCCCATGCGGAAGTCGGCGACGCCGTCCCAGAACTTGGCCAGGACGATGCGGGCGACGCGAACGGCGATCTCTGCCTGATCGAAGTCGATCTGGGCCTGGGCCAGTTCGGCCTCGGCGCGCGCCCCTGCGAACAACGGATCACGGGCCGCGTTCACGCGACGCTGGACTTCCCTCTGGAAGCCTTCAGCAAGCGAAAGCCGCTCCCGCGCGATATCCAACTGGGCTTCGGCCGCCATGGCGTCGACCCAGGCGCGCTGCACCAGTTCGAGGCGATCCAGTTGCGCGATCTGGGCCTGGGCCGTGATCAGCAGGCCTTCGCTTTGCGCCAGGCCGGTGCGGGCGGATCGATCGCCGCCCCTCTCCAGCTTCTGTTCATAGGTCAGCGTGGTTTCTGTTCGCCCCAGAATGTCGCCTCCGCCCAGGGTGGGCAGGTTTTCGACCATCAGACCCAGGGTCGGATTGGGACGAAGGCCGGCCTGGCGAACCCCGGCCTCGACGCCGCGCAGGCGCGCGTCGAGACCCGGTCGCGCCGGATCGGCGGCGACGGCGCGCCGCAGCGCGCCTTCAAGGGTGAGCGCCGGACCAGAGGCGGCTTCAGCAGAAGCCGGCGACTGGGCGAGCGCGATGGCGGGCGGCGGCCAGGCCGCCGCCAGGGCGAGCGCGAGGGCGGATACGGCCGCGCCTCGCCCTCGCCATCCGGCAACGCCGGATTGGGAAGGTTTCAAGGGATGTCTCCAACAGGACGCGCACGGCCGCAAGGCCGCGCAGGATCAGCTTTTCAGGCGATCAGGCGTTCTGTCTGGGGGGCTGGAGCGGCGCGTCGAGAACAGCGCCGGGCGGCAAGGCGTCGCGCGCCGGGCCAAGGTCAATGGGCTTATACAGTTGGCTGGCGGCGGGATGGACCGGCGCGGCCAGGGCGACATGAATATCGCCGCCATTGTGGTGATGATGAGTGAAGGGCGTCCCGCCGCTGTCGACGGCCATGTCGATCGACATGGCCTGATCGGAGACAGGGCCGTCATCGGCCGTCTCATGGGCGTGTCCATGGTCATGATGGTGATCATGATCATGGGCCAGATCGGCCGCGTCCTCATAGGAGACGCCGGGGAATTGAAGGCCGTGCTCGATACGATGCTGGCTGTTCACCACGCCATGCATCTGCACCGCGACCATTACGGTTACGCCGAGGCAGACGCAGAGGAGGCGGAGCAGGCGTGGCAAATCGAAATTCTCCGATAGATTCCCGTTACGGTGAAAGCCTCGTCAATGCAACGGCGTGGATGTCGCGATTTCTGCAAGGCCTATCGCCCGCCTTCGCGACCGCCATCGGCCCTTAGCAGGTCGCCCAGGCCGCGACCGTTCAGGCGGCAGCGGGCGATGACGCGATCATGGACGATCACGCGGCCGTTTCGTCCCCTGACCGCCGTGCATGCGACGGGACGGTCGAGGGCAAGGCGGATCAGTCTGCGCCTCGCCTCCTGTCCGGCGCGGCTGCCCAGTTCCGGCGCGTTGAAATCCGCCAGCCTCACCTCGATCCAGGTCGCCGGGTCCGAAGATCGCCCGACGCAAAGGCCGTCGCCGTCGCCGACATATCGGACCGATCCCGAGAAGGTCGCGCCGGCGCGCGAGGGCAGGGGCGCCTCGCACGGGTCGGCCAGCGCCGTGGTCGGCGCCAGGAGGAAGCAGGCCAGAATCAAGCTGGCGGGGATCACGAACCTGAGCATGGCCGAAGGGTGATCTGATCCGCTCCGAGCGCCAAGCCTGCGGGGCGTCGATCGGAAAGGAAGGGCGGAGGCGGGCGCCTTCCCGGAGGAGGCGGACAGCAGCGAGGACTTCGCCATGCGGCCTGCGCCCAGGTTTGAAATCGTTCCGCCAGGCGTGCGCCTAGCGGACGCCTATGGCCCGCCGCTCGATGGAATGGCGGAGGGAGATCTGCTCGCCCTTTGGCTACGCCGGCGCGGCGCCGCCAGGGACGCCCGCCTCGCGGCCGGACGCCTGCTCGAACGGTTCGGGGGCCTGGCGGCGATCGTCGCGGCGGACGCGCCGGAACTGGCGCGCACGCCGGGGGTGGACGCCGCCTTCGTCGCCGACCTCAAGGTGCTGCGTGAGCTCTGCGTGCGGCTGGTTCGGTCCGAAGTGGGGGAGCGGCCCCGGATCTCTTCCTGGACGGCGCTTCTGGCCTATGTCCGGGTCGCCCTGGCTCATGAACCGCGAGAACAATTCCGGGCCCTCTTCCTGGACAAGCGCAACGCCCTGCTGCGCGACGAGTTCGTCGCCCATGGAACCGTGGATCATGCGCCCGTCTATCCCCGCGAGGTCCTTCGCCGGGCGCTCGAGATCTCCGCTTCCGCCCTGATCCTGGTCCATAATCATCCGTCCGGCGATCCGACGCCGTCCCGCGCCGACATCGACATGACGCGCAGACTGGTCGAGGCCGCGAAGGTCTTTGACCTGGAGGTCCATGATCACCTGGTCGTCGGGCGCGAGGCGACCGCCAGCTTCAGATCCCTCGGATTGATGTGAGGCCGGGATGAGCCTTCACCCCATTGTCGCCGCCCTTGGGGGCGAGCTTCGCCACGGCGGCCTGGGCGCGAGCGTGCCGGCCCCGGGCCATAGCGCGGCCGACCGTTCGGTTTCCCTCATGCTCGACGGTGACCGGGTGGTGATCCATGGCTTCGGCGCCGCCGATTGGCGTAGCGTTCGCGACCATCTTCTGAGCCTGGGGCTGATCGACGCCAGAGGGCGCCTGACGGGCGCATCGCTGCGGACGGCGGAGGGGCCGGTCGCAGCGATCCGACCTGCGGCCCATGTCCGCATCGCCGCCGCTCAAGCGCTCTGGTCGGAGGCCCTGCCGCTCGCGAAGGGCGATCTCTGCTTCCGCTATTTCCGGAGCCGAGGCCTCCGCCTCGAAGCGCCGCCCCATGATCTTCGACGCCATCCAGCGACGCCGGTTTCGGTGTTTCGCTCGGCCGGCCCGACCTGTCCGGCCCTGATCGCAGCGATCCGGGCGCCCGACGGCGTTATCGGCGCCGTGGAGATCGCCTATCTTGATCCGGACGGACGTCCCGCCGGTCGGCTCAGGCTCCAGCGCAAGACGGTGGGCGTCCTGCCGCGGGGCTCGGCCGTGCGCCTCTGCGCGGCGGCCCCGACCTTGCTGGTGGCCGAGGGGGTTGCGACCGCCCTGTCCGCTATGGCCCGTTTTCGCCTGCCAGGCTGGGCCCTTCTGTCTGCAGGAAACCTGGCGGCCTGGACTGCGCCAACCGAAGTCTGCCGCGTCCTTATCGCCGCGGATCGCGGCCCGGCCGGCGAAGACGCGGCCTCCCGGCTTCGCACCCGACTCGAGGCGGCGGGGCTGGGGGCCGCTGTCCGCTTACCGCCGCCTGGGGCGGGGGACTGGAACGACGCAGCGACCTGAAAGGGGGAGGAAGGGCGTGGAGGAGCGCCGGAACGGTCGGGATGGACCTGGCCGACCGGCTGGAGAAGTCTCATGTCCTGTTCCCGATCTTCAGCCGCTGCAGCGGCGCCTTGCGGCCCTGCCGCCGAGCCCTCGCGCATTCCTCTGGTCGTCCGACTGGGCGACCTTGAGGTCGCGCCGGAAAACCTTCGCTACGGCGAAGCCCCGGACGACGACATCCCGCAACTGGCCGAAACCGTGGCCGCCGCGGGCCTGCTGCAATATCCGACCGTCCGGCCGGGCCGTCGCGGCGAGGCGGCCCATATGGTGCTGGACGGACGTCGGCGCCTTCTGGCCCTGCGCCTCCTGCGTGACGCAGGGCGCATCGACGACGACCATCCTGTCGAGGTCTTCGTCGAGACGGACAGGGCGCGGCAGGCTGCGGCCGTGGTCCTGACCAATACGGCTGTGCCGGTCCACATCGCCGATGTGATCGCCGCCATGGGCCGCATGCTGAAGGCTCGGCTGGACGAGCGGCGACGCGCCTGGGAGGCCTCCGGCCTGACCGTGATCGCCTGGGTTCACGCCCTCCAGACGGAGGATCGGTTCGGTCTCATGGCCGAACTGACCGCTTTGAGCCTGGACCTGCATGAGCCCCGCACGGGCCATGTGCGACGGGCGGCCCGTGCGGAGGCGGCCGAGATCGCCGTCCTGTGCGACGCCGACCTTTCGCGCTGGTGGACGCCGGACGGGGCCTATCTGCGGCCGCACTCGCGCGAACAGCTGCTGTCCATGCTCGAGGGCATGGGGGCGGAGACCGAAGCGCCGGCGCGGATGCGGAAGGGCGACCTGGTCGCCTGGACCGAGGAGCAGGCGGCGGCCCGGCGCTGGACGCCCGCCTGCCTGTCCTGGGCGGGCGAGGCCGAGAGCGAGGCCGACGGCGCTTTTGAACCGGCCGATGCGGCGACATCAACGTATGAAGACGCGGACGCGGCCGGCGACGGGTCCGGCGAGCCTTCGTCCGGGGCTGCGGATGGCGAAGAGATCGACGGCGCTGATGAAGCCTCGGGCCGGGGCGTCTTCATCGTCACGCCTAAGGGAGAGGCGGCCCTGCGCGGCGCGGCGGCGTAACCGCAAGGGCGGTTTCGTCGGCGGTGTTCGGCGGAGCCGCCTGCGGGCGGAAGCGGAGGGAAGAAGAGGGTGAGGCGATCCGGGAAGAAGGTTTCCGGGCCTCTCGATCAAGGAGACTGAGAATGCAGACCATGGTGTTCACCGGCCGCCTGGCGGCCGATCCCCAGATCAGCCCGGACTTCGCCAAGGCGGTGTTCCGGTTGCTTGAGAAACGCGGCGTGGGCCTCGACGGCAAGGACAGGATCGTCGGCGTCAACTGTGTCAGCTGGTCGAAAGGCCTCAATGAGAAGGTCATCGCCCGGGCCCTGGCCAGGGGCTGCGAGGCGGTCGTCGTCGGCGCCTTCGTCGACACCGCCTATACGGCGCGGGACGGGACCGAGCGGGCGGCCAAGGAGCTGGTCGTCAATCGGTTGACGGTCCTCGACTGGGCGGTCGACCGGGAGGCGGATGCGTCGCCGGCGGCTGAGATCGATGACGAACAGGCCGCGGCCTGAACCCTCTAACCTCATTCATTCCCGGAGACTGATCATGCAAACCCTTGTCATTGAAGGCTATCTGGCCGCTGACCCGTCCATTCTTTTGGCCCAGGGATCGGGGCGCAAGCGCGCCAGCTTCCGCGTGCTGGAGACCACGCGCTATCGCCGTTCCGACGGCGAGGCAGGCGAGCGGACGACCGGCTTCAACTGCGTCTGCTTCAATGAAAACACGACCGAGAACTACATCGCCCCCTATGCCCGCAAGGGCAGCCGGGTGGTGATCCAGGGTCATGTCGAGAATGACAGCTGGACCGGGAAGGATGGTGTCGAACACTACGACCTGAGGGTGGTTGTGGCGGACATGCGTCTGAAGAACCGGCGAAATCGCGATGATGCGACGGAGCCGGCGGCGGGCGCGGCCCAGGGCCCGGCGATCCTGGACGACGACATTCCATTCTGACGTCCGGCGGCCGGTCCGGTCCAGGCTTGTCGAAGCGGCTCGAGGCCCGGCGCCGAGGCGTCGGGCCTTTGGTCTGAAAGGCGAAGGAAGGGCGGGGACGGGCGGGTCGATCGGACCCGTGACCGGAGAACCGTCATGTCCGCATCCGTCTGGACCGTTGAACGAATACGCCGGCTGATCGCCCTGTGGGGCGAAGGCCGGACCGCCGCCGCCATCGCCGACCGGCTTGGGCCCGAGATTTCGCGCTGCGCCGTCCTGGGCAAGGTCCATCGTCTTGGCCTGGTCCGGGCGGCGCCTGCCCGTCCGCCTTCGCGACCGCGCGGCGCTTCAGCTTTTCCTAAGCGGCGGTTTCAACAGGTCGCGCCGTCGCGTCCGGCGTCTCAAGTTTCATCGCCTGCGGCGCCGGAACGGCCGGAGGCCACCGTCCTGTCCGTGAGACGAGGTCAGTGCCGCTGGCCCTACGGGACGCCCGGATCTGTCGATTTCGGTCTTTGCGGCCATCCGGGCGCTACGCGAGCGGCGAGCTGACGAGGCGCATCATGCTGGATCGGTTGTGGCCTTTCGGGGAGCGCCGACGGCGGACACGGCCGAGGATGCGGCGCGCATCTTCGACGCCCTGAACTGGGCGCTGGCGGAGTGGCCGGACATGGCGCTCGCCACGACCGGGGCGAAAGGCGCGGAGAAGCTGGCCATCCGATGGGCCCAGCAGAAGGGAGTGACGCTGATCCTCGCGCGCGCGGACTTCGACGCCAACGGCAAGGCGGCCCCCTTCAAAGCCAACGACGAGCTCATCGCCCTCGAGCCGGTCTGCTGCCTGACGCTTGCGGGTTCGCTCGACGGTTCACGGGCGGAGGTCGGACGTCCATTCGGCCCGGCCCTCAACCTGGGGCAGAAGGCGATGGGGCAGGGCCTCCGGCATCTGGCGGTGAGGTCGCGACCGCATTGAGGAACCTCGGCGCTCCGGCGTCGGGTCTGACCCGCTCGGCTTCGGCCGAGCGGGTTTCTTCATGTCATTTGGGGCGGATGGCTGACAGCGATTAGATTGGCGAAAGCATAACGGGCCGTGTTTGCGGGGGTTTGGTCAGGTGCGGCGACCTGTGAAGTCGATGTCAGGAAATCTGGGAAATGGGGCTCAGGGCAAGATAAAAGGAGGGGGTTGCCTGGTCCTGTTTCGTCTATTCTTTAGGTAGGTTAGCCCGTGAATGCCGGGCAATGGGTGACTTGTGGAGAGTTGCCCTTTCCGGGCGGTTCAGGCGGCGCTTTCGAGAGGTGCGAGATGCTCATTCGTGAGGCCATCGAGACCCGGCTGTCCCTCGGCGCGGTGCAGGACGCCGAGGGCGTCAAGGTGCGTCTTCCTCTGTCCCTGAAGGCCGATCGTGCTTCCGTCCGCATCGGCATGTTTCAGCGGTTGGCGACATCGCGTTCGTTCTCCCTCGGGGATCGTTCAGGCGTTCTCAAGGCGGCGCAGCGACGATCGGGCAGAGGCTTCCGCATGGATGTCCGTCAGCGGGTCATCGTGAAGGCGCTGGTGTCGAAGCATGTCGGAAGGGCCGCCGTCAGGGGCGGGGCGCTGGCTGCGCATGTCGCCTATCTCGGGCGCTCGGGCGCCGGCGCCGATGGGGCCCGTCCGGATTTCTTCGATCGGATGGACGACAGCGTGGATGCGTCACAGGAGGCACGGGGCTGGAGCGGGGACCGCCATCATTTTCGCTTCATCATCTCACCGGAGCATGGGGATCGGATCAGTGATCTCAGGGACTATATGCGTGCGGTGATGGATCGGGTGGCGGCGGATCTGGGCGAGCGTAATCTGCGCTGGATCGCGACCTGCCACTACGACACCGACCAGTCGCACGCCCATGTCCTGGTGCGGGGGCGACGGGGAGATGGACGGGATCTGGTCATTCCTCGCGACTACATCGGTTACGGTTTCCGGGCGCGGGCCCAGGAGGTTGCACAGGAACGCTTGGGCGACCTGTCGCGCATGGAGGCCGAGCGGAGGGTCTGGAAGGAGACCCAGGCGGATCGGTTCACGGGCATGGACCGGCGGCTGCTGGATGCGGCGGATGCGGATGGGACGGTCGCAGACGGGGTGGGGGCCAGCGACGCATGGGCGGCCCTGACCCGCGGGCGGCTCCGGCATCTGGAGGGGCTAGGGCTGGCCGTGCGGGCCGGGCGACGATACCGGCTTGATCCTGAAATGGAGGTCAAGCTTCGGACGCTTCAGGCGCGCCGAGATATTATCAGGACGATGAACCAGCGTCGGCTCGAGGGCGCTCGGGAAGTGCGGGTTCTGGGAGTTGAGCGGGTGACGGGCGTGGTGGTGAAGACGGGGTTCCATGATGAGGCTGGGGCGGCGCCATTCGTCGTGGTGCGGGATGCCCAGGAGATTGAGCACTATGGACGGCTGAAGGTTGGAACTCCGTCATTGGCGGTTGGGCAAGGGGTGATGCTGAAGCCGGGATCCCTGGGGGGGGCGTTGGCGGTTGCGATGAAGGGGCGACATTTGGAATTGTAGGGGCGCTCTGGAGGGCTGCTTTTGGCGCATTTCTGAAGCAGGTGTGGAGGGTCTCGCCTGGAGGCGGAGGCAAGATGGCAAGGCCGCCGCTTTTTACGGCGGCCTTATGATCAGTCAGGAAACTGCTTCTGATCGCTTCCGTATTGCGCGGGCAGGTAGGGGCCGGCTGGAAGGCCCTGTCCCAGCGTATGAGTGGCGACCAAGTTCGCCTGCTGGGTCAGAGGGATGTAGTTTGGCTTGGCCTTTTCGATCGCCGAGATGATGGCCTGGGCGAGCAGGTCGGCGAGCGGATTGCCGGAGCTTGTGGCCTGCGGGCTGTAGGACATGGCCTGGGAACTCGACCACAGGGTTTGCCCTGTACGGCAGCTCTTGAGCGTGTAGTCGAACTCGACATTGGTCGAGGTCGAGATGACTACGTATTGAGACTCCCACTTCTTGATCTCGACGAACATCACCGTGTCGCAACCGAACAGGGAGGCGAAACGCGAGGCGTCGGCTTGGTGAACCAGGCCGGCGTCCGACAGACCTTCGTCGTCGAGAGCTTTCATTATCGGTTCTCCATCACGCGCAGCCCCTTGGTGTCGGCGGGCAGGCTTCCCCCGACAAGGCGCGCGGTTGATCCTTCGGTTTCGGGCGTGGAGCCAAAGAAGCCCGTCAGTTCGATCTCAGCGATGCGAGATCCCGGCAGGGTGATAGGCAGACCGGACTGGCCGCTTACAATCACCTCGCCGGGTGTTTCGACCTGGAAACGATCACCGATCCGCAAGCCCTGGCTTTGGCCGCCGCTGACGAAAACTGTGTCGCCGGAAACCCGCAGGATGTCGGTGAACCAGGCCCGTTGCTGAAGCTGGTTGATGACGCTCGTCATCGTGTCGGCGATCGCAGCGGCGATCGCGCGGTCGTTCAGTGTGGAATCATAGCCGGCGCGTGTGCCGAAACCCGCAACTTCGCCCGTTTCGGTTGTCGCTTCGCCTGCGCCCGTAGCAGTGAAGAAAACTTGACCTGTGCGCACATCGACGAGGCGGATTTCGACCGTGGCGTTGACGGCCTGGCGGCGCTGCGAGTTGAGAAAGCCCTTCTTGCCCTCATTGCGGCGCCCCAATTGGGTGATCGAGCCTAGCAGGAGGGCGTCTACGCCGACCAGATTAGCGGTGTCCGTAGCGGACATGGCGCGTTCTGCGTTCAGCGCCTCCAGGTCGCCTCGCTCGAAAACGAAGAAGTGCCCGGAGCCGACGAGAGCATTGGTCAGCATGTCGCTGGCCTGGGCGGCGATTGGGTCAGCTTGGCCGGGGCTTAGCAGAAGGCGCCCATATGGCGTGCTGTTGGTGAACCGCCCGACAGCCACCCGACGTTTCAAAACCGGCCCGTGATCTGACGCCGTTGAGGAAGACGAGGTCTGAGCCAAGGCAGCCGGAGGAAGGGCGAAGGTCGCGCACAGAGTTAGAGCCGCGCAAGCGACGAAAACTCTTGGAAAGTTTAGCATTGGAATGCCCCTGTTAGATAAAACCGCCATGCCATAGCGTGCGCGGTTAAGCTAGCCCTGCCGACGAAGGTCAAAGCGAGCGCGGGCGGATAGAAATAGAACTGCTGCCGGAAAGGCAGTTTTTCGGCGTCGAACCAACCATCAGATTCTCAACGTCGTGTGCCGTTCGGTGTTCGAAAAGGGGTTTATGGCCACGCTCGCTCTTGCGGCGCTCCAGCGTGACGGCTAATGATTGCAAATCATTCGCAAGTTATTGCGGGTGTCGGTTCAGGCGTCGTCTTGGGGAAGGGCGCTGCGCATAAGGCGATCCACGTGGGGCGGACCAGGCTTCAGCACGAAGAGTTTGAAGGCCAGCGCCGCAACCTCATCCGCTATGCGAGTCGGATCACGGGCAACCGGGATCATGCGGAAGACGTGGTGCAGGAAGCCTATCTGCGTCTTGGCGAGATGGCCAAGAAGCAGCATCTGGCGAGCCCCCGCGGCTATCTCGCGCGGATCGTCCGCAATCTGGCGATAGATCGGCTATGGCGGTCGCGCCGGGACGGCGAGGTTTTCGCTCCGGATGGTCAGGCCGCACTCGACGGGCTGGCCGCCGCCCAGCCCACGCCGGAACAGATCGCCCTTTCGCGCGATGAACTGACCCGGCTGGAGGCCGCCCTTGCCGATTTGCCCGAGCGCGTCCGGATCGCGGTTGAAATGCACCGGTTCGGCGGAGCGAAGCTGCGGGAGATCGCCGCCGAACTGGGTGTGTCCGTTACGGTCGCGCATGAGTTGGTCGTCACAGGCGTGGCCCATTGCCGTTCGCGGCTGCGGTGACCCGTGGTGAGGTCGGGGGAGAATTATCCGAAAAAAGCGACGGCTCGACAGTCGGTATCAAATGACGCCTGTGAAGTCCGGGCGACAGGGACAATCTGTTTTGACGCAAGCCGGGGGAGGAGACTGGGATGACTGAAGCGTCTGACCCTGATCGGAAGCGCGCCGACGCGGAAGCCCTGGACTGGATCATTGCTCTGCAGGAGGCGCCGGAGGATCTCGAGGCGCGGGCGCGTTTCGACCAATGGCGCGCCGCCGCCCCGGCCAACGCCAGGGCTTGGGTAGAGAGCGCCAGGATCTATGAGGGGTTAGGCGAGGTCAGCCCGGTCCATTCCGAACACTGGTCGAGGCTGCGTGGCCGACATGACGCCGCTTCGATCGTTTTGATCCCTGGCGCTCGCAGACGTCGAACAACGCCCGGAACGAGATCCGAGGCGCGCCGCGCCTCTGGCAAGGGCCGGGCGCCTATCGCGGCGCTCCTGTCTGCGGCCGCAGCAGCGCTCGTCGTCGTCCTCGCTGCGCCTGAAGCCGTTCTGCGTTGGCAGGCCGACGCGATCGCCGGGACCGGCGAACTGCGCACGATGACGCTGGAGGATGGAAGCCACATCAGCCTGTCGCCGGGCTCCGCCGTCAGCATCGACTATTCCTCGGCGGAGCGGCGGATCGGCCTGCTTCGAGGGCAGGCATGGTTCGATGTGCAGGATGATCCACGGCCATTTCGTGTCGCCGCACGCCATGTCGAGACGACCGACATCGGAACGGCCTTCGAGGTCGGGCTGACCGACGGCGCCACCCGCGTCGCGGTCGGACACGGGATTGTACGGGTCGACGACGCAAGGACCGGCCGCACCATCTCGGAACGGCTCGTCGCCGGTCAGGATGTCTCAGTCGATCCAGCGGGGAAGGCTTTGCTCGGGACGGCGCCGCCCGAACTGATCGGGGCCTGGCGTGACGGACGGCTCGCGGTCCAGGATCGGTCAGTGAGCGAAGTCGTGGACGCGTTGCGTCCCTGGCATCGCGGCATAATTCTGGTGCGCCCCGGCGCGCTGGCCGGGCGGCGCGTCACGGGCATCTATGATTTGCAGGATACGGCTGGGGCCCTGGGCGCCTTGACCAAGGCCTCTGGCGGGCGCGTCACCCAGATCACGCCCTGGTTGCTGATTCTGTCGGACGGCTGAGTGGCCCGAAAAGTTTTTCTTTCATCAACGCTCTGTAAAATATGACAAATATGGCTATCGCTCTGAGCGCGGTTCATTATTTGGCGAAAAAATCCTCGCTCCGCCTGTCGATATGAGGTGAGGGCATCTGCATTTGCATCGCGTTTGCAAATCGGTCGATCGCATCCCTCATCGAGTGATTTTGACGGAAGGACGATTGATGATGACCGATGGGGGCCAAGCCAAGCGGCGCGCGCTGTGGATGAGCGCATTGCTGGCGACGACGATGATCTCCGGCGTGGCCTGGACCGATCCTGTTGCGGCCCAAGCGCGCGATGAACAGCGCAGCTTCGATATTCCGGCCCAGTCGTTGTCCTCTGCGTTGGCGGTCTTCGGCCGTCAGGCGAACCTGCAGGTCAGCGTGCCTGCAACCCTGGCGATCGGTCGTGCTTCTACATCGGCGGCAGGGGTCATGACCCCCAGAGAGGCCCTTGGCCGTTTGCTGGTCGGCACCGGTCTGACCTATCGCATCAGCGGGAACGTCGTCACGCTTGAGCGCGCGCCACAGGCGCAGCCGGGCGTAATCCAACTGGGCGCGGTGCGGGTCGAGGGCGGCGGCGCCGACGCTGGAACTGGAGCCGGCAACGGACGCGCTGCGGGCTGGGATGGAGCGGGCGATTCCGTCTATGTGACGCCGGGATCGGTCAGCGTGATCAACCGCGACCAGCTGGAAGCCTATCCGGCGCAGGCTCCGGCCGACATGCTGCGCGGGGCCACCGGCATTATCTCAGGCGAGGCGCGCAGCAGCGGCGGCCTGGACGTCAATATTCGCGGTATGCAGGGCCAGGGCCGGGTGCCGGTAACGGTTGATGGGGCGATCAACGGAACGACCGTCTATCGCGGCTATCAGGGCACCAGCAATCGCAGCTTCGTTGACCCGGATTTCATCAGCCATGTCGCCATCGAGAAGGGCCCTTCGATGGGCAATGCGATCGCGGGCGGGATCGGCGGATCGGTGTCGATGAAGACTCTGGGCGTCGATGACATCGTCCCCGAGGGCGATGTCATGGCGGTGCGTTTCATGGCTTCGCTGTCCGGCAACAACGCGACGCCCAACTCGAATATGACGCGAAACCTCCTTGAGCCGCTCAGCTTCTACGGCGATCCGCTTGCCGCGACGCGCGGACGCGAACGGCCCGGCTTCCTGCTGCCCGGCGGCGGTTCGGCCAGTCTGGTTGTCGCGCGCAAGAGCGACAGGGTGGACCTGCTTGCAGGCTATTCCTACCGCAACACCGGCAACTATTTCGCCGGCGCGAGCGGCAAATACGCGCCCAAGGCGACCGGGACGCCTTCGCCCTTCTGCGCGGCAGGCACGAACGAGACCGTGCTGCGCCAGCTCTGCGAACGGGCGGTCGCCTTCTACAACATGCACGGTTCGACGCCGTTCGTAGGCGGCGAAGAGGTTTACAACACCTCCAGCGAGACAGAGTCCATGCTGCTGAAGGCCGTGATCCGCCCGGCTCAGGACCATGTGCTTGAGCTGGGCTACGGCGGCTATCGCAGCACGTTCGGCGAAAACTATCCGGGGACGCTCGCCAGCACGACGGGGGCGGTGTTCCAGAACACGATCTTCTCCAATACGGACCTGGATCGCTTCACAGCGCGGCACCGCTGGAACCCGGGCAGCGACCTGATTGATCTGAAGCTGAACGGCTGGGTGTCCAGGCTGAAGGAAAGCGCGCCTTCATTCTACAACTCCGATCCGGCGCGCCGTTATGTCGACAGCTGGGGCGCCGACGTTGGCAATGCCTCCAGATTGACGACGCCCATCGGCCTGTTCTCGGCGGACTACGGCGTTTCCTATCTGCATGAGAAGGCGGGGCCTGACGGTGAATGGGCTGCCGGAACGGCTATTCCGCCGGGGCGTGAAGGCGTCCGCAGCGAGTACAGCCTGTTCGCGGATACGGCGCTGGACCCGACGTCATGGCTGCGCCTGACCGCAGGCGTGCGCTATCAGAACTACACGCTGGAAGACAGCCAGTCCGGCACGGTGCACCACGGCGATCGTCTGAAACGCGACGAGGACGCCTTCAACTGGTCGCTGGGCGCGGTGGCGACGCCGATGGACGGCTTGCAACTGTTCGCCAACTACAAGCATGCGTCGCGTTTGCCCTCGCTGCTGGAGGCGACGACCAACTTCTTCATGGTGGCCAATCCCGATCTGCACAAGGAAACGGCGAGCAACTGGGAGATCGGCGCCAATTACATCCGCTACGATGTTCTGAAACCTGACGACGAGCTGGGGCTGAAGCTGGTCTGGTTCGACAACGACATCGATAGCTATATTTCGCGTCGCTACATCCTGCAGCTCGGCTCGATGCAGATGTACAACATCGACCGGGCGCAGTTCCGGGGGCTGGAAGGCAATCTCAGATACAAGTCGGGCGGCTTCAGCCTGGACGCCGGGGTCACCTGGTACGACAGCATCCGCTTCTGTCGTCCGGGCGAAAGCTGCATCGCCAGTTCGCTGGCCTCGGACTACGCCACCAACTACATCCCGCCCGATTGGTCGGCCAATCTGTCGGTCAATCAGAAGTTCCTGAATGATCGGGCGACAATCGGCGCTCGCGTGACCTATATGGGCGAACGCTCCATCGGCGCCGAGAAGCCGACGGTCGGTTACCTGCCCCTGATCACCGCTGTTGAATGGCGCCCCTATACGCTGGTCGACCTGACTGGCAGCTTCAAGGTGGATGATGGGCTTTCGATCAACTGGAGCGTCGATAATCTGACGGACCGTTATTATACGGAGCCGATGAGTCTGGGCTTCATCCCGGCGCCCGGCCGCACATTCCGCATCGGCCTGTCCCAGACCCTGGGCTCGCGCGGCGGTCTGTCGATCGGCGACTGGTTCAGCGATGCAGGTGATGCCGAGACTGTCGACTGGACCGGCCCCTATGTCGGACTGGACTTCGGCTACGGCTCCGGCAGCACCCAGGGCAGCGTGACCGATACGGCTGGCAAGGCTGCTGATATCGACAACGGAAGCCGCGTTGACGAGAAGATCCGTAACTTCATCGGCGGCGCGCGCGCGGGCTATAATTATCAGTTCGCCAACAATGTCGTCGTGGGCCTGGGCAGCGACATCTCGACGGGAGACCTGGCGGCCTGGTCCGGGGTGGTTGTCTCATCCACTTCGGGCGAAAGCCCCAGCGTGGCGTCCCTTCGTGCGGCGGGCATCCTGGAATCGGACACCCGATACAAGTGGGATCGGCTGGTCACGCTGCACGGTAAGCTGGGCTACGCCTTCGGGCGGAACCTAGTCTACGGAACCGCAGGCGTGGGCTGGATGAACGAAACCCAGACGCGTCGCCAGTACCGCTCGACGCCGCCCACAAGCCGAACTGATTTCGGCATCAGCAGCTATTCGCCGGGCGGCCTGCCTCTTGAACACTATTTCACCGAGCAGGACCGCCATGTCCGGACCGGCGCCGTGCTGGGCGTTGGCGCCGAGCGTGCCCTCAACGACCGCTGGTCGCTGCGCGCCGAATACAACTATGCCAACTTTGGGCGTGAGACGTTTGAGTATGAGGACGCACGCGCCGGCGTGGGTCTGGCCTATGCGTTCAACGGCTTTGTCCGTGACCCAGTGACCGGAGAGCGCGTGCGCGTTTCAAAATCCGGCCCAGGCACCGTCAACATCGTGGAGGGTCGCAAGGTTCGTTCGGATGCGGATCTGCACATGGTCCGCGTTGGCCTCAGCTATCGCTTCTGAACCGCATTTCAGCAGGAGTTTCATTGATGACGGACACGCTTGATCTGCCCCGGTCCAAACGGCTGAAGGCGATGACGCACGAGGTTCATGACCGGCTGGACAAGTCGATCATGGAGGCCTCGTCGTTCGACAGTCTGGAGGGCTATGGCCGGTTCGCCGGGGTGCAGTGGACCTTCCACCGCGACATCGACGCCCTCTATGACGACGCCGCCCTGATCGCCCTGCTGCCGGGACTGGCCGAGCGTCGGCGCATGGCTCTGATCGCGGCTGATCTGGCGGATCTGGGTCTGGCGACGCCTAAGGTCGAGACGGCGCCGGTCTTCCTGCGGGATCAGCCGGCGGACGTCGCGACGGCCCTGGGCTGGCTCTACGTGGCCGAGGGCTCGAACCTGGGCGCGGCCCTGTTGCGCAAGGAGGCGGCCAAGCTGGGCCTGTCCGACAGCCACGGCGCGCGGCATCTGGCGCCGTCCGGCGGCGGGCCCGCCGCCCACTGGCGCGCCTTCACCGCCGCGCTGGACGCCGCCGTCCTGACACCCGAGGAGGAAGCTCGCGCCGTCGCCGGGGCCAGGGCCGCCTTCGCGCGGGTGCAGGCCCTGGCCAATGCCGCCCTTCGCTGAGGCTGGAATCGGGACGATGACCATGGGCCGGCGATCCGTACGCGCAGGGTGGCTGGTCCTCGGTCTGGTCCTTGTCGGGCTGGGCTTTGTCGGCGCCTTCGTGCCGCTGATGCCGACGACCATCTTCCTGATCCTGGCGGCGGCCTGCTTCACGCGGTCGTCGTCCCGGCTGGAGGCCTGGCTGCTGAACCATCCCCGGTTCGGACCGGGCCTGCGCGCCTGGCGGGCCGAGGGGGCGGTGTCGCGCCGGGGCAAGATCGCCGCCTGTCTGGGCATGGCGGTCGGCTACGGCCTGTTCTGGCTGACGGTCCGACCGGGTCTCTGGCTGGGTCTGGCCGTGGCGCTCGTCATGGCGGCCTGCGCGCTCTTCGTCGTGTCGCGCCCGTCACCGGGAGGGCGAGATGGCGTTTGATCTGAAGTCCTCTGCGGCGCCCCGCGCCGCCGAAGTTCGGGGCAGAAGTCGGTCCCGCCAGGGAGGCCGATGGGGCGCGGGCGTCGCGGCCTCGGTCTTGCTGCACGTCGCGCCTCTGATCGTGGCGGGTGGGCTGTGGGCCTCGCGCCCGTCGGTCGTCCTGCCGCCCGAGCCGGTGTTCGAGGTCGAGCTGGTGCGCCTGCAGGCGCCGCCTCGCCCGCCGTCCGAGCAGCCGCCCGGCCCGACCCAGGTCGAGGCTGCCGCCCAGCAACCCGTGCCCAAGCTTCCCATCCAGCCCCGCCTTCAGGTCGCGGCCGTCGCCGACGTCGAGCCCTTGTCAGCCCCGCCGCCCACGCCGCGCCAGGAAGCCGCGGCGGAGACCCCGCCCGCGCCCGAAACCACGGCCCCGCCGAGCCGTCCGGCGCCGCCCGCCGCCTCGGCCTCGTCGTCGGCCCAGACCTGGCAGGGCCGGCTTCTGGCCCATCTGGAACGGCGCAAGCGGTATCCAGCCGAAGCTCGCGCGCGGCGTCTTCAGGGCGTGGCCCATGTCCGCTTCACCATGGACCGCCAGGGCCGGGTGCTGTCCGCCGCCCTGGAGCACAGCTCAGGCCACGCCGCCCTTGACCGCGAGGCCCTGGCCCTCCTCCAGCGCGCCCAGCCGCTACCCCCGCCGCCCGCCGAGACGCCCGGCGAACGCATCACCCTGACCGTCCCGGTAGAATTCTTCACCCGAGGACGGTGAAGGGGGCTCCGCCGAATGTCAGGTTTCCAGCACGAGGCCAAAGACCGCAACTGGCGCAACTCCGACCGTCCATACGTTCGTTTGAGCTAAGGGGCCTTAGGCGTTACGAACTAGCAGCGCGAAGAGCGTCGAGTGCTGCGGCGTATCGGCGCGACAGCGGAACCTGGAGACTTCCAAGTTGGACTGTCCAGTCGCCCGAGCCGTCGGGGCTAAGGCCTGTGACGCAGGACGGATTCAACAGCCAGGAGCGATGAACTCGAACCAGGCCCAGTTCCTTTTGCAAGGCGACCAGGGTGACGCGCATCAGGGGGCGGCTGCCGTTCTCGAGGAGGAATTCTACATAGTTTCCGGCTCCGCGCACGGCGAGCAGACTTGCAACTTCGATCCGCGTGATTCGCTTGCCGTCCTTGATGTCGAACAGGGTCGGGGAGTGGTTTTGGTTCGCGGGCGCGGGATCTTTTCGGGTCAGCCAGAAGAGTGCGACGGTGCTGCCGTAGGTCAGCAGGTCCTTTCGAAGCTCATAGGGAAAGTCCTCCAGCAGCGGACCGAGGCCATAGGTCTCGCCAGCCAAGGCGTAGACAAGGTTTCGAGCGGCAACGAAACCGGCCACGTGAAGACCCGAATAGACCACGCCGACCGCGAGGTGGATCGCGATGAGGGCCAGCCAAGGCGTCTGGCCCGGTGAGGCCAGTCGGGCGGCGATCCAGGGAATCCAGATCAGGCCCAGGGTGAAGATCGCGCTGGTAATGGACCAGGTCCAGATCTCCCATGCCGGCGTCTGGGGGCGGTCCGCCTGCATCGTCAGAGTGTTGATCAGGGTGAATGCCGAGACGACGCCGACCACCAGGAAGGCTGACAGCCACAAGGGGAACCGCCGCTGATCCCGAAATCCCCGCCGCTGGTCACTCACGGCTTGGCGGAGCGCGGTCAGGGCGGGAAGGCGTCGCTTCGTCTTGTTCAAGAGAGCCTGTTTCATGTCCCGTTCGAAATTCCCCGCAGTCGTCACGTCCTGCACTCATGCATGGGGCGATACGCGACCAAGGCTACACGGCTCAAGCCGTCATGATCTACGGTCGAAGAAATGGGCGGTCTTCATGGCCTGCGGCGCGCTGCTGACGTTCTGGTCGTCGGGCGTGCAGGCACGGATGCAACCGTCCGAGACGCCGGCGCGGATTCTGATCACCAATGACAATGGAATTGAAGACGGCCGTCTCGTCGCGCTCGCCGAAGCCTTCGCCGATGCCGGAGCGGAAGTCTGGGTTGCGGCGCCGGCGGAAAACCGCAGCGGCTTCACCAACTACGCGCCTGCGACCGGCGAGGGCGTGTTTCGTGTGAAGTCGGTAATCATGGGGCCTCGTATCCGGGCCTATGCCGTGGACGGTTCTCCGGCGGACAGCGTCGTGTTCGCCGTCACCGGACCGATGCGCGACCGGCCGCCGACGCTGGTCGTCTCTGGCATGAACGGCGGCGCCAACGCCGGGGAATCCTGGATTGGGTCGGGCACGGTCGGAGCGGCGCGCACAGCGGCGGCCATCGGGTTGCGGGCCGTGGCCGTTTCAGGCGTCCCGTCCCGGCCTGTCGCACACCATCGCGCGGCGGCCGACTGGGTCGTCGATCTGGTCAGAGCCCCGATCGTCAGCGAGCTTCAGGCCCCGGACTATGTCACCGTATCCTTTCCGGAGTTGCCTCTGGATCAGGTGAAAGGGGCCGTTCTGGCGCCGCGCGCCAACCGGTTCGTTGATGCCGTCGCCGAAAAAGACGGTCAGTCCGGCGAGTGGGAAACATGGACGTTGAAGCCACTCGGCATTTCGGAAGCGACGCCGGGAGAAGATATGGAAGTCATGTCCCGCGGGTTCATCGCCGTAGCGACCATGCGCGTGGGGGATATGGAGCTCGACCGAATGGCGGCGCTGGCGCGCCGTGCAGATGTCCTGCCGAGCTGGACGCCCGCGCTCGCCGCGCCTTCCTGTCCGCTCGGCGTGGGGGTGGAAGATGCCGCGGCTGGGGCGAGAGTGTTTCAGGTTGCGCCGGATGGTGTCGCTCAAGCCATTGGTCTGAAGTCGGGCGACATTTTGATACAGGTCGATGAAACGAATCTGGTCGGCCTGGACAGCCCAGTCAGAACGATGTCAGATGCCTTGGCTGGCAAGTCGTGCGGATCTGAGGTGGCGCTTCGCGTTCAACGCAACGACGTCGTGCTGGAACTTACGGTTCGGCGTCTGCGTCAGTGAAACGCGGCCGGAAGCGACTGGGCTTCAGGCGCTTCCGCGCATGTCTTCTTGAGAGGGCGACGCCAATGTCCGGTGGCATGAGGGCTCCCTGCTGATTCACTCTCGTCGTTGAGGGCGGAGGTGCAGCGATGATCGACATGCCAAGCGCCCGATGGCTTACGCGTGCACCATAACCTTGATCACGCCCGTATCTTCCAAGATGCGCACGCGTCGATGGCATGGGGACGGAGATGAATTTACTCGCTCGCTCAGTTCTTGATTTGTTAGGCGTCCATCTCGTTGCGGTTCGATGATGATCTTGGAATCAATCTCGTCCATATCGGAAATACCTGACAGATTCCGCCAACGAAACGCCGCAGATTTGGATGACAGGCAGGATTTTCAATGCAGATTGGTGTACAGTTCTGTCAATTCACTGATCTGCGACCTGTTTGGCTGGTCGCCAATCCCGGGCAGACTGTAGATGCAGCACGATTTCGATCGCCTGATCCCCCGCCACGAAACCAATGCCGTCGCAGTTGAAGGGTATGAAGGCTATCTCTTTGGAGCCGACTCCGCATCGTTGACCCTTGATCGCCCAAGGGAGGACATCATCAATATGTGGGTGGCAGATATGCAATTCGCTGCCCCGCCGGCGGCGCTTGACGCCATGGCCGATCGTCTGAAACATTCGATCTTCGGCTACACGATGAATTTCGATGACCAGCTTTATGATGTGTTCAGCAGGTGGTGCGACCGTCGGTATGGCTGGATTTTTCCTCGCGAGCAGATGGTTCTGTCGCTTGGCGTCATCCCAGCGTTATTCGGCCTCGTTGGCTATGTGTGCGGGCCTGATGACAAGGTTCTGACGCTCAGTCCTTCTTACGGATACTTCAAGCACGCAACCACCAAGAGTGGACGCACATTCGTGACATCGCCGCTCATCAACGATAACGGCCGCTACGAAGTCAATTTTGCGGATTTCGAAGTGAAAGCGTCCGATCCTGCAGTCAAGGTCTTCTTCCTCTGCCATCCGCATAACCCTACCGGACGGTTGTGGAGCGAAGTGGAACTGCGGCGCATGGGGGAAATTTGCTTCGCCCATGGCGTCAAGATCGTGTCGGACGAAATACATTGCGACCTGTTGCGCACGGGGCTCAATCATACGCCGCTGGCCAAGCTCTTTCCCGATAGCCGCGACATCATCACCTGTATGGCAGTAAGCAAGACCTTCAATCTCGCCGGGATGATGATCGCCACTATCATTATTCCTGATCCCGACCTGCGCGCGGTGTGGAAGGATCTACATTCGCCTTTAGTCAATCCGATCAGCCTTGCTGCTGCCATCGGCTCTTATCGCGGCGGAGAGAGATGGCTTGAGGACTTGCGCGTCTATCTGGATGGAAATTTTGCGTTAGCGACGAATTTCGTCCGACAGTATCTGCCGAAAGCCAGACTGGACGTCCCGGAAGCAACTTATCTCGCATGGATGAATGTCGGGGCATATTTGCCTGAACCTATGAACCTCACCCGTTTCTTCCTCGAACGCGCTGGCGTCATCCTAGAGGGCGGCGAGATGTTCGTGGACAATGGCGAGGGGCACGTGCGTCTCAATCTTGCGTGCCCGCGCGCTGTTCTGCAGGAAGCTCTGGAGCGCATGCGAAGTGCGATCCTAGCGACTGGTTGAGTGGAATGGTTCCACAGCGTTCGCTTGGTGAAGCGATGTTAGATTTCGTGGTCGATACAGATGCTGTCGAACTTGTGGACCTTATAGCGGGCGGTTGGACCGGAGTGATGTTGCGGCATGTCGCCAAGCTGCACGTCGTTGTCAGTCAGACCCGAAGACGGATTTGGGGCAGTTTTGAAGGTCAACTTCTAGGCTTGCCATCAATGACAGGTACTGGCGCATCGGCGACGTCATGATGCTGCAAAACCCGACTCTTAGTGGCTGCTGACCAAGCCCACCGCGGGTCCGTCTTGTATCCAGGTTGAGGGTGCGGCCGGTACAACAACTACCCACTGTATGTTCCGGCCGATCAGTTGTTTGCGCTTTTCGTCGAGGCGGGGCGCAGGCTGGAGGCACCGGATTGCATACCTAACCCTGAGCCCAAGTACTATCGGGTCTGCGACCGGGCGCCGGTCATCATACAGGGGAGTGCGGGCCGAATGGCCGACGGTCTTCAACTTCCGGTCTGAAGCACGTTTTTTCGCGCGGCCGACGCGGTGCCATATCCGGCCGACGGCTTCTATGGGTTCACGGATCCGCTGTGGCAGGCCTGCCCGACTTCTGGATCGCTGGCGTGGTCAGGGACGGTGCCTTCTCCATGTTGACGACAGCGCTGGGGCCGGCCGTGGGGACCTATCATGCTCGCCAGACCGTGGTCCTGCCGCCGGGCGGGTCTGCGCTGGCTCGAACTGACGGCGCCGGAGGAGCTGATCCTGGCGCCGGGATCGACCAGCGCCTTGACGGTCGAACAGGTCTATCTCGTCGCTAGCCTGACCTGAACAAGGCGGAGCACTTGCCTCCCGCCGCCGGACCGGCGACAGTCCGGCGTCCCCGGCTGGCCGGCGTTATGTACAGGCGCAAGCTAAAGGCGTCGGCGCACGAGCTCTCGTGTTCTCAACTGTCCGGCGGACACTCCCTTATTGTGGCGCTTGGCGAGCAGGCGGGGTAGGCTTTTTGCGGAAGTGATTTGGGGCGCGGATGCGAACGAAACCGGCAGGCATGATGATCTCTCCAGCGACCCTGCGGATCCAGGGCGGGCGGTCCCATGCGCGCTGACCTGGATCATCTTCCAGCCAAACAGCAGCGCGAGCTGGAGCGCGTCCGCACGACCCTGCTGACCGAGTTCGAGGCCGCGATCAAAAGCGGGGGAGGGGGCACCCAGTCCTGGCGGCGCGACGGTCGGGTGCTGAAGGTCATCCTGTTCGGATCCTACGCCCGCAACGACTGGGTCGATGAACCCGACAACGGCTATCTGTCCGACTTCGATCTGCTGGTGATTGTCAGCCACGAGAAGCTGACCGACATCGCCGACTACTGGTACGTGGCCGAGGACAAGATCCTACGCGATCCCGCCGTGGGGCGTACGGTCAACATCGTCGTTCACACCATGGCCGAGGTGAACCAGGCCCTGACTCGGGGCGAGTATTTCTGGACCGACATCCTGCGCGACGGGGTGACGCTCTATGAGTTGCCGGGGCATCCGTTCGCCCAGCCGCAGCCGATGACGGCGGCTGAGGCGCGGGAGGCTGCGCAGCGCTACTTTGATGCCAGGATCAAGGATGTGGACCTGTGGATCGACGACGCTGGGCGGTATATCGCCAACGCGGGGGAGGGGCAGCACGTTCGCAAGAGGGCTGCCTTCCTTCTGCATCAGGCGACCGAGACCGCCTATGCCTGCTTCCTGCTGACCCACACCTTCTATTTCCCGCGCTCTCACAACATCAAGTTCCTCCGCTCCCTCGCGGAGGACACCGACAAGCGCCTGACCGCCGCTTGGCCGAGGGAACAGCGCGCCGACCGCCGCCGCTTCGAACTGCTGAAACGCGCCTATGTGGAGGCGCGCTATTCCGACCAGTATGATGTCGAGGCCGAGGATCTGGCTCTGCAGCTGGATGCCGTCGTACGCCTTCGCGACCTTGTGGAGACGGTTAGCGCGGAGCGGATCGCTGAACTTGCGAGAGATGCAGACCTGACCTGAGGCTTGCGAGCTGGTTTCTCTAGCGCGGACGGTCAGTAGCGGGGGGCGTTGATCGTGCCCGTAAGTTCATCAGCCGCGCCCCAGAATTGTACGATGGCGTTGCCGTATCGACGGATGCGTTCTTCATCGACGCGCATCAGTTCGGCATGAAGATAAGTGTCTTCGAGCCACGGATGGTCTTCCTCAGGCGTATCGTGCCATAGATCCGGAGACTGGTGACGTAGGGCGGTGACCGAACGACCGTTGCCGTGGCGAAGCACATTACCGACCAGAACGAGTTCTGAAAGGGTGGCTGCAATGAAGCTGTAGTCTGTTTCTTTGGGGATCCGTTCGAGGCCTGCCGCCAAAAGCGCATCGAAGGTCATCTTGCCAGCTTTCGGCGTCTTGTGTCGAAACATCCATCGGCGAAGATGACGTTCGAAGGTCGCGGCCAAGGTCAGTGCGAACGCCCGACGCGCCTCGCCGGCCGTAGCGTTGTCGAAGTGCATTGCTGACCATTCAAGAAACTGCTCTTGAGACGCGGCCCCTTGCTTGGGGATGTTTTCATGAGTGGGCAAGGCGGCGAGGCCCGGCAAGATGACGCGAGACATTAGGGCGTCGGTGATGTTCTGAGAGATGCGAGGCGACAAGTCCCGGTCTGCGAACATTCGCTTGTTGAGCGACGCGTCGTCAGAAGTGTCTGCTTCGGGCGGCGTCTTTCCAACAGGTTGAGCAGTTCCCAAGGGCGCTCGTGCGTCGGCGTGTCCTGGGTGTTTGATCACCATGAGCCGCAAGCCGTCGTGCGCGGTAGCGTGAGCCTATGGGTATCACCAGCGCTGTCGCCCATGGTGATCGACGGCAATTGGGGTTTTCGCCGGGCACCGTGCCAAGTGTCGACGATGTTCAGGAGGTCTCGCATCGCCGGTCGATCCAGGAACTTGTCGAGCAGGACGTTTGTCAGTTCGAGATCCGGTATGGTGTAGAAGTCACCGGGCGTGTTCACGGCGTCCAGGCTCGAAGCTTCCGACGACATGGAGCGTTGCAACATTTTTCGGGGCACGCTGAGCTTCTGGTCCACAAAGGATTGAAGCGCCCCGGGTTTTCCGGAGGCTATCCGGTTTGGCTCAGGCAGCCATATCGAGGGTCTCGATGGCTGCATAGTAATTTGCCTCTGCCTCGGCGGGCGGAATGTAGCCGATGGGACCGAAGAGGCGATGCTCGTTGTACCAGTGGACCCAGCGCAAGGTGGCCATTTCGACGGCCGATGCACTCGGCCAGGAGCGCTGGTGCCAGATTACCTCTGCCTTGTAGAGACCATTGATTGTTTCGGCCAAAGCGTTGTCGTAAGAGTCCCCGACACTGCCGACTGAAGGAACCAGGTTGGCTTCGGCAAGGCGCTGGGTGTAGTTCATGGCAAGGTATTGAACGCCCCTGTCACTGTGGTGGATCAGGCCATCCTCAGGTCTAGGGCGACGTGCATGAATGGCCTGCTCGAGGGCATCCAGAACGAACCCTGCGGTCGCCGAGGTGCTGACCTTCCAACCCACAATACGCCGCGCATAGGCGTCGATCACGAAGGCCACGTAAACGAAACCTGCCCAGGTCTGCACGTACGTGAAATCCACCACCCACAAGGCGTTGGGCCGGGCGACACGGAACTCCCGGTTGACCTTGTCTAGCGGGCACGGAGCCTTGGGATTGCTGACCGTGGTGACGGTCCTCTTGCCCCTCCGGATACCGGCCAGGCCCATGCTGCGCATCAATCGTTCCACCGTGCACTTGGCAATCGAAATACCCTCGCGGCGCAGTTGATGCCAGACCTTGCGCGCGCCGTAGAGGCCAAAGCTGTTCTCGTGCACGCGCTTGATATGCTCGCGCATGTCGTCATCGCGCCGGGCACGTGCTGAACGCCTGGCGGGGTCGGCCAGACGGGCAGCATGTTCACGATAGGAGGACGGGGCGATCGCCAGTTCGCGGCAGATCGGCTCGATACCCAAGTCCTCGCGATGCGCGTCGATGAACGACATCATCACCTCTCGCGGCGGTCGAGCTCCGCCAGCGCAAAATACGCCGATGCCTTGCGCAGGATCTCGTTCGCGCGCCGCAGCTCCTTTACCTCGCGCTCGAGCAGCTTGATCCTGGCCTTCTCATCAGCGGCAAGCGCCGCTGGCCCCGCTCGTCGGCTCGCCTCCTCGCGGCACCAGCGGCGCAGCGTCTCGGCCGTACAGCCAATCTTGGCGGCAATCGAAGACATCGCCTCCCACTCCGAACCGTAATCGGCGCGATGTTCGCCAACCATACGCACTGCACGATCGCGGATCTCAGGTGAAAACTTGTTCCGGGTTCTACTCATAACGAAAGCTCCTTCTCATAAATCGGAGCCTCCGGAAAACCCGGGGCGCTTCAGATTCAGGGAAGATGGGAGCCATGAAGTCAATCAGATGGGTCTCAGTCTGGACCCACATGTGAAAACCTTTCAGTGAAACCACGATGCGCCCGCCTTGGTTCTCACCGAAAAAGGCGACTTCCGGCGTGTCGTTGACGCAGAGTGCGAAAGCGCCGGCGACCGCCGATGCTTTGATCTTGTAGTGCTTATTCAGGATCAGCGCCCCGCAACAGGCAAAGAAGATACAGCCCTTTTCCGCTCCGCCGAAGGTTTGGCTTACGCCATGGGTCACTTGGTAAATCCGGTTGTATTCGCTCAACGGAATAAGAAAGCGGCTCATGCGATTGTTTCTTTAAACTTCGGATGGTCGGCCACGGCTGGGCGCGTTAAAATCCGCTGGTAGCTGTGCGCCGTCAGTTGGAAGGGGAAGCGATCCGGCGACAGTTTGCGGGCCGCCGCCGGATCATGCCGTTCGGGAAAAGGTCGGAATCCCGGCGAGCGCATGACTATAAGCTTGGCTGTACGGTCATGTCTGCGCGTTTCGGCGGTTGGGCGCGACGCACGGCGCTAACATCGCGCTTCGACGCAGGGGCGCAGTCTACTGGACGGTCGCGCTCAACCAGCCCTTGGAGCCGAGGGCAGTGAGGGCGATCTCGATCTGGCGCGGAGAGAACTGCTTCTTGCGCTCGTTCCATGCGTAGACCCTTGCGCGAACCTCGTCTGAGGACCTCGCCTCTTCCCGGGTCGCGACCCAGTGGACCGTCGCCAGAAGCTCCAGCCCGAAGGGAGTTTCGAAGCCTTCGACCAGGTTTCCGACCCTGTCGAAACGCTGTTTCGTCTCCAGGTCGTCGGCGAGGAAGGCCTCGGCGTCCTTCACCGCGCCTGGAACAAGTTCAAGCTGCCTGTCCGGAGCGTCGCCGCCGTCATGGTATCCGGAGACCATATGGCCTTCGATCTTGACCAGGACGTGCCGCAGGTTGTCGGCGTAGGGCCCGTAGTGATGCTTGACGTAGTTCAGGCGGAGCGGCTGTCCGGCTTCCTGCATGAAGTACATGAGCTTCTGCAGCTCGATCAGGGTCACGAACGGATCCAGCAGGCCGCTGAGGTAACGGTTGACCAAAACTACGAGCGCAGCCCGGCCCGGGGTGATCGCGGGGATATCGCGTGACCTGGTGGGCACAGGCGCAGTCATGGGTTCAAAGACCAGGACGCGGACATCCTCGAGGGGGGCCATGGCCGCGACGATCAGGGGGCGGACGTCGGCCCAGTCCAGGCCGCCGAGCCCGGCGCCGAGCGGCGGAATGGCGATCGAGCGGATGTCGCGTTCACGGATTTCATCGACCAGGGCCTTGAGGCCGGACTCGATGTCCTCGATCCGGCTCTTGCCCTTCCAGTGACGCTTCGTCGGGAAGTTGATGACGAACCGGGGATTGGTGAGGCTGCGGGTCTCATGGACGAACATTCGTCCGGGCTGCACCGCCTCGCTGGCGCAGGCTGCGGCATAGGCTTTGAAGTTTTCCGGAAAGCGGTTCTTGAATTGCAGGGCGATGCCGCGGCCCATGACGCCGACGCAGTTGACCGTATTGACCAGCGCCTCGGCGTCGGCCTGAAGAATGTCGCCTGTGGTGAATTCGATCATGCCGCTCCCCCATAGTACCAGTCGCGCCGGATTTCGATGGGGGGACGATGGCCCCCAGGCCCCATGGCGTCAGAAACGGGTTGTACGTAGGCGTTTGAAAAGACGCCCACACGCTCGACCAGATGCCAGGGGAAGCTGTGCTCGAGCAGGAACTCGGCCTGCTTGCCCTCCTTCGGCGCGCCGGCCCATTGTCGGGTCTGAACCGAATTCCAGTTGATCTCGTCGAGCTGGTTCAGGTTCACACGATCCTCGAAGTAATAGGCGCCCGCATTCGACAGGGTGAACGCCCAGCGGCGATTATTCGCTTCTGCCCACGCAACGGTCGCTCGCAAGTCTGCTTCAAGGTGCACGATGGGCTCTTGGCCGCCCTGGTAAGCGAGGTCGTGGCTACGAGCGTATATCAGATAGAGCATGACGGAGCGAGAACAAAAATAGAACGGCGTGCAGTCGCCCACGTGCAGATCTGGGTGATTCTGCAACCGGAGCTCCCGAAGTCGGCGCTGCTTGATGGTGTTCATGCCAATCGTGGTTCCCGGGACGGCCTGGGCGGCGATGGCCGCGTCGCACAACAGCATCCGGCTGGCGACGATCGAAGCCAGCCTGTCCACGTGGACGATGTGATAGATTTTCGGGTTTGCAGGTGTGGGCACGACTCAGCCTGCAATACGAAGGCAAGGCTCATCGGGGGACGTCAGGCGCCTGCGGTCGCCAGCCTGTCTAAGTCCTTCCAAGATCGCCTGTCCCCCAAAGACCGCACTCGCCGCCATGAGGCTATCCAGTCCGGGGAGGTCTGGCAATTCAAGCGGCATAGGTGTCGGCGAGACTGGCTTGGGTCACCCGAGCGAACGGATGAATCAGACACCGGCATTATCCGACTTGCCAAGTGAATCCGGGTGAATCAGACTTGGGGTGCGTCTGATTTGACGCCGAGGCGTGAGAACCTCGCTTGAGCAGATCCTGAAAATCCCACTTCGCGCTCCGTGGCGGCGGGTGGCCCGCGTGCATGTCCAGGCTCCCTCCCTCGGGGGGCTAAAGACGTCGGCGCATGTGTTTGAGCATGTTCTCAACACCCGGTGCTTCGGCCGGGCTCGCCTCTGTTTACCGGAGGCGAGCCCGTGTCGGATGGATTGGAAAAGCTGTCGCCAGCCGCCCCCCTGGGGCTGGATGTCCTCTATGGACGCTACGCCCACTGGTTCCGGGCGCGGCTGGTCCGGCGCTATGGCGCCCAGGACGCCGAGGACCTGGCGCAGGAGGCCTGGCTGCGGCTGGCGCCCTATCATGCCGTTCAGACGATCCGGCATCCCCGGGCCCTGCTGCTTCGCATCGCAGCGAACCTGATGGCGGACCGCCGGGCGCGGCGGTTTCATCGGGCGCGCTATGTGGACGAGATCGGCGCCACACATGGACTGGCCCATGAAGCCCCTTCGCAGATCGACGAGGTCCTGGCCCGGGAACTGGTCCTCGGCTTGCCAGAGCCCCTGCGCGATGTCTTTGTGCTATCAAGGTTCGGCGGACTGACGAATGTGCAGATAGGCGAGCAGCTCGGGATTTCTCCCAAAACCGTTGAGTGGCGCATGACCAGGGCCTTGGCGCATTGCGCCGCCCAGCTCCGGCGCTAGGATGAGGGTGATCATGACCAACCCGAACATCCGGGTTGAAACTAGCGAGACCGAGGCGGCGGCGTGGCACGCCCGCCTTGGCGCGCGCAGCGTCAGCACCCAGACCATCGAAGAATTCTTCGCCTGGCGGTCCGAGCCGGCCAACGCCGACGCCTATCGGCGGGTCGAGCAGGTCTGGGGCGCGGCAGGCAGGCTGGATAGGGATCCCGCTATCGCGAAGGCGTTGGGCGAAGCCCTGTCGCGCAGGAAGAGCGCGCCGCAGCCGCGACGGCTGCCCCGCACCCTGATCGGCGCGACTATCGGCGGCGCCGTCATGGCGGTGGCGGTCGGCGGGGCCCTGTGGCTGCAGTCCCGGACCGTGTTCACGACCAGCGTGGGCGAGCAAAGGGTCGTGCAACTGGCGGACGGGTCGAATGTGCGGCTGGATACGGATTCCAGGATCAGGGTCCGCTTTGACGGAGACCGTCGGCTGATAGAGCTCGAAGGCGGGCAGGCCCTGTTCATCGTGGCCCATGACGCCGACCGGCCCTTCGTGGTCCAGACAGACAGCGCCCGGGTGACGGCTGTCGGGACGGTCTTCGATGTCCGCCATGACGGCGCGGGGGTGAAGGTGACCCTGGTTTCAGGCGTCGTTGATGTATCGGAGCGCGGGACGGGCAGGGCGGTCAAACGATTGGCGGCGGGGCAGCAGAGTTCGCTAACGCCGCAGGGCCAGGTGACGCGGGTGGTGGACGTAGGGGCCGAGACGAGTTGGGCCGACGGGCGGATTGTCTTCCGGGACACGCCCCTGCGCGACGCCGTGGCCGAGGTGAACCGGTATCTGACCCACAAGATCGTGCTCGACGCCGCGGCCCAGGAGGAGGCGTCTGTCAACGGCGTGTTCAAGACGGGGGACCGCGACGCCTTCGTCTCCACGGCGGCCGAGGTGTTCGGTCTGAAGGCGTCGAAGAAGGCTGACGGCCGGGTTCTTCTGTTCGACGCAAGAAATTCGAGGGGCGCTCCGGGGGCGCCCGGGGTCTGAACCGTCTCTTCTCTGACGCCGCGTGGCGTGGAGGGGACCCAGGACCATGAGACGAGCCAGCCTATTATCCGGAAGCATTCTCGCCGCCGGCCTGATCGCCGTCAGCGCGACGGCCTGCGCCCAGGAAGCGCGTGAGTTCAATATCCCCGCTGGGACGTTGCGGGACGGACTGAACCTGTTCGCGACCCAGTCAGATCAGCAGATTCTCTTTTCCGGCGAGGCGGTGGACGGGTTGAAGACGCAGGGCTTGCGGGGGCGGCATGCGCCGTCGGCGGCGCTTGACCGACTGCTGGGGGGAACGGGCCTCGCCTGGTCCGAGACGCGTCCCGGGGTCATCTTCCTGAGGCGTTCAGACGGCGGCGCAGTGGTCGATCGCGCCACGGTCGTGGACGACGTGGTCGTCACCGGCACCCTGTTGAAGGCGTCAGGAGAACTGGCGTCGCCCGTGGTCATGCTGGATCGGGACGAGCTCGACCGGCGCGGACGGGGGACGGTGGCCGATGTGCTGGCCGAGCTGCCGCAGAACTACGCCGGAAGCGGGACGGCGGGCGCGCTCCTGTCAGGGGCGGACCGGGGCGGGTCCAACGGGGTAGTGGCGACGGGTGTCAACCTGCGGGGACTGGGGACTGACGCCACCCTGGTGCTGATCAACGGTCGTCGAATGGCCGGCACAGGCTTCCGGGGCGAGTTCGCCGATGTTTCCGCCCTGCCTTCGGCGGCGGTCGAACGGGTCGACGTCCTCCTCGACGGCGCTTCGGCCCTGTACGGGTCGGACGCAGTCGCGGGGGTGATCAACATCATCATGCGGCGGTCTTTCGACGGGCAGGAAAGCCGCGTGCGACTGTCCGCCGCCGAGGGCGGCATGGAGACGGTGATCGCCTCCCATCTGGCGGGACGCTCCTGGTCAAGCGGATCCGCCCTCCTATCCTACGAGTATCAACGGCAGAACGCGCTGAGCTCTCTGGACAGGGCCTATACGGCGGACGGCGACCTGCGTCCTTTCGGCGGGTCTGACTGGCGCACCCTGTTCAGTTCGCCTGGGAACATCGTCGCCTATGATCCGGCGCGGGCCAGCTATGTGTCGCAGTGGGCGATCCGGCCGGGCCCAAGCGGAACAGCCCAGACGCCGGCGGATTTCGCGGCGGGCCAGACCAATCTTCAGGCCACGTCCCAGGGCGTGGACTTAATGCCTGATATCGAGCGCCACAGCGTCTACGGGCGTCTGCGCCAATCTATGGGTGATCGTCTCGACTTGACGGCCGATCTTCGGTTCAACCGGCGGACCTACGGGTTCGCCAATACCCCCGGTGGGACCGTCATCGAGGTCACCAGCGCCAATCCCTGGTTCGTGTCGCCAAGCGGAGCGGCGTCGCACACCCTGGCCTATTCCTTCTCTGGCGATCTCGGCGCGTCGCGACAGTCAGGCTCATCGCGCAGTCTCGGATTCACGGCTGGCGCGGCTGTGGATCTCGGCCGAGGCTGGTCAGCGGACGCCTATCTCGCCTGGGCGGAAGAGCGAGGCCAGAGTCGGATCTCGGGCCAGGTCAATTCGCTCTTCCTCGAGGAAGCGCTGGGCAACCGCGCCGATAATCCGGCGACGGCCTATGCGGCGGCGAGGGACGGCTATTTCAACCCCTTTGGGGCAGGCGCGGCCAATGGCGCCGCCGTGCTCGACTTCATCGGGTCCGGATACTCCGGCAACCTGGACCGCAGCCGGGCGCGTTCGGTCAACCTCCTGATTGAAGGGCCGCTTTTTGCCTTGCCGGGCGGGGAGGTCCAGCTCGCCCTCGGCGTCCAGGCGCGCGGCGAAGACTTCCAGACCCGCTCCACCGTCTTCCTGTCCACCCTGGAGCCGGTGACGAAAGCCGTTCCCAAGCAGGATCGAGTCATCGCGGCGATTTTCGCCGAGACGAGGCTGCCCCTGGTGGGGCCAGCCAACGCCAGGCCCGGCGTGCGGGCGCTGGAGCTGTCGCTGGCCGGGCGGGTCGAGGACTACGACGACTTCGGCACAACGGCCAATCCCAAGCTCGGGATCGTCTGGTCGCCGACGGAGGGCCTGAACATGCGGGCGTCCTGGGGCACGTCCTTCCGCGCTCCGGCCCTGACTCAGATCCATGACGCGCCGGTCGCCGGAGCCAGCCTAGTTCCGCGCGCCGACGGCTCGCGCATGCTGGCTGTCTATCTGACCGGGGGCAATCCGGACCTCGAGCCGGAAACCGCTGAGACCTGGACGGCGGGATTCGACTATCGCCCGGAAAACGGCCTCGTGCTGAGCGCGAGCTATTTCGACACGCGGTTCGAGGATCGGATCGAGCGGCCGACCAGCGGCAATCTCGCGAACATCCTGACGGATCCGGCCCTGGCGCCCTTCGTCCGCTTCGTCGACGCCGCCAACAGCGCCGAGGACAAGGCCCTGGTGGAAAGCTACATCCGCGCCCCCGGGTTCGGGTTCGGCAGTCAGTTTCCGGCCTCGACCTTCGGCGCCGTCCTCGACGGGCGTTGGGTCAATACGGCGGCGGTGCGGGTGCGCGGGCTGGACCTGTCGACCCGCTATCCGATGGACCTGGGCCAGGGCGTCATGACCGTTGATGCTTCGGCCTCCTGGCTGCTGGACTACGAGGTCCAGATGACGCCGACTGCGGTTGTCAGATCCGTTTTGGACCGGGTTGGCTATCCGACCTCATTGCGGCTTCGCGCTGGGGCGACCTGGACCATGGAGAATCTGGCCGCCAGCCTGCACTGGAGCCATGTCTCCGACTACGCCGATAGCGCCGGAGCGCGGATCGGGGCCTGGAACACGGCGGACCTGATGCTGACCTGGCGGCCCTCGGCGGGACGGCTGGAGGGAGTGAACCTGTCTGCCGGCGTGCAGAACCTGTTCGACGCCGATCCGCCCTTCTACAATGGAGCGACAGGCTACGGCTTCGACGCCGGCCAGGCGAACCAGCTGGGCCGGGTCGTCTCCCTGCAACTCATTCGACGCTGGTGAGGCGGCGGCATGGCCGGCTTCTGTATCCGCCTGGGCTGGGCGGCGATCGCTCTCGCGTGTTGGCTTTCACCCGCCTCTGCGCAGGTGCGCTCGCTCGACATCGACGACGTCCTCTCCATGGAGGCCTTCGGCTCGGTCTCCATGGCGCCGGGCGGCGACCTGGTCGTCTATGAGCGGCGCGGTCCCTATGACAGTGCGCCAAGGTATGACCTCGGCCATCGGTCGGTCTGGACGATCACCGATCTCTACGTCGTCGACCTGAAGACCAGTGGCGAGCCGCAACGGCTGCTGCCGTCCGAGCAGGATGTCGGACTCATTCTCGGTCCATGGTCCCCGTCGGGCCGTCGCCTTCTGGTTTACCGGTTGGCGGGCGACCGCCTTGAAGCCGGGATCGTCGATCCCCATGCCCGGACGGTGCGCTGGACGGGTCTGACGCCAGACCTTCCGTTCAGCGGAAGTCATGCGGGCTGGCGTGACGATGACCGGCTCCTTCTCACGATCCGACCGGACGGCAGCCTGCCCTGGATGCTGCGGCATGACGGCGCGAGCCAGGTCGAGACCGAGCGACGATGGCGCCTGATGGCCGAAGGCGAGCAGTCGTCCGCGACGGTGGTCGGGACGATGGGAGGCGTCGCCAGGGCTCAAACCCGACCTGGGTCCCTGCAGCTGGCGGAGATTGATGCGGCGGTTCCAGGCATGGCGCTCCGTATCCTGGCCCAGGGCGAGATTCTCGATATCGCCGTGTCGCCGGACGGACGTCGGGTCGCGGTGCTCGAGGCCGGGGAGGCGATCGCGGCCGACCCCGATCATGTCCGCGCCCATGGGATGCGGCGGCGGAGCCGATTGAAGCTTGTTGATGCTGAGACCGGCGCGATCACGGCCTCCCCGACGACGGACGTCGCTCTCCACCTCCTTCGGTGGTCGGGCCGGTCTGATGCGGTCCTCGTCTGGGCGCGAGCCGATGGGGAGGCCTGGCGAGAAGGCGGTCTGCGACGGATCGACATCAGCGGCGTCGAGACGTCCTTCGATCAGGGCGGGTTGTCCGCCCTGATCGAAGGAGGCGATGTCGATGAACTGCGCGGCGTTCAGGCGGACTGGCTGGCGGAGGTCCCGGTGTTGCGCGCCCGGAAAGCCGGCGGCCAACGGTTCGACTGGTATGCTCTGGTCGCAGGACGGGCGCCGCGCGCCCTGACCGCAGCGCTTGAAACGCCGCCTGATCGTCTGGCGGCGGTGATGGATGGAAGCCTGCTGATGTTCGCGGACGGCGCGCTCTGGAAAGCGGAGCTCGAGGCCGGGCTGACGCGGCTGTCGCCCCCGGACGTGCGGCTGGCGGACGGCGGCCATATCGACGGCATGCAGGCCCTGAGGCTCAGGATCAACAATGCGCCGCGCCGTGATTGGGCCGTCGGACGACTGGGCGAAGAAGGCGGCCTGATCATGGATGCATCCGGCACAAGGCAGGGCTTCACCACCAGGCCGATGCGGGGCGCATCGGTCCTCAGCGCCGCCTCGGCGACGGTCGTGGTGGCCCTGATCCGCGACCAGGGCGCCGAAACCCTGTGGCTGTCGGGGCGCGGTGTCGATCGAACGATTGACGCGGTTAACGTCGAATTCGCGGCCAGGGCCTTCGCCAGGCCGATCCCGGTCGAACATCGCGACCGACTGGGGCGGGAGACCCGGAGCTGGTTGACGCTTCCGGTCGGCCTCCCGATCGGGGAGGTGAAGGGCGTCGTCGTGAACCTCTATCCCGGTTCGGTCAGCAATGACGCCCATATCGATCCTCGCGTGCTTCTCTATGGGATACGGGGCCCCTTGCTGGCTGCAGCGGGCTATGCGGTCCTCTCGCCGGCCATGCCGGAAAGCGCGGACGACCCGGCGGCGGGCGAAGGTTATGTCGCCAGCGTGGATCTGGCCGTCGACGCCGCGCTGAAGGCCGTGCCAGACCTGCCGGGGGAACGGATCGCGATCCTCGGCCACAGCTTCGGGGGCACGGCGGCGCTGGCCGTTGCGGCGCGGACGCACCGCTATCGGTCCTATGTGGTCTGGTCGGCTGTGACGGATCTCTATGGGGCCTGGGGCGAGTTCGATCCCGTGAGCCGCGCCGTGCCCGAAGAGGGGTTGAGCCTGCAAGCCCAGATGGGATGGGTGGAATCCGGGCAGGGCGAAACCGGCGGGTCTCCGTCGCGGGCCAGGGATCGGTTCGAGGCCGGCAGTCCCTATCTCCAGGCGCAGGATATCCGATCCCCCGTCCTCTTGATTACGGGGGATCGCGACTTCGTCCCCATGTCCCAGTCCGAACGGATATTCACCGTCCTTCACCGGCAAGGACGTCCGGCCCGGCTCGTGACCTATTGGGGGGAGGGGCATTTCAATTGGAGCCCGGCCAATATCCGCGATCTCTACCGTCAGATCCTTTCCTGGCTGGACGAGACCCTGGCCGAAGACGCCGCCGTCATGACGCGGTCGACAGACGCCTCTCCCATTCCCGCACCCAGGCCTCCAGGGCCGCCGCGATCATGATCTCGGCGAAACCTCCTCGCCAGATGAGGGTCTCTTCGTCGAGGGCGGCCTCGGCGACGGCTCTGTCGATCAGGCCCTGGGCGGCCAGGCGCCCATCGAGGAGCCAGGGTTTCAGAACATCGAGGCTGGCGGCGATCCGGCGTCCATAATAGGCGGTCATTTCTCCCTTGGATCGGCGATCGGCGATCTCGGCGGGCAGGCGGTCCCGGAAGGCGAGACGCGCCAGCGCACGGTCCCGCCGGCCGAGGGTAAGGCGCGGCGCGGACAGGGAGAGGCAAGCCTCGACAACCGGTTGCGCCAGCAGGGGGTGAAGCAGGTCGACGACCGCTGTCTGCGGCGAGGCGCCGCTGAAGGTCACGCCGTTGAGGACGCCGGCGATCTGATAGAGCTTGGCGGGGCCGAGGTCGTCGCCGGCGGCCAGCCAGGGATGAGGCGGCGGCGCAGGGGCCGGCGCAATGAAGGAAGGCGTGCGATCCGACGGCGGTGTTCTGGTCCTGTGTGATCGGCGAGCTTCGGCTATGAGCGACCAGACCGAGCCGCCGTTCCAGCGCGCCAGAGCGGGCAGGGCAGGCGAAAAGACCGAGCGCCACCCGTGATGGCGCCAGATGTCGCTGAAGACCTCGCTCGTGGCGGCCTGGACGAAGACGGCGTCCCCGCCCTTGCCGGTCATGACGGAGGAGGCGCCGGCCTCTGCCCACAGTCGCCCGAGGAGAACATCATTGGGGGCATCCAGTCCATTGAACCCGGGGCGAAGGCCTTGGCCCAGTCCCATGAGCATGTCTTCCGTTATGAGGTCTGACGAGCGACGCACCGTTGTCAAGGCGACCTTGAGCATGGAGGCCAGGTTCTTCGCGTAGGGGCGTTCGTCGGCTTCCGGGTCGGGGCCGTAGGCGTTGAGCCACAGGCGGATATCCGCGTGTTCTGATCTAACGAGGCTGCTCGCCACGATGCTGGAATCCAGGCCGCCGGACATCTCCGCCCCGAGAGGACCGCCGATCCGGGCCAGGCCTGTCACGGCTTCATCCACCGCATCCCGGAGGCGTTCTGCCGCCCCGGCGTCGTCAATGAAGTCCTGCTCTCTGTAGCGGGCGAATTCGTCAGGTCGCCATAGAGATACGGGCGAGGTCTTGTCGCCCAGCGTCAGCATGGCGCCGGGAAGAAGCGCGGTCGGTCCGTCGACCAGGGCATGGGCCCAACTGCTGAGCGGATCGGCGAGCGCGTTGGCGAGGCGGCTGGTGTTGATGCGCCAATCCGGCCGTGTGGCGCGAACGAGCCAGTCTGGCGCGTCGGACGCGACGAGGGTCAGGCTGGAAGCGGTCCAGATGAAACAGTCCAGCGAGCCTGAAGGGTCGCGAAGGACGGCTTCGGTTCGGCCGCGCGGGCCGAGCCTGAAGCCGACGTAGCGGCCCCACAGTCGTCTGAACATCTTGCGTTCATAGGCGTGTTGGTCCTCGACCATGGGCATCCCCGTCGTGAAATTCTGCCGGCGATCCAGGATGTCGCCAACCAACAGCCATGGGCCGACCTGCAGAAGGCGGGGCGGTCGGGGCCCGGCCACGCCCAGCCAGGCCAGTTCGCCCAGGACATGGATGATCATGCCGTTGGAGACCGCCTGTTCGCGCAGGATCCTCGCGCGTCCGCCGGCCTCGGCATCGCCGGCCTCCCAGGATGCGAGGACATAGGCGACCACGGTCAGGCGACCAGAATGGGGGTGAAGCCGAGGACCCGGTCGAGATCGTCGGCGAGCAGGACATCATCGGCCTGTAGCCAGCAATGGGCCATGAAGGGCCATGTCCGTACGCCGAAGACCCAGTCGGCATGGAGGCCCCGGGCGGCGAGCAGCCGACGGAGCATGAAGGCGCGGTGAAGGCACTGGCCCTGGAAGGGCAGCCAGGGAAGGAGCGTGCAGAAGACGCTGACCTGCCGGCGAAGGCGTTCGGACGTTTCCGATCCGTCCGGTGATGCGGCCTGTCGGGGAGAAAGGGGCGCAATCAGTTCTGCGAAAGATCGACCCCGGAAGGCGAAGCCGCCGTCGATCGCGTTCAAAGCCACTGCCAGGGCGTCTGACGCCCGCGGGCTCTGGCAAGGCGACAGGATCTTCGTCGGCGTCCGACACGACGCTCTCTTGACGGTGGGAGGCTGCAGGGTCGCCAGGCCAGCGTGCATGAGGTCCTCCAGGATCTCCGCGTGCGCCAGGACTGCGTCTGTCCGATCGCCAGGCTGAACATGCCCGGCCGCGTCGATCAGGCAGGAATAGGCGTCCTCGCGGGTGTCTAGGACGATGATGTCGCCGCCACGCCAGGCCATGTGGACATGGTCGGGGAGCCAGGCCTGGATGAGCTGTCGGTTATCCATGTGAGCGCTCAGGGTTCGGGCGACCGCTTGAGCGGCCGCCCGTCCTGGTTCACGCCATGGGGACGCGGCTGGGCTGGAACGTCTGTTCCAGGTAGTCGCCCTTGATGTCCTGCTGGGTGAGAACCTTGGCGCTGCCGAAGCTGACGCGCTTGATGGCGGTGGTCTTCATCACAGTCTCCTTGGGTTGATCGCCACGGAGGTGGCGAGCTCAGTGAGCGCCTGCTCTTTCCAAGTTCAAAACTATATCTGGAGTATATTTACACTCTACCGGCCAGGCCTCGGTCGATTGGACATCAGGTCCCGGTTTCCATTCTCCAGCCAGGTTTCTGCGCTTTCCAGATCCCGGCCGTCTTCGATGAGCTTGTCGAACATCTCGGTGACAAGGGCGATCAGGGTGCGGGTGTCCTGGCGCTGGATCCTGTCCCCCATAGCGACGTCGTATTTCTGCAGGGCGATGGTCAGGATGGTGGCGAGTTTGTTGTCGGCGCATCGCCGCGCCATTTCCGGCGAGCCCAGAGCGACGGCCAGGAGAATGGCGTAGGGATCGCTGTCGGTCGCGCCGGCGAACCGGTGGATATGGTCGACGTTGAGCCGGGTGTCTCCGGCCTCGAACCGCTCATAGGTGCGCAGAGCCATGTTCATGGCGTTCGCCGTTTCGGTCGCCGTCATGCCGCGATGACGGCGGATCGCCTTCAGCGCCGCGGACAGGACGTCTCCGTCCCTTGCCGACATGGCCGTGGAGCCTCTCATGGGCGCACCACCTTTCGCGCCCATGGTGACGCTTGGAACGTCGACGATCAATGTTCTTTACGTTTGCCGTGGCCGCATGAAGAGCCGAGTCCGCCGCTTTGTGGCGGATGATCCGCCGTTTCTTGGGGGGCGGCGCGACATTCTGCGGCGAGTTTCTCGTTTCCGGCGTCGCAACTTATTGGCGAGGCGGTTTGGGCCGCCAATAGTCTCCGTTCCGGCAGGAGGCGGATGTGACCCGAAGACGCGATCCCTTCATGCTCGCCCTCGACCAAATCCGTGAACGCGCGGGGGCGGGGCGCTATGTGCCCGGTGAGCCGGTCGTCATCGTCGACGAGGCGCGCCGCCTTGGGCTTTCGACGACGCCTGTCCGCGAAGCCCTGGCCTGGCTTTGCGGAGAGGGCCTGATCGAACGCGCGCCCCAGGGCGGTTTCCTGGCGCCGAGGCTGGACGCAGCGGTGGTCCGCGACCGTTTCGCCTTCCGGCTTCATTGCGTCGCGACAAGCCTGGACCTCATAGCCGATCAAGCGGCGGACCTGGCGGCGAGTCTGACGGCTGCATCGGGCCTGACCCTCGCTGATCGCCTCGACATCCTTGTGCGCAGCGCCGGCAACCAGGTCCTGTTCAACGCCTTCGAGCGGGTCGGCAGGCAGGTTCTGTCGCTGGCGTCGGCGGAAAGGAAACTGTTCCCGGACCTGGTCGAGGAGGCCCTCGGGGTGGCGCGATTGTTCGAAGAGGCCTCGCCTCCGGCGCTGCGCGCCGCCCTCGTCGCCTATCACCAGCGCCGAATGGACGCCGCGCCGCTCCTGATCCTTGAACGGGAAGCCGACCTTCTCCGACCGACTGACGGAGGGAGGGCATGAGACTTCTTCTCGGGGGACTGGTCGTCGGCGTTCTGTTCGGCCTTCAGGCGGCGACCCAGATGTTCGCCTGGACCTATCGATGGGACGAGGCGCTCGGCGTGGGGCTTCATGCAGGACCTGACCTGGTCCTCTATCCGCCATGGTCGATCTTCTCCTGGCGAAGCCGGTTCGGCGCCGAAGCGGAGGTCGGTCTGGTCCGATCAGCGCCTCTCGTCCTTCTGGGAACCGCAGCCGGCCTGGGCCTGGTGGGCCTGTTCGAACAGGGAAGGGTGACGCGCCGCGTGCGCGGCTGGGGCGGGTGGCGGGAGATTCGCCGCGCGGGGCTTCATTGCAGCAACGGCGTGGTCCTGGGCCTCTTCGGCGGACGTGTCCTGGCGACGACGGACCTTCGACCGACCCTTGTCACCGGCGGGACACGGAGCGGCAAGGGACGGGGGCATGTCGTGCCTACGCTCCTCGCCTGGACCGACAGCGTCCTGGTTCATGATCCCAAGGGGGAGCTCTGGGTCGTGACAGCCGGTTGGCGAGCCCGGTTCTCCCACGTCCTCTATCTTAACCCCCGAATGCCGAGTTCGGCCTGTTGGAACCCCCTGGCCGAAATCCGGCCGGGACCTGGAGAACTGGCCCAAGTCCAGAGATTGGTCGCCATCCTGTCCGATCCCGGCGGAGCGCGGGACGAGGAGGCGATCTGGGACAAGGCGGCGTCGGAGATCCTTGAGGCCGTGATCCTGCACGTCCTCTACACGGCGGAGGATCAGGACAAGACCCTGGTCAAGGTTCGTGAACTGCTGGCCGACCTCGATGAGGCGGCCGACGTCATGCTGAAGACCCTGCATCGTCCAGGCCCGGACGGTGAACCGCAGGCCCATCCCTTCATCCAGACGGCGGTGAAGGGCTATGCCGCCATGCATGATCGTTTCCGCACCTCGGTCCAGGGCACCGCCCGCTCCTATCTGAAATGGCTGGCGGGGGAGGATGTGGAGCGGGTCATGTCCGCCTCGGACTTCGCCATGGGCGATCTGATGTGCGCCGAGGCGCCCATGTCCCTCTATATCCAGGTGGCGCCGGCGGATGCGATGGCGCTCCGGCCCCTGGTGCGACTGCTCTTCTACGCTGCGGCCCAGGCCTTGACCGCGGAGGAGAAGCGGGACGCTGCCGGACGGGCCAAGCGCCACAGGCTGCTGATGGTCATGGACGAGTTTCCGCTGTTGGGGCGGCTCGCCTTCTTCGAGAAGTCGCTGCGGCTGATGAGCGGCTACGGGATCAAGGCCATGTTCGTGGCCCAGTCCCTGAACGACATCGTCGAGACCTACGGAGCCCACAACACCATCCTCGACAACTGCCACGTCTATACCGCCTTTTCCGCCCTGGATCCCCTGACCCAGGACAAGGTGTCGAAGCTGACCGGCTCCGTATCCGAGATCCGGACCAGCCGAAGCGCGCCGTCGGGCCTGGCGCCGGGACGGGGCAGCGTGTCCCGTTCAGAGGTCGAGAGGCCCTTGATGGAGCCCGGTGAAATTCGCGCCCTGCCTGACGATGAGCAACTTGTCTTCATCGCGGGGCAACGACCGTTGCGGACGCAGAAGCTCTGCTATGACCGCCAAAAGCCGTTCCGCAGCCGCGCGGGCGCTCCGCCGCCGGATCAGGCGGTTCGTGTCGATGCACCGGGCCGGACGCCTCATCCCTGGCTCGGCCGACGGAGCCTGGGTCGCGACGCCGGCGCGAACCTGCCGCTGTTCAAGGAGGTGGCCGGCGCCATGGACGACAGGAAGGCCGCCGCTCGCGCCGCCGACCTCTATGGGCGGGTGGCCCAGGAGATGGCGGCGCAGCAGGCGGTGCTGGATCAACTGCAAGGAGGGAAAGATGGCTAGAAGGGATGCGGCGGCTACGCGCGTGCAGGTCTATATTAACGACCCCAAGGTGGTCTCGGGCCTCAACCGGGAGGCCAGGGCCGGGCGCATCGCCCTGAGCCAGGCGGCAGGCCAGGCGATCGCCCGCGGCCTGCTCAAAAGCCCAAGGGCGGATCCGGAGGACCGGCTACTGACCCTGGAACGATCGCTGCGCGATCATATGCGATCGACCGGCCGGGACATGCAGATTGTGCAGGAGCTTCTGATAGAGGTCGCCAAGGCCTTCTTCCTGCGCCTGCCGGACGCCTTGGCGGACGAAGACCCCACGGTGCAGGCGGCGGTGGAGCGGCGGATCGAACGTCTTCTGGACGACACCGCCGCTCGCATCGTTTCTGGCCGCCGCGACAGGGATAGGGCCGTGGCCATGAGCGAGCCGACGTCGTTCGCGACCGCCAACTAGGTGGCGGCCCATCCGATCATTGCGGAGCGCAAGCTGGAGGCCCTGCGCCACGCGCTTGGAGCGACAGTCCTTGCAGGCCTGGAGGAGGCGGCAGTGGTCGAGATCCTGGCCAATCCGGACGGCCGACTGATCCTGGACAGGATCGGCGAAGGGCGCTGCGACACCGGGCAGGTCTTGTCGCTGGAAGCCCGGGAGCGGGCGATCAGGCTGATTGCGGACTATGTCGGCGAGACGGTGACGCGAGAGAATCCGCGACTTTCGGGCGTCCTGCCCGAGACGGGAGAGCGCTTCCAGGCAATGCTGCCGCCGGTCGCCGCCGGGCCGGCCTTCTCCATCCGCAAGCGTCCGGCGGTGATCTGGCGGCTCGACGACTATGTGCGCGACGGCGTGATGAGCGGGGCTCAGGCCGAGGCTTTGCGCGTTGCAGCGAGAGATCGTCTCAACATATTGATTTCTGGAGGAACAGGATCGGGAAAGACGACCCTGGCCAACGCCGTCCTGGCGGAGCCGGCCTTCGCCGGGGACCGGGTCTTTCTCATCGAGGATACGCCTGAACTGCAGTGTTCGGCATGGGACGTCGTGTCGGTCGTGACACGTCGCCAACCGAAGGCCATCGGCGTGGCAGACCTTGTTCGCGACGCCCTGCGCATGAGGCCGGATCGGATCGTCATCGGCGAAATGCGCGACGGGGCCGCTGCGCTTGAAACCCTCAAGAGCTGGAACACGGGCCATCCCGGTGGTCTGTCTACGGTCCACGCCAACTCCGCGATCGAAGCGCTCCGCCGTATGGAGGACCTGATCGGCGAGGTCGCGAGCCAGGTTCCCCATCGCATGATCGGCGAGGCGGTGAAATGCGTCGTCCATATCCGCCGCACGTCGTCAGGCCGCCGGGTCGAGGCCGTGGTCGAGGTTCTCGGCTATGCAGACGGCGACTATCGGGTCCGCGACCTCGCATGATCACCCGGTGGTGGATGGCCTGTCTTTCGATCCAGGCCCTCGACCCGCGCAGCTTGGCTGTGATAGCGCGGTTATATGTCCAGCCAGCCGATTGCCTATACCGATCCCGCTCGTGAACTCGCAGAGCTATGCGGGCGCCTTCAAGTCCGCACGGATATGGCCGGAGAGACGTTTCTGGCGGAGAAGTTCGGGGTTCAGCCCTGGTCCAAGGATTTCTTCCAGATCCTCTTCGTCATTGCCGAGCGATGCGCGCTCCTGCAGTCGATTGTTGAGACGCTCGAGATCGACGATGACTATCGCGCCGGTCTGGTCGCCAACATTGCCGACATCATGGAGGCTTTTTCCTCAGGTTCGACGCGTAACCCTTGGCAGAACTACGGATACACCAAGGTCGGGGAGGTGAACGTCGGCCCTCTGAAGGCCATCTCCGGACTGGTGCGCCAGCAGGTCGCCTATCGCAAGCTGTCGGACGCCGAGATCGCCGAACTGGAGGAGCAGGTGGCCGCCCTGTTGACCTGGCTGCAGGAGCATCAGTTGGCCGAACAGGACTTCATCAGGCAGTCGCTGATGGAGGGACTGGAACACATGCGTTTCCGCATGGCGCGCCTGACATGGCTGGGTTGGGGTTATACGCTCGAGTCCCTTCGCGAGGTGATCGCCGCCTACATGTTGCTCGAGCGCAGCGGCGTTGATCCCACGCAGAATCCTGAAGCTGCGGCCATGCTTCAGAAGGTCGGTGCGGTCATCAAGACGCTTTACGAGAAGGTGTCGGCCGCCAAGTCCGTGGCCGAGACCGGAGACTGGCTGGTCCGGGCCTATGGCGCGGGCTCCCTGATGTATCACACTGGCAAGCCCGTCGTTCGGGCCCTGATTGGGACCGGCTGACCTCCCGACGCGCCCTCAGGCGATGAGGGCGCTCATCAGCCACTGCTTGAACGCAGCCGCGTCGGCAGCCGTCTCGAAAGCATAGTTGTCGCCCTTGGCGTGGCGCCAGTTGTCGCCGGGACGCTGTTCCAGCCAGGCCAGAATGCGAGCGCGCGCCTCCGGCTCGCGATCCGGCATGCTCATGGTGATGCTCCTGCCCTTGACCCTGGCGTATTCGATCGGCGTCAGTCGTTTCATGGGGACTGGAAGACAGCTGTTCGGCCTTGGCGCCAATGCGGCGGGGCGGGTTCTCAACAGGCGCACGGCGGTTCTTCCCAGGTCAGACATCTGTCGATCTCGCGCCCGTCCGGACCGACTGGAAGATCACGCGGGGGCGATGGCGATGATCTCTGCGCGCATGTGAGTGAGGCGTCTGACGCCGCAAGCCGCAGGGACGGGCGTTCTGCGCAAGTCGGCTCAAGTCGCAAGTCGGGTGCTTCGGATCGGGCGCGGGCAAGTCGGATCGACGTATCGAGAAGTCATGAGAAACTTGTTCAAAAGTCGTATTTAACTCGCTGATTTTTATTGAAAAATGTCGTTGACAATCTGTGGATTGTTTTGCTTGCAATGAGTCGCGGCGCGCTGAAATGCGCTGGGACCAGGGAGGCGGATCATGACACGGAGAGTAGGAAGGCGCTTGTTCGGCGCGGTTGTTACATGCGGTTGGCTGGCGGCGGGCGCCGCCGTCGCGGGCGGATCGGGCATGCCTTGGGAGGGGCCCATCCAGCAGGTGGTTCAGTCGATCACCGGGCCGGTTGTTCAGGCCGCGGCAGTGATCGCCGTCGTCCTGTTCGGCATCGGCGTCGCCATGAGTGAAAGCGGGTCCTCCATGCGCCGGGCCCTGGGCATCCTGTTCGGCCTGACCATCGCCTTCGCCGCTTCGACCTTCTTCCTCGACTTCTTCGGCTTCGCCGGCGGGGCGGAGATCGGCTGATGGCCCGCACGGTCGACAATCTGCGGCCCGACGGATGGGATCTGCCGGTGGCCCAGGCCCTGGTCGAGCCCGTGCTGATGGCGGGCATGCCCCGGGACTACGCCGTGCTCATGGGCACGACGGCCATGGTCCTGGGCCTGGCCCTGCGCATCTGGTGGCTGGGCCTATTGTGGTGGGCCGTGGCCCATGCGGTCGGTCTGTGGGCGGCCCGCGCCGATCGGCGCTTCTTCGACGTCCTGCGGCGGCATCTGGCCCTGCCCGGGCATCTGGACGCCTGAGGCTGTCATGCGCTTTCTCGATGAACATCGTCGGCGTCCGAACTGCCTGGCGGACCATCTGCCCTGGGCCGCCCTGGTCTCGCCGGGCGTGATCCTGAACAAGGACGGTTCATTCACCACCGCCTTTCGGTTTCGAGGGCCGGACCTGGAGTCCTCGACGGACGAGGAGCTGATGGCGGTTCGGGCGCGGCTGAACAACGCCCTGAAACGCCTTGGAACGGGCTGGTGCCTGCATGTGGAGGCGCGGCGAAGACTGGCGGGAGCCTATCCCGAAAGCGATTTCGAGATGGAGGCGGCCTGGCTGGTCGACGCCGAGCGGCGCGAGCGTTTCGAGGCCGCAGAACCGGCCTATGAGACGGACTATCGGCTGGCCCTGACCTGGCTGCGGGCCGCCGACGAGACCCGGCGGCTGGAAAGGTGGCTATTCGACGGCCTGGCCAGGGGCGGACAGGACTGGCGCCAGGCCCTGGCGACCTTCCGGCGGGGGGCCGATGCGACCTTTGATCTTCTGGCGGACGCCCTTCCGGAGATCGCGCCGCTCGAGGATGCGGACCTGCTGACCTGGCTGCACGCCTGCGTCTCGCCGAACGCCCATCCCGTTCAGCCGCCGGAGACGCCCGTCTTTCTCGACGCCTGGCTGGCCGATGCGGGCCTGACGGGCGGCGTGGCGCCGCGGCTGGGCGATCAATGGCTCAGGACGGTGTCTGTGCGCGGCCTGCCTTCGGCGACCCGCCCTGGACTGCTCGACGCCCTCGGCGCCTTGCCCTTCGCCTATCGCTGGACCGCGCGCTGGATCGGCCTCGACAAGGCGGAGGCCGAACGGGAGATCGTCAAGCTGCGCAAGCGCTGGTTCGCCAAGCGCAAGGGCGTCGGCGCCCTCCTCAGGGAGGCGATCACCCGAGAGGAGCAGCCCCTGGTCGACACCGACGCGGCCTCGAAGGCCGAAGAGTGCGACGGGGCCCTGGAGATGCTCGGGGCCGAGGTCTGCGCCTTCGGCTATCTGACGCTGACGGTCACGATCATGGATCCGACAAAAGAAGGCGCGGAGGCCAGGGCGCGAGCGATCGAGGCGGCGCTCAACGCCCAGGGACTGACGGCGCGGGTCGAGGACCTCAACGCGGTCGAGGCCTGGCTCGGCTCCCTGCCGGGCGAACCCTATGCCGACGTGCGCCGCCCCCTGGTCTCGACCCTCAACCTGGCGGATCTCCTGCCGGTCTCGGCGGTCTGGGCCGGGCCGTCGCGGGACGCCTGCCTGGACGGGCCGCCTCTGGCGACTGCGCGGACGACGGGCTCCACGCCCTTTCGTCTCGTGCTCCATGTCGGCGACGTCGGCCATGCCATGGTCGTGGGGCCTACGGGATCCGGCAAGAGCGCGCTGCTGTCCTTCCTGGCCCTGCAGTGGTTTCGCTATCCCGGCGCCCGGGTGATCTTCTTCGACAAGGGACGCTCGGCGCGGGCGGCCACCCTGGCGGCCGGCGGACGCTGGCGGGCGCTGGAGCCGGGGCAGGCCTTTTCGCTCCAGCCTTTGGCCGGGATCGACCGGGAGGATGAACGCGCCTGGGCCGCGGAGTGGATCGCCGAGACGGTGCGCCAGGCCGGTCTGGAGCCGACGCCTTCCGTCCGGGAAGAGATTTGGGCGGCCCTGAAGGCTCTCGGCGCAGCGCCGCGGGAACAGAGAAGCCTGACGGTCTTCTGCGCCCTGGTCCAGAACAAGGCGGTCGCTGCCGGCCTGGAAGCCCTGACCCTCAAAGGGGCTCATGGCGGCCTCCTCGACGGGGCGGGAGACGATCTGGAACCGAGCCGGTTCGACACCTTTGAGCTGGAAACCCTGATGGCGACGCCCTCGGCGACGGCGCCGGTCCTGTCCGCCCTGTTCCACCAGCTTGAACGCAGTTTCGACGGACGACCGACCCTGCTGGTGCTGGACGAGGCCTGGCTCTTCCTCGGCGAGACGGGGTTTGCGGCCAAGATCCGCGAATGGCTCAAGACCCTGCGCAAGAAGCGGGTCTGCGTGGTTTTCGCGACCCAGAGCCTGGACGACGTCGCGGCCTCGCCGATCGCCGCCACCCTGATCGAATCCTGTCCGACCCAGGTCTTCCTGCCCAATCCACGGGCGCTCGAGCCCTCGTCGGCGGACCTCTACCGCGGCTTCGGCCTGAACCGACGCCAGCTGGAGCTGATCGCCTTTGCGACGCCCAAGCGCGCCTACTACTGGCGCCAGCCCCAGGGCCGTCGGCTATTCGACCTGCGTCTGTCGGGCGTGGCCCTGGCCCTGTGCGGCGCCGGATCGTCCGATGACCAGGCCCTCATCGATGCTGTGCTCGCGCGATCCGGCGAGGCCGGCTTCGCCCGTCAATTCCTCAAAGCCAAGGGAGTACGAGATGTGGATTCCGTTTTCGACGCCTTCGCCGCGTCGCCGCTTGCGGCTGAATGGACTCGTCAGCCTCGGCCTGGCGGCCGCGGCGCTGGTCATGGCGGCGCCGGCCCAAGGCCAGCAGGTCGTGTTCGACCCGCGCAATCACATGGAGAATGCGCTCCAGGCGGCGCGCCAGCTCGAGAGCCTCGCCAATGAGGCGCGCGGCCTGGCGGCATCGCCCTACAGCCATCTGACCCGCAACAGCCAGGCCCTGCAGGACATGGCCGAGCTGGCCCGCACCGCCCGGGGGTTGGCGACCTCGGTCAGCGGATTGGAGCGGCAGTTCGAGGACCTCTATCCCGAGGATCTGTCAGGAGCCGACGCCGCGCGCCTGCTCGAACAGGGCCGCAGACGCGCCGAGACGGCGCGTCGCACGGCGGGAGACCTGGCGCGGACCGCCGCCGAACTGGAGCGGCTGGGGCAGGGACGCGGCGAGCGCGTCTCCGGGGCCCTCGGAGCCAGCCAGACCGCCCAGGGGCAGACGGCGGCCGTCCAGTCGACGAACCAGATGCTGGCGGTGCTGGCCGAGGACCTTGCTGCGTTGAGAGTCGTCATGCTGGCTCAGGCCCGCCTGCTGTCCGAGGGGGCCGCACGCGACGCCGCCGAGCGGGCGGCGGGAGCCGAGGCGCGGCGCCGGTCCTGGGGCCGTCCAGTCGCGGTCCCGAACCCGCCAGCCTTCGATCCCCTGTCGAACGCCCGGAACTGAGGAGCAGGACGATGGCGACCTCGGTCGGCGTGGAGACTCCAAACGAACTGATGGCGGTCTTCTCTAACACGGTCTCAGCGGGCTTCAGCGCCTTGCAGGGCCCGGTCAACGGCGTCTTCGGGCTGATGATCGTCCTGGTGACGGCCCTGACCGGGATACAGTGGGCCCTGTCGTCCAATCGGGAGGTCCTGGCCTCGGGCTTTGGCAAGGTCTTGCTGATCGGGGCCTTCGCCTGGTTGATCAACGACTGGCAGGCCCTATCGGAGACCTTCTATGCGGGCTTCCTGGAGCTTGGGCTGACGGCCGGCGGCGGCGATCTGAGCCGGGCCGACTTCCTCAACCCCGGCGCCATCCTCGCGGAGGGGTGGCGTATCGTGAAGGCTCTGGGAGATACGCCGGCGCCCGTCGAGAACCCGCTCGACATCGCCGGCAACCTAACCGACGCCCTGATCCTCGGCCTGGCCATGATCGGCATCATGCTGGCCTTCGCGGTCCTGGCCCTGCAGATCATCGTCTCCCTGGTCGAGTTCAAGATCGTCACCCTGGGCGGCTTCATCCTTCTGCCCTTCGGCATATGGAGCAAGTCCGCCTTCCTGGCTGAGCGGCCGCTGGGCTATGTCGTCTCTTCCGGGCTCAAGGTCCTGGCCCTGGCCATCGTCGTGTCGGGCGCGCGCACGATCTTCGATCAGCTCCAGCCGTCGGCCAATCCCGACATCTACGAAGCCCTGACCATACTGGTCGCCGCCATCCTCCTGTCCATGCTGGCCGTCTTCATTCCAAACCTGGCCTCGGCCCTGGTTACGGGCGGTCCGGCCCTCGGCGCCGGCGCGCTGGCGACCGGCGGCCTGGCGGTCGGGGGAGCCGGCCTTCTGTCGGGGGCGGCCCTGGTCGGAGCAGGAAGGCTGGCGGCCGGAGCAGGGGCTCGCATGGCGGGATCCGCTCGCGCCGCATCGGGCGCGGGATCCGGAAGATCCGCTCCGCCTGCGTCGTCGTCCTCGCCTTCGCCGCCGCCGCCGCCGCCACCGTCCGGGCCGACCCGTCCCGGCGGCGCTCCGGGCGCTCGTTCAGAACCGAGGCCTGGACGAAATGAAGCGGGTGATCGTGCGCCTAGCGGCGCTGGGCAGGCACGGCCGGCAAGCCCCCCGGAGGCTGAAGGGGGAGGCGGAGCTGTGGACATCGAGTCTCTCCACGACGCCGCGCGCCGGGACGCGCCTGGGGAGCAGAGGTCTGCCCGCACGCCCGCGAAGATCGCCAGGGAGGCGGAAGCGGCCCGCGCTGACTTTCACAGGGCGGCGGCGGTGGACGAAACGATTACGAAAGGCCCGCGTCCGAACCGATCCGCCGCCTTGCAGGCCTTTTTCCTCGCCAACGCCGGGCGTGGGTTGATGCCGTCCATGGAGACCAGCGGAACCCTCTCGCCATCCCTCAAGACCGAGGAGCCCTGAGATGCACCCCTTCTTCCGACCGAAACGGGCCCTGACCTCAGTCCCCGAGGCGACGCCCTATCAGCGCGCCGCCCAGGTCTGGGACGACCGGATGGGCCTGTCGCTCGCCCACGCCCGCAACTGGCGACGCATGGCCCTGGCCAATCTCGCCCTAGCCGCCTTCCTCGGGGCGGGCTGGTGGGTCCAGGCGGATCGGGCCGTGGTCAAGCCTTTCGTGGTCGAGGTTTCGGACTGGGGCGAGACCCAGAGGATCACCGCCATAGGCGGGCGTTATGAGCCGACGGAAGCCCAGGTCGGGCATGCGCTCGGCGGCTGGATTCGCGACGTACGCTCCAAGAGCATCGACCCCATCGTCATCCGGCAGAACTGGCTGCGGGCCTACGACCTGATGACGCCGAAGGCCGCCGCCTTCCTCAACGCCTGGGCCCAGACCCACGATCCTTTCACGGAAGTCGGCAGGGAGGCGGTCAATGTCGAGGTCCTCAATGTGGTGCGCCGCACGGAGCGAACCTATGACCTGCAATGGCGCGAGACCCGTTTCGTGAACGGGCAGCAGGCCGGGAGCGCGCGCTGGCGCGCCCTGATCACCACAGGCCTGCAACCGCCCCGCACCGAGGCGGAGCTGATGAAGAACCCCCTGGGATTGAAGATCGAGGACGTATCATGGACTCCCGACGCCTCCTGACCCCCGTGTCCGCGCTTGCGGCCGTCGCATGGCTGCCGTCCGGCTGCGCCGCGCTGGCGGGCCTGGACGCGTCTTCTACGGACATCGCGCCGCCGCCCGCCGCCGTCGAGCGGAAGGCGGGCGAGCGGTCCGATGCTGAGCTCGTCATTGTCGAGCCGTTAGGGACGGCAGGGGTCTCAACGGAAATCCCCTACCTGGCGGCGGTCGCGACACAGCCGGAACGGGCGGTTCCGCCAAGGAGCGGACAGAGCGGCCGCGCCGCCATAGCGATCGCCAACCAGGCGGCGCGGGCGCCTTCCCGAACGGACGGCTTCGTGGGCGGGGTGCAGGTCTTTTCCTGGTCCCTGGGCCGGGTGTTCGAGGTTTGGACGGCGCCCTTGCGGGTCACCACGCTCACGCTCGGGGAAGGCGAGGTCCTGGTATCGAAGGCGGCCGGGGACACGGTTCGATGGCAGATCGGCGAGACCACGTCGGGCGCAGGCGCGGCGCGCCGGACCCATGTTCTCCTGAAGCCGCTCGAACGGGGGCTGGAGACCAATCTCGTCCTGACCACCAATCGCCGCGTCTATCTCCTGGACCTCAGGAGCGGGGCCGCCGAGGCTTTCAATATGGCCGTCGCCTGGGAAGAGGATTCGGTCGGGGAGGGGCAGGGCGCAGGCGATGTCGAGGCCCCGGACCCGCACCTGAGGCCGTCAGGCCCGCTTGATGCGCGCTATCGTATAGAGCCGCAGGGACGCCGCGCGCGCTGGACGCCGTTGTCCGTCTTCAACGACGGTCGACGCACCTTCATCGTCTTCGGCGACGCGCTCCAGATCGACGAGGCGCCGGTCCTCTTCGTTCTGGCGCCGGATGGAGAAGCCCAGCTGGTCAACTACCGGCAGAAGGATGGTCTCTTCGTGGTCGATCGGTTGTTTGATCGCGCCGAACTGCGCCTGGGCGGACGAAGGCCCCAGGTGGTGCGGCTCCATCGCCTTGGGGGAGAAGGGCGATGACCGACTTCAACCGCCTTGATGCGAACGCTTCTGACGGGCCTGCGCCCAAGGAGCCGCCTCCGGGGCTTTCCCTGCGCGCGCCCCGCCCGCCGGTGATCCGGTTGCGCCGGTCCGTGGTCCAGATGGTGGTCATGGCCGGTGCGATCTTGGTCTCGGGATCCCTGGCCTGGGCCTTGGTGGTCCAGCCGGAACTTCGGGCCGACGCCCGGGAGCGGGAGGCTGAAAAACGTCCTGAACAGGGGCGGGGCGTGGTGCGGCCGACCGAAGTCGTCACCCGACAGCCTTCGAGTTACGACCGCTTGCCGGAACCCAGGATCGGCGACCCTGTCGAGCGCCCAGAGGCTTCGTCTCCTGCGCCCGCCTATGTTCCGCGCGCCCATGGGGCGCCGCTGATGCAGACCAGAGCGACCGCGAGCGGCGCGGAGCAGGCGGCGCGTTCAGGGCTCTTCTTCGAGGCGCCGGGCAGAACGAGATCGGACGGCGAGGCCCAGGGCGCCGAATCCGCCGTGGCTGCGGCGCCCGGCAGGCGTCGGAGCGATGACTACAACGGTCACGCCCTTGTCGCGCCTCGCTCGCCCTTCGAACTCAAGGCCGGCGCCGTGGTGCCCGCGGCCCTGCTGACGAGCGTCGACACGGCTCGCGCCGGGCCCGTGGTCGCCGCCGTGACCCAGAACGTCTTCGACACGGTGACAGGGCGACATTTGCTGATTCCACAGGGGGCGCGGCTTCTGGGTCGTCATGAGGGCGAAAGCGCCTATGGAGACCGCCGCGCCTTCCTGGTCTGGGATCGCCTGATCCTGCCGAACGGCAAGAGCCTGGTGCTGGACGGCGAGCCAGGCGTGGATGCCCAAGGCGCGGTCGGCGTGCGAGGGCAGGTCGACCGTCGAATATTTCCTCTCCTGATCGGCACGCTCTTCGCCGGCGCCGTCACCACCCTGGGACAGATGGCGAGGGATGACGGCGGGCGGAATCCGGGCGGATGGCTTGGAGACGCCGGGGATGCGGCCGCCATCGAGGGGGCGCAGGTCGGCGGCCGTCTGGTGGATCGCGAACTGGAGGTGCGGCCCTCGATCCGGCTTCGTGCGGGAGCGCCGGTTCAGGTCCTGATCACGCGCGACCTGATCCTGGAGCCCTACCAGCCATGACCCGCAAGGCGATCCTCGCGGGCGCGACGGCGGGCCTCGTCCTTCTCATAGCCCTGGCTGCGAGCGGAGTCGGGAGGGCGCATGTCCTGATCAATGAAAGTCCGAGCCTGCCCCGCGGTCTCTATCTGCGGTGGGGAGAGCGGATCGAACGCGGCTCCATCGTGGCCGTGGGCCAGCCTGTAGAAGTCAGGGCCTATCTGGCTCGGCTGGGGATGCCGGCTGAGGTCCTGCTGCTGAAGCGCGTCGCGGCGGCTGGCGGAGACACGGTGTGCGTCGAGGGCGGCGTCCTCCAGACGCCTGGACGTCGTGTGTCGACGCGCGCCCACGACGGACAGGGCGAGGCCCTCCGGGTCTGGGAAGGGTGCCGCTCCCTGGAGCCTGACGAACTCTTCCTGCTGGGCGACACGCCGGGAAGCTTCGACAGCCGCTACTTCGGCCCTGTGAAACGGGGGGCGGCCAAGGGAAACTATCGGGAGATTCTGACGTGGTGAGATCTGTGCTGCTGGCGGTCCTGATCCTGGGCGCGCCCGCCTCCGTACACGCTCAAGAGATCGACTGGAACCGGGCCGGCGGCGATCTGTTCGGCCGTCCGATCGAGGCGACGGAAAGCCTGCCGGTCGCGGGCGAAGGCCCACGCCTTATGCCGTTGAGCCAGCCTTTCGCAGAGGCGGTGGCTGCGGCGGCGGAGCGGCATGGCCTGGATCCGAAGCTGCTTCACGCCCTGGTTCTCACGGAGAGCGCCTATCGTCCAGACGCGCGTTCGCCCGCTGGGGCGGGCGGCCTGACCCAGCTCATGCCGGCCACGGCGCTCGAGCTGGGCGTGAGGGATCGGTTCGATCCTGTTGAAAACCTTATGGGAGGCGCCGATTATCTCGCGCGGCAGATCGTCAGGTTCGGGGATCTTCGCCTGGCCCTGGCGGCCTACAACGCCGGTCCCGGCCGGGTCGCTCGCCTCGGCCGCATTCCGGAGATCGCCGAGACCCGCGCCTATGTCGCCACGGTCGTGGACTGCTACCTCGCCCTGACGGCGGGCCGGCGTCTGACGAGTTCGCGGCAATGCGCGTCGGTTGAGGGCGGGCGATGATCCCCGATCGCGACATCGACGAGGTGGAGGCCACGCTGGCGGACGGCGACGAGGATCTCCTGACGCGGGCGGAGGCCTCCGCCTTTCTCGGCCTGTTCGGAATCCGGATGAAGCCGGCGACCCTGGCCCGCCTGTGGTCCACGGGGAATGACGGTCCGCCGTGTCGGCATGTCCGCTCGAAACCCCACTATCCGCGCGGCCTGCTTCGGGACTGGGCCAGGTCCCAGATCACTGAGGTCAGGACCGGGGCGCCGGCCGCTGCAAGAGGGCGTCGTCGTGGTTGAACGCCGGACCTTTGATCCAGAAGGCGATCATCCTGAGGCAGGCGGGAAGGAAGATCGTCTGCTTCCATGGAAGCAGGTGAAGGACGTGGTCGGGTTGAGCCGGTCGACGGCGTGGCGGCTTCAGCGAATCGGAGACTTCCCCGAGCCGGTCCGGATATCGCTCAACCGGGTAGGGTGGTGGGAAAGCGAACTCACGGCCTGGAAGGAAAGTCGCAAATCCCGCAAGCCGCTGAGGCCGAGATTCCTTTCGGCGCCGCGAGCGCCTCGGCTGATTGAAACAGCGCGCTCGTCGCGCACGCCGCCGGATTTCACGCCGAAGTCGACAGCGACTGCGACTGCGACTGCGGCGCCATCATCTCACGCAGGTAGTTCGGCGCGACGGCGTCGAGGTACAGCCAAGGCGTCGAGCAACCAGATTGACTTCGGATTCTAGGACCGTGAGCCATGAACGGGCTTCAGGTCAGGCCGATGACGCGGAGGGACGGAAAACCAGTCCCTCGGTCGTCGTCGCCACCCAGATATCTCCTTCAGGAGCGGTGCATCTGAAGACGACGGCTCTTTCTCCAAGCCAGAGGACACGAGCATCACAGGGCACGCCCTCCTGCTTCTCAATGCTTGCCCCGCTCATGAAGCCCGAGGCAGCGAAAAGCTTGGGAGCTTCTGTGAAGGCCAGTGTGAGCCATACGGCTGCCGGTGCGAAAACGACCACGATGGCGGCCTTGGCCATGTGCGGGATCTTCTCGAAATCGTGACGGTTGAGAAAGGGGTGCATGGCGCAGCCCAGAGCGATCAGAGTGGCGACGAATTTTACGCCGAAGCCGCCGACGCCGTTCGGGATCCAGAACACGGCGCTGGCCGCCACGACGCCCGCCAGGGCATAGGGGCGTATCCGCATGGGCATCTTTTTCAGGATCGGGTCGAGCAGCGTGCCCGGAATGAAGGCGAACATGAACAGGGCGACCAACAGAATGCCCAGGATGACGCCGGGGACGATGGTGTCCCCCGGCGTGACCAATTGAGCCACCGACAGCCCCCATATCCCGAACACCGAGTTCAGGAAGACGATGACGGCAAGAAAGCCGAGCACCGTCGCGACCGGGAGGGTGTGAAGCGCAAGATCGCGCCAATATATGAAGCCCCGTTGGGGCGGCTGAGGTTGGCTCATCGGTATTCCAGGAATTGCTGAAAAGGTCGCCGCGGCGACGTGCGACGGAGGGGCGAGGCGATCGAAACGATCACTTCTGCTGGGAAGGGCGGCTCGCCTTCAGGAGGGCTTGAAGCGCCACGTGGTCGCGACGCCAGAGGCGACCGGTGAGCGAACAGGCGAGGGCGCGGGCCTCCTCAAAGCCGCCCGGGGCGAAGCTGTCGGCGGGCTCGCCGAGTTGTTGTTCGTCGAGAGCGAAAAGCAGCGGCGCATGTGCATTGCTCGCAAGGGCGCGTGCGAGGCGCGTCTTGCGATCCGTGATCGGAGCCTTGGCCGCCAAGGCGTGGTAGGCGTCGGCATAGAGCCAGAAGGCCGTCGTATCCTCAGTCTGCGTGGTTCGCAGGGCGGTGAAATCCTCGAACCGTCCGGCGATGAGAAGAGCGGTCGCCAGGGCGTATCGAGCGCCGATCCGGTCATCGACATCGAGTGCGAGCACCTGGCGCAACTGGGCTAAGGCTTCGTCATGTTCGCCGTTTTCCAGCGCGCACAGCGCATAGCCGACGCAAGCCCTGAGATAGGGGCGGGCGTAGAGGTTGTCTCCCAGCCTTCCTGCGTCCGATTCGATTCGGTCGCCGGCGTCGCGTCGTGTGATTTCGCGCGCCGCCAGCCAGGCGGCGAGCGCTTCGGGGCTGCTCTGGCGCATGGCCGCCGCCGCCGCGCTGTAGCTGTCGGATAGCGAGGGGGCGGCTCTAATGGCTTGGATCGCCAGGGCCAGGCGCTCGCGCGGCGGAGCCAGGTCCACTTCCTCAAGAAGGGCGCAGGCGAATTCGCGGGCGTCGTCTTCATGATCGTTCGACATCAGGCGGGCGTTCCGGACGTAGCGCGACGCGAAGCCCTGGAAGGTCGCCCCATCTGATTGGGAGCCTTCAGGTGTGTCCCCGCCGTGGGATCAGCCGCGAGGACGGCGATCGCCTGCTCGATGACCATGCTGCGGGTTCCGAGCGCCTGGCCTGTTTGCGGATGGCGCTCAATGCCGTCGCTGCGGCCGCCGCGCCCGTCCCAGGTGGTTCGATGTGTGTCGATCCATTTCCCTGCGTCTGGGCCCTGGCGCGAGGCTTCGCGACGAATGACGGCCCCGACGAAGACGGGGCGGCCGTCGTCGATGACGACATCATACTCCACGACGCTGGGCACTCGAACGCGAACGACACGACGATCCATGAAACCTCTCCTGATCCTTGGGGTAACCGTGAAGCTTGGATACGTCAGGATCGGTCGGAAGTTCAGAGGAGCGGCTCATTTGTCTGTCTGCCATGCCGGCCGTCATGCGCACGGCAATGAGGGCTTTCGAACGCGCGAAAGCCTGAAAAGCGGTGCAAAGCCGTGCAAGTCGACGTCAGCGCGAGAACGACTGCCGTGGCTGCTGGATGGGAAGGTGGATGGGAAGCCCTGTGGGCTAAATATTAAGCCTAGCGATTTCATGGGCTTAATGCCCCCGAGTGGCTCCGCAGGTAGGATTCGAACCTACGACCAGCCGATTAACAGTCGGCTGCTCTACCACTGAGCTACTGCGGAACATCTGCTCGGGAGGCGGGCCTATAGCAGCGGGGGTTCCGATCTTGCAATGGGAAATAAAGTCATCTTGCCGATAATTATCCAGGATCCCGAGGACCCGCGCGTCGCCGCCTATCGCGACATTCGCGAGCGCGATCTGACGGGGCGTCAGGGCCTGTTCATCGCCGAAGGGGAGGTGGTGGTGCGGGTGCTCGCCTCCGACGCCGCGCGGGCGCGGCCCCTGTCGCTGCTGCTGGCGGAAAAGCGTGTGGCGGCGCTGGGCGACGTGATCGAGCGCTTGCCGGCGGGCACGCCCGTCTATGTGGCGGGGCAGGGAGTTCTGGATCGGATCGCCGGGTTCGAACTGCATCGGGGCGTGCTGGCCCTGGGCGAAAAGCCCGCGCCGCCGCCGTTGGAAAGCCTGTTGGCGCAGGTCGGGCCGGACGATGTGTTCGTCGTCGCCATCGGCATCGGCAATCACGACAACATGGGCGGTCTGTTCCGCAACGCCGCCGCGTTCGGGGCCAGGGCGGTGCTGCTGGATTCGACCTGTTGCGATCCCTTCTACCGCAAGGCCATCCGCGTCTCGGTCGGGGCGGTGCTGCGCACGCCGTTCGCGGTCGCCGGGTCGTCCGCTCTTCTGGATGCTCTGGCCGGGGCGGGGGTCGAGGTGCTGGCGCTGACCCCCTCGGCGGATGCAAGGCTGGCGGACTATCGCCGCGAGGGTCCGGTCGCGATCATGCTGGGGTCGGAGGGGCCGGGCCTGCCGGCGGAGACGATCGCCCGTTGCAGTCCCATAGGCATAGAGATGGCCGGGGGCTTCGATTCGCTGAATGTCGCCGCCACCAGCGCGGCGGCCCTGCATCACCTGACCACGGCGTGGCGGGGTCCCTGAACGCGAAGGCCGCCCCGAGAGGCGGCCGTCGTCGTCGTCGCGATGGAGGCCTGACCGGGAATCGAACCCGGGTGCAAGGATTTGCAGTCCTCTGCGTCACCACTCCGCCATCAGGCCGCTTTTCATCCCCGATTTCTCGGGGGCGGTCATCGCGAGGGGCGTTCGCTATCAGATCGGATTGTCCGCTGCAACGCACGGACCTATAAGCGCGCGAGTTTTCCTCCCGGATTATCGTTGAAGGCTGCCTACAGATGGATTTCACCGCCGAGCGCAAGGCCATGGTCGACTCGCAGGTGCGGGTGAACGACGTGACGGATCGCGCGATTCACCTGGCCATGCTGGCCGTGCCGCGCGAACAGTTCTGCGCGCCCGACCGCGCCTTCGCCGCCTACTCTGAAGAGGCCTTGCCCATCGCGGGGGGCCGCCGCCTGATGCCGGCGCGCGATGTGGCCAAGCTGCTTCAGGCCGCCGATGCGCGCGAGGGCGAGAAGGCCCTGGCCATCGCCGCTCCCTACGCCGCCGCCGTGCTGGCCCGGATGGGCCTGGCCGTGACCGCCCAGGAATCGGACGCGGCCGTCTTCGACGTGGTCGGACAGGCCTTGGCCGCCGAGGGCGTGGCCACGACCGTCCAGCCCTTGTCCCAGCCGGCCGGCCAGGACTGGGACCTGATCGTGTCCGAAGGCGGGATCGAGGCCTTGCCTGAATCGTGGGGCGCGGCCCTGCGGCCGGGCGGGCGCATGGTCGTGGTGGAGCGCCGCGGCGCCATCGGCAAGGCGGCGCTGTTCGTCAAGTCGCCCGAGGGGCTGTCGCGGCGCGAACTGTTCGATTCGTCGCCGGCGGTCCTTGCCGAGTTGACGCCGGCGCCTACCTTCGCGCTGTAGGCGCGCAGGCGCGCAGGCGCGCAGGCGCGCAGGCGGGCGGCGACGGATCGCGCGGCCGCAACCGTGAAGAAAACTTAACTGGCGTGTGGTTCGGTCAGGCCGCAGTTACGCCTGATAAAACATTCGGGCGTTCTTTCAGGGCGTCGGGCTAAGGACGGACAATGTTGAAACGCTCGCGTGTGATGGCTTCGGCCGCAGTGGTCGCCGTGATGACCGGCCTGGGCGCGCCCGCCTGGGCCGAGACGCTCCAGGACGCCATCGCCCTGGCCTATCGCACCAATCCCGATCTTTTGGCCCAGCGCGCCACCCAGCGCGCGCTGGACGAATCGGTGGTTCAGGCGCGATCGGGCCTTCGCCCGACGCTCAGCGCCTCGGCCGGGGTGGACTACACCCGCAGCGACTTCCCCGCCGTGACCCAGTTCGTGGATACGAACAACGACGGCGTGCCGGACACCCAGGTGTCCTCCTCCTCGTCCGAGACCCAGGGGGCCAATCTCGGCGTCAGCCTGAGCCAGAACCTGTGGACCGGCGGGCGCACGGCGCGCGCCATCGACCAGGCCCGCGCCAGCGTCCTGGCCGGCCGCGAGAACCTGCGTCAGATCGAACAGTCGGTCATGCTGTCGGTCATCCAGGCCTATGTGAACGTGACCCGCGACATGGAGATCCTGCGAATCCGCCAGGAGAACCTCAGCGTCCTCCAGCGCCAGCTGGACGAGACCAGCGCCCGCTTCGAGGTGGGCGAGATCACGCGCACCGACGTCGCCCAGGCCGAGGCGTCCCTGGCCCAGTCCGAGGCCGATCTGGCCAACGCCCAGGCGCAGTTGGCCACCTCTCGCGCCGCCTACGCCGCGGTCGTGGGTCAGTCGCCGACCGATCTGGAGGCGGCCCCGACCTTGCCGGCCGTGCCGACCGACTTCGATTCGGCCATCGAGGCCGCGCTGCAAGGCAATCCGGGCGTCCTGGCCGCCGCCTATCAGCTGCAAGGGGCCGAGGCCGCCGTCGCCGCCGCCCGTTCGGAATATCTGCCGTCGGTGCGCGCCACCGCCTCCTATGGCGGGTCGTCCGACGACCTGGGCGACCTGGGCCAACTGGCCGATCGCCGCAGCTTCACCGCCGGCGCGACCCTGTCGGTGCCGCTGTTCACCGGCGGTCTGAACCAGTCGCGCGTGGCCCAGGCGCTGGAGCGCGCCAACGCCGCCCAGATGGCGGTCGAGAGCGAACGCCGCACGGTGCTTCAGAACGTCAGCTCGGCCTATGCCCAGGTGCTGTCGACCCGCGCCAATGTGACGGCGGGGACCGAGGCGGTGCGCGCCGCCTCCGTGGCCGCCGAAGGCGTCCGCCAGGAAGCGCAGGTGGGCCTGCGCACCACCCTGGACGTGCTGAACCAGGAAGTGACCCTGCGCGCGTCCCAGACGGCCGTCGCCAACGCCCGCGCCGCCGAATATGTGGCCCGCGCCTCGTTGCTGGCCGCCATGGGCCGACTGGACGGACCGGCGCTGAACCCGACCGTCGACGCCTACGATCCCCAGGCCAACTACGACCGGGTCCAGGGCCGCGGCGGCCTGCCGTGGGACGGGGTGGTCGAGACGCTGGACCGCGTGGCCTCGCCGCCCATCGTCGGGACGATCGACGCCCCCGACGCGCCCATCGACGCCCAGCTGAAGGGCGAGGCCGTGCGCACCGCGCCGCCCAGCTGACGTCGAACGGCCGTCCGGCGAAGGCGCCCGTTGATTCCATCGGGCGAAGATGCGACGACAAGGCGGAGATTCCAGACGATCCGTCGTCTGGCGTCGCCCCGTTCGCGGCGCGCGGATCGTTCCGTGAGCCAACTTCTTCCCAGGCCACGCCCAAGGTTGCGCCATGACCGATCAGTCCGCCCAGGAACCGACCATGGAAGAGATTCTGGCGTCGATTCGCCGGATCATCTCCGAAGACGACGCCCCGGCCGAAACGCCGGCCGCCGCGTCTGAGCCTGAGGTCGAGGCCCAGCCCGCTGCAACGCCCCCGCCCGTCGCGGCCGAGACCGTTTTCGCCGCCCCGTTCGAGCCTGAGCCGGCCCCGGCCGGCGAGGACGACGTGCTGGAACTGACGGACCGTTATGACGCCCCGGCCGAAACCATCGGCGACCTGGACGTGACCCCGGCCGAGACCTATCAGGCCGCCGAAGCGCCCGCGCCGACCCCGGCTCCTGCGCCTGAACCGTCGTACGACACCTTGGTCGGCGACAGCGCCGCCGCCAGCGCCGCCTCCGCCTTCGCCGGCCTGGCCGCCAGCTTCAAGAAGCCCGAGCCCGCCCCGGCCGCCTCGGGCGACCTGCCTTTCGTCAGCGGCAACACGGTCGAGGCCATGGTCGCCGCAATGCTGCGCCCGCTGCTGAAGGACTGGTTGGACAACAATCTGCCCGGCATCGTCCAGGCGGCGGTACAAAAGGAAGTCGAACGCATCGCGCGCAGCGCCTAGCCCTTCGCTTCAGCCCAGACTAATCCGAGGGGCGGCTCCTGAAGGGGGCCGCCTTTCTGTTTTAAGGTCGAAGAATGCAGTTCCTGGAGAACCTGACCTATCTTCTGCTCCTGAGCATCTATCCGGCGTGCGGCGTATGGTTCGGATCAGGGGTTTGGCTGATGCAACGCAAGCAACGCCTCATGAGTAGCGAGGAGCGTGCTCAAATTCGTTCCGGCCGCGACATGAACGTCGCGTTTCGTGCCGCCTTTCTCTATTCCGACGCCATGCGGGCAGACCCGCTGATCCGTCGGTTACGCGCGGTGCGCCTAGTCTGTTTCTTCTGGCCGTTTCTGATGGTCGGGTTCGCCGGCATCGTATTCAACTTTATTCTTCCCCAGCCCGTCGGGCCGAATTGATCATGTTAGAAAAAACCTTCGAACCCCAGGCCGCCGAGCCCCGCCTCTACCAGCAATGGGAAGAGAGCGGCCTGTTCGCCCCACGCGTTGCTACGGCTGCGGACGGCGCGGCCGACGCCTATTCGATCGTCATTCCGCCGCCGAACGTGACGGGCAGCCTGCACATCGGCCATGCGCTGAACAACACCCTGCAGGACATCCTGGCCCGCTATCACCGGATGAAGGGCAAGGCCGTCCTGTGGCTGCCCGGCACCGACCACGCCGGCATCGCCACCCAGATGGTGGTCGAGCGCAAACTCGCCGCCGAAGGCAATGTCGGCCGTCGCGACATGGGCCGCGACGCCTTCGTCGAGAAGGTCTGGGAGTGGAAGGCCGAATCCGGCGGCACCATCGTGCGCCAGCTGCGCCGCCTGGGGGCCTCGTGCGACTGGAGCCGCGAGCGTTTCACCCTGGACGAGGGGCTGAACGCCGCCGTCCGCAAGGTCTTCGTCCAGTTGCACAAGGAAGGCCTGATCTATCGCGACAAGCGGCTGGTGAACTGGGACCCGCATTTCCAGACCGCCATCTCGGACCTGGAGGTCGAACAGCGCGAGGTCGACGGCGCCTATTGGCATTTCGCCTATCCGCTGGCCGACGGCGTGACCTACGAACATCCGGTCGCCTTCGACGAGGCCGGCCAGCCCACCGAATACGAGACCCGCGACTATATCGTCGTCGCCACGACCCGGCCCGAAACCATGCTGGGCGACACGGGCGTGGCGGTTCACCCGGACGACGAACGCTACGCCGGTCTGGTCGGCAAGTTCGTGACCCTGCCCATCGTCGGCCGTCGCATCCCCATCGTCGCCGACGACTACGCCGATCCGACCAAGGGTTCGGGCGCGGTCAAGATCACCCCGGCCCACGACTTCAACGACTTCGGCGTGGGCAAGCGCGCGGGCCTGCCGTCGCTGAACATCCTGGACGCCTTCGCCCGCGTCACCGACGTCGATACGCCGGACGTGCCGTCCGAATACGTCGGCCTGGACCGCTTCGCCGCGCGCAAGGCCATCGTCGCCCGCGCCGAGGAAGAGGGCTGGCTGAAGGCGATCGAGAAGACCAGGCACGTCGTCCCGCACGGCGACCGTTCCGGCGTGGTCATCGAGCCATGGCTGACGGACCAGTGGTATGTCGACGCCAAGGTCCTGGCCCAGCCCGCGCTGAAGGCGGTGGAGCAGGGCGATACGGTCTTCGAACCGGCCAGCTACGCCAAGATCTATTTCGAATGGCTGCGCAACATCGAGCCGTGGTGCATTTCGCGCCAGCTGTGGTGGGGCCACCGCATCCCCGCCTGGTACGGCCCGAGCGGCGAGATCTATGTCGCAGAGACCGAAGAGGACGCCCGCGAACTGGCGATGGCCGACTATGATTCCGAGGTCGCCCTGACCCAGGACGAGGATGTTCTGGACACCTGGTTCTCTTCGGCCCTGTGGCCGTTCTCGACCATGGGCTGGCCCGAGAAGACCGAGGATCTGGAGCGCTTCTATCCGACCAGCGACCTGGTCACGGCGGCGGACATCATCTTCTTCTGGGTCGCCCGCATGATGATGATGGGCCTGCACTTCATGGACGGCGTGGCGCCGTTCAAGCGGGTCATCATCAACGCCCTGGTCCGCGACGAGAAGGGCCAGAAGATGTCGAAGTCCAAGGGCAACGTCATCGACCCGCTGGGGATCATCGACGAACTGGGCGCCGATCCCCTGCGCTTCACCATGGCCATCCTGTCGGGCACGCGCGACATCAAACTGTCCAAGCAACGCATCGAAGGCTATCGCAACTTCGGCACCAAGCTGTGGAACGCCGCGCGCTTCAGCCAGATGAACGAGGCCAAACGTGTCGCGGACTTCGATCCCGCGACCGTCGAACAGACGATAAACCGCTGGATCAGGGGCGAACTGACCAAGGCCGAACGCGCCGTCTCCGACGCCATCGAGGGCGGCCGCTTCGACGATGCGGCGGGCGCCCTTTATCGCTTCGTCTGGAACGTCTTCTGCGACTGGTATCTGGAACTGGCCAAGCCGGTCTTCCAGGGGACGGACCAGGCCGCCAAGGCCGAAACCCGCGCAATGACGGCCTGGACCCTGGACCAGACGCTGAAGCTGCTGCACCCGGTCATGCCCTTCATCACCGAGGAGCTTTGGGCCGAACTGGGCAAGGAAGGTCCGCCGCGCGAAACCCTGCTGATCGGCGCCGAATGGCCGGTTCTGCCGGACGCCTTCATCGACGCCTCGGCCGAGGCCGAGATCGGCTGGCTGGTCGATCTGGTCGGCGAGATTCGCGGCCTGCGCGCCGAGATGAACGTGCCGGTCGCGGCCAAGCCGGCCCTGGCCTTCGTCGCTCCCGATGCGATCACGGCCGAACGGATCGCCCGCCACCGCGACCTGATCCTGACCCTGGGCCGCGTTTCCGAGGTCGGATCGGCCGAGGCCGCGCCTGCGGGCGCCGTCACCTTCGTCTCCGGCGGTTCGACCGTGGCCCTGCCCCTGGCCGGGATCATCGACCTGGCCGCAGAACGCGCGCGCCTGGAAAAGGAGATCGCGGTCTTCGACAGCGACATCGGCCATGTGAACAAGAAACTGGGCAATCCCAACTTCGTGTCCCGCGCCGCGCCCGAGGTTGTCGAGGAGCAACGCGCCAAACTGGCCGAGGCCGAGGCCGACAAGGTCAAGCTGCAGACGGCCCTGGCCCGTCTCGGCGAGATCGGATGAGCGGGGATGAAGGGGCGCGCTGATCAGCTATTGGTCGCGCGCGGCCTGTTCGACACGCGCGCCCGCGCCCGCGCCGCCATCGAGGCGGGGCGGGTCAAGGCGGACGGCCGCGTCGTCGCCAAACCGTCCGAACAGATCGCCGACGACGCCCAGATCGAGGCCGAACCCGCCCACCGCTGGGTCGGTCGCGGCGCCCTGAAACTGGATCACGCCCTGACCGTATGGCCCGTGGCGGTTCAGGGCCGGGTGGTGCTGGATGTCGGCGCCTCGACCGGCGGCTTCACCGAGGTCTGTCTGGATCGCGGCGCGGCGAAAGTCTTCTCCGTCGACGTCGGCTTCGGCCAGATGCACGACCGGGTCGCCGTCGATCCCCGCGTGGCGAACCTAGAACGCACCGACGCCCGCGACCTGACGCCGGACCTGATCCCGCAGCCGCCCTCCCTGATCGTCTGCGACGCCAGTTTCATCAGCCTGTCCAAGGTGCTGTTGGCGGCTCTGGACCTGGCTGCGCCCGACGCCGACCTGATCACCCTGGTCAAGCCGCAGTTCGAGGGCGACGGACCCAGGTCGGTCGGCAAGAAGGGCGTGGTCAAGGACCCCGCCGCCCACGCCGCCGCCGTCGACCGTGTCCGCGACTGGCTGGAGGCCCTGGGCTGGTCGGTCCGGGCCGTGACCGAAAGCCCTATCACTGGCGGCGACGGCAATGTCGAATTCCTGCTGTGGGCCAAGAACGGGGCCAGCAACGGGGCCAGGAACGGGGTCGGAAATGCGGGCTGAGACGCCCCCGCCATCCTATTGCGGTGGGCGAAGACGCTTCGGATCAAGGGTTTGCGCGGTTTATCGAGCGATCTGCCCGCCTGAGGTCGCGTCGATGCGATAATGGCGCAGCCTCGTCGCATCGGACCGGGGTGCTGCGGCGGGGGCGCGGGATTTCACACTATTCACACCATTCAGACGGTGTTTTTCGTCGGGGCAGGCGCGATTTCGCACCATTCACACCATTCAGACTCGATTTTTCCAAGTCTGAAACGGGATGGATCGGGGCTCGCGCGAAGCGCGGCTGCCCCGCAGGGTGAGAAACCGCCGAAGGACTGATCCTCCGGCGGCTCCCGTCACGTCGTCGATCGACAGGGGGGCTGAAAATTAATCGACGACGCGATAGCGGCCGTACTGGTCGGGGCAGGTGCGGACATAGCGGGTGTCCGTGCGACCATCGGGCAGACGGATCTGGCTCTCGGCCAGGCGGCATCCGTCGGAATTGCGATAGGGTTCGACCGGGCGCGAGCGGTCGTCGTAATAGCCGCCGCCGTCATAGGCGTAGTCGGCGCGACGATCGTAGTCGTCGTAGCGATAGCCCTGATCGCCGGTGTAACGATCGTCGTAATAGCCATAGGTCGGCTGGCTGTAGCCCTGGTTGTAGTAACCGCCGGAGCCATAGCGGCTCTGATAGGTTCGGCAGGCGTCGGAACTGGAACGGCCGACCTGGGATCCGACCACGGCGCCCAGCACGCCGCCCAGGATGCTGCCCTCGGTGCGGCGGCCGCGCGCGGCCAGCTGCGAGCCGATGACGGCCCCCGCGCCGCCGCCGATCACGGCCCCGGCCCCGGTGCGTCCCTGACGCTCTCTCGCGCAGGGATCGTAGGACGGATAGCCGCGACCGTAGTCGTAGGACGGGCCATAGGCGCCGGTGCCGTAGTTCTGGCTATAGCCATAGCCGTAATAGTTCTGAGCCGACGCCGCCATCGGGGCGACGGTCACGCCGACGGCCAGGGCGGCCGCGGCGGCGAGCGAAGACTTGGAGAGACGCATTTTTCAACCCTTCCGAGGACCGAACGATTTCCGTCAACCTCAACGGCAAGCCTCGTGTCTCGTTGCAGTCCGATTTAAGACAGCGAAGCTGAACGGCGTTTGAGCGCCTTGTTCATCTTCGTTCATCTCCCAGGCGAGTGACGACCGGCCGCCGCCGCCGCGGCTTGAGCGGGCTTCCCACGGCGGCTAGAAGCCCGGCGATGGAGACTTTCACGATCGACCGCGTGGGCGGCCAGGGCGACGGCGTCGCCCGCACCCCGTCCGGGCCGGTGTTCGCCAGCCTGACCTTGCCGGGTGAGACGGTGCGGGGTCAGGTGGTCGACGGGCGGCTGGAAGGCGTCGAAATCGTCGTCCCGAGCCCCGATCGGATCGCGCCGGTCTCGCCGCAATATGGCGACTGCGGGGGCTGTTCGCTGCAACATTGGGCCGAGAGGCCCTATCTGGGCTGGAAACGCGAACAGGTTCGACTGGCCCTGGCGCGCGAGCGGATCGAGACCGAGGTGGAGGCGACCGTGGCCACGCCGCCGGGCGGGCGGCGCCGCGTGGCGCTTCATGCGCGTCGCAACGCCGACGGCCGCGTCGTCCTGGGGTTCAAGGCGCGGCGGTCCTGGCGGTTGGTGGAGGTGACGGCCTGTCCCGTCGCCGATCCGCGCATCGTCCAGGCCATTCCGGCCCTGACCCAGGTGGCCGCCGCCTTCTTCGAACATCCGAAGTCCGCCCCGACGCTGCATGTCACCTGGACCCTGGCGGGGCTGGATGTGGATGTGACGGGGGTGGAGCGGCGCTCGGGCGGCGGGCTGTCGGCGGACGCCCGGACCCAGGCGGTCCAGGCCGCCTGTCGCGCCGACCTGGCGCGTCTCAGCCTTGCGGGCGAGACCCTGGTCATGGCGCGCCAGCCCATGGCGGCGTTCGGCCCGGCGACCGTCGCCCTGCCGGCCGGCGGCTTCCTGCAGGCCGCGCCCCAGGCGGAGGCGGCCATGACGGCGCGCGCCGTCGCGGCGGTGAAGGGCGCCCGCAAGATCGCCGATCTGTTCTGCGGCGCGGGAACCTTCACCTTTCCGCTGGCGACCGTCGCCCCGGTGATCGCCGCCGATGCGTCCAAGGCCGGCATCGACGCCCTGAGGTCCGCCGTCGGCTCCGCCAAGGGCCTGAAGGCGGTCACGGCCGAGGCGCGCGACCTGTTCCGGCGGCCGCTGACGCCCTATGACCTGAAGGGATGCGACGCCATCGTGTTCGACCCGCCCCGCGCCGGCGCCGTCGAGCAGACGGCCCAGATCGCCGCGACCAAGGCTGCGGCGGTGGTCGGCGTGTCGTGCAACCCCCAGACCTTCGCGCGCGACGCCCGCGTGCTGATCGACGCCGGGTTCCGGCTTGAGACCGTCACCCCGATCGACCAGTTCCTGTGGTCCGCCCACGTCGAACTGGTCGGCGTGTTCAGGCGATAGGAACGACGATGACCGACACGAGCGATGCCTTCGACCCCGAGGACGGCGGCGGGTTCGACGCCGACGACTGGACGCGGCTGAAGCCATTCGTCGGCGCGGTGGCGACGCTGGACGACGTCCAGGCCCGCCGCGCCATCTTCGCCCTGGGCGACACCGACGATCCGCGCCCCATCGCCATGGACCTGCCCCAGCCGGTGATCTGGTGGGACGAGGATGGCGAACAGGCGGCGGTCGCTGTCCAGGCCGAAAGCCATCTGGGCGCCGACGGCGAGGAGATGGAAATCCTGGGTCTGATCCTGCCGGACGGGGAAGGCGCGGTCGCCCTGCTGGAGGATGTGGATCTGGTCGATGACAGCGATCCGACCTGGCGCGACCTGGTGATCCGCGCCATCGACCCCTCGGCCGCCGACGATCAAGCCTAGCCCAGGGCGGCCGCGACCCGGGCGACGAAATCGGGCTGATCGGGAATGTCGCCGTGGTCGGCGCGCGGGAAGACCAGTCGCCGCACATCCACGCCGCGTCTCTCCAACGCCTGGGCCAGGATGCGGCTGAGAGCCGGCGGCAGGGTCCGGTCGCGACCGGCCTCCAGGACCACGACCCGCCCCGGATAGCCGTCCAGGGCGGCCGGGACGTCGACGGCCGCCAGGGCGTCGGCCATCCGCACGCGAACCAGAGGCCGCCACAGGCCCAGCATTTGGTCTACCGCGGCGCGGGCGGTCGGGGTCGTGGCCTCCAGCACCAAGGCGTCGGCGCGGATGGCGCGAGCGGCCTCGGCGCAGACCGGGCCGCCCAGCGAATGACCCCAGGCGATCAGGCGGCGGCCTTCCGCATCGGCCAGGGCGCGGGCGCTGGCGGCGACGCTGTCGCCTGCGGCGCGATAGCTGGCGAAATCGGCCCGCCCCGGCGTGTCGCCCGATCCGGGATAGTCGAACATCAGCACATCGCCGAACGGCGCCAGCTCTCCGGCCACGGCCGCGCCATTGACGCCGCGTCGAAACAGATTGCCTCCGCAGTACAGGATCAGCGGCGCATCGGACCGCCCCGTCCTGACCCGCGTCGCGGCGACGGCGCCGCCGGAATAGGGCAGGGACAGAACCTCGCCGCCGGGCACGGCCGGTCCGGGGGTCAGAACGATGTTCTCGGCCTTGATCCGCGCGTCGGGGTAAAAGAACTGGCCTTCCGGCACGCTGACGGTCATGCAGCCGGAAACGAGCCCGGCCACGCAGACGACCGCTGACAGGCGCTTGAGCATCGAAATCCCCCGCAAGATGCGGTTGAGCTAACCTCAAGTGGAGGCTTCAGGCAATCCGGCTCGCCGGCCCGCCCGGCGCGGTGTCGAACAGATCCATCTGCGGTCGGGCGTCGGGCGGCACGCGGAACTGGGTCTCGTCCAGCAGGCGATGGGGCGTATCCAGGCCATAGCGCTTGACGGCGGCCTTGAACCGGGCGCCGATCAGTTCGGCGACCGGGCCGGTCCCCTTCATCCGCTGGGACCAGTCGGCGTCATAGTCCTTGCCCCCGCGCGTCTGGCGGATCAGCGACATGACGCGCGCGGCGCGGTCGGGCCGGGCGTCGGCCAGCCATTCGCGAAACAGATCCTTGATTTCCAGCGGCAGGCGCAGGGTGACGTACATGGCCCGCGTCGCTCCCGCCTTGGCGGCCGCTTCCAGAATGGATTCCAGTTCGTGGTCGTTCAGTCCGGGGATGACGGGGGCGAAACCCACGCCGACCGGACAGCCCGCGTCGGCCAGGCGCGAAATGGCCTCCAGCCGTTTCGCGGGCGTGGAAGCGCGCGGCTCCATCGCCCGCGCCAGTCCGCGATCCAGGGTGGTGATGGAGACGAAGGCCGAGGCCAGCCCCGCCTGTCCCATCGGCCCCAGGATGTCGGCGTCGCGCCCGATCAGCACCGACTTGGTGATGATGCTGAACGGATGTCGAAACCGCTGCATCACCTCCAGGATCGAGCGGGTCGATTTGAGCTCACGCTCGACCGGCTGATAGGGATCGGTGTTGCCGCCTATGTGGATGCGCCTGCATCGGTATCGGGGTGCGAGGAAGGCCTGTTCCAGCAGATGTGCGGCCTGGGGCTTGAAGAAGATCCGGCTCTCGAAATCCAGGCCCGGGGATAGGCCCATCCAGGCATGGGACGGACGGGCGTAACAGTAGATGCAGCCATGTTCGCAACCTTTGTACGGGTTGATGGAGCGGTCGAATCCGATGTCCGGGCTGTCGTTCCGGGCGATGATCGTGCGGGCGTGTTCCGGCGTGAGGGTGGTGCGCAGGGGAGCGGCCTGGGCATCGTCGCGCGTCCAGCCGTCGTCGAACGACAGGTGCTGCTCAGGTTCGTAGCGGCCGGTGGCATTCGAACGCGCGCCTCTTCCCTTGGCGGTTTCCATGGGAAGGACGATGTATCATCGGCGGGAACAAATCAAGAACATTTGCTCTGCTCCCTTTGCGTTCGTCAGCCGGGGCTAATCACCATGCAGGTGACGCGCCGCTCGGCCAGCGCCTCGCACGCCGTCTTGGCGCCGGTTTCGGTCATGCCGACGAAGCGCGAGCGGTACCAGTCGCCGGCGGTCTGGACGTTGCGCTCGGCGCTGGCGAACTGGGTGCGGAAGCGGCGGTTGAGTTCGGTCAGCCAGTCGTTGGCCACCTTCTCGTCGCGGAAGGCGCCGACCTGGACGGCCCAGCGTCCGGCGGGCGAGCGGGCGACGGTCCGGGCGGGCTCGCGCGCCGGGGGCGGCGTGGCGCGGCGGGGGGTGGTCGAGGGGGCGACCGCCGCATTGGACGGCGCGCCGTTCAGGGACGCGGTGACGTTGTGGGGTGCGCGGGCCGTGGCGGCGACGCTCCGGCCCGCCGCCTGTGCGGTCGCGGCGGCGCGCTGGCTGGCGGCGCGCTCGGACGGCGCGGGCGCGACGCGGGTCGGCAGGACGGCGGGGGCAGGCGCGGCGGTGTAGGCGACGGCGGTGGAGCCCATGCCCTCGCCATCCTCGTCGTCGCGAAGCGAGGCGTAGGCGACAGGCGCTTCGCCGCCGATGGAATCGCCGCCGACGCCGAAACCGCGCTGTTCGAAGAAGGTCTGGGCCACCTGGATGCGCTCGCCCTGGGCGCGGCGGCGTTCGACCTCGAAGCCGGTGTCCATCAGTTCGGCGACATGGGCGTTGCGGCTGGTGGTGGAGCGTCCGCCCAGGACGATGGTGATCAGGCGCCGCCCGTCGCGCACGGCCGAGGCCGCCAGATTGTAGCCCGAGGCGTTGGTGTAGCCGGTCTTCATCCCGTCATAGCCGCGCCCCGTCGGCAGCAGGCCGTTGGTGTTGCGATAGGTGCGGCCGTTATAGGCCCAGTCGTGCAGGCCGAAATAGCTGTAATACTGGGGGAAATCGCGCATGATCGCCCGCGCCAGGATGGCCTGGTCCCGCGCCGAGGTCAGCTGGCGCGCGTCGGGCAGGCCGTTGGCGGTGACATAGCGCGTCTGCGTCATGCCCAGCTGTTCGGCCTTCATCGTCATCATATTGGTGAAGCGCGCCTCGGACCCGCCGATATGCTCGCCGATGGCCAGGGCCATGTCGTTGGCCGAACGGACGGCCGTGGCGCGCATGGCGTTGTCCAGGGTGATGGTCTGACCCGCCGCCAGCCCCAATTTCGAAGGCGGCTGCGAGGCGGCGCGCGGCGATATGGTCAGCACGTCGTCCAGCTTCGCCTTGCCCTGCTCCAACGCCTCGAACGTCAGATACAGCGTCATCATCTTGGTCAGGGACGCCGGATAGCGGCGGCTGTCGGCGTGCCGGGCGAACAGCACCTCGCCGGTCGCGGCGTCGACGACGATGGCGGCGTAGCGGCTGCTCTCCTGGGATTGGGCCTCGATCGGTCGAACATTCGCGCCCAGCACCAGGGAGACGGCGAGCAGGGCGAAAAGGCCGCGGCGGAGGAAGGCGATCATGGGCGATACAACCCTTTGGTAATCAAGCCCTTGGCGAGCAGGGTGCGGCAGGCCCCCCCGGCCGACGCGACGAAAGGCCTAGCATAGGAACCTCGGGTTTCATGGTGGTTAACCGCCCGTCAACGCGAATTTGAACCGCCTATCGGAGTTATCCTTTCGGCTTGGCGACGATCCGATTGTGCAGTGCACAATGGCATCTTGCATTCATTTCGCACTTGCAGCATATTTCGGGTCTGCGAGGGGTCGCCTCGCTTTCAATTTTCCGCAGCGTTCCATTCCCCGGACGCGCATGCAGGACCGGAGAGACGATCATGACCGACGCCGCCGAGACGATGAAGAAGACCGCCGATCAAGCCGCCGCCGCCACCGCCTCGGTCGGCGCCAAGGTCAAGGCTCAGGCCGAGACCCTCCAGGCCGCCGGGACCCAGGCCTTCCGCGAAAGCGTTGACAAGTCGGTCGCCTCGCTGGGCGAACTGAACGCGCAAGGCAAGAAGAACCTGGACGCCATCGTCGAGTCGGCCAGCGTCGCCCAGAAGGGCGCCGAGGCCCTGTCGCAGCAGGCCCTGGGCTTCGCCAAGACGGCTTGGGAAGACGGCGTCGCCGCCTCCAAGGAGCTGTCGACCGCCCGCTCGGTGCAGGAGTTCTTCGAGCTTCAGACCGCCTGGGCCAAGAAGTCCATGGAACGCTATGTCGCCGAATTGACCAAGACCAACGAGATCGTCACGGCCACGGTCAAGGACAGCCTGAAGCCGATCAACGAGCGCGTCACCGCCTCTGTCGAGACCTTCCAGGCCGCCCGCTGAGCTCAGCGACGCCCGCCATAGTCGGAAAGGCCCCGGAGTCCGCTCCGGGGCCTTTTTGTCGTTTCAGGGAAGGGCGGCGTGGTCGTAGCTGAAGACGCGCGCCAACTTCCAGTCGTCGCCCTCGCGTTTCCACATCTGGGCGAACCGGGCGCGTCCGACGCGGCTTTCCGGACCGTCCCCCTGACGTTCGTAAAAGACGTGTTGGCCGGTCTCCACGGCGCCGTAGTTGTTGATCGGATAGACGGCCAACCCGTCCGGCAAGGCTTCGCGGCGCGAACGCCAGGCGTCCGGTGCCGCCCGATCCCGGCAGCGGTCGGCGTATTGGGCGACGAACCCGTCCGCATCGGTGGCGACCAGGCCGCCCCGGTCGTCGAAGAACTCGAAGTCGTCGGTCAGCAGGACGCGCAGCCTGGCCGGGTCGCACCCTTCGAAGAACAGCGAAAAGAACCGGGCGTCCGCCGCCATAACCGATTTTTCCAGAGCGTCGCTTTCCTGCGCGCCGCCCGGCGGCTGCGATGCAACGATGGCGAGGGCGGCGAGAATGGCGAGAGACATGACGACCTGTTTTGCTACGGGGCCAGCGTGTGTCGAAAACGCTGCGAGATCACGTGAATCTTTGGTCAGGCGCCGCTCACGAAAGCCGTGACTGGACGCCGCTTCAAATCGGGCCATCATTCCCTATCTGTTAGCCAAGACGACTCCCCGACTACGGAACACGAATGCCCATTCAAAGGCCCGGCGAGACGGGCGGCGGTCAAGGAACCGCCGTCGTCACCGAAACCAAGCCGAAGCTTCAGAAGCCCTCGCTCTATCGGGTGCTGATCCTGAACGACGATTATTCGCCGATGGAATTCGTCGTCTATGTGCTGGAGCGGTTCTTCCAGAAGAGCCGCGAGGAAGCGACTCGCATCATGCTGCATGTGCACCAGCATGGCGTGGGGGTCTGCGGCGTCTTCACCTACGAGGTCGCCGAAACCAAGGTCGCGCAGGTCATCGAAACCGCGCGCCGCCACCAGCACCCTCTGCAATGCACGATGGAAAAGGACTGAGAGGAACCTCCCTATGCCTTCATTTTCCCGTCCTCTCGAAGAAACCCTGCACCGCGCGGTGGGATACGCCAATGCGCGCAGGCATGAATATGCGACGCTGGAGCACCTGCTTCTGGCGCTGATCGACGACCCGGATGCGTCGGGCGTCATGCGCGCCTGCAACGTCGAACTGAATGCGCTCAAGGGCGCCTTGACCCTCTATGTCGACAACGACCTGGCCGCCCTGGCCACGGCGGACGGCGAGGACGCCAAGCCGACGGCCGGTTTCCAGCGCGTGATCCAGCGCGCGGTGATCCACGTCCAGTCGTCGGGCCGCGAGGAAGTGTCCGGGGCGAACGTGCTGGTCGCCATCTTCTCCGAGCGCGAGAGCCACGCCGCCTACTTCCTGCAGGAGCAGGACATGACGCGCTACGACGCGGTCAACTTCATCGCCCATGGCATCGCCAAGAAGGCCGGCGCCTCCGAGGCCAAACCGGCCAAGGGCGCCAGCCCGGAAGAAGCCGAGGACCAGTCGGCCGTCAAACAGGGCGGAGAGGCGCTGGAAGCCTATTGCGTCGATCTCAACGAGAAGTCGCGCCAGGGCAAGGTCGATCCCCTGATCGGCCGTCAGGCCGAGGTCGAACGCTCGATCCAGATCCTGTGCCGCCGGACCAAGAACAATCCGCTGCTGGTCGGCGATCCCGGCGTGGGCAAGACCGCCATCGCCGAAGGTCTGGCGCGCAAGATCGTCAAGGGCGAGGTGCCCGACGTTCTGAAGGACGCCACCATCTATTCGCTGGACATGGGCGCGCTGCTGGCCGGCACCCGCTATCGCGGCGACTTCGAGGAGCGGCTGAAGCAGGTGGTCAAGGAGTTGGAGAACCACGACAACGCCGTGCTCTTCATCGACGAGATCCACACGGTGATCGGCGCCGGCGCGACCTCGGGCGGGGCGATGGACGCCTCCAACCTGCTGAAGCCGGCCCTGGCCTCGGGTTCGCTGCGCTGCATGGGTTCGACCACCTACAAGGAGTATCGCCAGCACTTCGAGAAGGACCGCGCCCTGGTGCGTCGCTTCCAGAAGATCGACGTCAACGAGCCGACGGTCGAGGATACGGTCAAGATCCTGAAGGGTCTGAAGACCTATTACGAGCAGCACCACAAGGTCCGCTACACCGACAGCGCCATCCGCACGGCGGTCGAACTGTCGGCGCGCTACATGACCGACCGGAAACTGCCGGACAAGGCGATCGACGTGATTGACGAGGCGGGGGCGTCGCAGATGCTGCTGACCGAATCCAAGCGCAAGAAGGTCATCGGCCAGAAGGAGGTCGAGGCCGTCATCGCCAAGATGGCGCGCATCCCCGCCAAATCGGTGTCCAAGTCCGACACCGAAAGCCTGCGCGAGTTGGAGACGGACCTGAAACGGGTGGTCTTCGGCCAGGAACAGGCGATCGAACAGGTCTCGGCGGCGATGAAGCTGGCGCGGGCAGGTCTGCGCGACCCCAACAAGCCGATCGGCAGCTTCCTGTTCAGCGGCCCGACCGGCGTCGGCAAGACCGAGGTGGCCAAGCAACTCGCCGCCACATTGGGCATCGAGATGCAGCGGTTCGACATGTCCGAATATATGGAGCGTCATACGGTCAGCCGTCTGATCGGCGCCCCTCCGGGCTATGTCGGCCATGACCAGGGCGGCCTGCTGACCGACGCCGTGGACCAGCATCCGCACGCCGTCATCCTGCTGGACGAGATCGAGAAGGCGCACCCGGACGTCTACAACATCCTGCTGCAGGTGATGGACAACGGCATGCTGACCGATGCGGTGGGCAAGAAGGTCGATTTCAGGAACGTCATCCTGATCATGACCACCAACGCCGGGGCCGCCGACAACGCCCGCGCCTCCATCGGTTTCGGCCGGGGCAAGGTCGAGGGCGAGGACGACAAGGCGATCCAGCGTCTGTTCGCGCCGGAGTTCAGGAACCGCCTGGACGCCATCGTGGCCTTCAAGCCGCTGGGCGCCGAGACGATCCGTTCGGTCGTGACCAAGTTCGTGCTGCAGCTGGAAGCCCAGTTGGCGGACCGCAACATCACCATCGAACTGACCGACGAAGCCGCCGACTGGCTGGCCAAGAACGGCTTCGACGAACTATACGGCGCGCGTCCCCTGGCGCGGGTCATCCAGGACTCGATCAAGAAGCCCCTGGCCGACGACATCCTGTTCGGCCGCCTGACCCGCGGCGGACACGTCAAGGTCCAGTTGAAGGACGGCAAGATCGACTTCGACATCGCCGGCCCTTCGGGGGCCCCGGCGAAGGCTGCGGAGGAAGAGACGGCCTGATCGTTTCGGCGTCGAAAGCAGAAGGCCCGGCTGGAAACAGCCGGGCCTTTTCCTTAGGCCTGTCTGAACGGCGACAGTTCCGCCGTCATCGCGGCCCTCTGCTCCTCGACCGCCGGGCGCTCGCCCTCTAGGTACCGGGCCACGGGATCGCGCAGGGCGGGGTCGGCGATGAAGTGGGCGGAATAGACGGGGGAGGGCAGATAGCCGCGCGCGATCTTGTGCTCGCCCTGCGCGCCCGCCTCGACCCGGGACAGGCCGTGCGCGATGGCGAAGTCGATGGCCTGGTAGTAGCACAGCTCGAAATGCAGGAAGGGGACGTCCTCCAGCGTTCCCCACTGGCGGCCATAAAGGGCGTCGCGGCCGATGAAGTTCAGGGCGCCGGCGATGGGCGTCTGATCCCGGAAGGCCATGACTAGGGCGATCCGGTCGGCCATGGTCGCGCCGACACGGTTGAAGAAGTCGCGCGTCAGATAGGGGCGGCCCCATTTGCGCGAGCCGGTGTCCATGTAGAAGGCGAAGAAGGCGTCCCAGTGCGCCGGGGTGATCTCGGCGCCGGTCAGGACGCGGATATCCAGATCGGCCTGGGCGTCGCGCCGCTCGCGCCGGATCGACTTTCGGCGACTGGACGACAGGGCGGCCAAAAAGTCGTCGAAGGTTTTATAGCCGTCGTTTCGCCAGATGAACTGGATGTCTTGGCGCGCCAGCAGGCCCGCTTCGGTCATGGCCATCCATTCGGCCTGGGTCGGGAAGTTGACGTGCAGAGACGAGACGCCCAGCCGCTCCACCAAGGTCAGGGCTCCCTGCAACAGGGCTTGGCGCACCGTGGCGGCGTCCGCATCGGCATGTTTCAGGAAACGCGGCCCGGTCGCGGGGGTGAAGGGCACGGCGCCCAGCAGCTTGGGATAATACCGCCCGCCGGCCCGCTCATAGGCGTCCGCCCAGCTGTGGTCGAAGACGTATTCGCCCTGGCTGTTCCCTTTCAGATAGAGCGGCATGACGCCCAGCACGGCGTTGTCGGCATCCCGAAGCGCCAGATGGCGCGGGGCCCAGCCCTGGCGCGGCGCGGCGCTGCCCGAGGCCTCGCAAGCGTGCAGGAAATCGTAGGAGACGAAAGGATCGCCGGTGGGGCGCGCGCAGGCGTCCCAGGCCTCGCGGCCGATGTCCGACACAGTGTCGTGGACGGTGATGTGAAAACTCATATCCGCTCATCCCCGCGAAAGCGGGGATCCAGTCCTTTAACGCCCTCGGTGTTTGGGGCGTCGGCATGGCTCAATGGCCACAGACGCGCCCAAAACACTGGGTTCCCGCTTTCGCGGGGATGAACGGAAATCATGAGGGCATCCGATCACCGGATCTCCACAATGGCGTCGATTTCCACCGCGAAGCCCAGCGGCAGCTTGTAGACGCCGACGGCCGAACGGGCGTGCTTGCCGGCGTCGCCGAAGACCTGGACCATCAGGTCCGAGCAGCCGTTGATCACGGCGGGAATGGCCTCGAAGTCCGGTCCGGCCTGCACGAAACCGCCCAGTTTGACGATGCGGACCACCCGATCCAGGTCGCCGTCGCAGGCGGCCTTGATCTGGGCGATCAGGTTCAGGCCGCACAGGCGGGCGGCGTCCGCAGCCTGTTCCGGCGTCACGTCCACCCCGACCGTGCCCTTGATGCCGCCATTTGCGTCGTTGGACAGTTGGCCCGAAATCGTGACCTGGTCGCCCGAGCGGACGAAGGAGACATAGCTGGCCACCGGCTTGGCGGGTTCCGGCAGGGTCAGGCCGAGTTCGGCGATGCGGGCTTCGATGCTCATGGCGGCTCCTTGTTCGATCTGGGCGCGGTTTAGCGCGAGGCGCGTGCGGCGTCACCCGCGCTTGCGGCCTTGGCGCGCTTTAAAGGTTCGCCAACCGCATCGTGGCATTGTGCGAACATGGATATGCACCTGACACCCGACGTCGCCGCCTTCCATGCCGTTTTGGCGCGTCTGACGCCCGACGACCGCGCGCGGGTCGAGGCCGCCGCCGGCCCGGCCGCGCAAAAGGCCGCCGAGGGCGCGCCCCACTGGGACTTCGAAATGCCGGCCAAGGCGGTGGACGCCTTCCTGGGCGCGGAGGCGTCCGACGAGGTGCGGCGCGGCCTGATCGCGGCCTGGGCGCTGCAACTGCCCGATCGCGTCGCGGCGATGGCCCTGCCGGCCGAGGTGATGGCCCTCTATCCCTATTGGATAGGTCAGTTGGCCGAGTTCCTGACCCAGCCCCAGAGCGACTATGTCTTCGACCACTGGTCAAAGGACGTGCGCTTCGCCCTGGCGCTCAGCGTGCCGGGGGCCAAGAGCCAGGTGATCGACCTGTCGTCGCCGGTGGGGCCGGGCCAGATCGTCAAACACGCCCTGAGCGGGCGGGGGATCATGCCGCTGTTTCGCTATCTGGCGGCTGGGGCCAGACGCGAACCGTGGCTGGAGGTGCACACCGAAAGCCGCTGGCTGCGCGGTTTCAACGAGGACGGCTGGAACGAAGCCTGGGCCACGGCGGCGGAATTGTGCCGCGCGCGGCCCGAACTGGCGGGCATGATCGGCTCAAGCTGGTTCTACGATCCACCCCTGACCGAGATCAGCCCCCGCCTGGCCCACCTGCGCCTGAACCCCCTGAAGGGCGGCGCCTTCATGGTCCATCAGGGGCCGGGCGAAATCCACACCCAGCGCGCGGCGACGGCCTCGGCGTCCAGGAAGGCGCTGATCGACGCCGGCGAATACACCGCGCGCTCCTGGCTGATGATCTGGCCTAGGAAGGAATTGATCGCCTGGGCGGATCGGCGCAAGGCGCGCTGACGCCTTCGGTCTGCATCAAGAACACATCGTTTTTCCACGTGCCGTTTCCGTCGATCAGGCGCATTATGGGTGCGGCGTTAGGAGAGCGGACATGACAGGCGTCGCGGCGAGCGGAACGGGCCGGGCGAACCCTTGGCGACTGGCGGGGTGGGGCCTCGTCGCGGCGGTCCTGTTAGCGCCGCTGATCGCCATGCGTTTCACCAGCGAGGTGGCCTGGACGGCCACGGACTTCGCCTTCGCCGGCGCATTGCTGGTCGGGGCCGGTCTTCTGTTGGAACTGACCCTGTGGAAGGTGCGGGGCTTGGGCGGGCGATTGGTGGTTGGCGGACTGGTCGTGGCCGCCGTCCTGCTGATCTGGGCGGACGGCGCGGTGGGCCTGTTCTAGGCCGTCGCCATCCGCCACGCCGCCGCGACCGGCTGGATGGCCAGTCCCGCCGCCTTGGCCAGTCGGATCACGCGGTCGATGTCCTCGGGCCTGCAGCCATAGGGGGTGGGGGCGTCGCCGACGTCGTGGCCATAGGCGATCAGCCAGCCTTTCGACGCCGCCGCATCGGCCATCAGTTTTTCGAGGTCGTAGCCGGGCAGGCGGCGGCTCTCCAGGCCCACGGCCTGCAGCAGGTTGCGGTCTGCCCGGCCGCCGTTGACGCCGTCGCGCACGCCCCGCCCGCACAGGAAGCGTCGCTCGATCACCCGCTTGGCGCCCAGGGCGCAGTCGCCGAACGGATAGGCGAAGGTCTCCATCCGATAGCCCTCCAGCCGCTCGGCCACCCAGGCGGCGTTCCTGGCCAGGCTGGCGTCGAGTTCGTCCGGCGACAGGGTCAGGGTCGAAACGTGTTCGTAGGTGTGGCAGCCGACCTCGTGCCCGGCCTCGTGCAGGGCCTGCAGATGTTCGACCTCGAACTGGGGCAGGTCCAGGTTGCGACCGCCCGCCAGGCCGCCGCAGACATAATAGGTCGCCTTGACCCCATGTTCGGCCAGGATCGGCCCGGCCTCGGTCCAGGCCGAGGCGGGGATGTCGTCGAAGGACAGGCTGAACACACCCTTCGGCGGCTGGATCGCGACGGGGCGGACATCCAGATAGCGGCCGGCGCGGCGGCGCATCTTGTTGACGAAGGCGTTCATGGCGGCCTTATGCCACGATGGGCTTAAGGTCGGGTTTCAGACCGTCACCGGCTGGGCCGTCAAGCCGCGCACCCCGAAGACGCGGCGATAGCGTTCGATCTCGGCCGGATCGCCCACCGCCTTTTCCGGGTTGTCCGACAGTTTGACGGCGGGCCGGCCGCTCGCCGCCGCCACCTTGCAGACCAGGGAGATCGGCTCCAGTTCCGGGGCGAAGGCGGGCGAACAGTCGCGAAAGTCGTTGGTCAGATTGGTGCCCCAGCCGAAGCTGAGCCGCGCCCGGCCGTGGAAATGGGCATGGGTCGCCTCGATCCCGTCGATGTCCATCCCGTCCGAGAAGATCAGCAGCTTCTCCTTCGGGTCGCGCCCGTGGGATGTCCACCAGTCGATCAGCCGCTCGCCTGCCGGAATGGGCGGGGCCGAATCGGGGCGGAAGCCGGTCCAGTCCGCGACCCAATCGGGCGCCCGATCCAGAAACGCCTCCGTGCCGAAGGCATCGGGCAGGACGATCAGCAGATTGCCCGCATAGTGCCGCCGCCACTCGTCCAGCACGGCGTAGGGAACCTGAGCGAGGGTCGCGTCGTCGGGCGCCAGGGCGGCCAGCACCATCGGCAACTCGTGGCCGTTGGTCCCGATGGCCTCCAGGTCGTTCTCCATCGCGTGCAGCACATTGGAGGTGCCGATGAAGGCCGATCCCAGCCCCTCCTTCAGCGCCTGGATGCACCAGCGCTGCCACAGGAAGCCGTGTCGCCGCCGGGTGCCGAAGTCCGACAGGGCCAGATCGGGCAGGCGGCGCAGCCGCTCCACCTTGGACCACAGCTGCGTCTTGGCGCGCGAATACAGGATATCCAGTTCGAACCGGCCCAGCCGCCGCAATCCGACCCGGCATCGCAGTTCGTTCAGGATCGCCAGCGCCGGGATTTCCCACAGCGTCACCTCGGCCCAGGCGCCCGAGAAGGTCAGGACATATTGCCCGTCCTGGACCGACAGGTCGTAGTTCGGCAGCCGATAGGCGCTCAGCCAGGCGATGAAGTCGGGCGAGAAGATCTGCTTCACGCCATAGAAGCTGTTGCCCGCCAGCCAGACCAGCTCCTTGTTGGTGAACCGCAGCGTTCGGGCGTGATCCAACTGCTCGCGCAGGGCCGCGATGTCGACCTCGTCGGCGAGACGCACGGACCTGGTGCGGTTGATGACCTGGAACGTCACCGGCACGTCGCGATGCTCGCGCCAGATCATCTGCAGCATCAGCAGTTTATAGAAGTCCGTGTCCAGCAGGCTGCGGACGATCGGATCCAGGCGGAAGCCGTGGTCATAGGCGCGTTTGGCGAGTTCCATGGCCGTATTTGAGCCGATGGGGCGGGGGAGTGCACGTTCTTTCCTCGCCTGGCTCCGTCACCCCTTCAACGCCCGGCCCGCCACTACGGCGTCCTTGCCGAACTTTTCGCGCAGCGTGTCGATGGCGCGTTCGGTCCTCAGGGCGCGGGTCTCCGACGTCTGGAACAGCCCGGCGGGGGCGTCTTCGGCGTCCTGAACCTCGGCCATGCCGATCCCGATCAGACGATACGGTCGGCCCAGTTCGGGCTTCAGCAGATCGCGCCCGGCGGCGAACAAGGCGCGCGCCGTCTGCACCGGCTCGGGCAGGGTGATGCGGCGGGTCACGATCTTGAAGTCGGTGCGGCGCAGCTTCAGCACCAGCACGCGGCTGGCCACGCCGTCGCGACGCGCCTTGGAGGCCAGCTTCTCGCACAGGGGCCACAGTTCGGCCTCCAGCGCCTCGGCCGACGTCAGGTCCTCGTTGAAGGTGGTCTCGGCGCTCATCCCCTTGCGGTCCCGCTCGGGGTTCACCGCGCGGGCGTCGCGGGCGTGGGCCAGGTCGTAGAGCCGCAGTCCCGATTCGCCATAGCGTTTGACCAGGTCGCGCACGTCCGCCCGCGCCAGATCGCCGATCAGGGCGTAGCCGTCGCTGCGCAGCGCCTTGCCGAACACCGGACCGACGCCGGGCAGGGCGGTGACGGGGCGCGGCGCCAGCAGGGCTTGCGCGTTCGTCGCCCCCACGACGGAGAAGCCGCGCGGCTTGTCCATTTCGGACGCCATCTTCGCCAGGAAGCGGTTGGGCGCCAGGCCGATGGAGACGGTCAGGCCGGTCTGGTCCTCGATCTGTTTCTGGAAACGGATCAGCTGGAATGCGGGCGGCCCGCCGTTCAGCCTTTCGGTTCCCTGCAGATCGACCCACGCCTCGTCCAGCGACAGCGGCTGGATCAACGGCGTCAGCTGGCCCAGGGCGCCGAGAATGCGTTCGGATTCGAAGACGTATTTGGTGAAGTCCGGCTTGATCACCACGGCCTCGGGGCAGGCCTTCAGCGCCTTGAACATCGGCATGGCCGAGCCGACGCCATACTGGCGCGCCACATAGCAGGCGGTGGAGACGACGCCGCGCTTGCCCCCGCCCACGATGACCGGCCTGTCGCGCAATTCGGGCCGGTCGCGCTTCTCCACCGAGGCGTAGAAGGCGTCGCAATCCATGTGCGCGATGGACAGCTGGTCCAGTTCGGGATCGGCGACGATCCGCCGCGAGCCGCACGCCGGACAGCGGCCGTCCGGCGGGCCGGCGGGGTCCGGCCCGGTCCACAGACAGTCGCGACAGATGGCCTTGATGGCCACGCTTAAGGTCTCCGTAAGTTTGGCTTCACCCCAACTTAAGACTGGCCGCCTACGAATGCGACCAACGAGGCGTCCCGCGTTCGCGGGGGCGCGCAGGTCAGGTGATGATGTCCAAGAAAGTCCTCATCGTCGAGGATAACGAGCTGAACATGAAGCTTTTTCATGATCTGCTCGACTCCCAGGGCTATGAGACCCTGCAGACCCGCGAGGGTTTGCAGGCGCTCGCCCTGGCCAGGGCCCATCATCCCGACCTGATCCTGATGGACATTCAGCTGCCGGAAATCTCGGGCCTGGAAGTCACCAAATGGCTGAAGGACGACGAGGAGCTGAACCACATCCCCGTCATCGCCGTGACCGCCTTCGCCATGAAGGGCGACGAGGAGCGGATTCGCCAGGGCGGGTGCGAGGCCTATATCTCCAAGCCGATCTCGGTGATGCATTTCCTCGACACCATAAGGCAGCACCTGGGATGAGCGCGCGCATCCTCGTGGTCGACGACGTGGATGTGAACGTCCGCCTGCTCGAAGCCAAGCTGACCATCGAATACTACGACGTCCTGACCTGCAACAGCGGGGCGGCCGCCCTGACCCTGGCGGCCGAACAGCAGCCGGACCTGATCCTGCTGGACGTGATGATGCCCGGCATGGACGGGTTCGAGACCTGTCGCCATCTGAAGGCCCAGGCTGAAACGCGCCACATCCCGGTCGTGCTCGTCACCGCCCTGGACGGGCGCCAGGACCGCATCCGGGGGCTGGAAGCGGGCGCCGACGACTTCCTGACCAAGCCCATCGACGACGTGATCCTGTTCGCGCGCGTCAAGTCGCTGACGCGGCTGAAACAGGTGATGGACGAACTGCGCGAGCGCGAGGAAAGCAGCCGGCGACTGGGCGTGGATTCGAACGGGGCGGCCCGGTTGCGAAGCGAGGGCGGGCGGGTGCTGATCGTCGACGACGACCTGCGACAGGCCGAGAGGATCGCCCTGGAACTGGGCGCCGAACACCGCATCGCCATCGAGACCGATCCCGAGGCGGCGCTGGCGGCGGCCAAGGGCGCGCTGGACCTGATCATCGTCAATGTCGCGGCCGTGAATTTCGACGGTCTGCGCATCGTGGCTCAGGCCAAGTCGGGCGATGCGCGCCGAGCGCCGATCCTGGCCATCGTCGATCCGTCGGAGCGGCCGCGCATGGTCAAGGCGCTGGAACTGGGCGCCGCCGACATCCTGCCGCGCCCGGTCGATACCGAGGAGCTGTCGGCGCGGGTCCGCACCCAGATCCGGCGCAAACGCTATACCGACTTCCTGCGCCAGAAGCTGGACAGCAGCATGGAGATGGCCGTCACCGACGCCCTGACCGGCTTGCATAACCGCCGCTACATGACCGGCCAGCTCCAGGCCCTGGTCGGGCGCGCGGCCCAGGGCGGCGCCCAGGTGGCGGTCTTGGTGCTGGACGTCGATCACTTCAAGTCGGTCAACGACGGCTTCGGCCACGATGCGGGCGACGAGGTTCTGGTCGAATTCGCCGTGCGCCTGGCCACCAACGTCCGCGCCGTCGACCTGCCCTGCCGCATGGGCGGCGAGGAGTTCGTGGTGGTCATGCCGGGCGCCAGCCTGGAGGACGCCGGCCGGGTCGCCGAAAGAATCCGCCGCGACGTGGCCTCGGCCCCCTTTCGCGTCATGGGCGGCAAGGAGCAGATCACCATCACCATTTCGGTCGGGGTGGCGGCCACCGTCGGCGACGGCGACACGCCCGAAGGTCTGCTGAAACGCGCCGACGAGGGGGTCTATGAGGCCAAGTCCGCAGGCCGCAACAAGGTCATCGCCAAGGCGGCCTGAACCGCCCGTCAGCCAAAGAAAAACGCCCGGCTGGAGATCAGCCGGGCGTGTTCGATTTCTCAGCCGATCAAGTGCTTACTTGATCTTGCCTTCCTTGAACTCGACGTGCTTGCGAACGACCGGGTCGTACTTCTTGACGACCATCTTCTCGGTCATGGTGCGGGCGTTCTTCTTGGTGACATAGAAGAAGCCGGTGTCGGCCGTGGAGTTCAGGCGGATCTTGATGGAAGCCGGTTTGGCCATCGGAATTACCTCTACGACGGCGAAAGCCGCTTAAAATAAGAGGCGCGGAACATACTCAGGATCGCCTCAAAGTCAACGGGCGCGATGCCGCGTTGATGCGGCCGGGCGCACAGATAGGGTGACGCCATGAAAATCGCATCCCTGCTGACCGCCGCGGCCCTGATTTCCCTGTCGTTCGCCGGCCAGGCGGCCGCGTCGCCGGCGTCGGCGCAGGACGATTTCATGGCGCGCTTGAACGCCCTGTGCGGCCAGCGATTCGAAGGCCGGGTCGTCACGACCGACGCCGCCGACGCCAAGTTCGCCAGCGAGCGGCTGATCATGCACGTTCGCAAATGTTCGGCGGACGAAGTGCGCATTCCCTTCGCCGTGGGCCAGGATCGTTCGCGCACCTGGGTCGTGGCCAGGACGGACACGGGCCTGCGGCTGAAGCACGACCATCGGCACGCGGACGGGACGACCGACGTGCTGCATTGGTATGGCGGCGACACGGTCGACGCCGGCGCGGCGGAGCGCCAGGAATTCCCCGTCGACGCCGAATCCGTCGCCCTGTTCAACGCCAATGGGGCCGCCGTCTCCACCACCAATGTCTGGGCGGTCGAGGTCCATCCAGACCGGATGTTCGCCTATGAACTGCGCCGTCCCGGTCGCCATTTTCGCGTCGAGTTCGACCTGACCCGGCCCCTGGCGCAGGATGCTCAATCGCGGTGATCGACCAGATGGCGGCCGCGCACCATGCGCACGAAGGGCAGGGGGCGATCCGGCTGCTCCAGCCGTTCGGCCAGTTCGCCCAGCACGAAACGGGTGATGGCCGGCAGGTCCAGGCCGCGCGCCTGATCGAGCGGCAACCAGGCGATCTCGTCCAGTTCGCCCGATCCGGCGGTCGGTTCCGGCGACAGCAGGGCCTCGGCCGGGGCCATGAAGAAGCGAGCGTCGAACCGGCGTGTTCGACCAGGCGGGGTGATGGCGCGGGCGATGTAGGACAGGACCGACAGATCGGGCAGGGCGCCCGCCCGGCGATACTCGCGCCACGGTCCGGCGACCGAGGCGGCCGGCGCCGGACGGCCCAGGATCAGGCCCGTCTCCTCGAAGGTCTCGCGCACCGCCGTCAGGGCCAGGGCGCGGGCGCGTCGCGCGGGCAGTTCTCCCTCCAGCCGCCGCGCGACGTCGGAGGCGAGGTCGCCCGCCGCTGCGGCGGTGAAGTCGCTCCGGTCGATCCGCCCGCCCGGAAACACCCATTTCGACGCCATGAAGACATGCCCCGGCGCCCGACGCCCCATCAGCACCTCGGGCCGCGATCCGCCGCGCGTCAGGATCAGGGTGGCGGCGTCCTTGGGCCTCTGGGCGCCGCCGACGCGCGGGGCGTCGGTCAGGTCCTGGGCGGCGTCGAAAGGTGCTGGGGACATGTCCCGATCAATGAACCGGGACGGGAGGTCGGGCAAGTCGCCCGACCTCCCGCGGCGGTCATTCCGAGCGACGCCAGTAGGCGACATAGACTCCGGCCTCATGGCCGTCAGGCCGATAGCCGAAACGATGGGAGACCGAGGTCAGGCGCACCTGCCCGTCCGACGGCTTCAGCGCGAGGAAGGCGGCCATCAACTGGTCGCGGTCCGCGCCAGACAGGTCCGGACGGGTTTCGCCGGCGATTTCACATACGGAAGAGGTGCAGGTGATCCTGACGGTCGGCACGCTTTCGTCGAAAGCGGCGACTTGGCGATAACTGCGCGACAGCGCCTGTTCGGCTAGCGGCGACCAGACGGCGTCACGAGAGCCGTTCGCCATCTCAGCCTTAAGTGCTTCCGGGTCAGGACGCGCCCTGCGTTGCCGCGAGTTCTGGATGGACGAGGTGGTCGGCGCAGAAACGGGGATGGCGGCAGGCGGGGTTGCGGTCTCATAGGCCAGAAGGCCGGCGGCGAGCAGGGCGGCGGTGATCACGATCAGTCTCCATCGTCTGGTGAGAGACGCGCGGCCGGAGGACTGCGCGTCGGGACGAGGAAGGCTTGGGGCGCCGGCCGAGGCGGCGGCCAGATCGATTAAATCGTCACGATTTTCTTGTACGGTCAGCAGTCGGGCGATCTCGCGACTGCTGGCCAGGCCGGTCTTGCGTCGGGCCGACCGGAACCGTTCGTTGACGGCGGCGACCGACACGCCCTTTAGCGTGGCGATGGACTTGGCCGTGTGCCCCCGGCCCAGCAGGATCAGCAACTCGCGCTCCGTAGGGTTCAGGCGGTCCAGGATTTGAGCTGTGTCCTCCCGAGCCATGGCGACTTACTTTCGCTTGCCCTTGCGCACGCCCTTCAAGCCGCCGGACGGCTTGGAGCCGTTGCGGGGCTTGGGGCCGCCGGGGCGGTTCTTGCCGCGCATCGGCGGGCCGTCGCCGCCCCCGCCTCGCTCGCCGCGACCGCGAATGCCGTAGCGCGGGGCGGGCGCGCTGGGATCGCGCGGTTCCGGCTCGCTGAGCATCTCGAACACCAGGCCGCCGGTGACGGGGGTGGCCTCGCGCAGCTTGACCTCGACCATCCGGCCCAGGGTGAACCGCTTGCCGGTGCGTTCGCCGACCAGGGCGTGAGCGCGGTCGTCGTGGGTGAAATATTCGTCGCCCAGGGTCGAGACAGGGACCAGGCCGTCGGCGCCGGTCTCCTCCAGCCGGATGAACAGGCCGAAGCGGGTGACGCCGGTGATACGCCCCTTGAAGGTCGCCCCCACCCGGTCCTCCAGGAAGGCGGCGATGTAGCGGTCCATGGCGTCGCGTTCGGCGGCCATGGAGCGGCGCTCGGTCGTCGTCACCTGTTCGGCGATGGCGGACAGTTCGGCGATCTCCCGGTCCGTCAGCCCGTCCTTGCCCAGGTTCAGCGCCCGGATCAGGCCGCGGTGGACAATCAGGTCGGAATAGCGCCGGATGGGCGAGGTGAAGTGGGCGTATCGGTCCAGGTTCAGGCCGAAGTGGCCGACGTTCTCAGGCGAATAGATGGCCTGCATCTGGGTGCGCAGGACGACCTCGTTGACCACGTCGGCGTGTTCGGTGTCGCGCGTATCGTCCAGCAGCTTGTTGAACCGCTTGGTCGTGCCCGGCTCGCCCTTGTTCCACGGCTTGCCGATGGTCGACAGGAAGTCGGCCAGGTTGAAGATCTTCTCCTGGCTGGGCGCGTCGTGGACGCGGTAGATCAGCGGCGTCTTCTTCTGCTCCAGCGTCTCGGCGGCGCAGACGTTGGCCTGGATCATCATCTCCTCGATCAGCCGGTGCGCCTCCAGCGAGGCGCGCTTTTCTATGGAGGCGATGCCGCCGTCGGGGGCCATGCAGATGCGGCGTTCGGCCGATTCGATCTGCAGCGGGCTACGCTTCAGCCGGCCCTTCAGCATGGCGTGATAGGCGTTCCACAGCGGATAGAGGATGGCCTCCATGATCGGGCCGGTCGTATCGTCCGGTTGGCCGTCGATGGCGGCCTGGGCCTGTTCGTAGCTGAGCTTGGCGTGCGACCGCATCAGGCCGCGCACGAACCTGTGCCCGGTTTTTCGGCCGTCCTTGTCGAAGACCATCCGCACGGCCATGCAGGCGCGGTTCTCGCCCTGTTTCAGGCTGCACAGGCCGTTCGACAGCACCTCGGGCAGCATCGGTTCGACGCGGTCGGGGAAGTAGGTCGAGTTGCCCTTCTCGCGCGCCTCGCGGTCCAGCGCCGTTCCCGGCCGGACATAGGCGGCGACGTCGGCGATGGCGACCCAGACGATCCAGCCGCCGGGGTTCTTGGGGTCTTCGTCGCGGGCGGCGTAGACGGCGTCGTCATGGTCGCGGGCGTCGGCGGGGTCGATGGTGATGAAGGGGACGTCGCGCAGATCCTCGCGGCCCTTCAGCGTCGGCAGTTCCTGATCCTCGGCCTCGCGCTCGACCGCTTCGGAGAAGCCGGTCGGCACCCCGTGGGCGTGGATGGCGATCAGCGAGGCGGCGCGGGGATCGTCCTCCTTGCCGATATGTTCCAGGATCTTGCCGCGCTTGGGACCGTAGCGTTGGTCGCCCTTTTCGACGGCGGCGAGGACCAGATCGCCGTCCCTGAGGTCGTCGGACTGGGCCTGGGGCACCAGCAGCACGTCCTTGGAGCGACGATCGACCGGCTCGACCCGCGTTTCGCGCCCCGATTTGCGGATGACGCCCAGGACGCGGTTGGTCCCCACGTCCAGCTTCTTGATCAGCCGGGCTTCCCAGCCTTCCTGGCCGCGCTGGAACTTGACCAGCAGGCGGTCGCCGAGGCCCGGCGCGGGACCGGGCTTGGCCCCGTCGCCGGGCATCAGCAGCGCGCGCGGGGCGTCGGCGCCGGCTTCGACCAGGCGGACATAGAATTCGCCGTCGGCGTCGCGCTCGATCACGTCGGCGACGCCGACCGGGGGCAGGGCGCCCGCTTCGGCCAGGCCCTTGCGTCCGCGCCTGCCCAGGCGCCCTTGCGCCTCCAACTCGCGGATCATTTCGCGCAGGGCCCGGCGGTCGCCGCCCTTCAGGCCGAAATGGCGGGCGATGTCGGTCTTCTCGGCCGACCCGGTCTCGCGCAGGAAGGCGAGGAGGGTGTCTTTATCAGGGAGACCGGCGGGCGGTCGCTTGGATGAATTGGTCATTATGTCTTTCGTAGCGCGGAACCGCGCCTTTGGGTCAAATCTTGCGTGAGTTGACCGAGTGAATGCGGGGCTTCAGCTTCCGCCGAACCGAATGGAGTCTTCGATGTCGTTACACGCCCCCGCCCTGAGCGCGCCTGTCCGGTCGCCGCTGGATCTGATCGGCAAGACGCCGATGGTGGAGGTGACGAAGATCGACACCGGCAAGTGCCGCCTGCTGCTGAAGCTGGAATCCCAGAACCCCGGCGGCTCCATCAAGGATCGGATCGCGGTGGAGATGCTGGACGCGGCCGAGAAGGAGGGCTTCCTGAAGGCGGGCGGAACCATCGTCGAGGCGACGGCGGGCAACACCGGCCTTGCCCTGACGCTGGTCGGCCGGGCCAGGGGATATAAGGTGCTTCTGGTGATCCCGGACAAGATGTCGAAGGAAAAGATCCAGCATCTCAGGGCTATGGGCGCCGATGTTCGCCTTACGCGCTCGGACGTGCCGCATGGCCACCCGGAATATTACACCGATATGGCCGAGCGGCTGGCCCAGGCCATTCCCGGCGCCTTCTACGTCAACCAGTTCGCCAACGCGGCCAACGCCCAGGCCCATGTGAAGACCACCGGGCCGGAGATTTGGGAACAGACGGGCGGCGGCATCGACGCCCTGGTCGCCGGAATCGGCTCGGGCGGGACGATCACCGGCACGGCGCGCTTCCTCAAGAGCGTCGGCTCCAAGGCCGAGATCATCCTGGCCGATCCGGTGGGTTCGACCCTGGCCGGCATCGTCAACGACGGCGAGCCAGGGCCGGAGGGGAGTTACACGGTCGAGGGCATCGGCCAGAACTTCGTGCCCGAAACGGCGGACATGAGCCTGATCGACAAGGCCTATTCGATCCCGGACGCCGAGGCCATCGCCACGGCGCGCGAACTGCTGCTGAAGGAAGGGATTCTGGCCGGCTCGTCGTCGGGGACATTGATCGCCGCCGCCCTGCGCTGGTGCCGCGAGCAGACGGAGGCCAAGACCTGCGTCACCTTCGTCTGCGACACGGGGGCCAAATATCTGTCCAAGGTCTATAACGACGCCTGGCTGGCCGACCAGGGCCTGGGCGAGCGCGAGCTGCACGGCGACCTGTCGGACCTGATCAATCGCAAATACGAAAAGGGCGACGTGGTCGTCGCCGGGCCGGGCGACACCCTGGACACCGCCTTCAAGCGGATGAAGGGCGCCGACGTGTCCCAGCTGCCGATCATCGACGACGGCCGCCTGGTCGGCATCCTGGACGAAAGCGACCTGATCCAGGTGATGAACACCGACGAGATCACGCGCAAGGAACGGTTCGCCAAGCCGGTGTCCTCGGCCATGACGCGCGATCTGGACACGGTCCAGGTCAACGAGCCGCTGGACGCCCTGATCCCCGTCTTCGACCGCGACCGCGTGGCCATCGTTCTGGACGGCGAGAAATTCGTCGGCCTGATCACCCGCACCGACCTGATCAACCACCTGAGCCTGAATCGCTAAACCCATGAGCGACAAGAAGAACAGCCAGGGCTTTTCGACCCGCGCCATCCATGCCAGACAGCATCCTGACCCGACGACGGGGGCGGTGATGACGCCGATCTACGCCACCTCGACCTACGCTCAGGAAAGCCCGGGCGTGAACAAGGGTTATGAGTACGCGCGGGGCAAGAATCCGACGCGCGAGGCTTTCGAGGCCTGTATCGCCGATCTGGAGGGCGGCACGCACGGCTTCGGCTTCGCCTCGGGCATGGCGGCGACCTCGACGGCGCTGGAACTGCTGGACGCGGGCGACCATGTCGTCACGGGCGACGACCTGTATGGCGGCTCTTGGCGGCTGTTCGAGCGGGTGCGGCGGCGCTCTATGGGGCTGGACTTCGCCTATGTGGACCTGAGCGACGTCGCGGCGGTCGAGGCGGCGATCACGCCCAGGACCCGGATGCTGTGGGTCGAGACCCCGACCAATCCGCTGATGAAACTGGCCGACATCGCGGCCCTGTCGGCGGTGGCCAGGGCGCACGGCCTGCTGCTGATCGTCGACAACACCTTCGCCACCCCCTTCTGCCAGCAGCCGCTCGGCCTGGGGGCGGACGTGGTCATGCACTCGGCGACGAAGTATCTGAACGGCCATTCGGACATCATCGGCGGGGTGCTGGTCACGGCCGACCCCGACCTGGCGAGCCGGATCAAGTTCCTGCAGAACTCGGTCGGCGGGGTGATGGGGCCGTTCGACGCCTTCCTGGCCAACCGGGGGCTGAAGACCCTGGCGCTGCGCATGAAGGCGCATTGTGAGAACGCCCTGACCGTCGCCCGCTGGCTGGAGACGCGGGCGGGCGTGGCCCAGGTAATCTATCCCGGCCTGATCGCCCATCCGCAGCACGAATTGGCGGCGCGCCAGATGCACGGCGGGTTCGGCGGCATGGTGACGGTGCTCCTGGACGGCGACTTGGACCGCACCAAGCGTGTGCTGGAGCGGGTTCAGGTCTTCACCCTGGCGGAATCGCTTGGGGGCGTCGAAAGCCTGGTCAATCACCCGGCCATCATGACCCACGCCAGCGTGCCGAAAGAGGTGCGCGAGGCGGGCGGCGTGACAGACAATCTGATCCGGCTGTCGGTCGGGGTCGAGGATGTCGCGGACCTGATCGCCGATCTGGATCAGGCGCTGGACTGAACCCTCAGCTGGACGGCAGCGCCGTCTGGTGGCCGGTGACGGGGGGCAGCTTCTTCTTGGGCGCGGCGCGCTTCGCCGGCGCCTTGGCGGGCTGGGGCAGGGCGGCGCGGCGGGCGACCTCGGCGTCGATGATCGGAATGATGTCGCTGGCGGCCATCACCTGGGTCGACGCGCCGTGTTCGACCAGGCGCGCGGCGTTGGCGCGCAGGGTGGTCAGGTCGGCGCTGGTCATCGCGGGAATCATGTCGGCGAGCGGGGTCATGTCGGCGTCCAGGTGTCGAGGCTTCAGGGCCGGCGCGACAAGCGCCAGCCCTTCAGCGAGTTGAAGGCGATCTCGACCACGACGCGGTCGCCCATGACCGGCGCGCCGTCAGGCGAACCCTTCGATGGGAGAGCCGTGACGACATGGCCGTTGTCCAGGCGGACCTTGCGGCCGCCCAGAGGCAGGAGTTTCATCACCTCGCCGTCGAAGGCGATGGCGGCGAGAACCATGTCCTACTCGGCCGCCATGAGGCGACCGGCGGATTCCTTGCCGGAGCGGGCGTCCCGCTCGATTTCGTAGGAGAGCTTCTGGCCCTCGTTGAGCGAACCCACGTCCGAGACCTCAACGGCCGAGGCGTGGACGAACACGTCCTTGCCGCCGTCATCGGGGGCGATGAAGCCGTAGCCCTTGGTGGGATTGTACCATTTAACAGCGCCGGTAGCCATTTGGAGACCTCCGTCTAGCGTTGACCGCAGGGAGGATTCCTGGTCGGCCTGTCGGGTCTGAATGGGATCGGCTTTTGGACCTCGGTGCGTGATGCAAAGGGAGCAGCGGCGTTACGCAGAGAGAGATCGACAGAACCCAGATGGGAAGCCGGACCGCCCGGCGCAAGGGCGCGATCAGAAGTCGTAGGCGATCATCGCCACCAAGGCCTGCTTGTACTGCTCGCCGAAGGTCTCGGCGTCGGTGTCGTAATAGCGCAGGTCCACCGAAAGGGCGTCGGTCAGCGCATAGGTGACGCCCGCGTTCCAGCCGGTGTAGTCGGGCGCGCCGACCTGTTCGCGCCGCCCCACCGCCGCCGTGCCGTTCAGGCGGTCGTCGAAGTCCCAGCCGACCTGGCCCTCGACCCAGGTGAAGGACCTGGTGGAGCCTGCGGCGTCCGGCGAATACTGGACCTGCAGGCGGGCGCTGGCGGGGCCGACGGCGCGGCTGACATTGCCGGTGAACTCCCAGCCGTCGGCGTCATAGCCCGCCTCGGCGTCCAGCCGGTATTTGTACACGGCGTTGAAGTCGAACTGATAGCCGAAGGCCTCGGGCTGATAACCTGCGGAAAGCTCCGCCTCGACGTTGGAGCCGCCCGACTGGACCGTTTCGAAACCGGGGCCGGCGTAGAACAGGCCGTCGGCGCTCTCCCAGGTGGCCGAACCGAAGGCGTAGCCGTCATTGCCCGACTTGGAGGCGTTCTTGGAGCGGTTGTCGGTTCCGGCGCCCAGTTCGAAAGTCCAGGCGTCGCGGGCGGCCGATCCCGGCTCGTCCTGGGCGACGGCCGGCGCGGCGGCCGAGGCGGCCGAGGCGGCGATCAGGGCGGCGACCAGGGCGGCGATGGGGGCGGCGGCCGGCGCGGCGGGGCCGGAAACGAAGGTGCGGATCATGAGGGCTCCAACGCGCGAGATGCGCTTTGGCGCCTTTAGCGTGCTCCGGTCTTGATGGCGAATTGATCCGTGGCCTGAGCGAACTCTTGTCGCAGGCGCGCGACAAGTTCGGCGGTCGGCAGGATGTCGTGGATGGCGCCCGCGCCCTGGCCGGCGGACCAGACCGTCTTCCAGGCCTTGGCCTCGTCGCCCATGTCCAGCTTGTGGTCGGGCAGGTGTTTGGGATCGACGCCGTTCTCGACCAGCGACTTGACCATGAAGTTGGCGGGAATGCCCGAGACGGCCGGGGTGTGGACGATGTCGGCCGAGCCGCTGTCGATCACCATCTGCTTGTACGCCTCGGGCGCCATCGCCTCGGTCGTGTTGATGAAGCGGGTGCCCATATAGGCGAAGTCGGCCCCCAGCATCAGGGCGGCGGCCACGTCCTGGCCCGTCGAGATCGCGCCGGACAGGATCAGGGTTCCGTCGAAGAAACTGCGCACCTCGTTGACCAGGGCGAACGGGTTGATGATCCCCGCATGGCCGCCCGCGCCGTTGGCCACCAGGATCAGCCCGTCCACGCCCGCCTCGGCCGCCTTGCGGGCGTGACGGATGTTGGCGATGTCGTGGAACACCTGGCCGCCATAGCCATGGACTGCATCGACCACGTCCCGCACCGCGCCCAGGGAGGTTATGATCAGCGGCACCTTCTCCTCGACCGACACCGTCAGATCGGCCATCAGCCGGGGATTGGTCGGGTGGACGATGTGGTTGACGCCGAAGGCCGCGGCCTCGGGTTTCAGCCGGCCCTTGATTTCTCGGATCCAGTCCCGATAGCCCTCGGTCGTGCGCTGGTTCAGCGAGGGGAAGGTCCCGATAACCCCGGCGTTGCACGCCTCGACCACCAGGTCCGGTCCGGAAACCAGGAACATGGGCGCCGAAATGATCGGCAGGGTCAGACCTTTTTGCAGCGAAGCGGGAATGGCCACGGGCGTCTCCTTCAGTTTCCTTTCGCTACGCTTAGCGGGCTGTCGCGGGGGAAGGCAATCGGCTGGATTTCAGACGGCGGTGCGAAAAACAGAGTCTCAATCGTCTGAAATCGGGAGCGGCGAAAAATTGCACTGCGCCGGCGAAAACCCTGCGATGTGCAAGACGGGTGAAATTCGAGGGGCCTCCGATCGCTCTGAAACCGCCCATCCTACAGCGGCTTGCAGTCATGGACGGTCGATGGACGCTGGCGCCGACCAGGGCGTTGAAAGGTCGGGAGAAGTTTTCGGGGGATGAGAGGGTGGGCGTGTTCCGATCCTTCCCCGCCGGGGGAGGATTTCAAAGTAAACCGCAAGCGCCTAAATCCCCCGCATGACCCACTACACCGACAACCTCAGCCAGCTGGGCGCCCAGACCGCCGCGCCGACCAGTCCCGAGACCGCCGTGCTGGAGCGGGTGCCGAACCCGCACGCGGACACCCTGTATCTGGCGCGGTTCACGGCGCCCGAGTTCACCAGCCTGTGCCCGGTGACGGGTCAGCCCGACTTCGCCCACATCGTCATCGACTATGCGCCGGGCGACTGGCTTGTCGAGTCCAAGAGCCTGAAGCTCTATCTGACCAGTTTCCGCAACCACGGCGCCTTCCACGAGGACTGCACCGTGGCCATCGGCCGCAAGCTCGCGGACCTGCTGGCCCCGAAATGGCTGCGCATCGGCGGCTACTGGTATCCGCGCGGCGGCATTCCCATCGACGTCTTCTGGCAGACGGGCGCCCCGCCCGAGGGGCTATGGCTGCCCGATCAGGGCGTGCCGACCTATCGCGGGCGGGGCTGACGGGCGCTTAGCCGCCGAAGCGGATGCGGACACCGGCGTTGGCGACGAAGCCTTCCAGCGGCGCCCAGGCGTCGGTGGTCCAGCGACCGTCGGCGGTGCGCGAGGGACGCAGCAGCGGATCGGTGCGGGTCTGGCGTTCGTCCAGCAGGTTTTCCAGGTTCAGGAAGATGCGGTAGCGACCCAGCACCACCTCGCCCAGCAGCCCCAGCTCCCAATAGGCGTCGCCGCGCGCGCGATAGGGGTCGTCTTCCAGGGACTGGGCGCCGGTGTAATAGGCTTCGAAGCCCAGCCGCCCGCGATCGTGATCTTCCCACATGGCGACCAGGCCGGCGGTGTGGCGCGGCGTCAGCGGCGCGGCGCGACGGCCGGCGCCGACGGGGGCGGGCTGGTCCGCGTCGAGATACATGTAGCTGGCCGTGACCACGAAGGGCGCGCGACGCCAGCGCCCCAGCATCTCGACCCCGCGCGTGCGCGTCGCCCCCTCTACATTGACCAGGCGAACGCGGTCGGCGGCGACGGGAACGAGTTGCAGCGCATCGTCGATGTTCGAGCCGAACAGGGTCAGGTTGGTCTCCCACGGCCCCCGCGCATAGCCCAGGTCCAGCGAAGCGGTCGAGGCGGTTTCCGCCCTCAGGTCGGCCAGGGGCTCCAGCCGCGACAGGCCCGCGGCCTCGGTCTCTTCAACGAAGGGCGTGGGGGCGTAGAAGCCCTGGCCCCAGGAGCCGCGCACCGTCCAGGGGCCGGGCCGCCATAGCATCGACAGGCGCGGGCTGAACTGTCCGCCGTATCGGCTGTGGTCGTCATAGCGGGCGCTGGCGGCCAGGGTCAGCGCCTCGGTCCAGTCCCATTCGACCTGGGCGAAGACGGCGGGCGCGGTGTAGCGATAATCGAAGACGGGAAAGGCCTGCGACGCATAGTCTTCGGCCTGCCAGACGACGCCGCCCAGCCAGGCGGCGCCCTCCGCCTCACCTGAAACCGAGGCCTCCAACAGGAAGGTGCGGTGGCGATCCGATTCCATCAAATCGCCAAAGCGGTGGTCGTGCTTTTGTTCGGCGGCGGAGGCGCGGGTCTGGAACAGGATGTCAGGGCCGAACGGGCGTTCGTAAACGACGCCCGCGTCCCGGCGCTCGGTCTGCTGGTCCAGGCGGAAGGGGCGTCCATCCGGCGCCGTCGCGCCGTCCAGCGTGCCGCCGCGCCGCTGCTCGCCCATCAGGCCGGCGGTCAGGAACAGGGTCGCCCCGTCGTCGCCCGTCCAGAACAGGCGCGGACGCGCGGACCAGCGGTCATATCCCGCCATGTCGATCCAGCCGTCCCCGTCCAGATCCTGTGTCGCCTGATGATTGTAGGTCGCCAGCAGCGAGCCTCGCCAGTGATCGGACAGGGGCGTGGAGCCATAGGCCGAGACATCCTGGCCGTCGCGGCTCGTGGCGTTCAGGATCAGTTCGCCCGATGGCGCGTCGCCCGGCCGTCGCGAGATCAGATTGATGACCCCGCCCAGGGCCTGGCCGCCATACAGGGCCGAGGCCGCGCCCTTTATGACCTCGACCTGGCCCAGATCGCTGGGCGGAATCTGCAGCAGCCCCAGCGCCTGACCGCCGTAGAGCGGCAGGCCGTCGGCCAGCAACTGGGTGTAACGTCCGCCCATGCCCTGGACGCGGACGTTGGCGGCGCCCAGTCCCGGCGATGTGACCTGGACGCGGACCCCGCCCGTTTCGGCCAGGATCATTGAGATATTGCCGGGCCGCATCATCAGCTTTTCGGCGATCTCTTCCTGACTGAGGACTTCGACGCGGAGGGGTTCGTCCTGGATGCGGCGGCGCGAGCGGGTGGAGACGACGACGATCTCCTCGATCTCTTCGACGTCTTCGGTCTGCGACGGCGTCTGGACGGACAGCGGGCTTTGAGCGACGCCCGTCGCGGGGAAAAGAAGGGCCAGGGCGGCGCCGGCCAGCAGGGGGCTTGCCAGCAGGGGGCTTGCCAGCAGGGGGCTTGAAAGGGTGTTCATCATGGTGATCCTCGACCGGCGCATGGGCCGGTCCTGACAGCGTTGGCCATGTCCCGGTCGGACGGGATGCGGCGGTGCGGAAAGACCGGGGAAGGCCCCGGCGGGGATCAGGCGCGCGGGGGGCGGCGAAGACCGGCCGGATCGAGCGGCGGCCGTTCTGGGGAGTGGCTCCAGGACAGTCGAAGCGCAGGGGGCGTCGGCTGATCCATGAACGCCGGGCCGGGCAGGGCGGCGGGATGCGGCGCGTGGCAGCAGCCGTTGGCGCAGGCCGGGCCGCAGTCGGGGCAGCCGCCTTGCGCGTCGTCCGGCATGGCCTGCACGCCCGCGGCGACATAGGCGCAGGTTTCGTCGATGCAGGCATGGGCCGAAACCGCCGGCGAAAAGACCGCGAGCAGAAGCAGAAGCTGGAAGACCAGCCTCAGGCCGCCGAACGCTGTGGTCACGGGATGTCTCATCGCGGAACCGGCTCTTAGGATGAAGCGGGCGGGCTGGCAACGGCGGGCGTTCCGTCCGGCGCGATCAGCCTCTAGGCTGCGGCCCGATGTCTCGTTCGCACACCCTCCCTCTCGAAGCCTGGGGCCGGCGCCTGATGACGCGGGCCGAGGCCTGGGTCGATGGGTCCCGGCCGCGTCGCTACGCCTACGAATTCCTGTGGTTCGGGCTGAAGCAGGGATGGGCGTGTCTGTTCGGCGGGATGATGCTGGCCCTGATCCTGGGCACCTTCCTGTTCTGGCCCGATCAGGCGCCGGTGTCGCGCTACGACTTTCTGGTCGTGGGGGCGGTGCTGATCCAGGCGGGGATGCTGGCGTTTCGGCTGGAGAGCTGGGAGGAGGCGCGGGTCATCCTGCTGTTCCACATCGCCGGCACGATCATGGAGCTGTTCAAGACCGCGCACGGGTCGTGGATCTATCCCGAGGACAGCGTGCTCAGGATCGGGGCGGTGCCGCTGTTCTCGGGCTTCATGTATGCGGCGGTGGGCAGTTATATCGCGCGGGTGCAGCGGATCTTTCATATCCGGGTCCGGCGCTATCCGCCGCTGTGGACGACCTGGGTGCTGGCGGCGGCCATCTACGTCAACTTCTTCGCCCATCACTGGCTGCCGGACGTGCGGATCGCTCTGTTCGCGGCGACCGCCCTGCTGTTCGGGCCGGGCTGGTTCTATTTCACGGCGGATCGGCGCCGGCGGTCGATGCCGCTGCTGCTCGGCTATTTCCTGGTGGCGCTGTTCATCTGGTTCGCCGAGAACCTGGGCACCCTGGGGCGGGCCTGGGTTTATCCCGGACAGCAGGCGGGATGGGAGATGGTGTCCCTGGCCAAGCTGGGCAGCTGGTTCCTGCTGATGATCATCTCTGTGGTGCTGGTCTCGATCGTGCACCGGCCGGAAGACGAAATCAGCGGCTCTCCAGCGCGCCGCGCATGACGGCGGACCGGCGGCTCACGCGCGCCTTGATCAGGCGATAGGCGACGGCGACGACCAGGATCGCCGCGGCGATGGCGCCCAGCAGCAGGGTCGGGCCGTGGGCCTCGCTGAGAAGCTCCATTCGGGCCAGGCCCTGTGCGGCCAGATAGCCGGGCGCCAGCATGGCCAGCACCCAGACGACGGCCGAGGTCGCATTGCCGAACTGGAAGGCGCGCTGGCGCATCCTGAGCATTCCCAGCGTCAGGGGCACGAAGGCGCGCAAGGGACCGAAGAAGCGGCCGACGAAGATCGACATGATCCCGTAGCGGCGGCAATACAGCCGCGTCCAGGCGATGCGGCGGCGGTGCGGACGGAACATCGGACGCTGGAGGAACTTCACCCCCAGCCGTCGCCCGGCCCAATAGGAGACGGCGTCCCCGATCACCGCGCCAATGACGCAGCCGACGATGACGCTGACGGGGTCCAGCACCCCCGCCGCGATCAGGCCGCCCGCCGCCACCAGCAGGCCGGTGGCGGGCACGAAGGCGCCGACGATCGCCAGCGACTCGACGAACACGACCAGGCCCAGCAGGACGCCGGCCCACATATGGTTGCGGGCGATGAAGTCGCCCACGGCTTGCAACAGGGAATCCATAACCAAGGCCTTGCGGGAGAAAGGCGGGGCGGTCGAGAGGTCCAACCGACGCAGGGCGATGTCGTAAGGCCGGCTTACGGCAGGCGTGTGACCTTGGCGGCCATGTCGGGGCGGGGGCGCTCCAGCGCCGGTTCGTTCAGCGTGCCGATGTGGATGAAGCCGGCGACGGTCTCGCCTTCGCCCACGCCGAACAGGGGCAGGGCCTGCGGGTCGTAGCTGTACCAGTCGGTGATCCAACTGGCGGAATAGCCGAAGCCGGCCGCCGCATGCTCCAGGTTCATGCAGACCGCCCCGGCCGACAGCTGCTGCTCCCAGACCGGCTTGGCGTGGGGGACGGGGGTCGAGACGACCAGGACGGTGATGGGCGCGGCCGTCAGCTTGGCCAGCACGGCCTGATCCTTGGCCGGCCCGCCGCGCAGTTCGACCAGCACCGCCAGCCTGGCCGCGATCTCGGCGCGCGACTGCGGACCCAGGACCACGAACCGCCAGGGGAACAGCTTGCCGTGGTCCGGGGTGCGGGCGCCCAGGGTCAGAATCCGGTCCAGCTCCTCCTCGGACGGACCGGGCGTCGTCAGCGCCTGGGCCGGGGCCGAGCGGCGCCGGGCCAGACGGTCCAGAAAGTCCCGGGAGGGAACGGGCGGGGGCAGGGGCTCGTTAAGCGCGGTCATGCCGCCTAGCTAGGCTTTCGCCCCCGCATCCGCCATAGGTCGTCCATGCGCAAGACCGACGAACCGAGATGGGCCAGGGGGCTGGCCAAGCCGCCCGCCTGGCGCAGCGAAGGACCCCAGACGGTGTTCGACAGTCCGTGGATGGCCGTGACGCGCCATCCGGCGACGGCCCCGACGGGAATGAAGGCCGACTACGCCGTGGTCCGGTTCAAGAACGTCGGAACCGGCGTCCTGCCCGTCCACGACGACGGGACCGTGACCCTGGTGGGCCAGCAGCGGTTCGCCCACGGAAACTACTCCTGGGAAATGCCCGAGGGCGGGGCGCCGCTGGACGAGGACCCGTTCGACGGGGTGCGGCGCGAACTGGCCGAGGAGGCGGGGCTGCACGCCGAACACTGGGCGCCGGCGCTGACGATCGAGATGTCCAACTCCATCACCGACGAGATGGGCATGACCTGGATCGCCTGGGGCCTGTCGCCCGTCATGACCGCGCCCGATCCGACCGAGATCATAACGGTCGTGCGCGCGCCGTTCCTCGATCTGCTGGACGAGATCGGACGCGGAACGGTGCGCGACGGCCTGACGGTGGCGACGGCCTACAAGGCCTATCATATGGCGATGAACGGGGCGCTGCCGCAGGCGCTGGCGCAGGCCATGCTGGGGCGGTTAGGATGAGGACGAAGGAGCCGGTCATGGCCAAGCTGGAAATCGTCGCGGAAACCGAAAGCGTGTGGCGACAGCTGCGCGCCTCGGCCGAGGCCGCCTCGCGCGAGGAGCCGCAGCTGGGCTCGCAGATGAACGCCGTGATCCTGTCGCACGACGACCTGGCCGGCGCCCTGAGCTTCCAGATCGCGCGCAAGCTGGCCGACGGGGAAATGAGCGCCATGTCGGTGCGAGAGGTCTGCCTGTCGGCGTTCAACACCGATCCCGCCATCGTCGAGGCGGCGGAGTCCGACCTGCAGGCCGTGGCCGAGCGCGATCCGGCGATCCGCAACCTGTTGCAGCCCTTCCTCTATTTCAAGGGCTTCCAAGCCCTGCAGGGCTGGCGCGTGGCCCACTGGCTGTGGGGGCAGGGGCGCGAGACCCTGGCCTTCCATTTCCAGAGCCGGATTTCCGAGCTGTTCCAGCTGGACATCCATCCGGCGGCGCGGCTGGGCAAGGGGCTGTTCCTGGATCACGGCACCGGCATCGTCATCGGCGAGACGGCGGTGGTCGGCGACGACGTGTCGATGCTGCACGGCGTGACCCTGGGCGGGACGGGGGCCGAGCGCGGCGACCGCCATCCCAAGATCGGCAAGGGCGTGTTGCTGGGCGCCGGGGCCAAGGTTCTGGGCAATATTCCCATCGGCGACTATGCCAAGGTGGCCTCCGGCTCGGTGGTGTTGAAGGCCGTGCCGTCCGGCTGCACCGTGGCGGGGGTTCCTGCGCGTCTAGTCAACTGTCCGACCGAGGCCGAGCCGGCGCGGACGATGGACCACACCCTGGCCGACGTGGTCTATGACTTCGTGATCTGACAGCGCCTCGGCCGTGCGGCTGCGGCCGTATGGGAAAATGAACAAAGGCGCGCATTCGCCGTTCAACGCGCCGCGTAGGTGGAAAATGACGGCCGGCGGTTCCCCTGTCCGCCGGACTTCTCTAGGGTCCGCCGCCAACATTCAGACCATGAGGCCCCCGTGAAAGACACCGACCTGAAACGTATCGAGGGCCACCTCAAGCGCACCTTCAACACCGGCGGCATCATCGTGAAGGCCCGCCCCAAGCAGAATGACTCGGCTGAAGTCTATGTCGGCGACGAGTTCATCGGCATCGTCTTCGAGGACGAGGACGAAGAAGGTTCGTTCATGTTCGAAATGGCGATCCTGTCCGAAGACCTGCCCGATTGAGACCTGAACGATCCGACCGCCTGGCTTGGATGCGTCGGGCGGTCTGCGGTCGTGTCGGTCCGTCGTGAGACGAGGCGGGTCAGCGCGTCGGGACCGCGCGTTCCAGGCCGTATAGGGCCTCGACGATGTCCTCTGCCTTCTGCCGCACCAGCTGCTGGGCGTCGTGGACGCCGCGATCATAGAAGGCGCCGCCGATCTCCCGGCCGATGAAGTCCAGCAGCATTTCGGCCGGGAGCTGGCCCAGTTCCTGATCCAGTTCGCGGGCGAAATAGTCGCGCAGCTTGCCGACGGCGGCGGCGCGCTCCTCCTTGGAGAATTCGATCGGCTTCATCCGGCGACCTCGGCCAGCGCCTCTTCGGCCGCCACCCAGGCTGCCTCGGCCGCCTCCAGGTCGGCCTGGGCCTTGGCGCGGGCGCGGGTCAGGCCCTCCAGCTGCTTGGGATCGCTGACGGCGGCGTTGGCGAGATCGTCGTCCAACCGGGCGACATCGGCGGTCAGGCGCGCCATTTCCTCCTCGGCCTTCTTCACCGCATGACGAAGGGTGGAAGGCGAGGGGCCTGACTTCCTGTCGTTCTTCTTGCCCTTGCTCTGCACAGGGGCGGCGGCGGTTTCTTCCTTCTTGATCTGGCTGGGCTTGGCGATGGCCTGTTTGGCGCGGTCCAGGACGAATTTGGCGTAGTCGTCCATGTCGCCGTCGAAGGGCTTCACCGTGCCGTCGGCCGCCAGCCACAGCCGGTCCGCCACCATCTCCATCAGCGACCGGTCGTGGGTGATCAGGATGACGGCGCCGTTGTAGTCGTTCAGGGCGTCCAGCAGGGCCCGGCGGCTGTCGATGTCCAGGTGGTTGGTCGGTTCGTCCAGGATCAGGACGTGGGGCGCATCCATCGCCACCATATTCAGCAGCAGGCGCGCGCGTTCGCCGCCCGACAGGCTGTCGACCGTGGTCTCCTGTTTCTCGTAGCCCAGGCCGAACTGGGCCAGTTTGGAGCGGCGCGCGCTTTCGGGCGCATCCGGCATGGCGCGGCGGATAATCTCCAGCGGCGTGTCGGTCGGGTCCATCGCCTCGATCTGATGCTGGTGGAACCAGCCCACGCGCATCTTCTTGTCGCGATGCAGTTCGCCCTCGGACACGTCCAGGGCGCCGGCGATCATCTTGGCGAAGGTCGACTTGCCCGCGCCGTTGACGCCCAAGAGGCCGATCCGGTCGTCCAGGTCCATCCGCAGGTTCAGGTTCCGCAGGATCGGCTTGCCCGGCTCGTAGCCGACATTGGCCCGCTCCAGCCGGATCAGCGGCGGCGCCAGCGGGCGCGGCGGCGAGGGCAGGGTGAAGGGGGCGACGCGCTCCTCGATGGTGGTGGCCACGGGCTGCATCTTCTCCAGACGCTTCATCCGCGACTGGGCCTGGGCGGCCTTGGACGCCTTGGCCTTGAACCGGTCCACGAAGGCCTGAAGGTGGGCGCGTTCGGCGTCCTGCTTGGCCTTGGCCGACATCTGCAGCCTGGCCTTCTCGGCGCGGGCCTTTTCGAAGGCGTCGTAATTGCCGGTGTAGAGCGTCAGGGTGTGGTTCGCGAGGTGCAGGATGTGAGTGCAGACCTCGTTCAGCATCTCGCGGTCGTGGGAGATGATCAGGGCGGTGTGCGGGTATTTCTTAAGCCGCGCCTCGAGCCATAGGGCGCCTTCCAGATCGAGGTAGTTGGTCGGTTCGTCGAGCAACAGCATGTCCGGCTCGGCGAACAGGGCGGCGGCCAAGGCGACGCGCATCCGCCAGCCGCCCGAGAACTCCGACATCGGCCGGGCCTGGTTCTCCTGGTCGAAGCCCAGGCCGACCAGGATTTCGGCCGCGCGCGCCGGCGCGGCGTCGGCGTCGATCTCGATCAGCCGCGACCAGATCTCGCCCATCTCTTCCGGTTCGGCGGTTTCCAGGCGGCCCAGCAGGGCGTGGCGCTCGATGTCGGCTTCCAAGATGGTGTCGATGACGCTGACCGGGGTCGCCGGGTGTTCCTGGTCCACCGAAGCGATGCGCGCGGTCTTGGGCAGGCTGATCTCGTCGCCGTTGGCGTTCAACTCGCCCAGGATCAGCTTGAACAGCGTCGACTTGCCGATGCCGTTGCGGCCGACCAGCCCGACCTTGGCGCCGGGCGGCAGGCTGACGGAGGCATCGACGAGGAATTTGCGGCCCCAGGCGTTGAAGGTCAGGTCGGTGATCTGAAGCATGGGCGGCGCATGGACTTTCTGACTGGTCATTTCTATATGACCAGTCATGACGTATGATCTTGTAGGCGGCGAGGTCGTCATAACGGCGACGGAGTTCAAGGCCAAGTGCCTGGACCTGCTGGACCGCGTGAACTCGGGCGAGATCCGCAAGGTTCACATCACCAAGCGGGGCAAGGAAGTCGCCGTTCTGGTCGCTCGGGAAGCCGCGACCAAAGAGCCTTGGGATCCACGCAGCATGTTCGGGAGCATGAAGGGCTCGCTCTCCATCGACCCAAGCATCGACCTGGAAAAGCCCATTTATGAACAGGTGTTCGGAACGAGCGTCGAGGCCGATATGGGCCTGAACGATCCCGATTACGACTTCAGACTCGGGCTGCGTGAGGAATGAGCGAGGGTGTGCTGCTCGACACCCACGCCCTGATCTGGATCGTTTTGGGGACATCCATTCACGAGGACGCCGCTGCTGCGATAGTGGCGGCCAGCGCGAATGGCGGTGTCCATATTTCTGCGGCGACGGCATGGGAGCTCGGAATTATCCAGCAGAAGCGGTCGCTGAATGTCTTGATCGCTGGAGACGTCAGGGGATGGCTGTCAAAGGCCGTGAAGGCGACCCGCGCGCGGCTGCTGTCTCTCGATTTCGATCTGATGGTCGATGTCGGAGAGTTGCCTGATCTGGCTCACAGGGACCCGGCCGATCGAATGCTGATCGCGACGGCGCGTTCGCATGACCTGATTCTCATCACCCGCGACCGCGCCATTCTGGACTACGCCGCCGCCGGTCATGTGCGCGCCATCGCCTGCTGAAACGGCGGCTTGGCGCGGGGACGGCGCGTCGCTATAAGCCCGCGACCCTCAATCGACTGAACAAAAGAAGTCACTCCCATGACCGAACGCACCTTCTCGATCATCAAGCCCGACGCCACGCGCCGCAACCTGACCGGGGCGATCAACGCCGTGATCGAAGGCGCCGGCCTGCGCATCGTGGCGCAGCGCCGCGTCAAGCTGACGACGGAACAGGCCAAGAAATTCTACGAAGTCCACGCCGAGCGTCCGTTCTACGGCGAACTGGTCGAGCAGATGACGGCCGAGCCGGTCGTGGTCCAGGTGCTGGAAGGCGACAACGCCGTGGCCAAATACCGCGAAGTCATGGGCGCCACCAATCCGGAACAGGCCGCCGACGGCACCATCCGCAAACAATTCGCCCTGTCGATCGGCGAAAATTCGGTCCACGGCTCCGACAGCCTGGACAACGCCAAGATCGAGATCGCCCAGTTCTTCACCGACGACCAGATCGTCGGCTAAGCGCTCAAGTCGCGAGGGACCGCGTCCCGAGCATAGCGCGCACCCTGTCGCTCAGGTCGCGAGGGACCGCGTCCCGAGCATAGCGACACCATAAAGCCCCGCGTTCGGAACCGGACGCGGGGCTTTTCCGTTCGGTCAACATCGTCCCCTCGCTCCCTCGGAGAAGACTGACGTGACCCCCTGAAACTCCTCCAGGAATAGCTAGAGTCCGCCCAACGAAGGACGGACAGAATGAAGCGATCAAGGTTCACGGAAGAACAGATCATCGGGATCCTGCGGGAGCAGGAGACCGGTGTGGCGACGGCGGAGGTGTGCCGGCGTCACGGGGTCAGCTCTGCGACCTTTTACAAATGGAAGGCCAAGTTCGGCGGGCTCGATGTGTCGGAGGCTCGGCGGCTGAAGGCGCTCGAGGACGAGAATGCTCGGCTCAAGCGGATGTTGGCGGACGCGATGCTGGACAACGTGGCGCTGAAGGACCTGCTGGGAAAAAAGTGGTGACGCCCGCCGGCTGGCGCGAGGCGGCTGGTCATCTGCAGGCCGCCTACGAGATGAGCGAACGGCGGGCGTGCCGTGTGCTGGGCGTCGATCGGACGAGCGTGCGCTATCAGGCGACGCGCCCGGACGACGGCGCCCTGCGCGACCGGCTGAAGGCTCTGGCCCAGGAGCGTCGCCGGTTCGGCTATCGCCGCCTGCACGTGCTGCTGCGGCGCGAGGGCCATGCGGTCAACAGGAAGCGGGTCCAGCGGATCTATCGCGAGGAGCGACTGACGGTCCGTCGACGCGGCGGTCGGAAGCGCGCCATCGGCACCCGAAGACCGCTGGAGTTACCACTGGTTGCGAACCAGCGCTGGTCGCTGGACTTCGTGGCCGACCAGATGACGGACGGGCGGCGCTTCCGCATCCTGACGGTGATCGACAACTGCACGCGTGAATGCCTGGCGCTGGTGGCCGACACCTCGCTGTCGGGCGCGCGGGTCGTGCGGGAGCTGGACGCCGTCATCCGGCAGCGGGGGCGGCCCGACACCATCGTCAGCGACAACGGGACAGAATACACCTCGAACGCGGTCCTGGCCTGGGCCGACGACACCGGCGTCGGCTGGCACTACATCGCGCCCGGCAAGCCCCAGCAGAACGGCTTCAACGAGAGCTTCAACGGACGCCTGCGTGACGAGCTGCTGAACGAGACGCTGTTCCGCTCTCTGCCGCACGCCCGCGCGGTGCTGGAAGCGTGGCGACGCGACTACAACGAGCGGCGTCCGCACTCGAAGCTCGGGTGGCTGACGCCGCAGGCTTATGCAGAAGCGCTCAGCGGACAGATCGGCCGGTCCGCTGCGCTGGTTGGGGGCTGCGCTGACCGGCCTCTTGCCACCCCCGACAACCCCAGCTCAGATCAACCCAGGACTCTCGTTATGGCTGGATGAGAAACGGGGGTCACGTCAAGACTCATGAAGACCCTGATCAAATTGGCCCCCGCCGTCGGCGTCGTCGCCCTGCTGGCCGCCTGCGGCCAGACCATGGAACAACGCGCCGCCACGGGCGCTCTGGGGGGCGCTGTCGCGGGCCAGGTGGTCGGCGGCAACACCGGCTCGACGGTGGCGGGCGCCGCCATCGGCGCCGTCGCCGGCGCGGCGACCACGCCGAAGTAGGCCGCCCGAGAACCACTGAAAGACAAAGGCCCGGAGCGTGCGCTCCGGGCCTTTTTTGCTGCGGGGCGGGATCGAGCCTACCAGATGCGGGCGCGGGCGTCCGGCGCGATATATTCCTTCTGGTCGGGCGACACGCCGAAGGCGGCGTACCAGGCGTCGATATTGCGCGGCGAGGTGGCGGCGCGCACCGGCCCCGGCGAGTGGGGGTCGGTGGTCAGCTGCTCCTTCAGCGCCGCCTCGCGCGACTTCTCGCGCCAGACCTGGGCCCAGCCCAGGAAGACCCGCTGATCGCCCGTCAGGCCGTCGATGACCGGCGCCGGCTGGCCGTTCAGCGACTTGTGATAGGCGTCCAGCGCCAGGAGCAGGCCGCCCAGATCGGCGATGTTCTCGCCCATCGTCAGGTCGCCGTTGACGTGGACGCCGGGGATCGGCTCCAGCTTGTCGTAGATGGCGCCCAGCACCTTGGCCCGCTCTTCGAAGCGAGCGGCGTCTTCAGGCGTCCACCAGTCGCGCAGCACCCCGTCGCCGTCGGACTTCCTGCCCTGGTCGTCGAAGCCGTGGGTGATCTCGTGGCCGATCACCGCGCCGATGCCGCCGTAGTTGACGGCCGGGTCCGCGTTCGGATCGAAGAAGGGCGCCTGCAGGATGGCGGCCGGGAAGACGATCTCGTTGCGCGGCGGGTTGTAATAGGCGTTCACCGTCTGGGGCGTCATACCCCATTCCAGCGGATCGACCGGCTTGCCGATCTTGCCGCGCTTGTAGGCCCATTCGAAGGCCGAGGACCGTTCGACGTTGCCGTAGAGATCGTCGGGCTTCAGCTCCAGCCCGTCGTAGCTGCGCCATTTGTCGGGATAGCCGATCTTCACCCCGAACTTGGACATCTTGTACAGCGCCTGTTCGCGGGTCGGCTCGCTCATCCAGTCGACGTGTTTCAGCCGCTCGGTCATGGCGTCGCGGATATTGCCGACCAGGGCCTCCATCTGGGCCTTGGACGAGGCGGGGAAATGCAGGCGGACATATTCCTGGGCCAGCACCTCGCCCAGCTGGCCGTCGACCAGGGCCACGCCCCGGTTCCAGCGCGGACGGTTCTCGGGCTGGCCGCGCAGGGTCTTGCCGCGGAAATCGAAGCGGGCGTCGACGAAGGCCTTGGACAGATAGGGGCTGGCCTGGTCGACCACATTGAACGCCTGCCAGGCCTTCAGCGTCTCGATGGGGGTGTCGGCGAACACCTGGGCGATGCCGGGGATGGCGGTGTTTTCCATCAGCACCAGGGTGTCGACCTCCGACACCTGGGCGCCGGCCATGAAGGCGGCCCAGTCGAAACCGGGGGCCAGGGTCGGCAGGTCCGCGACCCGGGTCGGGTTGTAGAGCTTGTCGATCTGACGACGCTGGACGGTGGTCCACTGCTTGTCCGCGACCCTGGTCTCGAAGGCCAGGATGTCGGCGGCGGCCTTGGCCGGGTCGGTCCAGCCGATGGCCGTCAGGGTGGTCGTCAGATAGGCCAGATAGGCCTCGCGCTGGGCGGCGAAGTCGGGCTTCAGATAGTAGTCGCGGTCGGGCAGGCCCAGCGATCCCTGACCCAGATAGGCCGAGTTCAGGTCGGGCTTCTGCAGGTCCTCGAACACGTCGACGCCGAACAGCGAGGCGCCGAAGCCCGCATGGCTTTCGCCCATCAGGCGCGCCATGCCGGCGTGGTCGGTCACGGCCTTGACCGCGGCCAGATCGGCCGCCAGGGGCGCGGCCCCCAGCTGTTCGATCCGGGCCTCGTCCATGAAGCTGGCGTACAGGGCGCCGACCTTGCGGGCGTTGTCGTTGGCCGGATTGGCCGCGCTGGTCTCGATGATGGATTTCAGCTGGGCCTGGGCGTTTTCGTACAGAACGTCGAACGGGCCGAAACGCGCCTTGTCGGCGGGAATGTCGGTCGTGCGCAGATAGGTTCCGTTGGCGTATTCGTTGAAGTCGTCGCCCGGCTTCACCGTCGTGTCGCGGCCGGCCAGATCGAAGCCCCAGGTTCCGAACGGATGGGCGGCGGCCGCGCCGTGCGAATGGTCCTGGGCCGAGGCCGCGCCGCCGGTCAGGGCGACGACGATACAGGCCGAGCAGGCGGCCATCAGACGAATGCGATTCATGAAGAAATAGTCCCGTTTGGGTCGGCGGCACCATCGCGCCGGTGCGGCGGTCTGTCGCATGACGTTTTTGTAATCTTGGTTCTTCTCACCCTCCGCTCATCCTCGCGAAAGCGGGGACCCAGCGCTTTGGGCGCTCAAGCGTTTGGATACGCGGGCGGTCTGGCGTTCCTCAACACCAGTCCTGCGACAGAACTGGGTCCCCGCTTTCGCGGGGATGAGCGGAAAGAAGGCAAGGGAGCAGAGGGAAGAAGTCAGCCCCGCTTCAAATCCCGACAAAAGGCGCGTAGCGCCTGGGGGTAAAGCTGATGCTCCGCCGTCTTGACCCGTTCGGCCAGGGCGCCGGGCGTGTCGCCCTCGACGATGGGCACGCGGGCCTGGCCCAGTATGGGGCCTTCGTCCACCCCCTCAGTGACCAGATGCACGGTGCAGCCGGCCTCGGCGTCGCCTGCTCGAATGGCGCGGGCGTGGGTGTCCAGACCGGGATAGAGGGGCAGCAGGCTGGGGTGGATGTTCAGCATCCGGCCGCGCCAGCCGCCGACCAGCCACGGCGTCAGCACCCGCATATAGCCGGCCAGGGCGACGACTTCGACCGCCGCCTGGCGCAGCACGGCGTCCACGGCCCGCTCGTGCGCCTCGCGGTCCTTGCCGAAGGCCTTGTGCGCCACGGTCGCGGTCGCGACACCCTTGGCCGCCGCGATCGCCAGACCGCCCGCGCCCTCGATGTTCGAGACGACCAGGGCCGCTTCGTAACCGCTGTCCGGCCGGCGCGCGGCGTCGATCAGGGCGGCCATGTTCGAACCGGCCCCCGAAATCAGGATGGCGACGCGCGTCTTCACGAGATCAGACGTTTTCCAGTTGTCCGCAGACGAAGGCGACTTCGCCTGCGTTCAGCAGGGCGGCCAGGACAGGTTCGGCGTTCTCGGGCGCGACGATCAGGATGAAGCCCACGCCGCAGTTGAAGGTGCGGCGCATCTCGTGGTCGCTGATCCCGCCCGTCTCGGCCAGCCACTGGAAGACGGCGGGCATGGGCCAGGCGTCCCAGTCGAACGACGCCTTCAGCCCCTCGGCGATGCAGCGGGGCGGGTTTTCGATCAGGCCGCCGCCGGTGATGTGGGCCGCGCCCTTGACCAGTCCCGCCTTCATGATCGGCAGGACCGGCTTCACATAGATGCGGGTCGGCTCCATCAGGGCCTGGGCCAGCGAACGATCCTTGGCGAAGGGAGCGTCGTCGCCCCAGCCGAGGCCGGACTTCTCCACCACCTTGCGGACCAGCGAATAGCCGTTCGAGTGCGGGCCGGTCGAGGCCAGGCCGATGACGATGTCCCCCGCCGCCTGACGGTCCAGATAGGGCAGGGCATGGCCGCGCTCGACCGCGCCCAGGCTGAAACCCGCCAGGTCGTAGTCGCCTTCGGTGTACATCCCCGGCATTTCGGCGGTCTCGCCCCCGACCAGGGCGCAACCGGCCTGGCGACAGCCCTCGGCGATCCCGGCGACGACGCGGCGGGCGGCGTCGATCTCCAGCCGGCCGGTGGCGTAATAGTCCAGGAACAGCAGCGGCTCGGCGCCCTGGGCCAACAGGTCGTTGACGCACATGGCGACCAGATCGACGCCGACGCCGTCATGACGGCCCGTCTCGATCGCGATCTTCAGCTTGGTGCCGACGCCGTCGGTGGTGGTGACGATCAGAGGGTCCTCGAACCCGGCGGCCTTCAGGTCGAACAGGGCGCCGAATCCGCCCAGCGACGGTTCCGATCCGGGGCGCGCCGTGGATTTGGCCAGGGGCTTGATGTGTTCGACCAGCATCTCGCCCGCGTCGATGTCCACGCCCGCGTCGGCATAGGTCAGGCCGTTTTCGAGAGGCTTTTGGGTGTCGCTCATGGGTCTTGGGCCTGGAATCGGGGCGGAAATGCAGCGCGGCTCTTGCCACGGATGGGTTCCGGGGGGCTATAGCACCGGAATGACGCCGATCACCACCAATGAGGCGCTGGCCGAGTTCTGCGCCCGCGTATCCTCCGCCCCCTTCATTACGGTCGACACCGAGTTCATGCGGGAAACGACCTATTGGCCCCGGCTGTGCCTTATCCAGGCCGCCTCGGCCGATCACGCCGCCATCATCGACCCGATGGCGGACGGGCTGGACCTGGCGCCGTTCCTGGACCTGTTGCGCGACGAGAGGATCGTCAAGGTCTTCCACGCCTGCCGTCAGGACGTGGAGATCTTCGTGCGGCTGGGCGCCATGCCCAAACCGCTGTTCGACACCCAGGTCGCGGCGATGGCGGCGGGCTTCGGCGAGCAGGTGGCGTATGATTCGCTGGTGCGGCAGATGCTGCGCATCGACGTGGACAAGGGCAGCCGCTTCACCGACTGGGCGCGCCGGCCGCTGTCGGACAGCCAACTGGTCTATGCCCTGGGCGACGTGACCCATTTGGCGGCCCTCTATCCCAAGCTGCGCGACCGGCTGCAGAAGGACGGGCGGCTGGACTGGGTGATGTCGGAAATGGCGGGGCTGACCGATCCGGCTCTTTACGACACCAATCCCGAGAACGCCTGGAAGCGGCTGAAACCCAAGAAGTTCTCGGCCAAATATCTGGCCGCCTTCAAGGCCGTCGCCGTCTGGCGCGAGCGCGCGGCGCAGGAGCGGGATCAGCCGCGCGGCCGCATCCTGAAGGACGAGGGCGTGGACGAGATCGCCCAGCAGACCCCGACCGACCCGGACGCCTTCAACCGTCTGCGCTCGGTGCCCAAGGGCTTCGGGGGCTCCCGCCTGGGGCTGGAGCTGGCGGACGAGCTGAAGCGCGTCCTGGCCGACCCCGAAGCCTTCGCCCCCGAGATGGAGCGCCCCGCCCACCGCCAGCCGGCCCCGCCTTCGGTCGTCGAACTGCTGAAGGTGCTGCTGAAGGCCAAGAGCGACAACGCCGGCGTGGCCTCCAAGCTGATCGCCACCGTCGCAGACCTGGAGAAGATCGCCATCAGCGACGACGCCGACATCGACGCCCTGAAGGGTTGGCGCCGCCAGATCTTCGGCGAGGACGCGCTGAAGCTGAAACGCGGCGAGATCGCCCTGGTGCTGAACGGCGCGCGGGTCGAGGTCGTCGAGATCGAGTAGGGCGCATGGCGTGGTGGAGGGGCTCTTGAAGTCCCACAGGTGCCCGTGCTGCGGCGGACAACCCCTCCGTCAAGGCGCCTAAATCTTCAGCCCCAGGCCCATCGCCTCGGCCAGGGCCTTGGCGCGCTTTCTCGCCTGTTCGCCCAGCAGGACGTCGGCATAGCCTTCGGTCGCGGTCAGGCGCAGATCGCCGCCCTTCACCTTCGCCGTCGCATTGGCCAGCAGTTGGGGCGAGCGGCCCGACAGGTCGCAGGCCAGGCGGATGGCCAGGCCGATGGCGCGGGCGCGTTTGGCCGCGTCGCCGCCCAGCAGCCGGTCGATGACCTCCGGCTGGGGCGTGGCGGGCGCGCCGCCATAGCGGGCGTTCAGGGCGCTGGCCAGAAAGGCCCGCTCAGCATGGCTGATGCCGGCGACGGGCGCGCGCAGCACCTGGTCGAACACAAGCTCCAGCCTGTGGTCGGGATGCAGTCGAGCGCCGAGGTCGGCCAGGCGGCAGGCGGCGGCCGTCAGGACGGCGTCGCGCCTTTCCCCGAAGACAGGGGGCAGGGCGTCCACGATCTCGGCGATCCAGCCGTTCAGCGCGCCGGGCAGGGCGGGGGACACGCCCTGACGCCCGCCCAGAGCCTTGCACCCGGCCAGCAGCGGATCGGCCGTGCGCGTCGCCGCGTCCAGCGTTTCGAACAGCAGGCCCTCGCGCACGCCCCACGCCGACATCTCGATCTGTTTCAGGTCCAGATGTCTGATCAACCCCTCGAGCACCAGGCCGGCATAGGGCAGGGTCTCGGCCCGCTTCCTGGACACGCCGGGCAGTTTGGCCAGGCCCGCCGCCGACTGCTGGGCGACCAGACGCGCGGCCTCCAGCGCGTCTTCGGCCGACATCTGATACTGATGCACCACCCGCAGGGGATAGGACTTCAGCGCCATCTGCACCTGGGCCAGGGTGCGCCAGGCGCCGCCGACGGCGTAGAGGCGTTCGCTCTGGAACCGGGCCGCGACGGGTTTCAGCACCTGGTCGATGCGGGCCTTGACGCGGTCGGCGTCGAATCCCTTGCCGTCGGCCAGGGCGAAGGGCCCCAAGGGCAGGGTCAGGCCGCGCTCCACGCCGTCTCCGTTCAGCCTCGTCAGCTCCAGGCTGGCGCCGCCCATGTCGGCCGAGACGCCGTGGGCCTGGGGCGCGCCGGCCAGCACCCCCATGGCGGCGTACCGGGCCTCTTCTTCGCCCGAAAGCACGCGGATGTTCAGCCCGATCTCGGCGGCCACGCGCTGACAGAAATCGGGGCCGTCGATGGCTTCGCGCACGGCGGCCGTGGCGGCGATCAGGGTGGCGTCGGGCCGCACGCCTTCCAGCACGGCGGCGAACCGGCGCAGGGCCGTCATCGCCATCGCCACCCCGTCGGGCGACAGCCTGCCCGTCGTCGGCAGGTCGCGGCCCAGGCCGGCCAGCACCTTCTCGTTGTAGACGGTCCAGATCGCCCGGCCTTCCAGCTTGTACAGCACCAGCCTCACCGAGTTGGAGCCGATGTCGATGGCCGCGATGTCGCGGTCGGTCAGCTGAACCTCGGGCATCAGCGGCCGGGACGCTCGTAGCGCAGGACGGCGGGCAGGCTCTTGGCCTTGCGCCCGCGGCCCGACAGGCTGGGATTGGTCATGAAGTATTTGTGCGCCGAGAAGGGCCGTTCGGGATCGGCGGGCGTGACGCGGGTATAGCGCCCCTCGGCGTCCAGCACCCAGCTTTGCGCGTCGTCCTTCAGATTGGCGACCATGATCTGGTCCAGAATCTGGTCGTGGACGGTGGCGTTCCTGATCGGCGTCATCAGTTCGACCCGGCGGTCCAGGTTGCGCGTCATCCAATCGGCCGATGAGATGAAGACCTTGGCCTTGTCGTGCGGCAGGTCCTTGCCGTTGGCGAAACAGACGATGCGGCTGTGTTCCAGGAAGCGGCCGACGATGGACTTGACCCGGATGTTCTCCGACAGGCCCGGCACGCCCGGCCGCAGACAGCAGATGCCGCGCACCACCAGGTCGATCCGCACGCCCCACTGACTGGCCCGGTACAGGGCGTCGATGATCTCCACGTCCACCAATGCATTGAGCTTGACCCAGATCGCGGCGGGCTTGCCCATGGCGGCCGCCGACATTTCCTTGCCGATCAGTTCGATCAGGGTCGACTTCATGTTGAGCGGCGACACCACCAGGGCTTCCAGATGGTCGGGCGTGGCGTATCCGGTGATGTAGTTGAACACCTTGGTCGCATCGCGCCCCAGGACGGGATCGCAGCTGAACAGAGACAGGTCGGTGTAGATCTTGGCCGTGACCGGGTGATAGTTGCCGGTGCCGAAGTGGCAATAGGTGCGCAGGCCCTCGCCCTCGCGGCGCACCACGACGCTCAGCTTGGCGTGGGTCTTGTATTCGACGAAGCCGAAGACGACGTGGACCCCGGCTCGCTCCATCGCCCGCGCCCAGCGCAGATTGGCCTCCTCGTCGAAGCGGGCCTTCAGCTCGACCAGGGCGGTGACGTTCTTGCCGTTCTCGGCCGCCTCGATCAGGGCCGCGACGATGGGGCTGTCCTTGGACGTGCGATAGAGCGTCTGTTTGATCGCGATGACGTTCGGATCGCGCGCGGCCTGGCGCAGGAACTGCACCACCACGTCGAAGCTCTCGAACGGGTGGTGGATCAGCATGTCCTTTTCGCGGATGGCGGCGAAGACGTCGCCGCCGTTGTCGCGCACCCGCTCGGGATAGCGCGGCTCATAGCCCTTGAACTTCAGGTCGGGATGGCCGCCGCCGATCAGGTCCGACAGCTGGGCCAGGCCCAGCATCCCGTCCACCAGCACCACGTCCTGAGGCGCCGCCTCCAGTTCGCCGACGATGAAGTCGCGCAGGTCGGCGGGCATGGACGCCTCGATCTTGACGCGCACGACCGAGCCCAGGCGACGCTGCTTCAGCGCCTCCTCGAACTCCAGCACCAGGTCCTCGGCTTCTTCCTCGATCTCGATGTCCGAGTCCCGGATCAGGCGCAGCACGCCCTTTTCCTGAACCTCGCAGCCGGGGAACAGGTGGTCGATGAACAGCAGAAGCACGTTTTCCAGCGTGATGAACCGCTTGTGCCCCGGCGTGGAGCGGCCGTCGGTCGGCAGTTCCCAGAACCGGCGCACCTGGGTCGGCACCGGCACCAGGGCGTAGAAGGTCTTGGTCTCGCCCTTTCTCTTCAGCTTCAGCGCCAGCGAGAAGCCCAGGTTGGGCAGAAAGGGAAAGGGGTGCGCCGGGTCGATGGCCAGCGGCGTCAGCACGGCGAACAGCTGGTTCAGAAACTCGGGCTCCAGCCGCTCGCGCTCGGTCTTGGTGATGCGCTGGCGGTCGACGACCTCGATGCCGGCGGCGGTCAGCTCCTTCTTCAGCTGACGCCAGCGCAACTGCTGCTCGGCCATCAGCTCGCCGGCGGCGATATTGATCTGCTCCAGCTGTTCGGCCGGGGTCAGGCCGTCGGCCGACAGCACCCGCACCCGCTCGCGCAGCTGGCCCTTCAGCCCGGCCACGCGGGTCATGAAGAACTCGTCCAGATTGTTGGCCGAGATCGACAGGAAACGCAGCCGCTCCAGCAGCGGGTGGTTGGGGTTGGCCGCCTCTTCCAGCACCCGCTCGTTGAACGCCAGCCAGGAGATTTCGCGATTGAAGAACCGGCTGGGCGAGGCCATCAGCTCTTCGCTGAGCATCAGCTGGGGCGCGCGCGAGGCCGGAACCTCCTCGCCTCGGGTGTCGTCATGGATCGCGGCGTCGGTCATGCCCCGGTTCTCGCGCGCGTCTGTGACGGCCGCAAGCGGGGGGCGACAATTTCGTCCTCCCGATCTAGGCTTCCGCGTCCAGGGCGTCCAGCACCTGGCGGGCCAGGACGCGGGTGACGGGGCGGTGCAGGGCGTCCAGCCGTTCGACGGCCAGGGCGGCGGCCTCGGCCGAGCGGTCCAGACGCCGCACCAGATAGTCGATCACCTCGTCGGCGGGGGCGATGCTGCGTTCGGCGAAGCGGGCCCGCAGAATGGCCGACAGCACCGCGTCGTCGGGCGGCGCGATCGCCACGGTCCGCACCGCGTCCAGCCGCGAGCGCAGGTCGGGCAGGGCGACCGCCCACTGGCGCGGAGCCGAACGCGCCGCCAGCAGCAGGGGGCCGCCCCCCGCATGGGCCAGGTTGATCAGATGGAACAGGCTCTCGTCGTCGGCGTCCGCCGCCCGGTCCAGCAGGACAGGCCGCCCCTCCAGCTCCAGCGGGTCCATCAGGGCGGCTTCGGCCCCGTTCAGCGGCACGGCCCCGATCCGCTCGGCCCAGGCGGCGGCCAAGCGGCTCTTGCCCGATCCCGCCGGCCCGTGCAGCGCCAGGACCGCGCCCGCCCCGTCGGGCCAGCGCGACAGGACCTGGACCGCTTCGGCGTTGCTGTCGGACACCACCAGGGTCTGGTCCGAGACCGGACGTTCCAGCGGCAGGCGCAGCTGGTCCTGGGGCGGGCGGCCCTGGCCGGGGCGGGAGGGGGCGCTTTGCGCGGGCATGGGGCCGTCATAGCAGAGGCCGTCGTCAGCCGCGTCGGCGCCCCTCTGTTGGTTTCGGGGAGGGAAACCGCCTCGCTGTGGATGAAATCAGGCGAACGGGGCCAGGGCCGGGTTCAGCTTGCCCGCCTTGAATTCGGCGACTTCATATTCGGCCAGCCCGTGGACCTGGAACGGATCGGCCTTCAGCAGGGTCTCGAGCTCTTCCTTCGTGCCCCGGCTGGCGACGATCAGTATGCCGCCGGTGCGCGGGACCATGGGCCCGGCCGCCACGATCAGGCCGCTGGCCACGTGCTGGTCCAGCCATTCGCGGTGCTCGGCCGTCTTCGCCTCGATGGCCTCGATGGGCTGGGTGTAGGTGATGGTGACGACGAACATGGGCGACCTCTTTGACGATGGCGAACGCCTTATCCTGCCCTGCGACGGGCTTTGCAACGGCCGAAACCTTGACTTTCGGGGGGGATGATGCGCCCTACGCCGCTTCCGATTTTCGCCGCGCGCGCGGTCCAGTCCAGACGATTCTCATGCACGCCTATCGCTCTCACACCTGCGGCGCGCTCCGCGCCTCCGACGCCGGTTCCGCCGTCCGCCTGTCCGGCTGGGTGCACAGGAAGCGCGACCACGGCGGCCTCTTGTTCATCGACCTGCGCGACCACTACGGCCTGACGCAGTTGGTCCTGCACCCCGAGACGCCCGGCTTCGCCGCCGTCGAACGCCTGCGCGCCGAGAGCGTGATCCGCGTCGATGGCGAAGTGGTCGCCCGCGACGTCTCGGTGGTGAACCCCAATCTGCCGACCGGCGAGATCGAGGTCCGCGTCCGGGGCGTCGAGGTTTTGTCCGAGGCCGCCGAACTGCCGCTGCCCGTCTTCGGCGAACCGGATTATCCCGAGGACATCCGTCTCAAGCACCGCTATCTCGACCTGCGCCGCGACACCCTGCATCGAAACATCGTGCTGCGCTCGCGCGTGATCCAGTCGATCCGCAACCGCATGTTCGGACAGGGTTTTCTGGAGTATCAGACGCCCATCCTGACGGCCTCGTCGCCGGAAGGCGCGCGCGACTTCCTGGTGCCGTCGCGTCTGCATCCTGGCAAGTTCTATGCGCTGCCCCAGGCGCCGCAGCAGTTCAAGCAACTGCTGATGGTCTCGGGCTTCGATCGCTATTTCCAGATCGCCCCCTGCTTCCGCGACGAGGACCTGCGCGCCGACCGTTCGCTGGAGTTCTACCAGCTCGACGTCGAGATGAGCTTCGTGACCCAGGAAGACGTCTTCGCCGCCATCGAGCCGGTCATGCACGGCGTGTTCGAGGAATTCGGCGAGGGCAAGCCGGTTTCGCCCATCGACCAGACCCACGCCTTCACCAACGACTTCGGCGAGACGTTCGAGCACAAGGGCTTCGAGCGCCTGACCTACGCCCAGTCGATGGCCTGGTACGGCTCGGACAAGCCGGACCTGCGCAATCCGATCAAGATGCAGGTCGTCTCCGACCACTTCCGCGACGGCGGTTTCGGCCTGTTCGCCAAGATCCTGGCCGCGGACCAGAAGAACGCGGTCTGGGCGATCCCCGCGCCGACCGGCGGCTCGCGCGCCTTCTGCGACCGCATGAATTCGTGGGCTCAAGGGGAAGGCCAACCGGGCCTGGGCTATATCTTCTGGTCGGACGACCAGGGCGCCTGGGGCGGCCCCATCGCCAAGAACCTGGGTCAGGAGCCGACGCAGGCGCTGATGACGTCGCTGGGCCTGGGACAGGGCGACGCCGCCTTCTTCGTCGCGGGCGATCCCTCGGTCTTCGCCAAGTTCGCCGGCCTGGCCCGCACCCGCGTCGGGACCGAATTGAAGCTGGTCGACGAGGACCAGTTCAAATTCTGCTGGATCGTCGACTTCCCCATGTTCGAATGGTCCGAGGAAGAAAAGAAGATCGACTTCTCACATAACCCCTTCTCGATGCCGCAGGGCGGGCTGGACGCGCTGGAGAGCCAGGACCCGCTGACCATCCGCGCCTATCAGTACGACATCGTCTGCAACGGCTACGAACTGTGCTCGGGCGCGATCCGTAACCACAAGGCCGAGATCATGCTGAAGGCCTTCGACATCGCCGGCTACGACGCCTCGGTGGTCGAGGAGCAGTTCGGGGGCATGCTGAACGCCTTCCGCTACGGCGCGCCGCCGCACGGCGGCCTGGCCCCCGGCATCGACCGCATCGTCATGCTGCTGGCGGGCCAGCAGGCCATCCGCGAGGTGATCGCCTTCCCGCTGAACCAGCAAGGCGAGGACCTGCTGATGAGCGCCCCAGCCGGTGTTCAGGAACGTCAGCTGAAGGAACTGCACATCCGCACGGCGCCGCCGATCAAGGTCTGACCGCGCAGAGGCCGGAACGAGAAAGGGGACGCCGCGCGGCGTCCCCTTTTTTGTCGTTCAGTTCTCGGCGATCGAGATGAGGTTCCTGACGCGCGGCGGCACGGGCGGGTCGGGGGGCGTGCGGATCACGCGGATCGAGCCGCTGCGGCACGCCCGGGCCGTCAGCCCCCTGGGCAGCCGGGTGGAGCCGTCGCCGCACGCCTCGCCGATCTGCCCCTGGGTCAGGCCGCGCGCGCTCGACAGGTCCGTTCCCCGGATGTCGGCGCGGCGCATCGAGGCGTCGTTGAAGGCGGCCCGGGCGAAGGTCCCGCCGCTGAGGCGCGCGCCGTCCAGGCTGGCGCCGCTGAAGATCGCGCCGGTGAAATCCCCGTTCGACAGGTTGGAGGCGTTCAGCTCCGATCCGGCGAAGTTGGCGCCGGCGGCGCGGACATTGGCCAGGGTGGCCCCGAACAGCTCGCCGCCCGACAGATTGGCCCGCGCCAGGGTGGCGCTGTTGAAGTTGACCCCGTGCATCTCGCCGCCGGAGACATCTGCGCCGGTCAGATTGGCCCGCACGAACGAGGCGCCCTGCGCTTCGACGCCGCTCATGGAGGCCCCGGCGAAGTTCGCCGAGGCGAAATTGGCCCCGACCACCTGAACGCCGGTCAGGTTGGCGCGCGAGAAGTCGCTGCCGGTGAAGTTCGAGCCCAGCATTTCGGCGCCGCGCAGATTGGCGCCGACCAGGGTGGCGTTGATGAAGCTGGCCCCGGTGAAGGTGGCGCCCGACAAGTTCCGGCCCGACAGTTCGCAGCGGTTGCACGATCCGCCCAGGGACACGGTGCGGGCCACGTCGCGGTCCTGAAGCAGCATCTCGACGCCCGCGCTGGCCGGCGCCGCGCCCAGGCACGCGCCCGCCCCCAGGCCAAGAGCCAGAAGGGCCAAGACGTGTCGGAACCGGATATGTTCAGCGATCTGTTTCACCAGGCCTGAATGCCCCGAAACCCCCGCGTCACCTACTTAAATCGAGGTAATTTCGTTAAATCGCGGCAAGGTCGGCGGCCCTCAGCAGGCGGGAATGCGAAGGCCCCGCGGCAGGACGGTGGAGGCGTCGCCGCACGCCCGGTTCAACTGGCCCTGGGTCAGGCCCGTGGCCCGCGCCAGCTGCGCGCCCGACAGGTTCACGCCCGACAGGGTCGCGCCCGAGAAGTTCGCCCCCTCCAGATAGGCGCCGACGAAGCTGGCGTTGGTCAGGTTGGCGCGCGAGAAGTTGGAGCCGGAGAAGACCCCGCCATATCCCTCCACGTCGCGCAGATCGGCGCCGGTGAAACGGGTGCGGTTCATCACGCTCAGGCTCAGGTCCGACTGGCGCAGCCGTGCGCCCGCCAGGTTCAACCCGCGCGCCTCCAGGCCCGAGAAGTCGCCCTGGAACAGGTTGCAGCCGGCGCAGGAGGCGCCGCGCCGCACGCTGGCGATCTGGCCCGCGTTCTGGGCCAGGGCGGGCGTGGCGGCGGCCAGCAGGGCGGCGGCGATCAGGCCGAAAGAGAATGTGCGTTTCATGGACCGGGCTCCGACGTTCGATCGTCCTGAAGCAAACCCTAGGCCAGAACCCTTAATCTAGCCCTGATCGCCGCCCGTCGATGCGAAGGTCGGCGCCGCCCCGCAGGTATCGCAGGTCCAGCCGCCGCCGCGTTGCTGCAGGGTGAAGTCGCCGCAGGCGGGGCAGGCGACGGCCTCGCTGCCGGGCGCCCCGCGGGCCTCCGGTTCGGCCTTCTTGCCGAAGGGCAGGACCACCAGATTGTCGGGGGCGGACCCCCGCGCGAATCCCTTGGAGATGAAGCGGGCGGCGGGCACGGCCTGGCCCTGCGGGGCGGCGCCCTCCAGCCCGTCGCCGTCCAGCGGCTCCGCCTCGCCATTGGCCAGTTCGTGGCGGTCCAGATAGGAGACGCCCAGTTCGCGGAAGATGTAGTCCAGGATCGAGGTGGCCGAACGGATGGAATCGTTGCCGGTCACGCGCCCGGCCGGTTCGAACCGGGTGAAGACGAAGGCGTCCACGAACTCGTCCAGCGGCACGCCGTATTGCAGGCCGATGGAGATGGCGATGGCGAAGTTGTTCATCAGGCTGCGGAAGGCGGCGCCTTCCTTGTGCATGTCGATGAAGATCTCGCCCAGTTCCCCGTCTTCGTACTCGCCGGTGTGGATATAGACCTTGTGGCCGCCCACCGCCGCCTTCTGGATATAGCCCTTGCGGCGGTCGGGCAGTTTGCGGCGCGCCCGCTCGCGCTCGACCACCCGCTCCACCACCCGTTCGGTCGGACGCGGCGGCTCGCGCACGGGCGCGGGTTCGGCGCGCGCGGCCGTCTCGACGGCGGGCAGGGTCAGCAGCGGGGCGGCCGGCGGCTCGGCGCGTTTCAAGCGGATGGCGCGGCGGCCGTCCAGCGCCGCCTGGCCGATCAGGCGCGCCGCCTGGCCAGCGGTGGCGCGCCAGTGCGTCGTCTCGGTCGCGATGTCGGCCAGGTCGCTGAACGGCTCGACGGCGCGGCGCAGTTCGGCCTCGGCCCCCTCGGGGTCGGCCAGCAGGGCGGCCTCGGCGGGCGGCGCCCCGTCCCAGCCGCTCAGGTCGCCATGGCCGAACGCCCAGCGCGCGGCCGCGGCCTCGGCCTCCTCGGACACGCCCAGCAGGGTCAGCAGCAGGCCGTCGCCGTCCTCGATCCCCAGCACGTCGCGGATGAAGCCGGGGTCCAGGACGGGGGCGGAGAAGACGGCGTCGAAATCCTCGGCCTCCGCCAGCGCCTGTTCGATGGCCGCCAGTTCGATGTCGGTGAAGCCCAGCGACCGCAGCGCCGCGTGGTCCAGCCCCGGCGCCTCGACCAGGGTGCGACGGCCGAAGACATGGCGTTCGGCCGCCTGGACGTCCCCGCCCGCCGCCGCCAGCGCCGCCGCCAGCGCCGGATGCAGCCGCCGCCCGATCTCGCCGTCCGCCGTCTGGAATACGTCGACGGCCGCGAGGCGGCCCCGGCCCAGCCGCAGCCGCGCCTCCGCATCGTCCACGAACAGGCCGATGGCCGAATGGCGGCGGGCGCGGGGCGGGGCGGTCGATATGTCCAGGGCGGCGTCCGCGAACGGATCGGCGAGGGCTCGCAGCGCCCGGCGCCGGACCGCCAGGGCCTCTTCGGCGGCGGCTTGCAGGTCGGTCCAATCGGGCGCAGCGCCCCGCACGGCGGCCAGGTCGGCCGATGTCTCGCCCGCCGTCGCCGCGATCAGGGCGGCCACGCCTTGCGCCCGCGCTCGCCGCGCCTCGCCCAGCGGCGCGAACGCCTCCAGCAGGCCCTCCAGCCCCAGGACAATCACCCCGGGCGTCCGCGTCGTCAGGTCCAGGGCCGTGGTCAGCAGTCGCGCCAGGGCGATGATCACGGCCGCCGGATCATCGCCGGGCTCGGCGTCCAGCGCCATGACGGCGGCTAGATCGATCGCCATCCGCGCCGTCGCCTTCGCCGTCGCCGCCTCCGCATCGCGCGGGTCGAAGGCCAGGATCAATCCGCCGTCCAGCGCGCCCTGCGCCGCCAGCAGGGCCTCGGGCGCGCCCGCCGCGATCTGCGTGCGGTCCGCCAGGGCGACCAGCGGCGCGGCCTCGATCGCGGGGTCGAGGTCGGGCAGGGGACGCTCCCCGTCCACCGCCCGCAGGATGTCGGCGTCCGAGGCGCCGCAGCGTCGCGCCAGGGCCGCCGCCCGTCCCAGGGCCGGATTGCGCGAGGGATCGCCGCAGTCGCCGCGCGGCCCCTCGCAACGATCCACCGCATCGGCCACGCCGGCCAGGGCTTCGGCCAGGGCGCGCGCCGCCTGGGCGCCCAGCCGAGCGGCGGATCGGCGTCCGCCATGCGCGGCCAGCATGGCCGCCGCGCCCGGATCGTTCAGATCGACGACCCCGGCCGCCGCCGGTCCCGACGCCGCCGGCGCCGCCAGCCCCAGCTTCAGCGCGCCGGACAGTTCGGCGGCGAACAGCGCGGCCTGCGCCGTGTCGAACACGCCTTCGGACAGGCCCGTCTTCGCCAGACGCGCCGCCCAGGAGTCCACGCCCCCGTCCAGCCAGTCGCCCGCCGCCTCGTCCCCCAGGCCCTCGGCCTCGATCCAGTCCAGCCAGGCCTCGATCCGCGCGTCCGACCAGCCGGCGGGCGCCAGGATGGGCCGCACGCCGCCCGGCCGCTCCACGACGCGGGTCTCCATCACGACTCGTTCGGCGCGGGGGGCGAAGCCGGATTGAAGGCGCATGGCGTCTCTCCGATGGGATTGCGCCAGCCTATGTCGCCCGCGCGCCTTCGCCAATACATCTGGTGTCATGAGGGCGGATTGCCCACAAGATATCGATTCAACGCCCGCGTCCTGAACGCTGGACGAAAAGAGCGCGTCTTTCTATGATCCGCGCCTGGCGCCGGCTCCCTTTGCGGCGAACCCTTACGGTTGGATTTCACGACGTGTTGAGCAAGATTTTCGGCTGGTGGGAGGGCGCCACGATCGGCACCCGTTTCACCATCGCCAAGCGCGGTCGCTTTGTCGGCCAGGACGAGAACGGCAACCGCTATTACGAGAGCCGCGACAACGTCAGCTACGACGGCCGCAAGCGTCGCTGGGTCATCTACGACGGCTATGCCGAGGCCTCCAAGGTGACGCCCGACTGGCACGGCTGGCTGCACTACACCTTCGACCTGCCGCCGACCGAGCAGCCGCTGCCGCGTCGCGCCTGGGAGAAGGAGCATCTGCCGAACCTGACCGGCACGCCCCTGGCCTGGCGTCCGCCCGGCTCGCTGGCCGCCGAGGCCAAACGCCCTGCCGCGACCGGGGATTACCAGGCCTGGACGCCCGAGTGAAAGCCCGCCGGATCCTGATGGCGGCCGCCGCACTGGTCGGCGTGCTGGGCGCGGGGGCCGTGACGGCCAGCGGGCTTCAGGACGCGCCGCGCGAGGCGCGCCCGGTTCAGGATCCCATCGGCGACATCCTGCGAAAGACCCAGGCCCAGCCGGCGCCGGCCGTTCCGACCGAGACCCCGCCCGCCGGCGCGCCTGCGCCCCGCGCGCCCGTCGCCGTGCCGCCGCCGCCCGCCATCGTCATCGCCGAGGACGCCGCCGTCGAGGAAAAGGTCGACGAAGAGGTCAAGGCGGAGCGCCCGGTGGTCGAAAAGGCCATCGACCAGCCCGCTACCCCGGGCCGTCGTCAGCGCCGCAAGTTCGCGGTCGTCCAGGCCATCGACAAGGTCACGGCCGAGACCATGAAGTTCGAGGTCGAGGTCGGCGGCCGTCCCGTGCGCTTCAACCGCAACCTGGTCTTCGCCGCGCGCGCCTGCGAAGTCACCACGCCCGACGAACTGACCGAGGACGCCATCGCCTATATGGACGTCTCTCTGCAGCCGCGCGGCCAGAACACGTCGCGCCAGATTTTCCGGGGCTGGATGTTCGCCTCGTCCCCGGCGATCAGCGGCGTTCAGAACCCCTATTACGACGCCTGGGTGGTCGGCTGTAAGAACTGACCTGGGCCAGGCCTGCTTACGTCATTCCGGGGCGTCCGAAGGACGAACCCGGAACCCAGGAGAGGCGCATGGGCCGTTGAATGGGGCCAGCAACGCGCATGTGGCCCTGGGTTCCGGGTTCTTCGCTCCGCTCAGCCCCGGAATGACGAACTGAGAGACCTATCTTCTCGGACTCAGGCGCCGGCTAAAGCGACCGCTTCTGCGCCGGTCAGGGGCGCGCGCAACGCCTCTTGGTCGGGCCTGACCGACAGCGCCGGCTGAAGCCGCTCCAGATAGGCCGCCTGGGGCGTCTCGATCGCGCCGAACTGGCTCAGGTGATCGGTCAGGAACTGGGCGTCCAACAGGGTCCAGCCGCCCTTTCTCAGCCGCGCGACCAGATGCACCAGCGCGACCTTCGACGCATCCCGCGCGCGGCTGAACATGCTTTCGCCGAAGAAGGCGCCGCCCAGCGACACCCCATACAGCCCGCCGACCAACCGCTCGTCCTGCCAGCATTCGATGGAATGGACATGGCCCATGGCGAACAGGGCGGCGTAAAGCCGCCGGATCGGGCCGTTGATCCAGGTGTCCTCTCGGTCCTTGCCTTGCGCCGCCGCGCAGCCGTCCAGCACCGCCTCGAAGGCCGTGTCGACCCGGATCTCGAACGGTTCGCCCCGCACCGTGCGACGCAGGCGGCTGGGGATATGGAAGGCGTCCAGCGGGATGACGCCGCGCTGGTCCGGCTCGACGATGAAGACGCGCGGATCGTCGCGCGACTCGGCCATCGGAAACACGCCTCGGGCGTAACAGGCCAGCAGGTCCTCGGGGCCGAAACCGCCGAAAGGCCCGCTGGCGCTGAAGTCCGGTTCGTTCATCGCCAGTTCTCTACCGTCGTCATCCTCGCCCTTGTGGCGAGGATCCAGACTCCCGGTGGCGAGAGCAGCGTACTCCGTCAACGACGGAGCGTCTGGATTCTCGGCACAAGGCCGAGAATGACGAAAAGAAAGTCAGGCGTCGCCCTTCTGACGGGCGGCCCACTTCTCCAGCCAGTGGATGTCGTAGTCGCCCGACAGGATGTCCGGCTCGGCCAACAGCTTCTGGAACAGCGGAATGGTGGTGTCGACGCCGCCGATGACGACCTCGCCCAGGCTGCGTTTCAGCCGCGCGATGGCCTCCTCGCGGTCGCGGCCGTGCACGATCAGCTTGCCGATCAGGCTGTCGTAATAGGGCGGGATCGAATAGCCGGCGTAGATGGCGCTATCCAGACGCACGCCCAGGCCGCCCGGCGCGTGGAAGTCGGTGATCTTGCCCGGCGACGGGGTGAAGGTCTCCGGGTTCTCGGCGTTGATCCGCACCTCGATGGCGTGGCCCTTGAATTCGATGTCGTCCTGGGTGAACGACAAAGGCAGACCGGCGGCGATCCGCACCTGTTCGCGCACCAGGTCGACGCCGGTGATCATTTCCGTGACCGGATGTTCGACCTGCAGGCGGGTGTTCATCTCGATGAAGAAGAACTCGCCGTCCTCCCACAGGAATTCGATGGTGCCCACGCCCAGATAGCCGATGGCGGCGATGGCCTTGTTGACCGTCTCGCCGATTTTCTTGCGGCCCTCGGCCGACAGGGCGGGCGAGGGGGCCTCTTCCAGCACCTTCTGGTGACGCCGTTGCAGCGAGCAGTCGCGTTCGCCCAGGTGAACGACGTTGCCGTGGCTGTCGGCGATGACCTGGATCTCGATGTGGCGCGGCTTCTGGAGATAGCGCTCCATATAGACGGCGCCGTTGCCGAACGCGGCCTTGGCCTCGGCCTGGGCGGTCTGGACCGCCTCGACCAGGTCGTCGGGCGTCAGGGCCACCTTCATGCCGCGTCCGCCGCCGCCCGCCGCCGCCTTGACGATCAGGGGAAAGCCGATGGACCTGGACGCCTCGATGGCCGCCTCGACCGTCTCGACCTCGCCGTCCGAGCCGGGGACGACGGGGATGCCCGCGTCCTTGACCGTCTGTTTGGCGCTGATCTTGTCGCCCATGACCCGGATATGCTCGGGCTTGGGACCGATGAAGGTCATGCCGTGGGCTTCGACGATCTCGGCGAAACGCGCGTTTTCCGACAGGAAGCCGTAGCCGGGGTGGATCGCCTGGGCGCCGGTGATCTCGGCCGCCGCGATGATCGACGGGATGTTCAGATACGACTTGGCGGCCGAGGCCGGGCCGATGCAGACGCTCTCGTCCGCCAGCCGCACCCACATGGCGCCCCGGTCGGCTTCCGAATGGACGGCGACGGTGGAGATGCCCATCTCCTTGCAGGCGCGGTGCACCCGCAGGGCGATCTCGCCCCGGTTGGCGATCAGGACTTTCGTGAACATGGCTTACGCCTCGAGCAGGACGAGGGGTTCGCCGAATTCGACGGGCTGGGCGTCGCCGACCAGGATGTCGGCCACCACGCCGTCGCGCGGCGCCTGGATCGGGTTCATCGTCTTCATGGCTTCGACGATCAGCAGGGTCTGGCCTTTCTTGACCGTGTCGCCCTTCTTGACGAAGGGCGCGGCTTCCGGCGACGGCTGCAGATAGGCGGTGCCGACCATCGGCGACTTCACCTCTTCGCCGGCGCGAGCGACGATGGTCGCCGGATCCGACGGCATGGCGGCAGGGGCGGCTGCGGCGGGCGCGGCGACAGGGGCGGGCGCGGCGGCGTATTGCACGGGGGCGGCGGCGACCGTCACCGACCGCTTGACCTTGATCTTCAGATCGCCGCGCTCGACCTCGACCTCGGTCAGGTCGGTCTCGTTCAGGATTTCGGCCAGCTGGCGGACCAGGGCGGCGTCGATTTCGGCGTGTTTCTTGTCATCGGCCATTGGAATGCGCCTTGTCTTTCGTGTGTGTTAGCGAACGGGCGGCCCTCAGGCGCGTTCCCGGATCAGGGTCAGGGCCGCCTGGACGGCCAGTTCGTAGCCGGCCGCGCCGAAACCGGCGATCACGCCGGTCGCCGCGGACGACACATAGGAGCGATGGCGGAACGCCTCGCGCGCCGCCGGATTGGACAGATGCAGTTCGATCATCGGGATCGACAGCGCCTTCAGCGCGTCGTGCAGGGCGACCGACGTATGCCCATAGGCGGCGGGGTTGAGGATCAGGGCGTCCGCGCCCTCGCGCGCTTCCTGAATCCAGTCCACCAGCACGCCTTCGTGGTTCGTCTGGCGAAACACCACCTCGGCCCCGCCCGCCGCCCCGATGCAGCGTCGTTCGATGTCGGCCAGGGTGTCTCGGCCATAGATGTCCGGCTCCCGCACCCCGAGCAGGTTCAGATTGGGGCCGTTCAGCACATGAAGGACGGGCGTTTCGGACATGGTTCCAGGAATCGATCCGGCGCACGACGGCGCAAGAGGGGCCTTTTAGCCGACGCGGCTCGCGGGTCAAACGGTCGGCGCAGGGAAGTTTACGCCGGGGCAATCGACGCTGGCCCGGATTTCGCACGGCTCCGGACGACGGTCCCCCTGCGGGACGGGCTTTCGGGAACGCAAGCGGATGCGCCAGGACGGCAAGACGATCGTGCGGACGGCGGCGGCGGCCTTCGCCGCCCTGGCCGTGGCCCTGGTCGCCTTCCTGGTCGAGGCCGGCTGATCCGGTGCGGTCGCCGGGCTGGCGAAGACCCGCGGCGGCGTCTATCTGCGGGGCGTCGACCCGACGGAGACCCGCGATGAACCAGATCCAACTGAACGGCGAGCCGCGCCTGGTCCAGGCCTTCACCATCCTGGCCCTGGTCGAGGAACTGTCGCTGGACCCGCGCAAGGTGGCGGTCGAGCGCAATCTCGAGATCGTGCCCAAATCCCTGCACGCCTCCACCCCCGTCGCGCCGGGCGACCGCATCGAACTGGTCCAGTTCGTCGGCGGCGGCTGATCAGACCTTCAGGATCGGGCCGGGATAGCGGGCCAGCGTCGCATCCGCCGTCACCAGCCTGGCTTCCTCGACCACGGCCTGGGCCAGAAGGAGGCGGTCGAACGGGTCGCGGTGGATCAAAGGCAGGCCGGCGAGCCCCAGCGTATGTCGGCTGGTGACATCGATTTCGTCATATCCCGCCGCCAGAAGACGATGCCGAAACGTCTTCGGATCGACATTGAAATCGGGACGTTGCAAGTTCCGTTTGACGACGATTTCCCAGATGTTGACCGCGCTGAAGATCAGGGTGTTGTCAGGGTCCGCCATCGCCTGCGCCGCCTCTGGGGGAAGCCGCGCCAGATCTTCGGACGCCCACAACAGCAGATGGGTGTCGATCAGCAACCTCATCGGCGGAAGTCGTCTTCCGGTTTGTCATCGGCCCCGTCGCCATAGAACATGGCTTCGATCTCGGCCTGGCCCATGGTGTCGAAGTCGTCGGGCACCTTGATCTGGCCCTTCATGAAGCCGAACCGACGCGAGGTGTCGACGACCGGCGGCGTCTCTTCCAGCGGGACGATCCTGGCCATCGGTTTACCGGCCTTGGCGATGGTGATGGACTCGCCCTTGGCCGCCCTGTCGATCAGGCGCGACAGATGCGTCTTGGCCTGGTGGATATTTACCGTCTCCATGACGCCGCTCCAGTAAACTTAGTCCACTTGGTTTAGTCCATTTGCGACCCGTCGGCAACGCGGCGTGATCGTTTCGGCCCTTTCGCATCGGCGGGCATAGGCTTAGGTCAGCCGTCATGACCGATACAGCCTCCGAAACTTGGTCCGTCGCGGGCCGCACCTTCACCTCGCGCCTGATCGTGGGCACCGGCAAATACGCCGACTACGCCCAGAACGCCGCCGCGGCCGAGGCGGCGGGCGCCGAGATCGTCACCGTGGCGGTGCGCCGGGTGAACCTGACCGATCCGAACCAGCCGATGCTGGTCGACTATGTGAAGCCCGACCGCTTCACCTTCCTGCCCAACACCGCCGGCTGTTTCACCGGCGAGGACGCGGTCCGCACCCTGCGCCTGGCGCGCGAGGCGGGCGGATGGAGCCTGGTCAAGCTGGAGGTGCTGTCCAACACCGCCCACCTCTATCCCGACATGGTCGAGACGCTGCGCGCGCTGGACCTGCTGATCAAGGATGGGTTCGACGTCATGGTCTATTGCACCGACGACGTGGTCATGGCCAAGCGGCTGGAGGACGCCGGCGCCGCCGCCATCATGCCCGCCGCCGCCCCGATCGGCTCGGGCCTGGGCATCCAGAACGAGGTCAACGTCCGCCTGATCGTCGAACAGGCCAAGGTGCCGGTGCTGGTGGACGCCGGGGTCGGCACGGCCTCGGACGCCACGCGCGCGATGGAGCTGGGCTGCGACGCCGTCTTGATGAACACCGCCATCGCCGGGGCGAAAGACCCCATCCGCATGGCCCGCGCCATGAAACACGCCGTCGCCGCCGGCCGCGACGCCTATCTGGCCGGCCGGATGCCGAAGCGGATGTACGCCGATCCGTCGTCGCCGCTGGCGGGACTGATCTAAAGGCTGGCGCACCCTCGTCTCCTACCCACTTGTGCGAAGCCGTGGAGAGGCACTGACGTCCTGCGGACGCAGTTGATGCGGCCAGGTGCTCTCCGTCACGGCCAAGCCATCCACCCCACTCGTCATCCTCGGCCTTGTGCCGAGGATCCATAATCCCGGTGTCCGCCGCCGGCCCCCGATCTTAAGACCGAGCGTATGGATCCTCGGCACAAGGCCGAGGATGACGGATTTCAATGCCAGCCATCACAATGCGGCTGGTGCATTCCCCGCGAATCCAACCGCTTGGCGAATTATCTCCCCCATCATCCATCCCCCCTCCGAAACGCGCGTATTCTAAAGCCGTCTCGTCGCACCGGAGGGCTCGTAAGGCCTGCGACCTTGCGGCGGCGGGAGCGGATGGAACGGGAGCGGGTCCGAAACGGCCCGCGCCGGCGGCGTCACACGGTGCGCCGTCGGAGGGTCGAGGGGGATACTCGGCCGCACTCGGGACGGGGTTTCGCAGACCCCGCCGACCCGTCGCAAGCTTATGGGGTTAGGCGATAAGACCGCCACCGCTCGACGCCCCGAGCTTGCAGGCCAACCAACCGCGCGGAGCGTCATACCCTTCGTCGAAACGGTACTTACAAACTCACACTCCGGGCGAAGGCCCGGCGCTCCGCCCAGCCCTCCATCCAACTTCGCAGGCGAAAGCCGCGAGGCCAAACCCGCTTGTCTGGAGACCTGCATGGCTCGCCCGAAACCCCGTTGCCCCAAGCCCGGTCGCGGCCTTCCGCCGCCCCATAAGCCGACCCCCGAAGAGGAGGCCGAGATTGAGCGACTCATCGCGGAAATCGAAGACGAACACATCCGGCTGGACGCCATCCTGGTCGAGAAACGGGCCGAGGCCGCCGAACGCGCGCGGATCAAGGCGCTCAACGGCGTGCCGCCGGTCGAACGCGCCCCGCTGAAACCCGGAGAGTTCCGCATCGGGGATCTCTTTCGTTAGAACCGCATCGCCAAGGCTGGATGCGTTTCAGGTCGCAGGCACGCCTCCCCGGGTTCCGGGTTCGTCTTTCGGACGGCCCGGAATGGCGGTCGCTCGCCGACAGTCGACGACCCTAATCGTCCAGCAGGGCCTGCAGCAGCGGATGGGCCAGGACCGGCGCGGCCAGGCGCACCACGGCCTGGGGGTCTTCCAGCCTTACGGCGGCGGTGGCGTCGGCGACGATGAAGTCGGCGTGGGTGCGCGACGGTTCGGTCAGCCGCTCGTGGCCGGGGCGCACCGTGGCCAGATACTGGGCCACGACCGAATCCGCCGAACGGCCCCGCTCGGCCTGGTCTCGCAACAGGCGGCGGATGAAGCGGATGTCGGCGGGGGTGTCCACGAACACCCGGATGTCGAACAGGGCGGTCAGATCGGGGGTGCACAGGACGTGGGTGCCCTCCACGATCACCACCTGGGCCGCCGGGATGGGCTCGCCGCCCGGCTCGCGTCCGTGATGGATGAAGGAATAGACCGGCGCCGTCACCGAACGCCCAGCCTTCAGCGCCTTCAGGTCCGCGATCATCAGGTCGTGATCGCGCGCGGCCACGTCGTCGAAATCGAAGGTCGCGGCGTCGAAGCCGGGCAGGGCGGCCGCGTCCTTGTAATAGCTGTCCTCGCGCACCAGCACGGCCGCCCCGTCCGGCAGGGCCGAAACCAGCGTCTCCGCCAGGGTGCTCTTGCCGGAGCCCGAGCCGCCGGTGATCGCGATCAGAATAGCCATGCGGGGCCTTCTAGGGCGCCGGGCCGGCCGACGCCACAAGGGACGATCCGTCGCGCCGCAGGTGACGCAAGGTCACGTTGCTTATCGCCGATAACCAATGATAGCGTCCGTCCAAGCGTCGCATCCAAGCAGACGCACCCAAGGAACAGGAAACGACATGCTGGGCTTGATGCAGGACTGGCCGCTGACGGTCGACAAGATCATCGACCACGCCAAAAACTGGCACGGTGCGCGCGAGGTGGTGACGCGATCGGTCGAAGGGCCCATCGTCCGCACGACCTACGCCCAGATCCACGACCGCGCCAAACGGGTCTCCAGCGTCCTGAAGGATTGGGGGATCGAGCCCGGCGACCGCGTGGCCACCCTGGCCTGGAACACCGCCAACCATATCGAGACCTGGTACGGCGTCATGGGCATCGGCGCCGTGTGCCACACCCTGAACCCGCGCCTGTTCCCCGAGCAGCTGGTCTATATCATCAACCACGCCGAAGACCGGATCGTCTTCGTCGACCTGACCTTCGTGCCGCTGCTGGAGGCCATCCTGCCGCACATTCCCAAGGTCGAGCGCGTGGTCGTCATGACCGACGCGGCCCATATGCCCCAGACCAAGCTGCCCAAGGCCGTGGCCTATGAGGACGCCATCGCGGGCCAGCCGGCCGATGTCGTCTGGGGCGATTTCGAGGAAAACACCGCCTGCGGCCTGTGCTACACCTCGGGCACGACCGGCAATCCCAAGGGGGTGCTGTATTCGCACCGCTCCAACTTCCTGCACACCTTCATGGGGCTGCAGGCCACCGTCATGGGCGCCACGCCCAAGGAGGTGATCCTGCCGGTCGTGCCGATGTTCCACGCCAACGCCTGGGGCATCGCCTTCGCCGGCCCGGCCGCCGGAACCAAGCTGGTCATGCCGGGCGCCCGGATGGACGGCGCCGCCATCTACGAATTGATCGAACAGGAAGGCGTCACCTTCTCGGCCGCCGTGCCCACCGTCTGGCAGGGGCTGTTCGCCCACATGAAGCAGAACGGCCTGGGCTTCTCGACGCTGAAGCGGGTGCTGATCGGCGGTTCGGCCTGTCCCGAAAGCCTGATCCGCGGCTTCCACGACGATTTCGGCGTGGAAGTCACCCACGCCTGGGGGATGACCGAGACCTCGCCCATCGGCACCATCGCCAACCTGCCGCCCGAGATCGTGGACCTGCCCTATGACGAGCAGATGAAGTATCGCCTTAAACAGGGCGTGCCCCCGCTGGGGATCGAACTGAAGCTGAAGGACGAGGCGGGCGTGGAACTGCCTCACGACGGAACCACCTTCGGTCGGCTGATGGTCAAGGGGCCGACGATCAGCAAGGGCTATTTCAAGGACGACAGCCCGATCCTGGACGACGAGGGCTTCTTCGACACCGGCGACGTGGCCACGGTGGACGAGATCGGCTTCATGCACATCACCGACCGCGCCAAGGACGTCATCAAGTCGGGCGGCGAGTGGATCAGCTCCATCGAGATCGAGAACATCGCCGTCGGCCACCCCAAGGTCGAGATCGCCGCCGTCATCGGCGCGGCCCATCCCAAATGGGACGAACGGCCCGTGCTGATCCTGAAGCTGAAGCCCGATCACGCCCTGGACAAGCAGGAGCACCTGGACTTCCTTCAAGGCAAGATCGCCAAATGGTGGATGCCCGACGACGTGGTCGCGGTGGACGAGATACCGCTGGGCGCCACCGGCAAGATCGACAAGAAGCTGTTGCGCGAACGGTTCAGGGACTACCGTCTGCCGACCGCCGCCTGACCCTGTCGAGGTCGAAGCCCGAACCGGAGCCCGAATGCCGACCCGAAAGCCCGTTCCGGCCGTCTTGCCCTGGCTGACGGCTCTGGCCGCGGCGCCCCTGGTGCTGATCGTGGCGGCGGTGGCGGCGACGCGGTTCGGCGGCGCGGACCTGGCCGTCACCTATGACCTGCTGACCTGGACGGTGGCGCGCATCCTGGCCTGGATCGCGCTGGCGGGCGCGCTGGTCGCGGCGATCCTGGCGCTGCGCGACCTGAAGGGCAGGGGGCTCTACGCCCTGGCGGCCGTAGTGCTGGCGGGGGCGACGGTGGCGGGCTTCGTCTGGCGCCAGGGCCGAGACGCCGCCCCCGCGCCGCAGGACGTCACGACCAATGTGCAGGAGCCGCCCGTCTTCTCGCGCGCCGCCGCCCTGCATCGCGGATCGACCCCGGCCAGCTGCGACGCCGTCGTCGCCGTCCCCAGCCAGGTCCTGGCCCAGCAGGCGGCCTCCGCCTTGGTCGACGCCGGCTTCGTCGTGAACCGCGCCTCGACGTTCGAGGTCGAGGCCGTGCATCAGGGCGCCTGGTTCGGCTTCGTCAACGATGCGGTGGTCCGCATCCGTCCCGGCCGCACCGACATCCGCGTCGCCGCCCGCGATCCCCGGCCCGACGGCGGCGCCGCCTGCCGCCTGGCCGCCCGCATCGCCGGCGGACTGTCCCAGACCCGCTGACCGCGACGGTTAGGCCGGGCGAAACCGGGCGGCCAGGCCCGGCTCGCCGTCGCAGGCCGCCAGACCGTCCTCGATCAGCTTGATCAGATGCGCCAGAACCGACAAGGAGGCCGCCGGCCACAGCCGCCGATCGACGGCGGCGTAAAGGGCGGGAACCATCTCGGCGATCGTCCGGTCTCCGGCCGCCAGACGCCCGACGATCTGCGCCTCCCGCTCGATCCGATGGGCGCGATAGGCCTCCAGAAACGGGCCCGCATCGGTGATCGGCGCCCCGTGCGTCGGCCACAGCGTGTCGAAGCCCCGGGCGATCACCGCGTCCAGGCTGGCCATGTACCGGCGCATGTTCCCGTCCGGCGGCGCGACCACGGTCGTCGACCAGCCCATGACATGATCGCCGCAGAACAGGGCGTTCTCCTCGTGCAGGACGAAGGCCATATGGTTCGACGCATGACCGGGCGTGAACAGCGCCTCCAGCGTCCAGCCGTCGCCGGCGACGACCTCTCCGCCCGTCAGAACGAAGTCGGGAGCGAATTCGGCGTCCTCGTCCTCGTCCAGTCCGCCGGACGCATGGGTTTCGCGCACCGGAGGCCGCGCCGCCAGGATCGGCGCGCCCGTCGCCTCCGCGAACGGCCGGGCCAGGGGCGCATGGTCCCGGTGCGTATGCGTGACCAGCACATGGCTGACCCGCCGGCCGTCCACCGCCGCCAGAAGCGCCGCCAGATGCGCCTCGTCCATCGGCCCCGGATCGATCACCGCGACCTCGGCCCCCTGGTCCGGCCGGCCGACAATATAGGTGCCCGTCCCGGTGAAGGTGAACGGCCCCAGATTCTCCGCCACCACCCGCTGCACCAGCGGCGAAACCTGATCGCGCCGCCCATAGGCGAAGTCGAACTGGCGCACGAAGGGGATCATACGCCGGCCCCGACCCGCCGCAGGCTTTGTCTTAACCTTTCGATCATCGCCGCCGGGCGCCAGTCATTGCCTTTTCGATCGCCTTTGCTCTCTCAACTCAGCTCCAACCTATCGCACTGGCTGTCCTGTGTCTCATGGCGGCGCGATTGATCTCGGCTTCCCGTACTCCCGAACCCGCGGTTCATGCCAAACGAGCAGCGATTAGCCGTTGATGCATGCAAAGCATGCTTGGGCAAGCTGGCGTCAATCCGGCGCCTGACGTCTAACCGCAAAAGCGGAACTGTTTCCCACTGTCATCCTGTAGCTTCCGAACGCGCCGCGTTGAATTACGACCGGTTGGCCGTTGGCGCGTGGCACATAGGGGGTGGAGGTGTCGGCCTGCATCCAAATCGAGCCGTCTTCGAGCGTGATGAGCCACCGCCGACTCCCACCTACCTGGCGTGCTGTTGTCAAGGTGGATGTGAGGGATTGGATTTCATTGACGGCGGGTTTCCCGTTCGAAGGCGACCAAAACTTGAGTCTGAATCCGAAGGACTGCCGCTGGGCTTCCTGAATGGCGGCGCGATCCAGAACCACGACCGTTCCTTCAGCACGTGCGGTTTCCAAGGCTCCGACCGCAGTATCATAGCAGTTCAACCGCGAGTCAGCTTGTTCAATGGTTCGGCATTGCGTCAAGGTCGCGAAGGGGCCGGCCGACCCAGACGTCTGAATCAAGGCGGAAGGTTGTCCGGGTGAGGCAAGCAGGCCTGCTCCGACAGCAAAAATTCCCACAAAGGCAGCTTTGTAGAAGAGCAGGTTCACGAGCGGTCTCCTGATAAATCCAGTCGAGCAAAGCCTTAAACCGCCTGAAATTCAAGCATCCGTCTCTGCTACCCCAATCTGTCGATTTTGTAAGCACCGCAACCGTAGTGTGGCGTGATTGCGACAGAAGCGTCTTGATTGCGGCCGAAACGCGCCGAGCGACTAGACTTGTGTCGCCCGCTCGTATGGTCTGCCTGCAACCCGAACGTTTTGTGTTGGGTGATCGGCTTTGGCGGGGGGGATCGTCGAATTTCCGACGGGGGCTCAGCCAATCACGGGAGAACAAGCCTTGAGCAATTTTAACTATCGTCGCGGGCTGCTTGCTACGACTATGATCGGCAGCGCCGTTCTGGCCATGGCTGCCACGCCTTCGTTCGCGCAATCCACACCTCAATCCACACCTGATGAAGATGCGACCGCTTCGGTCGAGGATATCGTCGTCACCGGCTCGCGTATTCGCGTGCGCGACACGACGGGCACCAGCCCGATCGTGACTGTCGGCGCTGAAGCGCTAGAGGAGATCGGTACCGCGTCGATCGAAACCTATCTGAATTCGCTGCCGCAACTGTCGCCTAGCCTCACAAAGACTAACAACAATCCGTCTTCGGGCGGCGCCGCCTTTCTTGACCTGCGCCAACTGGGTTCGTCCCGTGGTCTGACCCTGGTCAACGGCCGTCGTCTGGTCCCCGGCTCGTCCAGCGGCGCGGTAGACATCTCGATCTTGCCCGGCGCTCTGATGGACCGCGTTGAAATCATCACTGGCGGCGCCTCTGCCGTTTATGGCGCCGACGCCGTGTCCGGCGTGGTCAACTTTATCTTGAAAGACGACTTCGAAGGCCTGCAGGTTTCAGCTCAATACGGCATCTCGGCCGAGAACGACGGTGAAGAGCGTCAGTACAACCTGATTACTGGCGGTTCCTTTGCCGACGGCCGCGGTCACGTGACTTTCGCCGCGTCGCACAATACGCGTGATGGCATCGCCCAGACGGAACGCGATATTTCGCGTTCGGCTGAATATTGCTACGATGACGGCACCTGTGTGCCGAATGGCTCGGCCACAACCGGCGACGGCACGTTCAGCATTCCAACGACAGCAACCCCGACACAGCTGGCGGCTTATCAATCCTACTTCACCGCTCGGGGCTTGCCCGCCGGTTCGCCATTGATTCGGGGCGGTCAACGTCTGGGCTTCAATCCTGATGGTTCATTGTTCGTCGCCGGTGTGGGTGATGGCACCTTCGGTTACACGGGTCCGAATACCCAAGGTTGGAATCCGGAGGAGATGTTCCTGTACGATTTCAATCCGGTGAACCTGCTGCAATCGCCGTATGAGCGTACGAACCTTTACACCACGATGAAGTACGACATCACCGACCGAATCGAGTTTTACGGTGATGCGCTGTACAGCACCTACACTAGCTCGAACCAATTGGCCGAGTCGCCGGCCTCGTTCGTGATTCCGGTCGCGACGACGACAACCTTGCCGACCGATGTCCGCGCCCTGATGACTGGCGCAGGCATCACTAGCTTCACCTTGGCTCGTCGTTCGAATGAACTTGGTCCGCGTACATACAACTATGACACGACCGCCTATCAGGCGACCGGTGGCTTCCGGGGCGCTATGCCGGCCATATTCGGCAACGAATGGTCCTATGACGTTTATGCATCATTCGGTCGCTACGAAAGCCGCCAAGAGTACGTCGGCTTCCCAGAAGGCAATCGCATCCGTGCCGCTCTGGCAGGTTGCCCAACTGGTTCGCCCCTGGGTCCCGTTGGCAGCTCCGGCGCACCTTCCACCTGCGTTCCGCTGAACCCGTTTGGCGCGAACAATATCACTCAGGCCCAAGTCGACTACATCGAGGCTAAGGGCCAGTTCCAGATTACCGAAATCGAGCAGAAGAACGTGGTCGGCTCGGTCACAGGTGACCTGTTTCAACTGCCGGCCGGTCCGCTTAGCTTCGCTGTCGGTATCGAATACCGCGATATCGACTATGAGGACACGCCTCCTGAAGGGGTCCAGACGGGCTCGCTACTCGGCGGCAACTCGGCTGGTCCCGTCGCCGGCGGTTACGATGTTTGGGAGGTTTTCGGCGAAGTTCGTGCTCCGTTGCTAGCCGATAGACCGTTCATCAAGTATTTAGGACTTGAAGCGGGTTACCGCGCTTCTGAATATTCGATCAACCAGACGACCGACACTTGGAAATATGGCGGTGAGTACGCGCCGTTTGAATGGCTTCGTTTCCGCGGTCTGCAACAGCGCGCCGTCCGGGCTCCGTCAGTAGGTGAGTTGTATTCGACCCGTGCCGAAGGCTATCCGGGTGTGACAGCCGGCAACTTGGATCCCTGCGACAAGGACAGCGCGGCTCGTGCTGGGGCCAATGCAGCTCAGGTTCTCGCGCTCTGCCAGGCCCAGTCCTCACAGATCACCGCGACCTGGGATTCGGTCGGCACGCAATATCGCACCTTCTCGGGCGGTAACCCGAGCCTGGCTCCGGAAACGGCCGACTCGACGACCTATGGTTTCGTCATTCGTGCTCCAGCCTCGGCACCTTCGTGGGTTTCGTCTCTCACTGCGACCGTGGACTATTTCGACATTGAAATCGAAAACGTCATCAGTTCGGTAGGCTTCTCGACCTCGCTGTCACGCTGCTTCGACGCGACCTACAACCCGAACTTCAGCAACGCAAACATCTACTGCGCCAACCTGAACCGGGATGCGGAAACGGGTTATCTGACCAACGTGGGTATCGGCGGTTCCATCTCGCAAACCAATGCGAACCTGGCAACGTTCAAGGCGTCGGGGGTCGACCTAGCGCTGAGCTACGACCTGACGCTGGCGGATTATGGTATGCCGGCCTGGACCGGTCGTCTGGGCTTCAGCACCCAGGGCACCTGGTATGAAAATCAACAGTTCCAGAGCCTGCCGGGCAATCCATTCAGCGACAACTTCGTCGGCACGATCGGCGACGGCACGCCGGGGGCCACCACCCTGCCGGAATGGAAGTTCTCGACGCGCTTTTCGTGGCAGTATGAAAACCTCTCGGCTTCGCTGCGATGGGCCTACATCGACTCCGTCACTGACCCGAGTGCTGTGGTCGAGGATGGTGATATCGGCGAGATCGAAGCCTACAATTATTTCTATCTGAACGGTTCGTGGGCGGTGAACGACACGCTGGAGATTTTCGGCGGCGTCGACAACCTATTCGACAAGGATCCGCCGCGTTACGCCAGCGGCTTCCAATACCAAACCGATCCATCGACCTACGATGTGATCGGCCGCTACTTCTATATCGGCGCTCGCGCGCGCTTCTAAGAAGTTGCATTGAACTAAGACTGAGGCGGCGGGGCAACGCTCCGCCGCCTTTTTCGTTTGAGCGCCGCCGTAGAAAAACCATCGGCGTGAGCAAGCGTTGGTGATCGTCGCCCATTCGCGGCGCACTAAAGGAAGACCATGCTCAAAATCCTCGTTCCCGGCATCTCGGCCCTGTCGCTGCTGGCCTCGGGCTCTGTCGCCCAAACCCAGGACGGTCCGATCGTCACGGGCAATCGTTCGGGCGAGACCGCCGATGCGCTGAAGACGCGCGAGGCCATCGCCTATGCGCGGCCCTTGCCGCGCGGGGCGCCCAGCGCGGACTATCCGCTGGTGGCCTGGTGCGATGCGTTGGTGAGTGGCCATGCCGATCTGGGCGACACTCTGCCAGCCCGTGCGCCGGAGGATGTCGAATTGGTGCGTCTGGGGCGGCTCGAGGCGCAGGACTTCCGCACGGCCTTGGCCGCCGCTGCGCCCCGTCAATCTGCGGCGGCCAAGGCCGAGGCCGAACGCGCCGTTGCGGCCGTCAAGGCGCAGTGGGCCACGCTGATCAACAATCCCGACGCCGAGGCGCGCAGCCAGTCGTTCGGCCTGTTCTTCGGCCTTCCGGGGCGGTGCGAACATGCGGCGCGCCGCATCCGCGAGAACATCACCACGCCGCCCGCCACGCTGGAAAGCGTCGGCATCAACTAGGCGTCTAGGTGTTCGGTCCGGCATCTGGTGGATCGGATCGAGGATGAATCGGTCTGATTCTGAAGTCCAGAGTCTGGCGAGGTATTCGTAGGCGTCAGGCCGTCGAGGGTCTTGAGTCTGCGCGCGAAGTCGTAGGCGGCCACGCCTCCGAAGGGCGGCGCGGAGCAGCCAAAGTAGGCGAGGTGCGTGCGCAGTTGATCGTGGCTGTCGTAATGGAAGCGTTTGACGATGGCGTCCTTGATGTGCGCTGCATCCGTTCGACCTGGCCGTTGGTTCAGGGATGGTTCGGCTTAGCCAACCGGTGCTGGATGCGGTGGTCATAGCAGATCATGTCGAAGCGCATCTGATGAGAAAAGGCGGTGTGCGGTTACGGGGCTGCGGCTCGGCGAACTGGTGCCGTTGTGGCTGCCGCGCGCCGACCTCCGGTTCGGTCAGGATCGTATGGATCTTGTAAGGCGCGGCCTGCAGCAGGTGCTCCAGGAATTCCCAGGCGGTTCGCCTGTCCGCCTTGCCGATCCGTTGGGTGACGGCGCACGTGCTGGTGCGGTCGATGGCGACGAACAGATGGAGCTTGTCTTCCGCCGTCTGCGCCTCGGCGATTGGCTGCTCCGCGCCGATCTTCGGCTCCACAGGGAAGAAGCCGATCAGATGCCGCTTGAAACGCCGCCGCTTGGGCTTGTGGCCTTCGACTTCGGGTAGGCGTGAGACGCCGTGGCGCTGCAGGCAGCGGTGCACTGCTGACCGTGTCAGATGCGGCATCATGGCTGCAAGGCGTAGAGACAGTCATCCAGCGGCAGCAGAGGCGCCACTCACTCACCGCCGCCCGAACAGCTTCTCCAGGTCGTGCAGCTTGAGCTCGACATAGGTCGGGCGGCCGTGGTTGCATTGGCCGCTGTGGGGGGTGGCTTCCATCTGGCGGAGCAGGGCGTTCATCTCGGGGGCGGAGAGGACGCGGCCTGAGCGGACGCTGCCGTGGCAGGCCATCGTGCCGCAGATGGCGGCGAGGCGTTCCTTCAGCGACAGGGCCATGCCGTGTTCGGCCAGGTCGTCGGCGATGTCGCGGATCAACCCTTGCACGTCCGTGTCGCCGAGCATGGCCGGGGTCTCGCGCACCAGGACGGCGCCGGCGCCGAAGGCCTCGACGATCAGGCCCATCTCGGCCAACTCCTCGGCCTTGGCGGCGACGCGCTCGGCCTCGGCGGGGTCCAGGTCGACGACCTCGGGCGTCAGCAGGGCTTGGCGGGTCACGGACCCCTCGGCCATCTGGGCCTTCATCCGCTCATAGACCAGCCGCTCGTGCGCCGCGTGCTGGTCGACGATGACCAGGCCGTCGCGGGTCTGGGCGACGATATAGTTGGCGTGGAGCTGACCGCGTGCGGCGCCGAGGGGGTAGTCGAGGGGGTCCTGTGGAGTGACGAGTGGCGAAGGATCAGTGCCGAGTGGCGAGTGGCGGTTGGCGAGGTCGGGGTAGGCTGGGGCGTTCCCAAACTCGGGCCAGCTGGGTTCGACGCGGGCGCTGCGTTCGTTGAGGCCGGGCAGGACCTGGGCGGCGGCGGCGGGCTGGGACCAGCCGGTCCAGCCGCTGAACCCCTGCGTCGATGGGGGGCTGGGGCTGTAGGCGGGACCAAGGTTCAGGTCGGTGTGCGGCTGGAAGCTGGACAGGGCGTCGGCGGTGACGGTGGTGGAGGCGCGGTGGCCCGCCGCGTGCAGGGCGTGGCGCAGGGCGCCGACGATCAGGCCGCGCACCAGGGCCGGATCGCGGAACCGAACCTCGGCCTTGGCGGGGTGGACGTTGACGTCCACGTAAAGCGGATCGATGTCGAGGAACAGGGCGGCGGCCGGGTGCCGGTCCCGCGCCAGAAAGTCGGCGTAGGTGCCCCTCAGCGCCCCTTGCAGCAGCCGATCCTTCACCGGGCGACCGTTGACGAACAGATACTGATGCGCCGCATTGCCGCGCGAATAGGTGGGCAGGCCCGCATAGCCGGACAGGCGCACGCCGTCCCGTTCCTGGTCGATCAGCAGGGCGTTGGCCTCGAAGTCGCGGCCCAAAAGGGCGGACAGGCGGCGCAGGCGGCCCGCGTCGCCCGGATGTTCGGCGGGCAGGCGCAGGGTGATCTTGCCGTCCAGCGACAGGGTGAAGGCGATGGCCTCGTGCGCCATGGCCTGGCGTTTGATCTCTTCCGAAATGGCCATGGCCTCGGCCCGTTCGGACTTCATGAACTTCAACCGGGCGGGGGTGGCGTAGAAGAGGTCGCGCACCTCGACCCGCGCGCCATGCGGACCGGGGAAGGGGGCGGGGGCCAGGGGGCGGGTCTCGCCGCCCTCGACCGTGATGGCCCAGGCCTCGGTTTCGTCGCGGGATCGGGTGGTGATCGACAGGCGGGCGACCGAGCCGATGGAGGGCAGGGCCTCGCCCCGGAAGCCCAGGGTGTGGATGCGCAGCAGGTCCACGTCGCCGGCGTCGTCGGGCTCAAGCTTCGAGGTGGCGTGGCGTTCGACGGCGAGGGGCAGTTCGGCCCTGGGGATGCCCTTGCCGTCGTCGGCGATCAGGATGCGCGACAGGCCGCCGCCGTCGGCCTGGATCTCGATGTTGGAGCCGCCCGCGTCGATGGCGTTCTCGACCAGTTCCTTGATGGCGCTGGCCGGCCGCTCGACCACCTCGCCGGCGGCGATGCGGTTGACGGTTTCGGGGGAGAGACGACGGATGGGCATGAGCAGGCGAAGATAGGGCGCGGGGAGGATTCGCGCCATGAGGCTTTGTCTCCTCCCTGCGCAGCGGGGAGGTGGCGCGGCGCGTCTTCGCGCCGTGACGGAGGGGTTCTGAAACGCTGCAAGCGCCGGCGGGACTTTGAGAGCCCCTCCACCGCTACGCGGTCTCCTCCCCACAAGTGGGGAGGAGACGTGGGCGTTACTCGGCGATCTTCTTCTTGGCCGGGGCCTTTTTCGCGGCCGGTTTCTTGGCGGCGGCCTTTTGGGGAGCAGCGGCCTTCTTGGCGGCGGGCGCCTTCTTTTTCGGCGCGGCGCCGGCCTTGGCGGCGAGCAGGGGGAGGGCGTCTTCGAGCGTCAGGTCTTCCGGCGCCACGCCCTTGGGCAGGGTGGCGTTGATCTTGCCGGACTTGACGTAGGGGCCGAAGCGGCCGGCCATGACGTGGATCGGCTCGCCCGTTTCCGGGTGGGCGCCCAGGTCCTTCAGCGGGGCGGTCGCGGAGCCGCGGCCGGGACGACCGGCGCGCTTCTCGGCCAGCAGGGCCACGGCGCGGTTCAGGCCGACCTCGAACACCTCGTCGATGTCGGAGACGTTCGCATAGGTGCCGGCGTGAAGGACGAAGGGTCCATAGCGGCCCAGGCCCGCCGTGATCGGCTTGCCGTCCTCGGGGTGGAGCCCCACCTCGCGCGGCAGGGCCAAAAGGCGCAGCGCCTGGTCCAGCGTCAGCGACGCCGGCGACCAGCCCCTGGGCAGGGACGAGCGTTTCGGCTTCTCCCCGTCCGGCGGCGCGATCTCGACATAGGGGCCGAAGCGGCCGATCTTCAACTGGACAGGCTGGCCGGTGGCCGGATCGATTCCCAGTTCGCGGTCGCCGCTCTCGGCCGACCCGTCCTCGGCCGAGGGGCTGGCGACGGGGCGGGTGTATTTGCAGTCGGGATAGCGCGAACAACCGATGAAGGCGCCGAAACGGCTGGTCTTCAAACTGAGCTGGCCCTGGCGGCACAGGGGGCATTCGCGCGGATCGGACCCGTCGCCCTTGTCCGGGAAGATATGGGCGCCCAGGCTTTCGTTCAGGGCGTCCAGGATGGCCGTGGTGCGCAGTTCGCCGGCGGCCTGGGTCGCGGCGTGGAAGTCCTGCCAGAACTGGCGCAGCAGCACCTTCCAGTCCAACTGGCCGGCCGAAACCTCGTCCAACTGGGTCTCCAGGGCGGCGGTAAAGTCGTATTCGACCCACTTCCTGAAGAACTGCTCCAGGAAGGCCGTGACCAGCCGACCCTTGTCCTCGGGGTAGAAGCGGTTCTTGTCGACGCGGACATACTCGCGGTCGCGCAGGGTCGACAGGGTCGAGGCGTAGGTCGAGGGGCGGCCGATGCCCAGTTCCTCCAGCTTCTTGACCAGTGTGGCTTCCGAATAGCGCGGGGGCGGTTCGGTGAAATGCTGGTCGGCGCGCACGGCGTCGACCTTGGCCTTGGCGCCTTCCTTCAGGACGGGCAGGCGGCTCGTATCGTCGTCGCCCTCTTCGCCTTCGGCGCCCTTCTGCCTTTCGTCGCGGCCCTCTTCATAGACGGCCAGGAAGCCGTCGAAGGTGACGACCTGGCCGGTGGCGCGCAGGCCGGTCTGGCCGTCGGGCGTCTCGATCTCGACCGTGGTGCGGTCCAGACGCGCAGCCTCCATCTGGGAGGCGACCATCCGTTTCCAGATCAGTTCGTAGAGCCGCTGGAGGTCGCTATCCAGGCGCACGCTGTCGGGATGGCGGGCGATGTTGGTCGGCCGGATCGCTTCGTGCGCTTCCTGAGCGTTCTTGGCCTTCACCTTGTAAAAGCGAGGTTCCGAAGGGACGTAGGCCGGGCCGTATTCCTTGCCGATGACCTCGCGGGCCTGGGCCAGGCCCTCGGGGCTGACCGAGACGCCGTCGGTCCGCATATAGGTGATCAGGCCGCCGGTCTCGTCGACGCCCTCGTACAGTTTCTGCGCCGCCTGCATCGTGCGCTGGGCGGTGAAGCCCAGTTTGCGCGCCGCCTCCTGCTGAAGGGTCGAGGTGGTGAAGGGCGGGGCGGGATTGCGGCGGACCGGCTTCTTCTCGACCGAGCGGATGGTGAAGTCGCCGGCCTGGATGGCGGCGCGGGCCGCCGAGGCGGTGGCCTCGTCCTTGATGTCCAGGCGCTGGACCCGCTTGCCCGCGTGCTTGACCAAGCGGGCGGTGAAGGGGGGGCTGTCTGCCGTCAGGTCGGCCTCGATGGACCAATATTCCTGGGGTCTGAACTTCTCGATCTCCATCTCGCGATCGACGACGATGCGCAGGGCGACCGACTGGACGCGCCCGGCCGAACGCGCGCCCGGCAGCTTGCGCCACAGGACCGGGGACAGGGTGAAGCCGACCAGATAGTCAAGGGCGCGGCGGGCCAGATAGGCCTCGACCAACTCCATATCCAGTTGGCGCGGATTGGCCATGGCCTCCAGCACGGCGGACCTGGTGATGGCGTTGAAGGTGACGCGCTGGACATCCTTGTCCTTCAGCGCCTTCTTCTTGTTCAGCACTTCCAGCACGTGCCAGCTAATCGCTTCCCCTTCGCGGTCGGGGTCGGTGGCCAGGATGACGCGGTCGGCGCGCTTGGCGGCCTCGGCGATTTCCGACAGGCGTTTGGCGCCCTTGGCGTCGGCCTCCCAGTGCATGGAGAAGTCGTCGTCGGGCAGGACCGAGCCATCCTTGGACGGCAGGTCGCGGACGTGGCCGTAGGAGGCCAGGACCTCGTAGTCCGAGCCGAGATATTTGTTGATGGTCTTGGCCTTTGCGGGGCTCTCGACGATGACGAGGTTCATATCGGTCCGGTCTCGGGAAGGGGCGCGAACGTGGTTGGAGCAGAGCCGGGAGTCAATCGGGCCCGTCGTCTTACAGCCATAGGTAGTTGTATTTTACCGCAACGCGGATAGATTGCGACGGCGACAACGGAGACGATCATGGCCAGCGCAAGGACACCGGTGCCCGCGTCGGACCATCAGGACGACATCGAGGCGGAGAACTTTCCGACGCGGGAGTATATCGGTGCGATGGCGCTGGAAATGGCGCGGATGGCGCGCGAGGGGGGCGATGGCCGGTTGGCCGGGCTGCTGGAGGACGCGGCCAGGGCGGCGGCCCTGGACCGGCCGGACGACTAAAGCGACGCCATTCCGCCGGGCAGGAGTTCGGCGCGGCCGGTCAGGCTGAGCTCCAGCAGGGCGGCGGCGACCTGGGCGACCGGAACGTTCAGCGCGCGGGCGATCTCGTCGCGCGGCGCGGGCGTCTGCGACAGCAGGGCGGCGACCCGGTCCAGGAAGGCGTCGTCCAGATCGTCGTCGAAGCGCAGCGGCGCCGAAGGCGGCTCGCGCAGGGTGCGCAGGCCGTCGAAGGCGCGTTCGATGTCCTCGATTCCCTCGCACAGGACGGCGCCCTGGCGCAGCAGTTCGTTGGGACCGCGCGCCCGGGGGTCCAGCGGCGATCCCGGCACGGCGAAGACCTCGCGGCCCTGTTCGGCGGCCAGGCGGGCGGTGATCAGGGAGCCGGAGCGAATTTCGGCCTCGACCACCACGACGCCCCGCGACAGCCCCGAGATGATGCGGTTGCGGCGGGGAAAGTCGCGCGCCTGGGCGCGGGCGCCGACCGGGCTTTCGGAGACCACGCAGCCCTGGTCCACCAGCCGGGCGTAGAGGCCGGCGTGTTCGGGCGGATAGATGTCGTCGACCCCGCCGCCCAGGACGGCGACGGTTCCGGTCTCCAGGGCGCCTTCGTGGGCGGCGGCGTCGATGCCGCGCGCCATGCCGGAGACGACGACATGGCCCGCCTGGCCCAGTTGTCCGGCTAGGCCGCGCGCGATCCGCTGACCGCCCGCAGACGCGATGCGGGCGCCGACGATGGCGACGGACGGGCGGTTCAACAGGCCGATGTCGCCGCGCGTCCACAGGATCGGCGGCGGGGGATCCAGCGCGGCCAGCATTTGCGGATAGTCGGGATCGCCCAGCACCAAGAGGCGCGCGCCGAGGGCGTCGCCGGCGGCCTGTTCGCGCTCGACCGCTTCGACGGACGGGGGCGGGGCGGCGGCGGACTTGCGGACCAAGCCGTGCAGGGCCTCCAGAGCGGCGACGGCCGAGCCGTAGCGGGTCACAAGCTGGGCGAAGGCGACGGGGCCGATGCGGTCGGTGCGGGCCAGCCGCAGCCGGGCGAACCGTTCGGCCGGGGCCAGGCTCACGCCTTCTTGGCCCCGATACGCGGCTCCTCGCCCTTTAGCAGGCGGGCGATGTTCTGATGGTGGCGCACCCAGATCAGCACGGCGGCGAAGACGGTCAGGATCAGGATCGGCGCGCCGACCGGCAGGCCCAAGGCCGCCAGGGGCGCCAGCGCCAGGAGCGGCGCCGTCGCCGACGAGATCAGGGCCGCCAGCGACGAATAGCGGAACAGGAAGGCTGACAGCAGCCAGACGCCCGCCGCCATCAGGCCCAGCGGCCAGGCGGCCGCGAGGAGCAGGCCGTAGAAGGTGGCCACCCCCTTGCCGCCCTTGAAGCCCAGCCAGACGGGGAACAGATGGCCCAGGAAGGCCGCGCCGCCAGCGACGGCGCCGGCGGTCTCGCCGCCGAACAGATGGCGCGCGATCAACAGGGCGGCCGCGCCCTTGCCCGCGTCCAGCAACAGGGTGGCCAGTGCCAAGTCCTTGCGTCCGGTGCGCAGCACATTGGTCGCGCCGATATTGCCCGAACCGATGTTGCGCACGTCGCCGGCGCCCGCCGCGCGGGTGATGACCACGCCGAACGGAATCGAACCGAGCAGATAGCCGCCGAGCGCGACCAGCGCCAAGGTCCCGATCGCGGGGCCTGTCAGATCCTGCACCTTGATTCGCTCCCCGCGTGTCGTTGCGGCAAAATGCGTCGGCGGAGGACCGGGAGCAAGGGCGATCCGACCTCTTGACCCAGCGATCCGCGCGGCGTCTGGTCCGGCCGCCCGCCGGAGAGAACGATGCGCCCAAGTCCGACTGTCGCCGCTGTCGCCCTGATGTTGTCCACGGCCGCCTGCGTGGGCGCGCCGGCGCCCGCCGCGCCGCCCGCCGGCGGACCGGCGATGGCCGCCTATTTCGACTGCGTGCGCGACGGCGGCGTGGCCGTTTCGGCGCACCGGGCGGTGTCGGCGCCGGACCAGCCGGAAAACTCGATCGCCGCCATCGAGGCGACGGGTCGGGCCATCCCCGACGCCATCGTGGAGCTGGATGCGGCGCTGACCCGCGACGGCCATCTGGTGCTGATGCATGACGAGACGATGGACCGAACCACGACGGGCCGTGGGCAGGTCGCGGACCTGACCCTGGCCCAGGTGAAGCGGGCGCGGCTGAAGGCGTCGAACGGCGGCCTGACGCGCGCGGCGCCGCCGACCCTGGGCGAGGCCCTGGACGCCGCCGGGCGGGTCGGGGCCATCGCCAGCATCGACCTGAAGCCCGCCGAGGGAGAGATGACCGTCGACCTGGCGCGAGCGGTGATCGATCAGGTGCGACGGGCTGGCGCCGGGGACCGGGTGATCCTGATCACCTATGACGACGCCAATGCGCGGGCGGTGGCGGCGATGGCGCCCGAGATGATGATTTCGGCCGGATTGAGCGGCACGGACGATCTGCGGGGACTGAACGCGCCGCAAATCCTGGCCTGGACCGGAACGCGCGAGGAGCGACCGGCGCTGTGGCGGGCGCTGCGCCAGGCGGGGGTGGAGGTGCAATTCGGCACTCTGGGCGCGCAAGGGGTGCGCCGTGACGACCGCTATGCGGCCGACGGAGACGTGTCGGAATACCGCGACCTGGTCCGCCAGGGGGTGACGGTGATCGCCACCGATACGCCGCTGGCCGTCAAGTCGGTGCTGGGCGCCGAGGTGGCCAAGGCGGCGGCCTGTCCCCGCCCGCGTTGATCGCCGCGCCGATTTGCGCTCGATCAAGGGCGGCGGCGCTCGACTGGGGCAGAAACCGGCCATGAGCCAGAATTCGGACTTCGATATCGCCGTAGTCGGCGCCGGGCCGGCGGGCCTGGCCTTCGTCCGGTCGCTGGCGGGCGCGGGATTGTCGGTCGCCGTGATCGAGGGACAGGACGAGGCGGCGCTGCGCGCGCCGGCCTTCGACGGGCGGGAGATCGCCCTGACCCATCATTCGATGCGCCTGTTGAAGACGATGGGCGTTTGGGACCGGATCCCGGCGGACGACATCTCCGACCTTCGCCAGGCGCGGGTGCTGGACGGCGGCTCGCCCTTCGCCCTGACATTCGGCGCGGCGGACGCGGACCGACTGGGCGTGCTGATCCCCAACCACCTGATCCGGCGCGCCCTGTTCGAAATCGTCGAGAGCCAGGCGGGCGTGACCCTGATGGCGGGTCGGCGGGTGGCGGCCTGTCGCATCCAGCCCGCCGCTCCGCGCGGTCGGCTGACGCTGGACGACGGGACGACCATCCGCGCCAGCCTGGTGGTCGCGGCGGATTCGCGCTTTTCCTTCATGCGCGACCAGTTGGGCGTGGGGGCCGAGATCAACCGGCTGGGCCGCTCGATGATGGTGTGCAGGATGCGCCACGAGCAGCCGCACGGCCATGTGGCGACCGAATGGTTCGACCACGGTCAGACCGTCGCCCTGCTGCCGGTCGCCGACCCGGACCAGCGGGTGTCGTCGGTGGTGTTGACGCTGGCGACGCCGGCCATAGCGGACCTGACGGGGATGTCGCCCGAGGCCTTCGCGGTCGCGATGGAACGGCGGCTGAAGGGGCGGCTGAGCGGGCTCGAACTGGTCGGGACGCGTCACGCCTACCCGCTGGCCACGACCTGGAGCCATCGGTTCGCGGGCCAGGGGTTCGCCCTGATCGGCGACGCGGCGGTGGGAATGCACCCCGTGACGGCCCACGGCTTCAACCTGGGTCTGCGGGGGCAGGAGACCCTGGCCAAGGTCGTGCGGTCGGCGCGCGGCGGCGACATCGGCGCGGAGCGGCTTCTGGCCCGCTATCAGCACGAACACCGGCTGGCCAGCTGGCCCCTGTATCAGGGGACCAACGCCCTGGTGCGTCTGTTCACCGAAGAGACGCCGCCCGCTCGGCTGGCGCGCGGCCTGGCGCTCAGGGCCGGGCAGGCGACGGCGCCGTTCAAGGCGGCGGTGAAACGGATGCTGACGGCATAGGCCGCCGTTCTCAGTGAACCTTCCGTCCGCCCACCCAGGTTGCAACCACCTTGCCCTGGAGCCGGCGGCCGTCGAAGGGGGAGTTCTTGGATTTGGAATGCAGGGCGTCGGCGTCCACGATGATCGGGGCGCCGGGGTCGAACAGGATCAGATCGGCGGGCGCGCCCTCGGCCAGGACGCCGGCGTCGAGGCCCAGCAGGGCGGCGGGGCCGTGGGTCAGGGGGCGCAGGACGTCCAGCAGGTCCAGGCCGTCCTCGTGGTGCAGCGTCAGGGCGGCGGGCAGCAGGGTCTCCAGGCCGACGGCGCCAGGGGCGGCTTCGCTGAACGGGCGGCGCTTGTCCTCGGCCGGGGCGGGGGCGTGGGCGCTGGTGATCACGTCGATCAGGCCGTCGCGCACGGCCTCGATCAAGGCCTGGCGATCAGCCTCTGATCGCAGCGGCGGATCCAGCCGGTAGAAGGTGCGGTAGTCGCCGATGTCCACCTCGTTGAAGCACAGGTGGTTGATCGAGACGCTGACGGCGACCTCCAGCCCCCTGGCGCGAGCGCGGGCCAGGGTCTCCAGCGCGCCTTCGGTCGAAATCTGGTCGACCAGGAAACGGGCGCCGGTCTGTTCGACCAAGGCCAGATCGCGCTCCAGACCGATCCGTTCGGCGATGGCGGGACTGCCCGACAGGCCCAGGCGCGTGGCCAGTTCGCCGGAGGCGGCGACCGATCCTTCGGTCAGCCAGGGGTCGGAGGGGCGGCAGGCGATCAGGGCGTTGAAGGCGGCGGCGTAGCTCATCACCCGTTGCAGGGTGCGGCTGTTGACGATGACCTTGTCGCCGTCGGTGAAGTATAGCGCGCCGGCTTCGTCCATCAGGCCGATCTCGGCCATGCGTTCGCCGCCCAGGGCCTTGGTCGCGGCGCCGGCCGCGCGGACATTGACCAGGTTCAGGGCCGCGCCGCGACGCTGGATGAAGTCGATCATCGCCGGGTCGTCGACGGCGGGGTCGGTGTCGGGCTGGACGACGATGGTGGTCACGCCCCCGGCCGCGGCGGCCAGGCTGGCGGACTTCAGCGTCTCCTTGGGCTCGGCGCCCGGTTCGCCGGTCTTGACGCGGATGTCGATCAGGCCGGGCGACAGGCACAGGCCGTCGGCGTCGATGGTCTCTATGTCAGCTAGGAAGTCCGCTGTTGAGCCTCTGATGACTTCGACAATTTTTCCGTCATGAACGAGCACGCCGCCAGGACCATCATAGTCGCTGGCGGGGTCGAGCAGCCTGGCATTGAGGATGGCGAAACGAGTCATCGAAAATCCTCCACCGTGAAGCGAAGCGGAACGGGGGAGGGGGACCGCGAAGCGGTGGAGGGGGCGAAGACGCGTGTGGTGTCGGATGGCTGCAACTGAGTCAAACGCAGGCGGCAGATGCGGAGTCCGCTTTCGCCCCCTCCACCACGCTGCGCGCGGTCCCCCTCCCCCGCGATGCGGGGGAGGATCTGAAGCGTTGTCATCATTTATCTCCCCAACGAGCGGAGAGGGAGGCCAGCACGGCCATGCGGGCGGCGACGCCCATCTCGACCTGATCCTGGATCAGGGAGACGTCCAGATCGTCGGCGACGTCGGAATCGATTTCGACGCCGCGGTTCATCGGGCCGGGGTGCATGACCTTGGCGCCCGGCTTGGCCCAGGCCAGCTTCTCGCGGTCCAGGCCCCAGAAGCGGAAGTATTCGCGGGTGGAAGGCACCAGGGCGCCGGCCATCCGCTCCAGCTGGAGGCGCAGCATCATCACCACGTCGCAGCCCTGCAAGCCTTCGCGCATGTCGTGGAAGACCTCGCAGCCCCAGCGATCCGCGTCGCCCGGCACCAGGGTCGGCGGCCCGATCAGGCGCACGCGCGCGGCCATCATCTGCAACAGGGCGACGTTGGAGCGAGCGACGCGGCTGTGGGTGATGTCGCCGCAGATGGCGACGGTCAGGCTGGTCACGTCTCCAAAGGCGCGGTGCAGCGACAGAAGATCCAGCAGGGCCTGGGTCGGGTGTTCGTGGCGGCCGTCCCCGGCGTTGACGACGGCGCATCCGACCTTCTGGCTGAGCAGCTCGGCGGCGCCCGAGGCCGAATGGCGCACGACCAGGATGTCGGGCTTCATGGCGTTCAGGGTGACGGCCGTGTCGATCAGGGTCTCGCCCTTCTTCACCGAGGAGGCGGCGACCGGCATGGTCACGACGTCGGCGCCCAGCCGTTTGGCGGCGATCTCGAACGAGGAGGCGGTGCGGGTCGAGTTCTCGAAGAACAGATTCACGACCGTCCGGCCGTGCAGCACGTCCAGCGCCTTGGACGACTGGCGATTGAAGTCCACGAAGGCGTCGCCCAGGTCCAGCAGTTGCGGGACGACGAACGGATTCAGGTCCGACGCGGCCAGGAAATGCGGCCTTGGAAAGGGAACCAGCCGCTGCTGGATGGTCTGATCGGTGACTTGAACGGGCTGGGTCATCGAGACGCCGCTATAGGCGCGACTCGGGCCTAACGCCAGTCAGGTGAAGTGGAACAGGGTCAGCAGGACGGGAATGACCAGGGCGCTGCCCGCGGTGGTCAGGGCGATGACGCCGGCGATCAGGGGCGCGTCGCCGCCCATCTGGCGCGCCAGCATATAGGAGGCGGCCGAGCCGGGGGCCGCGCCGCAGATCAGGGCGACTCCCTGGGCCAGGGCGTCGCCGCCCAGCGCCCAGGCGACGAACCACATCAGCGGCGGCATGACGCCCAGCTTGACCAGGGCGACGGCGGCGATGGTCGTGCGGCGGCGCTTGACCTCGGCGAAGGACAGACCCGCCCCGGCGACAATCAGGCCCAGCGGCAGGGCGGCGGCGCCCAGCAGGTCCATCGCATCCGACAGGCCGGGGATCAGGGGCGCGCGCAGAAGGTTCAGCGCCAGGCCGATCAGGCAGGCCAGCAGAATGGGGTTGGCCAGCATGGACTTGACCAGGCCGACGACCGACGGCTCGCGATGCAGCGACCCCCATCTGGCCAGCACGGCGACGCAGGCGATGTTGGTGACGGGGATGATGAAGGCGATGGCCACGGCGGCCAGAGCGGTGCCTTCCGAACCGTAGACCGACTGGATCACCGGCACGAAGACGAAGCTGTTCCAGCGGATCACGCCCTGGAAGACGCTTGTGTAGGCCGGGCCGTCCAGGGTGATCAGGGGCCTGGCCGCAAAGGTTCCCGCCGCCACGATCAGGGTCGCCGCGACCGCCGCGGCCCCCACCACCGTCGCCCCGCCGCCCGCAAGGTCTGCATGCCAGATCGCGGGAATCAGAAAGCTGGGATAGAAGATGTTGATCGACAGCTTCTCGATCGGCCGCCAGGCCGCGTCCGGCAGGAAGCCGGATTTCCTCAGGCCATAGCCCAGGGCGATCATCAGGAAGACCGGCAGGACGCCGGCGATCAGGGCCGTCAAATCCAGTTGGCCTGGTCGCGCACCCGATCCAGCGCCCCTTGCAGGATCCAGGCGGCGGCGGTGCGGTCGACGACCTGGGCGCGGCGCTTGCGGTTCAGGTCCAGGTCCTCGATCAGGAAACGTTCGACGGCGCTGGTGGACAGCCGCTCGTCCCAGAAGGCGACGTTGACGGGGCGCAGCCGCTCCAGATTACGGGCGAAGGCGCGGCATGACTGGGCGCGCGGCCCCTCCGAGCCGTCCATGTTGACCGGCAGGCCGACGATCAGGGCCGAGACCTGGCGATGGGCCATCAGCTTGAACAGCTGTTCGGCTTCATGCGTGAACTTGGACTTGCGGATCAGCTCAAGCGGCGAGGCGATCAGGCGGGTGGCGTCCGACACCGCGACGCCGATGGTCTTCTCGCCCAGGTCCAGCCCCATCCACGGCGTGTCGGGCGGGCAGGCGGCAGGCAGGTCGAGGAGGTCGAGGACGGGCACGGCCGGGCGGTAGGCCGCAAACCGCAGGAAGTCAAAGGCGTCGCCTTGTGAATCCGGGGTCGGAAGGCTAATCCCGCCGATACAGTCCCTATCGACGTGCATTGGAGGGCCGCATGGCCATCGACGCTGCGACGGTGCGCAAGGTCGCGCATCTCGCCCGCATCAAGACCCCCGAGGATCGGCTGGAGCCGCTGGCCCAGGAGCTGAACGGCATCCTGGCCTGGATCGAGCAGCTGGATCAGGTGGATGTCGACGGCGTCGAGCCCATGACATCGAACGTGGCCCAGCCCCTGCGCCTGCGCGAGGATGTGGTGACGGACGGCGACCGGATCGCCGACGTCCTGTCCAACGCCCCGAAATCGGCCGACGGTTTCTTCGTCGTGCCCAAGGTGGTCGACTGATCATGAGCGACCTGACCAAACTGACCCTGAAGGCGGCCGTCAACGGGCTGAAGGCCAAGGAATTCTCGTCCGCCGAAATCACCCAGGCCTTCTTGACCAATATCGGAGCCTCGAACCCGACGCTGAACGCCTATGTGGAAGTGACGACGGACAAGGCGCTGGAGATGGCCAAGGCGTCCGACGCCCGTCTGGCGGCAGGCGCGGGCGGCGTGTTGGAAGGCGCGCCCCTGGGCATCAAGGACCTGTTCTGCACCGAGGGGGTGCAGACGACGGCCGGATCGAACATGCTGCGCGGCTTCGTCCCGCCCTATGAATCGACCGTGACCGCCAATCTGTGGCGCGACGGGGCGGTCATGCTGGGCAAGCTGAACATGGACGAGTTCGCCATGGGCTCTTCCAATGAGACCTCGGCCTTCGGTCCGGTCAAGAACCCGTGGAAGTCGACCGACTCGAACGCCGAGCTGACGCCGGGCGGTTCGTCGGGCGGTTCGGCTTCGGCCGTGGCGGCGGACCTGTGCCTGGCCGCCACCGCATCGGACACCGGCGGCTCGATACGTCAGCCCGCCGCCTTCACCGGCACGGTCGGGATCAAGCCGACCTATGGCCGCGCCAGCCGTTTCGGCATGGTGGCCTTCGCCAGTTCGCTGGACCAGGCCGGACCGATCACCAAGACGGTCGAGGACGCGGCCCTTTTGCTGCGCTCCATGTGCTCGTTTGACGCCAAGGATTCGACCAGCCTGGACATCGAGACGCCCGACTGGACGAAATCGGTGGGTCAGTCGGTCAAGGGACTGCGGATCGGCGTGCCGCGCGAATATGTCGTGGACGGCATGCCTGCCGAGATCCAGGCCCTATGGGATCGGGGCGTGGCTTGGCTGAAGGACGCGGGTTGCGAGATCGTCGAGATCAGCCTGCCGCACACCAAATACGCTCTGCCGACCTATTATATCGTGGCGCCGGCCGAGGCCTCGTCCAACCTGGCCCGCTATGACGGGATGCGGTTCGGGCACCGTGCGGAGACGTTCACGTCGCTGGACGACCTGTACGCCGCCTCTCGCGCGGAAGGGTTCGGCAAGGAGGTCCAGCGTCGCCTGACCATCGGCGCCTATGTGCTGTCGGCCGGTTTCTACGACGCCTATTACGTCAAGGCGCTGAAGGTGCGTCGTCGCATCGCCGAGGACTTCGACAATGTCTGGGGTCAGGTGGACGCCATTCTGACGCCGTCGACGCCTTCGGCCGCCTTCGCGCTGGGCGACAAGCAGATCGACCCGCTGACCATGTATCTGAACGACGTTTTCACGGTGACGACCAATCTGGCCGGCCTTCCGGGCATTTCGGTGCCGGCGGGCGTGGATTCCGGCGGCCTGCCGCTGGGTCTTCAGGTCATCGGCAAGGCGCTGGACGAGGCGACGGTGTTCCAGGTCGGCGCGGCCCTGGAGCGCGCCGCAGGATTTACGGCCAAGCCGGGCAAATGGTGGTAGGCCGCCCCGTCGCGTAGGAAGGTCGCATTGACGCCTGCCCCTGGCGGGCGTCTGATGGCCCCAGTTGCAAGACCTGGGAGCCAACCATGGGCGCGCGAACGGGAAACGACCACGGCAGCCTGATCAAACAGGCGCTGGACGACGGAACGGGGCCGGCGCGATCGGCGCTGGCCGCGTCGTGGCGCCGGTCGATGATGCTGTACGGCCTGGACCCCGAAAGCCGGGACCAGGTCGCCACCCTGACCGAGAGCCAGCTTCGGGCCGCGCGCGAGGCGATGGAGCCGGTGACGCAGGCGGCGCAAGGCGTGCTGGACCGGCTGTTCCTGGCCGTCGGGGACGCAGGCTGTTGCGTCCTGTTGTCCGACGCCTCGGGCGTGCCGGTCGAGCGACGCGGCATGGCCAGCGACGACGAGATCTTCCACCGCTGGGGCCTGTGGCCCGGCGCCGTGTGGTCCGAGGCGGTGGAGGGCACCAATGGCATCGGCACGGCCCTGGCCGAAAAGCGGCCCGTGACGATCCACCGCGACCAGCATTTCCATGCGCGCAACATCGGCCTGAGTTGCTCCAGCCATCCGATCTACGATCACCTGGGGCGGCTGGCGGGGGCGCTGGACGTGTCGTCGTGCCGGGCGGACCAGACCGAAGCCATGCTGGGGCTGATCAACGCGGCCGTGGCCGATGCCGCGCGGGCCATCGAGGCCCAGGCCTTTCGTCAGGCGTTCTCGACCGCGCGGATCGTGCTGGCGGGCGATGCGGTCGAGCGCAACGCGGCGGCGCTGCTGGCGGTGGATCGCGACGACCTGGTGGTCGGGGCGACGCGGGCGGCGCGGCTGGCCCTGTCGATCACCGACGAGCGGATCGCGGGACAATTGGCGGCGGCCGAGGTGCTGGGCGGCGGCTCCATCGAGGCGGACCTGCTGGAGGCCGAGCGCGGGGCGGTCCGGCGCGCGCTGGCGCTGAACAACGGCAATGTGTCGGCGGCGGCGCGGGCGCTGGGCGTCAGCCGCGCCACCCTGCATAGGAAGCTGCATCGGCTGGGCCTGGCCGGGGCGCCCCACTGATCCGACCTGTCGCAAACCTGCGACAGGTTTGCAGCGCACCATGAGCCGCCGGTCTGGCGCGCGCGCCGGCTGAAGACGAGCTTCCGGTCCCAACGACGTCGATAAGCGACGCCCGAGGAACACGTCAGGAGGCCATGCATGACCAAACCCGAATTCGTCCGCGCCGCGACCCCCAAGTTCAAGGCGCGCTATGACAACTTCATCGGCGGACAGTGGGTCCCGCCGGTCAACGGCCGCTATTTCGAGAACACCTCCCCGGTGAACGGCCGCGTCCTGTGCGAGGTGGCTCGCTCGGACGCGGCCGACGTCGAAAAGGCGCTGGACGCCGCCCATGCCGCCAAGGACGCCTGGGGCCAGACCAGCGTGGCGGAACGCGCCCTGCTGCTGAACCGGATCGCCGATCGCATCGAGCAGAACCTGCAAGCCGTCGCCGAGGCCGAGACCTGGGACAACGGCAAGCCGGTGCGTGAGACCCTGGCGGCCGACATCCCGCTGGCCATCGACCACTTCCGCTATTTCGCCGGCTGCATCCGCGCACAGGAAGGCGGGATTTCGGAACTGGACCACAACACGGTCGCCTATCATTTCCACGAGCCGCTGGGCGTGGTCGGTCAGATCATCCCCTGGAACTTCCCGATCCTGATGGCCGCCTGGAAGATCGCCCCGGCCCTGGCGGCGGGCAACTGCATCGTGCTGAAGCCGGCGGAACAGACGCCGGCGTCCATCCTGGTGGTGATCGAACTGATCCAGGACCTGCTGCCGGCGGGCGTGCTGAACATCGTGTCGGGCACCGGCGTCGAGGTCGGCGAGCCCCTGGCCACCAATCCGCGCATCGCCAAGATCGCCTTCACCGGCTCGACCGCCGTGGGCCAGAAGATCATGGAATATGCGACCAAGAACATCATTCCGGTGACGCTGGAGCTGGGCGGCAAGTCGCCCAACATCTTCTTCAAGGATGTGATGGATCACGACGACGCCTTCCTGGACAAGGCGCTGGAAGGGTTCGCCATGTTCGCCCTGAACCAGGGCGAGGTCTGCACCTGCCCCAGCCGGGCGCTGGTCCATGAAGACATCTACGACGCCTTCATCGAGAAGGCGATCGCCCGGGTGAAGGCGATCAAACAGGGCGATCCGCTGGACCCCGAAACCCAGGTCGGCGCTCAGGCGTCGGACCAGCAACTGAAGAAGATCCTGGGCTATCTGAAGATCGGCGCGGACGAAGGCGCCGAGGTCCTGACCGGTGGTCATCAGGCGGTGCTGAAGGACGATCTGTCCGGCGGCTTCTATGTCGAGCCGACCGTGTTCAAGGGCACCAACAACATGCGGATATTCCAGGAGGAGATCTTCGGGCCGGTCCTGGCCGTGACCACCTTCAAGACGCTGGAGGAGGCCATCGCCATCGCCAACGACACCGAATACGGCCTGGGCGCCGGGGTGTGGTCGCGCGACATGAACACCGCCTATCGCGCCGGCCGGGCCATCCAGGCGGGGCGGGTGTGGACCAACTGCTATCACCAGTATCCGGCCCATGCGGCGTTCGGCGGCTACAAGAAGTCGGGCATCGGGCGCGAGAACCATCGGATGATGCTGGACCACTATCAGCAGACCAAGAACCTGCTTGTCAGCTACAGCCCCGACAAACTGGGCTTCTTCTGACCTAGATCAAGGACGGCCGGTCGTCGGCCGGCCATCCTGCGACCGCGCGCCGAAACCACTCCCACAGCGCGCGAGACTGAGCGGCGGACAGGCCGATTTCCTGCTTTCGATCTGTCCGCCGCCTTCCCCCAGAACCGAGGAGGACGTCCGATGCCCAAGACCATGAAGGCCGCCGTCGTGCGCGAATTCGGCAAGCCGCTGACCATCGAGGAAGTCGCCGTGCCCGAGCCCGGACCCGGCCAGGTTCAGGTCAAGATCGAGGCCTCCGGCGTCTGTCACACCGACCTGCACGCCGCCGAGGGCGACTGGCCCGTCAAGCCCAACCCGCCCTTCATTCCGGGCCACGAAGGCGTCGGCTATGTCTCGGCCGTGGGCGCCGGGGTCAAGCTGGTCAAGGAAGGGGATCGCGTCGGCATCCCCTGGCTGTATTCGTCCTGTGGCCACTGCAAACACTGTCTGGGCGGTTGGGAGACCCTGTGCCACGAGCAGGAGAACACTGGCTATTCGGTCAATGGCGGCTTCGCTGAATACGCCATCGCCGATCCGAACTATGTCGGCCATCTGCCGGCCAACGTCAGCTTCAACGACATCGCCCCGATCCTGTGCGCGGGGGTGACGGTCTATAAGGGGCTGAAGATGACCGAGACCAAGCCCGGCGACTGGGTGGTGATCTCGGGCATCGGCGGCCTGGGCCATGTGGCGGTGCAATACGCCAAGGCCATGGGGATGAATGTCGCCGCCGTGGACGTGGACGACGCCAAGCTGGACCTGGCCCGGCGGCTGGGCGCGACCGTGACGGTCAACGCCAAGACCTCCAATGACCCCGCCGCCGAAATCAAGGCCCAGACGGACGGCGGCGCGCAAGGGGTTCTGGTCACGGCTGTTTCGCCCAAGGCGTTCGAACAGGCGGTCAACATGACGGCGCGCGGGGCGACCGTCGCGCTGAACGGCCTGCCGCCCGGCGACTTCCCGCTGTCGATCTTCGACATGGTCCTTAACGGAACGACGGTGCGCGGCTCCATCGTCGGCACGCGGCTGGATCTGCAGGAGGCGCTGCAGTTCGCCGCCGACGAGAAGGTACGGGCGACCGTCTCGGTCGAGCCGCTGGAGAACATCAACGACATCTTTCAGCGGATGCACAAGGGTCAGATCGAGGGCCGGATCGTGATGAACATCAACTGATCGACGCCCGGCGATGAGAGGGGGCGGCCGGTGATCCGGCCGCCCCTTTCCCTGTCCGCGATGCGGGATCAGGCGGCCGGTATGGCCTTCAGGTCGGTGTCGATGGCGGCGATCTTGGCGTCGGTGATGTGGCCCTGAGAAAAGGGGGCGACCTGACGCAGGGTCATGCCCTTGAACTGGGCGTAGGCGGGGTGACGGTCGAGGCCGGGCAGGTGCTTGTCCAGCACCGCCTTGGTCGCGGGATCGGCGACCAGCGCCTCGATGGTGCTGTCGATCGTCGGGCGGGCGTCGTGATGGGCATGGTCAGGCGCAGCCGCGGGAGCCCGAGTCGGGGCGGGGGCCGGCGCGGTCTGGGCCGAGGCGGCGCCGGCCAGCAGCAGGGAGGCCGCAGCGGCGGCGAACAGGGTCTTTGTCATCGAAATCTCCATTGGGAAGCGCAAGTTGAGCGCCTTTCGCGACATCATCAAGACAGCCCCCTTTCTCGCCGCCGACGAGGGCGCTAGGACGGGCGCATGACCGACACCGTTTCGAACGCCAAAACGATCAAGGGCCGCACCGGCGATTGGGAAATCGTCATGGGGCTGGAAATCCACGCCCAGGTGGCCTCCAAGGCCAAGCTGTTTTCGGGGGCCGCCGTCGGCTTCGGCGCGGGGCCGAACGAGCAGGTGTCGCTGGTGGATGCGGGCTTCCCCGGCATGTTGCCGACGCTGAACAAGCATTGCGTCGAACAGGCGGTGAAGACGGGCCTGGGACTGCGCGCGCAGATCAACCGCCGCAGCCAGTTCGACCGCAAGAATTACTTCTATCCGGACCTGCCGACCGGCTATCAGATCAGCCAGCTCTACTACCCCATCGTGGGCGAGGGCGTGGTCGAGGTGGAGGCCGACGACGGCGGGTTCTTCAACGTGGGCATCGAGCGGCTGCACCTGGAACAGGATGCGGGCAAGCTGATCCACGACCTGTCGCCGACCGAGAGCTATGTCGACCTGAACCGGGCTGGCACGGCGCTGATGGAGATCGTCTCGCGCCCCGACCTTCGCACCCCGGAAGAGGCGGTGGCCTATGTGAAGAAGATCAGGACCATCCTGATCTATCTGGGCACCTGCGACGGCGACATGGAGAAGGGCAATCTGCGCGCCGATGTGAACGTGTCGGTCTGCCGCGCCGGGAACTACGACAAGTTCAAGCAGTCGGGCGACTTCGGCTATCTGGGCACGCGCTGCGAGATCAAGAACGTCAACAGCTTCCGCTTCATTTCTCAAGCGATCCAGTATGAGGCGCGCCGCCAGATCGAGATTCTGGAGGACGGCGGTTCGATCGTGCAGGAGACCCGCCTGTTCGATCCGACCAAGGGCGAGACGCGCTCGATGCGCTCCAAGGAAGAGGCGCAGGACTATCGCTACTTCCCCGACCCCGACCTGCTGCCGGTGGACCTGGAAGAGGCTTGGATCGCCGAGATCAGGGCGTCTCTGCCTGAACTGCCGGACGACAAGCGCAAACGGTTGATGGCCGACTATGGCCTGTCGCAATACGACGCCGTCGTGCTGATCTCCGAACAGGCCAAGGCGGACTATTTCGAAGCGGCCGCGAAGGGTCGGGACGCCAAGCTGGTGTCGAACTGGGTCACGAACGAGGTTTCCGCCCGTCTGGCTGCGGATCACAAGGACTTCAGCGACAACCCGCTGCCCGCCGCCCATCTGGCGCAGCTGGTCGAACTGATCGAGACGAACGTCATCTCGTCCAAGATCGCCAAGCAAGTGTTCGATCATGTCTGGAACGGCGAAGGATCGCCGGCCGAAGTGGTGGAGAAGCACGGCCTGAAACAGGTCACGGACACCGGCGCCATCGAGAAGGCGGTGGACGAGATCATCGCCGCCAACCCGGACAAGGCCGCCGCAGTCGCCGAAAAGCCCCAGGCCATCGGCTGGTTCGTCGGCCAGGTCATGAAGGCCACGGGCGGCAAGGCCAATCCCGCCGCCGTCAACGACATTCTGAGATCAAAGCTGGGGCTTTGATCTCAAGTTTTGCTTGGGGGCTGCGGCCCCCAAACCCCCGGCGGGTCGCTAACGCTCGCGACGCGGTCGCTCGCTGCTTGAGCGACACGTCTCAATGAACAAAGGCCCCGGAGAGCGTTCTCCAGGACCTTCGCGTTCTTGGCTACCAGCGCCAGGCGTCTCGGACGACATCGATGATATAGCCGTCGTATTCGTCGATCAGATAGAGGTTGTTGTCGACCGACACCCAGCGCGTGCCCTCAGGCGGATAGCCCAGGCCATAGGTGCGCCAGTCGTTCAGCTGATAACGCCAGAACACGTCGGGCAGATACTGGCCGACCGACCAGGTGCGGCCCCAGTAGGAGCGCGGCACGCTGTAGTAGCCCCAGCCCGGCGCGAAGTAGAAGCCGATGCGGACGCCGGAATAGCCCCGGAAGCGGTTGTCATTCCTCCACCAGTCGGCGCGGTGGTTGCGATAGAAGTCGCGCCGCCATTGGTCGGCGTTGAAGCGCCGGCGGAACTCCTGCCGCTGCCGATCGCGGTCGCGGCCGTTGTTCCACCCCGAACCGGGACGATCCGGGCGATTCCAACCACTGCCGGGGCGGTCGGGTCTCTGGCCGCCGGCGCCAGGCCGGTCTGGACGGTTCCAGCTATTGCCGGGACGGTCGGGCCGTTGGCCGCCGTTGGGGCGGTCCGGGCGGTTCCAGCCGGCGCCGGGGCGGTCGGGTCTCTGGCCGCCGGCATCCGGTCGGCCGGGGCGGTTCCAGCTATTGCCGGGCCGGTCGGGCCGTTGGCTGCTGTTGGGGCGGTCCGGGCGGTTCCAGCCGCCTTCCGGCCGGTCCGGTCGCTGGCCGGCGTTCGGACGGTCGGGCCGGTTCGATCCGCCTTCGGGCCGCTGGGGACGCGGGCCGTCCGCCCCGGGCCGGTCGGGCCGGCTCCAGCCGCCGGATGGACGTTCGGGGCGTTGCGCGCCGCCGTCCGGTCGGGCGGGGCGTTCGAAGCGGGGCTGGGTGTCGCGCGTCATGGCCGGACGTTCAGGACGGTCTGCGCTGCGGGACGGCCGCTCGCGACGCGGGGCGGGCTGTTCCGCCGTGTCCTGAGCCAGGGCTTGCAGCGGGGCGGCCAGGGGGGCGGATAGGGCGGCGACGGCGGTGAAAGCCGTCAAAAGGCGTTTCATGTCTTACGGTTCCTGCACGCCGGTTCTCCGGCGGCTTGGGACGACGATGCGTTCGCGGCGATGAACCCAGGCTGAACATCGTTTTCAATCAAGAGTCTGCGCAAAACGACACGACCCCGCAGGCGAAGCTGCGGGGTCGGCGAGCGCGATTCCTGCGACTCAATAGACGCCGGAAAGCACGCTGGCGATCAGGCCGGTGGCGACCGCGATCAGCAGGATATCGCCGCCGGCGTGGACGTAGCGATAGCCGCGCGGGGCGGGGCGCAGGCCGTACACATAGGGGTCGCGCACATAATAGCTGCGATACTGGCTCGGCAGATAGCCGCCGGTCCGCCAGCGATAGCCGGCGTAGCGCGGCTCCACCCGATAGTAGCCATAGCTGGGCGCGTACCAGTAGCCGGCGCGCGGTCCGTTGTAGCCGCGGAAGTCCGCCCGCCCACGCCACCAGTCGCGATTGCTGCGGTCCCAGCGATAGTCGCGGCGGTCATCCCGGCGCTCGGCGCGGAAATCGCGGCGGTCGTCGCGGCGATCCTGACGATAGCTCTGACGATCGTCATAGCGGCCGTTGCGCCAGTCGTTGCGATCATCCCGACGCTCCTGACGGAAGTCGCGGTGATCGTCGCGACGATCCTGGCGGTATTCGCGACGGTCGCGATCCTGGGCCTGGGCGAACATCGGCGCAGCCGTGGTCGACAGGGCGAGGGCGACGACGGCGGCCTTGGCGAGGCGGTTCATCTTCGTGCTCCATTCATGGGCGGCCGACGAGGCGCCGGATCGACCCGTTAATGACGATCACGTTCAGTCCCAGCGGCTGAACCCCCGCTGAATGGCGCCGTCAGGATTTCGTAAAGCCCGGCGGGCGGGTTTCCAGAAGGTGAATCGCGCCGCAGTATTCATTTTCGCTTTACTGAAAACACCGCCGATCGCCGTTCAACGTTAACTCTAACTTCAAACCGCCGGTATTTGATGTCGTCTCGCAAGGCGGGCCCAGAAGGGCGCCCGTTCAGGAGATACGGTGATGAACGCGCAAGAAATGGCGCAAGATCTGCAGGCCCAGGACAAGGGGCTGCCGCTGCCGACGCCGGACATGTCCGGCGACGACCTGTTCAAACTGGGCATGATGTATTCGGCCGGATCGGGCGGTTGTCCGATGGACCGGGTGTCGGCCCATATGATCTTCAACCTGGCGGCCATGAAGGGTTCCATCGAAGCGCGCGTCTATCGCCGCGAGATGAGCATGGAGATGGAGCGCGAGGAGATCGCCGAGGCCCAGAAGGCTGCGCGCCGCTACATCGACCAAGGCGTGGTCCAACTGGTCGCCTGACCCTCAGAACTGGGCGTAGCCGTTTCCGTTCGATCCGTTGATCGAATAGCTGAAGCCGATGGGCATGGCGGCGCGGACCTGGGTGAAGAAGGCCGCCAGTTCGCCCAGCGTCGAGCGTGGGACGAACAGGATGTCGCCCCGCCGCAGAGCCGCCACCTCGCCTCGGCGCGGCCGGAGGTCGACGACGCGCATCATGCGCGATCCGCCCGGCCCGCGTCGGATCAGGGCCACGCTGTCCGGCCTGGACGTCGGGGCGAAACCGCCCGCCTGGATGATCGCCTGATAGGCGTCCAGATCGCCGACCATTTCGAACACGCCGGGGGTGCGGACCTCGCCGTCCACCCAGACGCGGATCGGTCCGGCTTGGCGCAGCGTCACCTCGACGACTGGCCGGATCAGCTGGGAGGCGTAGACTGCGGCGAGATCCTGCTGCAACTGGGGCAGGGTCCGGTCCGCCGCCATGACCGAGCCGATCAGGGGCAGGGCGATGCGGCCGTCTGGGCCGATCCTGACCGTCCGCGTCAATTCCGCCGCTGTCGGCGTGGCGACCTCGATCTCGTCGCCCGGATAGAGCAGATATTCCGGCTGCCGGTCCGTCCAGTCGGCGAAGCCGATGCCGGGCCCCCCCCCCTGGACCGTATGCGGGCCGCCGGCGATCCCGCCGGGAGCGCGCATGGCGCCGGCGCCGCCGCAGGCCGACATAGAAGTCGCGAGGGAGGCCGAGCCCAGGCCGAGAAGAAACAGGCGGCGATCGGACAGCATGGGAATCGGTCGGCCCTCGGATATCGGTCGATCGAAACTGGCCGATTATGGGTAATCATCGGTTAACGCCGGTGGGCGAAGGGTGACGACAACACGCCTTTCCAAGGGATTCGCCCCGCTTCCATGCGTCCTTCGGCCTATGTCATGACCCGACCGCGCTACGGCGTGCTGGACGTCATCGGCCTGTTGCTGCGCGAGCTGCTGCTGATGGTCCTGGTGTTCGCGGTCATCCTGGCGATCGGCGTGGCGGCGGCCATGACCCTGAAGAAGAGCTACACCGCCACGGGTTCGGTCTTCGCCGGCGTGGGCCAGGAATATGTCTATCAGCCGCGCGTCGGCACGGCCGAGCGGGGACAGGCCCCCCAGGGCGACGAGGTCGCAAACTCCGAAGCCGCGATCCTGGGATCGGGCGCCGTGCGCCAGAAGGTGGTCGAGGCCTTGGGGCCCGCCGCCATCCTGGGCGAGGCGCCCAAGGGCGGTCCCGAAAAAGCCGAGGCGTCGGCGCGGCGCGTGATCGGGACCAGTCTGACCGTGGCCACCGCGCCCGGCAGCGCCGTCATCCATCTCAGCTACAAGGCCGACGACCCGGAACGGGCGGCGCGCGTGCTGAACGCCGTGATCGAACAGTATCTGGCCTATCGCCGCGAGGTTTTCCGCGACAAGACGCCCGCCATCGCCAGCCAGCGCGTCGCCTTCGAGGACGAACTGGGCGATGCGGACCGGGCCTACGAGACCTTTCTGGCGTCCAACCAGATCGGCGACTTCGCCGCCGCCAAGGCCACCCTGGCGGCGACCTATCAGAGCGTCTTCGCCGACCGGATGTCGACCCAGAGTCAGTTGAACCAGACCAGCCAGCGGCTGAACACCCTGACGGCGCAGCAGGCGGGCACGCCGGCCGAAGTGGCGCTGCAGCAGGATCTGAATATTTCGGCCCAGGACCAGGTGCTGCAACTGCGCACCGAGCGCGAGCAACTGCTGTCGCGCTATCAGCCCGACGCCCAGCCGGTGAAGGACATAGAGGCGCGGATCAACCAGCTTCAAGCCTATGTCGCGACCGGGACGGCGGTGGGGGCCAAGGAGGTGCGCACCGGCCCGAACCCCGTCTGGACCGAGCTGGAGACCAACCGCATCAACACCCGGGCCGAACGCGATTCGCTGGCGGCGCGGCTGGCGGTGCTGGATCGCCAACTGGGGGACATCCGCGCGCGCCAGGCTCGGCTGACGGCGCTGGAATCCGAAAACACCACCCTGGCCGGCAATCGCGAGGTGCTGAGCGCCTCGATCCGCGAATTCCAGCAGCGCGAGACCCAGAGCCGGGCCGACAACGCCCTGGTCGCCGCCGGGGCCGACAATGTCACCGTCATCGAGCGCGCCCAGCCGCCGTCGACGGGCAAGAGCCTGAAGATCCCGCTGCTGGCGGCCGTCTTCCTGTTCGCGGCCTTCACCGCCCTGTGCGTGGGCCTTTTGCGGGTGTTCACGCGGCGGGGCTTTTCCACCCCGGCCTCGGTCGGCCGGACGCTGGACATGCCGGTTCTCGCGGTCGCGCCGGCCAAGCCTGGATAGGGACAGTCGTGCTAGATTGAGACCTTAGGGAGCGCCTTGGCGATTCGATGGTCGATCTGACTTCTGAAATGGCGGGTCTGTGGGCCGCGCTGGGGCCGGCGCCGGCGCACCGCGCACGCGTCGTCCAGTTCGCCGCCGCCGCGACCGGAGAGGGGGCCTCCACCGTCGCGCGCGAGTTCGCACGGCTGGCCGCCGTGCGGGCGCGCAAGCCCGTCTGGCTGATCGACGGCGACCTGGCCCAGCAGGGGCAGCTCGAGGCCGTCGCGGCCGAGCCGGATCGCTTCGGACAGATCGGCAAGGCGGCCCAGGCGTCGCCCGACGGGTCCAGCTTCTACGCCGTGACGCCGCGCGTGACCGGCCGCGACGGCAAGCCCGTGCCCGATTCGCGCCTCCTGACCGCGCGGCCCTGCCTGGGCGGGCGTCTGTGGGTGACGCATTTCCACATGGAGGCGCTGCGGTCCGGCCACCGGGTCGAGGCGCTGGGCGATGCCCGCTACTGGGAGGCGTTGCGGCCCCATGCCGACACCATCGTCATCGACGCGCCCGCTGCAGATCGCAACGACATGGCCATAACCCTGGCCCCCTTCGTCGACACCACGGTCCTGGTGGTGGCCGCAGAAAGCACGGCCGCCAGCGCGCCGGTCATCCTGCGCGACGAGATCGAGGCGGTGGGCGGCAGGATCGCCGGCGTGGTGATGAACCGCTCGACCTATCGCGCGCCTGGCTTCCTGCAGCGGTTGACGGGCTGAGGCGCTTCAGCCGCCGCGCGACAGCATCGCCGCCCCATAAAGTTTCGGCTCGAAGCGGCGGGTCCAGAGCAGCTTGCCCAGACCGCGCGCGCAACGGTCATAGACTTGGGCGCGGCCGGGATGGCGCAGCATGGCGAATACCAGAGACGCCGCACCCCAGATCGCGGTCTGGGCGGCGCCGACCAGCATCCATTTGATCACCCCCGGCCAGTCGTCCCGGTCGGCGGCCATCTGGCTGGGGCTCTGGCCATAGGCGAAGGCGCGGGTCAGGGCGTAGGCCAGGGTGGCGCGGTGGGGCGGAGCGAACTCGTCCACCCAGGCGTCGGCGGCCCAGCCGAACCGGCCGCCGCGCTTCATCAGGGCGGTGAACAGGCGATCGTCCTCGCCCCCAGTCTCGTTCATGGCCACGTCGAACGGGGCCGGGCCGGGCAGGGCGGTCTGACGCACCATGAGGGTGTTGCCGCAGCCGTGAAGGTCGTCGGTCAGGCCGTTCCGAAGCGGCCCTTGGCGGCCGAAGAACCGCTCAAGATAGGCGGTGGTCCAGCCGGCGTCATCCGGCACGCGGCCGCGAATGGGACCGAACAGGACGTCGGCGCCGGTCTGGACCTGGGCCTCCAGCAGGGCGGCGAGCCAGCGGGGCGAGGCGGCCTCGTCGTCGTCGAGGAAGGCGATCAGGGGGGCGTCGGTCGCGGCCAGGCCGGCGTTTCGCGCGGTGGCCACGCCGGGTATCGGGGCGTGGACATAGGCCAGGGGGACGGGCCCCTGGGATCGCAGCCGCTCCGCCAGAGGCGCGGCCGAGCCGTCCGGGTCGTTGTCGACGACGACGACGGCGGCGATCCGCTCCAGCGCCTCGGCCTGGGCGAAGACCGAACGCACGGCGCGCTCCAGCCCCTCGGGCCGCCGCAGGGTGGGGATGACGACGGCGACGTCGCGCATCAGATCGCATCCGCATAGACGGCCGCGCGATAAAGACGCAGGGCGAAGGCGCGCGCCTTGACCGGCAGGAACGGGACGCTCGCCGCCCGTCGCATGGCCCGGCGGGCCAGGGGCAGGAAGGGCAGGCGTTTCAGCGCGCGCGCGGCGCGATAGCTGGGATAGGTCTGCACGATGTCGGGGTGCAGGGCCACGACCCGGGCGAAGTTGGCCGCGCCCTGGTCGAACTTGCGCGCCAGATCCTGGACGGTGTCCAGCCCCATGTGGGTGGCGGGATTGTCGACATGGATGACGGGAAAGCGGCGGGACACGCGCATGGCCCATTCCACGTCCTCCCAGCCCCAGCCGGTGAAACCGGGATCGAAGGACTCGGCGGCGAAGACGTCGCGCCGCACCAGCAGGTTGGAGGTGTAGACGTATTTCTCGGGCGTCAGGGCGCGGGTCGCGGCCGGCATGCATTCGGACGCGGACGACAGGGCGCGGTGGACGGCGAAGCGCGCCTCGGCCGGGGCCTGATCCAGCGAAAAGCCGCCGAAGGCCGCGGCCGGGGCGGTCTCTGCGACCAGATCGCGCCAAGTCTGCAGGAAGCGCGGCGTATCGGGCCGCATGTCGCTGTCCAGAAACAGATAGGCGTCGCCCCGCGCGGCGGTCGTCAGGCGGTTTCGGCCCTTGGCGCGCCCCTCGTTGGCCGACAGGGTGATCAGGCGGGCCGGCAGTTTCAAGCCATCCGCCGCCGCCCGGAGCCGGGTCGTCAAGGCGGCGTCGCCCGTACCGTCGTCCAGCAGGATCAACTCGACCGCGCCTCCGAGGGCCTCCGCTTCCCTGTCCAGCATTGTCATCAGCATTTCGGGATCGTCGCGCAGGAAGGGCGTCAGAACCGAAATCCGGGGCGCGGCCCTAGCCCAGGCCGCATTGTCGTGAATCTGGGCGGTCATGCGATGGCGCCCCGTCTCGCGCGGATCATGCGCATGGCCACGTCCCGCACCCCCGCGGCGTTCAGGATCAGGGCGGCGGCGGCGTAGACCAGGCCGCCGATCCCGGCGTCCATGACCAGTTCGGGCAATCCGCCGATCGACGGCAGGAACCAGACCGTCGCGGCCATTACGGCGGACGCCAGACCGCAGCGGACCAGCGCTTCCCACGGCACCGGCAGGGCGATGGCGCGGCGGCTGAGCGCCAGGCAGGCGATCAGGCCGATGGCGAAGCTGGCGGCTGTGGAGACGGCGGCACCGACCACGCCCAGGCGCGGAATCAGCAACAGGTTCAGCCCGATGTTGCTAAGGGCCGGGATCGCCATCGTCACGAGCAACAGCCCGGTCCTGCGCCCCAGGGTGAAGCCAAAGCCGAAGTAATAGGCGATCATGCCCGACAGGAAGGACGAGGCCGCGATCCAAGGCGTGACGAGGGCGGCGGCGTCCCTGAGCTCGCGCCCGATCATCAGCTCCGCCATCGGCCGCGCGACCAGCGACAGGCCCACCGCCGCGGGCAGGCCGATCAGGATCAGGGTCGAGCCCTGTTCGAGCGCCGTCCGGCGCAGGGCCTCGCGCCCGCCACGCTCCAGCGCCATGACCATGGCCGGCGCGCCCGCCGCCCCCAGCCAGATGAAGATGACGTCCAGCGTCCGGTTCGCCAGGCTGTAGCTGGCGTGATAGGCGCCGACCGCCGCCGCATCCATGAAGGCCGCCAACAGGAAACGATCGGTCGAGGCCAGAACCAGGGCCAGGGTCAGGGACGCCGCGATCGGATAGCCATAGGCCGCATAGGCCCGCAGCCGCGCCCGATCCACCATCCCGCCGGTCGTCTGGCGAAGCTCTCCCGGCAGGATGAAGGGCAGGGCGAACAAGGGCGCGATGGCCAGGCCCAGCAGGGGAGAGGCCGCGCCCGCGCCCGCCACGGCGAAGCCGGCGCCGACCAGGAAGCCCAGTATGGCCACGAAGATGTCCAGGCCGGCGGCCTTGGACACCTCGCCGGCCGCGCGGAACCGCTCCTGCGCCAGCTTGGCCAGGTTGCGCACGGGCGCGCCCGCAAGGCCGAAGGCGACGGCGATCTTGAAGGCGGGCGTCAGCGGCGCCAGCCAAACCGCCACGGCGGCGACCGGGATGAAGACGGCGATGATGGCGAATGATGTGCGATACAGGCTGGCGAAATGGGCGGCCAGGCCGTCCGGCGTCCGCTCCGCCGCCCAGAAGCGCGCCATCGACGCCTCCAGCCAGCTGAAGGTCACGGTATGGGCCAGGGTCGTCACCGAGAACGCCAGGGCGTAATGGCCGAAATCGGTCGGACTGAGCAGGCGCGTGAAGACATAGATGGTCAGGAAGCCGACCACGCCCTGGACGATCTGGGCCGGCAGATAACCCCAGACGCCGCGCCAGAACATACGCTGTTCGCTCAACGCACGGCCGCCCGGTCGCCCAGCAAAATGGGCACGGTGATCAGCATGATCCACAGGTCCAGCCAGAAGGATTGGCGCTCGACATATTCGATATCCAGCTGAACCCGCTTGCGCACCTGGGCCTCGGTGTCGACGGGGCCGCGCGAGCCCTTGACGGCGGCCCAGCCGGTCATGCCAGGCTTGATGCGGCAGCGATGGGCGTATTCGGCGACCAGCAGGGCGGATTCCGTCTCGCCCGTCTTCATGCCGATGGCGTGGGGGCGGGGCCCGACCAGGGACATCTCGCCCGACAGGACGTTGAAGAGCTGGGGCAGTTCGTCCAGGCTGGTGGCGCGTATGAAGCGGCCGACGCGGGTGATGCGGTCGTCGCCGGGACAGACCTGGCGAGAGGCGGTCGCATCGGCGGCCTCGTGGCGCATGGACCGGAACTTCCACACTACGATGGTCTCGTGATTGAAGCCGTGACGGCGCTGGCGAAAGAAGACGGGACCGGGGCTGTCCAGACGAACGGCCAGGGCGATCAGCGCCATGATCGGCGCCGCGACGGCCAAGAGCAGCGCCCCGATCAACAGGTCCTGCAGCCGCTTGTTGAAGGCGCGGCGATCCGGGTCGGCCGGACCGTCCAGTGCGGCCAGGGGCGCATTGGCCAAGCGGTTCAGCACGCCGTCGCCGCCCAGTTCCGAATCGACCAGCACCGTCAGCGGATTGGGCAGGGTCTGCAGCCGCTGGGTCAGATCGCGCACCCGCTGGCCTGCCTCCGGGTCGATGGCCAGGACGATCCGGTCGACATAGGGCATGATCCGATGGGTCATCAGGGCGCTGGCGTCGCCTAGCACCGGCACGCCGGCGACGCTTTGCGGGGCGCGGGCCAGCCGGTCGTCGAACACGCCCAGCACATTCATGTCGCGCCGATCCAAGGCCTGTTCGATCAGGGTCTGGCAGTGCCGGGTCGCGCCCACCACCACGATATTGGGCGACAGGGCGCCCTGTCGCCGCCAGCGCGCGATCAGGCCCAGCCAGGCGCCATGCAGGCCCAAAAGGCACGCGCCGTTCGCCGCAGTCCAAAGGCCGACGCGGCCCGGGGCTTCGGCGCCCAGGGCGAGGGCCGCCAGCAGCGCGGCGCCGCCGGCGACGAGACCGCACGCCGCGACCCCGGCCAGATGCAGGGGCCAGAAGGTGTCGCGCGCAAAGCGATAGAGTTGGAACCCGCGCAGCAGCGTCAGCGCCGATAGGGCGCCCGCCGCCAGGGGCGCGGCCTCGGCCGCCGTCAGACCGTGCGAGGCCTCGCCAGGCCGAAGCCCGAACATGGCCGCCAGGGTGACGCCGATCACCGCCAGCACGTCGATCAGCCGGAAATAATGCGCCGACAGCCGCACCGACGAGCGCTGGCGCGCGTTCAGCCAGACCTCGGGCCGGAACGGACCCCGCGCGGCGCGCGGCCTGCCCGGCGCGGCGCCGCCGCCCTGGCCCTGCGCGCGGGCGGCGAGACTGTCGGGACGGTCGAGCATCGGGGTCCGAGGGCGGTTGACGAAACGCCATTCTGCGGCTTCGGCCTCTATGTCGCGTTAACATGACCGCTTTCACGCGAACCCGATTGCGCGATGCATCAGCCTCCGCTATCGACGCCCTCGCAGGAGACGTGGCCGAGTGGCTGAAGGCAACGGTTTGCTAAATCGTCGTACCGGGTAACCGGTACCGAGGGTTCGAATCCCTCCGTCTCCGCCATAGACCGCCGATCACCGTCTATGGTGCGATTTCGCCGCCGATCGTTCCGTCCCACCGGGTGAGATAATAGGCCGCCGATTCTACGCTACAGCCCGATATATCTCGAGAATCGAGAGCCGCGACGGCGGCTTGCGACCCCATAGCGGTTATGAAGACGCGCGGAGCGCCTTCATAAGCCGCCACAGATTCAGGCGCTCATCATGCAAAGCCGGTTGAACGCGAAAGCTCCTCCCACGCCGCGATTTCGGCCCGCATCCCGTCGAGTTTCTGCTCGACGAGGCCAAGTGCGTCATCGCCCAGGAACAGCCGCACCGGCGGATTCTCGGCATCGACCAGCGCGAGCAACGCCTGGGCGGCCTTGGCGGGATCGCCGGGTTGGTTGCCGCTCTTGGCCTGTCGTGCGGCGCGGATCGGGTCCATGACCGCGTCATAGTCGGCGATGCTGCGCGATGTGCGATCCATCGAGCGTCCGGCCCAATCCGTGCGGAACTGGCCGGGAGCGAGCGCCGTCACCCGAATTCCAAAGCTCGCCACCTCCTTGCCGAGCGCCTCGGAGATGCCTTCGAGCGCGAATTTGCTTCCGCAATAGAAGGTGATCCCGGGCATGGTGATGAAGCCGCCCATGGACGTGACGTTGACGATATGGCCCCGCCGCCGCTCCCGCATGCCTGGCAGCACCGCCTTGATCATCGCGACGGGCCCGAAGACATTGGCGGCGAATTGGCGCTGAAGAGCGTCCATGGACGATTCTTCCAGCACGCCCTCATGGCCATAACCCGCATTGTTCACCAGCACGTCGACCGGACCGGCCCGTCGTTCGGCTTCGGCGACAGCCGGGAGAATCGCATCGAAATCGGTCATATCCAGCATGACCGGGTGAGCGCGATCGGGCGCGAGCGCGGCGAAGGCCTCGGCGTCGGCCTGCCGCCGCACGGTGCCGATCACACGGTGGCCCTTTTCAAGCGCGCCCAAGGCAAAGGCGCGCCCCAGGCCGGAACTGACGCCGGTAATGAGAAATGTCTTGGAGGTGGAAGCCATGGGACAACTCCGGGCTATGACTAAAACTATATCATGATATAAATAGGGGCATGACAGGAAGCAAGAGCCAGGTCGCTCCGGCCACCGCCAGGGGCGAGCCGCTTCGCCAGCGCGTGATGGACGCAGCGGAGCGACTGCTCCGCAGGGGCAAGGCCGATTTCTCGATGCGCGACCTCGCCGCCGAAGCCGGAGTCAGTTTCGCGACACCGTTCAATCAGTTCGGGAGCAAGGCTGCGATCATGCATGCCCTTTCGGGGCGGCGGATCGATACGATGGCCCAGCGCTTTGCCAAGATGTCTCCGCCTGCCGACGCCGCCGGCAGGGTGCTGTTGGCGATCGACACGGCGGTCGAGGTGATGCTGGAGGAGCCGGAGATAAATCGAGCCGTGATGGGGTGGATCGGCACGGCCGGTCCGTCCCCCGGAAAGGTCCTGGCGCACTCCACGACCTTATGGTCGCTGGCCTTGGGCGCCGGCGACGGCTTGATCGCGGCGCGCAGGGAGAGAGCGCTGCGCTGTTTGCCGGAACAGTTCGCCTTCGCCTTTCGCGGGGTTCTGTCGTTCTGGACCGCCGGCGAACTGCCGGATCAGGCGCTTGCCTCGAATGCGCGGGAGATGGCGAAAACGTTGCTGTTCGGATTTGTCGAACCGTCGCTATTCAGCGATTCCGCCTCCTAAGCCGCCGTTGGAGAAGCCGCCCATCGTCGCCATTCGTTCGAGGGTTAAATCGGAGGGCTATGGCTTAGATAGGTCCCTGTTCGTCGTTCTCGGCGCCATCGGCGGAACTGCCGGAACTGGACAGCGACGACGTGCTGAATATGAGCGTCGTCTTGTTGGTAGGCGGAGCAAATGTCGCGGGTCTGTCGCCGCGCGGCGTTATCAAGGCGACGCGCCAGCGTCGTTCAGCCGACATCGCCAGAGCGTAGGCACGGCCCCAGCTTAGCCGAATCCGGGGGATCCGATGTTCAAGACCACGCTGAAGGCGCGCCTGCTGGCCGCCGCGACCCTGACGGGCGCCATGATGGGCGGGAGCGCCGCCTGGGCGCAGGAGGCCCAGCCGGTCAGCAGCGTGGACGACGTGATCGTCACCGCCCAGTTGCGCGAGCAGAAGGCCATCGACGTGCCCTTCGCCCTGACCGCCTATTCCGGGCAGTTCCTGCAAGACCTGGGCATTCAAGAGTTCGATCAGCTGTCGGCCTTCGTGCCCGGCTTCCTGGTGCAGAACCAGTCGCCGAACAACGCCGGCTTCGTGATGCGCGGCATCACCTCCGACTCGGGCGAGGCCACCACCGAGCCCCGTGTGTCGGTGTTCCAGGACGGCGTGTCGATCTCCAAGTCGCGGGGTTCGTATGTCGAACTGTTCGACATGGAACGGATCGAGGTCGCCAAGGGGCCGCAGTCGACCCTGTACGGCCGCGGCGCCCTGATCGGCGCTGTCAATCTGGTCCAGAACCGCGCTCGACCCGGCCAGACCGACGCCTACGCCCAGATCGAAGCCGGCGACGAGGGCTATGTCTCGGTCGAGGGCGCCGTAAACCTGCCGGTGGGCCAGACCGCCGGCCTGCGTCTGGCCACGCGGATGAAGACCCGCGACGGCTATGTCGAGAACCTGTTGGGCGGCGAGGACTACAACTCCATCGAGACCAACGCCTTCCGCCTGTCCGGCGCCTGGACGCCGAACGACGCCATGCGGTTCGACGTCATCGCCAACTATCAGACCGACGAAGCCTCGGGCACGTCGTTCAAGTCGATCGCCTATGAGCCGGCCGATCCGAACACCGGCGCCGTCCTGGGGTCGAAGGCGCCGTGGGAAGGCGCGGCCCTGACGCCGGGCGGCGAGTTCGACGGCGGCAAGGACCTGGGGCTGGACCGCAAGGTCTGGGGCGTGACCGGCCTGGCCCGGATCGACCTGACGCCTTCGTGGACGCTGAATTCGACCACCGCCTATCGCCAGTTCGAAAGCTATGAGACCTTCGACGCCGACGGCGTCTCCCTGCCGATCCTGACGGCGGCCGAAGACGCCTATGGCGAACAGTGGAGCCAGGATCTGCGCCTGTCGTTCGACAACGGCGGCCGTCTCAGCGGCTTCGTCGGCGCCGGCTGGTTCCACGAGGAGGGCTATCAGCGTGCGCCGCTGCAGTTCAACGAACGGGTCGCCCTGCCGCAACTGGTCGGGCTGCTGGACGGCGCTCCGGGCGTGGTCGGCGACAACACTCTGCCGCTGGGCGCCTATCCGGCGGTCGTCACGAGCGCCCTGATCGCCCCCGCCTCGATGGGCGGTTTCGGACTGCCTGCGCCGGTGGCGGCCGCCTTGGTCGCTAATATGAAAGCGGCGCACATCGAGGAAAGCACCAACCATGGCGAGCTGACCTCCTATGACGTCTTCGGCGACCTGACCTTCCAACTGACCGACCGGCTCGAGATCAGCGGCGGCCTGCGCTACACCCAGGACGACAAGACGAGCGGCTTCTCCAGCCGCCTGGTCAACGGCCGTTCGGTGGGCGGCGGCCTGCTGGCCCTGCAATCGGTCCAGGCCAACATCACCCGCCTGATCGCGGCCGGCACCCCTGCCTCGCTGGCCCAGGCCGCGCAGCTGGGCGCCTTCGCCAACAGCCTGATCGCCGGCCTGGCCACGCCCGGCATGGCCAACGCCCCTGCGTCGCCGACCTTCCCGCTGTTCGGCCTGACCATTCAGCCGACCGTCAACAATGGCGACACCGTCTACCGCGACCTGGACGACGACGGTCTGACCTGGCGTCTGACGGCCCGCTACGCCGTGACCGACGACGCCAATGTCTACGCCAACTATGCGCGCGGCCGCCGTCCCAAGGTGCTCTCGGCCTCGTCGCCCAGCCATCCGGTCGGCCTGCTGCTCGCCGGCGACGTGGCCCGGATCGGCCAGCCGAACTTCTCCGAAGTCGATGCGGAACAGGTCGACAGCTACGAGGTCGGCGCCAAGGCCGCCCTGATGGATCGTCGCCTGCGTCTGGACGGGGCGGTCTATTATTACAGCTACGAAAACTTCCAGACGACGGTGCAGCAGGGCGCCGAATTCATCACGACGAACGCCGGCGAGGCCAAGGCCTACGGCTTCGAAGGCCAGATGAACTTCGCCCTGACCTCGAACTTCGACCTGTTCGCCACCTACGGCTACAACCACTCGCGGTTCGAGAACGGCGTGTTCGACGGCAACCGCTTCCGCCTTTCGCCGGACCACCGGGCCTCGATCGGCGCCCTGTGGAGCCTGCCGGTCGGCGGCGGGGCGATCGAATTGCAGCCGACCTACACCTGGCAGTCGGAAATGTTCTTCGACAACGACAACGATCGCCCCGACCTGCAGACCGTCGCCCGCGGCGCCATCGTCGCCGATCTGATCCAGGACGAGGTCCAGGAGTCCTACGGCCTGCTGAACATGCGCGTCCGCTATGTGCCGGATTCGGCGAACTGGGCGGTCGAGGCCTTCGGCGAGAACATCCTCGACGAGGAATATATCAAGGACGCAGGCAACTCCGGCGACAGCCTGGGGATGCCGACCTTCATCGCGGGACGCCCGGCCTCTTACGGCATGGTGTTCAAGTTGAAGCTGTAAGGACCGGACCATGAAACTGGATCGCCGCAGCCTGCTGGGCCTGATGGGGGCGGGGGCCGCGACGCCCGCCCTGGCGCAGGGCGCCGCCGCCGGGCGGGTCGCCTTTCTGCATGGGGTCGCCAGCGGCGATCCCGACACCCGCTCGGCCGTGTTCTGGACGCGCGTCACCCCGGCCGAAGGGTCGTCCGGCGATGTGGCGGTGGCGCTGGAGGTCGCGCGCGACGCAGACTTTCGCGACATCGTGCGCCGCATCGACGGTCTCGGCGCGCGGGCCGAGCGGGACTTCACCGTCAAACATGATCTGGACGGGCAGGGGCTGGAGCCCGGGCGGGACTATTTCTACCGATTCATCGCCGGGGAGGCGATTTCGCCGGTCGGTCGGGTGCGGACCCTGCCGGAAGGGGCGACCCGGGACGTGACGCTTGGGGTGGTGTCGTGCCAGCTTTATCCGGGCGGGCTGTTCAACGCCTATGACGCCCTGTCCAAGCTTGAGCGGCTGGATGCGGTCGTGCACCTGGGCGACTACATCTATGAATACGGGGCGGCCGCCGACGACTATGGCATGACCTCCGGCGCGGCCCTGGGCCGGGCGCCGCTGCCCCCGCACGAGATCGTGACCCTGGCCGACTACCGGACCCGCCACGCTCAGTACAAGACCGATCCCGACCTGCAGGCCGCCCACGCCCGCGCGCCCTTCATCTGCGTGTGGGACGACCACGAGGTGGCCAACGACACGTGGATGACCGGGGCGGAAAACCACCAGTCGGCAACAGAAGGCGACTTCGCTGCGCGCAAGGCCGCGGCCCTTCGGGCCTATTACGAATGGATGCCGATCCGCGAACCCAAGGCGGGCGCGCTGAAGGAGGCGATCAACCGCAGCTTCGACTTCGGCGATCTGGCCACCCTGACGATGGTGGAGACGCGGCTGCTGGCGCGGGGCGAGCAGATGACCTTCGCCGACATTCCAAAGGCGCCGGACGGCCAGCCGGACGTGGCGGCGTTCGAGGCCGCGCGCCAGGCGCCGGATCGCGACCTGCTGGGCGATGCGCAGCGCCGGTGGGTCGGCGAGACGTTGAGCCGATCCAAGGCGGCCGGCCGCCCATGGCAGATCATCGGCAACCAGGTGGTGATGGCGCGGGTCAAGGGACCGGACATCTCGCGCATGATGCCGGCCGAACAGGTGCAGCAGATGATCGCCAGTCTGCCGGCCGACGTGCGACCCCAGGTAGAGGCGGCGATCCAGCTGTTCAAACTGGGCCTGCCGTTCAATCTGGACAGCTGGGACGGCTATCCGGCGGGGCGGGAGCGTCTGTACGAGACGTTTGCGGCGGCGGGGGTTTCGCCGGTCGTGCTGGCGGGCGACAGCCACGCCTTCTGGGTCAATGAACTGCATGACAAGGCCGGCGCGCGCCGGGCGGTGGAGTTCGGCACGTCCTCGATCTCCAGCCCCTCGCCGGGCGACCATGTCGGCGGCCTGCCGCTGGGCGCGGCCCTGTCGGCGGCCAACCCGGAGGTCAAGTTCTGCGACCAGACGGCCAAGGGCTATGTGCTGCTGAAGGTGACGCGCGAGACGCTGACCGGCGAGTTGTGGGCCGTGTCCACCATCATGGCGAAACCGTATGAACCGAAGCGGCTGAAAACCTTCGTCGTCACGCCGGACGGCGCGCTGACCGAAATCTGATCCATCAGGCGAAGCCGAAACGAAAACAGGGCCCGCAGTCGCTGCGGGCCCTGTTCTTTTGGTCGCTTGTCAATCCAAGGTCAGGCCGATCTCGCCCGGGTCTTGTCGGACGAGCTGCGGGCCAGTTCGCGGTTCAGCCACAGGGCGATCAGGGTGCAGACCGCGCCGGACAGCAGATAGGCGCCGGCCGCGATCAGGCCGAACTGGCTGGAGATCCACAGGGCCGCCAGCGGGGCGAAGCCGGCGCCGAACAGCCAGGCCAAGTCCGACGTCAGGGCCGAAGAGGTGTAGCGGTTCGTCAGGCTGAAGCTGGAGGCCACCGGACCCGACGCCTGGCCGAACGACAGGCCGAGCAGGATGAAGCCCGAGATCATGAAGGTCAGCTCGCCCGCCGCGCCGCCGTTCAGCAGCTGAGGCGCGAAGCCCGAGAAGGCGGCGATGCCCGCGGCGGTGACGGCCAGAACGGTGCGACGGCCGTAGCGGTCGGCCAGCACGCCAGATGCAAGAATGGCGATCAGGCCGAAGACGGCGCCGACCATCTCGATCAGCAGGAAGCGAACCGGCGTCTCGTTGGTGAACAGGAAAATCCACGACAGCGGGAAGACCGTCACCATGTGGAACATGGCGAAGCTGGCCAGGGGGGCGAAGGCGCCGATGGCGATCTTGGGGCCTTCGACGCGGATGGCCTGGCTGACCGGCGTCGGCTGAAGCTCGCGCGTTTCGAACAGGTTCTGGAAGGCGGGCGTCACCACGATGCGCAGTCGCGCGAACAGGGCCACGACATTGATGGCGAAGGCCACGAAGAACGGATAGCGCCAGCCCCAGTCCAGGAAGTCGGGGGCCGACAGCGTGTTCAGGAAGAAGGCGAACAGGGCCGAGGCGACCAGAAGGCCGATGGGGGCGCCCAGTTGCGGGATCATGGCGTACCAGCCGCGCTTCTTCTCGGGCGCGTTCAGGGCCAGCAGCGAGGCCAAGCCGTCCCAGGTGCCGCCCAGGGCCACGCCCTGGCCAATGCGGGTCAGGGCCAGAAGGACCGGCGCCCACATGCCGATGCTCTCGTAGCTGGGGATGAAGGCCACCGACACGGTCGAAGTGCCCAGCAGCAGGAGGGCGGTGGTGAGCTTGGCGCCGCGGCCGAACTTCCGGTCGATGGCGATGAACAGCACCGTGCCCAGCGGCCGGAACAGGAAGGCCAGGGCGAAGACGGCGAAAGACAGAAGAGTGCCGCCCACCGCGCCCGCATAGGGGAAGATGAGTTGCGGGAAAACGACCACCGAAGCGATGGCGTAAACAAAGAAGTCGAAAAACTCGGACGTTCGGCCGATAATGACGCCGATGGCGATCTCGCCGGCGTCAACCTTGCCATGCCCCTTGTGAAGGGTTGCGGCGTCGCGTTCCAGCGACTCGGACGAAGGGGTCGTCGAGGCGGACATGGGCTTGGTCGCTCCGTGTGAGACAGTAATCTTAGGCGTACGGCGGATCGCCGCATTATGACCGGGCGCCCTTTGCGATGAAAGCGGCCTCAAGAGGATAGGACAGATTGTCCAATGTCGTTGCAGATCGAAGCTGACTATCGGGCGCAGTTCGAACGCCAACCGTCGCGGCGCCTCCCCCTTGCCCGACGCTTTCCGATTGGATCCGCCTTGCGCCGTCTGCGCCTACTTTTGCTCGCGCCCGTCGTGGCCCTGCTGTCGGCCTGTGACCTGGTCGTCCTTAAGCCCGCCGGCGACGTCGCGTCCCAGCAGGGCGACCTGCTGATGATCTCGACGCTGCTGATGCTGATCATCATCCTGCCGGTGATGGCGTTGACCGTCTTCTTCGCCTGGAAGTATCGGGCGTCGAACAAGGAGGCCGAGTATCAGCCGGACTGGGACCACTCGACCTCGCTGGAACTGGTCATCTGGGCCGCGCCGCTGCTGATCATCATCTGCCTGGGCGCCCTGACCTGGGCCGGCACCCATCTGCTGGACCCCTATCGCCCGATCGACCGGATCAAGCCCGGCCAGGCCGTCGCCGAGAACGTCGAGCCGCTGCAGGTCAATGTCGTGGCCTTAGACTGGAAGTGGATGTTCATCTATCCGCAGTACGGCGTCGCCACGGTCAACGAGCTGGCGGCGCCGGTGGATCGGCCGATCCGCTTCCATATCACCTCGTCCTCGGTGATGAACAGCTTCTACATTCCCGCCCTGGCCGGCCAGATCTACGCCATGCCGGGCATGGAGACGAAGCTGCACGCGGTGATCAACCGCCCCGGCGAATACGAAGGCTTCTCGGCCAACTATTCCGGCGACGGCTTCTCGCACATGCGCTTCGCCTTCCACGGCCTGGACCAGGCCGGCTTCGACCGATGGATCGCCGGCGTGCGCCAGTCCGACCAGCCGCTGGATCGCGACCGTTATCTGGAGCTGGAAAAGCCCAGCGAGAAGGTTCCGGCCATGCACTTCTCCAGCGTGGACGGAATGCTGTGGGATGCGATCCTGAACATGTGCGTCGAGCCGGGCAAGATGTGCATGGGCGAGATGATGGCCATCGACAAACAGGGCGGCCTGAGCATGGCGTCGCTGCGCAACACCATGCCGCTGGTCTATGACAAATACGCCGGGCGCGGTAAGTCGCCGGCCTATTTCGGATCGAACGACAGCTATGTCATGACCATCTGCACGCCGTTGCAGGCCGAAGCCGCCGCCGCGGACCGAATGCGCCGCGCCGCGCTGGACGCCGTCGTCGCCCCCAACAGCCTGGACCGCCTGGCCGGGCAGGGGCTCTCGCCGAAGCGGGCCTCGCTGGCGGCCCTGACCAATGTGGCGCCCGGCGCCTTCGCTGCGGAGCCGACCGGCGTCCGCTCCGCACCCAACGCCTGAGCGATCGAGTTCGATGAACGCTGACCAAATCCTTCCGCTGATCTTCGGGCGACTGACGCTTGAGGCTCTGCCGCTGCACGAGCCGATCCTGGTCGTGACCATGATCGTCGTGGCCCTGGGCGGCGTCGCCCTGCTGGGCGCCCTGACCTATTTCAAGCTGTGGGGCTATCTCTGGAAAGAGTGGTTCACCACGGTCGATCACAAGAAGATCGGGATCATGTACATGATCCTGGGCCTGATCATGTTCGTGCGCGGCTTCGCCGACGCCATCATGATGCGTCTTCAGCAGGCGATGGCCTTCGGCGGGTCCGAGGGCTATCTGAACGCCCACCACTATGATCAGGTCTTCACCGCCCACGGCGTGATCATGATCTTCTTCGTGGCCATGCCGCTGGTGACGGGCATCATGAACTATGTCGTGCCGCTGCAGATCGGCGCGCGCGACGTGTCCTTCCCCTTCCTGAACAATTTCAGCTTCTGGATGACGACGGCCGGGGCGATCATCGTCATGGCCTCGCTGTTCGTGGGCGAGTTCGCGCGCACTGGCTGGCTGGCCTATCCGCCGCTGTCAGGCATCGGCTACAGCCCCGGCGTCGGGGTCGACTACTACATATGGGCCCTGCAAATCGCGGGGGTGGGGACGACGCTGTCCGGCATCAACCTGATCGCGACCATCGTGAAGATGCGTGCGCCCGGCATGGGCATGATGAAGATGCCGGTCTTCACCTGGACCTCGCTGTGCACCAACGTCCTGATCGTGGCGTCCTTCCCGGTCCTGACCGCCGTCCTGGCCCTGCTGACGCTGGACCGCTACGTCGGCACCAATTTCTTCACGAACGACTTCGGCGGCAACCCGATGATGTACGTGAACCTGATCTGGATCTGGGGCCACCCGGAGGTCTACATCCTGATCCTGCCGCTGTTCGGAGTCTTCTCGGAGATCGCCTCGACCTTCTCGGGCAAGAAACTGTTCGGCTATACGTCGATGGTCTACGCCACGGTCGTCATCACGATCCTGTCCTACCTCGTGTGGCTGCACCACTTCTTCACCATGGGCTCGGGCGCCTCGGTGAACAGCTTCTTCGGCATCACGACGATGATCATCTCGATCCCGACGGGGGCCAAGATATTCAACTGGCTGTTCACGATGTATCGCGGACGCATCCGGTTCGAACTGCCGATGATGTGGCTGGTCGCCTTCATGCTGACTTTCGTGATCGGCGGGATGACGGGCGTTCTGCTGGCGGTGCCGCCGGCCGACTTCGTGCTGCACAACTCGCTCTTCCTGGTCGCCCACTTCCACAACGTCATCATCGGCGGCGTGTTGTTCGGCCTGTTCGCGGCCATCAACTTCTGGTGGCCCAAGGCCTTCGGCTTCAAGCTGAACAAGAAATGGGGCCTAGTCAGCTTCTGGTGCTGGGTGCCCGGCTTCTGGCTGGCCTTCCTGCCGCTGTACGTGCTGGGCCTGATGGGCGTGACGCGCCGGATGCGGGTGTTCGACGATCCGTCGCTGCAGATCTGGTTCGTGATCGCCGCCATCGGCGCGGGCGTGATCGCCCTGGGCATCGCGGCCATGTTCATCCAGTTCGCCGTGTCGATCATCAACCGCGACAAGCTGCGCGACGTCACGGGCGATCCGTGGGGCGGGCGCACCCTGGAATGGGCAACGTCCTCGCCGCCGCCGGACTACAACTTCGCCTCGACGCCGGTCGTCCATGACGCCGACGCCTGGTGGGACATGAAGAACAAGAAGTATCAGCGCCCGCTGAGCGGCTACAAGGCGATCCACATGCCGTCGAACACGGGGGCGGGGGTCATCATCTCGGGCCTGTGCCTGGTGATGGGACTGGCGCTGGTCTGGTACATCTGGTGGCTGGCGGCCGTGTGCTTCGTCGGCGTGCTGGCGGTCGCGATCGGCCACACCTTCAACTACAAGCGCGACTACTACATCCCCGCGGATGAGGTGCGCGCGACCGAAGAGGCGCGCACGCGCGCCCTGGCCGGAACGGAGGCCTGATCCATGAGCGCGACCGCGATCAAGCTGGACGATCCCACCGTCTTCCACCTGGAAGAGGAGCCGCACCACGAGGAAGGCTCCAGCACCATGCTGGGCTTCTGGCTCTATCTGATGAGCGACTGCCTCATCTTCGCGATGCTGTTCGCCGTGTTCGGCGTGCTGGGCGGCAACTACGCCGCCGGGCCGGGACCCAAGGAGCTGTTCGACCTGGAGCTGGTGGCGGTCAACACCGCCATGCTGCTGTTCTCGTCGATCACCTACGGCTTCGCCATGCTGGCGATGGACAGGAACAACACTCGCCAGACCCTGGTCTGGCTGGCGGTCACGGGCCTGTTCGGACTGGCCTTCCTGGGCATCGAACTCTACGAATTCGCCCATCTGATCCATGAAGGCGCCACGCCGCAACGCAGCGCCTTCCTGTCGGCCTTCTTCACCCTGGTCGGCACCCACGGCCTGCACGTCACCTTCGGCATCATCTGGCTGGTGACGCTGATGGTTCAGGTCGGGATGAAGGGGCTGATCCCCGCCAACAAGCGCCGGCTGATGTGCCTGTCGATGTTCTGGCACTTCCTGGACGTCATCTGGATCGGCGTCTTCACCTTCGTCTATCTGCTGGGGATGGTGCGATGAGCGCTGACAAGAACGACCACAGCCCGGACTCCAACGAGACCGACCACCTGGGCCACGAGGCGCACAATCACGGCTCGTTCAGGAGCTATATGATCGGTTTCGTGCTGTCGGTGATCCTGACGGCCATTCCGTTCGCCCTGGTCATGACCGGCGCCCTGCCGGCCCAGGCGACGGCCCTGATCGTCATGGCCTTCGCCGTGGTGCAGATCGTGGTCCACATGATCTACTTCCTGCACATGAACTCCAAGTCCGAGGGCGGCTGGACCATGCTGGCCCTGATCTTCACCATCATCGTGGTGGTCATCGCCCTGGCGGGATCGCTGTGGGTCATGTACCACCTGAACACCAACATGATGCCCGCGACCCACGACATGTCGCAGATCATGGGCTGACGAGGGCGCGATCAGTCGGATTTCGCCAACCAGAACCCGCCGACCGATGCGCCTTGTCGTATCGGTCGGCGTCCTGATCCTGTTCGCCGGCTTTGTCGCCCTGGGCGTCTGGCAGGTGCAGCGGCTGGCCTGGAAGACCCAACTGATCGCCCAGGTGGACGCACGGGTCCACGCCGCGCCTGTCCCGGCGCCTGGCCCGGCGCAGTGGCCCGGCGTGACGCGCGAGAAGGACCAGTATCGCCGGGTCGTCCTGCACGGGACCTATCGCCACGACAGAGAAACCCTGGTCCAGGCCGTCACCGACGCGGGCGGCGGTTTCTGGGTCATGACGCCGCTGGACGATGCGCGCGGCTTCACCGTCCTGGTCAATCGCGGCTTCGTGCCGCCGGGACGCAGCGACCCCGCCGCACGCGCCGACGGCCAGGCGTCGGGGCTGCAGACCGTGGTGGGCCTGCTCAGGATCACCGAGCCCAGGGGCGGCTTCCTGCGGGCCAACGATCCCGAGCATGACCGCTGGCGCTCGCGCGACGTGGCGGCCATCGCGGCGCGGCGCGGCCTGGATCGGCCGGCGCCCTATTTCGTCGATGCGGATGCGACGCCCAATCCCGGCGGCTGGCCGCTGGGCGGACTGACGGTCATTCGGTTCCCCAACAGCCACCTGATCTACGCTCTGACCTGGTTCGGAATGGCGTTGCTGACCTTGGTCGGCTTCGCCCTGTTCCGACGCGAGTGGCGGCGCGCGGATCGGCGGGGCGGGACGTGACCCCGACGCTTCAGCGCCTGCTGGGCCTGGGCGGGCTCAGCGGCGAGGTGGCGACACACGGCGCGGCCAACCGCCGCAACATGCTGCTGCTGATCCAGCTGCGCTGGCTGGCAGTGGCGGGCCAGATCGCCACCATACTGATGGTCGAATATGTCATGGGCATACCGCTGCCCATCGTTTGGCTGCTGGCCGCGCCGGCGGGGCTGGTCCTGGTCAATCTGGTCAGCGCGCCGCTGGCCGCGCGCCAGGCCGAGGTCGAGGATCGGTCGCTGATGATCGCCCTGCTGACCGACGTGGCCGCCCTGACCTGGCTGCTGTTCCTGACGGGCGGGGCGGCCAATCCGTTCGCGGCGCTTTATCTCTTGCAGGTCGTTCTGGGGGCGGTGCTGCTGGCCCCGATCTACGCTTGGGCGCTGATCGCCGTCACCACCCTGTGTTTCGCCGGCCTGGGGCTGCACTCCCGGCCCCTGAACCTGCCGCCGGCGCGCGAGGGATCGCTGCTCGGCCTGTATCTTCAGGGCAGTCTGATCTGTTTCGTGCTGATGGCGGTGCTGTTGGTGCTGTTCGTCACGCGGATCAGCCAGAACCTGCGCGAGCGCGACGCCGCCGTCGCCGCCATGCGCCAGCAGACGGCCGAGCACGATCATATCGTCCGCCTGGGCCTGTTGGCGTCGGGCGCCGCGCACGAACTGGGCACGCCCCTGGCGTCCCTTTCGGTGATCCTCAGCGACTGGAAGCGGATGCCGGCCCTGACCCAGGACGCCGACCTGGCCCAGGATATGGCGACGATGCAGGCCGAGGTCGAACGTTGCAAGGCCATCGTCACCGGGATTCTGTTGTCGGCGGGCGAGGCGAGGGGCCTGGCGCCCCAGCGCACCACCCTGCGGGCCTTCGTCGCCGATGTGGTCGCCAGTTGGAGCGGCGACGGGGTGGCGGTCGAAATCCATGACGAACTGAGCCAGAACCCCGCGATCATCGCCGATCCGGCCCTGCGCCAGGTGCTGGGGGTGCTGTTCGACAATGCGGTGGAGGCGGGCGCGCGCCGGATCGCGGTCACGATCGCCCAGGCCGACGAGGTGCTGAGCATCGCCGTGCGCGACGACGGTCCGGGCTTCGCCGCGAGCGTGCTGCAGGCCTGGGGCAAACCCTATAATTCGACCAAGCCGCGCGCGGGGGCGGGGCTGGGTCTGTTCCTGCTAATGAATGTGGTGCGCTCGCTGGGCGGGCGCGTCGACGCTTCCAATCCGCCCGCAGGCGGCGCAGAGGTGCGGCTGAGCCTGCCGCTGTCGGCGCTGTCGCCCAAGGATACGATCACTCCATGACCGATGACAATCAAACCAGGCTGCTGCTGATGGTGGAGGACGACGAGTCGTTCTCGGCGACGCTGCGCCGGTCGTTCGAACGTCGCGGCTACACGGTCGTCAGCGCCGCCAGCCCCGACCAGATGGCCGAGGTGTTGAAGGTGCATCGTCCGGGCTATGCGGTCGTGGACCTGAAGCTGGGCGGGGCGTCGGGTCTGACGTGCGTGGAGGCGCTGCACGCCTTCGATCCAGCGATGAACATCGTGGTCCTGACCGGTTTCGCCAGCATTGCGACCGCTGTGGAGGCCATCAAGCTGGGCGCGCGACACTATCTGGCCAAGCCCGCCGGCACCGACGACATCGAGGCGGCCTTCGCTCGGGCCGACGGCGACGCCGAAACGCCGCTGGGCGCCCGGCCGACCTCGATCAAGACCCTGGAGTGGGAGCGGATCCACGAGACCCTGGTGGAGACCGACTTCAACATCTCCGAGGCCGCGCGGCGCCTGGGGATGCACCGCCGCACCCTCGCGCGAAAGCTGGAAAAGCGCCGCGTGAACTGAAGGCCTTCAGTCCAGTTCGGCCGCGATCCGTTCGGCCAGCGCCTCGAGGACGGCCGGGTCGGCCATCGGCGCATGGCCGTGGCCCTTCATCTCCCGGTCGGCCCAGCGGGGCACGATGTGGAAATGCAGGTGAAAGACCGTCTGGCCGCCGGCGTCGCCGTTGAACTGCATGATGGCCAGCCCCTCGGGCCGCAGCGCCTTTTCGACCGCCTTGGCCGTGCGTTGCAGGGCGGCGGTCAGGCGCGCCAGCACCTCTGGCTCGACCTCCAGGAGGTTACGGGCCTGGGACTGTTTGGCGATGATCAGGACGTGGCCTTCGGACTGGGGAAAGACGTCCATGAAGGCCAGAACGTGGTCGTCCTCCCACACCCGCACCGAGGGGATTTCGCCGCGCAGAATCCTGGCGAAGATGTTGTTCGGGTCATAGGCGCCGTGCAGGCTCATGGGCGGTCTCCGTTCGGTCTGAACTTTCGATTAGCAGCGCGCGCGTGAAAGCGGGAGCCTTCGCCCGCCTCATGCATTATGGTGACGCTTGAACCCTTGGAGCGTCCCCTATGATCCGTTTCATCATCCAGGCCGTGGTCACGATGGCCGGCCTGTGGCTGTCGGCGCGGATCGTGCCGGGCGTCGATTTCACCAACAACGGATCGCTGGTCGCGGCGGCCGTCATCCTGGGGCTGGTCAACGCCGTGGTCAGGCCGATCATGGTGGTGCTGACCTTCCCGATCACGGTCGTCACCCTGGGCCTTTTCCTCTTGGTCGTGAACGCGGCCATGATCGGCCTGACCGCCATGTTCCTGGGCGGCTTCGTGGTCGACGGCCTGTGGGCCGGAATCGGCGCGGCCATCGTGACCGGCGTGGTCAGCTGGATCGCCGGGGCCTTCATCGGCGGGGACGAGGTTCGCCGCTAGGGCGAGCGCCGCCGGAGCGGGGGGAGGGTCAGCCGACCTTCACCCGCGTCGCCGCCTCGGGCAAATCCTCGCCGAAGGCGCGCTGATAGAATTCGGCTATGGTCGGGCGTTCAAGCTCGTCGCACTTGTTCAGGAAGGTCAGGCGGAAGCTAAGCGCCAGATCGCCGCCGAAGATGATGGCGTTCTGGGCCCAGGTGATGACCGTGCGGGGCGACATGACGGTGGAGATGTCGCCGTTCATGAAGGCGTTGCGGGTCATGTCGGCGACGCGGACCATGGCGGCGATTCGGCGGCGGCCCTCGGCGTCCTTCCATTCCGGCACCTTGGCGGCGACGATCTCGGCCTCCACGTCGTGGTCGAGGTAGTTCAGCGTGGTGACGATGTTCCAGCGGTCCAGCTGGGCCTGATTGATCTGCTGCGCGCCGTGATACAGGCCCGTGGTGTCGCCCAAGCCGATGGTGTTGGTGGTGGCGAACAGTCGGAAGAAGCGGTTGGGCCGGATGACGCGGTTCTGATCCAGCAGGGTCAGGCGGCCTTGCGCCTCCAGCACGCGCTGGATCACGAACATCACGTCCGGGCGGCCGGCGTCGTATTCGTCGAACACCAGGGCGATGGGACGTTGCAGCGACCAGGGCAGGATGCCCTCGCGGAATTCGGTGATCTGCTTGCCGTCCTTCAGGACGATGGCGTCCTTGCCGATCAGGTCGATGCGGCTGACGTGGCTGTCCAGATTGACGCGAACCAGGGGCCAGTTCAGGCGGGCGGCGACCTGTTCGATATGGGTCGACTTACCGGTGCCGTGATAGCCCTGGACCATGACGCGGCGGTCGAAGGCGAAGCCGGCGCAGATGGCGAGGGTCGTCTGCGGGTCGAAGCGATAGGCCTCGTCGATCTCGGGCACATGGCTGTCGCGCTCGGCGAAGGCGGGCACGGTCATGTCGCTGTCCACGCCGAAGGCCTCGCGCAGGGTCACGCGGCGGGCGGGTTCGAGCGTCAGCAGGGGATCGGGGGAGGCGTCGAGCGGGGAGGTCATGGAAAAGCGATTAGCGCAGGTTCGGGATCACTAAAACCCCGCTCATCCCCGCGAAAGCGGGGACCCGGTTCTTTCGCTCGGCACGGCGTGGATCGAGAGCAGAGACAGCCTCGAACGATCATCGCCCAAAGCACTGGGTCCCCGCTTTCGCGGGGATGAGCGGAGAGGAAGAAGTCAGGCGGCGGACAGCTTCACATCCACATTGCCGCGCGTGGCGTTGGAGTAGGGACAAACCTGGTGAGCCTTGTGGATCAGATCCTCGATCACGGCCTGATCCAGGCCATGATCCGCGACCGTCAGGTCCACGTCGAGGTTGAAGCCCTCGCCCACCGGATTCTTGCCGAAGCCGACGCCGGCGGTGATCTTGGTGTCCGGGCCGACCGGGGTTCCGGCCTTGCCGCTGACCAGGCGAAGGGCGCCCAGGAAGCAGGCGGCGTAGCCGGTGGCGAACAACTGCTCGGGATTGGTCCCGTCGCCCCCCTTGCCGCCCATTTCCGCGGGGGTGGACAGCTTGACGTCGATCTTGCCGTCGTCGGTGGTCGACCGGCCGTCTTCGCGGCCGCCGCCGGACGCCGCGGCCTGGGCGCGATACAGAACTTCCATGGTGGGCTCCTGGGGATTGGAAAGCTGGAGATGGGGGCTTAACGGGAGACGGGAAGGGGACGTTGCATCGGCGCTCTAGCAATCGACCGGCGACGCGGGCTAAAGCTCGCCTTCGGGGCGCGTCGTGGAGTACGCAGTGAAGATTGCCGAACGCTGGTTCGTGTGGGCGGGCATGGTTCTGCTGGGCGCCATCGCCCTGGCGGGGTTGGTGGTCGCCGTCTATGCGGCGTGGCTGTTCCACGACCTGCCGGATGCGTCCGAGCTGGCCGATTATCGTCCGCCCACGGCGACGCGCGTCTATGCCGGCGACGGCACCCTGATCGGCGAGTTCTCGGACGAGCGTCGCATCTATGTGTCCTACGACCAGATCCCGACGACGGTCGTCCACGCCTTCCTGGCGGCCGAGGATCGCAACTTCTTCCAGCACGGCGGCATCGACGTGGGCGGCATCGGCCGGGCCTCGATCAAGAACGTCTTCAACCTGGCGCAGGGCCGCCGGCTGGAGGGCGGATCGACCATCACCCAGCAGGTGGCCAAGAACGTCCTGCTCACCAACGAATCCAGCCTGAACCGCAAGGTGAAGGAAGCCATCCTGGCCAATCGCCTGGAAGCGACCCTGTCCAAGCAGCAGATTCTGGAACTGTACCTGAACGAGATATTCCTGGGGTATCGCTCGTTCGGCATCGCCTCGGCGGCCTACAACTATTTCGGCAAGTCGCTGGCGCAGCTGACGCCGGACGAGGCGGCCTTCCTGGCGTCCCTGCCCAAGGGGCCGAACAACTATCACCCCAAACGCCACCCCGGCGCGGCTAAGGGCCGGCGCGACTGGGTGTTGGGCGAAATGGAGCAAAGCGGCTGGCTGACGCCGGCCGAGCTGGTCGCCGCCCGCGCCAAGCCGCTGGTGACGCGCGATGCGCCCCAGCGCTCGGACTACAAGGACGCGGACTTCTTCGTGGAGGAGGCGCGGCGCCAGGCGGCGGCCAACCCCCAGTTCGGCGAACAGCTCCGCGCCGGCGGCTTCTATATGCGCACCACGCTGGATCCCACCTTGCAGACGGCGGCGCGGCGCGCCCTGATGCAGGGGCTGGAGAACTATGACCGACGTCATGGCTGGCGCGGCGGCTGGGGCGCGACGGATCTCGAACCGGGCTGGCAGGCCGAGGCCCTGCGCGGCCGGATTCCGCCAGAGCGGCGCAGTTGGGAGGCCGCCGCCATCGAGAGCGTCAGCGGCGACACGGTGCGCATCCGCACCGCCAAGACCGACAAGACCGGCACCCTGCTGGCCGCAGACGCCGCCTGGGCCAACGCCAACCGCCAGTTGCGGCGCGGCGAACTGATCTTCGTGGAGCCGCGGGGCGGGCAGTACGCCCTGAAACAGGTGCCGCGCGTCAACGGCGCCCTGGTGGCGATCGAGCCGCAGTCGGGCCGGGTGCTGGCCATGGTCGGCGGCTATTCCTATGCGCTGTCGAGCTTCAACCGGGCGACCCAGGCCAAGCGCCAGCCCGGATCGGCCTTCAAGCCGTTCGTCTATGCGACGGCGCTGGAGGGGGACTTCACCCCGGCCTCCATCGTGCTGGACGCGCCGATCAGCTTCGCCGGCGGGCCGAACGGCCAACGCTGGACGCCCGAGAACTACAGCCGCCAATACTATGGCCCGCAGACGCTGCGGCGCGGGCTGGAACTGTCGCGCAACGTCATGACGGTGCGCCTGGCCCAGGCCGTCGGCATGAAGAGGATCGTGGATCAATCGGCCAGGATGGGGCTGCCGGGTTTGACGCCGAACCTGTCGGTGTCTCTGGGCGCCGGCGAAGTCACGCCGCTGGACATCACGGCCGCCTATTCCGCCTTCGCCAACGGCGGGCGGCGGGTGACGCCCTATCTGATCGACTATGTCCAGGACCGTGACGGCGAGACCATCTTCCGCGCCGACAACCGCACCTGCCGCGAATGCGGACGAGGCTTCTCAGGTCAGGAATCGCCGCGTCTTCAGCCACGCGGAACCCAGGTGATCGATCCGATCACCGCCTATCAGATGAGCTCCATGCTGGAAGGCGTGGTCCAGCGCGGCACCGCCGCCAGCGCGCGGGGCCTGGGGCCGTGGGTCGCCGGCAAGACCGGCACGACCAACGAATACCGCTCGGCCTGGTTCGTGGGCTTCACCACCGACATCGTGGTGGGCGTCTTCATCGGCTTCGACGACAACCGTTCGCTGGGGTCGGGCGAGGCAGGCGCCTCGGCGGCCGTGCCGGTCTTCACCGACTTCATGCAGACGGCGCTGAAGGAGCGGCCGGCGCGTCCGTTCGTGCGGCCCAAGAACGCCGTCTTCCGCACCGTGAACGGCATCGAGGAAGCCTTCCGTCCCGGCACCGAGCGTCAGGCCCCGCCGCCCGTCCGGGCTCCCGCCGCGCCGGTGGGTCCCCAGAACTACTATGACGTGATCCGCCGCGAACAGGAGGCCGCCTCGGGCGCCCCGGCCGCCGTTCCGGCCCCGACCGCGCCGCCGCCGCCGAAGAAGGCGCCGGCCGAGGACTTGAGCGGATTGTACTGAGGCTCTAGGTAGGCCGTTCGAACGGCGCGTCCTCGTGGCGCGCCGTTTTCATTAATCTTGCCCTATCGCACGGCCTGCGGGCCGTGCTGCCTGAGGGCCTTGTATCGCTGGAGATTGCGATGAGACCGGATGTCGAGGCCATGAAGGCCGACATCGAGCAGAGCGTCGCTCTGCTCAGGAGGCGTCTTTGACTGGGATGCCGCTCTAAGGAAGCTCGACGAGCTGAACGCGCGGGTCGAGGACCCGACCCTGTGGGACAAGCCCGACGAGGCCCAGGCCGTCAGCCGCGAACGTTCGCAGCTGGAAGCCAAGATCAACACCGTCAAGGCGATGGAGCAGGACCTGGAAGACGGGGTGATGCTGGCCGAGATGGCGGACGAGGAGGGCGACGAGGGCGCGCTGGAAGAGGCGCGCGCGTCGCTGCGCGGCATCAAGGATCGCGCCGCCCGCGCGGAACTGGAGGCCTTGCTGTCGGGCGAGGCCGACGGCAACGATGCCTATCTGGAAGTGAACTCGGGCGCCGGGGGCACCGAATCGAACGACTGGGCCGGGATGCTGCTGCGGATGTATTCCCGCTGGGCCAAGGCGCACGGCTATGAGGTCACGGTCGAGGCTTATGAAGACGGCGAACAGGCGGGGGTCAAGTCGGCCACCATCCTGGTCGAAGGCCCGAACGCCTATGGCTGGCTGAAGTCGGAATCGGGCGTGCACCGCCTGGTGCGCATCAGCCCCTATGACGCGGCGGCCAAGCGCCACACCAGCTTCGCCTCGGTCGGCGTGTCGCCGGTCGTGGACGATGCGATCGAGATCGACATCAACCCCTCGGACGTGCGCACCGACACCTATCGCGCCTCGGGCGCCGGCGGCCAGCACATCAACAAGACCGATTCGGCCGTGCGCCTGACCCACATCCCGACCAATACGGTCGTCGCCTGCCAGGCTGGCCGGTCCCAGCACCAGAACCGGGAAATGGCCTGGAAGATGCTGCGCGCGCGCCTGTACGAGCTTGAGCTTCAGAAGCGCGAGGCCGCAGCCCAGGCGCTGGCCGACGCCAAGACCGACATCGGCTGGGGACACCAGATCCGGTCCTATGTGCTGCAGCCGTACCAGATGGTGAAGGACCTGCGGACCGAGGTCGAGACCTCGGACACCCAAGGGGTTCTGGACGGCGACCTGGACGCCTTCATGGGCGCGGCCCTGGCGGCGCGGGTCGGCGAGACGCGCGGATCCAGCGTGGACTAAAGGAAAAGGGGCGGCCTGCTAGGCTGCCCCTTCTTCTATTCAAAGATGCGCGATTCAGGCCGGCGACTTGGCTTCGGCCTTGTCCGCCTTCTCGGGTTTCGGCGCGGGGGCTTCCAGCATGGCGGCGCCGGGGGTGTCGCGCTTGGCCTGGTTGCAGCGGCCCTGGAACCAGGCGCCCTGGTCGATGGCCAGCTGCTCCTGGGTGATGTCGCCCTCGACACGGGCGGTGGCGTAGAGCTTGACCTGTTTGGCCACGATTGCGCCCGAGACGCGGCCGCGCACGTCCAGAACGTCGGCATGGACCGTGCCCTCGACCGAGCCGCCCTCGCCGATGACGACGCGGGAGACGCGCACGTCGCCCTTCAGAGAGCCGTCGATCTGAAGCTCGCCGGCGCCGGAGATGTTGCCTTCGTATTTCACGCCCGCCGACAGGGTGGACAGGTTGCTGGACCGCGCCGGGCGGCTCGGCTCGGGCGCGCGGGGGGCGGGCGCCGCCGTGGGAAGGGCCGGCGTCGGGGCCGGTTCCGGCGCCGGGGGGATGCCCAGCCCCTGTGATCCGTTGTCGTAGGATTTGCTCTTGGTGAACATGGTGCGCTCCGCATCCGCCAGCCAAGGCCGGCCAAAGCCCCTATTAGCCCTCGAACCCCACTAGGCCGTGGGCGGGCGGGCCAGGTCAAGCGCCAGCTTGCGAACCGCGCTCGTCGATCACAGGGTTTTGGCGGCCTGGAGGACGGCGGCGGCGTGGCCGGCCACCTTGACGTTGCGCCAGGCCTGGGTGATCCGGCGGTCGGCGGCGATCAGGAAGGTGGCGCGCTCGATCCCCATATAGTCGCGGCCATAGAGTTTTTTCTGAACCCAGACGCCCCATGCCTCGCAGGCCGCGCCGTCCTCATCCGAGGCCAAGACGACGGCCAGGCCGTGTTTGGCCTTGAAGCGGTCGTGCTTCCTCACCGTATCCTTGGACACGCCAATCACTGTGACGCCCAGAGCGGCGAAGTCGGGCGCCAGGGCGGTGAAGTCCTGAGCCTCGCGGGTGCAGCCGGTCGTGTCGTCCTTGGGATAGAAATAGACGACCACGGGCTTGCCCTTCAGGGCGGCGAGCGAAACGCGGCCGCCGCCGTCCGTGGGCAGGTCGAGGGCCGGGGCGGGATCGTTGACTTCATGCATCAGGCATTCCTCGTTTCCGCTCATCCCCTCGAAGGCGGATCGAGCGGGGTCAGACGGGCTTCACCAGAACGATCTTCTTCTTGCCGGCCGCCAGCTTGATGACGCCGTCCTTCACGTCGGCTTCGGTCAGCGCCTGGGCGCCGTCGGACACGGCGATGTCGTTCAGGCGCAGGCCGCCGCCCTGGGCCAGGCGGCGCGCCTCGCCGTTGGAGGCGGTCAGGCCGGCCTTGGTCACGACGGCGGCGATCATGGCGCCGTAAACTTCGGCGGTCGGCAGTTCGACGGTCGGCAGATCGGCCGAGACCTGGCCCTTTTCGAAGGCGGTTTCGGCGGCGGCGCGGGCGGTCGCGGCCGCCTCGGCGCCGTGCAGCATGGTGGTGGCGGCGTCGGCCAGGGCCTTTTTGGCGTCGTTGATGGCCGCGCCTTGCAGGGCCTCGTATCGCGCGATCTCTTCGTCCGACAGGTCGGTGAACAGGCGCATGAAGCGGCCCACGTCACCGTCCTCGGTGTTGCGCCAATATTGCCAGTAGTCATAGGGCGACAGGGCGTCGGCGTTCAGCCACACGGCCCCGCCCACGGTCTTGCCCATCTTCTGGCCCGAGGCGGTCGAGAGCAGCGGCGTGGTCAGGCCGAAGGCGGCCTTCTGGTCCACCTTGCGGGTCAGTTCGACGCCGTTGATGATGTTGCCCCACTGGTCCGATCCGCCCATCTGCAACTGGCAGCCGTAGCGGCGGTTCAACTCCAGGAAGTCGGTCGCCTGCATCAACATATAGTTGAATTCCAGGAAGGTCAGAGGCTGTTCGCGCTCCAGGCGCAGCTTGACGGAATCGAAGCTGAGCATCCGGTTGATGGTGAAATGGGTTCCGTATTCGCGAAGGAACTCCAGATAGCCGAGTTTCGACAGCCATTCGTCGTTGTCGAGCATGATGGCGTCGGACGGGCCGTCGCCGAAGGTCAGGAACTTTTCGAACACGCCCTTGATGCCGGCGATGTTCTCGGCGATCCGCTCTTCGGTCAGCAGGGGGCGCTGGGTGTCCTTGAAGGAGGGGTCGCCGACCTTGGTCGTGCCGCCGCCCATCAGGACGATGGGCTTGTGCCCCGCCTGCTGGAGACGGCGAAGCAGCATGATCTGGATCAGGTGGCCGACATGCAGCGACGGCGCCGTGGCGTCGAAGCCGATATAGCCCGTGACCACGCCCTCGGCTGCGGCGGCGTCCAGTTCGGCCGGATGGGTGATCTGATGGATATAGCCTCGCGCCTGCATGGTGCGGAGGAAGTCGGATTTGAAAGCGTGTTCGGTCATGGCGGGCTGGGTTAGCAAAGATGCCGACGGGCGTCTTCCCCCCTAGTCGAGGCGGCGTTGGCTGTTCAGACGGTGCGGATGAAAAACACCGTCTAAAGTGTCTAATTCGTCTAATCTCGATCGGCGCGAAATTGCACTGCACTCCGAAAACGCGTGCAAAATGCAAGGCGGTGCAATTTCAGGCGGAGCGGCTTTAGACATGGCGCGCCCATTGTACAGCCGTTGCGAGGTGCGACGGGGCGGCGACGCTGCGTCGGCTCAGGACGCTGTAAACTTAGCCAATATCCTGCGCAGATGCGATGGCTGGCGAACTCCCGCTGACCTGTCCGCCTTCAAGGAATCAGACGGTTGAGGATCAGCGCGACTAATGCGACACCCACAGTCCACGTCAGGAATACGGAAGACGGTTCGGACGACGCGCCGCTGACAGCGAGACAGAGCACGAGCGGTCCAATGAAGAGGTGGAAGCGATCCTTCAGAAACTGACGCTTTTCAGGGAAGGTCATCTGCGGACCGTAGGGGGAGCGCTTGGGCATATTGTGATGCTTCCACGGTGCTTAGGCGCGCGCAAGGGTTGATCTGGCGGCGGCTTTGACCCACGGCCGGCCTGCGATACGAAGGCCCTATGCGTCTGCCTCTAATCCCGCACCCGACATCCAGTTCTGCGGGACTGACTCTGGAGGTCGAGGCCCGGCGAGTCCGGCGCGTGCTGAGCCTTGAGTATGTGCTGGCCGGACCGGTTGAGAGGGTGTGGCAGCCGGAGGCGGCGGCGCGGGTGCGGACGGATGAGCTGTGGCGGGCGACCTGTTTTGAGGCCTTCGTTCGCACCGAGGCGGACGGCTATGTCGAATACAATCTGTCGCCGTCGGGGGCGTGGGCGGCCTATCGGTTCGACGGTTATCGGCAGGGGATGCGGCCCTTCGACATGGCGGCGCCCTTCATCGTGACGCGCCGCGCGCCGGGCCTGTTCGTGCTGACGGCGGACCTCGCCCTGCCCACAGGCGCGACGGGGGCGACGGGGCTGACGGCTGTGATCCAGCGGATGGACGGAACGGTCGGATACTGGGCCTTGAGGCATTCGTCCGATAAGCCGGACTTCCACCACCCCGACACGTTCGCCTTGGAGCTAAAATGAACTTCGGTCTCGACCGCCTGTTGTCCGACGCCGCGCTGCGGGCGCCATTGAAGGGGCGGCGCGTGGCCTTGCTGGCGCATCCGGCGTCTGTGACGAAGGACCTGACCCATGCGGTGGACGCCCTGGCCGCCTGTCCCGAGATCGCGCTGAGCGCCGCCTTCGGCCCGCAGCACGGGATGAAGGGCGACCTGCAGGACAATATGATGGAGAGCCCGGACTATCGCGATCCGGTGCACGGCATTCCGGTGTTCAGCCTGTACGGCGAGGTGCGCCGACCCAGGGACGAATGGATGGAGACGTTCGACGTCGTCCTGATCGACCTTCAGGACCTGGGATGCCGCATCTACACCTATGTCACCACGCTGCTCTATGTGCTGGAGGCGGCGGCGAAACACGGCAAGGCGGTGTGGGTGCTGGACCGGCCCAATCCGGCCGGCCGGCCGGTGGAGGGCGCGACGCTGAGGCCCGGATACGAGAGCTTCGTCGGGGCGGGGCCGATGCCGATGCGGCATGGGATGACGCTGGGCGAACTGGGCCTGTGGTTCATCGAACACTTCCATCTGGACGTCGAATACCAAGTGATCGAGATGCAGGGCTGGGCGCCGGAACAGGGGCCGGGCTTCGGCTGGCCGCTGGGCGAACGGTCGTGGGTCAACCCCAGCCCCAATGCGCCGAATCTGAGCATGGCCAGAATCTATGCCGGCACGGTGATGCTGGAGGGGGCGACCTTGTCGGAGGGGCGCGGCACGACTAGGCCGCTGGAATTGTTCGGCGCGCCCGACATCGACGCGCGGGCGGTGATCGCGGAAATGCACGCCCTGTCGCCCGATTGGCTGAAGGGATGCGTGCTGCGGCCCATGTGGTTCGAGCCGACCTTTCACAAACACGTCGGAACACTGTGCAGCGGGGTTCAGATTCACGTCGACGATCCCGCCTACGATCACGCCGCCTTCAGGCCCTGGCGGGTGCAAGCGGCGGGGTTCAAGGCCGTCCGACGGCTCTATCCCGACTACGACCTGTGGCGGGATTTTCCGTATGAGTATGCGTTCGGAAAACGGCCCATCGACGTGATCAACGGCGGACCGGCGCTCCGCGAATGGGTGGATGATCCCGACGCGACGCCCGCAGACCTGGACGCCCTGGCCACGTCCGACGAGGCCGCATGGGAAGCGACGCGCCGGCCGTATCTGTTGTACTGACGCCTGACGTGGACCATAATAAAAATCTATCTAATATCAGAAAATAAGTGATTGGGCTTATTGGGCGCGGTGCGGTAGGAGAGGGCCTCCCAACCACCCTTGCATTGGATTTTCCGCATGGCTCTCATCAACACGACCCTCAAGCCGTTCACCGCCGAAGCCTATAAGGACGGCAAGTTCGTGACGGTCACGGAAGCCGACGTGGCGGGCAAGTGGGCGGTCTTCTTCTTCTATCCGGCCGACTTCACCTTCGTCTGCCCGACCGAGCTGGAAGACCTGGCCGACAACTACGCCGAGTTCCAGAAGCTGGGCGTCGAAATCTATTCGGTGTCGACCGACACCCATTTCTCGCACAAGGCCTGGCATGATTCCTCGCCGGCCATCGGCAAGATCACCTACACCATGCTGGGCGACCCGTCGGGCGTCGTGACCAACAACTTCGACGCCATGCGCCCGGGCGTGGGCCTGGCCGACCGCGCGACCTTCCTGGTCGACCCGGACGGCGTGATCCAGTTCACCGAGACCACCTCGGAAGGCATCGGCCGCAACGCCGCCGAACTGCTGCGCAAGGTCAAGGCCGCGCAATATGTGCGCTCGCACCCCGGCGAAGTCTGCCCGGCCAAGTGGGAAGAAGGCGAAGCCACCCTGGCGCCGTCGCTCGACCTCGTCGGCAAGATCTAAGACCCGTTCCGCCTATCGGATCCGGCCGGGAGCGAGGCTCCTGGCCGGGCCCAACCGGCCCGCGCGCCGGACCTGCCCGCGATCGCCTCGCCGCCACGGCTGGAAGGCGACGCCCCCGATCCACATCATTCCGAGGAGCCCGCCATGCTGGACGCCAATCTGAAATCTCAGCTCGAGGGCTATCTCAAGAACATCGTCCATCCGGTGGAGCTGGTCGCCTCGCTGGGCGCCGGTCCCAAGTCGCAGGAGTTGAAGAGCCTGCTGGACGACATCGTCTTGGTGTCGCACGGCAAGGTGGAGATGGGCCGCGACTTCGACGATGCGCGCCAGCCCAGCTTCCTGATTCGCCGCAAAGGCACGGACATCGGCGTACGCTTCGCCGGCATTCCGCTGGGCCACGAGTTCACCTCGCTGGTCCTGGCCCTGTTGCACGTCGGCGGCCATCCATCCAAGGCGGCGCAGGAGGTGATCCAGCAGGTCAAGGACCTGGACGGCGACTATCTGTTCGAAACCTATTTCTCGCTGTCGTGCCAGAACTGCCCCGACGTGGTGCAGGCGCTGAACCTGATGAGCGTGATCAATCCGCGCATCAAGCACGTCGCCATCGAGGGCGGCCTGTTCAAGGACGAGGTGGACGCGCGCAAGATCATGGCCGTGCCGACCGTCTTCCTGAACGGCGAACTGTTCGGCCAGGGCCGGATGGAGCTGGAGCAGATCGTCGCCAAGATCGACAAGGGCGCCGAGACGCGCGCGGCCGAGAAGATCCGGTCCAAGGACCCGTTCGACGTCCTGGTGATCGGCGGCGGCCCGGCCGGCGCGGCGGCGGCCATCTACACGGCCCGCAAGGGCATCCGCACCGGGATCGCGGCCGAACGGTTCGGCGGGCAGGTGCTGGACACCATGGCGATCGAGAACTTCATCTCGGTGCCCCATACCGAAGGGCCGAAACTGGCCGCCCATCTGGAGCAGCATGTCCGCGAGTACGAGGTGGACGTCATGAACCTGCAGAAGGCGGCCAAACTGGTTCCGTCCGACGTGCCGGGCGGGCTGCACGAGGTGGTGCTGGAGAACGGCGCCAGCCTGAAGTCGCGCACGGTGATCCTGTCGACCGGCGCGCGCTGGCGCCAGATGAACGTGCCGGGCGAGGACCAGTACAAGAACAAGGGCGTGGCCTATTGCCCGCACTGCGACGGGCCGCTGTTCAAGGGCAAGCGGGTGGCGGTGATCGGCGGCGGCAACTCGGGCGTCGAGGCGGCCATCGATCTGGCGGGCATCGTCGCCCATGTGACCCTGATCGAATACGACAGCGAACTGCGGGCCGACGCCGTCCTGCAAAGGAAGCTGGCGACCCTGCCGAACGTGCGGATCGTCACCTCGGCCCTGACCACCGAGGTGCATGGCGACGGCGAGAAGGTGACGGGCCTGTCCTACAAGGACCGCAACTCCGACGACCGTCACGACGTCGATCTGGAAGGCGTCTTCGTCCAGATCGGCCTGGTGCCGAACACCGAATGGCTGCATGGGGCGGTGGCCCTGACGCCGCGGGGCGAGATCGAGGTCGATCATCGCGGAGAGACCTCGCAGCCTGGCGTCTTCGCCGCCGGCGACGCGACGACCGTGCCCTACAAGCAGATCGTCATCGCCATGGGCGAGGGCTCCAAGGCGGCGCTGTCGGCCTTCGACTACCTGATCCGCACCGTGCCGGCGGAAGAGGCGGCGGAGGCGGCGTAAGGCCGCTCAGCATCTAGCGCGCGTCGTCTGATCTTTCACGCCGTACGCGCGCATCTTCCAGCGCCTTGCTCAAACCCTCCGACGGAGGAGCATTCGGGCGAGGATGATCGCCTTCGCTCCAGGCACGGCTTGCATCCAAGCATTGATCAGGCGGCGTCGCGCCCGCGCAAGGCAACACATAGGGGCTGCGGGCCATCTCATCGCTCGGCACGTTGGCGCAGGCGGCAAGGAGTGCTGTCCCAGACAGTAGGGCTCGGGCTGCGATCCGCCGCATGAGGGTTCTCCGCGTGTCAAGTCAATCATTACACGCATGACGCAGCTGGACAATAACGTTGGGTGATTTCTGACGGCAGGCTGAGATCTTGCGGCTGTTGATGGAGCAACGCTCATCCCGAGGGTTGAAAGAGCGTCAGTGCAGCTTCAATCGGCCGGAGACGCGGCGGTGGAGGAGGCGCGACAAGGCCAGGAGAGCGGTGCGGCGCACGCCCAGTATGGCGCGGTGATGGTCCAGGTGCAGGGCCATATAGGCCCATTTGGCGATCAGCCCCTCGATCAGGAAGTTCGGTCCGCCCAGGCCGCCCATCAGCGAGCCGACGCCCTTGTCGCCGCCCAGCGACACCAGCGATCCCTGATCGCGATAGACGTAGGGGCCATGATCGCGGGAAGGGTCGGCCAGGGCTCGGGCCAGATAAGCCGCCTGCTGGGCCGCCGCCTGGGCGCGGGCGGGAACGGGGCGGCCGTCCGGTCCGGGCGCCTCGGCGCAGTCGCCCATGGCGTAGATTCCGGGCGCCGAGGTGCGCAGATGGTCGTCGACGACGAACTGGTTCAGCCGGCCGGTCGCTAGCCCCAGGTCGCGGTTCGTCTCGGCCGCCTTGACCCCGGCGGCCCAGACGATCAGGTCGGCGGGCACGGGACCCTTCGACGTGTCCAGCCGGTCGGGATGGACGGCGGCGACCTTGGCGTCGGTCAGCAGGCGCACGCCCTTGGCCTCCAACGCATGAGCGGCCTTGGCGGACACGCGCTCGGGCAGGCCGCCCAGGATGCGCGGCGCGGCCTCGACGATGGTGACGGCCAGGTCGAACTTCTGGTCCGGGGTCAGGCCGGCGGACAGCTCGTCGTGGCCCTCGATCAGTTCGGTGGACAGTTCGACCCCGGTCGCCCCTGCGCCGACGATGGCGATGTTCAACAGGCGCTCGTCGGAATAGGCGGCCGCAAGGAAGGCCGAGGTCAGCCGCCGGTTGAAGGCCTCGGCGTCCGCGACATCCTCCAGCAGATGGGCGTGTTCGGCCGCGCCCTGCGTGCCGAACAGGTTCGAGCCGCTGCCGACGGCCAGGACCAGGGTGTTGAAGGACAGGGTGCGCGGCGCGACCAGGGGGGCGCCGTCGTCGTCGCGAATCTCGGCCAGGGTCAGGGTCCTGGCGGCCGGATCCAAGCCGGTCAGGTCGCCGAAGGCGAAGCTGAAATGGTTGCGGCGCGCCAGGACCGGATAGGACAGGCCCTCCTGGTGCGAATCCAGAGAGCCGGCGGCGACCTCGTGCAGGCTGGGCTTCCACAGGTGGAAGATGGAGCGGTCGATCAGCAGGACGCGACGGCGGCCCTCGCGCGCGCCGAACGTCCGACCCAGGCGCGCGGCCAACTCCAGACCGCCGGCCCCGCCGCCGATGATGACGATGTCGTGCTGCATTCAGGTCTCCTGGGGACGACCTGAATCTAGGATTACGCCGGCTTTTCTTCCAGCCGTTTGTCCAGATAGGCGCCGACGCGGCGTTCGACGGCGCCGATATGGTCCTGCCAGAAGTGGCTGGCGCCCTCTTCCAGTTCGTAGTCGATGACGATGCCCTTCTGGGTGCGCAGCTTGTTGACCACGCGTTCGACCTCGACCGGCGGAACGATGGTGTCGGCGGCGCCGTGCAGGAACAGGCCGGACGCCGGGCAGGGCGCCAGGAAGCTGAAGTCGTACATGTTCGACGGCGGCGAGACCGAGATGAAGCCGTCCGTCTCGGGCCGGCGCATCAGCAGCTGCATGCCGATGTAGGCGCCGAACTGATAGCCGGCGACCCAGGTCTGGCTGGCGCCGGGATTGCCGGCCTGGAGCCAGTCCAGAGCCGTGGCGGCGTCCGCCAGCTCGCCGATGCCGCTGTCGAACTCGCCCTGGGACTTGCCCACGCCGCGCGAATTGTAGCGCAGGGTGGCGAAGCCGCGTTGCTGGAACAGCTGGTGCAGGGTGACGGCGACCGGGTTGTTCATGTGCCCGCCCGCCTTGGGGTGGGGATGCAGGATCAGCGCGATCGGGGCGTTCGGGCGCTTGCCCGGGGAATAGCGGCCCTCGATGCGACCGGAGGCGCCGGGCAGGATGACTTCAGGCATAGGGGCTCTGGAATCCGTTCAACTGTCGTTTCGCGTGTGCGTAATACTTGACCGCGGAGGTGGGACTTTATAAGTCCCTCCGCAAGCGCGCCGCCTTTGCGAAGGCGCGGGTTCTAGCACAGGAGCCCCGAAAAGCGCGCAATTTTTGAAGGTGCGAGATGCGTCTGTCGACCAAGGGACGATACGCCGTGATGGCGATGGCCGATCTGGCCAAGAACGGACGCGGCGAGGGCGGCGAAATCCGGGCTGTGTCGCTGGCCGAGATCGCCGCGCGCCAGGAGATTTCGCTGAGTTATCTGGAACAGCTGTTCGCCCGCCTGAGGAAGAGCGAACTGGTCAAGAGCGTGCGCGGACCGGGCGGCGGATACCGTCTGGCCAAGGCGGCGCACGAGACGGTGGTGGCCGAGATCGTGCTGGCGGTGGACGAGCCGATCCGGGCGACGCGGTGCGTGGCGCATGGATCGCCCAAGGGCTGCATGCTGGCCGGCGAGCGCTGCATCACGCACAATCTGTGGGAAGACCTGGGCGACGAAATCCATCGCTATCTGGCGGGCGTGTCGCTGGAGGACGTGGTGATGAACCGCACGGGTCAGCGTCGGCGCAACGTCGATCCCGCCGCCGTGGGGGTCGCGGCATGAGCGCGGCGTATCTGGACTACAACGCCTCCGGCCTGGTGCGGCCCGAGGTGCTGGAGATCATGGCCAGGGCCCTGGCCGACAACGGTAATCCGTCGGCGGTCCATGCGGCCGGACGGCGCGCGCGGGCGCGGGTCGAGACGGCGCGCGCCCAGGTCGCGGAACTGGTCGGGGCCGATCCGACGGCGGTGGTTTTCAACTCGGGCGGCACCGAGGCCAACGCGCAAGGGATCGCCAGCGCCCTGGCGGCCGGATGCGAACGGCTGATCGTCTCGGCGACCGAACATCCGTGCGTGGCCGAGGCGGCGGCGAATGCTGGCGCGCCTGTCGAGGTGCTGCCGGTCGATGCGAACGGTGTGGTCGACCTGGACTGGCTGGCTGAGGCGCTGACGCGGCCTGGCCGGGCGGTGGTCGCGATCCACCATGCGAACAACGAGAGCGGCGTGATCCAGCCGATCGCCGAGGCGGCGAAGCTGGTGCGGGCGGCCGGCGGCTGGCTGCACGTCGATGCGATCCAGTCGGCGGGCAAGATCGCGGTCGACATGCGGACGCTGGACGCGGATACGCTGACCCTGTCGGCGCACAAGTTGGGCGGGGCGCAGGGCGTCGGCGCGCTGGTGCTGAAGGAAGGCGTGTCGGGCGTCCGCATCCTGCACGGCGCCGGACAGGAACGAGGCCTGCGCGCGGGCACCGAGAACGTGCCGGGCATCGCCGGTTTCGGCGCGGCGGCCGATTGCGCGGCCCGCGATCTGGAGACGATGCAGTCGCATGTCGCCTGGCGCGACGCGGCCGAGGCCAAGGTTCAGGCCGCCGGGGCGACCATCATCGGCGCCGCTGCGCCGCGCCTGCCCAACACCCTGTTCATGGCGGTGGAGGGCTGGAACAGTCCTCAACAGTTGATCACGCTTGATCTGGCGGGGGTCATGGTGTCGGCGGGTTCGGCCTGTTCGTCGGGCAAGGTCAAGCCGTCCAAGACCCTCAGCGCCATGGGGCTGGAGCATCTGGCGACCGGGGGCGTGCGCGTTTCCGGCGGCTGGGCCACGACCGAAGGCGACTGGGGCCGGTTCGCCGAGGCCTGGGTCGCCGCCTACGACAAGCACAGGACACGCGCCGCCGCGCGCGTGAGAGAGGTCGCCTGATGGCCGCCGTCAAGGAAACCATCGACGCCGTCGCCGCGCTGGAAAAATACGCGCACGGCTTCACCTCGGACATCGAGCAGGAGTTCGCGCCCAAGGGGCTGAACGCCGACATCGTGCGCTTCATCTCCGAGAAGAAGGGCGAGCCGGAATGGATGCTGGAATGGCGTCTGGCCGCCTATGAGCGCTGGCTGGCGATGGAGGAGCCGACCTGGGCGGCGGTGAAATACGAGCCGGTCGATTATCAGGACCTGTTCTACTATGCGGCCCCGGTGAAGAAGGCGGGGCCGAAGAGCCTCGACGAGGTCGATCCCGAACTGCTGGAAGTCTACGCCAAACTGGGCATTCCGCTGAAGGAGCAGGAGGTGCTGGCGGGGGTGCAGGGCGCGCCGAAGGTCGCCGTGGACGCCGTGTTCGACAGCGTCTCGGTGGTGACGACTTTCAAGGAGGAACTGGCGAAGGCCGGCGTGATCTTCATGCCGATTTCCGAGGCCTTGCGCGAACATCCTGAACTGGTGCGGCGATACCTGGGGTCGGTGGTGCCGGTCTCGGACAACTATTTCGCGGCCTTGAACAGCGCGGTCTTTTCCGACGGGTCGTTCGTCTACATCCCGCCGGGCGTCAAATGCCCGATGGAGCTGTCGACCTATTTCCGCATCAACGCGTCACAGACCGGCCAGTTCGAGCGGACCCTGATCATCGCCGACAAGGGCAGCTACGTCTCGTACTTGGAGGGCTGCACGGCGCCGATGCGCGACGAGAACCAGCTGCATGCGGCCGTGGTCGAGATCGTGGCGCTGGACGACGCCGAGGTGAAATATTCGACGGTCCAGAACTGGTATCCAGGGGATTCGGAGGGGCGAGGCGGCATCTACAACTTCGTGACCAAGCGCGCCGACTGCCGGGGCGATCGGTCCAAGGTGTCGTGGACGCAGGTCGAGACCGGCTCGGCCGTCACCTGGAAATACCCGTCCTGCATCCTGAAGGGCGAGGAGTCGTCCGGCGAGTTCTATTCCATCGCCATCACCAACGGGCATCAGCAGGCCGACACCGGCACCAAGATGATCCACCTGGGCAAGAACTCGAAGTCGCGGATCATCGCCAAGGCGGTGTCGGCGGGGAAATCGGACTCGACCTATCGCGGTCTGGTCTCGGTGCATCCGAAGGCGACGGGGGTGCGCAACTTCACCCAGTGCGATTCCTTGCTGATCGGCAAGGAATGTGGCTCGCACACCATCCCCTATATCGAGGCCCGCAACGGCTCGGCCCAGCTGGAGCACGAGGCGACGACGACGCGCCTCTCGGACGACCAGCTGTTCTACGCGCAGCAGCGCGGGTTGAGCGAGGAGGAGGCGGTGGCCCTGTTGGTCAACGGCTTCGTCCGCGACGTGATGCAGAAGCTGCCTATGGAATTCGCCGTCGAGGCGCAGAAACTGGTGGCGATCAGCCTTGAAGGGAGCGTGGGGTGAGCATCGCATCCAATGTCTGGAGAGGGGAGTTGCTGGGGCTAGCATTGAGCCTTGAAGAGGACTTGCTCGAGCTCAATCACAATCGCCCTGTCAATGAGACGAGTGGCACTTTGGAAGTCCTCGTTCAGGGGCTTGCACGGACCTGGCGAGACATGGGCTTCTCACAGGATGAGATCAGTCGCGCCTTTGAAGCTGGCTCGCGCGACGACTTCGACCTTGACCCGGCTTGGTTAGACCAGCGCCAGCAGAAGCAGGCATGGGCTGAAGCGAACTCTGGCCGAGTTGGCAAGGCGCTGGGGCGGATTCAGTCGTGGAGCGCGATGCTCGCGATGCTGGCGGGTTTGACCCTGCTGATTATTGTGACCTTCGGTCTTGAAGGCATCGTTCGCACCGTCATCATCTCACTGTTCGCTGGCGGAATCGTGTTGGCGATAGGCACCGGTAAATTTTTGGGATGGCGCAAGGCGCGTTGTCTCGCAGCCATCAAGCGAGGCGCTCAGCCGCCTCTAGAGTCGTAAGTCATGCTCTCTATCTCCAACCTCCACGTCTCCGTCGGCGAAAAGCCGATCCTCAAGGGGCTGACGCTCGACGTTCCCGCCGGCGAGGTGCACGCCATCATGGGGCCGAACGGCGCGGGCAAGTCGACGCTGGGTTACGCGCTGTCGGGACGGCCCGGCTATGAGGCGACCGAAGGCTCGGTCGAATGGGCGGGCGAGGATCTGCTGGCGCTCGATCCGGCCGAAAGGGCGGCCAAGGGCGTCTTTCTGTCGTTCCAGTACCCGATCGAGATCCCCGGCGTGCCGGCTCTGACCTTCGTGCGGACGGCGCTGAATGCGCAGAAGCGGGCGCGGGGCGAGGAGGAGGTGGCGGCGCCCGCCTTCCTGAAGCTGGTGCGTGAGGCGTCCCGAAGCCTGAAAATGGACTTCGAAATGCTGAAGCGGCCGCTGAACGTCGGCTTTTCCGGCGGCGAGAAGAAGCGGATGGAGATTCTGCAGATGGCCCTTTTGGAGCCGTCGCTGCTGATCCTGGACGAGACCGATTCCGGCCTGGACATCGACGCCCTGCGCATCGTGTCGGAAGGGGTGAACGCCTTGCGTTCGCCCGACCGCGCCATGCTGGTCATCACCCACTATCAACGCCTGCTCGACTACATCAAACCCGACCGGGTGCATGTGCTGGCCGGGGGTCGGATCGTGGCCTCGGGCGGACCGGAGTTGGCGCTGGAGCTGGAGGCGGAAGGGTATGACAAATATCTGCAGCAGGCGGCATGATGATCCTCCCCAGCAAGCGTAGCGCCGCGGGGGAGGGGGACCACGAAGTGGTGGAGGGGGCGACCCCACACACCAGCCTCGGGTCCGCCCCCTCCACCATCCTGCGGATGGTCCCCCTCCCCCGTGAACGGGGGAGGATCAAGTGAGCGCAGCTTTTAACATCGACCTGACCGACGCCGAGACCTATCCGTCGCGGCGGAACGAGGCATGGAAATACAGCGATCTGAAGCGGTATCTTCGCGAGGCGCCGCAACCGTCCCCCTCGGCGGCGGTGGGGCGGCCGGGACCGTTCTACGACCTGGGCGGAGAGGCCATCGTCTTCGTCAACGGACGGGCCGTGGGGGTGACGGATTTCATCGCCTCCGGCCAACAGACGCTGCGGTTGCGTTATGTCTCGGATGCGACAGGGACGGGCCATACGGCCGGGGCGCGGGTGTCGGCGCGGGCCGGGGCGCGACTGCTGCTGCTGGAAAGCCACGAGGGCGCCGGCTCGGCCTATGCAGCCCACAACACGCTGGAGCTGGACGTGGCGGCCGGGGCCGAGGTGACGCGGGTGGTTCTGGTCGAGGAGCCGGAGGACGCGATTTCGGTCGCCGAGGCCCACGTGAAGGTCGAGGCTGGCGGCGTCTATCGCCAGACGGTGATCGCCACCGGCGCGAAACTGCAACGGATCGAGACCCGCATCACTCATTTCGCCCAGGGCGCTCAGGTCCAGGCCGACGGCCTGTATCTGCTGAACGAATCGCGCCATGCGGACCTGACCAGCGTGGTGCGCCACGTCGAGCGTGACGGCGCGACGTCGCAACTGATCAAGGGCGTGGCGCGCGGCGCCGCGCGCGGCGTCTTCCAGGGCAAGATCGTGGTCGAGCGCGGGGCCGACGGGACCGATGCGCGCATGGGCCATCATGCCCTGATCGCCTCCGAACGGGCCGAGATCGACGCCAAGCCGGAACTGATCATCTACGCCGACGACGTGCAGTGCGCGCACGGCAATACGGTGGGGGCGCTGGACGAAAGCGCCCTGTTCTACATGCAGCAGCGCGGCGTTCCGGCCGACGAGGCCCGCGCCCTGCTGACCCAGGCCTTCCTGATCGAGGTCATCGACCGGATCGAGCACGAGGGCGCGAGAGAGGTGGCGCGGGAATGGCTGACGGCGCGGTTGTGACTAATCCTCCCCTGCACAGCGAAGCGGAGCGGGGGAGGGGGACCGCCGGAACGGCGGTGGAGGGGGCGACCCCAGACACCGGCCTTGCGTGCGCCCCCTCCACCCCTTCGGGGTCCCCCTCCCCCGTGAACGGGGGAGGATCGGTCGTGTTCGATCCCTATGCCGTGCGGGCGCAGTTCCCGATCCTGTCGCGGGAGGTGAACGGACGGCCGCTGGTCTATCTGGACAACGCCGCCTCGGCCCAGAAGCCGCGCGCGGTGATCGACGCCCTGGTCGCGACGATGGAGGGCGGCTACGCCAACGTCCACCGCGGCCTGCACACCCTGTCGAACGAGGCGACGGAAGCCTTCGAGAAGGCGCGCGAGATCGTCGCCCGCTTCCTGAACGCCGAGAGCGCCGAACAGGTGGTCTGGACCAAGGGCGGGACCGAGGCGATCAATCTGGTGGCCAACGGCTTGGGCCTGTCGATCCAGCCGGGCGACGAGATCGTCGTCTCGGAGATGGAGCATCACTCCAACATCGTGCCGTGGCATCTGCTGCGCGAACGGCGCGGGGCGGTGATCAGATGGATCCCGGTGAAGGACGACGGGTCGCTGGACATGGCGGCGTACGCCGACCTGCTGGGACCAAAGACGCGGATGATCGCCGTCACCCATATGTCGAACGTGCTGGGGACCATCAATCCGGTGGCGGAGATCACCCGTCTCGCTCATGCGGCGGGCGCTCAGGTTCTGATCGACGGATGCCAGGGCGCGGTTCATGCGACGCCGGACGTCCGGGCCATCGGCTGCGACTTCTATGTCCTGACCGGACACAAGCTGTTCGCCCCGACCGGCATCGGCGCCCTGTATGGCAAGGCCGAGGCGCTGGAGGCCCTGCCGCCTTATCAGGGCGGGGGCGAGATGATCGAAACGGTCGAACGGGACCGCGTGACCTACGCCAAGCCGCCGCACAGGTTCGAGGCGGGGACGCCGCCGATTCTGGAGGCCATCGGCCTGGGCGTGGCGCTGGAATGGCTGGCGCAGTACGACCGGACGGCGGTGCAGGCTCACGAGCACGCCCTGTATCAACGGGCCGTGGATCGGCTGGGCGACGAACCCTGGCTGCGCATTCTGGGGCAGGCGGAAGGCAAGGGCGCCATCCTGACCTTCGCCGTCGAGGGCGCCCACGCCCATGACGTGGCCCAGATCATGGACCGTTACGGCGTCGCCGTTCGGGCGGGCCTGCATTGCGCCGAACCGCTGGCGAAAAGAATGAGGGTGACGTCGAGCACCCGCGCCTCCTTCGCCCTATATAACACCGTGGAGGATACGGACGCCTTCGTGGATGCGCTGATCAAGGCGCGGAACTTCTTCGTGTAAGCCGATGACAGACGAAACGATTCAGGACAGCGACGCCTTCAAGGAGGCCTGGGACGAACCCCAGAAAAGCGCCCTGTCGCAGGCCGAGCTGGACACCTTGACCGAGAGCCTGATCGAGGCGCTTAAGACCGTCTACGACCCGGAAATCCCCGTCGACATCTATGAACTGGGCCTGATCTATCGCGTCGACGTCAACGATGACCGCGATGTCGTGGTGGACATGACCCTGACCGCGCCGGGCTGCCCGGTGGCGGGCGAGATGCCGGGCTGGGTCGAGACAGCGGTCGAGAAGGTCGACGGCGTACGCAGCGCCAAGGCCAATCTGGTGTTCGATCCGCCGTGGGACGCCTCCAAGATGAGCGACGAGGCCAAGCTGGCCCTGAATATGTTCTGATGACCGAGCTTCAGACCACATCCCGCCCGCGTCGCCCGCGCCCCAAGGCCGTCACCTTGACGGACGCCGCCGCCGCGCGCGTGCGCGAAATCCTGGACAACGCCGACAACGCTCACATCGGCCTGCGCATCGGCGTCAAGAACGGCGGCTGCGCGGGGCAGGAGTACACCTTCGCCTATGCCGATGCGATCGAGCCGCTGGACGAGGTGGTCGAGGACAAGGGGGTGACGATCCTGATCGAGCCGAAGGCGGTGCTGTTCCTGATCGGCACCGAGATCGACTACGAGACGACGCGGCTGGCGTCCAAATTCGTATTCAACAATCCGAACCAGACCGACGCCTGCGGCTGCGGCGAAAGCGTCACCATCGTCCCGGCCGCCGCCGTCTCGCTTTAACCTGGAGCCTGATTCAAGGCATCAGCGGAATCGCGAAGCGATTCCGCTGATGCCGATCAGGCTCTAGGCCGGCGTATCCACCAGCACGGCCGGCGTGACCGGCTGTCCGGTCGCCTCAGCGACCAGTTCGGCGGTGCGGGCCTCGATGACGGTTTCGAGGCGGGCCAGGAACTCGTCCTTGGGCAGGCCGACTGGGATGGGGTCGAGGAATTCCAGCGTCGCCGTTCCGGGGTGTTTCTCGTATTTCTCCTCGGGCCAGAACAGGCCGAGGTTGGTGGCCAGGGGTACGACCGGCATGTCGAAGTCGAGGTACATGTGCCAGACGCCCGAGCGATAGCGGTATTTCCGCCCGACCGGCGCCAGATGGCCTTCGGGATAGATCAGTATCTTGCGGTTCTCGGCCTTGGCCTCGGCGGCGCGCGTGGCCAGAGCCTTGCGGGCCTCGTGGCCGCCGCAGGAGTTGACGACGATGGCGCCCAGCTTCTTCAGCACCCCGCCCAGCAGCGGAAACTTCTCCAGATGGTCGCCGGTGACGAAGGCCAGGTCGTCGAACTGGTCATAGGTGGCGAAGCCGTCGCCCCAGCTCTGGTGCTTGGAGGCGATGATGAAGGCGCCGACGGGCAGGCGCTCCTTGCCCAGCACCCTCAGGCGGATGCCGGCGAAGATCGCCATTGCCTGGACCATCCGCTTCACATAGCGGCGGATGACCCAGCTGGCCGGTCCGCGTCCGGGCGCCAGGGCGGCGAAGGCGGCGGTCAGCCCATAGCCGATCGACAGAATCCAATAGGCGACATTGAAGGCGAAGCTGCGCATCGGGCGATTATGCCGGAAAGCTTGACCTTGTCAGGCGACTTCTCGCGCCGCCTGGTCCATTGAGGCGGCGGTGACGCAGTTGCGGCCCTTGCGCTTGGATTCATAGAGGGCGGCGTCGGCGCGTTCCAGCAGGCAGGCGGCCGTTTCGCCCCTGCGGCGCTGAGCGAAGCCCGCCGATATCGTGACCGAGCCCAGGTTGTCGTTGGTCGAGCGTCGGCGCAGGGCGCGCGAGGCGACCTCGCTGCGGATGCTCTCCAGCGCCGCCATCACCGCGCCGGCGTTCTCGCCCGGGAAGATGACGGCGAACTCTTCGCCGCCGAACCGGGCCGCGAACCGATGCTTGCCGCATATGTTGGACAGGACGGTCGAGACGTAGCGCAGGACCTGATCGCCGGTCTGATGGCCCCAGGTGTCGTTGAACCGCTTGAAATGGTCGATGTCGAGGATGGCCAGGCCCAGGGGCGCGCCGTCGTCGGGCGCGCAGGCCGCCTCCAGCCGTTCGTCGAACGCCTTGCGGTTGGCCAGGCTGGTCAGGGCGTCGGTCATGGCGTCGCGGCGGACCTGCTCCAGGTTCTCGCGCAGGCGCAGGACCTCCTTGTTTGATTTCTCCAGCCGCTTCTCCAGCACGGCCGTCTCGCGCCGCACGCGGCGGGTGGCGGTGGACAGGCCCCCGACCAGCGACCTGAGCGCGGAGGCGTCGTCGGCGTTTTCCATGGTTTGCGAGGCGTCGGCCAGGGTCTCGCCGTAGTCGGCCTGGGTCTTGTGGGCCATGGCGATAGCGTTGGCGACGCTGGCCAACTCCCGGTCCAGAACGGCGCCGACATCGCGAATCTGATCCGGCAGACGACCGCGCGGCAGGAACTCGGCCGCCAGCATCTCCGAGGTCTTGTCGGAAATGACGCCCGACTGTTTCAGAAGCAGGCGAATCTCGCGGGCCAGCGCGCCGTCCGGGTCGCCGACGTAGTGCAGCCAGAGCTCGAAGTTCAGCGGCGTCGGCCAGACGCCCGCCTTTTCCATCTCGGCGATGACGTCACGCGCCAGGGCGTAGGCCTGTGGACCCCTGAGCGCCGTCTCGACCTGCTTGGACATTCTTCTTCCCCCGGTCCCCTTCTGGGAACGTCTCTGGGGCGGGACACTAAGGCCCGATCCGTAATGCAGGGTAAACGGCGCGGAGAAAGTCCGCGCCGCTCAGCGTTCGATATCAGGCGCGAACGACCACCGGGCGGCGCAAAAAGGCTGGGATGTCGTCGCCGAAACCACGCACGCCTTGGCGCTGGCTGTCCTCGCGGGCGGGCTTGCGGTCGCCGCGGCGATCCGACTGAAGCAGTTGCGGTTCGCGGTCCGCGCGGGCGGCGCGGGGCGCCTCGACCGGCTCCGCCGGCTCGACGGCGGCGGCGACCGGAGCCGGAGCCTCGATCTCGGGTCTGGCTTCAGGACGGGCCTTGCGACGGCTGCGACTGCGCGGAGCCTCGGTCTCCTGGGCCGCGGAGGCGGTTTCCGCCGGTTCGGGGGCGGTGGCGGCGCGCGATCGGCCGCGAGCGCGCTCGCCCGAACGCTCGCGTCCGCCGCGCTTGTCGTCGCGGCGCGGGCCGTCCTGAATGGCGGCGAAATCGACGCCGTCCAGAACCAGCTCCTCGGGGTCCTTCTTGATCAGCTTCAGCACCTTATCAAGCGACTTGTCGTCGGCCGGGGTGACGATCATGAAGGCCTGGCCCAGACGGCCCGCGCGGCCGGTGCGGCCGATGCGGTGCACATAGTCGTCGGCGTGGTGGGAGACGTCGTAGTTGAAGACGTGGCTGACGTCGGGAATGTCCAGACCGCGCGCGGCGACGTCCGAGGCGACCAGGATCTTCAGATTGCCGGCGCGGAAGTCGGCCAGGGTCTTCATCCGGTGCGACTGGTCCAGGTCGCCGTGAATGGCGGCGGCGTCGAAGCCATGCTTCTGCAGCGACTTGGCGACGATATCGACTTCCGACTTGCGGTTGCAGAAGACGATGCCGTTCTTGACGTCCGAACGTTCGATCAGGGTCCGCAGGGCGGTGCGTTTGGCCTTGGGGTCGCTGGTCGGAATGCGGACCAGATACTGGGTGATGGTGTCGGCGGTCATCGCCGGGCGCGAGGCCTCGATCCGGGTCGGATCCTTCAGGAAGGCCGTGGTCAGGCGCGTGATCTCGGGCGGCATGGTGGCCGAGAAGAACAGGGTCTGGCGGCGCGGGGGCGTTAGTTTGAAGATGCGCTCGATGTCGGGGATGAAGCCCATGTCCAGCATCCGGTCGGCCTCGTCGACGACCATGATCTCGACGCCCGTCAGCAGCATCTTGCCGCGTTCGAAAAGGTCCAGCAGGCGGCCCGGCGTGGCAATCAGCACGTCCACGCCCTTGTTCAGCGCCGCCACCTGGTCGCCCATGGAGACGCCGCCGATCAGCAGAACCCAGGTCAGCTTGGTCCCCTTGGCGTATTTGGCGAAGCTTTCGGCGACCTGGTCGGCCAATTCGCGCGTGGGGGCCAGGACGATGGCGCGCGGCATCCGGGCGCGGGCGCGGCCGGTCGCCAGCCGCTCGACCAGCGGCAGGGTGAAGGCGGCGGTCTTGCCGGTGCCGGTCTGGGCGATGCCCAGGACGTCGCGTCCGGCCAGAGCGACCGGAATGGCCTGTTCCTGAATGGGGGTGGCGGTGGTGTAGCCCGTCTCTGCGACGGCCTGAAGGGTCGTGGGCGAAAGGCCCAGCTGGGAAAATTCGGTCATGAATCCTAGGGAAGAAAAAGCGTCTGCGTGCATGGCAGCGACGGAACCGCCCCTCTGTGGGCGAGCGGGCGGCGCGTATCGCAGACCTGTCCCGAGGCTGGGAGCGATATAGAAGTCCCTGCGTAAAAGTCAACTATTGCCGATATGCCGCACGGGACGCCTCGATCCGCCCCCCGGCCGTTTCCCGGACGGGTTCACCCCGAAACGGCGCTTCCCGCAGCAGCCGGCCTGCGGGTCAGAACCAGCACCAGCACCAGGCCCAGGGCCGCCGCGACGGCGCCGGCGACGGAGACGGCCGGATAGCCCAGGCCGCCGGCGATGACCGCGCCGCCCAGCGCCGCGCCGACGGCGTTGCCCAGGTTGAAGGCGCCGATGTTCATGGACGAGGCCAGGTTGGGGGCATCGGCGGCGGCGGCCATGACCCGCACCTGAAGCGGCGGCACCAGGGCGAAACTGGCCACGCCCCACAGGAAGATCAGGATCGAGGTCGGAACCGCGAACGGCATGGCGAAGGCGAAGACGGCCAGAATGGCCGACAGCCCGGCCAGGGTGACGATCAGCGTACGGTCGACGGATTTGTCCGCGAACCGGCCGCCCAGCCAGTTGCCCAGTGTCAGGCCCAGGCCATAGGTCACAAGCATGGCGGTGACGAAGGCCAGCGAGGCGTGGGTCTGTTCGCGCAGGATCGGCGCGATATAGGTGAAGACGGTGAACATGGCGCTGGAGCCGATCACCGTCAGGGCCAGGGCGGCCAGCACCGGACCGCGGCCAAGGACGCGCAACTCCGCGGCCATCTTCCCGCCGGCCGGGGCGGGCAGGTCGGGCAGGGTCAGACGAAGCGCGGCCATGACGATCACGCCGATGCCTGCGATGCCCCAGAAACTGGCGCGCCAGCCCAGGGCGTCTCCGGCCCAGGTCGCCAGCGGCACGCCCACGACATTGGCGACGGTCAGGCCCATGAACATGGCCGCGACCGCGCCCGCCTGGCGATTGGGTGGAACGAGGCTGGCGGCGACGATCGAGCCGACGCCGAAGAAGGCGTCATGGTTCAGCGAGGTGATCACCCGCGCGATCAACAGCATCGTATAGTCGGTCGAGATCGCCGACAGCAGATTGCCGGCGGTGAAGATCGCCGCGAGGCCGATCAGCAGGGTCCGGCGGGGCGCGCGGCCGGTGGTCAGGGTCATCAGAGGCGCGCCCAGCATGACGCCCAGGGCGTAGGCGCTGATCAGGAGGCCGGCTGTGGGAATGGAGACGCCCAGGTCCGTTGCGATGACGGGCAACAGGCCCATGGGCGCGAACTCGGTCACGCCGATGCCGAAGGCGCCGGCCGCCAGCGCCAGCAGGGGAGGATTCAGTTTCATTGGGAGGAGAGCACCTTCAGAGACTTTGGTCAGGGGGGGCAGCAGGGGTCAGACGAGGGGCGGGTTCAGGCGGGCGAACCCTTCCTGCTGACGATAGGGCGTGTGGGGATAGGGCGGCAGGACATCGCTGGCGGCGTCGAGCGAAGCGATCTGGTCGGGCGTCAGGCTCCAGCCGATAGCGCCCAGGTTCTGGCGCAACTGTTGTTCGTTGCGGGCGCCGACGATGACCGAGGCGACGGTCGGCCGTTGAAGCAGCCAGTTGATGGCGATCTGGGGCGCCGTCTTGCCGGTTTCGGCGGCGATGGCGTCCAGGGCGTCGACGACGCGGTACAGGTGCTCGTCCTCGACCGGCGGGGCGAAGGCGGCGGTCTGGTGCAGACGGCTGCCTTCGGGGATCGGGGCGCCGCGTCGGATCTTGCCGGTCAGCCGGCCCCAGCCCAGCGGGCTCCACACCAGGGCGCCGAGGCCCTGGTCGGCGGCGAGCGGCATAAGATCGGCCTCATAGGCGCGGCCGATCAGCGAATAATAGACCTGGTGGGCGACGAAGCGGGGGCGGCCATGCCGGTCGGCGATCCCCTGCGCCTTCATCAGCGCCCAGCCGGGATAGTTGGAGACGCCGGTGTAGCGGACCTTGCCTGCGGTCACGAGCGTCTCAAGCGTCGCCACGAGCTCCTCGGCCGGGGTGGAGGCGTCGTAGGCGTGAAGTTGCAGCAGGTCGATATGGTCGGTTTCCAGGCGGCGCAGCGCGTCCTCGACCGCGCGGATCAGCCGACTGCGCGAGGCGCCCCAGTCGGCGGGGCCGTCGCCGGTCGGCAGGCCGGTCTTGGTGGAGATCAGCACCTGGTCGCGGCGGCCCTTGATCGCCTGGCCCAGCACCCGTTCCGAGGCGCCTTCGGAATAGACGTCGGCGGTGTCGAAGAGATTGACCCCCGCCTCCAGGCAGATGTCGACCAGGCGGCGCGCCTCGTCCCCCTCGCTGTCGCCCCAGGCCCCGAACAGCGGGCCCGACCCGCCGAAGGTCCCCGCGCCGAAGCTGAGAACGGGCACGCGCAGGCCCGAGGTTCCGAGTTGGCGATAGTCCATGGCGATGTTCCGCAGTTCGTGTTCGGACGCACAGATGGACGACAGGCCTTCTCGGGGGTAGGCAGGGTTCAGGCCAAGGATTTTTGAAATGAACGCAAAGACGCTGCCCTACGGCATGGATCGCGCCCGCGAGATGTCCGTGTTCGCGGCGGTGGCGGCGGGGGGCAGTTTCTCGGCGGCGGGGCGGGCGATGGGGCTGACGCCGTCGGCGGTCAGCCGCACCCTGGATCGGATCGAGGCGCGGCTGGGCGTGCGGCTGATGCTGCGGACCACGCGTGCGCTGACGCTGACGCCCGAGGGGCAGGCCTATCTGAGCGCGGCGCGCCGCATTCTGGCCGAGATGGACGACGCCGAACAGGCCATCGCCGATCAGGGCGCGCCACGCGGGCGGCTGAGGGTCAGCGCGGCCCTGGCTCACGGCCGCCAGCAGGTCGTGCCGCTGCTGGGGGAGTTCGTGCGGCTGTATCCGCACATTCTGGTCGACATCAATCTGACCGACGTGGTGGTCGACGTGGCGGGGGGGCAGGCGGATGTGGCCATCCGGTTCGGACCGCTGGCCGACAGTCCGTTGACGGCGCGTCGCCTGGGGGACACGGGCCGGACCATCGTGGCGTCTCCCGACTATCTGGCGCGACGGGGCGTCCCCCGCGTGCCCGAGGACCTGCACGACCACGATTGCCTGAACTTCAACTTTCGCCGCGCCGAGCCGGTGTGGCCCTTCCGCAGGGACGGGCGGGACTACGCCTTGACGGTGCGGGGCCCGATCGAGGCCAACAATGGCGAGACCCTGACCCAGCTGGCGCTGGCCGGGGCAGGGGTGACGCGCGTCGGCCATTTCAGCGTCGGCGACGCCATCTCGGCCGGGCGGCTGGTCCCGCTGCTGGAGGCGTTCAATCCGGGCGACCGGGAGCCGATACACGCCGTCTTCGTCGGCGGCGTCAATATGCCGGCCCGCGTGCGGGTGTTCGTCGACTTTCTGGCCGAACGGCTGCGTTGACGGACGAGATCGCCGGACGGGCGCCGTCCGACGACCTGGGAATCAGAAGGCGCCTAAATCAGCGCTTGCCGAAGATGATGTCGCCCAGCTTGGCGAAGAAGCCCTTGTTCTCGTCGGCGTTGGAAACCGGGGCAGGCTTCGGCGCCTCGACGGGCTTGGGTGTGGCGGCGGGCGCCGGAGCGGCTTCGGGCGCCGGCGTAGGGGCGGCGGGCGCCCGGGCTTCCGTCTTCGGCGCGGTGGATTTTGCAGCCGGCTTTGCGGCGGCCTTCGATGCGGCCTTCGGCGTGGGGGCCTTGGGCGCAGCCGCCTTCGCAGCGGCTGGCTTAGCAGCGGCTGGCTTCGCGGGGGCGGTTTTCGGCGCGGCGGCCTTGGCGGTCGCATACTTGGGGGCGGCCTTCGCAGCAGGCTTGGCCGCTGCGGTCTTGGTGGTTGCGGCGGGTTTCACGGCCTTGGGCGCGGCGGCTTTCGGCGCGGCTGTCTTGGCGGTCGCCGGCTTTTCAGCGGCGGGTTTGGACGTTGACGGTGCTTTGGCCATGTATTTCCCCGACCCCTCGGTTTAGACGAACGCGAAACACGGGCCGGCAAAGCGCCGGACCGCAATGATTCGCCATGATACCGGTGTTTGAGAAATGTCCGAGTCCGCACTTCAGATAATCGCCCGGGGCGCGCGCGCCGCCGCCGAGGCCGCCGCCGCCGCCATCGACGTCGATCCGCGGCTGGAGGGCGCGACCTATTCCATCCTGGAGGAGGACGAGGATCGCGGGATGTGGCGCATCGACGCCTTCCCCACGACCGACGACGAGGTGGAGGGGCTGAAGGCGGTCCTGGCCGACCACGAGGTGACGGTGGAGGTCGAAAAGCTAGCCGACGCCGACTGGCTGGCCATGTCGCTGTCGGGCCTGCCGCCGGTCGAGGCCGGACGGTTCTTCGTCTATGGCGCGCACGATCAGGGCAAGGCGCCCGCCGACCGTGTTCTTATAAAGATCGACGCCGGCGCCGCCTTCGGCACGGGCCACCACGGCACGACCGTCGGCTGTCTGGAGGCGTTCGACACGCTGCTGGAAACCGAGACGTTCGAGAAGGTCCTGGATGTCGGCTGCGGCACGGGCGTTCTGGCCATCGCGGCCGCCAAGACCGGATCGCCCGTCGCGGTCGGCACCGACATCGACGAACCGTCTGCCCGGATCGCCAACGAGAACGCCGAGATCAACGACGCGAAATGCGACTTCTATTTCGCGGACGGGCTGAGCGATCCGAGGATCGCCCAACACGCGCCCTATGACCTGGTGTTCGCCAACATCCTGGCCGCGCCGCTGGTGCATCTGGCGCCCGAGATCGGCGCGGCGTTGACGTCGGGCGGCGTCGCCATTCTGTCGGGCCTGTTGCGCACGCAGGAGGAGCGGGTGCTGGACGCCTATCTGCCGCTTGGCTTTACGGTCGAACAGACCATCCATCACGACGCCTGGAGCGCCCTGCAACTGCGCAAGGCCTGACGTCAGTCGAAGCGGCCGAAGTCCGGCTGGCCGGTGGAGGCGGCGAGGCCGCCATCGACCGACAGGACGTGACCGTGGACGAAGCTGGCGTCGTCGCTGGCCAAAAAGGCGACGACGGCGGCGATCTCCTCGGGCCGGGCGCCGCGGCCCATCGGGATCAGCTTGGCGAACTCGTCCATCAGGGGTTTGTTGTCCTCCATCTCCTCCGTCATGCCCGTGTGCACCAGGGTCGGCGCCACCGCATTGACGCGCACCCCGTCCTTGCCGCTGTCGCGGGCCAACGCGCGCGTCAGGTTGGCCACGGCGCCCTTCGATATGTTGTAGCCCAGCATTTCGGCGTCGCCGCCCAGGCCCGAAATCGAAGCGGTGTTGACGATGCAGCCCTTGGTCTTCTTCAACTCGGGATAGGCGGCGCGGCAGCCGAACAGCACGCCGTCGACATTGACCGCCATCACCTTTCGATAGTCGTCCAGCGTCATGGTCTCGACGGAGCCGTCGCAGCCGACGCCGGCGTTGTTGTGAATGACGTGAAGCGCGCCGAACCGTTGGACGGCGGCCTGCACCATGGCCTCGACCTGCGTCTGGTCCGCGACATCGACGACGCGGGTGACGACGCGCGACGTGTCCAGGCCCGACAAGGTCTGGGCCAATCCGTCCGCATCCTGGTCTGCGGCGAGGACGCTGGCGCCTTCGGACGCGAAGCGGCGCGCCGTCGCCTGGCCGATGCCCGAGCCGGCGCCGGTGACGATTACGGTTTTTCCTGCGAAGCGAGCCATCGCATTATCCTTTCTGCATAGGGGAGGTATGCAGACAACCGGATCGGCCACGCGCCGTTCCATCAGCAGATTTTGATCGCGACGGACGGGGTTGAGCGGAACGCCGGCTGGGCCTAGGTCAGGACCATGCGCCAAACGTTCGACGAAACCACCGACCCGTCCTTCGGGGCCAGACACCTGCCCCTGCTGCGCGCAGAGATGGCGAAACAGGGACTGGACGGCTTTCTGATCCCGCACGAGGACGAGCATCAGAACGAGTATCTGCCCGCCGCCAACGAGCGTCTGGCCTGGGCCACGGGCTTCACCGGCTCGGCCGGGGCGGCGGTGGTGTTTCAGGACAGGGCCAGTCTGTTCACCGACGGCCGCTATACGGTGCAGGTCAAGGCGCAGACCGATCCGGCCCTGTTCGAGCGGCGCGACCTGAACGATTTCGCCGCCTATCTGGAGACGGCGGCCGAGGGCGCGGTCATCGGCTACGATCCCAAGCTGCACAGCCCCGACGCCCTGTTCGCCTTGAAGGCGGCGGCGCAAAAGGCGGGGGCCGAACTGAAGGCGGTGGACGCCAATCCGCTGGACCTGGCCTGGGGGGCGGACCGTCCGGCTCAGCCGACGGCGCCGGTCGTCCCGCACGAGGATGTCTATTCCGGCGAAAGCCATGCGTCGAAGCGGGCGCGCATCGGCAAGGCCGTGGCCGACGCCGGCGCGGACGCCGTGGTTCTGACCGCGCCCATGTCCATCGCCTGGCTGTTCAATGTGCGCGGCGGCGACGTGATCCGTTCCCCCCTGCCGATCGGCCAGGCCGTGGTGCGCGCGGACGGCCGCGCCAGTCTGTTTCTGGACCCGGCCAAGGTGACGAACGCCCTGCCGGCCTGGCTGGGCGATGAGGTTCAGCTCGAGGCGCCCGAGCGGCTGGGCGGCGCCCTGGACGCCCTGGCGGGGCGGAAGGTGATGATCGATCCGTCGCTGTCCTCGGCCTGGTATTTCGACCGGCTGGAGCGGGCCGGGGCGACGGTGGTGCGGGCGCAGGACCCCTGCGCCATCCCCCGGGCGGCGAAGAATGCTGTCGAGATCGAAGGCAGCCGACGGGCCCATGTCCGCGACGGGGCGGCGCTGAGCCGGTTCCTGCACTGGGTGGATACGGTCGCGCAGGAGACCTTGCCGGACGAGCGCGAGGTGGTCGAGGCGCTGGAGCGGTTCCGCGAGGAGACCGGCGCGCTGAAGGACCTCAGCTTCGACACCATCGCCGGGGCGGGGCCGAACGGCGCCCTGCCGCATTACAAGCCCGTGGGCGCGACGATCCGCAAGGTGGAGAAAGGCTCGCTGCTGCTGGTGGACGGCGGGGGCCAGTATCTGGACGGCACGACGGACGTGACCCGCACCATGGCTATCGGCGAGCCGACCGAGGACCAGCGGCGCAAGTTCACCCTGGTGCTGAAATCGCACATCGCCCTGGCGACCGTCCGGTTCCCGGCGGGGACCAGCGGCATGGCCCTGGACGCCGTCGCGCGGGCGCCGATGTGGGCGGCTGGGCTGGATTACGATCATGGCACGGGCCACGGCGTCGGCAGCTATCTGGGCGTCCACGAAGGGCCGCAGCGGATCGCCAAATGGGGCACGTCCCAGCCGCTGCTGGAAGGGATGATCCTGTCCAACGAGCCGGGCTATTACCGCGAAGGCCATTGGGGCATCCGCATCGAGACGCTTCAGGTCGTGACGCCGGCCGTTGTTCCCGAAGGCGGCGAACGCCCGATGCATGGTTTCGAGCAGCTGACCTTCGCACCGCTGGACCGCAAGCTGATCGCGGTCGAGTTGCTGACGCCGGACGAACGGGCCTATGTCGACGCCTATCACGCCGAGACGCTGGCTAAGGTCGGGCCGTTGCTGGACGGCGCGGCGCTGGATTGGCTGAAGGCGGCGTGCGCGCCGCTGTGACGTGAGGCCACGACCGACATGACCATGATCGGCGCCATCGCCCTGCTGCTGTTCTGTCAACTGGCGGGGGAGATCCTCCATCGGCTGACGGGCCTGCCCCTGCCGGGATCGGTGATCGGGCTGCTGCTGCTGCTGGCCTGGCTGGCGCTGGTCCCGAAGGAGCGGCCGACGCTGAAGGCGGTGACGGCCTGGCTGACGGCGCATCTGTCGATCATGTTCGTCCCGGCGGCCGTGGGGCTGATCGACGAGGGCGGCCCGTTGTCGCGATACGGGGTCGGCATCCTGGCGGCCACGGCGGTCTCCACCCTGTTGACGATGGCGGCGACGGCCCTGGTGTTCCGCTGGGCGGTCAGGCGGTTCGGGCCGCCCGACGCCGAGGCGGAGCCGCAAGAGCCGGTCGCGCCATGAGGGAGCTTCTGACCACGCCCCTGTTCTGGCTGGCCGTGACGCTGGCGGTGTTCGAGGGCGCCGACCAGTTGTCGCGACGCAGCGGCCGCCATCCGCTGTGCCATCCGGTGCTGCTGGCGACGCCGGTGCTGATCGGCCTGCTGCTGGCCACGCGTACATCCTATCAGACCTATTGGGCGGGGACGCAGGCGCTGAGCTTCCTGCTGGGGCCGGCGGTGGTGGGGCTGGCGGTTCCGGTGTGGGCGCAGCGGGCGCTGATCCGGCGGCTGGCCGTTCCCATCGGCCTGGCCCTGGTCGCGGGGGCGGCGACGGCGGTGGTCAGCGCGGTGGGGATATTGGCCCTGTTCGGCGCGCCGCACGACATCCTGGCTTCCATCGCGCCGAGGGCGACCACGACGCCGGTGGCCATGGCGGTGGCCCAGCAGCTGGGCGGGGTTCCGGCCCTGGCGGCGGTGATCGTGCTGATCGCCGGAGTGATCGGCGCCATGACGGCGACGCCCCTGTTCAACGCCATGAAGATCACCGATTTCCGGGCGCGGGGCCTGGCCGTCGGCGTATCGGCCCACGGCTTCGGCGCGGCGCGGGCGTTCCAGGTCGACCAGACGGCCGGCGCCTTCGCCAGCCTGGGCATGGCGCTGAATGCGGTGGCGACGGCTACGCTTCTGTCGGTTCTGGCCCTGTTTCTCTAGGACCGGCCGTCGGGCGATGGCGGAGGCGCTGGACCGGGCAGGGCAGGGCCTCCAGCGCCGCAGTCATGGCCGCATGGCCGGCGGCGACGGGACCGTCGTAGGTCTTCCAGTCGCGGATGTCGCTGCCGCTGATCTGGGGCAGCACCAGGACGTCGGCGTCGGCGCGGGCCTGCTCCATCTCGGTGTCTGTGGTGATGGTCGCCGAGCGCATCAGGATCGAGACGATGGGCGGGCCGCTCTTCCAGGCGCCGGACAGGACCCATTTCCACCAGGACGGCGGATTCTCCAGCGCCTGGGGATCGACGCCGCGCGTCTGGGACATGTCGACGCCGACGATGGGGCCGCTGTTCAGTTGGCGCATGACGCTGGTGGGGAAGTTCTTCAGCACCGCGCCGTCCACCAGCACCTGGCCGTCGATGACGACGGGCGGCAGGACGCCGGGAATGGCGATGGAGGCGCGCATGGCCTGGCGCATCAGCCCGGTCCGGTGCACCTCGATCCGGCCCGAGGTCAGGTTGGACGACACCGCGAAGAAGGGCAGGGACAGATCGGCCAGGTCGATGTCGCCATAGGCGCGCTGCAACAGGCCCGCGACCTTGCGGGCGCGCGACATGGCGATGATGGGCACGGCCAGGTCCGACAGGGGGTCGGAATCGACAAAGGCGCGGCGGATCTCGAAATCCAGCCGTTCGTGATCCCAGCCCAGGGCCGGACCCGCCGCGACCACGGCGCCCATGGAGGCGCCGCCGGTGAAGTCGATGGGAATCCCGGCGTCCTGCAGGGCCTTGACCGCGCCGATGTGGCAATAGGCCCGTGCGCCGCCGCCGGACAGGACCAGGCCGACGGCCGTGCCGGTGACGACGCGGGCGATGCGTTCGGCGTCCGCGGCCACGCCCTCGACGCAGTGGAACCAGCGGTCGGGCTGGAGCGCGTCCAGCCAGACCCGGGTGTTGGCCGGATGGTGCATCCGGGGATCGCGCAGCAGGATCAGGTCGGTCAGCCGGCGCCCGTCGCCGAAGCCGTGGCGGCGCGGCACGTTGGACGGCGGCGCCAGAAGCCCGCTGCCGACGACGAACATCCGGTCCACCTGGCGCGCGCACAGGCTGGCCCAGGCGGGCTGATCCTGTTCGGCGACATAGAGGACATAGTCGTGCGCGCCCTCCACCCGGCTGAACCATTCCGAGGCCGAGGCCAGGGCCGACTGGTCGATGACCTGACAGGTGAAGCCCATCGCCTGAATGGCGGCGCCGATCCGCTCGACGAAGGCGCGGATGGGGCGGGGGCGGGCCGAGACGAAGCCGAAGACGCTGGGCTCCGACGCGCCCGCCGTGCGCTCGCGCGCCCGATGGATCATCAGTCGAGACAGTTCGACCATCAGGTCGGGTTCGGTGCGGGCGGCCTCGAAGAAGGCCTCGCGCGGCAGGGCCAGGATCTCGCTGTCACGCAGGGCGACGACGCTGGCGGTGTGGGGCGTGCCGGCCAGCATGGCCATTTCCCCCACCGGCTCGCCCGCCTTGACCACGCCCAGCAGATGGGCGGGCTGGTCCGGCTCCAGCCGGAACACGCCCAGACGCCCCGAACGCAGCAGATACAGGGTGTCGGCCGGATCGCCTTCGGTGAACAGCGGCTCGCCGCCGGTCAGGGCGAACCAACTGGCCCGGTCGATCATGCGGCCCTCGAAAATGCGCGCGAGAGACGCCGCCAGCGTGTCGGGAGGAAGCGTGGCCATGATGATGGGTTGTAGGCGAGATTCCCGCGCGGGTGAATTGGGTCCTTGCGGACGCGGCCGATCGGCCTCGCGCTTTCGCTGCGAAGTTGGAGGGCTGGGCGGAGCGCCGGGCCTTCGCCCGGAGTGTGAGTTTGTAAGTACCGTTTCGACGAAGGGTATGACGCTCCGCGCGGTTGGTTGGCCTGCAAGCTCGGGGCGTCGAGCGGTGGCGGTCTTATCGCCTAACCCCATAAGCTTGCGACGGGTCGGCGGGGTCTGCGAAACCCCGTCCCGAGTGCGGCCGAGTATCCCCCTCGACCCTCCGACACCGCTCCATGAGTCGATGTCGGCGCGATGGAGTTTCACCATCGCTCCCGTTCCATCCGCTCCCGCCGCCGCAAGGTCGCAGGCCTTACGAGCCCTCCGGTGCGACGAGACGGCTTTAGAATACGCGCGTTTCGGAGGGGGGATGGATGATGGGGGAGATAATTCGCCAAGCGGTTGGATTCGCGGGGAATGCACCAGCCGCATTGTGATGGCTGGCATTGAAATCCGTCATCCTCGGCCTTGTGCCGAGGATCCATACGCTCGGTCTTAGGATCGGGGGCCGGCGGCGAACACCGGGATTATGGATCCTCGGCACAAGGCCGAGGATGACGAGATGGTGGGCGAGGATGACGAGATGGCGGCCGAGGATGACGAGGGAGCGCCGAGGATGACGAGGTGGCGGGCAAGGAAGACAGGCGGGCCGGCATGATGGGAGACGAGGGGGGCGAGGATGAGGTTCCGGTCCGGCCCCTGTCGCGCCGACGATGTGAGGCGGAGATCGCCGGACTCCGGCGCCCCCGCTTGCCCTGACGGAAGTCTGGCCTTACGGCTCCGCGCCTTGATGAACGATTCAGGGAGGGGTCGATGGCCCTCGCACTTCTGTTTCCGGGACAGGGCAGCCAGGCCGTCGGCATGGGCGCGGCCCTGGCGGACGCCTTCGGTTCGGCGCGCGACGTCTTCGCCGAGGTGGACGAGGCCCTGGGCCAGAAGCTGTCGGTCCTGATGCGCGAAGGCCCCGAGGACCAGCTGACCCTGACCGAGAACGCCCAGCCCGCCCTGATGGCGGTGTCGATGGCGGCGATCCGGGCGTTGAAGGTCGAATTCGGTTTCGACGTGGCGAGCGCGGCCTATGTGGCCGGTCACTCGCTGGGCGAATATTCGGCCCTGGCGGCGGCGGGGGCGATTTCTCTGCCCGATACGGCGCGGCTGCTGAAGCTGCGCGGCCAGGCGATGCAGCGGGCCGTGCCGGTGGGACGCGGGGCGATGGCCTCGCTGATCGGGCCCAAAACGGATCTGGCCCTGGCGGAAGCGGCGGCGGCGGCCGGTTCGGAGGTCGGCATCTGCGTGGTGGCCAACGACAACAACGCCGGAAACATCGTCATCTCAGGCGAGAAGGCGGCCGTGGACCGGGCCATTGAGAAGGCCAAGGAACTGGGCGCGCGGGCCATTGCGCTGAACGTCTCGGCGCCCTTCCACTGTCCGCTGATGCAGCCGGCCGCAGACGAGATGGCCCAGGCCCTGGCCGAGGCGAAGATCGTCGCGCCGGTCGTTCCGGTGGTCGCCAACGTCCTGGCGCGGCCCGAGAGCGACCCGGAAGTCATCCGCCGCCTGCTGGTCGAACAGGTGACGGGTCGCGTGCGCTGGCGTGAGAGCATGGAATGGATGGCCGGCGCTTCCGGTTCTGGGGGCGGCGTGACCCGCTTCGCCGAGATCGGTTCGGGCAAGGTGCTGACCGGCATGGCCAAGCGGATCGCGCCGGATGCGGAAAGCCTGCCGCTGAACACGCCGGAAGATTTGGAAGCGTTCGCGAAGGGAGTGACGAGCAGCGAGTGACGAGTGGCGAGCCGTTCGCCATACCGCTTTGCTTTTTCTCGTCACTCGCCACTAATCACTCGCCACTCTCGGAGAGACAAAATGTTCAATCTTGCAGGCAAGACCGCGCTGGTGACGGGCGCGACGGGGGGCATCGGCGGGGCCGTGGCGCGGGCGTTGCACGCTCAAGGGGCGACCGTGGTGCTGTCGGGCACGCGCGAGGCGGTGCTGGCCGATCTGGCCAAGGAACTGGGCGAGCGGGCGCATTTCGCCACCGCGAACCTGTCGGACCCGGAATCGGTCGACAATCTGGTCAACGCGGCCGAGACGGCGGCGGGCGCGCCGCTGGACATCCTGGTGGCGAATGCGGGGATCACCAAGGACGGCCTGTTGATGCGGATGAAGGACGAGGACTTCCAGGCCGTCATCCAGATCAACCTGGAATCCTATTTCCGCCTGACCCGCGCGGCGGTGAAGGGGATGATGAAGCGCCGTGCGGGGCGAATCATCGGCGTGACCTCGGTCGTCGGCGTGACCGGCAATCCGGGCCAGACCAACTATTCGGCGTCCAAGGCCGGGATGATCGGCTTTTCCAAGTCGCTGGCGCAGGAGGTCGGATCGCGGGGGATCACCGTCAACTGCATCGCGCCGGGCTTCATCGCCTCGCCGATGACCGACGTGCTGAACGACCAGCAGCGCGAGACCATCCTGGGCCGTATTCCGGCCGGGCGGCTGGGCGCCGGCGAGGAGATCGCCGCCGCCGCCGTCTATCTGTCGTCCGACGAAGCCGCCTATGTCACGGGGCAGACGCTGCACGTGAACGGCGGCATGGCGATGATTTAGGACCAAACGTCCAGATCACGACGCGCAACAGACTATTTCCAGCCCGAAAGCCTGTGCTAAAGGGTCGGATGCATCGGCGGTTCGGGCTTTCGGGCTTGCGTCGCCTTCGCTGCCGTGAGACGGCGATTTCCTGAGCTACCCCCGCCTCTACGGCGATTTCAAACAGGCAGAGAGACACTCATGTCCGACACCCTCGAGCGCGTTCGCAAGATCGTCATCGACCACCTGGACGCCGATCCGGACAAGGTCACGGAAAAGGCCAGCTTCATCGACGACCTGGGCGCCGACTCGCTCGACAACGTCGAGCTGGTGATGGCCTTCGAAGAAGAATTCGACATCGAGATCCCGGATGACGCCGCCGAGCACATCCAGACGGTCGGCGATGCGGTCAAGTTCATCGACGAAAAGTCGGCCGGCTGATCCCAGTCGCCGAGATCGGCCGAACAGGCTGACGGTTCAAAGGGCCGCCCGGCGCTCCTAGCGGAGCCGCCCGGCGGCCTTTACTGTTTTCGACCGACGAATCCGTGATTCCGTCGGGGAGGTATGGATCTGAAGGAGCACGCACCATGCGCCGCGTCGTCGTTACGGGCATCGGTCTGCTGACCCCCCTGGGCTGGGGCGTCGAGAAGAGCTGGAAGGGCATCGTCGAGGGACGCTCGGGCATCGGCCCGATCACCGCCTTCGACACCGAAGGCTATGGCTGCACCATCGCCGGCGAGGTGCCCAGCGTGGACGGGCGCGGCGGCGGAGGCGAGGGCGACTTCGACCCCGACAAGATCATGTCGCCCAAGGACAGGAAGCGCGTCGACGACTTCATCCTGTACGCCATCGCGGCGGCGGACGAGGCCCTGGCCGACGCCGGCTGGAAGCCCGAGACGGACGATGACCGCGAGGCCACGGGCGTCATGATCGGCTCCGGCATCGGCGGCCTGGGGCCCATCGCGGACACGGCCATCGTGCTGAAGGAGCAGGGGGTGCGGCGGGTCAGCCCGTTCTTCATCCCCTCGGCCCTGATCAACCTGGCCTCGGGCCAGATCTCGATCCGCCACGGGCTGAAGGGGCCGAACCATTCGGTCGTGACCGCCTGCGCCACCGGCGCCCACGCCATCGGCGACGCGGCGCGGATGATCGCCCTGGGCGACGCCGAGGTGATGGTGGCGGGCGGGGCCGAAAGCTCCATCGTGCCGATCGGCATCGCCGGCTTTCTGGCCTGCAAGGCGCTGTGCACCGCCTATAACGACACGCCCGAGACGGCGTCGCGCCCATACGATCGAGGCCACGCCGGTTTCGTCATGGGCGAGGGCGCAGGCGTCATGGTGCTGGAGGAATACGAACACGCCAAGGCGCGCGGGGCCAGGATCTACGCCGAGGTCGTCGGCTATGGCATGAGCGGCGACGCCTATCACATCACTGCCCCGTCGGAGGACGGCGAGGGGGGGCTGCGCGCCATGAAGATGGCGTTGAAGCGGGCGGGGCTGGAGCCTTCGGACCTGGATTACGTCAACGCCCACGGCACGTCGACGATGGCCGACTGGATCGAACTGAAGGCCATCGAGCGACTGGCGGGGGATCACGCCAGGAACCTGACGGTTTCGTCCACCAAGTCGATGACGGGGCACCTGTTGGGCGCCGCAGGGGCCATAGAGGCGGCCTTCTGCGTCCTGGCCATCCGCGACCAGATCGCGCCGCCGACCATCAATCTGAACGACCCGGAGATGGAGACGCCGATCGACCTGGCGCCCAACAAGGCCAAGCCGATGAAGATCGATGTGGCCATGTCCAACAGCTTCGGCTTCGGCGGCACCAACGCCTCGGTCATCTTCAGGAAGGTGGACTGAGTGTTCGGGCGGGGGCGGGTCGAGAAGTCGGACGGACGGTCGGGGTTCACGGTCTCGCTGCTGAGCGCGTCGGCGACCTTCGGGCTGTTCCTGTTGGCGGCGCTGATCGCGGTCTGGGCCGTCTATTATGCGCCCGGCCCCTCGGCCCGGCAGGGCGACAGGACGGTCGTGACCCTGGCCAGCGGGTCGAGCGTCTCGGCCATCGCGGCCAAGATGAAGGCCGAGGGGGTGATCCGGTCCCCCGACCTGTTCAAGGCCGCCGCCGCCCTGACCGGGGCGGACCGCCGGCTGCGGGCGGGCGAATACGAGGTGCCGTCGGGAACCTCCCTGGCCGGGGTTCTGAAACTGCTGGTCGAGGGGCGGGTGGTGCGCCATTTCGTGACCTTGCCCGAAGGCTGGTCGTCGCTTCAGGCGGTGGACATCCTGAACAAGGAGCCGGTGCTGACCGGCGTGGTGGCCGAGACGCCGGCGGAAGGCAGCCTGTGGCCCGACACCTACGAGGTGTCGCGTGGGGACACCCGCCAGTCGGTGATCGACCGGATGCAGCGCGCGGCCGCCGAGAATCTACGCCTGCTGTGGAGCCAGCGCTCGCCCGCGACCGTGGCCAAGACGCCGGAGGAGGCGGTGATCCTGGCCTCCATCGTCGAGAAGGAGACCGCGCTGGCTGGGGAGCGGCCGCGCGTGGCGGCGGTCTTCTCCAACCGGCTGCGGGCCGGAATGCGGCTGGAGAGCGATCCGACCATCGTTTACGGCGTCACCAAGGGACGGCCGCTGGGGCGCGGCATCCTGCGCTCCGAACTGCTGGCCGCAACGCCGTGGAACACCTATCAGATCAGCGGCCTGCCGCCGACGCCCATCGCAAATCCGGGCAAGGAAGCGCTGGCGGCCGTGCTGAACCCGCCGGCGGACCCCGCGCTGTTCTTCGTGGCGGACGGGACAGGCGGCCACGCCTTCGCCCTGACCTATGAGGAGCACCAACAGAACGTGGCGCGCTGGCGCCAGATCGAGCGGCAGAAGGCCGGACTGCCGCCGGAAGCGCCCGTTCCCGTCGCGCCGGGCGCCGTCGCGGCCCCGATGACGCCGCCCGCCGAACAACCCGCAGGTCAGGCGACCATCACCCTGCCGGCCGGGGCCAGCCAGGGGGCGACGCGGTGAGCGCATTGTCGGGCATGACCGGCTTCGGCCGGGCGGACGGGGCGGCCGAGGGCTGGACCTGGGCGGTCGAGGCGCGTTCGGTCAACGGGCGCAATCTGGAGGTCCGGTTCCGGGGGCCGAACGGCTTTGACGGTCTGGAACGGACGGCCAAGGCGGCGGTCCAGGCGCGGTTCGCGCGGGGACAGGTCAACATCGGCGTGCAGGCGAAGCGGACCGACGCGGGAGAAGCGGCGGTCGCCATCAATGCGGCGGTGCTGGCGCGCTATCTGACCCTGGCCAACGAACTGGCCGAGGATGGAGCCACTCCGCCGTCGGCGGACGGACTGCTGGCCCTGCGCGGCGTGATCGAGGCGCCGGAAGAGGTGGACGACCCCGAGGCGCGCGCCGCCTTGGAGACGGCCATGAGCCGCACGGTCGAACAGGCCCTGGATGCGCTGAAAGCCTCGCGGCTTCAGGAAGGCGCGCTGCTGGCGCCGGTGCTGGAAGATTTCATCGCCCGGATCGAGGCTTTGACGGCCCAGGCCGAGGGCGAGGCGGCCGCCCAGGTCGAGACCATTCGCGAACGTTTCGCCCGCCGCATGACCGAACTGGCGCCGGACGCGCCCGGTCTGGACGAACGGATATTCCTGGAGGCCGCAGCCTTGGCGGCGAAAGCCGATGTGCGCGAGGAGCTGGACCGGCTGGCCGCCCATGTCGCGGCGGCCCGCCAGCTTGTGGCCTCGGCGCCAGCCGGGCGCAAACTCGACTTCCTGATGCAGGAATTCATGAGAGAGGCGAACACCCTCTGCTCGAAATCGGCTACGACCGCGCTCACCGGAATCGGCCTGGAGCTCAAGGCCGTCATCGAACAGTTGCGTGAGCAGGTCCAGAATGTCGAATGAACGCACGCCCCGCCGGGGCGTCCTCCTGATCGTCGCCAGCCCGTCGGGCGCGGGCAAGACCTCGCTGTGCCGAAGGTTGATGGCGGATCACAAGGGGCTGGAGCTTTCGGTCTCCATGACCACGCGCGGCATCCGGCCGGGCGAGGTGGACGGGCGCGACTATCATTTCGTCGGCCACGACCAGTTCCAGCGGCTGATCGACCAGGACGCCTTCCTGGAGTGGGCCGACGTCCACGGCAATCGTTACGGCAGCCCCCGCGCGCCGGTGGACCGCGCCCTGGCCGAGGGACGCGACGTCCTGTTCGACATCGACTGGCAGGGCGCGCGCGACGTGGCCGACAAATGCCCGGAGGACGCCGTGCGCGTCTTCATCCTGCCGCCCAGCCTGGAAGAACTGCGCCGGCGCCTGGTCACGCGCTCGCAGGACGCCGAGGACGTGATCGAACGTCGCGTCGCCAACGCCAAGGGCGAGATCGAACACTGCGACGCCTTCGACTATGTGCTGGTCAACGAGGACTTCGACCGTTCCTACGCCGAACTGGCCCACATCTATCACGCCGAGCGGTCGCGTCGGTTCAGAAACCTGTGGGTCGGCGACTACAAGGCCGCCCTGCTGCGCGAAGCGGTCTGAGAAAAACGGCGGAGGCCGGGCGGTCCGCTGCCCGGGACCTATGCCATGCTGCGGTGCCGACCCGTTTTCATCCCAGAGTCGGGGCCGGGGGCGGGGTTGGCGCCAACTGCGCCGTCCGACGGGCGGCGAACCAGGGACGCATCCGGTTCAGGGCGTCCTCGATCTCGGGCGTCGAGACGGCGAAACTGAACCGGATGAAGCGATGGCCGTCGACGGGGTCGAAGTCGACGCCGGGCGCGGCGGCGACGCCGGTGTCGCGCAGCAATTGCTCGCAGAAGCCCACGCTGTCGTCGGTCAGGTGGCCGATGTCCGCCCAGATGTAGAAGGCGCCGTCGGGCGGGGCGATCTGTCTCAGGCCCAGGGCCGGCAGGGCCTGGAGCATCAGCTCGCGATTGCGGGCGTAGGTTCGGATATGGCCCTCCAGCTCGTCCGTCGCGTCCATGGCCACCAGGCCCGCATGCTGGCTGAGCGACGGCGGGGTCAGGAACATATTGCCGATATAGGCGCGGGCGGCCGGGACCTGGGATGCGGGAACCAGAAGCCAGCCCAGGCGCCAGCCCGCCATGCTCCAGTATTTGGAGAAGCTGTTGATCACCGTCGCGTCCGGCGCGAACTGCAGCATGGACGGGGTCGGGCCGACGTAGCTGAGGCCGTGGTAGATCTCGTCCGAGACGATGGCGATGTTTCGCGCGCGGCAGACCTCGGCGATGGCGGCCAGCTCGGCGTCGGGGATGATGGTCCCGGTCGGATTGGCCGGGCTGGCGATGATGACGCCGGCGGGTGCAGGATCGAGCGCGCGCAGTTGATCGGCGGTCAGTTGGAACCGGGTCTCGGGGCCGCAGGCGATCTCGACCGGCTCAAGGTGCAGGGCGCGCAGGGTGTTGCGATAGGCGACATAGCCGGGTCGGGCCAGGGCGATCCGGTCGCCGGGCCGAAACCGCGTGCTCAGCGCCAGGACCAAGGCCGGCGAGGCGCCGTTCGTCAGGACGATCCGCTCGGCGTCCACCGCCACGCCGTACCGCTCGTCGTACAGGCGCGCGATGCGGGCGCGCAGGTCGGGGCTTTCCCAATAGCCCATCGCCTCGGCGTCCAGCACCTGATGTGCGCGGGCGATGGCGGCGGCGGGCGCGCCGGTCGACGGCTGACCGAACTCCATGTGGATGATCGAGCGGCCTTCGGCCTTCAACTGGTGGGCCAGGCGGCTGACGGAGATGGCGCGGAAGGGTTCGACGGTCATGGCAGGGTTTCAGGCAGGAAGGGCGTCCGCGAGCCGCAGGAAGCCGGCCACGTCGATGGTTTCGGCGCGGGCGTCGGGTTCGATGCCGGCGGCCTCGCACAGGGCCGCCCCGCCCAGTTGTTTCAGGCTGGAGCGCAGCATCTTGCGGCGCTGTCCGAAGGCGGCGGCGGTGACGCGCTCCAGGCTTTTCAGGCGTTCCGGCGAAGGGCGCTCATCCAGCGGCACCAGATGGACCACGGCCGAGGCCACCTTGGGCGGCGGGGTGAAGGCGGCGGCCGGCAGGTGCATGACGATGCGGGCGGTGCACACGGCCTGGGCGATGACCGCCAGACGGCCATAGGCGTCATCGCCGGGAGCGGCGGCGACCCGTTCGGCGACCTCCTTCTGGAACATCAGGGTCAGGCTGTGCGGCAGCCAGGGGCCGGTCAGCCATTTGATCAGCAGGGCCGTGCCGACATTGTACGGCAGGTTGGACACCAGATGGGCGGGGCCGGAAACCAGATCGGCCTCCTTCACCTTCAGGGCGTCGGCCTGGACGATGGTCAGGCGGCCCGAGCCGTCGTCCAGTTCGGACAGCAGGGGAAGGAAACGGGGATCCTTCTCGACCAGGACCACGGGACCGGCGTCGGATTCCAGCAGGGCGCGGGTCAGGCCGCCGGGGCCGGGGCCGACCTCGATCACGGCCCGGCCGTCGAACGGGCCGGCCAGGCGCACGATCTTGCGGGTGACGTTCAGGTCCAGCAGGAAATGCTGGCCGAAGCTCTTTTTCGCCGACAGGCCGTGGGCGTCGAGGGTTTCGCGAAGGGAGGGAAGGTCGGTCACGGCCCCTGTTAGCGCGCGCCGCGCGCCGCCGCCATCTCCGACGCCAGGCGAATGGCGGCGATCAGGCTGTCGGGGCGGGCGACGCCCTTGCCGGCGATGTCGAAGCCCGTGCCGTGGTCGGGCGAGGTGCGGACGATGGGCAGGCCCAGGGAGACGTTGACCCCGCCCCAGAAGTCCAGCGTCTTGACCGGTATCAGGGCCTGGTCGTGATACATGCAGATGGCGGCGTCATAGGTCGCCCGCGCCGCATCGTGGAACAGGGTGTCGGCCGGCTTCGGGTCGGTGATGTCGACGCCTTCGCCGCGCAGTTGTTCGGCGACGGGGATCAGGATTTCGATCTCTTGCAGACCCAGGGCGCCGCCCTCGCCCGCGTGGGGGTTCAGGGCGGCCATGGCCAGGCGCGGGCGGGCGATGGCGAAGTCCCGCTTCAGGCTTTCGTGGACGACGCGGGCGGTGCGGGCGACACGCTCGGCGGTGACAAGCTGGGGCGCCTGGTCCAGGGCGACGTGGATGGTGACGAGGCAGGCGCGCAGGTCGCGGGCCGTCAGCATCATCACCGGACCGCGCGTGCCGGCATAGGGGGCGTCGGCGGTCAGTTCGGCGATGAATTCGGTATGGCCGGGAAAGCGAAAGCCCGAGGCGTACATCGGCGCCTTGGCGATGGGGGCGGTCACGACGCCCGAAGCCTGGCCCGACAGGGCGAAACCGACCGCTTCCTCTATGCCGTCCGCCACCGCCGGGGCGTTGGCGGGGTCGGGGCGGCCGACCCGGACGGGCGCGGGCAGGGGACGGTGGATGACAGGCAGGGCGCGGCCGAAACGGCCGGCGGCGTCGCCGGGATCGCTGATCTCGAGCACCGCCACGCCCTGGTCGCGCAACAGGCCGGCGTCGCCGATGACGGCGAAGGCCAGCGGTTCGGCCTTGAGGGCGGTCCAGGCGGCGGCGACGATCTCGGGTCCGACGCCGGCGGGTTCGCCCAGCGTCAGGACCAGAGGCGCGACCGCTGGGCTCACTTGAACTCGATCAGGGCGTCGCTGCGCAGGTCGCGCAGGTAGCGGCGCTCCAGAACCTGAAGATTCTGCGCCCTCAGTCGGTTTTCGACCTGCTGGCGGTTGGGGGCCTCGGGCCCGCCGACGCGACGACCGCAGACGGCGACCAGATGCAGGCCCAGCGGCGTGCGGATCGGGGTGGAGACCGAACCGATCTCTCCGGTGCGGGCGAACTGCTGGAACTGGGGCGCCAGATTGGCCACGTCCGATTCGCCCAGGTCCGCGCCGATCACGCCCTCGGTCGCGCGCGCCTGGGAGATGATGTTGTCGCAGGTCAGGCCGGCGCGCATGGCCTGGAGCTTCTGGGTGGCGGCGGCGACATCGGCCTCGGACGCGGTTTCGGCCAGTTCGACCATGACCTGGCGCAGCGAAACCAGGCTGGTGGAGGCGCCGTCGCGCTTGTCGCGCAGATAAAGGATGTAGACTCCCCCGTCGACGACGATCGGATTGGACAGTTGGCCGGGCTGAAGCTGGTCGACCACGGCCTGGACGGCGGGTTGAAGCGAATCGCGCACGACCCAGCCGGCGTCGCCGGGCACGCGGGCGTTGGCGGACGGGGCGGCCGAGAACTGCTGGGCCACGGCCTGGAAGGGCGCGCCCTGGATGATCTGCTGCACCAGTTGGCGCGCGCCGTTCAGCGCGGCCTGGGGACCGCCGACGCGGGCGGCGTCGATGTAGATCTCGCCCAGCAGGAACTGGGGTTTGGAGGCCGCCTCGTTCAGGCGACGCAGTTCCTGATCGACCTGCAGGCTGCTGGGGCGGGCGCGGCTGTTGAAACGGCCGGGGACCAGCTGGCTCCAGCCGATCTGGGTGCGCAGGTTCTCGCGGAAGGCGGCGGGCTGGATGCCGCCCTGTTGCAGGAACTGAAGATAGTTGGCCGGGGTCGTGCCGGCGGCGCGGGCCATTTCCGCGATTTCCTGATCCACCTCTTCGTCGGTGACTTTCAGGCTCTCGAACTTGGCCATCTCCTGGGTCTTCAGCCGGTCCTCGATCAGGGCGTTCAGGGCGGCCTGCTGGATGGCGGGCAGGTTCTGCTCGGTCGGCTGAACCTGGGACGAGGCGATCAGCATCAGCATCCGCTGGCGCAGGTCATAGCCGGTGATGATCTTGTCGTTGACGGTGGCGACGATGCCGTCCGCCATTTCGAACTGGGGCTCGGCGCGCGGAGTCGCGGGAGCTTCCTCGGCGGCGGGGTTGGGGGCGCCGGCGGCGGCCTGGGACGGAGTTTGGGGCGGGGCCTGAGTCGGCGCCTGGCCCTGCGGCCGGGCCGGGGCCGTCTGGCCGTGGGCCGAACCGGCGAGCAGGAGCGCCGCGAGCGCAGCCCCCGTCGAATAACGCATCAAACCCATTGCTCGTCCTGATTCCTCACAGCGGTCCGCCAGCCAGACCGGCAGGCGGTCGCGCCCCGTAAAGCGTCATGCTCAACGCATGTCGCCCTGTCCATAACCTGAACCTCCGAAAGTGGCGAGGTTTAGGCGCACATACACGCCTTCCGAGGGGCCGCCGGGCCGGGCGCGGGTGTTGTCGCGGCGATAACCCAGTTCGAATCGGAAGCAGTCGTCGTCGAACAGCATCCCCACCTCGGAGCGGGTGATCTCGTTCTCGTCCAGATCGGCGATGCCCGCGACGGTCACGCCCCAGTTGCGATAGAGGAACTGCTGGCCGATCAGTTGCACGAACTCATAGTTGCGGTTCAGCGGCCCGTCGACCGGATTGGAGCGGTCCAGGATATAGCTGACGGTCGCCAGGTTGCGGCGGCCCCAGCGCCCGTCCAGCGCCGCCTCGGCGCGGCGCACCTCGCCCGAGCCGTCGACGGTGGCGTGGACCCAGCTGCGGATGCGGTCCGACGGCGAGAAATCGCCCTGGACCACCCAGTCCGAGGTCTCGGAGGCCAGGCCGGTCGGGTCGTAAAGCCGGCCGGGGGCGTCGGGGATCGAGGTCCTGAAGGCGTCCTGCTGCTGGAACCGATAGCTGCGGCCGACGAACAGGCTGGCCTTGCGGCCCTCGGACCAGCGGATCGTGGCGCGACCGCCCGCCGTCAGACGCGCGCCGCCCTCCATCAGGTCGTAGCCGGAGAAACGGTCCATGCGGAACAGGGAGGATTCGTCCAGTTCCAGAACCTGGGCGTCCTCGATGGGAATGCGGGGATCCAGGTCGACCTTGTTGGAGACCGAGAACTGGCCGACCGGCTCCAGGATGATGTCGGCGTCGCGCGCGCGCTTGATCAGCGGATAGCTCACGTCCACCCCGGCGCTGAGGCGGGAGCGGCTGAGCGTGGCGTCGCTGTCGACCCCCATCATCGGCGGCAGGTCCGACATGGAATAGAGGTCGACGCGGGTGTCCACGAAAGGCTCGATGCGCACGCCGACGGGCAGGATGACGGTGCGCCGCCATTCCATCTGGCCGGTGACGCGGCGGCTGTCCACGCCGCTCAGACCCGTCGTGATCGGCGGCACGATCTCGGGATTGAGGATCGGGGCGCCGACGAAGCTGTCGCGATAAAGGGAGACGGCCGAACCCTTGAGCCGCAGACGGCCGCCCAGCACCAGTTCGTGCGGCTCCCACCGCGCGTCGATCAGGGGCGCGACCAGCGGCAGGGTGTCGTCGTTCTCGAACACCTTGAAACCGTCGGCGTCGCGGAAGTCGGTGGCGGCGTAGGCCGGGTCCAGGCGCAGGCTCTGGATCGAGAAGGCGGCGACCGAGACATAGGAGCGGTCGGTCTGGTGCTCGGCGTAGATCTGGCTGATCAGCCGGCGACGGTCGCCGTAGTAGAGGCCGTTGTCCTGATAGGGCGAACGCACGTCGTAGCGGTCGAACAAGGTCTTGTCCGAGGTGCGTTCGGCCGTGAAGCCGAAGCGCCACGGGCCGTCGGGATCGAACTCGCCATGCGACAGCAGATAGCTGCGGTGTTCGCGATCGCCGAAGCGGACGTTGCTTTCGAAATCGCCGTCGCCGTCCAGGTCGAAGTCGCCGAAGTCGCGCTCGTAGGTATAGCCGCCGCGCGCCACGATCATGCCGTTCGCGAACCGCCGGCGCCATTGCAGGTTCAGCAGCGGCGCGACCTTGGTGTTGACCTGCGGGCTGATCAGCCAGTCCTCGGACGGGGAGACGACGTGCAGATAGGGAACCTCGACCGACACCCCGCGCCCTTCGTCGTAGTTGACGATCGGCACCAGGAAGCCGGACGCCCGCTCCACCGACGGATCGGGGTGGGCGAAGAAGGGGGTGTAGAAGACCGGAAGGGGGCCGATGTAGAAGACGGCGTTGCGATACAGGATGGCCCGAAGCTGCTCGTCCTGAACCACGCGCTCGGCCTGGATCGAGATGGTGGGGCGGCGCGGGCCGTCCGCGTCGCAGAGCGGGCAGGGGGTGAACCGGGCGTAGTTCAGCTCGTTGACGGTCTCGCTGCGCCGCACGGCGGTCGCGGCCATCAGGCTGGCGCCGTTGGCCAGGCGGGTGGCGAAGTCGACGGCGACGCCGGTGGTCAGGTTCTGGTCCAGTTCCAGCCGGCTGGCGTAGACCGCCGTGCCGTCCGGGGCGACGGCCTCGACATCGCCTTCGCCGGTCGCGGAGCCGGCGTTCAGATCGTAGGACAGGTTCTCGCCCCGCAGCACATGGCCGCGCGTGCGGACATAGGCGCGATTTTCGGGCGTGCCGCTGACGACGATCGAATCGCCCACGCGGCGGGCATGGTCGGCGTCCACATAGACGGCGTCCGGCGCCAGACCGTCCGACGGCGCGACGACCTGGACCGCCGCGGTCGTCGGCGCAGGGGTCTGGGCCCAGGCGGGCGCGGCCAGCGGCGCGCAGGCGACCAGGGCGGCGCCGGCGAGAAGCCTGGCTCTGAAAGCGTTGCGGCGCCGATCTTGGCGATCACCCTGCATAGGCCATCCGTATTCCTTAGAAGCGAGCGCCCGATTAGCCGTCTTCGGTATAGAACAGCAAGGTAAAGGCTGCGAGCGCCGTCAGAACGGGCGGGAGCCAGGCGGCGACGAACGGCGCCACCACCTCGGCCGATCCCATGGCCGACGAAAACTGATTCAGGAAGAAGAAGGCGAAGCCCAGCACTACGGCCGCCACGCTCATCCGCGCCATGTCGCCCAGCCGCATCAGGCGCAGCGAAAAGGCCGCGGCCAGGATGGACATGGCCGCGAACACCAGGGGCGTGGCCAGAAGCTGCTGGAAGCGCAGCCGATAGGCGGTGGAGGTGAAGCCGGCGTTCTCGATGCGGCTGATCTGGTTGGGCAGGGACCAGAAGGGCGTCGACTGGGGTCTGGCGAACCGCTCGAAGGCCTCTTCGTCGGCCAGGCTGGAGACCAGGGTGAGGCTGGAATAGGAAACCGCGCGCTGGCCGATCTGGGCGCCGACCGCGTCGGTCAGCCGCCAGCTGCCGGCGTTCAGGGAGGCGGACTTGGCGTCGATCCGTTCCGAGAAGGTGCGACCCCCGCCGGGCGCGGTGGTGTAGATGAAGAAGCTGACGTCCAGCAGGCGGGCGTTGGCGCGGTCCTGACGGCCGGCGCGGATGATCATCTGGCGCTGGTCGTCGCCTTCGCGCAGCCAGATCGCCGCGTTCGGATCGCCGCCGGGCGCCGTGCCGGAGATGCGCGCGCGCTCGCGCTGCCACAGGCCGTCGCCGGCCGAGGCGAGCGGCCCCAGGACCGTCACCGTCAGCACGCCCAGCACGAAGGCCATGCCCGCCGCGGGCAGGACGAACCGCCAGGCCGACACGCCAGCCGCCCGCATGGCGATCAGCTCGCTGCGCCGGTTCAGGCCGATGAAGGCCGCCAGGGAGCCGAACAGGAAGACGAACGGCGTCAGCTGCAGGATCACCGCAGGCGACTTCAGCAGCACCAGGCCGAAGATGCGCACCGCCGACAGGTCCTGGTCCGACCCCAGGCCGCGCGACACCTCCACGAAGTCGATCAGCATGACCAGGGCGGAAATCACCGCCAAGGCGATCGCAAGGGACTTGGATTGCTGAACCAGAACATACCGCTCGATGAGGCCCAGGCGGGGCATGTGCGAACGGCGCGTGCGGCGCATGGGACGTGCGGCGCCGGAGAGGGGCTGGGCGGTCACGCGAACCTCGCCTTCAGATCGCGCAGGACGCGGGCGCCGCGGCTGCGACGCGGCTTCAGGGCGCGGAACAGGACCCGCAGCGACACGGCGACGGCGACGATGGGCACGACGTACTGCAGGACGTTCAAGCCGGCGTTCCAGGCGCTCCCCGCCACCAGGCCGTAACCGACGACCCGCAGCAGCAGGAACAGGCCCGCCGCCTTGGCGATCCTCAGCGTGTAGCCGGTGCGGCTGAAGGCGCCGCCCAGGATGGCCGACAGGGCCAGGGCCATGGCGACCAGGGCGTAGAGGGGCGAGGACAGGCGCGAATGGGCCTCGGCCAGAAGCTCCCCGCGCGCGCCCGCGACCTCGACGATCTTGGCGGTCGGGTTCAGCAGTTGTCGCAGATAGAGATCCGTCGGCTTGAACCGCAGGGTGTCGGTCACGCCGACGAAGGGCGCCAGGGAAAAGTCGTAGCGGCCGAACGACAGGGTCTCCAGCACCCCCCCCGACGAATAGCGCTGGGCCGAACCGTCGATCATGGTCAGGACGGGCGTGCCGGCGGCGTCGCGGCTGAACCGCGCCTCGGCCGCGTTCCAGGTCGTCACCTTGTCCTTGTCGTCCAGATAGACGAACAGGTTCTTCAACAGGCCGTTCTGCTCGATCTGCTGGACATAGACGGTCAGGCCGTCAGGCCCCTGGACGAACTGCCCTTCCTCCACCAACAGGGCGGCCAGGTCGGTGCGGATGTCGAACGCCTGGCGTCGCGCCTCCTGCTGCGCCCAGGGCAGGAGGAAGACGTTGACGAACAGCGTGGCCAGGGCGACCAGCACGGCTATGCGGGCGGCCGGAGAAATCACCTGCCAGCGGGTCATGCCGCCGGCGAAGCTGGCCGTCAGCTCCTGCTCGCGCTGCAACCGCGTCAGGGCGATCAGGGCGCCGACGAACAGGCCGATGGGCAGAATCACCGCCAGCAGCTGCGGCAGGGCCAGCAGCGTCAGCTTGACCATGACCCACACGCTCTGGCCGCGCTCGACGATGACCTGAAGCTGATCGAGGCTCTGGCTCAGGATTCCGATTCCCGCCAGCGCCGCGCAGGCGGCGACCACGGGGAACAGGATCTGGCGGAAAAGGTATCTTTGAATCAGGTTCATGGGCGGATGGACTTCGCCCGGTTGCAGGCGGCGACATTGAGGCGCATCTAGTAGCACATCAGGGCGCGTCGGCGACAAGCAGGCGCGCCATTGTCTTTTCGTCGTTGCAGAAGCCGGGTGGGGCCTGGCTGGAGTTGATTGAATGAAGATCGAGTTCGTCGCCGCGGTGGACGCCGCCGAGATTGTCGCAGTCCCCGTGTTCGAAGACCGCGCCCTGACCCCCGCCGGTTCGGCCCTGGACGGCAAGGCCGGCGGCGCGCTGACCAAGGCGATGAGCAAGGGCCGCTTCGCCGGCAAGGCGGGGCAAAGCTTGCTGATCCCCGCGCCTGCGGGCGTGGACGCCGACGCCGTGCTGCTGATCGGCGCGGGCGACAAGGCCAAGCTGGACGATCTGGCGGTCGAGGCCTTCGGCGGCTCGGCCTATGCGGCGGTCAAGCTGTCGGGCGCGCAGGTTCTGACCATCGACGCTTCGGACCTGACGCCGGAACAGGCGGCGCGTGTCGGTTTCGCCGCGCGCCTGGCGGCCTATCGTTTCGACAAGTATCGGACGACGCAGAAGGCGGACAAGATTGCGTCGATCACCATGGTCCGCATCGTGACCACCGACCTGCGCGGGGCCGAGGCGGCGCTGGAGCCGCTGTCGGCCGTGGCGGATGGGGTGATCTTCGCCCGCGACCTGGTGTCCGAACCCGCCAACGTCCTGTATCCGGCCGAGTTCGCCAAGCGCGTCAAGGCGCTGGAGAGCCTGGGCCTGGAGGTCGAAATTCTCGGCGAGGCGGAGATGGAGGCGCTGGGGATGCGCACCCTGTTGGCCGTCGGCCAGGGCAGCCGTCGCGAAAGCCAGCTGGCCGTGATCCAGTGGAAGGGCGGCGAGGCGGGCGCCCAGCCTCTGGCCTTCGTCGGCAAGGGCGTCTGCTTCGACACCGGCGGCATCTCGATCAAGCCGGCCGAGGGCATGGAGGACATGAAGTGGGACATGGGCGGCGCCGCCGCCGTGACCGGAACCATGATCGCCCTGGCCGGCCGCAAGGCCAAGGTCAACGCCGTGGGCGTGCTGGGCCTGGTGGAGAACATGCCCGACGGCGACGCCCAGCGCCCAGGCGACGTGGTCGTGTCGATGTCGGGCCAGACGGTCGAGGTCATCAACACCGACGCCGAAGGCCGCCTCGTCCTGGCCGACGCCCTCTGGTACACGCAGGAGCGTTTCAAGCCGAAGTTCATGATCGACCTGGCCACGCTGACGGGCGCCATGATCGTGGCCCTGGGCCTGGACTACGCGGGCGTCTTCTCCAACTCCGACGACGTCGCCGATCCGATCCTGGCGGCGGCCAAGAAGGTGGGTGAGAACTTCTGGCGGATGCCGATCCCGGCCATCTACGAGCAGCACATCGATTCCAAGATCGCCGATGTGAAGAACACCGGCAACGGCCGCGCCGGCGGCTCGATCACCGCCGCCCTGTTCCTGCAACGCTTCACCAACGGCGTGCCGTGGGCGCACCTGGACATCGCCCCCACCGCCTGGACCAACAAGAGCCCCAGCCCCACCGTGCCCGAGGGCGGCGTCGGCTTCGCCGTCCGCACCCTGGACCGGATGGTGGCGGATTCCTACGAAGCCTGATGACCGGAACTAGAACCGGGTGACTGGAAAGCCTGAAATCTGGTTCTACCACCTGGAGCGGTCGTCGCTGGACCAGGTGCTGCCGACCCTGCTGGAGAAGACGCTCGAGCGGGGTTGGCGGGCGCTGGTGAAGTCGGCGCATTCGCATCGGCTGGACGATGTCGACGAACTGTTGTGGACCTTCCGCGAGGACGGTTTCCTGCCGCACGGCCGGTCGGATCAGCCCCATGCGGCGCGCCAGCCGGTCCTTCTCAGCGAGACGGGCGAGAACCTGAACGGCGCTCAGGCGCTGTTCATCGTCGACGACGCAGACATGGGCGCAACGGAAGGGTTCGAGCGATGCTTCATCATTTTCGACGGTCGGGACGAGCCGGCGCTGCAACACGCGCGCGGGCGCTGGAAGGCGCTGAAGGCGCAGGGCGCCGATCTGGCCTATTGGAAACAGTCGGACGAGGGGCGCTGGGAAAGGGCGGCCTGATCGCGCCTGGCCTGATGGGGCTGGCCCTGGTCGCGGGCTGTTCGACGCCGACGGCGGACGCGCCCGCGCCGCGCGTGATCGAACGGGCGCAGATGAACCCGCCCGTCGGCAGCCGGATGCCCACGGCCCAGACCGAGGATGTCTGCAAGGCGGGCGAGATGCAGTATCTGGTCGGCAAGAGCCGCAGCGAAATCCCGGTGCCGGTCGACGTGGTCAACCGGCGCGTGACTTGCACCACCTGCCCGGTGACGCAGGATTTCTCGGCCTACCGGCTGAATATCCTCTATAACGAGCAGACCGGCGTCATCGAACAGGTCCGCTGCGGCTGAGCCGGCCAGGAAGGGAAACCCCGATGAACACCCGCATGATCGCCCTGTCGTTCGCCGGCGCCTTGGCGCTGGCCGCCTGCGCCCAGACCCCGGCTGCGACCCCGCCTGCGACCGGCGCCGAAAGCGCCTTCAAGCCCTGCAAGGTCGAAGACTATCAGAGCTATGTCGGCCGCAATCGCTCGACGGTTCCGGCGGCGCCGCAGGGTCAGACCTTCCGCGTCCTGTGCACCACCTGTCCGGCGACGATGGATTATCGCGAGAACCGTGTGAACTTCGTCTTCGACCAGGCGACGGGCGTGATCCAGCAGGTCAAGTGCGGCTGACGCCTCAACGGCCCACGGTGTCGCCGGGCCACAGCGGCCCGCTGAACCGCGCCGCCAAATAGTCCATCAGGGCCGTGACCCGCGCCGGGCGCGGCCCGCTGCTTGGCGCCACCAGGTGAAGCGCGATGGGCGGAAGGCGCCAGTCGGTCATCACCGTCTCCAGATGGCCGCCCGCGACGTCCTTCCAATAGATGAAATCCGGCTGGGGAAAGATGCCCATGCCCGCGCACAGCGAGGCGGTCAGGGCGTCGGAATTGTTGGCGCGAAGCGGCCCGTGCGGATGGACCACCACCTCCTCGCCCGCCGCATTCGTAAAACGCCAGGCGTCCGGGTTGGGCATATAGGCGTAGCTGAGACAGGCGTGGCGGGCCAGGTCGTCGGGATGTGTCGGTCGACCCCGCTGCTCCAGATACGACGGCGAGGCGACCAGGGCCCGGTGCACGGGCCTGAGCTTGCGCGTCGTCAGGGACGAATCCGCCAGGGCCGCGATCCGCAAGGCGCAGTCGAAGCCGCCGCCGACTAGGTCGATCACCTCGTCCGACAGATGCAGATCCACCGAAATGTCGGGATGGGTGGCCAGGAACTCGGGCAGGGCGGGGGCGACATAGGCCATGCCGAAGGACATGGGCGCGGCCAGACGCACCAGGCCGCGCGGCGCCACCGCCATGTCCAGCGCCTCGGACACTGCGCCTTCGGCCTCGGCCAGCATATGGGCGGCGCGCGCGGCAAGGCCGCGCCCTGCGTCGGTTAGGGCGAACCGGCGCGAGGTGCGATGCAGCAGGGTGGTCCCCAGCGACCGCTCCAGCCGCGTCACCGCCTTGGACACCGTCGCCTTGGACAGACCCAGCGTCTCGGCGGCGCCCGAAAACGACTGGGCGTCGGCGACCTTGGCGAAGATGGCCAGGGCTTCCAGATCGGGCAGGCGGTTCATGAAAGCGCGATCCGTTGGAAACGATGAGTTTCGGTAGTTTCTATTTCTGATCGGTCGCCGATCTCTATCTTGGCGTCAAGCAAAGGCGTCGGACGTTCCGGCGCGAAAGGACACCTCCGATGATCGAGCGCAGACCGTTTGAATCGCTTGGCGGCGCCAACCATGGCTGGCTGAACGCCAAACACCATTTCTCCTTCGCCAACTATTACGATCCCAAGCGGATGAGCTGGGGCGCCCTGCGTGTCTGGAACGACGACGAGATCGCCGCCGGCACGGGCTTTCCTCCCCATCCGCACGCCGACATGGAGATCATCACCTATGTCCGCGACGGGGCGATCAGTCACGAGGACAGCCTGGGCAACAAGGGTCGCACGGTCGCCGGAGACGTTCAGGTGATGAGCGCGGGCGCCGGCATCCGCCACGCCGAGTACAACGCCGAGCCGGAACTGACCCGAATCTTCCAGATATGGATCGAACCGACCGAGCGTGGCGGGGCGCCGAGCTGGGGCTCCAAACCCTTCCCCAAGGGCGAACGCGCCGGTCAGTTCGTGGTCCTGGCTTCGGGCTTCCAGGGCGATACTTCCGAGAGCGGCGGAGGCGCCCTGCCGATCCGCACCGATGCGCGGATCGTGGCGGCCACCCTGAACGCCGGCGACAGCGCCGATTATCCGCTGGGCGCCAGCCGTCGCGCCTATCTGGTGCCGGCCAAGGGCGAGGTGGAGGTCAACGGCGTGCGGCTGAACGCCCGGGACGGCGCAGCCATCGCCCAGGAGGACGTCGTGACGGTCAAGGCCCTGTCCGACGCCGAGATCGTCCTGGTGGACGCCGCCTGATTTTTAGGCTCAAGCTTCACGGCCGAACCCCGGTCCGGCCGTGAAGACCCCATCGCGCGCGAGCGCTCAGAAGGTAAGGGAAGACAATGTTCAACCAAGCAAGCGCCTGGTCGCCCCGAGCCCTGGCGGCGCTTCGTATCGTCGCCGGCCTGCTGTTCCTGGCCCATGGCCTGGTCAAGCTGTTCGGCTTTCCGGCGGGCGCCGAACCGGGCCAGCAGGCCCTGTTCACCTTGTTCGGCGTCGGCGGGGTGATCGAATTGACGACCGGGATACTGCTGGTGCTGGGCCTGTTCACCCGCCCGGCGGCCTTCATCGCCTCCGGCCAGATGGCGGTGGCCTATTGGATGTTCCACTTCCCGCAAAGCCCCTATCCGGCCGTGAACGGGGGGGACGCGGCCATCCTGTTCTGCTTCGTCTTTCTCTATATCTTCACGGCCGGTCCCGGCGCGTGGAGCCTGGACAACCGGAGCGCCAGGCGGTTCTGAAACCGCGATGACAAGGGCCGCCGCAGGGCGCGGCGACCTTCCTGACGGTCACGACCGAACGGTCGCGGCCCAGTCGGTGGCGCGCACCAGACTGTCGACGATCCCCGGCTCGGACGAGGCGTGACCGGCGTCGGGCACGATGTCCAGGTGCGCCTCGGGCCAGGCGCGGTGCAGGGCCCAGGCGCCGGAAATCGGCGTGACCACGTCGAACCGGCCTTGCGCGATCCAGCAGGGAATGTGGCGCATACGGTCGACGTTCTTCAGAATCCAGCCGTCCTCCTCGAAGAAGCCGCCGTTGGTGAAGAACCAGTTCTCGATCCGGGCGAAGGCGACGGCGAAATCCGGCTCGGCGAACTTCTCGGGGCGGGCGTCGGGGCCTACGACGCTGACGGTCTCGCCCTCCCAACTGGACCAGGCGACGGCGCAGCGCTCGCGTTCGGCGACGTCGTCCCCGATCAGGCGTTTGTAATAGGCGGCCATCAGGTCGCCGCGCTCGGCTTCGGGGATCGGCGCTAGGAAACGCTCCCAGGCGTCGGGGAAGATCATCGAGGCGCCGTCCTGATAGAACCAGTGCAATTCCTTCTTGGTCAGCAGAAAGATGCCTCGCAGCACCAGGGCCTCGACCCGGTCCGGGTGGGTGATGGCGTAGGTCATCGACAGGGTCGATCCCCACGATCCGCCGAACACCACCCATCTGTCCACGCCGCACAGGACGCGCAGCCGTTCGATGTCGTCGATCAGGGTCCAGGTGGTGTTGTCTTCCAGCGAGGCGTGGGGCCGCGACAGGCCGCAACCGCGCTGATCGAACATGATGATGCGATAGACGGCCGGGTCGAAGAACCGCCGCATGCCGGGGTTCACCGCTCCGCCGGGGCCGCCATGCAGGACGACCACCGGCACGCCCTGCGGATTGCCCGATTCCTCGTAATAGATTTCATGCACGCCCTCGGTCGGCATCCAACCCGAGGCGTAGGCCTCGATCTCGGGATAAAGCGCGCGACGCGGATCGGCGGGCGGGGGGAAGGCCATGAAGATGGTCTCTCTCTAAAGAGCGATCAGGAACGAAGGGCGGCCAGGGCCAGGCACAGCCAGCCGGCGATCATCAGCACGCCGCCGACGGGGGCGACGGCGCCGAACGCGGGCGCGCCCAGAAAGGCGATCAGCAAAAGGGAGAGGCAGAAGATCAGCCCGCCCGCCGCCGCCAGCCAGCCGGCCAGGGTCGCCAGCCGTCCGCCCGCCCCCCATCGGCAGGCGGCGACTGCCAGAACGGCGTGGATCAACTGATACTGGGCGCCGGTGGTCAGCAGGGTCCTGATCTGAGGTCCGGCGCCGTGGGCGGCGAAGGCCCCGACGGAAACCGCCATGGCGCCGTTCAAGGCGGCGAAGAGGATCAGTTTGCGACTCATGCTCATTGCGCGAACCTAGACCGTGGCGGACGCAATGTCTTTCGCCGGATCAGTTGGAGCGAGGCAGGGGCGCCAGATGGCTGGCCATGGCGGAGGCGGCGGCCTTGATCCCCTTGCGGACGGCGGCTTCGTTGGCCGGGGCCGGCGCGCGCAGCAGGCCGATGGAGGGCGTCAGCGGTCCGTCCGGCAGATCGGCCAGCACGCGGTAAAGCAGATATGAGCCGGCGTCCGCCTCCGCCTCGGACGAGGCGTCGGCCTGGAGACCGGCGGCGGTCAGGGCGCGCAGGATGTCGGCGACCGGCGCCGTGGCGCGGGCGACGCCGGGGCCGGTGTCGGACAGGCGGTGCTTGTGGTCCAAGGTGCGGTTCTCGGCCCGCATCTGGACGCGGAAACCTTGGCCCTTGCGCGTGCGCCCGACCAGAAGCACGGCGCGGCAATCGCCGCTGCCCAGGCGCGCGGCCAGGGTCGTGGCCAGGGCGTCGGGGTCGTTTCCGGCGATGGGCACGGCGCGGGCGCCGGCCGGGCTCCAGATTTCACCCGATAGATCCTCGACCAGGTCCCAGCCCGCGTCCTCGCCCTCATAGGCGCAGATGATGATGCCGGGGCGGCGGTCGCCGTTCGGGGCGTCGTTCCCCTTCGGGCCGTCGATCTCGTTCATCGTGCCGGCCATCGCCATGTCCATGACAGTTCGGTGACGTGCAGGAGGCGGCAACTCGAGCGCATCGTCAAGTCCCGTCGTCCCTTAACCCAGATCGCCGACGGCGGCGTCCAGCAGCATGAAGGCGCGCCCGGCGTCGGACGCCAGGCTGGACTGCACCGCCGCCGTGTCGCCCGCCCGGGCAGATGCCGCCAGGTTCCCGGCGAAATGGCGGACATAGCGTTCGGCGTCGCCGCGCAGTTCGGCGTCGCTGAGCACGCGGCGGGAGACGCTGCGGACGGCGGCGGGCGCCACGCGGCGCACGATCTGGCGGGCGCCGTCAGGATCGCCCTTGCCGATGGCGCGCGCCGCCTCCTCCACCCGCGAGCGGGGCAGCAGGGCGTTGGGATCGACGCCCATGCGGCGGATGGCGGCCGCGACACGCTCGGACAGGGCTTCGGCCTCGGCTGGCGCCAGGGCGGGCGAGGGGGCGACGGGCGAGGGGGCGGGGGTGTCCAGGTCCAGCGGCGTTTCGTCCGGCGCGTCCCTGGCCGCCAGGTCGCTCCAGTCCAGGCGGTCGTCGGCGGTCGGGCGCGTCGTCTCGGTCGGCTCCAGACGCAGGCGGCTGCGAAGGCCGAACTTGCGGTCCTCGGCTGGAGGCGCCGCGGCCATGCGCGCGGACCGCGCTTCGGCGCGGGCTTCGGGCCGGGGCTCCGGACGGTCGGCGTCGAGCGACGGATCGCGGCGGCGGGCGGGCGAGGCGTCGCCGGACACCACCCCCATCAGCCGCACCGCTTCGGTCAGCATGTCGTAGTTGCGTCGCACACGTTCCTGAAAGCCCAGGTCCAGCGCCTCGGTGTCCTCGGCGGCCTTGCGCGAGGCGGCGGAAAGCGAGGCCAGGCCGTCCTCGACCGTGGCGCGCACGGCCTCGGCGCGCGCGCGGGCTTCCTGCGGCAGGCGGGCGGCGCGCGCGTCGATGTCGTGGACGGCGGCGTCGATTTCGGAGAGCGCTTCATTGAGCCGGCCGACCAGCGTCTCCAGCCGGTCGACCATCCGTTCGCCGGCCTCCTCCACCAGGCCGGAAGTCTCGCTGACGATGCGGCGGGCGTCCTCGATGCGGGCGTCGGCGGCGTTGTCGGCCTTCTGCGCGGCCTCGAACAGGGTTTCGCCCAGGCGGTCTGCGCGCAGACGGGCCTGTTCGGCGGCGTCGGCGGCGGCGGCGCGCGAATCCTCGGCCGTGGCGCGCATCTGCTCCAGGGCGCGGCGGGTCTCTTCCATCAGGGCGTCGCGCGCCTCGGCGGCCAGGGCCTCGAAGCGGTCCAGGGCGACCTTGGTTGCGGAATCGAACCCGTCGGCCTCGCGCTGGGACATGTCCACCAGGGCGCGGAACTGATCGGCGGCGGCCTCGACCAGATCGCGCATGCTGTCGACCGAGGTCTGGGCCGCGCGGTCCAGGTCGCCGGCGGCCGTGCGGGTGGCCGACAGATGTTCGATCAGCTGGGCCCGCTGGCTTTCGACCTGGGCGGAGAAGTCCTCCTGGTCGGTGCGCAGCGCATAGGCGGCGGTGACGAGGGCGGCGCGCTGCTGGCCCAGGCCTTCCTCGACAGACTGTATCTGTTCGGCGACGCCCGTGCCGGCGTTCTCCAGCCGAATGGTCTGGCGGGCCAGGTCGTCGGCGGCGACGCGGGCGGCGTCCTGGGCCTCTCCGGCGGCGGCGGCAAGGTCGGCGGCGCGGGCGGCCAGGGCCGCCTCGGCCTCGCGCAACTGGGCCTGGGCCAGGTCGGAGGCGTCGGCGACCATGCGGGACTGGCGCTCGACCGCATCGACGACGCCCGAAGCCTGGGCGTCCAGGTGAAGGCCCAGGGTCTGCATCTGGTCGCGCTCGCGCCCCAGGTTCTCGGCCAGGCGGCGGGCTGTGCGGCCCGCATTGTCGGCGGCCTCGTTCAGCCGGGCGGTCTCTTCGGACAAGGCCTCGCGCAACAGGGCCATGTCGCGGCGCGCCCGTTCGGCGGCCAGGGCGGCGTGGTCGATGTCGGACCGCAGGGACTGCAGCACCTCGCCGGTCTGCTGGGCCGCCAGGGCGGTGGGGGCGACCAGCGCCTCGGCCAGCTGGCGGGCGCGGCGGGTTTCGGCGGCCAGGCCGGCGCCCTGACGCACCGCATGGGCCAGCATGATGGCCAGTCCGGCCGGCGCCAGGGCGATCAGGCCGTAGATGGCGATCCGCAGCGGGTCCAGTTCGGCGCCGCCGGCCCCGAACTCATAGGCGGCCCAGGAGGCGACGCCCCCGATCCACAGGGCGGAGGCGACGCCGGCGATCAGATAGGCGTGGCGGCCCGAGGCCTCGCCCGATCGGGCGACGGCGACCGGCTTGACGGCGGGCGGCGAGGACAGTTCGAACGGGGCGGGCGGTTTGCCGGCCGCCACGGCCATTTCGACGTCGGCCGTCGATTCCGGCACGGGCTCGGCCGTCAGTTCCGGCGGGGCGGCGGGGCGTTCGGCCTCGGCGGCGCGCTCTTCGGCGAGGCGCTGCTCCTCCAGCAGGCGCCGACGGCGGCGCTCGGACATCGGGCGCTCGAAGACGGGCTGGACGATCTCCAAATCGGGGTCGGTCAAAGGCTCCGGCTCGGGCGGGGCGTCCATCGCCGGCGTCTCCGCGACGGACGACGCATCGACGGGGGCGACGACCTCGTCGTCGGTCAGCTTCAGCGGCGGCCGTTTGGGAGACTTCATCAGCTCAAAAACTCGATCTCTAGGCTGGCGTCCGACGGCGCCCGACAGACCCTAGAACAGGAAAGAGCCGGACGGAACCTGCCGCCGCGCCGAAGCCGTCGATCCGAAAGCGGCGGCGCAGAATCAGCAGCCGCGCCTGGTCTCGATCAGGACGGCGGAGGAGGGAGCGCTGTCGCGGCATTCGGCGACGCGGCGAACCTCGCGGTCGGAATGATTCGGCGTGTGGGTATCGACGCCGAACTGCGCCAGGACGGCGGCGGCCAGCAGCGCGATGAAGCCGGCGATCAGTTCGACCAGCGCCTGCATTCCACCCTCCCTCGCGGCCGGAACGGCCTTGGACCTTATGCGCCAAATCGGCGAACGTCACAATCCCGCCCAAAGGCCTCGCGCCGTCAACGATTGACCCGGCGCCATGCGCGTGAAACGGAGGATCAGGGCGCTCCGACACCGTGTCACGCGAATCAGGCAGAGGGGTTGCATGGGGCAAGGCGACAGTTACGACGGCAGTTTGCTGGAGCCGGGTCCGGGGCTGTGGACCTCGGCCGTCGCCCATCGGTTTTCCGTGCTGATGGAGAACGAAGCCTATTTCGACGCCCTGGCCTCGGCCATTCAAAAGGCCGAACGCTCCATCGTGGTGCTGGGCTGGCAGTTCGATCCGCGCACCCATCTGGATCCCGAGACGCGGCCGGGCGACAAGAGCGCCGAGATCGGCCGGCAACTGCGGATGCTGGTCAAGAAGAAGCCCGATCTGGACGTGAGGCTGCTGATCTGGAAATCGCCGCTGCTGATCGCGGCGTCGCAGGGCTTCTATCCCCATCGGGCGCAGCGCTGGTTTCGCAAGCGGATGGTGGAGTTCCGGCTGGACTCGCCCGGTCCCCTCGGCGCCTGCCATCACCAGAAGGTGATCGTAATCGACGACAAGCTGGCCTTTTGCGGAGGGGGCGACATCTCGACCGATCGCTGGGACTCCGACGAGCATCTGGACGGCGATCCGCGCCGCGCCCTGCCCAGCGGCGTCATCTGCAAGGCCCGCCATGAGGTGATGGCCGTGATGGACGGTCCGGCGGCGCAGGCGCTGGGCGAACTGGCGCGCGAACGCTGGTTCAAGGCGACCTGGGAGCGGACCATCCCCGACGCGGTGGACGGCGATCCCTGGCCGGACGGCGTTCCCGTGCAGATGACCGACGTGCCTGTCGGCATCGCCCGGACCGAGCCGAAATGGGCCGGCCGGCACGAGGTGCGCGAAAACGAAGCCCTGCACCTGGAGTCCATTCGCCGCGCGAAGCGGCTGATCTACTTCGAAAACCAGTATTTCACCTCGCCGGTGATCGCCGCGGCCCTGGCCGAGCGGCTGGCCGAGCCGGACGGGCCGCAGGTCATCGTCGTGTCCACCGCCAAGAGCCCCAGCTGGTTCGACAGCCTGACGATGGACACGGCCCGCGCCGAGGTGCTGTATCGGCTGGAGCAGGCCGACAGATACAACCGCTTCTTCGCCTTCGCGCCCCTGACCGAGGAGGGCGACCGGATCATCGTTCACGCCAAGATGTCGATCATCGACGACCGGCTGCTGAGGATCGGCTCGACCAATCTGAACAACCGCTCGATGGGCCTGGACACCGAGTGCGACATCGCCGCCGAGCCGACGGACGAGGCGGGACGCGCCGTCATCGCCGCCCACCGCCGCCGCACCATCGCCCACTGGCTGGGCGTCGCGACCGAGGACTACGCGGCGGTCGAGGCGGTGTTCGGCTCTGTCGGCCAGGCGATCTGCAGCTTCGACACCGACCGGCTGAAGCCTCTGGGGTCCGATCCGCCGACGCGCATCCAGCGGATGTTCGCGGAATGGCAGCTGGGCGATCCCACCTCTTCGACCGACGCCTGGCGGCCCTGGAAGCGCCTGAACCGCTCGCACCGCACGCGCCCGGCGTCGGAGGGCGGTCAGGCGCCGGGCTGAACCACCTCGAAATCGACGATCAGCGGTAGGTGGTCCGACGCCACCCGCGCCAAGGGCGAAAAGGCCGAACGCACGGCGCGCACCCGGATGTGGGGGCTGACGAAACAGTGGTCGATGCGAATGGCGGGGAAGGCCGAGGGGAAGGTCTTGACGCTGGGCTTCAGGCCCAGTTGCCGCTGACAGTCCTGAAGGTTGCGGCACAGGGTCTGGTAGGGGCGGGTGATGGAAGTGGCGTTGAAGTCGCCCGCCAGCAGCGCCGGGCCGACGCAGCCGCCCAGCCAACCCGGCCCGGACAGGGCGGCGGCCTGAAGGCGCTGTTCCTTCGGCACCAGGCCCAGGTGGGTGTTGAAGACGTTCAGGGCCACGCCGTCGACCTGGATTTCGGACCAGATGGCGCCGCGCGGCTCCAGCCCCGGGACGCCGTTGACGGTGGGCAGGCTGTCGGCGCGGATCAGCCGCTCGGGATGGGCGGTCAGGATGGCGTCGCCATACAGTTCGGCCTCGATCTGCATCGCCGGATGAAAACGCGAGGTCATGGCCAGGCCGTCGGCGATGGCGCGCGCCTGATCGACGCCGTTGGTGCGCAGGCGGCCGACATCCAGCTCCTGCAGACAGACGATGTCGGGTTCGTATTCGCCGATGACGGCGACGATGCGATCCACGTCGAGGCGGCGGTCTGTGCCGACGCAGCGGTGGACATTGTAGGTGAGTAGGCGGGGCATGAAGGGGGCTGTCGTCTGGCTTCGACCGTGGGCTAGGCCTTCTGGCCCCTGAATGCGACCCCGATGCGACGATTCACAGCAAGATCAGATGATCCGGCAGTTCGTTGGGATTGTCCGGGCGCGGCGGGAAGTGCCGGGCCAGGATCTGGCCGCACAGGGCCACGGCGGCGGAAAAGCCTTCCACCGGGCGGTCGGCGCGCAGTTCGCGGGTCAGGGCGTCGACGGCCTGGGCCCAGGCCTTTTCGTCGACCTTGGCGTGGATGGCCTCGTCGGCGATCAGTTCGACCTGGTGTTCGTCCAGGGCCGCGAAGATCAGGACGCCTGTGCGTTCGCGCGTCACATGAACGCCATGGGCCAGGAACTGCTGCAGGGCCGCTTCTCGCACCCGTCCGCGCCGAACGCCGGCCGGGGTGGCCAGGCGACGGACGGCGGGGATGCGGGTCAGCAGGAAGACGCCGACGAAGACCGCCGCCTGGATCAGGGCGTAGAGGGCCAGGGCCTGGGCCGTGGTCGCGCCCGCCGCCGCCTGATGGGCCGCTTCCCAGCCGCCGCCGGGCCAGCGCCAGTCGAGCACGAAGGGTGTGAAGACGATGGGCGCCAGAAGCGCCGCGCCCGCCGCCCAGGCCAGGCTGACGTCCATATAGGCCGAGACGCGCCCCGAGACGACGCAGAAGATTTCGCCCGAGGTCTGTCGTTCGGCCGTCGAAATGGCCTCGGCGATGCGGGCGCGGTCGCTGTCTGTGATCTGCATCACCATCCTCCCGATGCGCCGCCGCCGCCGAAGCCGCCGCCGCCGCCGCTGAATCCGCCGCCGCCGAATCCGCCGCCCCCGCCCCAACCGCCGCCGCCTCGCCCGGAGTTTCTCAGCGCCTCGGACGCCGCCCACAGCAGGACCGAGCCGACGCCGCTGCGGCGTCCGCGGCCGGCGCGCGCGGCCAGCAGGAAGATGATCAGGAAGATGACGCCGACGATGATCAGCGGGGCGATGGAGCCGCCCGTGCGGTCCGCCTGCTGTTCCGCGACCGCCTGGGCGCGGGCCTGGGCCTCGGCCGGGTCGAGGGACAGCCGAGCGATCAGGGCGTCGACGCCCTTGACCACCCCGGTGCTGTAGTCCCCTTCGCGGAAGGAGGGCAGGATGTCATTGCGGATCACCTGGGACGAAAAGGCGTCGGTCAGAATCGGCTCCAACCCATAGCCGACCTCGACACGCACCTTTTGCTCGTTGGGCGCGACGATCAGCAGGGCCCCGTTGTCGTTTTCCTTTTGCCCGATGCCCCAGGCGCGCCCCAGCTGATAGCCGTAATCCTCGATCTCCTGGTCCTGAAGGCTGCTGACGGTGACGACGACCAGCTGGTCGCTGGTCGCGGCCTCCAGCGCCGTCAGTTTCTCCGTCAGGGCCTGTTCCGTCGCTGGATCGAGCAGGCCGGCCTGATCGACCACGCGGCCGGTCAGGGGCGGAAAGGCGATCTTCGACTGCGCCAGCGCCGGGACGGCGAACAGCAGGACGACCACCAGACCGATCAGCCAGGCGGCGACGCCCGTCGGACGTCGCGCCGGCGCGGAGAGGCGTGTCACTGGGCCGGCGGGGTCGAACCGGGCGCGACTGCGGGCGCGCCGCCGCCCGGCGCCGAGGCGTTGGACGGCGGGGCGTTCAGGTTGAAGTTCACCTGGGGCGCCGACTGGGCTTCCGCCGTGGCGGTGAACAGTTGCATCGGCTTGGACCCGCCATGCAGGGTCTTGGCCCAGATCACCTGCGGGAAGGTGCGCAGGGTGGTGTTATAGTCGCGAACGGCCTCGTTATAGTCGCGGCGCGCGATTTGGATGCGGTTTTCCGTGCCCTCCAGCTGCGACTGCAGGGTCAGGAAATTCTGGTTGGCCTGAAGCTGAGGATAGGCCTCGACCGTGACCAACAGGCGCGACAGTGCGCCGGACAGCTGGCCCTGGGCCTCCTGGTACTGCTGGAAGGCCTGGGGATTGTCCAGGTCGTCGGCCGAGACGTTGACCGACGTGGCGCGGGCGCGCGCGTTGATGACGTCCGTCAGGGTGGTGCGTTCCTGGATGGCCGCGCCCTGGACGGTGGCGACCAGGTTGGGCACCAGATCGGCCCGGCGTTGATATTGGCTCTGGACATCGGCCCAGGCGGCCTCGGCGCGCTCCTGCTTGGTCGGAATGGTGTTGTAGCCGCAACCGGCCGCCGCCGGCGTGATCAGCAGGGCGGCCGTGACGGCGAGCGCGCGAGCGTTGAGGCGAACCATGACATCTCCCTGTCGGCGACGATCGCCGTTTGGGTCGAATATCGACCCGACGCAGGAATGCATCAAGCGTCCAATGGCTCCGGTTGGATATTGTTGATGCGGCAGGCCGCCGAATAGGTGTTGGCCAGCAGACAGGCGATGGTCATCGGACCCACGCCGCCCGGAACAGGGGTGATGCGGCCCGCCACATCCGCAGCCGCCTTGGCCACGTCGCCGACGACGCGGGTCTTGCCCTGGGCCGCCTTGACCGGATCGGCCGAGGGGACGCGGTTGATGCCCACGTCGATCACGGTGGCGCCGGGCTTGATCCAGTCCGCCTGGATCATCTCGGGACGACCGACCGCCGCCACTAGGATGTCGGCGCCGCGGCAGACGGCGGGCAGGTCGCGGGTCCGCGAATGGGCGATGGTGACGGTGCAGCTTTCGCCCAGCAGCAGTTGCGCCATCGGCTTGCCCACGATGTTGGACCGCCCCACCACCACGGCGTTCAAGCCGGTCAGGTCGCCCAACTGATCCTTCAGCAGCATCAGACAGCCCAAGGGGGTGCAGGGAACCAGCCTCGGCAGGCCCACGGCCAGCCGCCCGGCGTTGACCACGTGAAAGCCGTCCACGTCCTTGTCCGGGTCGATGGCGTCGAGGACCACGGTCGCGTCGATGTGGGCGGGCAGGGGCAGTTGCACCAGGATGCCGTGGATGCCCGCATCCGCATTCAGTTGGGCGATCAGGGCCAGCAGCTCGGCCTGGCTGGTGGTTTCGGCCAGTCGGTGGGTGTCGGACCGCATGCCCGCGCGCAGGGTCGTCTCGCCCTTGTTGCGGACATAGATCTGGCTGGCGGGGTCTTCGCCGACGATCACCACGGCCAGGCCGGGCTTGACCCCATGCGAGGCCTCCAGCCGCTGGACCGCATCGGCGACGCGCTGGACCAGGGTCGCCGAGAAGGCCTTGCCGTCGATCAGGGTCGCGGGCGGGGTCTGGACCGACATGGCGGCTCCGTCTGGCGGGAAATCAGGATGGCGGCGATTTACAGCCGCTGCGGTTCGGCGTCTATGATCCCGGCCAAAAGCTGGAGGAATTCATGAACGGTCCGTCTCTCGCCGCCGCGGTCAGCATGGTCGCCCTGATGGGAGCGGTCGGCCCGGCCCTGGCCCAGGATGCGGCGGCGCTTCGCATCGGCGTCAGCGTCAACGGCGCCCTGACGGACGAGGACGCCAAGGCGGCGGATGACGAGTATCGCTATGACGATTACCGCCTCCAGGCCCGGGCGGGCCAGCGGCTGGAGGCGGTTCTGCGATCCGAAGCCTTCGACGCCTATCTGGCGATCTACGCAGAAGGAGCGATGGGCGAGGCTCTGGCGGAGGACGACGACAGTCAGGGCGACGGCACGAACGCGCGGCTGCGGTTCACGCCGGAACGCGACGGCGTCTATATCCTGAGGGCGCGCACCCTGAGCGGACTGGACGGCGGCGACTACCAGCTTTCGCTGCAGGAGCGTCCGCGCCCGCCCCGCGCGCCGCGACCCGGGGCTCTTCGTTTGGGCCAGACCCAGACGGGCGAACTGACGTCCCGCGATCCCGAACAGGACGAAGGGGGGCCTTATGACGCCTTCGCCTTCCGCGCCGGTGCGGGTGAGCGGTTCGTGGTCACGCTGAATTCCGACGCCTTCGATCCGCTGGTGCGCGTCGGGCGAATGAACGGGACGGATTTCGTCGAGTTGGGCGATAATGACGACGAGCCGGGCGGCGGGCTGAATGCGCGCCTGACCTTCACGGCTCCCTCGGCAGGCGAATACATCGTTCGCGCGACCAGCGTGGATGATCGCATGGGCCGTTACGAGGTGAGTCTGAGCGAAGCGCCGCCGGCGCCGCCGTCCAAGCCCATCGCCGTCGGCGACGAGGTGAAGGGCGAACTGGGCGACGACAGCGCGACCAATGACGAGGGCCAGCGGGCCGACACCTATCGTTTCGCCGGAACGACCGGGCAGCGCGTGGCCATCGAGATGAAGTCCGGCGATTTCGACACCTATCTGACGCTGCGCCGCGCGTCGGATGGAACGGTGCTGGCGCAGGATGACGACGGGGCGGGGTCGGGCACGGATTCGCGCATCGCCCGCACCCTGGACGCCGACGGCGACTATGTGATCGAGGCGCGCGGCTTCAGCGACGACGCCGAGGGCGATTACACGTTGAAACTGAGCGAGACGGCCGCGCCGCCTGCACCCACGGCGACGACCTTCGGCCAGACGATCGAGGGCGAGATCACCGACGACGGTCCCCAGGCCGACGACGGTAAACGCTATCACGCCTACGCCTTCACGGGCGCCAAGGGGCAGCGAGTGCAGGCCGTCCTGCGTTCCGGCGATTTCGACGCCTATCTGGAGATCGGCAGGGCGGAAGGCGACTTCGAGGCCCTGGCCAGCGACGACGACGGCCTGGCCGAGGGCACCGATTCGCGCCTGACCTTCACCCTGCCGGACGATGGCGAATACGTCGTTCGCGCCATGCCGCTGAGCGCCGAGGAAAAGGGGCTGTACTCGTTCGAACTGTCGGATCGCGGCCCGGAGCCCAAGCCGGGCAGCCTGTTGGTCGGCGCGACCGTGCGCGGCGAGCTGAAGTCAACCTCGGCCCTGACCGACGAGGGAGCCTATTTCGACGCCTATCGGTTCCAGGCCAAGAAGGACGAGAAGCTGCGGCTGACGATGGTGTCGAACGCTTTCGATTCCTTCATCGACCTGGGCCGTCTGGACGATGACGGCGATTTCGCCAGCCTGGCCACCGACGACGACAGCCTGTCGGACGCGCACGCCAAGCTGGATTGGACCGCCCCGGACGACGGCTGGTATGTGGTGCGCGCCCGCGCCTATGGGCCGAACCAGACGGGCGCCTACGCCCTGGCCGTCGAACGCCAGCCGGCGACGGGCGCCCGCAGCGCCGAAGGGCGCGGCCAGCCGTCCTCCGAATAGGGCGATGAGCGCGCCTGTCCCGCCCGATCGCAAGGATCAGCATCTGGACGTCGTCCTGGCAGGGCGCGGTCGCCATGCGCGCGACGCCGGATTCGACAGGGTGCATTTCGTCCACGAGGCCCTGCCGGACCTGGATCACGACAAGATCGACCTGGGCGCCGACTTCCTGGGGCGGCGATTGAAGGCTCCCTTGCTGATCAGCGCCATGACCGGCGGTCCGGCGCGGGCCGAGGCGATCAACGCCCGCCTGGCCGAGGCGGCCCAGCACCTGGGGATCGCCCTGGCCGTCGGCTCCCAGCGGGCGGCGGTGGAGGGCGGGGCGTCGGTCGGGCTGGACCGGACCCTGCGCCGCCGCGCGCCCGACACGGTCATCCTGTCCAACATCGGCGCGGCCCAGTTGACGCGCGGCTTCGGCCTGGACGAGGCGCGACGCGCGATGGACATGATCGACGCCGACGCCCTGGTGGTTCACCTGAACCCGTTGCAGGAGGCCTGCCAGGCCGAAGGCGATCGCGACTGGTGGGGCGTGGGGGCCGCGCTGGAGGCGTTGATCCTGAAGCTAGGCGCGCCCGTGGTGGTCAAGGAAACGGGCGCCGGCCTGTCGGGGCGCACGGCGCGGCGGCTGATCGACATGGGTGCGGCGGCGGTGGACGTGGCCGGGGCCGGCGGCGCCAATTGGGCCCTGATCGAGGGCGCGCGCGCCGTCGATTCCGCCGATGCAGCCCATGCCGCCGCCTTCGCCGACTGGGGCATGCCGACCGCCCAGGCCCTGGTCGACGTGCGCCGCGCCTGCCCGGAGGCGGTGGTCATCGGCTCCGGCGGCGTCCGCGACGGCTTGGATGTCGCCAAGGCGATTCGGCTTGGCGCCGACATCGTGGGGCAGGCGACAGGCGTTCTGCCCGCCGCCGTCGCCTCGACCGAGGCGGTCGTCAAACATTTTCAGCAGACGATGCGCCAGCTGCGAACCGTCTGTTTCTGCACCAACTCGGCCAATCTTGCGGCGCTTCGTCGGGCGGCCCTGCGGCCGCTGGACTGAGATCGGGCGGTTGCCAAGTCCGCCGAGGCGTGTGTAAAGCGCCGCCTCCTGTTGGGGAGTAGCTTCCGGCGTCGCATCGTCGGGATCGCGTCAACACACTCGCGCTGCGGCGCGTGGCGCGATCAGCGGAACCACCGCCTAGCGAGACCAGCGCGTTTCACCGCCGCACCGGCCGGCGTGGGACCGCTGTCGCTTGCCCGGTCGAGTCGGTTTCGCATGACCCCGGGAGCCATCGCCATTCTGTCCCTCAGCATGTCCACGGACGCCTTCGCGGCCGCCGTGGGACGCGGGGCCTCGCATCGACCAGCGGTCAAGGACGCGGTCAAGGCCGGGCTGGTGTTCGGCGTGATCGAGGCCATCACGCCCCTGATCGGCTGGGGGCTGGGCGTCATCGCCGCCGGCCTGGTCGAGCGGATCGACCACTGGATCGCCTTCACCCTGTTGCTGGCGGTGGGCGGAAAGATGATCTGGGAAGGCGCCAAGCCGCGCGAGGCGGACGACGAGACGGCGCCCCGTCGCTCAGGCCTCTGGGCCCTGGTCGCCACCGCCATCGGCACCAGCATCGACGCGGCGGCCGTGGGCGTGGGTCTGGCCTTCATCGGGGCCAATATCTGGGTCGTCGCCGCCTCGATCGGCTTCACCACCTTCGTCCTGACCACGGTCGGAATGCTGATCGGGCGGGCGGTGGGCCTGAAGTTCGGCAAGGCGGCCGAGATCGTGGGCGGCGTCGCCCTGATCGTTCTGGGCACGACGATCCTGCTGGAGCACCTGGGCGTGCTGGGCTGATCGCTCAGGCCGACGGCAGCAGGTCGGCGGCGAAGGCTCTGTATCGACCGGCCCGCACCCCGTCCGTGGCGCGGGCGATGTCGGGGGCGAAGTAATGGTCGCTGGCGTAGGGGGCGGCGGCTTCGCGCACGATGGCGAAGACCTGCTCCAAGGCGGGCGAACTGGTCAGGGGACGATGGAACTCGATCCCTTGCGCCGCCGCCAGTAGTTCGATGCCGACCACGGTCGCCGCATTCTCGGCCATGTCCAGCAGACGACGCGCGCCGTGGGTGGCCATCGAGACATGGTCTTCCTGATTGGCGCTGGTCGGCACCGTGTCCACGCTGCACGGATGGGCGACCATGCGGTTTTCGGCGATCAGGGCGGCGGCCGTCACCTGGGCGATCATGAAGCCGGAGTTCAGGCCGCTTTCCCGGACCAGGAAGGCCGGCAGTTCGCTCATCTTCGGATCGACCAGGATGGCGGTGCGCCGCTCGGAGATGTTGCCGATCTCGCACAGGGCCATGGCGATCTGATCGGCTGCGAAGGCGACGGGTTCGGCATGGAAGTTTCCGCCCGAGATCACGTCTCCGTCCTCGATGAAGACCAGCGGATTGTCGGTGACGGCGTTGGCCTCGCGCTCCAGCGTGGCGGCGGCGGTCTTCAGCACGTCCAGCACCGCGCCCATGACCTGGGGCTGGCAGCGCAGGGAATAGGGGTCCTGCACCTTGGCGCAATCGTCGCGGTGGCTGTCGCGAATGGCCGAACCGCGGATCAGGTCGCGCAAGGCGGCCGCGACGGCGATCTGACCCGGCTGGCCACGCAGGGCGTGGATGCGCGGATCGAACGGAGCGTCCGAGCCCTTCAGCGCATCGACCGACAGGGCGCCGGCGGCGAGGGCGGCGGCGAAGACGGCTTCCGCCGCGAACAGGCCCGCCAGAGCCAGCGCCGTCGAACACTGGGTGCCGTTCAGCAGGGCCAGGCCTTCCTTGGGGCCCAGCGTCAGCGGCGTCAGGCCCGCGCGGGCCAGGGCCGCCTCGGCCTCCAGCGTCTCGCCGCCCACGCGCGCCTCGCCCACGCCGATCAGGACGCTGCTCATATGGGCTAGGGGCGCCAGGTCGCCCGAGGCGCCCACCGACCCCTTGGAGGGAATGCAGGGCAGGACATCCGCATCGACCAAGGCGACCAGCGCCTCCAGCGTCTCGCGCCGAATGCCCGAGGCGCCGCGCGACAGACTGGCGATCTTCAGCACCATCAGCAGGCGGGTCACGGCGTCCGGCAACAGGGGGCCGACGCCGCAGGCATGGCTGAGCACCAGATTCTTCTGAAGCGTTTCAAGGTCCTGCGGGGCGATGCTGGTGTTGGCCAACAGGCCGAAGCCGGTGTTCACCCCATAGACGGTGCGGCCTTCCACCACGATGGCGGCGACCGTGGCCGCGCCCTTTTCGACATCGGCCCAGGCGTCGGCCGTGATCGAGACCGTCACCGGACCATCCAGCACGGCGCGCAACTGGGCCAGCGTCAGCGGCGCGTCGCCGAGGATCAGAGCGGTCATCTTCAGGCCTTCAGGCTGGGCAGGTTCAGGGCGTGTTCGCGGGCGGCGGCGCGGGCGATCTCATAGCCGGCGTCGGCATGGCGCATGACCCCGGTCGCGGGGTCGTTCCACAGCACGCGCTCCAGCCGCCGGGCCGCCTCGGGCGTGCCGTCCGCGACGATGACGACCCCCGAATGCTGGGAATAGCCCATGCCGACCCCGCCGCCGTGATGCAGCGACACCCACGATGCGCCCGAGGCCGTGTTCAGCAGGGCGTTCAGCAGGGGCCAGTCGCTGACGGCGTCCGAGCCGTCCATCATCGCCTCCGTCTCGCGGTTCGGACTGGCCACCGAGCCGCTGTCCAGATGGTCGCGGCCGATGACGATGGGGCCGGACAGTTCGCCCGAGGCCACCATGTCGTTGAACATCAGCCCCGCGCGATGACGGTCGCCCAGGCCGATCCAGCAGATGCGGGCGGGCAGGCCCTGGAAGGCGATCCGCTGCCCCGCCATGTCCAGCCAGCGATGCAGGCCGGCGTTGTCGGGGAACAGACGCTTCATCGCCGCATCGGTCTTGCGGATGTCTTCGGGATCGCCGGTCAGGGACGCCCAGCGGAACGGCCCGATCCCGCGACAGAACAGCGGGCGGATATAGGTGGGCACGAAGCCGGGGAAGTCGAAGGCGTTCGCCACCCCTTCGTCGTAGGCGACCTGGCGGATGTTGTTGCCATAATCGACCACCGGCGCGCCCGCCGCCTGGAAATCCAGCATGGCCTGGACGTGGGCGACGATGGATTTGCGCGCAGCCGCCGCGACGGCGGCCGGGTCGCTGATCCGCCGGTCCTCCCATTCGGCCACGGTCCAGCCGGACGGCAGATAGCCGTTGACCAGATCGTGGGCGCTGGTCTGGTCTGTCACCAGGTCGGGGCGCGCGCCGCGCTTGACCAGTTCAGGCAGGACATCGGCTGCATTGCCCAACAGGCCGACGGATATGGGCTTTCCGGCCGTGTTCGCGTCTTCGATCAGGGCCAGGGCCTCGTCCAGCGTTTCGGCCATCATGTCGAGGTAGCGGGTCTTCAGCCGCATCTCGATGCGGCTGCGTTGGCATTCGACGGCCAGGCACGAGGCGCCGGCCATGGTCGCGGCCAGGGTCTGGGCGCCGCCCATTCCGCCCAGGCCGGCGGTCAGGATCCACTTGCCGGACCAGTCGCCGCCATGATGCTGGCGGCCGGCCTCCATGAAGGTCTCGTAGGTGCCCTGAACGATGCCCTGGGTGCCGATGTAGATCCACGAGCCGGCCGTCATCTGGCCGTACATCATCAGCCCCTTGCGATCGAGTTCGCCGAAATGCTCCCAGGTCGCCCACTTCGGCACCAGGTTGGAGTTGGCGATCAGGACGCGCGGCGCATCGGCGTGGGTGCGGAAGACGCCGACCGGCTTGCCCGACTGGACCAGCAGGGTCTCGTCGGCTTCCAGCGCGCGCAGGGTCTCGACGATCCGGTCGAAGGCGGCCCAGTCGCGCGCCGCCTTGCCGACGCCGCCATAGACGACCAGGTCCTGAGGCCGCTCGGCGACCTCGGGGTCCAGATTGTTCATCAGCATACGCAGGGCGGCCTCGGCGGCCCAGGTCTTGGCGGTCATCTCCGGCCCGCGCGGGCTGCGGACGGTGCGGGCGTTGGGCGTGTTCATCTTTGGCTTTCCGCAAAGGCGATGCAGGCGTCCAGCACACGGCGCAGATGGCCCCGCATCGTCGCCGCCCGTTCGGGTTCGTAGGGGCTGGGCCAATTGTCGGGCGACACCGGCCCGGCGGGGTCCAGGATATAGCCCCGGTCCGCCAGCTCAATCTGGATGGCGTGCACGCCATCGGTCGGCCGTCCGTAATGGCGCGTGGTCCAGCCGCCCTTGAAGCGACCGTTGACCACCAGGCTGGAGCCGCTGACGGCGCAGGCGGCCTCGACGCCTTGCGTCAGTTCGGGGGCGCAGGTCGCGCCGTCGTTGTCGCCGATGTTGAACTGGGGCAGTTCGCCGTCGAACAGGCGCGGCACGACCGAGCGGATCGAATGGGCGTCGTAGAGGACGACCGGGCCCTGGCGCCGAAGTCGGTCGATCTGCGCCCGCAGGGCGGCATGATAGGGATCGAACCAGGTTTCTCGCCGCCAGGCGATCTCGGCCGCGTCCGGTTCCTGGCCGGCAAGATACAGGGGTTCGCCGTCGAAGGCCTCGGTCGGGCATAGGCCCGTCGTCGTCAGGCCGGGATAGAGGGAGACCCCGGACGGGTCGCGGTTCACGTCGATGACGCTGCGCGAGACGGACGTTCGCACCAGGGTCGCGCCCAGGTCGACGGCGAAGTCGTAGAGCCGGTCCACCCACCAGTCGGCGTCCTTGCGCGCCAGCCAGGGCGAGGTCATGCGCGCCTCGATTTCGGGCGGGATGTCGGTTCCGGTGTGCGGCAGGCCGATCACCAGAGGCGCCGAACCTTCGTGGACGGTCAGCCAGTCTGCGGTCATCTCGGCCTCCCTCGCCAAATCCGTCTGTCGTGGTATGTCTAGACATATTGATCGCAACGACGCGGACCTGTCCAGTGACCCTTCAGACGCAGCCTGTGGATCGCAACCTCTGGTTCCAGGCCGCCCTGCTGCCGGACGGCTGGGCGCGCGACGTCAGGATCGGTGTGGCGAAAGGCCGGATCGCGACGCTCGAAACCGGCATGGCGCGCGCCGCGTCGGACGTCGGCGGCGGGGTCGCCCTGCCGGGCATGACCAACCTGCACAGCCATGCGTTTCAGCGGGCGATGGCGGGGCTGACCGAGGCGCGGGGGCCAGGCGGGGGCGGCCAGAGCGGGGGCGACGACGACTTTTGGACCTGGCGCGCCCTGATGTACCGCTTCCTGGATCGGGGCGGGCCGGACGAGATCGAGGCCATCACCGCCCTGGCCTTCATGGAGATGCTGGAGGGCGGCTTCACCCGCGTTTGCGAGTTCCACTATCTGCACAACGACCCGTCGGGCGCGCGCTATGGCGATGTCGCCGAGATCGCGGGGCGGATCGTCGCGGCCGCCCAGGCCACGGGGATCGGCCTGACCTTGCTGCCGGTCTTCTACGCCCACGCCGGTTTCGGCGGTCAGCCGCCCAGTCACGGCCAGCGGCGCTTCGTCACCGATCTGGATGGGTTCGCCAAACTGGTCGGGCGATGCCGCGACCTGACCGCCGGGCTGGCCGATGCGGTCGTCGGCGTCGCGCCCCACAGCCTGCGCGCCGTCGCGCCCGACGAACTGACGGCGATGCCGGACCTGGCGGGCGACGGCCCGATCCACATCCATGTGGCCGAGCAGATCAGGGAGGTCGAGGACTGCCTGGCCTGGTCGGGCGCGCGGCCGGTGGAATGGCTGTTGGAGCATGCGCCGGTCGACGCCCGTTGGTGCCTGATCCATTCGACCCATGTGACGCCGGCGGAATGGGGCGGGATCGTCGACCGCCAGGCCGTCGTCGGCCTGTGTCCGATCACCGAGGCCAATCTGGGCGACGGGGTCTTTCCGGCGGCGGACTTCGCTCGCGCCGGGGGCCGGTTCGGGATCGGCACGGATTCCAACGTCCAGATCGGCGTGGCGGAGGAGCTGAGGATGCTGGAATACAGTCAGCGGCTTACGCTCCGTGGCCGGGCGGTGATGGCTGACGCCCAGCGTTCGACCGGCCGCGCCCTGTACGCGCGCGCCCTGGCCGGGGGCGCTCAGGCGGGCGGGGCGCAGGCGGGTCTGGCGCCGGGCGCGCCGGCCGACATCGTTGCGCTGGATGTCGAGGGGATCGCCTTCGCCGGGCGCGGGGGCGACGCGGTGCTGGACAGCTGGATCTTCGGCGCGCCGCGAGGAGCCGTGCGGTCGGTCTGGCGCGCCGGCCGCGAGGTGGTGACGGCGGGGCGCCACGTCGCCCGGGAGGCCATCGAGGCCCGCTATCGTCAGGCCCTGGCCCGGATTCTGGACGGGCCGGCGGCATGACCCTGCATCAGCGAATCTACGCCGATCTGGAGCGGCGCATCCTGTCCGGCGATCTTTCACCGGGCGACCGCATCCCGTTCGAACATCAGTTGACCGACGCCTATGGCTGTTCGCGCATGACGGTGTCCAAGGCCATCTCCGAACTGGCGGGGCGGGGACTGGTCACGCGCCGGCGCCGCGCCGGCACCTTCGTCGCCCAGCCAAAGGCCCATGCGGCCGTCCTGGCCATCCCCGACCTGCAGGCTGAAGTCGCCGCGCGGGGGCAGACCTATGGCTACGCCCTGCTGAACCAGACCGAACGCGAACCCAGGGATGCGGACGAGGCCGAACTGGCGGCTGGCGGGCGGCTGTTGGACCTGACCTGTCTGCACAGGGCGGACGGCGCGCGCCTGGCCCTGGAACGCCGCCTGATTGCCCTGAAGGCCGCGCCCCAGGCGGCCAGCGTGGATTTTCAACGGCTTGCGCCCGGAAGCTGGTTGCTGACCGCAGAACCCTGGACCGAGGCGGAAAACCGGATTTCCGCCATCGAGGCCGACGTCGCCGCCGCCCGCCTGCTGGGGCTGAAGCCTGGCGCCGCCTGCCTGTGCGTCGAACGCCGGACCTGGAAGGACGGGCAGGGGGTGACGCGGGTGTGGCAGACCTTTCCCGGCGACCGCTACGATCTGGTCGCCCGCTTCTCGCCCGGCCACACGAAGGACATCCGCATATGAAGGCCGACCGCCTGCTGATCGACTGTCATGTCGCGACCATGATCGAGGGCGCGGGGCCCTACGGCGCGATCCCAGACGCTGCTGTGGTCATCGCGGACGGCCGAATCGCCTGGATCGGCCCGCGCGCCGATCTGCCGCCCGTGCAGGCGGTCGAGACGGAGCGGCTGGATGGGCGCTGGATCACGCCGGGCCTGGTGGACTGTCACACCCATCTGGTGTTCGGCGGGGACCGTTCTGGCGAGTTCGAACAGCGTCTGGGCGGCGCGACCTATGAACAGATCGCCCGGGCGGGCGGCGGCATCGTCTCCTCCGTCAAGGCCACGCGGGCGGCGTCCGAGGACGATCTGTTCGCGTCGGCCATGAGCCGGCTGGAAGGGTTGAAGGCGACTGGCATCACCACCGTAGAGATCAAGTCAGGCTATGGGCTGGACCGCGAGACGGAGCTGAAGATGCTGCGCGTCGCCCGCCGTATCGGACGCGAGGGCGAGGTGCGGGTCCGCACCAGCTATCTGGGCCTGCACGCCGTGCCGCCGGAGCATCGCGAGGACCGCGCCGCCTATGTCGACCTGGCCGTCGACGACATGCTGCCGGCCGCCCATGCCGAGGGGCTGGCGGACGCGGTCGACGCCTATTGCGAGCCCATCGCCTTTTCGATCCAAGAAGTGTCTCGCCTGTTCGAAAAGGCGCGCGGGCTTGGCCTGCCGGTCAAGCTGCACGCCGACCAGTTGTCGAACGGCGGCGGGGCGGCCCTGGCGGCGCGCTATCGCGCCCTGTCGGCCGATCACATCGAACACGCGACCGAAGACGGCGTGGCCGCCATGGCCGCCGCTGGCGTGGTCGCCGTCCTGCTGCCCGGCGCCTTTCTGATGCTGCGGGAGACCCAGGCCCCGCCCATCGACCTGCTGCGCCGCCATGGGGTCAGGATGGCCGTCGCCACCGACTGCAACCCCGGCACCTCGCCCGTCGCCTCGATGACCGCGGCCCTGAACCTGGCCTGCGTCCAGTTCCGCCTGACGCCCGAGGAAGCCCTGGCCGGGGCGACCCGCGAGGCGGCCAGGGCGCTGGCACTGCTCGACCGGATCGGAACCCTGGAAGTCGGAAAGGCCGCCGAACTGGCGGTCTGGAACATCGCTCGGCCGGCCGAACTGGCCTATTGGCTGGGCAAGCCCCTGCTGCACCGGACCTATCGGTAGGCGTTAGGTGTTCAGTCTCGGCATCTGGTTAATAGGATTGAGGATGAATCGGTCTGGCTCTGAAGTCCAGATTTTTGCGATGTATTCGTAAGGGGTGAGGCCGCTGAGTGTCTTGAGGCGACGGGCGAAGGTGATGCTGGCATGAAGTCGGCGAGGTGCGTGCGTAGCTGATGGAACGCCACAATCATCGCCTCCTCGGCCTCGCTCAGGGTGGTTGGATGAGGGGCCTTCAGCCCGGTCTTCAAATCCTCGACCGTCGCCCGCTTGCGCCACTTCGCCACCGTCTTGGGATTGATCCCAAGTTCCCGGCTCAGCGTCGCGAGCGAAGCCTGCGATCACTGTATTGCTGTTCTGACGGCGTGCGTGGTCGTGGCGCTCCCGTGACGAACTTGGCCCATAACGCTTCCTGCCATTCCGGCATCGGCACGCTTCTGAACCTGCCGACCGAAACCATCTACCAGGCGGTGCAGCAGGCCCTGCACGTCACCACCACCACGCGCCAGTCGCACAAGGAGAAATCTCGACTTGGAAGGCCTACGCCCCGGCCTTCGCCTGCAAGATGGCGGTGGAGGCCGTGGACCGCGTGATGCGCGGCGAGGGCGCACCGTCCCCGGCCTGAGAAGGCGAGGATGGTTCATCGCCTGGCTGCTGAGCGGGCAAGAAGGGCGAGCCCAAGCGCGTCATCCTGGACACCTACACCAAGGAGCACTCGGCCGAATATCAGAGCCAGGCGCTGATCGATCTGGCCCGCCGCCTCGGTCCGAAAATCCGCGAGGCGGGCGGCTTCGACAAGGTGAAGGACGTGGTGCTGCATACCAGCCACCACACCCACTACGTCATCGGCACGGGCGCCAACGACCCGCAGAAGATGGACCTCGAGGCCAGCCGCGAAACGCTGGACCACTCCATCATGTACATCCTGGCCGTCGCCCTTGAGGACGGTGCCTGGCACCATGAGCGCTCCTATGCGCCCGAGCGGGCGCGCCGTCCCGAGACCGCCGCCCTGTTACGCAAGATTTCGACGGTGGAAGACCCGGAGTGGACCCGGCGCTACCACTCCAAGGACCCGGCCGAGAAGGCTTTCGGCGGCCGCATCATCGTCACCTCCGAGGACGGCTCGGTCGTCCAGGACGAGATCGCCGTGGCCGACCCCCACCCGCTGGGCGCCCGCCCGTTCAAGCGCGCCCAGTATGTCGGCAAGTTCCGTGATCTCGCCGAGGGCGTGATCACCACCGCCGAGCAGGACCGCTTCCTGGGCCTGGTCGGCCGGCTGCCGGACCTGACGCCGGCCGAAGTGCGCCATCCGTCTGCACCTGCTGCACGGCAAGCCGCCGAGCGACAGCCATGTGCGCGCCATGCACACCTCGCTGATCCTCTACGCCGAGCACGAGTTCAACGCCTCGACCTTCACCGCCCGCACCATCGCCGGCACCGGTTCGGACATGTATTCTTGCGTGGCGGGTGCCATCGGCGCCCTGCGCGGCCCCAAGCACGGCGGGGCCAACGAGGTCGCTTCGAAATCCAGAAGCGCTACGCCGACTCGGACGCAGCTGAGGCCGACATCCGCCGCCGGGTCGAAGCCAAGGAAGTGGTCATCGGCTTCGGTCACACGGTCTATACGATCGCCGACCCCCAGAACGAGGTCATCAAGCGCGTGGCCCGCACCCTGTCGGAGGAAGCCGGCTCGATGAAGATGTTCGACATCGCCGAGCGAATCGAGAGCGTCATGGCCGACGCCAAGAAGATGTTCCCGAACCTCGACTGGTTCTCGGCCGTCTCCTATCACCTGCTGGGCGTGCCCACGGCCATGTTCACCCCGCTGTTCGTGATCTCGCGCACCTCCGGCTGGGCGGCGCATGTCATCGAGCAGCGCATCGACAACAAGATCATCCGCCCGTCCGCTAACTACGTCGGACCGGAGAAGCTGCCCTTCGTTCCCTTGGCCGAACGCGGCCTGGACCGTTCCCACGCCTGAGAGACCGCATGCCCTACCTCGTCGCCGAAGACCTGCCGCTTGAACCCGCCGGCAAGCGGTTCCGCGCCGCCCTGGCCAAGCCCAGCATCTGGCAGCTGCCGGGCGCCTACAACGGCCAGGCGGCTATCCAGGCGAAACAGGCTGGCTTCGACGGCCTGTATCTATCTGGCGCCGCCATGACGGCCTCGATGGGCCTGCCGGACCTGGGCGTAATCACCGTCGATAAGGTCGCGCCTTCTTCATCCGCCAGATCGTGCGGTCGTCGGGCCTGCTGTTGGTCGATGGCGATACCGGCTACGGCGAGGTGCTGAACGTCATGCACATCGTCCGCACCTTCGGAGGACGCAGGCGCAGGTGCCGTCCATCTTGAGGACCAGATCCTTCCCAAGAAATGCGGACACCTGAACGGCAAGAACCTGGTCCCGCCCTGGACATGGCCGCCAAGGTCGCGGCGGCGAAGAAGGTCAGCCGCGACATCGTCATCATGGCCCGCACGGACGCCGCCGGGCCCGCACGGACGCCGCCGGGCAGCGGGCGAAGATGTATGTGGACGCCGGGGCGGACGGCATGCGGATGATCTACCGGCGCATCATCGGCATTTATCTCGATCTCTATGCCGCCCAACTGACGGGGTGGCTGACCCACGTCCAACATGGTCAGCACGGCCGCCCCACTGAACATCGGTGATCGCTCCCCTTCGCCTTTCGGCCGCCTGCTGTCGAACGTGCGTCAACGCTTCCGCGAAGCGGTGGTCGCCGGGTGGGAGCCGCCTCCGCCTAAGGATCGTCCTCGCCAGCGCCGCTTACGCCACCGTCGTCGGACTGTCGCGACCTAAGCGCCCATCGTGGCGGCGGTCTCCGTCGTTTACCAACACCGTCGTCGCGCGTTGCGAGGCTGCATTGATGGCACCGTAGGCCTTGACGTTCCCCCTTCCTGATCCTCCGTTTTGAGTGAGAGTCCGTTTCACCAAAGGAGACGGATGTGAAGAAGAGCAGGTTCAACGACGCGCAGATCATCGGCGTGCTGCGCGAATAGGAAGCCGGGAGCCCGACGGCGGAGGTCTGTCGGCGGCACGGGATCAGCGAGCAGACCTTCTATCGGTGGAAGGCGAAGTACGGCGGCATGACGGTGTCGGACGCCACGAAGCTGAAGGCGCTGGAGGACGAGAACCGGCGGCTCAAGAAGCTGCTGGCGGAATCAATGCTGGATGTGTCGGCGCTGAAGGATCTTCTAGGAAAAAACTGATCGGGCCTGCAGCGCGCAGAGCGACCGTGCTTCGCCTGATGGCGGAGCGCGGCTTCTCCCAGAAGCGCGCCTGCGGGCTGGTTCAGATCGATCCGAAGACGGTAGCGGCGCGAGCCTGAACAGGGCGACGCGGAGGTGCGCGAGCGCCTGCGCAGTCTGGCGGCCGAGCGTCGCCGGTTCGGCTATCGGCGCCTGGGCATCCTGTTGGAGCGGGAGGGCGTCAGCATGAACAAGAAGCGGTTGTTCCGGCTCTATCGGGAGGAAGGCCTGGCGGTGCGACGACGACGAGGCCGCAAGCGGGCTACCGGAACACGTGCGCCCATGGCCCTGCCGGACGGCCCAAACCAGCGCTGGTCGCTGGACTTCGTAGCCGACGGTCTATCGTGGGGGCGACGCTTCCGCATCCTGTGCATCGTCGATGACTTTACGCGTGAGGCCCTGGCTCTGGTGGTCGACACCTCGATCGGGGGCCAGCGCATGGCGCGGGAGCTGGATCGGCTGATCGCACGGCGGGGACGTCCGGCCATGATCGTGAGCGACAACGGGACGGAGATGACCAGTCGTGCGATCCTCGAATGGACCAACCGTACCGGCGTCGGCTGGCCTTACATCGCGCCGGGCAAGCCGCAGCAGAACGGCTTCGTCGAGAGCTTCAACGGCCGGCTCCGCGACGAGTGCCTGAACGAGGAGGTCTTCGCCACCCTGGCCGAAGCCCGCGCCGTCATCGAGCGCTGGCGCATCGACTACAACCACGTCAGGCCGCACTCGGCGCACGGGGACTGACCCCGGAGGCGGTGCGCCTGAACCCCGCGGCCGTTCGGCTGCGCAACTTGATCAGCTCCGCCGCACGGCCGCTCCCGCCGGCGCAGCAGATCGGCTATCAACCCCCTGGGCTCTCACAATGATCGAGGGAACAGAGGGGGCACGTCAAGTTTCAGTATTCAACTGAAATCTAAGCAATACCGCGTTATATCATACGATATTCTCCGCAAATCAACACCCGGAGGCACTTCAAACACTGCGGCGCGCCCAATTTTATCCACTAAAAACGAATACTTGTTGATGATGCTATATGAGTGCTCCCGACCTTCATAATCATCGACCATAAGAATGGTACCAGCCTTTGAATTTATTATGCAACACAAGGCACAAGCCGCCCTGAATCGACCATCAATAAGGACAAAGTCAGGACTCCAGTTTCGCCTACTGATTTCAGTCCAAACACCATGCACATAATCTGGCCACCGCCTAAACGATCTATTATCTACTGGATTACCCCACTCTCTCGTTTGACCTATATCCGCATAATAAGGAACATAATCAGAAGTGCTATCTTCCAATGCTACTGCATCACTCACTGCGCGCAGGAAAATATTGTCACTTTCTACAGATATTATTTGAGGCACCTTAAAACGGGCGGCTAACCGCGTACTACCGCCAGCTCCATATTCCAGATAACATTTAGAGGTCGACAGGTGCCGCTCTAGGAAATCGATCTCCTGACTAGGCATATGTGGCATATCTGGAATGATGATAGCCGGAAATCTTTGCAAGTGAACCTTGCCATTACGTCGATTTTCTTCAATCAACAAATCGATAAAATCTGGGGATGGCCTTTCTACCGAAGGTTCTCGGTCAAAGATTTGCGTTTCACCATAACCAGCAGCAGCGTACGCCTCAGGAGTAGAGTGCAAGCCTTCCTCGCCTATGTATTTCGCCAATGAAACAAGCGTATTTATCTTTGCTGTTCCAAGCACACACGACGCCACGTCCTTCGCGGCATCTTGCGAAGTGCCAGGACTGCTATATCCTAGAGAAGAAAAATATTGACGAATTGCTGAATTGTCGCGTTCCTTGTATGGTCGCTTACGAACAATATCGAGATATCCATCAATGAACGGCTTTTGCTTCAACCATTGGCGTTTCGTCAGGGCGAAGCCCCACTTATGGTCCATTTCAATTATAAGATGACTTTGTGATATTTGTTCATCTAATCTCAAGCGGTGATTATCGTATGCGGCGACATAAGCAATTTTCTCGTCGCCTAGAGCAAATTCGGACATTCTATCTAGGGTAGCAATATAATGATAAGACAGAACCATGTCATCTTCAAAGAAATAAGCTACATCAGCTCCCAATTCTGCGAACGACCACCTTTCAGCTCGATCAAAGTTTAAGGCCACTCCTAAATTTACGTCTGCCGCAAAAATAAAGCCGCTTGGGAAGTGAGTCTTAAATATTGACACACATTCTGCATGGAGGGCGCTATCACTATCTGACCAATCTTGGAAAAGTGCGATAGGCGAACCTTCAATCGAGCGACTTTGGTTCTTTAAGCTATGCAGTGTGAGGTCGAGCAAATCAGGCCTGTTGAAAGACATGATACATATTGGGGTAAGGTTCATCATATACCTCCAGAACTGATGTTAGGCGCCACTCATTAATGCATGTTCGAGAAGTGCAAGCCGAGCTTCGAAATCATTTGGTTTGATGTTAACAAAGCTTTTCAAACCAATGATCGGCAACCTGGAATCTGCCTGAGAAATGGCAGCAAGAGTATCAGGCGAGGCCGATACAGATATCGCTAAAGAAAAATAGGATCCGTCCATGCCGTCAATACGTTTGACGTTAGGTATGACCAGCACGCCGTTCTGAGGCAAGTTCGATAGGTTTAACGTTCCGCCGCCGCTGGCTCGAATTTTGACATGTACATTCGGCGCGAAGCCTACAATTTGATAAGCGAGTTGAACAATCACTTCGTCAACATCGCCGTCCAACTGATAGATCAGATCGCCACCTTTTGCGGATATCCACGATCCCCAATGTTCGGGAGCGCACCAACCCGAACCCAGCCTTACATCAAGGCCTAAATTATAATCAGCGCTACGAAATGCACCATTAGTAAGCACTTTGGCTCGGGCCGCCATAACGGCGTCGGAAAGCGCATCACCGTTTAAATTATGGTCGATTACGGGAACTTTGCGGAACGGATATTCCTTACCAATCTCCAATGTCCGATACAGATTTCGGGTCGGTTCGTTGATGACCTGCGCACAAGCGGCGACAACACGCTCGGCAACCTCTGGCCATGTTGTAGGAATGTAATCGAGAACTGCAGCACAGCTTTTCTCATAAACTGAATCATCGTAAAAATTGGCTTCTATAGCCTTAGCCAATGAATCGACCGACCCAGATTCAAAGTAAACGGCCGCCGGGCCACCAACTTCCGGGATAGACGAACTATCGGAAGCGATCACGACTTTGCCGCGTTCCAGTGACTCGCCAACCGGCAGCCCCCATCCCTCATACATGCTAGGGTAAATCGAAAACTTACATGTCTCATATAGTGTCGACAATTCGCTGTCGGATATGTCCTGAAGTATCTGGATACGACCGTTTAGGAAATCGGTTTCGTAACAGCTGTTGAGGAAATCCTCAGCACGCCATCCGACCCGACCAACACATATCAATTTCGGGCAATCGCCACGCCGGGCCAGGATTTGCGCCAACGCTTTAAATGCCAGGTGATGGTTTTTTCGGCCCTCAATCGTGCTGACAAAAAGAATGAAATCGCCCGACGTGGCCAGCGCTTGTTTGAGCACCGTTCCCTCTGCAGGACGACATATGCCGCCCCCATTACGGGTTACCGTAATGCTGCCAGTATAATCCGAACCTGATTGCGCGATATAACGCAGCAAGTCGTTTTTCGTGGATTGAGAGACGGTTAAGACGGCGTCTGAGTAATTCAGAAATTCACTGATAAACCGCTCAAAAACGAGCGCGGTGCCCTGATCACAGGTTTCTTTCGCAAAGATCGGAATCAGATCGTGAATTAGCCCAACAAACCTCGCGTTATACTGTCGTCGAAAATTGTGCATGTGAAGCGCATAATTCTCTTGGACCCAGGCAGCACCTAGCAAGCAGATCACGCTTTTATTATACTTGGGAACGGTTGCGGGAGGTATGGCCCCATCTCGTGAAAGAACGCCACCGCGCGCAGCCTCTCTGTCATAATTGACGGTGCGGGACTGTACAGGTCGAGCTAAATCTTCGATAACTTCGATCAGATAACCATAGTCGACACCGACGAACGTTCGTGCCTTGTGCGAAAACGACATGAAATGGCATTCTATTGTATCAGAATAAGGGAGATTTTTAATTATCTCGGCTTGAACCCTCTGGATACCAGTCAGGTTGTCGTGATGACCGATGAAATAAACAAAATCAGATACATCAAAGAAAATATACGACGCGACCATACGTTCCCCCATCGGTTCACACTACCCTTCAAACACGAAAAGTCCAGGCATCGGCACTATCGCCACTTAACCTGTTTAACTTTATTAACATCATACCGGACTAGGCTCCGGACTCAATCGTCACCCACCAAGTGACTGCGGCGGCGATGAGCACGGCGGACAGGAAGTTGTCGGCCCGTTTGTCGTATCGGGTTGCGATGCGTCGGAAGTCTTTGATACGGCAGAACATCCGTTCGACGGTGTTGCGTCTCCGGTAGGCGACGGGGTCGTAGGTGTGGGGATGTTTGCGCGTCGGGTTGGGCGGGATGACGGGTTCGCAACCGCGTTCGGCGAGCCAGTCGCGCAGCTTGCGGGCGTCGTAGGCGCGGTCGGCCAGGAGCTTGCGAGGCGTCGGCACAAGCCTGAGCAGCGCCGCGGCCCCGACGAGGTCATGAGTGTTCCCAGCCGTCAGAACCAGGGCTCTGGGCCGACCCAGGTCGTCGGTCAGGGCGTGGATTTTCGTCGTCCGACCGCCACGGGAGGCTCCGATGGCGTTGTCGAAGGCCCCCCTTTTGCGCCCGCCGCCGAGCGGTGCGCTTTCACGTAGGTGGCGTCTATCGCGCCAGTCACCACGTCGCTCTTGCCGGTCAGGGCGTAGAAGACCTCGCTCCAGACACCCTGTCGGCTCCAGCGATTGAAGCGGTTGTAGACCGTCGTGTACGGCCCGTACTCGGCAGGACAATCCCGCCATCGGGCGCCCGACCGCAGCATGTGGACGATGCCGCTGATCACCCGGCGATCATCAACCCGGCGCGCGCCGCTTCGCCCCTTCGGAAGGTGCGGCTCAATCGCTGCCCACTCCACATCCGACAACCAGTAAACCTGCTTGGCCTTCGACATCCGGATCACCTCCGGAACCTTGGAATCAGCCTGCGAAGGCCAAAGCAAGCTGATTGAGTACGGAGCCTAGTGGATTGATTCCAACATTTGGTGCCGCGCCGACGGCAGTTATAATTTCGTCCGGATCGGCCTTCCAGATAAAGGGCCGGGGGGCTGGTTATGCGCCTTGATAAAGCGGTTGATGTCGGATTTCGTTGAAAAGGGCGGCTGCTGAGATCACGGCCAGTAACGGACGCTGAGGTTTGGTCCCGCCTCACGCGGTCGCCGGGGTCGGTGGCGGGATCAGTTTGGCGAGTTAGATTCTGGGCGGTGGCGGCGAGGAGGAACTCGTCTGTGGCGCCGTTGGGACCTCGCAGGCGCAGTCGGTCCAGCTTCAGGATGCGCTTGAGGTGGGCGAACAGCATCTCGACCTTCTGCCGCTCGCGCCGGGAGACGACGTAGGCGTCGGTCTTGGCGATGTCGCGGGCGAAGTCCCGGGCGCCTTCGTGGATGGAGCGGGTCACTTCCCGCGCCGGCGCATTGGGCAACAACGGCTCTTCAGCGCGCAGGCGTCGCAATCCATTTTGCGCGATAGCGATAGGTGTTATCCGGCGGAGTATCGGGGTGGTCCGCGCGGAAGGCCCGCCGATATTGCTTCAGCTCCTTGCCGCCCGGACAGCGGTAGAGGTCGGCGGCATGGTCATAGGCGAAGTCGACGCGTGAGAAGGTCGCGTCGATCCGCTCGGACTTGTTGATGACGGGGATGTGCGGCTCAATGCCCTGGTCGTGGACCAGCCAGTCCAGCATTTCGGCCGAGCCGTAGGCGGTGTCCGCCGCCAGCCGGGCGGGCCAGAGCTCATGATTTCCCCCACCCGCTTGATCATGGTGCGGGCCGCCGTCACCTCGGCCTGGCGCACGGCGGTGGATGGCTCGACATCGACGACGATCGCGTGGTCCAGATCGATCAGATAGTTGGTCGCATAGGCGAAGAAGGCCAGGCCCTTGTTGGCACCGGTTCAGCGTGAGGCTGGATCGGCCGGCGAGATGAACTTGGGCGTCACCGGCGTGGCGCCGCCAAAGGCCGCGTCGTCCAACACGGCCAGATACTAGAGTGATCGCAGGCTTCGCTCGCGACGCTGAGCCGGGAACTTGGGATCAATCCCAAGACGGTGGCGAAGTGGCGCAAGCGGGCGACGGTCGAGGATTTGAAGACCGGGCTGAAGGCCCCTCATCCAACCACCCTGAGCGAGGCCGAGGAGGCGATGATTGTGGCGTTCCATCAGCTACGCACGCACCTCGCCGACTTCATGCCAGCATCACCTTCGCCCGTCGCCTCAAGACACTCAGCGGCCTCACCCCTTACGAATACATCGCAAAAATCTGGACTTCAGAGCCAGACCGATTCATCCTCAATCCTATTAACCAGATGCCGAGACTGAACACCTAGAACTCGGCGACGCCGATGGCCTTCATCAGGGCGTCGCGGATGGCCGATTCGGTGAACGGCTTCTGGACGGTGGGCAGGCCGCGCCATTCGTCGGGCAGGCCGCCCTCGCCATAGCCGGTGGAGAAGACGAAGGGCACGCCGCGCGCCCTCAGCGCCTCGGCGACGGGAAAGACCTGCTGGCCCGAGACGTTCACGTCCAGCAGGGCCGCGTCCAGACTTTCGGCGTCGCGCGCCAGGGCCAGGCCCTCTTCGACATTGGAGGCGGGGCCGACAGGCACGCAGTCCATGTCTTCCAGAATGGTCTCGATCAGCATGGCGACGAGCAATTCGTCCTCCACGATCAGGACGCGGCGGCCGGTCAGGGGCTGGGTCATCGTGCGGCTGTCCTGTCGAGCGGAACCGTCAGTTCGGCGATCAATCCTTCAGGGGCGTAGACCAGATCGATCTCGCCCGCCAGATCGTGACGAATGTTTCGTTCAATCAAACGGCTACCGAAGCCTCTTCTGTCCGGCGCCGTAACTTTCGGCCCTCCGATTTCGCGCCAAGTCAGCCGCAGCTTGGGCGCGCGCTGGTCGGCCAGGGCCCAGTCGATCAGGACCCGGCCCTCCGGCGTATGCAAGGCGCCGTATTTGGCGGCGTTGGTCGCCATTTCGTGGAAGATCATGCCCAGTGACAGGACGGTCGCCGGCTCCAGCGAGACGGGCGGCCCCACCAGGCTGACCCGCGTCTGGCCATAGGCTTCGGTCTCATGTTCCAGGATGGCGCGCAGATCCGCGCCTTCCCAATGGCTCTGGGTCAGCAGATTGTGGGTGTGCGACAGGGACATGATCCGCGACTGGAACGTCTCGGCGAAGCCGGCGGGGTCGGTGTTGGATCGGGCGGTCTGAACGGCGATCGACTGCACCGTGGCCAGGGTGTTCTTCACCCGATGGTTCAGTTCGTCGATCATCAGCTTCTGACGCTGGGCCGCGAGCACGTTGTCGGTGATGTCGTGCCCCTGAACGAAGATGCCCACGACGACGCCGGCCGCGTCCCGAATCGGCTGGTAGATGAAGTTCAGATAGACGGTCTCCGTCGGCTCGTTGGGGGTGCGCTGGAGGTGGGCGACGCTTTCACGCCCTTCATAGGGTTCGCCGGTGGCGAAAACGCCGTCGAGAAGGTCATAGAAACCCTGGCCTTCCAGTTCCGGCAAGGCCTCGCGTATGGTTTTACCCGCGATGTCGCGATGGCCGATCAACTGGCTGTAAGCGTCGTTGTGCATCTGGAAGCGATGGTCTCGCCCAGAGAGGATGGCGACGAAACCCGGCGCCTGCATGAACATCTCGATCAGGCGGTTGCGTTCGGTCTCCAGGCGGCGGTTGTCCTCCTGCACGGATCGCGCCCGGTGCAGGACAGAGCCGCCGACGATGGCGTCAAGCGCGGTGGTCGGCTCTTCGGGGCGAATGGTCGGCGACAGGTCGGTGACGTCGGTGGTGTGCTGAAGCAGGAATTCGACCTCGCCGGCCGTATTCAGCAGGGGGGTGTGCGTGGCGCTCCAGACGCGGTCGACGAACCCCTGAGCGCCGTCCGCCATTGTCCTCTCGACCGAGAACCGCACGACGGCCAGATGGTCGCGCTGGCGGGTGTCGCGGGCCTTCTCCAGGGACGCGCGCACCTGGCGGACGTTCTCTGGCGCGTCGGAACCGGGACCGGAATCGAAGGCGGCGAACAGGGACCGTCCGACGATGTCCTCGCGCCGCCCGCCCGTCACGTCCTCATAGGCGCGATTGACTGCTATGATGCGAAGATCGGGCGTGAGCAGCACATAGGGGTTCGGCGAACCCTCGAACGCGGCGGCGACGGCCGCGGTCTCGGCTGCGACCGGACGTTCTGATGTCTTTGGATCGTTCAACGCCTACCCCGCTAGCTTGGCCACAACGCATGATCCTGAAAACGGTTCTCCCGCAAGATGTCGCCGAGTGTGATCGCAAGATCATTGGCGTGTCGGCAGGATTTGCTAATCAGCGAGGATGACAATCGCCGGCGTCTTCGCCACCCTCTCGCTCATGATGGCGCCCGCAGCCGAACAGCCCACCGTCCGCATTTCGCAGGGCGTCCTGACCGGACGCGCCGACGCCGACGTGGCCGCGTTCAAGAACATTCCCTACGCCGCCGCGCCGACGGTGGATCGACGCTGGCGCCCGCCCGGCCCCGCGCCGACCTGGCATGGCGAGCGCGACGCCGGAACTTACGGCCCGATCTGCATCCAGGCGCCGCCCAGCGGCGATCCCGGCGTGGGCCCCTTGCCGATGAGCGAGGACTGCCTGAACCTGAACGTCTGGCGGCCGACGGAAACACTGGAGCCCGCGCCGGTCATGGTCTGGATCCACGGCGGGGGTCTGGTGAACGGGTCCGGCACGGCGCCGTTGTACGACGGCTCGGCCCTGGCCCGGCGCGGCATGGTGGTGGTCACGCTGAACTATCGCCTGGGGCGGCTGGGCTTCTTCGACCATCCCGCCCTGGCCGCCGAGCGGCCGGCGGGCGAACCGGCCGGCAACTATGGACTGATGGATGTCGTCGCCGCCCTGAAATGGGTGCGCGCCAACATCGCGGCCTTTGGCGGCGATCCCGAGAACGTCACCATCTTCGGCGAATCGGCGGGCGGGGCCATGGTCACGCGCCTGATGATCGCGCCGCCCGCGCGCGGCCTGTTCGACCGGGCGGTGGTCCAGTCGGGCCTGGGGCGCGAGTTGCAGACCCCGTTGGATCGCAAGGGGCCGCGCGGATCGCCGTCGGCGCGCGAACGGGGCGAGGTCTGGGCTCACGCGGCGGGGCTCCGCACGGCGGCGGACCTGCGCGCCGCCCCGGCCGAGATGTTTCTGACGCCGCCGCCGGTGTTCGCCAACGGCGACCTGACCCTGATCGACGGGCATATCGCGCCGTCGACCGTCGAGGCGGCGTTCAAGGCAGGGCGTCAGGCGCCCGTGCCCTTCATCATCGGCTCCAACAGCGCTGAATTCTGGTGGATGCGGCCGACGGACCGCAACGGCTATGGCGAGATCGACGACGACATGACCTGGCTGGAGCGGGCCGACGCGGTCCAGGCCTATGGCGGGCAGGAGGCTTTCGATAGGCTGGTTATCACCGACCTGGTGTTTTCCGAGCCTGCGCGAATGCTGGCGCGTCTGCACGCCAGGGCCGGTCATCCGGCCTGGCTCTATCGGTTCGACATCTCCTCGCCCCAGAACCCCGAGCCGCACGGCGGGGCCACCCATGCGATCGAGCGGCCCTATGTGTTCGGCACGCTGAACACCCTGCCGTACCCGGTGGAGGATCGGGATCGCAGGGCGTCGGACGTCATGATGGGATATTGGACCGCCTTCGCGCGCTCGGGCGATCCCAACGGCGTCGGTCGGCCGGAATGGCCGATGGCCGGCGCGGAGGACATCCGGCTGATGAACTTCGGCAATGCGGGGCCGACAGTGACGCCCGTGCCGTTCGGCGCGCGGCTGGACCTGCTGGAGCGATTCCGAGAGCGGCCGCGACCATAAGGAATCAGCCGGCCGAGGTCGCCGACGACTGCTTCTCCTTCAGCGTGACCAGTTCCTCGGCCATGGTGGGGTGGACGGCGCAGGTGGCGTCCCACTGGGCCTTGGTCAGGCCTGCCTTCACGGCGATGGCGGCCAACTGGATCATTTCGGGGCTGTCGGGGCCGACGATGTGGACGCCCACGACGCGCTGGGTGTCGGCGTCGACCACCAGCTTCATCAGCACCCGCTCGTCCGAGCCGGTGAAGGCGTATTTCATCGGGCGGAAGCGGGTCACATAGACGTCCACGCCCTTCGCGCAGGAACGGCGCGCATCGGCCTCGCTCAGGCCCACCACCCCGACCGGAGGCTGGCTGAAGACGGCGGTGGCGACGGCCTCGTAGTCGAAATGCTGGGGGTTGTTGCGGAAGACCGTCTGGTGGAAGGCGACCGCCTCGCGAATGGCGACGGGGGTCAGGTTCATCCGGTCGGTCACGTCGCCTATGGCCCAGATGTTTTCGGTCGTGGTCCTGGAATAGGGATCGACCTTGATCGCGCCCTCGTCGTTCAACTCCACGCCGGCCGCCTCCAGGCCCAGCTCCTTGACGTGGGGGATGCGGCCGGTGGCGAACATGACCACGTCCGTTTCCAGCTTCATGCCGTTTTCGAGATGGTTGACCAGGCCGGTCGCCGTCTTCTCGATCCTCTCGTGCTGGCAGCCCAACACGACCTTAATTCCCCGCTTCTCGATCTCGCCCGCCAGATGCGCCCGCACGTCGTCGTCGAAGCCGCGAAGGATGTTGGGACCGCGATAGATCAGGGTGGTCTCGACACCCAGGCCGGCGAAGATGCCCGCGAACTCCACCGCGATATAGCCGCCGCCCGCGATCAGGATGCGTTTGGGCAGTTCGGGCAGGTGGAAAGCCTCCTCGGAGGTGATGGCGTGTTCGATGCCCGGCAGATCCTCGGGCTTCCACGGCCGGCCGCCGGTGGCGATCAGGATCTTCTCGGCGGTGAGGGAGCGGTTCTTGCCGACCATCTCGACCGTGTGGGCGTCCTTCAGCACCGCGCGGCCGTGGATCAGGTCGACCCCCGCCTTGCCCAGATTGGCGGCGTAGATGCCCGACAGGCGCGCGATCTCGACATCCTTGGCCTCCAGGAAGGTCGGCCAGTCGAATCGGGCGTTGTCGAAGGACCAGCCATAGCCCTCGGCGATCTCGAGCGCATGACTGACCTCGGAGGCCATCACCATGAACTTCTTGGGCACGCAGCCGCGGACGACGCAGGTCCCGCCGACCCGATACTCCTCGGCCACCGCGACGCGCTTGCCGTCCAGCGCCGTCAGACGCGCCGCCCGCACACCGCCCGAACCGGCGCCGATGACGAAGAGGTCGTAGTCATAGTCGGCCAAGGCGCAAGCTCCGTTTACCAGCAGCCTCGGCATTTAAGCCGCGCCATGCGAAATCCAAGTCCGCCCGCCGAACATCTGATGCTCACGGCGCGCGAATGCAGGCCGCGCGACCGCGCGGAAGCCTCAATCCGACCCAGGCCTGTGGGTCTTCCAGTCGAAGAGTTCCTCCAGCATCTGGACCGCCCGGCCGCGTTCGGACGCCAGGTCGGGATCGCGGTTCAGGATCAGGCGGGCGTCGTCGGCGGCGGCCAGCATCAAGGCGCGGTGGCGGATCGGGTCGGCGAAGCGATAGGCGGGGAATCCGCTCTGTTTCAGGCCAAGCGGGTCGCCGCCGCCCCGCAGGCGGAAATCCTCCTCGGCGATGACGAAGCCGTCCTCGGTGCGGCGCAGGGTCTCCAGCCTTTCCTTGGCCGTCTCGCCCAGCCTGGGACCCTGGGCGCCGTCCTGACCGCCGTAGAGCAGGATGCAGGAACTGGCCTTCGATCCGCGCCCGACGCGTCCACGAAGTTGGTGCAACTGGGCCAGGCCGAAGCGGTCGGCGTGTTCGATGACCATGATCGAGGCGTTGGGCACATCGACCCCGACCTCGACGACCGTGGTGGCGACCAGGACCGGCAGACGGCCGTCGGCGAAATCGGCCATCACGGCCTCGCGTTCGGCGCCGGGCGTCCGGCCGTGGGCCAAACCGACCTCGACGCCCAGCAGGCGGCGAAGGTCGTCGGCGCGATCGACGGCGGCGGCCAGGTCGATGGCCTCGGATTCCTCGACCAGGGGGCAGATCCAATAGGCCTGGGCGCCGCTTTCGACGGCGGTCTTCAGGCGCGCGGCGACTTCTCCGATCCGGGCCAGGGGCAGGACGGCGGTCGTGACGGGCGTGCGGCCGGGCGGTTTCTCGGTCAGGCGGCTGACCTCCAGTTCGCCGTACTGGGTCAGTTCCAGGGTGCGGGGGATGGGGGTGGCCGACATGGTCAGCAGGTGGACCGCGCCGATACGCGGGTCGCCCTTGGCCTGGAGCCTTTGGCGCTCGTTGACGCCGAACCGATGCTGTTCGTCGACGACGGCCAGGGCCAGCCGGTCGAAGCGGACGGCGTCCTGGAACAGGGCATGGGTGCCGACGGCGACCTGGGCCTGACCTGTGGCCAGGGCCGCCAGCTTCTCACGCCTCTGGCCGTTCGTGTCGCGGCCGGTCAGAAGCACCGAGGTCACACCTGCGGTCTCCAGCAGCGGACCCAGTTTCTCGAAATGTTGGCGCGCCAGGATTTCGGTCGGGGCCATCAGGGCGGACTGAAGACCGCTGGCTGCGGCGTCGGCCAAGGCCAAGGCGGCCACGGCGGTCTTGCCCGAGCCTACGTCGCCCTGAAGCAGACGGCCCATCTGCCTGCCCGAGGCGAGGTCGCGGCGGATTTCGGCGACGGCCTGGGCCTGGGCGTTGGTCAGCTTGAAGGGCAGGGCCTCGAGCAAACGCTCGGACGCCGCGCCGGGCGCGATGACGGGCGCGGGTTTGATTTCGCGGGCGCGGCGGCGGCGCGCCAGGGCCAGTTGGTGGGCCAGGAACTCGTCATAGGCCAAGCGCTGGCGCGCGGGGGCCTCGGGCGACAGGTCGGGTTCCCCGACGGGGGCGTGCAGGGCGTCGAGGGCGGCGCGCCAGCCCAGCCAGCCCTGTTTCCTCAGCCAGGCCGGGTCTTGCCATTCGGCCAGGTCCGGGGCGGCGGACAGGGCGGTCTGAACCAGTTTTCGCAATTGGCGCGAGGTGAGCCCCTGCGTAGCCGGATAGACGGGTTCCGAGATGGGAATGTCGGCCGCCCTGTCCACCGTGACGATGTCGGGATGGACGATCTGGACCTCGCCGCTGAAGCGTTCGACCTTGCCCGACACCAGCCGGGTCTCGCCGCGCGGCAGGAGCCGGTCGATATGCTGGGGCGAGCCGCCGAACCAGACCAGATGGACGAAGCCCGTGGGGTCCGCAGCCCTGACCTTCAGCGGCGCGCCCGGGCGGCTGGGAACGAACATCCGGTCGATTACGACTTCGAATATGCCGACCGCCCCGTCCACGGCGTCGGCGGCCTGCATCGGACGACGGACGATGACGCCCGACGGCGACAGGAACGCCAGATCGCGCACCAGCGGCCCGGCGACCTTCTGCACCAGGGGCAGGGCGCGCGGACCCACCCCCTTCAGGGTCGAAACCTCGGCGAACAGGGGAAAGAGAATCTGCGGACGCATCGCCGTGAACATAGCGTGACCATGACGGGTGGCGAAGTCCGTTCAGGAACGCTATCTGACCCGACCTGTTTGAAAGTCTGGACCGGGCAAGGATTCTTGTGGCCGAAATCGACGCGCGTCTCGAAAGCGAAATGACCCCGGACCGCAAGCTGCGGCTGGGGCGGATCCAGTTCCGGTCCTGGCGGCGGGGCTTCCGCGAGGCCGACATGGTGCTGGGGCCGTTTTCGGACCAGGTGGCGCCGACCCTGACGGATGCGGAGCTGGACGTGTTCGAGCGGCTGATCGAGGAAGAGGACCAGTGGCTCTATGGCTGGATCATCGAGCGCGACCCAACGCCGCCCGAGTTCGAGACGCCCGTCATGGCCAAGGTTCGGGCCTTCATGCGCGCGCATGTCGCGGCCGAAGTCAGCAAGGGCATCGGTTGATGGATCAGCAGGTGACGCGGACCGACGCCGATCTCGGCGGCGCGCCGGAGGGGCTGGACGCCCTGATCGTCGCCGAGCGGTTGAAGGCCGCAGGCGGCGCAGCCCTGTTCGTCGCGCGGGACTATCAGCGGTCCGGGGCGTTCGTTCAGGCGTTTCAGTTCTTCGCGCAAGATATTGAAATGTTAGAATATCCGGCGTGGGATTGTCTGCCCTATGACCGGCTGAGCCCGACAGCGGGGATCGCGGCGCAGCGGATGGCGACCCTGACGCGGCTGGCACAGCGCAAGCCGGGCGAGGCGCCTGTGTTGGTGGTCGCGACCATTTCCGCGGCCATGCAAAGGACGCCGCCGAAATCGGTGACGATGCAGGCCGGGTTCGAGACCCGCGTCGGGCGCGACCTGGATATCCAGGCGCTGGAAAGGTATTTCGCCGCCAACGGCTATGTCCGCGCCTCGACCGTGTCGGAGCGGGGCGAGTTCGCGGTGCGCGGCGGGGTGGTGGACGTCTTTCCGCCGGGCTTCGCCGAGCCGGTGCGTCTGGACATGTTCGGCTCCGAACTGGAATCGATCCGCACTTTCGACCCGGAGACCCAGAGGTCGACCGGCCAGATGACGTCGGTCTCGCTGGCGCCGGTGTCCGAGGCGCTGTTGGACGCCGCGGCCATTTCGCGCTTCCGCACGGGCTATCTGAAGCTGTTCGGCGCGCCGGGCGACGATCCGCTGTATGCGACGATCAGCGAGGGCGCGCGGCGTCAGGGCATGGAGCAGTGGCTGCCGCTGTTCTACGAGGCGCTGGACACGCTGTTCGACTATTTGCCGGACCAGGCGCAGGTCTTCCTGGACAATCAGGTCGAGACCGCGCGAGGCGAGCGGTGGGATCTGATCGCCGACGCCTATGAGGCGCGAGCCGAGGCGGCCAAGGCGAAAGGCGGCGCGGCCGCCAATCGGGCTCTGCCGCCGAAGCAGCTGTATATGGACGCGGGCGACTGGAACCAGGCGCTGGCGGGTCGCGCGGTGCGGCGGTTCACGCCCTTTTCGGGCGCCGGCGAAGACGCCGGCGGGCGGCTGGGCCGGACGTTTGCGGCTGAGCGGTCGCAGGACAGCGTCAACCTGTTCCAGGCGGTCGCGGACCACGCGCAGGCGTTGAAGGCCGACGGGCGTCGGGTGCTGTTCGCGTCCTGGACCGAAGGCTCGTCCGAGCGGCTGGCGACCATGCTGGCCGATCACGGCCTGGACCATATCGTGGCCGTGCGCGACTGGGCCGATGTGCAGTCGGCGCCGAAGGACCTTTACCTGCGCGGCGTGCTGCCGGTGGAGCATGGCTTCGTCACCGACGAGGTCGCGGTCATCTCCGAGACGGACATCCTGGGCGACCGCCTGGCGCGGCCCCGGAAGAAGCGCCGGGCCTCGAACTTCCTCGCCGAAGCCTCGGCCCTGACGACCGGCGATCTGGTGGTCCATCTGGATCATGGCATCGGCCGCTATGAAGGGCTGAAGACGCTGGACATCCAGGAGGCGCCGCACGACTGCCTGGAATTGATGTACGCCGGCGAGAGCAAACTCTATCTGCCGGTCGAAAACATCGACCTTCTGAGCCGGTACGGCTCGGACGCCGACGGCGTGCAACTGGACAAGCTGGGCGGCGCCGGTTGGCAGGCGCGCAAGGCCAAGGCCAAGGAACGGCTGCGCGCCATGGCCGAGGGGCTGATCGCCCTGGCGGCCAAGCGGGCGCTGCGCGAAACGGATGCGGTGACGCCGCCGCCGGGGCTGTTCGCCGAATTCTGCGCCCGCTTCCCCTACGAGGAGACGGACGACCAGCTGAACGCCATCGGCGACGTGCTGGAGGATCTGGGCAAGGGCGTGCCCATGGATCGCCTGATCTGCGGCGACGTCGGCTTCGGCAAGACCGAGGTGGCGCTGAGGGCCGCCTTCGTCGTGGCCATGACGGGGCAGCAGGTGGCCGTGGTGGCGCCGACCACCCTGCTGGCGCGCCAGCATTTCAAGACCTTCACCGAACGGTTCGCCGGCTGGCCGGTCAAGGTGCGCCAGCTGTCGCGTATGGTGACGGGCAAGGCGGCGGCGGAGACGCGCGCCGGCCTGAAGGACGGCTCGGTCGAGATCGTCGTCGGCACCCATGCGGTCCTGGCCGAACAGGTCGGCTTCCGGGACCTGGGCCTGGTCATCGTCGACGAGGAGCAGCACTTCGGCGTCAAGCACAAGGAGAAGCTGAAGACGCTGCGCGCCGACGTGCATCTGCTGACCCTGACGGCGACGCCGATCCCGCGCACGCTTCAGATGGCGCTGTCGGGCATCCGCGAAATGTCGATCATCGCCACGCCGCCGGTCGATCGCCTGGCGGTGCGGACCTACGTCACGCCGTGGGACCCGGTGCTGGTGCGCGAGGCCCTGCTGCGCGAGAAGTATCGCGGGGGGCAGGCCTATTATGTCGCGCCGCGCCTGAAGGACCTGCCGGACATCGAAAAGTTCCTGCGCGAACAGGTTCCCGAGGTGAAGTTCGTCGTCGGCCACGGCCAGATGAGCGCGACCCAGTTGGAGGAGGTGATGAGCGCCTTCTACGACGGGGAATACGACGTGCTGGTCTCGACCACCATCGTCGAGAGCGGGCTGGACATTCCGACCGCCAACACCCTGGTCGTGCACCGCGCCGACATGTTCGGCCTGGCGCAGCTTTATCAGATCCGGGGCCGGGTCGGCCGGTCCAAGGCGCGGGCCTTCGCCTATCTGACCACCGATCCGATCAAGCCGATGACCCTGTCGGCCGAACGGCGGCTTCAGGTGTTGCAGTCGCTGGACAATCTGGGCGCCGGCTTCCAGCTGGCCAGCCACGACCTGGACCAACGCGGCGGCGGCAATCTGCTGGGCGACGAACAGTCGGGCCATATCCGCGAGGTGGGCGTCGAGCTGTACCAGCAGATGCTGGAGGACGCCGTCGCGGAGCTGAAGGAGAAGGGCGAGGGGGCGACCGTGGATCGCGGCTGGTCGCCATCGATCAATGTCGGCGCTTCCGTTCTGATTCCAGAAGATTATGTGCCGGACTTAAACGTTCGTCTGAGCCTGTATCGCCGTCTGTCAGACGCCGAGCGGAGCGAGGATCGCGAAGCGTTGGCCGCCGAATTGATCGACCGCTTCGGGCCTCTGCCGGACGAGGCGCAGCAGTTGCTGAAGATCGTGGGCGTCAAGGCCAACTGCCGCCGCGCCTGTATCGAGAAGATCGACATCGGTCCGCGCGGGGCGGTGCTGACGCTGCGCGACAACAGCTTCCCCAATCCGGCCGGGCTGATCGGTCTGATCCAGAAGAACCAGGCGTTCTGGAAAATCCGGCCGGATCAGAAGATCGTGGTGTCGGGCGACTGGCCCACGGCGGAGGACCGGCTGAAGGTGGCCGAGCGCATCACCGCCGACCTGGCGCGGGTGGCGGGGGCGTAAACACCCCTCAGCGCGTCTTTTCGAACAGGTCGGCCGAGGCGCGTTCCAACAGGGCGGCGGCGCTTTCGTCGGGGCGCATCTCGGCGGCGCCGACATCGAACTCGGCCACGAAGGGCGAGCGGTCGGGGCCGGCGTCGAAGGCGGTGCAGCCGATGACGGCGGCGATACGCTCGGCCGCCAGGCGCGCCGGTTCGGCGTGGGTTGCGGGCAGGGCCAGGGCGAACACCTCCTTGGCCAGGCGCGCGGGCGTGTCCTCCACCCGGACCAGGCGCGACACCATGGCCCCGATCTGAGGCATGGCGCGGTCCAGCCATCCGCCCTGGCGCGCCCAGGTGACGGATTCCGTCTCGCGAACACGCAAAACGCAGACCGACAGAGGGCGTTTGCGGGCGCGTGAGGCCTCTGCGACCCGGGCCAGATGGCTGGCGAACAGTTCGGGGGTGAACAGACCGGTTTCCGGGTCCATCAGATCCAGACTGCGCACCGAATCCAGCGTCTTTCGGACGCCCAGGTGGGTGCGGTGGCCGATGGCCAGGGACAGGATGCGCTCGGCCGTCTCATCCTCGGGCGTATCGGCCGAGGCGACGTCGGCGAAGCCGCGATTGAAAAGCTCGGACAGGCTGATCTCGTTCTTTCCGCGCAGATAGAGCATCAGCGGGATGTGATAGAGACGGGTGTTGCGCTTCATGCCCGCCGCTATGGACAGCGCCGGGGCATGATCCTCCGCGCCCCATAGGACGGCGGCGTCGAACGGGCTTTCGTGAAGATAGTCGAAGGCGGTGTAGGGGGTGGGGGCGGCGATCACTTCGACACCGGCGGCCGTCAGGGCGTTGGACAGGGCCAGGAAACGGCGATCCGCCACACCGGCCGCCAGGACGCGCAAGGGACCGTCGTCCTGGGCGCGGGCGTCAAGCCCCACCCCGCGCGTGGCGAAGGTGGTGACGCGCAGGCGGAACTCCTCCTCGGCGATGGCGGCGCGACCCAGTTGCTCCAGCCGGAGCGCCGCCTGGGCCGGATGGGGCGGCAGGGACATGGTCATGTCGGCGCCGCGCACGCTGTCGGGCCGCGCCCCGATGGCCATGATAGGCAGCCGGCGCGGTTCGGCGGCGGCCCGCAGGCGCAGGGCGGCGTCCCCGTCCAACCCGTCGATGTCGATGACCGCGGCCTCCAGGGCGAAGTCCTGCAACGTCATTTCGGCCGAGGCGACATCGCGCGCCGTCACGGTTCGCCACCCCAGCGCGTCCAGCCCGGCGGCGAGCGGCCCGACCCGGCCGTCGTCGGCCGCCAGGATCAATACGCGCGCGTCGAAAGCCAAGCCGGTCGTCTCCGTAAGCCGCCGCGCCCCAGGCGGGCGCGGCGCCGGCGGACCATAACGACGAGGGTGTTAAGGATGCAATGTCGCAGCCGGCCGGAGCGTACGGAGCGTGGAAAGTCCGCCCTCACGCGGATGAGACTTTCACCGGCGACGGAATCCGTTAGGTTCCGGCGCTTGCAGTAACGGTTGTGGGGACCGGCTTGAGCGAACAACTGACACGATCGGTGCTTACGGCGCCCAGGTTCTGGGGCGCATTGGCCGTCCGGGCCTTCACCCGCAGTTGGGGGCGCGACGTCATGCTTTACACGGGCGGGGTGTCGTTTTTCGCCCTGCTGGCGGTGTTCCCGGCGATCGCTATCCTGATCGGCTTCTACAAGCTGGGTCTGTCGATCAACGAGGTCAGCGCCCAGGCGGCGGCGCTGTCGGACCTGCTGCCCAACGCCGCGCAGACCATTTTTCAGGACGAGATCGCGCGCCTGAGCAACGCCTCGGCGCGGACCGTATCGGCCCAGAGCGCCTTCGCCCTGTTCGTCGGCGCCTATGCCGCGCACAGGGGATTCAAGGCCTTGCTGGCAGGATTGAACCTGATTCATGACGAGACGGAGCCGCATGGCTTCTTCAAGTTCAACCTGCTGGCCTTTTTCGTGGCCGTCTTCGCCTTCGCCCTGTTCACCGTGGTCTCGGGCGCGGTGGTCACGGTGCGCATCCTGGCGCACGCCTCGTCGGCGGCAGGGGCGTCGTGGCAGGGCGGGGGGATGGCGCCGTTAGACGCAGTCCTGCCCGCCGTCGGCCTGGCGGTCGGCCTGACGCTGCTTTATCGCTATGCGATGAGCCATCGCACGCCGGTGGCCTGGACGCCGGCCGCCGTAGGCGGGCTGGTGGCGACGCTGATGTCGGTGGTGTCGTCGTGGCTGTGCGCCATCTACGTCGAGCAGGTCGCGCCGCTGGGGGCCACCTATGGCTCGGTCGGCGCGGTGGTGGTGCTGCTGATCTGGCTGTCGTGGAACGTCAACGCCATCTTCTATGGCGGCGCCTTCGCCACCGAGATGGAGCTGGCGGCCAGGAAACGGTCGGAGGCCCAGGCGGCGCCGGCCAGCGTGGTCAATCTGTCGGAACGCCGGGCCAGCCGCCGGTCTCGATCGTGATCCGCAGGCCGCCGTCGACATCTTCGACGGCGACGACCCGCCCGCCCTTCTGAGCCATCAGGAAAGGCACGTCGATCCGCGCCATCGGGTCGGTGGCCATCAGGACCAGGCGCGCGCCGGGCGCGGCGTCCTGCATCGCCTTCATCAAACGCAGGCTGGGGACTGGACAGCGTTGGCCGCGCGCGTCGATGACGACGGCATCGCTCACCCCAGCCGATCCGCCAACAGCTCCAGCGCCGCGCGCACGCTGGCCATGCGCACCGCGTCGCGGCCGATGTCGCCGAACCGCATTTCCCGGTGGATGACGCCCGGGGGGCCGGCGGCGGCGAAATGGACCAGACCCACAGGCTTTTCGGTCGAGCCTCCGCCCGGCCCCGCGACGCCGGTGACGGAAACCGAAGCCTGGGCGCGAGAGCGGGCGACGGCGCCGACCGCCATGGCGCGGGCGGTGGCTTCCGAAACGGCGCCGTGGGCGGCCAGGGCGGCCTCCGGCACGTCCAGCATCTGCATCTTGGCTTCGTTGCTATAGGTGACGAAGCCCCGGTCCAGGGCGGCGGAAGAGCCTGGAATGGCGGTCAGGGCCGCCGCGACTAGTCCGCCGGTGCAGCTTTCGGCCGTCGCCAGCATCAGGCCGCGTTCCGTCGCGCTTGCGACGATCTGTTGCGCCAGGCGCCGGATGTCTTCGGGGAACATGGCCTTTTCATAGGCCGCGAACCCGGCTCTAACCAGAGGCATGACAGACGCCGCCGCCCCGTCGCGCCCGGCCGCCAGGACGGCGGATCCTTTGGCGCCGATCCTGTTCGCCGTCGCCATCTTCACCTCGGCTTGTCTGGTGTTCGTGGTTCAGCCGATGGCCGCCAAATTGATCCTGCCGACGCTGGGCGGATCGCCGTCGGTGTGGAATGCGTCGATGGTCTTCTTCCAGACGGCGCTTCTGGTCGGCTACGGCTACGCTCATCTGTTGCAGCGCATGTCCAGCCTGCGCGCGCAGGTCGGAACGCACTTGGCGCTGCTGGCCCTGGCGGCCTTGTTCCTGCCGCTCAGGATCAGCGGCCTGTTCGGCGACCCCGACGGGGCGCAGCCGGCGCTTTGGCTCCTGGCGACCCTGGCGGCGTCGATCGGCGCGCCGTTCGCGGTGCTGTCGGCGACCGCGCCCCTGTTGCAGGCCTGGTATGCGCGGGTGCGGGCGGGTCAGGCGGACGGGGCCAACCCCTACGTCCTCTACGCGGCGTCCAACCTGGGCAGCTTCCTGGCGCTGTTGGCCTATCCGATCCTAATCGAGCCCTTGGCCAGTCTGTCCGGGCAGCGGTTGGGATGGAGCGCCGGCTATGGCCTGTTCATGGTCATGGTGATCGGCCTGGGCCTGATGGTCTGGCGCGGGCGCCAGGTCGGGGCGGTCGAGCCGGCGCCGCTGGCGGTCAGCCCACCGATCCCGTGGCGAGAAAAGGGGATGCTGGTCCTCCTGGCGGCCGCGCCGTCCAGTCTGATGCTGGGGGTGACGGCGCATCTGACGACCGACGTGGCCTCGGCGCCCTTCCTGTGGGTCATTCCACTGGCCCTGTATCTGCTGACCTTCGTGATCGCCTTCCAGACGCGACCGGCCATTCCGCCGACGCTGGCGCTGGGTCTTCAAGGGGCGATGGCGGCTGCGTGCGCGGCCCTGATCGCGTTTCGTACTGGCGAGTGGCTGCTGGTCTTCACGGTCAATCTGGCGGCCTTCTTCTTCACGGCCCTGATGTGCCACCAGAGACTGGCGGCAAGGCGGCCCGCGCCGGACCGGCTGACCGAATTCTATCTGCTGCTGTCGCTGGGCGGGGTGGTCGGCGGGGCGTTCAACGGCCTGGTCGCGCCGGTCGTGTTCAACATGGTCTGGGAATATCCGCTGGTCCTGGTGGCGGCGGCCTTGTTGCGACCGTGGAGCCGCCGCGAGATGCGCCCGTGGGAGATCATGTGCGGCGTCGCGGGCGTCGTCATCGCCTTCCTGGGGCCGCTGTCGATGGAGGCTGTGCGTTACGCCCCCGACGTGCGCGCCGCCATACCCGACGCCCAGCTGATCCGCATCGCGCAAGGGGTGCTGGGGATCGCGGCCATGTTCGCCTTTCTGGTCCGCGACCGGGCGGTGCTGTTCGCCGTGGTGCTGGGGGCCATCGTCTGGTCGGGCTATCACCTGGCCAGGGGCTATGACTGGGCGCTGTCGGAGCGCAGCTTCTTTGGCGTCATGCGGGTGGCCAGGATCGACGATCCGCTGATGGGCGGGCCGGTCCATGTGCTGATGCACGGCACGACCCTTCACGGGGCGCAGGCGCAGGCCAGGTCGCGCCTTTGTCAGCCGACGCTCTATTACGCCACTTCGACGCCGCTGGGACAGGCGATGCTGCAGACCCAGGCCCGCCATCTGGACGGGGCGCGGGTCGGGGTGGTGGGGCAGGGGTCCGGCGCCATGGCGGCCTACAAGCGCCAGCAGGACCGGCTGACCTTCTTCGAGATCGACCCGATGGTGGATCGGCTGTCGCGCGACCCGCGCTGGTTCAGCTTCATAGACGGCTGCGCCGACGGGCCGGTGCGGACGGTGATCGGGGATGCGCGCCTGACGATGGATCGGGAGCCGGCGGGGTCCTACGACCTGCTGATCATCGACGCCTTTTCCTCCGACGCCGTGCCGACGCACCTGCTGACGGTCGAGGCGATCCGGGGCTATCTGCGGCTGCTGGCGCCCGACGGGGTGGCGGTTCTTCACCTGTCGAACCGCAATCTGGAAATCACCCTGCCGGCCGAGGCGGCGGCGCAGTCCCTGGGCGCGCCGCATCTGCATCAGGTCTATCTGGAACGGCCGGGCCTGGGTCAAATGGCCGAAGCCTCAACCGAGGCCCTGCTCATCGGCAAGAGCGAGGCGGCGATGCAGCCATACCGTCAGGACGACCGCTGGCGCAGGCTGGCCGAGACGGATGTCCGTCCGTGGACGGACGACTATGTCAACCTGTTCGGATCGTTGGTGCGTCAGATGCGCTACTCGCGCTGAGGCGCGGGCAGTTCGACGGTCGCCACGGCCTGGGCGGCCAGACCTTCGCCGCGGCCGGTGAAGCCCAGGCCTTCGGTCGTGGTGGCCTTGACGCTGACGGCCTCCAAAGGAAGGTCAAGCAAGGCGGCGATCCGCTCGCGCATGGCCTGGCGGTGGGGTTTCACCTTGGGGCGCTCGCAGATCAGGGTGACGTCCACATTGACGATCCTCCCCCCGCGCTGGGCCGTCAGTTCGGCGGCGTGGATCAGGAACCGGTCCGAAGACGCGCCCTTCCACTTCGGGTCGGTCGGGGGAAAGTGGTCGCCGATGTCGCCGGCCGCGATGGCGCCCAGCAGGGCGTCGGTCAGGGCGTGAAGGCCCGCATCGGCGTCCGAATGACCGATCAGCGTCTGATCGTGCGGCACCTCGATCCCGCACAGCCAGACCGAACCGCCCGCCCCCCAGCGATGGACGTCGTAGCCTGAGCCGATGCGGGTCTGATAGCGGGGAGCGTCTTGCGACAGCAGGGTCTCGGCCATGGCGAAATCCTCGGGGAATGTCAGTTTCATCAGGCGCGGATCGCCGGGAACCAGGACGACGCGCCCGCCGCTGCGCCGAACCACCATCGCTTCGTCCGCGGGGATTTCGGCGTCGGTCCAGGCGGCGTAGGCGGCCTCGATCACCCCGCGCCGAAAGGCCTGGGGCGTTTGGGCCCGCCACAGGCCCTCGCGATCGACAACCTCGGTGACGACGCCGTCCTCTGCGCGTCGCAGGCTGTCGGCGACGGCCAGGGCGGGCAGGGCGCCGTCGGCCGTCTCCAGCGCGGCGATCAGCCGTTCGACGATGGCGGCGCTCAGCAGCGGACGGGCGGCGTCGTGGATCAGGACGGGTTGATCGGGGGGGCAGGTCAGGGCGTCCAATCCCGCACGCACGGAATCGGCCCGAGCGTCGCCGCCGGTTGCGGCGCGCCAGCCGGTCAGGCCCGCCAGAGCCTGGGCGGCGCGGTCTTGCGCGCCCGGCGCCACGACCACGACCAACTCGGCCGCCCCGGCCTTCAGCAGGACCTCGGCCGACCAGCGCAACACGGGCTTTCCGCCCAGGATGCGCCACTGTTTGTCGCCGCCGGCCCTCGAACCCGAACCGGCCGCGACGATGATGCCCGAGAAAGTCATGGCGGTCTTGATAGTGCGCGCCGGGGCGGGACGAAACCATCAATCGGCCGCGGTCATGCTTGACGAATGGGGGCGTGATGTTGCGAAAGGCGCAGATGGCCAAGACCCTTCAGATCGGCGACGTGATCGTGCCCGGCCAGGTGCTGATGGCGCCGATGACCGGCGTGACCGACCTGCCGTTTCGCGTGCTCGCGTCCAGACTGGGCGCCGCCTATGTCGCGACCGAGATGGTGGCGGCCAAGGAATTGGCGCGCGCCCGGCCGGACGTGGTGCGACGCGCGGCGGTCGGGGCGGGCCTGCCGCTGACGGTGATCCAGCTGGTCGGGCGCGATCCCGAGCAGATGGGAGAAGGCGCGCGCATGGCCGAGAAGGCGGGGGCCGACATCGTCGATCTGAATTTCGGCTGTCCGGCCAAGGAGGTCACGGGATCGGCGGCCGGATCGGCCCTGATGCGGACGCCGGACCTGGCGTGCCGGATCATGGAGGCCGTCGTGAAGGCGACCGAACGGCCTGTGACGGTCAAGATGCGATTGGGTTGGGACGAGGACAGCCGGAACGCCGCGGACCTAGCCCGGCGCGCGGAAGCGATCGGAGTCAAGGCGGTGACGGTTCATGGCCGCACCCGCCAGCAATTCTACGCCGGCCAGGCCGATTGGGACGCGGTGGGGGCGGTCAAGGCGGCGGTCGGGGTGCCCGTCATCGTCAACGGCGATATCGTCTCGGCGGATCAGGCGCGACAGGCGCTCAGGCAGTCCGGGGCGGACGGGCTGATGCTGGGGCGGGGCGTCTATGGCCGGCCCTGGCTGGCGGCGCATCTGGAGCGGGCCCTGAGCGACGGCGTCGATCTGACGGAGCCGGGCCCCGAGGCGCGGCTGGCCATCGTCATCGAACACCTGCGGGCGTCCATCGAATTCTATGGGATGCCGCTGGGGCTGAAGATGTTCCGCAAACACCTGGGCTGGTATATCGAACAGGCGCCGTGGCCGGCCGATGCGCAACACCGGCGCGAAGCGAAGGCAAGAATTTGCCGCCTTGACGAGCCGCATGCCGTCGAGGCGGCCATGCGGGACCTCTGGCGATCGGATTTGCCGCGATCTCTCAAGTCGGCTGTTGAAAACGCGCCACAGCTGATGGAGACTGCTGTGGCATGACGGATACGCCTTCAACGACGACCCCTGCGCCCGGCCGCCCGCCGGACGATGAGTCGTTCTGGGGGCGGGTCGATGCGGAACGGGCGCGCACGGGCTTCGGCCTGGCCTATTTCCTGGCGGTTGCGATCACCGCGGCGGCGATTTGGCTGGTGGCGGTGGCCCCCGGCGCAGGCGGCGGCTCCGCTCGCGGATCCAGCAGCGAGATCGCCTTGGTCGTGCTGGTCGCCAATCTGGTCCTGATCGCGGGCCTGGCCTTCATCGTCGGACGCCGCGTGCTGACCCTGGCGCGCAGCACGGAGGAGGCGGGGTCGCGTCTGCATCTGCGGTTCGTCGCCTTGTTCTCGATGGTGGCCCTGATCCCTTCGGTGCTGATCGCCCTTGTCTTCGGGGTCCTGGTCAACCGGGGCGTGGACCAGTGGTTCAGCGAGAACGTCAAGGCCTCTGTCGACAACGGCGCCATCATCGGCCGCGCCTACGTCCGCGATGTCGCTGAATCGATGGACGCCGACCTGGTCACGATCTCTGAGCAGCTGGACAGCGCCAGGGGTCTGTTCGGCGATCGCATTCAGTTCAACGCCGCGCTGGCGCAGGTGGGCGATATCTTCCGCTATCCCGCAATCTATATCGTGAATAGCCAGGGCGAAGTCCTGGCGCGCGCCGAACAGCCTGGCGCGCCGCCCTATCTGGCCCCGCCGCGCGCCTATCTGGAAGCCGCCGCTCAGGACGGCAAGCCGCCGACCGACGTGACGCAGAACCCGGACACGGTGCGCTCGATCATCGCCCTGCCGGCCTATGGCGACGCCTTTCTGTATCTGGTGCGGCCGCTGGAGGACGGGCTGATCGCGCGGATGAACGCTTCGGACCAGTCGATTCAGGCCTATCGCGAGGCGCAGGAGAGTCGGGCGCGAATTCAGTCGGCCTTCATCCTCAGCTATCTGGAGACGGCGCTGCTGGTCCTGGTGGGGGCGGTTTGGCTGGGGATGTCGGCGGCCAGCAGCATTTCGGCGCCGATCGGGCGTCTGGTGAAGGCGGCGGGTCAGGTGGCGGGCGGCGATTTCACCGCACGGGTGGACAGCGCCGGCGCGCCCGCAGAGATCGCCACCTTGTCGGACGCCTTCAACGGCATGACCGGCGACCTCCAGGCCCAGCAGACCGCGCTGAAGGCCGCAAGCGACGAGGCGCAGGATCGGAGCCGTTTCATCGAAACCGTGCTGTCGGGCGTCAGCGCCGGGGTGATCGGCCTGGATCGCCGGGGCCGGGTGTCCGCCATAAACGACAGCGCCCTGCAACTGCTGCACATCGAGGAGGCCGAGGTCCTGGGCCATGAACTGGCCGCCCTTTCGCCGGAACTGAGCGATCTGGTGCGCCGGGCCGAGGCCCATATCGAAGAGGATATCGACGTCAGCCGGGGCGGCGACACCCGCCGCCTGCGAGTCCGCATCGAGGGCGGGCAGGGCGGCGAGATGGTCCTGACCTTCGACGACATCACCCGCCTGGTGACGGCCCAGCGCAACGCCGCCTGGCGTGACGTGGCCCGCCGGATCGCCCACGAGATCAAAAACCCGTTGACGCCGATCCAACTGTCGGCCGAGCGGCTGAAGCGAAAATACCGGGCGCGGATCGGCGAGGACGTGGAGATCTTCGACCGCTGCACCGACACCATCATCCGCCAGGTCGGGGACATCGGCCGGATGGTGGACGAATTCTCCTCTTTCGCCCGTATGCCGGCGCCGCGTTTCGCGCCGGAGAATCCGGCGGAGATGCTGCGCGAGGCGGTGTTCGCCCAGCGGGTGGCGGCGCCCGACATCGTGGTCGATCTGGTCGAACCGCTGCCCACGGCCGTGCTGGAAAGCGACGGGCGGATGGTGGGGCAGGCGTTGCTGAACATCCTGAAGAACGCCGGCGAATCCGTCGCCGCGCGGCGGCTGGCGGCCGGAGAGGATGCGGCGTCGGACGATCCGGGCGTGATCGCCTCCCTGACAGTCGAGGATGGACACGCGACCTTCGTGGTCGAGGACGACGGCGTGGGACTGCCGGCGCGCGACCGCGACCGGCTTACCGAACCCTATGTGACCACGCGCGAAAAGGGCACGGGCCTGGGCCTGGCCATCGTCAAACGCATTTGCGAGGACCACGGCGGCGAGCTGAGGCTGGCCGACGGCCTGACGCTGCGCGGCGCGCGCGTGTGCATGATCTTCCCCCTGAAATCCCACGGCAAGGCCGGGGACGGCGTGGAGCGCAGGCTCCAGACCGTCGCCGCCGAATAGCGAGGCAAGATGCGACCAACCGGTTCCGACATTCTGGTCGTCGACGACGAGGCCGACATCCGCGATCTGGTCTCGGGCCTTCTGGAGGACGAGGGGCACGCTGTGCGCGTGGCCGCCAACTCCGACGAGGCCTTGGCCGCCATCCGAGCGCGCAAGCCCAGCCTGGCGATCCTGGACATCTGGATGCAGGGCGGCGGTCTGGATGGACTTGAACTGCTGGAGGTGGTCAAGGAACTGGATCCCGACCTGCCGGTGGTGATGATTTCGGGTCACGGCAATATCGAGACGGCGGTGACGGCGCTGAAGCGCGGCGCCTATGACTTCATCGAAAAGCCCTTCAAGTCGGACCGGCTGGTCGTGGTGGTCGAACGGGCCATCGAGGCCGCGACCCTGAAGCGCGAGAACCGACGGCTGCGCGCCCAGACCATGACGCCGTCGGGCCTGATCGGCCGGTCGCAGGCGGCGCAGGCGCTGCGCAGCACCATCGCCAAGGTGGCCCAGGCCAACAGCCGGGTCCTGATTTCCGGCCCGGCGGGGTCGGGCAAGGAATTGGTGGCGCGCCAGATTCACGAAGGCAGTCCGCGCGCCCGCGCCGAGTTCGTCGCCATTTCGGCCGCCGGAATGACGCCCGAACGGCTGGACGTGGAACTGTTCGGCGAGGAGGGGCAGGACGGCCGGCCGCGAAAGATCGGCGTGTTCGAACGCGCCCACAACGGCACCCTTTACCTGGACGAAATCAGCGACATGCCGCGCGAGAGCCAGAGCCGCATCCTGCGCGTCCTGGTGGATCAGCGGTTCCGTCGCGTCGGCGGCGAGCAGGACGTCCAGGTCGATGTGCGGGTCGTGACCTCGACCTCGCGCGACCTGAAGACCGAAATCGCCGAGGGCCGGTTCCGCGAGGACCTGTTCCACCGCCTGAACGTGGTGCCGATCCGCGTGCCCGCCCTGTCGGAACGGCGCGAGGACATCGCCGAACTGGTCGAATATTTCGTCGACACGATCAGCGCGTCGCAGGGCCTGCCCAAGCGGATCATCGGCGAGGACGCCGTGGCGGTGCTTCAGGTTCATCCTTGGCCGGGCAATATCCGGCAGCTTCGCAACAATATCGAGCGGCTGCTGATCCTGGCGACGGGCGATCCGGCCGAGACGATCACCGCCGACATGCTGCCTCAGGAAGTGGCCACCTCGAACGGCGGGGCGGCGAACCTGGGCGGCGAGCGCACCATCGCCCTGCCGCTGCGCGAGGCGCGCGAGGTGTTCGAACGCGAATATCTGGCGGCCCAGATCATGCGGTTCGGCGGCAATATCTCGCGCACCGCCGCCTTCATCGGCATGGAGCGGTCGGCCCTGCACAGGAAGCTGAAGTCGTTGGGCGTCTCGCCCGCGCGCGGCGGCGAAGAGGAGGATCCGGCCTGATGTCGCGCGTCGCCTACGTCAACGGCGCCTACAGCCCGCATAGCCAGGCGGTGGTGCATGTCGAGGATCGCGGCTTTCAGTTCGCCGACGGCGTCTATGAGGTCTGGTCGGTGCTGAATGGACGCCTGGCGGACTTCGACGGCCATATGACGCGGCTGAACCGCAGCCTGAACGAATTGAAGATCGAAATCCCGATGACGCCGGCGGCGCTGGGCGTCGTGCTGCGCGAAACGGTTCGGCGCAACCGCGTGCGCGACGGCATCGTCTATCTGCAGGTCACGCGCGGCGCGGCGGCGCGCGACCACGCCTTCCCGACCGATGTCGCGCCTAGCGTCATCGTGACGGCCAAGCGGATCGACCTGGCCCGCGGAGAGGCGATGGCGGCCAAGGGGGCGGCGGGCGTGACCCGGCCCGACATCCGCTGGGGCCGGTGCGACATCAAGACCGTCGGCCTGCTGCCAAATGTGCTGGCAAAGCAGGCGGCGCGGGAACGCGGCGCCTACGAATGCCTGATGTATGACGAGATGGGCCTGGTCACGGAGGGGGCGTCGACCAACGCCTGGATCGTGGATCGGGAAGGTCGACTGAGGACGCGCGACGCCCAGGCCAATATTCTGCGCGGGATCACGCGCGAGGCTATCCTGAAGCTGGTCGCCGCCGAGGGCGTCGAACTGGACGAGCGCCCCTTCACCGTCGAAGAGGCCAAACAGGCGCGCGAGGTGTTTGTCACCGCCGCCAGTTCGTTCGTCATGCCGCTTGTGTCGCTGGATGGCGTCCGTATCGGCGACGGCAAGCCCGGCCCGATCGCCGCCCGCCTGCGGCAGGCCTATCTTGAACAGGCGCGTCGAGACGCCATTTAGGCCGTTGCTCCGGCGGGGGCGTGGCGGTTAAGGTCGCGGTCGGCCGCATCGGCCCCGCGCCGCTCCCTTCGGCGACGAACAACGAAGAACAGGAAAAACCTGCCATGTCGCAAGACAAGCGTCAGAACCTTCAGGACACCTTCCTCAACTCGGTCCGCAAGACCAAGACGCCCCTGACCATCTTTCTGGTCAATGGAGTCAAGCTGCAGGGCATCGTGACCTGGTTCGACAACTTCTGCGTGCTGCTGCGCCGCGATGGCCAGTCCCAGCTGGTGTACAAGCACGCCATCTCCACCATCATGCCGTCCGCGCCCGTGCAGTTGTACGAGCCCGAGGCCGAAGAAGATTGATTGACCCAAAAACTCATTGACCACGTCGCCCCGGTTCAGCGGGCGGTCGTCATCCATCCCGACGGACGGTCGGAATCGCCGCGTCTGGCCGAAGAACGGCTGGAGGAGGCGTCCGGCCTGGCCCGCGCCCTTGATCTGGACATCCGGGGCGAGGAGATCGTTCGCGTGCGCAAGGTGACGCCCGCCACCCTGTTCGGGACCGGAAAGGTCGAGGAACTGGCGGCTCTGATGCGCGCGGCCGAGGCCGACGTGGCCATCATCGACGACGCCCTGACCCCGGTGCAGCAACGCAATCTGGAGAAGGCGTGGGAGGTGAAGGTCATCGACCGCACCGGCCTGATCCTGGAAATCTTCGGCCGTCGCGCGCGGACAAAGGAAGGCCGGCTGCAGGTCGAACTGGCCCGGCTGGATTACGAGCGGTCGCGCCTGGTGCGGACCTGGACCCACCTGGAGCGGCAGCGCGGCGGCACCGGCTCGACCGGCGGTCCCGGCGAAACTCAGATCGAACTGGACCGCCGCCTGATCGCCGACCGGATCGTAAGGCTGAAGGCGGAACTGGAAGAGGTGCGCCGTACGCGGGGCCTGCACCGCAAGCAGCGCCAGAAGGTCCCGTTCCCGACCATCGCTCTGGTCGGCTACACCAACGCCGGCAAGTCGACGCTGTTCAATCGGCTGACGGGATCCGAGGTCTTGGCCAAGGATCTGTTGTTCGCCACCCTTGACACCACCCAGCGCACCATCCGTCTGCCGCAGGGTCGGCCGGCCATCGTCGCGGACACGGTCGGCTTCATTTCGGACCTGCCGCACGAACTGGTCGAAAGCTTCCGCGCCACGCTGGAAGAAGTCGGCGAGGCCGATCTGATCCTGCATGTCCGCGACATCGCTTCGCCCGACACCGACGCCCAGGCCAAGGACGTCGAGGCGGTGCTGAAACAGATCGAGACGCCGGAAGGCAAGACGCGCCGGGTGCTGGAGGTCTGGAACAAGATCGACCTGCTGGACGACGAGGCGCGCGAGGCCGTGCTGGGCCAGGCCGAGCGTCTGGCCAGGGACGGCGAGGCGGTGGCCGTATCGGCCTGGACGGGCGAGGGGATCGAACCCCTGCGGCAGACGATCGCCAGCCTGATCGACGACGACCCGGAAACGCAGTTGACGCTGGCGCCCCACCAGGGCGACGCGCTGGCCTGGCTGTACGAACATGGGCGGGTGACGGCGCGCGACACGGACGAGCTTGGCCGTACTCATGTCACGGTGCGGCTGCATCCTGGGGCGCTCGGACGATTCGAGCGTCTGTATCCCGACCTGGCCGGCTAAGTCTCATGCATTTGATCGAAACCATACTGCTGCTGCTTCTGGCTGTCGTGGTGTCGGGGTCGATCGCGCGCATGACCCGGATCGCCTTGCCGCTGGTGCAGATCGGCCTCGGGGCGGCCCTGGTTTTGATTACCGGGTCCACGGTCGATCTGGAGCCGGACATCTTCTTCCTGCTGTTCCTGCCGCCGCTGCTGTTCCTGGACGGTTGGCGCATTCCCAAGGAAGACCTGTTCCGGGACCGGGCGATGATCCTGGAACTGGCGCTGGGCCTGGTGCTGTTCACCGTTCTGGGTCTGGGCTTTCTGATCTGGTGGATGATCCCGGAGATGCCCTTGCCGGTGGCCTTCGCCCTGGCGGCCATCCTGTCGCCGACCGACCCCATCGCCGTCCAGGCCATCGCGGCGCGCGCGCCGATCCCAAAGCGGCTGATGCATATCCTGGAGGGCGAATCGCTGCTGAATGACGCGACCGGCCTGACCTGCATGCGGATTGCCGTGATCGCGGCGACGACCGGCGCCTTTTCCATCGGCGCCGCCATCGGAACCTTTCTCTGGCTGGCCCTGGTCGGGGTGGCCGTGGGCGTGGCCAGCGCCATCGCCATCAGCTACGCCAAGACCCTGATCAGCCGGCGCTGGGGCGAGGATGTGGGGGCGCAGATTCTGGTCAGCCTGCTGATCCCGTTCGCCGCCTATCTGATCGCCGAAGAGTTGGAGGCGTCCGGCATCCTGGCCGCCGTCGCCGCCGGCGTCACCATGAGCTTTACCGAGCGCGGCGCCATTCCCGGCCAGTCGATGGCCATGACCCGCATCCGGCGCAGCGTGGTGTGGGACACGGTGCAATTCGTCGCCAACGGCGTCATCTTCGTCATCCTGGGCGAGCAGATGCCGTCGATCCTGTCTCGGGCGGCGGAGGTGGTGCGCGGCACCAGCCGGCCTGAAATCTGGTGGCTGGCCGTCTATGTCGTGGCCATCGTGGCGGCCCTGGCGGCGCTGCGGTTCATCTGGGTTTGGACCTCGCTGAAACTGACCCTGTATCGGCGGCGGCGTCGCGGACCGCCGGCGAAGGTCGGGTTGCGGCTGACCCTGGTGATGTCCCTGGCGGGGGTGCGGGGCGCGATCACCCTGGCGGGCATCCTGACCCTGCCGTTCGTGTTGGGCGACGGCTCGCCCATGCCGTCGCGCAACCTGGCCATCTTCCTGGCGGCGGCGGTCATCATCGTCTCGCTGCTGGTGGCCACCTTCGCCCTGCCGCGCTTGCTAAAGGGGGTAGAGCTGCCGCCCGAACCCTCGCACGAGCGCGAGGAGGATCGCGGCCGGGTCGCCGCCGCTTCCGCCGCCCTGCGGGCCGTGGAGGACGCCTCTCACGCCATGGCCGAAGGCAAGGCCAACCCCGACCTCTATTCCGACGTGGCGACCCGGATCATGGAACTGTATCGCCAGCGGATCGAAAGCCGCACCCGCACCGACGAGGACGACGCCGAGGCCGCGCGCCTGAGCGACAGGATCGAACGCCAACTGCGCATGGCCGGCCTGGCGGCCGAGCGCGAGGAATTGGGGCGGCTGGCGCGGTTGCGTCGGCTGGACGAGGAGACGGCCAAGAAACTGATCCGCGAAGTGGACCTGCAGGAATTGCGCTACTCCTGAGCCCGTCTGTTCAGCGATCCATGAAGGCGGCGACTTCGCGATAGGTCGCGGCCAGATGATTGGCGCCGCGCGCAGCCAGGCGTTCGGCATGGCCGTCGCGGACGTGGCCGCCGGCCAAAAGGCCGACCACGGTCATTCCGGCCGCGACGCCCGCGCTGACACCCGCCTCGCTGTCCTCGATGACCAAGGCGCGGGACGGATCGACGCCCATTGTGCGGGCGGCGTGCAGGAACAGGTCGGGGTGCGGTTTGCCCCGCTCGACCGCCAGGCCGGTGAAGACCGAGCCGTCGAAATGGTCGGTCAGGCCGAACAGGTCCAGGCCCACGCCGATCCAGTCCGGTCCGCTGGACGAGGCGATGCAACGCGCTTCGGGCCGAGTTTGGGCGAAGTCGATCATTCCCGGCACCGGCTGCAACTGATGCGGCGCGCGCTGGCGGCAGGTCGCGAACCAGGTCGTGTGGAAATCGTCGGGACAGGCGCGGCCCAGCCTGGCCTCGACCGCCGGGCGATTGTCGCGCCACCGCTTGCCGGTGTAGGCGCCCAGCACGTCGTCCAACGTGGTCGGCAGGCCGATGGCGGTCAGCTGTTCGGCCATGACGGTGCTGTTCAGCACCTCGCTGTCGGCGACGACGCCGTCGTAGTCGAAGATGATCAGGTCGTAGGTCACGCAGGGATCGCTCAAGGCCGGGGGGCGGCCTTTTCCGCCGCTTTTGCGGCGTCCCAGAGGCGGTCCATTTCGGCCAGGTCCGACTGGTCCGGCGTGCGGCCGTCCTTGGCCAGTTCAGCCTCGATGAAGCCGAAGCGACGGACGAACTTGGCGTTGGCGGCGCGCAGGGCGTCTTCGGGTTCAACGTCAAGCTTGCGGGCCAGGTTGGCGACGACGAACAGCAGGTCGCCCAGCTCCTCGCGGGCCTTGGCCTGGTCGCCGGCGGCGATCTCGACGCGCAACTCCTCGACCTCTTCGGCCAGCTTGTCGAACACTTCGTCGGTCGAGGGCCAGTCGAAGCCGACGCGCCCGGCGCGCTTGGTCAGTTTGGCGGCGCGGGTCAGGGCGGGCAGGCCGACGGGCACGTCGTCCAGCACGCCGGGTTTCTTGCGGTCCCTGCGTTCGGCCGCCTTGATCGCTTCCCAGGCGACCGTCTGTTCCCTCGACGACCGCTGGGCCCCATCATCTAAAGAATTGGCGCCGAAGACATGGGGGTGGCGTCGTTCCAGCTTGTCGGCGATGGCGTTGACGACGTCGTCGAAGGCGAACAGCCCTTGCTCCTCGGCCATGCGGGCGTGGAAGACGACCTGGAACAACAGGTCGCCCAGTTCGCCCTTCAGCTCGACCAGGTCGTTGCGTTCGATGGCGTCGGCGACTTCATAGGCCTCCTCGATCGTATAGGGGGCGATGGTGGCGAAGGTCTGCTCCACGTCCCACGGGCAGCCGCCCTCCGGGTCGCGCAGCCGCGCCATGACGCCCAGCAGGCGGTCGATAGGCCTCATGCCCTGGCCCCGGCGTCGCGGGCCTCCAGCGCCAGGCGGATTTCGTCGTGGCGCTTCGCCGTCAGCGGATAGTTCTTCAGCACCACGCCCGCCAGGACCAGCAGGACGCCCGGCACGGCGATGAAGAGAATTTGCAGCGTCAACAGGGCCGCGTCGCTGTTGCCCGCCGGACCGGGCAGGGCGCGGAAACCCACCCCTTGCAGGATCAGATAGGGGATCAGGGCGACGACATGGCCGATCTTGGTCGTGGCCGACAGGATGGACAGCATCAGGCCGGTGCGGTCCACGCCGGTCTCGAACCGCTCCTCGTCTCCGGCGTCGGCCATCATGGCGCGCGTCAGGAACAGGCCCGCCGCATAGGGCAGGCCGGCGATGAACATGACCACCGCCGTCAGAACGAAGTTTCCGCCCGGAACCAGGGTCGCGCCGACATAGAGGACGGCTGACACGACGCTGGCCACGGCCAGGCCCCGATCCTTGCCGACGCGGGTCGCAAACCAGGCCCAGAAGGGCGCGCCGCACAGGCCGGCGACGAAATAGAACAGCATGAACAGCCCGGCCTGGGTGTGGTCGTAGCCCCGGATCTGGCCGAAGAAGAAGAACAGCAGCGATCCGGTGATGCCGGGCGCCACGCCCAGCAACAGATCCGACAGCAGCAGTTTCCTGACCACCGGCTTCCTGAACAGGCTGAGATAGGCGCTCAGGCTGCCGTGCGGCTGGCCGCCGGCCGTGACCGGCTCGGGCACGGCGAACATGGCCAGGCCGATGGTGAGGGGCAGGGCGATCACGATGGCCCAGCCCATGATCCTCACCCCATCGGCGTAGTTTCCAAGGCCCGTCTGAACCACCACGGTCGGCAGGACCAGGATCAGCACCACGCCGATGATGTTGAACACCTGCCACCAGCCATAGACGCGGCTGCGCTGATCGTACTGGGGCGCCAACACGGCGGCCCAGCCCAACTGCCCCAGCGTGCCGATGGAAAAGCCCAGGTAGAGAAACAACAGCCAGCCGAACAGATAGACGGGCGGCGCGCCGGGCTGAACGACCACGAACATCATATAGGCGGCCAACATCAGCATGGGCGCGGACAGGGCCATCCACGGACGGTAGCGGCCGAACCGGGTCCGGGTCCGGTCCATGCCCCAGCCGATGAAAGGGTCGAACACGATGTCGATCAGACGCACCGCCATGAAGACGGCCGCCACCACCCCCAGCTCCAGCCCGATGAAGGTGGCGTAGAATTCGGGCAGGGTGACGGGCAGGGCGACGCCGAAGGCGGCCAGCGGCAGGCAGGGCCCGGAAAAGGCGGCCAGAACCGCATTGGAACGGCGGGGCGTCGCGCTCGCGGACGCGGATCGGGCGGTCATGAAAGAAGGTCCGAAACGGCCCGGATGAGTCGGACCTGCGGCACCATCGCAGCTTTGTCGCTTCGGCGGTATGGTGGACTTCGCGGCCGGCTTGAGGCTTGTTGAAGCCATGTCGGTTCGCCTGTTCGCCTTGTTGGGTCTGGTCCTGGGGGTTCTGTTTGCGGGACAGGCCAGGGCCGCCGCGGGGCCCTGTCACACCAACGCCGACATCTGGGGCGGGCAGGGTCTGGCCAACGCCGAGGCTGCCTATGGGATGGAATGGGCGCCCTTCGGCGCGACGGAATGGGGATGGCAGCCCTATCTGCCCTTGATCCAGCAGGATCTGCATACGCGTTGCGGTCCTGGCACACCCATCTTCGCCTCTCAGCTGGCGGGGTTCCAGCAGACGCACGGCCTGCCCCCGACCGGCCTGTTGGACGCCGCGACCTTCCAGGTGTTTCGCGGCCTGTGGCAGGAGCGGCGGCCCTTCGTCATGGCGCGGGTCCGGGGGCTGTGCCCGGAACCGCCGCCGATCAACCAACTGGGTTATCTGGTCGCGGAGGAGGAGCACGCCGATCGCCTGACCCGGCTGCTGCGGCGCGACGTGCTGGACGCCTATCGACGCCTGGTCGCCGCCGCCCGCGCCGAGGTTCCCGAGGTCGCGGTCAATCCCGAACTGCTGCAGATTTTCTCAGGCTTTCGCGACCCGGAGGCGGACACGGCGCGTTGCGTCCAGCAGGGCAATTGCGACGGCTTGAGGCGCGCGGTCTGTTCGCCGCACAGGACGGGGACGGCCGTCGATCTCTATGTCGGACAGGCGCCGGGCCTTGGGGTGGATTCCACCACCCCGGCCAGCCGGGAATACATGGCGCGGACGCCGACCTATCGCTGGCTGGTCGCCAATGCGGGGCGGTTCGGTTTCGTCCCCTACGTCTATGAACCGTGGCACTGGGAGTATGTGCGGCCGTGGGACCCTTCATTCGCACCCTGACTTCGGCCGAGACGGCGCTGGCGCGTGATGCGTTCGGCGCGGCGCTGCGCCTGGATACGGTCCGGCTGATCGGCTGGCCCTTTCGGCGCGCCTTTGTCGCCGGAAGGTGGTTCGGGCGGGATTGGATCGTCTGGCCGCAGCGCGATCTGGTCGGAGATTTCGCCAAGGCCTCCGTGCGCGCCCAGGGCGTGCTGATCCACGAACTGACCCACGTCTGGCAGGCCCAGCAGGGCGTCAATCTGCTCTGGGCCAAGCTGAAGGCCGGCGACACGGCGGCGTCCTATGCTTATGAAGCCGTTTCGACCTGCCGCTGGGAAGGGCTGAACATCGAGCAGCAGGCGATGGCGATGGAACACCGCTTTCATCGCCAGAACGGGCGCGCCGCGCCGGGATCGGCGGCCTTTTACGCGGCCCTGTGTCCGTTCGAGCCGAAAACGGAATCGGGGACTTGCGTAGCGAATGGGGACACGCCAAGTTAGCAACGGTCGTTGTTGCGAATAACGGCCGTCAGTCATTCAACGGAGCCTCCCCCGATGCCGAAAGTCCTGGTTCTCTATCATTCGACCTATGGCCACCTCGAAACCATGGCCGAAGCCGTCGCCGAAGGCGCGCGCGAGGTCGAAGGCGCAATCGTGGACATCAAGCGCGTGCCGGAAACCGTGCCGGAAGACCTGGCCAAGGCCTCGCACTACAAGCTGGATCAGAAGGCGCCGATCGCCAAGATCGACGATCTCAAGGACTATGACGCCATCATCATCGGCGCCGGCACCCGCTTCGGATCGGCCGCGTCGCAGATGCGCGCCTTCCTGGACCAGGCCGGCGGCCTATGGTTCACCGGCGCCTTGATCGGCAAGGTCGGCGGCGCCTTCACCGCGACCGCGACCCAGCATGGCGGTCAGGAGACCACCTTCCAGGGTCTGCACAATTTCTTCCTGCACCACGGCATGCCGGTCGTCGGTCTGCCCTATTCGTATCAGGCGCAGATGACACTGGACGCGGTCCACGGCGGCTCGCCCTATGGGGCGACGACCATCACCGGCGGCGACGGCTCGCGCCAGCCCAGCGACATCGAACTGGACGGCGCCCGCTTCCAGGGGCGGCACATCGCCGAACTGGCCAAGAAGCTGCACGGCTGATCCGATGCGCCAGCCCGCCGTCTTCTTCGGTCACGGTTCGCCCATGAACGCGCTTGGCGGCCCCTTCGCGGACGCCTGGCGCGACCTTGGACAGGCCATCGGCAAGCCCAAGGGCGTGGTGATGATCTCCGCCCACTGGGAGACGCGCGGGCTGGGCGTGACCGCGCAGGAGAAACCCGAAACCATCCATGATTTCGGAAACTTCCCGCGTGAACTTCATGAAATGCAGTACTCCGCGCCCGGGTCCCCGGAACTGGCGGCCCGCGTGTCGGGTCTGACCGGCGCGATCATGACCCAGCAATGGGGCCTGGACCATGGGACATGGTCGGTGCTGCGGCACGTCTGGCCCGAGGCGGACGTGCCGGTGGTGCAACTGTCGCTGAACCGCGACCTGACGGCGCGCCAACACTATGAGCTGGCCAGGACCCTGCGGCCTTTGCGGGACGAGAGGATCGTCATCGCCGGGTCGGGCGACTTCGTCCACAATCTGCGGACCTGGAAGCGCGAGGCCGGGGCGGAGCCCTACGCCTGGGCGAGCGGGTTCAACGAGGCGGTGAAACACGCCTTCCTGATCGGCGACCACGAGGCGCTGATCGACTGGGTCGATCTGGCCGAGGACGCGCAACTGAGCGTGCCGACAGACGAACATTATCTGCCGGTGCTCTATGTCGCCGCGCAGCAGCAGCCGGGCGAGCCTGTCAGCTTCTTCAACGACAGCATCGAGGGCGGTTCGATCTCGATGACCGGCGTTTGTATCGGCTGAGCGCGCCGAGGGAGCCGGTCAGGCCGCCTTTTCCGCCTCGACCATCTTCTGGATCGCGACATAGTCGGTCTTGCCGGTGCCCAGGACCGGCACTTCGGCGACCTTGACGATCTTCTTGGGGATGACCAGTTCGGGCGCGCCGTTGGTGCGGGCCCATTCCGCCAGGGGCGCGACCTCGGCCGAGGCGTGGTCGGTGACGAGCACCAGCTTCTCGCCCTTGCGGCTGTCGGGAATCGACACCACCGCGTGCCGCCGTTCGGGCCAGACGGCGCCGGCGATGCCTTCCACGGCGGTCAGGGACACCATTTCGCCGCCGATCTTGGCGAACCGCTTGGCCCGACCCTTGATGGTGACATAGCCTTCGGCGTCGACGTCCACGATGTCGCCGGTGTCCAGCCAGCCGTCGCCCACGGCGTCCCAGGTCAAAGGTTCGGCGGCGGTGACATAGCCGCTCATGACGTTCGGCCCCTTCAGGAACAGACGGCCGCCGCCCTCGATCCCCTCGACCGGCTCCAGCTTCCAGTCGATGCCGGGCAGCATCTGGCCCACCGTGCCAGGCGCATTGCGGTCGGGGTGGTTGACGGCGATGACCGGCGAGGCCTCGGTCGCGCCATAGCCCTCCAGCAGTTCGACCCCGCCGAACTTGGCGTCGAACAGGGCGCGCGTCTCCTCGCGGACCTTCTCGGCCCCGGCGACGGCGAACTTCAGCGTGGCGAAGTCGTTCGGTTCGGCGACGCGGGCGTACTGGCTCAAGAAGGTGTCGGTCGCGAACAGGATCGAGGCGTTCACCTGAGGCAGCAGGTCGGTGATCTGTTTGGCGTGCAGCGGCGACGGATATTCGAACGCCTTCAACCCCTGAAGCAGCGGCAGGATCACGCCCCCGGTCAGGCCGAAACAGTGGAAGGTCGGCAGCGGGTTGAACATCACCCAGGACGGATCGAGGTCGATGTGGGCCGCCACCTGGCGCGCATTGGCGACCAGGTTCTGCTGGCTGAGCACGACGCCCTTGGGGGTTCCGAAACTGCCCGAGGTGAACAGGACCACGCCCGGCGCATCCGGGTCCGTCTTGACGCGGAACCGCTTGGGCGCGGCCCCGGCGGCCAGGCCATAGAGTTTGTCGGGCAGGCCGATGGTCTTGCGCACGTCGTCCAGCCAGACGATGTCGGCGACGGTCTTCAGTTCGACGATGAGATCGTCCAGCTTGGCCTGGTCGACGAACCGTTTGGCCGTCAGCACCTTCTTGACGCCGGACGCCTGGATGGCGGCCTTCAGATTGGTCTCGCCGGCGGTGAAGTTCAGCATCACCGGCACGCGGCCGTGGGCGTGCAGACCGAAAAAGGTGACGACCACCCCCATGGACGACGGCAGAAGGATGGCCACCCGCTCGCCCTTGTCCGTCATCTGCGCGATCTTGCGGCCCAGCACGAAGGCGGCGCGGATCAGGCCGGTGTAGGTCAGCGGGTGACGATCCTGGTCCTCCAGGATCTCCTTGTCGCCGAACCGCGCCCGCGCCTCGATAAGGGCGTCGATCAGGGTTTCTTCGTACAGCGACGGATCCAGGGCCTGGCGCAAGCGCGTCTCCTATGGAGGGCGTGGGAAGCCCTCTCTGTTGTTCGGGCGACTGTCATTAATGACGCCGGGTCATCTTGAAAAGATGCGTAACGCCGCGTGAGTTCCGTTCGGTCGCGCTCTGTAACCGGCCGTGCCTTGCCTTCCGGGCGCGGAAGGCCGAAATACCGACCATGGTCACTCTGATCGACACCCTGCAGCGCAAGCCGTCGGAGCTGCGTCACCCGGAAAAGCAGAACCGGCCGGAATCCGTCGTGCTGAAAAAGCCCGACTGGCTGCGGGTCAAGGCGCCGGGATCGGGCCAGTACAACGCCACCAAGGACATCGTGCGCTCCAAGGGGCTGGTGACGGTCTGCGAAGAGGCGGCCTGCCCGAACATCGGCGAGTGCTGGAGCCAGAAGCACGCCACCCTGATGATCATGGGCGACACCTGCACGCGGGCCTGCGCCTTCTGCAACGTCAAGACGGGCTTGCCCCAGCCGCTGGATCCGGAAGAGCCGGGCAAGGTGGGCCTGGCCGTTCAGCAGATGGGCCTGAACCACGTCGTCATCACCTCGGTCGACCGCGACGATGTGGCCGACGGCGGCGCAGCCCACTTCGCCGAGGTGGTGCGCCAGATCCGCCTCCAGGCGCCGGACACTACCATCGAGATCCTGACGCCCGACTTCCTGCGAAAAGATGGGGCGGCCGCCGTGATGATCGACGCCAAGCCCGACGTCTTCAATCACAACCTGGAGACCGTGCCGCGCCTGTATCTGAAGATACGGCCGGGCGCGCGCTACTTCCACAGCCTGCGGCTGTTGCAGATGGTCAAGGAGCGGGACCCGAACCAGTTCACCAAGTCCGGCATCATGGTCGGTCTGGGCGAGACCAAGGAAGAGGTCATGCAGGTGATGGACGACATGCGGTCCGCCGGCGTCGACTTCATCACCATCGGCCAGTATCTGCAGCCGACGCGCAAACACGCCGCCATCGACCGTTTCGTCACCCCGGAGGAGTTCAAGGCCTATGAGGCGATCGCCCGCGCCAAGGGCTTCCTGATGGTGTCGTCCAGTCCGCTGACGCGTTCGTCGCACCACGCCGGCGACGACTTCGCCCGGCTGAGGGCGGCGCGCGAGGCGCAACTGCGCCGCTGAGCCAGGGATGGCCGTCCATCGCGTCACGCGCATACTGCCCTATGCGCCCGAACAGCTTGCCGATCTGGTGGCGGACGTGCGCGCCTATCCCGACTTCGTGCCGTGGGTCACGTCGATGCGCGTCTGGAACGAGCGGGCGGAAAGCGAGGGCGTCACCGTCGTCGACGCCGAGGCCGGGGTCGGGTTCTCGGTGCTGAAGGAGCGGTTCTCGACCTGGGTGCGGCACGACCGCAATGCGCCCAAGGTCGAGGTCGGCCTGTTGCGCGGGCCGTTTAAACATCTGAAGAACCGCTGGGAGTTCTTTCCCCATCCCGAGGGCACGCGGCTGGAGTTCATGATCGACTTCGCCTTCAAGTCGCGGATGCTGGACCTGATGCTGTCGGCGAACTTCGACCGGGCCGTGGAAAAGCTGATCGGCTGTTTCGAGGCCGAGGCGAAGCGGAGATATCGCGGCCGATGATTTTCGACTTCGATGCGACGGTCGTGGGCGCCGGGGCCGTGGGCCTGGCCTGCGGGCGGGCGTTGTCGAAACGGGGCCTGACGGTGCTGGTGCTGGAGAAGGAAGGCCACATCGGCCAGGGCGTGTCGTCGCGCAACTCCGAGGTCATTCATGGCGGCCTCTATTACCCGACCGGATCGTTGAAGGCGCAGTTCTGCGTCGCGGGTCGGCGCGCGCTCTATGATTTCCTGGCCAGCCGCAAGATCGACCATTGGAAGTGCGGCAAGCTGGTCGTGGCCACCGAAACGGCCGAGGTCGAGAGGATCGAGGCCATCTTCGAACAGGCGACGGCGAACGGCGTGGAGGGGCTGGAGCATCTGACCGGCGCCCAGGCGCGGGCGCTGGAGCCCGAACTGAACGCCCACGCCGCCATCCTGTCGGCCGAGAGCGGCCTGTTCGACAGCCACGGCTATATGCTGGCCCTGCGAGGCGAGATCGAGGACGCGGGCGGCTCGGTCGTCGTGTCGGCGCCGTTCGAGGGCGCCGCGTCGCTGTCGGGCGGCGGTTTTTCCATCCGCGTCGGGGGCGAGGGGGCGATGACCGTCACCAGCCGCCTCTTGGCCACGGCGCCCGGGTTGTCGGCGCAGGCGGTCGCAGGTCAGATCGAGGGCTATCCGCCCCAAGACATCCCCGCCGGCCATTTCGGCAAGGGCGTCTATTTCCGTCTGATCGGACGCGCGCCGTTCGACCGGCTGATCTATCCTCCGCCTATCCCCGGCGCCTTAGGCACCCATTATCGCAAGGACCTGGGCGGGCAGGGGGTGTTCGGCCCCGACCTGGCCTATGTCGAAACCGAGGATTATTCGGTCGATCCGGCCAAGGCTGACGAGTTCGCGCGATATATCCGTCGTTTCTGGCCAGGCCTGCCCGACGGCGCCCTGACGCCCGACTACGCCGGCATCCGGCCCAAGCTGCATGGGCCGGGCGAGCCCCAGCCCGACTTTCAACTGCATGGGCGCGAGCATCACGGCCTAGACGGCCTGATGGCCTTGTTCGGGATCGAGAGCCCCGGCCTGACCGGTTCGCTGGCTATCGGCGAGGCGGTGGCGGCGGCTTTGACGGAGACGGAATGACCGAACGCGAGAAGATGCTGGCGGGCCTGCCCTATGATCCTGGCGATCCCGACTTGCGAGACGGTCGAGCCCGAGCCGTAGGCCTGACGGTCGCCATCAACGCCGAGCCGGATCGCGACCGTCGCAGCGCCCTGGTCAATCGGTTGGTGAGCGCGACTGACGGCAAGGCGATCATCATGCCGGGTTTCTTCTGCGACTATGGCGTCAACATCCATTTGGGCGCGCGCGCCTTCGCCAACGCCAACTGCGTGTTCCTGGACTGCGCCGAGATTCGCATCGGCGACAACTTTCAGGCCGGGCCTGGGGTGCAGCTCCTGACGCCGGAGCATCCCTTGGACGCGGTGGCGCGTCGCGGCAAGGAAACGGCGCGCTCCATCATCATCGGAGACGACGTCTGGATCGGCGGCGGCGCCATCGTTCTGGCCGGCGTCACCATCGGAGACCGGTCGGTGATCGGGGCGGGTTCGGTCGTGACCAAGGACGTGCCGTCGGACGTTGTCGTCGTCGGCAATCCGGCGAAGATCGTCCGTCGTTTGGCGGCTGCTTAAACGCCTTGAAATCGTCGCGCGGTTCATGCATAAGCCGCGCCTCGCGTGGCGGCTCGGCATCCTTCTAAAGAAGGGTTGGGGGCCGCCGCTATCGTTTTCGCGCCAGACAGGCTTCGGCTCTGGGCGGCGCCCGACTTAGAAGATTGAGACGGACATGGCCGTTCCGAAGCGCAAAGTATCTCCCTCGCGTCGCAACATGCGCCGCGCCCACGACGCCCTGACCTCGAACGTTTATGTCGAGGACAAGGACACCGGCGAGCTGAAGCGCCCGCACCACATCGACCTGAAGACCGGCACCTATCGCGGTCGCCAGGTCATCACGCCCAAGGAAGACTAGGTCTTTTTAGGACGTTTCGCCCGCGTTCGACAACGACGGGCCGAATGACGATTTCGACGGCGCGCGGTGATCCGCGCGCCGTTTTCGTGCGTTCAGCGCGTCGAGGCTTAGATCGGAGATCGCCGCATGATGATTCGCCCCGCCGCCGCTATCGGCGTCTGCATGCTTTTGCTCGCCGCCTGCGGGCGCGACGACCGGCCGGCTGCCGACGCCTCGCCTCCCGCCCCGGATATGACGGCGTCGCCTTCGGCCCCGATCGCCGCGCCAGCGGCCGCCGACACCCTGACGGCCGACGGCCTGGGGCCGGCGCGGATCGGGATGAGCAAGGCCGATCTGATCGCGGCCTGGGGCGATGACGCGAACCCGGGCGCAGTGGGAGGCGCAGAGCCTGAGGCGTGCGACATCTTCCACCCCGCCCGCGCGCCGAAGGGCGTCAGCGTCATGATCCAGAACGGCCGACTGACGCGAATCACCCTGGCGCGCGACGCCGGCGTCAAGACCGACCGTGGCTTCGGCCTGGGCGACACGGCCTTGGCGATCAAACAGGCGTATGGCGGCGCCGTCTTTTCCCAGCCGCACAAATATCAGGACGCCCCGGCCGAGGATCTGTTCGCCTGGGCGCGCGGCGGTTCGACCGCCTATGTCGCCGACCCGTCGGCGCGCGGCGTCCGCTATGAGATCGGCGCGGACGGCAAGGTCGGCATGATCCATGCGGGCGATCCGTCGATCCAACTGGTCGAAGGGTGTTCCTGACATCGCGATCACGGCGGCATTGGCCTTTGGCGGACGGGCGGCTAAACCCGTCTGACTTCATTTCCGCCTTGAGCCAAAGAGCCGAGCCATGACCGACATCGCCGACATCGTCGCCCGCCAGATCCTCGACAGCCGGGGCAATCCGACGGTCGAAGTGGACGTGATCCTGGACGACGGCTCGTTCGGCCGCGCCGCGGTTCCGTCCGGCGCATCGACGGGCGCGCACGAAGCCGTCGAGTTGCGCGACGGCGACAAGGATGTCTGGGGGGGCAAGGGCGTTCAGAAGGCGGTGGACGCCGTCAACGGCGAAATCTTCGACGCCCTGTCCGGCATGGACGCCGAGGACCAGCGCCGGATCGACGAGGCGATGATCAAACTGGACGGCACGCCCAACAAGGGGCGCCTGGGCGCCAACGCCATCCTGGGCGTGTCGCTGGCGGCCGCCAAGGCCAGCGCCATCTCGTCGGGTCTGCCGCTGTATCGCTACATCGGCGGCGTCTCGGCTCGCGTCCTGCCGACCCCGATGATGAACATCATCAATGGCGGCGCCCATGCCGACAATCCGATCGATATCCAGGAGTTCATGATCCTGCCGACTGGAGCCGAGACCTTCAGCGACGCCCTGCGCATGGGAACGGAGATCTTCCACGCCCTGAAAAAGCAGCTGAAGGACGCCGGCCACAACACCAACGTCGGCGACGAGGGCGGCTTCGCCCCAAACCTGGCCTCGGCCGAGGAGGCGTTGAGCTTCATCACCAAGGCGGGGCAGGCGGCCGGCTATCTGGCGGGCGAAGACTTCCACCTGGGCCTGGACGTGGCCTCGACCGAGTTCTTCAAGGACGGCAAATACGTCATGGCCGGCGAGGGCAAGACCGTCGACGCCGACGGGATGGCCGCCTATCTGGTGGATCTGTGCGAACGTTTCCCCATCGTCTCGATCGAAGACGGCATGGCGGAGGACGATTTCGACGGCTGGCGCCTGCTGACCGAACGTCTGGGCGACCGGGTGCAACTGGTCGGCGACGACCTGTTCGTGACCAATCCCGCGCGTCTGGCGGCCGGCATCGGCGAGGGGCTGGCCAACTCCATCCTGATCAAGGTCAATCAGATCGGCACCCTGTCGGAGACGCTGGATGCGGTCGATATGGCCCAGCGCGCCGGCTATACGGCCGTCATGAGCCACCGTTCGGGCGAAACCGAGGACGCCACCATCGCCGACCTGGCCGTGGCCACCAACTGCGGTCAGATCAAGACCGGCTCTCTGGCCCGATCCGATCGGGTCGCGAAGTACAACCAACTGCTGCGCATCGAAGAGATGCTGGGCGACCAGGGCGTCTATTTCGGCGATGGCATGCTGCTGAAATAGGCGATGGAATTCTCGGCGGAGAATCAGCGTTCTCCGTCGATATTCTTACGGTCAAGCTACATTTCGTTAGGCATTTTCGGGCACGGTTCCTGAACTGTGTTTTCGCGCTCAGAAGGAGCGTTCTAAGTGCCCGAACGGATGAAGTCTTACCGTGTGTCCTGCGTTCTGCTGCTGTTGCTCGCCTATCTTGGCGTGCAGGCCTTGACGGGCGAACGGGGCCTGTTGAGCGGCGCCTCGCGCGATGCGCTTCTGGGACAGCGCGAGGACCAGCTCGCCCAGCTGACCGAGCAGCGCCGTGATCTGGAGACCCGGGTGCGTTATCTTCGCAGCGACAGTCTGTCGCGCGACCTGCTCGAGGAGCGCGCGCGCGCCGTATTGGGCTTCTCCGATCCGCGCGACTATGTGATCCGCGCCTCGGCCCCGACTGAACAGAGCTGAACACGCGCCACTTGAACTATTGTTACAGCGCGACCCGGACCCCTTTGCGTTCCGGGAAGGAAGGCTGCTAAAGCCCCTTTCCGTAACGATAAGAAGGCGTCGCTTCTCGGCGCCTAGCCGGGAGATACCGGATGGCGAAAGCCCCAGCCAAATCCGCTCAGACGACAACGCCTGACAAACTGCCCAATGCGCCGACGGCGTCTAAGGAAGACCTGCTTCGCTTCTATCGCGAAATGGTTCTGATCCGTCGCTTCGAGGAGCGCGCGGGCCAACTGTACGGCATGGGCCTGATCGGCGGCTTCTGCCACCTGTACATCGGCCAGGAGGCCGTGGCGGTCGGCGTTCAGGAGAGCGTCAAACCGGGCCACGACAAGATCATCACCGGCTATCGCGATCACGGCCATATGCTGGCCGCCGGCATGGACCCGAAGGAAGTCATGGCCGAGCTGACCGGCCGCAGCGGCGGTTCGTCCAAGGGCAAGGGCGGGTCGATGCACATGTTCGACGTGCCGACCGGCTTCTACGGTGGACATGGCATCGTCGGCGCCCAGGTGGCGCTGGGCACCGGTCTGGCCTTCGCCGGCAAGTATCGCGGCGACGATTCGGTGGCCTTCGTCTATTTCGGCGACGGCGCGGCCAACCAGGGTCAGGTGTACGAAAGCTTCAACATGGCCCAGCTGTGGAAGCTGCCGGCCATCTACATCATCGAAAACAATCAATATGCGATGGGCACGAGCATCGAACGCTCGTCCTCGACGACGGAACTGTACCAGCGCGGCGCCAGCTTCGGCATTCCGGGCGAACAGGTGGACGGGATGGACGTCCTGGCCGTGCGCGACGCGACGGCCCGTGCGGTGAAGCGCGCGCGCGAAGGCGGCGGCCCCTTCATCCTGGAGGTGAAGACCTATCGTTACCGCGGCCACTCGATGTCCGACCCGGCGAAATACCGCACCAAGGAAGAGGTCGACGAGGTCAAGAAGACCCGTGATCCGATCGATCACCTGAAGATGCTGCTGTCGGCCGCCAAGGCGACCGAGGAGGAGCTGAAGACCGTCGATAACGAAATCAAGGCGATCGTCGCCGAAGCTGTTCAATTCGCCCAAGAGAGCCCGGAACCCGATCCGTCCGAGCTCTATACCGACGTCTACGTGGAGGCCTGATCCGTGACCGACATTCTGATGCCGGCGCTGTCCCCCACGATGGAAGAGGGCACGCTGACCAAATGGCATATCAAGGCGGGCGACACCGTGTCGGCCGGCCAGGTGATCGCCGAGATCGAGACCGACAAGGCGACGATGGAAGTCGAGGCCGTGGACGAAGGCGAGGTTCTGGAGATCCTGGTGCCGGAAGGCGCCGAGAACGTGAAGGTCAATACGCCCATCGCGCGTCTTTCGGGCGACGACGCGGGTGCGATTTCGACGACGAAATCCGACGATTCCGACGACGCGAAAGCAGCGACTTCAACGACGAAGGCTACGGCCGAGGGCAAGACCGGCGATCCCGAAAAGGCCCCGCCCCAGACCTCGACGCCGAAAGTCGAACTGCGCGACCCGGAAATTCCGTCCGACGCCAAACTGGTCAAGATGACCGTGCGCGACGCCCTGCGCGACGCCATGGCCGAGGAGATGCGTCGCGACGACCGGGTCTTCCTGATCGGCGAGGAAGTCGCCCAGTACCAGGGGGCCTACAAAGTCAGCCGCGACCTGCTGCAGGAGTTCGGCGACCGGCGCGTGGTCGACACGCCGATCACCGAGCACGGCTTCGCCGGCTTGGGCGTGGGCGCCGCCATGGCGGGCCTGAAGCCGATCGTCGAGTTCATGACGTTCAACTTCGCCATGCAGGCCATCGACCACATCATCAACTCGGCCGCCAAGACGCTGTATATGTCGGGTGGTCAGATCCGCGCCGACATCGTCTTCCGCGGCCCGAACGGCGCCGCCAGCCGCGTCGGCGCGCAGCATAGCCAGGACTATTCGGCCTGGTACGCCCAGGTGCCCGGCCTGAAGGTCATCGCCCCCTATGACGCGGCCGACGCCAAGGGCCTGTTGAAGGCCGCCATCCGCGACCCGAACCCGGTCGTCTTCCTCGAGCACGAGATGCTCTACGGCGCCGAGTTCGACGTGCCGGAGGTCGAGGACTATGTCCTGCCGATCGGCAAGGCCAAGGTCCGCCGCGAGGGCAGGGATGTCACCATCACCGCCCACGCCCGCATGGTCGGCTTCGCCCTGCAGGCCGCCGAGAAGCTGGCCGAAGAAGGGATCGAGGCCGAGGTGATCGACCTGCGCACCCTGCGCCCGTTGGACCATGAGACTGTGGTCGAAAGCGTCAAGAAGACCAATCGTCTGGTTTCGGCCGAAGAGGGCTGGGGTCCGATGGGCGTCGGCGCCGAGGTCGTGGCCCGCGTGATCGAGCACGCCTTCGACTATCTGGACGCTCCGCCGCTGCGGGTGCATCAGGAAGACGTGCCGCTGCCCTACGCCGCCAATCTCGAAGCCCTGTCTCTGCCCGGCGTCGACAAGATCATCGCGGCCGTGAAGCAGGTGATGGCGTGACCGAGGCGTCGGAATTCATGCTGACGACGCCCGACAGCGTCGCGGCTGATCCCCAGGCCATCGAACTGCTGCGGATGTGGTGGTCGAAGGAGGAGCCGGTGATGGCGGTCAAGCCCGCCTTCAACGATCCGATCCAGTTCGGCCGTCTGCTGGCCTATGCGGCGCGCCACATGGCGCATGGTTACGCCGTGCGTCACAGCCACGATGAAACAGCCGCCTACCACCGCATCCTCGAAGGCTTGACCGAAGTGGTGAAGGCGAACGACGTCCGCACCGTCGCCGAGCCGATCACGAAAACCGGGGGGAACGCCTGATGACCGATATCCTTATGCCGGCCCTGTCTCCGACCATGGAGGAGGGCGTGCTGGCCAAATGGCACGTGAAGGTGGGCGACATGGTTTCCGCCGGCGACGTGATCGCCGAGATCGAAACCGACAAGGCCACGATGGAGGTCGAGGCGGTCGACGAGGGCGAAGTCACCGACATCCTGGTGGCCGAAGGGACCGAAGGCGTGAAGGTCAATACGCCCATCGCCCGGCTGAAGGACGAAGGCGGCGCAGCCGCGCCCAAGCCTGCGGACGAGCCTGCCGACAAGGCCGAGGAGTCTCCGAAGCCCCAGGCCGCGCCCGCCGCAGCCGTCGAGGCGCCAAAGGCCGCCGCACCGGCTCCGGCCGCGCCGAAGTCGGACAACGGCGAACGCATCTTCGCCTCGCCCCTGGCGCGTCGCATCGCGGCGCAGAACGGCGTCGATCTGAAGTCTATCAAGGGCACCGGCCCGCATGGCCGGATCGTCAAGCGCGATGTCGAGGCCGCCGGCAAGGGCGCCGCCCGACCTGCGTCCACGCCGCCCGCAACGGCCGAGGCAAGCGCCGCCGCCGAACCGCGCAAGGCTCTATCGCTGGCCCAGATGGGGATCCCGGACGGCAGCTACGACCTGATCCCGCTGGACGGCATGAAGAAGGCCGTGGCGCGTCGCATGGTCGACAGCGTCCAGAACGTGCCGCACTTCCCGCTGTTCATCGATGTCGAGATCGACCAGCTGATGGCCGTGCGCGCCAAGGTGAACAAGATGCTGGAGCCGCAGGGGATCAAGGTCTCCGTCAACGACTTCGTCATCAAGGCCGCGGCCCTGGCCCTGAAGGCGGTGCCCGAGGCGAACGCCTCCTATACGCCGGAAGGCATCGCCATGCACCACAATGCCGACATCTCGATGGCGGTGGCGATCGACGGCGGCCTGATCACCCCGATCATCAGGAAGGCCGAGACCAAGGGCCTGGCGCAGATCGCGACCGAGTCCAAGGACCTGGCCAAGCGCGCCCGCGAGCGCAAGCTGAAGCCGGAAGAGTTCCAGGGCGGCACCTTCTCGGTGTCCAATCTGGGGATGTTCGGCATCAAGCAGTTCACCTCGATCATCAATGAGCCGCAGGGTTGCATCATGAGCGTGGGCGCCGGCGAGCAGCGCGCCGTGGTCAAGGACGGCCAGGTCGTTCCAGCCACCGTCATGACCGTGACCCTGACCTGCGATCACCGCGTGGTGGACGGCGCGACGGGCGCCCGCTTCCTGCAGGCGTTCAAGCCGTTGATCGAAGATCCTGTCGCGATGCTGGCGTAAGGGACGGGCTGGTCATGACCTCGGTCTATGACTTTTCCGCCCGCGCCATCGACGGCACGGAGGTGTCGCTTAACCGTTATCGCGGTCAGGCGCTGTTGATCGTCAACACCGCGTCCAAATGCGGCTTCACCGGCCAGTACGAGGGTCTGGAGACGCTGCACCGGGACTTCGCCGGCCAGCCGTTCGAGGTTCTGGGCTTTCCGTGCAACCAGTTCGGCAATCAGGAGCCCGGCCGGGCGGCGGAGATCGCCGCCTTTTGCGCCACCAGCTTCGACGTGACCTTTCCCTTGTTCGACAAGGTGGAGGTCAACGGCCCAAACCGGCATCCGCTCTACGCCTGGCTGACCCGAGAGAAGCGCGGCTTCCTGGGCTCCCAGGCCATCAAGTGGAACTTCACCAAGTTCCTGACCGACCGCGAGGGCAGGGTGGCCGCCCGCTACGCCCCGCAGACAGAACCCGAGGCCATAAAGGCCGACATCGAGAAGTTGATCTGATCATGGCCCAAGAATTCGATCTCGTCGTCATCGGCTCGGGCCCCGGCGGCTATGTCGCGGCGATCCGCGCCAGCCAACTGGGCCAGAAGGTCGCCATCGTCGAGCGCGAGAATCTGGGCGGCATCTGTCTGAACTGGGGCTGTATCCCGACCAAGGCCCTGCTGAAGTCGGGCGAGAAGTTCGAGAGCCTGAGCCACCTGAAAGAATACGGACTGTCGGCGTCCGGCGCCTCGTTCGACTTCGACGCCATCATCCAGCGCTCGCGCGGCGTGGCGGCGACGATGAACAAGGGCGTCGCCTTCCTGATGAAGAAGAACAAGATCGAGGTGATCGAAGGCTCGGCCAAGCTCGAAAAGGGCGCGGCGGCGCCCAAGGTCGTGATCGCGCTGAAGGCCGGCGGGTCGCGCACGGTCGAGGCCAAGTCGGTGATGCTGGCGGTGGGCGCCCGCGCGCGATCCTTGCCTCAGATCGGCCTGGAGGCCGACGGGGACAAGATCTGGGCCTATCGCGACGCTCTGGCCCCGAAGACACTGCCCAAGTCGTTCGTGGTCATCGGCTCGGGCGCCATCGGCATCGAGTTCGCCAGCTTCTATCGCGCCCTGGGCGCCGAGGTGACGGTCGTCGAGGCGGTCGAGCGCATCATGCCGGTCGAGGACGAGGAGGTCTCCAAGGCCGCGCAGAAGGCGTTCGAGAAGCGCGGCATCAAGTTCAAGGTCGGCGCCAAGGTGACGAAGGTCGCAAAGAACGCGAACGGCGTGAAGGTCGATGTCGAGATCGGCGGCAAGGCCGAGACGCTGGAGGCCGAGGTCTGCATCTCGGCCGTGGGCATCACCGCCAACACCGACGGCATCGGCCTGGAGGCGCTGGGCGTCGAACTGGACCGCGGCCACATCAAGACCGACGGCCACTGCCAGACCAACGTCAAGGGCCTGTTCGCCATCGGCGACTGCGCCGGCGCGCCCTGGCTGGCGCACAAGGCCTCGCACGAAGGCATCCACGCCGCCGAATTCATCGCCGGCTACAAGAGCCCGAACGTCCATTCGCCCATCGCCGGCTGCACCTACGCCCAGCCGCAGGTCGCCTCGGTCGGCGTGACCGAACAGGCGGCCCGCGCCGAGAAGCGCGACGTCAAGATCGGCCGCTTCCCCTTCCGGGTGAACGGCAAGGCGGTGGCGGCGGGCGAGCCGGACGGCTTCGTCAAGGTGATCTTCGACGCCAAGACCGGCGCCCTGATCGGCGCCCATATGATGGGCCATGAAGTCACCGAAATGATCCAGGGCTTCGTCACGGCCATCGCCATGGAGGCGACTGAGGAAGACATCCACGGCATCGTCTATCCGCACCCGACCATGTCGGAGGCCATGCACGAAGCGGCTCTGGACGCCTATGGCCGGGTGATCCACCTCTGATACGGGTCTGGCCGTGCCGTTGGTCGGGCACGACGGCCGTTCCGATGGCCGTCGGCATATGGGAGACTTGGCGGCTGCGCGGCGCGGCGACGCCGGTCTGAACCGGTCAGTCCGCCTTTTCGACGAAGCTGTCGATCACACGCTTTTCGCCGGCCTTTTCGAACTCGACCACCAGCTTGTTGCCCTCGATCACGCGCACGGTTCCGTAACCGAACTTCTGATGAAAGACGCGCTGGCCTTTCTGCCAGCCGGAGCCGGATTTGGGATCCGCCGTGGCGATCAGGCGGCCGTCGCCCTCGATGACGGCCTTGCGGGCCGGAATTTTGTTCGGCGTCTGGGCGGCGGTGAAACTCTGGGCGCGTTTCCAGCCGGGCGAGGAATAGCCGCTGCCGAAGGAGGGCGCGTCGTCCCAGCGGCTCTTGGCCTCCTTCATGCCGGTCGAGGCGCCGTAATAGCCGGTGTCCGACTGGGGATCGACGTGGGCGATGGGCAGTTCGTCGACGAAGCGGCTGGGCAGTTGCGATGTCCAGCGGCCGTAGACCAGACGATTGGCGGCGAAGGAAATCCGCGCGTCCTGTTTGGCCCGCGTCACGCCGACATAGGCCAGACGGCGTTCCTCCTCCAGGCCCTTCTCGCCCTTCTCGTCGATGCTGCGTTGCGAGGGGAAGACGCCTTCTTCCCAGCCGGGCAGGAAGACGAGAGGGAACTCCAGCCCCTTGGCGCCGTGCAGGGTCATGATCTGCACCGCGCCGTCGCCATTGGGATCGTCGCCGGCGTTGCGCTCCAGGTCCATGACCAGGGAGACGTGCTCCAGATAGGCCTGAAGCGTCTCGAACGACTGCATCGACTGGGTCAGTTCCTTGAGGTTCTCCAGCCGCGTCTGGCCCGAGGTTCTGTCGGCTTTCTGCATGTCGGTGTAACCGCTCTCCTCCAACACCGTCTCCATGACCTGCCAGTGGGGCGTGTCGGCCGACAGGGCGCGCCAGCGGTCGATGTCGCGCACGAAGTTGGACAGGGCGGTGCGGGTGCGGGCCTGAAGCTCGTCGGTGTTGATCAGGCCGCGCACGGCGGTCAGGGCGGATATGTCGTGCTGACGGGCGATCTGCAGGATTTTCTGAACGCTGGCGTCGCCGATGCCGCGCTTGGGCACGTTGACGATGCGTTCGAACGCCAGGTCGTCGTCCTCGGACAGGATCAGCCGCAGATAGGCGTGGGCGTCGCGGATTTCGGCGCGCTCGAAGAAGCGCGGCCCGCCGATGACGGCGTAGGGGATGGCCAGCATGACCAGCCGCTCCTCGAAGGCCCGCATCTGGAAGGAGGCGCGGACCAGGATGGCCATGTCCTTGTATTTCAGCCCCGGTTCGCCGGCGTGGGGGCGGCGGGCCGTCTCGATCTCGTCGGCGATCAGCCGGGCCTCGGCCTCGCCGTCCCAGACGCCGCGCACCCTGACCTTGTCGCCGCCGTCGTCCTCGGTCCACAGGGTCTTGCCCAGCCGGTCGCGGTTGGCCGCGATCAAACCGGACGCCGCGCCCAGGATATGGCGGGTCGAGCGATAATTCCGCTCCAGCTTGACGATCTTGGCGCCGGGGAAGTCGCGCTCGAACCGCAGGATGTTGTCCACTTCCGCGCCGCGCCAGCCATAGATCGACTGATCGTCGTCGCCGACGCAGCAGACGTTGCCGGTGGAGGCGGTCAGCAGCCTCAGCCAAAGATACTGGGCGACATTGGTGTCCTGATACTCGTCGACCAGGATGTAGCGGAAGCGGCGGCGGTACTCCTCGGCCAGGTCCGCGTGCTGCGACAGAATGGTGATGTTGTGCAGCAGAAGGTCGCCAAAGTCGCAGGCGTTCAGGCTGCGCAGCCGCGCCTGGTAGGCGGCGTAGAGACCCTGGCCCTTGCCGTTGGCGAAGTCCTCGCCGGGGGGCAGCTTTTCGGGCGTCCAGCCTCGGTTCTTCCAATGGTCGATCAGGCTGTTGAGCGACTTGGGCGTCCAGCGTTTGGTGTCGATATTGGCGGCTTCCAGCAGCTGTTTCAGCACTCGTTCCTGGTCGTCCGCATCCAGGATGGCGAAGGTGGATTTCAGGCCGACCAGTTCGGCGTGGCGGCGCAGAATCTGGGCGGCGATGGAGTGGAAGGTGCCCAGCCAGCGAAGGCCCTCGGCCGACGGGCCGATCAGATGGGTGATCCGCTCGCGCATCTCGCGCGCGGCCTTGTTGGTGAAGGTGACGGCCAGCAGCTCCCACGGTCTGGCGCGTCCGGTCGCCAGGATGTGGGCCAGTCGAGTGGTCAGCACCCGCGTCTTGCCCGTTCCCGCGCCGGCCAGCACCAGGACCGGCCCCTCGGTCGTCTCCACGGCCTCGCGCTGTTCGGGGTTCAGCCCGGCCAGATAGTCGCGCGCCTGGACCCCCTCGGGCGCGCGGGCGCGGGCGAGGTCGGAAATGCGGGGGGCGGGAAGATCGGTCACAGGCGAGGGACTATCCGTGGTTCAGAGGAGGTCTGGCAGAATCGAGCGCGGAACATAAGGGGACCGCAAGGCAATGTCAGGGCCGACGCCGAAATGAAAACGCGGAACCTGCCGGCTCGGCGGCCGGTTCCAGTCACGATGCAAGGCATGCCACAGACCGACAGGACGGCGGACCGTCCACCGAAGCCCGGCCGTTCCGGCTGGATCGCCTTCGCCGTGGGCATGGGCGCGATGTTCGTGCTGCTGGCGATCTGGATCGTGTTGGTGGAGATGGAAGGCGAACGCAGGTCGGACGCCTTCATCGCCCTGGAGACGCCGCAGGCGCAGGCGCCCGCGCAGTCTGATCGCTGCCGAGAAGGTACGGAGTCCGGCTGTCGGTTACGGTCGTCATCGGCCTAGGATGTAGGCCGACGAATCTCCGATCAGACCACCCGGCCGTTGTCCGCCACCCAGTCCAGCGCCAGCAGGCGACAGGCCGAGGCCAGGGGGCGTCGGCCGCGTCCGGCGTCGATCTCGGCCAGCAATCCGGCCTTGCTGAGATTCCGCTTCGCCGCGATCCGGTCCAGGACAGCCCAGAACTCGGGCTCCAGCGCCACCGACGTCGCATGGCCCGCCAAGGCGACCGAGCGTTTGGCCAGACCGTTCAACGCACGGACTTCAGCACGATCTCGGCCGAGGCGGGCGCGCCCTGGGTCAGGACGGCGTGGCGCGTGTCGGTGGTGAAGACCAGGGCGCCCGCCGGATCGCGTATCTCGGCGCGGACGGCGTAGGTATGACGTGGATCGATCTGAGCTGTCGGAAAGCCCAATGTCACCGCATAGGGCGGGGCGCCCGCCAGGGTTTCGCTGCTTTCGGCCAGGACCTGGGCCGGGGCGTCCGCCAGGCTGACGTCCTCGACTCGAACGGTCAGCACATGGCCCGGCGGCAGCATGACCCGTTCGCGATATAGGGCGGTGACGGTCACGACCGTCGTGCCGGCCGTCACGGTCGGCGGCGTCTCTCCCGGCATGGCGCAAGCGGCCTGGACCAGGGCGGCGGGCAGAACGAAGGCGGCGTGTCGCATGGCGATCTCCTCTTTGGCGCCAGTGTGTCACACTTGGGCGCGAGACGTGAGAGGCGGGCCAAGGTTCGACGGTTCAGCCGTCGCCCTGCGGCCTATCCCGTTTCTTGCCGTCAAGCAGGCGGGCCTCGCGCGCCTGGTCCAGCCGGGCCGCCTGCTTATCGGCCCTGGTGCGGCCGTGGGCGAGGCGATTGGCGACGGCCTCGGCCTTGCGGTCCGCTTTCGACCGGGATTTCCGGGCGCGGTTCAGATTGACGATCTCGCCCATGGTCAGCGCTTCGGCGTGTCGGTGTGGGCCGGCGTGTCGGACGCGGTGGACGATGGCGCCGGTGCGAGGACGGCAGGCACCTGGGCTTCGTCGACGCGGGTCTGGGGGATGAAGGGCTGATCGGCCTGCTTGCGATCGAGGCGGGTCCAGGCGTCGGGACCGCGTCCGCGCTGGCGACCCAGTTCGAACATGGCCGACATGGTTTCCTGGTCGAACTTCAGGCTGGAGGCCTCGACATTATCGGGAATGGCCGACAGCGACATGTCCAGGCCGTTGCGCTGGGCGAAGGCGGTGGTGATGGCCAGATGGGTGCGAAGCGAGGCCTTGCTCATGCTGTCGTAGGTGCGCGACAGGATGCCCGACAAACGCCCCGGCGTGACGCCGTCGTTGCGCCCGGTCTGGCCGTTGACGATGACGTAGAGAGCCCCGACGCGGCCTTCGTCCCTGGGCCGGGTCCACAGCATCAGATCTTCGGGAATGGCCAGGAACGGCGTGTTGACCCCGCCGTCCACGTGCATTTCCAGCACGACCTTGTCGTCGTCCTGAAGGCCCGCGATCAGGGCGGGCGGAAAGACGCCCGGGATGCTGGCCGAGGCGACCAGGACCTCCTTGAACAGTTCGCGCGCATTCTCGTCGCCCTGACTGGCCAACAGGCCCATGTCCCAGATGACGGTCTGTTCGCTGTCCAGGTTCGTCGTGGCGACCAGAAGGCGTCGGCCGTTGGCGTGTTCGCGCGCCACGGCGCGCAACAATTCGGGCGTTACATTGTCGTCGACCAGCTTGCGCAGAACCTGGGATGAGAACACGCTGGGGTTCAGGAAGGCGGCGAAGCTGCGCCAGCTCAGGATATTGTTGGCTCCGCCGCTGGTGTAGGCGTGGCGCAGTTCGTCGTCCCAGTCCGATCCCAGGAAGGCGAAGGGCGCGGCAAGGGCGCCGGTGCTGACGCCTGTGACCACGTCGAACGTCGGGCGATCGCCGCGCTCGCTCCAACCCGTCAGAAGCCCCGCGCCATACGCCCCGTTGGCCCCCCCGCCCGACAAGGCCAGGATGGTGGTCGGGTGATCGGGCAGAAGGCGCCCGGCGATCTCCTGGGTGAATTCTTGCAGGCGCGCGCTGTCGTTGCTTTGGATGCGGGGGTCCTGGGCCTTGATCAGCGTGCCGTCGGCGATCCTGAGCGGGCCGGTCGGCCGCTCCAGCGTGCCGCATGCGGTCAGCGCCAAGGCCATGACGATGCCGAAAAGCCCCGAACCGATTCGCCGCATTCGTTCAGTTCCATCCAGATGAACGCCCGTCACATACAGGCTCGCCGCAATGGCCGCCAGATCAAACGCGGAGTTCAAAGCGGCGCCGTTTGAAACCCGACGATGGGGCTCACGTTTTCAGAGACAGCAACAAACCGCATTGGAGACATCATGGTCGACGTATCGCTCATCAAGGAACATCTGGAAGTCGTCGGTTCGGACGGCGGCCATGTCGGTCGCGTCGATCACGTGCTGGGCGATCAGATCGAACTGGCCAAGCTGGATTTCGCCGGCGGGTTCAAGCATCACCTGATCCCGGTCAGCTGGGTCGCCAGCGTGGACGACAAACACGTTCACCTGAATCTGACCCAGGACGACGCCAAGGCCCGCTGGTCCGAGAAGCCCCACTAGCGTCTAGCCGGACAGCTTCAGAGGAAGAAAAAGCGCCGATGTCGATGGACGTCGGCGCTTCGTCATATGGGCCAGGGCCGGAGGTCAGCCCGGTGCGATCATCTTTTCGGGACGCACCGCCTCGTCGAACTCGGCGTCGGTCAGATAGCCGCCGCCGACGGCTTCCTCGCGCAGGGTGGTGCCGTTCCTGTGCGCCGTCTTGGCGATCTTGGCGCAGAGGTCATAACCCAGCTTGCCGTTCAGCGCCGTGACCAGCATCAGGGAGTTGTTCAGCCCGCGCGCGATATTGTCCTCGCGCGCCTCGATGCCGACGACGCAGTTGTCGGTGAAGCTGATGGCCGCATCGGCGACCAGACGCACCGACTGCAGGAAGTTGTAGGCCATCACCGGGTTGTAGACGTTCAGTTCGAAATGCCCCTGCGATCCGGCGAAGGTCAGGGCGGCGTTGTTGCCGAACACCTGGACGCAGACCTGGGTCAGGGCCTCGCACTGGGTCGGATTGACCTTGCCCGGCATGATCGACGAGCCGGGCTCGTTTTCCGGCAGGGCCAGTTCGCCCAGGCCCGAACGCGGGCCGGAGCCCAGGAAGCGGATGTCGTTGGCGATCTTGAACAGCGAGGCGGCGACCGTGTTGATCGCGCCGTGGCTGAAGACCATGGCGTCGTGGGCGGCCAGGGCCTCGAACTTGTTCGGGGCGGTGGTGAAGGGCAGGCCGGTGATCTCCGCAATCTGGGCCGCGACCTTTTCCGCGAAGCCGATGGGGGCGTTCAGGCCGGTGCCGACGGCGGTGCCGCCCTGGGCCAGTTCCATCAGCTTGGGCAGGGTCTGTTCAATCCGCTCGATCCCGTTGGCGACCTGCTGGGCGTAGCCGCCGAACTCCTGGCCCAGCGTCAGGGGCGTGGCGTCCTGGGTATGGGTGCGGCCGATCTTGATGATGTGGGCCCAGGCCTTGGACTTGGCGTCCAGGGCGGCGTGCAGATGCTTCAGCGCCGGGATCAGGTCGTTGACCACCTGTTCGGCGCAGGCGACGTGCATGGCCGTGGGATAGGTGTCGTTGGACGACTGGCTCATGTTGACGTGGTCGTTCGGGTGGACCGGCGTCTTGGAGCCCATCTCGCCGCCCAGGATCTCGATGGCGCGGTTCGAGATCACCTCGTTGGCGTTCATGTTCGACTGGGTCCCCGAGCCGGTCTGCCAGACGACCAGCGGGAAGTGGTCGTTCAGCTTGCCTTCGATGACCTCGTTGGCGGCCTTGATGATGGCGTCGGCCAGGACGGGGTCCAGCTTGCCCAGGTCGCGGTTGGTCTCTGCGGCCGCGCGTTTGACGATCCCCAGGGCGCGCACGACCGGCAGGGGCTGCTTCTCCCAGCCGATCTTGAAATTGCCCAGCGACCGCTGCGCCTGGGCGCCCCAGTAGCGATCGGCGGCGACCTCGATCGGGCCGAAGGTGTCGGTTTCGGTGCGGACGTTGCTCATAGGCGGAAATCTCGTCTGTCAAGCGTGGCGATGGGTTGCGCGGGGGTGTAGCACGGCAGTCATGCAGGGCAAGAAGAGCGCGAACATCCCCCTATCAGCGGGCTTGGCGTGACCATCGGCTGGATCGGGACCGGAAAGGTCCGGGCGCGCGAGGACGGCGACGCCGTCGAGATCGTGATCGACGGCCTGACCACCCAGGCCAAATATTACAAGCCTCTGGTCTATGAGTTCATGCGCAAGGAGTGGCGCGGGGCGCGGCCGTCCTGGGGCGACCATGTCGTCGAAATCCGCATGGAACACGTCGGCGAACCGCCGTGGATGGACCTGGACAACCTGGCCAAGGCCCTCTTGGATTCGATCAAGGGCTATCTGTTCCACGACGACGCTCAGGTCGCGCGGCTGCTGGTCGAGCGACACGAAGGCGAGCGCGAGCGGATCGTGATCCGCTCCTATCCGCGCGACTGACGCCTATTTCTTGCGGAACTGATCCAGCGAAACGACCTTGGGGCCGTCCGATGCGGGCGAGGGATCCTGCGGCGTCTCGGGGTCTTCCTCCACCGGCGTCGTGACTTCGGGTTCCTCGAACTGCAGGAGGAACTGGACGCTGGGATCATAGAAGCGCGTCACGGCGGTATAGGGGATGACCAGGCTCTTGGGCATGCCGCCGAAGCGCAGCTTGACCGAAAAGCGATCGGCCTCGACGCGCAGGTCTTCATACTGATGCTGCAGAACCACCGTCATCTCGTCCGGGTATTTCGCCAGGATGTCGGGCGCGACGCTGACTCCGGCGGCGCGGGTCTTGAAGGTGATGTAGAAATGGTGCGCCCCGGGCAGGCCTTCGGCCAAAACCCGTTCAAGCGCCGCGCGCAGGACCCCGCGAAGAGCCTCGTGCGCGAGCCGCTCGTACTGCATCTCATCGACCGGAGGGGTCTGGTCGCTCATCGTCACCTCGCAACAGAGCGTGACTGATAGCGGCGCGGAGACGCGGACGAAAGATGTCATCACGGTAAAGCGCCGGGATTCTGTTGCCAGGCTCCCGACAGGCCCCGCCCAAGGATCTGAACCCCTAGGACTTAAGATTCGAAATCACCCGAACCGCATTACGCGGCGAGAGCGACTTCTCCAGCGAAGTTATCGTTCGCAGTTAGAAAATGGCCCGATACGGTGGGCCAGGACGAGCGAAAGCAATCCTCTTTACACGTCCGTCGATGCTAGTCGGCCCCATGTCGCCTCCGCCGATAACGCGAGGAAGAAGATGGTGGAGCCGCCGGGAATCGCACCCGGGTCCGGTCCGCTTATTACAGGCGCGTTTATCGCCATAGTCCGGCCGAAACCGGACGGTTTGAATATAGGGCGGCGGTCGCCGCTTTCCAAGCGCCTTCGACGGCGGGATCAGCTGCGGGGCCATTCGGGCGTCTGGTTCCTGAACCAGGTCAGCTGGCGCTTGGCGTAGTTTCGAGTGACCTTTTTCAGGGCGGCGACGGCGGCGTCGCGATCCCTGTCGCCCGACAGATGGGCGGCGAGCTCGCGTAGGCCGACAGCCTTCATCGCGGGAAGCGTGCTGTCTAGGCGGCGTCGCATCAGGGCCTGGACCTCGATCAGCACGCCCTGGTCCATCATCCGATCCACGCGGCGGTCGCAGTCGGCGTACAGCGTCTCGCGTTCGGGTTCGATCACCCGCCCGGTCCAGGCGCCCGGCGCGAGAAGCGGACGGGTCCCGGCCTTCCAGCCGCTGAGCGGCCGGCCGGTGGCGGCGTGAACGCTCATGGCGCGCACCAGCCGCTGGCGGTCGCCCCGTTCGATGACGCGCGCAGCGAGGGGGTCGATTTCAGCGAGGCGCCGGCGGAAGGCGCTCTCGCCCTGGATCAGATAGTCGGCCTCGGTCGCATTACGCACGGCTTGCGGCACGGGCGGAATGTCGGCCAGCCCCCGCGTCAGGGCCATGAAATAGAGGCCTGTGCCGCCGACGAGGACGGCGGGCCGGCCCTGGGCCCGGAGTTCGGCCAGCAACTCCAGGACGGCCCGGCTCCATTTGCCGACGGACCAGGCCTCGGCCGCATCGACCACGCCATAAAGCCGATGGTCGGCCATGGCCTCGTCTTCCGGCGAAGGCCGGGCGGTCAGGATTCTCAGGTCGGCATACAGTTGCTGGCTGTCGGCGTTGACGATCACCGCCCCGGTTTCGCGCGCTATTTTCAGGGCGAGGGCGGACTTGCCCGAGGCGGTCGGGCCGGCGAGCAGGGTGACTGATGGCGCTTTGGACAAATCGAGGCTCGCGGCGGGGCTGCGACGGCGATAGAACGCGCGCCTAGTCGCCTGCAAGCCTTCCGGGAGAGCGCCTTGGTCGAACGCGCCGCTGTCATCGCCGCCTTGGACGCCGTCACCGACCCCTTCTCGGGCCAGGGCCTGATCGCCGCGGGTCTGGTTCAGGGGCTGGTCGTCGCCGAGGACCGCGCCGGGTTCGCCTTGGAGGTCGACCGCAGCCGCGCGGCCGCCTACGCCCCCGTCCGCGATGCGGCCGAGGCGGCGCTGAAGGCCGTTCCCGGCATGGCGCGGGTGTCGGTCATCCTGACCACGGAGGCGGCGCCGGCGCCGCGCACCGCCGGCCTGTCCAAGGCCGCCGCCGATCAAGGGCGGCCCAAGGCGCCGGTCCCGACCGACCGTCCCGCCCATGTGCGCCGCGTCCTGGCCGTGGCCAGCGGCAAGGGCGGGGTCGGCAAGTCGACCGTCGCCGTCAACCTGGCCGTTGCGCTGTCCAGGCGCGGCCTGTCGGTCGGGGTGCTGGACGCCGATGTCTATGGACCGTCCCTGCCCACGATGCTGGGGATCGCCGGCCAGCCGGCCTACGAGGACGGCGCGATCACGCCCCATGTGGCCCACGGGCTGAAAGCCATGTCGGTGGGGCTGCTCACCAGGATGGACGACGCCATGATCTGGCGCGGTCCGATGGCGTCCCAGGCCGTCACCCAGATGTTGAGTCAGACCCGCTGGGGCGCGGCCGAGGCGCCGCTGGACGTGCTGGTCGTCGACCTGCCGCCGGGCACGGGCGACGTTCAACTGACCCTGATCCAGAAGACGCCGCTGGACGGGGCCGTGATCGTCTCCACGCCGCAGGAGGCGGCCCTGGCCGACGCGCGCCGGGCGCACACCCTGTTCCAGAAGGTCAATGTGCCGATCCTGGGGCTGATCGAGAACATGAGCGGCGACATCTTCGGGCGCGGCGGCGGCAGGGCCGAGGCCGAGCGTCTGTCCATTCCCTTCCTCGGCGATCTGCCGCTGGATGCGGCCCTGCGGCAGGCGGGCGATGCGGGAAGGCCCTTGGCGGCCGCCGATCCATCGGGCGAAATCGCCGGACGCTTCGACGCCATCGCCGCCGCGGCCGCGTCCGGGCTGGGCCTTTAGAAGAAACGGCCAGGGCGGTTCGAACGCAGGCCGGTCAGGTCGGTTCGACGATGACCGCCGTGCCATAGGCCAGAACCTCGGTCACGCCGGGCATGATTTCTGTGGCGTCATAGCGCACGGCCAGGATGGCGTTGGCGCCGTGGGCCTGGGCGTGATTGACCAGTTCGTCATAGGCTTCCTGCCGACCGGCCTCGGCCAGTTTGACATAGGCGCCGACGCGGCCGCCCAGCATCGACTGGACACCGCCGATGGCGTCGGAGATGGCGTTGCGCGAGCGCACCGTCACGCCGCGCACCAGGCCGATATGGCGGGTGACGCGAAAGCCGGGCAGGTCGTTGGCGGTGGTCACATACATGGTCGTCGTTCCTTAGAGGCGTTCAAGCACGCGGAAGGTGAAGGCGTGATCGTCCTTGTCGTCCGCGGCATGGCGCTCGGACGAGACCTCGATCCAGGCGGCCGGATCGAAGGCCGGAAAGACGGCGTCGCCTTCGGGCGAGGCCTCGACCTCGGTGATGTACAGCCGCCGCGCGCGGGGCAGGGCGGCCTCGAACACCGCCGTGCCGCCGATGACGCAGATTTCGTCCATCCCATCGTCCTGGGCCGTTTCGCGGGCGATCTCTATCGCCTCGTCCAGGCCGGCGCAGACCAGGGCGCCCCTGGCCATGCCGTCGGCCTCATAGGACTGATCGCGGGTCAGGACGATGTTCAACCGGCCGGGCAGGGGCTTCAACGGCAGGCTTTCCCAGGTCTTGCGCCCCATCAGGCAGGGTTTTCCCATGGTGACGGCCTTGAACCGCTGCAGGTCCGACCGCAGCCGCCAAGGCAGGTCGCCGTCGCGGCCGATGACGCCGTTGCGCCCGCGCGCCACGACCAAGGCGACGATGGGCGCGCTCATGCCGCGTCTCCTTCGTGCGGCTCCAGCCATTTCAGCCATTTGCGCCGCATCGCCTGTTCCAGATCGACGCCGGAGCGGGCGCAGTAGATCAGCAGCATCCCCAGCACGTCCGCCGCCTCGTCGCCCAGGGCCCGGGCGTCCGGCGCGCCGCGCGCCCGGCCGGTCAGGCGCAGATGCTCGGCCGTCAGTTCGCCAAGCTCCTCCTGAAGTTTCAGCAGCGCCCAATCGCGATCCCGGTCGATCGCGTGCTCGGCCGCATAGATGTCGGAGATGCGCAGGACGTCGGCCTGCAATTCCTCAAGCTTCATCAGACCGCCACGGCCGCCTTGATGTGCGGCCAGGCCTCATAGCCCCCAAGCGCGAAGTCCGACAGCTCGAAGGCGAACAGGTCGGTCCTGGGCGCGATCCGCATGGTCGGCAGGGCCAGCGGCTCGCGCGTCAGCTGAAGCTCGGCCTGGTCCAGATGGTTCAGATACAGGTGGGCGTCGCCGAAGGTGTGGACGAAGTCGCCCGGCTCCAATCCGACCACCTGGGCCAGCATTAGGGTCAGCAGGGCGTAGGAGGCGATGTTGAACGGCACGCCCAGGAAGACGTCGGCGCTGCGTTGGTACAGCTGGCAGCTCAGCTTTCCGTCCGCGACGAAGAACTGGAACAGGCAGTGGCAGGGCGGCAGGGCCATGTCGTCGACATCGGCCGGGTTCCAGGCGGTGACGATGTGGCGGCGGCTGTTGGGATTGGTCTTCAGCCCGTGGACCAGCTTTTCGATCTGGTCGATGACCCGGCCGTCGGGCGCGGTCCACGACCGCCATTGCTTGCCATAGACCGGCCCCAGCTCGCCCTCGGCGTCGGCCCATTCGTCCCAGATGCGGACGCCGTTGTCCTTCAGCCAGCGGATGTTGGTCTCGCCGCGCAGGAACCACAGCAGTTCGACGATGATCGAGCGCAGATGCAGCTTCTTGGTCGTCAGGATCGGAAAGCCCTTGGACAGGTCGAACCGCATCTGGCGGCCGAAGACGCCCAGGGTGCCGGTGCCGGTGCGGTCGTCGCGGCGCACGCCATTGTCCAGGATGTCGCGCAGCAGGGCCAGATACTGCCGCTCGGGATGATCGGCGGGCGCGGCGGCGATGCGGGCCTGGACGTCGGCCCGAAGCGTGGCATGGATCATCTGGACGGTCATGGCTTCAAGGTGCCTCAGAATTGCGATTCGGGGTCGCGGCAAATCGGCGTCGTCCACAGAATTTGATTCGGGCGGACATGCGCAAGCGCCCTCGCGCTTTCGCTGCGAAGTTGGAGGGCTGGGCGGAGCGCCGGGCCTTCGCCCGGAGTGTGAGTTTGTAAGTACCGTTTCGACGAAGGGTATGACGCTCCGCGCGGTTGGTTGGCCTGCAAGCTCGGGGCGCCGAGCGGTGGCGGTCTTATCGCCTAACCCCATAAGCCTGCGACGGGTCGGCGGGGTCTGCGAAACCCCGTCCCGAGTGCGGCCGAGTATCCCCCTCGACCCTCCGACGGCGCACCGTGTGTCGCCGCCGGCGCGGGCCGTTGCAGACCCGCTCCCGTTCCATCCGCTCCCGCCGCCGCAAGGTCGCAGGCCTTACGAGCCCTCCGATGCGACGAGACGGGGCAAGAATACGCGCGTTTCGGAGGGGGGATGGATGATGGGGGAGATATTTCGACAAGCGGTTGGATTCGCTAGGAATGAACCAGCCGCATTGTGATGGCTGGGGGTAATCGCGTCTCTCAAGGTCCGTCAACCTCGGCGCGAGGCCGAGGATGGCGAGGGTAGGTGGACGGCCTGGCCGTGACGGCGGGACTTTGCGCGGCATCGCAAGCGTCTGGACTTCAAGAGGCCCTCCACCCCGTCGCGGCCCGTCCCCACAAGCGGGGAGAAGACGGTGGGTCGTCAGCCGCCGAAGCCGCCGTCGTCGAGGAAGGCCTGTTCCTCGGGCGTGGTTTCGCGGCCCAGGACGCGGTTGCGGTGGGGGAACCGACCGAAGCGGACGATGATGTCGCGGTGCAGCCTGCCCCATTTCTCCAGTTCTTCGTCGCCGGCGACCAGGGCCATGTAGCGGTCCTGGTCCTCGATCCGCTCGGAATGTTCGAAGGGCAGCAGCAGGAAGTTCTTCAACGCGGGCGCGACCGCCAGGTGCAGGTCGCGCGCCACGGCCTGGTTGGCGAACATCAGGGCCAGGGGGTCGGTGGCGAACTGGTGCGCCGTGCCGCGAAAACTGTTGCGGGGATACTGGTCCAACAGAATCAGCAGGGCCAGGGCGTCCTCGGCCGAGTTCATCCAGCCGTCCAGCTCCCGCCGCGCCGCCGCCCAGTGGGCCGCCCGGCCCCGGTCGCGGAACAGGGCGTCGAACGCCTCGTCCTTGGCGAACCACTTTTCGGGTCCGGCCTCTTTCCAGAAGGCGACGACGGAGGAAGGGGTTATGAAGGCGGCCATGACCCAGACCCTAGACCATCCCTTGCCCGTCTTCCACGACCGGGATTGCGACCTTTCGATCATTCGCGGCAAGCGCATCGCCATGATCGGCTATGGCAGCCAGGGGCGCACCCATGCGCTGAACCTGCGCGATTCGGGGGCGGTCGACATCGTCGTGGGGCTGAAGGCGGGGTCGAAGACCCGCGAGCTGGCGTGCGCGGAGGGGTTCGAAGTGATGACGGCGGCCGAGGCGGCGGTCGGCGCGGACGTGATCGCCGTCATGACGTCCGACGAGGCGCACCGCGACCTATGGCGCGACGAACTGGAGCCGAACGTGCGGCCGGGCGCGGCCCTGATCTTCGCCCACGGTCTGTCGGTGCGGTTCGGCCTGGTGCAGCCGCGCGCCGATCTGGACGTGATCCTGGCCTCGCCCAAGGGGATCGGGCCGCGCATCCGTGACCTGTACCAGGCGGGAGAGGGGGTGTTCTGCCTGTTCGGAGTCCATCAGGACGCAACGGGCGGCGCCCACGCCCTGGGGCTGTCCTATGCGGCGGCCCTGGGGTGCGGACGCAAGGGCATATTTGAGACGACGATGCGGGACGAATGCGAAAGCGACCTGTTCGGCGAACAGGTGGTGCTGTGCGGCGGGATCGCCGAACTGATCGACGCGGCGTTCATGAAGCTGGTCGAGGCCGGCTATCCGCCCGAGGTCGCCTGGTTCGAGTGTTTCTACGAGACCAAACTGGTGACGGACCTGATGTACGAACGCGGCGTCGCCGGCGCCTTCGCCAAGATTTCCAACACGGCGGAATACGGCGCCTATCTGACCGGGCCGCGCGTCGTCGGCGCCGCTTCGCGCGAGGCGATGGACCAGGTGCTGGCCGAAGTGCGGGACGGAAGTTTCGTGCGCCGGCTGATGGCCGACTACGACGCCGGTTCGCCCGACCTGGCGGCCCGACGCGAGGCGCTGGGGCTGAGAACCATCGAGTCGGTCGGGGCGCATCTGAACGCCGTTGCGCGCCAGGCGATGGAGACCGCCGCGAACGACGATTGAGCGCGCCGGTGCACGCCCGTCGTCCGCTGTCCATTTCAGAGGGAGAAGATGGTCGGAGTGAGAGGATTCGAACCTCCGACCCCTGCGTCCCGAACGCAGTGCTCTACCAGGCTGAGCCACACTCCGACCGTGGGGACGGGCCACAAGGCGTCGCCCCGAAGTGAGGACGCGGCTTATAACCATGGCTTCGAAAGGCCGCAAGCACCCATTTCGACCTTGTTCGCACGGACCGGAAATAGTCCCGAAAGAGGGTGTTGCATCCCAAATCGGTTTGGCCTATCTGACCGCCTCCGCCGCACAAGCGCTGCGGAAACGCCGATCCTGCTGGGGAATGGTGTAATGGTAACACTACGGTTTTTGGTACCGTCATTCTAGGTTCGAGTCCTAGTTCCCCAGCCACCGCCTTTAATCCCATTGAAATCATTAGAAGCCCTTACTGAGTAAGGATTTCCTCGTCGGCCTCGGTCCAAAAGGTCGGTCCAAAGTGGGAAGAAAACTGAAGCACGCATCGTCCAGATTGAAGGGTATTCGACAGAGCGGTCGAACCGGTTTCTGGGAGGCCCGAAAGGTCATTCCGTCAGAGCTTCGATCAGCCCTCGGAAAGACCGAGTTTAAACAGGCCCTCAACACCAAGGACGAAAGCGAGGCTATCCGCGTCGGTGCCCCGATCCTCGCGGACTGGCAGGATCAGATTGACGCCGCGAAGGGACGTGTTGCGCTCGCTGTCGCGCCTATTCAGCGCCATCAGATCGACCGCAACCGGGCCTACGATGCGATCCAGCGGTGGAAATCTTCTCAGCTAAAGTCTGCTCTCAACGACGCTTTCAATGGGTCTCTCCATCCGGCTCCTGTCGGCTTCAGCGACGAGATGCGCGAGCATGTCCAAATGGTCGGTGACCTGCGCGAGGGCGAGTGGTCTGCTGTGGCAAACTTTGATGCCAAGCTGTCCGAGGCCCTCAACTCGCAAGGCATCATGTGCGACCCGGCGCACCCCGCCATTCCAAACATCCGCCCGTGGTTTGCTGACGCACTGGGCAGCGTCGAACATGGCATCATGGAGTATCGAAAGGGCAATCTCACCGATGCGCCGGAGGCGTCGTCAGTGGTTTCGCCAGCCCTAGCGGTGCCGGAGTCCATGGAGGCCAGCCCAACGGCCCACCAGCCCGGCATGAAGCTGATGGACTTGTTCGACCTCTATCAGGCGAACAAGCCGAGAACCGTGCTTGCTAGACATCGCGGCTATGTCACACGCTTGAATGAGTTTCTGGATGGCCCCGCAATCACGGCCATTGAGCCTCTTCGGCTGCTGGCTTTCCAAGCGGAGTTGGAACGGTTCCCGCACACAAAACGAGACATCTCGGGCGTCTCATTCAAACAGGCAATCATCGACGCCGAGAGAGCAGACCCGAACTATCGGCGCCTTCACCCCAAAACGGTCTGGAACTGGACACAAACCTACAAGGCAATGTTTGCGTTCGCGGTGCGGAACGATCTTCTGTCGAAGAACCCCGCTGAATACATGATGGCGAAGCCCAACAGTGAGTTGAGCGAGGATCGCGATCCTTTCGATGGCGACGACATCAAAGCGATCTTCTCGACCCCGCTATTCCAAGGCGCATCGGGGCGACTAGACGAGGGATATCGAAAAAAGCCGGGTGTCGTGATCGAGCGTGATCACAAATATTGGCTACCTTTGTTCTGCCTGTTCCACGGCTGCCGCATCGAGGAGATTGCGGCCGCGAAGGTCAGCGAGTTTAAGGTTCACCAAGGCATCCACTACCTCGACCTGTCAAAGCGCCCTGCCTATGACGCCCCGCGTCGAGTAAAGAACGTCAACGCCAAGCGGTTGGTGCCGCTCCATAAGCGCATCATCGAGCTTGGCTTCCTCACCTATCTCGCTGGACTGGACGCCGATGGCTTCGCCTTCCCGCTGATAGGCTCCGAGGACAACAAATCTGCCACGTCGTTCATCAAGTGGTGGGGAGTTTGGGCAGCGGCAAACGCGGATGTGCCCGGCGTTGGCATGGACGATCCCTTGAAGCCGCTCCACAGCTTCCGACACACATGGATGGCTGCTTCAGGCTCGAATCCCGACGTGAAGGAGCGACTCTCCGACTTGATTTCAGGTCACGCGGGCGACGGCAACAAGGTCGCGCGCCACTATGGGGCCAGCAGCCTTAGAGACCCGGCCATCCTGCCAATTCTAAAGGGGCAGTTGGACCTGATCGACTTTCCAACCCTGCCTGTCTTGCCTACCCGGTAGCGCCTTCTATCGCTGAGGGGCCGATGAGCTTCAAGACAGGAAATTTTGATGGCTGGACCGTCACGCAAACACGAAGATCGCCACGAGGAGTTTGTCTTCCGGGTTCGCCGTCCTCAGCCTCCTACAGCTTCAGCCTTCAGCTTGATCGACGGATCGACGATCCGTATGACGAGCAGCAGTCTTTCAGCTTTCGCATCGAGTGCCTGTGCCCAGATCGCCTTGAGGGGCGGGAGGCTGAGGCCAACTTATTCGCAGATGACAGTCTGACGCCGAGTAGCGACAGGCGTCGTCGGCCCCCGGCTGAACCCATCCTCGCTGTGGGCAGCATTCAGGCGACCAAGAGCCGGTTCGATGTCGGTGGCTCCTGCCGCTGGGCCACAGCCAGCAGGTCTCGAAGCTGGTTCTCGACGGTCTGGTTCTTATCGGCCGTGCTCACACGGGCGTAGATCGCGACGCGCTTGGTCAGGGGTGTTCTCCGATCCATTGTTGGGAGAACAGGCTCTCATAGATCGGGGGACCGTCAATCAGATCGGGCGAACGACCGCTCTTCCCTCGGCGCGATGAAGAGCCGGTCGCAGTCGTCACCGCTGGTCAATGGGGATCACCTCGAACTCTTCGCCCGCCGCCTCCACGGCTTCAGCGGCCAGTTCGTTGAACTCCTGCTCGAAGCCGGATCGGCTGAACAGCACCACGCCGCCCTTGGCGTCGAGCACGCCATACGCCGGGGAGCCTTCGAGAAGGGTGTCGAGCCGATCCATGTTCTTTGGAAGGCATGAGGCGTCGGATGGTTCAGAACGGCTCAGTTGGGAAGTGAGGCGGCGATTCCGGTAGACCGTCGTGCGGGCACCGTCAGGCGCGGTCGCTCCGCTTCCAAATCGGCGATGGTGTGGATCGGCGTGGAAAAGGGACCCCGTTAGCGGTGTGATCGGCGTCGAATAAGGACCCCTCATTCCTGAGGTCTAACGGTGGCGGCTTGGCGGATGTCAGGCGGCGAGTTCGGGATGTTGGTGTTGGAGACGGTGTTGAGGATTCGGCGCGAGTTTGCGTCCGGGAAGGCGATCAAGGCGATCGCGCGTGACCTTCGATTGTCGCGCAAGGTGGTGCGCAAGGCGATCCGGGAGCCGGATGCGGAGTTCGCCTATCGGCGGGCGGTGCAGCCGTTGCCGAGGCTGGCGCCGTTCCAGGCCAGGCTCGATGAGCTGCTGGAAGAGGACGAGGCGCGGCCGCGGCGCGAGAAGCTGCGGATGACGCGGGTTCATGACCTGCTGGTGCGCGAGGGGTTCGACGGGTCGTACGACGCGGTCCGGCGCTACGCGGCGGGGTGGCGGCTGAAGCGACGCCGGGGCGTGGCGGACGCGCCATCGTTCATCCCGCTGATGTTCCGGCCGGGCGAGGCCTACCAGTTCGACTGGAGCCACGAGGACGTGGAGATCGCGGGCAAGCCGATGCGGGTGAAGGTGGCGCACATGCGGCTGTGCGCCTCGCGGGCGATCTATGTTCGGGCCTATCCGCGCGAGACCCAGGAGATGCTGTTCGACGCGCATGCGCGGGCGTTCGCCTTCTTCGGCGGCGTGCCGACGCGCGGGATCTACGACAACATGAAGACGGCGGTGACGACGGTGTTCACGGGCAAGGACCGGGTGTTCAACCGGCGCTTCCTGGTCATGGCGAGCCACTACATGGTGGAGCCGACGGCCTGCTCCCCGGCGGCGGGCTGGGAGAAGGGCCAGGTCGAACACCAGGTCCAGACGGCCCGGGGACGGTTCTTCCAGCCGCGCCTGCGCTTCACCAGCCTGGAGGAGCTGAACGGCTGGCTGGAGGCGGAGTGCCGGCGCTGGGGCGAGCTGCGTCAGCACCCCGAGCAGAAAGAGCTGACGGTTGCTCAGGCCCTGGCCGCCGAGCGGCCGGCGCTGCAGCCGATGCTGGGCCCGTTCGACGGCTTCCACGAGAGCGAGCACGCGGTGACGGGGACCTGCCTGATCAGCTTCGACCGTAACCGCTACTCGGTGATGGCGAAGGCCGGGCGCCGTACGGTGCAGGTCCGCGCCTATGCCGACCGGATCGTCGTGCGCTGCGAGGGTGAGGTCGTCGCCGACCATCGCCGGTTCTTCGGTCGTGACCGGACCCTCTACGATCCCTGGCACTACCTCCCGGTGCTGGCGACCAAGCCCGGAGCCCTGCGCAATGGCGCGCCGTTCCAGGACTGGGAGTTGCCGCCGGGGCTGGCCCGCCTGAGGCGCAAGCTGGGTGCGGGCGACGAAGCCGATCGCCGGTTCGTGCGGGTTCTGGCGGCGGTGCTGGAAGACGGCCTGGAGCCGGTCGAGGCCGCGGCGCGCGAGGCGCTCGCCGCCGGGACCGTCAGCGACGACGTCATCCTCAACATCCTGGCGCGCCGGCGCGAACCGCCCCGGCCGCTGAGCATCGTCACGCCCGATGACCTGGCGCTGCGGCATCCGCCTCTGGCGGACTGCGACCGCTACGACAGCTTGCGAGGCATGCATGCAGCGGCATGAGATGATGGCGGCCCTGACCGGCCTGGGCCTCAAGGGCATGGCCGGAGCCTTCGACGAGGCGGTCACCACGGGCCTGCAGCGCAAGCGCACGACCATGGAGATCCTCGCCGACCTGCTGCGCGCCGAGACGACCCACCGGCATGCGGCTTCCATCCGTTACCGGATGGCGGCGGCCAGGCTGCCCGCCGTGAAGGACCTCGACGCCTTCGTGTTCGACGACACGCCGATCAACGAGGGGCTGGTGCGCTCGCTTCACAGCGGCGCCTTCCTGGCGAACCGGCGCAACATCGTGCTGGTCGGCGGGACCGGCACGGGCAAGACCCACCTGGCCACCGCCATCATCGCCAACGTCGTGCGGGCCGGGGCGCGTGGCCGGTACTTCAACACCGTCGACCTGGTGAACCGCCTCGAGGAGGAGACCCGCCTGGGCAAGGCCGGTGCGCTGGCTGCTCACCTCTGCCGCCTCGACGTCGTGGTCCTCGACGAGCTTGGCTACCTGCCGTTCGCCCGCTCGGGCGGCCAGCTGCTGTTCCACCTGATCAGCAAGCTCTACGAGCGGACCTCGGTGATCGTCACGACCAACCTCGCCTTCGGCGAATGGCCGACCGTGTTCGGCGATCCCAAGATGACCACGGCCCTGCTCGACCGCATCACCCACCACTGCGACATCGTCGAGACCGGCAACGACAGCTGGCGCTTCAAACACCGCAGCTAACCCTCCACGAAGAACGCCAGGCGAGGGTTGAGCCTCCGGTCGGGCTACGCCCTCCCTACGCCCCAACCCTCGCAAGCGGTGCGCTCGTGACGTCCATCCCGAACCTCAAAAGGGGGTCCCTATTGCACGCCGATAGGGGGTCCCTTTTAGACGCCGATTGACACGGCGATGGCGTCATACTGGAAGGCGAGCCGCAGATAGCGCTGACGGTGTTCGACAACGGAGGTCTGGCGCGCCAGTTCACGCGCACGGATCGCTCGCTCCCGATTATAGCTGCTCGACCGCCGCCCCATCTGCCGCAAACGCAGACGCAAAAAGATCGATCCTTCACCAAGCTCGGCGAGCGCAGCTATTCGCCTATTGCACCGTCTGGGCGAAGGTCTGGCGAGCCTCTTGGCAGGCGCGTTCACAACGGCGGCAGGCTTCTCCGCAGATGCGGCAGTGTTCCATCTTGTCGGCGTGCATCTCGCACTCCTCGGCGCACAGGCGGCAAGCGTCCTCGCAGACCTCCAGCATGCGGGCGATCAGTTGTTCGTTCGACCCTGTGCGCCGGGTGCCGAGTGTGCCGGTCGTGATGCAGACGTCGGCGCAGTCCAGACAGGTGCGGATGCATTGGGTCATCTGCGCCACCATCTCTTCGCCCAGACAGGCGTCGGCGCATGAGGTGCAGGTCTGTGAGCAGTCGTAGCACTCCTCGATGCAGCGGATCAGGGCGTCGTTGGTGCTGCCTTGGACGTGCGGGTGCGTGGAAATCATCTCATGCGCGTGCATGTCGGCTCTCCTTTTGAATGGAGCCGATTCAACAGGTCGCGCGGTGCGCCGTTCCACTCCCCGGCGCCGTCTCACCAATCAGATGGAAGCGGGCACAAAATATCGACTACGCCAGCACTGCGTTTGCAGGCCGTGAAACACAGCGATTTCCACCCCTGTTTTCGAGAACGGTCGTGGCGGGCTTTTTCGGGCGAACTTCCAGCCGATGTCATCGCGATCTGGCTGAAGCCTCTGTCAGGATCGCAGCCGACCTCGCTCCAACTATGCCGCCAGCCCGATGTGGCGGCGGCACCCTTGGGCACAGGGGGAGAGGGGAGTTTCCCCCTTTATCGGCTCTCCTAATAAGACCTCTATTAGCAAGGCCATTAACGGGGGAAAGTTCAGCGGCAAGACACAGTGGTCGCTCCGCTCCTTCCAGAACCCGCCCTCATCACGTCGAAAGATATAGCCGCCGCCAGTTCTTGACCGGTATAAGTAAGGATAGGTGGCGGACACCGTTGGAGGTCATGTTCCAACGAGGATCAGCAGGTCGATCACGTCTTCACACTTACGGATATCGTGATCTCGTTAGTGGTGCTCGGCCTGTGCTTGGGCATTCCCGTGTAGTCGAAGTTCCGCCAGCGTGTTTCGGCCTCCAGAACCTCGCCCCATGCCCGTTCGAACATCGTCGTCAGGACAAAGAAGGATGGATGGGCCGATGAGACGGATAGACCTCGCGAAGCCGTCAGCGCGAGAAGGTGGGCCTCTACGGCATTCGTCTGGTCGTCGAGGCTCTCGAAGATTGCCTTTCGCTGGGCGGCCGCATCTTCTGAAGCAGCGATGGCAGCAAACGCCTCGACGCGGCCGCCTTTCTGCGCCGCCCCGAACAGTCTGCATTCTTCCTCATAGGTCAGTCGTCCCGCTATCGGATTAGGGTCGTGGAGGATGGCTTGGGCACGTCGATAGAGTTCGCTCTCCCGCCACTCGTCGATCATCGAGACCACTGTGTGGACAGGCAGTCGATCCACGTCGTCTTGCAGCTTGGTCCAATCCTGACGTCCTGTTTTCTGGCCTTGACCATAGCTGCGCTTAATCTTGGAGCGGCGATGTTCTGCAAAGGCAAGGACGGCTGATTGAGGATACCAAGTTTTTGCGCCGCTGGGGCTTGTGGATGAGGCGTAAAAAGCCGGGCCGCCCCCGACCCCATCTGCGTCGGGTATTGCCAAGTTAGCCAGATAGCCGGGGCTAACTCCAATCTTGTCAGCGGCCTCATCCCTCGTGAGAAGCTGCTCTTCAGGAATGCCCAGTAGCGCAGCAAGAGCGGATTTTGTGATAGAGCGATAGGGTGAAACGACGTTGGACATGACGCTGACCATCATTCTCCGAAGCTTTCAATCCAGTTTCGAATTCGCAGCAAAGTGAAGAGTCGGTGCGAATTGTGAGAACTCGGAAGCTGACGTGAAAAGGCCTTGATTAACCTCATCTATCATCGCTCGGATTCGGCCCAAACTCGTGACCTATAGCCTCATCGCCAACCGATGAGGACGTCACAAACACATGGTCATCCGCCGCCAGAAGGTCGCTCAAGTTCAGAAGGCTTCGGCCGCTAACGACAACCAGCCCGCCACCACGCCGCCGCCGGTCGCGCCTACCGCGCGACTGGTGAAGGGCGAATGCATTGCCACCATGGAAGAGATGGCGGCTGGCTCTGTCGATCTGGTCGTGACGTCGCCGCCTTGTCCCAACATCCGCATGCCCTACCGCGACAGTTTCGCGACCGTCGAGGACTATATCGAGTTCTCCCGCCAGTGGATCACGGCTGCGGCTCGCGTGCTGAAGCCGGGTGGCGCCATGTGGATCAACGCCGGCATGCATAAGGCCGGGCCGAATAGCCGTGTGCCCATCACCTACTACCTGTTCCCGCTGATTGCGGACACCGGCCTGACGCTGGTTCAGGAGATTGTCTGGGATCGCCGTGCCCAGCAAAACACCACCCAGCGTTTCGCCACCCGTTCTGAACGCTGGCTCTATCTGGTGAAGCCCGGCGTGCTGAAGGGCGGGCGCGGTCGTCCGAAGAGCATCACTCCGACCTTCAATCTCGACGATGTCCGCGTCCCTTGTCAGTCGGCGGATAAGCGCAACAACCCGGCGGGAGCCAATCCCGCCGACATCTGGGCCTTCACGCAGGTTCACGGCACGGCCAAGGAGCGCACTGACCATCCGTGCCCGTTCCCGCAGGCCATGATCGAGCGCATCGTGCTGGCCTGCTCGAACCCCGGCGATGTGGTGCTGGACCCCTTCGGCGGCTCTGGCACGACCGGCTCAGCGGCGTTGGCCCACGGCCGCTCTACGGTGATGATCGAGCGCGAGCCGACCTACTGGCCGATCATCGAGAAGCGACTTGGACTGGAAGATGATGCCGTTCGTCTGATGCTCGGCGAAACCCTCGCCCGAATGGCTGAAATCGCGGATCAATCCGTGGACCTGATTGGTGCGGACCTTCCTTACGGCTGCACGCGGGCGCCATGGGATGAGATCATCCCGATGAAAGCGCTCTGGGCCGAGTATCGACGCATCCTGAAGCCGACCGGCAACATCGTTCTCACATCGGCGGGGATGTTCTCCGCGAAGCTGATGATGGCCGCGCCCGACCTCTACAAATACTCCTTGGTCTGGGAGAAAACTCGCGCCACGCGCTTCGTTCACGCGAAGTCGCAGGTTCTGATGGAGCATGAAGACGTTCTCGTGTTCTCGAAGGGCGGCGTCGGAAACCGCGCTGCCAGCCCCATGACCTACAACCCGCAGGGACTGGTGGAACTCTCTAAACCTCGCGTGAGCCGCAACGGCGGGGTGGGATCGGCCCTCTACAAGGCCCACCCCTACCGCTCTGATTCCGAGCGCCGCCAGACGCACACCAATTATCCCCGCTCGGTCCTGCGCTTCCCGTCCGTCAACAAGCCGGTTCACCCCACCCAGAAGCCTGTCGAACTGTTCGACTGGATTGTCCGCACCTACTCCAATCCCGGCGATGTCGTTCTGGACAACACGATGGGGAGCGGCACGACCGGCTGCGCGGCGCTGGCCGCTGGCCGCAAGTTCATCGGCATCGAGCGCGATCCCGAGTTCTTCCAGATCGCCAAGCAACGCATCGAAGCGGTTGAGCCGTGCCTGTCGCCTGATCTGGCTTTGACCCTGCCTTCCGCCGCCAACGGTGAGATCGCACCGACAACTGCCGCGAACGACGACATCAAGCAGGAAGTGCCCACTCACGATCTCGCACCCACGATCCTCAACAGCGACTGCCTGACCGGAATGAAGCAGATGGCTGACGGATCGGTCGATATCATCTTCACCAGCCCGCCCTACAACCTCGGTGAATCGAGCGGCGGCGGTTTCAAAGGACAAAAAGGGCGCGGCAAGTGGAAGAACGCCAAGCTGGCTGACGGCTACGACGGGCACGACGATGCTATGCCCTATGAGGACTACATCGCGTGGCAGAAAGCATTTCTGCTGGAGTGCTGGCGATTGATCCCCGACGACGGCGCTATTTTCTACCAGCACAAGAACCGCATTCAGCACGGCCTCCTGCGGACGCCCCACGATCTCAATCCCGGTTTGCCGCTGCGGCAGATCATCATCTGGGATCGCGGCTCGGGCATGAACTTCAACCGTGCCTTTGCCACGCCGTCGCACGAGGTAATCTATGTGTTCGCCAAGCCAAAGTTCCGCTTCCGCAAGGGTCACGGGCTGAAGGACGTTATCAAAGTTCTGCCTGATCGCGGCAATCCGCATCCGGCACCGTTCCCTGTCGAACTCCCCCGCAAAATCATTGCGGCTACGACTGCCAAAACAGTGCTCGACCCCTTCTGCGGCTCTGGATCGACCGGCGTTGCCGCCCTGCTGGAAGGACGTCGTTTCCTCGGCATTGACCAATCGGCCGCCTACTGCCGCATGGCCGAAGATCGCCTCGGCGTCGTTCTTCAAGGAGATGCGCCGCTGCCGGATGATCTGCGTGGAAGTTCCAATGACAATGCCGATCTCGCAGCGGATCAAGCTCCGACGCTCGGCGACGCGGCTTAGGAGGCGTCGCTGGACGGGAACACATCCGGCCACAGGTTCAGCGGCATCGATATGGGCGGTCGCCCGAGGATGCCGCTGAACACCTCCATCAGCCGTTCGACATCTGCCAAATGGAAGAACTCGAAGTGCTCCAGAGCGGCCCAAGCGTAGCGGTTAGTGGGAAGATGCTGATCCAGCCAGCCTTGCACGCTCGCTATGTTTGCCTCTCGGACAAGCAGGGAAACGTCTCCGGTAGGCCGCAGGTCGCCGAAGGCGCATCGAACATAAATTGCCTCCGCGACCGACGAGAGGGTGAGAAGCTGGTCGCCCATCGGACTCGTGACTGCGCCGGTTCTCATCTGCCGGAGAACTGCCTCCAGCGTCGCCTCGTTGTCGCTGGGAAACTGGAAGACGTGGTGATAGTTCATCGTCGCGCCTCCGGTTTCAGCCAAAGCACCGCCCAAGCGACCCTCGCTGCGAGTAGCAGACGACCCTCGCGCCAGAGGGTCTGAAACAGTTCGATCAAGGCATCAGCGGAAGGCCCTCGCCCAGATCGGAGGCAGAGATAGTTCTCTGCGCGGCCAAGCCATGCGCTGCTGAAATGTCTGTAAGAGTCGGTGAGACCGCGAGCTTCGAAGTGGTGGTAGATGTCCATATCAGAGCCTTTCGTTTCCGATATTTAGCTAGACCACGGGGTCCAAATGGACGTGGCACCAAACGTCAGTTCAGCAACTGTGGAGGTCGCAGGCCGGAACTGGCTTACGGCACAACTGCTGATGCGCGGGTTCGAAGTGGCGACGCCGGTCGTTGACCGGGGCGTTGATCTCATCGTGTTTAAGGAAGTTGGCGAAGAGGGCATACGCGCTCTGCCACTTCAGTTGAAATGCGCGTCGGCCGAGACCTTCAGCCTCGACAGAAAATATGAGGGTCGGGGTATTCCGCTCGTCTATGTTTGGGATGTGCTGGGCCAACCCACAGCGCACTTTCTCACCTATGCTGAAGCGTTTGCCGTCCTCGGGACTCAGGCGGCGGGAACCAGATCTTGGACCGAGGGGGGGAAATATTCTGTCACCACGGTCGGCTCCGGCTTGCGCGCGAGGCTCGCGCCTTATACCGGGAGATGGGGCTGGCTTCACGAACGTCTCGGCGACCAGCCGACGTCTGGTTCGCACTGACTTTCATTGACGCTCCAACGCCAGTTCCGCGAAGCCACGAACATTGATCAGCCATGTCCGCTGGAGGTCTGTGTAGGTCGGGAGGAGCGGAGAGGGGATGACCAATTGCACGCCTTCGGCCGCCATCTCGTCCGTCTGGTTCCTGCTGATGCTGGGTTCGAGTGTCAGTAGGTGCTTAAGAGGTATGCGGGCTGCCTCATTCAAAATCTGACGCCAGCGATCTTTGCAGGTCGATTTCGCGGCGAGCATGGTCAGCCGCTCTGCCGGGAAACTTACATCCGCGTAGTGCGGGATCGATGGGAAGATGAAGTCAGGCTTGAGCCGGTTCTCCGTCACGCCCGTTCGTGTGTATGTAATTCCGAGGTCGCCAAAAACCTGCTCAAGATGGTTCTCTAATGCAGAGCCAGCGCGGGACTTACGTCGCTGCAATGCGCTTTGAACGAGCTTGATGAACGCATCCGGTTCGGCGTCTCCTGCCGCCGTGAGTTTCTGTAGCTGCTCCCCCAGCAAGTGTTTTTCGAGCGTCCTGAAAAGGATTTCCTCGCGCTCCATCCACGCCACAAGAGCCGCGTCCGGGTCGTCCCGCGCGTGCACGTCGTTCAGTGTGCCGCGTGCATAAGCAGAGAAGTCGATGGTCTTTGGGAAAGCCCCGCCAAACCGATCCATCATCTGATCGAGATAGTTCGGTGCCTCATCCTCGATTTCGATACCAATGGCTTCCAGAACTGTTCGGGCGGCGAAGCCAATCCGGTCCTGCTCGGTCTCAAGTTCAGACTTTACAGAGAAGCCCGGATGGGCGCCTTCGCCGAATCCGAACAGCCACTGAATCTGCCGCTCGATGGTTGTCCCCGACTCGGCAACGATAGCCAGAACACTGCCCGTGGAAAGGCGGGCTATGAGGAGGAGATCGCCTTCGGCCGCGCACATCGAGACGAGATTGGTAGGGAAGTAGAGCCTATATTCAGTCCTCATTACACCCCGTTCCAGTCGGGCCTTCGCACGAGCGTCATACCAAGTGAGAAAGCCCTCATCGGACACGGGCTGGTCTTCCTGATCGGTCAGATAGAGGAACCGGGCTGGATAGCGAACCTTGCCTTCCGGCTCCCCGAACATGGCGCGAAACCCCTCGACGCCGTTAAATTCGTGCTGGTTTGACTTGATCACGTCGGCTTCCACGCCGCTGAGTCTCTTGACCCCGACGCTCTGGAAATATTGCGACAGATAGCCGTGCTTCACTGGCTTGTTTCCCGCCCAAGGTCTGCCCGGAGTTCGCTCGGTTGTTCCGGCCTTCAGGAGGCATGGTAAACGACAAAGCGACCGAATCGCCATCTGCGTTCGCGACGTTCAAGAAGCGGCCGGAGGCAAAGGCCAATCGGAACGGGCGATCTCTGCCGCCGCGTCGCCAGTTCGAAGCCAGTTGGCTGCGTTGTGGAGGGTGAACTCGACCAAATCCTTGGGTCCACGCAGAGCGCATTCCCAAATTACCAAAGTCCTCCAGCCCATGAGACGAAGTTCTGCAAGCTGCCGCGCGTCTCGGACCTGATTACCCTCAAGCTTCTGCTTCCAGAATTCTGAACGGGTCTTCGGCATCTTCGTCAGCGAGCAGCCATGTGCATGCCAGAAGCAGCCGTGGACCAGAATCGCAGCCGAGTATTTGGGAAGCACGAGGTCAGGGCCCCCCGGCAGCTTTGATCCATGCAGTCGAAAACGGAACCCTCGCGCGTGGAGGCCGCGTCTAACGAGATGTTCCGGCTTCGTGTCCTTTCCCCGAATGCCCGACATCATTCGACTTCGGGTCGCTGCATCAACGATGTCTGCCATCAGATCATCCGAACAGCGGCTCCTGCACCACGCCAGACTCGTCCTGCTCCAAGATGGCCTCAACGTGGGGCGCCATGATGCGCGCCACTTCCTGCATCACGGGCATGACGACGCTGTTGCCGAACTGTCGGTAGGCTTGCGTATCGCTGACAGGAATTCTGAAAGTGTCGGGAAAGCCCATAAGGCGCGCGCACTCGCGCGGGGTCAGGCGCCGTGGCCGCTTCTTGCTGCCCTGATCTACCAGAATTTCGGAACCATCCTTGTAGTAGCGAGCCGAGAGGGTGCGCGTGACGCTCTCCGCGTTCGCGAGGCCAAATCCGAAGCCGTTGCCTGCGGCTCGGTGTTTCTCGGCATAGCGCTGGAGATACTCCCAGAGCTTGGGTGTCAGGGTGAACTTGGGCTGGACCGCGTTATTCTCGTCGTCGAAATACCTGTCACCATCCCACGGCAGCACAGGCTCGGTTCCGTCAGTTTTATGAAGGATGGAGCCTAGACGCGGGCCGGGCGAAGGCAGCTTGAGATCATCCCACGAGAACCCGGTCTTCCGCTTGAAGCCGACGATTATGATCCGCTCCCGATGCTGGGGCGTGAAGTGCTGGCCGTCGATGACCTTGTAATGCACATCGTAGTTCAACTCCTCGCGGAGCGTCTGCACGATCACACGGAAAGTGTTTCCGCCGTCATGAGAAAGAAGGTTTTTCACGTTCTCAAGCAGGAACGCGGCGGGCCTTTTTGCCTCGATGATCCGGGCGACGTCGAAGAAAAGAGTGCCTTGGGTCGTGCACTCAAAACCATGGGGTCGCCCGAGTGAGTTCTTCTTACTCACACCCGCGATGCTGAATGGCTGGCATGGAAAGCCCGCAAGCAAGACGTCGTGATCGGGCACGTCAGCAGCTTCGACCGGCACGATGTCACCAATGAATTCGTGGTCGTCGCCATGGTTGGCGAGATAGGTCTTCTTGGAAAAGTCGTTCCACTCGCTCGTGAAAACGCATCTGCCCCCGTGAGCCTCAAAGCCCAGCCTGATTCCGCCGACTCCTGCGAACAGATCGATCAGGCGAAAGCGGGCGTCATTCGCAGGGATGGGCTGCTGACTTTGCATGATCTCGCGTAGCGCGGCTTCCAGCATCGCAGGACATGCGATCTCGCCTTTCTCCCAACGTCTAATGGTTTTCGCGTCCTTCCCAATGAGGTCGGCGATTTCCTTCTGGGAATAGCGTTCACGCGCCTGTCGAAGGACGTCGAGGGGTTCTGGATGGCGCATCAACGGTCTCCGCTGGGAATTTCAGCGGACATTATGTCCGTTCTTTTTCCCTTTCCAGCGATTTGTTCTCTTTGTGTGCTCATTAGTTCGCCAGCCCAACGCACTCTGCGAAGGACCGCACGTTTAGTGATAAGGCGTTCTCGAAGGGCATCAATCCGAAGTAGTCGGGCCTCGATCAGCCGTAGATCGTCCTCGGTAGCCTCGGGACGAAAGGCTTCTCCTGCCGCAAGAACACCCTCACGTTCGGTTTGGGCGATCTGACGAGTTAGTTGCCTGTCACGGGCGCGATCCGCTTCCGAGCGGATCACGACCACTCCATCTCCTGCGTGAACCGGCGATAGTTCTTCCACCCGTCGCCACCGCCCGCGTCGTCGATGCGAGGAATGCCGAGGGCATCGCACTTCGCCTCCACCTCAGAAAACAAGACCAGCGGCACAGGGCGGTTTCGCTCGATGTGGACCTCGCGCAGGAGCCAGCCCGTTGGAAGGGTTGGCCGGAATTCCACAAGGCATTCGCCGCGAAACTCGCCAATCGCCATCTTCCCTGCGGCGATGTCAGCCAGACGGTGAGCGAGGCAGTTCCGGTATTTCCGTCCAGCTTCCAGCAGGTCACGCATGGAGGCGAGCGGCCGGAGTTCGTTATCGCCCTCGGACACAGGGTGAGGCGGCAACCGGTCGGCCCGGCGTAGGAATCGGTCGAGCAGTCTGGGCAGCGAGGAGGTCGGTCCCATGCGGCCGATAGCTTCCACTACCACCTCGTCAGATGCCTTCGAGTTTACGGACTGGATAAAGGCCACAGCCTTGTTGAACGTCATGGCCTCGGTGCCGGAGTCGATGCGGTCGAGTGTGTGAGTATGGCGCCATCGCGGATCGAGAGCGAGCAAGACCTCCAGCTTCCGGCAGGTGATCCGCCCGGAGGCGCGTAGGGCCTCCGCGCCGCGCATATCGTCGCCGGTGAGGAAGTCGTAGAGGGTGAGATAATCTTTGGCCCGAGGCAACGGCCGTTCACCGACCTGCGTCAGGAGACCGGAGAGGCCATCCGGCACATCACCAAAGCCATGGCGCAGAATGTCCTTCGCGCGCCCATGGCGGACGACCTCGGCGAACGAGTGCGGGAGGAGGTCGTCGTTGGCTCCGATAAGACCGACCTTTTCTTCCCGTGCAGCCAGCGCAGCGAAGATCGACTGACGGCGCAGGGGGGCCGCCGTCAAAGTTCGGGCGATGAGACCCGGAGCTTCGTCGTCCAACCTCACGAGCGCAGCCGTGGCCCACCCCAGCAGCCCTCCCTCACGCATTGAAGCGCTCCCATGGGAAGCGGCCTTGACCTTGAGCGTTCGGCGCAGTCTGGAAGGCGATCCAGCGCCATTTCCGCGTCTCCGAAGGGCTGGTTGCATGGTCGAAGAGGATGCGCGGCGGCTTGTTGGTGAGATCGTTCAAGACGGCCTTTACCGCGACGGTTTCGAGCACCACGACTGGGACCGTAAGTTCACCGCCAGCCTCCGCAGGCGGCTCGACGAACAGCCATTCGGTCGTGCTGATCCATTGATGGCGGCCAGCGACCTCATCGAGAAAAGCTTCGAATTCGGTGTTGTCGATCTCGCCCTCAACGTCCCGCAGGATGCGAACGGCGAGGCAGCGCAAAGGCTCGTGACCCGTCAAGTGACCCCCATTTGCTGTGAAGCTTCAAGGGTCTCATGGAAGTTGAATCCGTCAACCAGAATGAGCGAGAGTTACTCGTCCGCACGTTTGCGAACGTTCGCGACAAACCGCCAACCCTTCCAGATGGCGACTTCTCGGGTGACGGGACAGTCGCGGAGAGCGGCCGTAGCGCGCGCGATGGCGACTTCGTCGCTGGGCAGCATAGCAGGACTGAACTGACGTCCGTGCGCCGACGCGGGTAGCGGGTAAAACGTGTAGCCGTCCATCCTGAACCCCCAAGCTTGGCCTCACGAAGAAGCACAGCCCGACTGGAGCCGAGCATTCGGGGGGGCGCAGCTTCGACCCCTGCCGGGCTGTGCGCTGGTCAGTGAGGGGTTCCAGCACTGAACATGGTCTCACAAAGATTAAGGGCGCGCAAGTTCCAAAAACCAGCGTTCCTCTACTGGCGCGGTTAAGCTGCCGTCAGCAGGATCATTGGCCGGAGCGTGTGCGAACTTTCTGACGATTGGCTCGCGTTCGACGTAGACCCAAAACCATGAGGTAGCCGACCAACGGGCCAAGCGTCATGCCAAGGGTGTGGAACAAGGTGACCGAAAATGATCGCCACCATGGCGACTAAGGCCCACTCCTTCCATGACAAGGACCGCAGAGACCGAACCAAAGCCTTGAAGGACATTGTATTCTCCTGATTTAAAACCGGAGATATCCGAACTTGCTTATGGGGTAAAGCAAGGCTTGCTTCGGAGGTTAGCGAGTCGATCTCACTTTCCTTTCAGACAGATGTTCCGCATATGTTCCGGCATGGGAGCGAGAGCATATAAGGGCGATGAGACGACGGGCTTCCAAAGCCCCGCACAGGATCACGTCGAGTCTGTCCCCGATCTTTCGGACCTGCTGGAGCTACGGCGCCCGCAACGATACGCGGTCAGGGTGAAAGGAGAGGGCCTTCGTAAGCGCGGCATTCACGGCGGCGACATCCTTGTGGTCAACACCGATGCGGAGCCGAGATCAGGGAAGGTCTGCGTAGCGTTCCTCCATGGTGATGTCGTGCTGGCCGTGCTGACCGAGAAAGACGGCCAATGGTGGCTGGAGCCTTCCAACCATGCGCCTCAACCTGTGTCCGACGAGACAGAGGTCTGGGCCATGATCGCCGCGTTGGTTCGGACTGATGTCTGATGTTCGGGCTGATCGACGGCAACAACTTCTATGTATCCTGCGAGCGGGCTTTTGACCCGACGCTGATCGGAAAGCCGGTGATCGTGCTGTCGAACAACGACGGCTGCGCCATCGCGCGATCTGCCGAAGCCAAGGCCCTCGGGATCAAGATGGGCGAGGTCTGGCATCTGTCGAAGCGCAAGCCGGAGTTTCGGGGCGTGATCGCCAAGTCCTCAAACTACGCCCTCTATGGCGACATGAGCCGCCGGGTGTTCGAGGTTCTGTCGGAGAGTTTTCAGAAGGTCGAGCCTTACAGCATCGACGAGATGTTCGTGGACCTGACCGAGTTCGCGCGAGTGGACTACTGCCGCCGGGTTCGAGATCGCGTGCGGCGCATCACGAAGATTCCGACCTGTATCGGAATCGGCCCGACGAAGACGCTGGCGAAATTGGCGAACAAACACGCGAAGAGCGGGCCGACCGGTGTGTCTGATTTCAGCGACATTGACGCCCGCCGTGAGGCGTTCGCCGAAATGTCGATCTCGGAGATTTGGGGCGTAGGCGGACGCAATTCCGAGAAGTTAAACGCTCTCGGTATCTTCACGGTCCAGCAGTTTGCGGCCATGCCTTCGGCTTCGGTCAGGAAACTTATGACCGTCACCGGCCAGCGGACCCATGCCGAACTGCTCGGCGTATCGTGTATGCCGCTGATGCTCGCCCCCGACCAAAAGCAAACCGTCGCGGTGACGCGAATGTTTGGGCGCCCGGTCGAGACATGGGAGGACATGCGCGAGGCTTTGGCGGCGCACGCTTCACGCGCTGCCGAGAAAATAAGGAAGCATGGACTAGTGGCCAACGCCATTCAGGTGTTCTTCCACACGCACCCGCATAACGGCGACCCTTGGTATCATGGCCAGCGGTCGTTCGAGATCGAGCCAACATCGGACAGCTTTGCGCTGATCCGTCAGGCGGTTGGGGCTGGCCGTTCGATGTGGAAACCGAACACGCGATACGCCAAGGCCGGGGTGATCCTGCTGGACCTACACGCCGAGCGAGACGCTCCGCGCGACCTTCTGCCGACGACTGACCCAGTGCGATCCGAGAAGCTGATGACGGCGCTTGATGCGGTGAATGCGCGCTTTGGGCGGGGCACGCTTCGGCCCGGTGGGATCAGCCAGACAACATCGTGGTCCACGCGGGCCAACAACCGTTCACCTCGCTACACGACGCGCATCAGCGACCTGATGGAAGTTCGCGCATAATTCAAAATGATTACGTATGCCCGCCCAGCTTGCGGGAACGCAGCTTTACCTCATGGCCGAAATCGGTGACGCGCCGCTCCTATGCCAGCCTAACCCTTGAACAAGGCCAGAAGCCATTGGGGGTGCTGGTTGGCTATGGAGAGCGTCTGCGTCGCCAACTGCTGCCTGATCTGCGCTGCCTGAAGTTTGGCCGATTCCTTGCCGAGGTCGGCATCAACAAGGTTGCCGATTCCGACTTCAAGGGCGTCGCCGGATTTCACCGCATAGAGCGCAGAGCGACCTAGAGCTTTATTGCGTGTGCCAAAGTAGGAGGACGAGTCTGTCGCTCTGTTGAGCGCGCCCTTCACGCGGTCCAGCACAGTCGTCGCATCCGCAAAATCCATCGGGTCCAAACCGAGTCCCGTAGCCGTCAGATCACGCGACGACACGCGCATCGTCTGCCCGGACGGCGAGGTGGGAACATCGAGGTGGAATGGGCCAAAGCCAGCCACTTGGAGGGATGAGGTTGAGGCCGTCGCCGTGGCCAATGGTGAGCCGACAGGAGATAGCGACATGGCCCCAACGACCCATGCGCTATCGGCGTTGGCTGCGCCCTGATTGAAGCGGAAGTCCAGCGCGCCTTTGGCCGGATCGTAGTCAAAGGACAGTATGTTCTGGCCGGTCACGCCTACCGGCGGTCCCACTGGAGCGCCGCCCGGCACATAGCTCTGTCCTGACGCTGCGACGCGAGAACCGCCCTGCCAAACTTCCATGGCATCGGGTAGGTCGAAGGCGTCGAACACGATGTCTATGCGCCCAGCCACAGCAGTTCCGGCGAAGCTGTAAGTGCCCGCCACACCCTGCGGCTGCTCATCCAATGCGACGGCGGCCTGTTCGGGGTTGGCGAATGGAAGCGGCGGATCAAAGGCTGCCGTCGATTGTAGGCTGCCGGTCGGTGTGTAGGTCGCGATGGCCGTGGGGACTGGATCGGCAGGGTCTTGAAGGATTAATCCTCCCACCGTCCAAGCCGTCCCGGTCGTCGCGATGTTTTCGTTGAAGCGAAACTCGATGTTCTGACCGTTGGCAGGGTCGTAGTCGAAACTGATAACGTTCGGCCCCGTCACTGCCGATCCGGCGCCCACAGCGGCGCCAGCAGCCACATAGGGCTGACCCGCAGCGGCGACGCGCACGCCATTCTGCCAAATCTCAACGACATCAGGCGCGCTATAGGCATCTAACAGGAGACTAACCCGTCCAGCGGTTAGACCAGCGTCCACCACGACCGTCTGGCTGCTGGTGCCGGAGATAGATGCGACCGCCGTATCAAATGAGGATGGCGTTAGGGCAGAGGACGGCAGTGAATAAGCGACACTGGCGCCCGTGGACGAAAACGAGCCGGGCGGAAGGGCCGCCATGCGAGGAAAGGCGGGCTGGGGCAAGGTTGTCTTCGGCAGACCATAGGCCACGCTGGACGTGGTTGTGATGGTCGGTCTGCCGGTCAGCAGGTTGATCCCGTCGAACTCTGTGGATCGCGCGATCCTATCGATCTCGTCGATCATGGCGGTCATGTCATTGATGATCGCTTGCCGCGATGTCCCCGAAAGGGAATCGTTCAGGGAGACGGCGTGTTGCTGAAGTTCGATCAGAAGCTCGCCGATCCGTTCGGCGCCCATCAGGGCAACGTCCGTGATGGTTTGGACCCTGTTCAAACCCGTCGCCACCACGCCCCAGCCGCCGACATCGGCTCGCATGGCGGAAGCGATAGCGAAAACGGCTCCGTTGTCCTTCGCACCAGAAACCTTGAGGCCCGTAGAGACTCGGTTCTGCGCGGTGGCGAGATCGCGTCCGGAAGCATTCACAGCTTGGAGAGCCTGAAGAGCCGAGCGGTTGGTGTGTATCGACGACGACATGATCGCAAGCACCATGCCAGCCGAACCAGCGGAAGTGAAGTTCACCTTGTGGCCGATCAGCCCCACTCCAGTTCGCCGGTGAACCGGCGATAGTTCTTCCAGCCGTCGCCACCGCCCGCTTCGTCGATTCGATGAATGCCGAGGAAGTCGCACTTCGCCTCCACCTCCGAGAACAGCGCAAGCGGAACAGGGCGATTTCGCTCGATGTGGACATCGCGCAGCAGCCATCCCGCTCCCCGAGTCATAGGTCGGAACTCCACAAGGCATTCGCCGCGAAACCCGCCGATGGCGATTTTTCCGGCGGCGACGTCGGCCAGACGGTGAGCGAGGCAGTTCCGGTATTTCCGTCCAGCTTCCAGCAAGTCACGCATGGAAGCGAGCGGCCGGAGTTCGTTGTCGCCCTCGGGCACAGGGTGAGGCGGCAACCGGTCGGCCCGGCGCAGCAGCCGATCGAGAAGTCGGGGCAAAGAGGAGGTCGGCCCCATGCGGGCGATAGCTTCCGCTACCACCTCGTCAGATGCCTTCGAGTTTACGGACTGGATAAAGGCCACAGCCTTGTTGAACGTCATGGCCTCGGCGCCAGAGTCAATGCGGTCGAGTGTGTGGGCATGGCGCCAGCGCGGATCGAGCGCGAGCAACACCTCCAGCTTCCGGCAGGTAATCTGGCCGGAGGCGCGTAGGGCCTCGGCGCCGCGCATATCGTCGCCGGTGAGGAAGTCGTGGAGGGTGAGATAATCTTTGGCCCGAGGCAACGGCCGTTCACCGATCTGCGTCAAGAGACCGGGGAGACCATCCGGCACGTCGCCGAAGCTATGGCGCAGAATGTCGTTCGCGCGCCTATGGCGAACAACCTCGGCGAACGACGACGGGAAGAGATCTTCGTGGGCCTTGTTAAAATCAGCCTTTTCTTCTCGCGCCGCCAGCGAAGCGAAGATCGCCTGACGACGCGGGGGCGCCGCCGTCAAAGTTCGGGCGATGATACCCGGAACTTCGTCATCCAACCTCACAAGCGCAGCCGTGGCCCACCCGAGCAGCCCGCCCTCACGCATGCGTGCATTCCCAAGGGAAGCGGCCTTGGCCTTGAGCGTTCGGTGCGGTCTGGAAGGCGACCCAGCGCCATTTCCGCGTCTCGCCCGGCGTGGTGGCATGGTCAAAAAGGATGCGTTTCGCCTCTTTCGTGAGATCGTGCAGGACTGCCTTTACAGCGACGGCTTCCGGCATCACGACCGGAACGGTCAGTTTCCCGCCAGCCTCCACCGGCGGCTCTACAAACAGCCATTCGGTCGTCGAGAGCCACTGGTGGGGACCGGCCACGTCATTCAGGAAAGCTTCGAGTTCGAGTCCATCGATTTCGCCCGCGTCATCCATCAGGACGCGGACAGCAACACATCGCAGCGGGGCTTCCAGCGGCGCCATTCAACCTCCTATTTTGTGGAGGTTTCAGAGTCTCATGGAAGCTGAGTCCGTCAACCAAAACGCCGACGAACCATAACCCAGCTAGATGTTAGGCTGTCGTTTGCCAGAACGCGGCCATGATCACCGGATGAAGAAGGCGCCTAAAGCTGTGAGCTACCGCCGCTGGCCAAAGCGGCGGGCGAGAGCATCGACCAAGCGCTCGAATGCGAAGTTTGTCGCGACGGTCGTGGTAGTGGCCATGGCAGCATTCGCCGGGACGATTTTGTGGCCTCGGTCGGCCGCTTTGACATCAGCCCAAGCCGGAGTGCCTTCCTACGACTTCGCATGTGACGTCGCCTATGTGAACGACGGCGACACTCTCCGTTGCCGGGACGGAACGCGCGTTCGGCTTCACGCCATTGCCGCCAGAGAAACTGACAACTCCTGTTCGCCGGGACATCCGTGCCCTACAGCCTCGGCCGCGACGAGCACCGCTGCCCTGACACGGCTGGCCGGAAATAGGATCACCTGCATTCGGATCGGGCAGAGCTACGAACGGGTTGACCGCGATCTGCCACAACACGTCAGGCGTCGAGATAAACTGCGCCATGGTGGAGAGCGGGGCTGCGTTGATTTGGAATCGCTTCAACCGACAGAGGCCGATTTGCCGATCTTGAGAGTTCCGCTCGTCAGTGGTGCGGGTCGGGCGGCTCATTGGCCAGCCCAAATGCCCCGCCGAGCAAACTTCCGGCCGAAACGTCGATGGTCATCCCAAGTCGCCGCCGCTGCTCCGCGTAGTGGAGGCGAGCAACTCTTGCTTCTTCCAACACGCCGGTCATCTGGTGGGCCATGTCCTCGATCTGATCCACCAACATCTCGATGCACTTCTCCTGCACGTCGAGGCGCTTCTGGGCATCGTCCAGCGCTGCGGCCAACATCCCGTTAATCTCGTCCTGAGTCATCACGCTGCTGCCTTTCGTGCACGGTAATCAGCCGCACGTTGAGCGGCACTCTTTGGCGGCTTCAGCGGATCAGGCTTCGGGCCGGGTTTGGCCTTCGTGTGGGTCAGCCCGAGGTCGATGAACTCCAACGATGTGCGAAACGGGAACCCGGCCGCCTTGAAGTAGTCGGCGAGGAAGGTCGCCTGTTCCTTGTCATAGACAGTCACCGTCACCGGGCGCACATCGTCGGGCATGCGGAGCGAGGACCGGAACACGATCTGGATCAGGTCTTCATACTCACGATCTCGGCGCACGGCCTCGTGGTCGAGCAGCCCGCAGGTCATGGCGGCGAACACCTTGTTCTCCGCATCGCTGGCCTTGGCGCTGTAGAGGACCGAGCATTCGGTCAACAGCCGATATTTGTTGGACCCGGCGATCTTCGGGGAGACCTGCTCGCCCGGCAGCTTCAGGTCACCTCGCTTCTTGTTCGCCGCCCAATAGTGCTGCCCGGCGGTGACGTTCGTTCGAACCCAAGCGCACCATGCCTGAACGGCTCGTTGGCCAGCCTCGGACTTCTCGAAGAATGTCGAACCGGCGCTATGGTCTTCCGCGACGTAATTGATCGTCAGATCACGACCCTGCCAGACAGTGTTCTGACCGAGGGAAATCGGCTTCCAGATCACGCCGGGATGAAGCGTCGTGCAGAGCCGATAGGTGATGAGGCTGGTGAAGCTGTTAGCGAGGATGACAGCCCGGTCGTAGACGGCCAACTCGGTGACATCCCAGATGCTGAAGTAGGTCAGCCTTTGGCGGTGCTGGAGTTCTTCCCAAGCTTCCAAATTGATCACGGCTCCCCCCCGCTGAACCCGGTTGTGCAGCGCTGCGACGGGGCGAGTGAGGTCGTCGGCAGCAAGCGCACGGGAGGAAGGTGCGTCGGCCTTCGGAAGGAGTTTGGAGTAGCCTTTGGCGAAAGGCTCCAGATTGTAGGTTGCTTCCCAGAACGGGGTGGAAGCCCCGAGATCGAACGACCCCGATGTCCAGACCTTGGGGTCTTCGTCGATGATGATCGTCCAACCCCGACCCTCGACGACCGAGTGATCCACCCTCTTCATCGCCTCATGGGTGATGATCAGGACGATGTGCTCTTCGTCGCTGCAACGCTCAATCATCAGCGGGAAGTCGCGGGAGACGACGTTGCCAGCCTCGCTGGACAGGGAGCGAACCGTCACCGAAGCGCCCGACTGGATGCCATTGTTGATGATCAGGCTCTGGCGGACAGAGAATTCCTCTGTGCGGTCCACCGCGTAGATGTAGCGGCCGGGCGTTCGGCCCATGTGCTTAACGGCCCATTTGGTCTTTCCTGCACCACAAGCTGCGCCGCTGTAGTAAATAGTCTGCATGATGATTTGACGTTGTTCGTAATCGCAGCCCCTATGCGTGCGACACAATCAGTATTTATCACGCGGTTAATCGTTCTGCCTATAAACTTCGTGACTGTAAGTTTTAAACCCGCTCGTCACGAGCGCTCCCCGTCACGTCATTCGTCTAATAGACTTTAGAGGATTGGCGTGACGCGCTGGGGCGTTGTTTGATCCTCGCCTACCGAGACTTGCGCCGCGCTACACGCGACGGCTCCACGCCTTCGATCACGGCCTCCCGGCGAGCCGCTCGGCCTATCGAAGCCGAGTCGCGCCGGAGTGAACTGGATGGGGTCGAGAAACCCGGCTCCTCCAACGCCAAAGCGAAAGCAGTGCAACGAAGAGATCGGCCCCTTCCGCCGATCTCGAAGTTGCTGGCGACGCCATCCGGCGTCGGCACCACATGCCTTCTTCAACCGGGTGCAATGTCGCTGCTTGGCCAGTGCAGTTCACATCTCGTCGGCTCGAAAGCCCAGCACTATTGACGGTCGCGAAGCGGCCGGAGGGTGCGCCCGTGACGGGATGCAAATCTCCCAGCTTGACCGCCGGAAAGACCGGTGTTCTCCTTCCCACATGGGAAGGCTGCTGGACAAATTGATCCGAGGCTCCACGGCTCACGATGTGAAGGCCGAGAACGACGGCTTCTCTCTGGTCGGCAAGCCCGACCGTCTGAACGAGTTCAGCGATCTCGTGCGGGAGGCCGTAGATCATTCTGGCGAGGACTTTGTGGTCTTTCCGACGAGCGACGGTCACCACGGATACAGCCGGATGTTCGTGGTGCCGCTGGACGGTCGGGCCGATCCTTGAACGACCCGGCGGCCCCCGCCACTGGCCGCAGACTTCGCGTAAAAACGCGATCCTAAAAGGTATACTTCTGACAGATGTCGATCAGTGGGTCTGGAAGCCTCTCGATAGTCATCAGATATGGGTGACAGACTCTCCGAATACCGTATCCTGAAATCTATCTCCGACAACGCGGGGCTTTCAGGGGTTTTCGGACACGGATGCTGATCGGATATTCGAGGTGCTCGGCTCGCGGGCAAAATCATGAGTCGCAGATCGACGCTCTGGAGAAGGCGGGGTGCGAGCGCATCTTCGTCGAGACCGCTTCCGGCACGCGCAGTGATCGGCCGCAGCTAACCGAGCTTCTCGACTTCGCCCGGCCCGGAGATACCGTGGTTGTCCTGCGGCTCGACCGTCTCGCCCGTGATGTCCGCCAAATCCTCGATCTCGTCGATCAGTTCACCCGCCGCGATATCGGGCTGAAGTCATTGAGCGAGGCCATCGACAGCACCACCCCCAGCGGTCGGCTTGCGGTCCACACCTTGGCAGCGCTCGGACAGTATGAAGTCGAACAGAAACGTCTCGCCTGTGAAGCCGGGCGGAAGGCCGCGATTGCCCGTGGTCGTCTCGGTGGCCGCCCCAAGGCTATGGACGAGACCAAGCTTAAAATCGCTAAGGCGCTGATGGCCGACGATCAGCTTTCGATGTCGGAGATCGCCCGTCAGGTGGGGGTGGCGCCGAGCACCTTATATCGAACAATGCCCGGTGGGCGAGGCGCTCTCGGACTAGTCTGACGTGACGATCCCAGATCAGGCAGACCTTATCTCTAGGTAAGAGCGCTGCAACGCCCTTCTTTCACTGCATCAAGATGCCGACCAAGTGCATCAGCGTGTCTGAAGAGCGCCTCCGAGAGAAGCCCTTGGCGCGATCTTTCGTATCCACGGAATGCTTCTTCCCGAGATACCTCCCAAGAATGACGCGCCTCGTCGCTATCATGGTCGGGCCGTCGCCATTCATCACCGAGAAAACCAACCATCTCCGCATCGAAGCGGCTAGTCGAGCCATCCATGGCTGAAATCATACAGTCGGAGAAGTCGGACTGGCCCACACAATCCGACGACTCGAACTGACATTGTTCATCACAACCGCCGCCTAGACCACCAGCAGCAACGGATTTCAGAGTATCAATCTCGGCTTCCAGAAGATCAGCTTCTGATTTTGTCGCGGTGACGTCCCTTTCAAGATCAGCGCACGTCGGCGTCTCCGATTGAGCCGAGCACGACGCCACGACGGCGAAAGCTGTTGCCAGCGCAAGATTTCTGAACATTGTCGCCCTCAACCCCCAAACCCGTTCGGGTTTTAAGGGTCTTGGGCCGAGCTTGTCACCTATGCCCTCGGGAAGGTTCCCCGGTGGATGCAGCGGCAACAATCCTAGACTATTCCGTGACGAGGAACGCGAGATGTGGTCGCTCGGCCAGCCGCGCCCTGATGAATGCGGTCAGATCGGCCTCGCTTCCAACCATCTGCTCCTCCGTTATTGCGCCTCGGAAAAGTTCGTAGCGCAGCCACACCCGGTAGGTGTTCACAACATCGGTCTCCCCGTAGTTGGCGCACTCTTGGATGCGACCGGCTCGAACGTGCTCCCAGACCTTCGAGCCGTCGATCCCCTCCGGCTTACCCGGCAAACGCATCATCTTGCACAGGTCGTCGAGAGAGGCTTTCGCATTGAACTGGAAGCTGGCCAGTTCGTCGCACAGATCGATGTGCGCTTGGTCGTATCGCTTGAAGTAGGGCCGAGAGGTCAGGCCCGGTGCGGCGATGCCGTTGACCATCGCCCTGTAGCGTAGAACCGGCATGTCGAACCCATTGCCGTTGAAGGTCACCAGCGTCGGTCGGAGGCTGTCCACGCGGGCTGCGAATGCCGAGATCAGATCGACCTCACTCCGCTCGCCAATGTGGGGGGCACCCAGCGACTGGACGCGCCAAACGCCGTCGATCCGCTCTGCGATCAGCGCAGCGAGAACAGCGACCTTGTGGAGCGGAAGCTTCGGAAACTTTTCGCCGAGGATTTCGACGGCCTCATCGTCAGTAAGTGCTTCGCGACCGTGGAGGCGGGCGAGGGTCTCCGTGCAAGGGACGGTTTCGAGATCGAAGACGATGGTGTGCTGGCTCAAATGACCTCCCGGCGAAGTCTCCATTGTCTCGCAAGATCGTAATTTGTCATCCAAAAATAGATCGCATAGGTCGGTGACAGGAGATGCCCGTGGATCGAGACCCAAACATTGTTCGTTCTGGCCTGTCGGGCAGAGTGACGAAACATGGCCTTGCGGTGGAGGTTGAAATCTACCGTCTTGAGGGCCACCCAATGTGGGCGTTGGAAGTCGTCGATCACGAAGGCGGATCGACCGTTTGGGACGAGCAGTTCAAAAGTGACGAAGAGGCTTTGGCTGCATTCAGAACCGTTATCGCCGATGAGGGGATTGAGTCCTTCACACAGAGAAAAGTGATCCCATTTCCGAAGCGTCCGTGATCGCAATCAGGGCACCCATCGTCGCGAAGACATGGGCATGACGCTGTTGACCCCACGGTCCAAATCACCCGATACAAAGTCGGTCCAAAACAGTCTCACAACACCGAGTTTCGACGTTGATTTGATTGGGAAAAGGGCGGGGTGCCGGAAATCCTAGTTCCCCAGCCACCGCCGCCCGTCCGGGCCGTGCGATCGAGCCGTATTGAGTCAGCATTATTGATCGCGGCCAGGGCTTTCGCTTGTGCGTGGGCGCGCTTAGCTTGACGGCGGACCGTTGCTGAGGAGAACGACCATGGTCACTGCCCGTGAAAAGCGCCTGGCGCCGCTGAGGACGCCCACCAGTCTGTCGGAAGAGGCGACGCGGGGCATTTCCGCCGCGCTGACGACCCTGCTGGCGGACACTTTCGCCCTGTACATCAAGACCAAGAATTTCCACTGGCACGTGTCGGGGCCGCATTTCCGCGACTATCACCTGCTGCTGGACGAGCAGTCGGCCGAAATCCTGGCCATGACCGATCCAATGGCCGAACGGGCGCGCAAGATCGGCGGGGCGACCCTGCGCTCCATCGGACAGATCGCCCGGGAATCGCGCGTGCTGGACAATGACGCCGATTATGTCGATCCGCTGGACATGCTGGCCGAGCTTCGCGACGACAATCACGACCTGATCAATCGGATGCGCGAAGTCCACGACCTGTGCGACGAGCACAATGACGTCGCCACCGCCAGCCTGCTCGAGAACTGGATCGACGAGACAGAGAAGCGCGTCTGGTTCCTGTTCGAAACGGGTCGTCGCGGAAACGGCTGAGGCGCGGAACCGTCCCGCTTGCGCCGGCTTATGTATCGTCGATAGTCGATGCCGAGGCGGCGCAAGAGGGATGAATGAACAAGGGGTTCCTGATCGCCGGCCTGGCCGCGACGATGGCCGCGGCGTGGCCCGCCAGCGCGGACATGTCCAACGCCTTCGGCAACACCATCGTGTCCCATTATCCCAACGGCCAGTGGGTGAAGCATTTCTTCGAGCCGGACGGCCGATACACGTCGCAGTTTTCCGACGGTCGGCGGCTGAGCGCGCGCTGGACGGCCGAGGACGGGCGGATTTGCCTGAGCGGCTTCAGCCCTCGCCAAATCCTGCCGCGCTTCTGCAGTCGGATGGTCCAGGTCGAGGTGGGCGAGACATGGCGGGCGCGCGATCCGCTGGGCCGCACGATCCGCAACGAACTGGTGGCGGGACGTCGTTGACCCTTGCCCTGGCCGCCGCCAGCCTCTAGAGGCGACGGCCTGCCCGACGCGGATGTGGCGGAACTGGTAGACGCACTGGATTTAGGTTCCAGCGCCGCGAGGCGTGGAGGTTCGAGTCCTCTCATCCGCACCAAGCAAAAAGGCCCCGGAGCGATCCGGGGCCTTTCTTCTTAGCTGATCGGCGGAACCGGCGGCGGCGGCGCGTCGGCGTCGGTCTCGTGAACCTCGACCCGGCCACGGCCGAGGTGGCTCTTGCGGTAGCCGTACAGGAAGTAGATCACCAGGCCGACGCCGCCCCAGATCGGCAGCACCATCTTGGCGTCATGCGGCAGGTTCCAGAACAGGAAGGCGCAGCCGAAGGCCGACAGCGGCGCGAAAACCCAGATCAGCGGGGTGCGGAAAGGCCGTTTGCGGTTCGGATCCTTCACCCGCAGCACCAACACCGCGATCGACACCATGAAGAAGGCGAACAGGGTGCCGGAGTTGGAGATGTCGGCTAGCTGACCGACGGGGAACAGGGCGCCGGCGATGGCCACCGCGATGCCCGTCGCCAGGGTCACGATATAGGGCGTCTTCCACTTGGAGTGGATCTTGGTCAGGCCTTCCGGCAGCAGGCCGTCGCGCGCCATGACGAAGAAGATGCGGGTCTGGCCATAGATCATCATCAGGATGACCGAGGGCAGGGCCAGCAGGGCGGCGGTGCCCAGGGCGTTGCCGATCTGCGGATGGCCGACGACGCGCAGCACATGGGCTAGGGCCTCGTTGGAGCAGACAAGGCGATCGGCGTTTGCGGGCAGGGCGCAGGCGGCGACGAAGGCCGGCGAGCCCGGCTGGACCGCTTCGCCGGCGGCGCCCAGGACCGGCTGCGCGCCGATGGCGCCGGCGGCGCCCAGGGCGACCAGCAGATAGAAGACGGTGCAGATGGCCAGGGAGCCGATCAGGCCGATGGGCACGTTGCGCTGCGGGTTCTTGGTTTCTTCGGCGGCGGTCGAGACGGCGTCGAACCCGACATAGGCGAAGAAGATCGAGGCGGCCGCGCCGACGACGCCCATGCCCGAATACTGGCCGAACAGTCCATTGGGAGCGAAGGGCGAAAGGTTGGCGGACTTGATCGCGGGCAAGGTGATGATGATGAAGACCGTCAGGGCCACGACCTTGATCGCCACCAGCACGGCGTTGACGCGCGCCGATTCCGTCGTGCCGACCATCAGCAGCGCCGTCACCAGCAGGGCGACCACGATGGCGGGAATGTTGACGACGCCGGCCGAGAAATCGGGCGTCGGGATGAAGCCGTTCATCGACCAGGTCGGTCCGGCGGACAGGAGGTCGGGGAAGTCGAAACCAAGCCCCTGTTCTATCAGCCCCAACACATAGCCGGACCAGCCCACCGACACGGCCGAGGCGGCGACGGCGTACTCCAGGATCAGCGCCCAGCCGACCGTCCAGGCCAGCAACTCGCCCATCACCGCATAGGTGTAGGTGTAGGCCGAGCCCGATACGGGGGCCATGGCCGCCAGTTCGGAATAACACAGCGCGGCCACGGCGCAGACGGCGCCCGCGATGACGAAGCTGATCATCATGCCAGGGCCGGCCTTCTGGGCGGCGGAGGCCGTAAGAACGAAGATGCCGGTGCCGATGATGGCGCCTATGCCCAGAAGCGTCAGTTGAACAGGACCAAGCGACCGATGAAGCGACTTCTTCTCGGCCGTGGCAAGAATCGCGTCGAGCGACTTAACGCGCCACATAGATAGTACCCCCACGTTACAACCCGCCCTCGGCTGGGTTTGGCCGGACGCTAGCGGCGGATGACGCGGCGCGCAACGCGCATGACGGCGCAGCAAAGACCAGACGACGCTTTCGTGATCGCCCCGCAGTCGGCTACAGGCCGGTCATGCTGCCGATACACGCTGTTCTTGAGCCGCTGAAGGCCGCCCTGAGCCAGGGGAACACGGCCGTGCTGGCGGCGCCGCCCGGTGCGGGCAAGACGACGGTCGTCCCCCTGGCCCTGCTGGATCAGCCGTGGCTGGGCGACGGCAAGGTGCTGGTGCTGGAGCCGCGCCGGCTGGCGGCGCGGGCGGCGGCGGACCGGATGGCGGCGATGCTGGGCCAGACGGCGGGCGGAGCCGTCGGCTATCGTACGCGGCTGCAGAGCCGGATCGGTCCGGGCACCCGCATCGAGGTGATCACGGAAGGCGTCTTCACGCGCATGATCCTGGACGATCCGGGGCTGGAGGGCGTGGGGGCGGTGCTGTTCGACGAGTTCCACGAACGCAGCCTGGACGCCGATCTGGGTCTGGCCCTGGCGCGCGAGACGCAAGGACTGCTGCGCGACGATCTGCGACTGCTGGTCATGTCGGCGACGCTGGACGTGGTCGGCGTGTCCCGCCTGCTCGACCCGGCGCCGGTCATAGAGGCGCAAGGGCGGGCCTTCCCGGTCGAGACCCGCTATCTGGGGCGCAATCCGGCCGAGCGGTTCGAAGAGGCGATGGCGCGCGCCTGCCTGACCGCTCTGGGCGAAGAGGCGGGGTCGGTCCTCGCCTTCCTGCCGGGACAGGGGGAAATCCACCGCGTCGCCCGACTGGTCGCCGAGCAGCTGAGATTGGCGAATGTGGATGTCGCGCCCCTGTACGGCGGGCTGGACCGGGCCGAACAGGATCGCGCCATCGAACCGGCCGCGCCGGGGAGGCGCAAGCTGGTGCTGGCCACCTCGGTCGCGGAAACCAGCCTGACCATCGAAGGGGTGCGGGTGGTGATCGACGGCGGTCTGTCTCGCGTGCCGCGATTCGAACCGTCCAGCGGCCTGACGCGGCTGGCGACCGTCAGGGTCAGCCGTTCGTCCGCCGAACAGCGGCGCGGGCGGGCGGGGCGGACGGAGCCGGGCGTCTGCTATCGCCTGTGGGACGAGGCGCAGACGCGGGGCCTGGTTCCGCACCAGCGACCGGAAATCCAGGAGGCCGACCTAACCGGGCTGGCGCTGGACCTGGCGCGGTGGGGCGCGCGGTCGGCCGAGGGTCTGGCCCTGCTGGACCCGCCGCCGGCCGGGGCGATGGCCGAGGCGCGCAAGGTGCTGGTGCGGCTGGGGGCGCTGGAGGCGGACGGCGGCCTGTCCAGGCATGGGGTGCGGCTGGCGGGAATTCCCCTGTCGCCGAGACTAGCGCATATGGTCGCGGTCGCCTCCGACCGGGGCGACGCCTTGCTCGGCGCGCGGATCGCTGCGGTCCTGAGCGAGCCGGGGCTGGGCGGATCGGGCGTCGATCTGGCCGATCGCCTGAACGGGCTTGGGCGGGATCGCTCGCCCCGCGCGCGCGATGCGATGAAGCTGGCGGACCGCTGGGCCAGGGCGGCGGGCGGCGGCTCTGGCGAAAGCGTCGATCCGGGCCTGTTGCTGGCCGAGGCCTTTCCCGAAAGGATCGCCAGGGCGCGGGGCAAGGCGGGCGAGTTCCTGCTGGCCAGCGGGCGGGGGGCGGCGGTGGACGCGTCCGACCATCTGGCGCGCGCGCCCTGGCTGGCGGTGGCGGACCTGGGCGGCGGGGACGCGCGCGACCGGGTGCGGCTGGCCGCCAGCCTGGACGCCGGCGCGGTGGATGGCGACCTGGCGCGGATGATCACGGTCGAGGATCGGCTGGCGCGCAAGCCGTCCGGCCGTTCGGTGATTCGGCGCTCGCGCCGGATCGGAGCCATCGTGCTGGACGAAAAGGTCGTCGGCGCGCCGGATGCGAAGACGCTGACCGCAGCCCTGCGGGCCGAGGTGGAGGCCGAAGGGCTGGGCGCGCTGACATGGGGCGAACAGGCGTCGGGACTGAGGGCGCGGCTGGCCTTCCTTCACGACCGCGATCCCGTCTGGCCGTCCGTGTCGGACGAGGCCTTGCTGGCTGCGCGCGAGGCCTGGCTCTGGCCATTGCTGGACGGGGCGAAGTCGCTGAGCGGGATCGGGGACGGACGGCTGGCGGAGGCCCTGCGCGGCTTGATCCCCTGGGATCTGCAGCGACGGTTGGACGAACTGGCGCCGACCCGGCTGGTGACGCCCCTGGGATCGGCGGCCATCGACTATGCGGCCGAGGGCGGGCCGCGCGTGGATATTCGGGTGCAGGAGTTGTTCGGCGTCACGACCCACCCGACGGTGGCGAACGGCGCGCCCCTGACCCTGGCCCTACTGTCGCCGGCGCGCAGGCCGGTGCAGGTGACGAAGGACCTGCCGCGATTCTGGGCCGGGTCGTGGGCGGCGGTCCGGGCCGAGATGCGCGGGCGCTATCCGCGCCATCCCTGGCCGGAAAACCCGGCCGAGGCCCAGGCCACGAACCGGGCGAAGCCGCGAGGAACCTGATCCGCTTGACGGCGCCCCCGGCTAACGGGCATCGCAACGGCTGCTGGGAGCCTGAAACCATGTCCGAAGTCCTGCCGAAGAACTCCACCGGCCGCGTGCTGTTCGCCAGCCTGATCGGCACGACCATCGAATTCTTCGACTTCTACATCTACGCCACGGCGGCGGTGCTGGTGTTTCCGACGCTGTTCTTTCCGGGCGAGGATTCCGGCACGGCGCTGCTGTCGTCGTTCGCCACCTTTTCCATCGCCTTCTTCGCCCGGCCCATCGGCGCCTTGGCTTTCGGCCATTTCGGGGACCGGGTGGGGCGCAAGGCGACGCTGGTGGCGGCCCTGATGACCATGGGCCTGTCGACCGTGGCCATCGGCCTGTTGCCGACGCACCAGCAGGTGGGCCTGTTGGCGCCGCTGCTGCTGGCCCTTTGCCGGTTCGGCCAGGGACTGGGCCTGGGCGGCGAATGGGGCGGGGCGGTGCTGCTGGCGACCGAGAACGCGCCGCCCGGGAAGAAGGCCTGGTTCGGCATGTTCCCGCAGCTGGGCGCGCCCATAGGCTTCGTCCTGTCCACCGCCGCCTTCATCATCTTGACCTCGACCCTGAGCGAAGCGGCGTTCCAGGGCTGGGGCTGGCGCATTCCGTTCCTGGCCAGCGCGATCCTGGTGTTCGTCGGCCTTTGGGTGCGGCTGAAGATCACCGAGACGCCCGAGTTCCAGAAGGCCGTGGACCGCGACGAACGGGTCAGGGCGCCGGCCGTGACCCTGTTCGCGCGCCACAAGGCGGCGCTGGCGCTGGGCACGTTCAGCGGGGTGACGACCTTCACCCTCTTCTATCTGATGACGGTTTTCGCCCTGGGCTGGGCGACGACGGGCATGGGGCTGGCGCGCGCCGACGTCCTGCCGATCCAGCTGATCGGGGTGCTGTTCTTCGCCGCTTTCATTCCGGTGACGGCGCTGCTGGCGGACCGGTACGGGCAGGTGCGGGTGCTGATCGCCTCCTCGGTCGGGATCGGCGTGTTCGGCGCCCTGTTCGCGCCGCTGTTCGGGGGCGGGCTGACCGGGCTGATGGTGTTTTTCGCGCTGGGGTTCGCTCTGATGGGCTGCACCTATGGCCCCATCGGCGCGGCGATGGCGCGGCCCTTCCCGACGGCCGTGCGCTATACCGGCGCGTCGATGGCCTTCAACCTGGCCGGCATCTTGGGGGCGTCGCTGGCGCCCTATATCGCGCTGAAGCTGGCCGAGCGGTTCGGGCCGGCGGCGGTCGGCGGCTATCTGACGATCTCGGCCCTGATCACCATCGCCGCCCTGTGGGGCATGGGGCGGGTGGCGCCGGAAGAAAAGCGCTAGACGTCGTCCGTGGCGGCATAGACCATGACGCCAGTCGCTATGGCCAGGTTCAGGCTGTCGGCGCGGCCGCGCATGGGAATTTTGACGTTGACGTCGCAGACGGCCGCCAACTGGTTGGTCAGGCCGGCCTGTTCATTGCCCATCAGGACCAGAACCGGCTTCTGCATCACGGCGGAGCGGTGGCTGACCGTGGCGTCGAGGCGCGTGCCGACGACGCTGCCGGGCCAGGAGCGGCGCCAGGCGACGAAGGCCTCCGCCGTGGTCTTGGTGATCGAGACGGCGAAAACCGAACCCATCGTGGCGCGCACGGCCTCGACCGAATAAGGATCGACGCAGTCGCCGATCAGGATCACCCCGCCGCAGCCGGCCGCATCGGCGGTGCGGATGATGGCGCCCAGATTGCCCGGATCGCGCACCTGCTCCAGCGCGACCCAGCAGGGGGCGGAGGTGGGAATGAGGCTTTCCAGCGGGGCGTAGGCCTGATCGAACACGCCCAGCACAGTCTGCGGATTGTCGCGGCGGCTGATCTTTTCCAGGATGGCGTGGGTGACGACGACGATGTCGCCGCCCGCCTTGCGCGTTTCCGCCTTGGCGCGATCCAGCAGGGAATGGGGGCGGGCGTCCTCGCCGACCAGCAGCATCCGAGGCGCGCGGCCCTGGTTCAGCGCTTCGCCGATGAACTTCAGCCCTTCGGCCAGGAAGGTTCCGGTCTGGTCTCGTTCCTTGCGCATGTGCAGCGCGCGCACGGCCTTGACGGTGTCGTTCGTCAGCGAGGTGATGACGCGGTATTCGGCGCGGTCGCTCATCGCGACCACCGGGCGAAGAAGGACAGGCCGATGGCGCGGGCGTCCGCCCCGTCCTCGGACAGGGCCAGTTCGCCCCAGTCGATGCGGCCGCAGCGATCCTTGGCCGCCTCGGCCATCAGAAAGGCCAGAGACAGGCCGGAAACGCGCGCCGCATAGGCGTTCAGCAGCAGGAAGTCGGCGTCGTGGGCCAGCAGGGCGGCGCAGTCCTTGAGGAGGCCGGGCATGTCCTCGAACAGGCGCCAGACCTCCCCGGTCGGGCCCCGGCCGTATTTGGGCGGGTCCAGGATCACGCCGTCGTAGCGGGAGCCGCGACGCACCTCTCGCGCGACGTATTTGCGCGCATCCTCGACGATCCAGCGGATCGGACGGTCGGCCAGACCCGATTGCTCGGCGTTCTCCCGTGCGTAGGCGACCGACTTCTTGGAGGCGTCGACGTGGGTGACTTCGGCCCCGGCGGCGGCGCAGGTCAGGCTGGCCACGCCGGTATAGCCGAACAGGTTCAGGATCTTGGGTGCGCGGCCGGCCGATGGCGCGAAGGCGCGCACCCGGCCGTCCAGCCATTCCCAGTTGGCGGCCTGTTCGGGAAAGAAGGCCAGGTGACGGAAGGGGGTGAAGCGGCCCGTGAATTTCACGTCGCGCCATTTCAAGGGGAAGGCGTCGATGGGGCCATGCTCGTCGAACCGCCAGCGGCCGGAATCCTCTTCTTCCTGCTGGGGGTCGAAGACGGCGTTGGCGGCCTCGAAGGCGGCCGGATCGCGCGGCGACCAGAAGCACTGCGGCTCGGGCCGGACCACGGTGTAGCGGCCATAGCGTTCCAGCTTCCTGCCGTCGCCGGAATCGAGCAGGGCGTAGTCCGACCAGCCGCAGGTCACGAGGGTTTCGGGGGTCTTGGAGAGAACGGGCGCCATCGCCGGGCTGATAGGCGCTCAGGCGGCCTCACGTCCAGCGTCGTCAGCGATCACGACCAGTTCCAGCGGTTGCGCCTCGCCGTCATGAGGGGTCTTGTCCCAGACATGGGGCTCGACGATCAGCCGCCAGGCGGCGTGGACGAAGGCCAGGCTGAGCAGGGACCAATAGGCAGGGGCCGCCAGCATGTCGCCTAGCCTGTAGGTCAGCCCGGCGCGCCGCGCCCCGACGGCGCAGCCAATCCAGGCCGCGATGACGCCTGTCGCCAGGACGGCCATCGAGGCCAGCGGCGTCGCGGGCGCGATCCCGGCGTGCAGCCCCGCCAGAACCGCCGAGGCCAGCCAGGCCAGGGCCGGGGCATGGGCGCTCGCCGCCAGGATCGCCGTCCCCAGGGTCATGATCAGCGACAGCAGCCCGCGACGGCCCAGCCGGCGCGGACGACGAGTGTGGACGCCCCAGGTCTGCATATAGCCTTTCAGCCAGCGGGTGCGCTGGGGCAGCCAGCGGTCCAGACCGCCAGGCGGCGTCTCCCACGTCGGGCGGTCGATGACGTCCAGCTTCCAGCCCATCGACCACAGCCGGAAGCCCAGGTCCGCGTCCTCCGTGACATTATGGGCATCCCAGCCGCCGGCGGCGCGCAGGGCCGTCATGCGGATGTGGTTGCTGGTGCCGCCAAGCGGAAAGGGCAGGCCCAGCCGGGCCATGCCGGGCAGGGTCACTTCGAACAGGGCGGCGTATTCGAAGGCGAACTGGCGATCCAGAAAGGTCGAACCGGTCCGGCTGGAAGGACGGATGCGCAGCGGCGCCTGCAGGCATCCCAGTCGGGGTTGGGCGACGAAGCGGGCGGCGGCCTGGCGCAACTGCTGCGGATGGGGCCGGTCCTCCGCGTCATAGATGGTGATCAGATCGCCGCGCGCCTGGGCCAGGGCGTGGTTCAGGGCGCGGGGCTTGGTCAGCGGCTGGCCGGGCGGCACGATCAGCGTCTTCAGCCACGACGGCTTCGGCGCGGCCTGAACCGCCGCAAGGGTCGCCGCGTCGTGCGCCTCCAGCACGATGAAGGCTTCGAGGCGATGGGCCGGATAGTCGATGCGCGCCAGATTGGCGATCAGTTCCGGCGCCACGGCCGCCTCGTCATGCAGGGCCGCCAGTATGGTGTAGCGAGGCCATTCGATGGGGCGGGGCGCGGGCCTGGGTCGTCCCATGCTGGCGAGGACGATCACCGCCTTCCACAGGGCGGACACGACGAAGGCCGCCTGAACCATGACCAATCCCGTCAGGAAGGCCGCGCCGGGCCACCGGACGACCGCGAAGGCGTAGCCGCCGACGATCATGGTCCAGGCCAGGACCTGAAATCCGCTGGGCGCACGTCGCCACGCTCCGCTGCTGCGCGGCGCGACCCCCGGATGCGTCCAGCCTTTCGCCACCGCCAGCCCCAAGCCTGCAACCTGCAATCGCTATGGCAAACGATCCTGCTCGGCAAGCCGATTGGCGCCGTGGACGGATTGTCGCTATTCAGGACGCCCGATCTGGAGCAGCCGTTTGTCCGACGCCTCGACATCCTCGCGCACGACCCGCAAGCCCAAGGGCGAGGGCCATTCGCGGCGCGGCGAAATCCTGGCCGCGGCCGAACGAATCTTCGTCGAGCATGGCTATGAAGGGGCCACCATCCGCAAGATCGCGGACGAGGTCGGCCTGTCGTCGACGGCGCTCTACATGCATTTCCCGGACAAGGGCGCGATCCTTCAGGAAATCTGCCGCGACGCCTTCGGCCGGCTGATCGCCGCCAATGCGGCGGTGGCCGACGAGGACAGCCCGCCGGAACTGCGGCTGCGGCGGATGATCGAGGGCTATATCGACTTCGGCTTCGCCAATCCCAACGCCTATCGCCTGATATATCTGACCCGGCCGGTCGAGGCGCGCGAGGGCGCGGAGGACATGGCGCAGGAACTGGGCGCCAGCCTGTTCGGGGCGCTGGAGGCGACGGTGGGCGACGCGGTGGCGGTCGGGCGGATGCAGGGTGAGCCGCGCGCCATCGCCCAGGCCATATGGGCTGCCGCGCACGGCGTCGTGTCGTTGATGATCACCAAGCCCTATTTTCCGTGGGCGGAGCGTCAGGCCTTGGTCGACATGACGCTGGACGCCCTGTTCGCGGGGCTGACGCGCGCCTGACGGGCTGCGCCGGTCGTCCGCGCCCGGCGAACACCTTGCGTCAGTAGGCGGCGTAGGGACGGGGACCGGCGGCGGCGCCGCGGGAGATGTCGGCTGAAGGGGTCAAGGGCGCCACGCCGCCGTTCAGCCGCGCCTTGTAGACCGCCATGTTCTCCATCACCCGCATCATGTAGTTGCGCGTCTCGGTGAAGGGCGCGCATTCGATGAAGTCGATGGCCTTGACGGCGTCGCCGCGGGGGTCGCCGCAGCGCGCGATCCACTGGTTCGGCCGCGCCGGGCCGGCGTTGTAGCCTACCGTGGCCAGCAGCATCGAGCCGTTGTTGGCCGCCATCAGCTCGCCGAGATGGTAGCTGCCCAGCGTCATGTTGTAGTCCGGGTCCCACAGCTGTTCGGCCGAAAAGCCCATGCCGAGGCGACGCGCCACGCCCGCCGCGGTCGCAGGCAGGAACTGCATCATGCCGCGCGCGTCGGCGCCGGAGCGGGCGCGGGGATCGAAGCTGGATTCCTGGCGGGTGATGGCCTGGGTGAACTCCAGGGGCGCCGCGCCGGGGACCTGGGGCGGGACGCGCACCGGATACATCCGCTCGGGCATGACGAAGCCGCGCTGGCTGGCGGCGCGCCCGACCATCATCGCGGTGAAGCCTTCGCCATAGCCGCGCGCCAGGTCCATCAGCAGGGCCAGGTCGTTGATCGTCGGCAGGTCGTTGTCCAACTGATAGGCGAAGACCCGCAACAGGCTCATTTCGCCGGTCTCGCCCAGAATGCGGGCGGCGCGGACCATTTCATTGGCTTCGAAACGGGCGATGTCCGATGGCGACGGCACGGGTTCGCCCGGCAGCTGAAGCGTGGTCATGCCCGCCTTTTCGGCGGCGAGCTGGCCATAGAAGGTCTGCCAGTGCTGGGCGCCGTTGCGATAATAGGCGAGGGCGGCGTCGCGTTCGCCGCGCGCCTCGGCGGCCCGACCCAGCCAGTAGTAGGCGCGGCCCTGGGTGATGGGGGTGGAAGAGGCGGTGCGCAGCGCCTCGAAATGGCGGGCGGCGACCTCGGGCTGGTTCAGCTTGGTCAGGGCGACCCAACCGGCGAAGAACTCCGCGTCCACCATCCGGTCGCCCGAGGCGAAGCCATGACCGTTCATCGCCTCGTATGCGGCGCGCCAGTTCCCTTGTTGCAGGGCGTCCAGATAATAGTTGCGCCGCTCGGTCCACAGGGTGTTGTCGCCGGTCGTATGAGCGGGCGCCGGCGGCAGGCTGGCGAGAAGGGGGAAGCCTTCCGCCTGGCGGTTCTGGGAGCGCAGGATGCGTACGCGCTCCAGCGCCACGGCCGGATCGGCGGCCTGGGCCGGCGTCATGGCGGCGACGACGGCGTCGGGACTGTAGGCCGAACGCAGCGTCATGACGGCGTTGGCGATCGCCGCCCGCTCGGGCGAGACCAGATTGATCATGCCGCGCGTCGCCGGACCATGGGGGCCGAGCAGCAGCACGTTCAGCCGCGCCTCGTGATCGGCCTGCGTCAGCCAGCCGCCCCAGCGGGACAGGATGCGAGACTGCGGCGCCTCGTCGAACACGCGGGTGCGCCACCAGTCGCGGACGAGCGTGCGGGCCTGATCCTGGCGGCCGCGTTGTTCCAGCGCGGAGGCATAGGCGATGACGCCCTCGATCGTGGTCGGCTGACCGTCGGAGATAAGCGACAGGGCCGCATCCGGCCCTTGGCCCGAACGGTCCAGAACCTTTTCAGCCGCCGCGCGTCGCGATTCGCCGCGCGGCCAGCCGGCCAGGTCGGTCTGACCGCGCGCCAGGTCGGCATAGGGCAATTGTTCGCCGGACGTGTCGATCAGCGCCCATTCGACCAGCTTGCGCGCCGAGGCGTCCCGGATCTGGGCGATGGCGGACTGGGCGCCGAAGACGTCCCGCGCGCGGGCGGCGGCCAGGCCCTGGCGAAACAGCGCCGTGTCCTGATCGTTCAGCACGCGCGCCTGATAGGTCGGCGAATAACCGGGCACGGACGATGTGGCGGCGGCATAGGGAACAGGCTGGGTAGGCAGGGCGTCCTGCGGGTTCGGCGCAAGGACGGCGAGGGCCGCCGCCAGACTGGTCACGATCATGATCTGTCCTGTTCCCATTCAATCCTGGTTGCGGCGGAGCCGCTGGCGACCTAACGTCCCGCGCTCATTGCAAAGGCGATGAACATCCGTCCATCGTCGCTCCCCACGCAGGCCAGCTTAGTCTCATGAACGCCCCCTTGTTCAAGGGCGTGATCACCGCCCTGATCACACCACTTCGTGACGGAAACGTGGACGAAGCCGCATTCGCCAAACTGCTTGAGCGTCAGATCGCCGCAGGCGTTCACGGCGTCGTGCCGATGGGCACGACGGGCGAGGGCGCCAGCATGGACCTGGACGAGCACAAGCATGTCATCGAACTGTGCGTGCGGCTCGTGGCCGGGCGCGTGAGCGTCATCGCCGGCACGGGGTCGCCCTACACCAAGGAAGCCATCGACCTGACCCGGCACGCCAAGACGGTGGGCGCGGACGGGGCGCTGATCGTCACCCCCTATTACATCCGGCCCTCCCAGGCGGGCATGGCGGCGCATTTCGAAGCCGTCGCCGACGCCGTCCAGCTGCCGATCCTGCTCTACAACGTGCCGGCGCGAACCGGGGCCGATCTGGCCAATGAGACGGTGGCGCGGCTGGCGGCGCATCCGAACATCGTCGGCGTCAAGGACGCCACGGGCGACATGGGCCGCGTAAGCTGGATGCGCGCCAATATCGGCGGCCAGTTCGACCTGATCTCGGGCGATGATTCGAGCTATCTGGGCTATCACGCCTGCGGCGGGGCGGGGCTGATCTCGGTGGCGTCCAATGTGGCGCCCGAAGCCATGGTCGCCCTGCACAATGCGGCGGCGGCGGGCGACTATGCTGCGGCCCGGGACTGGCAGAACCGGCTGATCGGCCTGTGCAAGGCGCTGTTCCTCGACAATTCCCCGGCGCCGACCAAATACGCCCTGGCCAAGCTGGGCCTGTGCAGCGAGGAGGCGCGTCTGCCGCTGTCGCCGACGTCGGACGCGGTCAAGCCGCTGATCGACCGCGCCATGGCGGACGCGGGCGTCGGCTGATGGCGCCGCGACCTCAATCCAAGTCTAAGGTGATCGCCGAGAACCGCCGCGCGCGCTTCGACTATTTCCTGGAAGACAATGTCGAGGCCGGAATCCAGCTGCTGGGCACCGAGATCAAGGCGCTGCGCGACGGCCGGGCCAACATCGCCGAAAGCTATGCGGCGGTGGAGGGGCGCGAGATCGTGCTGATCAACGCCGACATCCCGCCCTACAAACAGGCCTATCGCTTCAACCACGAGCCGCGCCGCCCGCGTAAGCTGCTGCTGCACAGAAAGCAGATCGACCGGCTGATCGGGGCGGTCCAGCGCGACGGCCAGACCATAATTCCGCTGAAGCTCTATCTGAACGATGCGGGCAAGGCCAAGCTTGAGATCGCGCTGGCCAAGGGCAAGAAGCTGCACGACAAGCGCGAAGCCTCGGCCGAGCGCGACTGGCAGCGCGACAAGGCCCGGCTGATGCGCGACAAGGGGTAGGTTCAGGCCTCGATCAGTCGACGGACCCGCGCGAAGATGTCCTCGAACATGTCGGGCGTCAGGCGGCCGGTGTTCGTGTTCAGCCGCGAGCAGTGATAGCTGTTCAGGATGGCATAGCCGCCCGCCTCGCCCTGGGCGCCGTGCCCCGCCGGCATGGCCGAAGCCGGCCGCCCGAAGGCCTTCAGGATATTGCGGCGCGAGACGTCGCCCAGGGTCACGATCACCTTCAGATTGGGCAGCAGCTTCAGCCGGTCGATCAGAAAGGGCCGGCAGGTCGTCTCCTCGATCGGCAGCGGCTTGTTGCCCGGCGGGGCGCAACGCACCGCGTTTGTGATCATGCAATCGGTCAGCGTCAGGTCGTCGTCGCCGTTCGGATCGTAATGGCCGTGGGCGAAGCCGGTCTTCCTGAGGGTGTCGTAAAGCAGCCAGCCGGCGTGATCGCCGGTGAAGGGGCGGCCCGTGCGGTTCGCCCCGGTTCGGCCCGGCGCCAGGCCCGCGATCAGCAGGCGGGCGTTCGGGTCGCCGAACGAGGGGGCCGGCCCGTTCCACCAGTCCGGGTTCTGGCGCGCGTTCTCCCGCCGGTACTCGACCAGGCGCGGGCACAGGGGGCAGTCGCGGGGCGGTTCGGGCGTCAGGCTCATTGCGCGGCCTTCGGGCGGCCGAAGTCGGCCATCAGGTCGTTCAGGTCCAGGAAGCTGTCGGCCTGGCGGCGCAGTTCGTCGGCGATGTGCGGGGGCTGGGTTTTCTGGGTCGAGATCACCGTGACCCGCACGCCCTTCGCCTGGATCGCCTGGACCAGGCGGCGGAAGTCCCCATCGCCCGAGAACAGGACCGCATGGTCGATGTGCGGGGCCAGTTCCAGCATGTCGACCGCGATCTCTATGTCCATGTTTCCCTTGATCCGGCTGTGGCCGGCGCCGTCCGTGAACCGCTTCACCGGCTTGGTCACGACCGAAAAGCCGTTGTAGTCCAGCCAGTCGACCAGGGGCTTCACAGGCGAGAACTCTTCGCCCTCGACGATGGCCGTGTAATAGTAGGCGCGGGTCAGGACGGATTTCTCGCGGAACCAGTCCAGCATCCGTCGAAAGTCCATGTCGTGCTGAAGCGCGCGGGCGGCGGAATAGAGGTTTGACCCGTCGATGAAGATCGCCAGACGGTCGGTGGAATGAAACATGGACGAAGCCGACAAAAGGAATGAAGAAAATGACGTTCCGGCGTGCGTCGACGTGGGAATCGAAGAGACGCTGGACCTGGAACAGGCAGTCATCGTTGCGCTGGGGTGCAATGACAAGGGGGCATGGACGTCTTGCCGAGAGGCGCTGGAGGCCGCGCTGGCGCGATTTCGAAGTGAAGGGATCGACGTGGTCGCCCGATCCGGCTGGTGGTCGTCGCTGGCCTGGCCGGACCCGTCCGATCCGCCGTTCCTGAACGGGGTCGTGATTGTGCGGACCGATCACGAGCCGCACGCCCTGATGGCGGCGCTGGGCCGGATCGAGGACGCCTTCGGGCGCCGGCGCTCGGTTCGCAACGCCCCGCGCACCCTCGACCTGGATCTGATCGCCTACGGCCGGTCGAGCGGCGATCTCGAGGGGTTGATCCTGCCGCATCCCCGCGCGGCCGAACGCCGCTTCGTCATGGGGCCGCTGGCCGAGATCGCGCCGGATTGGAGGCATCCGACGGGGGGGCGGACGGCCCAGGAGCTGGCGGCGTCGGCGTCGATCAGGCCGGACGCGCGGCCTGCGCAGTGATGCGGGCAGGCCGAGTGCGCCGCACTTTCGCCCCTGTGGCGTTGCAAAACACAGTCCCCATCTGTATTTGACGCGGTTCTCCCCCGCGTTCGAGGAATTTCATGGCCCGCGTCACCGTCGAAGACTGCATCGAGAAGGTTCCGAACCGCTTTGGCCTGGTGCTGATGGCCGGCCACCGCGCCCGCAGCATCGCCAACGGCGCCGCCCTGACGATCGACCGCGACAACGACAAGAATCCGGTCGTCGCCTTGCGCGAGATCGCCGAAGACACCGTCGCCCCGGATGAACTGCGCGAGACCATCATCACCACGCTGCAGCGCGTCGACGAGCGCACGGAAGCCGAGGACGAGGCGGAAACGGTCGCCCTGCTGGCTGAACCGCAGCACATGAACATGGCCGAGGCCGAACTGATCCGCGCGCTGCAAAGCGACCGTGACGGCGGTCAGGAGGAGCGGTACTGACGCCCGAAGGAGCCCCTGGCGTCACTATCCTGCCGGCGCGGACCGAGACGGTTCCGCCGGCGCCCCAAGCTGCAAACAAAAACGACCCCCAGCCGGCGCCGGCCGAATCGGCGCCGCCGAAGCGCGCGCCCATCCTGCGCCAGTTCGAGCTGATCGAGGCCGTAAAGGCCTATGACCCCACCGCCGACGAAGCGCTGCTGAACCGCGCCTATGTCTATGCGATGAAGATGCACGGCTCGCAGCTGCGGGCCTCGGGCGATCCCTATTTCGCCCACCCGATCCAGGTCGCGGGCATACTGACCGACTACAAGCTCGACACCGCCACCATCGTCACGGCCCTGTTGCACGACGTGGTCGAGGACACTTCCGCGACGCGCGACGACATCGCCGGCATGTTCGGAGAGGAGGTGGCGGTCCTGGTCGAGGGCGTGACCAAGCTGTCGCGGCTCGAACTTCAGGCCGAACACACGCGTCAGGCCGAGAATCTGCGCAAATTCATCCTGGCCATCAGCCGGGACGTGCGGGTGCTGTTGGTCAAGCTGGCCGACCGGCTGCACAATATGCGCACGCTTCAATATGTGAAGCCCGAGAAGCGCGAGCGGATCAGCCGCGAGACGTTGGAAGTCTATGCGCCGCTGGGCCGATCCATCGGCATCCACTCCATCGCGTCCGAGCTGGAAGAACTGGCCTTCACCTATCTGAACCCGACGGCCAAGACCGCCATCGAGCGGCGGCTGGAGGCGCTGAAGCTGGAACATGGCCGCGCCATCGAGGGCGTGGCGGGCGAGGTGGAGCGGGTGCTTTCCGAGGCCGGCCTGAAGGCCAAGGTCTATGGCCGGCAGAAGACGCCCTATTCGATCTGGCGCAAGCTGCAGCGCAAGTCGGTCGGCTTTTCCTCCTTGTCGGACATCTATGGCTTCCGCGTCATCGTGGAGGCCGAGGACGACTGTTACCGCGCCCTGGGCGTGATCCACCGCGAATGGCCCATGGTGCCCGAGCGGTTCAAGGACTTCATCTCCACGCCCAAGTCGAACAACTATCGTTCGCTGCACACGACCGTCGTCGGCCCGCGCGGCCTGCGCATCGAGATGCAGATCCGCACCGAGGAGATGGACCGCGTCGCAGAAGACGGGGTCGCCGCCCACTGGCGCTACAAGAACCAGTCCTACGGCTTCGATCGCGAGGCGATGGAGCAGGGCGGCGGGCGCGACCCGCTGCAGAACCTGCGCCACCTGGTTCAGGTGATCGAACACGGCGAGGGCGGCGAGGACTGGGTCGAACACGCCAAGCTGGAAATGTATCTGGACCAGGTGTTCGTCTTTACGCCCAAAGGTCAGCTGGTGACGCTGCCGCGCGGCGGGATGCCGCTGGACTTCGCCTATGCGGTCCATACCGAGGTCGGGGACACGGCCGTCGGAGTCAAGGTCAACGGCGAGCTGAAGCCGATGCGCACGCCGCTGCAGAACGGCGACGTGATCGAGATCATTCGCGGCTCCAAGCGGGAGGTGCCCGCCGACTGGCGCAGCCTGACGGTGACGGGCCGCGCTCGGTCCGCCATCCGCCGTCATATCCGCACCTCCGAGCGGGAGGAGTTCATCAAGCTGGGCCGGGTCGCGCTGGACCAGACGCTGGGCCGGATCGAAAAGTCGTTGGCCGACGTGTCGCTGAAACCCGTGCTGGAAACCTTGGCCACGGCCAGCGAGGAAGACCTGTTCGAAGGGCTGGGCCGGGGGCGGCTGTCGCCGACCGCGACGGCGGAAATCCTGTTCCCCGCGCTGAAGGGACGGCTGAAGGCCGGGCCGGAGAAGCAGCGGATCGAGGGCGACAAGGCGCGGCTGTTCGTGCGCGGCGGCGGTCTGACGCCCGGCGTGTCGGTGCATTTCGGCCAATGCTGCACCCCGGTTCCGGGCGACCGGATCGTGGGCATATTGGAGCCGGAGGCCGGGCTGACGGTGCACACCATAGACTGCCAGACCCTGGCCGCCTTCGCCGACGACGATTCGGTCTGGCACGACCTGCAGTGGACGCCCCAGGCGGAGACGGACGCCGTGGCCGCCGCCCGCATCCGCGCCACCATCCGCAATGCGCCGGGGGTGTTGGGGCAGGTCACGACCCTGATCGGCGAGGCCGGCGGCAACATCATCAATCTGTCGATGGCGCACCGCCAGCAGGACTTCTTCGACGTGGACGTGGATGTCGAGGTCGAGGACGCCAAACACGCGACCATGATCATGGCCGCCCTGCGCGCCAATCCGTCCGTCGATTCCGTCGAGCGCGCGCGGGGCGAATGACCGAGACGATCAAGCCGAACGCCGCCCAGATGGCGGCGCCGTCCTATCGCATGGCGGCGATGGACCAGGACTTCCTGTTGGGCGATTCCATGCGCGGCGTGCGCTTTCTCATGGAATACGCCAAGCCCGAGGAGGCGTTGCGGGCCTGGGGCGTGCGCTCGACCATCGTGGTGTTCGGCAGCGCGAGGGTGCGCGAGGATCAGCGCTGGTACCAGCAGGCGCGCGCCTTCAGCCGCCTGGCTTCCGAACGCGGCGGGGCGCTGCGCGGATCGGTGGGCCAGCCGCGCGACAATGTCATCGCCACCGGCGGCGGGCCGGGCATCATGGAGGCGGCCAACCGCGGGGCGGTCGACGCCGGCGCGCCCTCCATCGGTTTCAACATCACCCTGCCGCACGAGCAGGAGCCAAACGCCTATTCCACGCCCGAACTGACGTTCCGGTTCCACTATTTCGCCATGCGCAAGATGCACCTGGCGATGCGGGCCAATGCGCTTGTGGTGTTTCCGGGCGGGTTCGGCACCTTCGACGAGATGTTCGAGATCCTGACGTTGCGTCAGACGGGCAAGGCGCCGCCGGTTCCGGTCGTGCTGGTGGACAGGGCCTATTGGACCTCGGTGATCGGTTTCCAGGCCCTGGTCGAACACGGGATGATCGCCCCGTCCGACCTGAACCTGATCGGTTTCGCCGAGGACGCCGAGGGCGTCTGGGCCGAACTGCTGTCGCGCGGCCTGCGGCCGAACGAAAACATCGACTGAAGCGCGGCCCAAGGGTTCATCCGCACGCGATCCGGGTCTAAGAACCCGGCATGAACACCGAAGACGTCCTCAACGAGTTCCGCGACGCCGGCGCCCTGCGCGAAGGCCATTTCGTCCTGTCGTCGGGACTGCACAGCCCGGTCTTCCTGCAGAAGAACCTGGTCTTCATGGACGGCGCGCGCTGCGAGCGGTTGTGCAAGGCCCTGGCCGAGAAGATCGTGGGCCAGGTCGGCGCCGTCGATGTCGCCATATCGCCGGCCGTGGGCGGCATCATCCCCGGCTACGAGACGGCCAAACATCTGAAGGTCCGTTCGATGTACGTCGAGCGCGAGGGCGGCGCCTTCAGGCTGCGTCGCGGCTTCTCGGTCGAGCCGGGCGAGAAGGTCGTCATGGTCGAGGACATCGTCACCACGGGCCTGTCCTCGCGCGAATGCATCGCGGCCATCCAGGCGGCGGGCGGCGAGGTGATCGCGGCGGCCTGCATCGTGGATCGTTCGGGCGGCAGGGCGGATGTCGGCGTGCCCCTGATCGCCCTGGCTTCGCTGGACGTGCCGGCCTATCCGGCCGACGCCCTGCCGCCGGAACTGGCGGCGCTGCCGGTCGAAGACCCCGGCAGTCGGCGGTTGGCGAAGTAGAGCCATGCGCGAACGGGTCAGGCTGGGCGTAAACATCGACCACGTCGCCACGGTGCGGAACGCGCGCGGCGGGGCGCATCCCGATCCGGCGCGGGCGGCCGAGGCGGCGCTGGCGGCCGGGACGGACGGAATCACCGCCCATTTGCGCGAGGATCGGCGTCACATCACCGACGCCGACATCGAGGTTCTGAGCGCCCTGTGCGCGCGGGCCGCAAAGCCGCTGAACCTGGAAATGGCGGTGACGCAGGAGATGCTGGCCATCGCCCTGCGCCACCGGCCGCACGCCGCCTGTCTGGTGCCCGAGCGGCGCGAGGAGGTCACGACCGAGGGCGGCCTGGCCGTCGCCGGCTGCGAGGGGCGCGTCGCCCCCGTCGTGAAGGCCCTGTCGGACGCCGGCGTGCGCGTGTCCCTGTTCATCGAGCCGTCCGAGGATCAGGTGGAGGCCGCCGTCGTCGTCGGGGCCCAGGTGGTGGAGCTTCACACGGGTCGCTATTGCCACCTGACCGATCCGGCCGAGCGCGAGGCGGAGTTCGAACGCCTGGCCGCCGCCGCCGCCCAGGCCGACATCCTGGGCTTGGAGGTTCATGCGGGGCACGGACTGGATTACGACACCGCGCCGCGGATGCTGGCCATCCCGGAAATCCGTGAACTGAACATCGGCCATTTCCTGATCGGTGAATCGATCTTCATCGGCCTGGACGCCGCCATCCGCCGAATGCGCGCGGTGATGGATGCGGCGGCATGATCGTCGGGGTTGGGGCCGATCTGTCGGATATTCGGCGCATCCAGGCGTCGCTGGATCGGTTCGGCGAACGGTTCAAGCAGCGCTGTTTCACCGACCTGGAACGCACACGATCGGATCGCAAGCCTGACCCGGCCTGGAGCTACGCCAAAAGGTTCGCCGCCAAGGAGGCCTGCGCCAAGGCCCTGGGCACCGGCATGCGGGCCGATGTCTATTGGCGGGACATGGGGGTGGTGAATCTGAAATCCGGCCAGCCGACGATGGCGCTGACCGGCCACGCGGCCGAGCATCTGGCGCGTCTGACCCCGCCGGGGCACGTCGCGAAAATCCATCTGACGCTGAGCGACGAGCATCCCTATGCGCTGGCCTTCGTGGTGATCGAAGCCTTGCCGCAGTCGTAATCAGGTTATAGGCGTGCGCGATGGCCGCGCATAAGCGGCGAGGATGCCTGATCGCATGAGCGAAGACCAAAAGCCCGACGACGCCAACCGCGACGCCACCCCCGAAGAACGCTTCGCCGCCTCGGAAGCCGACGCCTCGGTGGAGGCGGTCCAGGAGCCGACGACGGCGAACCATAAGGTCTACGCCGACACGCCGGGCGGCCGCGCCAAGAAGACCTCGGCGGCGAACGAGACGGGTGAAATCTTCAAGACCATCGTCTTCGCCCTGCTGATCGCCATGGTGCTGCGGATATTCCTGGTCCAGCCCTTCACCATTCCGTCGGCCTCGATGGAGCCGAACCTGTACGAAGGCGACTATATCGTCGTGTCGAAATGGTCGTACGGCTTCTCGAAACATTCGATCCCGTTCAGCCCCCCGCTGTTCGACGGCCGGATCATGGGTTCGGCGCCAAAGCGCGGCGACATCGTCGTGTTCAAACTGCCGCGCGACGACAAGACCGACTTCATCAAGCGCGTGATCGGCCTGCCCGGCGACCGCATCCAGATGATCGCCAACAAACTGTATATCAACGACAGGCCCGTTCAGGACGTGGTGGTCAGCCGCACCGAGATCGAGGACGTCTTCGGCCCGCGTCCGGTCACGGAGGTCCGCGAGACCCTGCCCGAGGGCAAGAGCTTCATGACCCAGGACTTCGGACCCGGGAACGACCTGGACGACACCCCGGTCTATGAGGTGCCCGCGGGCCATTACTTCATGATGGGCGACAACCGCGATAATTCCATCGACAGTCGCGTCGAACAGTCCAGCGGCGTGGGCATGGTCCCCGCCGAGAACCTGGTCGGCAAGGCGCAGATCATCCTGTTCTCGTGGAAGCCCGGCTCGTCGCTGTGGAACCCGGTCAGCTGGTTCAACGTGCGTCTGGACCGGTTCTTCAACGTCCTGCACTGATGGCCAATCTGCGGGCCGAGGCGGTCGCCGCGCTCGAACGCCGGATCGGCCATCCGTTCAGGGACAAGGCTTTGCTGGAGCGCGCCCTGACCCACGCCAGCGTGGGCGAGGGGGCGCCGGCGGGTATCCATGGCCCGCGGGACAACGAGCGGCTGGAGTTCCTGGGCGACCGCGTTTTGGGCCTGCTGGTGGCCGAGCGGCTGTACAGCGACTATCCCACCGCCGACGAGGGGCAGTTGTCGTCCAGCCTGCACGCCCTGGTCGACAAGGCCGCCTGCGCCCGGGTGGGCGAGGCGCTGGGCGTCGGCCCCGCGCTGCGGCTGTCGCCGGGAGAGACCAAGACCGGCGGGCGGCGCAAGGCCGGCGTCATCGCCGATGCGGTCGAGGCCCTGCTGGCGGCGGTCTATCTGGACGGCGGCCTGGACGCGGCGCGGACCTTTTTCCAGCACGCCTGGGCCGAGGAATTATCGGCGCCGCCGTCGCGCACCGTGACCAATCCCAAATCGGCGCTGCAGGAATGGGCGCAGGGCCAGGGTCGGCCGCTGCCGACCTATCGCGTGGCGGATCGGACGGGTTCGGATCATGCGCCGACATTCACCGTCGAAGTCTCCGTGCAGGACGTGCAGCCCTTGACCGCGCAAGGGCGTTCGCGTCAGGAGGCGGAGAAGGCGGCCGCGACGGCCCTGCTCAAACGTGAAGGCGTCATTTGACCGATATCGAAAACCAGCGCGCGGGCTTCGCCGCCATCATCGGCGCGCCGAACGCCGGCAAGTCGACGCTGGTGAACCGGCTGACCGGATCCAAGGTCTCGATCGTCACCCAGAAGGTGCAGACGACGCGGTTTCCGGTGCGCGGCATCGCCATGGAGGGCGACGCCCAGATCGTTCTGGTGGACACGCCCGGCATCTTCACCCCGCGCCGCCGTCTGGATCGGGCCATGGTCGCCTCGGCCTGGGGCGGGGCCGAGGACGCCGACGTGGTGGTGCATCTGATCGACGCCCAGTCGCACATCGCTTCCGAAGGGCGCGAGGGCACGGCGGCGGACCGTCGCTCGGCCGAGGACACCGAGACCATCATCGCCAATCTTCAGGCCACGGGAACAAAGGTCATCCTGGCGCTGAACAAGATCGACGGCATGCGCCGCGACACCCTGCTGGCCCTGTCGCAGACGCTGTTCGAAACCGGCGTCTATGAAGAGGTCTATATGATTTCCGCCGCCAACGGAGACGGCGTCGAGGACCTGAAGCAGCGACTGGCGCGGTCGATGCCCAAGGGGCCGTGGCTCTATCCCGAGGATCAGGCCGCCGACGTGCCGGTGCGCGTCCTGGCCGCCGAGATCACGCGCGAGAAGGTCTATCTGCGCGTCCACGAGGAACTGCCCTATTCGGCGGCGGTCGAGACGACCAGTTTCGAGGATCGCGCCGACGGTTCGGCCCGCATCGAACAGACCATCTATGTCGAGCGCGAGAGCCAGCGGCCCATCGTCCTGGGCAAGGGCGGCCAGACCCTGAAATGGATCGGCCAGAAGGCGCGCGAGGAGTTGAACGAGATCCTGGGCCGTCCGGTGCATCTGTTCCTGACCGTCAAGGTCGATCCGAAATGGCAGGACAGCCGCGCCCTCTACGCCCAGTTCGGCCTCGATTTCGACGTCTGAGCTCCCGTGTTCGAAGTGCCGCGTACCGCCGGAGGCCATCCCCGGCTTGTTCTGGGCGTCCTGGGGGCGCTGGTCCTGGGCGGCGCCGTCTGGGCAGGCGTGGCCACGAGCGTCGCGCCGAAAAGCGACGCGGCCTTGGTCGCGGAACGGTCGGACGCCCCGCCGAGGCCCCCCGTCGTGGTCGTCGAAGACCTGCCGAAACTGGCCGCGCGCCTGGATCGGGAGGCGGCGGCGGGGCGGTTCATGGGCGCCGTCCTGGTGGCCAAGGGCGACAGGGTCCTTTTCCGCCAGGTCTATGGCGAGGCGAACTACGAGCAGGATCGGCCGCTGAGGCTGGATTCGCGCTTCCGACTGGCCTCGATCTCGAAGCAATTCACCGCTGTGGCGATCCTGAAGCTTCAGGACGAAGGCCGGCTGAGCGTATCCGATCCGGTGTGCGAATGGATCGAACCCTGTCCGGCGGCGTGGCGGGACATCCGCATCGGCCATCTGCTGTCGCACACCTCGGGCATTCCCGACCTGATGGCGCGCCCCGGCTGGGGGATGCGTCGGACGACTCCTGCGACGCTGACCGAATTGACCGAGGATTCAAAGCGGTTCGGCCTTCAGTTCGCCCCGGGAACCAAGGTGCGTTACGACAACGCCGGCTTCAACCTGGCCGCCGCCATCGTGGAGAAGGCCAGCGGCAAGCCGTTCCAGACCTATATGCGCGACGCCTTCTTCAGGCCGTTGGGCATGAAGGCGACAGGGCTGGACCTGGACGGGGGCGATCATGGCGTGATCATGGGCTACGCCAACTTCCCCGGCGGCCTGGCGGCTCAACCGAACGCCAATACGTCCATCGTGGCGGGGGCGGGCGCCGTCTATTCGACGTTGGACGACCTGTTGGTCTGGCAGCGCGCCCTGCATAGGGGCGCTCTGCTGAAACCCGCCAGCTATCAGCAGATGCTGGCCGATCACGCGCCCGCCGATACGCCGAACGAGCGAGGCCATCCGCGCCGCGACTGGGGCTATGGCATCTTCTCGAACCGCCTGGGCGACCAGGTGCGGCCCAGCTTCCAGGACCGTCAGATTTATCACACGGGCAGCTGGGGCGGGTTCCGCAACCTGATGCTCTATCAGCCGGATCAGGATGTGACGGTGATTGTCCTGTCCAACAACTATCACCTGCGCGACCAGGTGTTCCTGATCGCCCAGCAGGGCATGGCCGAGGCGCTGGGCCGCGAGTTCCCGACGGCGCTGGCGCGCTAGGCGGGCTTCATCGAGCCGGTCTCGATGTAGCGCTGGTGCCAGGACAGGGCCTCGTCCAGCAGATGCGGCGATTGCAGACCATAGGACCCCTTCAGCGCCCGGGCGTAGTAGTCGGCCAGGGCGTCGCGGTAGTGGGGGTGGGCGCAGTTTGCGATGATGACCCGCGCCCTCTGTCTCGGGGACAGGCCGCGCAGGTCGGCCAGACCCTGTTCGGTGACGATGACCTGGACGTCCTGGGTGATGTGATCGACGTGGCTGGCCATCGGCACAATGGCTGAAATCCTGCCGTTCTTGGCGGTGGAGGGCGTGACGAAGCAGGAGATGAAGGCGTTCCGCGCGAAGTCGCCCGACCCGCCGATGCCGTTCTGGATGCGCGATCCCATGACCTGGGTCGAGTTGACGGCGCCGTATATATCGGCCTCGATCAGGCCGTTCATGGCGATGCAGCCCAGGCGGCGGATCAGTTCGGGGTGGTTCGAGATTTCCTGGGGCCGCAGGATGATCTTGCCCTGGAACTGGGACATCCGGCTGTTCAGATCGGCCGCGGCTTCGGGGCTCAACGAAAAGGCCGTGGCCGAGGCGACGGTCAGCTTGCCGGCGTCCAGCAGGTCCAGCATCCCGTCCTGGATCACCTCGGTATAGGCCGCCATCCGTTCGAACGGGCTGTCCATCAGCCCCGCCAGCACGGCGTTGGCGACATTGCCGACGCCGGATTGAAGCGGCAGGAGGCCGGCCGGCAGGCGTCCGACCTTCACCTCGTGCTTCAGGAACTCGATCAGGTGGCCGGCGATGGCGCGGGCCGTGGCGTCGGGCGCGGCGAAGGGCAGGTTGCGATCCGGCGCCTCGGTCTCGACGACGGCGACGATCTTGTCGGGATCGCAGCGAAGGGTGGGCTGGCCGATCAGTTGGTCGGGCCGGGTCAGGGGAATGGGCACCCGATTCGGCGGAAGGGCGGTGCCGTAATAGACGTCGTGCATCCCCTCGAGCGCCGCGTTCTGCCAGCCGTTGACCTCCAGGATCACGCGCTCGGCCCGGTCCAGCCAGGTCTTGTTGTTGCCGATCGAGGACGACGGCACCAGAGAGCCGTCGTCATTGATGGCCGAGACCTCGATCACCGCCGTATCCAGCGGCCCCAGCACGCCCTGCCACACGGCCGGCGCCAGCTGGCTGAGGTGCATGTCCAGATAGTCCATCTGGCCCGAGTTGATCTTCTCGCGCGCGATGGGGTCGGAGTTGTAGGGCAGGCGCCGTTCGATCCCGTCGGCCTTGGCCAGGGCGCCGTCCAGCTCAGGCCCGGTCGACGCTCCGGTCCACAGGTTCAGGCGAAAGGCGTCGCCGGCGGCGTGAGCGTCCTCGATGCGTTGGGCCAACTGCGGCGGCACGGCCTTGGGATAGCCCGAGCCGGTGAAACCGCTCATGCCGACGGTCGAGCCAGGGGGAATTAGGGCGGCGGCGTCGTGGGCCGACATGACTTTGGATTTCAGGGCCTGGCTGCGGATACGCGATGACATTCAAGGCTGTGGGCTGCGGCCGGGGAGGGCCTGGTGCGACCCGGTGCTAGGCGGGGCGACGATTGCGATCCATTCGACCTTGGTCGAGCCAAAGCCGCCCGTCCATGATCTTCGTAAACCGGGAACGTCGGTCGAGGCCAGCGGTTAGCGACGGACGATCGAAAGGACCCGTCGATGAAAGCCCTGATCCTGAACTGCACCTTGAAGCCGTCGCCCGAGACCTCCAGCACCCAGGCTCTGGCCCAGGTGGTGATCGACGAACTGAGGGCGGGCGGGGTCGAGACCGAACTGGTCCGCCTGGTCGATCTGAACATCAAGCCCGGCGTGAAGACCGATCAGGGCGAAGGCGACGATTGGCCCCGGGTCCACGAAAAGATCATGGCGGCGAACATCGTCGTTTTCGCCACCCCGACCTGGGTGGGACAGATGTCCAGCGTCTGCATGCGGGCCCTGGAGCGGATGGACGCCCTGTTCGAGGAAACGGACGACAGCGGACGGCCCGTCGCGTTCGGCAAGGTGGCGGGCATCGTCATCACCGGCAACGAGGACGGCGCCCATCACATCGTCGCCACCGTGTCCCAGGCCCTGATCGACATGGGCTTCACCATCCCGGCTCAAAGCTGGACCTACTGGCATTTGGGGCCGGGACCGGGGCCCGACTATGTCGAGACGGATCAGGGCCACGACTATGCCGACCGCGTGGGCCGAAACGCCGCGCGCAACCTGCTGGCCCTCGCCAGGGTGTTGAAGCCAGACACCTATCCCGTGCCGGAAAGCGGGGAATAGAAGCCGCCGAAGACCCTGGCGGGATTCGGCGCGTCGCAGTGGAACGTATGGCCAACCTGGAGGCGGCGCGCTAAGCCGTCTCCATGGATTTCCACGAAGAGGCCTTTGTCCTGTCGGCGCGGGCGCACGGCGATACGGGAGCGGTCGTCGATCTGTTGACCGAAGGCCACGGACGCCGTTCGGCCTATGTGGCGGGCGGGGCGTCGCGCAAGATGCGGCCGTTTCTTCAGGCCGGGGCGCGCGTGGTGGCGGATTACCGGGCGCGCACCGCCGACCACCTGGGCGCGGCGCGGCTGGAGCCGGTGGGCGAGGGGCCGAGCGCCCTGTTCGACGACGCCCTGGCCCTGACCGGCCTGGCCGCCGCCGCCGGCGTCGCCCAGGGCGCGTTGCCGGAGCGTGAGCCGCATCCCGGCGTCTTCCTGGCCTTCGAGGCCTTGATGGCGGCCTTCGCCCTGCCGGAGGTCTGGCCGGCGATTTTCGTGCGGTTCGAGGCCGGCCTGCTGGAAGATCTGGGCTTTGGGCTGGACCTGTCGAAATGCGCGGCGACGGGCGCTGCCGACGACCTGATCTACGTCAGCCCCCGCACGGGGCGCGCCGTCAGCCGCGAGGCCGGCGCCCCCTATGCCGACAAGATGCTGGCCCTGCCGCCCTTCATGCTGGGCGCCCAGGCGGGCCTGGTCCACGGCGATGTGAAGGACGGGTTCGACCTGACCGGCCATTTCCTGGAGCAGTTCGTCTTTCATCCCCAGAACCGCCCCTTGCCGCCGGCGCGCGTCTGGATGCTGGACAAGCTGGCCGAGGCGGGACGGCTGTAGGCAAAGGCCTGACGACCGTGAACCCCAGGGCGCGTTCGTTCACCGCGCGCTTATCCCCCAATCTTCGGCCGGGCGGGCTAGACTTCCCGCTTCCGATCCCCGATTCGCAGAGCCATGACGATCCACGCCCCGCCGCCGGAAGGCGGCCGCATCATCGACGAGCCGATGGAGACGGCGCTCAGCCGCCGCTATCTGGCCTACGCCCTGTCGACCATTACGAACCGCGCGCTGCCGGACGTCCGTGACGGATTTAAGCCCGTGCACCGGCGCATCCTGTACGCCATGCATCAGATGCGGCTGAACCCGCAGGCGGCGGCGCGCAAATGCGCCAAGGTCGTCGGCGAGGTCATGGGCGGATACCACCCGCACGGCGACGCCTCGATCTACGAGGCCCTCGTGCGTCTGGCCCAGGATTTCGCCCAGCGCTATCCGCTGGTGGACGGCCAGGGGAACTTCGGCAACATCGACGGCGATAGCGCGGCGGCCATGCGCTATACCGAGTGCAAGCTGACGCCCGCCGCCGTCCTTCTGCTGGACGGCATCGACCAGGACGCGGTCGATTTCCGCCCGACCTACGACGACCAGGACGAGGAGCCGGTCGTCCTGCCGGCCGGGTTCCCGAACCTGCTGGCCAACGGTTCTTCCGGCATCGCCGTCGGCATGGCCACCTCCATCCCGCCGCACAATGTCGGCGAGTTGATCGACGCCTGCCAACTGTTGCTGGAGCGGCCCGACGCCACGACCCAGAACCTGGTTGAGCACGTGCCCGGCCCGGACTTCCCCACCGGCGGCGTGGCCGTGGAAAGCCAGGCCGCCATGCTGGACGCCTATGAGACGGGCCGGGGCGGGGTGCGGCTGCGCGCGCGCTGGGAGACCGAGGACCTGGGGCGCGGCGCGTGGCGGATCGTCGTCACCGAAATGCCCTATCAGGTGCAGAAGTCGCGCCTGATCGAGGCCCTGGCCGACCTGATCGAGCACAAGAAGGCGCCGCTGCTGGGCGACGTGCGCGACGAGTCGGCCGAGGACATTCGCCTGATCCTGGAGCCCAAGAACCGCACCATCGAGCCCGAGATGCTGATGGAGAGCCTGTTCAAACTGTCCGATCTGGAGGTGCGTTTCCCGATCAACATGAACGTGCTGGACGCCAGCGGCACGCCGCGCGTCATGGGGCTGAAGGACTGTTTGAAAGCCTTCCTGGATCACCGGCGCGAGGTGCTGAACCGTCGCTCGCAATGGCGGATCGCGCGGGTCGAGAAGCGGCTGCACCTGCTGGAAGGTCTGCGGATCGTCTTCCTGAACCTGGACGAAGTGATCCGCATCGTCCGCGAGGAGGAACAGCCCAAGGCCGTCCTGATCGCGCGGTTCGGCCTGACCGAGGTCCAGGCCGACTTCGTCCTCGACACCCGACTGCGTCAGTTGGCGCGGCTGGAAGAGATGACGATCGAGAAGGAATTCAACGAACTGTCGGAAGAACTTGCCAATCTGAAGGCGCTGACGTCGTCGGAAGGCAAGCAGTGGAAGGCCATCTCCAAGGAGTTGGAGGCGGTGCGAAAGGCCCTGATCTCGCCGCGCCGCACGACCATCGCCGAGGCCGTGGATACGTCGACCTTCGTCGCGCCCGAGGCCTTCATCCCGCGCGAAGCGATCACGGTCATCCTATCTGAACGCGGCTGGATCCGCGCCGCCAAGGGCAAGGTCGAAGACCCGTCGGAGCTGAAGTTCAAGGAAGGCGACCAGCTGGCCTATCTGGTCCCGGCCTATACGACCGACAAGCTGCTGGTCGGGGCGTCGGACGGGCGCATCTTCACCATCGGGGCCGACAAGCTGGCGTCCGGTCGCGGGCACGGCGAACCCTTGCGTCTAATGATCGACCTGGACGAGAAGGCCGAGATCATCGCCCTCCTGGCGCACCAGCCGGGGGCGAAGCTGCTGATCGCGTCCAAGGCCGGCTATGGTTTCGTGACGCCTGAGGATGATGCGCTGGCCCAGAAGCGGGGCGGCAAACAGGTGTTGAACGGCGAGATGCTGGCCATGCTTCGCGTACCGACAAGTCCTGGGGGCGATCACGTCGCCACCATCGGCGACAACATCAAGACCTTGATCTTCCCGCTGGCGGAACTGCCCGAGATGGGCCGCGGCAAGGGGGTGAAGCTGCAGACCTTCAAACAGGGCGGCTTGGCCGATGTGGCGGTGTTCAACGCCGAGGCGGGGCCGGAATGGGTCGATGGCGGCGGCCGCCGCCGCAACTGGCCCGACTGGAAGGACTGGCTGGGCAAGCGCGCCGGCGCCGGCCGTCAGGGGCCGCGGGGCTTGAGGAAGTTCAGATAGGCGGCCGCGCCGGGTCGCCTATTCCTCCAGGCGACTCCAGCCCAGCTTGCCCAGCGCCTCCATCGGGCGGAAGCCGGCCTTGTAGTCCATCTTGGCCGAACCCCTGACCCAATAGCCCAGATAGACATAGGGCAGGCCGACGATGGCCGCCTGGCGCACATGGTCCAGGATGGCGAACCGGCCCAGGCTGCGACGCTCCATCGTCGGGTCGTAGAAGCTGTAGACCATCGACAGCCCGTCCTTCAGCAGGTCGGTCAGGGTGACGGCGACCAGATCGCCGGGTCCGCCGTCGGTCGACGACAGGCGATATTCGATCAGATGGGTTCGGACGGCCGTGTCCTCGACCATGGCGACATAATCCAGCCAGCCCATGTCGCTCATGCCGCCGGTGGGATGGCGCGTGGTCAGATAGCGGCGCAGAAGCTGGAACTGTTCGGTGGTGGCCTCGGCCTCGACCAGGCTGCGCGACAGGTCGTCGTTGCGGCTCAGCAGCTTGCGTTGCGAACGGCTGAAGGCGAAATCCGGCACAGGCAGGCGCACGGACACGCAGGCGTCGCAGGCCTCGCACGCCGGGCGATAGGCGATGTTCTGGCTTCGGCGGAACCCGGCGACGGTCAGTTCGTCGTTGACGTGGGCGCCGTCGGAAAAGGGCAGGTTGGCGAACACCTTCCGCTCGGTCTTGCCGGGCAGATAGGGGCATGGCGCCACGGATGTCATGAAGAACCGAAGCTGGCGTGTCGGAACGTGCTGGGTCACGGCCTCAGGTCCGCTTCCGATCTTGCCGATTTTGCGGCGAAACGCTCATGAGCGCGATTTGCCTTCATTCGCGCACGGGCTGCAAGCGTCGGCGTTGCAGCCGGACCGATCACAGCGAGGTGTCCGTGGGCAGAACCGGCGCCTCGCGCAGCAGGACGATGGCGATCCGGCGGTTCCCGGCCAGGCTGGGATCGTCGGGATAAAGCGGATCGGACCCCGCCTTGCCCGCCACCGAATAGACGCGGTCTGGATCGACGCCCGCCGATTGCAGCACCAGGCGCGAAGCATTGGCGCGCTCGGACGACAGGCTCCAGTCAGCCGGGCCGCTGGCGCGGCTGGAGCCCGGCGTCGCGCTGGTGTGTCCGGTGATGGAAATCCGGTTGGGCAGGCGGTTGATCACCTTGGATACGGCGCGCAGCAGCACCTGGGCCCGCGCATTGGGCCGGGCCGAGTTGTTGTCGAACATCGACCGGCCTTCCTGATCGACCAGCTGGATGCGCAGGCCCTCCGGCGTCTGGTCCACGATCAGCTGTTTGGACAGTTCCGCCAATTCCGGCATCGACTGCATGGCCTGACGCAGCGATTCCGCCGCGCTGGCGAACTCGGCGGCCTCGCGTTTCTGGACTTCGGCCTGCAGCGCCGCGTCGCTGGCGGAGGACAGGTTCGAACTGGGGCCGGGTCGGTCCGTGTCGGGCGCTTCGGGCGCCAGTTCCTGGATCACCGACTGCGAGCCCGAGCTCTTGGGACCGTCGTCGCCCAGCGCTGTGCCGCCCAGAATGCCGCCCGAGCCGGAGGTCGTTTCCGAAACGCTGGCGGGCGCGAAATATTCGGCGATGCCGCGCTTCTGCTCCGGGTCCGTCGTGTTGATCAGCCACATCAGCAGGAAGAAGGCCATCATGGCGGTCACGAAATCCGCATAGGCCACCTTCCAGGCGCCGCCGTGGTGGCCCCCGCCGGAGACCTTCTTGACCTTCTTGATGAGGATCGGACGATCGCTCACGGACATGGATGCGCATCCCGAGGAGTGGTGTCCCATTCTGGACTGGCCAAGGTTAACCGGCCGTGACCTTGAACCCGGTCGCGGCGCGGCCTAGTCCGGCGCAGACCGCAGCTAGGAGCCTGACATGAAGATCGCATTCGCCGGCCTGGGCGTCATGGGCGCCCCGATGGCGCGTCACCTGGCGGCTGCGGGCCATCACGTGGCCGGCTTCAACCGCACGATCGCGAAGGCCGAAGCCTGGGCGGCGGCGACGGGCGGCGAAGCGGCCGCGACGATCAGGGAGGCGGCGCAAGGTGCAGAACTGTTGCTGCTCTGCGTCGGCGATGACGACGATGTGCGTGCGGTCGTCACCGAGGCCTTGCCGCATCTGGCCGCAGGGGCGGTGATCGTGGATCACACGACCACCTCGGCCAAGCTGGCGCGCGAGATGGCGGAACTGGCGAAGGGGCGGGGGCGCCGCTTCGTGGATGCGCCGGTCTCGGGCGGCCAAGCGGGCGCCGAAAGCGGCCAGCTCAGCGTCATGGCGGGCGGGGACGCCGACGCCCTGGCCAGAGCGGAGCCGGCGCTGAAGGCCTATTCCAAGGCGATCAAGCACATGGGGCCGGCCGGATCGGGCCAGTTGACCAAGATGGTCAACCAGATCGCCATCGCCGGCGTGGTCCAGGGCCTGGCCGAGGCGGTGCATTTCGCCCAGATCGCCGGGCTGGACACCGACGCCGTCTACGAGGCGGTGTCGAAGGGCGCGGCGCAGAGCTGGCAGATGGACAACCGGTGGAAGACGGCGGCCAGGGGCGAGTTCGACTTCGGCTTCGCCGTCGACTGGATGCGCAAGGACCTGGGGCTGGTGCTGGACGAGGGCCGGTCCAACGGCGCGAAACTGGCCCTGACCGCCCTGGTCGATCAGTTCTACGCCGAGGTGCAGGACATGGGCGGAAACCGATGGGACACTTCCAGCCTGGCGGCGCGGCTGCAACGGCGCGACTGAAGGTTCAGAGCTTGCGATGCATGACGTGCAGGCCGACCAATCCGTCCCTTGGATGATCGAAGGCCTCAGGGACCGTGCCGACGATGGCGAAGCCCAGCTTCTTCCATAAGGCGACGGCGACGGCGTTGGTTTCGACCACGGCGTTGAACTGCATCGCCTTGAAACCGGCATTCCGGGCGAACGCCAGCGCCGCCTCGCCCAGCGCGCGGGCCACGCCGCGTCCGCGCGCCTCGGACGCGACCATGAAACTGGCGTTGGCGACGTGGGCGCCGTTGCCCTGCTGGTTCGGAATGATCTTGGCCGCTCCCAGAACCCGGCCCTCCTCGACCGCGACCAGGGTTGCGCCGGGCGCCGGCGGCGTCCACAGGACGCGCGCCTGGGCCTCCGTCATGTCCAGCGGATAGGCATAGGTTTCGCCCGCCCGGGTGACGGTCTCGATGATGGGCCACAGCCCCGGCCAATCGGCGTCCGTGACCGGCCGGATGTCCACGGTCATCTGTCTAGCAGCCGCGCGGCCTGCGGCGCGAAATAGGTCAGCACGCCCGCGCAGCCGGCGCGCTTGAACCCGTGCAGCGTCTCCAGGATGGCGCGGTCCTGGTCCAGCCAGCCGTTGGCGATAGAGGCCTGCATCATCGCATATTCGCCCGACACCTGATAGGCGAAGGTGGGCACGCGAAAGGTCTCCGACACCCGCCGCACGATGTCGAGATAAGGCATTCCCGGCTTGACCATCACCGCGTCGGCGCCTTCCGACAGGTCCGTGGCCACCTCCTTCAGCGCCTCGTCCGAATTGGCGTAATCCATCTGATAGGTCTTCTTGTCGCCCCTCAGCATGGTCGAGGAGCCGACGGCGTCGCGATAGGGGCCATAGAAGGCCGAGGCGAATTTGGCCGCATAGGACAAGATCAGCGTGTCCTGGAAACCGTTGGCCTCCAGCGCCTCGCGCACCGCCTGAACGCGGCCGTCCATCATGTCGGATGGGGCCACCACATCCGCGCCGGCGTGGGCGTGGATGAAGGCCTGTTCGGCCAGCCGCTCCAGCGAGGCGTCGTTGGCGATGCGGTCGCCCTCCATCACCCCGTCGTGGCCGTGGTCGGTGTAGCAGTCCAGCGCCACATCGGTCATGACGCCGATCTCGGGCGCGGCGTCCTTGATGGCGCGAATGCAGTCGGGGATCAGTCCGTCGGGATCGGTAGCCCCGGTCCCCACGGCGTCCTTGATCGCGCCGTCGACGTTGGGAAACAAGGCCAGCATCGGAATGCCCAGGTCGCGGGCCTCGATCGCGGCGGCGGCGGCGGCCTTGGGCGACAGGCGGAACACGCCGGGCATGGAGGCGACCGGCGCGCGGTCCTCGGCCCCGTCGTGGACGATCAGCGGCCAGATCAGGTCGGCAGGCGTCAGGGTGGTCTCCGCCACCAGACGACGCACCCAGGGGCTGGCGCGAAGTCGGCGCGGGCGGGCGAGCGGGAAGGGGGCGGGCTGATAGGGAAGCATGACGAGACCTTGGAAAACCTAGCGTGGGACTAGCCTCGGCGGGCGGACGGCGCAAATCGCGAGATGCGTCGGATCGTTTCGGTCGTGATCGACGCTTGCGCGGATCGCCGAAATGCGAGCCTATCGGCGGCAAAAGGGAGATGACGATGATCGGACGTTTGGCGGCCAGCGCGGCGGTTCTGGCGCTCTCTGCGGGGCTTTCGGCCTGCATCATCGTGTCGTCGGAGGGCGGATCGCGGACTGTGGTCTCCAGCGGCGACAGCGGGGCGACGACGCCGTCCTACGCCTCCCTTTACAGCGACGCCGTCGCCGATCCGAAGCGCCCGGCCGAGGAGGTCGCGCGCGATCCCTTGCGTCATCCGGCCGAGATACTGGCCTTCGCCCAGCTCGCGCCGGGCGACAAGGTCGCCGACATCCGTCCCGGCGCCGGTTATTTCACCCGCCTGTTCTCCGATGTGGTCGGGCCGACCGGCCGGGTCTACGCCTTCGTGCCCGAGCGGACGATGGCGCGGGAGAATCCGACGGCGGACCTGCTGGTCGCGGCCTATCCGAACGTCACGCGGGTCAACGGCCTGCTGGACTCCATGACCTACGCCGAACCGCTGGACATGATCTTCATGAGCCAGGAATACCACGACTTCCATATCCCCGGTTTCGACACCGACGTGGCCAGGATGAACGCGGCGGTTTTCGCCGCCCTGAAGCCGGGCGGCCGTTATGTCGTGATCGATCATCAGGCGGCGCCGGGCGCCGGCATATCGGTCGTGCAGACCCTGCACCGGATCGAAGGCGACTATCTGAAGCGCGAGGTCGAGGCGGCCGGCTTCGTCTACGAGGGCGAAAGCGCCGTGGTCGCCAACCCCGCCGACGATCACAGCCTGAACGTCTTCGACGACAAGATCAGGGGCCGCACGGACCAGTTCGTCTATCGCTTCCGCAAGCCCGGCTGACCAGCGGCATAGTGAGAAGCGTTATCAATTAAGGGCTTGGGTCGTTTTGTCCACGTTGCAAACATGGACAAGGCGGGGCCGGGGGCGCAAATAACGCGAAAGCCGTCGCCATAAGCGAAAGACCGCGCGTTTGTTCGATTACAAGGCCGCCTTCGACCGCTCCGTAGAGCAGGTCCGCAGCGAAGGACGCTACCGCGTCTTCGCCGATCTCAAGCGCGTGCGCGGCCAGTTTCCGCTGGCGGTGCGCCGACGCGAGGACGGATCCCAGCAGGATGTCGTCATCTGGTGTTCCAACGACTATCTCGGCATGGGCCAGCATCCCGATGTGCTGGCGGCCATGCACGACGAGATCGACGCCGTGGGCGCCGGGGCCGGCGGCACGCGCAATATTTCGGGAACGACCCGCTCGGCCGTGGACCTGGAGGCCGAACTCGCCGCCTGGCACCAGAAGGAAGCGGCGCTGCTGTTCACCTCGGGCTATGTCGGCAACGAGGCGACCCTGTCTACGCTTCAGAAGATCCTGCCCGGCCTGATCGTCTTCTCCGATTCGCTGAACCACGCCTCGATGATCGCCGGCATCCGCCACGGCGGGGGCCAGCGTCACGTCTTCAAGCACAACGATCTGGCGCATCTGGAAAGCCTGCTGGCCGCCGCGCCCGCCGAGGCGCCCAAGCTGATCGCCTTCGAAAGCGTCTATTCGATGGACGGCGACATCGCCGACCTGGCGGGCACCATCGCCCTGGCCAGGAAATACGGCGCCATGACCTATCTGGACGAGGTGCACGCCGTGGGCCTGTACGGCCGGACCGGCGCGGGCGTGGCCGAGCGCGACGGCGTCCTGAACCAGATCGACATCATCGAATGCACCCTGGGCAAGGCCATCGGCGTGATGGGCGGCTACATCGCCGCCGACGCCGTGATCGTGGATGCGGTGCGCAGCTGGGCCTCGGGCTTCATCTTCACCACCAGCCTGCCGCCGGCCCTGACCGCCGGGGCGCTGGCTTCCGTGCAGCATCTCAAGAGCCACCCGGAACTGCGTGAAAAGCATCAGGAACGCGCCGCCACGCTCAAGGCCCGCTTCGCCGCCGCCGGCATCCCGGTGATGGAGAGCGAGAGCCACATCGTGCCGGTGCACGTCGGCGATCCGGTCCACTGCAAGATGATCTCGGACATGCTGCTGGACCAGTACGGCGTCTATGTTCAGCCGATCAACTATCCGACCGTGCCCAAGGGGACCGAGCGTCTGCGTTTCACCCCGTCGCCGAACCACACGGACGCGATGATGGATCATCTGGTCCAGGCGATGGATACGTTGTTCGCCCACTGCAACGTGGCGCGCCGTCCCGTCGCCGCATGACGACGGGCGACGACCTCGGAGAGGTCATCGTCGAGTTCGTCCGCAACGGTCCCTACCTCAAATGCTCGGCCATCCACGTGGCCACCGGCCGCGAGGTCAGCGCCATGGGGTCGGCCAACGAACCCAAGGCCGTGGAGCGGGTTGCTATCGCCAAGCTGAGGCGAGCTTTGACACGGCGCGATTGAATCGACTCTGGCGTTGAACGATGGTTCTCTTCGCGCAGGGGAGGACGCCATGCTGCAACCAGGTAGCCCGGCAATTCTTGGGTGGGGCGCGTTTTCGATCTTCGCTGTGCTGGCCGGTCTGGTTCTGTTGACCGGGGCTGACCATGCGGCGGCGGGTTGTACTGGGCCCGAAGTGCAGCGATGTGACTACGTCGAAACAGCGAAGGCGGCGCTGGGCGACCGCAGCCACTTCCAGCCCGATCTCGGGTTTGAGATTGTTGATGCAGGCTCGTCAGTTCGCGTGCAGCAGGTTCTGCCCCAAGGCTCTTCCGCACTCTTCGAAGGGCCTGCCGTCCTGATTGATAAGAAAAGTTGCCGTGCTTGCGGCGTCTCGGTTCGCTACTCGACCGGAGGCGTGAAGGAAGTGAGTGCTCGCCGTATTCCCGCCAGTGGCGTTTAGCGGTTGCGCCACAAGATATTGTGGTTCGTCGGCTTGGGGACTAGATAGGCGGCCTTCCGATTTGCGGGGATTCCAGCGTGACCGCCTTCACCCACGACGCCTATTTCACCAAGACTCTCGCCGACGCCGACCCGGACGTCTTCAAGGGCATTCAGGGCGAGCTGGGCCGTCAGCGCGAGCAGATCGAGCTGATCGCTTCCGAGAATATCGTTTCCCAGGCGGTGCTGGATGCGCAAGGGTCGGTCCTGACGAACAAATACGCGGAAGGCTATCCCGGTCGTCGCTATTACGGCGGCTGCGAGTTCGTCGACGTGACCGAGGATCTGGCCCGCGAGCGCGCCAAGACGCTGTTCGGCGCGGCCTTCGCCAACGTCCAGCCGCACTCGGGCGCCCAGGCGAACCAGGCGGTCTTCTTCACCCTGCTGCAGCCCGGCGACACCTTCCTGGGCATGGACCTGGCCTGCGGCGGCCACCTGACCCACGGCTCGCCCGCCAACCAGTCGGGCAAATGGTTCCGGCCCGTGACCTACAAGGTGACGGAAGACACGCATCTCATTGATTACGATCACGTCGCCGAAATGGCCGAGCGTGAAAAGCCCAAGCTGATCCTGGCGGGAGCCTCCGCCTACAGCCGTCACATCGACTTCAAGCGCTTCCGCGAGATCGCCGACAGCGTCGGCGCCTATCTGATGGTCGACATGGCCCACTACGCCGGTCTGGTGGCGGGCGGCGTCTATCCCGACCCGATCCCGCACGCCCATGTCGTCACCACCACCACGCACAAGACCCTGCGCGGCCCGCGCGGCGGCATGATCCTGTCCAACGACGCGGACCTGGGCAAGAAGATCAACTCGGCCGTCTTCCCCGGCCTGCAGGGCGGCCCGCTGGAGCACGTCATCGCCGGCAAGGCCGTCGCCTTCGGCGAGGCGCTGAAGCCCGAGTTCAAGCTCTACGCCCAACAGGTGGTCAGGAACGCCCAGGCCCTGGCCGCCGTCCTGGTCGAGCGCGGCCTGGCCATCGTTTCGGGCGGCACCGACAGCCACCTGATGCTGGTCGACCTGCGGCCCAAGGGCGTCACCGGCAAGGCGACCGAGCACGAGCTCGAGAAGGCGCTGATGACCTGCAACAAGAACGGCGTGCCGTTCGACACCGCCCCCTTCACCGTCACCTCGGGCGTCCGCCTGGGCACCCCGGCCGGCACCACGCGCGGCTTCGGCGAGGAAGAGTTCAAGCAGATCGGTCACTGGATCGCCGACGTCGTCTCGTCGATGAATGGCGGCGACGAGGCCGATCCGGCCGTGGTCGCAGGGGTCGCAGCCCAGGTGCGCGAGTTGACGCACCGCTTCCCGATCTACAGGTAAGCCGCTGATGAAGTGCCCTTTTTGCAGTCATCAGGATACTCAGGTGAAGGACAGTCGGCCGTCGGACGACGGTTCGGCCATTCGTCGCCGCCGATCCTGCCCCAACTGCAACGGGCGTTTCACCACCTTCGAGCGGGTGCAGTTGCGCGAACTGGTGATCCTGAAGCGGAACGGCCGCCGCACGCCGTTCGAGCGCGACAAGCTGGAACGCTCGCTGGGCGTCGCGCTGCGAAAACGCCCGGTCCAGCCCGACCAGGTCGAGCAGATGGTCAACCGGATCGTGCGTCAGCTGGAAAGTCTGGGCGAGACCGAGATCCCGTCCAGCACGGTCGGCGACTTCATCATGAAGGCGCTGAAGGGCGTCGACGAGGTCGCCTATGTCCGCTACGCCTCGGTCTACAAGGACTTCCGCCACACCGGCGACTTCGCCAAATTCCTGGGCGACGAAGGCTTCGACGAGCCGTCCGGCAAGGTCTGATGCGGGTCACGCTGAAACTGGCGACCTCGCTCGACGGGCGGATCGCCACGGCCTTGGGCGAAAGCCGCTGGATCACGGGCGAGGCGGCGCGGCTGGAAGGACACCGGCTGCGCGCCGCCCATGACGCCATTCTGGTCGGGGTCGAGACCGTGTTGCACGACGACCCCGAATTGACCGCGCGCCTGCCGGGCCGCAGCGTCGATCAGCCGTTGCGCGTCATCCTGGACAGCCGGTTGCGGACCCCGCAGACGGCCAAGGCGGCGGGGAACAACACCCTGATCCTAACCGCCGCCGAACCCTGTCCGGTCGGCGCGGCCGAGGTGAAACAGGTCGAGACCGAGAACGGCCGCCCAGCGATCCCTGCGGTTTTGAACGCGCTGAAGGACGCCGGCGCCGCCTCGCTGCTGATCGAGGGCGGGGGCCAGGTCGCGGCCGCCTTCCTGCGCGCCGGCGCGGTCGATGCGCTGGAGTGGTTCCGCGCCCCGATCCTGTTGGGCGGGGAGGGCAGGCCCTGCGTCGCGTCCCTGGCGCTTGCAAAGCTGGCCGACGCCCCCAAGTTCCGACGCCTGGGCGTCGAGCCCGTCGGAGACGACCTGTGGGAACGCTACGCGCGATCCTGACCCCGCCGTCTGCGTCGATTTCAGACGATTCAGACTATTCAGACTGTGTTTTTCGGGTCCGAAAGGGGCCAGGGTTTAAATGTTCACCGGCATCGTCACCGACATCGGCCGCGTCCGCGAGGTCCGCGAGACCGACCGCGACCGCCGCTATGAGATCGAGACCGCCTGGGACACGTCCGACATCGACCTGGGGGCGTCCATCAGCCACGCGGGCTGCTGCTTGACCGTCACGGAAAAGGGCGCAGGGTGGTTCGCGGTCGAAGTGTCGAACGAGACCCTGTCCAGAACCACGCTCGGCGCCTGGAAGGCCGGCGACGGCGTCAATCTGGAGCGGGCGGCGAAACTGGGCGATGAAATGGGCGGCCATGTCGTCTCGGGCCATGTCGACGGTCTGGGCCGGATCGTGTCGATCACGCCCGAAGGCGGATCGCATCGGGTCGAGGTCGAGGCGCCGGCGCCCCTGCACCGCTATATCGCCGCCAAGGGCTCGATCACCGTGGACGGCGTGTCCCTGACGGTGAACCGCGTCGAGGGGCGGGTCTTCTCGCTGAACATCATTCCCCACACCTGGAATGTGACGACCCTGGGCCGTCTGAAGGCCGGCGATCCGGTGAATCTGGAGATCGACATGCTGGCGCGATATCTCGCGCGGTGGCAGGAGACCGCATGATGCAACTCGTCCCGAAATCTTATGACAGCCCGATCAGTTCGATCGAGGACATACTGGAGGACGCGCGCAACGGCCGTCCCTTCATCCTGGTCGACGCCGAGGATCGCGAGAACGAGGGGGACATCATCATCCCCGCCCAGTTCGCCACCCCGGACCAGATCAACTTCATGATCCGCCAGGCGCGCGGCCTGGTCTGTCTGGCCCTGACGGCCGAGCGGGCGCAGCAGCTGCGCCTGCCGCCGATGGCCGCCGACAACCGCGAGAGCATGAAGACCGCCTTCACCGTTTCGATCGAGGCCAAAGAGGGCGTCACGACCGGCATTTCCGCGGCCGACCGTTCGCGCACCATCCATGTGGCGACCGACGCGACCAAGGGGATGGACGACATCGTCTCGCCCGGCCACATCTTCCCGCTGGTGGCGCGCGACGGCGGCGTCCTGGTCCGGGCCGGCCATACCGAGGCTGCGGTCGACATCAGCCGTATGGCGGGCCTGACGCCGGCGGGCGTGATCTGCGAGATCATCAAGGACGACGGCGAGATGGCGCGGATGCCCGACCTGGTCGCCTTCGCCCAGTTGCACGGGCTCAAGATCGGCACTATCGCCGACCTGATCGCCTATCGCCGCCGCACCGAACGGTTCGTCGAACGGATCATGGACACGCCGTTCGAAAGCGTCCATGGCGGCCCCTTCCGGCTGATGCTTTACAGGAACGCCATCGAGGGGACCGAGCACGTCGCCCTGGTCAAGGGCCGGATCGACCCTGGCAAGCCGACCCTGGTGCGGATGCACCAGGTGGACTTCGCCTGCGACCTGCTGGGCCATGTCGAGGCGCGCCAGGACTATGTGCCCAGCGCGCTGAAACAGATCACCGACCACGACGGCGCCGGCGTCGTCGTCTTCCTCCGTGATCCGTCGCTCAATTCTCTGGCGGAACGGCTGGCGGGCGTGGATCGGCCGGCGGCAATGGATCGGTCGCTGCGCGCCTATGGCGTGGGGGCCCAAATTCTGCTGGACCTGGGCGTCAAGGACATGATCGTGATGAGTTCGACGCGGCCCGAGCCTACGGCGTTGGAAGGTTATGGCCTGCGCATCGTCGGCTGGCGCGACATGGACGGAGAAACCAAGGCGTGAGCGACGCACCCCGTATTCTGATCGTTGAGGCCCGTTTCTACGACGCCCTCGCCGACGCTCTGCTGGAAGGCGCCAAGGAGACGCTGAAGGCGCGCGGCGCGGATTTCGACGTCGTGACCGTGCCGGGCGCCCTGGAAATCCCGCCCGCCATCGCCATGGCCGAGGAGGCGGGGCGTTTCCCGACCGCCCCGCGCTATGACGGCTATGTCGCCCTCGGCGCGGTGATCCGCGGAGAGACCTATCATTTCGAGATCGTCTCGGACCAGTCGGCCGCCGGCATCATGGCCCTGGGCGTCAAGGGGCTGGCCATCGGCAACGGCGTCCTGACGACCGAGGACGAAGACCAGGCCTGGTATCGGGCGCGGCTATCGGAAGGGGATAAGGGCGGCGGCGCGGCGAAAGCCTGCCTCGATCTCATTGCCTTGAAGAAGCGATTGCGCGTAGGCGTCGGCGCATGACCGAACCGAACAGCGTCAAATCCGTCCTCGAACAGCTGGCCGAGATCGAGAAGCAGCGCGCCGAGCCGAATCTGAGCTCCAAGCAACGCCGCGCCCGCACCGTGTCGCGCCTGGCCGCCGTCCAGGCCCTTTATCAGATGGAGTTGGCGGGCGAGGGGGTGGAGACGGTGATCGCCGAGTTCGCGAACTTCCGTTTCGACGCCGATCTCGAAGGCCAGGCCCTGGCCGAGGCCGACGAAGCCTATTTCGCAGAGATCGTGCGCGGCGTGATCGAAAGCCAGCGCGAGATCGACGCCGCCATCAAGGCGCGCCTGGCCGCCAACTGGAAGCTGGAGCGGATCGACGCCACCCTGCGCGCCCTGTTGCGCTCGGGTGCCTGGGAGCTGATGAAACAGCCCGAGACCCCGCGCGAGGTCGTGATCGACGAATATGTCGAACTGGCCAAGGCCTTCTTCGACGACGCCGAGGCGCGTTTCGTCAACGCCGCCCTGGACGGCGTGGCCAGAGACACGCGCAAATAATGCTCGCGCTCGATGTCGCGGGCGAATTCGAGACGATCGAGCGGCTGCTGAAGCCCCTGGCCCATCCCGAATGGGCGCGGGGTCTGACGGACGATGTGGCCATTCTGCCGTCGCGGCCCGGTCAAGACCTGGTCCTGACCAAGGACGCGATGGTCGAGGGCGTGCATTTCCTGCCCGGCGACCCCCTGGATACGGTGGCCAGGAAGCTGTTGCGGGTGAACCTGTCCGACCTGGCGGCCAAGGGCGCCGAGCCGTTCGGCTATCTGCTGTCCTGCTTCTGGTCCGAACGGTGCGGCTGGCCCGAGCGCGAGGCGTTCGCGGCGGGACTGGCCGAGGACCAAGCGCGGTTCGGCGTGGGGCTGCTGGGCGGCGATACGGTCAGAACGCCGGGCCCGGCCAGCTTTTCCTTGACGGCGCTGGGCTGGGTTCCGGCAGGCGCGGCGGTGAGTCGTGCAGGCGCGCAGGTCGGGGACCTGGTCTTCGTCACCGGCTCCATCGGCGACGGGCTGTTGGGCCTCCGGGCCGCGCGGGGCGAGCTGGCGCTGGATGAAGAGCGGATCGCCGCCCTGATCGACCATTACCGCACGCCGACGCCGCGTCTGGACTTCGCCCCCGTGGTGCGCGAGTTCGCAACCGCATCGGTGGATGTGTCGGACGGCCTGGCGGCGGACCTGGCCCACGTCGCGCGCGCCAGCGGCGCGGCGATCATGCTGAACCTGAACGTCCTGCCCTTGTCGGCGGCGGCCCAGGCCTGGTTCGACGACCGCGTCGACGCGCAGCTGTCGCTGGAAGACCTGGCGGGCGGCGGCGACGACTATCAGATCGCCTTCACCGCCCACCCGCGCCATGAGGAGTCCCTGCGTCGCGAAGCCGAGCGTCGTCTGGTCAGGCTGACGCGAGTAGGGGAGGTCGCGGCCGGGGTCGGCCTGACTGCGACCTATGATGGTCGGCCGGTCCAGATGGCGCGTCCCGGCTGGACGCACCGCTGAGGCGGCAAGGGAATCCTAACGTCCTTCGGCTATCCGCCGGATATGGATCGAAGAAGCCTGATCGTCGCCGGAACCGCTGCTGTCGCGAGCGCCCTGCCGCGCGGCGCCGCCGCGTCCAGCGACTCGCCCGCCGCGCCGGCCTCGCTCGGTATCGCGGGGCTGGGCCTGCCGGTCATCGAGGGCGGCCGGCTGAGAAACTATGTGTTCGTGGCCCTGCGGCTGGAACTGGGCGCCGGCAAGACGCTGGAGCAGATCAAGCCCAAGGAAGCCTTCTTCCGCGACGCCCTGGTGAAGGCCGCGCACCGCACCCCCTTCACCGTGCCGGGCGACTGGACCCGGCTGGACGAGCGCGCCCTGTCCGCCGCCCTGGTTTCGGCATCGGCCGGAATCTCGGGGCGCGGCTCGATCCGCCGCGTCGTCGTGGTCAGCCAGACCCCGCGCCGCCGGACCGGATTGCCGACGCCTCGCTGAAGGGATTAGGCGACCCCTGTTGCGCCAGTTCCGAACGCATGACACGCTCGGCCTGCAAATCCCAAGGGACGCGATGATGCGTTCGCCGCGCGCGGGGGGACCGGAAGGCGGACAGAGGCGATAACGCCCGCCCGCCGCTCCAGGCCCGCGCGCCTGTTTGCAAGGGGCATGGAAACGCCAATGACGACTTATCTCACGCTGGTCTTCGCGGCCGGTGTCCTGGCGGTGCTTTACGGCGCCGTCCAGACGGCCGTGCTGATGAAGGCGAGCACAGGCAACGACAAGATGCGAGAGATCGCAGCCGCGATCCAGGAAGGCGCTTCCGCCTATCTGAAGCGGCAATATCTGACCATCGGCATGGTGGGAATCTTGATCCTGATCGCCGCCTATTTCCTGATCGGCGTCTACGCCGCCGTCGGCTTCCTGATCGGGGCGGTCCTGTCCGGCGCGGCGGGCTATGCGGGGATGCTGATCTCGGTGCGCGCCAACGTCCGTACGGCCCAGGCCGCGTCCGAAGGGTTGGCCAAGGGGCTGGACCTGGCGTTCCGCTCCGGCGCCGTTACGGGCATGTTCGTGGCCGGCGGCGCCCTGATCGGCGTGTCGGGCTATTATATCGTGCTGATCCAGCATCTGGGGCTGGCGTCGACCGGGCGCGAAGTGATCGACGGCCTGGTGGCGCTGGGCTTCGGCGCCTCGCTGATCTCCATCTTCGCGCGGCTCGGCGGCGGCATCTTCACCAAAGGCGCGGACGTGGGCGGCGACATGGTGGGCAAGGTCGAGGCGGGAATCCCAGAGGACGACCCGCGCAATGCGGCGACCATCGCCGACAATGTCGGCGACAATGTCGGCGACTGCGCCGGCATGGCCGCCGATCTGTTCGAAACCTATGCGGTGACGACGGTGGCGACCATGGTGCTGGCCGCCATCTTCTTCCGGGACCAGCCCTATGTGGACGTGATGATGGCCTTGCCGCTGGCCATATGCGCGGTCTGCGTCGTCACCTCCATCGTCGGCAGCTTCTTCGTGCGACTGGGCAAGAGCCGAAACATCATGGGCGCCCTCTATCAGGGACTGATCGTGACCGGCGTCCTGTCCATCGGCGCGGTCTGGTGGGTGATCGACCGGATGGTGACGGGGCCGGTCGTGACGGCCGGCGGGCTGGAGATCCAGCCGATGGCCCTGTTCTGGTCCGGCCTGGTCGGGCTGGGCGTGACGGCGGCCATCGTCGTGGTGACGGAATACTACACCGGCTCGGGCTTCCGGCCCGTGCGGTCGGTGGCCAACGCCTCTGTCTCCGGCCACGGCACCAATGTCATCCAGGGTCTGGCGGTGTCGCTGGAGGCCACGGCCCTTCCGGCCCTGACGATAATCGCCGGCATCGTCGTCAGCTTCCAATTGGCGGGCCTGTTCGGCATCGCCATCGCCACCACCACCATGCTGGGCGTGGCGGGCATGATCGTGGCGCTGGACGCCTTCGGACCCGTGACCGACAACGCCGGCGGCATCGCCGAAATGGCGGGCCTGCCGGCCGAGGTGCGGCATTCGACGGATGCGCTGGATGCCGTGGGCAACACGACCAAGGCCGTGACCAAGGGCTACGCCATCGGCTCGGCGGGCCTGGGGGCGCTGGTGCTGTTCGCGGCCTACACGTCGGACCTGCAGTATTTCTCGGCCAACCCGGCGGACTATCCGTTCTTCGCCAATATGGGGCCGATCGCCTTCGACCTGACCAACCCTTATGTCGTCGTCGGCCTGCTGTTCGGGGGGCTGCTGCCCTTTCTGTTCGGGGGGATGTCGATGATGGCCGTGGGGCGGGCGGCCGAATCGGTCGTCGCCGAAGTGCGCCGCCAATTCCGCGAGAATCCCGGCATCATGACCTATCAGGTCAAGCCGGAGTACGGCCGGGCGGTCGACATCCTGACCAAGGCGGCGATCCGCGAGATGATCGCGCCGTCGCTGCTGCCGGTCCTGTCGCCCATCGTCCTGTTCGTGGCGGTGCTGGCGATCTCGGACAAGGCCAACGCCTTCGCGGCCCTGGGCGCCATGTTGATGGGGGTGATCGTCACCGGCCTGTTCGTGGCCATTTCGATGACCTCGGGCGGCGGCGCCTGGGACAACGCCAAGAAGCTGATCGAGGAAGGCTTCACCGACAAGAACGGCGTCGTCCACGGCAAGGGTTCGGAAGCCCACAAGGCGGCCGTGACCGGCGACACGGTCGGCGACCCCTACAAGGACACCTCCGGCCCGGCGGTGAACCCGATGATCAAGATCACCAACATCGTGGCCCTGCTGCTGCTGGCGGTTCTGGCCAGCGGATCGGTCGGCTAGGACCACGCCCTGAAAACGACGACGGCCCGGAGAGCGATCTCCGGGCCGTTTGCATATCCGGTCTGTCGCCCGATATCAGTCGGGGCGGCGTTGACCGGGGGCGTCCTCGTCCGTGCGGGGCAACTGACCGCGACCCACATTGCCCAGCAGTTGTTCAAGCACCGTCAATTCGCGGCCGCGCGTCGGGGTCTCGTTGCGGTTCATGGCGATGTCCTCGCCGTCGTTCAGACCCAGGGTCCGCACCGACGCCACCTGGTCCCCGCCGGGCGCGAAGGTGATTTCGGTCACGGTGCGGCTGGAGACCTTGGGCAGGTTGTAGGTGTATTTCTCGGTCGTCTGGCTGATGTAGTACCAGACCTGGTTCGGTTCGAAGGTCGAGGTGGTCGATGGCGAACCCAGCTTGGCCAGCACCGTCTCCTTGGTGTCGGTCCCGGCGACTACGTCCTGAGGCTTGGCGTCGATGGCCTGGAAGCCATTCGAGCCGATGACGGGCGCGCAGGCGGCGCTGAGACCAGCCAGCGAAACGGCGGCGAAAAGCGGGACGAAACGGGACATGGTCGGGCGCCTGCGAGAGAACAAGGTCTTTGACCTAGACGGACCTGCGTCCTAGTTCAACGGCGCGGCGGAAAAGGGGCCGTTGGAACCCATGCTGAAAAACCTGTTCAAACCGCGATCCGGGCCGCGCATCGGCGACGATCTGTACGCCACGGCGGTGGCGCAGGCGCGCAATCCGGCCTTCTATACGCGGCTGGGCGTGGCCGACCGCATAGACGCCCGATTCGAGCTTTATACGCTGCACGTGCTGCTGCTTGTGTTGCGGTTGCGCGACGAGGCCACGGCCCAGGGACGCGACGCCGCCCAGGATGTGTTCGACGTCTATGTCTCGGCGCTGGATCATGCATTGCGCGAAGAGGGCGTGGGCGACGTGTCGGTCGCCAAGAAGATGCGCAAGCTGGGCGAGGCCGTCTATGGTCGGATGAACGCCTACGAAGGGCCGCTGCGGAGCGGGGACGCCCCTGTCCTGCAGCGCGCGATGGCCCGTAACGTCTATGCCGAGCCGCAGGCTGAACACGCCGCCGCCCTGGCGGAATATGCCCTGTCCAGCCGTGCGCGCCTGGCGGAGCAGGATTTCAAGGCCGTGCTGGCGACGCCGGCCTGGGCCGAGGTTTGAACGAGATGAGCATGACGCCTCCTTTCAGCGACGTGGTTCGCATCAATCAGATCGGCGCGGGCCTGATCCGACGGCTGGAGCCGGACGCGGAGGCCCGACAGCGAATCGCCCGCGCCCTGGACTTGCAGGATCTGGAGGGGTTAGCGGTCGATCTCGAGATCAAGCCCACCCCGTCCAGCAGCGAATGGACGATGAAGGGCCGCGTCGTCGCCCACGCCGTCCAGACCTGCGGTCTGACGCTGGAGCCGCTGCCGGTGGATGTGGATCGACATTTCTCCATCCAGCTGGCCGAGGCGGCGCCGGAGCAAACCGACGAGATCGAGATCACCCTGGACGAGGACGGCGCCGACCTGATCGAGGACGGGAAGATCGACCTGGGCCAATATGCGGTGGAGCAGTTGGTGCTGTCCCTGGACCCTTTCCCCCGCAAGCCGGGTGCGGCGTTCGTGCAACCGCAGGAGCCCAACGAGATTTCGCCTTTCGCCGCCTTGAAGGCGTTGAAGGATCGCGACGCGCAGGACTGAGGCTTGGTCAAGGTTGACGCAGGGGCCGGGTGGTTGCATCCCCCGGCGTCGGCGCTATCGTCCAGCGCCCAACCAAGCGTCGCGCGACAAGGTCGACGCGGCCATAAGAGGTCCCTTTGCTCACCCCAGTTACGATCTCGCTTGACGCCATGGGCGGCGATCACGGGCCGTCCGTCGTCGTTCCCGGCATCCGCAGCTATCTCTCCGTCCACGGCGGCGACGGAGTCCGTTTCCTGCTGCATGGGGACGAGGGCCAGATCCGGGCGCATCTGGCGCGCTGCAACTTGCCGGCCGACATGGTGGAGATTCGCCATACGGACAAGGTGGTGGCGATGGATGAAAAGCCCGCCCAGGCCATGCGGCGCGGCAAGGGCTCCAGCCTGTGGAACGCCATCGAAGCCGTGAAGACCGGCGAAGCGGGCGGCGTCGTCTCGGCCGGCAACACCGGCGCCCTGATGGCTATCGCCAAGCTGATCCTGCGGATGTCCGCGCCGGGGCTGGAACGGCCCGCCATCGTCGCCAGCTGGCCGACCTTCAAGGGCCATACGGCGGTCCTGGACGTGGGCGCCAACATCGGCAGCGACGCCGAGCAACTGGTCGAGTTCGCCATCATGGGCGAAGCCTTTCAGACAGCGGTTCGCGGCGTGGCGCGGCCCTCCATCGGCCTGCTGAACGTCGGTTCGGAAGACATGAAGGGCAACGAACAGGTCAAGGAGGCGCACGCCATCCTGCGCGACGGGCCGTTCGACCTGAATTATCACGGGTTCGTCGAGGGCGACGACATCGCCAAGGGCACGGTGGACGTGGTCGTCACCGACGGCTTCACCGGCAACATCGCCCTCAAGACGGCCGAAGGCACGGCTCGCTACATATCGGCCCTGCTGAGAGAGGCTTTGACCTCCAACCTCCAGTCCAAGCTGGGGGCGGCCATCGCCATGCCCGCCCTGAAGAAGATGCGCCAGAAGATCGACCCCAGCGCCATCAACGGCGGCCCCTTGCTGGGCCTGAACGGCATCGTCGTGAAAAGCCATGGCGGGGCCGACGCCAAGGGGTTCGGCGCCGCCATCCGCATCGCCGTCGATCTGGCCCGCAGCGATTATATGAGCAAGGTGGGCGACAATCTGGGCAAGCTCGACGCCGTCTTCGACCACGCCAAACCGACCGTCCCCGCCGGAGAAACCGTTCAGTGAGCGTCACTCGCAGCGTCGTCACCGGCGTCGGCTCGTACCTGCCGGAGCAGGTCATCACCAACGCCGACCTGGCCAAGATCGTCGACACCTCCGACGAATGGATCCAGGAACGCACCGGCATCAGGCAGCGCCACAAGGCGCGCGACGATCAGCCGACCAGCGACCTGGCGGTCGAGGCCGCCAGGAAGGCCCTGGCCGACGCCGGCAAGGCGTCGACGGACGTCGACCTGATCGTCGTGGCGACGACGACGCCGGACATGACCTTTCCCGCGGTGGCCTCCATCGTTCAGAGCAAGCTGGGCGCGGGCGTGGGCGTGGCCTTCGACGTCCAGGCGGTCTGCTCGGGCTTCGTTTATGCGCTCGGCGTCGCCGACGGTTTCGTGGCGCGTGGTCTGTCGAAATGCGCCCTGGTGATCGGGGCCGAGGAAATGACCCGGCTGATGGACTGGACCGACCGGACCACCTGCGTCCTGTTCGGCGACGGCGCGGGGGCCGTGGTGCTGGAGCCGCGCGAAGGGCAGGGGACGTCGGACGACCAGGGGCTGCTGGGCTTCGCCTTGCGCGCCGACGGCTCCAAGGCCGATCTCCTTTATGTCGATGGCGGGCCGGCGACGACGGGCACGGTCGGGCATCTGCGCATGGCCGGCAACCAGGTCTTCCGCCACGCCGTCGTCAATATCGCCGAAGGCATCACCGCCGCCTGCGCCGCCGCGGACATTCAGATTTCGGACGTGGACTGGTTCGTGCCCCACCAAGCCAACCAGAGGATCATCAAGGGCGTCGGAGACCGGCTGGGCCTGGACGAGAACAAGGTGATCTCGACCGTGGCCATGCACGCCAACACCTCGGCCGCGTCCATTCCGCTGGCGCTGGACGCCGCGATCCAGGATGGACGGATCAAGAAGGGCGACATGGTGTTGTTGGAGGCCATGGGCGGCGGCCTGACCTGGGGCGCCTGCGCCCTGAGGCTCTAAATCGGCTAGCGGCATTGATTTTTTGGGGACTTTGCGTCCCTATGACGGCGATTGGATCGCACGAGCGGGGGATACGATGGCAGGCCAGCAGACTGTGACCCGCGCCGACCTTTGCGAGGCGGTGCATGACGAGGTCGGCCTGTCCCGCCAGGAGTGTTCGGCCCTGGTCGAACGGACGCTGGAGCTGATCGTCGAATCGCTGGAACGCGGCGAGACGGTGAAGCTGTCGGGCTTCGGCGTCTTCCAGGTCCGCGAGAAGCGCGCCCGCATGGGGCGCAATCCCAAGACGGGCGAGCCGGCGGCCATCAACCCGCGCCGGGTCATCAGCTTCCGCGCCTCCCAGATCATGAAAAGCCGGGTTCACGACGCCGTCGTCGAGGCCTGATTCCGGTGGCCAAGAGCGCCGGCGCCTTTCGCACCATTTCCGAAGCCTCCGAGGAGGTCGGGGCTCCTCAGCACGTGCTGCGTTTCTGGGAAACCAAGTTCGACTTCGTGACGCCGGTGAAACGCGCCGGCGGGCGGCGGTTTTACCGCCCGCAGGATGTGCTGGTGCTGAAGGCCGTCAAGCGGCTGTTGCACGACGACGGGCTGACGATCCGGGGCGTGCAGCGTCTGCACAGAGAGCAGGGACTGAAGAAACTGGTCGGGGCCGAGGCCGCCGCTCTGATCGAGGACGCCGCGCTGGATTCGTCGCCGCCGGTGGATGACGGGGCGCTGGAAACCTCGGCTTTGCAGCGGCTTCTACACGATCTGGAGCAGGCGAAGGCGCGTCTGGACGCCGTTCTATCGCCGTAGGTGGATAAGTCGTTTTAGCGTTTGCGATCACCGATCCCCCCGTCTATAGGGAGCGCCTTCGGAGCGTGGCGCAGCCTGGTAGCGCACTTGACTGGGGGTCAAGGGGTCGCAGGTTCGAATCCTGTCGCTCCGACCATCTGAATCGCTGATTTGAATGGTTCTGAAGGGGCCGCCGTTCGGCGGCCCCTTCGCAAATCCGCTTTGGGGCGCATATGGGGCGCAATCCGTGATTCCTTTCGGGGGTCGCGGGCTGGATCGCAAGCCGAACGATGCGGACGCGACGCGGACTGGAGATCTTACGCGCGCCAGGGTCGGCCAGTCTCGGAACCGCCCGAGAACGACGCCTTCACCCTCATGGCCGCGATCCAGGTTCTGCGTCGCACCATCCGGCGACGCCTTTCATCGAAGCTCTAAACCGCACCCAAGATGGCCGGGTCTGGAAAGCAAACGCTCGAGAGGCGGCGTCGGCGTCCCTCGACGATCGATCAGCCCTCGGCCCGCGTGCAGCGGCGCTGGTGGGCGACGCCCTTCAGGAAGCCGCGGCGGACCAAGCCGGCGCGGATCGCCGCCTGAACCTCCCGGTCATGGGCCGCTGCGCCGGACAGGCGGCGCACCCAGCTTCTGAGCGGAATGAAGTCCGTCGCTGTGTCGCGGACCACGTCGAGGGCGGCGTTGGCCGCGGTCTCGCCCGTGCCGGCGGCGGGCTGGGGCTGGTCGACATCTGGACCCAAGGCCTCGTCCAGGTGGTCGATCTGGGCGATGACAGCCGAGCAGCGGCGCAGCCCCTCGGTCGCATAGGGCGCTCGACGGGCCGAGATCAGGACTTCGGGAACCGCCTCCCGACGCAGGTTAAGGTCGTCCAGCGGAGCGGTGGCCGCGTCCGCCACGCCTTCGCCGAAGGTCTTGCCGCCGCGCGCCGCCTCCTCGCGGTTGACCTGAACGCCCGACATCCCGGGGATGGAGGCGCAGGCTCCGACGCCGGACAGCGCCAGCGCGAGAACGGGCAGGAAGACGGACGAACGAGCGGACTTCATGGTTGTTGACAAGCGTGACTATACGCCAAGGTGCGCGGAACGCGTTTTAATTCCAACGCCGCCGAAGAACAACGCCACGAAGCTATCGCAGCTGCCCTGAATCAATAAACGGTCGGTCCACAGAACTATCGTGGCGGGGTGGTCCTGACGGGCGACCTCATCGCCTTTTTCGGTCTCGGCCCCCCTCGGCCCATTTCAGCAGCGGAATAAGAGGCAGGCCCCAGGCGGCGCCGCCGAGGCCAAAAAAGGCGAAGTCGATCCAGGCGGAAGGGGGCAACATCGCCCGCAACGCGATCAGTCCCCAGACCCAGAAGGCCAGGAAGGCCAGAACGCCGATCGCGGCGACGAATCGACGCCCGCGGGGCGGCATCAGCGCTTGTTCCTGAACAGGAAGAAGGCGCCCAGGCACAGGGCCGATCCCGCCAAGGCCCAGGGAACCCAGACCCAGCTGTCCATGGCGCCGACCGCGAAGATCCGCACCGCCAGGAACCAGCCGCAAGCCAGGCCGACGCCCGACACCAACGAGGTCCCGCCGAAGCCGCGACGTCCCGTCACCAAGTCCGCGATCCAGGCCAGAAGCAGTCCGCCCGCGATGGCGGCGGCGATATCGGCGTATTGCAACCCTGATCTCCTGCGGCGTCAGCGCCGTTAACTCAATCCGACTCGATCTTCCGTCGAGAGCGGGGCATACCGCCACGGTCGCGATTTGGTCATGGTCGAGCGCGACAGCATATCCGGGTCAGCGTCGGGCGTCGAATGAACCGTTTCGGAAATCCAGATCGCAATCGCATGGTCGCCGTGTGGCTGTTCGCCACGGCGGCCATCGTCTTTCTGATGGTCGTGATCGGCGGCGTCACGCGCCTGACCGGATCGGGCCTGTCGATCACGGAGTGGAAGCCCATCATGGGCGCGATACCCCCGCTGAACGACGCCCAGTGGAACGAGGCGTTCGAGAAATACAAACAGATCCCTCAATACGCTCAGGTCAACGCCAGCATGAGCCTGGGCGAGTTCCAGGGCATCTTCTGGTGGGAATGGCTGCACCGCCTGGTCGGGCGGCTGGTCGGGGCGATCTTCGCCCTGCCGCTGGCCTTCTTCCTGCTCTGCCGCGTCGCGCCGCCGCGCTCGATCTTCCGCCAATGGGCCATGCCGGATCGCCTGATCTGGCGTTGCGTGGTGCTGCTGGCGCTGGGCGGGCTTCAGGGTCTGGTCGGCTGGTGGATGGTGTCCAGCGGCCTGTCGGAGCGGGTCAGCGTCGCGCCCGAACGGCTGGCCACGCACCTGGGCCTTGCCTTCGTGCTGTTCGCCGCCCTGATCTGGACGGGGCTGGAGGCGTGGAACGGCGAGGATCACGGCCGCCCGCCCGCCGGCTGGGCGCGGGGCGCGGGCCTGTTGCTGGGCATGGTGTTCGTTCAATGCCTGCTGGGCGCCCTGGTCGCGGGCGGCCATGCGGGTCTGGTCTATACCGACTGGCCGCTGATGAACGGCCAAGTCCTGCCGCCGGCCGACTGGAGCCTGGGAGCGGGGGCCTTTTTGCACGACCAGGCCCTGACCCAGTTCAATCACAGGCTGGTCGCCTACGGCCTGCTGATCGCGGTCAGCATCTACGCCTTCCAGGCCTGGCGCTGGCGCGCGGCCGAGGGCATGGGCCTGGGCGCCTTCGCCCTGGCTGGCGTGATCTGGGCCCAGGCTGTTCTGGGGATCGTCACCCTGATGCACGCCGTGCCGGTCTGGCTGGGCGTGCTGCACCAGGGCGGGGCCGCCGTCGTCCTGGCCGTGGCGACGGCGAACCTGTGGGTCGTTCTGCGCGCCCAGCCTCGCATCTTCATGTCAGGCCCGCGCGCCATGGGCCGGTGACGGCCAGGGTCATTCCCGGATACTGGATGTTGACGAACAGGGTCGAGCCGTCGGGCGAGAAGACGGCGCCGGCGAATTCCGAGTTTCCCTGAAAGACGTTGCGGCCCAAGGTGTAGATCTTGCCCTCGGGCGTCACGCCCTTCAGGTGATTCCTGACCTCGGCGGAATAGTTGTCCTCGCACACGATCAGATGCCCCCAGGGCGCGACGGTGATGTTGTCGCCCATGTTCAGCGTCTTTTCATTGGTGCTTTCGACGAACAGTTGAACGCGGCCGGGACGGCGCGTCTCGCCCGGCCGGCCTTCGTCGGGAGAGGGGACATAGCGCAGTATCTGACCCCGCTGGATCGGGCCGCCCGAGGTGGCGGTTAGATAGAGCTCGCCGTCCCCCCACCAGACGCCTTCGCCCCGCGCCACCAGGGCGGCGCCGTCCGCATGACCGCGCTGGCGCAGGTCGGCCTTGGGGCTTTCGACCTCGGCCAAGTCGATCCAGTCGACATCCAGCCAGTCGCCGACCGACCAAAGCCGCGCATCGTGATTGGAGGTGTTCGCACTCTTGCGGTCCCGGACGACCATGGCCTGGAGCCGTCCGCCCTTGGCCAGTTCGCCCGGCGCTTCGGGAATGAAGCGATAGAACAGGCCGTCTTGTCGATCCTCGGTCAGATAGATGACGCCGGTGCGCGGATCGACGCACACAGCCTCATGGTCGAAGCGGCCCATGGCGGTCAGAGGAACGGGATCGACCAGACCTTGGGCGCGCGCAGGCACTTCGAAGACATAGCCATGCGGCTTGGTCACATCGGCGTCGGCCGGCGTTTCCTCCGTCTCCTCGCAGCTCAGCCACGATCCCCATGGCGTAGGGCCGCCGCAGCAGTTGGTGCTGGTGCCCGCCAGGCTGAGGTGCTGGCGCTCTGTCCTGCCGGTCGACAGATCATAGACGACCGTCGTCGTGCCGCCGGGCAGAGGCCGGCCGTCCTTATAGGTGTCATAGGCGCGCGCGGCATCCACCAGTCCTATCCGCTGCTGGTTATAACCGCCCGGTCCCCAATTCCGGTGCGCGGCAGACGAGCCCTTCAGTTCATGGTTGCGCACCAGGGCGATGCGAGTTCCGCCCAGGCCGAAACAGCCCATGCCGTCGAACTGACCGGGAACCAGCAGGCCGTCGGCCATGGTCTCGCCGCCCTGAGACACGATGCGGTAGGAAAAGCCGTCCGGCAGGTCCAACAGGCCGTTGGCGTCGCGTTTTAGCGGGCCATAGCCCTCGACCTCGTTGAGATAGGTCTCGTCGGCCGCCTGGACGCTGCGGGCGAGGCCGGAGAAGGCGAGGGCGGCGCTGGAGGCGATCAGGCCGCGACGATGAAGATGCATGGGATTCTCCGAAAGGCTTTCCGCTTCGGATGGCGGGGAAACGTCATGGTTTGATGACGAAATCTGTTATTTCGTAACGCCCGCAATCGCCGCATGACAAGGTATTTTAATACCGTATCCAGAATATCCCGTATAATCAGTGATTTGATGTCGTTCATCGCAATTTTCCCCCGTTGACGCGACCGATTGTCTCCGGTATCAGCGCGCCTTCATTCGGTTCCTGCAGGGGCCGAACCCGATTTTCGTCTCCAGGAACCCCCTCATGCTGAAGAGCACTACGGCTTCGTTGAAGCCGGCCGAGGTCGAGAAGAAGTGGATTCACATCGACGCCGAAGGCGTCGTGGTGGGCCGTCTCGCGACCTTCATCGCCAACCGTCTGCGCGGCAAGCACCGCGGCGACTACACCCCGCACGTCGATTGCGGCGACTATGTCGTCGTCACCAACGTCGACAAGGTGGTGTTCACCGGCAAGAAGAACACCGACAAGATCTACTATCGCCACACCGGCCACCCCGGCGGCGTCAAGTCGACGACCCCGGAAAAGGTCCTGGGCGGCCGCTTCCCCGAGCGCGTCCTTGAAAAGGCTGTCGAGCGCATGCTGCCCAAGGAAAGCCCCCTGGCCCGCAAGCAGATGACGCACCTGCGCCTGTTCGCCGGCAGCCAGCACGACCACGAAGCCCAGCAACCGGAAACGATCGACTTCAAGTCGGCGTCGCCCAAGAACACCCGGAGCGTCTGAGCATGACCGACGTGACCAACACCGAAACCGCGACCGGCTTTGACGCCCTGAAGGGCATGTCGGCCTCGGCCGAGAACGACGCGCCCGTCTATGTCCAGAAGCTGGACGCCCAGGGCCGCGCCTATTCGACCGGCAAGCGCAAGAACGCCATCGCCCGCGTGTGGGTGAAGCCCGGCGCCGGCAAGATCACCGTGAACGGCAAGGACGTGGCCGCCTATTTCGCCCGTCCGGTGCTGCAGATGATGGTGGCCCAGCCGCTGAACGTCGCCGACCGCGCCACCCAGTATGACGTGATCTGCACCGTCGAAGGTTCGGGCCTGTCGGGCCAGGCCGGCGCCATCCGCCACGGCCTGTCGCACGCCCTGACGCACTTCGAGCCGGAACTGCGCAAGGTCCTGAAGCCGCACGGCTTCCTGACCCGCGACAGCCGCGTCGTCGAGCGCAAGAAGTACGGCCGCGCCAAGGCTCGCCGCAGCTTCCAGTTCTCGAAGCGCTGATCGCGTTCACGCGGTTTGGATCTTGGGCGCTTCGGGGAGACCCGGAGCGCCCTTTTTCTTTTTAACGAGGCGGGCGATGACCCACACCATCTTCATCGACGGCGAGGCCGGCACCACGGGGCTGGAGATCCGCGAGCGTCTGGAGGCGCGCCCGGATATGGAACTGGTCTTGCTGGGTGAGCGTCGTCGCGATGTGGATGCGCGGCGTGAGGCCCTGAATGGCGCCGACGCGGTCATCCTGTGCCTGCCCGACGATGCGGCGCGCGAAGCCGTGGCCATGATCGAAAACCCCGCCGTGAAGGTGATCGACGCCTCGACCGCCTATCGCGTCGCGCCGGGCTGGGCTTACGGCTTTCCCGAAATGGACGCGGCCCAGCGCGAGCTGATCGCGCGGTCGCAATTCGTCTCCAACCCCGGCTGCTATCCGACCGGCTTCATCGGCCTGATGCGCCCACTGGTGAAGGCGGGGCTGGTTCCCGCCAGCTATCCAGTCGCTGTCAATGCAGTGTCGGGCTATTCCGGCGGCGGCAAGGCCATGATCGCCGAATTCGAGGCGCCAGGCGCCGCGACCGCCTATCGCGCCTATGGCCTGTCGCTGAAGCACAAGCATGTGCCGGAGATGACCAAACACTCCGGGCTGGGCCGCGACGTCCTGTTCGCCCCAGCGGTCGGGAACTATCGCCAAGGAATGCTGGTCGAGGTTCCTCTGCATCTGGCGGCCCTGCCGGAGACGCCTTCGGTCGAACGGCTGCACGGCGCCCTGGTCGAGGCCTATGACGGCCAACGTTTCGTCGAGGTCGCGGACCTGGAGGAGACCGAGGCCATGACCGGCGTCGAACCCGAGGGGTTGAACGGCACCAACCGCCTGCGCCTGCACGTCTTTGGCGATCGGAACGGCGAACAGGCCCGGTTGGTCGCCCTGCTGGACAACCTGGGCAAGGGGGCGTCGGGCGCGGCGGTGCAGAACCTGAACATCATGCTGGGTCTGGACGAGGCCACCGGCCTGATCTGAGGCGACGACCGCGCCCGACGGGATTGCGTCGCCGCTAGGCGCGGCGCGCCCGGGTGGCCGAATCGATGGTCAGGCCGAAAATGACGGCGGCGACGATCACCAGCAGCCCATAGTCATGGCCGGCGAAGAAAACCGGCGCACAGGCCATGGCGATCACCATAAGCGGAAAAAGCCCCGCCCATACGGCCGTGCCTGGCGCGTCGGCGTGGATCATGGGCTGGACCGCCGGCCTCTTCATCATACGCGCCATGCGCCCGTTCAGCAGCACGAAGGCGCCGGCGCAGATCACCGCCGAGACGACGTATTTCACCGTATTGCCCGGCTCGCCGAAGACGCTGGCGGTCATGACCAGGAGGGCCAGGGCGACCCCGGTGCTGAGGGCCAGAAGGGCGTTCGGTTCGAGACGGTTCAAGACTTCACTTTCACATAGCTGCCGGGGGCCGGCTCGATGGGCTTTAGCGGTCCCTTGGCCGGATCGCGAGCGGGGACTTGTCCGCCTGACCGGTCATTCAGCCACGCCGCCCAGTGGTCCCACCAACTGCCCGGGTGCTCGGTCGCGCCAGCCTGCCATTCGGCCAGGGCAGCGGGCAGGGCGGGGTTGGTCCAGTGTTGGTACTTCCCGGCCGCCGGCGGGTTGATCACTCCGGCGATATGGCCCGAACCGGCCAGGGTGTAGGTCACGTCCCCGCCGAACAGACGCGCCGAGCGATAGACCGAGTTCATCGGCGCGATATGATCCTCTCGGCTGGCCTGGAAATAGAGCGGGATCGTCACCTTCGACAGGTCGGCCGTCACGCCTCCGATCTCGAACGTCCCCTTGGCCAGGGCGTTTTCGCCATACATCCGGCGCAGATAGGCCAGGTGCAGAGCCTTGGGCATCCGCGTCTGGTCGGCGTTCCAGAACAGCAGGTCGAAGGCCGGCGGGGCCTTGCCCAACAGATAGTTGCTGACGAAGAAGGACCAGATCAGGTCGTTCGAGCGCAGGGCGTTGAAGGTCTCGGCCATCGCCGCGCCGGGCAGGACGCCGCCCGCCGCGTCCATCTGGCGCTCGATCTCCGCGATCCAGTGTTCGTCGGTGAACAGCAGCAGGTCGCCGGCTTCCGCGAAATCGTGCTGGGCGGCGAAGAAGGTCGCGGCGGCGATCCGCGTGTCCCCCTTCGCCGCCATATGGGCCAGGGCGGCCCCCAGCAAGGTGCCGCCGATGCAATAGCCAACGGCGTTCAGGCGTTCCGTCCCGGCCTGTTCCAGCGTCTTCTCGACAGCGCGATAGACGCCCTTCTCCAGATAGTCGTCGAAGCCGAAGCCGGCCTTGTCGCGATCCGGGTTGATCCACGAGCAGACGAAGACGGTGAACCCCTGCGCCGACAGCCAGCGGATCAGCGAGTTCCCCGGCTGAAGGTCCATGATGTAGAATTTGTTGATCCACGGCGGGAAGATCAGCAGCGGAATCTCGTGCTGCGTTTCGCCAGCCGGGGCGTATTGGATCAGTTCGAACAGTTCGTCGCGCCAGATCACCTGGCCCGGCGCGGTCGCCACGTTCTCGCCAACGACGAATTTGCCGTAATCGGCCTGGCTGATGCGCAGCGATCCGCCGCCGCGTTCCAGATCGGCGGCGAAATTCCGCATCCCCTTGACCAGCGATTCCCCGCTGGTTTCGGCCAGAGCCTTCAGGGCCACCGGATTGGACGCCAGGAAGTTGGCGGGTGAAAAAGCGTCGGTCAGCAGGCGAGTGAAGAACTGGGCCCTGCGTTTCACCGCAGGATCGACGTCCTCGACCCCCGCGATCAGCCCGTTCATCCAGTCCGAGGTCAGCAGATAGGACCGTCGCATCAGGTCGAACATCGGGTTTTCGGCCCAGGCCGGATCCTTGAACCGCTTGTCGACCGGCGGCGGATCGGGCGTCTCGCCCGCCGCCTGACGGGCCGTGCTGCTCCACAGGTCCATATAGCGGCCGAACAGATCGGCCTGGGCCTGAAACAGCTTTTCGGGCCGGGACGCCAGGCTGGTCATGACCGAGGCCAGGGCTGGCGCGACATTGAACGGGTCGGGAGACGCCGCCGCGCCATCCGCGCTTCGCGTCGCCTGGCTCAGCGCGGCCTCGGCCATCGCCCCCTGGGCCGTCATCGCCGCCTTGGCCAGGTTGATCGACAGGGTCTCGATCAAGGCGGCCTGATCCGCGCCGGGGCGGCCGGACTGGGGCGCCTCGGCGGGCGGCGGCGGGGAGGACTCGGCGGCGATCCGGGGCTTGGTCTTGGTCTGGCGCGGCTTGACGGAGGTCGGCCGGCCGGCCTTTCGCGCTCCGCGCGCGGGGGCTTTCGGGGGCGGGGGAGGCTCGGCCATGATCGTCCTTCGCGCTTCCTGCGCCAGAGGCCGGTTCATCCGCCCTTCCGCGCTGGGCCATGATGGCATAAGACCGACCGGGAAATGAACGCGCCGCTCTCGAAAAAGATGATCCTGGTCGCCGCGGTCGCGGCCACGGCGGCGCTCGGCGCTTGCTCCAGCGGCCTGGCCGCCAAGACCGACGTTGCGTCCCCGCTGGCGCCGCGGGTGCAGGAACTGGTCGAGGCCAACCGCCGCTATCCGCGCTGGGAGGATTTCCCCGCCGCGCCGACCGGCCTGCCGGACGTGCGTCAGGTGGCTGGTAACGCCCAGCGGCTTCAGACCGACCGCGCCGCCTTGAACGGCGAGATCGCCGGGATCGCGTGGACCCTGGACGACGCCGAGACCCTGGCCGCGCAGATCGCCGCCAAGGTCGAGGCTGCGCCGGTTTCGCCCGCCGCCGCCCGCACCCAGGCCGAGATCGAGGCCTTCGCCCAGAGCCTGCGCGACCGGGCCAAGGCGCCCCCGCCGATTGATCGCCGCCCGGCGCGATGAAGGTCGCTCAGGCGGTCGCCTTGACGGCGGAATCTGCCGATGATGCCCCGATGGCAGACGACAGCGCCGCAAAGACCCTGACCGCCTTTCTCGGCGTCTCCCGATCCCTGTCGGGCCGCGCCTGGCGACAGCGGCCGGCCGACGCGGCCGTGGTGCGCGCCCACATGCAGGCCCTGGGCCTGGACGAGGTGCTGGCGCGCGCCCTGGCCGCGCGCGGGGTGCCGGCGGATCAGGGCGCGGACTTCCTGACGCCCACCCTGCGCGCCCTGTTTCCCGATCCGTCCAGTTTCATGGACATGGACGCCGCGGCCGAGGCGATCCTGGACGCTTTGCAGGCCAAGGCCCGCATCCATGTCTTCGCCGACTATGATGTGGACGGCGCGGCCAGCGCAGCCTTGCTGGTGCGCTGGTTCCGCGCCATGGGCCATGACCTGCCTCTCTATGTGCCCGACCGCTTGAACGAGGGATACGGCCCCAGCGCCAAGGCCTTCGACACCCTGAAGGCCGCGGGCGCGGATCTGGTGATCACGGTCGATTGCGGCGCCGCGGCGAACGAGGCCCTGGCCCACGCCGCCGCGATCGCCCTGAACGTCGTGGTGATCGACCACCATATGATGCGCAGCGAGCCGCCCAAGGCGCTTGCGGTCGTCAACCCCAACCGGCCGGGATGCAACTCGGGCCAAGGCAATCTGGCGGCGGCCGGCGTCGTCTTCGTTCTGCTGGCCGCGCTGAACCGGGAGGCGCGGCGGCGCGGCCTGTTCGCCGAACGGCCCGAACCCGACATCCGCCAATGGCTGGACCTGGCTGCCTTGGGGGCCATCTGCGACGTCACGGGGCTGACCGGCTTCAACCGGGCGCTGACGGCGCTGGGGCTGAAGGTCATGAGCGACTGGTGCAATCCGGGACTTCGCGCGCTTCTGGCGGCCGCCGGCGCCGAGCCCGGACCGGCCAAGAGCAATCACGCCGGCTTCATACTGGGGCCGCGAATCAATGCAGGCGGCCGGATCGGCCGCTCGGACCTCGGCGCACGCCTGTTGTCGACCGACGACCCGGCGGACGCGCAGGCCCTGGCCATGGAGTTGGACGCCCTGAACCTGTCGCGGCGCGAGGTGGAGCGGGCGGTGACAGAGGCGGCCGTGCGTCGGGTCGAGGCGGCCGGCGCCCACGTTGACGACAGCGCCGTGATCGTGGTGGCGGGCGACGACTGGCACCCCGGCGTCGTGGGCATTGTCGCCGGCCGTCTGAGGGAGCGGTGGCGCAAACCGGTCGTCGTTATCGGCCTGGACCCGGTCACGGGTGTCGGCAAGGGTTCGGGCCGGTCCCAGCCGGGCATGAACCTGGGGCGCGCGATCCAGGCGGCGTGGGAGGCGGGCGTGCTGATCGCCGGCGGCGGCCACGCCATGGCCGCCGGCTTGACGATGGACGGCTCTAGGCTGGCCGAACTGAGCGCCTTCCTCAACGACTGGTTGGCCGGCGAACGCATCCAGGCCATCGCCCTGGATGCGCTGGAGATCGACGCCCTGATCGACCCCGCTGCGGCGACGCGGGCTCTGCTCGAATCGTTCGAACGACTGGCGCCCTTCGGCCCCGCCAACCCCGAACCCGCTTTCGCTCTCAGCGGCGTTCAGGCGCGCGAACCCGTGGCGATGAACGGCGGCCATGTCCGCTGCCGTCTGGTCGGGCCGGACGGCGCGGCGGTGCGGGCCATCGCCTGGCGCTGCGCCGACCTGCCTGCGGGACAGGCGCTGCTGTCGGGGCAGGGGGGCTTGAGCGTGGTCGGGCGGCTGAAGGCCGACGACTGGAATGGACGCAAGGGCGTGCAATTCGAGATCGAGGACGTGTCCGATCCCCGGATGGTCTGAGGCCGTCCAAAAAACTGAAAATCCAAGCTTGCGCCGTTCCGAGGGCGCGGCTATATCGCCGGCTCTCCCGCGCAGCGGTCCCTTCGTCTATCGGTTAGGACGTCAGGTTTTCAACCTGAAAAGAGGGGTTCGACTCCCCTAGGGACTGCCACGCGGGCAGGCCGATCATCGAGTTAGCAACTCTGATCCGCGTTTGATTTCCGTTTTCGATATTTGGTGACTGGGCGTTCTTGACGCCTTCGGTCATGGCTTATGCAGTCGGGGTCATTGTCCCAAAACGGTAATCTTCGCTTCTCGCGTGCACTTTCCGCTTTCCAAACTTTCGCGGAACAGTGTTAAATATAGGCCTGGTCCGCTGGAGGCGCGGACGGGGGTCTTAAGTTGTCTGACTACAGCGAGATGGAGACGGCGCAGACCGTTCGCGTCATCGGCCGCGTAAAATGGTTCGATGCGGTGAAGGGCTATGGGTTCATCGTTCCCGACGATCCGACGTTGACGGAGATGCGCGACGTGCTGCTCCATATCAGCAGCCTCCGCGATCTGGGTCGAGACGCGGCGGACGAAGGCGCGCCGATCACCTGCGATTGCGTCAAACGTCCCAAGGGCTGGCAGACGGTCGCGATCCATGCGCTGGGCGAGGGCGAGGCGACGCCTGCGGTTCGCCGCGCGTCCCCGCCGCCGACCCCTCCCAGCGCGTCGGACGACGAACTGGAGACCGCCCTGGTCAAATGGTTCAATCGCACCAAGGGCTACGGATTCGTCGTGCGCGATCGCGAGCCAGGCGATATCTTCGTCCATATCGAGACGCTGCGTCGCTGCGGCCTGGATGATCTGGTTCCCGGCGACATGGTGCGGGTGCGATTCGCCAATGGTCCTAAGGGACTGGTGGTCGCGGACATCAGGACGGGCGGCTGACACCGAGGCGCCCAGGAGAGGCGCATGATCGACGCGACCAGACGACTGTTTCTTGCGGCCATGCTGATGCTGGCCGCCGCCGGCTGCGCGGCCAAGGCGCCGGTCGGGCCGAACGGCGAGCCGCTGCAACGGCTGGCGATCGTCACGACCACGGGCGAGCATCCGTTCTGGGTCGAAATCGCCGACGACGACCATGAGCGCCAGCGCGGCCTGATGTTCCGCCCGCCGCTGGAGGCGGATCGCGGCATGCTCTTCCAATGGCCCGGCGAAGCGCCGCGCGAACAGAGCTTCTGGATGCGCAACACGCCCAGTTCGCTGGACATCCTCTATATCGACCCGCATGGGCGCATCGTCTCCATCACCTCGCACGCGACGCCTTTTTCCGAGGCGCCGATCCCCTCGAACGGCGCGGCCAACGGCGTGCTGGAACTGCGCGCGGGTCGCGCGGCCGAGATCAACGCCCGGCCTGGCGACAAGGTTTTGCATCCTTATTTCAAGCCTTGATTGCGGTTTGCCGCGCGAAGTGCCAATAGGGCGCTCCGTTCGGTCCGGGGTGTAGCGCAGCCTGGTAGCGCATCTGGTTTGGGACCAGAGGGTCGGAGGTTCGAATCCTCTCGCCCCGACCAACGGAAGGCCGCTGGATTCCGCATCCGGCGCGCGTTATGGCAGGGGCGAAAGCCCGCCTTTGTTGAGGACCCGCCCATGCTCGCTCGCATCTACCGCCCGGCCAAGACCGCGATGCAGTCGGGCAAGGCCAAGAGCCGCGACTGGCGGCTGGAGTTCGAACCGGCCTCGGCGCGCACCATCGACCCGCTGATGGGCTGGACCAGCTCGACCGACATGAACGGCCAGGTCCGCCTGAACTTCGATTCGAAGGAAGAGGCCGTCGAATACGCCGAACGGCACGGCATCGCCTTCCGCCTGCATGAGCCGAACGATCCGCCGATGATCATCAAGGCCTATGCCGACAACTTCGCCACCAATCGCAAGCAACCCTGGACGCACTGACGCCCGCGTCCGGCCAGAAGCGCCCTTAGCTCAACCGGATAGAGCACCCGCCTTCTAAGCGGGATGTTGCAGGTTCGAGTCCTGCAGGGCGCGCCAATCCCGGCGCGGCGCGCAAGGGTCCGCTCAATGACCGACCTTCACATCCCGGCCGATCCACCTGTCCGCGTGGCGGCGCTGTATCGGTTCGCCCCAGTGGCCGATCCTCCGGCGGTGCGCCAGACGCTGCAAGACGCCTGCGACGCCGGGCAGGTGAGGGGCACCTTGCTTGTCGCGCCGGAGGGAATCAACGGCACGATCGCCGGTTCGGCCGACAGCATCGAGGCGGTGCTGAGCGTCATCTGCGCCATGCCGGGTTTCCAGACCCTGGAGTTGAAATACGCCTGGACCGACGCCCCGCCATTTCACCGCATGAAGGTGCGGGTGAAGGCCGAGATCGTCACAATGGGCCAGCCGGGCCTGGACGCCGCGCACGACGCCGGCCTCTATGTCTCGCCCGTTGACTGGAACGCCCTGATCGCCGACCCCGAGACCTTGGTGATCGACACGCGCAACGCCTATGAGGGCGAGATCGGCGCCTTCGAGCGGGCGGTACAGCCCAACACCGAAAGCTTCCGCGACTTCCCCGACTGGTTCCGCAGCGAAGGCCGCGCCCTGCTGGCCGAAACGGGCGCGCGCCGGGTCGCCATGTATTGCACCGGCGGAATCCGCTGCGAGAAATCCACCGCCTTCCTCAAGGCCGAAGGGATCGAAAACGTTCACCATCTGGAAGGCGGCATCCTTCGATATCTTGAAACAGTGGATGAAAAAGACAGCCTTTGGCGCGGAGAATGCTTCGTTTTCGACGAACGAGTGTCGGTCGGCCACGGCCTGCGCCCAGGGTCGCACACCCTGTGCCGCGGCTGCCGCCTGCCGGTTGACGAGGCCGGCCGAGCCTCGCCGCATTATGTCGAAGGCGTCTGTTGCGCGCGCTGCCACGACGCCCGCGACGAAGAACAACGCGCCCGCTATACCGAGCGCCATCGCCAGATGGAGATCGCCCGTCGGCGCGGAAAGATCCACATCGGGATTGCAGCCAAGACCTAGCGGGCTGCTGAAAATCATATGTCTAGATTTCGCATAATATATCTTAGGCTATAAACAATAGTACGCTCCCGGGCGACGCCTGCTCGGCCGCATCCCCTTTGGTAACGATTCAATTCGCAGTTCGCATCGCCCCTGGCTTGACTCTACGGGGGCGCCTGGCGGCATATAGAACAAATGGAGAACATTAGAGCATTGTTCGCCGCGCAGGGCTTGCACGATCTCTACGCCGCCGCCCCTGGCGACGCGGTGGCGGTCAATGCCTTCGGCCTGGGGCTGGCTGTGGAAGCGGCGCGGGGGCGGCCTGTTGTCTGGGCGGTGCATGAGGCGATGTCGCAGGAAGCGGGACGGCCCTATGCGCCGGGCTTGAGCGAGATGGGATTGCGGCCTTTGAATCTGTTGCTGGTGCGCGCGCGCGATGTCCGAGCGCTGCTGGCGGCAGGCGAAGACGCCTTGCGAAGCCCGTCCGTGGGGGCCGTGGTGTTGAGCGCCTGGGGCGAGGCCAAGGCCATGAGCCTGACCGCCAGCCGCCGACTGCTGCTGGCCGCCCAGGCGGGCGGAGGGGCCGTTTTCCTGGCGCGGGCCGGGGCTGAACCGGCGCCCAGCGCGGCCGAGACCCGCTGGTCCGTGCAGGCTGTCGCCTCGACCCCGCTGGAGGGCGACGCGCCCGGCCGGCCCGCCTTTTCCACGACCCTGCTGCGTCATCGCGGCGGGGTCGCGCCCCGAACCTGGATCATGGAGTGGGATTGTGAGCGACGCATGTTCGTCGATCGGAACGCAGAGGCCGCGCCGCTATCTGGCGGCGTGGTTTCCCTGGCTGCCCAGCGACCGGCTGGCGCGAGAGGCGCTGGGGCGTCGGACGACGCTTTCAGACGCCGCGCCTGAAGACGGGCCGCCCGTCGCCCTGGTCGAGAAGATCGGCGGGGCGCTGCGGCTGGCGGCTGTCGATCCGGCGGCGCGGCGGCTGGGGCTGACGCCTGGCATGACCCTGGCCGACGCCCAGGCCCGGACGCCGACCCTGCGCACCGTCGTCCACAGGCCGATACGCGACGACGCCCTGCTGACGGCCGCGCTGGAGGATTTCGGCCGTTTCACCCCCATGATCGCGCCGGATCCGCCGCACGGCCTGATGCTGGACGTGACCGGCTGCGCCCATCTGTTCGGCGGCGAGACGGGGCTGATGCGCCGGGTTCAGGCGCGGGCTGCGGACGCGGGGCTGCAAATCCGCCTCGCCTTGGCCGGGACGCCGCAATGCGCCCGCGCCCTGGCCCGTTTCGGCCCTGGCGGCCGGTTCGCGCCAGGACAGGACCGCGCCGCCGCGCGCCGCCTTCCGGTCGCCGCGCTGGAACTGCCGCTAAAGGCCGAACAGGCCCTGCGCCGTGCGGGACTGAAACGGCTGGCCGATCTGGACGACCGGCCCCGCGCACCCCTGGCCGCCCGTTTCGGCGCCGACTTTTCCGCGCGCTTGGCGCGGGTGCTGGGCGACGAGGACGTGCGCATCACCCCGCACCGGCCGCCGCCGCTCATCGTCGTCGATCGCGTCTTCTTGGAGCCTCTGTCTGCACCCGAGGATGTCGAGCGCGTCCTGTCGGACCTGCTAGCCGAGACCGCCGACCGGCTGGACCAGGTCGGCCAGGGCGCCCGCGCCTTCGAGGCCGGCTTCTATCGCGTGGATGGGAAGGTGCGGCGGATCGTCGTGCGCGCGGGGCGGCCGACACGCGACGCAGGCGTCGTCCTGCGCCTGTTCCGCGAACGGTTGGCGGCCCTGGCTCATCCTTTGGATCCCGGTTTCGGCTTCGACCAGATGCGGATGGCGGTGACGGCGGCCGAGGCCCTGGCGCCCGTCCAAGGTGGCCTGGTGGGCGGCCCGCACGGCGACCGGCCGAACGAGGAGGATTTCGGCCGCCTGATCGACCGGCTGACCGCGCGGCTGGGGCCGGAAGCGGTGCTGAGGTTCGCCCCCCAGGAGTCCCACATCCCCGAACGCGCCCAGCGGCTGGTTCCCGCCGGGGCCGCCAAGCCTGAAAGCGACAGGGCCGAAGACTGGGCCGAAGACAGGCCCGAAGACTGGCCCGCGCCCGATCCCGACGCCCCTCCCCTGCGCCCATTGCAGATGTTCCATCCACCCCAGCCGGTCGAGACGATGGCCGAGGTTCCCGACGGCTCGCCGATGCGCTTTCGCTGGCGCCGGGTGCTGCACGAGGTGGTCCGTTCCGAAGGCCCCGAACGGATCGGCGGCGAATGGTGGCGCGCGCCTGACCAGCGCACCCGCGACTATTATCGCGTCGAGGATCGCACGGGCCGCCGCTTCTGGCTGTTCCGCCAGGGTCTGTACGGCGAGACGGACGAGCCGCGCTGGTTCATCCACGGCCTGTTCGCATGAGCCCGCTGGACCCACGGCTTCTAAACCCTCAGGGGGACTACGCCGAACTGGCCGTGACCAGCAACTTCTCCTTCCTGCGCGGCGCGTCGCATCCCAAGGCGCTGGTCCTGACCGCCCTGCTGCGCGGCCATGCCGGAATGGGGCTGGCCGACCGCAACACCGTCGCCGGGGTGGTGCGGGCCTGGAGCGCACTGAACGACCTGCGCCGCGACGGCTTGGCCCCGCCGGAAAAGCTGCGCGACGGCGGCAGTCCGGGCGAGGTCGCCTTCGTCGACGATCCGCTGAACGATCTAGCCGTCGCCGAGGCGATCCGGCGCCGGGCGGCCGATTTCCGCCTGATCGTCGGCGCGCGCCTGGCCTTCAACGACGGGACGCCGGACATCCTGGCCTATCCCGAGACGCGGGCCGGCTGGGGCCGGCTGACGCGCCTGCTGACCCTGGGCAATCGCCGGGCCAAGAAGGGCGAATGCGAGATCGGCCTTGCCGACCTGTTGGCCGATCCGACGGACCTGCTGCTGATCGTCATGCCGCCGGATCGGCTGGCGGGGCTGGACGACAGACTGGCGCGCGTGGCCGAGGCGGCGCCGGGGGCGGTGTGGCTGGCGGCCTCCATGCTCAGGCGCGGCGACGACCGGCGACGGCTGGCGCGGCTGAAGACCCTGGCGGCGCGGGTCCGCGTCCCCCTGCTGGCCGTCAACGACGTCCTCTACCACCTGTCGGGCGAGCGCGATCTGCAGGATGTCCTGACCTGCATCCGCGAAGGCGTGACCATCGAGGCGGCCGGGCGCCGGCTGGAGGCCAACGGCGAACGCTGGCTGAAGCCCGCCGGCGAAATGACGCGCCTGTTCAAGGACGCGCCCGAGGCCGTGACGGAGACGACCGCCTTCCTGTCGCGGGTGATGTTCGACCTCGAGGACCTGACCTACAACTATCCGCAGGAGCCGACGCCGCCCGGCAAGACCTCTCAAGAATGGCTGGAGCACCTGACGTGGCGCAACGCCGACGTCTACTATCCCGAAGGCGTTCCCGACAGCGTCCGAGCGACCCTTCGCAAGGAGTTGGATTTCATCAGGCACGTCGATTACGCCCCCTATTTCCTGACCATCCATGACATCGTCCAGGAGGCCAACACCCGCGGCATCCTGTGCCAGGGCCGCGGCTCGGCGGCCAATTCCGCCGTCTGCTATGTGCTCGGCGTCACCTCGGTCGATCCGGCCAAGCACGACCTGCTGTTCGAGCGGTTCCTGTCCGCGAGTCGGGGCGAGCCGCCCGACATCGACGTCGATTTCGAGCACGAGCGGCGCGAGGAGATCATCCAGTATCTCTACGAGAAATACGGCCGTCATCGCGCCGGCATCGCCGCCACCGTCATCCGCTATCGCCCACGCAGCGCCATCCGCGACGTGGGCAAGGCGCTGGGCCTGACCGAGGACATCACCGCCCGTCTGGCCTCCAGCCACTGGGGCAGTTGGGGGACCGAGATCGGCGATCGGCACGTCGAGCAGGCCGGGTTAGACGCCGCCAATCCGATGGTCGGCCGCGCCGTCGCCATGGCCTCGCGCCTGCTGGGCTTTCCCCGGCACCTGTCCCAGCACGTCGGCGGCTTCGTCCTGACCCAGGACCGGCTGGACGAGCTGGTCCCCATCGGCAACGCCGCCATGCCGGACCGCACCTTCATCGAATGGGACAAGGACGACATCGACGCGCTTCGGCTGATGAAGGTCGATATTCTAGCCTTGGGCATGCTGACCTGCATCAGGAAGGCCTTCGACCTGATCCAGGCGCACCAGAAGCGGACCTATCTGCTTCACACCGTCCCGGACGCGCAGCCCGATGTCTACGCCATGCTCCAGAAGGGTCACTCCATCGGCGTCTTCCAGGTCGAGAGCCGCGCCCAGATCAACATGCTGCCGCGCCTGAAGCCCAGGAATTTCTACGACCTGGCCATCCAGGTCGCGATCGTCCGTCCCGGCCCGATCCAGGGCGACATGGTGCATCCCTATCTGCGGCGGCGCAGCGGCGCGGAAGAGGTGAACTATCCCCGCCCCGGTTCCGACCATCCCCAGGACGAATTGGAGGCCATCGTCAGTAAGACCCTGGGCGTGCCCCTGTTTCAGGAGCAGGCGATGAAGATCGCCATGGTCGCCGCGCGCTTCACCCCCGAACAGGCCAACGGCCTTCGCAGGGCCATGGGCACCTTCAAGGGCGACGGCGATCTGATGAAATACGAGGGGCTGATGGTCTCCAACATGATCGCGCGCGGCTATGATCCCGACTTCGCGCGGCGCTGCTTCGAACAGATAAAGGGTTTCGGCTCCTACGGCTTTCCCGAGAGCCACGCCGTGTCCTTCGCCAAGCTGGTCTACATCTCCGCCTATCTGAAGAAGCGCCATCCGGCCGCCTTCGCCTGCGCCCTGCTGAACAGCCAGCCGATGGGCTTTTACGCCCCGGCCCAGATCGTGCGGGAAGTGCAGGAGATCGGCGGGGTCGAGGTCTGCCCCATCGACGTCTCGCACAGCGACTGGGACAACACCCTGGAGGGGCCCGAGGAGACGCCGATCCTGCGGCTGGGCCTGCGTCAGATCGACGGGTTCAAGGAAGACTGGAGCCGCGCCTTGTCGGCCGCCCGCGCCGAGGGTCCCTTCACCGATCCCGAGACCCTGGCCCGGCGAGCCGCCCTGCCCGGCGCGGCGATGCGGAAGCTGGCCGACGCCGACGCCTTCCGGTCCCTGGGCCTGGACCGGCGCGAGGCGTTGTGGGCGGTCCGTCGCCTGCCCGATGACGATCCCCTGCCCCTGTTCGCCGCCGCCGAGGCGCTTCAGCACGGGGCCCGCGAACTGGGCGCCGAGCCGGACGCCCGCCTGCCGCCGATGCCGCTGGGCGAACACGTCGCCGCCGACTACCAGACCACGCGCCTGTCGCTGAAGGCCCATCCGATGCAGTTGCTGCGCCCGGTCTTCGCCGCCGAAAACGTGCTGAGCTGCGCCGAGGCCGAGGCCCGTGGCGGCGGCTCCCTGGTGCGGGTCGCGGGCGTCGTCCTGGTCCGCCAGCGGCCAGGCAAGGGCAACGCCATCTTCGTCACGCTGGAAGACGAGACCGGCGTCGTCAATGTCGTCCTGTGGGCGCGCCTGTTCGAGCAGTTCCGTCGAGAGGTCATGGCCGCCCGCCTGATGCAGGTCGAAGGCGTGGTCGAGAAAAGTCCCGAGAACGTGGTCCATCTCGTCGTCCGCCACGTCATCGACCGCTCGGACGAACTGTCGCGTCTGTCAGAGGAGCATGAAACCCAGGTGCAGTTGGCCCGCGCCGACGTCGTGGCGAATCCGCAGCTTCCGCGTCTGCCGCCCCATCGCCATCCGCGCGATGCGCGCATCCTGCCCGGATCGCGCGACTTCCATTAGCGAACCCATGGCTGAGATGGCCTGGCCAAGCCCGCCACCTGCTCGGCCGCCGCCAGGCTGTGCGGCAAACCGATGTCGACGAAGTCGCCGTCCTTGATTTCGGCGCCGAGCACGCCCCTGGCGCACAGGCGCGGCAGGGTGTCCTTTTCCAGCGAGACGCGGCCGTGGACGCCGGCGAAGACATCGCGCCTGAACCGATAGACGCCCCCGTTGATGACGCCCGAGACCAGCGCGGCGCGCGGCCGGATGGCGACGACGCGGCCGCCTTCGACGTCGAGCGTTTCGTAGCGATCGGCAGGCGAAACCTCGCGCGCCGCGACCATGCCGGAAAGTCCTTCGGACAGACCCAGACCGCGCCAGTCGAAATCGAACCAGGTGTCGCCGTTAACCAGAAGAAACTGATCGTCCAGCAGGGGCAGCGCGTGGGCCACGGCGCCGGCCGTATCCAGGGGTTCCGGCTCGACGGACAGCCGCAGCGCCGCGCCGCGCCAACGGCCGACATAGCCCTCCAACGCCTCGTGGCGATAACCGGCCGACAGAATCAGGTCGTCGAAACCCTCGCGCACCGCCTTGTCCAGCAGATGCTCGATGAAGGGCCGCCCCGCCACGGGCAGCAGAGGCTTGGGCGTCTCGGCCGTCAGTTCGCCGAGGCGCGAGCCGCGGCCGCCGACCAGAAACACCGCTTGGCCGGCGCTCATCGCGGCACGCTCCAGGCTTCGGCCCCGTCCAAAGTGAATTTCACCGCGCTGGCGGCCCCGCCCGCCTCGTTCAAGGCGGCGGTCAGGCGATAGCGGTTCTCTGGATCGGTGCAGAACATCAGAAAGCCGCCGCCGCCCGCGCCTGACACCTTGCCGCCCCAGGCTCCCTCGCCCAGGGCCAGGTCGAACAGCGCATCGACCTTTGGCGTGGCGATGCCGGCCGCCGTCATCTTCTTGGCCTCCCACGAACGCATCAGCACCCGCGCCACGCGGCGGATGTCGCCTTCCAGAACGGCCTCCTTCATCGCCATGGCGTCCTGCTTCAGCCGGTGCATGCCGTCCAGCACCGAGGCGTCCAGTTCGGTCAGCCCCCTCACCTGCGCATTGATGATGGTTTCGGAGCGCCGCGACTGGCCGGTGAAACAGACCACCAGCGACGATTCCAACTCGTTCAGATAGGCGCGGCGCACCCGCAACGGGTTCACCACCACCCGCTCCTCGGCCAGAAACTCGATAAAGTTCACGCCGCCGAACGCCGCCGCATACTGGTCTTGACGCCCGCCGGCCAATCCCAGCTCCACCCGCTCGACCCGATAGGCCAGGCGGGCCACGTCATAGGGGCCAAGCGGCAGGTCCAGCGCCACCCGGAACGCCTCGACCAGGGCCACCACCAGGGCCGAAGACGATCCCAGACCGGAGCCGGCCGGCGCATCGGAGGTGGTGGACACCGTCAGCGCCGGCGTCGCCCCGTCCAGCCATTGCTCCGCGACATGGCGGTAGACGGCGCGGTGCAGCGCCAGTTCGCCCCCATGAGTCGGCGGCAGAACCGGGTCCATCACCTCCTCGACCCCGATGTCGCGCGCGCGAAAGGCCAACCGTCCCTCGGGATGGGCGTCGATGTGAGCGAAGGCGAAGCGGTCGATGGTGGCGTTCAGCACGGCCCCGCCGAACTGATCGCAATAGGGCGACAGATCCGTGCCGCCGCCGGCCAGGCCCAGCCGCAGCGGCGCGCGCGCGCGCACGCCCCAGTTCGGGACCTGGCCCGCCCGCACCATCACCGGGGCGTTTCCACCATTTGACGGGAGCCGGCGCGATCGACGCCGTATCGCAGGCGCGGCATGTTCTGGCTGGCCATATAGGCCTCCAGCGCGACGCCGTCGCCGGGCTGGAACAGCATCAGGAACCCCCCGCCCCCGGCGCCGATCACCTTGCCGCCGGTCACGCCCAGGTCGCGCTTCACATGGTCGTAGAGATCGTCGACGGCCGACCAGCTGATCTTGCCCGACAGCCTCTTTTTCTGGGCCCAGTGCTCGTCCAGCATCCGGCCCCAGCCGTCCAGATCGCCGGAGACCCAGGCGTCGCGGATACGGTAGCCCAGATCCTTGATGAAGCCCAGGCTGTCGCTGACCGTCTCGCGGCGCGGGGCGGCCTCGGACAGCATGGCGGCGTTCTGATCCGCCAGAACCAAGGCGGCGTCCCGGCGCAGGCCGGTGTAGTAGATGTGGGTGTGTTCGATGAAGGCCGCCTCGACCTCCGCGTCCAGATCGACCCGATTGACCGCCACTCGGCCATCCGGCGCGATGTCCAGGGTCGTCAGGCCGCCGAAGGACGCCATATATTGGTCTTGCTTGCCGATGCCCTTGTTCAGGACGCGGATTTCCAGGTCGCACGCCTCCTCGGCTAGGGCCTGGGGCGATGGCGTGTCTCCCTTCATTCCATGCAGGGCGTTCAGGAAGCCGACCAGGAAGCTGGACGACGACCCCAGGCCCGTCCCGCCCGCGATATCGGCCAGGGACGCGGTCTCCAGCCGGTCGTCGAAGCCGTGGGCCATCAGGGCCGCGCGGACCAGTTCATGCTGAACCTCGGTCGCGCGCGGCGACACCTCGGGCTGCGGCCCATAGACGACGACACGGTCGTCGAAGGCGGGGCGGTGCGCGACGACGCGGATGTATTTGTCCAGCGCCATGGCGAAGATGAAGCCCCCGTCGTTGCGGTAATAGCTTTCCAGGTCGGTGCCGCCGCCGCCCAGAGTGACGCGCAGCGGGGTGCGGGTGGTGATCATGGGCTGCGGCTCAGGCGGCCGAAGCGGCGACGGGCGCGATCTGTTCCCAGTGTCCCTTGTGCAGCGCCAGAGCAGGGTGGGAGACCAGCAGGTGCCAGACCACGGCGGCCAGCCCCTCGACCAGGGGCGTGATCAGTTGCGGATCGACGGTCGGCACGATCACGCAGGCGTCGGCGGCCTGGGCCGTATAGCCGCCGTCGCGACCGACGATTCCCGTGACCATGGCGCCGCGCGCCTTGGCCAGTTGGATGGCGCGCACGATGTTGACGCTGACGGGCGGTTCGACGCTGCCGCCGCCGACCGAGAAGACCAACAGACCGTCCTCGGCCTTCAGCCGGCTGGTCTCCAGCCAGGTCGACAGCGTGCCTTCCCAGCCCTCGTCATTGATGCGGGCGGTCAGTTCCGAAACGTTGTCGGTCGGACAATAGGCCTCGAAACCGCAGATCTTGCGGAAGTCGTTGGTGGCGTGGCTGGCGTGGCCCGCGCTGCCCCCGACGCCGATCAGGAACAGACGTCCGCCGCGCTCGCGCACCTCGGCCAGGCGCTGGGCCATGGCTTCGACGGCCTGGCGGTCGATGGCGGCCATGGCCTTTTCGGCGGCGGCGAAGAAATGATCGACGAACATGAATTCAGTCCTGAAGTACGGGCGCCGGCGCGGCCGGCGTGGTTTGAAGAATAAGGGCGGTCGCCTGACTCAGGTCGGCGGCGATCACGTCGGCGCCGGACCGGCCGTTGTAGGGACGATCCAGAAGCACGGTCCGCACCCCGGCTGCGCGTCCGCAGACGATGTCGCGATCCATGTCGCCGACCATCCAGCTTTGCGACAGATCGACATTCCAGCGCGCGGCCAGGTCCAGCAGCATCCCGGCCTTTGGCTTGCGGCAACTACACTGGTCGGCATCGTCGTGCAGGCAGGCCTGCACCGCATCGACCGGCACAGCCTGGACCAGGGCGGCGTGAATGGCGTCCAGCGCCTCGCCAGTCATTTTCCCGCGCCGGACGTCGGGCTGATTGGTCACGACAAAGGTCAGATAGCCGGCCGTCCGCAACGCCTGTACGGTCTGCGCGGCCCCTTCCGCGATCCGAAGTTCGCCAACGGTTCGCGGCGAGGCCGGCTTGCCGTCGCGCCAGACGACGTCGTTCAGCACGCCGTCGCGGTCCAGGAAGATGGCGGGCCGTCCAGCCATGATTACAGCTTGAAACCCGCCGCCACCGCATCTGCGCGGAACATGGCCACGGTCTCCAGCGAAAGATCGGTCAGATCCTTGCCCGCCATGTCCAGCTTCTTCAGGATGTCGGGGGTGGCGGTGATGATGTGGCACCCGCATTCGGCCGCCTGAAAAACGTTCAGCACCTCGCGCGTCGAGGCCCACAGAACCTCGGCCTGGGGCTTGCGCGCCGCCATGGCGACCGCGGCCCGCATGACCGGCACGGGGTCGACGCCGGTGTCCGCGATCCGGCCCGCGAAGACCGACAGGATGGCGGGCGTGTCGTCGGCCAGGATGTCGACCGCTTCGGCCACCTGCTCCAGCGTCAGCATGGCGGTGATGTTCAGCTTCACCCCGTCCGCCGCCAGCGCGCGGGCCATCGGCAGGCTGGACTGGCCCTGGGTGTTGGTGATCGGTATCTTCACATAGACATTGTCGCCCCAGGCGGCGATCAGGCGCGCCTGACGCTCCATCTCCGCGAAATCGTCCGAGAAGACCTCGAACGACAGCGGCATGTCGGGGATCAGGGCGATCAGCTGGCGCGCGAAATCGGCATAGTCGGCGATCCCCGCCTTGAACATCAGCGTCGGATTGGTGGTGAATCCCGTCACCATCCCCTGCGCGTGAAGGCGCGAGAAGTCGGCCAGGCTGGCGCCGTCCCCATAAAGCTTCAGGCCCCCGATCGGCGGCTTCGGCGCCGCCTTCGAGACGATGGGTCGGTCGACCTGGGTCAGCATGAGAAAGTCCTTCGGCGATGACGGTTCGGCCCCGCATAGTCCAAGATGCGTGCCGTTATGCGGATACTAGCGGGGGCGGGGCGACGGCCCCTTAACGCAAAGGGTTAAGGCCGGTCGTCGTCATCAAGCGGACGCCTCGTCGATGAAGCCGACAGGGCGACGCCATGTCAGCTTGCCTAAACCGTGCTGGATCAACAGCCTCCACCTAAGGCGCGAGGTCGAGCGATGCTCCAGCGTCAGCCACGACAGAACGCCGCCAAGCGCCGTCTGGATTAACCCTTTGACGAAAAGCTCCACCCTCGCAAGGGCCGGGTGACGCGCCCCGTCGATGTAGATCGAGACATAGTGTTGTGTTTCGCGACGGGTGCGAAGCAGCCGATAGGGGATCGCCGTCCGATTTCGGAACACCGTCTCGGTGACGCGCGCCCTGGCCGCCCAGACGATGCGGCGTCCCTGGCGATGCAGGCGCACGAACAGCTCGGCGTCCTCGCCCCCCGCATCGCCGAACGCCTCGCGCATGGCGGACCGCCCGTCGGGAAAGCACCGCTTCAGGTCGAAGATGGAGTTCCCGGTGCCCAGGCCGTAACGCGGGCGACCCGACGGCCCGGTCAGCGCGATCTCCGACAGGTCGGGCAAGCCCAGATCGCGCACGAACTGGCGCCCTTCGGGATCATAGGCGGGCGGGGCGCCCTCCTCGAACACGGCGAAACGCGGCCCTACGGCAATGTCGGCGCCCGTGGCCTTCAAGGCGCCGGCCAGGGCGTCGGTCCAGTCGGCATCGGCCGTCTCGTCGTCGTCGATCACCGCCAGCCAACGTCCGCGCGCCTCCATGAAGCCGCGATTGCGCAACGTCGCCATGTTGCGCGCCAGGTCCGAGACATAGCGGATGGGCCAGGGCGACGCCGGGGACAGAGCCTCGACCACCTCGCCGCCCGCCCCGGCCGGATGGTTGTCGACCACGACGATCTCCATCGTCAGTCCCAGCGTGTTCCGCTGCGCCAGGCAGGATCGCAGGGTCGCCTCCAGCCCCCGGGGCCGGTCATAGGTCAGGATGGCCAGCGTCAGATCGGGCGCCGCCTCGCTCACGCCGCCGTCTCCTCGATGAAGCCGATGGGCGCGCGCCAGGTCAGTTTGCCCAAGCCTTTAGCCATGCCGATCCGGTGATCGTAGCGGTGTTTCCGGTCCAAGAATTCGCCGGTCGCGACATAGAGCCCGGCGTGCACCGCCGTCTGCGCCAGGCCCAGCAGCCCGACTTTGATGGTGGTCAGGAGCTTGTTGTCGCTGGTGTCTATCCGACACACGGCATAGTGCTGCGAGCCGCGCTTCATGCGGGTGATCATATAATCGGGCCTGGCCCGGCTGGTCTCGATGAATTCGCGCACCACGGCCTCGGGGCACCAGACGAAGCGCCGACCCGCCATGGCCAGGCGGAACAGCAGTTGCGTGTCTTCGCCATTGGCGTTGCCGAAGGCGACGCTGAACGGCTCCGGCCCGTCCAGGCAGGTCGAGACGCGAAAGGCGGCGTTGCCGCTGCCCAGGCCCTTGCCGCGTCTGCGCAGGCGCCCGAACATGGCGATCGGCTCGTCCGCCGGCATCTTGAAGTCCAGCGTGTAACGCCAGCCGTCGGGGTCCCAGTCTGGGGCGCGGCCGCCCTCGAACTCCGGCAGCTTGGGCCCGAAGGCGGCGTCAGCCCCGGTGCGGTCCAGGCAGGCGGTCAGCGCCGCCAGCCAGCCGGGCTGCGGCTCTTCGTCGTCGTCGATGAAGGCGACGTAGCGGCCTTGGGCGGCGGCGATGCCCTTGTTCCTGACGATGGAGATGTTGCGGCGCGGATCGGCCAGATAGGTCATGGCGACGCCGGTCTCGGCCGCCAGCCGTTCGACAAGGCCGCGCGCCAGCTGGTCGGGATGGTTGTCCACCACGATGACCTCGAACGCGCCCCAGTCGCCGCCCTGGGTCGCGCAGCCGCGCAGCGTCCGCTCCAGCAGGTGGACGCGGTCATAGCTCAGGATGACGACGCTGATGTCCGCGCTCATGCGCCGGTTCCCCGCAGCACCACTCCGGCCGTGCGGACCAGGATCCAGAGGTCGAGGCCCAGCGACCAGGTCTCGATATAGTGGATATCCAGCCGCACCCATTCATCGAAATCGTTGATCCGGTGGCGGCCCTCGACCTGCCACAGGCAGGTGATGCCCGGCTTGACCGCCATCTTGCCCATCTGGAACGGAGTGAAGCGGACGTATTCGTGCGCGCGCGGCGGACGCGGCCCCACCAGGCTCATGTCCCCTTTCAGCACGCTCCACAGCTGCGGGAACTCGTCCAGGCTGTAGCGGCGCAGCACGCGGCCCAGCCGTGTGATGCGCGGATCGTTCTCCATCTTGAAAGCAGGACCTCGCATCTCGTTTCGGGATTGCAAGGCCTCTTCCTGACGGTCGGCCCCGATCACCATCGTTCGAAACTTGTAGCCCCGGAACCGGCGGCCGCCTTGTCCCACCCAGTCCACGCCATAGAAGGCGGGGCCCGGCGAGGTCGCCTTGACCAGAAGGGCGATCGCCAGCAGCAGCGGCGCCAGCATCACCAGCAGCACGGCCGAAACGGCGATATCCATCAGGCGCTTCATCGCCAGGCCAAGGCGCACGTCGCGGCCGCCCGCCAGGCGCGGCGAGGCCGGGGTTTCGTTCGACAATGGCAAGGCGGCGTGGCTCATGCGGCCCCTATATCAAGAACCACGCCAGGTCGCGCGCGACGGTTGAAAGCGGCAAGCGAATTGCAGTTTGCGCCGCTGCAACGCAGAACGGTCGCATCATGAACAGCCTGTCGCCCCGCCACGTCTTTCGACCGGAACTCGAAATCCGCTTCGCCGGGCTGCGGTTTCATCCGCTGACGACGGATCAGGCGGTCGCGGCCCTGGCCGCCCGCCCGGCGGACCTGCCGTTCGACATCCTGATCACGCCGAACGCCGAACACGCCTGGCTGCGCCGCCAGGATGCGGAGTTCGACCATATCAGCGGCCGCGCCTGGCTCAGCACCAACGACAGCCGCGTGTTGCGAAAGACGGCCGCGCTCGGCGGCGTTGACCCGGGCTTCGCGCCGGGCTGCCACATCGTCGAACGGCTGTTCCACGAGGTGATCGCGCCGGACGACCCGATCACCATCATCGGCGGCGACGCCTCGGCGATCGCCGACCTCGCCGGACAGTTCGGCCTGACGCGCGTCGCCCACCACAATCCGCCGATGAGGTTCATCCACGATGCGGACGCCGTGCGGGCCGCCGTCGATTTCGTCGCCGCCCATCCCGGCCGGTTCGTGTTCGTGGCCATGGGACCGCCCCAGTCCGAGAAGTTCTGCCAGCGCATCATCGACGACGGCCGCGCCACGGGCCTGGGCCTGTGCATCGGCAGTTCCATCACCACCCTGACCGGCCGCACGCCGTCCGCTCCCCGGTGGATGGAGGATCGCGGACTGGTCTGGCTGTATCGTCTGGCGCGCGAGCCTGGCCGGTTGTGGAGACGCTATCTGATGCGCGGCCTCTACGGTCTGGGACTGGGGCTGATCGATTCGGTCGCCTTCCGCCTGGGGCTCAAATCCGCCCGCCCTCGTGACTGACGCCGCCCGCCTGGAGGCCTGGCGGGGACGCCTGGATGCGGACGCGCACAAGCGCGAGGCCCAGGCGGATCGTCTGCTTGCCCTGTGGGCCGGAGCGGTGCTGGTGTTGATGCTGCTCTACGTCTGCGTCGGTCCGAATCCCTATCAGCACGAGATCGCCATCGATCCCCTGACCGGCGGCGCCGAGGCGTCGCCCGTGAACCGCGTCGTCTGGCTGGGTCTGTTCGCCCTGTCGGCGCCGTTGTTGTGGTTCCGTCGTCGGGCGCTGCCGGCCATGACGCTCAGGCTTCTGCCGCTGCTGGCCCTGTTCGGTTGGTTCGCCCTGACGACGCGCTGGGCGCTGGACCCGACGGTGTCGACGCGGCGGCTGATCCTCTATTCGGTCAATCTGGCGATCTGCGTCGCCATCGCGATCGGGCTGGGCGACAGCCGGCGGCTGCATCTGGCCATGGCGACCGGATGCGCCGTGCTGGTCGGGGTGGATGTTCTGTCTTGGATCGCGGCGCCGGGCGTGTCGATGACGCCCCTGGGCCTGGCGGCCATCCATTCGCACAAGAACACCCTGGGCGCCGTCATGCTGCTGGCCGGGTTCGTCTGCGGAACCTACGCCTGGGCCTGCAGCGACTGGCGGACCCGCGCCTTCTGGTGGAGCGTCACGGCGATGGCTGTCGTGCTTCTGATCGCCAGCCTGTCCAAGACCAGCATGGGCCTGTTCGCCGCCCTGGCCTGCGCCACGCCGGCCATCGTCGCGGTCATGGCCCAGCGTCGGATCGTGCGGCTGGGGCTGATCGCCGTCGTCGGCGCCGTTCTGGCCGGAGCGGCGTTCGGCTGGCTGGCCTATTGTCTCGTGGTCGGCGACGATCCCTGGGCGCCGTTCGCCGGCGTCACCTTCACCCAGCGCACCGACGTCTGGACCTTCGTCTGGGACGAGTTCGTCAGGCGACCGATCCAGGGCTGGGGCTTCGGTTCGTTCTGGGACATCGACCCATCGGTCCAACCCAGCCTGCAGACGGACGCCTGGTTCGCCCAGCCCGACGCCTTCACCAACGAGGCGCACAACGGCTTCCTGGACCTGGCGGTCACGACCGGCCTGGTCGGCCTGGCCGGCGCCGTCCTCATCCTGATGCGCTGGGTTTTCGGCGGTCTGGGGCTGATCCGCGAGGCCGTCGGCGGGGACCGGCGAAGGTTGGCCGCGGCGCTCCTGCTGGGCGTCTTTCCGTTGATGGTGTTCGGCCACAACTTCATGGAAAGCAGCTATTTCACCGCCAACTCCATCTTCGGCGCAGTGCTTTTGCTGTTGGGGGTGGAGATCGAGCGGCGCTTCAGCCGCGCCTGAGACGACGGATCAGCACCGCCAGCACCGCCAGCATGGCCGCCGCTTCCAGCCCCTGGCCCGCCGCCGTGCCCACGATGGCGCCGCCCGGCCCCAGCCGGCCGATGCCCCACAGCACCCCGACCGCCGCCACGGCCGAGGCCGAGGCGTTGGCGATGGCCAGGGCCTTGAACGCCTTCAATATCTGCAATCCCGTGCTGGCCGCCACCTGGACGAAGCCGAAGGCTGCGCTCAAGCCCCACAGCGGCAGCATCCAGCGCGCGTCGGCGTATTTGCCGTCGAACGCCAGCTCCGTGATCGTGGGCCACGCCGCCCAGATCAGCCCGGTCCAGCACAGGGCGAAGACCGCCCCGGCCGCGGCCGACACGCTCAGCAGCCGGACATAGCCGCGCCAATCGCCGGCGTCCCGCCGCGCCGCCAGGTCGTTCCTCGCCGCCATGCTCCAGGACGAGGCCAGAAGCGGCGCCGGTCGCAGAAAGGTCTGGCTGAACGACAGCGCCGCCAGCACGCCCGGCCCATAGGCCGCGCTGACGGCGAAGACATAGAACCGCGCCAGAACCTCGGTGCTCGACACCCCCAGGAACAGCCAGCCGGACTGCCGGCCATAGGCGACATAGCCCGGCAGGGCGCGGATCAGACCGCCCCACAGGCCCCTGCTGGCGCGCGCCAGGCCGACAAGCCCCACGACCGCATAGGCCGTCCCCATGAGCCCCAGCACCTGCTCGGCCCTTAACGGGTTGAACAGCAGGCTCCCCAGGGCCAGCAGGGCGACGGCCACGATCAGCACCGCCCCGGTCTGGACCGCCGCCGCGCGGCCCTGGCCCCGGCTGAAAAGAGTCAGCCGCACATATTGCTGAAGCAGATAGGCGGGCGTGAACGCCGCCGCCGTCCAGACGCCGAACGCGCCGCCGCGGTTGATCCCGATCGTCACGGCCGCGCCCAGCCCGACCGCCAGCCAGAAGCACGCAGCGGCGCCCAGCATCAACCGTTCGGTCTCGAACCGCGCGGGGTCCAGGCCCCGGCCGCCGGCCAGAACCTGAAGGTGCGCCACGCTGATCGCGTTCTGCACGCTGGCCAGCACATAGGCGACCGAGAACCAGAAGACGCAGGCCCCGAATTGATCGGGCGACATCAGCCGGCCCAGGACCAGCACCACGCCCAGGTTCAACAGCGAGAACAGGCCCTGTTCGACGACGGCCGTCAGATAGGGCGACGCGCGGCCGATCCGCCCCGCCAGCGCTCTCATCGGAAGCGGTTCAGGTCGTAGCTGAAGCCGAAGTTGAACGGCAGCACCCCATTCAAATATTGCCGCACGAACAGGTTGACCTCCGCGATGGCGCTGCGCGGCACGAAGATCAGGTCGCCGGGATGCAGCAGGAAATCCTGCCGCGCATCGGTGTTCAGCAGCGCCTTGGCGTCCACGATCCGCGAGGCCAGCCGCCCGTCGGCGACGCGCCGCAGCACCACCACCTTGCCCGTTCCGGCCGTCTCGGCGAAACCGCCGGCGGCGAAGATGGCTTGGGCGGTGTTCATCTCGCCGCGAATCTGCACCACGCCGGGGGTCTTGACCTCGCCGCCGACGTAAATCTGCGACGCGCCATAGGTCGCCACGCTGATCTGCACCTGCGGATTGCGAAGCACCCCGGCGTAGGCTTCGGTCAGACGCTGGCTGGCGTCGCGCACGGTCAGGCCGCCGACCGGCGCCGGCCCGATCACCGGAAAAACCCCCTGCCCGTCCGGCCCCACGACGACATCGGCGTTCAATCCGTCTTCGACCAGAAAGTTCAGTCTCAGTCCGTCGCCTGCGGCCAGCCGATACTGATAATCGTCCTGGCCCCAGGGTGCGAAATCATAGGGCTGGGCCTGGCCCCGCACGCCGCCGCCCGAGGCGCAGGCGGCCGAAAACAGCACCAGGGCGATCGCGATCATGCGCCAGACGGCCATCGGGTTTCCTTAGTCGCGGACCGACTCGCACGCCGCCGCCCGTCGCATCTTTCTGTTTTTCACCGACAATGCCAAGGCCGGACTGGCGTCCCGGCTCCGACTCAGGGCTTTATGGGGCGGGCTGACCGGCAGCCTCGCCCCCACTCGGCGGGATCGTCCTGCTCAGAGCCGCGTATTGACCGACCAGACGCTGAAACTCGCCGAAGACCAGCGCCCCTCGAAGACGGGGTCGGCGATCACGATACGCGAGCTGGCGACGCCGGCCTTCTATCACTGGCGCAAGGCGCTGATCGCCTTCCTGATCCCGGTGCTGCTGGCGCTGGCCGCCGCGACCCTGGCCCAGCCCGTCTACACCGCCCAATCGCGCCTCCTGATCCTGCTGGGGGACGACTATGTCTTCCGTCGCGCCGTGGGCGAGGACGCCAGCGGCAATCCCCAGACCTTCGATCGCGCCCAGATCGTCCATGCCGAGATGGAGATACTCGGCTCGCGCGAAATCCGAGAGAAGACTCTGACCGACATCGGCCTGATGCGGGTCTATCCGAAGGCGCGGTCGGGGCCGGCGGGCATGAACGCGGCGCTGGAGCAACTGGGCCGCGACCTGGCCATCGAGAACGTCCCCCAGTCCAACACCATCGAGGTGCGGCTGCGCCATCGCGATCCCCGGGTCGCGGCCGACTTCGTCAATCGCCTGGTCCAGAACTACATCGCCAGCCGCCGCGAAATCTTCCAGCGCGCCGACAGCGCCGCCGTCACCAACCAGCAGCGCGGCCTGTCCGATCAACTGGCCGCCACCGAGGCCCAGATCGCGGACCTGTCCAACCGCTACGCCATCGGCGACTACGACCAGGAAATCCAGGGCGTGCAGTCCCAGCAGACCACCCTGACCGCCCAGTTGGCCGCCCAGGACCAGTTGATCGCCACCGCCGCGGCGCGGGCGAACCGTCTGGCGCAGCAACTCCGCGACTCGGCGGCGGTCATCGCCCTGAACACCGACGACACCCGCTCGCAGCAGGTCACGGCCCTGACCGACAATCTTATGCTGTTGCGCGAACGTCGCCGCGTCGCCGCCGCCCGCTACGCGGACGGCTATCCCCTCGTCGTCGAACTGGATCGCCAGATCGCGGACCTGGAAGCCCAGATCGCCGCCGCGCCGCCATCTCAGACAGCCCTGGTGCGCAGCGGCCCCAACCCCGTGACCCAGCAGATCGAGACCCAGCTGGCCACGACGCGGGGCGAGCTGGCGGGCCTTCAGTCCGGCCGCGCCCAGCTGGCCGACGCGCTCGGCGCCGTGCGCGCCCGTCTGGCCGGCCTTGTCGAGATCGGACCGCGCTACCGCGAACTGACGCGCCAGCGCAGCCTGACCGAAACCGCCTATCGCAGCGTCGCCGAAAACGCCGAGGATTCTCGGCTGCAAAGCTCCATCGCCGGCGCCAACGCCAATGTCCGCGTGATCGAGGCCGCACAGCCGCCGACCAAGGCCCGCACTGGCCGATTGCTGATCCTGGCGGCCGGCCTGGCCGTCGGAACGCTGGCGGCGCTGGCGGTCGTCATCGTCTCCGCCGCCGCATCGCCCGTCATGCTGACCCCGCGCGATGCGGAGGTGCGGCTGCGCGCCCCGGTCCTGGCCACCGTCCCCCTGGGCGAGGAGGACGACGATCCCCTGCCGCGCTGGCGGCCGCTGACCTCGCGGCTTACGGCCGACCAGGCGGCGCTGATCCTGCGCCGATTGCGCGAAACCGCGCCCGCCCATGCGGCCTTGGCCGTGATCGGACCGGAGGACGGCGTGGGCGTCACCAGCATTGCGTTGGATCTGGCCATGGCCTCGGCCTTCCGGTCGGGGATCGAGACGCTGCTGATCGACGCCGAACCGCTGGCCGACGCCAGCGTCGCCATGGCTATCCACGCCCTGGGCGGGCGGCTGACCAACGTTCCCGACAATCCCTATGTCCTGCGCGTCGAGGACAGCAACCTCTATGTCACCACGCCGATGACGCGCACGGGGTCGAACATCTCCGAGGCGCGCTGGCGCAGCTTCGTCGATGGCGTCAAGGCGCGGTTCCCCGTCGTCATCGTCGATACGCCGTCGCTGCAACGATCCTCGGCGGCGCTGCTGCTGGCGCCCCTGACCGACCTGTCGCTGATGGTGATCGAGGCGGAGGAGACGCGCACGGCCGTCGCCGCCAATCTGATCGAACGGGTCGAAGCTGCGGGCGGCGCGGTGGCGGGCGTGGTCATGAACATGCGCAGGTTCCACATCCCGCGCTTCATCTACACCCGGATCTAGCGCAGCGCCGCCAGGGCGCGGGGCAGGATTTCGCTCAGATCGTCGGCGACCAGGCCCGGCCCGAACCGTTCCGCCGCATCGCTGTGAATCCACACCGCCGCGCTGGCGGCCTCGAAACTGTCCATCCTCTGGGCGGCCAGGCCGCCGATCATCCCCGCCAGCACGTCGCCGCTGCCGGCGGTGGCCAGCCAGGGCGAACCGTTGGGATTGCGCCGGATTCGGCCGTCCGGCGCCGCGACCAGGGTTTCGGACCCCTTCAGCACGATCACCGCCTGGGTCTGGCGCGCCGCCTCGGCCGCCGCCGCTTCCCGGCCCTGTTCAAGCAGACCGGGAAACAGGCGCTCGAACTCGCCCTCGTGCGGGGTGAGGATGTCGTCGCGGTCCAGCAGTCCGATCAGATCGGCCGTCCGCCCCTTGAACGCGGTCAGGCCGTCGGCGTCGATCACCAGGACCGCGCCGCTCAGCGCCAGGGCCTGGATATTGGCCACGGTCGCCTCGTCGGCGCCCGCCGCCGGACCGACGACGACCGCGTCCGAGCCGACGACCTCGCGCCCCAGCGCCTCGGCCGAAGCGAAGGGCGTCAGCATGATCGCCTGGACGGCCGGGGCGATCACTGCAGCCGCGTCGGGCGGGCACAGAATCCGCACCACGCCCGCCCCCATCCGCAACCCCGCCCGCGCCGACAGACGCGCCGCGCCCGTGTGGTGCGCCCTGCCCGACACGACCGCCAGACGCCCGCGAGAATGTTTGTGCGTCTCGGCGCTCGGCCAGGGCAGAAAACTGCGCCACAGCGCCGGGTCGTTGATCTGCATTGTCCGCCTTCCGATTATCCGTGGCTTTTCTGCGAAAACCGCTTGCTTTGAGCGCCCTTGGTGTGTCCCATTCAGGCCCGAGCGCCGCTGCATTTCGTGCGCCGCTCCGGGGTCGCCATGAAGAAGATCGAAGCCATCATCAAGCCTTTCAAGCTGGATGACGTCAAGGAAGCGCTCCAGGACGTGGGCGTGCAGGGCATGACTGTGCTGGAGGCCAAGGGATACGGCCGCCAGAAGGGTCATTCCGAGCTGTATCGCGGCGCCGAATACGTCATCGACTTTCTGCCCAAGATCAAGATCGAGGTCGTGGTCGCCGACGATCTCGCGCCCGCGGTGGTCGAGGCCATCCAGACCTCGGCCCGCACGGGCAAGATCGGCGACGGCAAGATCTTCGTCTCCGACGTCGCCGAGGTGATCCGCATCCGAACCGGCGAAACGGGCGCACAGGCCGTCTGACTTCGACCAACCCCTCCCGGCCTCGGCCCTCGGGTCGCGGTCCGGTCTCCTCCCCAAACGACAAGAAACAGGACTTCCGAGAATGAGCGCCAGCAAGATCCTCAAGGAGATCAAGGAAAAGGACGTCCAGTATGTGGACGTTCGCTTCACCGACACGCGCGGCAAGCTGCAACACGTCACCTTCGACGTCGACCTGGTCGACGAGGACTTCCTGACCGAAGGCACGATGTTCGACGGCTCGTCCATCGCCGGCTGGAAGGCCATCAACGAGTCCGACATGCTGCTGAAGCCGGACCTGACCACGGCCTATATCGACCCCTTCTACCAGCAGACCACGATGTTCCTGTTCTGCGACGTGCTGAACCCAGACACGGGCGAGCCCTACAATCGCGACAGCCGCTCGATGGCCAAGAAGGCGCTGTCCTACGTCCAGTCTTCGGGCGTGGGCGACCAGGTCTTCTTCGGGCCGGAAGCCGAGTTCTTCATCTTCGACGACGTGCGCTGGTCCACCCAGCCGCACGACACGGGTTACAGCTACGATTCGGTCGAACTGCCGGTCAACACCGGCGCCGAATACGCCGAGGGCAATCTGGGCCATCGCCCCGGACCCAAGGGCGGCTATTTCCCGGTCAATCCGGTCGATTCCGGCCAGGATCTGCGCGGCGAGATGCTGGGCGTCATGCGCGACCTGGGCCTGCAGCCCGAGAAGCATCACCACGAGGTGGCGCCGGCCCAGCACGAACTGGGCCTGAAGTTCTCGGACCTGCTGACCATGGCCGACCGGCTTCAGCTCTATAAGTATGTGATCCACAACGTGGCCCACGCCTATGGCAAGTCGGCGACCTTCATGGCGAAACCCATGTTCGCCGACAACGGCTCGGGCATGCACGTCCACATGTCGATCTGGAAGGACGGCAAGCCTCAGTTCGCCGGCGACCAGTACGCCGGCCTGTCCCAGGAATGCCTGTGGTACATCGGCGGCATCATCAAACACGCCAAGGCCATCAACGCCTTCTCCAACTCGACGACCAACTCCTACAAGCGTCTGGTGCCCGGTTACGAAGCCCCGGTGAAACTGGCCTATTCGGCCCGCAACCGTTCGGCCTCGATCCGCATCCCGCACGTCTCGTCGCCCAAGGCCAAGCGCCTGGAGGCCCGCTTCCCCGACCCGATGGGCAACCCCTATCTTACCTTCGTGGCCCTGCTGATGGCCGGTCTGGACGGCATCGAAAACCGCATCGATCCGGGCGCGCCCGCCGACAAGAATCTCTACGACCTGCCGCCGGAAGAGCGCGGCTCGATCCCCGAGGTCTCCGGCTCGCTGAAGGAAGCGCTCGACAACCTGGACAAGGACCGCGCCTTCCTCAAGAAGGGCGGCGTCATGGACGACGACTTCATCGACAGCTACATCGACCTGAAGATGGAAGAGGTGATGCGCCTGCAACTGCATCCGCACCCGGTCGAGTTCGACATGTACTACAGCTGCTGATCTTCGGATCGGGCCGAACGGCGAAGGGCCGGGGGAGCGATCCTCCGGCCCTTTTCCATGTCTGAACATGAGGCTTTCAGCCGTCCCGACCGGCCAGGGGTCAGGCGATCTCGGCCTCCAGTTCGTCGGCCTTCCTGCGGCGCAATTCGATCAGCCGCACGCACCAGATGGACACCTCGTAGAGCAGCACCATGGGCACGGCCAGCATCAGCTGGCTGATCGGGTCGGGCGGGGTCACGACGGCGGCGACCACCACGACCGCGACGATGGCGTATCGACGGCCCGAAGACATCAGCTTGGAATTGATCAGCCCCGCCATCCCCAGCAGGGTCATCACGACCGGCAGTTGGAAGCACAGGCCGAAGGCCAGCAGCAGCGCCGTCACCAGGTTCAGATAGTCCGACACCTTGGGCAGCAGATTGGCCGCCACCCCGTCGCCCACGATCTGCTGGCTCAGCGAGAACCACATCACGAACGGCAGCATGACGAAATAGACCAGCGCCGCTCCCAGCAGGAACAGCACCGGCGCCGCCACCAGGAACGGCAGGAAGGCGCCGCGCTCGTTGCGGTAAAGCCCCGGCGCGACGAAGCGATAAAGCTGCCAGGCCAGCACCGGAAACGCGACGAAGACCGCGCCGAACCCGGCCAACTTCATCTTGGTGAACAGGATTTCCAGCGGCGCCGTATAGATCAGGTTGACCGTATGGCCATTGACGTGCGGCAGCGCCTTCAGCCCCGCCGTGCCGAGGATCAGGTCCAGGGGCGAGACGTGCCCGTGGGGCCCGACCGAGGAATAGAAGGCCTGCGCCGCCACGAACGGCTTGACCAGGAACAGATAGATCGGCTCGGAAAAGGCGAAACAGCCAATGAAACCGACCGCGAAGGCGATGACGCAGATCAGCAGCCGCCGGCGCAGTTCGATCAGATGATCCATCAACGGCGCGCGCGACGCCTCGATCTCGGCTTCGTCACGATCGGACAGGGTCAAAGGTCGGCAGCCTTCTTGCGCGCGACCTTGGGCGTGGCGGCGCCCGCCGGGGTCGTCTTGGGCGTCTTGGGCGTTTTCGAGGGAACGGCCTTGGTCTGAGCCGCCCCGGCCGCCTTGACCTTGGCGGAACCGGCCGGCTTGGCTTTGGCCTTGGCGGGCCTGGTCGCGGGCGCGGCGGGTACGACGGTCGGCGCGGCGCCGGTATCGGGCCATTCGTCGACTGCGGGCGTCGCGGCCGCAACCTCAGGCGCAGATGAAGGCGAAGCCGTCGAGGCGGCCGGCGCGGTCAACCCGGCGTTGATGTCCTTGAAGGCCGCATCGGCCTCGGCGCCGAGCGGATACATCGCCGCCTGCCCCGTTCGCAGCGCTTCGACCTCCTTGCGCAGGTCGTCCAGTTCGGACTGGCGCGCCATTTCGTCGAAACTGGTGCGAAACTCATTGGCCATGGCGCGGGCCTTGGCCACCATCTGACCGACGCGACGCATCAGGATCGGCAAATCCTTTGGCCCCACGACAAGCAGGGCCACCAGGCCGATCACCACTAATTCGAAGCCCCCGACTCCGGGGCCGAGCCCGCCCATGCGTCAGCCCTTACAGACGACGGCTAGCGCTTCAGCTCTTCCTTTTCCGCATCGGTGCGCGGCAGGGAACTGACGCCGCCGTGCGGCCCGTCCTTCTTGTCGTCGTCCTTCAGGCCGTCCTTGAAGGCGCGGATGCCCTTGGCGGCGTCGCCCATGATGCTGGACAGCTTGCCGCGGCCGCCGAACAGCAGGGCGACCACGACGATGACGATGGCCCAGTGCCAGATGCTCATGGAGCCCATGGCGTATTCTCCTCGCGGGGATCGGTCATCCGATCCCATCCACTCTTATTCGACCCGCATATAGGCGCAGTCATGGCGTCCCGCCAAGGGAGGCTGTAGGCCTGCGCGACCATGAGTCCCTCCGATCACGTCATCATCCATACCGACGGGGCCTGCAAGGGCAATCCCGGCCCGGGCGGCTGGGGCGCCGTGCTTCAGACAGCCGGCGGCCACGAAAAGGAACTTTGGGGCGGCGAGGCCAACACCACCAACAACCGGATGGAGCTGATGGCCGCCATCATGGCGCTGGAGGCCCTGAAACGTCCCTGCCGGGTCGAACTGCACACCGACAGCAAATACGTCATGCAGGGCATCACCGAATGGATGCGCGGCTGGAAGGCGCGCGGCTGGCTCACGGCGGACAAGAAGCCGGTGAAGAACGCCGACCTGTGGCAAAGGCTCGACGCCGCCCGCGCCCGGCACGACGTCAAATGGCGCTGGGTCAAGGGTCACGCCGGCCACGAATTGAACGAGCGCGCCGACCAGCTGGCGAATCGCGGGGTCGCCGATCTCAAGGCGCGTTAGACCGCCTCGACCTCCTTGTCCGGCTCGGATGGACGGCGGCGGATGCGCGCCCCGCTCATCACCGCGCCGAACAGGGCGGCGATGGCGGCGATCTGGAATCCGTGCCGCACGCCGGTCACGGGCGCGGCGGACAGCAGGAAGGCGACCACGACCGCGCCCATCGACTGGCCCAGCACCCGCGCCGTCCCCAGGCTGCCGCCCGCCGCCCCGGCCCGCTCGCGCGGCGCTTCGGACAGCATGGCGCGATTGTTGGGCGACTGGAAGAAGCCGAAGCCCGCGCCGCACACAGCCATGCGCCAGACGATGTCGAAATGCGAGGATTCGGCGTTCAGCAGGCTCAGGGCTATCAGGCCGCAGGCGAACAGCGTCAGCCCGATCGCCCCCAGCACTCCGGCGGAATAACGATCCGACAGATAGCCGGCCAGCGGCGCCGCAAACATGGTCGCCAGGGGCCAGGGCGTCATCAGCAGCCCCGTCTGGACCGCGTTCAGCCCCAACGGCCCCTGCAGGAAGAACGGCAGCGCGACGAACGCCATCATCTGGGCGGTGAAGGAGATGATGGAAGTGGCCACCGACAGGGCGAACATCGGCCGCGCCAACAGGTCCAGCGGGATCAGCGGCGTTCGGCTGGGCCGCTCGTGCCGAACCAGCAGAACCCCAGCCGCAAGCCCCAATCCCGTCAGGCCGAAGCCGAAGACGGAGGCCTCTCCGTGCGCCAGCGCCTGCATCCCGGTGATCACGAAGCCGAAGGCCGCAGCGCTCAACAGGGCGCCGACGATGTTCAAACGCCGTTTCTGCAACGGATTGTGCGGCAGCGTGAACCCCGCCATCGACACGGCCAGCACCCCCAGCGGAATGTTCAGGGCGAACAGCCAGCGCCATTCGCCGACGCTCAGGACCGCGCTGGCGATGGTCGGGCCGGCGGCGGCGGCCATGGACACGATCACCGCGTTGATTCCCACCGCGCGGCCCAGCAGCCGCTGCGGATAGGTGAAGCGCACCAGGGCGCCGTTCACGCTCATGATCCCGGCCGCGCCGAAGCCTTGCAGCACCCTGGCCAGACTCAGCGTCAGGATCGAATCGGACAGTGCGCAGGCCAGGGACGCCAGTGTGAAGACCGCCAGGCCCACTTGGGATACGCGGCGATAGCCCACGATTTCGCCCAGCGACGCCAGCGGCAACAGGGCGACGACGATGGCGATCTGATAGGCGTTGACGATCCAGATGGAGGCCGCCGCCGACGCCTGCAGGTCCTGGGCGATGGACGGCAGGGCGACGTTGGCGATGGCCCCGTCCAACACGGCCAGGGTGATGCCCAGGCCAATCGAGACGATCGCCCAATAGCGGCGGGGCGTGGGCAGGCCGTCGGCGGCGACATTCTGGCTGGTCATCTCAGGCCAACGCCCTCGACGGTTGGCGGTTCAGACGGCGGCCTGGACCGTCAGGCGCGAGCCGTCGACGCGCTTGACCACCACGTCCTGCCCCTCGCCCGGCGCCTCGCCCTCGATCTCGGCCGGCCATTCGGCGCCGGAGACGAAAACCCGCCCCCGTCCGCCGACGAAGGCCTCCACCACCCTGGCTCTCTGGCCGACCAGGCGGCTGTCGCGGTCGTTGATGTCGGGTCCCTCGGGATTGGCCTTGGCGATCAGCCGGCGCGACAGCAGGGTGGCGATCACGGTCAGCAGGGCGAAGACCGCCACCTCGCCGGGCAGGCCCAGCCGCACCCCCGCGGCCGTCATTACGGCCACGACCCCGGCCGAAACGGCGGGCCACAACAGCCATTCGGTCGAGAACATCGCCTCGACCGCCAGCAACAGCACACCCACGGCCAGCCAGATCCAGAACGGCTGGGCGGCGTAGAGATCGACGAGCGCGGTCATGGATCAGCCTCCTTCCTTGGATCAGGCCGAGGGCGGGACGCCGCCCGTCGCCGGACGACGCGGCGCCGCAGGCCGGGCGGGCGGGGTCGCCGCCCCGTTCTGCTCCTTGGCCAACCCGACCATTTCGCCGATGCCGGCGATGGTGCCGACCAGGGCGCTCATCTCCGTCGGCACGATGACGGTGCGCTGCTGCGGGCTGCGCGCCAGTTCGGCGAAGGCTTCGACATATTTCTGGGCGACGAAATAGTTGATGGCGTTCACGTCGCCGCGCGCGATGGCCTCGGACACCATGGCGGTGGCGCGGGCCTCGGCCTCGGCCTCGCGCTCACGGGCCTCGGCGTCGCGGAAGGCGGCTTCCTTGCGGCCTTCGGCTTCCAGAATGGCGGCCTGTTTGGCGCCCTCGGCGCGGGCGATGGCGGCGGACTTCTCGCCGTCGGCTTCGGTGATGACGGCGCGGCGTTCGCGCTCGGCTTTCATCTGGCGGGCCATGGCGTTGGTGATATCGGTCGGGGGGGTCAGGTCCTTGATCTCGATCCGGTTGACCTTGACGCCCCAGGGCTCTGTCGCCGCGTCGATGACGTGCAGCAGGCGGGTGTTGATGCTGTCGCGCTGGCTCAGCACCTCGTCCAACTCCATGGACCCGACCACGGTCCGCAGATTGGTCATGCACAGCTGGGCGATGGCGTAGGTCAGATCGTCGACCCGATAGGCGGCGCGCGCCGCGTCCATCACCTGGATGAAGACGATGCCGTCCACCCGCACCATGGCGTTGTCCTTGGTGATGACTTCCTGGGTCGGGACGTCCAGCACCTGCTCCATCATGTTCATGCGGCGTCCGATGCGCTCGACGAACGGGGTCAGGAAGCCGATGCCGGGGCTTAGGGTCTTGGTGTATTTTCCGAACCGTTCGACCGTGAATTCGCGCCCTTGCGGCACGATCTTGATCACGCTGATCAAGAGCACGATGGCGAGCAGCAGCACGACGCCGGCGAATATGGTAGTTACGTCCATGAAAACCCTCCCTGAGGCGTCGAACCTACCCGCTGCGCGCGAGCGGCGCCACAGAAACCGGCGGCCTGGGCTCGGACGCCGCTTTGCGGCGCCAGGCGGCGACCCGGGTCGCCACGTCGCGTTCGATGTCGCCGTAGAACAGGTTGTAGGGCACGATCTTGCGCCGATCCGCCCAGCTTCCCCCGGCGGTCAGGAAGTCGGCGTCCGGCGCGCTGTGCCACAGCAGTCCGCCGCGGCATTCGGTCGAGACCAGACGTCCGGTCAAGGCCGGCCGGGCCCCCCATTCCAGGCCCGTGGCGTTGGTCGCTCCGCTATGTTGGCGGGCCTCGGCGCGGGGCTGGCTGATCGCGCCCGTGACGGGATTGACGCAGATCGGCGCCGTTTTCAACTCCACCAATTCGCCCCGGCCGTTCCACTCCAGCGCCCGACGAAGCGCCCGGCGCGCGGCCGATTCGTCGCCGTTCCGCACCGACATCCAGGCCACGAGACACCCGGTCTGATCGGACGCGTCGCACGGGGCGATCCGCCGATCAAACATTTCCGGGCTGATCAGGGTCTCGATAAGATAGGCGGCCGCCAGCCGCGACTTCAGCGCGGGATGCGCCTGCAACTCCTCGCGCACCAGGCGTGCGGCCAGTTCGCCGCCCTGCTCGACCCCGGCGATGACGATGGGGCCTGTCGGATGGTTCGCCAGCCACAGATCGAAGGCCCGCTTCACGTCTTCATAGGCAAAGGCCCGGGCCTCGCGCGCGTCGTCGCGCAGGGTCAGGCGGGTGTAGAGGCTGGCCTGCCTATATAGCGGCGCGCTGACCTTGGCCTCGCGCGCGAACGGCGAGGCGTAGTTGGGCAGGACGACGCGGCGCATATAGGCGTTGGCCCGCGCGTCGTCTATCGCCCCGTTCCAGCCCGAACCGCCGTCGAAGGTCGTCGGCATGACGAAAAAGACCGCCGCCTGGTCCGACCGGCCGTCGTCCTGCAACGCCCATGAGGAGGCCGAGCGATAGTCTGGGGCAGGCGGGGGCTCATAGGTCTGGAACGGAACCTGGGGGTCCAGGCCGGCCCGAAGTATATCGCCGCTCCAGACGGCGACCGCGACGGTCACGACAAGGACGACGGCGAACCCCGCATAGCCGACCCACTGTCTGAAGGTCAGCCGGCGCATCAGCGGTACGGATCCGCCGTGGACAGGAAGTTCTGGACATAGCGGCGCACGCCCTCTTCCAGCGGCGTGGACTGCCCCTGGAAGCCGGCGGCGCGGATGCGGTCCATGCGCGCCTGGGTGAAATACTGATAGCGGTCGCGGATCGAGACCGGCGTGTCGACATAGTCGATGGACGGTTCCTTGCCGGCGGCGGCGAAGGTGGCCCGGGCCAGGTCCGCGAACGAACGCGCCTGCCCCGACCCGGCGTTGAACACCCCTGACACCTGGGGCGACTGCAACAGGAACTCGACGATGTCGACCACGTCGTCGACATAGACGAAGTCGCGCATCTGCCCGCCGTCGGCGTAGTTCGGATTGTGCGAGCGGAACAGGGTCACGGTCTCGCCGCCCTGCACCTTAGGCCAAATCTGGGCCACGACCGACTTCATCGCGCCCTTGTGACCCTCGTTCGGTCCATAGACGTTGAAGAACTTCAGGCCCGCCCACTGACGCGGCGCCTGGCCCCGATCCGACTGTCGAACGGCATACTGATCGAACAACATCTTCGAATAACCATAGGCGTTTAGCGGCCGAAGCCGAGACAGGGACTTCGCATCGTCATCGTCGTCGAACCCTGTTTCCCCATCGCCATAGGTCGCCGCCGACGAGGCGTAGATCATCCGCGCATCGCGGATCGCGCACCAGTCCCACAGGTCGCGCGAGAGGGTGAAGTTGGTCCGCAGGATCAGGTCGGCGTCCGGCTCGGTCGTCGAGGAAACGGCGCCCATGTGGACCACGGCCTCGATCCGTTCGGCATGGCGTTCCAGCTGCTCGAACAACGCCTCGGGCGACCAGAAATCGGCGATGGGATGTTTGGCCAGGTTCTTCCATTTGGCCAGGTCGGCGGTCCCCAACCGATCGCAGACCACCACGTCATGGGCCGTCTCGGCCGTCAGCCGCGCCACGATGTTGGAGCCGATGAAGCCGGCCCCGCCCGTCACCACGATCATTCTGGGCGTCATCATCCTTGCCCTGTCGCCGCGGATTCAGCACAGGCCATCTTCTCGATGGTCCGCGTGGTGGAGAAGCCGTCCTTGAAGTCCGCCAGCCTCACCTCCCCGCCCCAGCTTTCCACCAGGTCGCCGCCGACCACGCCTTCGCGGCTGTAGTCCGATCCCTTGATCAGCACGTCGGGCCGAAGCCGTGCGATCAGGGCCAGCGGCGTCGGATCGTCGAAACTGGTCACGCGATCCACGCTGGCCAGACCGCCGATCACCACGGCCCGGCTGTCCAGGTCGTTGACCGGCCGGCCTTCGCCCTTCAATCGCCTCACCGAAGCGTCGGTGTTCAGCGCCACGACCAGCCGGTCGCACCAGCTGCGCGCCTGCGCCAGATAGGCGACGTGCCCCCGGTGCAGGATGTCGAAACAGCCGTTGGTGAAACCGACCTTCAGCCCCTGGCGCCGCCAGCCCTCGACCTCGGCCGCCAGTTCGTCCAGCGGCGTCACCTTGGCGACGGCCGCGCTGGCGTGCTGGCTGACTTCGGCCTCGATCAGTTCGGCGGGCGTGACGACGGCCGTCCCCGCCTTGCCGACCACGACGCCCGAAGCCAGGATGGCGAACTGCACCGCCGTCTCCAGCGACGCCCCCGCCCCAAGCGCCAGGCCGATGGCGGCCAGGCCGGTGTCGCCGGCGCCCGACACGTCGAACACCTCGCGCGCGCGGCCTGGGAAATGCTTCACCGCCGCGCCGCGCCGCGCCAGGCTCATGCCCTTGCCGGCGCGGGTGACGACGACGGCCTGGGCGGTCGTGGCGGCCAGCAGGGCTTCCAGCGCCGCCTCGACCTCGGCGTCCGTGCCGACCGGCAGGCCGGTGGCCCCCGCCAGTTCCGAAGCGTTCGGCTTGATGACGTCCACCGCGCCGTAACGCGCGAAATCGCGTCCCTTGGGATCGACCACCACCGGCGCGCCGGACGCCCTGGCCGCATTTAGGGCCTTCGCAATCAAGGCGTCCCCGACCACGCCCTTCGCGTAATCTGACAAAAGATATGCGGAAGCCCCTGTGAAAGCGTCTGAATTCTCGATTTCGACCGCCGCAGCCTCATCGTCCAGCCGAAGCAGCTGCTGCCCCGCCGAGACGAAGCGCGTCTTGACGATGGTCGCGGCGCCGGCGGGCCGGGCCAGCAGGTCCTCGATCCCCGGCTCGGCGGCGATGAGGGCCGTCAGCTCCGCCCCCGCCGCATCGTCCCCGACGACGGCGCCCAGCCGGGCGGTCCCGCCCAGGGCCGCGATGTTGCGCGCCACATTGCCGACGCCGCCGGGCATGGCCACGGTGCGGGCGGCGCGCAGCACCGGGATCGGCGCCTCGGGCGAAATCCGGCTGACCTCGCCATAGACGTAGCGATCCAGCATCAGGTCGCCGACGCAGGCGATCTTCAGGCCGCGCACACGCTCCAGCAGGCTCTGCAGGGCGCCCAGGTCCAGGGTGTCAGACATTCGCCCGCCCTAGAGGATTCACGCCGCCTGCGCCACCGGCGCCTTGGCGCCCAGCCTGATGGCCAGGTCGTCGAAGGCGATCAATTGCGCGGCCAGGGCTTCGAACTGGTCCAGCGGCACCATGTTGGGGCCGTCCGACGGCGCATGATCGGGATCGGGATGGGTCTCGATGAAGACGGCGTCCACGCCCACCGAGACGGCGGCGCGGGCCAGCACCGGCACGAACTCGCGCTGGCCGCCCGAGGACGTGCCCTGCCCGCCCGGCTGCTGAACGCTGTGGGTCGCGTCGAACACGACCGGACAACCGATCTCGCGCAGCACCGGCAGGGCGCGCATGTCGCTGACCAGGGTGTTGTAGCCGAAGCTGGCGCCCCGCTCGCAGGCCATCACGTTCGGATTGCCGGCGCCGACCACCTTGGCGACGACGTTCTTCATGTCCCAGGGGGCCAGGAACTGGCCCTTCTTGATGTTGATGGCCTTGCCGGTCGCGGCGGCGGCCAGCAGCAGGTCGGTCTGGCGGCTGAGGAAGGCCGGGATCTGCAGCACGTCCACCACCTCGCCCACCGGACCGCACTGGGCCTCGGAATGGACGTCGGTCAGGGTCGGCAGTCCGGTGACTTCGCGGACTTCGGCGAAGATCGGCAGGGCTTCCTTCAGGCCGATGCCGCGCGCCGCATTGGCGCTGGTGCGGTTGGCCTTGTCGAAGCTGGTCTTGTAGATGACGCCCGCGTTCAACCGCTCGCCGATCTCCTTCAGCGCATGGGCGGTTTCCAGCGCGTGCTGGCGGCTTTCCATCTGGCACGGTCCGGCGATGAAGGCGATTCGCGCGCCGCCGCCGATGACGACAGGCGTCCGAAGACCTTCGGACAACGTAATGACAGCGTTGGGTCGGCTCACAGGTACGGCTTTCTGCATTAAACTGGGTCTGGCGTGCGGTCCTGCCGCAAGCATGAGGCCATCAGGTGGCGCTCGTCGGCGATCGGCGCAACTTATCACGGAGTTCTCCCGCTTGGCCAATAAGCCCGTCATCCTGTGGTTCCGCCGCGACCTGCGGCTTCGGGACAACCCGGCCCTGACTCAGGCCCACGAAACGGGACGGCCGATCCTGCCGGTGTTCATCCTGGACGACCGCTATGACCGACCCGTCGGCGCGGCGTCGAGGTGGTGGCTGGACAAGTCGCTGCGCGCCCTCGACGGCGCGTTGCAGGATCGCGGATCGCGCCTGATCCTGCGCCGCGGCGCTTCTCTGCCCGTAATCCAGGGCCTGATCGCCAAAACCGGCGCCGAGGCGGTCTATATGAACAGACTGTTCGAGCCGAACGCTTTCGAACATGACGCGGAGATCGCCCATGCGCTGAAGGCGGATGGCGTCGAGTGCCGCGGCTTCAACGCCGCCCTCATGCGCCGTCCGGGCGCCGTAATGAACGGATCGGGCAGCCCTTACAAAGTCTTCACGCCCTTTCTTAAGACCCTGCTTTCCAAGAGCCAGCCTCCGCCCCCTGCGGCCGGGCCCGGGCGCGTCTCGACGCCGACCGGGGTGGACAGCGACGATCTGAACGATTGGCGCCTGCATCCGACGTCCCCCGACTGGTCGGGTGCATTCGACTGGACACCGGGCGAAGCGGGCGCCGCACGGGCGTTGTCGAACTTCCTCGCCAATGGACTGGCGACCTATGCACGGGACCGGGACTTTCCCGACCGTCCCGCTTCCAGCCGTCTGTCCCCGCATCTGCACTGGGGCGAAATCAGCCCGTGGCGCGCCATCGAACGCGCTCGCCATGCCGCTGCGGCGGGCAAGGTCTCGTCCGCCGAGGCCGAAAAGTTCGTCGCCGAGATCGGTTGGCGCGAGTTCTCGGCCCATCTGCTGCACCAGTTCCCCTACATCGTCGATCGCGCCTTCCGCCCCGAATACGACTCCATGCCGTGGCGCGACGATCCGAGGGCGCTCCAGGCCTGGAAAAGCGGCCGGACGGGCTATCCGCTGGTGGACGCGGGCATGCGACAGCTGTGGGCCACGGGCTGGATGCACAATCGCGTGCGGATGATCGCCGCCTCCTTCCTGGTCAAACATCTTCTGATCGACTGGCGCGAAGGCGAGGCCTGGTTCTGGGACACGCTGGTGGACGCCGACCTGGCCAGCAATGTGCAGAACTGGCAGTGGATCGCCGGTTCGGGCGCCGACGCCTCGCCCTATTTCCGCATCTTCAATCCGGTCGCCCAGGGCGAGAAGTTCGACCCGAAGGGCGGCTATGTGCGGCGCTGGGTTCCCGAACTGGCGCGCGTGCCCGACCGCTGGCTGCATGCGCCCTGGACGGCGCCGGCCGAGGTGCTGGGCGAGGCGGGCGTGCGCCTCGGCCGCGACTATCCCCATCCGGTCGTCCAGCACGACAAGGCCCGCGCCCGCGCGCTGGAGGCTCTGAAGATCGTCTCGGGGCGCCGCGACGACCAAAGCGATCGCGATTGACCGCACCGGCCCGCAGGCCGAAAGTCCGGCCATGCGGATCGTCGTCCTCCACGACGCCCTGGTCGACGGCGAAAGGGTCCGCACCGATGGAATCCGACGGCGTTTTTCCCGAGCATGAAGGCGCGCCCATGAGCTTCCTGATCTCGCCCGAAGACCTCGCCGCCCGGCTGGGCCAGCCGAACCTGCGGATCATCGACGGCAGCTGGAGCCTGGACGGCCGCGACGGCCGCGCCGACTTCGAACAGGCGCATGTTCCGGGGGCGGTCTTCTTCGACCTGGACGCGGTGTCGGACGCCGCGAGCCCCCTGCCCCACATGATGCCGTCGCCGTCGGCGTTCGCCGCGGTGGCGGGCGCCCTGGGCGTCGCGGCGGCCGACCAGATCGTGGTCTATGACACGGCCGGCCTGTTCTCTGCGGCCAGGGTCTGGTGGATGTTCAGGACGATGGGCGCGCGCGACGTGCGCGTGCTGGACGGCGGTCTGCCTCTGTGGCGGTCGCAGGGGCGTCCGCTCGAACGGGGCGCCGCGACGCCTCGTCCCGCGAGCTTCCAGGTCGATCCCGTCCCCGGCGCCGTGGCCGAGCTGAGCGACGTTCGCGCCGCCGTCGGACAGGGCGTTCAGATCGTCGACGCCCGCGGCGCCGCCCGGTTCGAGGGGCTGGCGCCCGAGCCTCGCCCCGGCGTCCGCTCCGGCCATATGCCGGGCGCGCTGAACCTGCCCTACGGCCAGCTTTTGAATCCCGACGGAACGATGAAGCGCGGCGCGGCCCTGGCCCAGGCGTTCGCCGACATCGGGTTGGACCTGGACCGGCCCGTCATCACCACCTGCGGCTCGGGCGTCACCGCCGCCATACTGACGCTGGGCCTGGCCGAACTGGGCCGGCCGTCGCGGCTCTATGACGGTTCCTGGTCGGAATGGGGCGCGCGCGAGGACACGCCCGTCCAGACCGGCTGATCCCCAGCCTCAGGCCGTCGCGGCGACCGGCGCGGGTTCGCCCGGCTCTTCCGGCGCGTCGTCCTCGCCGCGCGACACCACGGTCGCCAGCACCAGGTCGCCGGTGACGTTCAGGGTGGTGCGGCACATGTCCAGGAAGCGGTCGACGCCCAGGATCAGGCCGATGCCTTCGGGCGGCACCTTCACCATCACCAGGATCATGGCCACGACCGGCAGGGAGCCCGCCGGCACGCCCGCCGTGCCCACCCCGCCCAGGATGCAGACCAGCATCACGATCACCTGCTGGCTGATCGACAGGTCGACGCCGAAGAACTGGGCCAGGAACAGCACCGTCACCCCCTCGAACAGGGCCGTGCCGTTCTGGTTGGCGGTCGCCCCGACGGTCAGGACGAAGCGGGCGATCTTGCGCGGCAGCTTCAACTGCTCCTCGGCCGCCTTCAGCGACACGGGCAGGGAGGCGTTGGACGAGGCGGTCGAGAAGGCCACCACCATCGGCTCGCGAACGCCCTTGAAGAAGGCGATGGGCGAGCGTCCGCCCAACAGCCAGATCACCAGCGGATAGACCACGAACATATGGATCGCCATCGCCCCGACGGCGACGCCGACGAAGGCCGCCAGCCGGACCAGCAGGTCCCATCCGAACAGGGCCGCCAGGTTGAACATCAGGCAGGCGATGGCCAGCGGCGCCAGTTTGATGAACAGGTTGATCAGGGTCATCGAGACCTCGAACACCCCCTGGATCACTTCCTGCAGGCGATCCGTCGCCGGACTCTTGGCCATGACCAGGCCGATTCCGAAGAACAGGGCGAAGACCATCAGCGGCAGGATGGCGTTCTCCGCCGCCGCCGTCACCGCATTGGACGGCACCAGATCCAGGAAGAAGTCGCCCAGTTGGATGTTGGTGTCGCGTCCGCTCTGGACGATGCCCGCCGCGCCGTCCTTGCCCTGGGCCAGCAACTGCTGCGCCACCGCCGGATCGACCCCGCGACCGGGCTGGAAGACGTTGACCATCACCAGGCCGATCACCACGGCGATGCTGGACACCAGTATGGTCAGAAGCAGGGTCTTGATCCCCGCGCGGCCAAGAGCGCTGAGGTCGCCCATCTCCGCCACCCCGACCACCAGGGCCGAGAACAGCAGCGGGACCACCATCATGAACAGCAGGCGCAGGAATATCTGACCGATCGGCCCCGTGACATTGTCCGTCAGCCAGACGACCCAGGCCGTATCGGCCCCCAGGACCAGGTTGACGGCGAGCCCGCCGACCAGGCCGACGGAAAATCCGATCAGCATCAGCCAATGCAGCGCCAGGCCGCGTTTCGTCTCGGTCATCTGTCCCCCAGGATGCGATGCTGTCCGGCGCTTATCGGATCGGCAGCCCATAGATCAAGCCGGCCGGGCGCGCGTTCCATTGTGCGTTCAAACCGCGCTCCAGGTCGAGCGCCGATTGCGAACCCAGATTGCGCTCGAAAATCTCGCCATAGTTTCCGACCGCCGCGATCGCGTCCTTGGCCCAGGTCCTGGACAGGCCCAGCATGGGACCGAAGTCGCCTTCCGCCCCCAGCAGGCGCCGCACGCGCGGGTCCGTCGAGGTCTTGGCCAGGTCGTCCGCCTCCGCGCGCGCGACGCCCAGCTCCTCGGCCAGCATCAGGGCGTTCAGCGTCCAGCGCACGGTCGAGGCCCAGCGTTCGTCGCCCGCCCGGACGACTGGGCCCAGCGGCTCCTTGGAAGCGACGTCGGACAGGATCACGTGTTCGTTGGGACTGGTCAGCACCGTGCGCGCCGCCGCCAGGGCGGAGATGTCCGCGCTGAAGGCGTCGCAGTCCTCGCGGTTATAGGCGTCCCTGGCCGCGTCTTCGGTGTCGAAGACGACCGGCCGGTATTCGATGCCGCGCGATCGGAAATAGTCGACGGCGTTGGCCTGGGAGGTCGAGCCGGACTGCACGCAGACCCGCGCGCCTGTCAGTTCGGTGGCGCTGTTCAGATTGAGCGAGCGCCGCACCAGAAAGCCCTGGCCGTCGTAATAATTGATCCCGGCGAAGACCAAACCCTCGCCCGCGTCGCGGGTCATGGTCCAGGAGGAATTGCGCCACAGCACGTCGATCCGCCCGTCGTTCAGGGCCGAAAACCGTTCCGCCGCCGACAACGGCACGAAACGCACCGCGTCGCCGTCCCCCAGGATCGCGGCGGCTGTCGCCCGGCAGAAGTCCACGTCGAAGCCGCGCCACTGTCCGCGATTGTCCGTGTAGGCGAAGCCGACCAGCCCCTGATGCACGCCGCAATTCAGCCGCCCGCGTCGCTTGATCGCCGCCAGGGTCGGGCTGTCCGGCGGGGCGCCGGGGACGGTGGCGACCGGGACTTCGGGCCGCGCGTCGGTTGCCGGGGGCGCGTCCTGGCGTCCGCAACCGGCCGCCAGCACGGCCAGCGCCATCGTCCCGATCATCCAGCACCGCATCGCGTTGGTCCCTCGCCGCTTGCGCCCCGCAGGCTTTAGAGGCCTTTAGGCCCTGAACCGCAACCCATGGATCGCCCATGCCGACGCATTCGGACCGCACCCGCCTGATCGCCTCCGCCACGCGCCGGGGCCAGGGGCGCCGCCCGGTCAATCCGCCGCTGGAACGCGCCTCCACAATGCTCAGCGACACGGCCGGCGTCATGCGCGACGAGGCGGCTGGCCCGACCTACGGCCTGTCGGGAACCAGCGCGGCGCGTGCGCTCCGTCACGCCCTGGCCGATCTGGAAGGCGCGGCCGAGGCTTTTCTCGTCCCTTCGGGCCTGGCGGCCGTCACCGTGCCGCTGCTGGCCCTGCTGCGGCCGGGGGACGAGGTGATCACGACCGACGCCGTCTATGGCCCGACGCGCCGGTTCCTCAGCCGCTACCAGGCCGCGCGCGGCGTCACGACCCGCTTCCTGCCCGGCGACGCCGGCGCGGCCGACGTGGTCGCTGGCCTGACCGGGCGCACCCGGCTGGTGCTGATGGAATCGCCCGCCTCCCTGACATTCGAAATGGTCGATGTCGCCGCGGTGGCCCGGGCCTGTCGCGCGCGCGGCGTCCTGACCGTCGTCGACAACACCTGGGCGGCCGGGCTGGCCTACCGCCCCCTCGCCCACGGCGTCGACGTCAGCGTCCAGGCCGTGACCAAATATGTCGGCGGTCATTCGGACGTCCTGATGGGAAGCATCGCCGTCGACGATCCCGCCTGCCGCCGCGCCATCGGCGACGTGATCGAGGACCTGGGCTGGCACGTCTCGCCGGACGACGCCTGGCTGGCCCTGCGGGGTCTGCGCACCCTGCCGCTGCGCTACGCCGAACAGGCGCGCTCGGCCCTGGTCGTGGCCGAATGGCTTCAAGGGCGGCCGGAAGTCTCGCGGGTCCTCTACCCGCCCCTGCCCGGCGGCGCCGGGCATGATCTCTGGACCCGCGACTTCTCCGGCGCCGCCTCGCTGATGGGCGTGGTGATGAAGGGCGGCGACGGGGCGGCGGGCGCAGCCTTTCTGGACGCCCTGACCCTGTTCGGCCTGGGCTATTCCTGGGGCGGGTTCGAAAGCCTAATCACGTGCGAGACGCATCAAATGGCCTATCGCGCCCATCCGCCGACGCTGGAGGGAGAACTGATTCGCCTTCACGTCGGGCTGGAAGACCCCGCCGACCTGATCGCGGACCTCGAACACGGCCTGGCCGCCTTCGCCGCCGCGCTCACGGTTCCTTAAGCGCGCGAGCCGACTGTCCGGCCGTGCGCGCCTCGCCTGTCCAGACCTCGGACGATTCGCCGCCGCTGTGGGAGCAGTGGGCGGCCGGCTTTGTCGTCTTCATGCTGACCGGCGCCCTGATCGCACCGCTCGTCGCCCCCGACCAGGCCGAGACGCCGGTGCTGCGCCTGATGTGGTTGCCGGTCTACGCCGTGATCGCCGGGCTGATCGTCTTTCGTTTCGACCGGGTGATCCGCGCCTGGCCCGCCTGGCTGATGATGTTCGGCCTGGTCGGCTTGGCCTTCGCCTCCCAATACTGGTCCATAGACCCGGGCGTGACCGAACGGCGGGTCATCGCCATGGCCATCAACAGCGCCTTCGCCGTCTATTTGGGCGCGCGGTTCCGAAACGCCGCCCTGCCGCGTCTGCTGATGCATACGGGCCTGGTCATGGCGGTCGGCAGCCTGGTCATGGTCTTCGCCTATCCCAAGGTCGGGGTGCACCAGTTCGACAACGCCGGCCTGTGGCGCGGTCTGTGGTACGAGAAGAACCAGATGGGCCTGGTCATGGTTGTCGGCGCCGTCTCCTCCGCCGCGACGCTGGCCGCCGACCATATCGCGGGCCGCAAGGGCGGCTTCTGGACCGCCCTCGTCGCCCTGGGCCTGACCACCCTCCTGGTCCTGGCCACCCAGTCCAAGACTTCGCTTCTGTGCTGGATGCTGGGCGTCGGCATGGTGGGCGGATGGTGGGCGTTGAAACAGGGGGGCGCGGTCGTCACCGTCGTCGGCGTCTGGCTGGGCGTCGTCACGGTCGCCAGCGCGACCTGGCTGTGGAACTCCGATTCCGCCGCCATCCTGGAAGCCCTGGGCAAGGATCCGTCCCTGACCGGCCGCACCCTGATCTGGGAGGCGCTGATGCGCAAGGTCGCCGAACGGCCCTGGACCGGCTATGGCTTCAGCGCCTTCTGGGGCGTGGACTCCATCCCCGCGCGCGAAATCCGCATCGAGACCCAATGGCCGGTGCCAAGCGCCCACAACGGCTGGATCGACCTGCTGGTCCAACTGGGCTGGCCCGGCGCCGTCTCCGTGGGGGCTCTCATGGCCGTCTCCGCCGTCATGATCGTCGCGCGCCTGAACGGTCTGGGCGCGCGCGAGGGTTATTGGAGCATCGCCTATCTGGCCGTCTTCACCGCGCTCAGCCTGTCCGAGAGCGTGCTTCTGACCCACGCCAACCTGCCCTGGGTGCTGATGCTGGCCATAACGGCGCGCGCCGTGACCTTCGATCCGGCCCCGGTTCGGGCGCCTGCGCGCGCGCCGCTTGCCCGACCGGCTTTGCGGGCCTACCAGAACCGGCCCCGAATCGCCTCAGACTATGTGAATGGCCGCCGACCTCTTCGCTTTTGACGACGAACCCGAAGCTCGCAAGCCCGAGCCGACAAAGCGTCCTGCGGCGATCCCGCCCCAGGTTGCGCCCCAGGCCGCGCCCCAGGCCGCGAAGGCCGCGCCCGCTGTCGCGCCGACGCCGGCGCCGGCGCCCAAGCCCGTCCAGGCCGCCGCGGCCACGGCCGCCTCCACCGGCTATTCCGCCTCGTCGATCGAGGTGCTGGAGGGGCTGGAGCCCGTCCGCAAACGCCCCGGCATGTATATCGGCGGCACCGACGAACGCGCCCTTCACCACCTGTTCGCCGAAGTCCTCGACAATGCGATGGACGAGGCCGTGGCCCGCCACGCCAAGCTGATCACCGTCGATCTGGACGCGGACGGCTATCTGTCCGTCCGCGACGACGGGCGCGGCATCCCCGTCGATCCCCACCCCAAACATCCCGGCAAGTCGGCGCTGGAGGTGGTGATGACGGTCCTCCACTCGGGCGGCAAGTTCTCGGGCAAGGCCTATGAGACGTCCGGCGGCCTGCACGGGGTCGGCGTCTCGGTCGTCAACGCCCTGTCCGAGCATCTGGACGTCACCGTCTGGCGCGACGGGTTCGAGTGGAAGCAGTCCTTCTCGCGCGGCCACGTCCTCGGCCCCATCCAGCAGGTCCAGCCGTCCAGGAAGCGCGGCACCCTGATCCGCTTCAAGCCGGACGAAGAGATCTTCGGCATGGGCGCGGCCTTCAAGCCCGCCCGCCTGTTCCGCATGGCCCGCTCCAAGGCCTATCTGTTCCGCGGCGTCGAGATCAAATGGACCTGCGCGCCGGAACGCATCGTCGACGCCACCCCGGCCCAGGCTCTGCTGCACTTCCCCGGCGGTCTGGCCGACGCCCTGGCCGAGCGCGTCGGCCAGTTGGAGACCGTCACCCCCGTCTTCGCCGGCCGCGCCGAGCGTCAGGGCGAGGCGGGGGCCTTCGAATGGGCCGTCGCCTGGTCGCCTATCGGTTTTGGCGAGGCCGACGGCTTCATCCAGTCCTACTGCAACACGGTTTCGACCCCCGACGGCGGCACGCACGAGGCGGGCTTCCGCGCCGCCCTGGTCAAGGGTCTGAAGGCCTATGGCGAACTGACCAACGAAAAGCGCGCGAGCGTCATCACGGCCGAAGACGTCATCGCCAACGCCGGCGCCCTGATCAGCGTCTTCATCCGCAATCCCGAATTCCAGGGCCAGACCAAGGACCGCCTGTCCTCGCCCGAGGGCGCGCGTCTGGTCGAACAGTTGCTGCGCGACCCGCTGGACCACTGGCTGACCGAAAGCCCGAAACAGGCCAACGCCCTGCTCGGCTTCGTCATCGACCGCGCCGAGGACCGCCTGCGCCGCAGGAAGGACAAGGAGGTCCAGCGCGCCGCCGCCACCCGCAAGCTGCGCCTGCCGGGCAAACTATCCGACTGTTCGCGTCAGGCCGCCGAGGGCACCGAACTGTTCATCGTCGAGGGCGATTCGGCCGGCGGCTCGGCCAAACAGGCGCGCGACCGCACGACCCAGGCCATCCTGCCCCTGCGCGGCAAGATCCTGAACGTCGCCTCCGCCACGGCGGACAAGCTGCGCCAGAACGTCGAACTGTCCGACCTGGCCCTGGCCCTGGGCGTCCAGCCGGGCAATCGGTTCAACATCGACGACCTGCGTTACGAGCGGATCGTCATCATGACCGACGCCGACGTGGACGGCGCCCATATCGCGGCCCTGCTGATCACCTTCTTCTATCGCGTCATGCCCGAGACCATCCGCCAGGGCCGCGTCTTCATGGCCCTGCCGCCCCTGTATCGGATCAGCGCGGGTCCGCTCAGCGAATACGCCCGCGACGACGCCCACCGCGACGAACTGCTGGCCACCGTCTTCAAGGGCAAGAAGACCGAGATCGGCCGCTTCAAGGGCCTGGGCGAAATGATGGCCTCGCAGCTCAAGGAGACCACCATGGACCCCAGGAAGCGCACCCTGGCCCGCATCACCGTGCCCGACGCCGAATCCAGCATCGAGGATCTGGTCGAACGCCTGATGGGCAAGCGCGCCGAGGCCCGCTTCCAGTTCATCCAGGAAAACGCGCAGTTCGTGAAAGAAGAACTGGACGTCTGAAGGCTTCCAACGCGCCGCCACGCCTGACACAAGGGGGCCATGAGCACGACCGCCCCCTCCTCCGCCGTCCTCGACGACCTGAAGGCCGCCCTCGGCGACGGCGGCTGGACCCAGGACCCCGAGGTCGTGGCGCCGTTCCTGACCGAGTGGCGCAATCGGTGGTCCGGGAACACGCCGCTCCTTCTGACCCCCCGCTCGACGGCCGAGGTCGCCCGCGCCGTCTCCATCTGCGCGCGCGAAGGCCTGGCCATCACCCCCCAGGGCGGCGGCACGGGCCTGGTGGGCGGTCAGATTCCGTTTGGCGAAGTCCTGCTGTCCCTCAAGAAGATGCGGGCCGTCCGCGACGTCACTCCTCTAGACGACGCCATGACGGTCGAGGCCGGCCTGACCCTGTTGGAAGCGCAACAGGCGGCGACGGCGGCCGGCCGCTACTTCCCGCTCAGCCTGGCCGCCGAGGGGTCCGCCACCATCGGCGGCGTCATCTCCACAAACGCCGGCGGCACCCAGGTGCTGCGCTACGGCATGATGCGCGATCTGGTGCTGGGCATAGAGGCCGTCCTGCCGAACGGCCAGGTCTTCCATGGCCTGAAGCGGCTCAGGAAGGACAACACCGGCTATGATCTGAAGCAGCTTCTGATCGGGGCCGAGGGCACGTTGGGCGTCGTCACCGCCGCCACGCTGAAACTGTTCCCGATCATGCGCTCGCGCGCCGTCGCGATCGTGGGGCTGGACACCGCCGCCGCCTCGGTCGAACTGCTCGCCCGCGCCAAGGCCGAAACCGGCGGCGGCGTCGAAGCCTTCGAACTGATGAAGCGCCTGGGCATGGAGCTGGTGCTGAAGAACATCCCCGACACCCGCGAACCGCTGGACACGACCCCTGACTGGTACGTCCTGATCGAGATCGCCTCGGGCGCGCCCGGCGGGGCCGAAGCCCAGATGCAGGCCCTGCTGGAGGTCGCCTTCGAAGAGGGGCTGATCACCGACGCCGCCATCGCCCAGAACGACGCCCAGCGCGCCGCCTTCTGGCGCCTGCGCGAGGAGCATTCGGCGGCTCTGAAACCCGAGGGCGGCGGCTGGAAACACGACGTCTCGGTGCCCATCAGCCGCATCGCCGACTTCATCGACGAGGCTTCCGCCGCCGTCGAACGGTTCCACCCCGGCGCCCGAATTTCGGTGTTCGGCCACGTCGGAGACGGCAATCTGCACTACGACATCCTGCCCGGCCTCGGTCAGGACATCTCCGCCTTCATCGGCCGCTGGAAGGAAGGCTCCCAGGTCGTCCACGACGTGGTCGCCCGCTACGACGGCTCCATCTCGGCCGAGCACGGCCTGGGCCGGCTCAAGACCGAAGAGGTCAAACGCTACAAATCCCCCATCGAGATCGAGACCATGGCCGCCATCCGCCGCGCCCTCGACCCCGACCGCATCATGAACCCGGCGGTGCTTTTCTGAACGTCCCGTCTCCTCCCCAAATCTTGGGGGAGACGAAAGGAACCTGCCCCCTCCGCTCGTCATCCTCGGCCTTGTGCCGAGGATCCATACGCTCGGTCTCAAAGGACGGGGGACGGCGGCGGACACCGGGATTATGGATCCTCGGCACAAGGCCGAGGATGACGGATTTCAATGCCAGCCATCACAATGCGGCTGGTGCATTCCCCGCGAATCCAACCGCTTGGCGAATTATCTCCCCCATCATCCATCCCCCCTCCGAAACGCGCGTATTCTAAAGCCGTCTCGTCGCACCGGAGGGCTCGTAAGGCCTGCGACCTTGCGGCGGCGGGAGCGGATGGAACGGGAGCGATGGTGAAACTCCATCGCGCCGACATCGACTCATGGAGCGGTGTCGGAGGGTCGAGGGGGATACTCGGCCGCACTCGGGACGGGGTTTCGCAGACCCCGCCGACCCGTCGCAAGCTTATGGGGTTAGGCGATAAGACCGCCACCGCTCGACGCCCCGAGCTTGCAGGCCAACCAACCGCGCGGAGCGTCATACCCTTCGTCGAAACGGTACTTACAAACTCACACTCCGGGCGAAGGCCCGGCGCTCCGCCCAGCCCTCCATCCCACTTCGCAGCGAAAGCGCGAGGGCGCTTTCGCACGCCCGGACGCGCCAGCGTCGCACCCGGTTCAAATCGGCGTCGAAGCGGCCTATTTGGGCGGCGTCGTCACGGAGCCTTGTCTTGTTGATCGTTCTCTCCCCCGCCAAGCGGCTGGACTTCACCGAGGCCGATCCGGCCCTGCCCGCGACCGAGCGCCGCTTCCGCGACGACACCGCCAGCCTGGCGGTCACGGCCCGGCGACAGACGCGGGCGGACCTGCGCCGTCTGATGGGAATCTCCGACGATCTGGCGACCCTGAACGTCGAACGGTTCAAGGCCTTCGACGCCGAATCGACCGACGGGGTCCAGGCGGCGTTCGCCTTCGCCGGCGACGTCTACGAGGGCCTGAAGGCGCGCGAACTGGACGCCGAGGCCCTGGCCTTCGCCCAGGACCATGTGCGCATCCTGTCGGGATTCTACGGCCTGCTGCGTCCGCTGGACCGCATCCAGCCCTATCGGCTGGAGATGGGCACGCGGTTGAAGACGCGGCGGGGTGCCAGCCTCTACGACTTCTGGGGCGACCGCATTTCCATGCAACTGAACGCGGACGCCGCCGGCCAGGCCGACCCGACCCTGGTCAACCTGGCCAGCCAGGAATATTTCGGCGCCGTCGACGCCAAGGCGCTTAAACTGCCGGTGGTCACGCCTCAGTTTCGCGAGGAGAAGAACGGCGAGACCCGCATCGTCTCCTTCTTCGCCAAGAAGGCGCGCGGCGCGATGACCCGATTCGCCATCGACGAGCGGGTGGAACGGGCCGTGGACCTGAAGGCTTTCGACCGCGACGGCTATCGGTTCGACAAGGCCGCCTCGACCGACAGCGACTGGATATTCATCAGGTCGGGAAATTCTTGATCCCCGCCCCGTCCTGCCGCTAGTCTCGAAGGAAAGATCATAAAGGGCGGACCCATGTCACAACGGCCAAACACCTCGACCGACGACCAGGCCAAGCCCGCGCTGCGCCAGATCGGCGACCTGGCCGGTCAGGCGGCGGTCGTCACCGGCTCGACCTCCGGCATCGGCCTGGCCCTGGCGCGGGCGGTCGCGGCGGCGGGCGGCGACGTGGTTCTGAACGGCCTGGGCGATCCGGCCGAAATCGAGCGCATCCGCGCCGACCTGGCGGCGTCGTCCGGGCGGCGCGTGCTCTACCATCCCGCCGACATGACCGATGGCGAACAGATCGCCGACATGGTCGCCTTCGCCCGGCGCGAACTGGGCCGGCTGGACATTCTGGTCAACAACGCCGGGATCCAGCACGTCGAATCCGTCGAGAACTTCCCCGCCGACCAGTGGGAGAAGATCATCGCCATCAACCTGTCCTCGGCCTTCTACGCCACCCGCGCGGCCATCCCGATCATGAAGGCCCAGGGACGGGGCCGGATCGTCAACATGGCCTCGGCCCACGGTCTGGTCGCCAGCCCCTTCAAGTCCGCCTATGTCGCGGCCAAGCACGGGATCATCGGCTTGACCAAGACCGTCGCCCTGGAGCTGGCGCGGGACAACATCACCTGCAACGCCATCTGCCCCGGCTTCGTCGAGACGCCGATCGTGGCGAAACAGATCGCGGACCAGGCCCGAACGCGCCACATGACCGAGTCGCAGGTGCTGACCGATGTCATCCTGGCCGCCCAGCCAACCAAGCGGTTCGTCAGGACCGAGGAATTGGTCGGGGTCTTCCTCTATCTGGTCAGCGACCTGGGCGCATCGGCCAACGGGGCCAGTTTCTCCATCGATGGCGGCTGGACCGCGCAATAGACAGCGGGGGGCGAACAGGGGCGCATGGCGATCTTCAGACGCAAGGCCGCCGAGCCGGACACGGCGCGACGATCGCCCGGCAGACGCCCGATCTGCCTGGCGCTCCAGGGCGGCGGGGCGCACGGGGCCTTTCAGTGGGGCGTTCTTGACCGGCTGCTGGAGGACGACCGCCTGGATTTCCGCGCCGTATCGGGCGTCTCGGCCGGCGCGATGAACGGAACGGCCCTGGTCTCGGGCCTGGCCGCCGGCGACGCCCGCGCGGCCCTGGACAAGCTCTGGCGCGAGATCAATCAGTCCGGCGGCCGCAACGTCTTCGGCGACAGCGCCATCTGGAACGCCGCCCAGACGCCCGACTGGATCAAGGACAATCCGTTCTGGCGCGCCGGCGAGACCCTGGCCCTGTCCATGAGCCCCTATGAATTCAATCCCCTGAACCACAATCCTCTGGATCGGGTTCTGAAGGCCGCCGTCGACTTCGGCGCGGTGCGGGCGTCGGACATCAAGCTGTTCGTCGCCGCGACGGCCGTGCGCCAGGCTAGGGCGCGGGTCTTCACCTCGGACGAAATCACGCCCGACGTGCTGATGGCCTCGGCCTGCCTGCCGCATCTGTTCCAAGCGGTGGAGATCGAGGGCGAGCCTTACTGGGACGGCGGCTATCTGACCAATCCGCCGCTATGGCCCCTGACGGGAGAGGATACGCCCGACGACGTTCTGCTGGTCACGCTGAACCCCATGACCCGCGACGAGACGCCCCGCAGCGCCGCCGACATCATGGATCGGTTGAACGAGATCGTCTTCAACGCGCCCCTGGTCGCCGAACTGCGCGCCATCGCCATCGCCGGCGAGATGATCGGCCAGGGCCAGATCGACGTAAGCGGCCAGGGCCCCTATCGCCATGTGCGGATGCACGCCATCGAGGCGGACCGCTGGCTGTCGGACCTGTCGCTGCGGACAAAGTTCAACACCGAATGGAGCTTCCTGAACGACCTCAAGACGCGTGGTCGCGCCGCCGCCGACGAATGGCTGGACAGTTGCCTGGGCGCCGTCGGCCGCCAGTCCAGCGTCGATATGCAGGCCCGCTTCGGCTAGCCCACAAAGCCGGCGGCGCGGCGCAGACGGTCGTTGATCGCCTCGCCCAGCCCCGTGCCTGGAATGGGCGAGACGGCGATGGCGGCCGGCTTTTGCCGATCCGCTTCCCGCAGCAGCCGAAACAGATTGGCCGCCGCCTGCGACAGGTCGCCGGTCGGGCTCAGGCTCCAGCGGGTCTCGCCCACGCCAGGACCGAAGCCCAAAAGGATTTCGTCCGGCGCCGCCGCCGTCGCCTCGATCCGCACCGGAGCGTCCGGCGCATAATGCAGCGCAAGCCGCCCCGGCGAGCGCCGCCCCTCCCCGTCGTCGGCCAGCGGGCCGACCACGGCCTCGATCTGCTCTCGCGTGACGGCGCCGGGGCGCAACAAGGCGACACGCCCGTCCAGCGCCGAGACCACCGTGCTCTCCAGCCCCACTCGGCATGGCCCGCCGTCGACGGCGGCGGCGACGGCGAATCCGGTCTCCTCGACCGCATCGGCGAAGGTCGTCGGGCTGGGCCGGCCCGAGCGGTTGGCCGAGGGCGCGACCACCGGGCCGCCGAACGCCGCCAGCACCGCCTTCGCCGCAGGATGGGCCGGAACCCGGATCGCCACGCTGTCCAGCCCGGCGCGGGCCAGGTCGCAGACACGCCCCGCATCCCGGATCGGCGTGACCAGCGTCAGCGGCCCCGGCCAGAAGGCCTGGGCCAAAGCCTGCGCCGCTGCGTCGAACACCCCGATGTCGGCCGCCATCTCGGCATCCGCCACGTGAGAGATCAGCGGGTTGAAGCGCGGACGGCCCTTGGCTGCGAAGATAGCCGCCACCGCCTCGGGGGCGCCGGCGTCGGCTCCCAGCCCATAGACCGTCTCGGTCGGCAGCAGGATCAGCGCCCCGTCCGCCAGCGCCCTGGCGGCCTCGTGCGGCGTCGCGCTCACGGTCGGCGAGGAATCAGCGGGATCATCCGGTGCAGCACATTGTCCCGGTCGACGAACTGATGCTTGAGCGCCGCCAGGACATGCAGGGCGATCAGGACATAAAGCCCCTTCACCGCCAGGCCGTGCGCCGCCATGAAGCCGCGCGCCGTGGCGCGACCGCCGCCGATCGGCAGCAGCGGCCAGTCGAACAGGCCGAACCAGGCGATCTCACGCCCGCCAGCCGACGACGCCAGCCAGCCCGTCATCGGAATGACGATCAACGCCACATAGAACAACACATGGGTCGCCCGCGCCGCCAGCCTTTGCCAGGGCGGCAAATGCGCGGGCAAGGCGATGGCCGGGTGCGCCAGCCGCCAGCCGATCCGCGCCAGCGTCAGCAGCAGGATCGTCAGACCCAGCGACTTGTGCAGCATGACGAACTGGCCCGACATCGGCCCTTCGGTATTCTCGTGCGCCGCGATCAGCAGCACCTGGACCAGGACCGCCAGGGCGAGGCCCCAATGCAGGAACAGGGACACGGTCGAATATCGATTTCGCGGTTCGCCCATGGCTTCCCTTCCGTGACGGCGCTACGTCACCTTGCGCAGAGACGGGACGCGTCGCCAAGACGCTTGCGACACCCTGTCTTGACGCGGCATCTAGGCCGCAAAGCCGATTGAGGAAACCCATGACCTACCGCGCGCCCGTTCGAGACCTGGCCTTCACCCTGGAGGCCGTCGCCGGAATGACCGATGTCGCCGCGACCGGCGCCTTTCCCGATTATGACGCCGATGTCGCCTCGGCGGTGCTGGAGGCGGCGGGTCAGTTCTCCGAAGAGGTGCTGGCGCCTCTGAACCGCATCGGCGACCAACAGGGTTCGACCTACGCCAACGGCGCCGTCACCGCAGCGCCGGGCTTCGCCGACGCCTATCGCCAGTTCGCGGCTGGAGGCTGGACCGGCCTGTCGGCTCCGGCCGAGGCGGGCGGCCAGGCCCTCCCCAAGGCGCTGGAACTGGCGGCCTATGAGACGGTGCACGCCGCCAACATGGCCTTCGGCCTGTGCCCCATGCTGTCGCTCGCCGCCATCGAGGCGTTGGAACAGGTCGGCACGCAAGAGCAGAAAGCGAAATATCTGACCAAGCTGGTCAGCGGCGAATGGACCGGCGCCATGGTCCTGACCGAGCCGGGCGCCGGTTCCGATCTGGGCGCCCTGACCGCCACCGCCACGCCGAACGGCGACGGGACCTATGCGCTGAACGGTCAGAAGATCTTCATCACCTGGGGCGACCACGATGCCACCGACAATATCGTTCATCTGGTGCTGGCCCGCCTGCCCGACGCGCCTAAGGGACCGAAGGGCATCAGCCTGTTCCTGGCCTCCAAGTTCGCAGTCAAGGACGACGGGACGCTGGGCGAGCGCAACGCCTTCCGCCCCGTCGGGGTCGAGCACAAGCTGGGCATCCACGCCTCGCCGACCTGCGTCATGAGCTATGAGGGCGCGACCGCCGAACTGGTCGGGCAGCCGAACCAGGGCCTGGCCCATATGTTCGTCATGATGAACGCCGCCCGCCTGGCCGTCGGGGTCGAGGGCGTCGGCATCGCCGAGCGCGCCTATCAGCATGCCCTGGCCTATGCGCTGGAGCGTCGCCAGGGCCGTTCGACCTGGACGGGAGAAGCCAACGCCCCGATCTTCGACCACCCGGATGTGCGCCGGATGCTGGGCGTCATGAAGGCCAAGATCTCCGCCGCCCGCGCCATCTGCCTGTCCACCGGCGTCGCCGCCGACCTGGCCAGACATGCAGGTTCCGAAGAAGAGCGCCGCCGGTGGAAGGGCCGCGAGGACCTGTTCACCCCCATCGCCAAGGCCTGGTCCACCGATGTCGGCTGCGAGGTCGCCTCGCTGGGCGTCCAGGTCCACGGCGGCATGGGCTTCATCGAAGAGACGGGCGCGGCCCAATACTATCGCGACGCCCGCATCGCCCCGATCTATGAAGGCACCAACGGCATCCAGGCGATGGACCTGGTGGGCCGCAAGCTGTCGATGGACGGCGGCGAATCGGCCAAGGCCCTGATCGCCGACATGAAGGTCACCCTGGGCCGCCTTGGAGGCCTCTATTCCGGCAAGCCCGTCGAACGGTTCGCCACCGCCATCGAGGCCGTCCAGGACGCGACCCTGTGGCTTCTGGACCAGAAGGCCGATCCCGAGGCCGCCGCCGACGTGCTGGCCGCCGCCGACGCCTATCTGAAGCTGATGGGCGATGTCGTCGGCGGCTGGATGCTGGCCAAGGGCGCCCTGGCGGCCAAGGCCAGGCTGGACGCGAACGACGGCGATCCCGCCTGGCTGCGGGGCAAGCTGGACCTCTACGAAATCTACGCCGCCAATGTGCTGGGCCATGTCTCCAGCCGCCTGGCGGCCGTGGGCCAGGGCGGCGCCGTGCTGCAACGCCTGTCGGTCGCGGCTCTGGCGGGATGAACCGTCCGCCGCCTCATTGACCTTGGCCGCCGGTCCCCCGCAAGGTGCGGCCTTCGGAACGAATAGGGGAGCGACCGATGAACCGTCGGCAAGTGATCATGTCCACCGCGGCGACGGCGCTGGCCGCCTCGGCCGCCCCCGCCCTCGCCCGTCAACCTGCCGGAACCTCGATGCCCCAACCGCCCGTCGCCAAGAAGATCCCCGTCGTCATCGAACAGCTCGGCCGCACCCGCACCGACGACTATCAATGGATGAAGGACGACAACTGGCAGGCCGTTCTGCGCGACCCGACGCTGATCAAGGCCGAGGTCAAGGCGCATCTGACGGCCGAGAACGCCTATCGCGAGGCCATGATGGCCTCCACCCTGCCCCTGCAGCAGGCGATGTTCGCGGAGATGCGGGGGCGCATCAAGGAGGACGACAGTTCCGTCCCCGCCCCCGACGGCGGCTGGAACTACTACGTCGAATACCGGACCGGCGATCAGCATCCCCGCTACATGCGGGTCGAGCGCCAGGGGACATGGATGGCGGACGGCCAGCCGGTGACGAAGAATTTCGTCGTCGCGCCAACGCCCCAACTGCTTCTGGACGCCAATGAACTCGCCAAGGGCAAGGCCTATTCCGAGGTTTCGGCCGCGAGCCACAGCCCCGACCACGCCCTGTTCGCCTATGCGGAAGACGCCCAGGGCTCCGAGGTGCACAAGATCTACGTCAGGGATCTGGCGACCGGCGAAGTCCTGCCCGAGGTGATCGACAGCGCCACCGGCGACTTCGTCTTCTCGCCCGACAGCCAATGGATATTCTGGACCAATCGCGACGACAACGGCCGCCCGGACAAGATTTTCCGCCGCCCGGCGCGCGGCGGCGAGACCACCCTGGTCTATGAAGAGGCCGACGACGGCATGTTTATCGGCGTGGGCCGCACAGCCGACGACAAGTTCATCGTCATCGGCATCCAGAACCAGGAAACCAGCGAGGCGCGATACATCCCTGCGGCGACGCCGACAGCCGAGCCCGTGATCCTTGAGCCGCGCGTCGTCGCCACCCGCTACGACGTCGACCACTGGGACGACCGCTGGGTGATCCGCACCAACGCCGACGACGCCATCGACTTCAAGATCGTCGAGGCGCCGAGCGAGGCGCCGGGCAAGACGAACTGGAAGGACCTGGTGCCCCATACGCCGGGCCGCTTCATCGAGGGGCTGGACCTGACCAAGGGCCATCTGGCGCGCCAGGAACGGGCTGACGCCAACACCCGCATCATCATCCGCGACCGCGCTGGCGCCGAGCACGAGATCGCCGTGGACGAGCCCGCCTTCGCCCTGTCGCTGGCCGGGGCGTCGGAGTTCGACACCACGATCACCCGCTACGCCTACAACTCGCCGTCCACGCCGACCCAGACCTTCGACTACGACATGGCCAGCCGCGAGCGGACCCTGCGCAAGACCCAGGAGGTGCCCAGCGGTCATGACCCGGCCGACTATGTGGTCGAGCGGCTGAACGCCCCGGCCGCAGACGGCGAACTGGTCCCCGTCACGGTCCTGCGGCGCAAGTCCACGCCGGTCGACGGATCCGCGCCGCTGCTGCTCTATGGCTACGGCTCCTACGGCATCCCGATGCCGGCCAGCTTCTCGACCAATCGGCTGTCGCTGGTCGACCGGGGCTGGATCTACGCCATCGCCCACATCCGGGGCGGTTCAGACAAGGGCTGGAGCTGGTTCCTGGCGGCGCGGCGGATGACCAAGAAGAACACCTTCACCGACTTCATCGCCGCCGCCGAACACCTGATCGGGCGGAAATACGCGACGGCCGGCAACATCGTCGCCCAGGGCGGATCGGCGGGCGGGCTGCTGATGGGCGCCGTCAACAACATGCGCCCGGACCTGTGGGCCGGCGTCATCGGCCAGGTGCCGTTCGTCGACGTGATCAACACCATGAGCGACACCTCCCTGCCGCTGACCCCGCCCGAATGGCCCGAGTGGGGCAACCCCATCGAGGACCCGGCCGCCTACGACTATATGTTCAGCTACAGCCCCTACGATCAGGTCGAGCCCAAGGCCTATCCGGCCGTGCTGGCGACCGGCGGCCTGTCCGACCCGCGCGTCACCTATTGGGAGCCGGAGAAATGGGTGGCCAAGCTGCGGCCGGCGACCACCTCGGGCAAGCCTGTGCTGCTGAAGATCAATATGGAAGCGGGGCATGGGGGCGCGGCCGGCCGGTTCGATTATCTGAAGGAGGTCGCCCACGACTACGCCTTCGCGGTCTGGGCCATCGAAAAGGGCTGGGAGACCGCGTGACGACCCCGACAGTTCGCGACGCCGGTCCCGACGACATCGCGGCGATCACCGCCATCTACGCCGAAAGCGTCGCCAAGGGGCGCGGCACCTTCGAGCTGGAGCCGCCCGATGAGGCCGAGATGGCGGCGCGGCTGGGAGCGGTCGCGGCGCTCGGCCTGCCCCGGCTGGTCGCCGAAATGGACGGCGCGGTCGCCGGCTATGCCTACGCCGGACCGTTTCGCACGCGCCAAGCCTATCGCTACATGGTCGAGGATTCGATCTATGTCGCGCCTTGGGCGCGGGGTCGCGGCGTCGCCGGCGCCCTGCTCGACGCCCTGCTCCAGCGCTGCGAAGCGATGGGACTTCGGCAGATGGTCGCCGTCATCGGCGATTCGGAAAATCTCGGCTCCATCGCCCTGCACCGCGCCCGAGGCTTCGCCGACGCCGGGATATTCAAGGCCGCCGGCTGGAAGCACGACGACTGGCGCGATGTCGTCTTCATGCAGCGTGCGCTGGGTCCAGGCGGCGAGACGCCGCCCGACGCGGCGGGCCTGCCGCTTGTCGATAAGAAGCGTGGCTAGGCCTGGGACGCCTGCGCAGGCCGGGCCGGCCGCTGCTCCATGTGCCGCACGGCCTCATAGCCAAGCAGCATCGCGCCCAGGACGAACATCAGCCCGCCGGCGATCAGCACCAGGCGGACGTGCCGGTGCAGATGATAGAGCAGCTCGCCGATCATCGACGGTCCCACGACATTCGAACCGTGCCAAATCGGTCCGTCCCGGCCATTCTAACGCAAAAGCCGCGCCCGGCGGAATCGCAGGTCCGTGAACAGAGTTACGTCACACCAGCCGGCTTTGAACCACGGCCGCGCCGATGAAGCTGGCGAACAGCGGATGGGGCGCGAACGGACGGCTTTTCAACTCGGGATGATACTGGACGCCGATGAACCACGGATGGTCGGGACGTTCGACCGTCTCGGGCAGCACGCCGTCGGGCGACAGGCCGGCGAAGACCAGGCCCGCCTTGGCCTCGATGGCCTCGCGATAGTTGATATTGACCTCGTAGCGGTGACGATGCCGTTCGCTGATCTCGGTCGCACCATAGATTTCGGCGATCTTGGACCCGGCCGCCAGGGTCGAGTCATAGGCCCCCAGCCGCATGGTGCCCCCCAGGTCCCCGCCCTGCTGGCGAAGCACGCGCTGATTGCCTTGCGTCCATTCGGTCATCAGGCCGACGACCGGCTCGGCGGTGGGCCCGAACTCGGTCGACGAGGCCTTGGGATAGCCGGCCAGGTTCCGCGCCGCCTCGATCACGGCCATCTGCATGCCGAAACAGATGCCGAAATAGGGGATGTTGCGCTCGCGGGCGAAACGGGCCGCCTCGATCTTGCCTTCCGAGCCGCGCTCGCCGAAGCCGCCGGGCACCAGCACCGCGTGGGCGCCCTGCAAACGCTCCTCGCAGGCCTCGGGATCGCCTTCGAAGGTGTCGGCCTCGACCCAGTCGATGTTGACCTTGACGTTGTTGGCGACCCCGCCGTGATGAAGCGCCTCGATCAACGACTTGTAGGCGTCCTTAAGGACGGTGTATTTTCCGACCACGGCGATGGTGACTTCCCCGTCGGGGTGCAGGCGGCGACGCGCGATCTCCTGCCAACGCGACAGATCGGGCTCCGGCGCATCGACGATGCCGAAATGGGCCAGGACTTCGCGGTCCAGCCCCTCGCGATGATAGTCCAGCGGCACGGCGTAGATGTCGGCCGAATCCATCGCCTGAATCACGCCGCTTTCGCGCACATTGCAGAACAGGCCGATCTTGCGCTTCTCGTCGGCCGGGATCGGCTGCTCGCAGCGGCACAGCAGAATGTCCGGCTGGATGCCGATCGAGCGAAGCTCCTTGACCGAGTGCTGCGTCGGCTTGGTCTTCATCTCGCCTGCGGTCTTGATGAAGGGCAGCAGGGTCAGGTGGACGAAGCACGACTGACCACGCGGCAAATCCTGGCCCAGTTGGCGGATCGCCTCGAAGAAGGGCAGCCCCTCGATGTCGCCGACGGTGCCGCCGATCTCGACCAGGACGAAGTCGACGTCCTCGCCTTCGTCGGTCAGGGCAGGGGTCAAGCAGAAGGACTTGATCTGGTCGGTCACGTGCGGAATGACCTGGACGGTCGCGCCCAGATAATCGCCGCGACGCTCCTTCTCCAGGATGGTCGAATAGATTCGGCCCGTGGTGATGTTGTCGGACTTGGCGGCCGAGACACCCGTGAACCGCTCATAGTGGCCCAGGTCCAGATCGGTCTCGGCGCCGTCGTCGGTGACGAAGACCTCGCCGTGCTGGTACGGGCTCATCGTGCCCGGATCGACGTTCAGATAGGGGTCCAGCTTGCGCAGGCGGACCTTGTAGCCTCGCGCCTGCAAAAGAGCGCCGAGAGCGGCGGAAGCGAGGCCTTTTCCTAGCGAGGAAACCACGCCGCCGGTGATGAACACATAGCGAGCCATGGGCGGACACCTTACTCCATGATTCGCGAGCGGCGCATGTCCCGCGGCGAATCGAACTGTTGATCAAAAGAAGAAAGCGCGCCGCAGGGCGCGCTTTCCAAAACTCAGGTCGAATGTCCGACCTTTATTGAGCGGGCGGCTGTGCCGGCGCCGGCCGGGCGGTCGCCGAAGGCAGGCTGGCCTCCAGGTCGTCCAGCGACGGAGCCGCCGGCTGGGCCGGCGCGGCGGGCTGTTGCTGTGCGGGCTGCTGCGGCGTCTGGGTCTGCGGCGTGGTGGCCAGCGAGCCGACGGCGTCGGCGTCGATGCCGGACACCGCGGCGCGGTCCATATTGCCGACAACGGTCAACACGATGGTCAGGCCGAACAGCATGGCCGCCAGGATCCAGGTGATCTGCGTCAGCAGGTTGCCGGCGCCCCGCGCCGTCATGAAGCCCGAAGGCCCGCCGCCCATTCCAAGGGCGCCGCCCTCGGACCGTTGAAGCAGCACCACCCCCGTCAGGGCGACGGCGACGATGATAATGGCGACGAGCAGAATGGTCTGGAGCATGGCGTCAATCATGTGGGCGCGTATCTGCGCCGATCAAGCGGCGGCCTCTATCACCGAAGCGGGCGCGGGGCAAACCTCAGACAGCGGCCTGGATGATCGGAATGAAGTCCGCCGCCTTCAGCGAGGCGCCGCCGACCAGGGCGCCGCCGACTTCGGCCGTGGACAGGATGTCCCTGGCGTTGTCCGGCTTGACCGAACCGCCATAAAGGATCGGCGCCGTGCGCGCGCCCTCCCCCAACCGCTTGACGATGGCGGCCCGCACGGCGGCGTGCACCTCCGCGATCTGTTCCAACGTCGGGATCAGGCCCGTGCCGATGGCCCAGACCGGCTCATAGGCCACCGCGAACGGCCGTTCGGACAGGCTGTCGGGCAGCGAGCCTTCGACCTGGGCCGACACCACGGCGACGGCTTGGCCGGCTTCGCGCTGCGCCAGGGTTTCGCCCACGCAGACGATGGGCTCCAGCCCGGCGGCGACCGCCGCTTCGGCCTTGGCGGCGACGTCGGCGTCGGTCTCGCCAAACGCGGCGCGGCGTTCGGAATGCCCCAGAATCACCAGGGTCGCGCCGGCGTCCGCAAGCATCTCGGCCGAGATCGACCCGGTGAAGGCCCCGGACGGCTTGGCGTGGCAGTCCTGGCCGCCCACCGACGCCGAACCGCCCTCAAGCGCCTGGGCCATGCGCGCGACCAGGGTGGCGGGAGGACAGAGGGCGACGCGGCACGCGCCATCGACCGCGCCTGCGGCCTCGCCGATCGCCTCGGCTTCAACCAGGGCCGAGCCCAGGCCGTTCATCTTCCAATTGCCGACGATCATCTTCACGGATTGTTTCATGGCCGCCTGTCTAGGGGGCGCAAACCGCGAAGCCAAGAGGGCGCGCCGCAATCTGGACATGAAGCCGTCCTTGCGGGGTCGTGCCCGGCCCGACTATACGCGACAGCTGACGCCAATATCGCTCCCCCCAATTTCGGCCCTCCATCTCGGCCAGTCTCGGGTTTTCGAATGCTCACCGCCTTTCGCGCCTTCTCTCGATCCAAATGGGCGGCCGCCCTGCTCGTGCTTATCGCGATCAGTTTCGTCATCGTCGGGGCGCGCATGGACGTGTTCTCGAATCTGGGGCCCAAACACGTGATCGACGCCGGAGCGCGTTCGATGAACGAGGCGGAGTTCCGCACCGCCTTCGACCAGGTGCGCGAGCGGCTGCAGCAACAGGTGGGCCGGCCCCTGACCAATCAGGACCTGGTGGCCGAGAACATCCACACCCGCTTCCTGGCCGAACAGACCGAGCAGTTGGGCTTCCTGAACTGGGCGTGGAAGGCGGGCATCCGCCCGGGCCAGGAACTGATCGTCAAGCAGATTCGCAAGATTCCGGCCTTCTTCAACTCCGTGACCGGCCAGTTCGACCAGCAAGCCTATCAGGCCGCCTTGGCCCAGCAGAACCTGACCCCCGCCATGCTTGAGCAGGACCTGCGCGATCAATACGCCACCGAGCATTTCGGGGCCGCCGTCTTCGCCGGCGCCCGCGTGCCGCGCATCTATGGCGCCCTGCTGGCCGGTTCGGCCCTGGAGTCGCGTGACGGCCGCTGGTTCGAAGTGACCTCGGCCATGGCCGGCCAGGTGCCGGCCCCGACCGACGCCCAGCTGAACGCCTTCATCCAGGAAAACGCCGAGCGTCTGCGCGCGCCCGAGTTCCGCATGGTCTCGGTCGTGCTGTTCACGCCCGAAGCGGCCAGCAGCGCCCCGATTTCCGAAGACCGCATTCGCGAGCGTTTCGAGTTCAAGAAGGACACGCTGGGCAAGCCCGAGACCCGCACCTTCGTCACCCTGACCGCGCCGAACCGCGACACGGCTCAAAAGATCGCCGCCGCCCTGCGGGCCGGTCAGTCGCCGGCCGATGTCGGCCGCGCCAACAACATCGCCCCCGCCAGTTTCGAAGCCACGCCGCGCGCCGCCATCGGCGACGCCGCCACGGCCGCCGCCGTCTTCGGCCTGCAGCCCAATCAGGTGTCCGACCCCGTCCAGGCCGGCGTCGGCTTCGCCGTGGCCAAGGTCACGGCCATTCAGCCGGCTGCGCCCGCCACGCTGGAAAGCGCCCGCCAGGAACTGGTTCAGGAATTGCGCGCCGAGGACGTGAAGGCCCAGACCTACGCCAAGGTCGAGAAGTACGAAGCCGCCCGCACCGCTGGCAAATCCCTGGCCGACGCCGCGCGCGAGGCTGGCGGTCGCATGGTCGACCTGCCGCCCTTCACCAAGGACGGAAAGCTGCCGAACGGCCAGGCCCTCAACGCCCCGCCGCAAATCTTCGAAACGGCCTGGAGCCTGGCCAAGGGCGGCGAGAGCGACGTGATCGACGCCGGCCAGGGGCAGTATTTCGCCATCCGCGTGAACGACATCCGCCCCTCGGCCCTGCCGACCCTGGCCGAAGTCCGTGCGCCGTTGGCCGAACAGTGGATCCAGCGCGAGACCCTGCGCCGCCTCTCGACCAAGGCCGAGGAACTGACCGCCCGCTTCCGCAACGGCGAGGATATCGCCGCCGTCGCCCGCTCGGTGAATGCGCCCCTGACGGTCCGCACCGGCGTCGTCCGCAACCAGGCCACGCAGGACGCGCTGGGCCAGGGCGTGCTCCAGGGCTTGTTCGGCCAATCCAAGGGCCAGGCCTTCTCGCAACCGGCGTCGCAGACCGCCTATGTCGTCGGCCGCGTGGACAATGTCCGTGCCGCCGATCCTGCCGCCGCCGGCCCGCTGGCCGAACAGGTGCGCCCGCGTCTGACCCAGGAACTGGTCCAGGCCATGGTGCAATCGTCCTTCGCCGCCGGCGCCCAGCGCTCCAAGGCCAAGAACGATCCGGCTCAGGCGCTCTCGGCCCTGGGGCTGTCGGCCGACGCCAAGCCGACCGCCCCGGCGCAATGACGACGGAGACGACCGCCGCCGCCGATTTCGACGCCTTCGCCGCCGGTCTTGGGGCCGGTCGGCCGCAGGTGATCGTGCGCCGGATCATCGACGACCTGGAGACGCCGGTCTCGGCCTATCTGAAACTGGGCCGGGATCGCCCCTATTCCTGTCTGCTGGAATCGGTGGAAGGCGGCGCTGTCAACGGCCGCTACTCGATCCTGACGCTGGACCCCGACGTGGTCTGGCGCTGCCGCGCCAACGCCGCCGAGATCGCGCGCGGTTCCGGCATTGCTCAGGGCGTCTTCACGCGCGATGCCCAGCCGGCGCTGGAATCGCTGCGCAGCCTGATCGCAGCCTCGCGGTTCGACCTCCCCGACGATCTGCCGCCGATGGCGGCCGGTCTGTTCGGCGTGTTCGGCTACGACATGGTGCGGCTGCTTGAGCCATTGGGCGCGCCCAATCCCGATCCGCTGGACTTGCCGGACGCCGTCCTGACCCGTCCGTCGCTGGTGGCCATCTTCGATTCAGTGCGTCACGAGATCGTGCTGATCGCGGCCGCCTACCCCGATGCCGGACTGGAGGCGGAGGTGGCGCATCAGGCGGCGATCACGCGCCTCGACGCCTTCGAATCCGCCCTTCGCGAGCCCCTGCCCGTCCGCGCGCCGCCGTTGGAGACGCCTGCGCCCGCCTTCGCCTCGCCGGTCGATGAAGCGGGCTTTGGCGGGATGGTGGCCCGGGCCAAGGACTATATCGCCGCCGGCGACATCTTCCAGGTCGTGCTCAGCCATCGTTTCTCCGCGCCCTGGTCAGCCGATCCCTTCGCCTTCTATCGTTCGCTGCGTCGTCAGAATCCTTCGCCCTATCTGTTCTATCTGAACTTCGACGGCTTTCAGCTGGCCGGCTCCAGCCCTGAAATCCTGGTCCGCCTGAAAAATGGCGAAGTGACCATTCGTCCCCTGGCCGGCACCCGGGCGCGCGGCGCCACGCCCGAGGCGGACAAGGCGCTGGAGGCCGAACTTCTGGCCGACCCCAAGGAGCGTGCCGAGCACCTGATGCTGCTGGACCTGGGCCGCAACGACGTGGGGCGCGTGGCCGCGCCCGGCACGGTCGAGGTGACGGAAAGCTTCGTCGTCGAACGCTACAGCCAGGTCATGCACATCGTCTCCAACGTGCGCGGCAAGGCCGATCCCAGGCTGGACGCCGTCGACACCCTGCTGGCCGCCTTGCCCGCCGGCACCCTGTCGGGCGCGCCCAAGGTGCGGGCCATGGAGATCATCGACGAGCTGGAAAGCGAAAAGCGCGGGGTCGGCTACGGCGGCGGGATCGGCTATATTTCAGCTGGAGGCGAGGCGGACATTTGCATCACCCTGCGCACCGCCCTGTTCGCGGACGGCAGAATCTTCGTCCAGGCGGGCGCCGGCGTCGTCGCCGACAGCGACCCGGCCGCCGAATACGCCGAGACCCGGCACAAGGCGCGCGCCCCGATGCGGGCGGCCGAGGAAGCCTGGCGCTTCCGCACTGGCGATCGCTAAGCCTTACCGGGCGCCGTAGGTCGCGGCAGGGTCAAAGGTGAACGCCTGGCCCGATCACGACGACCCCGGCCATGGCGATGGCCGCCGCAGCCGCAAGCGCGGCGGCCCCCAGGGCCGCCAGCGGATGGATCGGATCGGGTTCGACCTCGATCAGCTTGGCCTTCGCGGCGGCGATCTTGTCGGCGATGTCTTGTTCAGCGGTCAGTTTCACGGCCCAAAACTGCGTCAGCCAGTGTTAAGATGCGCTTTAACGACCGCGCCGCCTTGGCGCGGCGACCGACCACGCCTAAAAGCCAAGCCATGATCCTGGTCGTCGATAACTACGACAGCTTCACCTACAACCTCGTCCACTACCTCGCGGAGTTGGGCGCGCCGACCCATGTGGTGCGCAACGACGATCTGACGGTGGACCAGGCGTGGGCGCTGAACCCCGCCGCCGTGCTGCTGTCGCCCGGCCCGTGCGCGCCCGATCAGGCGGGAATCTGCCTGCCGCTGATCCAGACGGCGCCCGAATCCATCCCGATCCTGGGCGTCTGCCTGGGGCATCAGGCCATTGGCCAGGCTTTCGGCGGCGAGGTGATCCGCGCCAAGACCCTGATGCACGGCAAGACCTCGCCGATCCTGCATGAGGGCCGAAGCGTCTTCGCCGGCCTGCCCTCGCCCTTCACCGCCACCCGCTATCATTCGCTGGCGGTGAAACGCGAGACCCTGCCGGACTGCCTGGAGGTCACGGCCTGGACCGCCGACGGCGAGATCATGGGCTTGCAGCATCGCAGCCGCCCGATCCACGGCGTTCAGTTTCACCCGGAATCCATCGCCACCGAGCATGGCCACGACATGCTGGTCAACTTCCTGACGATCGCCGGCGTGAAGCGCCTCGCGACCGCCTGATCGTGGCTGACGGATTCAAGCCGATCCTGGCCCGGTTGGTCGAGGGTCAGCCGCTGACGTCGGAGCAGGCGCACGACTTCTTCGCCGCCTGCCTGCGCGGCGAACCGACGCCGTCTCAGGTCGCCGCCGCCGTCACCGCCCTGCGCATCAGGGGCGAGACGGTGGACGAGATCGCCGCCTTCGCCGCCGCCATGCGAGAAGCCGCCCTGACCTTGGACCATCCCTATGACGTCATCGATACCTGCGGCACCGGCGGCGACGGCCAGCACACCTACAACATCTCAACCGCCGCAGCCTTGGTTCTGGCCGGCGCGGGCCTGAAGGTCGCCAAGCACGGCAATCGAGCGATGTCTTCGAAATCAGGATCTTCCGACGTTTTGTCGATCCTGGGCGTCAACCTGATGGCATCTCCGGCGCAGCAGAGGAAGGCGCTGGACGAGGCGGGCATATGCTTTCTGTTCGCGCCCGCCTATCACGGCGCCATGCGCCATGTCGGGCCGGTCAGGGCCGAGCTCGGCTTTCGCACCGTATTCAATCTGTTGGGGCCGCTTTCAAACCCGGCGTCTGCGAAGCGGCAGGTCATGGGCGTCTATGATTCCCGGCTGCTGGAGCCGTTGGCCGAGGTGTTGGGACGGCTTGGCGCGACGCGGGCCTGGACGGTGCATGGCCAGGGGCTCGACGAACTGGCCACCTCGGGTCCGACCGAGGTGGCGGAATGGAACAACGGCGTTGTCCGCCGCTTTCAGGTCGCGCCCGAAGACGCCGGCCTTCCGCGCAGTTCCGTCGACGCCATTCGCGGCGGCGACGCCGAGGAGAACGCTACGGCTCTGCGCGCCCTGCTGGCGGGCCGGGCCGGGCCCTATCGCGACATCGTGGTGCTGAACGCCGCCGCCGCCTTGGTGGTGTCGGACCGCGCGAGCGACCTGGCCGAGGGCGCCGCCCTGGCCGCAGCCGCCATCGACGACGGAAGCGCGGCCCTGGCGCTGGAGCGTCTGGCCCGGATCACCACGACGCCTCTGGACCCCGAAGACGACGCATGACCGACATTCTCGATCGCATCGCCGCCTATAAGCGCGAGGATGTCGCCGCCCGAAAGGCCGCCACGTCTCAAGACGCGATCGAGGCCCTGGCCCGTTCGGCTTCGGCCCCGCGCGGCTTCCGCGCCGCCCTGGAGCGCGTGGAGGAAGAAACGGGCCGCCCCGCCCTGATCGCCGAGATCAAGAAGGCCAGCCCGTCCAAGGGCCTGATCCGGCCCGATTTCGATCCGCCAGCCTTGGCCAGGGCCTATCAGGCAGGGGGCGCCGCCTGCCTTTCGGTGCTGACCGATGGGCCCAGCTTCCAGGGCGACGACGCCTATCTGACGGCGGCGCGCGAGGCGGTCGCCCTTCCCTGCCTGCGCAAGGACTTCCTGGTCGATCCGTGGCAGGTCGCCGAGAGCCGCGCCCTGGGGGCCGATTGCATCCTGGTCATCTTGGCCATGATCGATGACGGCCTGGCGGCCGAACTGCTGTCGGAGGCCGACCGATTCGGCATGGATGCGCTGATCGAGACGCACGACGAAAACGAAATGGCCCGCGCCTGCGCGTTGGGCGGCGACTTGGTCGGCGTGAACAACCGGTCTCTGCGCAGCTTCGAGGTTGACCTGGAAGTCACCGAACGCCTGTCGATGCTCAGCCCTGTCCGCGCCCTGCTGGTCGCCGAAAGCGGCATCTTGACGCCTGACGACGTCGCGCGGGTGTCGGCCGCCCACGCCCAGGCGATCCTGGTCGGCGAAAGCCTGATGCGGCAGGACGATGTCGCAGGCGCGACCCGCGCATTGCTTGCGGCCTGACGATCGTCCCGCCCGTACAAGCGTTGGCGAACGTCGCCGTTAAGTTGACATTAGGAAGGAACACTTACAGAACATCGCCAATGTTCACGGCCCGTTCTGATTCTCCGAGCGGGCGCATGAGGACCGGGCGATGCTCACGCGCAAACAGCACGAACTGCTGATGTTCATCCACGAACGCATTCAGGAGACGGGCGTCTCTCCCTCGTTCGACGAGATGAAAGAGGCGCTGGACCTGGCCTCCAAGTCCGGCATCCACCGACTGATCACCGCCCTGGAAGAACGTGGCTTCATCCGCCGCCTGGCCCATCGCGCCCGCGCTTTGGAAGTCACCAAACTGCCTGAACAGGCGACCGCCGGCGCGCCGCGCGGCCGGCCCGGGTTCAAGCCCGATGTCATCGAGGGGGGCGCCCCGACGCGGGACGCGCCGATGGCCGCCAACGACACGCGCGAACTGCCGCTTCTGGGCAAGATCGCCGCCGGCACGCCCATCGCCGCCATCCAGCACGAGCAGGAGCGCCTGCCCGTGCCGGAATCCATGTTGGGCAAGGGGGATCACTATGTCCTGGAGATCGAAGGCGATTCGATGATCGAGGCCGGGATCCTGAACGGCGACCTGGTCGTGATCCGGCGCGGCGACACCGCGACCAATGGCGAGATCGTCGTGGCCCTGGTCGAGGGCGAGGAAGCGACCCTGAAACGCCTGCGCCGCAAGGGCGGCTCCATCGCCCTGGAACCCGCCAACCGCAACTATGAGACCCGCATCTTCGGCCCCGACCAGGTCGAGGTTCAGGGCAAGCTGGTCGGCCTCATGCGCCGCTATCACTGACCTCGGGGTCCGTTCGGCGGGTCCAGGGGCGTCTGCCGCGCACCTCCGTCGTCCAAACCGCACGCCAGCCCTGGCCGTCGCGCCAGAGTTCGACCGCCCCGCCTCTGGCGAAATCGACGCCGTCCAGAACCAGGCGACCGGCGCAGGCCGAGGGAAGCTCGGTGACGACGGGGCGCACGCCGATGACCGCAGCGGTTCGGCACAGCGCCGCCAGCCTTTCGACATCCGGCGCACGGCGCCCCCACCACAGAGCGACCGGCCCGGCGGCGGCATCGTCCGGGCCACAGGAGAAGCGGTCGCAGCTCCAGCCGTCCGCCTCGCGTTCCGTCAAGGCCAGTCCCCGTCGCCGCGACCACAGATCCACGGCGAACGTCCGCACGCCCGGCCGCAGGACGACCGCCTCGCCCTGGCGGCTGAAGGCCGCGTTGGTTCCGCCTTCTCCGATCCAGAGGTCCGGCGCCGGCGCTCGGGGCCAGACCAGCACCGCCGCCGCCAGCGGCAGGCCCAGCCAGCGCAGCCGTCCCCGCCACAGGCAGATGAAGATCACGCCGAGAAAGGCGATGGGCAGGACGAAATCCGGCGCGCTGGGGATTGTCCGAACCGCGCCCGGCAGGCTGGCGGTCCAGGACCCTATCGCCAGCATCAGATCGACGCCCCAGCCCGCCACCCACAGAAAGGGCGCGCCCAGTCCCAGGGGCTCCAGCGCGGCGCCCAGAGCCAGCGCGGGCATCAGAACGAAATCCGCCACTGGCGACGTGCCCAGATTGGCCAGCAGGCCATACATGGCCGTGCGGTTGAAATGCTGCATGGAGAAGGGGCCGGTCGCCATGCCGGCGACGAGGCTGGCCGCGACCGCCGCCGTGATCCAGCCGGCGAATCGTTGAACCGCCAGGATGGGCCAGGGCGCGGAAATCTCTCTCGGACCCGTGGGCCAGGCCTCGACCAAGGCCACGAGGGCCGCAGTCGCCGCGAAGGACATCTGGAACCCCGGCGTCACGATGGCTTCGGGCTGTATGGCCAGGACGATGAAGGCCGCCACCGCCAAGCCTTGCATGGTCACGGCCTGGCGATCCAGCAGTATGGCCAGAAAGGCGATGGATGCGGTGATCGCGGCCCGCTCGGCCGGCGGGGGCGCGCCCGACACCACCAGATAGGCCCCCACCGCCAACAGGCCCGCCACGGCCGCGATCTTCTTTCCGGGCGCGCGCAAGGCCAGCCAGGGCCAGGCAGCCACGCCCAGCCGCACAGCGAAAAAGACGAAGCCGCCGACGATGGCCATGTGCAGGCCCGACACAGACAGAATGTGCGCCAGGCCCGAATCGCGCATCACGTCCATGTCGTCCTGGCTGATCCAGGTCTCGTGACTGGTCGTCATGGCGGCTGCGATCCCGCCCGTCCGTTCGCCCAACCGCGCCACGATCCGTTCGGCCAGGGCGTAGCGCGCGCCGTTCACCGCCATTTCCAGGCGCAGACGCCTGGGCGGACGCGGCAGATCGGCCTGGCGCGTCTCGCTCAAGGCGAAGGCCACCCCGCCCAAGCCCTGGAAGAAGGCGTTGCGGCCGAAGTCGTAGGCGCCCGGGCTGGCCGGCGGGGGCGGCGGGTTCAGAATGGCGAAAAGTCTGATCGCCTCGCCCGGCCGCGGCGGTTCGCCCCGCACGGTGGCGCGCAGCCGGACCGGCGTCTGGTTCGGCGCCAGATCGCGAATCCAGACCGGCGCGATCACCACGCGCGCGCCGCGTTGGCCGGGGCTGTCGACGTCCACCACCCAGGCTTCGACGACGGTCGGCGCGGACAGGGCGGGCGCGATGGGCGCGGCGACGAAGGCGGTGCGCGCCTTTGCCGCCGCCAAGTCGGCCGCCATACAGGCGATCATTAGCAACGGCCATGTGATCCGGCGCGACGCTCCACGGGCCTTGGCCAGACCCCAGGCCGACGCGGCCGCAGCGACGGCCACAGCCAGCGGCCAGAACGCAGGCTCGAACCTCAGGGCGAAATAGCCGGCGCATCCCCCGCCGAAGGCCACAGGGCCCCACAGGCGCCACCGCGACGCCTGGGCCGCGACCTGCTCGGCCAGCCAGGATCGCAATCGCGCGGCGGGGGTAGGCTTTGCCGCATCGGGGCGTATAAGGGCCTCGCCTACGGACCCCTCCCCCATGACCTCACCTTCCTCGACTGTCGTCACCCGCTTCGCCCCCTCGCCGACAGGCTATCTGCATATCGGCGGGGCGAGAACCGCCTTGTTCAACTGGCTGTATGCCAAGAGACACGCAGGGCGCTTTCTGATCCGCGTCGAGGACACCGACCGCGAGCGTTCGACCGACGCGGCCGTCAAGGCGATCTTCGACGGCCTCAGCTGGTTGGAACTGTTCGCCGACGAGGAGCCGGTGTTCCAGTTCAGCCGCGCCGACCGCCACCGCGAGGTCGTAGATCGGCTGCTTGAAACGGGTCACGCCTATCGCGACTTCGCCACTGCGGAAGAGACCGGGCGATTGCGCGACGAAGCCAAGGCCGAGAAACGCAGTTTCGAATCGCCCTGGCGCGACCGGACACCCACCGTCGACGACCTAGCCCTGCCGCATGTCGTCCGTTTCCGCAGACCGCAATCGAGCACGGTGACGGTGCCCGACGAGGTCCAGGGCGCGGTCAGCTGGTCCACCGACGATCTGGACGACCTGGTGCTGCTGCGGTCCGACGGGGCGCCGACCTACAACCTGGCCGTGGTCGTCGATGACCACGACATGGGCGTGACCCATGTCATTCGCGGCGACGATCACCTGAACAATGCCGCGCGCCAGAGCCTGATCTACGACGCCCTGGGCTGGGCGCGGCCGGTGTTCGCCCACATCCCGCTGATCCACGGGCCGGACGGCGCCAAATTGTCCAAGCGGCATGGCGCCCAGGCGGTCCATGAATACGCCGAGATGGGCTATCTGCCCGAGGCCATGCGCAACTATCTGGCCCGGCTGGGTTGGGCGCACGGCGACGACGAATTGTTCAGCGACGCCCAGGCCATCGAATGGTTCGATCTGGCCGGCATCGGCAAGGCGCCCGCGCGGCTGGATTTCGACAAGCTGGCGCACGTCAACGCCCACTGGCTGCGCCTGGCCGACGACGAGCGTCTGGCCAAGCTGGCGCTGGACGCCCACCTGCAGAAGGGCCACGTCCTGGCCGAGGCGGACGAGGTACGACTTCACCGCGCCATGCCCTTCGTCAAGGATCGCGCCAAGACGGTGCTGGACCTGGCCGATCAGACGGCCTTCGTGCTGAAGACCCGCCCGCTCGACATCGACGACAAGGGCCGCGCCCTGCTGTCGGGCGAGACGCTGGATCGCCTGAGCCGCCTGCGCGAACGGCTGGCCCTTTTCCAATCCTGGGACGTCTTCGCCCTGGAGGCCGAACTCAAGGCCTTTGCGGAATCAGAGGGCGTCGGATTCGGCAAGATCGGCCCGCCGATGCGCGCGGCGCTTACCGCAGGGTCAGCTTCACCCGACATCGCACGCACTTTATCCGCCCTGGGACGCGACGAAAGTCTCGGGCGCTTGGATGATGCGCTGCAACAGACTAAGTGATCACCCACAAACCAAAAAGCGCCCGACGCCTCCCCGCGCCTGGACGTATGATGCAAAGGGGCATTCATGACTGAACAAGCCAAAACCGCCGGCTCGGCGACCCTGTCCTTCGAGGACAAGACCATCGAGTTGCCGGTCCTGTCGGGCTCCACCGGCCCGGACGTCATCGACATCCGCAAGCTCTATGCGGGAACGGGCGCCTTCACTTTCGATCCCGGCTTCACCTCCACGGCCGCCTGTGAATCGGCCCTGACCTATATCGACGGCGACGCCGGCGTGCTGCTGCACCGCGGTTATCCGATCGACCAACTGGCGTCGCAATCGAACTTCGTCGAGGTGTGCCACCTGCTGCTGCACGGCGAACTGCCGACCGCCGAACAGTACGAGAAGTTCGAGAACTCGATCACCATGCACACCATGCTGCATGCGCAGATCGACCGCTTCTTCGACGGGTTCCGTCGTGACGCCCATCCGATGGCCATCATGGTCGGCATCGTCGGCGCCCTGTCGGCCTTCTATCACGACAGCCTGGACATCCACGATCCGGTGCAACGCGACATCTCGGCCATCCGCCTGATCGCCAAGATGCCGACCATAGCGGCCCGCGCCTATAAATATCATGTCGGCCAGCCGTTCGTGTCGCCCCGCAACGACCTGTCCTACGCCGAAAACTTCCTGCGCATGTGCTTCGCCGTGCCAGCCGAGGACTATCACGTCGATCCGGCCCTGGTTCGCGCCATGGACCGCATCTTCACCCTTCACGCCGACCACGAGCAGAACGCCTCGACCTCGACCGTCCGCCTGGCCGGCTCGTCGGGCGCCAACCCCTTCGCCTGTATCGCCGCCGGCATCGCCTGCCTGTGGGGCCCGTCGCACGGCGGCGCCAACGAAGAGGCGCTGAACATGCTCAAGGAAATCGGCACTCCCGACAAGATCCCCGAGTTCATCCAGGGCGTTAAAGACCGCAAATACAAGCTGATGGGCTTCGGCCACCGCGTCTACAAGAACTACGATCCGCGCGCCAAGGTCATGCAGCAGTCGGCCTACGAAGTCCTGGCCGCCACGGGCCGCGAGAATGATCCGCTGTTCGTGGTCGCCAAGGAGTTGGAAAAGGTCGCCCTGTCGGACGAATATTTCACCTCGCGCAAGCTGTTCCCGAACGTGGACTTCTATTCGGGCATCACCCTGTCGGCGATGGGCTTCCCGACCAGCATGTTCACCGTCCTGTTCGCCCTGGCCCGCACCGTGGGCTGGATCGCGCAGTGGCAGGAAATGATGGCCGATCCGTCGCAGAAGATCGGCCGTCCGCGTCAGCTTTACACCGGCCCGACCCAGCGCGACTATGTGCCGATCGATCAGCGCGGCTGATCAGGGTCGCGAACGCTGAGAATGCAGAACGCCGGGGATACGTCCCCCGGCGTTTTGATTTGGCGCCACACCAGACGCAGATCGCGGAAACGGGCGGCCAGGTCGTCCAGGTCGCGGTGCATGTGCGCCACGCCGATGGCGGCGGCGCCCAGGGCCATGTCGTCGCCCTCCACCGCGATGGACAGGGCCAGGCTCTGGTCGATCGGCCCCATGGGATCGGCGGCCTCGCCCCGCGACAGCGCCTCCAGCCGTTCGACCGCGCGTGCGACGTCTTCCGACCAGGGCGCCAACCGCCTGTCTGCGCCTTGGTCGTGAAAACCGCGCCCCAGGATGACGATGTCGCTGCGCACCCGCCAGAAGGCGCGGGCCAGGGCGGCGCGGTCCGCCGTTTCGCGTTGCACGCCCGGGAAATCCACCACGTTCTTCGCGACTTGACCCAAGGCGTCGAGCCGCCGCTTCAGATCGGCGTGACGGCGCGTGATCTCCGCCGCGTCGCGGGCGTCTCCCTTCGCGACCAAGGCCAGCAGCACCGCGGCCTCGCCTGCGGCCTCCCTCGCCTGGAGGGTGAAGGTCTGCCGAGCGTGGCGCGGGAAAAGCGCCAAAATGGCGATCACCCCCACCCCGCAGCCGACGAAGATCTCCATGACCCGGTCCAACGCCAGGGCGCCCGGCCCCTCCGACCCCGCGCCGCCGGCGATGACGATGGTCGCGGTCACTGGAGCGATCTTCAGCCATGAGCGGCCGGCGCCGAGAAACGCCAGAACCGCCGTCGATACGGCGATGCTCAGCGCCAGGCTCTCCAGGCCAGGGGGCCGAAGAAAGGCGAACGCGGCCCCCACCAGGGCGCCGGTCACGGTTCCGATGGCCCGATCCCGCGCGATGGCCACCACTCCACCCCCGACGCTAGCCTGAACGACCACGATCGCGGAGATGACGCTCCAATAAGGATGGGGCAGCCCCAGAACGGTGGCCAGGTAGAGGCCGGCCGTCGCCGCCACGCCCATCTGCAGGGCTGCGCGAACCTCGGCCGCCCGGCGGGGGCTGAGGATCCGGACCATCTTCAGATCGGCTCCGCGCCAGCCTTGGCGGCGATGACGCGCAAGACGGCGTCGGCCGCCAGTTCGGACGGATCTGGCCCGTTGCGCCCCATCAGGTCCAGCGCCGCCGTCTGGCGTCGCGCCTGCTCCTGCGCCAGGGCGCGATCGGACAACAGCCGTCCCACGGCTGAGGCCAGTATGGCGGGCGTGGCCTCGTGCTGGATGTATTCGGGGGCGATCTGGTCGTCGGCGGCGATGTTGAACAGGGTGATGTGCTTGGCCGTCACCATCCGTTTCATCAGCGAGTAGGACAGGGCGTCGATCTTGTAGGCGATGACCATGGGCGCGCCCGCCAGGGCCAGTTCGGTCGAAACCGTGCCGCTGGTGGCCAAGGCCGCGTCGGCGGCGCGCATGGCGTCGTATTTCTCGGCCTCATCGACCAGATGGACCCGGAACGGCCAGGCGGCGATCCGGCCGGCGACATCCCCGGCTACGGTTCCGGCGGCGACCACGGCGATTTCCAGCGTCGGGTCCACGGCCTTCAGCTTGCGCACCGTCTCCTCATAGACAGGCGTCATGCGCGCGATCTCGCTGGGCCGGCTGCCCGGCAGCACCAGCAGCAGCTTCGCCTCGGCCGCTATGCCGCGCCGCGTACGAAAGGCTGGGCCGTCTGCGCCGGTCATGTCGATATGAAGGGCCGAAGAGCCGACGACGGTCGTCGCCAGGCCCTCACGCTCGAACCAGGGTGCATCGAAACCATAGAGGGCCAGCAGGTGATCGACGGCCCCCGCCAGGGTCCTGGCGCGGCCAGGACGCGAGGCCCAAACCTGAGGGCCGACGTATTTGATCAGGGGCACGTCCGGCCGCGCGGCGCGAATGGCCTTGGCGACGCGAATGGTGAAACCCCAACTGTCGATAAGGACGACGGCGTCCGGCTGTTCGCGCTCGGCCAGCGCCGCCGTTTCGGCGACCCGCCGCCTGACCTTGCCATAGGCGCGCAAACCTTCGATCCATCCCAGGATCGACAGTTCGGCGATGTCGAACGGGCTGGCGACGCCCTCGGCGGCCATGCGCGGCCCGCCGACGCCGACGAAGGCGACATCGTCGCCCAGCCGCGCTCTCAACGCCTTGGCGAGGCCGGCGCCCAGGGCGTCGCCGGAAGCCTCGGCCGCCACCAGCATGATCTTCAGCGGCCGGCTCATCGCGTCTCGCCCCAGACGAACAGGCCCAGACGGTCCGCCGTCGCGATGACGGCAGGCCGGTCGATCAGGATCAGACGCCCCGTCACCCCGCCGATGCCGGCCAGGCCCGCCGCCGCCGCCATCTCGACCGTTCGCGGCCCGATGACCGGCATGTCCACGCGCAGGTCCTGGATCGGCTTGGGCGCCTTGGCCAGAACGCCCCTTTTTTCCGACGCCGAGCCGCGCAAGTCCGAGGGCAGGCCGGCGACCCGTCCCAGCATGGCGTCCGTGCCCTCCTGGGCCTCGACCGCCAGCACCAGACCGTCGCAGACGACCGCGCCCTGACCAATGTCCAGTTCGCCCGCCTTTTCCGCGACGTGCAGCGCCTTTCTCAAATCGGACAACTGTTCCGGCGTGGGCGTCATCGTTCCCAGGGAGCCGGGGCTCAGCGTCTCGCCGCCCAGGATGTCGTCCGCCCCTTCGACCGCGAACCCCTCGGCCTCGAACACCGACAGGATTTTACGCAACAGGGCGTCGTCGCCCTTGGCCGCCGCCGCCACGATGCCGGGCAGCAGGGTCGCGCCCTTGAAGTCCGGCTTCAAGGTCTTGAAATCGGGGCGGCTGACGATGCCCGCCAGACACACCGCGCCGCAGCCGTTCGACTTCAGCGCCTTCAAGATCGCCCCGATCTGCGCCATGCCGAAGTCGTCGCCGGGCCAGCGTGTCAAATGAGGGTCGGCGAAGCCGTCCAGGCGCACGATATAGACGCCGCGCCCCTCGGCCTCGCAGCGTTGGGCCACCGCCTGGGGCAGATCGCCCCCGCCCGCGATCAGGCCGAGCTTGGGGCTGGTCATTCCGCGTTCGGCAGGCACAGCGGCCGCTTGCCGCCCTCGCGGATGAAGGCCAGTATCTCGACGATCTCGGGCAGGTCTGAATAGCGTTCCGTCACACGCTCGGTCCGGCTGGCGAACTCCCCCTCGCCTTCGAACAGGTCGCGATAGGCGGCCAGCAGACGCCGCACCTGGTCCCTGCCATAGCCTTTGCGCTTCAACCCGATCAGGTTCAGCCCGCGCAGACGCGCATGATTGCCCCAGGCGGAGCCATACGGAATGACATCGCGCGTCACGGCCGCTAGGCCCCCGATGATCGCCCCCTGCCCCACACGCCCGTTCTGGTGCACGGCGCACAGGCCGCCCAGGAAGACCTTGTCCCCGACCCGGGCGTGGCCGCCCAGGGTGGCGTTGTTCGCCATGACGACATTGTCGCCGACCACGCAGTCGTGACCCACGTGGGCACCGGTCATGAACAGATTGTTCGAACCGATCACGGTGACGCCCGTCCCCTGCGGCGTGCCGCGATTGAACGTGCAGTGCTCGCGGATCAGATTGTTCTCGCCGATCTCCAGCCGCACCGGCTCGCCCTTGTAGCCGTTGTGCTGTGGATCGCCGCCGATCACGGCGAAGGGGTGGATCGTCGTATTCGCCCCGACCGTCGTATCCTGCTGGACGACGACATGGCTGATCAGGCGCACGTCTTGCGCCAGCGTTACGTTCGGTCCGACCGTGCACCACGGCCCGACCCGCGCCCCGTCCGCCAGAACGGCTGTCGCATCGACGACGGCGGTCGGATGAACGCTCATCAGGCGGCGGGCTCTGGCACGGTCACGACCATGGCCATGAACTCGGCCTCGGCGGCCAGTTTGCCGTCGATGGAGGTCTCCCCCCGGAACTTGTAGGCGTCGCCCCGCGCCCTGATCACCTTGACCTCCATGCGCAGCTGATCGCCGGGCCGGGCAGGCTTTCTGAAGCGCACGCCGTCGATGGACATGAACATGATGACCTTGTCCGCCACGGCCACGTCCAGGGTCTTGGACATCAGAAGCGCGCCGGTCTGGGCCATGGCCTCCACGATCAGCACGCCAGGCATGACCGGGTCGATGGGGAAATGGCCGGGGAAGAAGGGCTCGTTGTGGCTGACGTTCTTGATCCCGACGATGGAAGTCGCGGGCACGAAATCCTCGGCCTTGTCCACCAAAAGAAAGGGATAGCGGTGCGGCAGCCGCCGCATCACCTCGGCGTAATCGATCTTGCCGTCTTCGCTCATCCCTATGATTCCTTCGGGGCCTTCTTCGATGAGGCCTGTTTGGCGAGCCAGACGGTCTCGCGCAAGAACTGTCGGATCGGCCGCGCCGGATAGCCCGACCAGGTTTCCCCCGCAGGAACGTCGGCCAACACGCCGGCGCCCGCCGCGACGCGCGCGCCCTCGCCGATGGTGATGTGGTCGCCGACCCCCGCCTTGCCGCCGAAGATCACGTTATCGCCTACCGTGACCGAGCCGGATATGCCGGTGTTGGCGACCAGCAGGCAGTTGCGACCGATGACGCAGTTGTGGCCCACCATGACCAGGTTATCGATCTTTGTATTCTCGCCGATGACGGTGTCGTCATAGGCGCCCCGGTCGATGCAGCTGTTGGCGCCAACCGTCACGCCGTCCTGCAGGATGACCCGTCCCAGCTGCGGGATATCCATCACCCCGGCCTGGGTCCCGGTCGCGCCAAAGCCGGCCTCGCCGATGCGCGCGCCGGCGTACAGCTTCACCCGGTCGCCGATCAGGGCGAAGCCGACGCTGACATTGGCCCCGATCACGCAGTCGCGGCCGATCTGGACGCCGGGCGCGATGACGCTGTTGGCGCCGATGCGGGATCCCCGACCGATGCGCACGCCCGAGCCCAGGACCACGCCGGGCTCGATCACCACGCTGTCGTCCTCGATCGCCTCGCCGCGCGTGATCGCCTGATCCAGCAGGATGGGCCGGTGCAACAGGATCGACGCCTTTGCCCAGGCGGCGTGGGGGGTACGCGAGGTGATGACAGCTGCGCCGGCCGGAGCCATCTCCACGGCCTCGGGCGGCACGATCACGCAGCCGGCCTGGGTTTCCCTCAGCACGCCGGCGAATTTTCGGTCGCCCAGAAACGCGATCGCGCCCCCGTCCGCAGAGGACAAGGGCGCGACGGAGGCGATGATGCGATCCCCGCCTCGTTCGACCGCTCCGCCGATCCTGGCCGCCAGTTCGGCGACGCTGAGGGGCGAAAGCGTCTGAAAGAAGCGGGAATCCGGCATCGACGCTTAGCGGGCGGCGGCCGGTTGCTGAGCCTGCGGCTGGGCTGGCACGGTCATGCGGTTGAAGCTGAGCGTCGGCAGGGCGGTGTTCAGGCGCTGGATGGCCAGGTCCGTGACGTCCATGGCCGGGTTCATCATGAAGACGCTTTCGCGATCCAGCAGCAGGCCGCAGCCCTTTTCCTGATACAGGGCGGTCAGGATGGGCGAAACGGCCTCGGTGATCGCTTGGCGCTGCATGCCCAGGGTGTAGCGCAGTTCGTTCTCGCGGGTCGCTTCCAGTTGCTGGGCTTCCTGCGCGCGCTGCTGCAGGGCCTGGCGGCGCTGTTGCAGCTGATCCGCCGGCAAGCTGGCGCCAGAGGTCTGCAGTTGCTGGGCTTCGGTCTGGATCTGCGTGGCGTAGGGTTGCAGTTCGCCCTGAACTTCCTGGGCCAACTGCTGCATCCGGGCTTCGACGGCCTGGCCGGCCGACGACTGGGCCAGCAGGCGCGCGTTGTAATAGACGCAGACGCCAGGGATCACCGGGCCGGGGTTGGCGGGCGCGGCGGCCTGTTGCGCCGAGGCGGCGGTGGCCAGAAGCGAAGCGGCGGCGGTCGCCGCGATGATCAGAGCTTTCATGGGTTCCTCGTGCGGACGATAGCCGCGATTAAAATTGGGTGGAGGTCGAGAAGCGGAAGGATTCCGTCTTGTCGTAGTCTTCCTTGGACAGAACCTTGGAAATGTCGAAGCGGATAGGACCCATCGGCGACTTCCAGTGGATGCTGACGCCCGCAGACGCGCGCAGCGACAGCTCATCGGCGATATTGGCGTTCGTCGTGCCGGTCGTGGTCAGCTTGTAGCGGTCATCCAGCACGCCCAGGGTTCCCACATCGGCGAACAGCGAAGTCTTGATGCCGTATTGCTCGGGCAGGTAGTTCGGCAGCGTCAGCTCGACCGTCCCGATGGCGTAGAAATTGCCGCCCAGCGCATCGGTGGTGTTCAGGTCGCGCGGCCCCATGCCGGCGGTCTCGAAACCGCGGAAGCTGTTGCCGCCCTTGAAGAAGCGGTCGTTGATGCGGATCGGGTCGCCGTTCCACCCGCTGATGTAGCCGGTCGAACCCTGCAGGCTGACGACCCAGTTCGGCGTGAAGCCATAGTACCAGCTGGCGTCGGCTTCGGTCTTCACATAGTTCACGTCGCCGCCCAGACCCGCCAGGTCCTGGCGCAACGACCCGGCCCAGCCGCGCGTCGGGCGAACGGGATCGTTGGTGTAGTTCATCTGCAGCGTATAGCCGACGGCCGAGTTGATATAACTGCCGACCTGATCGCACAGCGCCGACGATCCCTGGCCGACGCTTGAACAATAGCCGTACGGCACGATGATCTCGTCCGACTTCAAGAAGTAGCGGGTGCTGAGCAGCATATTGCCGTTCAGCGGATAGGACAGACGCAACCCGCCGCCGGTCGAACGATAGTCGTACGATGAATATTCGCTCAGGTCGTAGCGCGAGTGGAACAGATCGAAGCCGGCGCGCAGGTCCCGGCCCAGGAATTTGGGCTCGGTGAAGCGGAAGTCGACCTGCTGGCGCAGCGAGCCCCACTCCAGGCGGGCCACCACGTTCTGGCCGCGTCCGCGGAAGTTCCGCTCGGAAATACCCAGGTTGACGGTGAAGGAATCGACCGAACTGAAGCCGGCGCCGACCGACAGTTCGCCCGTAGGCTGCTCCTGCACGTTGACGTTGATGACCGAACGGTCCGGCGCGCCGCCGCGCGTCTCCTCGACCGTGACGTCCTTGAAGAAGCCCAGGGCGCGCAGGTTGTTGCGCGACCGCTCCATCAGCGCGCGGTTGAAGGCGTCGCCTTCGGTCAGCATCAGTTCGCGGCGGATCACCGGGTCGATGGTGCGGGTGTTTCCGACCACATTGATGCGGTCGATGTAGACGCGCTGGCCTTCGGAGACATTGAAGGTCACGTCCACCGTGTCGGTGTCGGGGTTGGCGCGATAGGTCGGATTGATCTCGACGAAGGCGTAGCCGGCCGAGCCGGCCGCGAAGGTCAGGGCGTCGACCGCCTGTTCGATCTTGTCGCTCTCGTACAGGTCGCCCGAGCGAATGGGGATAAGCCGCTGCAGGAAGTCGGCGTTCAGACGGTCGTTCTGGGTGACGACCTTGACCTCGCCGAAGTTGTACTTGTCGCCTTCGTTCAGCGTCAGGGTCAGCTGGAAGGCTTGGTCGTCCGGCTGCAATTCGGCGACAGAGGACACCACGCGGAAGTCGTAATAGCCGCGGTTGGTGTAGAATTTACGCAGCTGCTCCTGGTCGTATTCCAGGCGGTTCGGATCGTAGTTGTCGTTGCTGGAGAAGAACTTCCACCAGGTGGACTTCTCAGTCACCATCACCCCGCGCACATCGCGGTCGGAGAACGCCTGGTTGCCCAGGATGTTGACCGCGCTGATGCCGGTCTGCGGGCCTTCGTTGATCTCGAAAATCACATCGACGCGGTTCTGGTCCAGTTGCACCAGCTTGGGCGTCACGGTCGCGGAGATGCGGCCCTGCAGGCGATACAGCTCGACGATGGAGCCGACGTCTTCCTGGACCTTGGCGCGGGTGTAGATGCCGCGCGGCGCCAGGGTGACTTCCTTGGTCAGCTTGTCCTGCGACAAAGCCTTGTTACCCTCGAACACCACCTGGTTGATGATCGGGTTTTCCTTGATCTGCACGATCAGGTCGCCGTTCTGAACGCCAAGCTGGACATCGGCGAACAGGCCGGTGCGCGACAGGGTGCGAACCGCGACATCCAGAACAGAGGCGTCCACCGCGTCGCCCGGACGGATCGGCAGATAGGACAGGACCGTCGTCTGGTCGATCCGTTGCGCGCCCTGCACCAGGATGCGGTTGATGGTGATGGTTTGGGGCGCGGCGATCTCCACGCGCGGCGTCTGCTCGCCTTCGGCCGCCTGGGGCGCGGCGGCGGTCTGGGCGGACGTGGCGGCGGGCGCGGTCTGGGCCAGGGCAGGCGCGCCGAGGCCGGCCGCGACGGCCAGCGCCAGCAGGCTGGAACGGGCGCTCAGTCGGACGGCGGCGCTGGAGGTCATGTCATTCATACGGGAAACCATCGGGGGCTGGCGTCGGCTCACGAAACGAGCCCGCCGAGGAATTGGAGGAGGTTGAGCTTCTGTAGGTCGTTCCACGTCGCGAACAACATAAATCCCGCCAAAAGCGCAAGACCTGCGCGATAGCCCATCTCCTGGAACCGCGCCGACACAGGTCGCCTGGCCACGGCCTCATAGCCGTAGAAAAGCAGGTGCCCGCCGTCGAGGATCGGAATGGGAAGCAGATTTAGAAAGCCGATTCCGATCGAAAGTATGGCGGCCAGGGTCGTCAGCGTCAGGACCAGATTGACGGCCATCTGGCTTGGCGCCGGGCTGGCCTCGACCGCCGCCGTCGTCAGGGAGCCGGTCGCCTTGGCGATGCCCAGCGGGCCGCTGAACTGATCGCCGGATTCACGACCCGTCACGAGCCGCCCAAGATAGGTCAAGGTCGAGCCGATCACGTCGCCGGTCTGGCGTACGCCCTCGACTATGGCGCCGACAGGACCATAGCGGACATGGCGCACGTCGGCGGCTGTCGACCCCAGGCCCAGGCCGATCCGGCCCACCTTGATCCGCCCGGCCACGGGGTCGTTCTCCTCGCGGCGTTCGGGAACGGCGGTCAGTCTCAGCGTTTCCCGGCCACGTTCGACCGTGAAATGCACGGGGTCGCCGGTCGACAGCATCACGGTGCGCGTCACCTCGCCGCCATCCTTGATGGTCTTGCCGTTGACCTGGGTGATCAGGTCGCCGACCTGGAAACCGGCGGCGGCGGCGGGCGATCCCGTCTGGACCTGGGCCACGCGCGCCGGGCGCAACTGCGTTCCCACCGCCATGAAGACGATGGCGAAGATGGTGATGGCCAGAATGAAGTTGGCGACCGGACCGGCGGCGACGATCAGGGCGCGCTGCCATACCGGCTTGAAATGGAAGTAATCACGCTCGGCCCCCGGCCCGCGCTCGGCGACCACCCGCTGGCGCAACCGATCCAGCCCGGCCTGATCGGGCACGCTGGACGCATCCAGGTCGCCTGAGAACTTCACATAACCGCCCAGGGGCAGCCATCCCAGCCGCCATTCGATTCCGTGGCGATCCGTCCGCCTGAACACAGCCTTGCCGAAGCCGACCGCGAAGCGATCCACCTTCACGCCGAACGCGCGCGCGACCAGAAAATGACCCAGTTCGTGGATGGTGACGATGAAGGTCAGCACCAGCAGGAACGAGGCGATGGAGATCAGGATCTGACCCATGACGCCCAGCATTCGAAAATCGTCTCCCCTGGCCTGTCCTCAGGCCGCGTTGGCAAGGCCGGCGATGACGGATCCGGCCATTCGACGCGCCTCGGCGTCGACCGTCAGGGCCGCGCCGCAGGCGTCTCCAGAGCCGAAAACCATCCCCGCTTTCGTCGCACGCTCAAGGGTTTCGGCGACGACTGCGGCAATATTGAGAAACGCCAGCTTTCGGTCAAGGAAGGCGAAGGCCGCGACCTCGTTCGCGGCGTTGAACACGGCGGGCGCCGCGCCCCCAGCCCTCAGCGCCTGGCGCGCCAGATCGAGAGCCGGGAACCGCGTCAGATCGGGCGCCTCGAACGTCAGCCGGCCCAGCGCGGCCAGGTTCAGCTTCGGCGCCGGCCAGGCGATCCGGTCGGGCCAGGCCAGGGCGCAGGCGATGGGGGTGCGCATATCCGGCGGCCCCATCTGCGCCAGGGTCGATCCGTCCACATATTCCACAAGGCTGTGGATGATCGATTCGGGGTGGACCACCACCTCGATCCGCTCTTGAGGCATGGCGAACAGATAGGCCGCCTCGATCATCTCCAGGCCCTTGTTGGCCATGGTGGCGCTGTCGACCGAAATCTTGGCGCCCATGCTCCAGTTCGGATGAGCGACGGCCTGTTCGGGCGTGATAGCTACCATCCGCTCGCGCGGGGTCTGGCGGAAAGGGCCGCCCGAAGCCGTCAGCACCAGTTTCGCCACCCGTTCCGGCGCCTCGGCCGGAAACACCTGGAAGATGGCCGAATGTTCGGAATCGACCGGGATCAGTCTCCCCCCTGCCCGCCCGACCCGCTGGATCAGGGCGGGGCCGCAGCAGACCAGGCTTTCTTTATTGGCCAGGGCCAGGGTCGCGCCCGTCCCCGCCGCCGCCCAGGCCGACCTCAGCCCCGCGGCGCCGACGATCGAGGCCATGATCCAGTCGGCGGGTCGGGTGGCGGCTTCCACGACAGCCGCTTCCCCGGCGGCCGCCGCGACGCCGGTCCCGGCCAGGGCCGCCCGCAATTCCTCCAACCGCGCCGGATCGGCGGTGACGGCCAATCGCGGCTTCCAGCGCCGGGCCTGCTCGGCCAGTTTGGCGATGTTGGCCCCGCCAGTCAGGGCCTCGACCTCGAAACCGCCCGCGCCGGACGCCTCGGCCTGGGCCATCAGGTCCAGGGTCGAGGAGCCGACCGATCCGGTCGCGCCCAGCACCGTGACGCGGCGACGGATCACGCGCCCTGCTCCAGCATCAGGACCATCAGGCGCCCGGCCGCCACCACGACGACGGCGAACATCAACCCGTCCACCCGGTCCAGCAGCCCGCCATGTCCGGGGATGGTGTTGCCCGCGTCCTTGACGCCAAACCGTCGCTTCAGCGCCGACTCCCACAGGTCGCCCGCCATGGTCGCCAAGGCCGCCGCCAGGCCCAGAATGGCGCCCCACACCACGGTCAGAGCGCCCATATCGACCCAGGCGGTCATCACGGCGCCCGCGACCGCCCCGGCCAGAATGCCGCCGATGAAGCCGGACCAGGTCTTGTTGGGCGAAAAGCGCGGCCACAGCTTCGGGCCGCCGAAGGTCGATCCCGCCAGATAGGCCAGGATGTCCGCCGACCAGGCCACAGCGAAGACCAGCACGGTCCAGTGCAGGCCGACCGGGCTGTCCACGCCGCGCAACCAGATCAACAGAACCGAGGGCCAACCTAGATAGAGAACCCCATAGGCGGCGTCCAACGCCTCCTGCCCCCGGCTGCGCGCGTAGACGCCGGCGGCTGCGGCTCCGAAGACCAACATGATGAAGGCCACCGACATGACGCCGAAATGGGCGCTGACCACGGCCGCGACGACGCCGAAGCTGACGGCGCCGCCCATGACGCGCCTGGCGTGCGGCACGCTCATCGCCGCCCATTCGAACGCCAGGACCACGCTGGCCGCCACCATGAGGCCCAGGAACCAGACGCCCCCGGCCCAGGTCGCGGCCACGGCGGCCGGCGCCAGGACGACGGCGGAAGCGGCGCGTAGGGCGATGTCGCGTCCCTTGACCGCCATCAGGCTGTTTCACGCATCGGTTCGACCTCGCGGCCGCCATAGCGACGCTCGCGACGGCCATAGGCGGCGACCGCCTCGGCCAGGGCCTTGGGACCGTAGTCCGGCCATAGAATGTCTTGAAACACCAGTTCGGCGTAGGCCGCCTCCCACAACAGGAAGTTCGACAGCCGTTGTTCGCCCGACGTCCGCACGATCAGGTCCAGGGGCGGCGATCCCGCCGTAGCCAGACCGGCCTCGAAGGTCTGTTCGGTCAGGGGCTCGGTCGTCTCGCCGGACGCCAGGCGCGCCATGTGCCGACGCGCGGCGTCCACCAGGTCTGCTCGGCCGCCATAGTTGAAGGCGACCTGAAGCAGGAAGCGCTCGTTGTGCGCCGTCTTCGCCTCGGCCTTGTCGATGATGTCGGCGATGTCGGCGGGCAGGCCTTCACGGCGCCCCAGGATGCGCAGACGCACGCCCGCCTTTTCCAGCCGCGTCAGGTCGCTGGCCACATAGGTTCGCACCAGACCCATCAGGTCCGAAACCTCGTCCTCGGGCCGGCTCCAGTTCTCGGTGGAGAAGCCGAACACGGTCAGGCACCGGATGCCCAGATCCGGCGCCGCCTGGATCGTACGCTTCAGCGCCTGAACCCCCTCGCGGTGGCCGAGCGCGCGCGGCAGGCCCCGCGCCTTGGCCCAGCGCCCGTTGCCGTCCATGATGATGGCGACATGACGCGGCCCCTCGGAACGCAGGTCTTCCGGGCGTTGGCCGGGAGGCGCGACGCGGTCTGCCGTCATCTGTCGTGCGATCCCTTCAGGCCCAAGCCGTTTCGCCTCAGACCTGCATGATCTCTTGTTCCTTGGTCTTCAAGGCCTCGTCGATGCGCTTGATGGCCGCGTCCGTGTCCTTCTGGACCTCGGTCTCCATCTTCTTCTGTTCGTCCTGGCTGATCTCGCCCGCCTTCTCGGCCTTCTTGAGATCGTCGTTGGCGTCGCGACGCACGTTGCGTACGGAAATCTTCTGCTGCTCGGCGTACTTGCCGGCCAGCTTGACCAGATCCTTGCGGCGTTCCTCGGTCAACGGCGGCACGGGGATGCGCAGCGTCTGGCCGTCGACGATGGGGTTCAGGCCCAGGTTGGCGTTGCGGATCGCCTTTTCCACGGCGCCGACCATGCCCTTGTCCCAGACATTGACGCTGATCATGCGCGGTTCGGGCACGCTGATGGCGGCGACGGCGGTCAGGGGCGAGGCCGAGCCATAGGCCTCGACGCGGACAGGCTCCAGCAGCCCGGCGTTGGCGCGTCCGGTGCGCAGGCCGCTGAACTCTTCCTTCAGGGCGGCGACGGAGCGGTCCATCCGGTCGCGGTAGGTCTTGAGGTCGGGTTTCGCCATGCTCTTGGTCTCTCTTCGTTTTCTTCCTGGCCGCGCGGACGCCTTATGCGGCGTCCCGAATGACCGTGAACGTGCCTTCGCCGGTCAGGGTTCGGCGCAGGGAATTGTCTTCCCGGATCGAGAAGACCACGATGGGGATGCCGGTATCGCGCATCATGGCGATGGCCGAGGCGTCCATGACGCGCAGATCCTTGGCCAGCACATCCTGATAGGTCAGGGTGTCGTAGCGGGTCGCTGTCGGATCCTTCTTGGGATCGGCGGTATAGACGCCGTCGACGCTGGTGCCCTTCAGCAAGGCGTCGCAGCCCATTTCGGCGGCGCGCAGGGCGGCGCCTGAGTCTGTCGTGAAGAACGGCGCGCCGACGCCGGCGGCGAAGATCACCACCCGGCCCTTTTCCAGGTGACGCAGGGCGCGGCGGCGGATGTAGGGTTCGGCGATGGCGGCCATCGGAATGGCGCTCTGCACGCGGGTCGAGACGCCGATCTTCTCCAGCGCCGACTGCATGGCCAGAGCGTTCATGATGGTGGCCAGCATGCCCATATAGTCGGCCTGGGCGCGCTCCATCCCCGCCGCCGCCTTGGACAGGCCGCGGAAGATGTTGCCGCCGCCGATGACCAGGCAGATCTCGACCCCTTCGGCCGCGACATCGGCGACGGCATTGGCGACGGTATCGACCGTCTTCATGTCCAGGCCGAACGTCTGATCGCCCATCAGCACCTCGCCCGAGACCTTCAGCAGGACGCGCTTGTAGCGGAAGTTCGAGGGAGCGTCGGGCATGGGCGGAGGGTCCGTTGGCTGCTGCGCCCTTGAATCAGGCGGCTTCTTATAGACGAAGGGCGCGCCGGCCATCAAAGCCGAACGCGCCCTTCTGATACAAAACCCTCACGAATGAGGGGGTGGACGCTTAGACGCCGCCCATCATGGAGGCGACTTCCGACGCGAAGTCGGGGCCTTCGACCTTCTCGACGCCTTCGCCCAGCGCCAGGCGGACGAAGCCGGCCAGGTGCAGGTTCGAGGAGCCCAGTTCCTTGGCCGAGTTGGCGACCAGCTGTTCGATGGTCACGTCCGGGTCCATGACGAACGGCTGCTTGGACAGCACGACGTCCTTCTGGAACTTGTTGATCTGGCCTTCGACGATCTTGGCGATCATGGCTTCAGGGCGCCCTTCTTCCTTGGCCTTTTCGGTCAGGACGGTGCGTTCCTTCTCGATGGCGGCCGGGTCCAGGTCGTCGGTGTTCAGCGACAGCGGCGCGGTCGCGGCGACGTGCATGGCGATCTTGCGGCCCAGTTCGCGCAAGGCGGTCTTGTCCCCCTCGCCTTCCAGGGCGACCAGCACGCCGATGCGGCCGACGCCGGGCGAAACCGCGTTGTGGACGTAGGTCGAGACGACGCCTTCCGACACCGACAGGCGGGCGGCGCGGCGCAATTGCATGTTCTCGCCGATGGTGGCGATCATGTTGGTCACTTCGTCCTGGACCGTCTTGCCGGATTCCAGCTCGGCGCCGTGCAGGGACTCCACCGTGTGGTGCTCGAGGCCCAGCTGGGCGAATTGCTTGGCGGCGTTCTGGAACAGTTCGTTGCGGGCGACGAAGTCGGTTTCCGCATTGAATTCGATGGCGGCGGCGACTTCTCCCTTGCCGTCTTCCTTGGACGCCACGGCGACCAGGCCTTCGGCGGCGACGCGATCGGCCTTCTTAGCGGCCTTGGACAGACCCTTGGCGCGCAGCCAGTCGATGGCGGCGTCGATGTCGCCGTTGTTCTCAACCAGCGCCTTCTTGCAGTCCATCATGCCGACGCCCGAACGCTCGCGAAGTTCCTTCACGAGGGCGGCAGTGATCTCGGCCATGTTCTTCTCCTTAGGGGATGTATCGTATGCGGAACGGCCGGACCTGGATGGCCCGGCCGTGTGTCGGTTCTATGCACGGCCCTCTCTATGAAGACCGCCGGGCGATCAGCCCGTGGCCTTCTCGGTCTCGACCGCGTCGTTGGCTTCCGAAGTGGCGGCCTGGGCGGCTTCGTCGGCCCCAGCCGGTTCGGAGGGGGCCGATTGAGCGGCGGCTTCCAGTTCGGCGGCGGCGCCTTCCGTGCCGGCCGGAGCGGCTTCAGCGGCGACCGGAGCCGAGGCTTCGCGCAACATCGGCTCGACCGGGGCTTCCGAAGCGCCCAGATCGATGCCGGAGGCCGAGGCGCCGGCGGCCAGACCATCCAGAACCGCATCGGCGATCAAGTCGCAGTAGGTCTGGATGGCGCGGGCGGCGTCGTCGTTGCCCGGAACCGGATAGGTGATGCCGTCGGGGTCCGAATTGGTGTCCAGGATGGCGATGATCGGGATGTTCAGCTTGCGGGCTTCCTGGATCGCGATCGCTTCTTTGTTGGTGTCGATCACGAACATGATGTCGGGGATCGAGCCCATGTCCTTGATGCCGCCCAGCGACAGCTCCAGCTTGTCCTTCTCGCGCTGCAGGGTCAGCAGTTCCTTTTTGACGCGACCTTCGCCGCCGTTCTCCAGGATGCCTTCCAGTTCACGCAGACGGGCGATGGAACCCGAAACGGTGCGCCAGTTGGTCAGCGTACCGCCCAGCCAACGGTTGTTCATGTAATATTGGGCGCAGCGCTTTGCAGCTTCGGCCACCGGCTCCGAGGCCTGACGCTTGGTGCCGACGAACAGGACGCGGCCGCCCTTGGCGGCGACGTCGCGCACCGCCACCAGGGCCTGGTGGAACAGCGGCATCGTCTGCGACAGGTCGATGATATGGATATTCGAGCGCGAGCCGAAGATGTAGCGGTCCATCTTCGGGTTCCAGCGGTGCGTCTGGTGGCCGAAGTGGGCGCCCGCTTCCAGCAGGGTGCGCATGGAGAATTCTGGCAGAGCCATGATCGTTCAGTCCTTTTTCCGATCGACGTGGCGCGGGGGATTAAAGGTCTGGCGACCCTCGGAATGGTGCGAATCGGGATTTCTCCCCGAATCGCGCCTCACCCGCGTTGCGAAATGCGGGGGCCATGTAGGCGGGATAAGCCGCAATAGCAAGCGCCGCCCCACGATCGCGGCATGGACGACAGCAAAAAGGCGGCCTCTTCCGAGACCGCCTCCCGCTTCACGTTGTCAAGACGCGGACTATTTCATCGCATCCAACAGCGCCTGAGCGCGATCGCGGTGCATCGTCACCGGGGCGATCAGTTCGCGGGCCAAGGTCGACAGGGCCGGCGCGTCCGTGTTGCCTGCGAAACCGTTCAGCAGGGTCAGGGCCTCGTTATGCGCCGCGACCTGCTGGTTCAGATAGACCTTGTCGAAATCGCCGGGCGTGGCGGCGTTCAGATTGTCGATCAGCCCCTGGCGACGCTGGTCCAAGGCGGTCGGTATGGTCACGTTCGGACCGGCGGCTGCGACGGCCGTTCCCAGCTTTTCGCCGGCTGCGGTGTGGTCTTTGGTGATCATCGCGGCCAGGGCCTTGACGTCGGCGTTGGTCGATTTGGCGGCGGCGATCTTGGCCGCTTCCAGCTCATACATGTTGCTGACGCCCAGGCCGGTGACGAAACCTTCGACGGTGTTGGCGCCCATGGTCATGGCCGAAGTCTGACCGACGACCCCGGAGGTGGCGTCCTGCGTGGCGTTGACCGTTTCGTTGGCGTTCTGGCCGGCGCTGTCGCCGCCCTGGTTGCAGGCTGCGAGAAGAGCCAGCGAGGCGACGCTGGCGATGGCGAGATATTTCATGGAACAGTCTCCCTATGGACTGACCAAACTCATCACGCGCCCGTGAGGTTCCGTGAATTCATAAGCTTAGCCTTTAACCGGCGCTCATGGCGCGGTGTTGGGCAGGCTGTATTCAAGGTCGTAGCGGTGCTCGCCATCAGCTAAGGTCAGATGAAAGACGCCGCTTACGCCTATCAGATCCCCGCTGCCCGAACCGGGAACGATGGTGATCAGCAATGTCTGCGCACCGGCGTCCATGATCCCGCGATGAACGAGCGAGAAGCCGCCGCTTCGACCATCTATCGTCCCTGTCACGCGCTCCATGGCCACATAGGCGCCCGACGAACCGTCTCGGACGGCAAGCATCTCGCCCAGACCGACTCCTTCGATGTCGCCGTGAAAGGTCTTGGCGATCCGCAGCCGACCGTGCGCCTCGGCAGACGCATCCGCCTCGGCGGCGATGGGCGTGATCTGAACGTCGAAGGTTCCGATAGCGTGAGACATAGCGGCGCCTTGGGTTGGGACGGATTGCGCCGCTGCAGGGTCGATCTGCGGCGGAGACAGAAATAGGGCGAACGCCAGAAGACCGCCGGCCATCAGGCGTCCTCCAGCATGACCACGCCCGGCGCGGACTTCAGCGCGCCGCGCAGGGCGCCGTCCAGCCGATAACGGCCGGGGATCCTGACCTCGACCTCCCGCCCCTGTTCGAGGCCGGCGATCATGAGGGAGACTTCTCCTCCCTTGCCGATCGCGCCGGATCGTGCGCGTTCCAGCCGCGCCTTCAACGCCTCGGCGTCGGCGGTTCGGGCCGAAACATGGATGCGCAGGCCGATGTTGGCGTCGTCCAGCAGATTATCCATGCGCGCCGCATCGTCGCCGAAGAAGCGCACCTCGCCTTCCGACGCCTTGGCGCGGACCCGCACCATGACCGAGGCGCCGGGCTCCAGCACCTCGCGGCATCGACGCAGCTGCTCGGGCGGAAACAGGCATTCGAACTCGCCTGTCGGGTCCGAAAAGGTGACGAAGGCGAACTTCTCGCCCGTTCGCGCACTGGCCCGTTCCTGCTTGCGGCGCACCACTCCGGCCATCTGGAAAGCCTCGTGCCCGCCTTCGGCCAGGGGAACGGCCTCGGCGACGAAGGTGACGCGTTTGCGTTTGAGGGCCGACGTCATTTCGTCCAGGGGGTGGCCGGACAGGTAGAAGCCCACGGCCGCCAATTCGTGGTCCAGCCGCTCTGGCCCCACCCACGGCTCGACCGTCTTCAGACGCGGCCGGGCCGCACTGGCCTGATCCCCGCCGAACAGGGATACTTGGGACGAGGCGCGCTCGGCCGCCACGCTCTGGCAATAGGCCATCAGCACATCGGCCTGTTCGACCAGTTGGCGACGGTTGGGATGGATGCTGTCGAAGGCGCCCGCCTTGGCCAGCCCCTCCAGCGCGCGCTTGTTGACGCAGCGCGGATCGACCCGCTCCAGGAAGTCGAAGATGTCGGCGAACCGGCCGCCCGTCTCGCGCACCTCGATGACATGCTTCATCGCCTCCAGGCCGACGTTGCGAATGGCGCCAAGCGCATAGAGCACCGCCCCCTTGCCGTCCTCCCAGGCCACGTCGAAGTCGGCGGAGGAGCGATTGATGTCCGGCGACAGCACCGGCACCTCGAACCGCCGCGCATCCTGATAGAAGACCGCCAGCTTGTCCGTATTCGACAGGTCCAGGCTCATCGAGGCGGCGAAGAATTCGACCGGCTGATTGGCCTTAAGCCATCCCGTTTGGAACGAGATCAGGGCGTAGGCGGCGGCGTGCGACTTGTTGAAGCCATAGCCCGCGAACTTGGCCACCAGGTCGAAGATGGAGCCGGACTGGCCTTCCGGCACGCCCTTCTCCAGGGCGCCCTTGATGAAGCGCGCCCGCTGGAAGTCCATCTCCTCCTTCTTCTTCTTGCCCATGGCGCGACGCAGCAGGTCGGCCTCGCCGAGGCTGTAGCCCGCCAGGATCTGGGCGATCTTCATCACCTGTTCCTGGTAGATGATCACGCCATAAGTCTCGGTCAGCACCTCCTTCAAACTGGGGTGCAGATAGTCGACCTCGGCCCGGCCGAATTTGCGGTCGATATAGGTGTCGATCATCTCCATCGGTCCCGGCCGATAGAGGGAGATCAGGGCGGTGATCTCCTCGATGGAGCCGCAGCGCATCTTGCGCAGCGTGTCGCGCATGCCCTGCGATTCCAGCTGAAACACCCCGACCGTCTGGCCCGACGCCATCAGCTCGTAGGTGCGCGCATCGTCCAGCGGCAGCTGGTTCCACTCCTGCACCGCGCCGCGCCGCGCCAGATAGCCCCGCGCCCGGTCCAGCACGGTCAGGGTCTTCAGCCCGAGGAAGTCGAACTTGACCAGGCCCGCCGGCTCGACCCATTTCATGTTGAACTGGCTGGCCGGGATGGTGGAACGCGGGTCCTGATACAGCGGCACCAATTCCGTCAGAGGACGATCGCCTATGACGATGCCGGCGGCGTGGGTCGAGGCGTTGCGGTAAAGCCCTTCCAGCTCCAAGGCCGTTTCCAGCAGGGTCTTCACCGCCGGTTCGGCGTCGCGCGCCTCCTTAAGCCGAGGCTCCAGGTCGATGGCCTGGGCCAGGGTGACGGGATTGGCCGGATTGTTCGGCACCATCTTGCAGAGCCGGTCCACCTGGCCCAACGGCATCTGCAGCACCCGTCCGACGTCGCGCAGCACCGCCCGCGCCTGCAGGGTGCCGAAGGTGATGATCTGCGCCACCCGATCCTTGCCGTAACGGGCCTGGACATAGTCGATCACCTCTTCGCGCCGCTCCTGACAGAAGTCGATGTCGAAGTCGGGCATGGAGACCCGCTCGGGGTTCAGGAACCGTTCGAACAGCAGACCGAACCGCAACGGGTCCAGATCGGTGATGGTCAGGGACCAGGCGACCAGCGAGCCGGCGCCGGACCCCCGCCCCGGCCCGACCGGTATGCCGTGCGTCTTGGCCCATTTGATGAAGTCCGACACGATCAGGAAGTATCCTGGGAACCCCATCTGCTGGATGATCCCGACCTCCCACTCCAGGCGGGTCCAGTATTCCTCTTCGGACACGGCCGGCGTGACCTGGGTCAACCGGACCTTCAGCCCCTCGCGCGCCTGGTGGGCCAGTTCGTCGGCCTCGGAGCGTCCGGCTCCGGTATCGAAGCGCGGCAGGATCGGCGCATGGGTCTGAACCAGGAAGGCGCAGCGCCGCGCGATGTCGATGGTGTTGTCGCAGGCCTCGGGCAGGTCGGCGAACAGTTCGCGCATCGCCCCGGCCGACTTGAACCAGTGTTCGCCGGTGATGCGGCGACGATCCTCCTGGCCGGTGAAGGCGCCGTCGGCGATGCACAGCAGGGCGTCATGCGACTTCGCCTGGGCCGCCTTGGCGTAATAGACGTCGTTGGTGGCGACCAGGGGAACGTCGTGGTCGTAGGCCCAGCGAACCAGGCCCGGCTCAGCGCGCTTCTCATCGTCCAGGCCATGACGTTGCAGCTCCACATAGAAGCGGTCGCCGAAGGCGGCGTGCATGGCCTGGAGCGCCTGGGCGGCCTCCGCCGTCTTGCCCTGGGCGAACAGGGGATCGACCGGCCCGTCCGGTCCGCCGGACAGCAGGATCAACCCTTCGGAGCGCGCGACGACCTGATCCCAGGCCACGCCGGGCTCGGCCATCTCCCCGGCGTCCAGATAGGCCGAGGACGACAGGGCGCACAGGTTCAGCCAACCCGTCGCATCCTGGGCCAACAGCACCACGGTAGGCGTCTTGGCCCATCGGGTGTTGATCTGGCCGCCGATGCCGATGACTGGAAGAGCGCAGGCGACAATGGGTTGAACGCCCGCATCCCTGGCGGTCTGGCTGAACTCCAGCGCGCCGAACAGATTGGCCCGGTCCGCGACGGCGACGGCGGGCATGCCGGCGTCCGCCGCCAGCTTGCCGACCTTACTGGCCTTGATCGCGCCTTCCAGCAGCGAATAGGCCGAGCGCACGCGCAAATGGACGAAACCCTGGCTGTTCATCGACTGGTTCACTGAATCTCCGCTTTGCTGGACGCAAGGCCCGCGCCCCATCCTGCACCGACCGAACGTCGCGGGCCATATGCGAGGCGCGTTCGTCCCCAGCCGGGGACGATATCCAGAAGGAATCCAGAAGGAGCGCCTTCAGCTGAGAGGCCGCCCCGCTGTCAGGCGGAGGCGACGCTGAAGGCCAGGCTCCACACCATCCAGACGAAGCCGCCGCAGCAAGCCAGCGACAACATATCCCTCACTAAACGCGGCATGGCTTTTTCCGACCTCGCAACCGTTCTCCGTCTGTTCTATGTTCTCTATGCGTTCTCGTCAAGCGTCGGTGGCGACAAAGCCCAGCCGCGTCAGAGCCGAGGCCAGGGCGGCGGAGTTGGGGGACTGGGTTTTGCGCAAAAGGCTGGCGCGAAAGAACTCCACCGTGCGGGGACTGAGCGCCAGGGCCTGGGCGATCTGTTTCGTGGTGCGACCGGCCACGATGAACTCCGCCACCTGACGCTCCCGACGGGTGAAGGTCAGTTGATCCTGTCGCGGCGCGCGCGACAGCGCGTCCAACGCATGCGCCGCGGCCGTCAAGAGACGCTCGGGCGGGGCGGGCTTGGTCAGAACGTTGTCGACTCCAAGCCGCATGGCGTCCACGGTCGTCAGCACATCGACGTAGGCGCTGACCAAGATCACCGCATGACGGCCGAAGGCGCAGAAGGCGCTGACCAGGTCCAGTCCCTCGATCCCCGGCAGCTTCAGATCGACAACGATCAGCGTCGGATCGGCGTCGGACGCCCACATCAGGGCGTCCAGCGGATCGCTGAATCCCACAGCCGAATACCCGGCCTCGCGGAAAGTCAGCAGCGTCACCTCAAGGATCAGCGCGTCGTCGTCGATCACGACGATTTCGAAACGGGAGTCACCCTGGCTGTTTGGAGCGAAGGCCGGGTCGGCGTCCGTTTCGGGGCGCTTGTCTTTTGGCGCCATGGAATCCGTCATGGCGTTCGTCGTCGTTCGCATATCGCCAGAATACAGCGCCAATGCCGTCGAGGAACCTCGTAGTCACACGCAGTTGAACAGAATTTAGGCTTGGTTAAGCGATGACGGATGACGTCGCGATCCCACTGCCCCGCTCCTCCGGCCGCGAGCCAGGAAGCGGCCGTGATCGTGTTGCAGCATGACGCCGAAGCTCCGGTGTGGCCGGATATCCGCCGTTTCGTTTCCGCCAAGGCGCGCCGGGGCGGTCTATCCGGCGCCTTGATCTTCAGCGGCGGCGGCGGCCTTTGCGGCGTCGAAGGCGCGCCCGCCGCCGTCGCGCGGTTCCAGGACGTCATCACGGAGGCGCCGCACGTCCTGACCTCCCTTCTATGGAGGAAAGCATCGACCGAGCGCCGGCTGTTCTCGACGCCGGGGCTGGTTTCGCCTTTGCTCCGGCCCGCAGAAACGGCGTGGCTGGAGACGGCGATGCAACGCCAGCCATGCGATGGCGCGCGGCTGCTGGCCTTTCTGTCCTGGACCGCATTGCGCCAAGCCGAGGCCGACTCCGGCGTCGTCGGTTCAGTTGCGGCCTTGGCCGAGACCTGGTCGCCGTTCGAAGAAAAGGCTGAAGGCGACGCAGACCCGACGCCTGAAATCGATCTGCTGTCGCCGACCTATTCCTGAGCCGGGACAGGACGCCTCGCCCGGGACGACCGCTATCCGATCAATAGGCGTGGCTTTGGGCCGCCCGCTCTTCCAGATGCCCGTCCTTCAGGGCGAAGACCCGGTCCATATGCCCGGCCAGCTCCATATTGTGGGTGGCGATCAGGGCGGCGACGCCCGTGGTCTTGGCCAGGTCGCGCAGGGATTCGAACACCGATTGGCTGGTGGCGGGGTCCAGGTTCCCGGTCGGTTCGTCGGCCAGCAGCAGGCGCGGCCCGTTGGCCAGGGCGCGGGCGATGGCCACGCGCTGCTGCTCGCCGCCCGACAGTTGCGCCGGCTGATGCGTCAGCCTCTCGCCCAGACCCAGGGCGGTCAGGGTGATGGCGGCGCGCTTGCGCGCCTCCTCCTGCCCTACCCCGGCGATCCGCATCGGCAGGGCGACATTGTCGCGGGCGTCGAACTCGGGCAGCAGATGGTGGAATTGATAGACGAAGCCGATGCGGCCCAGGCGCAGCCGGGTGCGCGCACGTTCGTCCAGATCGCCGACTTGCTCGCCGTCGATGGCGACGGCGCCGCTGGTCGGCTTTTCCAACAGGCCGGCGGCGTGCAGCAGCGACGACTTGCCCGAACCTGACGGCCCGATCAGCCCGACCAATTCGCCCGGATAGACGTCCAGATCGACGCCTTTCAACACGGTCAGGCCGCCCTGGGCCGTTGGATAGGTGCGAGTCAGGCCGCGCACCGACAAAATAGGAGCCTTACTCATACCGGAGCGCCTCAACGGGATCGATCCGCGACGCGGTCCATGACGGCGGCAGACTGGCGATACAACTCATCAGCAGCGACCAGAAAGCCACCCAGGTCACGTCCACCGGGTCCACCAGCGCGGGAATGGCGTCCAGCATATAGACGTCGGAATCGAACAGCTTGGTCTGCAACGCCCACTCCAGGAAATGCTGGATCGAGCCGATGTTCCAGCAGAACAGCAGACCCAGCAGCAGGCCCGCCAGGGTGCCCGCGACCCCGATCATGGCGCCGGCCATGAAGAAGACGCGCAGGATGGCCGACGGGCTGGCGCCGATGGTCCGCAGGATGGCGATATCCCGCCCCTTGTTCTTCACAAGCATGACGATGCCGGAAATGATGTTCATCGCGGCGATGGCGACGACCAGACCCAGAATGATGCTCATGGCCACCCGCTCGACCTTCAGCGCGCCGTAGAAGGCGGCCAGGCGCTCGCGCCAGTCGCCGACGACCGAGCCGGGGCCGGCCGCGTCGCGGATGGCGGGGGTCAGGGCGCCGACCTGATCGGGATCGTCGACCTTGATCTCGATGGCGTCCCAGACGCCTTCCTTGCCGAAGAAGAGCTGCTGCTGCTCCAAGGGCATGAACATGAAGGCACGGTCGTAATCGGCCGCTCCCGAACGGAACAATCCGCCCACGAAATAGGTCTTTTCCAATCCGCCGAGGTTGCCGAAGGCGCTGTCGGCGCCGGTGGGCGAATAGACGGTGATGGCGTCGCCAACACGCAGCCCCAAAGAGTTCGCCAAAGCGGCGCCGATCAACACCCGGTCGCCGCCATACGCACCCTGACCGAAGCTAGCGCGCTCTTGGGGCGACAGGCTGTCAAAAACGTACTGCGTTTTGGCCAGATCCTGTGGGCGGATACCCTTGACCATCACACCCGTCGTGAAGTTGCCTACGCGGATCAGGCTTTGGGCTTCGTTCAGGGGGTTTACGCTGTAGACGCCCGGAATCGCCTCGATCTTCTTCAGGACCGCGTCTCGGTCCGGCGATGTCAAAACCGGACCCTGCACATACATATGACCGTTGAAGGCCAGCATCCGGCTGAGCAGTTCCGAACGAAAACCGGACATGATACTCATCACGCTGATCAGCACGGCGACGGCCAGCATGATGCCGATGAAGCTGATGACGGCGATGGTGGCGACGCCGCCTTCCTTGCGCTTGGCGCGCAGATAGCGAAGGGCCAGGCCGATCTCCCAGGCGGAGAAGGCGCCGGACGGGCGGGACGGCAGGCTCAAGCGGTCAGCCTTTCGATAGCTTCTGCGAGCGGCGCGGAAACCTTCTCGCCGGTAGCGCGACGCTTCAGCTCGACCACGCCGTCCGCCAGCCCCTTGGGACCGATGGTCAGTTGCCACGGCACGCCGATCAGATCGGCGGTGGCGAACTTGCCGCCCGGACGCTCGTCTGTGTCGTCGTACAGCACGTCCTTGCCGAGCTTCTCCAGCTGGGCGACGGCGTCCTCGCATGCGGCAGAGACGGCTTCGTCATTGGCGCGCAGATTGATCACGACCACGTCGAACGGAGCCACGGCGTCCGGCCAGATGATTCCGCCGTCGTCATGGCTCGCCTCGATGATGGCGCCCAGCAGGCGCGAGACGCCCACGCCATAGCTGCCCATATGGACCTCGGCGTCCTGGCCATCCGGCCCTGCCACCTTGGCCTTCATCGGGGCGGAGTATTTCGTGCCGAAATAGAAGATGTGCCCCACCTCGATGCCGCGCGCCGACAAACGGTCGCCTTCTGCGGTTTTGGCCTCGAACTGGGCTTGGTCGTGCATTTCCTCGGTCGCGGCGTAGAGCGCGGTGCGTTCGTCGAACACGGCCTGCAGGGCCTCGGCGTCCAGATCGTGTCCCGGCGGCGCCATTTCCACCAGCCTGCGGTCGCAGAAGACCTCGCTCTCGCCGGTTTCGGCCAGGACGATGAACTCGTGGCTCAGGTCGCCGCCGATGGGGCCGGTGTCGGCGCGCATCGGCACGGCCTTCAAGCCGATGCGGGCGAAGGTATTGAGATAGGCGGTGAACATGCGGTTGTACGCGACACGGGCCGACGCCTCATCCAGGTCGAAGGAATAGGCGTCCTTCATCAGGAATTCGCGGCCGCGCATGACGCCGAAACGCGGGCGGCGCTCGTCGCGGAACTTCCACTGGATGTGAAACAGGTTCAGCGGCAGCGACTTGTAGGACTTCACATAGGCCCGGAAGATGTCGGTGATCATCTCCTCGTTGGTGGGGCCGTACAGCAGCTCGCGCTCGTGCCGGTCGGTGATGCGCAGCATTTCGGGGCCATAGGCGTCGTAACGCCCCGACTCCCGCCACAGATCGGCCAGTTGAAGGGTCGGCATCAGCAGTTCGACGGCGCCGGCCCGCATCTGCTCCTCGCGCACGATCTGCTCGATCTTGCGCAGCACCTTCAGACCCAGCGGCAGCCAGGCGTAGATGCCGGCGGCCTCCTGCTTGATCATCCCGGCGCGCAGCATCAGCTGGTGCGAAACGATCTGGGCGTCCGACGGGGCTTCCTTCAGCGTGGGCAGGAAATAGCGCGACAAGCGCATGGTCTTGAATCCTAGGCGTAGAAACGGACCAAGGCTTTAGCCGCTGGACCGGGGCGAAAGCTAGGCCGGTTGCGCGGTTTAGACCGCCGGGGCGCTGGAGAAGTCGGGCAGCGGCAGCCAGCCGGTGAAGATCAGCACCATGACGAAGGCCCAGACGATGGCGGCGACCCAGGTGGTGGTCAGGAACTTCTTTTTCAAATTGGGCGTCGCGGGCGCTCCCCATTGGGCGCCGTCGGTCGGCGGCTCGTGCGTTTCGTGCGCCGTGCCGAGCGGCAAAACCGCGAACAGCACCGTCCACCAGACGATGATGTAGATGCCGATCATGGTCAGGGGGCCGATAGGCATGACGGACCTCGCAAGATTGTCGACAGAAGACCGACAAGCCCTGGCCGTCGCGCCAGTCGGACGCAGCAGGCGGGCATGCAGCCACAGCCCCGCCTATAGCCGAACCGGCGACTTTGTCGCGACCGCTAATCGCATCGGGCGCCGAAGCCCGGCGCGCGCAGGGCCAGCAGGATGGACGACCGCGCCTGCTCGGTGATGGCGCCCGATCCCTGGAGCACGCAACCGACCGCTGTATTGGAGTTGGGCGCCAGCAGGCCATAGGTCAGCCCTTCCTTCTCCAGCCGCGCTTGCGCCCCTTTCAGCGCCCCGACCGCGCCGGCGACCCGCGCGGGATCGTCGGTGATGCGCGTCATTTCGTGCAGCGCCTCGCCCGAACTGGGAAAGTCGTAGGCTTCCGGCGTGAAGGGCGCGACTTCGGCGGACAGGCGGTCGGGATGGACGTCGATGCCGAACTTGGCGTTCTGGCTGGCCGAAAAAGCGATGGCTGGTCCCTGCTCGGGCACGACCAGAATATAGGCGTGGCGCGGAAACAGAAGATAGTGCGCTAGGAACTTCGTCACCGGCACGAAAGGCAGACCGTCAGGTCCCAGGGCGTGGGCGCCGACATAGACGCCGACCGGCAGGCTGCGGGCGTCGACCCGGCCGTTCAGCTTCAGGACACGATCGACCATCACATGGTCCAGCAGGAATACGCCGTCCTCCGCCTCGCGCTCCAGAAAGGCGTGGATGGCGGCGGTGTCGGGCGCAGGCCCCAAATCGCGCCCATAGACGGTCGGAAAAGCGGACGGCGACATGGGATGGCCGGGCGGCGGGCTGAACCACAGAACGCGCAATTCGTGCACCGTGCGGGCGAACGGGTCTTCGCCGCGAAAGGTCGACAGGCTGAGCGTCAGATTGACCAGGGCGAACAGCACGACGAATCCCGCCAGGCCCTGCCCCGCGATCACCGCCCAGCGCCGCCAGCCATGCAGCGGATGGCGGGCATGGCGAACCCGATCCAACACACGGTCCGCGCGGTTCGGCTTGTTCCACATCGGGCGCCCCAAGGGTTCGAGCGCAGACAATGCGCCCGAATGGTCAAGGTTGCATCAGACGCGCAGGACGACCGTCTCGACGATGGGGCGGCGATCCCAGACCTGCTGGCTGGCCTTTTTCAGCACGCGCGCAATGGCCTGTTCGATGACCATCTCGTCTTCCAGCGCTTCGCCCTTCAGGCCCTTGACCACCTGCTCGACCCGCTCGGCCAGGTCGTCCAGAACGTCGCCCAGCGGCTTTTGCAGGTCGCCGGGCAGGCCGACGCTGCGGATGTCGATGTCGCTGACGATGCGCCCGCGCTTGTCCAGGGCGAAGCTGACGATCAGCACGCCGTTGGTGGAGGCGTGGCGACGCTCCTTCAGCGCCTCTCCCTGCTCCGTGACCAGCATCCCGCCGTCGACATAGAGGCGACCGTTGGGAACCTCGTCCACGATCTGGGCCGGTCCCGGCGCCAGGCGAACCATGTCGCCGTTGCGCGGCGTGACGGTCTCCTGGACCCCGACCTCCTTGGCCAGATTGGCGTGTTCCAGCAGGAAGCGACGCACCCCGTGGGTCGGCACCGCGATCTGCGGCCGCGCCCATTCGTACATCTGCTTTAGTTCGTCCCGGCAGGGGTGGCCCGAAACGTGGATGCCGGGATGGTCCTTCTCGGTGTAAAGGCGCACGCCCCTGTCCGCGAGGCGGTCCTGCAGATTGCCGATGGCCAGTTCGTTGCCCGGAATCTGGCGCGACGAGAAGATGCAGTGATCGCCCAGGCCCAGCTTGACCGTCGGGTGCGTCCCGTCGGCGACGCGCGACAGCGCCGCCCTCGCCTCGCCCTGGCTGCCCGTGCACAGATACAGGATCTGGTCGGCGGGCCAGACGCGGGCCTCCTCATCGGACAGGAAGGGTTTGACGTCCTGCAACATGCCGACGTGCTTGGCTGCGGCCGTGATCCGGTGCATCGACCGCCCGGCCAGGGCCACGCGACGGCCGCAGGCCTCGGCCGCGCGGATGACGCTGTCCATGCGCGCGACGTTCGACGCGAAACAGCCAACGGCGACGCGGCCCTTCAGGGTCGAGATCAGCTTGGACAGGGCGACGGCGACATCGCCCTCGGACCCGGCGACGCCCGGCACGAAGACATTGGTGGAATCACAGACCATGGCCAGCACGCCCTCGTCGCCCAAGGCGCGGATGGCGGGGGCGTCGGTCTGCCGGCCGATGACGGGCTGGTCGTCGATCTTCCAGTCGCCGGTGTGGAACACGAGGCCCAACGGCGTGTCGATGGCCAGGCCGCTGGGCTCGGCGATCGAGTGGGTCATGTTGACGAACGTGACGCCGAACGATCCGATATCGACCGTGCCGCCCAGCGGAACCTCGATCAGTTCGACTTCGTCCAAGATGCCGCGCTCGCGCAGCTTGTCGCGGATCAGATAGGCGGTGAAAGGCGTCGCATAGACCGGCGCCTTTATGCGCGGCCACAGCCAACCCAGCGCGCCGATATGGTCTTCATGCGCGTGGGTCAGGACGATGCCCTTGATCGTCTCGCCCTGCAGATAGGTGGGATCGGGCACGATGACGTCCACGCCCGGCGTCGACAGGTCGCCGAAGGTGACGCCGACATCGACGACCAGCCACTCACGGTTCGCCTCCGGGCCGAAGCCATAGGCGTTCAGGTTCATACCGACCTCGTCCGAGCCGCCCAGCGGCAGGAAAACGAGTTCGTCTTGGTTTTGCTTTTTCATTCAGTCAGTCAGATGGGCGTTGCGACGCCAGATTGCGAGGAGGCCACGGATAGTCAGGTCGGAATCGAAGTGGTCGATGCTGTCGGTCGCGCCTTCGAACAGGCTGGCGACGCCGCCGGTGCCGATGACCGTCATGGGCATGCCCCATTCGGCCTTGATGCGCCCGACCAAGCCTTCGATCAGCGAAACATAGCCCCAGAAGACGCCGGATTCCATGGCCTCGACCGTGCCGCGTCCGATCACATGCTCGGGCCGCTGGATGGCGATGCGCGGCAGTTTGGCCGCCGCCTCGTGCAGGGCCTGGAGCGACAGATTGATGCCGGGCGCGATCAACCCGCCCTCGAAGGCGCCGTCGCCGGCGACGATGTCGAAGGTGGTCGCCGTGCCGCTGTCGATCACGATCAGGTCGCCGGGATAGACCAGCTTGGCGCCGATGGCGTTGACCAGCCGGTCGGCCCCCGCCTCGCTGGGCTTGGCGATGCGCACGTCGATGCCCAGCTCGACGTTCTCGCCGATCACCAGGGGCTCGATGTTCAGATAGCGACGCGCGAGGTTGCGCAGGTTGAAGATCGACTGCGGCACCACGCTGGAGATGATGCATCCGGTCAGGTCCGCGACCCGCAAGCCCTTCATCACCATCAGCTGGTTCAGCCAGACGGCGTATTCATCGGCCGTGCGGCTGGCCTCTGTCGCGGCGCGCCATTGGGCGATCCAGTCGCGCCCGTCGTGAACGGCGAACAGCGTATTGGTGTTGCCCTGCTCGATGGCCAACAGCATCAGGCCGCCCCGACCTTCGACATCGCGCCGAAGAAGACGTCGCCGGCGGAAATCAGACGCACGGCGCCGTCCGCCAGACGCAGGCGAAGCGCGCCGTCCGGCTCCACCCCTTCGGCCAGGCCCTCGATCGTCTCATTGTCCAGGCGCGCCGTGCACGGGCCGTTCAGACCGACCAGACGGCTGGTCCAGGCGTCCAGCACCGGCTCGAAGCCCAAGGTCTGCCAGCGGCCCCACCAGACGGCGAAGGTCTCGGCCAGGATCTCGGCGGCGGCCTCGATGGGGGGGACATAGGCCAGGTCGGCGCGCAGGCGGTCGGCGACCGACGTCGCGCCCCGTTCGGTGCCTTCCGGCGCATGGGCCAGGTTCACGCCGATTCCGATGGCCAGCCACAGGTCGCCGTTCCCATGCCGCCCGGACTCAACCAGTATGCCCGACGCCTTGACCCCGTCCAGCAGGACGTCGTTGGGCCATTTGATCGTCACCAGGGCGGGCGAGACGAAAACGTCCAGCAGGTCGGCGACAGCCAGGGCCGCGACGAAGGTGGCCTGGGCGGCCTCCGCCGCCGAACGCGGCGTCGTGACCAGCAGGGTGGCGGCCAGGTTGCCCTGCTCCGTCTCCCATTTTCGGCCACGCCGCCCGCGACCGGCGGTCTGGCGGCGGGCCACGATCCAGCGCGGCCCGGCTTCCCCGGCCTCGGCCAGGCGGCGCGCCTCGGCGTTGGTCGAGTCGATCTCCTCGAGGATGACCAGGGGGGCGGGCGTCAACGCCCTACCCGTTTCCGAAGCCGGCGCTCGCGGCCTTGGTCAGGGGGTCCAGCCAGGTCAGACCGACGATCACCAACGGGAAGGCGAAGGCGGCGCAGGCCCAGCCGACCCACCGGGCCTCGGCCGGGGCCTTGTCGGTGGCGATGTCGTCGACCGGCGCATCGAACCACATCAGCTTGATGATCCGCAGATAGTAGAAGGCCGCGACGACCGAGGCGACCAGACCGGCGGCGGCGACCGGCCACAGGCCCGCATCGGCGGCGGCGCCGAACACATAGTATTTGCCCCAGAAGCCCGAGAATGGCGGCATTCCCAGCACCGACAGCGATAGCGCCGTCAAGGCGACAGCCGTCAGCGGACGGTCCTTCTTCAGACCGGCCAGATCGGCGATGCGCCGGATCGGCCGGCCCGATTTGGACAGGCTGAGCAGAATGGCGAAGAAGCCGAGCTGGTCGATGACGTAGAGCGTCATGAACATCAGCATGGCCTGCAGCCCCTCGGCCGTTCCCGCCGCAATGGCCAGCAGAGCATAACCGATGTTGGCGATGGACGAATAGGCCAGCAGACGCTGGATATCCTTCTGCGCCAGGCCGCCGAAGGCGCCGACGACGAAGCTGATCACCGAAATGGCGATCAGGACCTGCGACCATTGGGCGTGGGCGTCGCCGAAACCGGCTTCCAGCGCGCGGGCGATCAGCACCATGGCCGCCACCTTGGGCGCCGTGGCGAACAGGGCCACGACCGGCGTCGGCGCGCCTTCGTAGACATCGGGCGTCCACATGTGGAACGGCGCGGCGGAAACCTTGAACGCCAGGCCGCAGATCAGGAAAACGAGGCCGAAGACCAGGCCCGGGCCGGGATTGTCGGCGGCGACGGCGGCGATGTCCTCGAACCGCATCGAACCGGCGAAGCCGTAGATCAGGCTGGCGCCGTACAGCAGCAGGCCCGACGACAAGGCGCCCAGGACGAAATACTTCAGACCTGCCTCGGACGCCTTGACGTCGTTGCGGTGGAAGGCGGCCAGCACGTAGAGGGCCAGCGAATGCAGCTCGATCCCGACATACATGGAGATCAGGTCGCCCGAGGACGCCATCATGCCCATGCCGGCCGAGGCCAGCACGATCAGGACCGGATATTCGAACTTGGCGATGCGCGTGCGCTTCATCCAACCGTCGCCCAGCACGACCGCGACGGCGGCCGACAGATAGATCAGGCTCTTGGCGTAGATGGCCAGCGGATCGGCGACATAGGCGCCGTTGAAGGCGACGCCCCACGGTCCGACGATGGCGACGACGGCGGCGGCGATCAGCAGCAGGACCGAGAGGATGGACACCAGGCGGGCGCTCTTGTCGCCGACGAAGGCGCCGACCATCAGCAGGACCAGGGCGCCGACCGCGAGGGTGACTTCCGAGGCGGCGAGATGCAGGGCGGAGGACAGATCAGGCATCTTTAAGTCTCACCCGCCGATCGCGGCGCGATAGGCGCTGGTCAGGGCCTCGACGGCAGGCCCGGTGTAATCGAGGACGGAGGCCGGATGGACCCCCAGCCAGAGGGTCCCGACGATCAGCGGCGCGAACAGCAGCAGTTCGCGCTTGTCGATGTCGGCGATGGTCTCCAGCTTCGGATTGGTGATCTCGCCGAACATGACCGCCCGATAGAGCGTCAGCGCATAGACGGCCGAGAAGATCACGCCCGAGGCCGCCACCAGCGCCGCCCAGGTCGAGGCGTGATACGCGCCCGTCATGGTCAGCACTTCGCCGATGAAGCCCGAGGTGCCCGGCAGGCCGACGTTGGCCATGGTGAACATCAGGAAGATGGCGGCGTACCACGGCATCCTGGACGTCAGGCCGCCGTAGAAGGCGATCTCGCGGGTGTGCATCCGGTCGTAGACGACGCCGACGCACAGGAACAGCGCGCCCGAGATCAGGCCGTGGCTGATCATCTGGAAGATGGCGCCCTGCATGCCGATGTCGTTGCCCGAGAAGATGCCCAGGGTCACGAAACCCATGTGGGCCACCGACGAATAGGCGATCAGTTTCTTGATGTCCGTCTGACGCCAGGCGACCAGCGACGTATAGACGATGGCGATCACCGACAGGGTGAAGACCAGCGGGCGGAACATCTCCGACGCCATCGGGAACATCGGCACGTTGAACAGGATGAAGCCGTATCCACCCAGCTTCAGCAGAATGCCGGCCAGGATGACCGAACCGGCCGTCGGCGCCTGGACGTGGGCGTCGGGCAGCCAGGTGTGGACCGGCCACATCGGCATCTTGACCGCGAACGAGGCGAAGAAGGCCAACCACAGGATCGGCTGAACGGCCGGGTCGAAGGCGAAGCGCTTCAGCTCGGGGATGCTGGTGGTGCCGGCTTCGTGCGCCATCCACAGCATGGCCAGCAGCATCAGGACGGACCCCAGCAGGGTGTAGAGGAAGAATTTGTAGGCCGCGTAGATGCGGTTCTGACCGCCCCAGATGCCGATGATCAGGAACATCGGGACCAGGGTGCCTTCGAAGAAGATGTAGAAGAGGAACAGGTCCAGCGCGGTGAACACCCCGACGACCAGCGTCTCCAGCACCAGGAAGGCGATCATATATTCGACGACGCGCGTCTCGACCGACTTCCAACTGGCCAGGATGCAGATCGGCATCAGGAAGGCGGTCAGCAGCACGAACAGGACCGAAATCCCGTCGACGCCCAGATGATAGCTGGCGCCCGCGAACCAGGGGACCAGTTCCACAAACTGATAGCCGGTGTTCGCCGGATCGAAGCCGGCGACCAGCACGACCGAGACCGCCAGCACGACCAGAGTGGTGATCAGCGCGATCCAGCGCGCGGCCGGCGCGGCGGCGTCCGCAGTCTTGGACGTCAGCCGGGCGACGAAGATCGCCAGGGCCCCGACCAGGGGCAGGAATGTAACGAGGCTCAGAATGTAGGGCACGAGATCAGGCTCCCCACGCGAGGATGGCGAAGGTGAGCAGACCGGCGACCCCCAGCAGCATCACGAAGGCGTAGTGATAGACATAGCCGGACTGGATCTTGGCCAGTCGAGCGGCGGATTTCAGCGAGACCCAGGCGGCGCCGTTCGGCCCCAGCCCGTCGATGATCTTCACGTCGCAGATCTTCCAGAAGAAGTTCCCTATGGCGCGCAAGCCGCGCACGAAGACGAAGTCGTACAGCTCGTCGAAATACCACTTGTTGTAGAGGAAGCGGTAGATGACGCCGTCGCGCGCCGCCATCCGTGCGCCCATGCCTTCACGGGCGACATAGATCCAGTAGGCGAAGGCCGTGCCGATCAGCGTCAGGATCAGCGGCGACCACTTCACCCAGGTCGGGACCGAGTGGCTTTCGTGCAGGACGTGGTTGTGCTCGCCCGTGAAGATGGCCCCGCGCCAGAACTCGTGTTCGTGGTGGCCGATGAAGTGCGGCGCGAAGACGAAGCCTGCGGCGACCGCCCCGACCGACAGCAGGATCAGCGGGATCAGCATGACCGGCGGGCTTTCGTGTGGATGCAGCGGGCCATGATGGCCGTGATCGTCGTGGCCGTGATCGTCATGCGCGGCATGGGCGACCGCATGGCCGTGACCGTCGGCGTCGGGCAACGGCTCGGAGTGGGTTTCCAACTGCGCGTCCGTGGCGTGATCGTCGGCGTGATGCGCCCCCTCTTCCTTCCACACCGGCTTGTTGTGGAAGGTCATGAAGACCAGACGCCACGAATAGTAGGCGGTCAGGCCGGCGGCGATGATGCCGACGAAGAAGGCGAACAGGCCCACCGCGCCGTGGCCGCCGGCGGCCGAGGCGTAGGCGCTCTCGATGATAGAATCCTTGGAATAGAAGCCGGCGAAGCCGCCGACGCCGGGGATGCCCAGACCGGTGATGGCGATGGTGCCGATGGTCATCACCGCATAGGTGACGGGCAGCAGCTTCCACAGGCCGCCCATCTTGCGCATGTCCTGCTCGTGATGCATGCCGTGGATCACCGAACCGGCGCCCAGGAACAACAGGGCCTTGAAGAAGGCGTGGGTGAAGAGGTGGAACATGGCGGCCTGATAGGCGCCGACGCCCGCCGCGAAGAACATGTAGCCCAACTGCGAACAGGTCGAATAGGCGATGACCCGCTTGATGTCGTTCTGGGTCAGGCCGACCGTGGCGGCGAACAGGGCCGTGATCGCGCCGATGATGGCGATGATCTGCGAGGCGCCCGGCGCATACTCATAGATCGGCGACAACAGGCAAACCATATAGACGCCGGCCGTGACCATGGTCGCCGCGTGGATCAGAGCCGACACCGGCGTCGGACCTTCCATGGCGTCGGGCAGCCAGGTGTGCAGGAAGAACTGGGCCGACTTGCCCATGGCGCCGATGAACAGCAGGAATCCGGCCAGATCCAGCGCGGACCACTGGACGCCCAGGAACTCCCACGTCGTGCCGGCCTTGGTGGCGATCAGCGGGAACAGTTCCGCGAAGTTGATGGTGCCGTACATCCAGAAGATCGTCATGATCCCCAGGATGAAGCCGAAGTCGCCTACACGGTTGACGACGAAGGCCTTGATGGCGGCGGCGCTGGCCGTCGGCTTCTTGAACCAGAAACCGATCAGCAGATAGGACGCCAGCCCCACCCCTTCCCAGCCGAAGAAGATCTGCATGAAGTCGGCGGCCGTCACCAGCGCCAGCATCATGAAGGTGAACAAGGACAGATAGGCGAAGAAGCGCGGCCGGCTGTCGTCGTCGGCCATGTAGCCCCAGGAATACAGGTGCACCAGCGACGACACGCTCGTCACCACGATCAGCATGGTCGCCGACAGGGCGTCGATGCGGATCGACCAGGCCGACTGGAAGTCGCCCACATTGATGAAGGGCGCCAAGCGGATGGTGAAGGGCTCCAGATGGCCCCAGGTCCATTGGCCGAACACCGTCCAGGCGACGGCGCACGAGAAGAACAGCAGGCCGGTCGTGACGGCCTGCGACGGGATGTCGCCGATCCGGCGTCCGAAGAAGCCGGCGACGGCGGCGCCCAACAGCGGGGCGAAGATCCCGAGAATGACGAGGGTATGGAAGGTCACGCTCAGCCCTTCATCACGGAGGCGTCGTCGACGGCGATGTCGCCGCGGTTGCGGAAGAAGGTCACCAGGATCGCCAGGCCGACGGCGGCCTCGGCGGCGGCGACGGTCAGGACGAACATGGCCATGATCTGTCCGCTGATCTCGTTCAGATAGGTCGAGAAGGCGACGAAGTTGATGTTCACGGCCAAGAGGATCAGTTCGATCGACATCAGGATGATGATGACGTTCTTGCGGTTCACGAAGATGCCGAACACCCCGATGGTGAACAGGATCGCGGCGACCGTCAGATAATGGGTCAGACCGATCATCACAGAAGCTCCTCGGCGCTGACGCCTTCGCCCGTGGCGGCGGGCTTGATCTCGACCGACTTGAGACGGTCGCGGTTCACCTGATCGCCCGGGTTCTGGCGCTTGATATGCGGCTTGTGGCGAAGCGTCAGGGTGATGGCGCCGATCATGGCGATCAGCAGCACGATCCCGGCCGCCTGGAAGAAATAGACGTAGTCGGTGTAGAGTACGCGACCGATGGCCTCGACATTGGTGACGCTGGCGTCCGGCGCGCCCGGCGCCGGCAGGCCCGCCGCCGCCCCGCCCTGCACCACGGCGACCGACACGATGATCATCTCGGCCAGCAGCACGGCGGCGATCACGGCCCCCAGCGGCAGATAGCGCGCATAGCCTTCGCGCAGCTTCACGAAGTCCACGTCCAGCATCATGACGACGAACAGGAACAGCACCGCGACCGCGCCCACATAGACGACGACCAGCAGCATCGCCAGGAATTCGGCCCCCAGCAGCACGAACAGGCCGGCCGAGGAGAAGAAGGCCAGGATCAGCCAGAGCACGCTGTGCACGGGGTTGCGCGCGGTCACGACCAGAAGGCCGGAAACCGTGGCGACCGCAGCCAGCAGATAGAAGGCTATGCCTTGCAGCATGTCGGGACGAAGCCCCTTTCGTCTCGGCCGCGACCCCTTTCGGAATCGGCGACCTGTTTTGCGAGATGCGCCTTAGCGGTAAGGCGCGTCGAGTTCCAGATTCTTGGCGATCTGCCGTTCCCAGCGGTCGCCGTTGTCGAGCAGGCGTTGCTTGTCGTAGAGCAGCTCCTCGCGCGTCTCGACGGCGAATTCGGAGTTGGGCCCCTCCACGATGGCGTCCACCGGGCAGGCCTCCTGGCACAGGCCGCAGTAGATGCATTTGACCATGTCGATGTCGTAGCGGGTCGTGCGGCGGCTGCCGTCGGCGCGCGGTTCGGCCTCGATGGTGATGGCCTGCGCCGGGCAGATGGCCTCGCACAGTTTGCAGGCGATGCAGCGTTCCTCGCCGTTCGCATAGCGGCGCAGGGCGTGCTCGCCCCGGAAGCGCGGCGACTGCGGATTGCGCTCGAACGGATAGTTCACGGTCATCTTCGGCCGCGCCATATATTTCAGCGACAGGCCGATGGCGCCGATGACGTCCAGCATCATCGCGCCCTTGGTCGCCTGGACGATACGGGTGAACATCAGCACTTATCCTTGAGAGCAGGCGTCTTCGGCGCGACCATCACGACCCCACCACGAACACGCGCCAGGCCGAGACGATAACGACCGCCACCAGCGACGTCGGCAGGAAGATCTTCCAGCCCAGGCGCATCAGCTGATCGTAGCGATAGCGCGGCACGAAGGCCTTCACCATCGAGATCATGACGAACCAGAAGACCGTCTTGGCCATGAAGGTCAGCAGATAGATCGTATAGGCGATCCAGGCCGGCAGCCCATCCATCCAGGCCTGCGGCACGCCCGGGTTCCAGCCGCCGAAGAACAGCAGGCTGATCATCGCCGACATGAAGACGATGTTGACGTACTCGCCCATCATGAACAGCAGATACGGGGTAGAGCTGTATTCGACCTGATAGCCGGCGACCAGTTCGGACTCGGCTTCGGGCAGGTCGAACGGCGGGCGATTGGTCTCGGCCAGGGCCGAGATGAAGAAGATGATCGACATCGGGAACAGGATCACGACCAGCGGCCAGGTGTCGGCGCCGCCGCCGAAGCCGTACCAGTTCCAGAACATCCCCTTTTGGCTGTCGACGATGGCTGACAGGTTCATCGTGCCGGCCAGCAGGATCACATTGATGATGATCAGGCCCAGCGAGACTTCATAGGACACCATCTGCGCCGCCGAACGCAGCGAGCCCAGGAACGGATACTTCGAGTTCGAAGCCCAGCCGCCCATGATGATGCCGTACACGCCCAGCGACGACACCGCGAAGATGTACAGGATGCCGACGTTCAGGTCCGACACCACCCAGCCGGGGGCGAACGGAATGACCGCCCACGCCATGAAGGCCAGGATGACGGTGATGATCGGGGCGATGATGAAGACCGCCTTGTCGGCGCCGGCCGGGATTACGACCTCCTTCAGCACGAACTTGATCATGTCCGCGAAGGACTGAAGCAGGCCGAAGGGGCCGACGACATTGGGGCCCTTGCGCATCTGCACCCCGGCCCAGACCTTGCGGTCGGCCAGCAGCAGGAAGGCGACGGCGATCAGCACGCCGACCGTGATCAGCAGGACCTGACCGACCGTGATCAGCGTCCAGCCCAGCGGCGTGGCCCAGAAGGAAACGGGGTCCATGGTTTACTCCGCCGCCATTGCGACCGGCTGGGTCCGCAGGGCGGACAGCTCGGCCATCGTCGCGCTGGCGCGCGCGATCGGGTTGGAAAGATAGGGGTCGGCCACGACCGAGACGAAGGCGCGGTCGCCCAGGTCGCCCTCGACGCCCAGCGACGCCACGTCGAACATCGTCGGCGCCGGAAGATAGTCGATCCGGCCGAACGTCGGATGGTCGCCCATCAGCTTGGCGCGCAGCTGCTCCAGGGTGTCGTAAGGCAGGGTCTTGTCGACCCGGGCCGACAGGGCCCGGATGACGGCCCAGTCTTCCTTGGCCTCGCCCTTGGGGAAGACGACCCGTTCGGCCATCTGCACCCGGCCCTCGGTGTTGACGTAAAGCCCCGACTTCTCGGTATAGGCCGCGCCGGGCAGGATGACGTCGGCGCCGTGTGCGCCCCGGTCGCCATGGCTGCCCAGATAGACGCGGAAGGCGTTCGATCCGGTCGGATCGACCTCGTCGGCGCCCAGCAGGAACAGAACGTCCAGCGCATCCGGCTTCAGCATCTCGCCGACTGTCAGACCGCCTGCGCCAGGCACGAAGCCCATGTCCAGACCGCCCACGCGAGCCGCCGCGTGGTGCAGGACGTTGAAGCCGTTCCAGCCGTCGGTCACGACGCCGACTTTCCTGGCCAGGGCGCCCAGGGCGTTCAGGACGGCCGAGCCGCCCTCACCGCCCAGCGCGCCGGCGCCGACGATGATCGCCGGACGCTCGGCATTGGTCAGAAAGTCCAACGCCGACTTGGGCAGCTTGGCCAGGGTCTGCGAGCCGGCGCCCAGATAGGCGTAGTCGAACGTCAGATCGGCCTGTTCGCCGATGACGCCGATTTCCATCCCGCCCTTCAGCCAGGCCTTGCGCAGACGGGCGTTCAGCAGCGGGGCCTCGGTGCGCGGATTGGCGCCGACGATCAGGACGGCGTCAGCCTCCTCAATGCCTTCGAGGCCGGAGTTGAACAGCCAGCCCTCGCGCGGGCCGTAACCCAAGGCGGCGCCGTCCTGGCGGCAATCGGTGTTGTTCGAGCCCAGGGCGCGGAACAGGTCCAGCGTCGCCTTCATCGACTCGGCGTCCTGCAGGTCGCCCGCGATCGCGCCGATACGGTCGGCCGGCGCAGCCTTGATCTTGGCGGCGACGGCGTCCAGCGCCTCGTTCCAGGTCGCGGCGCGCAAGCGTCCGTTCTCGCGGATCCACGGCCGGTCCAGGCGGCGCGCGGTCAGGCCGTCGACGACATAGCGGCTTTTGTCCGACAGCCACTCCTCGTTGATCCCCTCGTTCACGCGCGGCAGCACGCGCATGACTTCGGACCCGCGATAGTCGGCGCGGATGTTCGATCCCAGGGCGTCCATGACGTCGATGGTCTCGGTCTTCTTCAGTTCCCACGGACGATAGTGGTACTGCCACGGACGGTGCGTCAGGGCGCCGACCGGGCACAGATCGTTGACGTTGCCCGACAGTTCCGAGTCGATGTTCTTTTCCAGATAGGTCGTGATCTCGGCGTCCTCGCCGCGCGAGATCATGCCGATGTCCGGCACGCCGGCGACCTCGGTGATGAACCGGACGCAGCGCGTGCACTGGATGCAGCGGGTCATAAAGGTCTTGACCGTCGGACCCATGTTCTTTTCTTCGACCGCGCGCTTGTTCTCCGAATAGCGCGAACCGTCGCGGCCGTAGCCGACCGACTGATCTTGCAGGTCGCACTCGCCGCCCTGGTCGCAGATCGGGCAGTCCAGCGGGTGGTTGATGAGCAGGAATTCCATCACCCCTTCGCGGGCCTTCCTGACCATCGGCGTGTCGGTGAAGATTTCCTGGCCGTCGGCGGCCGGCAGGGCGCACGAGGCCTGGGGCTTTGGCGGTCCGGGCTTCACCTCGACCAGGCACATGCGGCAGTTGCCGGCGATGGACAGGCGTTCGTGGTAGCAGAAACGCGGGATTTCCTGCCCCGCGCGTTCGGCGACCTGGAGCACGGTCATGCCGGGCTCGAACTCGGTTTCGACGCCGTTGACCTTGGCGACTGGCATCAGCGGGCCTCTTCTTCAGCGGGAACGGCCAGATCGGCGCGGTCCGTCGTCCCGTCAGGGAGCGTCTGTGTGATGGTGATCGTGTCGCCGTCCAGGACGTAGCGGATCACCGGATCGCCCGACTGGTTCATCCAGCGAACGAGCGTTGCATCGGGCAGATCGAGCGGTTTCCATACGATCAGATCGTTGTCCACGCGGCAGTCGGCGCGCATCCGCCCGCCGTCGACCGGCGCGCGCCAGGACGCACGAACCACGCCGTTCTGAACGCTCTCGACCGTTATGGCCCCCGGCTCCTGGCCATGAATCCGGGCCAGACCGGCCTGGCACACGCGGCGCAGTTCGTCGGCGGCCAGAACCTCGGGCGCCGCCTGAACCGCGTCCGATGTCGCGACCTCGGCCGAACCCTTTTCCGCAGGCGCGGGCGCAGCTTCACGCTCGCCGCAGGCGGCGAGAGCGAAGGCTCCGATCACGATGGCGGGCGAAAGGCGCATCCCTACTCCGCGGCGATGGCGTGGCCGGCGAAGTTCGCACGGCGGCTGCGGTAGGTGGCGATCCGCTCTTCGATCTCGTGACGGAAGTGACGGATCAGGCCCTGGACCGGCCAGGCGGCGGCGTCGCCCAGGGCGCAGATGGTGTGGCCCTCGACCTGGCCGGCGACATCCAGCAGCAGATCGATTTCCGACGGATCGGCCTCGCCCACGGCCATCCGCTCCAGCACGCGCCACATCCAGCCGGTGCCTTCGCGGCACGGCGTGCACTGGCCGCAGCTCTCGTGCTTGAAGAAGTAGCTGATGCGGGCGATCGCCTTCACGATGTCGGTCGATTGATCCATGACCGTGACGCCCGCCGTCCCCAGGGACGACCGCATCTCGCGCATGGAATCGAAGTCCATCAGAACCGTCTCGGCCTGTTCGCGCGTAATCACCGGGCAGGACGCGCCGCCCGGGATGATGGCCTTCAGATTCGACCAGCCGCCGCGCACGCCGCCGCCGTGATCCTCGATCAGCTGGCGCAGCGGGATCGACATGGTTTCCTCGACCACGCAGGGCGTGTTCACGTGCCCCGACAGCGACATCAGCTTGGTGCCGGTGTTGTTCGGACGGCCGAAGCTGGCGAACCAGTCGGCGCCGCGACGCAGGATCGTGCCGACGACGGCGATCGACTCGACGTTGTTCACCGTGGTGGGGCAGCCGTAGAGGCCCGCGCCGGCCGGGAACGGCGGCTTCAGGCGCGGCTGGCCCTTCTTGCCTTCCAGCGACTCCAGAAGCGCCGTCTCTTCGCCGCAGATATAGGCGCCGCCGCCGTGGTGGATATAGACGTCGAAGTCCCAGCCGTGGACGTTGTCCTTGCCGATCAGCCTGGCCTCATAGGCCTGCTTCACGGCGGCTTCCATCCGCTCGCGCTCCAGCACGTATTCGCCGCGCAGATAGATGTAGCAGGCGTGGGCCTGCATCGCGAAGCTGGCGATCAGGCAGCCCTCGATCAGCAGATGCGGATCGTGGCGCATGATCTCCCGGTCTTTGCAGGTCGCGGGTTCGGATTCGTCGGCGTTGACGACCAGGTAGTGAGGACGATCCTTCACCTCCTTGGGCATGAACGACCACTTCAGGCCGGTCGAGAAGCCGGCGCCGCCCCGGCCGCGCAGACCCGAGGCCTTGACGTTGTTGATGATCCAGTCGCGGCCAAGGTCCAGCATGTCCTTGGTGGCGTTCCAGGCGCCGCGGTTCCTCGCCCCGTCCAGCGTCCAGTCGTGGAAGCCGTACAGGTTGGTGAAGATCCGGTCCTTGTCTTCGAGAATGCCGACCATGGCCCTCAGAGTCCTTCCGCCAGACGGCGCTTGTGGTGGCGGGTGCGCATCCAGATGGCGGCGATGACCATCGCCCAGCCGGCCGCGAGCATGAAGTAGGAGACGTTGACCGCCCAGGCGCCCACCGTGCCCTGACGCGAGATCAGGATCAGCACGGCCGCGCCGACCACCATCGCCAGCCCGCCTGCCCGCAACGGGCGCCCGACGCCGCGCAGTTCCTTGCGATAGGCCGCGCGCCCCGCCTCGGTGTTCAGATCGGGCGCGGGCATCAGGCGGGCGCCTTCTCGGCCGGGGCCGGATCGCTGTTGGGAAGCTTGGCGATCGGCGCGGCGGCCGAACCGTCGTACAGTTTCGGGTCCAGCAGGGTCTTGGCCCCGCCTGCCGGCGCCGCATTGGTGCGCCCGGCGTAGGAGCCCCGCTCTGGCGACTTGCCGGCGGCGAAATCGTCGATGATCCGGCCGATGGTCTCGGGCGTCAGGTCCTCGAAATAGTAGTCGTTGATCTGGGCCATCGGGGCGTTCGAACAAGCGCCCAGGCACTCGACTTCCTGCCAGGTGAAGCGGCCGTCGGCGGACAGATGATCCTTGGGACCGATCTTCTCCTTGCAGACCCGCATAAGTTCATTGGCCCCGCGCAGCATGCAGGGCGTGGTGCCGCACACCTGGATCAGCGCCGTCTTGCCGACCGGCTCCAGCATGAACATGGTGTAGAAGGTCGCGACTTCCAGCACCCGGATATAGGCCATGCCCAACAGGTCGCCGACGGCGCGGATGGCGGGCTCGGACACCCAGCCTTCCTGCTTCTGCACCAGCCACAGGATCGGGATCACCGCCGACTGACGGCGGCTTTCCGGGTATTTCTTGATCCACCATTCGGCCTTGGCCATCGTATCCGCCGAAAAGGCGAACGAGTCAGGCTGATCCTTGGCGAGACGACGAACGCTCATCGGTTGGAATCCACCCTGTGTTCGTTGCTCATGTGCACTTCCACTATGCAGCCGCCTTCGACGCGATAGACTGCGAGTTCCTCGCCAGTTGCACTTCCGCCTTCGTAATCTTCGATTTGCGTGACAAGGTCATATCGCGAAAGACGATTGGAAGCTGTGAACCGAAGCACTGGAGTCTCTGGGAAAATTCGGCCTTCCCAATCTGCGATACGCTCAATTGCCGGCGTTACCGTGCCATTGAGAAATTGCGCGTTGACGGCGAGAACTGCTTTTAGCCCTGAAATGTCATGGGCGTTGTAGGCGCGACCAAATTCTTCGACGGTCGCCGAGGCGTCACGGTTAATGGCGTAGTAACTGCAATAGCCAGCGTCGTTGGCAAGAAGCTCGATCATCGGTCCACTTCTCCGAAAACGATGTCGAGCGAGCCGAGGATGGCGGACACGTCCGCCAACTGGTGGCCGCGGTTCATCCAGTCCATCGCCTGCAGCGAGCGGAAGCCCGGCGCCGAAATCTTCACGCGATAGGGTTTGTTCGTCCCGTCCGACACCAGATAGACGCCGAACTCGCCCTTGGGCGCCTCGACCGAGGCATAGACTTCACCTTCGGGCGTCGAGAAGCCTTCGGTGTAGAGTTTGAAGTGATGGATCAGCGATTCCATCGACCGCTTCATCTCGCCACGGCGCGGCGGAACGATCTTGTTGTTCTCGACCAGGACCGGCTCGCCGGGGCAGTTGCGCAGCTTGTGGATGCACTGCTCCATGATCCGGGTCGACTGCTTCATCTCTTCGATGCGCACCAGATAGCGGTCCCAGCAATCGCCGTTCTTGCCGACGACCACGTCGAAGTCCAGGTCGGCGTAACATTCGTAAGGCTGCGACTTGCGCAGGTCCCAGGCGATGTCCGAGCCTCGCAGCATGACGCCAGTGAAGCCCCAGGCCAAGGCGTTCTCCTTCGACACCACGCCGATATCGACGTTGCGCTGCTTGAAGATGCGGTTTTCCGTGACCAGGCTTTCGATGTCCTTCAGCGCCGGCGGGAACTCCTGGCACCAGCGGCCGATGTCGTCGATCAGGTCCATCGGCAGGTCCTGGTGGACGCCCCCCGGACGGAAGTAGTTGGCGTGCAGACGGGCGCCGCAGGCGCGCTCGTAGAACACCATCAGCTTCTCGCGTTCCTCGAAGCCCCAGAGCGGCGGCGTCAGGGCGCCGACGTCCATGGCCTGGGTCGTCACGTTCAGCATGTGCGACAGGATGCGGCCGATTTCCGAATACAGGACGCGGATCAGCTGCGCCCGGTACGGAACCTCGATGCCCAACAGCTTCTCGACGGCCAGGCAGAAGGCGTGCTCCTGGTTCATCGGCGAAACGTAGTCCAGCCGGTCCAGGTACGGCACGTTCTGAAGATAGGTGCGGGCCTCCATCAGCTTTTCGGTGCCGCGGTGCAGCAGGCCGATGTGGGGATCGACGCGCTCGACGATCTCGCCGTCCAGCTCCAGCACCAGGCGCAGCACGCCGTGCGCGGCCGGGTGCTGCGGGCCGAAGTTGATGGTGAACTTGCGGTCCTCCATCTCGCGCGCGTGGGCGGTGCGGGTGTCCAGGTCGTCCTCGAACACATCGACGCCCAGCGGCGGCAGGGTATGGGTCGTATCGGCCATCACGCCTGGCCCCCCGCCTTTTCGTCGCCCGGCAGGACCGGCGCGGGATAGTCGGCGCCTTCCCACGGCGACAGGAAGTCGAACGTGCGGAATTCCTGCGTCAGCTTGACCGGCTCATAAACCACGCGGCGCTGTTCCTCGTCGTAGCGGACCTCGACATAGCCCGTCATGGGGAAGTCCTTGCGGAGCGGATGCCCCTCGAAACCATAGTCCGTCAGCAGGCGGCGCAGGTCGGGGTGTCCCGAGAACAGCATGCCGAACATGTCGTAGGCTTCGCGCTCGAACCAGTTGGCGGCCGGATAGACGGCGATGATCGACGGCACGGGCTGAACCTCGTCGGTCGACACCTTGACGCGCAGGCGCGCGTTCCGGGTCAGCGACAGCAGATGATAGACCACCTCGAACCGCTCCTTGCGATCCGGGTAGTCGGCCCCGCAGAGGTCCAGCAACTGCTGGAAGCCGAATTGGTCGCGCAGGGCGGTCATCACCTCGACGATCCGCTCGCGCGGCGCGACCAGGGTCAGTTCGCCATAGGCCACCTGGGCCTCGACGCCCCAGCCTTCGCCCGAAAGCGCGCCGACCATCTCGGCGCCCAGCGGCGTCAGGAAGGCCTCCTGTCGGGCCTGGACAGCAAGGGAGGTCATCGGTCGATCGTCCCCGTGCGACGGATCTTCTTCTGAAGCTGCAGCAGGCCGTACAGCAGCGCCTCGGCCGTCGGCGGGCAGCCGGGCACATAGACGTCCACCGGCACGACCCGGTCGCAGCCGCGCACGACGCTGTAACTATAGTGATAGTAGCCGCCGCCGTTGGCGCAGCTGCCCATCGACACGACGTAGCGCGGATCGGGCATCTGGTCGTAGACCTTGCGGATGGCGGGGGCCATCTTGTTGGTCAGGGTGCCGGCGACGATCATCAGGTCCGACTGGCGCGGGCTGGCGCGCGGCGCCATGCCGAAGCGTTCGACGTCGAAACGCGGCATCGACATCTGGATCATCTCGACGGCGCAGCAGGCCAGGCCGAAAGTCATCCACATCAGGGAGCCGGTGCGGGCCCAGTTGATGACGTCGTCGGCGGCGGCGACCAGATAGCCCCGCTCGCCCAACTCCATGTTCACCGCCTCGAAGAATTTGTCGTGAACCTTGGGGTCGTAGCCTTCGACGGTCGAACGCGCGCCGGCGCCGGCCGGAACCAGCGGCGCGCCCGAGGCGGAGACCAGGCCCGCAGGCTTGGAAGCGGCGACTACTCCCATTCCAGGGCTCCCTTCTTCCATTCGTAGATGAAGCCGATGGTCAGCACGCCCAGGAAGACCATCATCGACCAGAAGGCGAACACCATTCCAGCGTGCGACAGATCGAACATCGACACCGCCCACGGGAACAGGAAGGCCACTTCCAGGTCGAAGATGATGAACAGGATCGACACCAGATAGAAGCGGATGTCGAACTTCATCCGCGCATCGTCGAAGGCGTTGAAGCCGCACTCATAGGCCGACAGCTTTTCGGAATCGGGGTTCTTCGGCGCCAGCAACAGCGGCAGGACGATGAAGAGAATGCCGACCACGGCCGCGACGCCGGCGAACACCAGCACGGGCAGATATTCTAGAAGAAATGCGTTCATTCGAAGAACCTCGTCCGCCGGGGAGAGGCGGGATTCGGCGCTTCTTAGACCCAACAACGTCGCCGTTCAAACCCCTGCGCGCATTGGGTTTTCATTGAGAATGGATCGCAACTTCGCGCGCCATATGTCGCAGGCCCGATGCTTGCGCCTCATGCGCCGCCGAAGCCCTATGGCGGCTTCTCCCGCGTAACCGAAAGTCATCCGAATGAGCGTCGCCAGCCGCGCCTTGAACGCCGTGGAACGGATCGGCAATCGCCTGCCCGATCCGGTCTTCCTGTTTCTCTGGCTGATCGGCGGGTTGATCGTGCTCAGCATGGTTGGGGCGGGCCTGGGCTGGTCGGCCGTCAATCCCGTGACGGGCGACCGTCTGGCGGCGCAAAGCCTGCTGTCGGGCGAGAATCTTGAGCGGCTGATCATCGGCATGCCGCGCACCCTGGCCGACTTTCCGCCGCTGGGGATCGTCATCACCATCATCTACGGCGCCTCCGTCGCCGAGCGCACCGGCCTGTTCGCCACCGCCATCCGCGGCGCCCTGCTGAATGCGCCGCGCGCCATACTGACGCCGATCGTGGTGATCACCGGGATGGTGTCGCATCACGCATCGGACGCCTCCTATGTCGTGGTCATTCCGCTGGCGGCGGTGATCTTCGCCGCGGCCGGGCGTCATCCGCTGGCCGGCCTGGCGGCCGGCTTCGCCGCCGTTTCCGGCGGATATGCCGGCAATCTGTTTCCGGGGGCCAGCGACGCCCTGATCCTGGGCATCACCGAGCCCGCGGCCCGCCTTATCGACCCGTCCTATTCGGTCAACATCGCCGGCAACTGGTTCTTCATCGTCGGCGTCGTCTTCGTCTTCACCCCCATCGTCTGGTTTCTGACCGACCGGGTCATCGAGCCGCGCCTGGGCGTCTGGAAGCCTGCAGAGGGCGTGGCCGCGCCCGCCGCCAGGGAGAGACAGCCCCTGACATCGGCCGAGAAGCGCGGCCTGGGCTTCGCCGCCCTGGCGGTGCTGGGCATGCTCGCGCTCTGGACCCTGATCACCTTCCTGCCCGGCTCTCCGTTCGTGGACCCCGAGGCCGACCCGGAGCAGCGCTTCAATCCGCTTTATCGCTCATTGGTCGCCTTCTTCGCCGTCACCTTCTTCGTTGCAGGCGGGGCCTATGGGGCGGGGTCGGGCGCGATCAAGTCGCACCGCGATCTGGTGGCCATGATGCGCGACGGCGTCGCCCAGCTGGCGCCCTATATCGTGCTGGCCTTCTTCGCCGCCCATTTCGTGGCCATGTTCAACTGGTCGGGCCTGGGACCGATCCTGGCGGTGAACGCGGCGGCGGGACTGAAGAGCATCGCCCTCCCCGCCCCGCTGCTCCTGATCTGCGTGGTCTTCGTCTCCTGCTTCTTCGATCTGTTCATCGGCTCGGCCTCGGCCAAATGGTCGGCCCTGGCGCCGATCGTGGTGCCGATGTTCATGCTGCTGGGGATTTCGCCCGAGATGACGACCGCCGCCTATCGGATGGGCGATTCCGTCACCAACATCGCCACGCCGCTGATGAGCTATTTCCCGCTGATCCTGACCTTCGCCCAGCGATGGGACCCGCGATTCGGCTTGGGATCGCTGATGGCCACCATGCTGCCCTACGCCGGGGCCTTCCTGGTCGCCGGCCTGGCGATGGTGGCGGCCTGGGTCGCCTTCGACCTGCCGCTGGGGCCGGGCGTCGGCGTTCATTACCAGCCGCCCGCCCCCGCCGTCGCCGCCCAGGAGCCCGCGGCGGGCGGCGTCGCCGGGCCGCACAGCCCGCCCCAGGCGGCCGCGGTCGCACCGTCGCCGGCCCCCTCGCGCTGAGCGGCGTCTTTCTCCGAAAAAGGTCGCTTGACGCGCTGGGTCGGGCCGCCTAAACGACGCCCCTCGCCGGGGCGCACAGCCGCTTCGGCCGGGAAACGCGGGTGTAGCTCAGTTGGTTAGAGTGCCGGCCTGTCACGCCGGAGGTCGCGGGTTCGAGCCCCGTCACTCGCGCCACTCTCTCTAGGAATAGAAAGAGTGGCGCACGCCGCCTTCCCATAAGGCTTTCGAAACAGCTCAAAAGTTTCGTCGCAGGTACGCGGGTGTAGCTCAGTTGGTTAGAGTGCCGGCCTGTCACGCCGGAGGTCGCGGGTTCGAGCCCCGTCACTCGCGCCACTTCTTTTCCAGATCGCTAGAAGAAGTGGCGCGCCCCGCCGGCTCGGGCGGCGCACGCCCGGCTGCCCGCGCTCAGTGCAGATGCAGTTCCGCGTCGGCGCTCATGAAGGCGGCCTCGCCCGTCAGTTCGCCATAGACATTGCACAGATCCTCGAACACCCGGGTCCAGGCGAACTGGCTGACGGCCTTCTCGCGCGCCGCCCGGCCGATGGCCTCGATGTCGCGTGCGAACAGGGCCTGGACCGCCTCGGCGTAGTCCGCCGCCTCGGCCCGCGCCGCTAGCTGGCCGACCGTCTCGTCCACCGTCTCCGCCACGCCGCCGGCGTTGACGCCCACGACCGGCCGGCCGCAGGCCATGGCCTCCAGTACGATCAGGCCGAACGGCTCCTTGTCGTTGGCGTGGACGAAGGCGTCGCAGCTGGCGATGATCTTGGCCACGGCGCGGGGATCGGTCTCGTAAGGCAGGGAGATCACCCGGTCCTCGTCCGGCATGCCCGACCCGGCGCCGACCAGCACTAGGTGATAGGGCGCACCCAGCTTCTGGACCGCCTCGATCAGCACGTCGACGTTCTTCTCCTTGGCCGGGCGTCCGGCGAAACACAAAAGGCGCGCGTGCTGATCCAGACCCAGCCGGTCCAGCAGCCATTGTCGGTCGCGGCGCTCGGGCCGGAATGTGTCGATCTCCACGCCCAGGGGCCGGATCACGATATTGTCGACGCCCGCCTCTTCCAGCCGCCGCGCGATGAAGCGGCTGGGCGACACGACGCGGTCGAACTGCGAAAACAGGCGCGCCCAGCGTTTCTCGACCGGCTTCTTGGCCCATTCGCCGAAGTGCAGGGCGGCCAGGCCCGCCGGGTCCGAGTGGCAGAAGCCGACGACGGGGCATCCCACCCTCTGGCCGGCCTCCAAGGCGCCCTGCCCCGGCGTATAGGGGTCGCCCGCCTCGATGATCGACGGCTTCATGGCCGCAACCCAGGCGCTCCAGCGCTTGACGGAGGTGGGCCAGCGATAACCGTCGCCGAACGGCAGCTTGGTCGCGCGCAATCGCACGACGCCGTCGGCCCCGGCCTTGTGCCGCGCGCCCGGCACGATCAGCGAATGGCTGACGCCCGGCCGGTTGGCCTCGATCCAGGCCTTCTTGGAGAGGAGATACCGTTTCACCCCGCCCGAACGGGGCGCGAACAGCATGGTGGTGTCCACCAGGCGCGGCCGCTCGTCCATCGCCGCGGCTTTCAGCGCCCGCAGCGTATCGGCGACTTCCACGTCCAGCCCCGGAATCAGTCGGAGTTCGCTTTCCTGGACGTCGAGGTCGGTCATGCTCATGGGGCGTTCTCGTCTGGTCTGGGCTGTCGAACGCCGGAGGGGTTCGTTGGATGCGTCGTTGTGGACGCGGCGCAAGACCGTGCGACGCCCGTAAACCCGGTCGTGGCAAAGCTCAAGAGCGGCCGGGCCAAATCCCTCCGTATTCGCCGTAAAGCTTGCGTTTCGCAGAACGCCAGTCGCGTCATAGACGGGCCCGTCGGCTCCCGCGGCCTTGCATTCGCCTCAAATTCGATAAACTTGAGGAAGGCTGGCGCGGACCCTGCTAAGGGGTCGCCTGTACCGTTGTGCGTGACCACCAGGGGTTTCTACCGAATGCGTATTCTGCTCGCGACCGCCGTGGCGATCGCCCCTCTGATGGTCGCCACCGGGTCCCAGGCCGAGATCGTCGTCTCAAACGCCCGCACGACCCCGATCCAGACGTCGAACGCGACCGGCACGGGCCCGGACAACATCCGCATCGCCAGCGGCGGCAGCGTCGCCGTGGCCTCGGGCGCCGCCGTGACGCTGGACTCCAACCACACGGTGGATCTGGACAGCGGCGGTTCGATCACGATGGACAAGTCGGCTGACGGCTCGACCGGCTTGCTGGTCAACGGCGGCAATACGGGATCGGTCATCGTCGGCGGCTCGATCACCGTCAACGACACCCAGGAAACGGCCGACGTCAAGGATACCGACGGCGACGGCGACCTGGACGGTCCGTTCGCGACCGGCACGGGGCGGTACGGCGTACGCGTCGCGGGCCCCTCGCCCTTCACCGGCGACGTCCTGGTCGAAAGCACCGGCGCGATCACGGTCGAGGGCGCCAACTCCTACGGCCTGGCGGTCGAGACGGGCCTGAACGGCAAGTTGCAGAGCCTGGGCACGATCCGCGCCACCGGCGACAACGCTGCGGCCATTCGCACGACGGGTCCGATCACCGGAAACGTCGATCTGGCCGGCACCATCTCGGCTCTGGGCGCCAATGCCACCGGCGTCTCCATCGAAGGCGACGTGGGCGGCGCGCTGAAAATCCATTCGTCGGTGGTCGCCACCGGTTATCGCTACACCACCCCGCCGCCGGCGCGCCCCGCCACGGGCTCCTACGACAACGCCACGACCCTGTTCCTGGAAGAGTTGGACGCCGACGACCTGCTTCAGGGCGGACCGGCGGTCCGCGTGGGCGCCAATGTGGCGGGCGGCGTCCTGCTCGATAAAGCCCTGGCCTATTCGGCCGCCGGCATCGACGGCGACGACGACGGCGATGGCGTCAAGAACGGCGACGAGGACGACGACGGCGACGGCGTCAAGAACCGCGACGACTCCGACCGGGACGGCGACGGCATCCCCGACGCCAGCGAGACGGCCGCCTCGATCACCTCGCTGGGCGGCGCGCCGGCCCTGCTGGTCGGATCGACCACCCAGGCCGTGACCCTGGGCGCCGTGGGCTCGGGCGATGCGGCCTATGGCCTGATCAACCGCGGCTCCATCACAGCCTCGGGCCTCTATTCCGGCATCGAATCGCGCGCCGTGCAGTTGGGCGTCGCAGGCGGCCAGACCGTCAACGTCGTCGGCGGCGTACGCAACGAGGGCGGCGTGTCCTCCACCGCCGTGGACGCCAACGCCACCGGCCTTTGGATCGGATCGGGCGTCACCGCCCCCGCCATCGTCAACTCGGGGGCCATCCAGGCCGTGGCCTCGGGCGGCCAGACCCAGAGCGCGACCGGCATCCTGATCGGCGCCGGCGCCAATGTCGGCTCCCTGACCAACACCGGCAATCTGGTGGCGTCCTTCGGCGGCGACCACGGCTCGGCCGTCGTCATCCGCGATCAGTCGGGGACGTTGAACCAGTTGAACAACGCCGGGGCCATCGTCGGCTCCCTGACGCCCACCAGCACCGACGCGACGGCCGTGGACGGCACGGTCACGGCCATCGACCTGTCGGCCAACACCTCTGGCGTGACCCTGCGTCAGTACGGCATACCGGCGGCCTCGGACAGCACGGCGACCGACACCGACAAGGACGGCGTTCCAGACGCAAGCGAGCCGGCCATCGTCGGCGCCGTCAAGCTGGGCTCGGGCGCCGATACGCTCGACATCGAGAACGGCGTCGTGAATGGCGACATCGATTTCGGCGCCGGGGCGGACAAGCTGAACATCAGCGGCGGAGCGGTCGTCACCGGCGCCATCAAGAACGCCGACGGCCTGCTGGACATCAACATCGGCAAGGGCACGCTGAACGCGACCCAGACCGGCGTGGTCGGCGTCACCAGCCTGAACGTGGGGGCAGAAGGCACGCTGCTGGTCACTCTTGACCCGGCCACCAGCGCCTCGGGCGGTTTCAACGTCAGCGGCGCGGCCACCCTGGCGACCGGCTCGACCCTGGGCGTGCGCTTCGCCTCGCTGCTGGAAGGGCCCGAGCGGTTCGACATCATCACCGCCGGTTCGCTGAACGTCGGCCAGATCGACCAGAGCCTGCTCAGCGGCAGCTCGCCCTATCTTTATGTGGTCGAAGGCGGCGTCGATCAGGCGGCCAACACCGTCTATATCGACGCGCGCCGCCGCTCGGCCGCCGAAGCCGATCTGATCCCCGTCGAAGCCTCGGCCTACGACGCCGTCTACGCCGCCCTGGGCGACAATGAGACGGTGCGCAACCTTTTCCTGTCGCAGACGACGCGCGACGGCTTCATCGACGCCTACGAGCAGATGCTGCCCGACCATTCGGGGGGACCGCTGATGTCGCTGGCGGCCGGCGTCGACGCCGTGACCCGCGCCCTGACCGGCCGCAACGCCGTCGCCGCCCCAGGCGAGACCAGCGCCTGGGTGCAGGAGATCAACTTCTACGCCGACAAGGACAAGACCGATTCCTACGGCTTCCGCTCGGAAGGCTTCGGCGTCGCGGGCGGCGTGGAAAAGGGCACGGGCCTGGGCGCTATCGGCATTTCGGCCGCCTTCACCTCGTCCGACATCAAGGACCCGGAGGCCGAGGCCGAAGAGGTCCTGTCCGCCAACCTTTTGGAACTGGGCCTCTACTGGCGGGCCCAGGGGCAGTACTGGACAACCTGGGCCCGCGCGGCGGGCGGCTACGCCAGCTTCAACGCCGACCGCTCCCTGGTCGCCAGCGGCGTCTATCTGAACAACAAGTCCGACTGGCACGGCTGGACCGCCGCGGTGGCGGGCGGCGCCTCGTACGAGCGCAACTTCGGCCGGCTCAACATCCGCCCCGAACTGTACGGCGAATACTTCCATCTGTCGGAAGGTTCGCGCAGCGAGAGCGGCGGCGGCGACGGCTTCGATCTGGACATCGATTCGCGCGACAGCCACATCTTCTCGGCCGTGGCGGCGATGAACATCGGCTACGGCTTTGGCCGCAACGGCTGGATCCGACCCGAACTTCGCGTCGGCTATCGCCAGAACATCTCGGTGGACGCGGGCGAGACCATCGCCCGTTTCGCCAGCGGCGGCCCGGACTTCATCCTGTCGCCGGACGCCATCGAAGGGGGCGGGCCGATCCTGGGCTTCCGCCTGAACTTCGGCAACGAGCTGGGGATGCTGTCTCTGACCGGCGACGCCGAATTGCTTGAGGATTACGTCCGCTACTCGCTGCTGCTGCGGGCCAGCTTCCGCTTCTGACCGGCGACCAAAGCGCCAAAAACGAAGGCCGCCGGATCGCTCCGGCGGCCTTTTGTTTGGTAGGCGGCGACGGGTTCGAACCGCCGACCCTCTCGGTGTAAACGAGATGCTCTGACCAGCTGAGCTAGCCGCCCTCAAAGCGAGACGGGCTTATGCCCTCCCCGTCTCAGCCGTTCAAGGCGCTTTTCAAACCTTCGCCGGGGCGAAAGCGCGCGGTGCGCGAAGCAGGCCGCACCACGGCGGCGCCGGTCTGCGGATTGCGGGCGACGCCCGCCTTGCGATCCACGGCGACGAAGCTGCCGAAGCCGATCAGCTTGACGTCGCGCCCCTGCGTCAGGGCTTCGGCGACCCCGTCGGTAAAGGCCTCCAGCGCGGATTTGGCCTGGTCGCGACTGATGTTCGCCGCCGCGGCCATGCGGCCGATCAATTCTGCCTTGGTCATCCGTCCCCTCCAGACGAATCAGTAAAGGGCAGATCGGCGGTTGCGTCAAAAACCAAAACGCCGCCGGCTGATCGCCGGCGGCGTGGTGGGTCAGGCGACGGTCAGTGGCTGACCGTGGCGGCCGGCCCGTCCAGGGGCGGAACGGGGGTCGGCAGCGGTTCGGCCGCCTCGTCCCATTCGACCGGGGTCAACGTGCCGACCAGCGCCCATTTCAGCGCCTCGTCCGCCGTGGAGATCGGCACGATCTCCAGCGCCGACTTCACATTGTCGGGCACATCGGCCAGGTCCTTCTCGTTCTCCTGCGGGATCAGCACGGTCTTGACGCCGGAGCGCAAGGCCGCGAGCAGCTTCTCCTTCAGGCCGCCGATGGCGGTGACGCGACCGCGCAGGGTGATCTCGCCGGTCATGGCGATGTCCTTCCTGATCGGCACGCCCGTCAGGACCGAGACCATGGCCACCGTCATGGCGACGCCTGCGGACGGGCCGTCCTTGGGTGTGGCGCCGTCCGGCACGTGGACGTGAATGTCGGTCTTCTCGAACACCGGCGGCTTGACGCCGAAGGCCAGGGCCCGCGACCGCACATAGGAGGCCGCCGCCGAGATCGACTCCTTCATCACGTCCTTAAGATTGCCGGTCACGGTCATGCGGCCCCGACCGGGCATCTTGATCGCCTCGATGGTCAGGATGTCGCCGCCGAACTCGGTCCAGGCCAGGCCGGTGACGATCCCGACCTGATCCTCCTCGTCGGTCTCGCCATAGCGGAACTTCTTGACGCCCGCATAGTCGGCCAGCTTGGCTTCATCGACCATGATAGTCTTGACGCCCGTCTTGGCCATCTCGCGCACGGCCTTGCGGGCCAGTCCGCCCAGGGCGCGCTCCAGCGACCGCACCCCGGCCTCGCGGGTGTAGTAGCGGATCAGGTCGCGTATCGTGTCGTCCGGCACGATCAGTTCGCCGTCCTTCAGACCATGGTCCTTGAGTTGCTTGGGAAGGACGTGGCGCTTGGCGATCTCGACCTTCTCGTCCTCGGTGTAGCCGGACACGCGGATGATCTCCATCCGGTCCATCAGCGGCTGCGGCATGTTCAGGCTGTTCGCGGTCGTCACGAACATCACTTGGGACAGGTCGTAGTCCACCTCCAGATAGTGGTCGCCGAAGGTCGAGTTCTGGGCCGGGTCCAGCACCTCCAGCAGGGCCGAGGACGGGTCGCCGCGCCAGTCGGCGCCCAGCTTGTCGATCTCGTCCAGCAGGACGAAGGCGTTGGTGGTCTTGGCCTTCTTCATCGACTGGATGATCTTGCCGGGCATGGAGCCGATATAGGTCCGGCGGTGGCCGCGGATTTCCGATTCATCGCGCACGCCGCCCAGCGACATGCGGACGTATTCGCGCCCGGTCGCCTTGGCGATGGACTTGGCCAGCGAGGTCTTGCCGACGCCGGGAGGGCCGACAAGGCACAGGATCGGCCCCTTCAGGCTGCCGGTGCGGGCCTGGACCGCCAGGTATTCGATGATCCGTTCCTTGACCTTCTCCAGGCCGAAATGATCCTCTTCCAGGATGTCCTCGGCGCGCGCCAGGTCGATCGGCTTCTGCTTGGCCTTGCCCCACGGCACGGACAGCAGCCAGTCGAGATAGTTGCGGACAACGGTCGATTCGGCCGACATCGGGCTCATGTTGCGCAGCTTCTTGACCTCGGCCTCGGCCTTGGTGCGCGCTTCCTTGGACAGGCGCGTCTTACGGATGCGCTTCTCCAGGTCCATGATCTCGTCACGCGCGTCGTCGGTCTCGCCCAGCTCGCGCTGGATCGCCTTCATCTGCTCGTTCAGATAATATTCGCGCTGGGTCTTCTCCATCTGGCGCTTCACGCGCGAGCGGATCTTCTTCTCGACCTGGAGGACGGAAATCTCGCCCTCCATCAGGCCGTAGACCTTCTCGAGCCGCTTGGGCACCTCGAAGGTTTCAAGCAGGCCCTGCTTGTCGGCGATCTTGACAGACAGATGGGCCGCGACCGAGTCCGCCAGTTTGGAGGCGTCGGCGATCTGGGGAATGGAGCTGAGGGCCTCGGGCGGCACCTTCTTGTTCAGCTTCACATAGTTCTCGAACTGCTCGACCACGGCCCGCAGCATGGCCTCGGCCTGCGAGGCCTCGCCCGGCTCGTCCTCGATCTCGACGGCCTCGGCCTCGAAATAGTCCTCGCGGTCGGTGAAGCGCGTCAGGCGCGCGCGGCTCTTGCCCTCGACCAGCACCTTCACCGTGCCGTCGGGCAGTTTCAGCAGTTGCAGCACCGAGGCCAGCACGCCGACGGGATAGATGGCTTCGGGCGACGGATCGTCGTCGATGCTGTTCTTCTGGGTGGCCAGAAGGATCTGCTTGTCGCCCTTCATGATCTCGTCGAGGGCCTTCACCGACTTCTCGCGGCCGACAAACAGCGGCACCACCATGTGCGGGAAGACGACGATGTCCCTGAGCGGCAGGACGGGCAGGATCTTGGGTTCAGTCATGATGCACATACTCCCGGGCCATTGCGTATCTCCGGCCCGCCGTCACGGTCGCCCGGACGACAGGCCCGGCCAGCGCGTGACGACCCGTCGATTCCGACGGCGTTCGGATGAGTATGTGGTTTGAAAGACCCGCGGTTCAAGCGTGGCGGGCGAACGGCCCACATCTGCGTGGCCGCAGAGTGTTTTCGGGGCCGGACATGCGCGTTTCTCCCCGCGCCGGACGGCTGCGAAGTGGGATGGAGGGCTGGGCGGAGCGCCTCTCAGAATCCGTCATCCTCGGCCTTGTGCCGAGGATGACGAGGACGGAGGGGCCCTGCGCCGCATCGCGGGCGCCTGTGGGACGTCAAGAGCCGCTCAACCTGTCCCCCCTCCCCACGTTGTGGGAAAGAGACGATGTGGATTGGACTGGCGCGAAAAAGGCCGGGGAAGTCGCCCTCCCCGGCCCTTGTCTTCATGCGGCGATCGTCCGTCAGGCGGCGCCGTCGGCCTTCTTCTTGGAGGCTTCGGAGTAGATCAGCAGGGGCTGGGCCTTGCCGTCGATGACTTCGGCGTTGACCACCACCTCCTCGACGCCCTCGAAGGTCGGCAGTTCGAACATGGTCTCCAGCAGTATGCCTTCCAGGATCGACCGCAGACCGCGCGCGCCGGTCTTGCGGGTGATGGCCTTTTTGGCGACGGCGATCAGGGCGTCGTCGGTGAAGGTCAGTTCGACATTCTCCATCTCGAACAGGCGCTTGTACTGTTTGACCAGGGCGTTCTTCGGCTCGGTCAGGATCGTGACCAGGGCCGCCTCGTCCAGGTCTTCCAGCGTCGCCAGGACCGGCAGACGGCCGATGAACTCGGGGATCAGGCCGAAACGCATCAGGTCGTCCGGCTCGACGCCCTTGAGGATGTCGCCCGTCCGGCGTTCGTCGATCTCCTTGACCTGGGCGCCGAAACCGATGGAGGCGCCGGCCCCCCGCGCCGAGATCACCTTCTCCAGCCCGGCGAAGGCGCCGCCGACGATGAACAGGATGTTGGCGGTGTCGACCTGCAGAAACTCCTGCTGCGGATGCTTGCGCCCGCCCTGGGGCGGCACGGAGGCGACGGTGCCTTCCATGATCTTCAGCAGGGCCTGCTGCACGCCCTCGCCCGAGACGTCGCGGGTGATCGACGGATTGTCGGACTTGCGGCTGATCTTGTCGATCTCGTCGATATAGACGATGCCGCGCTGGGCCCGCTCGACATTGTAGTCCGACGCCTGCAGCAGCTTCAGAATGATGTTCTCGACATCCTCGCCCACATAGCCGGCCTCGGTCAGGGTGGTGGCGTCGGCCATGGTGAAGGGTACGTCGATGATGCGCGCCAGCGTCTGGGCCAGCAGCGTCTTGCCCGAGCCGGTTGGCCCGATCAGCATGATGTTGGACTTGGCCAGTTCGACGTCGTTGTTCTTCGTCGCGTGGTTCAGGCGCTTGTAGTGGTTGTGCACCGCGACCGACAGCACCTTCTTGGCGTGAGCCTGGCCGATGACATAGTCGTCCAGGACATCGCGGATTTCCTTGGGCGAAGGCACGCCGTCGGTCGTCTTCTTGAAGCCGATCTTGTGCTCTTCGCGGATGATGTCCATGCACAGTTCGACGCACTCGTCGCAGATGAACACGGTCGGGCCCGCGATCAGTTTGCGGACCTCGTGCTGGCTCTTTCCACAGAACGAGCAGTACAGGGTGCTTTTGGCGTCAGAGCCGGCTGCTTTGGTCATAGACCCTTATCTCACTCCCGCGGCGCGAACCGAAATGGGCCGCAACGCGCTTCCTCCACATTGATTCCAGCACACTGGATGCGAAGGTCTTCAAAAAATGACAATCACCCATCACACGTTCCACGACAACCCCGAAGGCGATGGGGGATGGTCGCACAACGTGGATGGGCCAGTGTCGACGGGGATCAAGGCGAATGTCTGACATGGGAAATCCGGGCGCGCGGCGCCAGTCCCCGCGCCCCGGCCAGCCGATCGTAGCCTTCGATTTCGACGGCACGCTGACGATTCGCGACAGCTTCACCGAGTTTCTGCGCTGGCGCGCCGGACCGGGCGGCTGGGCGCTGGGCCTGGTCAAGCTGGCGCCGGCGCTGGCGGCCTATGCCCGCGACCGGGACCGCGGACGAATCAAGGCGGCCTCGGTGCGCGAGTTCCTGCGCGGGTTGGATCGCCGTACGCTGGAAGTGGAGGCGGCGCGGTTCGCCGACCAGGCCTGGCCCCGCTTCATGCGGCCGGACGCGCTCAAGGTCTGGGACGACTGGGGCCGGCGCGGAGCCTTTCGCGCCATCGTGACCGCCTCGCCCACGGTCACGGTCGCCCCCTTCGCCGCTCGGCTGGGCGCCGAGGCCCTGCTGGGCACCGAATTCGTGTTCGACGCGGACGACCGCGTCACCGGCGCATTCGCCGGCCCCAACTGTCGCGGCGCGGAAAAGGTGCGGCGGCTGAAGGCGGCCTATGGCGACGCCATGACCCTGGCCGCCGCCTACGGCGACACCTCGGGCGACGCGGAAATGCTGGAGATGGCCCAGGAGGCCGGCTTTCGCGTGTTTCGCGAAAAGCCCTGACCCTCAGTTGCCGTCGGCGTCGACGTCGAACACCATCGGCTTGCCGCGCGTGGCGGGGTCCCAGCCGGCCGCGATGATGGAGGCGACGGCGGTCTTGACCGCATCGACGTTGACGCGCTGTTTCTCGACATCGGGACGGCCGTTCGGGCGCAAGGGCGCCGGGAATTGCACGATGGCCTCGCGCCTGTAGTCGGCGTGGCGCAAAGACACGGCCATGCCTTCCCAGACATTGCCGCCGACGGGCCGGGGCTGGCGGCGCAGCTCCCACACATAGGTCTCGCCATCGACCTCGATCCGGCCGGTCTGATCTCGCGTGAGCTGCATGAGGGTTCCGATAGCACGAATGAAAAGGGCGCGCCGCGATGGGCGCGCCCTTGCCGTGTCCGATTCGGCCGGGTCAGTGGCCGGGAGTCTTCTCCCCGTCGGCGTCGGCCTGTTCGCGGCGGTCATAGACATGGTCGACGATGCCCCAGGCCTTGGCTTCCTCGGCCGACATGAAGTGGTCGCGATCCAGCGTCTTCTCGACCTCCTCGTAGGTGCGGCCGGTATGGTGGACGTAGATCTCGTTCAGGCGGCGCTTGGTGTAGCGGATGTCGGCTGCGTGCAGTTCGATGTCCGACGCCTGCCCCCGGAACCCGCCCGACGGCTGGTGAACCATGACCCGCGCATTCGGCAGGGCGATCCGCTGGCCCGCGGCGCCGGCCGTCAGGATCAGCGAGCCGGCCGAGGCGGCCATCCCCATAACCACGGTCGAGACCGGCGACTTGATGTATTGCATGGTGTCGTAGATCGCCAGCGCCGACGTCACCTGACCGCCGGGGCTGTTGATGTACATGGAGATTTCCTTCTTCGGATTTTCCGATTCCAGGAACAGCAGCTGGGCGCAGATCAACGACGCCATGCCGTCCTCGAACGGCCCCGTCAGGAAGATGATCCGCTCGCGCAACAGGCGCGAGAAAATGTCGAAGGAGCGCTCGCCGCGGCTGGATTGCTCCACCACCATCGGGACGAGGTTCATATTCATCAGTTCGATCGGATCGCGCATGGAGGCCTTTTCGTCGTTGTCACCTGCGGCCACAGTCGATGCGGCGGCTTGCATTCAGCATATCGCGTTCGATGTCTGCGTATGCAAGCACCGGGTCAGTCCGCTGGAGACTCTTCTGGCCCAGAGGCGGCGCGGCGGCGTCTGGATTCCAGTCGGTCCGAGACCGCCGCTTCCTGCGCGCGCGCCGAAGCGCGATCGGGCTCCGCCTCGTACAGAGCATGCAGATAGGCGAAGTCCCAGTCCGTCATTCCCGTCACGCCCTCAGGCGCGTTGAACAGGTTCAGGATGGTCGGCTGATCCGAATAGTCGGACCGCGGATCGACCTGCGCGAGCACCACCATCGCCGTGTAGTCCAGCAGGGCCGGCAGAAGGACCCCATTGGCCTTGGTCATGTCGATGACGACCGTCGCCGAGCTAAGATCGTAACGAAGTGGCGACCGCATTCGGCTGACGTTTCGGGAGGCGATGGTCGGTGGATCCTCCCCAGCGACGCGCGCCGCGAGTCGCCCTGTATCTGCGGATACAGGCAATGAGATATGCCACCAGCGCACGGGCGCTTCGCTGGTCTTGAATCGATCCAGCGCAGCAAGACCCATATTGGTGTTGTCGATCGGCGGTCGGAATCTACGACGCCAACCTTCGACCAAGGCGGACGCGACGGCCGGGCCGTCGTCGGCGGCGATCACCAGGACATTTGGCGAACAACCGGGCGCTCCGACGCTTATTCCAAGGTCGTCCGCGATGTCGCCTATGCGATCGGCCAGCATCTGGCCGTAGGGCGCTTTCATATTGGCTACGCTGACGCAGATCGGCGTGTTCCATCGTCCCAATCGAGCGCCGGCCGGGGCCGCCGCGACGCGCTCAACGAATTGGCGCGCAGCCTGCCGCGTCGAACGGCCCTCGACCGTGATGTCCTCGAGGTCCACAGGCGGGGCCGTGGGGACAGGGTCCTGAGCCTGGGCGCCGGATACGAGAAAAGCGGCCAGAAACGCGCCAGACAGGGACATGAGATTCAGCCTCGGAAAGCAAAAAGGGCCCGCATCGCGGACCCTTGAAGCCTTACAGAAGAAGACAGCGCAACCGCCAGTTAAACGATTGTAATCCGCCAGGGATCAGCCTTCTTCCTCGTCCTTCAGCAGCTCTTCCTTGGTGATCGGCTTGTCGGTCACGTCGGCGACGCCGACGATCAGGTCGACGACCTTTTCTTCGTAGATCGGGGCGCGCATCTGGGCGGCGGCGTTGGGGTTCTGGCGGTAGAAGTTCAGGACGGCCTGCTCCTGGCCCGGATAGTTGCGGGCTTCCTGGAGCAGGGCGGCGTTCAGTTCCTGGTCCGTGACCTGGACGTTGTTGGCGCGGCCGATCTCGGCCAGGACCAGACCCAGGCGCACGCGGCGCTCGGCGATCTTGCGGTATTCGGCCTTCAGGTCCTCGTCGGACTTCTTGGCGTCTTCCTCGGGCAGGCGGCCGGCGGCCTTGTCGGCCTCGACCTGTTGCCAGATGCCGTCGAACTCGGCCTCCACCATCTTGGGCGGCAGCGGGAAGTCGTGGGCCTCGTCCAACTGGTCGAGCAGGGCGCGCTTCAGCTTGAAGCGGGCGGCGCCGGCGTACTGCTGGTCCAGGTTGGACTTCAGCAGCTCCTTCAGCTTGTCCAGCGATTCCAGGCCGATGCGGGTGGCGAAATCGTCGTCGATCTTGGATTCGGCCTCGGCCTTGATGGCCTTCACCTTGATGTCGAAGGTGGCCTTCTTGCCGGCCAGATGGGCGGCCTGATAATTCTCGGGGAAGGTGACTTCGATGGTCTTTTCCTCGCCGACCTTGGCGCCGGTCAGCTGCTCCTCGAAGCCGGGGATGAAGCGGCCCGAGCCGATCACCAGGTCCGCGTCCTCGGCGGCGCCGCCTTCGAAGGGCTCGCCGTCCAGCTTGCCCAGGAAGTCGATCGTCAGCTGGTCGCCCTCGGCGGCCTTGACGCTCTTGCCCTTCTTGTCCTCGTAGGTCTTGGCCTGACCGGCCAGTTCCTTGAGGGCCTCGTCCAGATCGGCGTCCGACGCTTCATAGGTCGGGCGTTCCAGCTTCAGGGTCTTGGGATCGACCGGCTCGAACTCCGGCATGATCTCCAGCGCCATTTCATAGGCCAGGTCTTCCTGACCGGCGATGACCTTGTCCATGTCGGAGGTCAGCTTCATCTCGGCCGGGGCGGCGGGGCGAATCTTGGCTTCGTCCAGGGCCTTCTGGCTGGTTTCGTTCAGCTCGGCGTTGATGATCTCGCCCATGAATTCGCGGCCGAAGGTCTTCTTGACGTGGGCGACCGGCACCTTGCCCGGACGGAAGCCCTTCAGCTTCACCTGCGGGGCGACTTCCTTGACGCGGGCGTCGAGCTTCTCGTTCAGCTCCGCGACGGGAATAGTGACCGCGATCACGCGGCTCAGGCCTTCGTTCGACTTTTCGACGACTTGCATGGTCGGGACTTCTGACGCTCTGGGGCGCATGGCCGTGGGACACGGCGGGCGCGGAATGGATAAAGCAAGAAGGCCGCCCCGCCCGGTCATGGGCAGCAGCGGCGCCTCGAAGCCCGCCCTTATGTCGAGAAGGGCCCCAAAGGTCAACGCGAGCGTGATCCTGACCTGTGGTTTCGCGCATGGGGCCGCCCTATGTTGTCGCGATGAACCAGTCGGCCCCTCCCATCGGCGTCTTCGTCACGCCCGTCACCCCGCTTCAGCAGAACTGCACGACGGTATGGTGCGCCGTAACCAAAAAGGCCGCGGTCGTCGATCCCGGCGGTTCGGTGGATGCGATCGTGGACGAGGCGGCGCGGCGCGGCCTGACGCTGGACCAGATCTGGATCACCCACGGGCACCTGGACCACGCGGGCGGGGCCGCCGAAATGCAGGAGAAAACCGGCGCGCCCATCGTCGGGCCGCACAACGCGGATCAGTTCTGGATCGACCGGATCGTGGAAAGCGGCCGCATGTACGGCCTTCCCGACGCCCGCCCCTTCGCACCCGACCGCTGGCTTGAGGATGGCGATGTCGTCAGCCTGGGCGAAACCCGATGGGAGGTGCGGCATTGTCCCGGCCACACGCCCGGTCACGTGGTCTTCTTCAACCGCGCGGCGCGATTCGCCCAGGTCGGCGACGTGCTGTTCAAGGGATCGGTGGGGCGCACCGACTTTCCGATGAGCGACCCGCCGGCCCTGATCCGGTCGGTGGTGGAAAAGCTGTGGCCGATGGGCGACGACGTGACCTTCGTGCCGGGCCACGGGCCGATCTCGACCTTTGGCGAGGAACGGCGCACCAACCCGTTCGTGTCCGACGCCGCGCTTGGTCGCGCGCCGATCCGGCGCGAGCCGACCGGACCCGCCTGAGTCTCAGCGACGCAGCATCATGCCGATGATCACGCCAAGGCCCAGCGCATAGAGGGTCATGCGGATCGGTTCGTCGCGTATGCCCTCGCGGGCGTCGTCGATCTGGTCCGCGACCTTCTGGCGCACCCGCTCGGCGTCGTCCTTGACGGCCTGGCGAATGGAGGCGACCGAGCCCTCATCCTCTCCCGAGGCCAATATGGCGTCGGCCTCTCGGTCCAGCCGCTGGGTCAGGCCGTCGTCTTCGACGACGATGTCGTCGGGGGTCGGGGCGGCGATGGGGCTCTGGGTCATGTCGATCTCCGGGTTCGGTCAAGAAACCAGCAGGGCGCGCGCAGGTTCCGCCGCGGCCGCCCGCCCCTGCGGCATGAAGGCGCGCAAGGTCGAACGCGGCCGCGCGCCAGGCGTTGTTCCTCCGTCGAAAGGAAAACGCCATGACCTATATCGAACCGACGCCGGCCGGCGCGCCGCAGCCTGAAATCCCGCCCGCTCCGCCGCCCGAACCGGAAATCCAGCCCTCCGACACGCCCGACGAGCTTCCCCCGCTGGAGCCCGGCGGCGGCGATGAAGGGGATTCCCGACCGTATGGTTGACGGGGCGAATCGAGCCGTGCGGAGATGCTCAGAGCCGTGACAGTAAAACAGGGTTCCGAACGGAACCGTCACCGAGTCACTGGGTTCACTTCAGCAAGCGCAACGGCGATACTGAAAGGAACACCGATGGACAGCCAACCCACCCGACCCTCCGGCGTTTCCAAGCGAGGCTTCGCTTCCATGGACCCGGAACGTCAGCGCGAAATCGCCCGCAAGGGCGGCGCCAGCGTACCTAGCGAGAAGCGCAGCTTCTCACAGGATCGCAGCCTCGCCGCCCAAGCCGGCCGCAAAGGCGGCGAGGCTTCGCACGGCGCGAAAAAGGATCCGGCGGAGAAGCCGGCCTAGGCGGCTTCACGTCCCAGCCGATCCTGACGCAACCGATTCAGGGGCGGCCCATCGCATGGGCCGCCCCTTTCTTATGTCGGCTCATGTCGGTCCCGGAACGGGGCTGTCAGCCTCGGAACAGCGACAAGGCCACGCTGGGTTCGGGCGAGACGTCGATGCGCGACACCGACCATCCCGCCGCCTCGGCCATCGACCGGATCGTCTCGGGCGTGAACTTGCGCGAGCTTTCGGTGTGGATCGTCTCGCCCTCCAGGAAACGGAAGGTGCGGCCGTCGATGCGGGCCGTGGTCGGGGCGATCGCGCGAAGATGCATCTCCATTCGCGATGTCTCCGGGTTCCACACCGCCTGGTGCGCAAAGGCGTCCAGGTCGAAATCGGCGTGCAGCTCGGCGTTGGCGCGGGCCAGCAGATTCTTGTTGAAGGCCGCCGTCACGCCTCGGGCGTCGTCATAGGCGGCGACCAGGACGCCGGCGTCCTTGACCATATCGGTTCCCAGGATGAACAGACTCCCCTCCCCCAGCATCCGCCGCGCGGCGGCCAGGAACCGCACGGCCTCGTCCGGTTCCAGATTGCCGATGGTCGAACCGGGGAAGAAGCCGATCCGACGCCCCCGAGGCAGGTCGTCCGGAAGGCGCGACAGGTGTTCGAAATCGCCCAGCAGCGGTTGGACCCGCAGACCGGGATAGTCCGCCCCGATCCGTCGGGCGGCGTCCGCCAGGGCGCTTTCGCTGATATCCAGCGGCACATAGGCCCCCAGGTCCGGCGCCGCGTCCAGCAGGATGCGGGTCTTTTCGCTGGCGCCCGACCCGAACTCGACCAGCACGGCGCCGGGCCCGAAATCGGCGGTCAGGTCCCCCGCCCGTTCGCGCAGCAGCGCCGTTTCCTGCCGCGTGGGATAGTATTCCGTCAGGGTGGTGATGTCCTCGAACAGGCGCGAACCCTCGGCGTCATAGAACCATTTGGGCGGAACGGCCTTCTGCGGCTGCGACAGGCCCCGGATCATGTCGCGCCGGAAGGCGGCGGTCTGGGCGTCGTCGCCCCGCGTCGGGGACGGGTCGCGCCGGGGCGCGTCGGCGTCTGCGGCTAGTCTCAGACCCATGAAGGCCCACCTTTGCTGGGGATAGTAGAAGTTGCGATAGGTCCGTCGCGCATGGCCGGGCGGCGTGGCGAAGGCGCCGCCGCGCAGCACCATCTGATTGGCCATGAACTTGCCGTTGTATTCGGCGGCCGTCCCTGGCGTGGGCTGGAACCCCGGATAGGGGGCGTAGGCGCTGGCCGTCCACTGCCATACCTCGCCCGACAGATTGGAGAAGGCGGCCGGATCGGTCGCGGCCGCATGCTCCCACTCCGCCTCGGTCGGCAGGCGTTTTCCGGCCCAGCGCGCATAGGCGTCGGCCTCGTAGAAGCTGATGTGGCGCACCGGCGCGTCGGGATCGACGGGCGCGCGCCCCGCCAGCCCCATCGTCGTCCAGACGTCGCCGTCGCGGCGCCAGTACAGGGGCGCGGTCCAGCCCTCGGCCTTCACCGTCGCCCAGCCGTCCGCCAGCCACAGGTCCGCCCGGCCATAGGCGTCGTCGGCCATGAAGCGCAGCCAGTCGCCGTTCGTCACCAGATCGGCGGCCAGGGCGAACGGCTCCAGCCAGACCTTGTGCGCGGGGCCTTCGTTGTCGAAGGCGAAGCCGGCGCCGTCGTGGCCGATAAGGGCCAGTCCGCCGTCGAAGGCGACCATGCCGCCTCGCGCCGGTTCGGGCGGCGCGCGTCGCGGCTCGACCCGATAGGCGGCGGGATCCAACGGCGATCGCGACATCAGGTTCAGCACATCCATCAGGAACAGCTCCTGATGCTGCTGATCGTGGTTCAGGCCCAGTTCCAGCAGATAGCGATGCTGGCCGCCCGACGGCGACCGGGCCAGCCAGTCGATCATTCGCCGGTCGATCTCGCGCCGATAGGCCAGGACTTCGTCGACCGAGGGCCGGGTCATGAGCCCCCGCTGGTCGCGCGCCACGCGCTGGCCCAGCGCTTCATAGTAGGAGTTGAACAGTTGCTGGAAGCGAGGATCGACCGGCCGATAGTCCGGGTCGTCGGCCAGGATCATCGCCTCGAAGAACCAGCTGGTGTGCGCGAGATGCCATTTGCCGGGGCTGCAGTCGGCCATGGCCTGGGCCGAAAGGTCCTCGACCGACAGGCCGCCTGCAAGATCGACCATGGCCGCGCGCACGGCCCGATAGCGCGCAACGTCGGACATCGCCCCGGGAGCCGTCTGGAGGAGCGCATTCATGTCAGCCGTTCCGTGCGAGAGCGCTCGACGACCCCGACCTGGCGTCCTGTCTTTCCATGGAACGTCGAACGTCAGAGGGGACCGGCGGTTCCCAACCGATTGGGCGGAAAGGACTTTGCGACCGCCTCAGCGAACGGGCCGCCCGCCATGCTTGGCGTATTCCAGCCGCGCGATGGTGCGGTTGTGCACCTCGTCCGGGCCGTCGGCGATGCGCAGGGTGCGCACTCCGGCGTAGATTTCCGCCAGCGGCGTGTCGCCCGACACCCCCGCCCCGCCAAAGGCCTGGATCGCGTCGTCGATGACCTGCAACGCCATCTTCGGCGCTGCGACCTTGATCTGGGCGATCTCGGAGCGGGCGTTCCTGGCCCCGACCTCGTCCATCATCCAGGCGGCCTTCAGCACCAGCAGGCGGCACATCTCGATATTGGTGCGCGCGTCCGCCACGCGCTGTTCCCACACCGAATGTTCGGCCAGCTGCTTTCTGAAGGCGGTGCGGTTCAGAAGCCGCGTCACCATCAGCTCCAGCGCCCGTTCCGCCGCCCCGATCACGCGCATGCAATGGTGGATGCGGCCCGGCCCCAGCCGCCCCTGCGCGATCTCGAAGCCCCGCCCTTCGCCGGCGATCAGGTTTTCGACCGGCACCCGCACATTCTCCAGCACCACCTCGGCATGGCCGATGGGCTTTTCGTCATAGCCGAAGACCGACAGCATCCGCTCGACGCGGAAACCGGGCGTGTCCACGGGCACGATGATCTGGGACTGCTGGGCGTGGGTCGCGGCGTCGGGGTCGGTCTTGCCCATGACGATGGTCACGGCGACGTTCGGATGGGCCATGTTGGTCGACCACCATTTGCGGCCGTTGATCACATAATGATCGCCGTCGCGCTCGATCCGGGTCTGGATGTTGGTGGCGTCCGAGGAAGCGACCTCCGGCTCGGTCATCAGGAAGGCGGAGCGGATTTCGCCGGCCATCAGCGGCTTCAGCCAGCGGTCCTGCTGGGCGGCGTCGCCGTACATGTGCAGGACTTCCATGTTTCCGGTGTCGGGCGCGTTGCAGTTGAACACCTCGGCCGACCACAGATGCCGCCCCATCATCTCGGCCAAGGGGGCGTATTCCAGATTGGTCAGGCCGGCCCCATGCTTGCCCGGCAGGAACATGTTCCAGAGGCCCGCCTCGCGGGCGGCCGCCTTCATGGCCTCCATGACCGGCGGCTGGCGGGTTGGATCCTGACGCACCTCGGCGAAATATTCAGCCTCGCGCGGGATCACCTGCTCGTCGAGAAAGCGGCGGACGCGGGCGTGCCAGTCCAGGGCGCGGTCGGAATGTTTGAAGTCCATGTCGTTTCCTCTTTCTCGTTCGCGCTTCTGCCGAGCGCTGGATACGAAGACGGCGCGCCCCCGGTCAGGAGACGCGCCGCCGCAGATCGGTGCTCAGACCGGCATCAACGCTTCAGCAGCGGCGCCAGCTTCTGGGCGATCATCATGTCGCCGGCGATCTTCAGCTTGCCCTGCATGAAGGCCATCATCGGGTCCAGCTTGCCTTCCGACAGGGCCAGGAAATCGTCCCACTTGATCGAGACGGTGGCGTCGGCGGGCTTGTCTTCGTTCGTGACCGTGTTCGGCGTGGAAGCGCCGTCGATGAAGATCTTGCCCTGGTCGCCCAGGTCGAGCTTGACGGTCTTGCCGAGGCCGGAGTTGTCGCCGACGGCGCCGCGGATGTGTTCGGTGACTTGTGCGAGATCGGGCATTGGGGGCGTCTCCCTGTTGGACGTGGTCGTTACGGGTTAGCCCGCATCGGCGAGGGCGCCAAGATCACGTCGGGGAAAGCTTGGTCACTTCTCCTCGGGGTCGCGCGCGTAAAGGCTGGCCGCGCCGACGGCGGCGATGAAGAAGACGAAGGCCGCGACGATGGCGGCGACGAAGGGGACGGCGGCTTCGGGCATCGGAAAGCTCCTCTGCGCGCCTAGTGGCCGAAAGACGCTTCGCTGCGCCTTGACCAGGATCAAATCTCACGCATCCGGATCGCCGTCGCGGAACCGCCATTTCATGACCAGCACGCCCGAGGCCATCACCAGGGCGCAGGCGTTGGCGATGGTGACGGGCCAGGCCTTGGTCATCGCCCCGTACACCACCCACAGGACGAAACAGGTCACGGTCAGGGAATAGGTCTTCAGGCTGACCGATGAGGCGTCGCGTTCCTTCCAGATCTTGACGGCCTGGGGGGCGAAGCTGGTGATCGAACACAGGGCCGCCGCCGAGCCGACGACATTGGCGATCAGGTCGCTCATTTCGGGGCGCGCCCCGCACGCGCCGACTTCGGCTGTTCCGCTGCGATCTCCTCGACGCGGGAAGCGCGCCGGCCGCGAATGGGCCCGGCAGGCTCGCCGGCGTGGACCGCCAGAGCGCGCCGCTCGACCTCGGCCAGAATGGCGTCCAGCTCGCGCTCGGTCAGGTGCTCGATGCCGATGAAGCGGGCGTCGGCTCTGTTCACCGCATAGATCAGTTCGTCCAGCTTGGCGTGCATGGCGCAGGCGTCGCGGTTCTGGGTGTTCTGGATCAGGAAGACCATCAGGAATGTGACGATCGTCGTCCCGGTGTTGATGACCAGCTGCCAGGTCTCGCCGAAGCCGAACACCGGCCCGCTCGCCGCCCACAGCAGGACCACGGCGAAGCAGCCGACGAAGGTCCAGGGATTGCCCGCCCACTTCGCGGTCCGATTGGCGAAACGGATGAATATCTTTTCCATGAAGCCTGCCTGCGGCGGCCGCGCCCTGGTCAGGGACGCGGCGTGGGCGGCCGTCGCGCCTGCGTCGCCTGTTCGAAAGCGTAGCCGAGTGAAAGGATGCGCGCGTCGTCCCATTTGCCGCCGATGAAGCTGAGCCCCACCGGCATCCCCCGGTCGAACCCCATCGGCACGGTCAGGTGCGGATAGCCCGCGACCGCCGCCAACTGGCCGGCGGACCCCAGCATGTCGTCCTCGTCCCTGGGATCGTTGGTCCAGGCGCGCGAGGTCGTGGGCGCGATCAGGGCGGCCAGCCGATGCTGGCGCATCAGCCGGTCGATCCCTTCGGGTCCCGCCAGCCGAAGCGACGTCGCCCGCGCCTGGATGTAGTCGGGATCGTCCAGACCCCCGGTCGCCTGGGCCTGTTCGAAGATGTCCTGGCCGAACAGCGCCGTCTCGCGCGGTTCTGCGACGTTGAACGCGATCACGTCGGCCAGGGTGCGGGTGCGAACCTGTTGCGGGTCAGTCGAGGCCAGATAAGCGTTCAGGTCGTGCTTCAACTCATGCAACAGAACCTTGAACTCCGCCGCCCCTATGGCCTGGTCGTCCGGTCCGTCCGGCAGATCGACCAACACCGCCCCGGCGTCGCGCAGGGCCTTCAGATTCTGTTCGAACACCGCCTGCGTCTCGGGCGAATAGCCCTTCAGGAACCGCATCACCCCGATCCGCGCGCCGCTCAGCGAACCGGCGTCCAGGGCGGCGGCGTAATCGACCCTGCGCGCATCGGCCTCGACCGTGGCGGCGTCGGCGGGGTCGGACCCGGCGATCACGGTCAGGACGCGCGCGGCGTCGCGCACCGTCGCCGCCATCGGCCCGGCGGTGTCCTGTGAATGGCTGATCGGGACGATATGGGTGCGCGACACCAGGCCGACCGTGGGCTTGAAGCCGACCACGCCGTTGACCGAGGCCGGGCAGGTGATCGAGCCGTCCGTCTCCGTGCCGATGGCGACCGGAACCAGCCCCAGGGCCACCGCCGCCCCGCTGCCCGACGACGAGCCGCAGGGCGTCCGCGCCGGATCGTAGGGGTTCAGCGTCTGCCCCCCGACCGCGCTCCAGCCGCTGATCGAATCCGATGCGCGGATATTGGCCCATTCCGACAGATTGGTCTTGCCGACGATGGCCGCGCCCCCGGCGCGCAACCGCGCCGCCAGCGGCGCGTCCCGCCCCGGCGCGTTCGCCGCCAGCGCCAGCGATCCGGCGGTCGTGGGCATGTCCGCCGTCTCGATATTGTCCTTCAACAGGATCGGCATGCCTGACAGGGCGCCGACGCCATGGGGCGAAGTCGCGCTCCAGCGTATCACCGCATGGGCGGCGTCCGCGGCGCGCCCGGCCTGGACCACCGCTGCGGGAGACGGATAGGCCCCCTGCCCCGCCGCGCAGCCCGACAGGACCAGCGCGGCGGCGACGACCGAGATCAGTCCGCCTGGGGTTCGGCCCGCTTGCCGATCGTGCGGTCCAGGAAGTCCAGATAGGTGCGCCATTGCTGCAGTTGCCTCGGATCGCCGCGGACGCCGTGCCGCTGGCCGGGATAGAGCATCATCTCGAACGGCGCGCTCTTGGCCTGCAGGGCGTCGATCACGCGCGTCGCATTGCCGAAGATGACGTTGTCGTCGGCCATGCCGTGCAGGATCAAAAGCCGCCCCGTCAGGTCGTCCAGACGCGGCAGGATGTCGGTCGCGGCGTAACCCTCCGGGTTGGCCTGGGGCGTCGACATATAGCGTTCGGTGTAGTGGGTGTCGTACAGGCTCCACTCCGTCGGGGCCGCGCCCGCCAGGGCCGCCGCCAGACCGGCGTCCTTGTCCGTCAGGGTCAGCAGGCTCAGGAAGCCGCCGAAGCTCCAGCCCATCACCGCGATATGGTCCGCATCGACGTAAGGCAGGGTCTTCAGCCATTGCGCGGCCTGGGCCTGGTCCTCGACGGCGGGGATGCCCAGGCGGCGATAGATGCTGGTCTCGAACGCCTGCGACCGGTCGCCCTCGCCGCGATTGTCCAAGCGGAAGACGATATAGCCCGCCTCGGTCAGCAACTGGTTGGTCAGGGGCTGCCAGCTTTTCTGCACGCCCGCGCCTGTGCCCGGTCCGCCATAGACCTGCATCACCACCGGATATTTCTTGGAGGGGTCGAAGTCGGGCGGCGTGGTCATGCGCCAGACCAGGGTCTGGCCGTGGCTCTGCATCGTGCCGAACTCGGGCGTGCGCAGCCGCGAGGCGTAGGGCGCGAACGGATGGCCCGCGTCCAGCCGGTTCTCCTCGATCCAGCGCACCCGCGTCCCGTCGATCCGGTACAGCGCCGACTGCGGCGGCGTCTGCGGATCGGAATAGTTGCCGACATAGGCCGTCGCCGGCCCGTTGACCGACACCGTCCACCAGCCGCCGCCCGGCGTCACCGCCACCGGATCGACCGTGCGGTTCAGATTGGCGCGGAACATCTGCTGTTCGATCGGCAGTTCCTTGCCGTCGCGCATCGAGGCGGTGAAATAGACGTCGCCCGTCTGTTCGTTGACTCCGTCCAGATGCTTGACGGGATAGTCGCCGCGCGTGATCGCCCGCAACCGCCGCCCGTTGCGGTCGTACAGATACAGGTGCCGCCAGCCGCTGTCTTCGTTGGACCAGATGAACCGGCCGTCCGACAGGACGCGGAAGTCGTCGTTCAGATCGACCCAGGCAGCCGCCTTCTGGCTCAGGATCACGCGCGAGGCGCCGGTCGTCGGATCGACGCTCAGCAGGTCCAAAGTCTTCTGGTCGCGCGACTGGCGCTGGACATACAGGGTCTTGCCGTCGCCGGACCAGTTGACCCGCGCCAGATAGATGTCGGTATTGGCCCCCAGGTCCACCTTGACCCGCGCCCCGCTGTGCAGGTCGCGCACATAGAGCTCGACCACCGCATTGGGCCGGCCTGCGCGGGGATAGCGTTGCTCGACCATGGTGGCGCCGCCGCCGGTGATCTCGAAGCGCGGCACGATATCGACCGGGCTTTCGTCCACGCGCGTCAGGGCGATGTAGCGTTCGTCCGGGCTCCACCAGTATCCGGTGTCGCGGTCCATCTCCTCCTGGGCGATGAACTCGGCCGTGGCCCAGCTGATCAGGCCGGCGCCGTCGTCGGTGATCGGCGTCTCTTTGCCGCTCGCTAGGTCATAAACGACCAGGTTCTGGTCGCGGACATAGGAAACATAGCTGCCCTTGGGCGAAACCTTGGCGTCGATCTCGTCGGCCCGCGTCTCGGTCAGACGCCGCACCTTGCCGTCCGCGCGATTGGCCAGGAAGATGTCGCCTTCCAGCGGCGCCAGGATATAGCGCCCCTGCTGATCCCATGAATATTCAACGACGCCCCGCGCGCTGATCCGCATCCGCTCGCGCCGCGCCTTTTCGGCCTCCGACAGCTCGCCCGCGTCGGGAACCAGCGCCCGTGCATCGATCAGCTTGTAGGGTTCGCCCTCACCGGTCGGTGCGGCCCACAGGTCCTGCACATCCACATTGTCCTCGCGCGAGCGCAGGAAGGCGACCAACTGCCCATCGGGCGACAGACTGACCCCCTTGGCCACCGGCCCGTTCAGGCTGGGGCTGGAGAACACCCGCTCGGGCGTCAGGATGTCGGAGGGCGTCTCCTGCGCCCATGCCTGGCCTATTTGGGCCGAGGTGGCGGACAGGAGGATGGTCGAGGCGAGAAGGACGGTGCGCATGGCCGGGACGCTAGCGGCGCTTCTGCAAGCCGTCACGAGGAAATGTGGTCGCCGCGCGAAAGGCTTTCCTTCCCTGCGAAGGGTTCTCACATTAGAGAGGCCCCACCATGACAGACGCCGCCCTCTCCCCCTCTCCCGTCAAGGCCAGCCCGTTCAACGAACTGGAGGTTCTGTGGGTCCGCCACTGGACCGACAGCCTGTTCAGCTTCGGCGTGAAGCGGCCCGAGGATTTCCGTTTCCGCTCGGGCGAGTTCGTGATGATCGGCCTGCCGGGCGAAGCCAAAGACGGAGTACCGGGAAAGCCGATCCTGCGCGCCTATTCCATCGCCAGCCCCTGCTGGGCCGAGGAGCTGGAGTTCTTCTCCATCAAGGTCGCCGACGGCCCCCTGACCTCGCGCCTGCAGAAGATCCAGCCCGGCGATGTCGTCCTGATGGGCAAGAAGCCGACCGGCACCCTGGTCCTGGACGCCCTGACCGGCGGCGAGCGCCTGTTCCTGATCGGCACCGGCACGGGCCTGGCGCCGTGGCTCAGCGTCGCCCGCGACCCGGAGACCTATTCCCGTTTCGGCCACGTCTATGTGATCCACACCGTGCGCAATGTCGCCGACCTGGCCTACCGCGACTTCTTCACCCGCGAAATCCACGACGATCCCCTGATCGGCGAAGAGGCCCAGGCCCAGCTGACCTATTATCCGACGGTCACGCGCGAGGATTTCGAAACGCCCAGTCTGTTGAAAAAGGGAAGAATCACCGACCGCATCAGGTCCGGCGACTTCTTCCGCGACCTGGGCCTGCCCGAAGGCTTCGACCCCGCCCGCGACCGCGCCATGCTGTGCGGCTCCATGGCCATGATCAAGGAAGCCGGCGAACTGCTGGAGACCTATGGGCTGAAGGAAGGCTCCAACGCCGAACCCGCCGACTACGTCCTGGAACGCGCCTTCGTCGGTTGAGGGTTGAAAAGTCCGCCTATCCCGGCGAAAGCCGGGCCCATGCATCACCCCGCTCTTGTCGCCGTCGACGCCCGCGTCGATCCCGTCGAATGCCAGTCGATGGCCGAGGTCCGCCAGGGCGTCGACGCCCTGGACCGCGCCCTGGTGGCCCTGATGGCCGAGCGCCAGCGCTACATGGACGCCGCCGCCCGCATCAAGCCCGACCGCGACGCCGTCTTCGATCAGGCCCGCATCGACGACGTCGTGGCCAAGGTTCTGGCCGCCGCCGAAGTTCATCGCCTGTCGCCCGACATCGCCGAACCCGTCTGGCGCCTGCTCATCGACCGCTGCATCGCCCACGAGTTCGCGACCTACGACCGGACTCGCCGTTAGGCGGGCGAACGCCAGCCTTCCTAGTCGGGCAAGAACTTCGGCTTGATTTCAAGACTTTGAGCCGCAGCAGCGTCAATCGACCTGCCGCTTCTCCCGGGCGTCGTATAGTGGCCGTCCGGTCTTTGACATCGCTGCCGCGCCTGGCCTGCCGAAGTTGGACGGACTTGGACACTTGGACTGTTTTTTCCGAGTCCAACTTTCGCCGGACAGCCTCAGGCCTTCAGGCCGCGCAGCATCAGTTCGTGGCGATAGGCCGCCACGTCCGCCAGCGCCGCCTGCATCGCGTCGCGCACCCGCTCCAGCGCCGGCGCGGCCAGCATCTGGTCCACCCCCTCCGCCTCGGCGCAGACGGCCGCCAGGTCGCGCGCGCCGATCCCCGCCGCCGCACCCCGGATCGTATGCACCGCGTCGCGCCAGCCTTCCGCCTTGGGGTCCAGCAGGGCCGACCACAGGGCGGCCTGGTCGACGAACAGGCCCAGAACCTCCTCGTCGATCGCCTCGTCGCCCCCCGTCATGCCGTTCAGCACGGCGAAGTCGACCGCCCCGGTCAGATCGCGACGCGCCATCAGGCGGCCGTCTCCTCGCCCCTGGCCAGGCGCGAATGCCTGGACGACCACAGCAGATAGATCGCCACGCCCAGCGCGTTCCAGATGACGAAGCCGATCTGCGTCACCGACTTCAGGCTCAGGAAGAAGACGATGCAGCCGATCACGCTGATGGCGCCGACCAGCGGCCACAGCGGCGCCTTGAACACCCGTTTGCGATTCGGCTCGCGGATGCGCAGCACGATCAGGCACACGCCGACGGAACAGAAGGCCGCGAGCGTCCCCGCATTGGCCAAAGACGCCAGTTCGTCCAGCGGCAGCAGGCCCGCCAGGATCGCCACCACGACGGCGGTGAACACCGTCACCACCGCCGGCACGCCTCGGCTCGACACCTTGGCCAGGCGGCGCGGCAGCAGGCCGTCGCGCGCCATGCCCAGGAAGATGCGGCTCTGGCCGAACAAAAAGGCCAGCAGCACGGTCGGCAGGGCCACAACCGCCGCCGCCGCGATCCACTGGGCCGCCGTCCCCTGCCCCATCTGGCGCAGGATCAGGGCCAGGGGCTCGGGGCTGTCGGCGAAGGTCGCCACCGGCCGCGCGCCGATGGCGGCGGCGGCCACCACCAGATACAGCGCCGTGCACACCAGCATGGAGCCGACGATGCCGATGGCCAGGTCGCGTTCCGGCTTCTTGGTTTCTTCCGCCGCCGTCGAGATGGCGTCGAAGCCGTAGAAGGCGAAGAAGATGATCGCCGCCGCCGCCATCACCCCCGTCTGGACGAAGGGCGCGCCGAAGCCGTTGGGCATGAAGGGCGTGAAATGCTCGGGCTTGAACGCCGGCAGGGCGATGGCGACGAACACCACCAGGGCCGCGATCTTGATCAGCACCAGCACCGCGTTCAGCGTCGCGCTTTCCCGGGTTCCCAGCAGCAGCAGGCCTGTCACCACCCCGATGATGGCCACCGCCGGCAGATTGACGATCCCGCCCGCGTGCGGCCCGGCCGTCAGGGCGGCCGGCAGGTCGATCCCCAGCCCGCTCAGGAAGCCGACCGCATAGCCGGACCAGCCCACCGCCACGGCCGAAACGACCAGCGAATATTCCAGGATCAGGCTCCACCCCACGATCCAGGCGATCATCTCGCCCAGCACCGCATAGGAATAGGTGTAGGCGCTGCCCGCCGCCGGCATCATGGTCGACAGCTCGGCATAGGCCAGGGCCGCGCAGGCGCAGACCAGGCCCGCCAGGCCAAAGCTGATCAGAACGGCCGGCCCCGCCAGCCCCGCCCCGACCCCGATCAGCGTCAGGATGCCGGTGCCGACGATGGCCCCGACGCCCAGGGCCAGGAGGTGCGGCCAGCTCAGCGTCGGCTTCAACCGCGGCCCGTCGTGCGGCGCCAGCATGGCGTCGATGGATCGACGCCGGTTCCAGAAGGCCATGATGCGAACTCCCCTCGCCGCCGCCCGGCGGCTGATTCCGCCGGGACCATAGCCCGCGAAAGAAAGTTTTCGAAACCGCTTGCCAACCCCCGAACCGCTGGGTAGTAGGAGCGCCCTTCGGCAAGGGCGTCCGCCCCGCCGAGGACATGACGATCGGTGTGGGTGATTAGCTCAGTCGGTAGAGCAGCTGACTCTTAATCAGCGGGTCGTAGGTTCGAACCCTACATCACCCACCATCGTCCCCTTGATTTCATTGAATATTTAGCCATCTCGACCGAGCTCTATCGTCGGGCCATCCTTTAGGACGGCGATTAGGACGGTAGTTAGGACGGTGGATTGCGGTTGGTGTTGCCCGATAATCTAGCCGTCGCGACCCCGGCACGGTTCCGACCGTAAACTCGCGGATGGTCGGAGATGACACAGCCGCTCAAACTTACGCCCCTCGCTTCCGAATCGGAGACCTCTGGTGGCTGCGCACATGGCAAAATCAACTGACTCACCCGCACGCTCTCGCTATCTGAGGACGCCCGAAGCAGGCCACTTTCTGGGCCTTTCAGGGCGAACCCTAGAGAAACACCGCACGTACGGAACTGGACCGACCTACCGAAAGATCGGAGGTCGAGTGATCTATGCAGTGCACGACTTGGAAGCTTGGGCCGATCTCGGTCTACAGAACTCGACTGGGGAGCCCAAGAGTCAGATCCGAGCGGCTAAGCCACAGGATGGAGGACGTGCCGCGATTTGAGGCGCGGGCGTCTGAACCATCCCCACTCGATGGTTCGATTGCTCAGAAGGCGCTGATTTATCAGCGCCTTTTTAGCGTGCTCACGCTCATGCCGTCAGCATTACCGTCGTCGAAGGGCGACTTATGAAAACAAAGAGGAATTTGCCCGAGATAAAATTCGAGTGATGTCGCTGTCTATCGATAGACGCATGACAATACCGGTTCTTTTAGGCGCAGCCCTCGTGATCCAGCACCGCCTCAAATCACTAAGATGAATACCGACTCCTAGCCAATCCTTACGAGACGATACCGTCATCTCAACGCTCGGCCAATATCATCAATGCACCAGAACCTGTCATTCACTGACGACCCGAAACACGACCTTCAGAGAAGGAGCCAAGGGCTGTTTTTCGGCGTTTAATCTAGGGCTAGCTCCACTCTTCGCGAAGATCATCAGGTTGTATGCTGGCGCAACCGAAGCGCAGAGCCGGTTGCCTTCCACAACGATTTGCTGCATCTGCGCAGTCGTCATCAGGACCCGGAGACGGGTGGCTACCCCGGGCGCCGATCCCTCGGGAAACGAGAACGAAGCATCGCCGCGCGCGAGCCGTTCAACCGACAGACTGATAAATGACCCTCATATCTTCGGCGCGCCAGCAGTGGCTCGCCAACCCACGTCGCGATCTACTCGCAGGCACCGTCGTGGCTTTGGCGCTGATTCCGGAAGCCATCGCCTTCTCCATCATCGCCGGCGTGGATCCCGCCGTTGGCCTCTACGCCAGCTTTGTGATCGCCGTGACCATCGCCTTCGTGGGCGGACGTCCGGCGATGATCTCGGCCGCCACGGGTGCCATGGCGCTCCTGATGGTCACCCTCGTCCGGGACCACGGACTGGAATATTTGTTCGCCGCCTCGCTGCTTTGCGGCTTGTTCCAGATCATCGTCGGCCTGTTCAAGCTGGGCCGCTACATAAAGTTCGTATCGCGCAGCGTCATGACCGGCTTCGTCAACTCGCTGGCCATCCTGATCTTCCTGGCCCAGATGCCCGAACTGATAGGGTCCAACTGGCAGACCTTCGCCCTTGTCGGCGCGGCCCTGGTGATCATTTACGGACTGCCGCGCCTGACCAATGTCGTGCCCTCGCCTATTGTCGCCATCGTGCTGCTGAGCGGGTTCGTCATCTGGACCGGGCTCGACGTCCGCACCGTGGGCGACATGGGCCAGATGCCATCGACGCTACCGATATTCCATATCCCCTCCGTGCCCCTGACCTGGGAGACGCTGATGATCATCGCCCCGATCTCAGCCACTCTAGCCTTCGTCGGGCTGCTGGAAAGCCTGCTGACGGCCAACCTGATCGACGACATCACTGACACTCCGTCCGACAAGGACCGGGAGACGCGCGGTCAGGGCATCGCCAACATCGCCTCATCCCTGTTCGGCGGCATGGCCGGCTGCGCCATGATCGGCCAGTCGATCATCAACGTGACCTCGGGCGCGCGGGGGCGGCTTTCGACCCTGTGGGCCGGCCTATTCCTGCTGTTCCTGATCCTTGTGCTTCAGGACTGGGTCGCCCGGATTCCCATGGCGGCGCTGGTGGCGGTGATGATCATGGTTTCGGTCGGGACCTTCGACTGGGGTTCGGTGCTGAAGCTGAGATCGACTCCGATCCAGTCGTCGATCGTTATGATCGCTACGACGGCAACGGTGGTGGTCACCCACGACCTGTCCAAGGGCGTCGTTCTGGGCGTCATCCTCTCCGCCGTCTTCTTCATGCGGAAGGTCGGCAAGACCGTCGTCGTCCAAGAGATCGAGACCGAACAGGACGGTGTGCTGCGCTACCGGGTGACCGGTCAGCTCTTCTTCGCCTCGGCTGACTTTTTCGCAGCAGCCTTCGAACACCACGGCCATCCGACCCGGGTTGAGATCGATATGACCGACGCGCACCTTTGGGACCTCACGGGTGTCGCTGCGGTCGACAAGGTGGTCTTCCGCTACCGCCGCCAAGGGGCGCAGGTCGATCTCATCGGGATGAACGAAGCAGGGCGGACGTTGATCGACCGCGTCGGCAAACACGACAAGGACCATCTTCCCTCCGGTTCGGCAGCCCACTGATGACCGCGATCAGCGAGACCTCCACAAGGCGCTTTCAGGCTCTGATCGCAACGATTTCTGAGCTCGCGAAGACCGTTCGACCTGACAGCCACGTTGCGCTGGCCGATCGCAGTAGTCCCACCGTCGTTCAACGGCTGGACCTCGACACGGGAACCTTGAGCGGGGGAGAAGCGACTTACGACGTGGTCATTCTGGACAGCGAAGCGTCACGACGCCTGTCGACCGCTGACGTCGCCGATCTGTTTCAGCGCCTCAGCGCAGAGGGGGTGATCGCCATACACCTCCGACCTTCGCTCATGCCGGTGCTGCGGAAGCTCTTTCGGCGACGCAGCGACGATGTCGGTCAAGACCCCTTTCTTCGCGGTCTGCCTCGATCTGAAGCGGCCCTCCTCGCGTCTCGACTGTGTGTGCGGCAACTGAAGGTCCATGCCCGCCCCAGGCACGTCGAGCGCTGGGTGATCGGGAGCGCCGCGCCGCTCGTTGACACTCGTTATCGAGATCAGATTGGCAGGGTTGCTACGGATTATCTGAGAGCCGTCGGCCCCATCATCGGCGGGGGGCACATTCCGAGCATTTGATACCGAGGTCCACATACCACCCTGAGCGGTCACGGAGACTCCGCCCAGAACACGACATTCCGTGTGCTGAAGTCCGCTTTCAGGCGCGATGCCTTTATCGCAAAATCGACCCAAAGGAGACTTTTCGAAGACGCAGATTGTCACGCTTCGATTATTCCCGTAATAACGAAAGATGGACAACGAGCTCGCTGTCAGATGCTTCTCAGCTCTGGGTCATCCCCGGCGGTTGGAGGTTCTCCGGTTGCTGATCAGACACGCTCCCGACGGCCTTAGAGCCGGGAGCATCGCGCAGGAGTTCGGACAGCCCGCCAGCACCATGTCGTCCCATCTTCGCATATTGTCGGATGCGGGTCTGGTGTCGTCCCAGCGCAAAGGCCGAGAAATCTACTTCGCCCCAGACATTGATCGTCTCAGAGATCTGGTCTTGTTCCTCGTAGCCGATTGCTGCGGCGGCGAGGCGGTCAAGTGCGGGCCCTTGCTGGCCGAACTCCTGCCCTGCTGCCCCTGAGCCCCCATGGACATCGTCATCTATCACAACCCCGCTTGCGGGACCTCGCGCAACACCCTGGCCCTGATCCGTCACGCCGGGATCGAGCCGCACGTCATCGAATATCTGAAGACTGCGCCATCGCGGGCGATGGTCGCTGAGTTGGCGGCGCGGACGGGTCAATCGCTTCGGACGCTGCTACGCGAGAAGGGAACCCCATATGCGGACCTCGGCCTCGGCAACGACGCGATCACCGACGAACAACTCCTTGACGCCATAGAAGCGCACCCGATCCTGCTGAACCGGCCCCTCGTGGTCTCACCGCTCGGCGTCCGTCTGTGTCGTCCGTCAGAGGCAGTGCTGGACCTTCTCCCTGCTGAGGGGCTCAAGCCCTCCATCAAGGAAGACGGAGAGGTCGTCATCGACCAGACAGGGCGAAGGGTCCGCTGATGGTTGATACCCCCGTCGCCTATGACAACGAGCCGCGTCGGCTGTCCTTCCTGGACCGTTGGCTGACGCTCTGGATCTTCGTGGCCATGGGGCTGGGGGTGCTGCTGGGCACCGTGGTTCCCGGCCTGCCCGGGTGGCTGGACAGTCTGTCGGTGGGATCGTCAAACATCCCCATCGCCATCGGGCTGATCCTGATGATGTATCCGCCGCTGGCGAAGGTGAAATACGAGGAACTGCCGCGCGTTTTCGCCGACAAGCGGGTGCTGGCGCTGTCGCTGTTCCAGAACTGGGTCCTCGGCCCGGTGCTGATGTTCGCGCTGGCCGTGATTTTCCTCCGCGACCAACCGGAATACATGACCGGCGTGATCCTGATCGGGCTGGCCCGGTGCATCGCCATGGTGCTGGTCTGGAACCAGCTTGCGAGAGGTGACAACCAGTATGTCGCGGGGCTGGTGGCCTTCAACTCCATCTTCCAGATCGTCTTCTTCAGCGCTTACGCGTGGTTTTTTCTGTCCTTCCTGCCGCCGGTGCTGAGGCTGCAAGGCAGCGTCGTCGACGTCAGTTTTTGGACCATCGCGGGGGCCGTCCTGGTTTATCTCGGCTTGCCCTTCCTCGGCGGGTTCCTCACGCGCCGCGTGCTGATCGCGCGCAAGGGGGCCGACTGGTATGAGCGCCGCTTCCTGCCGCGCATCGGCGCAATCACCCTAATCGCCCTGCTGTTCACCATCGTCGCCATGTTCAGCCTGAAGGGCGGGGACGTGGTGGACCTGCCGCTCGACGCGCTGCGCATCGCGATCCCTCTGACCATCTACTTCCTCGTCATGTTCGTGGTCAGCTTCCTGATGGGTAGGCTGATCGACGCCGACTACCCGCGCACCACCGCGCTGGCGTTCACTGCCGCCTCGAACAACTTTGAACTCGCCATAGCCGTGGCGATTGCAGCTTTCGGACTGGCCTCGCCGGTCGCGTTTGCAGCTGTCATCGGACCGCTTGTCGAGGTGCCGGTGCTGATCCTGCTGGTGTCTGTCGCCCTGTGGCTGGGTCGCCGGTTCTTCCCTGCGACGGCTCCGACGAAGGATGTGTGCTGATGGATCGCTTGCGCGTGTTAACTGACCCGGACGATCTGCCCGCCCTAGACCCCGACCATCTCTCAAGGACACCGGCGTCCGCCCTTGGTCTGAGCCATCGTCCGCCCCGCATCCTGCTCCTCTACGGATCGCTGCGTCAGCGTTCCTACTCCCGGCTTTGCGTCGAGGAAGCAGCGCGCTTGCTCAAGTTCATGGGCTGCGACATCCGCATCTTCGACCCCTCGGACCTGCCCCTGCCCGGCTCCCCCGGTGACGAAGATCATCCGGCGGTCAAGGAGCTACGAGAACATGCCTTCTGGTCGGAGGGCATGGTCTGGTGCAGCCCGGAACGGCACGGGCAGGTCTCAGGCCTAATGAAGCTGCAGATCGATCACCTGCCGCTGAGCATCGGCGGCGTGCGACCCACGCAAGGTCGGACATTGGCGGTCATGCAGGTGTCTGGTGGCTCGCAGAGCTTCAACGCGGTGAATACCCTGCGTCTGCTAGGCCGGTGGATGCGGATGATTACAATCCCGAACCAGTCCAGCGTCGCAAAGGCGTATCAGGAGTTTGACGATAGCGGGCGTATGAGGCCGTCCAGCTACTATGACCGGATCGTCGACGTGATGGAGGAGCTTGTCCGGTTCACCGTGCTGACGCGGCCCTACGCCGCTGAACTAGTCGACAGGTATTCCGAGCGGAAATCTGCGGCAGCCACAATCGATGTGGATCGGCGTGGAAAAGGGACCCCGTTAGCGGTGTGATCGGCGTCGAATAAGGACCCCTCATTCCTGAGGTCTAACGGTGGCGGCTTGGCGGATGTCAGGCGGCGAGTTCGGGATGTTGGTGTTGGAGACGGTGTTGAGGATTCGGCGCGAGTTTGCGTCCGGGAAGGCGATCAAGGCGATCGCGCGTGACCTTCGATTGTCGCGCAAGGTGGTGCGCAAGGCGATCCGGGAGCCGGATGCGGAGTTCGCCTATCGGCGGGCGGTGCAGCCGTTGCCGAGGCTGGCGCCGTTCCAGGCCAGGCTCGATGAGCTGCTGGAAGAGGACGAGGCGCGGCCGCGGCGCGAGAAGCTGCGGATGACGCGGGTTCATGACCTGCTGGTGCGCGAGGGGTTCGACGGGTCGTACGACGCGGTCCGGCGCTACGCGGCGGGGTGGCGGCTGAAGCGACGCCGGGGCGTGGCGGACGCGCCATCGTTCATCCCGCTGATGTTCCGGCCGGGCGAGGCCTACCAGTTCGACTGGAGCCACGAGGACGTGGAGATCGCGGGCAAGCCGATGCGGGTGAAGGTGGCGCACATGCGGCTGTGCGCCTCGCGGGCGATCTATGTTCGGGCCTATCCGCGCGAGACCCAGGAGATGCTGTTCGACGCGCATGCGCGGGCGTTCGCCTTCTTCGGCGGCGTGCCGACGCGCGGGATCTACGACAACATGAAGACGGCGGTGACGACGGTGTTCACGGGCAAGGACCGGGTGTTCAACCGGCGCTTCCTGGTCATGGCGAGCCACTACATGGTGGAGCCGACGGCCTGCTCCCCGGCGGCGGGCTGGGAGAAGGGCCAGGTCGAACACCAGGTCCAGACGGCCCGGGGACGGTTCTTCCAGCCGCGCCTGCGCTTCACCAGCCTGGAGGAGCTGAACGGCTGGCTGGAGGCGGAGTGCCGGCGCTGGGGCGAGCTGCGTCAGCACCCCGAGCAGAAAGAGCTGACGGTTGCTCAGGCCCTGGCCGCCGAGCGGCCGGCGCTGCAGCCGATGCTGGGCCCGTTCGACGGCTTCCACGAGAGCGAGCACGCGGTGACGGGGACCTGCCTGATCAGCTTCGACCGTAACCGCTACTCGGTGATGGCGAAGGCCGGGCGCCGTACGGTGCAGGTCCGCGCCTATGCCGACCGGATCGTCGTGCGCTGCGAGGGTGAGGTCGTCGCCGACCATCGCCGGTTCTTCGGTCGTGACCGGACCCTCTACGATCCCTGGCACTACCTCCCGGTGCTGGCGACCAAGCCCGGAGCCCTGCGCAATGGCGCGCCGTTCCAGGACTGGGAGTTGCCGCCGGGGCTGGCCCGCCTGAGGCGCAAGCTGGGTGCGGGCGACGAAGCCGATCGCCGGTTCGTGCGGGTTCTGGCGGCGGTGCTGGAAGACGGCCTGGAGCCGGTCGAGGCCGCGGCGCGCGAGGCGCTCGCCGCCGGGACCGTCAGCGACGACGTCATCCTCAACATCCTGGCGCGCCGGCGCGAACCGCCCCGGCCGCTGAGCATCGTCACGCCCGATGACCTGGCGCTGCGGCATCCGCCTCTGGCGGACTGCGACCGCTACGACAGCTTGCGAGGCATGCATGCAGCGGCATGAGATGATGGCGGCCCTGACCGGCCTGGGCCTCAAGGGCATGGCCGGAGCCTTCGACGAGGCGGTCACCACGGGCCTGCAGCGCAAGCGCACGACCATGGAGATCCTCGCCGACCTGCTGCGCGCCGAGACGACCCACCGGCATGCGGCTTCCATCCGTTACCGGATGGCGGCGGCCAGGCTGCCCGCCGTGAAGGACCTCGACGCCTTCGTGTTCGACGACACGCCGATCAACGAGGGGCTGGTGCGCTCGCTTCACAGCGGCGCCTTCCTGGCGAACCGGCGCAACATCGTGCTGGTCGGCGGGACCGGCACGGGCAAGACCCACCTGGCCACCGCCATCATCGCCAACGTCGTGCGGGCCGGGGCGCGTGGCCGGTACTTCAACACCGTCGACCTGGTGAACCGCCTCGAGGAGGAGACCCGCCTGGGCAAGGCCGGTGCGCTGGCTGCTCACCTCTGCCGCCTCGACGTCGTGGTCCTCGACGAGCTTGGCTACCTGCCGTTCGCCCGCTCGGGCGGCCAGCTGCTGTTCCACCTGATCAGCAAGCTCTACGAGCGGACCTCGGTGATCGTCACGACCAACCTCGCCTTCGGCGAATGGCCGACCGTGTTCGGCGATCCCAAGATGACCACGGCCCTGCTCGACCGCATCACCCACCACTGCGACATCGTCGAGACCGGCAACGACAGCTGGCGCTTCAAACACCGCAGCTAACCCTCCACGAAGAACGCCAGGCGAGGGTTGAGCCTCCGGTCGGGCTACGCCCTCCCTACGCCCCAACCCTCGCAAGCGGTGCGCTCGTGACGTCCATCCCGAACCTCAAAAGGGGGTCCCTATTGCACGCCGATAGGGGGTCCCTTTTAGACGCCGATTGACAACAATCGATCTGCGCACCGACCTTTCGGCGATTGCGATACGGCCAACGGCGCCGTCGCCGTAGCCAACATGATGCGGTCGCACATTCAGGTGTGGTCGTCACTGAGGCCTCACGGGACGGACACATCAAATGACGAACGATCCGAACGCCGACCTGGATGTCATCGTCATCGGAGGCGGACAGGCCGGTCCGGCGACCGCCTACTATCTGCGCCGCGCGGGCCTTCGGTATGAAGTGCTGGACGCTGGCGAGAAGCCTGGGGGAGCCTTGAAACCACGGATGGGATTCGCTCCAGCTCTTTTCGCCCAGTGGCTGGAGTTTGCTTCCATGCTGGCCGATGCCTCCCAAGCCTGGCGTCGACTTTCCCACGCGCGACGACGTCATCGAATATCTGAGCGCCTACGAGCCACGGTATCAGTTGCGGTCGAACGCCCCGTCAAGGCTTGCCGTCAATGCGATAGATGGGGGCCTGGAGGTCGTCACAGACCGTGGGCCGCGCAGGTCGAAAATGGTCGTCAGCGCCACCGGGACGTGGAGCCATCCCCTCATCCCCGAGTATCCCGGGCGGACGCAGTTCGCGGGCCTGCAGACCCACTCGGCGCAGTATCGTTCGCCAGAAGTGTCCACCGGCTAACGGGTCCTAGTCGTCGGGGGTGGAAACTCCGGCGCCCAGATCATGGCTTACGTTTCTCTGGTGGCCGATGCGACCTGGGTGACGACCACCGAGCCGCTGTTCCTGCCCGCCGATGCGGACGGTCGCGTCCTGTTCCAACGCGCCACCGACCGCTGGAAAGCGCAACTGGAGGGTCGCGCCGTCGAAGCTCCGATTGGCGGTCTTGGCGACATCGTCGCCATTCCCGGCGTGCGGGCCGCGCGGGCACGAGGCGTCCTCAGAGCAGACGCCCGTTTACGGCCATGCATGCGCTCGGAGTGACGTGGTTCGACGGGGCGACAGAAACCATAGACGCGATCATCTGGTGCACCGACTTTCGCCCCGCCCTGGACCATCTCGCCGTCCTCAGCGTCGTAGAAGCGGATGGACGGGTTGCGGCGGAAGGCAAACGATCGATCCAGCAACCTACGTCTCTGGCTCATCGGCTACGGCGACTGGAGGGGTGCGGCGTCGGCGACCATCGTGGGAGTTACCCGCACCGCCAGAGAGATGCGTATCCAGCAGGATATTCGAGCGCTGTAGGTGGGTCTTACATTGGCGATGCTGAGCTTGGGGCGTCTAAAGCTACTGTGCGCAAACGTCTGCTTTTCCACCCCTAGCAGACCCTCGCCCTGTCCGTTCTTGAGCCGAGGCCGCAATGTCGGGCCCCATCTATCGAGGCCAGCGTAGGCGTTTCAACTGTGGGGTCTTCTGGTGCGTCCCGCTGCTGACCACTGTCCTCAGTCCATAGCCCAAATGCTCCAACTTGTGGGGCTGACACGATGCCGTCCAAAGTTCCGATGCATAGCGACGCCGCGCTTCTGGCCAGCTGTAGTCATGACTGTGCCGCTTGTAGCCCGGTGGCATTCCGCGCAGATCGGAACATCTGGCGTCACCGCGTGCTGCTGCGCGACGCGATAAATAACGGGAAACAGTGCTTGTGTGGGTTCCACATCGTGCGCCGAAGCGGGATCGCCGCAATATAGGCAGACACCGGTTCTCAGGCATTTCAACAGCCACTCTTCATAGCGCGCGCGTCCCTCGGCGAAAGTTCGCGGCAGCGCGGTCATTGCTGGGCTCCGAAGAAAGCCTCGAAGGCTGTGACGTCCTCCGTCGAACCCAAGGCGACCGAGACCCGCTGATGGAGCGTCGAGGGTTCAATCGCGGTGATCGCCGTCCGACCATCCGTTGATCGCCCTCCCGCTTGTTCAATCAGCCAACCAGCAGGCGAGCACTCATACAAGAGCCGTAGCTTGCCATTAGCGTGTCCCGGCCTGCGGTCTGCGGGATAGATAAAGATGCCTCCTCGAATAAGGATGCGGTGAACATCTGCCACCATCGCGCCGCTCCAGCGCATGTTCCGATCTGCTCCCAACGGTCCTGACGCACCAGCTTCGCAGGCATCGACATAGGAGCGGACACCAGGCTCCCAGTGCCTGCGATTTGCTGCGTTGATAGCGTATTCATTGCTTCGTTGCGGAACCCTCATCTCTGCATGGGAGCGTCGCCACACACCTTCTAGGCGGTCCAGGGTGAATCCCACCACGCCCGAGCCCCGACTAAAAACCAGTAGCGTCTGAGCCCCATACAGCGCGTAACCGGCGGCCACCTGCCGGATACCGGGTTGCAGAAACTCCTGCTCCTGCACGGGTCCGCCAACGTGTTCCTTGGATCGTGGCAGGATGGAAAAGATTGATCCGACTGGTGCGGAAATTTCGATGTTGCTTGAGCCATCCAGGGGGTCGAACACCAGCAGATAAGGAGAGTCCGTGCGGTCTTTTCGTGCCCAGTGGACATCCATTTCCTCGGACGCGAGGCCCGCGAATGCGGTGGATTCTCCGCAGCCAAGCAGGAAGAGGTCGTTCGCAATGACGTCCAACGCCTTCTGGGTTTCGCCTTGGATATTTGATTGGTCGAGGGCACCCATGTGTCCCGTGAACGATGCCATCTCAATCCGCCGGTCAATTTCGCGACAGGCTGCGGCCACGCTCAACAAACCTTCGCGAAGCCGTGTGGGCAGGCCGTCGAGCTTGTCGAGATAAGTTTTGAGGGTTGCAGTGTCAGACAAGTGGAATCCTGCATGGAGAACGGCTGGGTTTGCAAGCCGAGTTAGATGCTCTCCTCATCAGCTTCCCGACATAACCTCATCAAACCTGTTTCGTTCAGGTCTGGACGATGTCGGCTACCCGCCCCAACGAGACATCGGGGAAATTGCTTCTCCGCCAATAGTCCTCGGACCGACGACCTGCCTAACACGCAGCCTCGCTCCAGCCAAAGCCCCTTCAGAAACCCGCGCCGAACTGAACCCGCGCGGATGGCAAACTGGATCTCTCGATCGTGGGCAGCGGCGCCGGATAGGCGTCGAACCCAGCTTCGCATCGGGATGAAATCCGTCACCGTATCGCGTACCGCGCCCAAACTCATCGAGCAGGCGGCGGGTCTTTGCATCAATCTGGGTGTCAGGCCGGATCATTGCTCATAGGTGTTGTCGGACACTGACGTGACCCCCTGAAACTCCTCCAGGAATAGCTAGAGTCCGCCCAACGAAGGACGGACAGAATGAAGCGATCAAGGTTCACGGAAGAACAGATCATCGGGATCCTGCGGGAGCAGGAGACCGGTGTGGCGACGGCGGAGGTGTGCCGGCGTCACGGGGTCAGCTCTGCGACCTTTTACAAATGGAAGGCCAAGTTCGGCGGGCTCGATGTGTCGGAGGCTCGGCGGCTGAAGGCGCTCGAGGACGAGAATGCTCGGCTCAAGCGGATGTTGGCGGACGCGATGCTGGACAACGTGGCGCTGAAGGACCTGCTGGGAAAAAAGTGGTGACGCCCGCCGGCTGGCGCGAGGCGGCTGGTCATCTGCAGGCCGCCTACGAGATGAGCGAACGGCGGGCGTGCCGTGTGCTGGGCGTCGATCGGACGAGCGTGCGCTATCAGGCGACGCGCCCGGACGACGGCGCCCTGCGCGACCGGCTGAAGGCTCTGGCCCAGGAGCGTCGCCGGTTCGGCTATCGCCGCCTGCACGTGCTGCTGCGGCGCGAGGGCCATGCGGTCAACAGGAAGCGGGTCCAGCGGATCTATCGCGAGGAGCGACTGACGGTCCGTCGACGCGGCGGTCGGAAGCGCGCCATCGGCACCCGAAGACCGCTGGAGTTACCACTGGTTGCGAACCAGCGCTGGTCGCTGGACTTCGTGGCCGACCAGATGACGGACGGGCGGCGCTTCCGCATCCTGACGGTGATCGACAACTGCACGCGTGAATGCCTGGCGCTGGTGGCCGACACCTCGCTGTCGGGCGCGCGGGTCGTGCGGGAGCTGGACGCCGTCATCCGGCAGCGGGGGCGGCCCGACACCATCGTCAGCGACAACGGGACAGAATACACCTCGAACGCGGTCCTGGCCTGGGCCGACGACACCGGCGTCGGCTGGCACTACATCGCGCCCGGCAAGCCCCAGCAGAACGGCTTCAACGAGAGCTTCAACGGACGCCTGCGTGACGAGCTGCTGAACGAGACGCTGTTCCGCTCTCTGCCGCACGCCCGCGCGGTGCTGGAAGCGTGGCGACGCGACTACAACGAGCGGCGTCCGCACTCGAAGCTCGGGTGGCTGACGCCGCAGGCTTATGCAGAAGCGCTCAGCGGACAGATCGGCCGGTCCGCTGCGCTGGTTGGGGGCTGCGCTGACCGGCCTCTTGCCACCCCCGACAACCCCAGCTCAGATCAACCCAGGACTCTCGTTATGGCTGGATGAGAAACGGGGGTCACGTCAACACGAGAACGGTTCATTTATAAGGTTCTCAGAGTGGCCAGCCCTCCAACGGATCGGCTAAGGTCGTTGCGACGCCCATTCATCGCCTGCTTTCCACCACGATCTAAGCCGCCACGAGAGGGCAATCCTTGCTGTTTGTGCTTGCCCTGTTGCCTCTGATCGGCGCCCTCGCACCGGCCCTGGCCATTCGCGCGGGTCGCAATGCCAGCGCCGTGGCGGCCGGGACGGTCACGCTGGCGGCGCTGGTGATCCTCGGCTCGCTCGCCCCGGCCGTGCTGGCGGGCGAGGTGGTGCAGGTCCGGATCGATTGGATTCCGCTGCTGGGGCTGAACCTCACCCTGTTCCTCGACGCGCTCGGCCTGATGTTCGCGGGGATGATCCTGGGTATCGGCCTGCTGGTCATCGTCTACGCCCGGTTCTACCTGGCCAAGGCCGATCCGATGGGGCGGTTCTTCGTCTATCTGCTGCTGTTCCAGGGGGCGATGATGGGCATCGTCCTGTCGGACAACGTCCTGCTGCTGCTGATCTTCTGGGAGCTGACCAGTCTGTCGTCCTTCCTGCTGATCGGCTTCTGGCGGCATCTGCCCGAAGGTCGTCAAGGGGCGCGGATGGCGCTGGCGGTCACGGGCGCGGGCGGGCTGTCGCTGATCGGCGGGCTGCTGATCCTGGGCAACATCGCCGGCTCCTACGATCTGACCGTCATCTTGCAGAACCGCGAGGCGATCCAGGCCTCGCCCCTGTACCTCCCAGCTCTGCTGCTGATCCTCGGCGGCTGCTTCACCAAATCGGCCCAGTTCCCGTTCCATTTCTGGCTGCCCCACGCCATGGCCGCCCCGACGCCGGTCAGCGCCTATCTGCATTCCGCCACCATGGTGAAGGCCGGCATCTTCATGCTGGCGCGGCTGTGGCCGGTCCTGTCGGGCACGGATGAATGGTTCTACCTGGTGGCGACGACGGGTCTCGTGACCATGGTGTTCGCCGCCGTCGTGGCCCTGTTCAAGGACGACCTGAAGGGACTGCTGGCCTATTCGACCATCAGCCACCTGGGCTTCCTGACCATGCTGTTCGGCTTCGGCACGCCGATGGCGGCGGTGGTGGGGGTGTTCCACATCCTCAACCACGCCACGTTCAAGGCCGCCCTGTTCATGAACGCAGGCATCGTTGACCATGAGGCGGGCACGCGCGACATCAAGCGGCTGGGCGGTCTGGCGACCCTGATGCCGATCGCCGCCACCCTGGCGGTCGTCGCCGCCCTGTCAATGGCGGGCATCCCGCCGCTGAACGGCTTCATCTCCAAGGAGATGATGCTGGAGGAGGCCTCCCATACCGTTTGGTGGAGCCAGCCCTGGTTGGTGCCGGCCCTGGCGACCCTTGGGGCGACCTTCTCGGTGGCCTATTCGTTCCGCTATATCGTCCATGTCTATTTCGGGAAGACACGCACCGACTATCCGAAGACGCCGCATGATCCGGGCATCGGCCTGTGGGGCCCGCCCGCCGTTCTGGTCGGCCTGGTCGTCGCCATTGGCCTTTTCCCCGCCGTCGTCGCCGGGCCGCTGGTCGAGGCGGTTTCGCGGGCCGTCATCGGGGGCGACACCCCCTACTACTCCCTGTCGCTCTGGCATGGGGTGACCCCCGCCCTGTTCATGAGCGTCGCGGCCATCGGGCTGGGGCTGGTGATCCTCAGCGCGCATCGACCGATCGCCGCCGTCTGGCATCGTCTGGTGCTGCCCGATGCCAAGGCCCTGTTCGATCGGGGGCTCGGTGCGGCAAGCCGGGCGGCGACGGCCTTCACCGACCGCACCCAGAACGGGTCGCTGGAACGCTACATCGCCATGTTCATCGGCGCAGCCCTCGTGGTCGGGTTCGCGAGCTTTTCCGGTTTCGAGTTCGTCGCCGGCGACCGGCCGACGACTCCGGCCTCGCCGATGGCGATCATCGCCTGGGGCGCCCTGATCACGGCGACGGTTCTGGTGCTGCTCCATCACCGCGCGCGCTACCTGTCGCTGATCTATATCGGCATCGTCGGGCTGGTGATCTCGCTGGGCTTCGTGCACCTGTCCGCGCCGGACTTGGCCCTGACGCAGATCTCGGTCGAGGTCGTCACCATCCTGCTCATGCTGCTGGCGCTGAACCTGCTGCCCAAGACCAGCCCGCGCGAGAGCGGCCTGCCGCGTCGCCTGCGCGACGGCGGACTGGCCGTGCTGTCAGGTCTGGGGGTGGGCGGCGCGGCCTGGGCCGTCATGACCCGGCCCCTGGACAGCATCTCCGCCTATTTCTGGGAGAACGCCTATTCGGGCGGGGGCGGCACCAATGTCGTCAACGTCATCCTGGTCGATTTCCGGGGCTTCGACACCTTCGGCGAGATCATCGTCCTGGGCATCGCCGCCCTGGCCATCTTCGCCCTGCTGGAAACCGTAGGGACGGGGGCCAGTGGACGCCGGATCCTGGCCTGGGCGCCCGACACCCCGCGCTCGCCCGAGCACCACCCGATGATGCTGGTGGTCGCCACTCGCCTGCTGCTGCCTCTGGCCGTGATGGTGGGCCTGTACATCTTCCTGCGCGGCCACAACCAGCCGGGCGGCGGCTTCATCGCGGGCCTGGTCATCTCCATCGCCATCCTGATGCAGTACATGGCCTCCGGCTATCAGTTCGCGGCCCAGCGGCTGCGCGCGGACCACCACACCCTGATCGGCCTGGGCGTGCTGATCGCGGCCGCGACCGGCCTGGGCTCGCTGCTGTTCGGGGCCCCCTTCATGACCACCGCCTTCGACTATTTCAGCCTGCCCGTGATCGGCGCGTTCGAGCTCGCCACTGCCATGCTGTTCGACATCGGCGTGGCGCTGACGGTCATCGGCGCGGTGATCCTGGCCTTGGCCCAGCTGTCGCAGGTCGCCCAAAGCGCGGAGAAGCAGGGGCCCCTGCCCGCCGATGCGGCGATGGACATCGACCCGTCCCGCGCGACGCCGCACCCTGCCTCGACGGAGGCGGACCAATGATCAGCCTGGAGTTCCTGATCGCCTCGGCCATCGCCGTCCTGACGGCGGCGGGCGTCTATCTGGTCCTGCGGCGACGGACCTTCCCCGTCGTGCTCGGCCTGGCCTTCCTGTCCTATGCGATCAACGTGTTCCTGTTCGCCATGGGGCGGCTGGTGATCGACCGGCCGCCGCTCTACGACAAGGCGGCGGACAGCTACACCGATCCCCTGCCCCAGGCCCTCGTCCTGACCGCCATCGTCATCGCCTTCGGCATGACGGCCTTCGTCGTCGTCCTGGCCCTGCGTAGCTTCCTGGAGACGGGCGTCGACCGCGTCGATGGCCGCCCGGATGCGGAGGGCGACCAATGAACCTGATCGTCTCCTGGTGGGTGGTCGCCAGCCTCCTCCTGCCCGCCGTCGTGGGCGCCGCGATGGTCCTGCTGCTGCGCCATCGCCTGACCCTGTCGCGACTGGCCTCCATCGGATCCTGCCTGATCCTGATTGTCGTGGCCGCCGTGCTGGTGCACCAGGCGAGTGGCGGCACGGTCCAGAGCTATGCCCTGGGCAACTGGCGCGCACCCTTCGGCATCGTCCTGGTGCTCGACCGCCTGTCGGCGATGATGCTGCTGCTAACCGCGGTCCTGGCCCTGATTGTCATGGTCTATGCCATCAGCACCGGTACGGACCGCAAGGGGTGGCATTTCCACCCCCTGTTCCAGTTCCAGCTTCTTGGCCTGAACGGGGCCTTCCTGACGGGCGACCTGTTCAACCTGTTCGTCTTCTTCGAGGTCCTGCTGATCGCCTCCTACGGCCTGATGCTGCACGGCCAGGGCGGGCAGAGGCTGAAGGCGGGGGTCCATTATGTGATCATCAACCTGGTCGGATCCACCCTGTTCCTCGTCGCCGTCGGCCTGCTGTACGGGGTCACGGGCACGCTCAACATGGCCGATATGGCGGTGCGGGTGGCTGCGGCGCCGGCGGGGGATCAGGGACTGATCGCCGCCGCCGGCCTGCTGCTGACGACGGTTTTCGCGCTGAAGGCCGCGCTGGTGCCGCTGCATTTCTGGCTGCCCGGCACCTATGCGGCGACGACGGGGGCGGTTGCGGCCCTGTTCGCCATCATGACCAAGGTCGGGGCCTATTCCATCATCCGCACCAGCACGCTGATCTTCGGCGAGGACGCGGGCGGACTGGCGTTCCTCGTCGGCCCCTGGCTGCTGCCGGCCGCGCTCGTGACCATCGTCATCGGGTTCCTGGGGATGTTCGCGGCGCGCGGCCTGCGCGATCTGGCCGCCTGGGCCGTAGTCGGCTCGATGGGAACGGCGCTGTGCGCCGTCTCGGTCTTCACCGTCCAGGCCATGGGGCCGGCGCTCTACTACCTCCTGCATTCAACCCTGGCGGGGGCGGCGCTGTTCCTGATCGTCGACCTGATCGCGCAGCGACGCGCCCAGCACGGCGACTCCCTCACCCTGGCCCCCCGCTTCCGCCAGATCGAGATCCTGTCGGGCCTGTTCTTCCTGGCCGCCATCGCCGCCGTCGGCCTGCCGCCGCTGTCGGGCTTCGTGGGCAAGCTGCTGGTGCTGGACGGCGTGCGGGCCGCGCCGCAGGCCGCCTGGATCTGGGGCGTGATCCTGATCACCACCGTTCTCGGCGTGGTGGCCTTCGCCCGGGCTGGCAGCCTGATCTTCTGGAAGAGCGCGGCGGTCGAGGGCGAGATCGAGCTGCGGACCCTGCGCGGCACGCGCGGGGGCGTAGGGGCGGCCGCCGCCCTGTTGCTGACGCTCGCCGGTCTGACGGTGGTGGCGGGGCCGGTGACCCGCTATACTGCGGCCGCTGCGGCGCAGCTGTTCGCGCCGGCGCAGTATATCGAGGCCGTCCTGGGTCCCCAGTCCGGAGGTCGCCGATGATCCGCCGCCTCTTCCCTCATCCCGGCCTGAGCGCGATGCTCGTCGTGGTCTGGATGTTGCTGGTCAACGCCTTCACCTTCGGGGCCCTGTTCCTGGCCCTGGTGTTCGGGGTGCTGGTGCCGCTGTCCATCAGCCGTTTCTGGCCTGATCAGCCTAAGGTGCGTTTCGGCCGCGCCCTGATCGGTTACATCGGCATCGTCCTGTTCGACATCGTCATCGCCAATTTCCACGTCGCCTGGGTCATCCTGACGCGACGCAACCGCGACCTGCGCGCCCAGTGGCTGGTGATCCCGCTTGAGCTGCGCTCGCCGGAGGCGATCACGACGCTGGCGGCCACCATCAGTCTGACCCCCGGCACGGTCTCCAGCGACATCTCCGGCTGCGGCCGTTTTCTGTTGGTTCATGCCCTGGACGTGTCCGATCCGGAGGCGGAGGTCACCCGCATGAAACGCCGCTATGAGGATCGTCTGTTGAAGGTGTTCATATGACCGGAACCCTCCTGCCCATGGCGCTGGGCTTCGCCTTCTTCTGCGTCAGCCTGTCGATCCTGCTGAACCTGTTCCGGCTGTGGCGAGGACCGCTGTCGGCGGACCGGATCCTGGCGGTCGACACCCTGACGATCAACGCCATCGCCCTGATCGTGTTGTTCGGCATCGCCTATGCGACCTCGGCTTATTTCGAGGCGGCGCTGCTGCTGGCCATGGTCGGGTTCGTGGGCACCGTCGCCTACTGCAAATTCCTGCTGCGCGGGGACATCGTCGAATGAACCTGTTCGCCGAAATCGCGATCTCGCTGCTGCTGGTGGTCGGCGGGGCCTTCACCCTGGTCGGGTCCTGGGGCCTGGCCAAGCTGCCCTCGGTCATGACCCGGCTGCATGGACCGACCAAGGCCACCACCCTGGGCGTCGGGGCGTGCCTGATCGCCTCCATGATCTATTTCCCGGCCCGGGGCGGGGACTTTTCGGCGCACGAACTGCTGATCGCCCTTTTCCTGTTCCTGACCGCCCCCGTGTCGGCCAATATGATCGCCAAGGCGCACATCCACCGCCAGGGCCGCGGCGTCGACCCCAATCCCAGCGATCACATCATCAACGGCCTTCCGTCGCCTCCCGGGGATTCGGACTGGGCCACTTTCGTCGGCGCGGACAGGGCGGCCCACAAGGCGGCGACTGAGACGATCGAGACGCCGCCGCCCAGGCCCTAGGCGGTACTCGCGCGAAGGCGGGCGACACGTCTTCTGGACTGTCAGCGACGACCCCACGCAGGGATCGGTCCGGCCGGGACGATCCCTGACGGGTTGAGATCCAGATGGCTGGCGTAATAGTGCGTCTTGATCGGTGCAAAGTGGACCGTGCCGGCGATCGCCGGGATGTCCATCATGCGCTGGAGAAACGCCGACAGAGCGGGGTAGTCCGCGATCCGCCGCAGGTTGCATTTGAAGTGAGTGGAATAGACGGCGTCGAACCGGATCAGGGTGGTGAAGAGACGGATATCGGCCTCGGTCATTCGGTCCCCAACCAGCCATTCTGAAGTGTTCAGGCGCGCTTCCAGCTCATCGAGGGCATCGAACAGCGGAAACACGGCGGACTCATACGCCAGCTGCGTCGTCGCGAACCCCGCCTTGTAGACACCGTTGTTTACGGCCTCGTAGACCCTCGCGTTCACCTGATCGATCTCATCAATCAGGTCCGGGGGGGAGAGATCCAAACTCGTGGCGCCGAGATCGTCGAAGGCCCGGTTGAAGATGCGGATGATCTCTGACGATTCATTGTTGACGATCCTGCTGTCCTTCCGGTCCCAGAGGACGGGAACGGTCACCTTGCCGGAATAGTCGGGGCGCGCCTTGGCATAGAGCTGCCAGAGGAAGTCGAGACCGTTTTCCAGATCGCCGGTGGCATCTTCCCCCGCCTGGAACGTCCATCCGTCGTCACGCATCAGGGGATGGACCACGGAAACCGGGAGCAGCGGTTCAAGCTGTTTGAGCGCGCGGACGATCAGGGTGCGATGGGCCCAGGGACAGGCATGGCTGACATAGAGGTGGAAACGGCCGACTTCGGCGCAGACTGCCGGCTGGCCATCAGGACCCGGCTCGCCTTTCGCCGTGATCCAGTCGCGAAATCCGCTGTCCTGGCGCTTGAAGTCGCCGCCCTTGCTGGCTTCGGTGGCCTCTCCCGCGCGCCACCGTCCATCGATCATCTGTCCCATAGGCGCTCCTTACTTGGATTGCTCTGAACGAGCCCAAGCTGCGGTTGATCCCTAGTGGAGCTGTCGTGTCGCAGCGCCGATCGTCTCACCCGCGACAAACGGTCACCATGGCCGCTAGCCGTCAGGCGGCGCCCTCAACGTCCATGAGCGACCGAGTCCCACACTTGCATGTCTCCGCGACGATCCGTTCCTGTCTGTGGCGGATGGCTGTACTGCGGCGGCCGGCAACCTCGTGGCTCAGCGCTTCCAGAACCGAGGAAAGAAGAGAACCAGGATGGTGAAAAGTTCCAGCCGCCCGAGCAGCATGCCAAACGACAGAAGCCACTTCGCCTCTGCCGGCAGAGGCGCAAAGGTGCCGGCCGGGCCGATGATGGTCCCCAGACCCGGCCCGACATTAGAGAGCGCCGTCGCGGCGCCGCTGGCGCTGGTGAGGAAGTCCAGCCCGATCGCCATGAGGGCGATAGTGAGGACCGCGTAGGAGACGAAGAAGACGGAAACGAAGGCGACGACCGATCCCACGACATCATCGGCGAGGGGCCGTCCGGCATAGGAGCGCGGAAACACTCCTCTAGGATGTATCAAACGATCGAAATGGTCCTTCAGCATCACCGCCATGACCTCGAAACGGAAGATCTTGATGCCGCCTGAGGTCGATCCCGTGCACCCGCCAACGAACATCAGCCCGAAGAACAGGCCCACGGCAGCGTTGCCCCAGAGCTGGTAATCCGTTGTCGCATACCCGGTGGTGGTGACCACGGAGACCACGTTGAAGGCGGCATGCCGGAACGCCGCCTCGAGGCCGAACTGGCCCGAGGCCGCCAGCCACCCGCCGAGGCCGGCGGTCACGGCGGCAACGACGATCAGCAGCGTCCGAACCTGACGATCGAAGAAGGCTCTACGATCTCCGGCAATGAAACGCACATACAGGACGAAAGGGACGGCCCCCGCCAGCATGAAGAGCGCCCCGAACCACTGGATGCCGTTCTCGCTCCAGGCGCCGAAAGATCGGTCGGACGTCGAGAACCCGCCGGTGGCGATGGATGTCAGGGCATGGGCCAGAGCGTCGAACGGACCCATCCCGAGGACCCAGTAGACAAGGAAGGCGACTACCGTCAGCCCGAGATAGACGAGACTGAGCGTCGCCGCGATTTGCTTGACGCGCGGCATGGCCTTCTCGGAGCGATCGGAAGACTCTGTACGGAATAGCTGCATGCCCCCGATTCCAAGCGTGGGCAGAATGGCGATGGCGGTTGCGATGATGCCGATGCCACCCATCCATTGGAGCAACGCCCGCCAGAGGAGCAGGCCGGGAGGCGCGCGCTCCAGATCCGAGATGACAGTGGCGCCCGTGGTCGTGATGCCGGAGACGGCCTCGAACACAGCGTCAGGCAGGCTGCCGCTGACACTGCCAAAGTCCGACAGGAAAAATGGCGCGGCGCTGACGGTGGCGACGCTGAACCATGTCAGGGGGGTGAGCAGAAAGGCCTGGCGAACGGTCAGGCCTGCCCGCAGGGCGCCCCGGCTTGAGACCGTGGCGGCGGCGCCGATGACCGCGGCGACGCCTGCAGACCAGGCGAACGCCGTCCAGTCGGCGTTTCCGTAAGCCAGGTCGACGATCAGGGGAAACAGCATCATCCCGGCTGTCGCCAGCAGAACCAGGCCGATGACGTGGACCACCGGAGCCAGGCCCCAGAAAGACTCCGACTTCACCGGTCGTGTGCCGGCCATCACCGCTTGCGTCCCTGCTCGGCCCCGAGCCAGGCCTCCGCCAGTCGGAGATAGCTGTAAGTGACAAGGGCGATCACCTGATCGCCTTCCTGCAGTTGGGTGTCGTCGTTCGGCACGAAGGCGACGCCGTCTCGGACGACCGCGCCGATCCGCATCCCGGGCGGCAGGCCCAGCATTCCCAACGGCGCGCGCAGCTGCCTCGACGCCGCGGTGATATCAGCCTCAATAACCTCCCCGAAATCCTCGCGAAGCGTGTAGAGGGCCGTAATCGACCCCCTGCGCACATGCCGCAGCACCGACGAGATTGTGACGGCGCTGGGGCTCACCACGGCGTCGATGCCGAGAGTGGGGATCAGGCCCTCGTAGGTGCGTTTGTTGACGAGGGTGATAGCGCGCCTACAGCCAGCCTGTTTGGCCAGGACCGACACGAAGATGTTCGTTTCGTCATCATTAGTGACCGCGACGACGGTCTCGGCCCGGCCGACTTGAGCCTCGTCCAGGAGGTCGCGATCCAGGGCATCCCCCTGCAAGACAATGATACCCGAGCCGAGTTCGCGCGCCACGGCTTCGGCCCGGGCTTTGTTCTGTTCGATCAGGGTGATCGAGATGCGGCGCGATGCGCGCCGCAGCTTCTGAGCCAGGTGAACACCCACATTGCCCGCGCCGACGATCACGATCTGCCTGGCGATCTTGTCCCGATGGCCAAAGAGCGCCATCACCTCGCTTACGCGCGCCGTGGGGGCGATGACATAGACGTCGTCTCCGATCTGCAGGCGATCATCGCGGTCGGGGACGAAGGACCGGCCGTCCCTCATGATGGCTACGATGGACATGGGTTGGCTGGCCTCGCCATCCTGCCAGTCGGCCAGACGCCGGTCGAGGATCGCGCAGCCCCCCGTGTCCACATGGATGCCCAGCAACTCGACCCGGTTGCCCGCCATGGGGACCATGTCGAAGGCGCCAGGCGCGCGCAGGCGGTGACTGATCCCTTCGGCGACCTGGATTTCGGGAGAGATGATGACGTCGATCGGCAGGTGTTCGGCGGCGTAGAGGCCGGCCTTGTCCTGGGCGAGGTATCCGGCGTGGCGTAGACGGGCGATCCGGCGTTTGACGCCGAAGAGGGAATAGGCGACCTGGCAGGCGACCATGTTGACTTCGTCGGACTGAGTGACGGCGATCAGCATGTCGGCGTCGCGCGCGCCGGCGTTAGCCAAGACGTGGGGATGAGAGGCGTGCCCCACGACGCCCCGGACATCATAGCTCTCATCCACACGCCTGATCTGGTCCTCATCCAGATCGATGACCGTGACGTTCATACCTTCGGTCGACAGGTGCCGAGCAATCGTCGTGCCGACTTGGCCCGCGCCGCAGACAATGACCTTCATGAGTGCCTCTGGTCCGCTTCGCGGATTGCGAGATCAGAGCCGATCACGCACTGCGGCTCAACGACGCTGCCGGCTAATCCCCGCCGGTCTGCGTTGACGCGTGGCGCTTTCCCTGCGTCCCTGAGGCATCGATAAGGAGGATAGATATGGTCACCTCTCGTTTGCTCGTTGAGCGTGGCTCCAGCAAGGACCCATCCCAGGACTGGGGAGAGTTCCACTTTCTGGGCCTGCCGTCGCCTGCCGACCGCATCGCGGTGGAGTATGAGGGGCGTGTGCAATATCTCACCGTGCTCAGTGTTCACCACCGACCTGTCCCGAGCGGTACGACCACGGAGGCGCCGGCTGGTGACGTGGTCGCCAAATGGACAGGGGCCGAGCCCTGAGGCTTTCATTCTGCGTTTCGAGGTCCGTTCGGCGCGGGCAAGGTAGACTCCTGCCTCGCGAACTCCCCAATAGGTCCGACAACGCAGCGTGCCAAAGCCAACGCGCATCAGGGCTGGACGAGGACCCAGATCACCAGCCCTCCCATCGCGATGGAAACAGGCGCGATAGCCCGGACGCCTCCCACCGGGATTCGCTTGGCCCACCAAGCCGAATAGGCCGCGTGCCACAGACGCGGCAAGGCCAGGATCACACAGGCCGACAGAACCAGGAACAGGCCCACGACGGACATCAAGGTCGGATGGCGGGTGGACGCCGAGGCGATCAGGAACGCGGCCCCGGCGAGGAGGCGGAGCATCATCTCACCGATATGAACGCCCGGCGACCCACCGAGCCGGGCGAGAGCGGCCAAGGCCAGCCGTGGCCGGGCCAGCATAAATACGCCCAGCCCGACGAGCCAGACTCCGACAAGCACGACGAAGCCTCTTGAGGCCCAGACGATCATTGATGTTTCCTGCATATGCCGGCCCGTTCTTCAGGACTGCTCGACGCCGATCGGTTCGACGTTCGGGTCCGCCGCGACGGGATCGACTTCCCGACGTCGGCTCGCAAGGCCCAGCACAATGGCTGCGCCGATCGCTGACAGGATCGAACCGCCGATGACACCGAGTTTGACCTCTATCTGCTCGGGCGAATCCACCGCGCCCGGGAAGGCGAGAACGCCGATGAAGAGGCTCATCGTGAAGCCGACGCCGCACAGGAGCGACACGCCGTAGACCTGCATCCAGGTCGACCCTTCCTTGATCCAATCGGATATGGTCTCCTCCAGACGGATCGGACCGATCTGAAGCGCATGGGTGCTCTTTAGCCATGTGAAATAATCCGCCGACCAGGGTGAGTTGGCGACGGCGACCGCCGCGAGGCCCAGAACCGTGCCGGACGCAGCCTCGGTCTCCAGAAAATCGAGCGTCAATTTGCGCGCCACGGCGGCCTCCATCAATGCTGAAGCGTTCGTGACGCCAGGTTATCGACGGGCGTCGGACCGGATTCATCGCCACAGCGACGCCAGCCTGGCCGCGCAGCGGCCTGATTTCTACGTCAGTCCTTAGCTGATATCGACCAGACATCAAAGATGGACGATCAGAGATGAGCCGATCATGCCGCCAGCGGAGCTTCCTCGACGCCTCATAACCGGATTGTCGGCGCGAAACGCCATAAGCGTCGGCGACACCGTGCGTCATGGCGCGATCATTGACTTGACCGCGCCACCTCGAAGCTCCCGTCCGAAAGCGACGCCTGGACCATGGATTGGGTGCTTAGGTATCGCCTGTGCCAGGACAGTGCTTCGTCAAGCAGCATCGGCGTTTGCTGGCCGTATGATCCATTTACAGCCCGCTGATAGTAGTCCGCCAGCATCGGCCGATAGATGGGGTGGGCGCAGTTTTCGATCACGACCTTCGCGCGTTGCTTGGGCGACAGGCCGCGAAGGTCCGCAAGCCCCTGCTCCGTGACGATAACCTGGACATCCTGGTTGATGTGATCGACATGCGAGGCGTGAGGGACGATCGTCGAGATCGCCCCGCCCTTCGCCGTCGATGCGCTCATGAAGATCGAGATATAGGCGTTCCTGGCGAAGTCACCGGAGCCGCCGATGCCGTTCTGGATGCGCGAGCCCATAATATGGGTCGAGTTGACGTTGCCGTAGATGTCCGCCTCGATCATTCCGTTCATCGCGATGACGCCGAGACGCCGGATCAACTCGGGATGGTTGCTGATCTCCTGGGAGCGCAGGATGATCCGGTCGCGATATCCGCCCATGCGTCGGTTGACGCTCTCGCTGAGGTCCGGGCTCAGGCTGAGGGCCGTTGATGACGCCATTCGCAGCTTGCCGCTGTCCAGCAGCGCCATCATCCCGTCCTGGATCACCTCCGTGTAGGCGGTCAGGTTCTCGAACGGCGCCTCGATCAGACCGGTCAGGACCGCATTGGCGGTGTTTCCAACGCCTGACTGCAGCGGCAGCAGCGACGGCGGCAGGCGGCCCTTCTTCACCTCATGCTCGAGAAACTCCAGCAAATGCCCGGCGATGGCGAGGTCGTCGGCGCCAGGGATCGTAAACCCGGCGTTGCGATCCGGCCGGTCCGTCTCGACGATGGCGACGATCTTTTCGGGGTCACAACGGAAACAGGGTTCGCCGATCCGGTCGCCTGAACGGACCAGCGGGATGGGCACACGGTTTGGCGGCAGCGCTGCGCCGTAGTAGACGTCGTGCACGCCCAACAACTCGGGGCTCTGCCAATGGTTGACCTCGAGGATCACCTGGGTGGCCCGATCGAGCCAGGTCTTGTTGTTGCCCACTGACGACGCGGGGATCAGCGCTCCGTCTTCCCGGATGCCCGTCACCTGGATGATCGCCGTATCGAGCGGGCCAAGAATGCCCTGCCAGGCCGCGGGCGCGACCTGGCTGAGGTGCATGTCGAAATACTCCATCTGGCCACGGTTGATCTTGTCACGGCAGGTCGGGTCGGAGTTGTAAGGCAGCCGGAACTCGATCCCGTCGGCCTTGGCCAGGGCGCCGTCCAACTCCGGTCCGGTCGAGGCGCCGGTCCAGATACGCAGCTTGAAGGGTCGCCCCGCCGCATGCTCGGCCTCGATCCGGGCGGCGAGCGCCAAGGGCACTGCCGTCGGATAACCCGAGGCCGTGAAGCCGCTGAGACCGACCGTGGTGTTCGGTTCGATCAACCGAGCCGCGTCCTCGGCCGACATGATCTTGGCGCGATGTTCCGCGCTAAGGATGCGTTGATCAGTCATCTTCGGTTCCAATGCTCAATACAGTCCCAGCCGCAGGCCGCCGCCCGGCTCGATCTCCTCGGCGTCTTCGCGCGCAAACAGGCTCCCTTCGCGCACCCTGCCAACAGGCGACGTCGACAGCGGTCGAGGGCGGCCTTTGACAGGTCAAGGCGGCGCCGCACCGATGATGCCCACCGCCCGCGCGGCGAGCAGCATCAGCGCCACGGCGAGAACCGGCCCGAAAATCACAAACGTGTGGCGGGTGAGCCGTTCAGGCAAATAGGTGTCGGGAACACACGCTTGCCCCTGGGCGAGCCGGTTCACAACGGTTGTCAGCGGACAACTCAGGCCGCTCATCACGAAGAGCCCGATCTCCGCCGCCAGAAGCGGGCCGATGACGGACAGGGTCGCCAAGGCCTCGCCAGTGATGGCGACGAAAATGAGCATGGCGGTGGCGCCCGTCATCACGGCATAGATGAGCGTATGGAGCCCTCGCACTGCCTCGATCATGAGATCCGCGGGCGCGCGCGGCGAGATCTCGGACTCCCGCCTGGTTTTGTTCAGGCGTGCTGCTGGGGCTTCCGCGACGCGGGTTTGACGATCCATCAATGGCTGACGATCAGACAGACGGGAGCACCGATGAGAAGGTCATGGGTGACACCGCCCGACGCCCCGTCACGCATCTGAGCGTGTCCAGAGCCGCCAGCGACGATGAGGCCTGCTCGGGCGGTCTGGGCGAAGCGAATGATCTGCTCGCCCCGTGCCGATCCGTCGCTCCGGACGACGTGTGCGCTGGCGACGACGCCATGGGTTCCCAGATAGTCCGCGACATCGGCCGTTCGCACCTTAGCGCCTGAGAGGGCGCCTTCTGCCGCGATCTCGATGACATGGACCCCTGAGGCTGACTTCAACATCGGCAAGGCGCCCAGGACGGCGCGCTGGGCCTCCGGACTGTCGGTCCAGGCGACGACGGCCGCCTCACCAATGGGCCCGCGCTCGGGATGCGACGGCGCTATGAGCAGGGGTCGCCCCGTGGCCATCAGAAGGTCTGCCGGATCGAGCGCCTCTATGGAAGCCGTCTCCACCCGGCGTTGGCCAAGCATCAGGATGTCCGCCGCCCGCAAGGTCTGGATCACGACCTCGCGGGGGCAACCTGTGCGTCCGCGCCACTCGAACCGCCCTGTCGTCGCATTCGCGACTTCCCAGAACGCCGCCTCGGCCCTGTTGACCCGTGTCGCCCCAATGTCCTGGTAGAGGGTCGCCGCTTCGCCGAGCATGGCTCCGCTCGTGTCGCCGTCTGTCGCCGGAGCCTCCGTCGGGCTCCCCATCACACCTAAGACACGGCCCCCAAAACGGGCGGCGATGTCTGCCGCGAGCCTTACGCGGGCCATGCCGACCTCGTTGTCTTCGACGTGGACCATCACGCTCGAGTAGTTCATCGCCGGCCTCCTGTGAGCCGACAGGAGATCGCAACGGCGAACGTCTCGCATTGATCGGGATCAACGAATTTCGGGCCGAACTCTGGGAGAAACGCTTTTCCCTCGAGGATTCACCCATGGTCATCCGGTCCGCCGTGGCGGCACTACTGCTTGCGTCGTGCGCGGGGGCAGACCACACGACGGCGCTCTCGGCTACCCCCATGACGGATGTCCCTGCCCTCGACCTGCCCGCTTCGGCTCAGCGCGGAAGGGCGTTTGCCCAGGCGCAGTGTTCAGCCTGTCATGCGATCGGTCCCGAAGGGACAAGCCCGCTGTCGCAGGCCCCGCCGTTGCGGGACCTCAGTCAACGCTACCCCGTCGAAGAGTTGGGGGAAGCCTTTGCCGAAGGCTTCTCCACCGCCCACACCACGATGCCGGAGTTCGTGCTCGATGCAGCCGATAACCGGGACCTGATCGCCTACCTGGCCTCCATCCAAAGCCGCCCCGCCCAGCCGAGGCGCGCTGTGCGACAACCCACTCGCCCCTAGTTTTGTCCGGGCCTTCGCGCCCGTCCGGAGAAGGTTTCGAAAAGGGCGAAGGGGCCGAGATGGCTGCTCAGGCGATGCAAATAGATTGCTGTCGAGCGGTAAACCTTCAAGAAAAACGCGACCGCTCGACAGGACGCTCCATCACGATCGGCTATCAATCCTTCCAAGGCGAAGCTTACATTTGAGACGATAGTGGCCGGCTTCAATATTTCCGGCAGCGTCATTTTGATCCAGGTCAAGCAATTGCCTAGGTGATCGCCCCATCTGGGCGCACAGTGTCTTATGTTGGTCGTTACGAAGCCTTTGCTTGCGCCGCGATCACCTCCGCCCCCCGGATGTGCCGAACGGCCCAAGGTCGCCGATTGCGACAGCTGCGGCGCTCGCGCGCTCAGCGTCTGCGGGGCCGTTGATGCGCCCGATCTTCAACGACTCGGCGACCTGGCCGAGGTGATGAAACTGAGAACGGGCGCCGTACTGATCCGCGAAGGCGAGCCGGCGCCGCATGTCTTCAACATCACGACGGGGTCGCTGCGGGTCTATAAGCTGCTGCCGGACGGGCGACGTCAAATCACAGGCTTCCTGTTCGCGGGCGATTTTCTCGGGTTGGCGATCGGCGAGACCTATGTTTTCTCGGCGGAGGCTATGGAACCCTCGACCGTGTGTCGGTTCCGCAAGGGCCCCTTCCGCGCGCTTGTCACGCAGTCGCAGCCTCTCGAGCACATGCTGCTGCATCGAACGTCCCACGAGCTTGCGGCGGCCCAAAACCAGATGTTGCTTCTGGGCCGCAAGACGGCGATCGAGCGGATGGCGTCCTTCCTGCTCGATCTGCCCGGGAACGATCCGGCCCGTCCATCGGCGCCGGGCCACGTCCGCCTGCCCATGAAACGCGGCGAGATCGCCGACTATCTCGGCCTGACCATTGAGACCGTGAGCCGCGTTCTCACCCGGATGAAGGTCAAGGGACTGATCTCGATGCCGTCGCGCAATGAACTCATCGTCGAACGTCCGCTGCGGCTCCGGCAGCACGCGCTTGGCGAAGTCTGACCGAAGCTGTTTGCGCCAGATCAAGGCTCGCGCGGCGCGCTTGCGCTAATGGGCAGGACCTGAGGAGATCTAGACCATGACGACGCCTGACATCTATCCGCCCATTTCCGGCGAGGCGGTCGAGGCGATCGCGCGCCTGTTGGCTCACGAACGGCTCCTAAGCATCGGGATCAATCGACCGGACGGATGGCCTCAGGTGACCACAGTCGGCTACATCAACGACGGGCTGAACCTGTATTTCGTCACCGGCCGCGAGAGCCAGAAGCTGGCCAATCTCCAGGCCGATCCTCGCGTCTCGATCGCGATCCATGCGCACGGCGATGCAAGCGGCGCCGTCGGAGTGTCTATGGCGGCCCGCGCCGCCGAGGTGACGGACGCTCATGAGGTCGAGCGCCTCAACCAGCTGATGTTCGCCAGTTGGCCGTTGATCAGCGTCTATTGCCCGGCGAGCAGCTCCGTCGCAATCATTCAGGTCAAGCCCGAGCTCATCTGCGCCATCAGCGCTTTCAAGGGACGCAGCAAGACCGAATGCTTCTCCCTCGGAGACGCCGCCATGCCACGATCGGCGGCGCCCGCAAAACGCGACGACGCTCAGACAGCCAGTCTGGAAGCGCGGTTGTTCTGACCACGAGGCCTTGCCGGCGGGTCGGCTCCGAACCCGGCCCTCCGGCCAGCGCCGCCGCGCCGTCGTCGGCGTCCCCAGCCTTCCGTCGCCTTGACCGCTGACCGGACAGCGGGGTCTGCAGCCTTGCGGCCTGCCGGCATGAGGACCCATGCGGTGCTGCGTCGGCCAGGACGACAGCCTTGCTCAGCTCTGTGATCTTGCCGTCCTGACCCGTTTTCCGCACCAGTAGCGACGCACAGAGCAGTTGCGCCCGATCGGCGAAGCCTCTGTCAGTGCGACAGCATCACCGGCGCCGTCATCGTTGCGCTCAACATGTGCTGCGTTGCGCCGCCCAGAATGAAGTCTCTCACTCTCGAGTGGCCGAAGGCGCCCATCACCAAAAGATCGACGTGGCGTTTCGCGACATAGGTCGACAGGATCTGACCCACGCCTTCACCTTGGGCAGGGACGACCTCGGCGACACCCTTGACGCCATGACCGGCCAGATGACGAAGGACGTCGACGCTCCGGTCGGCATCGACTCCCGGTTTGTCGCCAGCGACCGTCACGACCCGAACTTCGCCGGCCTGCTTCAGGATGGGCATGGCGTCGGCCATCGCCCTTGCTGCGGCGCGGCTGCCGTCCCAGGCGAGCACCACGAGATCAAGGGTCTGCGCACGATCCGGAATAGCGTCGTCAAACACGATCACCGGCTTTCCGGAGTCGAACAGGACAGCGCGTGCGACGTCCTGCTGCCCGTCGTAGGTCCCACCCAAAGGTACGATGCAGAGATCGCGCGTTCGCGCCGCCGAAGCGACATTGCCCGATATGTCGAACAGCTGGGCGCGCGACTGAAGGGTTTCGTACGGGACGCCGGCGGCGCCGGCCGCCGCTGCAAAGGCGATTAGGATTTCGTCGCACTGGCGGCGTGACCGTCCTTCTTCGTCCCGGGCCAGGCCGGTGAGATCGATCAGATAGTCGGCCAGATGATTGCTTCTGACCGGGAACGCCACCTCCGCCACCAGGCCGGTGAGCGTGCCGCCCAGGACCCCCGCAATGGCGATGCCGCGCGCGACCGACTGCGGCGACGCGGGCTCCGGATAGCTGTCGATGTGGAGCAGAATATCCGTCATGGCCATGGGGCAATCCTCGTTGAATGCCGACATTTCCATCATCCAGGGCGACGAGGTCGTTGACCCAGGTCAAAGACTTGAGCGCAATGGCAGAAAGTCTCCGCCAAGCATATCTGCGTCCAAATGCCACGCAGGTCTTTTTGGAACAGTTTCATATGCCGATCCCGTCCTCGCTAGAGAAAGTAGACCGGCTCTCATGACTGTATATTGGACTCCCATGCATTCTTTTTTCATCATGCGAACGTGATCAGCGACTCCGCAACCAATAACGCTCTCGACCGCTAATTTCATAGAACAATCACGGAGAGAATTATGTCGTCGAACCAGACTGAACAGGACGCCGCGCAGGTCGAGATCGCCAAACGGGCGATGGAAATGAAGACAGCTGCGCCGGCGCCCCATCACCCCGCTCCCGACCAGACTTCGAACCCGGGCATGAATGACACGCCCAATACAAAGATCGCGCCCTCCGGCGCCTTTGATGCGGAGGGCCAACGGCCTGTGCTGGAGCGGTCTCGCAAGGTCCGTTGAATTTTGAGTTACATACAGTTGGGAGACACCATGGATATTCAGATCAACACTTCGAACAACCTCGAGGGCCGCAATGCCGTCGTCGAGCATTTGGAAACCGTCGTCCGCGATCGGCTCTCGCGCTTTGAAAACCGCCTGACGCGCGTCGAACTCCACGTCGGGGATGAGAACGGCGACCGAAGCATTGGCGGTGACATCCGATGCCAGATCGAAGCGCGCCCGGCGGGTCGGGATCCGGTGTCGGTCAGCGAGCAGGCCGACACGATTGATCAAGCCGCCAGCGGCGCGCTCGGCAAGCTCGCAACGCTTCTGGATCGGTCGTTCGGAAAACTGACCGACCGAAAAGGTCACTAGGCGCCAAAACCGGTGACCGCCGCGCCGCACTGAAGGGTGCAAGGATCGCGCTGTCGTGAGGCCTGGGGAATCAGGATCATCCTTCAGACGCGCGACCGACGCGAAGAACCGACGACAGGTCCCGGCGCCAAAGGCGCCGGGGTCTGCGTTTGCGGTCACGATTGTGAGAAGCGGATCAAGGCGAAGGTGGCGAGCAGGGCCACGAGTCCACCGGCGACCACGCTGGTCGTAACGGGATAGGCGCGCACAGTCGCCGAAACCTGTTCGCGCGTGGTTGCGGCGGACGAACCTGCCGCCTCGCTTAACTGCTCGGCCGCCCGCGTGATGGCCTCTGCCGAACGTGCGACAGCGTCTTCGGCGTCTGCGCCAGTCTTCTTTGCGGCGTCCTGAAGGTGGTTGGCGGCTTCGTCGGCAAGCGCGTGCAGATCACGGCTCAAGGTCTTCAAGGCGGAATGCGTCATGGCTGACTCCTTTGGATGACGCCCACACTGAAGCCGACCCCACGCTGCAAGTCGGTGATCTGGATCAAGGTGACGACGGGGCGACAGGCCTAGGGTCCGGCCATCGCAGGACACGCTCTTCTCGAGCAGGCCGCTCCGGCGATGGAGGCCATCGTGAGAACCCAAACCTTAAGCACGCTTGTCGGGGCGGCCCTGTCGTCCGAACCGGAGTTGGACGCCGGCGCGATCACGGTGATGAACGACGGCTGCGTGGTCACCCTAGGAGGTTCGGTCGACAGTCTGGCCCAGCGGATCGCCGCCCAAAAGGCTGCGCTTCGAGCCGACGGCGTCCACGGCCTGGCGATGGACATTGAAATCAGACGTCCTGGCGAAGAAGACTTTTCTGACGGCGCGATCGCCAGGGACGCCGTGGACTGTCTCGAACGCGACAAGATCGTCGCAGGGGCGAAGATCCAGGTCATCGTCGATGACGGCATCCTCACCCTCAGCGGGAGAGTGCAACATGCTTGGCAGCGGCTGGCCGCGAGCAGCGCCGTGCACGAAGCGCACGGTCTCCTGGGCGTCATCAACGACATCATCGTCTCGCCCCCCATCGGCGCTTCGCGCAGGCCCGCGCCGTACCCAGGGCGGTCGGCGATCACGCGGGCCTGGCCGGCGCCCGGTGACTACGGCCGGTCGACGACATCTTGAAACCCTATGCCTGGGTCGGAACATCCGGCTGGCGTTATGGCCCCCCGGGAGTGGCCCTCTATGTCCACATCACTTGATCCGCCTCATGACACCGCGTTGAATCTTGCGCTGTCCCTAATCTCCGCCTCGGTCGCGCCTGTCTTGCTGCTCGACGGCGACCTTGCGGTCGTCGCCGCCAGTCAGAGCTTCATGGAGACTTTCAACGTCGGACTCGAAGATATCCCTGGCGCGCGCCTTGCCGATCTTGGCGACGGCGAATGGAATGTGCCGCAGCTCTGGTCGTTGCTCAAGGCCACCGCCTATGGGCAGGCTTCGATCCGCGCTTATGAAATGGACCTCAGGTCGTCGCAAGGCGTGCGTCGCCTCGTCGTGAACGCTCAACGTCTCGACTACGGCGACGGACACGGTGTCCGGCTTTTGCTCTCCATCCAGGACATCACAAACGCGCTTGAGAGAGAGCGCCAGCGAGAGTCTCTCATCCGGCAGAAGGATGATCTCATCCGCGACAAGGCTGTTCTGGTGCAGGAGGTCCAGCACCGAACCGCCAATAGCCTTCAGATCATCGCCAGCGTCCTGATGCAGGGTGTCCGCAAGGTGGGATCGGACGAGAGCCGCGATCATCTGCGAGACGCTCACCAGAGGATCATGTCCGTCGCTGCCGTTCAGCGCCAGCTGGCCGGTTCGGATCTGGGCGACGTGGAGTTGCGCGGCTACTTCACGGACCTGTGCCGTAGCATCGGGGACTCGATGATCCGCGATCACAACCAGCTCAGCCTGAAGGTCACGGTCGATGACAGCATCGCCCCATCGGGGAAGTCTGTCAGCCTGGGCCTGATCGTCACCGAACTGGTGATCAACGCGCTCAAACATGCCTTCCCCAACGATCGCGACGGCGAAATCGATGTCGATTATCGCGCGCAGGGCGACGGCTGGACGCTCATGGTCTGCGACAACGGCGTCGGCCTGCCCGAAGGTCCAGGCACAGCAAAGCCTGGACTCGGCACGGGCATCGTCCAGGCGCTCGCCAACCAACTCGGCGCGGTGATCGACGTGGCGAACGGCAAGCCAGGGCTGCGCGTGTCGATCGTCTGCCCTCCCTCCACCCTCGCCAAGTCCTGAAAGGACGCCCCTATGGTCAACTCCATCCTCTCCCCCGATCACGAGGCGCTGACTGCAGAGCGGAAGGCGGAGCCCTCCATCCACCATATGCCGCACGGGTTCTCGGACCGGTTCGCCCTGGGGTTCACCAAACTCCTTCGGGTCTGCGCCGACACCTTCTTCGCCAAGCGATACGGACACCGGGCCATCGTGTTGGAGACCGTGGCGGCCGTGCCCGGCATGGTGGGAGCGACGATCCAGCACCTCACCTGCCTGCGCCGGATGAAAGACGACGACGGCTGGATCCGCACCTTGATGGAAGAAGCGGAGAACGAGCGCATGCACCTGATGACCTTCATCGAGGTGGCCAAGCCGACGTACTTCGAACGGCTGGTGATACAACTCGCCCAGGCGATCTTCTATGTCGGCTTCTTCCTGCTCTACCTGGTGTCCGCACGCACGGCTCACCGGGTTGTCGGCTATTTCGAGGAGGAGGCGGTGATCAGCTACACCCTCTATCTCAACGAGATCGACGAGGGCCGTTCTCCCAATGTCCCCGCACCAGAGATCGCGATCCATTACTGGAAGATGGCGCCGGATGCGACCTTGCGGGACGTCGTACTCCTCGTCCGGGCTGACGAGGCTCACCATCGCGACGTCAATCACGGCTTCGCCAGCACCTTGAACGGCGAAATCACCGATCGCGCCCAGGCCGCGCCCTACCCTGCCCACGCTGCAGAAATCCGGGCCTGAGCCGATGTCTCTTGCGTCTCCTGTCCCTTCGTTCGGCCGCATCGCGATCATCGGCGCCGGGCACGTCGGTGCGACCGCCGCTTACGCCATCATGCTTCGCGCCCTCGTGCGCGAGATCGTCATCATCGACCAGAACGCCGCCCTGGCCGAAGCCGAGGCGGCGGACATCGCCGACGCCAACGCCCTGGCGCGACCCGCTCGGGTCTGGGCCGGAGACTACGCTGACGCCGCCAGCGCCGGTATCGCCGTCATCACCGCCGGCGGCGCAACGCAAGGGTCGCAGAGCCGGCTTTCCGTAGCGGCCGAAAGCGCAGCCATCGTCAAAGACTGCGTGGGCAGTCTGATGAGGGCGGGCTTCAAAGGCGTCTTGCTCGTCGCGGCGAACCCGGTCGATTTGATGACCCTCGTCGCCGCCGGATGCTGCGGACTTCCTGCGGGGCGGGTCATCGGCACCGGCACTCTTTTGGACACCAGCCGGCTGAAGCAGACGCTGTCGCAAGCGCTCGCCGTCGCTCCGGCGTCGATCGAGGGCCTCGTCCTTGGCGAGCACGGCGACAGCGAAGTCGTTTGCTTTTCGACGGTCCGGATCGGCGGACAGCCCCTCGATCCCTGCGGTGGAGACCAGCCTCGGATCGACAAGGCCTTGATCGCGCGCCAGGTTCGTGACGCTGGCTACGACATCGTCAAGGGAAAGGGGTATACCTCCTACGGCGTGGCGACAGCGATCGTTCGCATTTGCGAAGCGATCATACGCGACGAGCGCGCCGTTTTGCCGGTGTCCACACAGCTCACCGGTCAGTATGGATTTTCTGGGCTCTGCTTGAGTCTGCCCTGCATCATCGGCGCAGAAGGCGTGGAGAAAATCCTCGCCCCCGAACTTGATCCGCATGAGGTGGCCGCGCTGGCGACATCCGCCGAGGTGTTGCGGACAGCCTTTGAATCCCTGTCCGCTTCAGGGCTGATGCCGTGACCCTGCCGTTGACCTGGATCAACGACGGGGTGTCGTAACGCGGGTCAATGTCGGGGTATGTCCCTACTCTCCGCCGCGCGCCACACCGTGGTCCTGGTCACTGCTCTGACCCTGGCCTCGTGCGAGTCCGCCGTTCCCAATCCATCCCAGGGTCCGATGACGACCCAGACTCCATCATTGTCGATCGCCCTGCAAACCGAGGCCGCCTCACGCGGACGCGCCCTGGCGATCATCGGCTGCGCGAGTTGCCACGCCATCGATCCCACCGGATCGAGCGCCTTGGCGTCCGCTCCGCCCTTCCGCGATGTGGTGCGTCGCCGATCGCTTGACGATCTTGAGACAGCCTTCGCCACAGGCCTTGTCACCTCTCACCCCGCCATGCCCGCTTACGTTTTCAGGGCCAGCGAAATTGACGACCTGGTCGCCTATCTGGAGACGCTTCGGTCGCGGCCGATGTCCGAGGCCTCTCGCTAGCTGCGGCGAACCTTTGCTGACGCGGCGCTCTCTTGGGGCCCCATGAAGAGCGTGACTGTCGTCAGGCTTGCCATGACGAACACCGCGCCGACCAGGGCGTTCGGTCCGAACGCGCGATAGGCCAGAGCGCCGATGATCGCCCCGGCCAAAAGCCCGCTCCACAGAAGCAGGAACGGCGCCCAGCCGAACCGGTCGCCGCCCACAAGCGCCGCCGTCAATCGCTTTCCCATCTTCACAAGGGCGCCGGTCATGTAGGTCAAACCGATCCGGACCTCGCCATCTTCCGCAAACACGGTGTTCTCGGCTCCCATGGCGAGCACCATCGGTATCGCCACGAGCAGCCCGGCCCCAAGCCAGTGAAGAACCACGGCCAACGCGAGCAGAATGGTCACCAGGCCTAGCACAGCGGGGCGCCGCCAGATCGTGGCGAGCCGACCGACCAGCGCACCGAGCATTACGCCGATGACGAAGGTCACGAGCAGCAAGGCCGCGAGCCCGGCGTGCGCCGGCTCTTCGACCAGTCCGATCCCAAGCCGGGTGGTGTTGCCGCTCATGAAGGACACGAAGAAGCCCCCCGTGACCAGAAACCCGATCGCATCGACATAGCCGGCGACCGCGGAAAAGGCGGCGGCCAGCGCCCGCGTGCGATTATCGGACTGCAGCACCGCTACGCCGCCGCCAGAGACGGACCGCCGTCCCGGTAAGCAAGAGGCATCCGCTGAAGCTGTCCGGGTTCGAGCCAGTAGCGCGCGTCACCGACATAGGCCGCCATCGCCTCTCCAGTCCTGACGACGATGGAGAGGCTCTGACCGACGGCGTCGATGGCGACCTCAAGCGCGCGCCCCCGCCATTGGAGAGGGATATGCATAGTCGTCCAGTCCGGCGGAAGCTGAGGGCGCAGCCTGATCCCGTCTTCCGTGAAGGAAACACCGGCAAACCCCATGACCGTCGTCATCCACACCCCCCCGAGCGCGGCCATGTGAAGTCCCCCGCCGATCGCCGCCTTGGCGTCGCTGAGGTCAATCGCGGATGTCCGCCGGAAATAGTCAAGCGCCTGACGGGTCCGGCCGAGGCGGGCGGCGGCCAGACCGTGCATTGCAGTGCTGAGCGAGCTGCCATGGCTGCACCGCGGCGCATACCAGGCGAAGTTCGCGGCATCTGCACCATCCGGGAAGGCTTCCGGCAGAAGAACAAGGAGCGCCACGACATCCGCCTGTTTGATGATTTGGGAGGCTGCGGTGCGGTCGCGACCGAGCACGACGTCTATCGGGACGGAGCGTCCTTCATAAGCCTGCAGGTCGATGTCTTCGAGGTTGGAGTAGCCTTCGAACTGTTCGAACAGGCCCGTGTCAGCGTTGAAACCGGTCGAGAGGGCTTCAGCGGCGGCCGGCCAGCTCGCGAACTCGGTATCGGTCAGGCCCAAATCCATCGAAAGCGCGGCCCACCGGTCCGGCCAGTGCTGCCGCAGCAAGTTCGCCACCTCGACGCCGCGCTCGATGTTCCAGCGCGCCATGACGTTCGTGAACGCATTGTCGTCGATGCTCTCATGATATTCGTCCGGGCCGATCACCTCTCGGATGTGCCGGCGCCCGTCTTCTTCGGGGACCGCGCGGCTGACCCAGAACCGAGCGGTCTCCAGCAGGATTTCCGCGCCAGCGTTCAGCAGGAAGGCTTCATCGCGGGTCAGGGTCCAGTACTGCCAGACGGCATAGGCCACATCCGCGCTGATATGCTGTTCCTGGGAACCGCAGAGGATGTCGAACACCTGCCGATCGGGCGCCACGGCCTGGTCCGGCGTGACATCGGCGCCTGTGTCCGCCGATTCCCACGCATAGAGCGCACCGCGCCATCCGAGGCGCGCGGCCTTTTCGCGTGCGCCGTCCAGCGTGTGGAAGCGGTACATCAGCAGCGCGCGCGCCGCCTCGGGCCAGGTGAGGCAATAGAAGGGCAGCAGGAAGATCTCGGTGTCCCAGAAGACGTGGCCCGCATAGTCCTCGCCTGTCAGTCCGCGCGCCGCGACAGAGACGAATTCATTGTCCGGATTGACCGCGCCGTTCAGGTGATAGGCGGCGAATCGCAGCGCCTGTTGCGCCGCCGGGTCGCCCTCGATCTGGACATCACTGGCGCGCCACCGGTGTGACCAGGCGTCTTCGTGTCGCGCCAACACGCCAGACCAGCCGAGACGGACAGCGGCGTCGAGTTCCTGGCGCGCGCGCGCCGCCAAGTCGGTGGAGCCGGCGTCGTCGATTTCCAGAGCGACCAGCCGTGAGAACTCGACGACCTGCCTTGGCGACGTCTGCCAGTTCCACGCCATACTGAGGCCGTTCAAGCCGTCTGCGGACAGGTCGACGTTATCGACGGTCAGGAAGGCGGTGGCGGCCATGGCCAGACCCTTGGCGGAACGATGCGCGCGCCAGACCGCCAGGGCCGGCTCCTCGTGATCGAGCCTCAGCGCCGCGTCGGCCGGCGCCACCAGCGCCTCAAGGCGGACCTCTGAGTCGCCCTGTTCGATCAGGAAGCGGATGCGTTGCAGGCCAATGGCGCGCTGACTGGCCGAGACCAGCCGCATTTCGTGGACTCGAACCGCGACATTGTCGCGGGTGTGACGACACTCGGTGAACAGAGCCCCGCGGCTCATGTCCAGGCTCATCCGATAGGACGGCACGTCGCTGGGCTCGTGGACCATCGGTCCGTCGGGCAACAACAGGCGGACTTGCAGCCAGTCCGGCGCCGGGACGAGCCGTGGCAAGGCGTCAATCGCATCCCCCGTCGCGAACAGGCCGGCCACGGAGGTCCGGGAGGGCGTGATCCACCGTTCCCCGCGCGTGAAAGCGCGCCCGCCCCGCACCCCCATCAGGCCGTTGCTGAGGGTGAAGCGTGATTGTCGGCTGGTCTCGCGAAACGGATCGTAGCCGATGGCGTCGACACGCCATTCCGGATCCGCCGTTGGGTCGAAGGCGGCTGAGGCCGGGGTCGAGGCCGTCATGGGCCGCACCGGTCCAACCGACCCAAGTCCAGGGCCGGAACATCGACCTCGTCGAGGGTTGCAACGACGAGGCCGGCGCCGGCCGTGGCGAGCAGGTCCGTTTCACCGCGGCGGGCCACGCCCAGAGCCTGCATCCGCGCAGCGCGCGCGGCGGCGATTCCGGCCGGGGCGTCCTCAATAACGAAACAGGATGCCGGCGCTGCCTGCATTTCGAGGGCGGCGAGCAGAAAGAGATCTGGGGCGGGCTTTCCACGGGGCACCGCGCGTCCGGACACGTCGGCGTCGAAGAGATCGAACAGGCTGCCGCCGCCGTCGCCAGGGATGGATCGCATCATGGCGGTGGCGTTGCGTGAGGACGATGCCGCGGCCAGACGAAGACCTCGACCTTTCAGGGCCACGGCGAACCGGACAGCATCTGGAAAGGCCACGACGCCGCCGGCGGCGATGAGCTCTTCAAGCCGCGCCTGTTTGCGGATGGCATAGGCCTGCGCCCGCGTCCCGGCATCGGGCACGCCCAATATGGTCAGGGCCGCGAGAGCGCCGTCGAGGCGGGGCTTGCCCGCGACTTCGGTTTGATAGATCTGCGCGGTGAAGCGGCTGGGATCACAAATCCCGTCGAGCGCCTCGCGCCATGCCTGCTCATGCGGCGAGCGTAGGAGGACTCCGTCGACATCAAAGATCGCGCTGGTCAAGCGCGCCGTTGGCGTGGATCGGCCAGCGATCTCATCATCGGGCGGGGTTGAACTCATCGAGGCCATCTCATGGCGCAGATTGTGATCTGTCCGGATCCGTCGCGCCTTGAGCCAGATCAATGACCGATCCTCGTCACGCCCTGGCCGGGCTCACGGGTGGTGCGCGGCTCGCCCGCCAGGCGTGGGTCAGCCAGCGAGTCGGAGCGGCCCAGCCCCCGGTTACGGCGGCCACGCCAAGGGCCATCGCCAGGACCTCCATAGGGGGCGCTTCAAAGCGGAACAGGGTCTCCAAGGGTGGAACAAAGACGCACAGTGTCAGCACCGCCGAAGCCGTCGCCACAATGGCCCAGAAGATGCGGCGATGGGGGTCGAACAAGGGCACGCCAGAAGACGCGGAGTCCGTGAGCGCCAGCACCATGTTCGCCATGGCGAGGGCGACGAACGCCGCCGCCCGCGCTTGGGTCTCGGGGATCTGTTGCAGGGCCCAGAGATAGAAGCTCAGCACGCCGAAGAGGATCACGAGCCCCTGAAGGACGCCGAACGCGATCTGCCTCGGCCCAAACAGAGCGGCGTCGACCTTGCGCGGCGGTTTGCGCATGGCGTCCTTCTCGCTCGGCTCGGCCTCAAAGACGAGCGAGCAGACCGGGTCGATGACCAGTTCGAGGAAGATGACGTGGGCTGGGAAGAGCATGGGAGGCGCGCCGAGCAGGATTGGAAGGAGCGCCAGGCCCGCCAGCGGGACATGGACGGCCACGATGAAGGTCAACGCCTTGCGCAGATTGGCGAAAATCCGCCGGCCAAGCCTGATGCCGCCCACAATCGAGCCGAAGCTGTCGTCAAGCAGGACGATGTCGGCCGCTTCGCGCGCGACGTCGGTGCCCCGCCGGCCCATGGCGATTCCGATATCCGCCGCTTGAAGCGCGGGGGCGTCGTTCACACCGTCGCCGGTCATGGCGACCAGTTCGCCATTGGCGCGGAACGCCTCGACCAGCGCCAGCTTCTGGTCCGGCTGCACCCTCGCAAAGACCCGGATCCTGCGGACGCGATCTTGTAGGGTGCGCCCATCCAACCGGGCGAGATCATCGCCAGTCAGGACCCCCGCCTCGACATCGATCCCCGACTGCCGCGCGATTTCCAACGCTGTCGCCGGATAGTCGCCTGTAATCATGGCCACCGCGATCCCGGCGCGACGGGCCTCCGCGAGGGCGGCCGGGACGTCTGGCCGGACCGGGTCCAGGAACCCGACGAGACCCAGGAAGGCGAACGTCGCCTCCTTTGGGTCTTCAAATGCCGCATCCTTGCCCGAGACGTCGGCGACCGCCAGGACGCGCAGACCCTCAGCGGCCATGACGTCCAGCCCCCGCGCAATCGGGGCGGTCTGTTCGGGTGTCAGGCGGCAGAGGGCGAAGATGGCTTCAGGCGCGCCCTTGGCCGCCGCAATCAGGCCGCCGTCCTGCAGACGCCACTGCTGGACCACGGCCATGCGACCGCTTTTTAACGGCCAAGCCCCCGTGAGACGCGCTCCGTCTGAAACCACCGGGCAAAGAGCGCGGATGGCCCTATCCATGGGATCCGTCGGGGTGACTGCGCTGGCGCGGCCCGCCGCCGCCAGGATCAACTGAGCCCCTTGCGTGGGCTGGGCTGAGCGCAGGTCGCTGATCCCGTCCCGATGCCAGATCTGCGTCAGCGACATGCGGTTTTCCGTCAGGGTGCCGGTCTTGTCGACGCACAGGATCGTCGCCCCGCCCAAGGTCTCGATCACCGCGCCGCGTCGCACCAGAACGCGGTGCTGCGCGAGCCGCCAAGCGCCCAGCGCCATGAAGACGGAGAGCACCATCGGGAACTCCTCGGGGATGAGCGAGATGGCGACCGTGATCCCGGCGAGCACGGCCTGAATCCAGTCGCTTCTTAGAACACCGTAGGCGACGGTCACCGTGCCGCTCAGGGCGACCGCGAGGAGCCCGAACACCGCGACAAGCCGCCGTGTCGATTTCTGGAGGGGCGTCGCACCGGTTCGAATGGTCGCCAGCGACGCGCCAATCTTGCCCAAGGCTGTCCGGGGTCCGGTCTCAAGGACCTTCATAACCGCTTGCCCGCTGGCGATCAGGGTGCCGGCGAACAGTCGATCGTCACACGCAGGGCCGTCCAGGTCCGTGCGCGCTGTCGCCTTGGCGATCGGCGCCGATTCTCCGGTGAGCGCGGACTCATCGACGCTCAGCACATCGCCGTCCACGAGGCGACCATCCGCAGGGATGCGCTGGCCTTCGCCAATCAGAATGATGTCGCCTGGGACGAGCCCGTTGACGGGCGCGACCCTCTCTATCCCGTCCCTGATCAGCCTCACGCTCGGCTCCGCGAGGTCGCGCAGCGCTTTCAGGGCGCGTTGGCTGCGGGCCTCCTGCACCACAACGAGACCAACCGTCGCAGCAGCCGCCAAGGTCAGAAAAAGCCCCTCCCCCAGGTTGCCGATGAGGAGGTAGAGGACGGAAGCGGCCACCAGCAGCAAAAACATCGGCTCACGCAGGGTGCCGGCCAGGATCCGGCCCACCCCGCGTGAGCGGACCGGGGCGAGCGCATTGGGTCCAGACGTCCGAAGGCGCGCGAGCGCCTCGGTCTCGCTCAGGCCCTGCCATACGGTTTGCACGTCATCGTCTCCGGCGCGCCTTCTTTGGCGGCGTTCGGATCCTAGGCCAGGCCGACTCCGGCGCCTTGATGCAGGTCAAGCCTCAAGCCGCTCCAAAGGACCCTGGACCTCCGGAGCGCGCGCTCTCGGGACAGCCCCGCCCGCACCGTCAGGCTCACCCGGACACCCTCTCAGGGGCAGTACATCTCGGCAAGGACGGCGATCACCCGCAGAACAGAAGGCTCGGCGATGCGGTAGAATATTGTTGTGCCGTTCCGCCGTGTGGCGACGAGCCCCTCTTCGCGCAGTTTCGCCAGGTGCTGGGACAGGGCTGATTGGGACAGGCCGAGAACGGGCATCATCTGGCTGACGGCCAACTCCTGCTCGCCCAGCTGGCATAGGATCATCAGCCGCTTCTCGTTGGAGAGCGCCCGGAGCAGACCCGCCGCGTCTGCGGCGCTGGCTTGAAGGCGGGCGAGATCAGCATTTTCGAAGTCGGGCACAGCGTCACAACATTTATGTTTGCTAAATTAGCCTATACTAATATATAGGGCTTTCCCAGAAACTTACAGTCTTGGGAGCGTCAAGCGAGAGCCGTCTGCCTGCCATGCCTTTGCAACCTAGCGACCAAGCGCTTTTCCAACAGCGTCTCATCCCTTTCCAACCCGGAGCGGTCGTGGCGACCGCCGGTTGACCTGGGTCAACGACCTGCCCCGACCGCTTGTGTCACTGCACCTTCATCGCCCCTCTTCGATCCCTGCCAAACTTGGAGCCCGACATGCAAGACATACCCCTTCAGGACGCAGCGCGCCTCATTTCGCACGCACGGTCGGGCTCCGCCGCGGTTCCGACAGTGAGAAGCTTCTTCGACGAACCGACCAATACCGTCAGCTATGTCGTCCACGATCCGGCGACCCGCGAGGCGGCGGTGATCGACAGCGTTCTGGACTACGACGCGGCGGCGGGCCGGACGTCCTTCGCTTCGGCGGACGCCATCATCGCCCATGTGAAGGTCGAGGGGCTGAAGGTCGCCTGGCTGCTGGAGACCCACGCCCACGCCGACCACCTGTCGGCCGCGCCCTATCTGAAGGACCATCTGGGCGGACAGCTCGCGATCGGTCGCGAAATCATCCACGTCCAGACTGTCTTTGGAAAGATCTTCAACGCCGGCGCCGCATTCGCGCGCGACGGCTCGGAGTTCGATCGCCTGTTCGAGGACGGAGACGTTTTCCGGATTGGCGGGCTTGAAGCCATCGCGCTTCATGTGCCCGGTCATACGCCAGCGGACCTGGCCTATGTGATCGGCGACGCCGTCTTCACCGGCGACACCCTGTTCATGCCCGACTACGGCACGGCGCGCGCCGACTTCCCTGGTGGCGACTCCCGCCAACTGTATCGTTCGATCCGCCGCCTCATGGCTCTGCCCGAGCAGACGCGCCTGTTCCACTGCCACGACTATAAGGCCGCCGGACGCGACACCTTCGCCTGGGAGACCACGGTCGGAGCCCAGCGCGCGGGCAACGTCCATGTCCATGAAGGCGTCGGAGAGGATGAGTTCGTGGCCATGCGCGATGCGCGCGACGCCACCCTGTCCATGCCCAAGCTGATCCTGCCTTCGATCCAGGTGAACATGCGCGGCGGCCATCTGCCCGAGCCGGAATCCAACGGCGCCCGCTACCTCAAGATCCCGCTGGACGTTCTGTGATGACCGACCTTCTCGCCAACGCCATGCCGGTCCAGGGGCTGATCGGCGGCCTGATGATCGGCACGGCCTCGGCCATCATGCTGCTGGGCCTCGGACGCATCGCGGGTGTCAGCGGCCTCGCGGCGCGAGCCACAGGGATCACCGTCGACGGCGCGCCCCGTCCGCTCGCGATCGCCTTCGTGGTCGGTCTGCCGCTGGGCGCCCTGCTCGTGGCGCTGATCCTCGGACCCGTCGAAACACGGTTCGAACAGGGTTTCGCCGCCCTCATCATCGGCGGCCTGGTGGTCGGGTTCGGCACTCGGCTGGGCAGCGGCTGCACCAGCGGACACGGCGTTTGCGGCATGTCCCGACTGTCGGCGCGGTCGCTGGTGGCGACCGCCACCTTCATGCTCACGGGCTTCGCGACGGTCGCCGCCATGAACGCGATGGGGCTGGGACAATGAAGCGCCCGATCGTCTTCGCCCTGATCGCGGGCGTTCTGTTCGGCGCCGGTCTGGCCGTCTCCGGCATGGCCGATCCGCAGCGCGTGCGCGGCTTCCTCGACCTGTTCGGCGCTTGGGACCCGACGCTGGCCTTCGTCATGGGCGGGGCCCTGATCCCCATGGCCCTCGCCTGGCGAATTCAGAAGCGGATGCCTTCGCCGATGGCGGCCGAGCGGTTCGCTCTGCCCACCGCCCGCGATCTCGACCCCCGCCTGATCGGCGGAGCGGCCCTGTTCGGCATCGGCTGGGGCATCGCCGGGCTCTGCCCCGGCCCCGCCATCGCCGACCTCGCCATCGCCCCTGTCCCCGCCGCCCTCTTCGTCGCGGCCATGCTGGCCGGGATGATCCTGCACCGCCTGCTGCCCGCCGCCCCGGCGAAGCAGTCCTCCCTGGAGACATCCAATGTCTGAGATCCAAAGCACCGTCGGCCTGCCGCGCCTGAACGCGCCCGCGCCGAACTTCTCCGCCAAGACCACGCACGGCGACCGCTCGCTGGCCGACTACAAGGGCCAGTGGCTGGTGCTGTTCTCGCACCCGTCGGACTTCACCCCGGTCTGCACGACGGAGTTCATCGGCTTCGCCAAGGTCGCGGCGGAACTGAAGGCGAAGAACTGCGAGCTTCTGGGCCTGTCGATCGACAGCATTTTCTCCCACATCGCCTGGACGCGGAACATCGCCGAGAAGTTCGGCGTCAAGATCCCCTTCCCGATCATCGAAGACCTGAAGATGGACGTGGCACGCGCCTACGGCATGATCCACGAGGGGGCCAGCGACACCTCGGCGGTTCGCGCCACCTTCATCATCGATCCCGAAGGCGTCCTGCGCGCCATGCTCTATTATCCCATGAGCAACGGCCGCTCGATTCCCGAGATCGTCCGCCTGGTCACCGCCATGCAGACGAGCGACGCCAACGGCGTGGCCACACCCGCCGGCTGGCAGCCGGGCGACGACGCCATCGTGTCTCCGCCGAAGACTGTGGAAGCCGCCAATGCTCGCGAGGGCGAAGGCTTCAAATATACCGACTGGTATTTCTCGACCCGCCCGATCGCTGCCTGAGCCTTATATCGGCGCGGTCGCATCGACCGCGCCGGCGCCCTTTGAACCCAAGGACCCTCGCCGTGAAGAACATGGGAACGCTCGACCGGATCATCCGGCTCGTCGCCGTCGCCGCCGTCATCGGAGCCTATGGACTGGGCCTGATCGGCGGAACCCTCGCCCTGGTTCTCGGAGCCGTCGCCGTCGCCCTCTTGCTGACCAGCCTTACGGCGACCTGTCCGGCCTATTTGCCGTTCGGCCTGTCCACGCGCGCCCGACGCCGCTGAACCCAGTCACTCACATATCCTTTCGAGGACCATCGCCATGCCGTTCAAGACCCTTTCGGCGTCCCTCTCCGTCGCGCCCCAACTCACCGCAGGGGACGTCGCCGAGGCGGCGCGCGCTGGCTTCCGCGCCATCATCGACAACCGGCCCGACGGCGAGGAACCCGGACAGCCGACGGCCGCTGAAATTCGGGATCTGGCGGCATCTCACGGCATGAGTTTCGCTCATGTGCCGACGCTTGGCGGAGCGGTCGCGGACGAGCATGTCATGCAGATGGCGCAGACCCTGGCGCGATTGGACGGCCCGGCCCTCGCCTACTGCCGCACCGGCATGCGCTCGGCGACGCTTTGGGCCCTGACCCAGGCCGAGGCGCAGCAGACGGACGTCCTGATCATGACGGCCGCCGCGGCCGGCTACGATCTGTCGACGCTTCGCTCTCGGCTCGACGCCCGGCGCGACGCGAAGACTCCCATGGGGCCCAAACATCCCTGCGGGCGCCTCGGCTTTGAAGCCGCCGTAGCTCACCAGGATGACGTCCCATGAGCTTGGACCCTCTGCAGTATCTGCTCGGCGCCCTGTCGGGCGGTCTGGTCGGTTTCACGCTTGGCCTCGTGGGAGGCGGCGGGTCCATCCTGGCCGTGCCCCTGATGGTCTATCTGGTCGGTGTTCCAAACCCGCACGTGGCCATCGGCACCAGCGCCCTGGCGGTGGCCGCCAATGCGGCGGCAGGGCTGATGAACCATGCCCGGAACGGCACGGTGAAGTGGCGTTGCGCCGGCATGTATGCGGGGGCGGGCGTCGCCGGAGCCTTCGCCGGATCGACTGTGGGCAAGGCGTTCGATGGCGAGAAACTGCTGTTCCTGTTCGCCCTCGTCATGATCGTGGTCGGCATTCTGATGCTGCGCGGGCGGGCCGCAATCGGCAATCCGGGCGCCGAGTGCGACCGCGAGAACGCGCCCAAGGTGCTGGGCTTCGGCCTCGGGACCGGGGTCTTCTCGGGCTTCTTCGGAATCGGCGGCGGCTTCCTGATCGTGCCGGGCCTCGTCGCCTCGACCGGCATGCCGATCCTGAACGCGATCGGCTCGTCGCTCGTCGCCGTCACGGCCTTCGGTCTGACCACGGCGCTCAACTACGCCTTCTCTGGACTGATCGACTGGCCGCTCGCGGGGGTGTTCATCCTCGGCGGTCTCGCGGGCAGTTTCGGCGGCGCCCTGGTCGCCAGGAAACTGTCGGGCACCACCGGCCTGCTGACGACCGTTTTCTCGGTCCTCATCTTCGTGATCGCGGCCTACATGCTCTGGAAGAGCGCTGGCGCGTTCATCGGCGCAGGCGCCGCGACCTAAGTCCGTCGCCTGGGGCGCGGGTCTTGCTCGCTGGACCCGGATCGTCGCGCGGCCCTGAGCCAATAGCCCATCGTGCGCGAGCGCCAAGACTGCTGAGAGCGGTTGGTCGGCTGTGCGATCGCTCGGACAGCCTGGCCCAAGCGATGCACTCAAACCGCAGTTTTGAGAGGGTCTGGCTTCTTTCCGTCAGGGAGGAGGCGTCTCAGTTCTTCGTGGACCACCTCAGCCGAGAAGGGCTTCGTGATGAACGCCGCCTTTTCAGGTATGTCTTCCGCTGCGGGACGGACATTGCCGCTGGACACGACGATTTCAATGTGGGGCCAATGCTCGGCGACATGACGCGCAAGAGCGAAGCCGTTCACGGATCCTGGCATTTCGACATCCGTGAAGAGCACGACGATCGACTCCGCCATCTGAGAAAGGTGTTCCAGCGCTTCATCTCCGGAAGCGGCTTCGAGACAGCGGAACCCCGCCTCCTCAAGAATCTGATAGACATCGCAGCGGATGATCGCGTCATCGTCGACAGCCAGGGCGTACGGAATGGTTGACGTCTGCATCCCTAGACAATCCGACCCGGAGCATTGGGTTCAACGACACATGCCGTCGCGAACATGGATGGCGCCAGGACACTCCAAAACCGGCGAAGCGCCCTGAAGGTCGCCGACACTTTCCGCGATGCCTTGCGGCAGGCGGCTTGCGAGGTACTATGCCTGCGGCGGGCCTCGACCGGATAGCCTTCGATCTTGAGCCAGGGGACGTTCTGCGTCGGCGGCGATCGCGGGTGAAGACGTTGAGCTTCACACAGAAGTTCCCGGCCCGCCCCCTCCCCTCGTCCAATCCATTACGGACGTCGTGGTCACCATCGGGCTTTGCTTAGCCGGAGCCATCGCTCTTTCTCGGACATCGGCACCTCCGCCAAATCCGCATGGTCACGCCAGTGCGTAATGACGCCCTGCTCGACTTCGAAGATGCTGATGGCCCGGACGTCCAGCACGCCTCCGCGGCGCGCGGTCAGGAGGTAGGCGCTCTCGGCGATCACAAGATCATCTTCGGCGACGCATTTGAGAATATGAAGTTCGAAAAGCGAATAGGTCTGAAAAAGCCGGCGCCAGAACCCGAGCAGCGCTGTTCGACCGATCAGGTCGCCCGCGATGTCGAACCGCGCCACGACATGCTCCGCAAGATAGGTCTCAAGCCGCCGCACATCGCGAAACGCGATCTCCTGGGCGAAAGCTTGAACGACGGTTCCGGGCATCTACGACATGATCACGGTTCAGAGGATCGATCATGATCCGATTCTTGATCAAAAATCGCGTAGGGCGTGTGGCGCCAAATCAATCCGGTTCGACGACGCCGGCCCGCACCGCGACTGCGACCGCCTCAATTCTTGTCCGGACCCGGAGTTTCGAACAGACCTTTTCCAAATAGCTGTCGACCGTTCGGGGTGACAGCCCGAGGATGCTTCCAATATCGCCCGAACTCTTGCCGCGCGTGACCCAGATGAGGCATTCGTGCTCTCTCGGGCTCAACGCGAAGCTCTGAGATTCGACATCCGCTTGAGGGTCCGGGGGCATGATTTCACTCGCCTTTGACCGTCGCATCGTGGCCCGCCCTCTCCGACCCGACAACGCAAACCCGTTGCGGCGACTCCGCAAGAAACTTGCGGAAGTGCGTCAGCCAATGCGGTCGGACCGCTGGCCCGTAGCGCTTCACGGTCCCCTTGCCGTGCGAACTGAAGGCGCCTAATCCGTTTCACGTCGGGCGCCGTCAGATAGGGGCGGAACTTGAGCCGGGGTCTGCCTTAGGCGGAGGCGGCGTTTCACCCTGAAGTCGCGGGCCTCTTCGCAGAGGATTCCTCGCCCGACCCCTCCGCCTTGCACCCGGACTTGGTTTGATTCATGGTTGGACGTCGGCGTTCGCGTCGATAGGGGCCGGGAATCCCCTGTGCGAAGCTCAACCTTTACGACCGCGCCCCGACGCGCGGCGTCCGTCCGCCATCGACCGCGGCGCACCCCTGAGTGCGTCCGGCCTGCGCGGGCGCGCTCTCGGATTCCCGCCGTCTGACAGCCGGCTGGAGGTCGCGTTGAGCGATGTGAAGGAGATGAATCCGGGCGCAGCGGCGAGCCTCAACGGGCTCTACCGCCGCTATTCGGGATGGCTGGGAAAGCGGCTTCGCGGGCGTGTCGGCGTCGACGAGGCGGACGACGTTGTGCAGGAGACTTATCTGCGTCTCACCCCGTATCTCCTTGAAGAGATCCGACACCCCAAGGCGCTGCTCCTCCGCGTCGCGCTTAACCTTGTCCGCGATGAGCGGCGCCGCCTGGTCCGGCGTGACCGCGCGTTGCAGGGTGAGGCTTCGATCCTGGGCGCAACGACTGACACGCCTGTCGATCGCCTCTATCTTAAGCAAATCCTCCAGACGATGCCGCCTCTCTACAGGGACGTCTTCGTCTTGAGCCGGTTTGACGGTATGACATACCCAGAGATTGCTCTGGCTCACGGGATCAGCTTGGCTACAGTCGAACGACGTATGGCCAAGGCTGTCGAGCACTGCATGGCGCAACTGGACGTCTAAGGCACGAACGATGACTGCCGAGAAAGACCTGGACGCAAGACGCCGCGAAGCCGCGTCATGGTTCGCGACCCTCAACCAGAGGCGGGTCGCGGCTTCGGATATTACAGCCTTCAGCCAATGGCGCCGGAACCCGGAGAACGCCGAGGCCTATGCGCGCATCGAGACCATGTGGGAGGCGGCGGGAAGCCTCAAGGGGGACGCCGACATCGCAGCCTTGACGCAGGGTGCGCGCGCGCGCGCCGACGCATCGCGTCAATCTCAAGGCCGGGTGGCCAAAAGTGTCGTTCCCTTGGGGGCGATCGCCACGATCGCCGCGCTCGCGATCGGCGTCGCCCTATGGTCCAGCCGACCTCAGTCTTACGAGACGGATTTGGGGGAGCGCCGGGTAGTGGTCCTGGATGACGGGTCGCGGGTGACGCTGGACACTGCTTCCAGGATCCGCGTGAAGCTGACCCGCGGGCAGCGCGCCGTAGAACTGGCCAGCGGTCAGGCCTTTTTTGAGGTTGAGGGCGACCCCGACCGTCCCTTCGTCGTCAGCGCCGGGGCGACAGACGTCACCGCCGTTGGCACCCGGTTCGACGTGCGTCGATCGGGAGACGGCGCTCAGGTGACCCTCGTCGAAGGCAAGGTCGATGTCAGCGACCGTTCGGCGGTCTCTCAGGGGTGGTCCCTCACGCCCGGCCAGCAGATCGTCACGACCTCGCTTCGTCCTGCCGTCCGGACCGTGGACGTCGCTTCGGAAACGAGTTGGACGACCGGGCGACTGATCTTCTCTGGCGACACCGTCGAAACCGCCGTCGCCGAGGTCAATCGCTACAGCCGCACCAAGGTCGTTCTTCAGTCGCCCGGCATCTCCCGCATCGCTGTCAGCGGCGCTTTTAACACGGGCGACGTCGAGGGGTTCGTTTCCGCGCTCGTCGAACTTTATCCCGTCGTCGCCGAGCGGACGCCAACCGGTCAGATCGTCATCCGTGACGCGCCTGCGAAAAATGCAGCGGTGCGCTGAGGGGTTTTACCGCGCCCCATCGTCTCTTCCCCGACCCGCGTCTGTGCGGGTATCCATTTCGGGGGAGTGTTATGCGTATCGGTCCTTGTTCCACGGCGCTTGGCGTATTGATGCTGGCGGCGGCGACGCCCGTCATCGCCCAGGCGCAAACGGCTGCCGTGCAGTTCCGCGTTCCCGCCGGCCCGCTGCAAACCGCACTGCCCCTGTTCGCGGCCCAAAGCGGCGAGCAAATTCTCTACTCCACCGACCTCGTCGCAGGCCGCCAGTCCCCCGGCGTCAATGGCGCGCTTGGGACGGACCAAGCCCTCACCGCCCTGCTGCAGGGCACCGGACTACGGGCCCGACGGACGAGTTCCAATACTCTCGTCGTCTTCGATCCCACCGCCCGTGCAGAAGCGACGGACGAGGCGGTCGAGATCGCGGAAGTGATCGTCACTGGCAGTTTAATCCGCGGCGTCGCCGACGGCCCCTCGCCTGTCATCACCGTGACCCGGGACGATATCGACCGGCAAGGACATGGAACGGTCGCCCAAGCGCTTGCTGCACTTCCGCAGAATTTCGGCGGAACTGCGAATGAAGGGGCCTTGCAGAACGGCGCGGACAGAAGCGCTTCGAATGGCGGATTTGCATCGGGCGTGAACCTCCGCGGGCTGGGCAGCGATGCGACGCTGGTCCTGATCAATGGTCGGCGTCTTTCAGGCACCGGAGCTTTCGGTGACTTCGCCGACGTGTCCACCGTGCCGACAAGCGCGGTGTCCCGGATTGACGTTTTGCTCGACGGCGCCTCAGCCCTTTATGGCTCAGACGCTGTCGGCGGGGTCGTCAACATCATCCTGCGACGCGATTACGACGGCGCCGAGACCCGGGCGAGATACGGGCAAACCGGCGATGGGGCGACGCGGGAATATCAGTTCGGGCAAACGGTCGGCCGGCTTTGGTCGAGCGGCGGCCTGATGGGGTCTTACGAGTACAATAACCGCGAGCCGTTGGCGGTGGCGGACCGCCCCCTTGCTGGAAACGCCGACCTGCGCCCCCTTGGTGGATCCGACCGGCGCCTCAACTACGCCAATCCCGGCAACCTCGTCGCCTACAACGCGGCGCTCGGCGGCTATGTCTCCGCCTACGCCATTCCTGAAGGACAAAACGGCCGGAACCTCAGACCGTCGGATTTTCTTGCGGGCCAGACCAACCGCAGCAACCAACGCCAGGGGATGAATGTCCTTCCCCGCCAAGAGCGGCACAGCCTCTACCTCACCGGTCATCAGGACCTGGGCTCCCGTCTCACTCTCAGCGCCGATACGCGGTGGGGCCGCCGGGAATGGGAAACCGTGTCTGCGCCGATCGTCACGCTGATCACCGCGACGCCTGCAAACCCCTTCTTCGTCTCGCCGACCGGAGCCGCATCACATCTGATCGCCTATTCCTTCCTCGACGAACTGCCCAATCCGGTCTTGAGCGGAGACGCCGAGAGCCTTGGCCTTTCGCTAGGAGCGGATCTTGAGATCGCTGGCGACTGGCGGCTGAGCGGTTATCTCGCCTACGCCTCGGACGAATCCGAGAACAGGGGCTCCGGCGTTCTGAACTCGGTGTTCCTGCGTGAGGCGCTTGGCACCCTCGCCGACAATCCCGCCACCCCATTCAGCGCGTCACGCGATGGCTACTTCAACCCGTTCAGCGATGGCGGCTCCAGCCCTCAGGCTGTGCTCGATTTCATCAGCTCCGGCTGGAACTACACTCGCGGCAAGACCGAGGTGCGGTCGGCAAACCTTCAGATCGATGGAACGCTGTGGGCCCTTCCCGGAGGCGACCTGAAGCTGGCGGCAGGGCTGTCACTCCGGCGCGAGGACTTTTCCAGGGAGTCTGGCAACCTGACCTCGGCGGTGACTCCGACGATCGGCGCGCCAGCCGAGTTTGACCGGCAAGTGTCCAGCGCCTTCGCAGAAATCCGCGCGCCTCTCTTCAGCGAAACCAACGCGCGCGCCGGCCTCAAACGCCTCGAGCTCTCGCTGGCGCTGCGGTACGAGGACTACGACGATATCGGCAGCACGCTTAATCCCAAGGTCGGCATGGTCTGGGAGCCCGGAGCCGGCCTCCTGTTTCGCGCAAACTATGGATCCTCGTTCCGCGCTCCGGCCCTGCGTGAGATTCATGACCCCACCCGACAAAGCCCGACCTTCCTGACGCGCGGAGCGGGCACGACCCTGTCCCTGATCCTCTACGGCGGCAATGCCGACCTCAAGCCCGAGGAAGCAGACACCTGGACAGCAGGTGTGGAGTATCGCCCTGCGGCGATCGACGGCCTGCGGCTGGGGCTGAACTGGTTCCGGACGGACTTCGACCAGCGCATCGGACAACCGGCCCTGAACAGCGTCTCCACCGTCCTGACGGATCCGGCCCTGGCGTCCTTCGTGCGCCTGATCAATCCGGTCACGAATGCGGAAGATCGCGCAGCGATCCAGGCATGGCTGGATCTTCCGAGCACGGTGACCGGTGGCTATCCCGCGACCGCCTTCGGCGCGATCGTTGACGCGCGATATGTCAACACGACCCGCGTCGAGGTCGAGGGCTTGGACGCCAATCTCGACTACCCCTTCTCGCTCCGGGGCGAGGCGTTCCAGGTCTCGGCAAATCTCAGCTATCTCGACCGCTTTGAAAGCCAGAACACCCCTGGGGCGCCGGTTGTCAGCACGCTCAATCGCCCCAACGAGCCGATTGGGTTGCGCGGGCGAGGCACCCTGCGGTGGTCCCGGGGGCCCTGGACCGCGTCGACCAGCGCCAACTTTGTCGACAGCTACCGCGACTTTGACGGGGATCGTATCGGATCCTGGGTGACCGCAGATGCGCAAATCGCGTTTGCCCCCGAGCACGGCGCGCTCGCCGGGACTACGATCGCCCTCAATGTCCAGAACGCCTTTGATCGCGATCCACCATTCTGGGACGGGCTCGAAGGAATCGCGTACGACGCCGCCAATGCGAACGTGCTCGGACGGTTTGTTTCGGTTCAGCTGACGAAGGCGTGGTGACGTGCGCCACGCTCTTCACGGGTTCGTCTGCGCCCTGGCGCTTGGCTTCATGGGCGCCCACGCCCAGACACCGTTCAACATCGACGATCTTCTCGGCCAGGAATCGCTCGGCAACATCCGCATAAGCCCGAACTCGCGCTGGGTGGTGATCGACCGGGAGGCGGCTTGGAATCAGGCCGCCTCCTACGATCTCGGGCAATACACGGCACAGCTTCTGACGCGTCTGGAGGTGCATGACGCGTCTGGCGAAGGCCCGGTGAGGCGCGTTCAAGACCCAGGCCACGCCACCGGGTACATTTCGGGTCCCTTCTCTCCGGATGGTGGGCGGATGGTCGTCTATCGGCTCACCGCCCGCACGCTTCGACTAGGGGTCATGACCCTGTCGACAGGTTCAATCCGATGGCACGATCTGACCCCCGAGTGGCCCAACATGGGCCAGACGATCGCTTGGCGCTCGGATCACGAGTTGGTCCTTATCGCCCGTCCCGATGACGATCTGCCCCTCGGCATGCGTCATGGCTGGGAGGCGCAGGCGCGGGCTTCAGCGCTCTGGGCTGTTGCGGCGGCCGGACGCCGTCCGTCCAGCGTCGCCCTGATGAGCGGCGCGAACCGCGACGCGCATCGTAGGGCGCGGCCGAGCGCCTTGGTTCGTCTCGACGTGGCCACGGGCGATGTCACCACGATCGCGCGTGGCGAGTTCTTCGACTTCACACTGTCTCCGGACAGGCAGGCGGTGGCGGCGATGGCCGTGACCGACGACATCCAAACAGGGACAGACGAGCCAGTACTGACCGGAACGCCGGCACGGCGCCGACGGTTGACCATCGCCGCCCTCGATAACGGTCGAGTGCGGCCAGGTGACGAAGCGGCTGACTATCTCCCCTATCTATTGGCGTGGAGCCCGGACTCGCGTCGGGTGCTGACCTTCCGTCGCCAGGATGGCCAATCCTGGACGCAGGGTCGTTTCACGGTTCTTGACCGCACGAACGGCGACCAGACGCTCGACGTTCAGGGGGCCCGACCCCGCATAGACGTCAACGGCAGTCAGATCCCCTACGCGAGAGGGACGTGGGACGAAAACCGGCCTGTCGTTCTGGTGGAAACGGAGGATGGCGCACGGTTCTGGCGCCGGATCGAAGGCAACGGCCGGTTCGCCGACGTCACCGCCCGCCCAGGCCAGGTTCTGGCTCAGCGAAACGGCCATCTGCTTGTCGGAGAGGCGACGTCGTGGCGCAGCCTCGACGGACGGGACGAAGGTCAGCGTCCCGCCCGAGCCGTCTCCAGCGATCGCGCGCAAGATGAAGGCGGACGGGCTGCGGTCAATCCTGACCCTGTGACTGTCGCAGACTGGGTTGGTCAGGATGAGGCGGGCTGTCTGGTCAAACAGATCGCGCCGACGGTGAGGACCTGCCTCGGCCTTCCGCCTGCCCTGCCCTCCATCACCGCCGCCAGCAAAGACCTGAGATTTGTCATCGAAACGCAGATGTCCGCGACCGGGTCGACCGTCGTCCGGCTTCGCAACGCCGAGGGCGTTCGACCCCTTCTGACGCTGAACGCAGCGCTCGACGATCGTATGTGGGGCGAGATCCGGCCCATCGAACACAGCGCGCCGGATGGAACGCCCTTGACCAGTTGGCTTCTCCTGCCCCCCGGCGGGGAACACCGGGACCTGCCCGTCGTCATGATCATCTATCCCGGCACGATCTACCCTACGGCCCCAACCTGGCTGAGGCCCGGAAGCGAGCGACGCCACATCAATCCTGCCCTGCTCGCGGCCGCCGGCTACGCCGTCCTCGTTCCCAGCCTGCCGCTGTATGACCGAACGGGCCAGGCTCTCGCGGACCTCGCCCCCCGGCTCGAGGCCATCCTGGACCGCGCTGCGGAGACCGGCCTCATCAGCCCGGATCGCGCCGCCGTGCTGGGTCACAGCTATGGAGGGTACGGGGCGATGACCGTCGCAACCCAGTCGCGTCGCTTCCGGGCCATCGTGGCGTCCGCCGGTCGCTCGGACCTGACCGATCTCGCGGAACTACCACCGCAGTACGTTCTCACGCCTGAAAACGGCGTACCGTTCAACGTCAGCCTGGGCTGGGCGGAAACCGGCCAGGGCCGGATGGGCGCTTCGCTCGTGTCGTCGCCACAACGATATATCGACGCCAGTCCGATCTACAGCGCTGCGGCCATCACCACCCCCATACTGATGATCGACGGGGATATGGATTTTACGCGCGGTCGCGGCCTGTTCGGGGCGCTGTACCGTATGGACAGGGAAGCCGGTCTCGTCACCTACGCGGGCGAAGGCCACGTCTTCGTCAGCCCCGCCAATATCCGCGACCTTCATACCCGGATCATCGCTTGGCTGGATCGCTATCTCTCAGCGTCTGCTGAGGCGGGCCTCCCAGTTTCGCACCCAGCTCTCGAGGACGCCAACCAGGACGATGCGATTGTGCTGGCCGTCCCAGATCAGATGGTCGTCCGTCAGGACAGCCGAAAACAGCTCCCTGTCGACGACCCCTTCTTCAGCAAGCCTGCCTTTTAGGAGGTGTTTGCGAAGCATCGGAAGACTGAGTTGGTTGATCCGGCCGTAGTAGCGGGTCAGATCGCCCTTGTTACGCCGGTCTCGTATCATCGGTGACAGGCGTTCTTTGAAAGCCTTGCGGGCGAAGCCTCGATCCCGTTCGCCGACGGCGAGGAGGTCTGTCGGGAGGGCCAGACAATGCTCCATGACGGGTTGACTGAGGAAAGGGTGGATCAGCGGCGCGGCTCGCGCGCGCAGGCAATCTCGCCAGAAGACCTGACAGTTGGCGAGTTGGCGGATTTGCATGCGTTTGGCCGGTGGCAGATCGCCCGTCGCCCTGTTCCAGGGATGAGGGTCGTCGTCCATCCCAGGCCGTTGTCCAAACATCGGACCGAGCGCCGCTCGAGCAACGGCCCACGCCGACCGCCGAGTCCATCGCCCCACGTTCGCGAGGTAGCGGGGATGAAGGGCCCCGAAGTCCCCTCTGAACAAGCGATCGGCGGCGATCCACGGCGTTGCCTGCTGGAAAAACACCGCGTCCCCGCCCTGCCCGGTGAGGGACACCGCCCGACGCCGCGACAGGCGCGCTGCCATATCAGCGTCGTAGGTGGTGTCGACGCCCTGGAACGCTGGCCGGATCCCCTGACCCAATCGCGCCAGTTCAGACGCAAGCACTGCCTGAACAGGCTTGGCGACCTCCGTGAGTTCGGCTTCCAAATGGGCCGAGGTGGCCCGGGCGTAGGCGCGTTCGTCCCCCTCGATCCAGGGTCCATAGTAGTTCACAAGCTGCACTCCGCTGCGAGGCTTGCATTGAAGCAGGCTCGCCACCGTGATCGCGGAATCCAGACCTCCAGACAGCTCAGCGATCACCGTGGGGGCCCCATGCGTCAGCGAGGCGATGGTGCGGTCCACGACCTCAACGAGCGCGTCCGGATCCGTCTCATACCGGCGGCCGAAGACGTCTTTCGGTCGCCAGACGGCAATCTCGGTGCACCGGCCTAAATCAGCGAACCCGCCCGCGTCGATCGTCCTAACGCCGCGCAGGGCGACGTGACGCACAGAATACTGTGAATGAACCAACATCCGGCCCACCGCCTCCCAGTCGATCGCGACCTCTCGCGGAAGCAGGGCGTCAATCTCGGCAGGCCATTGATCGCTGACGACCGTCAGACCGTCACGCCGCCAATGCGCACAATCAATCGCACCCGAGGGGTCACGAAGAACTCGCAGGCCACTGTCGTCCGCCCGCCAGAAAAACACGTAGTTGCCCCAGCCCTCAGAGGTCACCGCCCGAGCGAGTGCGACAGGGTCCCGGTTCAACCCGACAAGGGCGGACAGGGTCCGCTCGCCATTGGGACGCCAGTCACCGATCAGGAGGTGCTTGGGACCTACCAGCCGCGCCGCGTGGCGAGCGCGAGGACCGAGCAGCAGGCTGATCTCCCCGACGTCCCAGACCAGGGACCAGCCTCCATTGAGAAGATCCGCCGTCAGGGTCTGGACCAGGGCCAGGGCTTTGCCTGCCGCTTGCGACCGGTCCAGGACGACGTAGCCGGTGTCCGATGGCTTCGCGGTCATCGACACAGGATCGGCGTGTACGCACGCAGGCGTTCGTGATCGTCGTTGAGGCAGACATCACCGGACTGAACCCAGCAGTGAGCGCTGAACGGCCAAAGCCTGACGCCGAACACCCAGTCTGCGGTCAGGCCCAACTCACGCAAAAAAGCGACGAGCAGCATGGACCGCTGGAGGCATTCCCCGTCGAACGGCAGCCAGGGCTGAATCCTCCAGAGGGCGCCCGCTGCGCGGCGGGCGGCGGCCGGGTCTTCTCGCCGTCGCGCGCGCCCGACGACGGAGAGTTGGCTCGCAATACCTTCGCGTCGCTCCGCCCTGCGCACGCTCAACGCCGCAGCAACCAGCGGCGCGACATCGGAGAGCCTCAGCGCCGCGGGAGCATCGTGAAGGATGGATCCAGACGGCGTCGCCGGCAGCCTCTGCGGTGGTTGCCCGGGCTCCGCTTGCGCCAGTCCCACCTCGTGCAGGGCGTCGGCCAGCGGGCCTGATACCCTGCAAGCGTTGTCCTGGCATGCCGGGTGAAAGTGCGCCGCAGCGCCTGGAATGCAGAGATAGTCGTCGCGAGCGAGATCGAGAACGACCAGGTCGTCGTCAACGGGCGCTGCGAACACATGCAGCCGCAAAAACAGCGGCTGCGCTGTCGGCGCGATGACGTCCTTTGAGGCCAGAGTCTCATGGATCAGCAAGACACGCTCCTAAGGGGCGGGTTGTGTCGGGAAAAAAGGCGCCGGCTCACGCCGACGCCTTTCCGTGTCAGGCCGAGCGGGCGCCCGGGGTGACGTAGCGCAGTTCCTGGATCTGCTCGAGGTCGCCTTCTTCCTCGACAGCCTTGGTCCGCAGCTTGGCGGAGCCCAGACGGATCAGGTTCATGGACTTCAACATGGTAGTCGCCTCCGATCGTGGCCGATCCGGGGATCGGCGGTTTACGGCGTCACTCGCCACTAATCTTGAGATGAGCGACCGGGCGCCGATCTAGAGCCGGCGAATGCCGGCAGGGTTCAGCGCGCCGCGGACGGCTGGCTATCCCATAGGAAGATCTGGATCTGCTCCATGAAGCCCGTCTCCGAGTCCGCACGGGTGGCGCGTTTGGCTGATCCTACGCGCACGAGGCGCAGTTTGGTTTTCGTCTGCATCACTGCCTCCTGAACGGGCGGAAGCGCCCGCTGAAGACAGGTCACGCCTTCGGAGGTGTATTTTCAAACTATATTTGCAATATACTTCAAGCGGACTGCCGCATCACCTTCTCCACGGACACCGAAAGGGCGATCCGGCCTTGGTGATATTCGTAGAGCGCGCTCGCCAACTCCGCGCTGTTGTTGTCTAAGCGCAGGCGTTCGATTGCGAGGACGATGTCCAATCCCGTGTTCTGCAGGAGCGCTTCAATTCTGCGGATGGGTCTAAGCTGCGTAGAAACGCGGCGATAGGCTTCGAAGACCGCGCTGTTGTCCCCATGCTGCGCGAGCCGGTCAAATATGGACTCGACCCGCAACACCGGATCCGCCGACGGTTCTGTGGTCGGCGCTTCGGGCGAGACACCGTCCGCGGAGCCCCAGCGCAGGAACTGGTGGTGAAGCTCGTAAAGCCCGACAATGTCAGACGCGGTGGGACTGGGCGCGAAGTAGCCGCGTCCTGGCCGATGCTCGATGATGCCTTCGCCAGCGAGATGGGCGAGCGCCTCGCGTACCGGCGTAGGACTAAGACCGAGCTCGTTCGCCAGACTGGTTGCGACAAGCGGAAGACCCCAGCCGAAGCGCCCCGCGGCGGCGTAACCGGCCAGGGCTGTGTGAGCCACAGCGAAATGATCTCTCTCGCGCATCACGACCCGCCCGTCCGCACGCGGCGCGACGCCTTGCAATCACACAGCCCCTCTAAAGGACGAAACAGAGCCGATCGGCGAGTAGCTGAATGGTGAACATTAGTTATCATAAAAGAACCGCATGTTCTTTGCGCACTTTCCACAAGACTCGGGACACCGTGAGCTTCCCGTCTTTCATTTGATGCTCAACTGCCGCATTTTTCAACCACCGGGAGTAAGGCGTCGAGAATCGCGTTGACCTCCACAACCCGAGGCAGCCGAGCTGATGGAAAGCGACCGACCCCGCTCTCAGAACGAAATCCTGGCTGCAGCGCTGCGGTTGATCCGGCTGCACAGGCGGATGAAGCCGGCCGAGGTCGCCGACGCAATGGGCATGGCCAAGCGGTCCTACGAACACTTCGAAGCTGGAAAGGGAAAGATCAATCTCGAGCGTATCCACCGCTTCGCGGAGGCCACGGACAGCGATCCCTATGCGATCATCGACTGCATGGCGCTGGGATCCCCGGAGTTCGCCGTCCGCTGCGCCGACAACAAGGCAATGCTCGCGCTTCGGGTCGTCACACAGGAGTTCGACGAGGAGGTTGGCGATGCGATCATGGAGCTCGACACACGCTCGATCATCAACGCCTTCACCCGAACCCTGAAGGATCTCGGAATGCAGGCCGTGAGACGGGATGACGCGGCCAAGGCCTGGCTCGATGAACGGATTGGACGGCTGGTAACGCCTTCGAAGGACGAGGAAGACTGATCGGGGTTCGCCTCACACCGTAGATTTCCTGTCCGAACCTTGCGGTCTTGCCGCAAACTTCGATCCGGGTCTGGCTTGAGTCCATGACCCAGTCGCTTCCCCTTTCCCCCGATCATGCCGCAACGCGTTCCAGCGACGGCCTGTCCGCTCGCCAGGCCGACTGTCTGCGTCTGGCCGGCCAGGGGCTGTCATCGCGTCAGATCGCGCGTCGCCTCGGCGTGTCGGCCCGCACGGTCGATGACCACATCCTCCTTGGGTGCCGGTGGCTCGGAGTCAGGACCCGGGTCCAGGCCGTCGCGCTTCTGGTGAGAGACGATCGCCGCGCCGCCGAGCCCCGTAGTTTCACCCCGTAGCTCTCCGGTGGCGCCCTAGCGGATCGAACGTGCGCGGCCGATGCGGTCTGCTGAGGGCTCTCAACGGAGCCCTGCCTTGCTTGATCTCGCCCTCGTCCTCGCCCTCTCCGCCCAGTGCGCACCCGGCGTCTCGCCGCAGACCCTGGCCGCGATCGCGCATACGGAAAGCCGCTTCAACGCCCTGGCGATCGGCGTCAATCGTGGCGCTGCCGTGCGCCAGCCCAGGACGCGCGAGGAAGCGGCGCGCGTCGCTCACCGCCTGATCGGCTCGGGCGCCAACATCGATCTCGGTCTCGCGCAGATCAACTCGAGCAATCTCGGATGGCTGCGTCTGACGGTGGAGGACGCCTTTGACCCCTGCCGCAACCTCACCGCGGCAGGGACCGTGCTGCGCGCCGGCTTCGACCCCGCATCCACGGGCTCTGACCGCCAACAGGCCCTGCGCGTGGCCCTGTCCCGATACAACACCGGTCATCCCGATCGCGGCTTTCGCAACGGCTATGTCGCGCGCGTCGAGGCCTCAGCGGCCCGCCTGGGCCTGGCCGTCTCCGCGCCGCTGCTAACCGAAGCCGCGTCAGGCTCATCCCCCGCTCAGGTCGCGCCGGATTCCTTCGCGCCACCCGCCGCCTGGGACGTCTTCGCGCGCGCCACCGCCAGCGCCGTCGTCCTCTTCGCCCCCGCCTCACAGACCAAGACATGGAGCGTCATCCCATGACCCTGTCCACCGTTCGACGCCGCCAATGCGCGGTCGGAGCGATCGCCCTGGCGACCACCCTGATGTCGGTGCAGCCCGCCTTCGCCCAGGCCAATGTCGAGGGCCTGCTGCAGAACGTCGTCGACATGCTGACCGGCAACACGGCCAGGCTGTTGGCCATTCTGGCTGTCGTCATCGTCGGCATTCTGTGGATGTTCGGCCTGTTCGATCTGCGGCGCGCCGCCATCGTCATTCTCGGCATCGTCGTGGTCTTCGGCGCCGCCGAGATCGTCGGCCTGATCACGGGCGGCGCCTGATGGCCCGGACCGACGCCTGTCTGATCGTCGCGGGGATCGCCGGCGGCCTGGCGCTGACGCTGATGCTCGGCGTCCGGCTGATCTCGCCGGCACGCTATGCCCAGGCTCTGGGGGGCGGCCTGGTCGGGCTCGCCGTGGCGAAAGCCGCCCTCGTCCTGAGCGGGGCGGACCATGGCTGAGGAACGACTGATCGAAGAGCCTCTGTTCCTCGCCTGCACCCGGCCGGCGATGATCCTGGGCGTGCCCATGGAGGCCATGGGCGTCAACGTCATGATCTCCGGCCTGGCCTTTCTTGTCGGCGGCAGCCTGCTCTATCTGCTGATCGCTCCGGCCCTGCATCTGGTCTTCCGGGCGATCTGCAAGGTGGACCACAACGCCTTCCGGCTTCTGCTGGTCTTTGTCGATACCAAGGGCCGGTCCCGCAACGGCGCCCTGTGGGGCGGGAGCTCGGCGACCCCCCTCCCCCTGGTCCGGCGTTACAGCGCAAGGGAGCTGGTCCGTGGGTGAGCTCCGTCTCTCGCCGTCGCGTCTGCGCAGGGAGGGCAACGCCCTGGCCGGCCTGCCCTATGCGCGCCACGCCTCAGACCACATCATCACGCTCGATAGCGGGGCGCTCATGATCGCCTTCCAGCTTCAGGGTGCGGCGTTTGAGACGGCCGACCCGCGCGATCTGAACGACTGGCACGTCAAGCTCAACCAGACCTGGCGCAACCTGGCTGACGACCGGTTGGCGGTCTGGCACCACATTGTCCGGCGCGAAGTCCAGCCCGAGGTCATGAGCGGGTTCCGCTCCGACTTCGCACAGGATTTGAACCAGGCCTACGAAGCACGGCTCGGAGGCCGGCGGCTGTTCGTCAACGAACTCTTTGTCACCCTAGTGCTCCATCCCGGCCGTGATCCCGGCGATCGCGCTGCGGCGCTCATGCGTCACCTGCAGACGGCCCGCCGTCAGGACACGGAGGTCGCCCCCGAACAGATCAAACGGCTCGAGGACGCCGCGCGAGATCTTGAACAGTATCTCGGCCGCTATGCGCCGCGCCGCCTTGGCCTCTACCAACACGGAGACATCTGGTGCTCCGAACCGATGGAGCTGGTTCGGCTCATCCTCACCGGGCGGCCGGGGCGCGTCCCCATCGTCTACGGCCATCTCGGATCCGCGGTTCATACGGTGCGGGTCATCTTCGGACGCGAAAGCCTGGAGCTTCGGGACGTCGACGCAGGCCGTTACGCCGGCGTCCTCGCCATCAAGGAATATCCGGCCTCGACCCGGCCCGGACTGTGGAACGCGCTGCTGAGCGCGCCCTTCGGTTTCGTCATGACCCAGTCCTTCGCCTTCCTGTCCAAGGCGGCCGGGCGATCGGTGATGGAGCGCAAGCAGAACCAGATGGTCTCCGCGCGGGACCGCGCCGCTTCCCAGATCGATGGCCTTTCGGACGCTCTGGACGATCTGGTCAGCAACCGGTTCGTGCTCGGCGAACACCAGGCGTCCGTCCTGGTCTACGGCGACACGCCCGCCGCCCTCGCCGACCACCTTTCGAAGGCGCGGGCGCATCTGGCGGACTCCGGCCTGGTCGTCGCCCGCGAGGACCTCGGCCTCGAAGCCGCCTTCTGGTCCCAGTTCCCCGGCGGCTTCGCGCGGCGCACGCGTCCGGCCGCGATCACCTCCCGCAACTTCGCCGCCCTCGCGCCTTTCCATGCCTATCCCGTCGGAAAGCCACACGGCAATCACTGGGGACCGGCTGTGGCGACGCTGCGCACGACAGCCGGATCCCCCTTCTACTTCAACTTCCACGTCGGCGATCTCGGCCACACCTTCATCTGCGGCCCCTCCGGGTCGGGCAAGACGGTCGTCCAGAACTTCATGCTGGCGCAGCTGGAGCGGTTCGACGCCCAGCAGCTGTTCATCGACAAGGACCGGGGCGCCGAGATTTTCGTTCGGGCCTGCGGCGGGACCTATCTGGCCCTGCGCAACGGCGTGTCCACGGGGTTCGCGCCCTTCAAGGCGTTGGAGCCTTCACCCGCCAATCGCGCGTTCCTCAGCCGACTGGTGCGGACCCTGGTCGCCCGGCCGAACGAGACCCTGTCGGTGCCGGAAGCGCGCGCCATCGACGAAGCGGTCGCCGCGCTCGAGGCTCTCCCGCGCGAGCGACGCTCGCTTTCGGCCCTGCGCAGCCTGCTCGGTCAATCGGACGTCGGCGGCGTCGGAGCGCGACTGGAACGCTGGATCCGGGGCGGGCCGCTCGGCTGGGCTCTGGACGGCGACGACGACGCCCTGTCGCTGGACGCCCGCTTCGCCGGCTTCGACATGACCGATGTGCTGGACCACCCCGAGGTCCGCACGCCGATGATGCTCTACCTCTTCCACCGGATCGCCCAGCGGGTGGATGGGCGTCGGCTCGTCCTCGACATCGACGAGTTCTGGAAGGTCCTGGGCGACGCCGCCTTCACCGACCTGGCCCAGGACGGCCTCAAGACCTGGCGCAAGCAGAACGCCCTGATGGTGTTCGGCACCCAGTCCCCGGCCGACGCGCTGCGCTCGCCGATCGCCCACACCATCCTCGAACAATGCGCGACCAAGATCTTCCTGCCGAACGCGCACGGCCAGGCCCGCGACTATGTCGAAGGCTTCGGCCTGAGCGAGGAAGAGTTCCGATTGATCCGGGACGAGCTGACGCCGGAGTCTCATCGCTTCCTGGTCAAACAGGGTCACGACAGCGTGGTCGTCGAGCTTGACCTCAAGGGGCTGGATGACGCGCTGGCCGTCCTGTCCGGACGATCCGAAACCGTCGCCCTTCTCGACCGGCTGAGAGCCGAGACCGGGGACGACTACGCCGACTGGCGTGGCCCCTTCCATACCCAGAGGAGACTGACATGAGACGCTCCATCCTTTCGATCGCTGTAGCGCTCGCCGCGATGACCGCTGTTCCGGCCCATGCCCAGCAGATTGTTTACGACCCCACGTCCTTCGCCCAGATGGTCAAGGATGCGCGCACTGCCATCGAACAGCTCGACAGCCTCAAGGCCCAAGTCCAGCAGGGCCAGGAACTGTTCGCCAGCCTCAACGAACTGTCCAACGTCAATGCGATCGCCGAGCGGCTGGGTCTGCCGGAAATCCGTAATCCGCTCCCGGACATGGCGACGCTCCGGTCGGCCGCCGACGGGGATCTGTCGGCGCTCGTCGAACTGGCCGAGCGCGCCGACGCGATCCGCCGCGAGACCCGCGTCTATACGCCGGACGCGCCCTCCCCCGCCGCCGACGCCCTGGAGCGGTCCGGGGCGCGGACCGCCCGTGATCTGGCGATCGGCGAGACCGTCGACCGGGCAGCCACCGATCGTCTCGAAGGCCTGGAGACGCTGCGCCGCGCGCTCGACACCGCGCCGAACGCGCGGGCCGTGATGGACCTGAACGCCCGGCTCGCGGCGGAACAGGCCCTGATCCAGAACGAACAGGTCCGGCTGCAGGGCCTGGCCCTGACCCAGGCGGCCGAAGCCCGTCTCGAGGACCAGCGGGCGCGGGAGCGGATCGCTGCGGAACGGTCGGCCCGCATGGACGCCTACCGCCAGGCCTTTCAGTGAAAGCCGCCCTGCTCCTGCTCGGCCTGCTCGCGGGTTGCGGCGAGACGGAAGCGCCCAAGGCTGAACCGCGCCCGGATCGCGCCGCCCTCGAGGCGGCTGTCGAGGACTGCGACCGCGGCGCCCGCCGGCAAGGCTGTGACGCCGCCCAGGCGCGTCTCGCCGAGGTCCGGCGGGACGACCGGATAGCCGCCTACCGGCAGGGCTTTTAGGAGGTCGCCATGTCGTTTCGGGTCTTCGAGCCGGCCTACACATTCCTCGACGAACGGCTGAGCGCCTTCCTCGGGGACCGGCTGGGCGCGGTGATCGCCGAGGTCGAAGGCCCGCTGCGCATCGCCCTGGTTCTCTACATCGTCCTATACGGTTTCGCGATCTTCCGGGGCGCCATCAGCGAACCCGTCATGGATTTCGCGATCCGCGCGATCAAACTGCTGTTCATCTATGTGCTGGCGACGACGCCCGCCTATTCGGACTTCGTCACCGAGCCCCTGTTTCGCGACCTGCCGAACCTTCTGACGCGGGCCATCAGCGGCGCGGAGACGCCGAACGTCGGCGCGGCCTTCGACCAGTTCCTCGCCTACGCCGGCTATCTCGGAGAAAAGATCGGCAGCGAGGGCTCGGCCTTCGACCCGTCGCCCTGGATCGTCGCCGCGGTCGTTTTCATCGTCGGCGCCCTGGCCTGCGCGCTCGGCTTCGGCGTTGTTCTCGTCGCCAAACTGGCTCTGGCCTTGTTGGTCACCCTCGGCCCCATCTTCATCGCCTGCGCCCTGTTCGACGCGACGCGGCGCTTCTTCTTCGGCTGGCTGTCCCAGGCGGTGAACTATCTGGTCCTGTTCGCCCTGATCATCACCATCTTCCAGCTCGTCCTGTCGCTGGTCCGGGATCAGTGGGGCGCGATCGAGGGCGGCGACCCGATGGTCGGCGGCCTGATCTTCATCGCCCTCTGTTTGCTTGGCGCGATCTTCTTCCTGCAGACGCCCGCGATCGCGGCCGGCATCGCCGGCGGCGCCAGCGCCGGGCTCGCCGACTTCGCCAACGCCGCCTCCTTGGGATCCAGCCCCAGCGCCGTCGCGCGGGGTCCTCTCGAGGCCAGCCGTCAACCGCCGCGCGGCGGCGGATCCATCCGTCCCACAGGAGCCCGCTAATGCCCTCTTTGCGAACACTGTCACGCGTCGTGTCGATCGCCCTGGCGGTCCAGGCCCTGTCCGCCTGCGCCACCTTCCGGACCGCCGATCCGCCGGTCTGCGACGGCCGCCATCGTCGACCCGCCAATCCCTACGGGTCGATCCTTTCCCCGGCAGCGCCATACGTGCCCGCGCCCGCAGCGGACGCGTCTTCGTCCATCGATCCTGGCGCAGGAGGCTGCGCATGACCGGCGTCCCCTCCTCCGATCTGAAGGCCTATTTCGCCGAGGCGCGGCGATGGGATCAGGACCGGCTCAGCGCCGCCCTACGATCGCGGCGGCTGGCCTGGACCGTGGCGGCTGTGGCCGCCGGCCTGACCGTCGTCGCCGTCGCGGCGGTGGTGGTGCTGACCCCGCTCAAGACCACCGAACCCTTCGTCGTGCGGGTCGACCAGACCACCGGCGCGGTCGATGTGGTGCGGGGTCTGTCCTCGGCCGAAGGCCCGGCCACCTATGACGAGGCCGTCAGCAAATATTTCCTCGGCCAGTACGTCCGCGCCCGGGAGGGCTATCTCGACCCCGCCGCCGAGGAAAGCTTTGCCCTGGTCTCGATCCTGTCGGGCGCAACGGAGCAACGCCGCTGGGCCGACCTCTATCGCGGCTCCAACCCAACCAGTCCGCAGAATCTCTACGGACCTGAGGCGGAGGCCGTGATCGCGATCCGCGCCATTGGCTTCATCAACGAAGGCGTCGCCAATGTGCGCTTCCACCGCACGGTGCGTCAGGCCCAGCAGATCGTGGAGAGCGATTGGATCGCCACCATCGCCTTCACCTATACGCGCGCGCCGATGTCGGAGCCGGATCGCCTGCGCAATCCGCTCGGATTCCAGGTGACCTCGTACCGCGCTGATCCGGAGGTGGTCCGATGAGAAGCCTGTTGATCGCCCTGGCCACCGGCCTTGTAATGATGACGTCGGGGCCGGCCTGGGCCGAAGACCGCGACGCCCGGATGGTCGAGGTCGACTACGCGCCGGGCGCCGTCTACCGCATCGCCGGGGCCTTCCGCACCGCCACCCAGATCGTCTTTGGTCCGGACGAAGCCATCCGCCATGTCGCGATCGGTGACAGCGTTAGCTGGGAGGTCGCGGCCGAGGGGTCCGTCCTCTTCCTCAAACCCCGAGAACGTCTGCAGGCGACCAATCTGCTTGTGGTCACCGAACGCGGAGTCGCGACGCGTCACTATGCGTTCGAACTGGCGGCGCGAGACGCCCGCGATCGATCCTCCATCGCCTACCAGATCCGGTTCCGCTACCCGGCCGACCTCCAGGCCGCGACCGTGGCGTCGCTCGACGCTGCCGCCGAGGCGATCGAAGACCGCGTGATCGATCTGGCGCTCGATCAGGCGGCCCTCTCCGGCCCCCGCAACCTCGCCTACAGCGTCCAGGGCGCGTCGGACTTGCAACCCAGCGAGGTCACCGACAACGGCCGCTTCACCGTGCTGAGGTTTCCGGCCAACCAGCCCATCCCCTCGATCTTCGCTGTCTCCGCCGACGGCGAGGAAAGCCTGGTCCCCTTCGATGTGCGCGGCGAGTTCGTGGTCGTCCACGCCGTCGTCCCTGGTCTGCGGCTGCGCCGCGGTGCTTCGGTGCTGTGCATCTTCAACGAAGCCTACGACCCGCGCGGTGTCGCCACCGGGACCGGAACGGCCTCGCCGATGGTGGATCGGAGCGTGACGCAAGGAGCCCGACCATGACCGCCTCGCCTGAACCGAAGGACGACGCCGCGGTGGAATCCCGTGCCGAAGGCCAGGGTCTGCCGCCGACGATCGACCGGGGCATATCCCCCATCGCCGGCCGTTTTGGCGGCCGCGGGTCCAAGGTCGTCACTTTGGCCGCCCTGGGCCTCGGCTGCGCGGTCTTTCTCTTCGCCACATGGGATCGTGGCGAGGCGGATGACCAGAAGGCGGCGGCGGACCAACCGGCCCGGCAGGTCGTTCCGTTCGAACCGGCACGCCGCGACACCGAGCCGCCCCTGCTGACGGATCAGCCTCTCGATCCCGAGGCGCCGATCCTGACGTCATCGGACGAACAGGTGCCGGCGCTCGAGACCTCGCCTTCCTCTTCATCGAACGGCCCCTCGGCAGCCGAAAGGCGCCAGACCCTGATCGACGAGGCGAGGCGATCCCCGGTCCTCGCCTACAGCCGCCAAGGCTCCGGCGTCGCACCGACCGGCGGCCTGGCCGCTGCGGGCGTTGCGCCCGGGACCACCGCGCCGATCCAGGCCCGCGTCACGCCGCTCGACGGCTTGCGCCAGACCTCGCCGGTTAGCGAGGCGCGGGCCGGCCAGCTGGGAGATCGCAACCTCTTGCTGACGGCGGGCGCCTCCATCCCCTGCATCCTCCAGACGGCGATGGACAGCGCGACCCCGGGGTTCGTCAGCTGCATCCTGCCGCGAGACGTCTACTCGGAGAGCGGAACCGTGGTGCTGATGGAGCGCGGCACCCGGGTGCTCGGCGAGTACCAGGGCGGTCTGCAGCAGGGCCGCAATCGGCTCTTCGTCCTGTGGACCCGCGCCGTCACGCCCGCAGGCGTCACCGTGGGCCTGGCGTCACCGGCCGCCGACGCCCTCGGGCGCGCGGGCTTCGATGGCCGCGTCGACACCCATTTCTGGGACAGGTTTGGCGGCGCTCTCCTGCTGTCGCTGGTGGACGACGGTCTCTACGCCGCCGTCGGACGTGACGACGCCGTGCGCGAGACCGCGCGGGCGCCGTCGGACGCGGCCGCCGTCGCGTTGCAGACCTCGGTCGATATCCCCGCGACCCTGCGCAAACCTCAAGGCGCCGAGGTCTCTATTTTCGTGGCCCAGGACCTGAACTTCGCCGGTGTCTATCGGCTGAGCGCAAGGTGATGGACGACACCGCTGTTCTGGAACACTACCTCGCGCCGCTGCGACCCCTGCTCGCGCCAGACGACGTGACCGAACTGGTGATCAACCGCCCCGGCGAGGTCGGAATCGAACAGGGCGGCCGGTGGCGCTGGCATGAAGAGCCGCTGCTCACTGAGGCCTGGCTCAGGACGCTTGCCGTCGCCGCCGCCGCCTTCACCAAACAGGATGTCAGCGACGCTCGGCCGATCTGCTCGACGACCCTGCCCGGCGACGAACGATGCCAGATCGTTCTTCCGCCTGCAGCCCCGACTGGCACTGTGTCCCTCACCATCCGTAAGCCCTCGCGCCGGCAGTTCGGTCTCGACGCCTTTGCGACCGGGGGATTGTTCGACGCGGTCGTCGCGGCGGATGACGCGTCTGCGGATCCGGTCGACGCCGACCTCCTCGCCCTGAAAAGATCGGGAGACTGGTCGGCCTTCTTCAAACTGGCCGTGGTCTCACGGCGCAATATCCTCGTCTCCGGCGCCACCGGCTCCGGCAAGACCACCTTCGCCAAGGGTCTGGTCGAGGCCATTCCCGACCATGAAAGGCTGCTGACGATCGAAGACACGCGCGAACTCGTCGTGCCCCACCGCAACGTCGTTCACCTGACCTATTCCAAGGAAGGCCAGGGTTTGGCGCAGGTCACCGCCAAATCCCTGCTCGAAAGCGCCCTCAGGATGCGGCCCGACCGGATCCTGCTGCAGGAACTGCGCGACGGCACGGCCTTCTTCTATCTTCGCAACGTCAACTCCGGCCACCCCGGCTCGATCACGACCGTCCACGCGGACAGCGCCTCTCTGGCCTTTGAGCAACTGACGCTGCTGGTTCGCGAATCCGAGGGGGGAGGCGATCTGCCGCGGGAAGACATTCGGGCCCTGCTGCACCTGCTCGTCGATATCGTCGTCCAGATGCGCAAGACAGATGGCCGGTTCCGGGTGACGGAGGTCTGGCATGACCCGCTTCGAAAACGCCAGCCCGGCCGCTAGACTTGCCCTCACGTTGGCAGGCCTGAGCTGTCTCACGGCGCTCGGCTTGATCGGGGCCGTGCTGATCGCGTTGGCGGGACTGAACCGGCTGTCGCCGGATATCGACCTCACCCGGGTGCCGGCCTGGCTCTGGTACTATCGTCACGACTCCGATCTCCAACGCTGGCTTCGCATCGGGTCGCTGATAAGCGCATCGGCTGTCGGGATCACAGGTGTCGCGGTCGCGCTGAGCCAGAATCGCCCCCTGCACGGCGGAGCGCGCTGGGCCTCGAGAGCTGACCAGGCGGCGGCGGGTCTCAGGTCCCGCGAGGGCATTCTCCTCGGCCGCACCGCAACCGGCCTGCTCATCTCGGGCGGTGCCGATCACGTCATGCTCTATGCCCCGACCAGAACAGGCAAAGGCGTGGGCGTCGTCATCCCCAATCTGCTGACTTGGCCCGGTTCGGTCGTCGTCTTGGATATCAAGCGCGAAAACTATGAGGCGACAGCGGGGTTCAGGGCTGCAGCGGGCCAACGCGTCCTGCTCTTCGACCCCCTGGCGCTTGATGGACTCACCACGCGTTTCAATCCGCTCGGTCATATCGACCGCACGAGTACGATGGCTGTCCTGGATGAACTCCAGCGGATGAGCATGATGCTTTTTCCCGGCCACGACCATGCCGATCCCTTCTGGTCGGAAGCGGCCCGCACCGGCTTCATCGGGATCGGTGCCTATGTTGCTGAGACGCCTGATCTGCCGTTCTCACTTGGCGAGATCTTCCGCCAGCTGACCCGTAACGATGCCCGCACCCGCTTGCCGGACATTATCAATGCGCGGGGCCAGACCGACGCGCCTCTGTCTGCGGGCTGTATCTCCGCCCTGTCAGACTTCTGCGGCTCGAGTGAGAACACGTTCGCCTCGATCCGCCAGACAATCACCAGCCGGATGGGCTTGTGGCTCAATCCGACGGTCGACGCCGCGACGGCTGCAAGCGATTTCGATCTGCGCGACCTCCGCCGGGGCCGCCTGTCGCTCTACCTCGGCGCCTCGCCAGACAACATGCTACGGGTCGCACCGCTATACAGCCTGCTCTTTCAGCAGCTCGTCGATCTCAACTCCCGCCGCCTCTTCGCCACAGGAGATCAACCGGTTCTCGTCCTTCTGGACGAGTTCGCCCGGCTCGGTCGGGCGCCAGTTCTGGCCCACGCCTTCTCCTATCTCGCAGGCTACGGGTTCAGGTTGCTCCCTGTCATTCAGAGCCCGTCTCAGCTCCGGGCGCTCTACGGTCCTGAAGGGGCCGACGAGATCATGACCAACTGCGGTGTCGAAGTCGTATTCGCACCCAAAGAGCTGAAGGTCGCCCAAGAGCTCAGCGAGCGGCTTGGATATACGACTGTGACCTCCAAAAGTCGCAGTCGTCCGATGGGTCTGGGGTCGGGACGACGGACCACCACGGCTTCGGACCAGCGCCGCGCCCTGATGCTCCCGCAAGAACTCATGCAGCTTCCGGCCGGGACCTTGATCATTTTCAAGGCCAGCGTCCCGCCGACGCGCGCGGAGAAGATCGTCTTCTACCGCGACAAGCGGTTCACCCGTCGACAGAGACCCGCGCCCCCCCAGAAACGCCTTTGCAAAACCGCCGTCGTGGGCGCCGGCACAATCCAAGTTGACCCTCGCCCCGCCGTGGAGACATCCGACATGGACTACGACGCCATCGTTCGCCGTTTCTCGGCCGAAGGTTGCCCCCCGCCTGAACCGGGCGCGTCCGAACAGGAGGTCGCGAAATGGCTCGACAGGATGATCGACGCGGCCGCTCGTCCTGACCTCGCCCACGGGGCCGACCGATGAGGACGCCCACCCAAACCGCCGGCTCGGTCGCGTCCGAGAACGCCGTCTCGCCATCACCTCAGAAGAGGACCGGCGGCCGTTCCGTCACAAAGGGTGAAATCCCGGCTTCGATCCTGGATCGATATCTGATTGAGCGCGACCGTCAGGGCCGTCCTGAACGCTTCTATCGCGATCACCGAGCCGTCGATCCAATGTTCAGGGATGAGGGCAAGCGACTGGTCACCCGGCAAGCCTATCCCGACGCGGTGGCGGATATGCTCAAGGTGGCTCAACACCGCGGTTGGACGCAGGTCCGGGTGTCGGGCGACGAGACCTTTCGCCGGGAGGCCTGGGTGCAGGCGCGAGCCTTGGGCGTCGACGTCAAGGGCTACCAACCGCGCGACCGGGACAGACAGGCTGCGGGCGACAAGGTGAGGGAACCGCCGACGGGGCCCGATCGCTCGGCGGGTCCATCCGCCATATCCGCCGAAAGGCGCCTGAAGGAAGCGGCCATCGTGGTGCGTCGGCTGATCACTGATCCGGCCGCTCAGGCCCGGCTCATAGAGCACGCCTATCAGCGCGCCCGAGACATGATCCCTGGCCTGCCTCGCCACCCGGATGGGGACCGATCGCCGCGCCGTGAAAGCGATCGCATTCGCCGGTAGATTCCGGATCGCGCCTGATAATCGGAAAAGGGGAACGTTGCGGTGGTTGCTGACCTGGCGCAGGCGGGTCACCCGCCCTCTTTCGTCGGTTTGATGCCCATCTTCGATCCGAAATTGGTGGCGAAATAGTCGATAAGCTCAGCGCCGTGCGACCCCTCGCGGAACGCCTTCTGGGCCTCGAAGTCGAGATCCGGAACCAGATGGATCAGTTGTTCGTCCCCGAACAGTGATAGCAGAACCTGCGGATCAAGGCCGCCCGTCCGCTCGCCGATCAGACTATTCCCCGCCTCGACCACCGCGCCGATCATCACATCGGCGATTTGGACAGCCGGGCTGGCTTTGGAGTTGACCTGAACCACCTCGGTCAGCTTCAGCGGAAACTTCACCGTCGCGATTTTCGATGACCGGAACTCAGCCTCACCTTTGTGGTCGATGAACGCCTGCAGGAGGCCGCTGTAGGTGGCGAGGTTCTTAAACTCGTCATGCTCGACCCGGTAGGGACCTGAAGCCATCACCTCCATCCGGGTAATCAGGGCCTGCATCACGACGATCGCGGCATCGGTTGAGACCCCGGGCGTCGCAATCGCCCGCAAACAGTCGGGATCGGCGTACTGGGCGAGCGGTCCCAAAGCCTCGGGAAGCTCGGTCCAGTTGGTTCGCCGGACCGCTGCGACCAATGCCTGAAGGCTGTCTGGCGACTTCTCCTTCACCGCCCGTTGAAAGGCGGCCAGCATCGCTTCAAAGGCGTCCGCCCCCAGGATCGATGGGCCAACCCTGAGCAGGAGCGAGCCCATCCCGTAGTGCTGGCCGTCCTGGTAGAAGTTCAAACCGCGCGCGTAATAGTAGGGCTCCGCCGCCCAATCCAGGAACATCATCACCAGCAGGAAGCGCTTGTCGCAGATGTAGGTGACCGACTTGAAGCCTTGCAGGACGTCGCGCACGAGAGCGATCAGGTGAGGATGGTTGCCCGGGCGCCGGGACAGAGACCTGTATTTCAGCTCGGTCGCCTGAAGCTTGGGAAAGTGCGTATTGATTAGCCGCCGCGCGTCGTCGTCGGAAATGGCGACCGCCGCAGCGCCCTGAAAGCGCTGTTGCGGGTTCAGGAGGTCGAAGCCTGTGTACCCGCTTTCGTCGATCCGAAAACATTCCATTGTTGGTCCTGCTTTCCGTGTCGCCCGCATTAGATCCCACGCAACGACCGGTGCGGCCACGTAGCGTCCTGGCGATCAGAGCTTATGATAATAGTTGGCGATCGAGGTGGCATAGCTTGCACCCAGCGCGGTGCTGGTCATGCCTCCGATGTGATCCCGGAACAGACCTGCAGCCCTGCCGGCGACGTGCCAGCTGCTCGCCTTGGGCTCTGACTGAGCCCATAGATGGTACTGGAAGAGGATCTCGTGTCCCCCGATCAGCGGACCGAAGACCGGCTTGTCCACGGCGGCGATGAAAGCCGAGACCACCTTGATCGCCGTCTCGCAGTCCTCCCGGGTGAGCTCAATATGCTTGAGCGGCTCCCACTGCGCCAAACGCGTGGGACCATCGAGACCGAACTCGTGCGCAATATCGTTCCGTGTGTCCTGAAGCTTCTGCAAGGCCGGCTCGAGCGCCATCGCCTTGGCCGGCAATGGGCCGAAGACCGCGGCGAGTTGGGCCAAACGGTTGACCCACAGCCCCTTGGTGAAGGTGGCGACCTTATCCTTGAGCTTGCGGTTCCACCCTGTCGGCGGCGCCTGTTTGCCCATGACGAAAAGGTAGCCGTCCATTCCTGACCAAACGCTATCGATAAGTTCAGGATGGGCGGTAAGAGCGCTCCGCGCGGCGGAACTGAGATAGACCTCAAGCAGTGAAGCGGCCGAGACGAGAATGTACTGGCGGGTCCAGATCTGATGCTCCGCAACGGCTGCGCGCCAGTCGGCGTCAGAGGTGTAGAGGCCGTGAAGGTCGGGCGCGTAGGGCGGGAATACGATGTTGGGAAAGCCCGCCTCCAGGTGATCGTAGCCGCGCTCGCCAACCCAGAAGACATGGTTGAAGCGGGTCAGGTTCTGCTTCGCCATCTGCCGAGCGAGCGTTGTTCCGAAGGGGAGCTTGGTTAGGGTCAGTGATCCTCCCTCGGTTTGGTGGACACCCATGCTAGCTTTTCGGAGCTGGAGAGGAGTGTCTGATGAGTGTTCAACGCCGGAACTTTCCGGATTCTTTCAAGCGCGAGGCCGTTGACCGCGTCGCCAACGGCGGCCTGAGCGTCGGGGCGGTGGCCCGCGAGCTTGGGCTGCACGAGACGGTGCTTCGTCGATGGATGACGCAGTTCGGGGTGCAGGCGACGGGGGCGTCGCGGCGCCCCACAACGCAGGCGTCGTCCCCGTCGCCGTCGGATCTGGCGGCGGAGGTGGCCCGGTTGCGGCGAGAGAACGGTCAGCTGCGGATGGAGCGGGACATCCTAAAAAAAGCCGCGCTCATCTTCGGAGCGGCCTCCCGATGAAGTTCGGGTTCGTCGATGAGCATCGTCAGGTCTGGCCGGTTCGCGTGATGTGCGCGGTCCTGGGCTTGTCGGCCAGCGGTTACTACGCCTGGCGCGGTCGCCCCGAGAGCCAGCGGTCTGTCGCCAATCGCGAGCTGACCGAGGATATCCGGCTGATCCATGCGGAGAGCAGCGGCTGTTACGGCTCGCCGCGCGTTCACGCCACCCTGCGGCGGCATGGGCGTCGGGTCGGTCGATCCCGCGTGGAGCGGCTGATGCGCCGCGCCGGCCTGCGGGGCTTGGCGGCCTTGCCGCGTCGCGCCCGGACGACGAACAGCCGCCACGGTTATCCCATCGCGCCCAACAGGCTGGCCCGGAACTTCGAGGCGGCGGCGCCCAACCAGGTCTGGCTCGCCGACCTCACCTACATCCCGACCGGCGAAGGCTGGCTCTATCTCGCCGCCATCCTCGACCTGCACACCCGCAAGATCGTGGGCTGGTCCATGCGCCAGACCCTGCACACCGAGATCGCCCTCGACGCCCTCAACATGGCCGTCGAACGTCAGCGCCCCGCGCCCGGCCTGATCCATCATTCGGACCGGGGCATCCAATACGCAGCCGAAGCCTATCGATCAGCCCTGGCCCGATCCGGCATCACCCCGTCGATGAGCCGAAAGGGCGACTGCTGGGACAATGCCCCGATGGAGAGCTTCTTCCACACCCTCAAGACCGAACGCGTTCATCACCGCGTCTACGCCACCCGAGACCAGGCGCGGCGAGACCTGTTCGGATACATCGAGGGCTTCTACAATCCCCATCGCCTGCACTCAGCACTGGGCTATATCAGCCCCGCTGAGGCCGAGCGCAAAGCGGCTTAACCCCGTCCACTTTTACGGGGGAAGATCACAGGGACATGCCCCACCATGACGGTCTCCAGGATCGGACTGCAAGCTATGGTTACGCTTGTTGGCGACGCGGCGATTGGAGAGGTCCGAGGTTTATCGATCGCGGCTTGGTCGCTCTTGTGGACCCTCCGGCGGTCGGTCTGATCGATCCCGCCGTTCCTGGATCATTCGGGCGAGCTCTTCTCCTCGGGTCTCCACACGCGGCATGCGCTTGATAAAAGCTTCAAGCACCTTCCCCAATGCCAGGTCTTCGGCCTTGGGCGACAGCGACAGCGCGACGGCCTGCGCCACGAAGAACGTGCGCACGGCCGTCTGACGATCCCGAACTTTTGCGAGCCACGGCCTGTCCCGCTTGCGATCCGCAGCGTCCCTTATCGCGCCGATGTCGGTCCGTGAGGGCGGCCCGACCTGCTTGTCGAAACGATCCCGCATGCGTCGAAGGGCTCCGACCTCCGCCTTCTTGACGACGCCCCGAGCGCGACGCGGAGTCGCCTCCGCCTCAACGCCCCGCTCACGGAGCGCTGCGGCAAAGGTCTGTCGCCACCGCTCGAGGTCCGCCTTGCGCGGGTTCAACTTTCGCCCGTCGTGACCAAGCGTTCTCACGGTGAGATGAACGTGGGGGTGGCGCTCATCCGTATGGAAGGCAAAGACGTAAGGATGGGTCGCTCCAAACGTCCGGTCGGCGAACGCGCGCGATGCGTCGTGCGTGCGGAACGGGTCTGTGCCCGGCGGCATACTAAGAACGATGGAAAGGCTGACCGATCCGTCCGCGCGCCGGCGAGGGTCCGCGTCAACCTCCGCCATCCAGTCCCGAGCCAAGTTGCGCACATCCTCTCGCCCGGACAGCAGCTCCCCGTCCGGCCCCTCGATCGGCAACTTTCCGTTGCGAGCGATATAGCTAAGATGGTTCGCCAGATGGACGCCATCACGCGTCCGTCCCGTGATCTTGACCATGACCTCCGGGACGCGTCGCGCGATCCTGTCGAGGCGGGCTCGCGGACTCATGTCAGCCGGCGAGCGCGTCACCCTCCCGGGCCGGTCGGTCACCCGTGCGCGTTTCGGACGAACAGGCGGACGGATCGCCTCCTCAAATCCGCGCATCTGAATGAAGTCGGCCATCAGCGATCCGACCAGTAGTCGAGGTTGCCCCGGAGGGCCTCCTGAAGCCCGGACAGGTGTCCACGAATTTCTGCGGCGAAGGCGTCTAGTTGGGCCACCTCCAGATCGAGCACCTTCCCCTCCAGGACGGCCGTATTCAGGGCACGGGCGATCTGGTTCACATTGACGCCGATCCGTCTCAGCTCGCGTTGAACGCCGATGAAGGCCAGAGCGTCCGGCGGCGCGAGCTGCGGCCGATCGTGAAGCCGGCGACGGATCAGAGCCGTGGTCCACTGTGTCCGTGATAGCCCGCGATGGGCGGCCTCGGCCTCCAGCAGCACCATGTCGATGGGTCGCAGCCGCAGACCCAGCTTGACGCCGGACGGGCCAGGCGGCTCTTCCCCTTGCTCCGGAAGTGCCGTGTCCGCAGCCCCCTCGATGAGCCGTCGCAGTAAACGCGACCGGCCGCCCTGGCGTCCTGCGGCCGCGTCGAAACGACGGGCCAGAGGGCCAGGAAGGCGAACGGTGAAGCGGTCCATTGGGGGCGTGCTTGTCTGACATTGCCGGCGCAAAGCCTATCCTGCCCTAGACCGTCACCCCCTTCGCCCCGTAGGCCTACGGGGCTGCCCGCCCTCCCCTCGGCGGTCGAAGCCGTCCGCTCGCCCGCCGCCCTGAAGGGCACCCCAGCCTGGGCGGTTCAGTCGCTGATCTTCGTCTGTTTGAAACGAGGTAGGTATTTTTGATGACCCACCGGTCTGGTTCGAGGATTCCATACCTGGGTCGTCAGACCGCCACTGAATCATCGCGACGGTAATCATCGCATTTGGCGTAACGATCGTAAGCATACCTAGTCAGGTGGGTCATGGCGGCGCCCTACCCCGAGCAGGCGAGAACCTTGTTCGCCAGCCACGGCGACCATAGGTTGGGTGTGAAGGAGCATTCCTATGACCACGCCCACGACAACCACCGTGCTACCATTTCCGCTTCCGGCGTCTGCGCCCGCTAAGACCGTCGCCTCCCAGGACCGGATCTGGGGCAAGGCGGTGACGGCCAACGGCTATGCGGGGATACCGTCGATCCTCATTCAAGCGCAGTCCCGGCTCGGCCTGACCGCGATGCAGTTCAACATTCTGGTCCAGCTGCTCGACTACTATCGCGATCCCAACCGGGCGCCGTTCCCTTCACGCGCGGAACTGGGCCGTCGGATCGGCGTGAAGCCGAAGACGATCCAGACGAACATGCGTCAGCTCGAACAGGCCGGTCTTGTGCGCCGGGAGATGCGTAAGACCGCAGCCGGCGACTGGGCCTCAAATGTCTATCATCTGGATGGGCTGATCGACCGTGTCCGCAAGTTGGAGCCGGAGTTCACCCAGGCACGCAAGGAACGGGAAGCAGTCCGGCTCCGCGTCTCGACCCCCGTGGGCCGCCGAACGTCGTAGAAACCCGGGGCTGAAATTGATTTACCCCGGGGGCATGCTTTGCAGCAGAGGCGATCCCGGGGTGTACGAAGGTAGAGATAATCCATGACCCCCCCCGTTGCAAGGGCGGCCGCCGACGCCGACGCGGTGGAGGCGGCGCTCTCTCTGGAACGCTTCGCCCGGTACGTCGCCTGGGCCGACGGCGATCGCGAGCGCGCCGTCTCCCTCTATACGCTGAACACCCAGGTGTCCGAAGCCCTCTACGTGCCTCTGCAGGCGTTGGAAGTGGCGCTGCGCAACCGTATACACACGGTCATGTCGGCGGCTCACGGCCCGGGTTGGTTCCAACCCGAGGCCGGACATGTCACCGACCGCCAGGCGGAACAGGTTCGTGCGGCGGTCGCCGAGTTGACCGAGGCGGGCAAGCCGATCGAGGACGGGCGCGTCGTCGCCGCCCTGACCTTCAGCTTTTGGACCTCGATGTTCGGGCGGGAGCAGGACGATCTTTGGAAGCGGACCCTGCACAAGATCGCGACCCGCGACGGCCGCTTCCTGTCGCGCAAGGACTTCACCGCGCGGCTGACACAGGTGCGCCTGCTCCGTAATCGGATCGCCCACCATGAACCCATCCTCTACTGGAACCTGCCCAAGCTGCATCAATCCATGCTTGAGATGACGCGCTGGCTGTCGCCGGCGATGGATGATTGGCGTGGCACGGTCGATCGCTTTGCGCAGGTCCATCCGGCGGAACGGCTCGCCCTGCCACGTCCCGGAAAGGACGAGGCATGACCGAGGATGACCCCGAGCCGAAACGGGTGATCGACGTGAACGAGATACGCGATCCGTCAATCCTGGCGCACGGGCTCGATCGCGCCGACCGAGCCTACTGGCTTTACTACGACGAGACGCAAAACATCCGCCGACTCCATCTCGAACGCGGCACGCTCAACATCGCCGCTCCGGACTGCTGGGTGCTCGGCGGCGTCGGTCGGCCCGACGACACCCCAATCGACCTCGCGCCCCTGCGCCAGCGCGCGCGTATCCAGGCCTCGGCGGAAGAGCTGAAATTCCACCTGTTTGGACAGAAGGGCGGCGACCTCCTCGACGCTCTGGCCAAGCCGAAGATGGAGACATTTCTCGACTGGGTGATCGAGCAGGATCTTCTCGTCCACTATCTGGCGCTCGATCCCTTTTATTGGGCGATCGTGGACATCATCGATTCCGCTCTGCCCGATGATCCGGGCATGCTCGTCATGGCCATCCCGCAGTTGAAGTCGGACCTGTTCCGGCTTCTCCGGTCAGATCGCGACCGGGCGGCATCCCTCATGGTGCGGTTCAACTACCCGGACATCGCGCCACAAAACCGGGCGCCGTTCATGACGGCCCTCATCGACTGGCTGAGCGAGGCGGAGGAGGCCTTCGACCATTTCGACTACCAGATGCTTCGCGGCGTCCTGCAAATGGGCCGACGAAAGCCACTGACCTTCATCGAGGGCGAAACACCTCATGTCCTGATCGACGGGTTCAGGACATTCTTCATCGAGCGCATCTGTCTCCTGAAAAATGCCCGCCATGTGTTCGATCAAGAGGATGTGGTCGCCGCTGAGCTCGCGAAAATGGAGTTTGAAGACGACGGGTTTCAGTTCTGCAACCATCGCTTCGCGCCGCGGTCGCATGACGAGCCCGGCGTTCAGGCATCCGACATCATGGCGAGCCTGATTGGCCGGTTGTTCAGTTGGGCGGCCGGCGTGGACGATGAGGATGTCATGGAGACACGCGCGGCGCTCACCCCACTCCAGGAGCGAAGCCGCCAGCGCCTCTCCACCCTGATCCGCGCAAGCCGAGCCGAGAACGACGCCCTGACCAACGCGGTCGTGAGTCTGGAAGACCAGCGCAAGATCGCCGGGTTCCTGGACCTGTGATCGAATCGGCGCCGTCAGGCGCCGGTTCGCCCTGCTCAGGTCTGGTAGCTTCTGAGATGATCGACGGCCTTCTGAGCGTGAGACGCGGCCGAGATGATGAACCGCTTGTCGCCGCGCAGGACCTGCAGCCATGAGCCGATGTAGGCCGCGTGATCCTCGCGGGGTTCGAGCGCCAGACCCAGGTCGGCGCAGAGGAAGGCCGCACCGAGTTCGGCCACCAGCTCTTCGCGCGCATACCCTTCATCGCCATGGCGACGTCGGCCGAAGTCCCGGTCGAGCCGAGCGGGGTGGCGCGTCCAATGCGTCAGCTCGTGGCCGAAGGTGGCGTAGTAGGCCTGGGGATCCAAGAAGCTCTCGAACGGCGGCATCTGCACATAGTCGGGTTCGAGAACGTAATAGGCGCTCCCGCCCCCATGGCGGACATCGGCTCCAACGGCGGCGAAGAACGCTTCCGCGTCGGCGACCCGTTCGCCGGGATTTATCGCGGGCGCCGCGACCGGCGCGTACCTGTCGCCCAGACCGTCGATCTGATCGACGTTGAAGACGGTGTAGGCCTTCAGAAAAGGCACGCGCGAGGGCTCCTCGTCTCCGCCTTGGGGAGACGGGTCGCGCTGAAGCGCGTCGGCATAGACGACCGTTGCGCCCTTCTCGCCCTTGCGGACGCGGGCGCCGAGGGCGAGCGCCTGACGGAAGGTCATCCAGGTGTCGGACTGGAAGCCCCGGCTGGCCGCCTCGGACCAGAGCAGCAGAACGTTAATGCCGCTGTAGGCTTCACCGTTGTGGCGCAGCGGCCGGGCCACATTGGTCTGCGAGGCCCAAGGCTGTGTCCAGGGCCGAACGCCGACCTCAAGCTGAGCGATGATGCTGTCGGTGATGCGAGTGTAGAGATCGGGGCGAGCGGGATCGGCGGGGCGCGACATGGCGGCCTCCTCGATAAGGGGTTTGAAGGAAGGGGCGGCGGCGCTTTCGCCAGCGCCGCCGCGACTTGGGTCAGCGAGACCAGATCAGGCTGTGACCGCCGTCGATCTCCACCAGGGAGGCGTAGATCGGGGCCGGGAAGCTGGGGTCATCGAGCTTGACCGAAAGGTACTCCCGATCTTCCCGCGAGGTGCGCTTCCAGGCGGCGCCGAACTCGGTGGAGCCGGAGAAGATGCGGAAGTCCGGCGCCTTCTCATCGGTCTTGTCGTTGGCCCGAAGCTGGGCCGACTTGACGTTCAGGCTGAGGGTCTTGATCGAGCCGCTGTAGTTGCCGTCCGATTGCTGGGTGAAGGTTCCGATGGTGGCCATTGAAGTCTCTCCTTGCTGATTTCGGGCCACGCCTGCCGCGGCCTCGATGGCGATCGACGGACCGGGGGCCGGGCGGCGCGCAGGGCGAGCGGAGAGAGCCCCCGCAGCAAAGCGGAGGACCGGGAAGAGCGAGTTTCTTGTTTCGCGAGGAAGGCCGCAGGCCGGGGAAGAAAGTCGCGCGAGCGGTTGCGCAAGCCGACCGGACCTCGGTCAGATCAGGCCATTGAGAGGCCGCGCCGGCTGGACCGACCTTCAGGAGAGATCACGGTCGCACTCGCCGCCACAACAGATCGACCACGTCTACAGGCTTGACCTGCTCCCGCCCTCAACCTCATGCCGCCAGCGGGAACACCTTCTCGACCGACAGGGACCCAGGCGGCAGCGGTCGCAACAACTCCGTCTCCGGCCGCTCCAGCCCCAGCCAGGCCGCGCCCTCCTCGGGACGCAGCAGTACAATCTGTCGGTCGTGATAGGGAGCGATGTCCGGGCCCGGCTCCGTCGTCAGGAGAGCGAAGGCGTCATTCTTTATGATCCCAGCGATCCAGAAGATCGGTTCTTCGGCGAGAGTGAAGCGCCATTTGGTCTTTCGCTTCTGGCCCGCCTCGGACGGCGTAAACTCGAAGAACCCGTCCGCCGGCGCCAGACATCGGGTGCTTCCGCCAAATGTCCGGCCGTCGGAACGGAAGTTGAAGACCGGAGCGCCGGTCGGCCCCTTCCACGCCCACGGCAGGGTGACCATCTCCGGCCCGGCGGCTCCCTGAACGATGATGGGTGCGCGATCGCCGATCCGGATGGACGACATCGGCCCGAAATTCGGCATGCCGCCGGGGAAAACCACCCGGCTGCCGGTGCGGTTGAAGGCCTCGATCACGTCATCGAAGGGCAGGATCAGTTGGTACTCATTGCACAAGTTTCGGTCCTCCGGCGTCCAACCTGTCCCCAACGCAGGCGGACCATCCTGGTTGACTCCAGACCAAAATGAGAACCAGAACATTTCAGGAACATTTATGACCTTGGAAAGGAGGCCGCTATGGCGTTTCGGCCTGCCGCCGAGCTGTCGGCGCTACGCGAACAGATTCAGCGTTTGGAGAATCCGGGTCGCACCCGCGCGGGGATGCTTCCGTTCGGCGTGCCCGGTCTGGACGCCGCGCTTCCGCAGGGAGGGCTTGCGACGGGCGCGCTGCACGAAGTCGCAGGCGGCGGCGACGGCGCCGTAGATGGCGCCGTCGCCGCCCTGTTCGCAGCAGGAATTGCCGCCCGTCTGCCGGGGCAGGTGTTGTGGTGCGTGACACGTCCGGACCTGTTTGCACCCGCGTTGCGGCAGTCAGGTCTCGATCCCGATCGGGTCCTCTACGTCGAGGCTGGCGACGAGACGACCCTGTTGGCGTGCTTCGAAGAAGGGCTACGTCACCGCGCCCTCGGCGCGGTCGTGGCCGAGATCTCCCGCCTCTCGATGACGGCCTCGCGCCGTCTGCAGTTGGCGGCCGAAAGCTCGGGAGTGACCGCCCTGGCCGTCAGGCGATGGCGACGCGCCACCGAGGCTGCCGATTTCGGCCAGCCAACGGCGGCCGCGACCCGATGGCGGGTCACGCCCCAGCCCTCATCCCCGCTGCCCGCGCCAGGTGTGGGACGTCCACGCTGGTTCATCGAACTCTTGCGCTGCCGCGCTGGCGGATGCGCCGAATTCACTCTGGAAGCCTGTGATGAGAAGGGTCGTCTCGCTGTACCTGCCGAACTGGCCCATCGATCGGCTGCGCCGGCGACTGGGCGCCGCCGCGCCGCCGCCTGACGCCCCGACAGTCCTTGTCGGCCGGGACCGCCGTCGCCGCATCATCACCGCCTGCAATCCTTCCGCTCGACTTCTGGGTCTTCGCCCCGGTCTCGCCGCCGCCCAAGCCCACGCGCTCGCGCCGGGCCTCCTTCCATTCGACGCCGATCCCGAAGGCGACGCCGTTGGTCTCGAGCGGCTCGCCCTATGGGCGCATCAACGCTATGCGCCGGTCTGCGCCGCCGATCCGTCGGACGGCGTCGCCATTGACGCGACGGGCGCGACGCACCTCCGGGGCGGCGAGGCGGCATTTCTGGCTGACCTGGAAAACCGGCTCACGAGCGCCGGTGTTCACGCTCGAGCAGCCATCGCGCCGACCTATGGCGCGGCGCATGCGGTTGCCCGATTCACCCGCGGGCCGGCCATCGTCGCCGAAGGCGAGATAGGCCGTCGTCTGGGCGCGCTCCCTTTGGCCGCGCTCCGGCTTTCCGAAGACCTGCGAGACAGCCTCGGCCGCTTGGGGTTCGAGACCATTCTGGATGTGGAGCGCCAACCCCGGGCTCCGCTGACGCTGCGTTTCGGCCCGGAGCTCGGGAGACGCCTTGATCAAACCTTCGGCCGAACATCAGAACCGATCGTTCCCGTTGTGGACGAGACTCAACCCCGAGCGGAGCGGGTCTTCGCCGAACCGATCGGGGCGCCCGAGACCATCGCGCGCTACATCGACCAGTTGGTCGAGGTGCTCACGGCGACACTCGAGCGCGACGGCCTCGGCGCTCGCGGCCTCGATCTCCTCTGTCACCGGGTCGACAACCGTATCGAGGCCGTCCGGGTGGCCACGGCGCGGGCGATCCGGGATCGCAAACGGATAACGCGACTGCTTCACGATCGGATCGAAGCCATCGCCCCCGGTTTCGGCATCGAGCGCATGACGCTGGTCGCATCGATCGTTCAGCCCCTGGATTGGCGGCCAGCCGACACGCGGTTTGGAGAAGCGGATGTCCCCGATATCTCCAACCTCGTCGATGTGCTGTCGAACCGCATCGGCCCAGGACGCCTCTACCGTTTGACGGCGGTGGAGAGCGATGTCCCCGAGCGTGCCGTCCGCAGGGCGGCTCCGCTCGAGACAGTCGCCGCGACAGGCTGGACGCAGGACTGGCCCCGGCCCGTCCGGCTTTTCCAGCCCCCCGAACCTGTCGAGACCATGGCGCTTCTCCCCGACAACCCGCCGACGCACTTCACCTGGCGCGGGGTCCGCCGACGCATCCGAAGGGCCGACGGCCCTGAACGGATCTACGGCGAATGGGCGCGTCGAGATGCTGAGCTTTGGGCCGTTCGTGATTATTTCCAGGTCGAGGACGACGCGGGCGAGAGGTTCTGGCTGTTTCGCGCCGGTGACGGGGAGGACGCGCGGACAGGCTCACAGGCCTGGTTCATTCACGGGAAGTTCGGATGAACTACGCCGAACTTCAGTGCGCCTCCCATTTCTCATTCCTTCGCGGAGCGAGCTCCTGCGAGGAGCTTTTCAGCCAAGCAGCCGTCTGCGGTCTGGACGCTCTGGCGATCACGGACCGAAACAGCCTGGCCGGCATCGTCCGCGCCCACGTCGCCGCCAAGGTCACGGGGGTTCGCCTGATCGTGGGTTGTCGACTGGTCCTGACGGACGGCTCGGAGGTGCTGGTCTACCTGATGGGACGCGCCGAAGCGAACGAACGGCTTCTACCGCTTGCGGCTCGCCATGCGGACCAATGATCTTCCCCCGTAAAAGTGGACGGGGTTAAGCCGCTTTGCGCTCGGCCTCAGCGGGGCTGATATAGCCCAGTGCTGAGTGCAGGCGATGGGGATTGTAGAAGCCCTCGATGTATCCGAACAGGTCTCGCCGCGCCTGGTCTCGGGTGGCGTAGACGCGGTGATGAACGCGTTCGGTCTTGAGGGTGTGGAAGAAGCTCTCCATCGGGGCATTGTCCCAGCAGTCGCCCTTTCGGCTCATCGACGGGGTGATGCCGGATCGGGCCAGGGCTGATCGATAGGCTTCGGCTGCGTATTGGATGCCCCGGTCCGAATGATGGATCAGGCCGGGCGCGGGGCGCTGACGTTCGACGGCCATGTTGAGGGCGTCGAGGGCGATCTCGGTGTGCAGGGTCTGGCGCATGGACCAGCCCACGATCTTGCGGGTGTGCAGGTCGAGGATGGCGGCGAGATAGAGCCAGCCTTCGCCGGTCGGGATGTAGGTGAGGTCGGCGAGCCAGACCTGGTTGGGCGCCGCCGCCTCGAAGTTCCGGGCCAGCCTGTTGGGCGCGATGGGATAACCGTGGCGGCTGTTCGTCGTCCGGGCGCGACGCGGCAAGGCCGCCAAGCCCCGCAGGCCGGCGCGGCGCATCAGCCGCTCCACGCGGGATCGACCGACCCGACGCCCATGCCGCCGCAGGGTGGCGTGAACGCGCGGCGAGCCGTAACAGCCGCTGCTCTCCGCATGGATCAGCCGGATATCCTCGGTCAGCTCGCGATTGGCGACAGACCGCTGGCTCTCGGGGCGACCGCGCCAGGCGTAGTAACCGCTGGCCGACAAGCCCAGGACCGCGCACATCACGCGAACCGGCCAGACCTGACGATGCTCATCGACGAACCCGAACTTCATCGGGAGGCCGCTCCGAAGATGAGCGCGGCTTTTTTTAGGATGTCCCGCTCCATCCGCAGCTGACCGTTCTCTCGCCGCAACCGGGCCACCTCCGCCGCCAGATCCGACGGCGACGGGGACGACGCCTGCGTTGTGGGGCGCCGCGACGCCCCCGTCGCCTGCACCCCGAACTGCGTCATCCATCGACGAAGCACCGTCTCGTGCAGCCCAAGCTCGCGGGCCACCGCCCCGACGCTCAGGCCGCCGTTGGCGACGCGGTCAACGGCCTCGCGCTTGAAAGAATCCGGAAAGTTCCGGCGTTGAACACTCATCAGACACTCCTCTCCAGCTCCGAAAAGCTAGCATGGGTGTCCACCAAACCGAGGGAGGATCAACCCTGCCCATCAAGTGGGCCCGGACCTCCGCGAAATCAGCGAGCTTTCGGCTTTCGTCGGACTGCCGCATCCAGGAAGCGATCCTGTCGTCGACGCTTCGGAGCTCACGCTTCAAGCCGTCGATCTGGCGGCCCAAGTTTCCGTCATAATCGATCAGACGAGGCTTGATCCGTTCCACGGCCGCACTCTCACCTCGGACTTTGGCCAGGGTCGTCCGTAGCGCGTCCGCCGCCCTTGCGCCCACATCCGACCGCTGGGCACACAGGGGACAGTGGTCGGAAACTTCCGCCAGCCCCAGATGCGCTCCAAGGTCGAGCTTCTCGCGTTGCCGCTGCACAGTGGTTTCAAATCCGGACACATCGTGGATGGCCAGACGAGCGGCGTCCGCCTGACGTCTCGCGTCAGAGAGTCGGCCGAGCACGTCGCGCCGTTGCCGATGGAGGGCAGACAGTTCACTCTCACTCGGAAGGGTTCGCGCTTCACCGGACGATGACGCGATTTGTCCAAGGAGGCTGATCAGGTCGGCGTCCACCGTTTCGATAGGAGGGGTATTGGCGACACCCAGGCGTTCCGCCTCTGCCAGAAGGCTGAAAGCCCGGCTCCGCATCGCACTCTCGGCAGTGGCGCGTAGCCTGTTCCGGTTTTCGTTTCGCTCAAGGTCGCGTTGCAAAGACCGAAGCCGACGTTCGTTCAGGGCGTTGGCTTCGTCCGTGGCTCGTAGGAAATAGGGGATCGTTGCGATGATGTCGGGCGCCTTGTCCGACTGCTCAAGCCCGTGAAGGAGCACCTGCTCGCTGTAGATGACCTCCTTGGTGACAAACATGTACGGGGTGACATGGCGGACGGTCGCTCGGCCGCGCATTCGCCCCCAATCATCGGGCTCTCCGGGAAGGTCGCCGATACCGAACGCCCGTTCGAGGAACGCCTTTCCAGCGCCAAGCGGAACCGGACCTTCGAACTCCTCTGGCGACGATGGCACGGCAAGATTGCGGCCCGCGGTCGCGAACATTTTGTGGCTGCTGTCCTGCCCGACAGGCGGGATGATGCGGCCGACGATCATTTCGTCATCGCCGGCGACCCATTTGACGCCTACCGCGATGCTGTGACGGCGGATGTGTGCCGGGAGTTCGCATTCGCTTGAACCAAGGCAGTAATCCACTGCCTTGATCAGTGCGGATTTCCCCGTTCCGGATGCGCCGGTGATGATGTTCAAGCCCGGTCCAAACGGCACCAGACGCTGCCGACCGTCCAATCCAAGGAAGAATATCGACGCGATGTTCCAGCGGTTCAAAGACTGATCCCCACAATATCGAAGATTGTTTTGGTGGAGCCGGCCATCCCCATCCAATATCCGAGTCGGTCCGCACGTTTGACCGGGCCGGCGAGCGCTGGCGATAGCCCCTTCGCCAGGTCGGTCTTGAGAGGTAGCGACCCCACGAGCAGACGCCCCTCAGTGTCCAGTCGGACGGCATTGGTGAAGCAGCCAAGACGCACGGCCTCGCTCACGATGCGAAGCGACCCGTTAAGGCGATCGCCGAGCTCCAACTGGATCTGGGGACTGCGTTCGACCCACTCGCGCAACCCAGTCTTCTTGTTGGTGCCGTCAAACGTGCTGAGAAGGTCGCCGGACAGGCAGATCGGCAGGGCCAGATAGGCGATCGGGAGATCTACGCCCTGCGCGCCAGCTTCGCTGAAGCCCCTGATGAAACTGCTGAGCACCCATGCGCCCCAGGCGGGGTTGGTCTCAGCGTATATGTCATGAGCAATCATGCCTCATCATCCTTGAGGCGCTCGACGTAGTCAGGATGCCAGCCCACTTCCCTGTTTATGGCGAGAACCTGAAAGCTACCCCTGACGTAGAATGGCGCCTGCCAGCCTGGAGATATCGGCTCAATCGCCTTGGGGGCGTCCCCATGCGTCCAGCGCAGCAATCCTAGACCGCTGGCGCGCTTTTCGTCCTCGCCCACACTGACGCAGTCGTCGACGATCCGCCCGTGCCGATCAGACCATTCCTCGCGCATGATCGCGTCGTGCCGCTCAATTTTGGACGCCATTGCGGGTCGATCAACGATCCATTTCGCTCGCTGTTGGCGTGCCCGCCATTCCTCGCGGATAGCCCAGGCAATATCGGAATTGCCGCCTCCAACCAGAGCGATCTGACGCGTCAGAAGTCCCTCCGGCTGATAGTCGGCCGGTGGAACCATGAGCTCGAAGTCTGGCATCAGAACCTCGTGCTCAATGTCCGAGATCCTCTCGGCAATCTCCTGAAGCAATTCGTCTCGCCCGATGAAACGTTGGCGGCGACCGCAGAGGGCATACACGACCTGGCGGTCCCACCACTCAATTAGAGACCTCGCGATCTGTGGACGGTCACGCTCCCGAATCTGATGGAGCTTCGAAGCAATCTCAGCCTCCATCTGGTCGATCGTCGCGGCGCCTGTGACGACATGGATGCGACGGAGAAGGTTCAGTCGAACGGATGCCGACAGCTTGAGAAACGCGTCGCAGCCGTCCGCCCGATCGGCGTGTGGAATCTTCTTTCCCTCTGCCTTCGCAGCCTCACGCTCTTGCGCGACCCGCTCCGCCTCCTTCACGAGCGCGGCGACCAAGGCCTCACGCTTTGAGCCAGGCGTCCGAAGTGCCGTTAGCTCGCTGTCCGCACCGAGTTCGCCGACCGTCACGAGATGGAAACTGGTCTCGGCAAGCGCGAGACTAGGTAGCAAGTCGATCCAGACTTTAAGCGTTCTCCAGAGGGCGCGAGAGGCCAATGTGACGGCGGGCGGGTTTTCCCCCATGGAGTGCTTGAGCTGATACAGGAGGGTCTCGCTGTTGACCTTCAGCTCGACATCATCAGCACGCTCGACAGCGACGATCGCCGAGTCGTCAGCCTGGCCAACAAGCGTGCTCAGACCGACAAATGACTGAAAGTAGAAGCCCAAAGCCGAAGCTTCAGCGGAATGCGGGGTGGCGGCGCCCATAGTCAAATGATCCGAGTCCAGTACCCCGTTGTAGCAGCTTGACCTTAAGACGCCACAACCCTGAGGCCCATTCGGCCACGCGTCCGCCTGGTAGGCCCCGAGCGAGATCACACCAGCCTGCTCCGACTAATTGCCGCCAGAACCGCGCGCCCGTGGCGTGTTAGGGATAGAGGGGTCTGATCTTGTCTACCTGTACTAGAACGTTGGAGGTGGTACGGATTCGCTCAATGGTGGCGCTGTCCGCCGATTCTTCCACCCTGCTCGCTACCAGACCGGTCGGGCCGTGATCTCGCCATTTCATGAAACTCATTCGTCGCATCGAAATCAGCTACCTCCGCTCCCTCTACACAGCGAGCCTTGATCGACCCGGCGACATGAACGTCGTGTTTGGTCGCAACGACAGCGGCAAGTCGAACCTTCTGAGGGCTCTGAACCTCTTCTTCAACGAGGAGACCGAGCCGGGTCGCGGCGAGATCGACTTTGACCTGGACTTCAGTGACATCCGCCGCGACGCCGCCAAGGCAGCGAAGGGTCGGCAGTTCATCGCCATTCGCGTCGACTTCAATGTGCCTTCGAACTACCGGGCATCTCTAGGCGAGACTGTTTCGATCAAGCGACAGTGGAACATCGATGGCGACATGACGGAGACGTTGCCTCGCGGCCTGTCGAAGGCGTCGCGGATACAGCTCACCCGATTCCTCAATCAGATCGACTTCACCTACATTCCGGCCATCAAGGACCTGAACGTCTTCGGCGATCTGATCGAGCGGATGTACGCGGCGACCGCCGAAAGCAGCGGGTTCGAGACGGCGACCGACACATTCGTAGATGCGATCAGAAGCCAGACGAGCGGACTGTCGGACGGTCTTAGCAAGTTGTTTGGTTCAACGACTCGGCTGGCCGCACCGACGGATATGGGACTGCTGTTCCGCTCCCTGGACTTTGCTCATGGCGAAGACGGGCACTCGCTCTTGCGTCAAAAGGGCGACGGGGTGAAAGCCCGCCATTTGCCGGAGCTGCTGCGCTACATCAACGACAATGAATCTGGGAAGAAGTTCTTCATCTGGGGCTTCGAGGAGCCCGAGAACTCGTTGGATCTCGGCGCTGCTGACGCGGAGGCGGAACGCTTTGCGGTGATCGCGGCCCGCTCTGACACACAGGTGTTCATCACGAGTCACTCCCCCGCCTTCTATCTGTCGAACTCCGAACAGACGAAGACGGACATTCGTCGCGTCTTTGTTTCGAAGCAGCGCGCCAATGGCGAAGGCGCTGATCCCGTAACGCCGAAGAACGCCATCAGCGTGATTGATAATCTGGAGGACGCTGAGGCGCGAATGAAGGAGGCCAGCCTCCTCCAGCTCCCGTACCTGATCCGACATTGGGGAGAACTGAAGAAGGAACGCGACGAGCTTGAGCGCGAAAGCACTTCACTGCGTGCCAAGCTCGAAGCTCTGACGGTGCCGACTGTCTTCGTGGAGGGGCGCCACGACAAGGCTTTGCTGGAAAGCGCGTTCGCTCGCGCCGGGCATAGCAAGGCGGCCATCAACGTTCGGATTCTCGATGGAACGCCAGCGACCACCACAGAGCTGCTTCCCAAACTGCTTCTGGCTGGCGCCCTTCATCAGGAAGCTCCGGTGTTGTTCCTGTTCGACAACGACGGCGCCGGTCGTCGAGCGCATCGAAATATCTGTGGCGTCGCACCGCCTGCCGATATCTGCGTCGTCTCCAAGAAGCTGGGGGTCTGGCTGCTGCCGCAGTCTTCAGAGAGCCGGGCGTTCGCCGAAACATATGGCATCCGTCTCGACCAACTCTTCTTCACGTCCGAGTTCCTCTACCCAGCGACGCTCGCGGCGGAGCTTTGCCTGGATGTTATCGGCGCCGACGAAGCCGAGGCGTCTCGCGCCAGCATCCATGAAAACTATCACAAGGCGTTGTCGCAGTCGGCAGCCGCTCCCCTGCGTGCTGCTGAGCCCGGTTCGGTTGACTGGTTCTTCTCCCGAGGCGTGCCGGACGATTTCAAAGCGCGCTTCGCGGCTCGGGCGGAGAAGTCTTTGCCACTAGAACAGATCGACAGCGTCGCCGCTGCGGCTTGGACATTCCTCACAGCGTCGGAATGACACGGCCCCCGCAGATCAACCGATCGTGCGGCCTGGAGGCGCGTCTCCCACCGCGAGTTTGACCGGCCGCCGGCTTCTGCGAGACGGCGGATCGATAAGGACCGTCGGCAGGGCATGGACCGAAATACGCGCGGCCTGGACTTCCAGCTTGCGCAGCGCGGCACGTGGCCCCGCCTTTAGGCGGACGGCGTCGGGATCCTCAGCCATGAGGTCGTCGAGCACGGCCCGGCTGGTGCTGTTGAGCCAACGGCTGAGTTCATCGCTGGACACACGACCGCGCTTGACGGCCGCGCCAATGAAGAAGGCGGACAGCCGCTCCTGCTGAGCCCGCAGGTGATCGCGCATCAGCTTCGATCGGGTGATGTAGCCGGAGTTCACGCCCGGCAGGGCGTGGTTCATCAGCAGATGCATATCGACCTCGGAGACCTCGGCCGCCTGCGCCAGCGTCCGATAGGTCTGGCGTAGGTCATTGCCCCAGTGGCTCAAGACAGCCCGGTCTTCCTTGTGCTCGGTGATATGGCCGCAGGGCGCGTCGCTCGGGAACAGCCACTCGCGTCCGCTCTGCGGGTAGATGATCGGCCCGATCCGCCGAAGCCGGAAGATCGACTCCATCATCGCGCGCGACAGCGGGATATCGAAGGCCTTCACCTCCCCGCCCTTGGGCTTGGACATGTGCATGACCCGGTTCTTCAGGTCGAGATCGGTGACACGGACATTCTTCAGCACCTCCGGGCGCGAGCCCGACAGCAGGGTCATCAGGTGGAACTCGCGCCGGATCGGATTGGCGATCCGGGCAAGTTGCTCGAACCAGCCCGGCAGGTCGGTCACGCCCATGGCGGTGTCCTTGCGCTGTTCGGGATTCCAGTCGACTGCGGCCGCTGGGTTCTCCGGCGGCAGGGCGCGGCATGTCTTCCGCGCGTGGTTGTAGATGGCCCGGAAGCTGCGCATCGCGCCGTTGGCGATCGCCGGCCCGTTGTTCTCACTGATCAGGTCGTGGCGATCCGCGAGAAGTCGAGGTTCGTCGCCGAGCTCGGACAACGGACGATCGAGCCAATCCGCGAACAGACGCTCCATATGGTCTGCGTACCCCCGGATGGTGGCGGGGCTTCGCTTCTTTCGCTCCAGGTGGGAGACCCTGAATCGCGACCAAGCCTCTCGCAGGGTCGGGATGCCGAGAGGCGCGACACGCGCCGCCTCATCCGCAGCCTGCTCTGCCGCTCTGGCCTCGGCCAGGATCTCAACCTTCTTCTTGGGACGCGGGTCCTCTCCAGAGGCGATCAGAAGCAGCAGGCCCCTCGCCTTGGTTCTGGCGTCGCGCGTGTTGAGCTCGCCGACCTCGCACACCTTCATCTTGATGGTGGATCGACCGCCGTCCTCCCGTCGCAAGTCCGCCTGGATGATGAAGGTCTTGGTCGCGGCGCCGATCCGCACCGCGAAGCCGGGTTGTTCGGTGTCGCGGACCACGATCTGCCCGCTTCTGGCGAAGGGCATGCCGATGAGAATTTTGTCCGTTAGAGCGAGGCGCTGATCGGGCATTTTGCTGACGTTTTCGGCGTTAGGACGGTGCCGAAATCCCCCATTAGGACGGTGATTAGGACGGTGAACTCCGGCTCGAGAGTCTGTTTCTCGAAATGCGAAGAACACGCCAAATCTGCTCTAGAGGGTATAAAGTGTCAATTATTTCAATTGCTTGATCGTGCCCTAGCGTGCAATCGGCGGGGTCCGGAAAACCGAAGAACGGGTTCTCTTAATCAGCGGGTCCACAGTTCGAACCTGTGATCACCCACCATCGTCCTTCCCCAGATTTTGACGAGCGGCGCCGGCCCTCGCCCATCCGACAGGCCGGACGCGGCCTAGCCGATCATGCGGCGCCAGCCGTCGAAGCCGACTTCGACGTTGTCGGGAACCAGCGCCGACAGCTGGTTGTAATCCATGTCTATATGCAGGTTCGTCAGCACCGCCCGCTCCACGTCGGCGGCGGCGATCCACTCCAGCGCCCGATCCAGGTGGGCGTGGGTCGGGTGGGGCGTGTAGCGCAGGGCGTCGACGATCCAGACCTGGCAACCGGCCACGGCCCTCAGCGCCGCCTCGTCCAGGTCCGACACGTCGCTGGAATAGGCCATGTCGCCCAGCCGGTAGCCGACCGAGCGGATCGGCCCGTGCGCCTGGTCGAAGGTCGTGACCGGGATCGCCCCGCCCGCGCCCTCGACCGACCAGGCCGTCCCATGCGGCGGGATGGTCCGCGCTTCCAGCAGCGGCGGATAGCCCAGCTTCATCTCGAAGATATAGTCGAACCGATGCGTCAGCGACGCCCGCGTCGCCGCATCCATCCAGGCCGGAATCCGCCTTCTCGCCCGCGCGGCGAAGGTGCGCAGATCGTCGATCCCGTGGGTCTGGTCGGCATGGTCGTGGGTGTAGAGCACCGCATCGACATGCGTCGTCCCGCTGGCCAGCATCTGTTCGCGCAGGTCCGGCGAGGTGTCGATCAGCACATGGGTCGCGCCGTCCGGCCCGGACTGGCGCGCCAGCATCGAACAGCGGGTGCGCCGATTGCGCGGCTCGGCCGGATCGCAGGCGCCCCAGTCGCCATCGCCGCGCGGCACCCCGCCCGACGATCCGCTGCCCAGAATGACGACCTCGATGCTCATGCCGGTTTCGGTATCCGATCAAACAGGCCGAAAAAGGCCTCGGTCGTGATCCGCTCCGCCTCTTCGGCGCTCCAGCCCCGGATTTCGGCCAGCTTGTCCAGGACCAGCCCGACATAGGCCGGCTCGTTGCGCCGTCCCCGATGCGGGATCGGCGCCAGATAGGGGCAGTCGGTCTCCACTATGATCCGGTCGCCCGGCATGTCGCGGATCACCGCCCGCACGTCCTCGGCGGCCTTGAAGGTGGCGATGCCGGACACCGAGAACCAGGCGCCCATTTCCGCAGCGGTCTTCGCCAGTTCCGCCCCGCTGGTGTAGCAGTGCATCAACATCTTGAACGGCCCGGCGGCGTATTCCGCGCGCAGGATGTCCGCCATCGCCGCGTCGGCTTCGCGGGTGTGGATCACCAGCGGCAGGCCCGTCTCACGCGCCGCCCGGACATGCTGGCGGAACACGGCCGCCTGAACCTCGCGCGGGCTGAGGTCATAGTGAAAGTCCAGTCCGCATTCGCCGATGCCGACCACCTTGGGCCGCTGCGCCAGTTCCGCCAGCGTCGCCGCCGTCAGATCGGCCGCATCCTTGGCCTCGTGCGGATGGACCCCCGCCGTGCACCAGATGTCGTCATGGGCCATGGCCAGCCCGTGCGTGGCCTCGAACGTCGTCAGCCGATCGGAGATCTCGACCATCAGACCGACCCCCGCCGCCCGCGCGCGGTCGATCACCGCGTCTCTGTCCTCGTCGAACTGGGGCGCGTGCAGGTTCACGTGGCTGTCGATCAGCATCAGCCCATCCTCTGATGCTGGGCCTGGACCCGCCGGATGTCGGCCAGGGCGCCCGCCAGGACATCGCCGCGATCCAGATTCAGTCCGGCCGCCCGTTCCGGCAGCGGCTGCAAACGCTCCCACAGATCGGCCCAGCGATGGCCGCCCGCCCCCTCCAGCGCCCGCATCTTCACCGCCGCGATCAGCCGCTCCATCAGCGCCTCGAACCGCTCCTGCCCCTCTGCGCCCCGGAAACGGTCGGCGACGGCCAGGGCCTCGGCCCGGTCGATGTCGCCGCCGACCCAGCGACGCGCCAGCTGATCCATCTCGAAAGTCGAACCCGAGGCCAGGGCCAGGGCCGCGCCGGGCGATCCCCCGGCCATGACGGCCGCATGGGCCGCGTCCTCGGCCTCCGCGCCCGTCCGATCGCGCACCAGGGTCTCCAGCCGATCCGGCGTCCAGATCGGAAAGCTCAGCCGCCGGCAACGCGAACGGATCGTCGCCAACAGCCGCCCCGGCGCATGGCTGACCAGAAACAGCACGCCCCGCTCGGGCGGTTCCTCTAGAACCTTCAGCAAGGCGTTGGCGGCGTTGACGTTCAGATCGTCGGCCGCATCGATGATCGCCACCCGATGCCGGGCCTGCGAGGGGCTCTTGGAAAAGAACTCCGGCAGTTCGCGCGACTGGTCGACCGAGATCGACTTCTTGGTCTTGCCCCCGTCCACCAGCCGTTCCAGCACCAGAAGATCGGGGTGGGCCTGGGCCGAGATCAGCCGGCTGGCCGGATCGTCGCGTCGCGCCCCCAGCGGCCCGCGCGCCGGATCGGCGGCCGCCCCCAGCAAACGTCGCGCCGCGCGATAGGCGAAGGTCGCCTTGCCCACGCCCTCCACCCCGCACAGCAGCCAGGCGTGGTGCAGCCGCCCGCGCGCCCAGGCGTCCAGAAACGCCGTCTCGGCCGCCGCGTCGGGGACCAGATCGAAACGGTCGCGGGGATGGTCCTCGCTCACAACAGCCGGTCCCGCACGGCGTTCCAGACCCGCGCCTCGACCTCTTCCAGCGACCCCACGGCGTCGATCAGCACGCATCGCTCGGGATGGGCCTCGACGATCCTCAGAAACCCCTCGCGCAACCGCTGGTGAAAGGCCGGCCCCTTGGATTCGAATCGCGTCTCGAACAGGCCCCGGCCGAAGGCCCGCTCCAGCCCCGCCTCGACCGGCAGGTCGAACACCAGGGTCAGGTCCGGCTGGTCCGCACCCACCACGCCGGCGTCGATCTGTTCGATGAAGGCCGGGGCCACCCCGCCTCCCGCCCCCTGATAGGCGCGGCTGGAATCGGCGAACCGATCGCACACGACCCAGTCGCCCTCCGCCAGCGCGGGCCGCACCGTGTGTTCCAGATGGTCGGACCGGGCGGCGTACATCAACAGGGTCTCGGTCATGGCCGACCACGGCTCGGCTTCGTTGGCCACGACCAGTTGGCGGATCACCTCGGCGCCCTTGGATCCGCCGGGCTCGCGCGTGCGCACCACCCGGCGGTCGCCCAGCACGGGCTGGAGCCGCTCGACCAGGCGCCCGACCTGGGTCGACTTGCCGGCGCCTTCGCCGCCCTCGAAGGTGATGAAACGTCCACGGGTCACGGGCGCACTAATGGCGTCCGCAACGCGGGTGGCAAGCCTTAGCCGCCGGATATCAACAGGGCTTCGGCATATCCGCGCGCCACCACCGCCTGACGCGCGCTCTCGGCGGCCGCCTGATCGATCCACGGTCCGACCAGGACGCGGTATCCGCCGCCCGTCTGGTCCACCTTGGCCCGCGCGCCCAGTCGTTCGGCGATTCGCTGCGCCGCCCCCGGATCGCGGAAGGCGCCGGCCTGCACCCAATAGGATCCGCCGATCGGCGCTGGCGACGGCGGCGCGGCCTGGGATGCGATCTGGGATGCGGCCTGAGATGCGACCTGGGGCGAAGGCGCATAGGTCGGCAGCGGCGAAGGCGCATAATAGGGCTGGGGCGTCGTCTGCATCGCGGCGGGCGGGACGGCGGCGACCTGAACGGGCCTCGCCGCCGCCGGCCTGGGCGCCTCGGCCCGCAGCACCGTCCCCCCGCCCAGGCGCGGCGCCTGTCCCAGATAGCGCACCCGGACCCGCGCCACGCCCTCGCGCCGCATATCCAGTTCATCGGCCGCCTCGCGCGACAGGTCGATGATCCGGCCGTCCACGAACGGCCCCCGGTCGTTGACCCGGGCCACGATCCGGCGCCCGTTCGACAGATTGGTCACTTCCACCAAGCCGGGCAACGGCAGGGTCTTGTGCGCCGCCGTCAAGGCGTTCATGTCGAACCGCTCGCCGGTCGAGGTCGGCCGCCCGTTGAAGGCGTCGCCGTACCAGGAGGCCATTCCGACCTCGTCATAGTTCGGCTGATCCTTGGGCGTGTACCAGCGACCGCGCACCTGATAGGGGCGCATGGTCCCCGAGATGATGGGCGCCGGATCCTTGACCACCGGAAGCCCGCCCGCCCCGCGCCCGCCGCCCAGGCTGGAACAGGCCGCCAGCAGCGAGAACAGGCCCAGCAGCGCGGCGCCGCGCATCCATCGTCCAGCCGTCATCGCCTCGCCTTCGTCTCCATCTCTGGAAAACAGGATGGAGGAAGACATTTCCGCTTTGGTTAACGCCCCGTTCGCCTGCTATGGCGTCCGCCTCCGCTCGATGCGGCGAGGAAGTGTGGCCGAGTGGTTTAAGGCACTGGTCTTGAAAACCAGCGACGGTGCGAGCCGTCCGTGGGTTCGAATCCCACCGCTTCCGCCGCCCCCCAGACCGTCGTCAGTCCTGTCGCGCCTCTGGCGTCCAGGTCGGGGCCTCGCTGTCGTCGGGGTAGTAATAGCCGCCAGGGATGGACTGCAGTTCGATCAGGCCGCCCCAGGGCGGGCGGACATAGACGCTGCCGTTGCCGGGCGTGTCCTCGTGGCGTGAATTCCCGTGCACCTCGGACAAGGCCGTCGCGCCGGCGGCGATCAGCCGTCTCAACGCCCCTTCGATGTCGTCGCAGTAGACGGATATGTGGTTCCAGCCTCGGTCCTGCAGGCGCAGCGGCGGCGATGCGTCGGCGGTCTCGATCTCGAAGATTTCGACGTTCGGGCCATTGCCGATCCGCATCAGCCGCTGTCGAACGATCCTGTCGCCCTTTGACAGGCCCAGCTGGCGCTCGACCTCCGGTCCCTGTCGCGGGGCGTCGTCCGTCGTCAGACCGTCGTAACACCATTGGGCGCCCAGCCCCTTGGCGAGGAAGGCGCTGGCCTGGTCCAGGTCGTCCACCGTCAAGCCGATATGATTCACGCCGCGCGGCAGGGGCCCGTATTCGTCATGGTCCATGGGATCGTCCTGATTGGGTTGCGCCAGGCCATTGCGCGGCCAGTCTGTCTGAACGTCGTCGGCGACCTGGCGTTCAAATGTCGTCCGCCTCTTGCGTCTGCGGCTCCGGACGTTAGGAACCGGCTCCCCTTGCAGGAGCGCGGCCATGACGGCGACAGGACCGATGACCATCGGCATCGACTTCGGCACGACCAATACGGTGGTGGCGCTGAGCGATGCGGACGGCGCGGCGCATCTGGCGGTTTTCGAGGCGCCCGACGGGCCGACCGCCACCTTCCGCTCGGCGCTCGGTTTCCAGAGTCATCCGGGCGTCGACGGCCAGCCGCCCGAGCGGGTGGTCGAAGCCGGCCCCTGGGCCATCGCCGCCTATGTCGAAGACCCGCTGGAAACCCGCTTCATCCAGTCGTTCAAGACCTTCGCAGCCAGCGCCGCCTTCACCGAAACCCGCATCGACAATCGGCGCTATGCGTTCGAGGATTTGCTGGCCGCCTTTCTGCTGCGGCTGCGTCATCACGCGGGCGACGCCCTGAGCGACATGCCGCCCGCCGTGGTGGTGGGGCGGCCCGTCACCTTCGCCGGCGGCAATCCCGACGAGGCCCTGGCCTTGGCCCGCTATCAGGCGGCCTTTCGGCGTCTGGGCTTCACCGACATCCGCTATGCGCACGAGCCGGTGGGCGCCGCCTTCTATTTCGCGCGCAATCTGACCCAGGACGCCACGGTCCTGGTCGCCGACTTCGGCGGCGGCACCAGCGACTTCTCCATCGTCCGGTTCGAGCGCACGGAAGGGGGCCTGCGTTCGACGCCTCTGGCCCGGTCGGGCGTCGGCGTGGCGGGCGACGCCTTCGACTATCGGATCATCGACCAGCTGGTCTCGCCCGAACTGGGCAAGGGCGGTCTCTATCGCTCGGTCGGCAAACAGTTGCCCATCCCGCAACGCTACTATTCCGCCTTCGCGCGCTGGGACCAGTTGGCCCTGTTGCGGGCGTCGCGGGACATGCGCGACATCCGCGCGCTGGCCCGCACGGCGCTGGAGCCGGAAAAGATCGAACGGCTGATCGAGGTGCTGGACGACAATCACGGCCACGACCTCTACCGCGCCGTCTCGACGCTGAAGATGGCCCTGTCGGCCAGCGACACGGCGACCTTCGCCTTCCACGCCGGCGACGTGCACATCGAAAAGCCGGTCGCCCGCGCCGATTTCGAAGGCTGGATCGCCCCCGAGCTTGCCGCCATCGAGGGCGCGGTCGATCAGGCGATGGCGCTCAGCGGCCTGACGCCCGACGGGATCGACCGGGTCTTCCTGACCGGCGGCACCTCCTTCGTGCCGGCGGTGCGCGCCATCTTCCAGGATCGTTTCGGCCAGGACCGCATCGAGACGGGCGGCGAGTTCGAATCCATCGCCGCCGGCCTGGCCCTGATCGGGCGCGAACCCGACCTGGACCTGTGGAGCGAAAAGGTCGGCTAGAACCGAGCCTAGAACCCTTGCGCCCGCGCCACCCGTTCGGCGTGGAAGCCCGCGTCGCCCAGCAGTTCGTTCAGCACGCGCACCCGCTTCATGAACAGGCCGACGTCGAACTCGTCGGTCATGCCGACGCCGCCGTGCATCTGCACCGCCTCCTGCACCGCCAGTTCGGCGACGCGGCCGGCCTTCGCCTTGGCGATGGAGGCGGCCAGGGACGCATCCCCCCGCCCTTCGTCGATGGCCAGTTGCGCGCCCATTGTCGCCGCCCGCGCCAGCTCCAGCTCGGAAAACAGATGCGCCGCCCGGTGCTGCAGCGCCTGGAATTCTCCGATCAGCCTTCCGAACTGCTTGCGGGTGCGCAGATACTCCAGGGTGATCTTGAACGCCTGGTCGCCCGCCCCCGCCAGGGTCGAAGCCGCGCAAGCCCGGCCCAGGGTCAGGGCGCCGTCCAGCAGCGCCTCGCCCCGCCCGACATCGCCGATCACCGCGTCGGCGTCGACCTCGACGTCGCTCAGGGTGATGCGGGCCGCATTGTGGGCGTCCACCATCGCCGTGCGCTCGATCTCGACCCCCGCCGTCGCTGGATCGACCAGGAACAGGGTCACGCCCTCCTCGGCCCTGGCGACCACGATCAGGGCGTCCGCCACATGACCGTCCAGCACGAAGGCCTTGGCGCCGTTCAGCCTGAACCCGTTGCCCGCCCGCTCGGCCCGCGTCGCGATGCGCGACGGCGCGTGTTTGGCGCCCTCGTCCACAGCCAGGGCCAGGATCGCCTCGCCCGCCGCGATCTTCGGCAGCCAGCCCTGCTGCGCCGCCGAGCCGCCGTCGATCAGCAACCTGGCCGACAGGATCGACGATCCCAGATAGGGCGACGGCGTCAGGGTGCGGCCCAGGCTCTCGGCGATCACCCCGGCCTCGACGGCGCCCAGCCCCATGCCGCCCATCGCCTCGGGAATGACGACGCCGGCGAAACCCATCTCGCCGAACGCGCGCCACAGGTCGCGCGACAGGCCGTCGGCGTCGCGGTCGTCCCTCAGTTTCCGCAAATGCGCGATCGGCGCCTGTTCGTTCAGGAAGCCGTCGGCGGCGTCCCGCAGCATCGTCTGCTCTTCGGTCAGGATCAGCGGCATGATCTTACGCCCCCGGGAGTTGCAGCAGGTGTTTGGCGATGATGTTCAGCTGAACCTCGCTGGTGCCGCCTTCGATGGAGTTGGCCTTGGTCCGCAGCCAGTCGCGCGCCGCCTTGCCGTCGTTCGACCGCTCGCCCTCCCATTCCAGCGCGTCCGCCCCGCCCGCCGCCATCAGCAGCTCGTGCCGCCGCTTGTTCAGCTCGGAGCCATAGTATTTCAGCATGGACGCGATGGCGGGATGCGCCTGTTTGGCCTTCACCTGATCGCCCACCCGCTCCATCGCCAGGCGGAAGGCAGCGGCGTCGATCTCCAGGTCCGCAATCCGGGCGCGCAGCATCGGCTCGTCCAGACGCCCGGCCGCGTCGGCGCCGATGGCGTCCAGCGCCACCTGCCCCACCGGCCGTCCGCCCCCGACCTCGCCCATGGTGCCGATCATGGTCCGTTCGTGCGCCAGCAGATATTTGGCCACGTCCCAGCCGCGGTTCAGCGTGCCGACCAGATTTTCCTTCTCCACCCGCACATCGTCGAAGAAGGTCTCGCAGAACGGCGACTTGCCGCTGATCAGGGTGATCGGCCGCGTCGTCACGCCCGGCGTCTTCATGTCGAACAGGACGAAGCTGATGCCCAGATGCTTGGGCGCCTCCGGGTCCGTCCGCACCAGGCAGAAGATCCAGTCGGCCTTGTCGGCGTAGGAGGTCCAGATCTTCTGGCCGTTGACGATCCAGTGGTCGCCACGATCCTCCGCCCTGGTCTGGATCGAGGCCAGATCGGAGCCCGCCCCCGGCTCGGAATAGCCCTGGCACCAGCGGATTTCGCCGCGCACGATCTCGGGCAGGAACCGCTGCTTCTGTTCCTCGGTCCCAAAGGCGAGCAGCGCCGGCCCCAACATCCAGACGCCGAAGCTGGCCAGGGCGGGCTGCGCCTTGATGCGGCGCAGCTCTGACGCCAGCACCTTGGCCTCCTCGCGGCTCAGCCCCCCGCCGCCGTATTCCCTGGGCCATTCCGGCGCCGTCCAGCCGCGCGCGCCCATCCGCTCCAGCCATTGCTTGTGCGCGGGGGTCTTGAAGTTGGGGTTCCTGCCGCCCCAGATCATCTCGTCGTCGGCCATCGGCCCGCGACATTCGGCCGGACAGTTCGCCTCCAGCCAGGCGCGCGTCTCGGCGCGGAATTGCTCCAGGTCGCTCATGCGTCGTCTCCCATGGCGTCCGTCGCTAAGGGCCGAAACCGCCGCGACCGGATCGTTGGAAGCGACCTTATCTTCGAAATCTCCGCCTTAGGAAGCGAAACCTGAATGGCGATCACCTAGAGCCTGATTTCGCTCTGGCTGACGCAACGTCAGATCAGCCCATGCCCCTTGGGCAGTTCGGCGTAGCGGTGGACTCGGGTGGCCATCACCAGGCCGAAACCGATCATCACCGTCAGCATGACCGTGCCGCCATAGGACAGCAGCGGCATCGGCACCCCCACGACGGGCGCCAATCCCATCACCATCGCCCCGTTGATCAACACATAGAGCGCAAAGGTCGCCGTCACGCCCGACGCCGCCAATCGTCCGAAATGACTGTGCGACAGCGACGCGATCCTGAGCGAGATCAGGATGATGGCCGCATAGCAGGCCAGCAGGGTGAAGGTGCCCACAAAGCCGAACTCCTCGGCGAAGGCGGCGAAGATGAAGTCGGTCTGGCGCTCGGGCAGAAACTCAAGCTGGCTCTGGCTGCCCAGGCCGAACCCCCGCCCCAGCGGCCCGCCCGATCCCATGGCGATCTTGGACTGCACGATCTGATAGCCCTTGTCCGACATGTCGGCCTCCGGGCTCAGGAAGGTCAGAACGCGGTGGCGTTGGTAGTCGTGCATGCCGAACATCACATAGGGGGGGACCAGCACGGCCGCCGCCACGATCAGCGGCAGGATGATGCGCCAGCTCAGGCCCGCGACGAACATTATCGCCGCCCCGGTCAGGCCGATCAGCATGGCCGATCCCAGATCCGGCTGGTGCGCCACCAGCAGGAACGGCAGGCCGATGATCCCGACCGGGAAAATCAGTTTCCAGTGAAAGCTCGCCTCCTTGGCCGAGGCCCCGTGATACCAGCGCGCCAAGGCCAGCACGACGCCGATCTTCATGATCTCGGACGGCTGGATGCGGGTGAAGCCCAGGTCCAGCCAGCGCGTCGCCCCCAGGGCGTGATAGCCCAGCGGCGTCTCGACCAGCGCCAGCAGGAACAGCGCCAACCCATAGATCGGATAGGCCAGGGCGAACCAGTAGCGGATGCTGATCAGCGACAGCGCCAGCATCAGCGCCAGACACATGCCGAACCGGATCAGGTGTTTGGCCGCCCAGGGCGACCAGGACCCGCCCGCCACCGAATACAGCATCAGGGCGCCGGTGCCGGCGACCACGCACAGCAGGGCCGTCAGCCGCCAGTCGATCTGGCCCAGCTTGGTCGAAAGACGCTCGCGCTCGCCCGGACGCGACAGGGCGGATGCGGTCATCGGCCGGGCTCGGACAGATAGGGACGCGGCCCGCTTGTCGTGGTCGGGGCCGTGCGCGCCGGTTGCGGCGCGGCGACCACGTCCGGTCCGGGCGCGGCGCCGACCACCCCGTCCTCGACGATGGCGTCGCCCGTCGGTTCCGGCGGCAGGGGCCGCTCGATCCGCGCGCGCATGTCCGGGTCCTTCAGCAGGACGGTGCGCATCACCTCGCGCGCCCGCGGGGCGCCCGCCGTGGCCCCGCCCTTGCCGCCATGCTCGACGATGACGGCCACCGCATAGCGCGGGGCGTCCACCGGGGCGAAGGCGACGAACAGGTTGTGGTCCTTCAGCGCCCAGATGTCGCTTTTGCGCGAGCCGGTGCCATAGTTGCGCACCTGCGCCGTTCCGGTCTTGCCGGCCATCTGGATGTCGCCCAGACCCAGCTGGCTCTGGCGATAGGCGGTGCCGGACCGGTCGTTGGCCACGGCGATCATGCCCTGGCGAACATATTCGATGTGTTCGGGCTTGAACGGCAGGTCGGGCGCCTCGGCGCCGCTGGGCTGTTCGACGCCGCCGATGGACTTGATCAGACGCGGCTGCAGCGCCTTCTTGCCGTTGGCCAGACGCGCGGTCATCACCGCCAGTTGCAGGGCGTTGACCGTGATCGCCCCCTGCCCGATCGCCACGGACGTCGTCTCGCCGGGATGCCAGACCGGATCGCGCGGGAAGGTGCGCGCCTTCCATTCGGTCGAGGGCAGCAGCCCCTTCTTCTGGTTGTCCACGCCGATGTCGAACGTATGTTCGAACCCGACCGCCAGCCCGGCCTTGCGGATGTTGTCCACGCCCGCGCGGTTGCACATGGCGTAGAAATAGACGTCGCAGGAGTTCTTGATGGCGTTGTGCATGTTCTGCACGCCATGCTGCCCCCAGCAGCGTTGAACCCGGTTGCCCGTGCGATAGGCGCCTGTGCACACCACGGTCAGATTGGGGTCCACCCCGGCTTCCAGCAGGGCCAGGGCCGTCGTCGGCTTGAAGGTCGAGCCCGGCGGGAATGTGCCGTTGATCGTCTTGTCCAACAGCGGCTTGCGCTCGTAATCGGCCAGGGCGCGATAGGTCTTGGTCGGCACCCCCGCGACGAACAGGTTCGGGTCGAACGACGGCGCCGACACCATGCACAGGATGTCGCCGTTGCGGACGTCCATCACGACGCAGGCCCCGGACTCGTCGCCGAACACTTCCAGCGCTCGGTTCTGCACGTCGGCGTCCAGCGTCAGGATCACCTCCTTGCCGGGAACTGCGGGCCTGGAGCCGCCGATGTCCTCGGCCACCACACGCCCGCGCGCGTCGACCTCGACCCGATTGCCGCCCGGCTCGCCGCGCAGCGACAGATCCAGCGCCTTCTCCACGCCCTGGCGGCCGATGCGGAAACTGGGATTGAACAGCAGGGGCGGCGGCTGCTCGCCCTTGTCGCGGATCGCCTTGACGTCCCGGTCCGACACCTTGGCCACATAGCCGACGACATGGGCGAAGGCCCCGCCGAACGGGTAGTAGCGGGCCTCGTTCATATCGACCATCACGCCGGGCAGTTCGTTGGCGTACTGATTGACCTTGGCGAACTCTTCCCAGGTCAGGTCGCTCTTGACCGGTACGGGATTGAACTTGGACGCCGCATTGACGTCGCGGATGATGGCCCGGCGGCGCTCCAGCGTATCGGGCAACAGCCGGCCGAGCAGGTCCAGCGTCTGGTCCAGGTCCTTGGTCTCGTCACGCACGACCAGCACGCGGAAGCTGGGGCGGTTGCCGGCGATGACCACGCCGTTGCGGTCCTTGATCAAGCCGCGCGGCGGGGGGACCATACGAAAGTTGAACTGGTTCTGGGACGACAGGGTCGCATATTCCTGGGCCTGCACGACCTGCAGCTGGCCCAGCCGTCCGATCAGGGCCGTGATCCCCAGCGCGGTCGCCCCGCCCAGCACGAAGGTGCGGCGCAGGAACGATCCCTGCCGCTCGTTGACGTCTTCAAAGAAGATGGAGGGTTCGCCGCTCATCGGAACCGGATATCTCCGTCGTCGAACCGCTCCAGCATCCAGTTGACCGCCGGATACAGCAGCAACGTCGGCGCGACCTGCGCGATCAGCGGCAGGACGGCCGGCGCATTGGCCGCCCGCACCGCCACGATCATATAGGCCAGGGCGAAGGCGCCGAGCGTGCAGGCGGCGTAGGCGCCGAACCGGATCAGCCCCTCGTGCCCGGCCATCAGATTGCGCGACATCAGCACCGTGAAATAGACCGCCATCAGGCACAGGGCCCACAGACCAAGCGGCGCGTTCCAGAACAGGTCCAGAAACAGGCCCAGGGCGAAAAGCACCGCCGGCGCCGTCATCGACGGCCGGATCAGCGGCCAGGCGAACGCCAGAACCATCGGGATCACAGGCTCGGGCAAATGAAGGCCGAACATCTGGATCGGCGTGGCCAGAAGGACCGTGACGGCCAGGGCGGCCAGGGCCGGATAGACGATCCATTGCAGAGGCCCGACGACGCGAACCGCGACAGGCCGTCTCACAGCGCGCCCTCCGGCGCGGGCTCGGCGGCGGGCGCCGGCTGGCTGGGCGCGGGCGTTTGGGGCGCGGGCGTCTGCGTCGCGCGCGGGGCTGGCCTCGGCGTCGACCCGGCTGGGCGCGACGGGGCGGTATTGGCGACCGGAGCCGCAGCTGGCGTCGCGGCGGCCGCGGCGGCCCGCTCGGCCTGTTGCTGAGCCTGGGCCTGCTGGGCCGCCTGACGACGCGCCGTCGCATCGCGAATGGCGCCCAGTTCGGCGGCGTTCGGCTCGGGCGCCGTGGTCAGGCCCGCCAGCGGCGGCGCATTCAACGCATCGGGATTGACCAGCTGGCCGAAGCTCTGGAACAGCAGCACCCGCACATAGTCCACCGCGCCGTGGTCGCTGAACAGCTTGACCCGCCAGGCGCCGTCCACGCCCTTGGCCGCCACCCCGACCGGCAGGCCGCGCGGCAGGCCGCCGCCGTCGCCCGAACTCAGGATGCGGTCGCCCGCCTGCACCGCCCCGGCGCCGCGAACGAACTCCAGGCGCGGGCTGTCGCCGCCGTCGCCGGTCAGCATGGCGCGCGCGTCGGTCCGCTCGATCATGACCGGGGTGCGCGACGCCACGTCGGTCAGCAGCACCATCCGGCTGACGCCCGGGGTGACGCCGGTGATCCGCCCGACCAGACCGTGTTCGCTGACGACCGGATTGCCCACACGCACGCCCCGGGCCGAGCCGACGTCCAGCAGCTTGGCGCGATTGAAGGGCCCGCGCGCATCCGAAATCGCACGCGCCGTCGCCATGGGCACGGGCGGTTCGACCCGCAGGCCCAGCATCGCTTCATACCGGCTGTTGACGTTCTTCAAGGCGATGGCCTGGTCGCGCCACTCCCGCAGCTCGGCGTTCTCGGCCCGCAGCCGCCTATTCTCGCCGACGGCGAAGAAATAGCCGCCGACATAGTCGCGCACGCCGCCCGCCCAGCGCACCGGCGCGGCCAGGACGCCGCCCGCCGGCGCGACCGCCGTTTCGAACCCGCCGCGCATCCCGGCGACGCTGGAGCCGCCTTCGGCGGTCGTCCGGTCGCCCAGCAGCAGCACCACGGCGGCGACGATGGCCACGACGGCGACCACCGCGGCGGTCCAGGCCAGCGGCACCTTGATGTTCTCAAAAGGTCCGTCGCGAAACGCCACGGGCGACCTTTCACTCAAAAGGATTGGAATCGGCGGGACGCCTCCCGCCGCACGCCCTGCCTATCGCAAAATCAAGGCCGGAATGGAACCTCGATCGTGCCGGCGGGCGAAGGATTCGCGGCCAAGCTTCCGCCCGGCCGCCGTGTTTCGTCCGTCGCGGTCAGAGCGCGGAGTCGAGCACGCCCTTCATCCAGCGCGGATGCTCCAGCACGCGGCCGCAGCCGATGGCCACGCACGACAGCGGATCGTCGGCGACGGAGACCGGCAGGCCGGTGTGGTCGCGGATCTCCACGTCCAGGCCGCGCAACAGGGCGCCGCCGCCCGTCAGCATAATGCCCTTGTCGGCGATGTCGGCGGCCAGTTCCGGCGGGGTGGCCTCCAGCGCGACCTTCACGGCCTCGATGATCTGCGTCACCGGCTCGGCCAGGGCTTCGGCCGCCTGGCGTTCCGAGATGCGGACCTCGCGCGGCACGCCCTGCATCAGGTCGCGGCCCTTGACCTCGATCGACAGGCCTTCGCCGTCGGCCGGGATGCGGGCGGTGCCGATGTCCTTCTTGATGCGTTCGGCGGTCGTCTCGCCGATCAGCAGATTATGGTTGCGGCGCATGTAGCTGATGATGCTGTCGTCCATCTTGTCGCCGCCGACGCGGACCGAACGCGAATAGACGATGCCCGACAGCGACAGGACGGCGACCTCGGTCGTGCCGCCGCCGATGTCGACGACCATCGAGCCGGTCGGCTCGTGGATCGGCAGGCCGGCGCCGATCGCGGCGGCCATCGGCTCGTCGATCAGGCCCACGCGGCGCGCCGAGGCGTTCAGGCAGCTGTCGTTGATCGCGCGACGCTCGACCGCCGTGGCGCCCGACGGCACGCAGACGATGATCTTGGGGTTCACGAAGCCCTTGCGGTTATGCACCTTGCGGATGAAGTGCTTGATCATCTCCTCGGCGACTTCGAAATCGGCGATGACCCCGTCGCGCATGGGGCGGATGGCCTCCATGTGGCCCGGCGTGCGGCCCAGCATCTGCTTGGCCTCGATGCCCACGGCGTGGACCACCTTGCGTCCGCCGACGTTTCTCAGCGCCACGACCGACGGCTCGTTCAGCACGATGCCCTTGCCCTTCATGTAGATCAGGGTGTTGGCGGTGCCCAGGTCCATCGCGATGTCGTTCGAGATCGCGCCGAAAAGGGAAAAACTCATGGGAATCGATACCGTTGTTAGCTGGCCAGGGCGTCTTCAGTTTCCGTAGTCGACCTGACGACGCCCCAACTGCCCCGACATCCCCACGCCGGACAGTTCCTGATCGCCTTCGCCACGCCTACCGACGGCGGGTTTGCCTGTATGAAACCGGGAATACAAGCCCCGATGACGGTCTCGTCATATCGGAATGACACAGCCCCGTAGCGGGCCTGTGGACGGCGGCCGAACGCCCCATCGTCCCGATGCGTCAGATCGTCTGAATGCGGACGATGCGCCGGTCACTCGCCGCGCGCAATCTCGCGCCGCTTCACCCGTTCCCGCACGATCAGCATCAGGCCCAGCCAGGCCAGGGCCACGCCGGCCAGAATGGCCGAGGTCCAGATTCCGTCGCCGCTGACCGCCGTCATGAACGAGCCGCCGAAGAAGGCCACCAGCGCCGTCTTGGGCAACACGCCAAGGGCGCAACCCGTCAGAAAACCCGGAAAAGACGCCCGCGCCGCGCCGAACGCCATGTTCACGACGATGAAGGGCGCCGACGGCACGTTGCGGATCATGAAGCTGGCGTAGAAGGCGTTCTTGCCCACGAACCGCGTCAGCCGTCCGATGGTCTCGCCGCCATGCCGCTCCAGCAGCCGCGCCGTCGGCCCCCGCCCCAGCCAATAGGTCACGCCGGCCGACGCCACGGTCGCGATCCAGCTGTAGAGAAAGCCGAACCACGGCCCGAACGCCACGACGCAGGCCGCGATCAGAATGAACTGAGGCGCGCCGAAAAAGGCCGAGACCGTGAAAACCACGATGGCGGCGACCAGGCCCCACGGCCCATGCCGAAATCCCGTCAGCCAGGCCTCCAGCCGCTCTTCGGCGCCCAGGCCCAGCTGGCTTTTCCCGACGGCGAACAGGGCGATCATCGCGCCCAGCAGCAGGGCCGTCGCCAGCACCGCCCGCCAGCGACGCGCCTCCATGTTCGACAGGAAATCGACGATCCAGCGCATCAGACCGGCCGCTTATCACCCGCCGTCTTCATTAGCGAGCGTCAGCGCATTGTCCCGCGCGGCGCCGGCGCGTAAACAACCCCGCCTCCCCGGCATGAATCTTTCAAATCGACGGGATTACGATGTCCAGCCTGCAATCTTCCGCCCTCGCCCGCGTCAAGCCTTCGGCCACCATCGCCGTCACCGCGCAGGCCCGGAAGCTCAAGGCCGAGGGTCGCGACGTGATCGGCCTGGGCGCCGGCGAGCCGGACTTCGACACCCCCGACAACATCAAACAGGCCGCCATCGACGCGATCCATCGCGGCGAGACCAAATACACCGACGCCGACGGCATGCCCGAGCTGAAGGCCGCCATCGTCGCCAAGTTCAAGCGCGAGAACGACCTAGACTACACGCCCGCGAACATCCACGTCGCGCCGGGCGGCAAGCCGGTCATCTTCAACGCCCTGGTCGCCACCCTGAACCCCGGCGACGAGGTCATCGTGCCCGCGCCCTATTGGGTCAGCTATCCCGACATGGTGCTGCTGGCCGGCGGCGAGCCGGTGACGGTGATCGGCGAGGAGAAGGACGGCTTCAAGCTTCTGCCCGCCACGCTCGAGGCGGCGATCACGCCGCGCACCCGGTGGCTGATCCTGAACAGTCCGTCCAACCCCACCGGCGCCGCCTATGCCCGCGCCGAACTGGAGGCGTTGGCCGAGGTGTTGCGTCGCCATCCGCACGTCTGGGTGCTGACCGACGACATGTACGAACACCTCGTCTACGGCGACTTCGAGTACGCCACCATCGCCCAGGTGGCGCCGGACCTGATCGACCGCACCCTGACGGTCAACGGCGTGTCCAAGGCCTACGCCATGACCGGCTGGCGCATCGGCTATGCGGGCGGGCCCAAGCCGCTGATCGACCTGATGCGCAAGGTGGCCAGCCAGACCACCTCCAACCCGACCAGCATCAGCCAGTGGGCGGCGGTCGAGGCGCTGAACGGAACCCAGGACTTCATCCCGGAGCGCAAGGCGGCCTTCGAGAAACGCCGCGACCTGGTCGTCTCGATGCTGAATCAGGCGACCGGGATCGCCTGCGCGACGCCTGAGGGCGCCTTCTACGTCTATCCGTCCATCGCCGGCCTGATCGGCAAGACGACGGAGGGCGGCGTGGTCATCGACGGCGACTCCACCTTCGCCGCCGAACTGCTGAACGCCGAGGGCGTGGCCGTGGTCCAGGGCGAGGCCTTCGGCCTCAGCCCCTATTTCCGCATCAGCTACGCCACCTCGGACGCCGTGCTGGAAGAGGCCTGCGCCCGCATCCAGCGATTCGCCGCTTCGCTGCGCTGATCGAGGATGGGCGGAGGTTTCGATCTCCGCCCCCACACACTCCAGGCTTGCATGAAGACCGCGCGTCCGTTCAGATGACCGTCTGAACGGGGGAACGTCATGCTTGCACTCTGGACTGCACTGGCCGCCATCACCGCGGCAGACACCGCCCCCGAGCCCTTCTCGGTCAACTCGGCCGACGGCTATGTGCTGAACGGCGTGACCGACACGCCGACAGGTGATCCGGTCGGGGCCGTCATACTGGTTGCCGGCACCGGGACCTTTGATCGTGACATGAAGTTCGGCCGTTCGGGAACGTCGAGGGACGCCGTCTTCAAGGATATGGGCCAAAGGTTCGCCACGCGCGGCCTCACCGCCATCCGCTATGATCGTCGCGGCGTGATTTACGGCGCTCCGCCTGCCTCGGCTGTAGACGCCCAAGCCATCCCGGGCGTCACGGCTGATAACCTGAGCCTGGACGCCGAAGCGGTCCTGGCGTGGGCCCGATCTTCGGCCGGGCTGAACGCCAGATGCGTGGTTATCTTCGCCCATTCCGAGGGCGCGGTTCACGTCGCCGGCATCGCGGATCGCGGCCATCAACCTGCGCCCGACCTGATCATTGGCATGGGCGCACCCCTGGAGAGCAAGGTCTCCGCCGTCAAATGGCAATCGACGGGTCGGGATGCGGATTCGCTTTTGATGATGGACGAAGACGGCGACGGCGTCGTCACCAACGATGAGGTCCGCAGGAACTGGCAGACCACGCCCTCCGGCGTCTTCGGCCGGCTGGAGCCGTTCCTTCAGCCCGACGGCGCCTGGAGCGCCGAGGAAATCGCCTCCGTGCGGACGGTTCAGACGACACTGTACGAACAAGCTAGAACCGCCGCCCTGGCCCAGGCCGACAACGCTCCCTACCCCAACGCTCAGACACCGGCATTCAGCTATGGCTGGTGGAAGTCCTGGTTCACGGACGAAAGGCCCATCGCTCCAATGTTCGCTGCGTGGGGTGCACCCATGACGCTGCATTACGGCAGCCTGGATTCTCAGGTTCGAGAAGATCACCAACGCCGGGCTGCATCCGGTGTTTTAGCCCCGGACCGCGTCCGCTTCGTCTCGCATGACGGCCGAGGGCACAGTCTAGGTTCCGAGGTCCTATTGGGTCCGATCGATGAAGCTATCGCTGATCAGATCGCTGAGGAAGCCGAAGCGGCCTGCCGCTAACTTTCCCTCATTTCCCCGGCTGGGTGTAAACGACGCGGCAGTCGCCATCGATGGTCGTGTAGCGATTGTTCGCCGCGTCGACGAAGGCGATCCGTCCGCCGTCGTTGTACTCGACCTTGCCCGTCGACCGGCCCTTGAAGTTCTCGACCCCATAGGTCCAGCAGGTGATGTCCGCCGGCTTGTCGCCCCATGTGGCGTCGTTGCGGGCGCGTCGGCTGTCGGTGCAGGCGGACAGGGCGCCGATGAGGGCGAGCGCGGTTGCGGCAGTCGTCAGAACTTTCATAAGCCTAGCCTTGCACGGACGACGCCCAAGGAAAAGGCCGCCCCAGCGATGCTGGAGCGGCCTGATCTTCAGCGACGCCGCCTGCCTCTACGGCCGACTGGCCATGCCCAGCTTCACCGGCTTGGCATCGTCCGCCACCGCGCCGCGCTTGACGCCCCACAGCAGGATGATCGGCGCGCCGACATAGATCGACGAATAGGTGCCGATGATGATGCCGAACATCAGGGCGATGGAGAAGCCGAACAGGGCCTCGCCGCCGAAGATGGCCAGGGCCGCCAGCACCATGACGGCGGTGACGCCGGTGATGATGGTCCGCGACAGCGTTTCGTTCAGCGACAGGTCGATCACCTCGCGCAACGGCATGGTCTTGTATTTCCGCAGGTTCTCGCGAAGACGGTCGAACACGACGACGGTGTCGTTCATCGAATAGCCGATCACGGTCAGCACGGCGGCGACCATGTTCAGACTGAACTCCAGCTTGAACAGCACGATCAGGCCGAAGGTCAGGATCACGTCGTGCAGCAGGCCGACGACCGCGCCGAAACCGAACTGCGGCTCGAACCGGAACCAGATGTAGAGGAACATCAGGCCGATCGCGACGGCCAGCGCCAGAAGCCCCGAGGTGAACAGCTCGCCCGACACCTTGGAACCGACGACGCTGACGCCGGAATAGTTCACCTGGCCGACCGCGCCGCTGATGGCGTTTTCGACCTGTCGCACCACCTGGGTCTGGTCGCGGCCTTCCGGCACCTGGAAGCGCAGGATGGCGGTGGAGCCGTCATCGACATTGCTGTCGCGACGCGCGATGCCCTGCACCTGGACATCGCCGAGGTTCAGTCCGTTCACCGCTTCGCGCACCCGGTCCAGTTGGATCTCCTGGCCGGCCGGCTTGGACACCTCCATCGAGGCGCCGCCCCGGAAGTCGATGCCCATGTTCAGGCCGGGATAGAAGCAGGCCACGATGGAGGCGACGCACAGGATCACCGACAGGACGCCGGCGGCGCGGGAATATTTGACGAAATGAAGGTTCGTCTTCTGCGGCAGCAGCTTGATTAGAGGCCATCCACGCATCGCCATCACTCCGCGATCGGCAGTTTCTTGGGTTTGGCGGTCTTGAGCCAGTACCCGAGCAGGACCTGGGCGACCAGGACCGAGGAGAAGACCGAGGTGAACACCCCGATGGTCAGCGTCCAGGCGAAGCCGCGCACCGGCCCCTGGCCGAAGGCGAACATGATGCCCGCCGCGACCAGGGTGGTCAGGTTGGCGTCGATGATGGTGCCCATGGCCTTGTTGAAGCCGGCGTCCATCGAGGCGATGACGCTGCGTCCCGCTCGCGCCTCGTCGCGCATCCGCTCGTAGATCAGCACGTTGGCGTCCACCGCCACCGCAAAGGTCAGGATCAGACCGGCGATGCCGGGCAGCGTCAGCGTCGCCTGCGTCAGGGACATGGCGGCCACGATCAGCACGCCGTTCAGCACCAGCCCGACCACCGACACGCCCCCGAACAGCAAGCCGTAGGCCAGGATCATGAACAGCACGATGATGGCGAAGCCGACGGCGGTCGACAGGGCCCCGGCGGCGACCGCGTCCGCGCCCAGCTCCGCCGTGACCGTGCGGCGCTCCTCCACGTTCAGCGGCGCCGGCAGGGCGCCCCCGTTCAGCAGGTTCACCAGGGTCGAGGCTTCCTGGATCGAGAAGTTGCCGGTGATCTGGCCCGAACCCGAGGTGATCGCGCTCTGGATCGTGGGGGCCGAGATGACCTTTCCGTCCAGAATGATGGCGAAGGGTTTTTGCAGGTTCGCCGCCGTCGCCTCGCCGAACCGGCGCGCGCCGGCGCCGTCGAAGCGGAAGTCGATGGCCGGGCGGCCGCTCTGGTCCGAACCGACGCCCGCGCGGGTCAGGTTCTCGCCCGACACCAGCACGCGCTTCTTGACCAGATAGGGGGTGCCGTCCTCGCCCTGCAGCAGTTCGGAATCGGGCGGCACGCGGCCGGCCAAAGCGTCGTTCACCGAGTTTTCGACATCCACCATCTGGAAGGTCAGCTGGGCCGTCTGGCCGATGACCTCTTCCAGCTTGGACGGATCGCTCTCGCCCGGCGCCTGCACCACGATGCGGTCGGCGCCCTGGCGGGTGATGGAGGGTTCGCGCGTGCCCAGGCTGTCGATCCGGCGGCGCACCACCTCGATCGACTGATCCACGGCGGTCGCCCCCATGCCGTTCAGCGCGGCGTCGGTGTAGGCGAAGCGGATGCGATTGTCGCCCAGGCGCGTCGCCGCGCGTTCGACCTGACCGCCCGCCCCCGCCTGCCCGCCAAGCTGTTGCAGCGCCTTGAACGCCGCGTCGCTCTGGGCGGGATTGGCCAGGGTCACGACCACGCCCCCGGCTTCACGCTGCAAAGCGTTGGTGGCGATGCCCGCGCCGTTCAGGGTGACGCGGACGTCCTCGATCAGGTTGGTGACGCGCTTTTCGCGCATCGCCGGCACATCGACCTCCAGCAGCAGGTACGACCCGCCCTGAAGATCGAGCCCTAGGTTCAGCGCATTCTTCGGCAGCCAACCCGGCAGCGCCTCGCGCTGGGCGGGGGTCAGCAGGTTGGGATAGGCCAGCAGGCAGCCGATGATCGCCGAGGCGACGACGAGAATGACTTTCCAGCGCGACAGCTGAATCATGTGGGCGGTCCAGGTATCGGCGGATACGCGAGCGTATCAGGCCTTGGAATCGTTGGCGGCGATGGCGGTGCGGTTGCGCACCTCGGCGATCATCGACTTGACCACGCGCACATTGACGCTGGGCGCGATCTCGACGTTCACCTCGGCGTCCTCGACGCGCGTGACCTTGCCGATCATGCCGCTGCCCAAAACGACGGTGTCGCCGCGCTTGACCGCGCCGATGGCGGCGGCGTGTTCCTTGGCGCGCTTCTGCTGCGGGCGGATCAGCAGGAAGTAGAACAGGATGAAAATGCCGATGATGGGCGCGAAGCCGATCAGTTGCGCCGTCAAGCCGCCGTCAGCCGCTCCGCCCATGGGTAGTCTCCGAACACGAACAGGGCGGCCCTCGTCGGCGCCCCCATTGAAACGAGGCGCGGAACCTAGGGCCGGCCCCTAAAGAATGCAACGCGGCGAAATCGCTATCGCGGCAATACGGTCAGCGGATCGACCGCGACGGGGTCGTCGCCGCGCATCTGGCGCGTCTCGAAGTGGATCGACGGGCGGCCGTCGCCGGCGGTCAGACCCACGGTGCCGATCTGCTGGCCCGCGCGCACGTCGTCGCCGTCCTTCACCGTCGCCGAGCCCAGATGGCCGTAGACGGTGCGCCAGCCGTTGGCGTGGACGATCAGGACCGTCAGCCCCTGCCCGACCAGATCGCTGCCGACATAGGCCACGCGGCCGGGGGCCGAGGCGCCGACCGCGGCGCCGGCGGACGCCCCGATGTTGATCCCGTTGTTGCGCTCGCCCATCCCGACCGGGCCGAAACGCCGCACGATGTCGCCGCGGACGGGCCACAGCAGGTTCGGCTGGCCGGTCGCGTCGGTCCCGGCCTGGGCGACGGGCGTCGGGCGGGTCTGAACCGGCAGGGCCGCATTGCCCGACGGCGGCGGCGGCGGCGGCGGAACCGCGCCGTCGTCCGGCACCAGCACCCCGACGGGCGAAGCGCCGGTGGCGTAGGGGTCGCGCCCCGTATCCACCGCCGCCTCGGGCAGGATGATTCTTTGTCCGCTGGTGATGGCGCCGCGCGGCCCCAGGCCGTTCAGGTCGATCAGCGTCTGCACCGGCGTCTGGAACCGGCGCCCCACGCCCGAGATGGTGTCGCCCGGCTGGATCACATAGGCCGCGCCCGGACGGACCGGGGCGGACGACGCAGGCGGCTGATAGGCGGGCGGCTGATAGGCCGGCTGGCTCGGCGTCACGCTGACCGGGGGCGGCAGGGCCCCGCCGTCCACCTGGCCGATAGGCGCCGTCGCCGGCGGCGGCGATTCATAGGGTGCGGGACGGCCGGGCTGGGTCTGCGCCCCGCCGGGATAGGTCGACTGCTGACCGCCTGCGGGCGGATAGGCCCCGCGGTCCGGCGCCGGCGCGGGCGCCGCATGGGTGGAGTACCTCGGCTCGGAAGGATAGCTCATACAGGCCGCCGCGCTCAGCGACGCCGCCGCGATCAGCACCGCTCTCGTCCCGCCCGAAATCACCGCCACCCGCCGCTCCTCGCATGGTTAAACTCGCCCGCCCGGTGTGCCCGCTCGCGCCCCATAAGCCAACCCCGCAATCGTCGCGGAATTGGGGCGCGAAGGTTAACGCGGGCGATTCTACAAGGTCACATCGACGGTGACACGCCGGTTCAACGGCTCGCGCACGTCGCGGTCGGTCGGCCTGGCCAGATGGCGGTCGCCGTTGGCTCGCATTTCAATTCTGGAAGGGTCCACCCCAAGCCTCACCAACTCGGTGGCCATCGATTGGGCGCGTCTTGCAGAGAGTTCATCGCTGAACTCCCGGCCCTCAGCGGTATCCATGTGGGCGGAGATCAGCACCCTGTAACGATCAGACCCGGACCGTTCCGCATAGGCTGCGACTTGTCTGGCCGTCACATAGCCCCTGGGCGAAAGCTCGACGGTCCCATAGGCGAAATAGTCCGAAAACTCATGAGCCATCGCTGGCGACGACACGGCCAGAGTTGAACTCGCGATGAGAAGAAGCGGCCATTTCATTTTGCGATGCTGCGGCAGGGCGGCACGCTTGGCAAGCTTTAGCCCTCCTTCGCCGTCCCCTCGACCAGCGGCACGAACCGCACCTCCGTCAGGCTTTCGCGGCGGAAGGCGCCGTCGCCCTGGCCGACGTAGCGGTGCAGCATCTGCACCGAGGTCCGTCCCACCGGCGCGACCAGAACCCCGTTCGGCTTCAGCTGTTTCAGCAGCTCGGTCGGTTCGGTCGGCGACGCGGCCGTGACCATGATCCGGTCGAACGGCGCCTGTTCGGCCCAGCCCAGACCGCCGTCTCCGTGTTTGGTGATGACGTTCTCGATCTGCAACGTCCGCAGACGGCCCTCGGCCTCCACCAGCAGGCTGCGATACCGCTCCACCGAATAGACATAGCGCGCCAGCCGGCTCAGCACCGCGCACTGGTATCCGCTGCCGGTGCCGATCTCCAGCACCCGGTGCCGGGCCTGGACCTCCAGCGCCTGGGTCATCAGGCCGACGATATAGGGCTGGCTGATCGTCTGGGCGCAGTCGATGGGCAGGGCCTGATCCTCCCAGGCCTGGTCCAAAAACTTCTCGTGCACGAAGACCGCGCGGTCGATGCTCTCCATCGCCTTCAGCACGCGCGGGTCCGTGATCCCCTGTTGCCTCAGCGACAGGATCAGACGGCCGGCGCGGTCGTCGTGCAGGTTCATGCGGCGACGACCGCCCTTGGCGGCGCCCCGCCCAGAACCTTCTTCAGGTCGTTCACGCTGGCCATGTGCGTCAGGTCGATATGCAGCGGCGTGACCGAAATCCGCCCCTCGTCGATGGCGCGCAGATCCGTGCCCTCCGGGTGCTCCTGCTTTTCGCCGCGGAAGCTCATCCAGTAATAGTCGCGTCCCCGCAGGTCGGTGCGCCGAACGGCGTGCATCTCGCCCACGTCGCGGAATCCTTGCGTCGTCACCTCGACCTGTTCGACCTCTTCGGGCCGGCGGTTGGGAAAGTTCAGGTTCATCACCACGCCCGGCGCCCATTTCTGCGCCAGCAGCCGACTGATGATGGCGGGGGCGAAGGCCTCGGCCGTCTCCCAGTGGGCGACCACCGCGTCGTGGAACCGCTCCAGGCTCTGGCTCAGGGCGATGGAGCGGATGCCGAAGGCCATGCCCTGCAAGGCGCCCGCCACCGTGCCGGAATAGCTGACGTCCTCGCCGATATTGTGCCCGCGATTGACGCCCGACAGCACCAGGTCCGGCTTTTCCGGCATCAGGTCGTTGACCGCCAGCACGACGCAGTCGGTCGGCGTGCCCGTCACCGCGAACCGCTTGTCGCCCAGCTTCGCCACCCGCAACGGCTCGGTCAGGGTGATCCCCCGCCCCTTGCCCGACTGTTCGACGGCGGGCGCGCACACCCACACGTCGTCGCTGATCGTCCGCGCGATCCGCTCAAGGCATTCAAGGCCTTCCGCCTCGATCCCGTCGTCGTTGGTCAGGAGAATACGCACTTCAAACTCCGCTCATCCCCGCGAAGGCGGGGACCCAGTTCTGTCGCTCGGCAGTGCGTTGGATCAAGGGCGCGCAAGCATCATCCGCCTTTCGCCCAAAGCACTGGGTCCCCGCCTTCGCGGGGATGAGCGGAAAATTCATTGCCCGCCCACGAATTGGAGCCCGCCCATATACGGCTGCAACGCCGCCGGCACCGCGATCCGGCCGTCGTCCTGCTGATAGTTCTCCATGATCGCCACCAGCGTCCGCCCGACCGCCAGCCCGGACCCGTTCAGCGTATGCACGAACTCGGTCTTCTTCTCGCCGGCGCGCTTGAACCGGGCGTCCATGCGCCGCGCCTGGAAGTCGCCGCAGTTCGAGCAGCTGCTGATCTCGCGATAGGTCCCCTGGCTGGGCAGCCAGACCTCCAGGTCGAACGTCTTCTGCGCCGAAAAGCCCATGTCGCCCTTGCACAGCAGCATCCGCCGGAACGGCAGCTCCAGCGCCTTCAGCACAGCCTCGGCGCACGCCGTCATCCGCTCATGCTCGGCGTCGCTATCCTCCGGCCGCGCGATCGACACCATCTCGACCTTGGAGAACTGGTGCTGGCGGATCAGCCCGCGCGTATCCCGCCCCGCCGACCCGGCCTCGGCCCGGAAGCACGGCGTCAGCGCCGTCATCCGCATCGGCGTCGCGAGGTCGTCCTCGGACAGGATGCTCTCGCGCACGAGATTGGTCAGGGAGACTTCGGCGGTGGGGATGAGCCAACGCTGCGGCTTATCGAGAAGTACTTCATCGAAAATCGGATCGGGAAGACGAGGTGAAATTTCTAAGTACTCAAAAAATTCTTCAATGTCGTATGCGGCGACGCCGAGACCCTCTGGATCATCTTGGTTCGGCGTAACAAGCCACCCACTCCGCTTCCATTCCTGAAAGGCTTCTCGAACACCATTAAGAGTAGCCGTCTTCAGCATGGCAGAGCTACTGCCCGCTTGGGCGCCAAACAAATCGTCCGCAAACTTCGGCAACTGCCCCGTCCCGAACATCGCCTCGTCGCGCACCAGATAGGGCGGATTCACTTCCAGATACCCGTGCTGGTCCGTCTGCATGTCCAGCATGAACTGACCCACGGCCCGTTCCAGCCGCGCCAACTGCCCCTTCAACACCGCGAACCGCGCGCCCGACATCTTCGCCGCCGCCTCGAAGTCCAGCATCCCCAGGGCCTCGCCCAGGTCGGCGTGATCCTTGGCCGGACCCATCCGGCGCGGCTCGCCCCACGCCCCGACCTCGACGTTGCCCGCCTCGTCCTCGCCGTCCGGCACGTCCTCGGCCGCCAGGTTCTTCTGCGCGGCCAGCAGGTCGCGCAGTTCCTTGCCGACCCGCGCCTCGACCTCGGCCGCCGCCGCGATGTCGCCCTTCAGCGCCTCGACTTCGGCCTTCAGGCGGTCGGCCTCGGCCATGTCCTTCTTCCCCATGGCGGCGCCGATCAGCTTGGACGCCGCATTGCGCTTGGCCAGGGCGTCCTGCCCCGTCGTCTGGGCGCGGCGCAGTTCGCCGTCCAGCCGCAGGATGTCCGCCACCAGCCCGTCGGCGTCCTCCACGCCGCGCGACGACCAGCCCGCCACGTAAACCTGGGGGTTCTCGCGAATGGCTCTGATGTCGTGCATGGTCTGAAACTTCGGTCAGGCGGGAGAAGCCGAACGCTCTACCCGCCCGCGCCGTCACGGGCAACGCGGGAAGCGCGCGGCATCGTCTCCTCCCCACTCGTGGGGAGGGGGACCGTGCAGCGGTGGAGGGGCTGTCGAAACCGCACGGTCGCCGAGCGTTCTTCTCTAACGTCGTCACTTTCGCTCACCACCTCGTCATCCTCGGCCTTGTGCCGAGGACCCATACGCCCGGTCTCAAAGGTCGGGGACCGGCGGCGGACACCGGGATTATGGATCCTCGGCACAAGGCCGAGGATGACGGATTGAGAGGCGCGATTGCCACCAGCCATCACAATGCGGCTGGTCCATCACTAACCAATTCAACGACCTATCGAATTATCTTCCCCATCATCCATCCCCCCTCCGAAACGCGCGTATTCTTGCCCCGTCTCGTCGCATCGGAGGGCTCGTAAGGCCTGCGACCTTGCGGCGGCGGGAGCGGATGGAACGGGAGCGGGTCTGCAACGGCCCGCGCCGGCGGCGACACACGGTGCGCCGTCGGAGGGTCGAGGGGGATACTCGGCCGCACTCGGGACGGGGTTTCGCAGACCCCGCCGACCCGTCGCAGGCTTATGGGGTTAGGCGATAAGACCGCCACCGCTCGACGCCCCAAGCTTGCAGGCCAACCAACCGCGCGGAGCGTCATACCCTTCGTCGAAACGGTACTTACAAACTCACACTCCGGGCGAAGGCCCGGCGCTCCGCCCAGCCCTCCAACTTCGCAGCGAAAGCGCGAGGCCGATCAGCCGTGTCCGGTCTTTCTCAACAGCCGATCCCGCGCCGCGTTGACGCGACGCGCCAGGCCTTCGGTGCCGCCCTGGTCGGGGTGGGCGCGCGCCATCGCGCGTTTCCACGCTGCGCGGACCTCGGCTTCGTCGGCGCCCGGTCGGACGCCCAGAACGGCGCGCGCGTCGGCCTCGCTGATCGGTTCGGACCGGATCACGGCCCGACTTCGCGACGCCCAGGCCAGATAGAGGCCGGCGCCGGCCAGACCCGCCGCCGCCAGCCACGCCCCGCGAAACGCCGCCAGCGCCCCGCCGGCCAGCAGCACCGACCCCAGCAGGGTCGCGCTGACCCGCCAATGGGCCCGCCCGCGGCGCTCGGTCTGGCGCCCCAGGCGCACCAAGGCCCAGACGGCGATCGCCGCCAGGGCCAGCCAGATCAGGCTCATGAAGGCGTCAGGCCGCCACGTCCAAAGGGCTCAACACCTGCTCCAGCCCCATGGCCATCATCAGATTGCGCATCTCCTGGCGCGCCGCGACATGGGCCAGGGACACCGCCACCGGCCGCACCTCGTTGGACAGGTCCGCCACCGTCAGGCCGAACGGGAACAGTTCGCGATAGATGACCCGGTCGCGCAGCCCCGGCCCGACGCGGAAGCCGACGCGCTTGGCCAGTTTGGTCATCCGCTCCTCCAGGCGCTTGCGGTTGCGCGCCTCGGCCACGGCCAGGCGGTTGGTCACGACCAGCCAGTCGATCGTGGCGTGACGGCCCTGGGCGATGGCCCGCTGCTTGCGCGCCTCCCACACGCTTTCGGAATAGATGGAGGGCTTCAGCAGTTCCAGCGACACGGGATCGACTTCGCCCAGCAGGTCGAAATCGACGAAGCTGTCGTTCATCGGCGTGACGATCTGGTCGGCGCGGGCGTGGGCGGCGCTGGACACCGCCGTATCGCCGCCGGGCGTGTCGATCAGGATCGCGTCGACGCCGGCGGCGACCGCCTCGTCGAAGGCGCGTTCGAAGGTCGCGATCTGTTCGGCGACGTCCGCCTTGGCCAGGGCCTTGCCGTCGCCCATGTCGGGCGTGAAGGGCTGGGGCAGGACTTGCCCGTTCGCAGCCAGCCAGGCGGCGCGGTTCTGGAAGAAACGCTGCATCGACCGCTGGCGCAGGTCCAGGTCGATGATCGCCACCGACCGGCCCGCGTGCAGCAGGCCGGTGACGATGTGGATGGCCAGGGTGGACTTGCCCGCCCCGCCCTTTTCGTTGCCGAGAACGATCACATGCGGCTGCGTCATTCGAGGGAATCCTCTGTGCCGACCGGCGCGACTCAGGCGCGGTCCAGTAGGGCCAGAGTCGGACGCCCCGCGCCAAACGTCAACGGAACCTTAACGCAGATCTGTGGACGGCCGGCGGGGGCGCGATCAGCCGTTGCGGGCGCACCAGTCCTCGGCGACGGACGCCGCGCGGCACAGGGCGGCGGCGGCCTCGGACGAGACGGGCCCGGCCTTCAGCCGCGTCAGGGTCCGCCCCTGGACCTGGACCGACTCGTAAACCGGCGTCAGAGCAACCAGGTCGGCGGACGCCTTCAGCCGGCCCCAGGCCTGGCGCGCCGCCTCCGCGCTGGAATAGGCGCCCAGCTGGATCGTGCGGCCCGATTGCGGGTGACGAAGACCGACATCGGGCGGCGCCGGCGCGAGCGTTTCGCGGGCCAGGACGGGCGCGGCGGCCCGAACCGCCGGCTGGGCCGTGCGGATCACCGCGTCGCGCAATCCGGCGTCGTCTGCGACCCGGCGCACGCCCGCCTGATCGTCGCGCGCGTCCCACATGGCGTGGGGATCCATCACGGCGACCTTCATGGCGCTGAACCTGGCGGGACGAAGGCCGCTCGCCTCAGCGGGGGAAGAATGGCCCCGATCCGTCGCTTCGGGCGTCAGCGGAACCTCGATGGCCGCCACCTGGTCGGCCATGGCTTTGAACCGATGCGGATCGCCATTCGCGCCCCCGCATCCCGACAGGGCGGCGGCGATGGCCAAGGCCCCGATCAGGGCCGGGACGATCGGAACTGGACGGGTCGCTTCTGCGGGCGTCATAAGCACGACCCTAGCGCCCAGACTTTGAGGTCTGGTGCATCAACAGGCTTAAGCGAAAAGGTTAATCGCTTCATCATGACGAACGCCGCCCCCTCGCCTTCTCCTCTCGCCGTCGTCCGCACCGTCGCCGACCTGCGCGCGACCGTGCGGGACTGGAAACGACAAGGCCTCAGCGTAGGCATGGTTCCGACCATGGGCGCCCTGCACGAGGGGCACCTGACCCTGGTGCGCGAGGCGGCCCGCCGCGCCGACCGCGTCGTGGCCTCCAACTTCGTCAACCCGACCCAGTTCGCCGCCCATGAGGATCTGGACAAATATCCCCGCCAGCAAGGGCAGGACGCCCGCCTTCTGGCCGGCGCGGGGTGTCACCTGATGTTCGCCCCGTCGGCGCAGGAGATGTACCCGGAAGGCTTCGCCACAAGCATCGCCGTGGGCGGCCCGGCCCTGGGCCTGGAAGGCGATTTCCGGCCTCAGATGTTCGGCGGGGTGGCGCTGGTCGTGACCAAGCTGTTCAACCAGGTCCAGCCCGACATCGCCGTCTTCGGCGAAAAGGACTACCAGCAGCTGATGGTCATCCGCCGTTTCGTGCGGGATCTGGACCTGCCGATCGAGATCGTCGGCGCCCCGACCGAACGCGACGCCCACGGCCTGGCCCTGTCCTCGCGCAACGCCTATCTGTCCGAGACCGAACTGGCGTCCGCGCGCCAGTTGAACGGAATTCTGGCCCAGGCCGGCGCCGAGGCCGCATCGGGCCGCCTCCTGCCGGACGTAGAGCGCGAAGCCTGCACCGCCCTGCTGAAGACCGGGTTCGAGCGAGTGGACTATGTCGCCATCCGCCGCGCCGAGGATCTTGGAGTCTTCCGCAACGACCTCGTGGACGCCCCGGCGCGCATCCTGGCCGCCGCCTGGCTCGGCACGACCCGGTTGATCGACAATATGGCGATCTGAACAGGCGGCGCGCCGCATCCGTCATCAGATGTGACCCGCTCCGAAACTTCAACCGATCGCGCCGACGCAGCCCTCGGCCTCGCCCGGCGCCAGGTCGGCGTCGGTCAGGGCGATGGTCCAGCCGTGGTGGGTGTTCAGGCCCCAGCGGCGCGCCCCGCCCCCGTCCCCCGCGTCGCCGCCGGCCGTCACGACCACCCGGCGGCCTTTGGGCAAGGCCGGCGGGTCGATCTTGCCCACCGCCAGCGAGGTCGGCGTCTCGCCGCCGTAACCGTCGAACACGCTGAGCATCGACCATTCGCGACGCAGGCCCATCCACCAGGCGTTCTCGGTGTTTATGGCCAGGACGGCGATCCCGTGGCCCTCGGCCGCGAAAGCCAAGGCCTTCTGGGGATCGCGCACCATCCTGATGTCCGCCGCCGCGCCAAACCGCAGGCGCGCCCCGTCGAAGGCCCGCGTCGGCTCGATGGGGGCCCAGACCTGGACCTGCAGCCGCCCCTGGCGCGCCAGGCCCCAACCGACGATCTCGCGCCACAGATGTTCGACCGTCTCGGCGTTCTCGGGCTGGCATTTGGACAGCATACGCGCCAGCACCGCCTGTTCGCGGTCGGGACGCAGCTTGGTGTGCGGCCCCGTCGGCGCGTCCTTGGCGCGGCCGACAGTGGCGGCGACCGCCAGCCGCTTTTCGAACAGGGCCAGGATCTGATCGTCGATCCCGTCGATCTCGGCGCGCAGAGCGGCCAGCGCCTGCTGTTCTGGGGTCAGGTCGGCCACGTCAGGCCAGATTCGCTGAAGATTGGAAACGGACATGGAATAGGGCTTTCGGCATTCTGAATTTCAATAGGTGCATGGGCGAACCGCCGCTCTGGACCAGAGCGGTCGCCGGCGAAGCAGTCAGGGACGAAGTGCGCCCGACGCCTCAGCCGGCGTATCGAAAGCCGTAAAAGCCGCAGCCGAAATAGAGGCCGGACACCGCGCGCGAACGGTCGAAGGAAACAGAGAGGGCGCGCTGGCGGGACATGGTCCGTATCCGGTTATGCGGATCGTCGTACGATCCGTGCGCCATCTAAGACACGCAAAGACCGTGCGCCGTCAACCCAAAGAAGCGCTCAACAGGACGAAGCGCGTGCGATTATCGCTCGAATCCTGCAAATCGTTGCGCAGGATCGACAGGCCGTAGGCCTCGGCAGCCCCCGCCGCGGCGATGGCGGCGCGGGTGGGATCGCCGGCCAGGGCTACATCGCGCGCGGCCCCGGCGGTGTCGAAATGCTCGACAGTCTTCAGATGCAGGGACTTCAACGTCCGTTCGCACTGGGCCAGGGCGATGGGGTGGCTTTCCACCGTTCGGATGTCGGACAGGCGCGCGCCCGGCACCCCCATCAGCGCGTGACGGATCGGCCGCCACACCTCGGCGACGGGTTCGAGGTCCATCGCCTGCACCAAGGTCGCAGCGGGCTCGACCACGCCGATGGTCGAGTTCTCGACCGGAATCAGGGCGCAGCCGCAGTCGCCGGATTTCAGCGCCTCCAACGCGCCTTCAAAGGTTTCGAACGCCACCGCCTCGTCCCACGGCCGCAGCGCCAGACAGGCCTCGTGGCTGAACGCTCCTGGCGCGCCCTGATAGGCGACCCGGCCGGGCTTTTCGTCTTGTTGCGCAGGCGTATCCATGTCCGTCACTTCCGAGGGACCGCCCCGAAAGCCCTTTTCGTCGTTGGCGGCCGATCAGACGGCGCGTCCTTGTCCGCGCCGTGACCGCATCCGGTCGTATCTGCGGCGGCGGCTGCGGACCGGGCGAAGCCGAAGGCGGCCGCCGAACGGCCAGCCCGCCGTTTGCGCGATCAGGCGGCTTTCGACCGGCCGACGCGACCGGACTTCAGCCGTTCGGCGACCAGAAAGGCCAGTTCCAGCGCCTGGTCGGCGTTCAGGCGCGGATCGCAATGGGTGTGATAACGGTTGGACAGGTCGTCCTCCGTCACCGCCTGGGCGCCGCCCAGACATTCGGTGACGTTCTGGCCGGTCATCTCCAGATGGACGCCGCCGGGGTGGACGCCTTCCGCTTCCGCCACGTCGATGAAGGTCCGCACCTCGCCCAGGATGCGGTCGAAGGGACGGGTCTTGTAGCCGTTGCCGGCCTTCAAGGTGTTGCCGTGCATCGGGTCGATGGACCAGATCACCTTGCGGCCCGAGGCCTTCACCTCGCGCATCAGCTTAGGCAGGCGCTCGCCGACCTTGTCGTGGCCGAACCGGCCGATCAGCGTCAGACGGCCCGAAACATTGTCCGGGTTCAGCGCGTCGATCAGCGGCAGCAGGTCGTCGGCCGTCATCGTCGGCCCGCACTTCACGCCGATGGGGTTCTTGATCCCCTTCATGAACTCGACGTGGGCGCCGTCCAGCTGGCGCGTGCGCTCGCCGATCCACAGCATGTGGGCCGAGGTGTCGAACCATTCGCCAGAGCCGCCGTCCAGCCGCGTCAGCGCGCTCTCCACGTTCAGCAGCAGCGCCTCGTGGCTGGTGAAGACCTCGACCCGGCTCAGGTCGGGATGGGTCTCGGGCGTGACGCCGACCGCCTCCATGAAGGCCAGGGCCTCCGTGATCTTGTCGGCCAGTTCGCGATATTGGGCCCCCGCCGCATTGTCGCCCGCGAACCCCAGTGTCCACCGATGGATGTTGTACAGGTCGGCGTATCCGCCGCCCGCGAAGGCGCGAAGCAGGTTCAGGGTCGAAGCGGACTGGTTATAGGCGCGGATCAGGCGCTGCGGATCGGGCGCGCGCTCCTCGGGCGTGAACCCCATGCCGTTGATGATGTCGCCGCGATAGCTGGGCAGTTCGACCCCGTCGATCTCCTCCAGCGGCGACGAGCGCGGCTTGGCGAACTGGCCGGCGATCCGACCGACCTTCACCACCGGCTTCCTGCCCGCGAAGGTCAGGACCACCGCCATCTGCAGGATCAGTCGGAAGGTGTCGCGGATATTGTCGGTCGAAAACTCCTTGAAGCTTTCGGCGCAATCGCCGCCCTGGAGCAGGAAGGCCTCGCCCTGCTCCACCTGCGCCAGTTTCGACGTCAGACGACGCGCCTCGCCCGCGAAGACGAGCGGCGGCAGGGCACGCAGCTCGTCCTCGACTACGGCCAGGGCCTTGGGATCGGGATAGTCCGCCGGCATGTGCAGGGCGGTCTTGGTTCTCCAGCTTTCGGGGGTCCAGCGTGTCATTGCGCCAGAATAGGGCTTTCGGCCCTGTCGAACAATGAAAAGACGGGCGGCTGCCGCGCCTCGGCTCAGTCTTTGTCCGACTGCGCCTTCTGGGTAGCAGCCTCGGTCTTGCGCTCGGCCTTGGCCGCCGCCTTTTCGGCCGCCTTCGCCGCCGCCGCGCGCTCACGCTCCTGACGCTCGAAACTATAGTTGGGTTTGCGGGCCATCGGACGTCCTCTCGTCAAAACTCGTCGCCGCAAGGTGGCGGCAGGGCGGGTCGGACGCAATGCGCCATATCCATTCCACGTCAGATCGCCCTCAAAGCAGGCGTTCCTGGCGGGTGACGAACTTTGTCACGCGATCCAGTGCGATGAAAAGGCGAGCGAGAAACGTCATGCCTGGACAACGCACGACGGCGAAAGGTGTTCGCCGTTGCGAACCTTGGCCGCAGCCGCCGCGCCGCCCGACCGATTGAGCGCCATGCCGATCACAAATCCTTGGCGGGACCATTCGGTTCGTCGGGCTCTCCATCGGCGTCCTTGTCGACGAAGTGCGCCGGCTTCCGACCTTCGAACACGCCGGACAGCGCGAACAGAGCCCCGGCCAGAACAACCGCGCCGACAAACAGAATGATCAGGTTCATGTGCGTAGAACGCATCGCGAAGCGCGAAGTTCAAGCCCGCAGCCGTCGACGACGGAGCCTCTGCTGTTCGGATAACGGCGGGAAGGATGGTGGACGCGACAGGGATTGAACCTGTGACCCCCTCGGTGTGAACGAGGTGCTCTCCCGCTGAGCTACGCGTCCGTCTCTTGCGGAGGCGGCGACATAGCCCGGTCGCCGAGCCCGCGCAAGCGTCCGTTTCAGATTCCGGCGGCGCGAACCGCTTCCGGCGTCTCCGCCTCCGGATCGCCAGGCAGCCAGGCGACATGACCGTCATAGATATCCTGGTTCAGGATGCCTTCCTCCCTGGCTACCAGCACGGGGACCAGCATCTGGCCGGTCACGTTCGTCGCCGTACGCATCATGTCGATGACCCGGTCGATGGCGACGATATAGCCGATCCCTTCCAGCGGCAGGCCGGCGGTCGACAGCGTCAGGGTCAGCATGACGATGGAGGTGCCGGGCACCCCCGCCGTGCCCAGCGAACCCAGCACCGCCGTCAGGCCGATCAGCACATATTGCGTCAGGGTCAGGTCTATCTTGAAATACTGGGCGATGAAGATCGAGGCGATGGCGGGATAGATGGCCCCGCAGCCGTCCATCTTCACATTGGCCCCCAGCGGCACGGCGAAGGCGGCGTAGGCCTGGGGCACGCCCAGACGCTCGACCGTCTGGCGCAGGGTGATCGGCAGGGTGCCCAGCGACGAGGAGGTGGCGAAGGCCGTCTGCTGGGCCGCGAAGGCGCCGCGGAAGAAGCTGCTCGCCTTCAGCCCATGCAGTTTCAGCAGTCCCGAATAGACGACCAGGATGTGGAACAGGCAGGCGGCGTAGATGGCGGCGATGAATTTCAGCAGCGGCAGCAGCGCCTCCCAGCCATAGCCGCCCACCACCGACCCGATCAGGCCGAACACGCCTATGGGCGTCAGCTGGATCACCCAGCGGGTGATGCGGAAGACGACGGCCGCGCCTTCGTCCACCAGCCGCCGTACGCCCTGGGCCCGGTCGCCCAGCGCCACCAGGGCCATGCCCACCAAGGCCGAGAAGAAGATGATCTGCAGCACCTTGCCTTCGGCCAGGGCGGCGAAGGGGTTGGTCGGCACCACGCCGATCAGGACCTCCAGCGGCGTCGGGATCACGCGTTCCTTGACCTCGCCCAAGGGCAGATTGGCCAGGCCGACGCCGGGATTGATAATATGGCCGAAGGCGAAACCGACCAGCACGGCCAGCAGGGAGGTGATGGCGAACCAGACGATGGTCCGCACGCCCAGCCGCACGGCCCCCGCCCCCTCGCCCAGCTTGGCGATGGAGCTGGCGATGGTGAACAGCACCAGGGGCGCCACCACCATGCGGATCAGGTTCAGGTAGACGTCGCCGATCGGCTGCAGCCAGGTCTCGGCCCGTTCGCGCAGGATCAGCCCGGCCAGGATGCCCAGGGCGAAGCCGGCGGCGGTGCGCTGCCAGAGCGGGATTTTCAGGAGGCGGGCGAACATGAGGGCACTTTCGACGGGGTGCGCCAATCTGTCCATCGCCGAAGCGATCCGCAACCGTATCGGCGATCATTGCGCCGAAAGATTTCCTGTCGCCCGTGCTTAGAATTTCAGCGCCCGGGAGACGTAGAAGTCCGACAGCAGCCCGTCGATCGCCTCTTCCACGTCCTCGAAGGCGTCGACCAGCACGTCCGCGCCCAGGGTTTCGACCGGAACCGGCGTGAAGCCGAAGGTGACGAGGATGCAGGGCATGGCCGCATCCCTGGCCGCCTCGGCGTCCGGCGCCGCATCGCCGACCATGACGGCCCGCGCCGGATCGCCGCCGGCCAGAGACACGGCCTCCTTCAGATGCGCGCCCGAGGGCTTGCGCGCGCTGACGCGGTCGGGACCGGCGATGGCCGCGAAATGCCGGGCGAGGTCCAGCTTTTCCAGCAGCAGTTCGGACAGGTCGGACCGCTTGTTGGTCGCGACCACCAGGACGGCGCCCCGATCCTTGAGCCGCTCCAGCGTCTCGACCACGCCCTCGAACGGTTGCGAACCGTCGGCGATATGGCCGGCGTAGTCCACCAGGAAACGCTCGAACAGCGCCTCCGACTGCGCCCGTTCGACCGACGCCCCCGCCGCCTCGAAACCGTGGACCAGCAGCGCCCGCGCCCCCGAACCGATCAGGGCCGACGCCGAGGCCATCGGCACGGGCGGCAGCCCCTCTTCGACCAGCAGACGGTTCAGCGTCCCGATCAGGTCCGGCGCGGAATCGACCAGCGTGCCGTCAAGGTCGAAGGCGATGGTCCAGCCTTCCAGGTCGCGATCGGTCATCCACATCTCCCGCTGGCCCATCGAATGGGCTAGATCGCGAGACGACTAGCCTTCGGGACAATTCATGACCAGCCAGACGCGCGCCCGCGCCGCCATCATTCTCGCCGCCGGCCAGGGCACGCGGATGAAGTCGCCCCTGCCCAAGGTGCTGCACCCGGTCGCGCACCGCGCCATGCTGGATCACGCCATCGACGCCGCCGAGGGGCTGGGCTGCGAGCGGATCGTCGTGGTGGTCGGAAGCCATTCGCCCGAGGTCCGCGCCCATGTGGTCGCCCGCCTGGGCGAGGCCGCCGTCGCGGTTCAGGACCCGCCGCTGGGCACCGGCCACGCCGTGCGCGCCGCAGAGCAGGCCCTGGGCGGCTTCGATGGCGAGGTGGTCGTCACCTATGGCGACGTGCCCCTGCTGAAGGCCACAGACATCGAACCCGTCTTCAACGCGGACGGGGTGACGGTGATCGGCTTCGAGGCCCGCGATCCCGGCGCCTATGGACGGCTGATCCTGGACGGCGACGCCCTGACCGCCATCACCGAAGCCAAGGAGGCTTCGCCTGAGGTTCTGGCCATCACCGCCTGCAACTCCGGCGTCATGTCCGCTCCGGCCGCCCTGCTCTTCTCGCTGTTGGCGGATGTGAAGAACGACAACGCCAAGGGCGAATACTATCTCACCGATGTCGTCGAATTGGCCCGCAAAGGCGGCCATCCGACCCGCGCCGTCTTCGCCGCCGAGGATGCGGTGATGGGCGTGAATTCCCAGGCCGAACTGGCCCAGGCCGAGGCCCTGTTTCAGAAGGTCCAGCGCGAGACCTTCCTGGCCGCCGGCGTGACCATGAGCGCGCCCGACACCGTCCATTTCGCCTGGGACACTCAGGTCGGGGGCGGAACCGTGATCGAACCCTTCGTCGTCTTCGGCGCCGGCGCCGTGATCGACGGCGGAGCCCACATCCGTAGTTTCAGCCATGTCGAGGGCGCCCGCGTCGCCTCCGGCGCCGAGGTCGGTCCCTATGCCCGTCTGCGCCCCGGGGCGGACCTGGCCGAGGGGGTCAAGATCGGCAACTTCGTCGAAGTGAAGAACGTGGCCATGGCCAAGGGCGCCAAGGCCAATCACCTGTCCTATCTGGGCGACGGGGCCGTGGGCGCGGGTGCCAACGTCGGCGCCGGCACCATCTTCTGCAACTATGACGGCTTCAACAAGGCTCGGACTCAGGTCGGGGCCGGCGCTTTCGTCGGCTCGAACGCCAGCCTGGTCGCCCCTGTCATCGTCGGCGACGGTGCCCTGATCGCCTCCGGCTCGGTCATCACCGAGGACGTGCCCGCCGACGCCCTGGCCTTCGGCCGCGCCCGCCAGACGAACAAGCCCGGAGCGGCCGCCGCCTTTCGCAAGACGGCCAAGGCCAAGAAGGAGGCGGCGAAGGCTGCAAAACCGAAATGAGCGACCTGCAGAAAAAGAACGCCGGCGAAGCCGCCGCCCGGCACGTCGAGGCCGGCATGATCGTCGGCCTGGGCACCGGCTCGACCGCCGCCTGGTTCGTCAAGGCGCTGGCCGCGCGCAACCTGCCCGGCCTGCGCTGCGTCCCGACCTCGGAAAAGACCGCCGATCTGGCGCGCGAGCTTGGCCTGCCCCTGTCGACGCTCGAGGACACGCCGCGCATCGACCTGACCGTCGACGGCGCCGACGAGGTCGGGCCTAGCCTGGCCCTGATCAAGGGCGGCGGCGCGGCCCTGTTGCGCGAGAAACTGGTCTGGGAGGCCTCCAGCCGCTGCATCGTCATCGCCGACGCGGCCAAGGTGGTGCCGGTCCTGGGCGCCTTCCCCTTGCCGATCGAAGTGGTCGCCTTCGGGCACAAGACCACGGCCAACCGCATCGCCGACGTCCTGATCGACCATGACATCAACCAGCCGGCTCGGGTCCGCCAGGCAGATCGCGGCCTGGTCCGCACCGACGGCGGAAATCTGATCTATGACGCGGCCTGCAAGGCGATCGACGACCCTGTGCGGCTGGCCGACGACCTGAAACTGATCACCGGCGTCGTCGAACACGGCCTGTTCCTGGACCTGGCCGACCTGGCCATCATCGGCACGGATGCGGGCTTCGAGGAACGCCTGCCCTAATAGACGCCGCGCCGGCTGAGAACCGCCGGGATCGTGCGAGCCAGGATGCCGAAATAGACGCCAAGACTCTGGTTCCTGACCAGCCAGACATCCATCGCGACCCGCCGCGGATAGGCCACGTCGTTCCGACCCGACACCTGCCACAGGCCGGTCAGTCCCGGCCGCACTGCGCAGTAGTGAACCAATTGCCGCCCATAGAGAGCCGCCTCGTCGAAGACGATCGGTCGCGGGCCGACCAGCGACATCTCGCCCTTCAGCACATTCAGCAGTTGGGGCAGTTCGTCCACGCTGGATCGCCGCAACGGGCCGCCCAGCCGCGTCACCCGCGAATCCTGCCGGAACTTTCGCGACATCCGCCATTCGGCATTCGCCAGCCCGGTCAGGCGCGCCTCGGCGTCGGCGGTCATGGTGCGAAGCTTCAGGCAGTCGAAAGCCCGCCCGGCCCGGCCTATCCGCTGCTGGCGAAACAGCACGGGTCCACGCGTCTCGATACAGACCGCGCCCGCCGCGAGCATCATGAGGGGCAGGAAGAATAACAGCCCAAGGCCCGCCAAGACGATGTCGAACAGCCGGATCAGCGCGGCGTCTTTCCACAGGCGCACCCGCGCGCGACTGCGCTCGTCCTTGAGCCCAGCCGTTGTCGCTTCGATGATCGACATGAATTGCCCCCGTCAGCGAATATTCCCTTAGTTGATTTTTCAACAACTCCAAATACTCCCCGCACCGACGCTTGACCGCTCGGCGACATGCCACCATAGGTTGCTCATGACGCCGCCATCGAACGACGCCGCTACGGTCAGGGACGTGACGAAGCGCGCCGATAGCGAACCGTCGAAGGAACAGCGGTGGCCCGGTTCTCTCACGGTCGGCGTTCTGACCGGGATCAGCATCTTTTTGTGGACGCTGATCGCAGGCGGAGCCTATCTGCTGGTTCGCATCCTGCTTTAGTCAGTCGCCGTCCCAGGCGATCAGCGCGATGGGCTCGCGTTCGTCGCCCACCTGAAGCGTTCCCGAGATGACGACGGCGTGGTCGCCAAGGTTCCGGCGTGCGGTCGCCAGCGCGTCTTGGTCGATGCGCGCGCGAAGCGTCACATCCCCGTCCGGCGTGGCGCCCGTCATCCGAACGCCGTCATCGGTAACGAGATAGGTCCTCGGCGCGACCCGCATTTCGCCATTTCGCCCTGTCAGGGTCAGGATCAGGATCAGGGGCGATGCGGCGCGGTTCCCCGCCTCCCAAGCCTCGAACGCCGAGGTCTGGCCGATGAACAGAGACTTCACGGGGCCGCCGTCCGCAACCGGCCGATATTCGCCCGAGACATCGTCGCTGAGTTCATGTCGGAAGGCCTCGGTTTCCGCGCCGATCCGGCGCGGGGATCGGTCGTCCCTGCGCTCGCAGGCGCCGACGGCGAGCAGGGCGAACGCCAGCGCGGCGCCGAGACGGAATCTCATCGGTCCAGCGCCCGGTCCAGGGCGTAAAAGCCGGCGATGGCCAGTTCCGTCGCCTGGGTGAAGACGGTCGGGTCGATCCGCTCGAAGGTGTCGCTGGGGCGATGATAATCGGGGTGATAGTCCACGCCCATATAGAGGAACGGCACGCCCGCCGCATGAAAGGCGGCGTGATCGGAGGCGTCGACCCAGTTGTTCTCCCCGGTGTCCCGAGGCGTGTCCTTTCCGAAGGCGAAGGACACGGCGCCCTGCGCCGTCACCGGCTCCAGAATGGGCCGAAGGTCGGGATGCTGGTAGGTTCCCGTGACCCACAGATGGCCGTCGGTCTCGGCGCGCGCCGTCATGTCGAAGTTCAGGTTCAGGCTGACGGCCGACAGCGGCACGGGCGGCGCCTTGACGAACTCCCGCGCGCCGAGAAGCCCTCGCTCCTCCCCGTCCAGGGCGACGATCAGCACGCTGTGCTCGGGCGGGTTCGCCTTCAGCCGCCGCGCCAGCTCCAGCATCGTCGCCACGCCCGAGGCGTTGTCGTCCGCCCCGTGATAGATTTGGCCGTCATTCGCGCCGACGTGGTCGTAATGGGCCGTCACGACGATATAGCGGTCCGCGACCCGCGCGCCGGGAATCAAGCCGACGATATTGACGCCGTTGAACCGTTTCACTCCCTCGCGCGTGCGGCCGGGCGCCTGGAACGGCTGCAGACGGCCGAAGGGGGCGGGCTGAACGCCCATCGCCTCCAGTCGCGACACGATATAGGCCCGGGCGCGCTCTCCCCCTTCCGACCCGGTGTCGCGGCCCTGCATGTCGTCGCCCGACAGAATGCGCACATCGTCCAGCAGAGGACTGGCGACGACCGTCGGCGCGGCAGGCGCAAGGGCGGGCGGCGCAGGCGAAATCGGCGTGCAGCCGATCAGCATGGCGGCGGCCAGCGGGATTGAGCATACGGTCGGACGGATCATGCGAACTCCAGATAGCGCCCGGACCCTAGCGCCCGCGCGGCGCGGCGTCAGCCGTCCGTTCGCGGTCTTGCCGATGCGCGCCGGGTCCAACTGGTGGTAAGGCAGGGGGATGGCGCCGACGAATCCCTTCCCCCTCCCCCCGAAGATCTGACGCCCGAGGCGGCGGCCCAGGAACTGGCCTGGCTGGCCGGGGAAATAGCCCGTCACGACGCCCTCTACGCCGAGGCCGCGCCTGAGATTTCGGACGCGGACTATGACGCCCTGCGCGCGCGCAACGCCGCCATGGAAGCCGCCTTTCCCGACCTCGTCCGCGCGGATTCGCCGTCGAAAAAGGTCGGCGCCGCCGCCTCCAGCCAGTTCGCGGAGGTGCGGCACGGCGTGCCCATGTTGTCGCTGGACAACGCCTTCGACGAGGGCGAGGTGCGGGACTTCGTGGCCCGGATCGCCCGCTTCCTGAAATTGCCGGCCGACGAACCCATCGTCTTCGTCGCGGAACCCAAGATCGACGGCCTGTCCGCCAATCTGCTCTATATCGACGGCAGGCTGACCATCGGCGCCACGCGCGGCGACGGCCGCACGGGCGAGGATGTCACCGCCAATCTCAGGACCATAGAGGCCGTGCGCCAGACCCTGGCCGGCGACGACTGGCCGAAAAGAATCGAGGTGCGCGGCGAAGTCTATGCGCCGAACGCCGCGTTCGACGCCTTCAATGCGGCGGCGCAAGTCGAGGGTCGCCGCACCTACGCCAATCCCCGAAACTTCGCCGCCGGCTCCCTGCGCCAGAAGGACGCCAGGATCACGGCCAAACGCCCCCTAAACTTCTTCGCCTATGCCTGGGGCGAGCACTCCAGCGACTTCGCCGAGACCCAGTGGGAGGCGTTGCAGAAGCTGAAAGCCTGGGGCTTTCCCGTCAACGACCGCTCGCGCCGGGTCCAGGGCGCCGAGGGGCTGATCGAAGTCTATCGCGAATTGGAACGCGACCGCGCGACCCTGGGCTATGACATCGACGGCGTGGTGTACAAGGTCGACCGTATCGACTGGCAGCGCCGTCTAGGCTTCGTCGCCCGCAGTCCGCGCTGGGCCATCGCCCACAAATTCCCCGCCCAGCAGGCGACAACGGTGCTGGAAGGCATCGACATCCAAGTCGGTCGCACCGGCTCCCTGACCCCCGTGGCCCGGCTCCATCCGGTGACGGTGGGCGGGGTCGTGGTTCGCAACGCCACCCTGCACAACGAGGACGAAATCCAGCGCCTCGACGTCCGCATCGGCGACACCGTGCGGCTGCAACGCGCCGGCGACGTGATCCCGCAAATCCTGGGCGTGGTGGCCGATCTGCGACCCGCCGACGCCGTTCCCTACGTCTTTCCCGACTATTGCCCGGTCTGCGGCTCGGAAGCCGTGCGCGAGGGCGACGAGGTCAAGCGTCGCTGCACCGGCGGCCTGATCTGCGACGCCCAGATCGTGGAGCGGCTGAAACATTTCGTCGGCCGACGCGCCTTCGACATCGAAGGCCTGGGCGAGAAACAACTGGTCGCATTTCATGCGCGCGGCTGGATCAAGGAGCCGGCCGACATTTTCCGCCTGGCGCGCGATCAGGCCAAGTTGGCCAAGTTGGCGACCGAGGACGGCTATGGCGAGACCAGCATCCGCAATCTGGTCGCCGGCATAGACGCCCGGCGCGTCATTTCGCTGGATCGGTTCCTGTTCGGCCTGGGCGTGCGCGACATCGGCGAACAGACCTCCATTGTCCTGGCCCGCGCTTTCCAAAGCTGGGCGGCGCTGAAGGCCGCCTGCGTGCAGGCCGCAGCGGGCGTTCCGTCCGCGGCCTGGCGCGCCCTGGCCGGGGCCCATGCCGTTTCGCCGCGCGTGCTGGCCCTGATGGCAGAGGCGTCGCCGCCGGCCGCCGATCCCTGGCCCGACGCCACGCTGGACATGAAGATCGCCCAGGCCTTCCCCGGCCTGGCCGCGCCGGCCCGGCGGTCGTTGGCGACGATGGCCGACGACTGGTCCGGCCTGGTCGAACTGGCCCGCGTTGCGCGCCAGGAAGGCCCGTCCGAGATGCTGAACCAGATCGCCGGCGTCACCGGCGTCGGCCCCGTCGCCGCCGAGGCCCTGGCCCACTTCTTCCACGAGCCGCACAATCTGGACGTCGTCGCCGCGCTCGAGGCCGAGTTGACCGAAATCGTCGACGCCGAGCGACCCAAGACCGACACCCCCGTCGCCGGCAAGACGGTGGTCTTCACCGGCGCCCTGGAACGCTTCACCCGAGACGAGGCCAAGGCCCGCGCCGAGAGCCTGGGGGCCAAGGTCTCGGGCTCGGTGTCCAGAAAGACCGACTATCTGGTCGTCGGTCCCGGCGCGGGGTCGAAGCTGAAAGACGCCGAGAAACACGGAGTCCAGGTGCTGACGGAAGACGAATGGCTGGCCCTGATCGGCTGAGTCCTACAGCCGCTTGGCGGGTGTTTCGCGCCCGCCCTGATGCAGCACCAGTCCCTCGACGGCGCCGCCAAGGCCGCGCGTGAAGGTGATCTGGGCGTCGAACGCCTTCAGGAAGAAGGCGTCGGGCGCCTCGGCGAACAGTTCGAACGCCTGCTGACCCGTCGCCTGCCCCATCAACCGCCCATCGACGACGCTGACCGTCAGTGTCGCGCCGGGCGCCAGTCGATAGGCGCCGGCATAGGTCGCCAGCACATCGGGCGCGACGGAAATCGCCACATGCTCTCCAGGCAGCACGACCGACCCGCCGCGCGCCAGCGTCATCAGCGAGACCCCGATCTTCTCCGGCGCGGCGCCGTTCAGATTCCCCAGCACGACCACCGTCAGCCGGTCGTCCAAATCGCGCGCCATGAAGGTGTTGAAGCCCTCGATCCCGCCCGAATGGCTGACGATCACGTCGCCGCCTTCGGTCTTGACCGCCAACCCCATGGCGTAGCCGTTCCGCTCGGGCGTCGTCAGGACGCGCAGCGACGCCGGGTTCAACAGGCGGCCTCCGAACAACCCCTGCTCCCACTTCAGCAGATCGCGCGCTGTCGAATACAGGCCGCCCGCCCCCTGCGGCGCGCTCATGTCCACATAGTCGGCGTTGCGCACCCCCTCGTCGGCGGGCGAATACCCCGAGGCCCGGCGCGGCAGGATGGCGTCGTGACTGTCATAGCCGCTATCGGCCATGCCCAGAGGCGCGAACAAGTTGTCTGCGACGAAGGCGGCGTAGGACGCGCCGCTGACCGCCTCGATCACCGCCGTCGCCACCACATAGTTGGCGTTGGAATAGGCCCAGCCCTGGCCGGGCTGGAAATCCAGCGGCCGGTCGCGGAACCCCTTCATCAGGGCGGCGGCCGTCGTGGGCTGTCGCTTCAGGGTCTCGTATTCGGGGGCGCGGGTGAAGTCCGGCAGGCCCGCCGTGTGCGTCAGAAGGCGTCGCACCGTGACCTGATCCCACGTTGCTGGCGCATCGGCCAGATAGGCCTTCACCGGCGCATCCAGATCGACCAGGCCCCGCTCGTTCAATAGCAACAGGGCGACGGCGGTGAACTGTTTGCTGACCGACGCCAGACGAAACTTGGTGTCGCCGTCGTTCGCCGCATTCCATTCGCGGTTGGCCAGACCATAGCCGCGATCCAGCAGAACCTCGTCCCCACGGGCGACCAGGACAGCGCCGGTGAACGCCCCCTCGTCCACCGAGGCGCGGATCACCTGCTCCATCCGGCCCGTATCCTGAGCCACGGCGACGCCCCCGCCGGCGGTCAAGGCGGTCAGCGCCAGGACGACGGCGCGACCGCCGTCGGTCAGTGTTTTCAGATGCACGTCGATTTCCCCTGTCGGACGTGACGACCACGTCGATGACAAAGAGGCGGACGACGGCGGCGGCGGATGCGTCGCGGCGGATTAGATTTCCGTAATGACCGAGCCTGGCGGATCGAACTTGACCTAAGGTCTGGTTTTCATTGGCGATCCCTGCTCATTCAGCCTTGTTTTCAACCGAAAGCGGGACCACCCTGTTGCTCAACGGATCGGCATCGACCGACCGAGACAGGGCCGAAAGAAGGAAACGACCATGAAGATCAAGATTTTGCTGTCCGCCGCCGCTCTGGTCGGAGCGCTCGCCACGCCCGCCTTGGCCGGCGACCCGACCGGCCTGTGGCAGACCCCCACCAACGGCGGCCAGGTGCGCATCGCGCGCTGCGGTCAGGCCCTGTGCGGAACACTGGTTACGTCGGATCACATCCGCGCGGACCCCAATGCCCGGGATCAGCACAACCGCGACGCCGCGCAACGGAACCGCACCCTGCGCAACCTGCCTATGCTGACCGGCTTCACGGGCGGCCCGACGGAATGGCGCAACGGCTCGGTCTATAATCCGGCCGACGGCGGCACTTATCGTGGGACCATCACCATGACGAACGACAACACGCTTCGCCTGCGCGGCTGCATCGTCGCCCCGCTGTGCAAGACCCAGACCTGGACCCGCATCCAGTAGTTCTCGTTTCCCAGACACAGGAAGGCCCGGCCGGAGCGATCCGACCGGGCCTGTTTCATTTGGACGCTGCGCCTCAGCGATTGAGGGCCGCGCGGGCCGCCTCGGCATAGCGATGACCGCTGGCCGCCCCCTTGGGGAAGACGGCGTCGATGCGGGCCAGATCTTCCGATGACAGGACCAGATCGGTCGCGGCGACATTCTGCTCCAACGTCGCGATCCGGCGCGTGCCGGGAATGGGGATCAGGTCGTCGCCCTGGGCCAGCACCCACGCCAGGGCCAGTTGGGCGGCGGTGACGCCCTTGTCGGCGGCGATCGCCTTCACCGCCTCGACCAGGTCCAGGTTCTTCTGGAAGTTCTCGCCCATGAAGCGGGGATTGCTGCGCCGGAAGTCGTCGGCGTCCAGGTCGTCCACGGACTTGATTTCGCCTGACAGGAAGCCGCGCCCGAGCGGGCTGTAGGGCACGAAACCCACGCCCAGTTCGCGGGTCACGGCGAACAATTCATCCTCCGGCTCGCGGCTCCACAGCGAATACTCGGTCTGCAGCGCGGTGATCGGATGGGTCGCATGGGCCTTGCGCAGCGTCTGCGGCGCGGCCTCGGACAGGCCCAGGAAGCGCACCTTGCCCTCCTTGACCAGTTCGGCCATGGCGCCGACCGTGTCTTCGATCGGCGTGTCGGGATCGACGCGATGGAGATAGTAGAGGTCGACGTGATCCACCCCCAGGCGCTTCAGGCTGCCCTCGATGGCGCGGCGCACATTTGCGGGGCTGCCGTCGGTCGACAGACGGGAGCGGTCGGCGTTGTAGTTGATGCCGAACTTGGTGGCGATGAAGGCCTGATCCCTGCGATCCTTCAGGGCCTTTCCGACCAGCGCCTCGTTGGTGTGCGGGCCATACATTTCGGCCGTGTCGAACAGGGTGACGCCCAGATCCAGCGCGCGGTGAATGACCGATATGGACTGGGCCTCGTCGGCGCCGCCGTAGAAGGCGCTCATGCCCATGCAGCCCAGGCCTATGGCCGACACCTCGGGCCCGTTCGGACCCAGCTTGCGCATCTTCATCTGCGCTCTCCTGTCGATATGGGGGATCGGCGAAGGCGCCGACGATCAGGAGATGGTCGCGGCGGCGGCCGGCTTCAAGCCTGGCCCCGCTTTGCGATGGTACCGCCTCTCAGGCTTGAACTGAGGACCTCCGGTTCCACAAACCGGCGCTCTAACCAACTGAGCTAAGGCGGCCCGCGCATCGCGAGGCGCGTTCTCTACCGGGCCTGTGGGAAGCGATCAAGCGAGTTCATGATTTTTCACCAAGAGATTTCATCGAAGGGCTACACAAACAAAAGCACCCCGGAGATTGCTCTCCGGGGTGCTTTGTATTGATGTCTACCGGGTCAACCGAGGTTGAACGGAATGCGAACTCGGAAGGTCGCATCCTGAGCAGCTCCATCGACAGTCCGCGGGGACAGCTGACCACGCTGGACTACCCTTTGCGCAGCTCGGCCAAAGCCCATACCGGCCGGTGACTCTTCGATTATCCGACAATTCGCCGGAGCACCATTCGAGCGCGCTGTGCACTCGACGATCGCATATCCACTAATTTCCCGCTCAATCGCGCGAGCCGGAAAATCATCCGCTGTAGTGCGCGGGGGGCGCGACCACTGAACGTTGGTGATCGTCGACGGACGCGGCGGAGCCGGCGGCGCGGGCGGCGGCGGCGGTCCGGGAATGTTCACGGGCGGACCCGTGTATTCCACCCGGTCTTCCTTCTTCGTCGGCGTGATGTTCACCGGCGGAGGCGGGACGACGTTGGGAACCGGCGCCGGCACGCGCACCTGAAGCTTCGGCGGCGGCGGCTGATCCGTCGGCGGCGGTGGCGGAGGCGGAGGCGGCGGAGGCGGCGGAACCGGCTCGACCAACTCGACCTCGACGGACTCGTCGACGTAGTTGAATTCCTTCAGCTTGAACTTGGACTGCTGCAGGAAAAAGATCAGCAGGGCGAACAGAATGGTGACGACCAGAAGGCAGACCAGCAGCACAGGGGTCGGAACCCCCATGAAGCCCTTCTTCTTCGGCGCGTCATACCGACTGCGGTGATAAGTGACGTCTGTCATTGCACCTCGCCCTACTGCGACTGGTCTTCGCCGACCAGGGCGACGCTGTAGAAACCGTTATCCTGCAAGGCGTTCATGACCTGCATGAAATCGCCATAGCGGGTGTTTTGGTCGCCACGAATGAAGATGCGCTCGTCGGCCGGATTGCGGCTTCCGATCTGCTCCTTCAGGTCTTCGCCCAGCGTAGCGGTGCTGGAGCGGAAGTCCCCGACGAAGACGTCGCCGTCGTTCTGGATCGAAATATAAACCGGCTTGGGCGGATTGGGCGCCGGCTTGGCGACTGCAGTAGGAAGTTCCACCGGCACCGACACGGAGGCCAGAGGCGCGGCCACCATGAAGATGATCAGCAGGACCAGCATGATATCAACGAAAGGCGTGACGTTGATATCGCTGTTGGCCTCGATGTGGTACTTTCCACCGCCGCCTGATGAAAGCTTGGCGGCCATCCGTCTTACGCTCCCTTGTCGAGTTGACGCGAGATGCCGTTGATCAGTTCAGCGTTGAAGCCGTCCGCGCGGGTGCCGTAGGCCGAGATGCGGGTGTTGAAGTAGTTGTAGAAGATAACCGCCGGGATGGCCGCGAACAGACCGATGCCGGTGGCCAGCAGGGCTTCGGCGATGCCCGGAGCGACGACGGCCAGGTTGGTCGTGTTGGATTCCGCGATGCCGATGAAGGAGTTCATGATCCCGTAGACGGTGCCGAACAGACCGACGAACGGGCCGGTGGAACCGACCGAGGCCAGGAACTGCTGGCCGCCCGACAGGCGCTTGGCCAGACCGGCTTGGACAGCCGAAACGGCGGCCTGGGCGCGGCCCAGGGCCGAGTCGCGGTGATCGCCAGTGACGGACAGGCCGGCTTGGCGCGACAGTTCGATTTCCTCGGTGGCGGCGGCGGCCATGTCGGCCAGCGGGTTGCCGTCGAACTCTTCCGAGGTGGCGACGGCGCGCATGTCGGCGACGGTGCGGGCGCCGCGGAAGGTTTCGAGGAAGTTGTCCGTCTTGCGGTTCAGCGAACCGAACTCGAACAGCTTGATGAGCAGCAGGGTCCACGAGAAGATCGAGGCCAGCAGCAGGCCGGCCATGACGACCTTAACGACGACCGTGGCTTCCATGAACATGGAGATGGGGGTGATGCCGCCGCCGTGTCCGCCGCCGACGGCTTCATTGACGGAAGCCGGGTCGGTTTCGGGGGTCGCCGGGGCGGCGGCCGAAGCGGCGGCCGGGGTCGGCTCGGCCGGAGCCTGGGCCAGAACCGGCGAGCTCGCCATCAGCGCGGCTGCGCCGGCCATAGCGAGAAGGATGTTCGTCTTTTTGCTGTTCAGCATAGTTCGCCAGTTCCTGCTTGGTCTGACTCGTGGAACCAAAGGTGCGGCCATAGTCAGCGACCGCCCCCCAACCTGAAAATGTTTCCTTCAGCGCACCCCGTCCCATCGGGATCGAAGTCCGCTGAAATCTTCGGTGGAGGCCGATGCGGTCGCCCGCGCCGCCTCCGATAAACGGACTGAGAAAGAGAGCCTCTTTCACGATCCGCATTAACGCCTTCGTGCGAAGGCGTCTCAACCCCTTTGACGAACCCTTACCGGAGCGTCAAGGGACAAGGACGGCTTTTCACCCGACTAGCGCCAGGGAGAAAAGTTTCGCCCGACGCCGCGATTGAAGCGTTGCCGCGCGACATTTTGATGAAGATTGCGCGTCGGATGGAGCAAACTTGTTCGAAAACACGATTTGACGCCGGTTTCTTTCGAGAAACGCCTATATCGTGACAGATCGCCCCTCGGCATGCGCCAATGAACGCGTGCAAGCGGTTGCGAAAGCCGCAACCGTGCAAGCGAAACGGTCATAGATGTCGAAAATAAAAGATGGTGCCTGGAGGCGGATTCGAACCACCGACACGCGGATTTTCAATCCGCTGCTCTACCAACTGAGCTATCCAGGCGCCGACGCGGCGTCGCGAGAGGCGGGTCTATAGGGGAGGCTTTTGCGCCTGTCCAGCGCCCAATCCATCGTTTTCGACATCCTCGTCCGCGCTGTCGTCCAGGGCGGCGGGAATGGCGTAGGCGCCGCTGAACCAACGCTGGAGATCCACCTCCGAACACCGGCGCGAGCAGAAGGGTCGGTATTTCGGATCGGCCTCGGCCTTGTGGCAGATGGGGCAGGTCGCCATAGCTCAACTCTCTTCGATGCGACCGCGTCCGGCGGGCGCGGCGACATCGGCCAGAACCAGGGCGCGCGGTCCCAGGCGGGACGCCAGGGGGGCGACAAGGGCCGCCTCATCCGGCGCGCAACGTACGACGATGCGCGGCGTCGCGGTGTCCGACATCATATGCCGTCTCAACCGGCGGACCAAGGACAGGGTGCGCGTCTGAAGCGTAGGCCGGCCATCGGCGTCCAGCAACACCTCCTCCAGCGGCGTTCGGCGCCAGGGCAGGGACAGTTCCAGCAGTCCGAACCGGCTGACGGAGCCGAAGACGGCCTGGCGTTCGTGCGCAAAGGCGGCCCGGGCGGCCTTGGCCTGCGCTTCGGCGTCCTGACCGTCCCCCGCCAGATCGACCACGACAAGCCCGCCCCACCGGCGAAGGCCGATCAGCCGCGCGGCCTGTTTCAGCCCCTCGCGATTCGCCGCCGCCCGCCCCTGTTTCGCATCCCGCCCCGGCCTGGGCGCATGGTCGATGTCGACGGCGACCAAGGCGCGCGTGCGCTCCAGCGACAGATCGACGCCGTGCGCGGAAAAGACGTGGGTCCCGGCCAGCGCCTCTTCCTCGGCCTCCATCACCGCATCGACGGCGGCCAAGCCCGTGATCAATTCCGCGTCGGGCGCGAGCATGCGCAACTGCTCCGCGACGGTCGGCGCGGCTTCCAGCAGACGCGGCGCCCCCTCCCCTGGTCCCAGACGGCGGACGACGGCGCACTTTGCGGCGCGCGGCTCCGCCGTTACGACGACCTCGAGCCTCTGACCCTGGCTCAGTCGATCGTTTCGATTGAAGGGCAGGAAGGCCGGCGCGTCGCCCAGATCGACGAAGGCGCCGCGCAGGCCCGGATTGACCTCGGCGATCCGGCCGATCGAGCGCGCGCCCAGCCGCGCCTGGGCCGGGTCGTCGTCGCGCTGAATCAAAAGATGCGTGTATCGCCCGTCGCGCAGGATCGCGCCGCGCGTCTCGCCCGGCGTTTCGTCGAGGAAGACCTCGACCGCGCCGCTCACGGCCGCCAACCGACGCCGTGCAGCAGTTGGACGGTTTCATAGAGCGGCAGGCCCATCACCGAGGGATGACTGCCGATGATGCGCTGGACGAAGGCGCCGGCCGGTCCCTGGATGCCATATCCCCCAGCCTTGCCGCGCCAGTCGCCGGTAGAGACATAGGTTGCGATCTCATGGTCCGACAGCGGCTTGAAGGTGACGCGGGTTTCGTTCACCCGCGACGACAGCCTGCCGTCGCGCACCACGGCGACGCCGGTGAAGACCCGGTGATTGCGGCCGGACAACAGTTTCAGGAAGCGGATCGCCTCCGCTTCGTCGGCCGCCTTCTCCAGAAAGCGCCTTCCGACGGCGACGACGGTGTCGGCGGCGATGACCACGGCCTCGGGCCGCCGGTCGGCGACCACGCGGGCCTTGGACGTCGCCAGACGTTCGGCGAGGCGCGGCGGGGTCTCGCCCTTCAGCGGGGTCTCGTCGATGTCGGCGGGGTCGATGTGGTCAGGCGCGATCCCGACCTGCGCCAACAGTTCGATGCGGCGCGGGCTGGCCGAGGCCAGCGCCAGTTCGGGCCTGCCTGTCGTCACTTACTTGAAGCGGTAGGTGATGCGACCCTTGGTCAGGTCGTAGGGGGTCATTTCGACCAGCACCTTGTCGCCGGCCAGCACGCGGATGCGGTTCTTGCGCATCTTGCCGGCGGTGTGGGCGATGATCTCGTGGTCGTTCTCAAGCGTCACGCGGAAGGTGGCGTTCGGCAGCAGTTCGCTGACGGTGCCGGGAAACTCGAGCAGTTCTTCCTTAGCCATGCGGCCTCTCACGCCCGTTGAATATGCGTTCGACCCCACGCCGGGCGGGCGCGAGGGGCGGAATGGACGGGCCTAATGCCCGAAAACGCAGAGATAGTCGAGGTCAGCCGCGCCGGTAGAGGGCGCACAGCAGCGTAAACAGCCGCCGCGCGGTTTCGTGATCGACCGCGATCTTGCCTTCCAGCCGAGATTCCAGCTGCTCGGCCCCTTCGTTGTGCAGGCCGCGCCGGCCCATGTCGACCGATTCGATCTGACTGGGCGAAGAGCCGCGAAGCGCCTCGTAATAGCTGTCGCAGATCAGCAGATAGTCTTTCAGCACGCCCTTCAGCGGCGTCAGGCTGATGGCGTAGGTGCGGGTGAAGCCCTGGCCGTCGATGTCGAACACCAACCGATTGTCCTGAAGCGACAGCTTCAGCCTGTAGGGCCCGCCAGGCGCGCCCAAAGGCTCGAAACTGTTCTTCTCCACCAGATCGAAGATGGCGACGCGCCGCTCGTGCTCGATTTCGGCCGTCGCCGCAGGCAGGGTCGCGGCGTCCAGTTCAACGGAGGCCAGCCTGTGCGGACCGCTCATGCCGCATTTCCTTCGTCCAGTTCGGGCTCGTCCAGATGGGTCGGCTCCGTGCGCGCGGGCCAGCGCTCGGAGATGTCCGTGACCACCGCATCCAGGCATTCCACGTCGATCCGCAGGTCGCCGCCCCCGGCGAACATCAGGATCACCCGGCCGCCAGGCACCTCGGTCGGCAGGAAGTCCAGCGCCAGCAGCTCCAGCGAGGCGTCGGGGCTGCGCGGCAGGCGTCGGCTCTTGACCGTCAGGACGTCGCCAAACTGCATGGCGCACATCACCCGCGCCCCGCCGCATTCCCAACAGAACCGGCTGAAGGCGATCGTCAGGGTGCGCGCCTTTTTCTCCCACACGATATCGACCGGCCGCAGGATGGCGTCCTGAAGCGCGGCGGAAATGATCTGCAGATCGTCGGCGTCCTCCGCCAGCAGGCGCAACGGTTCGACCGACGCCTTGACTTCGGAAACGACGCCGTCGATCTCAGTGCTCATCACCCGTCCCCTTTATGCGTCGGATGTCGGCTCCACAGGCGCCGAGTTTTTCCTCCAACCGCTCGAAACCGCGATCCAGATGGTAGACGCGGCCGACCGTCGTCTCGCCCTCTGCGATCAGGCCGGCGATGATCAGGCACATCGAGGCCCGCAGGTCCGTGGCCATCACCTGGGCGCCGTGCAGAACCTCCACGCCCGTGACATGGGCCTCGCCTGCATGGACCGAGATGTCGGCGCCCAGCCGCGCCAACTCCGGCACATGCATGAAGCGGTTCTCGAAAATGGTCTCGCGCACCGTGCTGACGCCCTCGGCCGTGGTCATCAGCGCCATGAACTGGGCCTGCAGATCGGTGGCGAAGCCCGGATAGATGGCCGTCTCGACATCCACGGCCTTCAGCCGCTGTTTCGGATCGCGCTTGATGACGACGCCGTCGACGGTCGGCGACACCTCCACCCCGGCTTCGACCATCGTGTCCGTCAGGGCGCCGATCAGTTCGGCCCGGGCCTTGGTCAGGCGCACCTCGCCCCCGGCCATGGCGGCGGCGACGGCGTAGGAGCCCATCTCGATCCGGTCGGGAATCACCGACCAGGTCGCCCCGTTCAGCGAAGAGACGCCTGTGATGGTCAGGACATCGGTGTCTATCCCCTCGATCCTGGCGCCCATCGCCGTCAGACAGTGCGCCAGGTCGCCGATCTCCGGCTCGCGCGCGGCGTGGCGCAGCACGGTCGTTCCCTCGGCCAGCACGGCGGCCAGCAGGGTGTGTTCGGTGGCGCCGACCGAGACGAAGGGAAACTCGATCTCGGCGCCCTTCAGTCCCTTGGGCGCGCGGGCGGTGACATAGCCTTCGTCCAGTTCGATCTCGGCGCCCAGCGCGGTCAGCGCAAGCAGGTGCAGATCGACCGGACGCGCGCCGATGGTACAGCCGCCGGGGAGCGAGACCTTGGCCTCGCCGGTGCGCGCCAGCAGCGGCCCCAGCACATTGAACGACGCCCGCATCTGGCGAACAAGATCATAGGGGGCGAAGGTCGAGGTCAGCGCCTTGGCGTGAAACAGGCTCTCCTGCCCGTCCGCCCCGTCTCGCTCGGTCACTTCGATTCCGAACTGACGCAGAAGTTGGCCCAGGAACCGCGTGTCCGCCAAACGCGGCATATTGGTCAGCAACAGGGGCTGATCCGTCAGGATCGAGGCGGCCATCAGCTTGATGGCGGAATTCTTGGCGCCGCTGACGGGAATGTCCCCGAAAAGCTGGGCGCCGCCGTGAATGGCGATGCTGTCCATGTGGTCCTTGAAGCGCGCCCGAAGGAAACGCTTCGGGGAGAGGGTTCTGTAGCAAGCCGATGGACGCTTGCCAAAGGCTGGCCGGCGGCGGGCCGATGACTTTCAGTTGCCGCCCTTGGGCGCGACCGCGGTGCGCGCCGGGGCCTTGCGACGTCGCAGATTGGCGCGAAGGGCGGCCGCCAGGCGAATAGCCTTCTCAGCCTTGGCCCGCGCCGCTTCCGACGGGGCGGTTTCGGCGGGGGCGGTTTCGGCGGGGGCGGTCGGGGGCGCCGCATCCGCCCTGGCCGGCGGTTCGACCCGCAGCGGCGCGGCGGCGGCGTCTGGCGGCGTAGCGGCGTCGTGCGGAGAGCGAGTCATGAGCCGCAGAATGCCGCGATCGCCGGCCATGTCCAAACTTTCTTTCGGATCGTCAAAAAGCCGCTTCCCTCCCCGGTAGGGTTTGGCTATACGGCCGCTTCCTCAGTCGGGGCCGCCGTAGCTCAGTGGTAGAGCGCATCCTTGGTAAGGCTGAGGTCGTGGGTTCGATTCCCCCCGGCGGCACCATCTGAGACTTGAAAAGGCCCGGCTTTCGCCGGGCCTTTCGCATTCACGCAGGGCTGATCGCTCGGACCGGCCGACGTTCAGTCGAAAGCCGACATCCGGTTCCTGAATGGATCGCGCTGGTCGGACTCGCGATCCTTGCTCCAGCTGAAGCCCATCGACAGCGACTTGCTGGTCGTATCGCCGCCGTGACCGCGACCGCGCACGCCATAGGGCGCATAGACGTCGGGCCCGACCAGCCCGTATCGGCCGGGGTAGCCGTAGCCATAGCCCCAGGGTTCGTTGCGACCTTCACGATAGGCCAGGTCCAGCCGCCCGTTCTCCCCGACCGGCATGGAGACCGCCGCGCCGTAGGAGCGGTAGCCGCTGGTGCCGATTCCCGCCTCGACCATGCCGTGCATCTGGCGATCGTCCTGAGGGTCGGGCGCGGGAGCTTCCTCGAAGCTGGCGCCCGGCGTGCGGTTGGAAAGCCAGTTCTGAATCTGCTGTTCGGTGGTCATCCCATGCGGTTGGGCGTCCTGGGCGGTCGGGGCGGCGACGGCGGCCTGCGGCGCGGCGGTCAGGGCCTGGGCCAGGGTGGGGGCGTTGGCCGGCGCGGTCGCCACCACGCCGTCCGGGTCCGTTCCCGGTGCCATCAGGGCCATGCCGGCCAAGAAACCTGCGATCAGCATTTCGCCTCTCCCTTCGACATCATCCTAGCACGGCGAATAAGGCGATGGTCAGGCGTTTCCGTCGCCGCGCCCCAGCGGATCCGGCAACGGGTCCCCTTCCACGACGAAAGACAGGGCCACGGAGTTGATGCAGTAGCGATCGCCCGTCGGCGGCGGGCCGTCGGGGAAGACGTGGCCCTGGTGGCTGCCGCACCGGGCGCACCGGGTCTCGATGCGGACCATGCCATAGCTGGTGTCGCGGACCTGATGGATGTGGGCGGCGTCCACCGGCTCGGTGAAACTTGGCCAGCCCGTGCCGCTTTCGAACTTGGCGCGGCTGCGGAACAGGGGCAAGCCGCATTCGCGGCAACAGAAAACGCCCGCGCGCTTTTCCCCCAACAGGGTTCCGCAAAAGGGCGCCTCGGTGCCGTGCGACAGCAGGACGCGCCTTTCCTCGGGGTTCAGGTCCGCCTCCAGACGCGCCCGCTCCTGGGCGTCGGGCGGCGTCAAATCATAGCCGGAGGGCGAGCGCAGGCTGTCGGCGTGGGGGGCGAGATCGGTCATGGCCTGCAAATGGGAAGGGGCGGGCCGAGGTTCCACCCCCTGCCCGCCCCCTTTCGGCTGCCGTCGCGCCGCGACGGCCTACTGGAACAGCCCGCCGACCCAGGCGCGAACAGCGGCTTCGTCGGTCGCGTCGCCGGTATAGGCCAGGCCCTGCGCCGGGGCGAAGGGCGCGTCGTTGCCGCGCTGGCGCGTGGTCCAGGCCTTATGGCCATAGCTCAGTTCGGCGTAGTTCGACGGCAGGCGCAGCACGGTCGGCTCGATGAAGATCGAATCCTCGGCCGTGACCGAACCGGCCAGGCGCACGTTCGGCAGGCGCGTCAACAGGTCCAGCGTGTCCAGGCAGCCGCTGGTGCAACCGCCGTCCACCAGGACGACCACCGGCCCCGCGACCGGATTGGGCGCGCCTGTATCCGGCACGGACGGGCGCCCCGGCAGGGTGAAGGTGGCCTGATTTGCGGCCAGGGCGGAATCGAAGGCGGCGACGATGGCCTGGGTCTGTTCGATCACCGGACCCGATTCCGCGACGAAGCGCGGATCGGCCTGCATGCGGGCCAGGGTGTCGACGAACCACTGACGATTGGCGGGGGTGGCGCGGTAGGTGATGGAGCCGGCCTCGGGCTGGCGGCTGACGGTGAACTCGGGCGTCCAGATGCGGTTGGCCAGGCCATAGCCGCGCCCGGTGGCGTTCAGCGACGCCCCGTTCGCCCCGCGCAGGTCGATGACCAGACCCTGCGTCCCGCGAATAGCCGGCAACTGACCCTCGACAGCGGCGAAGAAGGCGTCCCAGTCCGCATCGTCGCCCAGGGTGTGGACATTGATCCACGGGCGGCCGTCCACCGTCTCGACCGACAGCGGATTGGGGCCGGGCATGTAGACGGTGGCGCGATAGGCGGCCTCCAGGCTGGCGGCGTCGGCCGGCTGGGGCTGCATCTGGAAATCACGGTCGCGGCGGCCGACCTTGAAGGTGCACAGCGAGGGCACGCCTCCGGTGAAGGGGTTGTTGCGGTTCCACAGCAGATAGGGGGCAGTGCGGACGCGGCCGGCCTCGGTGGTCAGGTCGCCTTCCCAGCGATCCAGCCGTTCTTCGGCCAACTGGGCGGCGGTCCTGTCGCCGCACTTGACCAGGGTCGAACCGACAGGAGGCAGGTTTCGCACGCCCGGCTTGGCATAGGAGACGACATATTCGCCGTTGCGCCAGGCCGTGGTCACGCCCGGCCAGCTGGTGGCGAAGAACGGCCCAAGACCTTCATATGTCGGGCGGATGGCGATGTTCGAATCGCGAAAGCCGTTGGCGTAGTAGCGCATCAGATAGGCGTGGCTGTCGCCGCTGTTGACCTGTCCGACCTTGCCCTTCGCCTCGGCCAGACCGGCGTCGATCCAGCTGCGGAAGGCCTGGCTGGGCGCGCCTGGAATCACGGCGGCGGGATGGTTCGCGGCCAGGGCGTCGTGGGCGGCCTGAAGATCCTGCTGGGCCAGCGCGCGGAAATCCTGGGCCACGGCCGCGCCGGCGGCGACGGTCAGCGACAGAACGGCGGCCGATGCGGCGGCGATCATGCGGTTCATGGAGTCCTCGCAGTCTTCTCGAAGGTAAACGCTCGGGCAGCGTTAAACCTCATGCGTCCCGCGCTTGCCAAGCCCGGTGGACCGGATTTCGCCCCATTGTCCCCCGACATGCGACGATGCGGCGCGAGTTCAGAGCGGCGCCTCGGCCGGCGCGACGGGGCCGAACAATTTCACGAAACTGCGCCGCAACGCCGCATCGGCCTCGTCCAGCGTCGCCAGGACGCCCAGATCGACCAGGCTGGTCACGCCATGTTCCTGGATGCCGCACGGCACGATGCCGCCGAAATGCTCCAGGTTCGGTTCGACGTTCAGGCTGATGCCGTGGAAGCTGACCCACTTGCGCACCTTGACGCCGATCGCCGCGATCTTGTCCTCTCGCGACCAGCCCGGACCCTTGCGCTCCACCCACACGCCGACGCGGCCGGGACGAACGTCGGCCGCCACGCCGAAGTCGGCCAGGGCGCCGATCAGCCACAGCTCCAGGCCCCGCACGAAACAGCGTACGTCCCTGCCTCGCCGGTTCATGTCCAGCATCACATAGGCCACCCTCTGGCCCGGCCCGTGATAGGTGAACTGCCCGCCCCTCCCCGTGCGATGAACGGGGAAGCGGTCGGCGTCCAGCAGGTCCTCGTCCTTGGCCGAGACGCCTGCGGTGTAAAGGGGCGGATGTTCCAGCAGCCAGACCATCTCGGCCGCTTCTCCCGCCGCGATCTCGGCGACCCGCGCCTCCATGAAGGCCTCGGCGGCGGCGTAGTCGACATAACCCTGCGACACCGCCCATTCGACGGGGCGGCCGTCGTCGAGACGCAGTTTCTGAAGGGACGGGCTTAACGGCTCGGCAAGCATGACGCTTCAATGTGGGCGCCAAGGCGTTTTCGCAAGGGACGCCTCGTCGCGAACGAGAGTCTCCGTGTCCCAGATCAACGCCGTCGATGTCGAAATCTCAGTCGTGCTGGGGCGTTCGGTGCTGCCGATGTCCCAACTGCTGCGCATGGGTCGCGGCGCGGTGATTCCGTTGGACGTGGCCGAGGGCGACGAGGTGTGGATCCTGGCCAACAACTATCCGGTGGCGCGCGGAGAGATCGAGATCCGCGAGGACCGCATCGCCATCACCGTGACCCGCCAGGCGGACGTCTATGACTTCATGGCCGGGGCCGCCTGATTAGCCAGTGATGAGTGATTAGTGGCGAGTGGCGAGTGAATGCGCCCTGCATTTCCACGCCGGGCGTCAGATCACCGTCGCTGAAATCGCCCGACCCGCTCGCCACTGACCACTCGCCACACGCCGCTCACTTCGCCCCTTTCCTTTTCCAACGGCTTCGTCTATTCGCCGCCGCTCCGATGCGAGCGGTCGTGGCGGAATTGGTAGACGCGCAGCGTTGAGGTCGCTGTGGGGCAACCCGTGGAAGTTCGAGTCTTCTCGACCGCACCATCTGGCTAAACAGGGCGATTCATCGGCTAACTGCGGCTGGACATTCTACCAAGGGAGGCGACAACGTGAGCACCACGGACCACGCCTTCGCGCCAGCCGAAGCGCCTGACAACGAAGACCACGCCGCCCTGGACGAGGACTATGTCCTCACCCCCGCCTTCGTCGAGAAGGTCGTGGACGCCGCCGACGACGGCGACGGAATGCGGCTGCGTTCGCTGCTGGAGGATCTGCACCCGGCCGACGTGGCCGACCTGATGGGCTTTCTGACGGCCGAACACCGGGCCGTCGTCGTGCTGTGGCTGCCGCCTGAACTGCTGGCCGAGACCCTGCCCGAATTGGACGACGGCATCCGCGAGGAGGTTCTGGAGCGAGTGCCGCACGGGACCCTGGCCGAGGCGCTTCAGGAACTGGATTCCGACGACGCCGCCGCCGTCGTGGAAGACCTGGAGGACGATCAGCGCGAGCGCGTCCTGGCCGCCATGCCCGAGGTCGAGCGGGCCGCCATCGAAAGCAGCCTGGGCTACGCCGAGGAGTCCGCCGGCCGTTTGATGCAGCGCGAGGTGATGGCCGCGCCCCAGTTCTGGAGCGTGGGCGACACCATCGACCACATCCGCAAACAGGGCGACGACCTGCCCGAACTGTTCTTCGACATCTATGTGGTCGATCCGGTCAACCGCCCGGTCGGCGGCGTGGCCATCAGCGCCCTTCTGCGCGCGGCGCGCAGCGCCAGGCTGACAGACCTGATGGAGCCGGTGAACGAGATCGCCGTCGACCAGGACCAGGAAGAGGTCGCCTACATCTTCGAGAAATACCACCTGATCTCGGCGCCCGTGGTGGATGCGGGCGGTCGCCTTGTCGGCCAGATCACCGTCGACGACATCGTCAACATCATCCAGGAGGAAAACCGCGAGGACATCCTGCGCCTGGCCGGCGTCGCCGACGAGGACCGGGGGTCTTCGGTCGCGGAGATCGTGCGCGGCCGCGTGCCTTGGCTGGCGATCAATCTGGCGACGGCGGCCCTGGGGGCCAGCGTCATCGGCCTGTTCGAAGGCACCATCCAGCAGATCGTCGCCCTGGCGGTGCTCATGCCCATCGTCTCCGCCATCGGCGGCAACGCCGGCACCCAGGCCCTGACGGTCACGGTGCGGGCGCTGGCCACGCGCGAGCTGAACTCGGCCAACGCCACCCGCACCTTCTTGCGCGAACTGCTGGTCGGCATGGCCAACGGGCTGATCCTGGCGCCCCTGATCGGCGTGGCCGCCGGTTTCTGGTTTCGCGACGAGAACTGGAAGATCGGCCTGGTCATCGGCGCCGCCATGATCCTGAACCTTCTGGTCGCGGCCTGCATCGGCGTTCTGACGCCCCTGACCCTGTCCAAGCTGAAGTTCGACCCGGCCGTCTCGTCCGCCGTATTCGTCACGGCGACCACCGACTTCTTCGGCTTTCTGATCTTCCTTGGTCTGGCCACACTGGTTCTGCTTTAGACCCGCGCGCCAGGCGCCCGGCGCGGCCCTTGCTGGGCACGACGCAAGCGCCCCGCGTCTGTCTTTAATTGGGTCAACCGTGTCCGACGTCCTAGCCAAACCAACCAGGGTCTCCCGCGAGGGCGTCCTTCTGATCAAGAGCTTCGAAGGGTTCCGCCCCCGCGCGACGCAGCGTGGCGACGGCCGCTGGGTCATCGGCTATGGCCACACCCGCTCCGCGCGCGAGGGCGCGGCGGTGTCGGAAGCCGAGGCCGAACTGTTGATGCAGTACGACCTGCTGCCGGTGGTCAAGGCCGTCGGCGAACACGTCAAGGTTCCGCTGAACCAGCACCAGTTCGACGCCCTGGCCAGTTTCGCCTTCTCTATCGGGGCCGAGCGGTTCGCCGCCTCCGACGTGGTGGCCCGGTTGAACGCAGGAGCGCCCCGTCAGGCCGCCGCCGCCCTCAGCGCCTGGGCCGACGACGGCGCCGCGGAGAAGCCGACCCGCCGCCGGTGCGCCGAACACGCCCTGTTCAACGCCGCGCCCGGCGCGCCCGTAACCCTGGCCGCCCTGCTGGCCGCGCCCTTGCCGTCTCCATTCGAGACAGCCGAAGCCGTCCTGCCGGCGGTCGACGGCGCATTGGAGGAGGCGGTGGCCCCCTTCCCCGCCCAGTCGGCCGAAGCCGTCGGCGCCGACACGCCTATCGTCGCGGCGAACGACGTCCAAGATCCCCTGGCCGCAGCGCCGACCGAAGCCTTCAAGGCCGCGTTCGCGGAGACGTCCAGCGTTGTCCTGACCGCGCCGGACCTCGCTGCGGAGCCGGCGGCCTCGCCTTCCGCCGATCCCGTCCTGACGGCGCTCGATCCCGATTTCACCCCGCCGGACCAGGCCCTGGGCGTGCGCGAGGTCGTGGCGCGGGCCAAGGCGTCGCGGCGCGCGGGTCTGGGCGAACTGGTGACATTCCTCGCCATGGGCGCGCTGGGCATGGTGTCGCTGGGCGTCGCCGCCGCCGCCTTTCAGCGCGCCGCGACGACGCGCAGCGGCGATACGGCGACGGTCGCCTGGGTCCTGGCCCTGATCGCGGTCGCCTGCATCGCGGTGTCGGTCTACAACCTCTACCGTCGGTGGGGCCGTCCCGACCACGACTGACGACGCTTGGCGAGGACCTGTGCGCGATGCTAACCCCTCGCGCATGAGCATTCCCTTCGCGCCCCAATCCATGGAATTCGGCCTTGGCGAAAACGCCGACGCCATTCGCGACACGACGGCCCGCTGGGCCGCCGATCGCCTGGCCCCCTTGGCCGCGGAGATCGACGAGAAGAACGAATTCCGCCGCGACCTGTGGCCCGAGATGGGCGACCTAGGCCTGCACGGCGTCACCGTCGAGGAAGAGTACGGCGGCCTGGGCCTGGGCTATCTTGAGCACGTCGTGGCGATGGAAGAGGTCAGCCGCGCCTCCGCCTCCATCGGGCTCAGCTACGGGGCCCACTCCAACCTCTGCGTCAACCAGATCCGTCGCTGGGGCTCCGAAGACCAGAAGCGGAAATATCTGCCCAAGCTGATCTCGGGCGAGCATGTCGGCTCCCTGGCCATGTCTGAGGCCGGATCGGGATCGGATGTGATGTCGATGCGCACCCGCGCCGACAAGAAGGGCGACCGCTACGTCCTGAACGGGACCAAGTTCTGGATCACCAACGCCCCCCACGCGGACACCCTGGTCGTCTACGCCAAGACCGACCCCGAGGCCGGATCGCGCGGCTGCACCGCCTTCCTGGTCGAGAAGGGCATGAAGGGATTCAGCGTCTCCAAGAAGCTGGACAAGATGGGAATGCGCGGCTCGGACACCGCCGAACTGGTGTTCGAGGACTGCGAAGTGCCGGAAGAGAACGTCATGGGTCCGCTGGGCGGCGGCGCGGGCGTGCTGATGAGCGGGCTGGACTATGAACGCGCCGTGCTTTCGGCCGGTCCCCTGGGCATCATGCAGGCCGCGCTGGACGTGGTCCTGCCCTACGTCCGCGACCGCAAGCAGTTCGGCAAGCCGATCGGCTCGTTCCAGCTGATGCAGGGCAAGGTGGCCGATATGTATGTCGCCCTGAACAGCGCCCGCGCCTACGTCTATTCGGTCGCCCGCGCCTGCGACGCCGGCCTGACCACCCGCTACGACGCCGCGGGCGCCATCCTGCTGGCGTCGGAGAACGCGGTGAAGGTGACGCTGGAGGCCGTCCAGGCCCTGGGCGGCGCCGGCTACACCAGGGAATGGCCGGTCGAGCGGCTGGTGCGCGACGCCAAGCTGTATGACATCGGCGCCGGCACCAACGAGATCCGCCGCTTCCTGATCGGCCGGGAACTGCTGGGAAGCTGAGGTAGAGGCCGAGCCGGGCCTGGAGCGCCCCGCGGAAAAATAGTCGTATTTCGCGATTATTGGGCGGCGTTGCCGATCTGTAAGTGGCGGTTAAGCCGTTGCTCGCCTAGATGGCTCGAACCCCCAGCCGAGCGCCGTTCCTGATGCCCCCGCACGACAATCAGAGCGACCTGAGACGCTTCTCCGACGTCATCGAGGAAATCGGCGAAAGCGCCGATCCCAAGCTGAGGCTGGAAGAACTTGTCGACGCTTTCGGCGAGCGCGGGTTCGGGGCCATGATCCTGATCCTGTCCATGCTGGCGCTGCTGCCCTGGCCGCCGGGCGGCAAGGCGGTGTTCGCCGTACCGATCATCCTGATGTCGCTGGAGCTGGCCTTCCAGCGCGACTCCATCTGGTTGCCGCGCTGGGCCCTGAACGCCTCGATCAGCCGCCCGGCCTATCGCGCAGGCGTGTCGAAGATCATGAAGGTGGTGCGCTATGTCGAAAACCTGACGCGGCCCCGCATTCCGTTTCTGACGGGGGAAGCGGCCGATGTCGTCACCGGCCTGGTCTGCGTTTTGCTGGCCATGGTGATGGCCCTGCCCATCCCGTTCGGCGACGCCTTGCCCGGCATCGCCTTGGTGTTCTTCGCCTTGGGCATGATGCAGCGCGACGGGGTCGCCATCCTGCTGGGCGCGATGTTCACCGGCGCCTGCGGTCTTTATCTGTTTCTGATCTGGCGCACGGTGATGGAGGTCGCGCATCACGCGGCCAACTGGCTGGCCCGCATCGTCCACTGATCGCCCCGGCGCCTATGCAAAAGGGCCGCCGCGCTTCCGCGGCGACCCTTCATTGCCTGACCGCGAACGGCCCGGACGCAACTCAGTCTGAAAGGATCAGACCAGGACCTTCCCGAGGCCCAGGGTCGCGGCCGTCGCTCGCGATGGATGACAATGAGACACTGGATCACCTCCTTTCGACTGTTGAACAGGGAGGTCGAATCTAAGACGCCTCAAGGCTTTGCGCCAATAGGCTTCGCGCATTCGTGAAGTCGGCGGCTTCAGGCCGCCTGCGCGCCGCCCGACAGGCCCTGCATCATCATGCGGTTGATGTCGATCAGGTCCTGGAACGTCTCCTCTCCGCGCATCACCGCCGAGGAGTGGCGATTGACGAACAGACTCAGCGAAATGATCTGGGCCCGCACGGGATTGGACAGCGCATTGGCCGGGTCGCTGCAGTCGCCCGCCAAGGTCGACCACAGCCGGCGGTTCCAATCCAGGGCGTCGATACGGGCGCCGAGTTCGGACGGATCGAGCGTGGAGGCGTGAACCAGAGCGCGCGTGACCTGACCGAACAACCGGTACTCCAGGTCGCGCGGGCTCTCAGCCCTGGCCGTCGCCGCTGTGTAGGCCTGAAGCGACATTCAGCACTCTCTCTTCGTATTCGACAATCTTACGCGCCGACATCAGGGCCTTGTAGTATTCGCGCGCCAGCACGTGACGCGACGCCGCGACACATTCGGCCAGGATCTCCGGGTTCTGGGTCGCGCCCATGAATTCGGTGATCCTCAGCGCCAGTTCGTCGTAGAATTTGGCCGCCCCGCTCTCGTCCAGATACATCATCATGATCGGGAAATAGATGCGGCGCGCCGGCGTGGTGACGTCCTCGGCCTGCATGATGTCCTTTTCCCGCAGGACGCTGGCGCGGTTCTGCAGGATCAGCACGCCGCGCCGGTCGCCGTTCTGGACCACCGCGCCGTTCAGGACGAATTTCTCGCCGGGTTTCAGCGACAGCTTCAGGGCCATTGAGGACCGAACTCCAGACGGCGTCCCGCGGACACGCTTGATGAGGCCCGACCCTACCCGCCATCGGTTAACCATCCCTTGTCCGCCGTCGGGGCTGGAACGCCTATCGGCGCCGCTGCGTTTGCCCCTCACAGAGGAGGCGACCATGCCGGACAACGATTATCAGGACGATCAGGAACAGTCGGAGACCTTCGACGAGACCCATCTGGACGACGAAGGCGAAGGCGACATCCTTCTGGACGAAGCCGATCAGGTTCTGGACGTCACTCAGGCCGAAGGCGACGCCGACGACGAGGATTTCGATCCCGACGCCGAGATCGACCTGGACGACCAGTTGGCGCTGGACGGGATCGAGCGCGAGGCCGACGCCCTGCTGGGCGTGGATGGCGAGACCTGCAGCCAGCTGGACGCCGACGGCGAACCGGCCCCCGCCCCCGACGAGGTGGAACTGGTCTATTCCGGCCTGATGGAGAACGAACGCGGCGCCCAGGCCAGCGCCGCCCATTGGGAAGCCAAACGCCTGTCCGACGACGACATCTCCGACCTGGGCTACGGCCCCGACGGCGATCAGGACAGCCCCGCCCAATAACACCGAGGACAAGATCATGGACCACGAGAAAGCCCGCAGCGACGCCCTTTCGGACGCCCCTCACGCCAAGCGCGTCGAAACCGACGACGCCAAGCCCGATCAACTTGAGAAGATCGACAAGGCGGAAAGCCGCCAGGAAGCCCTGGTCGACGAAGGGCTGGAGGAAACCTTCCCTGCCAGCGACCCGGTCTCGGCCAAGCGCATCACCTGATCGCTGTTCACGTCGATGGCGATACGCTACCCACTCCGTGGAAACACGGAGTGGGTTTTTCATGAGCCGTTTCGAAGGCACCGACCGTTATATCGCCACCGACGATCTGAAGGTGGCCGTCAACGCCGCCGTCGCCTTGGAGCGCCCCCTGCTGATCAAGGGCGAACCGGGCACGGGCAAGACGGTGCTGGCCTATGAGATCGCCAAGGCTTTCGGCGCTCCGCTGATCACCTGGCACGTCAAGTCCACGACCAAGGCGCACAACGGCCTCTATGAATACGACGCCGTCAGCCGCCTGCGCGACAGCCAGCTGGGCGAGGCAAGAGTCCACGACGTCCGCAACTATCTGAAGAAGGGCAAGCTGTGGGAAGCCTTCACCTCCCCGGTCCGCCCTGTCCTGCTGATCGACGAGATCGACAAGGCCGACATCGAATTCCCGAACGACCTTCTTCAGGAACTGGACCGGATGGAGTTCTATGTCCAGGAAACCGACGAGACGATCCGCGCCGAGGTGCGCCCCATCGTCATCATCACCTCCAACAACGAAAAGGAGCTGCCCGACGCCTTCCTGCGCCGCTGCTTCTTCCACTTCATCCGCTTCCCGGACGCCGAGACCCTTTCGGCCATCGTCGATGTCCATTTCCCCGGCATCAAGCCGCGCCTGGTCTCCGAGGCGCTTAAGACCTTCTATGATATCCGCGAAACGGCGGGCCTGAAGAAAAAGCCGTCGACATCCGAACTGCTGGATTGGCTGAAGCTGCTGCTGGTCGAGGACATCGACGCCGAGACCCTGCGCGAGAAGACGCCCAATCGCCTGATCCCGCCCCTGCACGGCGCCCTGCTGAAGAACGAACAGGATGTGCATCTGTTCGAGCGTCTGGCCTTCCTGAACCGCCGCGAAGGCGCGCGTCCCGGCGGTTGAGCCGCCTTACCGCGATTTCACTGGAACGGCCGCGCACGGCGCGCAGAATAGGCGCCAAGAAAGGTTCGACCATGCGTCATGTCCTGATTTGCCTTGCTCTGGCGGCCGGCCTGTCGGGCTGCGACGGGGAGAACTCGGTGCGGATCACCACGACCCAGTCCAGCGACGGCGCGGAGGCGGGCGTGCTGAAGGTGGTCGACACCCTCCAATGCCCGGAGGTCCTGGGCGTCCTGACCCGCAAGGGTCTGGCGGCGGCGGGCGGCGCCAACTGCTTCTATGGCGGGCCGAAGGGATCGGACGTAGTCCTGCATCTGGTCCGCCTGGAAGGCCGGTCCCCCGACGACGTGCTGCGCGATTTCGAGGCTCGCGTCAGCGCCGACCTGCCCCAGACATCTGCTCGCCTGGCCCCCACGCCGACGGCCCAGGCCGCCGCGGCCGCCGCCGTCAACGGCGAGGAGACCGCCTCGGTCCAGGCGCCGGGCGTCAACATCCAGACCCGCGGCGACGACGCCTCGGTCCGCCTGCCCGGCCTGCGGATCGAGACCCAGGGCGACAACGCCAGCGTCCGCATCGGCGGCATCAACATCCAGTCCAAGGACGGCCAGAACACCCGCACCGAAACCTCGACCGTCAGCGTGGACTCCAACGACAAGTCCACGCGCGTCCGCACCCGCGCGCCCGGCGCGGCCACGCGCATGACCTACATCCTGTCCGACGATCAGCCCGCCGACGCCGGCTGGCGCCGGGTCGGGTTCGAGGCGCGCGGCCCCGCCGGCGGCCCCATCGTCGTCGCCGTGGTTCGTTCCAAGGATCGCGGCGACGGCGCGGTGTTCGAGGACGCCCGCGAACTGGTCACGCTGAACGTCGGCCGCTGAATCGGCCCGCGCGGGGATAGTTCGGCCGGATCGGCCGGCGGCGCTTGATCCCGGCGCGTCTTTGCGCCACCTGACCGTCCCGTAAGCGATCAGGACACGCCCTTGGCCGAGCGCCCCCCCAAGAAGAACGCCCCCCGCGCCTGGCAGCGTATGTTGTCGGGCCGTCGCCTGGACCTGTTGGACCCTTCGCCCTTCGACATCGAGATCGAGGACATCGCCCACGGCCTGGCCCGCGTCGCGCGCTGGAACGGCCAGACGATCGGCGAACACGCCTTTTCGGTCGCGCAGCACAGCGTCGTGGTCGAAGAGATCGCCGCCCACATCAGGCCGGGCCTGGATCCGAAATGGCGCCTGGCCGCCCTGCTGCACGACGCCTCGGAATATGTGATCGGCGACATGATCTCGCCGTTCAAGGCCGCCCTGGGCTCGGGCTACAAGGATTTCGAAGCCAAGCTGGAGGCGGCCATCCACCTGCGCTATGGCCTGCCGCCCAAGACGCCGCAGACGATCAAGACCCTGATCAAGAAGGCCGACAAGGCCTGCGCCTTCTTCGAGGCGACGCAGTTGGCCGGCTTCACAGAGAAGGAATCGCTGGGCTTTTTCGGCCGCCCGCCCGCCGGCTACAGCCTGGTGATCGAGCCCCAGCCCGCCCCGGTCGCCCAGGCCCGCTATCTGGAACGCTACCGCGTTCTGGCCGGCGCGGTCGGCCTGATCCCCGCCGACGACGCCTGGCATACGGAATAGCGCCATGAACCCGGGGGCGGAGGACGGCGTTCGCATCGGTCTGTCGGCGGTCGTCATGACGCTGAAGGCCCGCCAGGCCGTCGTCCTGACCACTCCGGCCGAGGATGGGGCGCGCGCCCTGCCCTTCGGCCCCTTCGACCCGCTGCGGGACCGCACGTTCGAACGCGCCTTGCGCGATTTCGTGACCGCCCAGACCGGGTTTCGACTGGGCTTCGTCGAACAGCTCTACACCTTCGGCGACGCGGGCCGCGCCTCGCCGCGCGCCACGCCCGGGCCGGAACGCAGGCGCGAGGTTTCGGTCGGCTATCTGGCCCTGACGCCCGACGCCGCCGAGGGCGAGGTGCATGACGCGCGATGGGACGCGGTGTTCGACTATTTTCCCTGGGAAGACCGTCGCCAGCCCGCCGACCCCGCCCTGGCCGAACATCTGAAGGCCTGGGCCGGATGGGACGAGGCCCGCCTGACCCGCGTCCGAAGCCTCTTCGCCCTGACGGCGGAAAACCGCTGGGACGAGGAGCGGGTGCTGGAACGCTATGAACTGCTCTACGAGGCCCGACTAGCGCCCGAGGCCTGGCGCGACGCCGGCCAACCGGCGCCCCCGGCCCTGCCCGGCCGCCCGATGGCCTCGGACCACCGCCGCATCCTGGCCACCGCGCTGGGCCGGCTGCGCAGCAAGCTGAAGTACCGCCCTGTTCTGTTCGACCTGACGCCCGGCGTCTTCACCCTGTCGCAGCTCCAGGCCGGCGCCGAGGCTGTCTCCGGCCTAAGCCTGCACAAGCAGAACTTCAGGCGCGGGGTCGAGCGCACGGGGTTGGTGGAACCCACCGGCCGGATGTCGTCCACGACCGGCGGCCGACCCGCCGAACTGTTTCGATTCAAGGGCGTGGACGCCCAGACAGGGGCCGCGCCCGGCCTGTCCCTGCCCGCCCAACGATAGCGTCGGATTTCTTTCACAGACCGCTTGCGAACGGCGCCGGCTCCGACTAGAGAAGCCCCTCGCTCGACCAAGCGACATCGGCGCCGCGGAGAGGTGGCAGAGTGGTCGAATGTACCGCACTCGAAATGCGGCGTGCCTGGAAGGGTACCGTGGGTTCGAATCCCACCCTCTCCGCCACCGATTTTGTATAGGTTGATGGACGCCTTCGCCCTTCGGCGGTCATGACGAAAAGAACGCCGCCGGCCTTATGCAAAACCGGATCGGCCGCTTGCGTCTCGGCCCCAGGCTGGACATAACAGCCGGACGCCGCAGGCGTGGGCCGGTTTAGCTCAGTTGGTAGAGCGCCAGTTTTGTAAACTGGATGTCGCGGGTTCGATTCCTGCAACCGGCACCACCTTTCGACCATCCGGGGCAATGGCCGACACGACGAACAAGCTGGGCCACAAGATCGGCGCGCGCGGCGGCAGAACCCGCCAGGCGATCCTCGACGCGACCCGACGCCTGTTGAACGAGCGGCATTACGGCGAAATTCGCGTCGCAGACCTGGCCTCAGCCGCCGGGGTGTCGCCGTCGAATTTCTATACTTATTTCAAGACGGTCGAAGAGCCTGTTCTGGCTCTGTGCGAAGTCGCGGCGGCCGATTTCCAGGGTCTGGCAGCGCATTTTCAGGCCGACTGGCCCGGCGACAAGGCCTTCGTCATCGCCCGCGCCTTCATCCTGGACGTGATGGCGATCTGGCGGAACCACGGGCAGGTGCTGCGGGTCGAACATATGCTGGCCGACAATGGCGACGTCGCCTTCGTCGAAAGCCGCGTGCGCCGCCTGCGACGGCTGCACCTGGCCATCGAACGCCGCGTCGCCCAGGCCCACGCCAGCGGCCTGCACCCCAGGGATTACAACCCCCGCCTGGCCTCGTATCAGATCGCGTCCATCGTCGAATCGACCGCAGCCAGCTTCGACCTGTTGCGCCGCGCCGATACGCCGGAAGCCATACTGGACACCGCCGCCATCATCGTCGTCAAGCTGACGACGGGCCGCTAGAGCCCCAGAGGGCCATAAAGCCAGGTCAGCCAGATCCCGACCGCCAGGACGACGCCGAACGGCAGCTTCTCCGTCGCCCCGACCGACCGGCGCACCACCAACAGCAAGAACACCAGGCTCAGACCGACCGCGCACGCCCACAACAAGACGCTGGGCAGGCCGAGCCATCCCACCCAGGCCCCTGCCCCCGCAAATAGAAACGGGTCGCCGCCGCCCAATCCCTGGCGCTTGCGCACGGCCTGATACAGCCAACCGACCAGCCACAGCCCCCCGAACCCGGCCGCCGCGCCGATCAGATGCGACAGGACGATGTCCCATCCCGTGGCGATGGCGACGACCAGGCCGGTGGCGATCAGCGGCAGGGTCAGTATGTCGGGCAGCCAGAAATTCTCGCCGTCGACAATGGCGATCAGCAGCAACTGCCAGCCCAGGACCGCCGTCGCCGCCATCATGAAGACCGATGCGCCGCTTCCCGACGCCCAGAGCGCCGCCCATACGCCGATCGCGCTCGCCGCCAGTTCGATCAGCGGATAGCGGCGTGAAATCCGCGTCTGGCAGCGGGCGCACCGTCCGCGCGACGCCAACCAGCCGAACACCGGAATACGCTCCCAGGGCCGCCGCCTCTGGCCGCAGCACCGGCGCCGCGAGGGGGCGGCGACGATGGTCTCGTCACGGGGCAGGCGTACGCTGACCTCGGCGACGAAACCGCCGACGATCAGGCCCAGAACGCCCAGAACGACGGCGGCGGTCACAGGGTTCATGGAAGGGTCCAGACGACGACGACCCCTGGGCGTTTAGCCGCCGCCGAGCGCCGCCGCCACATGATAGGTGATCAGCGACGCCAGATAGGCCAGACCGAACATGTAGCCGATCATGATCCAGGTCCATTTCAGCGAGTTCGTCTCGCGCCGCACCACGCCCAGGGTCGCGACGCATTGGGGCGCGAAGATATACCAGGCCAGGAAGGACAGGGCCGTGGCCAGCGACCAGTGCGACGCCAGGGTCGAAGCCAGCAGGCCCGTCGCATTCTCGGCGTCCGCGATGGCGTAGGTGGTGCCCAGCGCCGCCACCGCGACCTCGCGCGCCGCCATGCCGGGGATCAGGGCGATGACCATCTGCCAATTGAAGCCGATGGGCGCGAAGATCGGCTCCAGCGCCCGCCCGATCATGCCGGCGAACGAATAGTCGATGGCCGGCAGGGTGGCGTTTTCAGGCGGATAGGGAAACGTCGCCAGGACCCACAGGATGATCACGGCCGGCAGGATGATCCGCCCCGCCCGGTTCAGAAATATCCTGGCCCGGAGCCACAGGTTGAAACCGACGCTCTTCAGGTCTGGAACCTTGTAGGTCGGCAGCTCCATCATGAACGGCTCGACCGCGCCGCGCCAGAACACCTTGCGGATCACCAGCGACACCAAAAGCGCGCTGACGATGCCGGCGGCGTAGAGGCCGAACATCACCAGCCCCTGCAGATTGGCGAAGCCCCACACCCGTTCGTTGGGAATGAAGGCGGCGATGATCAGCGTATAGACGGGAATGCGCGCCGAGCAGGTCATCAGGGGCGCGACCAGTATGGTGGTCAGGCGGTCGCGCTTGGAATCGATCACCCGCGCCGCCATCACGCCTGGAATGGCGCAGGCGAAGCTGGACAACAGCGGAATGAAGGCGCGGCCGTGCAGCCCCGCCCCGCCCATGATCCGGTCCATCAGAAAGGCCGCGCGGGCCATGTAGCCGAAGTCTTCCAGGGCGATGATGAACAGGAACAGGATCAAAATCTGCGGCAGGAAGACCAGCACGCTGCCGACGCCGGAAATGATCCCGTCCACGATCAGGCTCCGCAACAGACCGTCGGGCAGCAGCGCAGCGACCAGCCCGCCCAGCCAGCCTATGCCGCCTTCGATGCCGTCCATCAGCGGCGCGGCCCAGCTGAAGACCGCCTGGAACATCACGAACAGCAGGGCGAACAGAATCAGCAGACCGCCCACCGGATGCAGCAGGACGGAATCGATCCTGCCCGTCAGGGTGTCGGGTCGTTCGGGCGGACGGACGCAGGCCTTCATGATCCGCTCGGCCTCGCGGGCGGCGGTGCGAAGTTCGGCGGCGTCGGGGCTGCGCCAATGGTTTTCCGACAGGGCGGCGGCGTCGGCCTGAGCCTCGATGGCGGCGATCAGGTCGTCGATGCCCCGCCTGCGCGTAGCGACCGTGGTGACGATCGGCACGCCCAGTTCGCCGCGCAGCCTTTCCAGGTCGATCCGCAGACCCTGGCGCTGGGCGATGTCGTACATGTTCAGCGCCAGCACCATGGGCCGGCCGACGGCCTTCAATTCCAGGATCAGACGCAGCACCAGCCGCAGATTGGTGGCGTCGGCGACGCAGACCACCACCTCCGGCGGCGCCTCGCCCGCCAGACGCCCCAGGACGGCGTCGCGCGTGACCTCCTCGTCGGGGCTGCGCGCGCGCAAGGAATAGGTGCCGGGCAGGTCCAGCACCGACATTGACCGGCCGGACGCACCGCGGATCAGGCCCTCCTTGCGCTCCACCGTGACGCCGGCGTAGTTGGCGACCTTCTGGTGGGCGCCGGTCAGGGCGTTGAACAGGGCGGTCTTGCCGCTGTTCGGATTGCCGACCAAGGCGACGCGGGCGGTCTTCAGGGCCATGTCCATCAGGCGGCGTCCAGGCGGATCGTCAGGCTGGCGGCCTCGTGGCGGCGCAGGGCCACGCGCATGTCGTCCACCTTCATGGCGATGGGATCGCGGCCGAACAGGCCCTCGTGAAGCAGTTCGACCCGGGCGCCCTCGACGAAGCCCAGTTCCAGCAGGCGGCGCTCCAGTTCGACCGCCTCGCCCTGATGATGACAATGGGCGCCCACCTGGACGATGACGCCGTGATCGCCGCGTCGGGCCTGGCTCAGCTTTATGGTGTCGGTCAAAGGCTACGCTCGCACGGGCGAGGCCGTCCCCCGACGGCTCCGCGTTCATTGACAGTGATTATCAGGTGCGCGACCCCCGCGTCCAGCGGGACAGCTTGACCAATTGCCGCGCAGGCGCATTGCGCTATCAGACGCCGAACAGGAGCCGTTCATGTCCCGCCTCGCCTTCGCCGCCCCGCTTGTTCTGGCCCCGGTCCTGGGCCTGTCCGGCTGCGGCCAGGACGCCCCCCCGTCGGCTCCGGCCAAGCCTGTGCGCGTTCTGACGGACGCCGAAAAGGCCAGCCTGCTGGCCGCCCTTCCCGCGCCCTACGACGCCGGCGATCTGGAGAACGGCCGACGCGCCTTCGCCCGCTGCCGCTCGTGCCACACCATAGGCGAGGGCGGCGCCGATACGACCGGGCCGAACCTTTACGGCGTCTTCGGCCGCAAGGCGGGAGAGCGTCCGCGCTACAGCTATTCCAATGCGCTGAGGAACGCCGACTTCGTCTGGGACGCCGAGCGGCTGGACCACTGGCTGCAGAATCCGCGCGGCTTTCTGCCCGGCAACAAGATGACCTTCTCCGGCCTGCCCGACGCCAAGGACCGCCGCGACGTCATCGCCTTCCTGAAGGTGGAGACGGGCTACGCGCCGCAGCCTTCGCCCGCCTCCTGATTTCCGATCAGCCTTCGGGGATCGGCTTCTCGCCGCCGTCGCGCATTTCCTGGGCTTCCCACGCCTCGATCCTGCGGGCGGTCCATTCCGGCGACTTGGTGAAGCGCGCCAGGACGCCATAGATCACCGGCACGACGAACAGGGTCAGCACCGTCGCGAAGATGGCGCCGGTGAAGATCACCACGCCGATCGTCTGGCGGCTGCCCGCCCCCGCCCCCTGCCACAGCACCAGCGGCAAGGCGCCGAAGGCGGTCGCGATCGAGGTCATGATGATGGGCCGAAGGCGCAGCGACGACGATTCTATGATCGCCTCGCGGATGGACCGGCCCTGGTCGCGCAGCTGGTTGGCGAACTCGACGATCAGGATGCCGTTCTTGGCCGCCACCCCGATCAGGATGATCAGGCCGATCTGGCTATAGATGTTCAGGCTGGACCCCGCCATCAACAGGCCGAACAGCCCCCCGGCGGCCGCCAGCGGCACCGTCAGCATGATGACCGCTGGCGTGATCCAGCTTTCGAACTGGGCCGCCAGCACCAGAAAGACCAGCAGCAGGGCCAGGCCGAAGGCCGCAATGACCGCACCGCCCGCCTCCTGCTGGTCGCGCGCCGCCCCGCCCCACTGCACCACCACGCCGCCCTGCGGCTGTTTCGCCGCCTCGGCGCGCAGGAACTGCACGGCGTCGTCGATGGTGGTCCCGGGGTTCAGATCGGCCTGCAGCGAAATGGACCGCTGCCGGTCCAGCCGGCGACGATCCGGCGTGTCGCCGCTGGTCTTGGTCGTGACCACGGCCGACAGCGGCACCAGCTGCCCGCCGCCAGTCGCGACATACAGGGCCTCTAGGTCCGCCACCTCGCGCCGGTTGTCGCGGTCGGTCTGCAGGATGACGTCGTATTCCTGGCCGCCCTTGATGTAGGTCGTGGCGCGGCGGGAGCCGAACATGGTCTCCAGCGTCCGCCCGATGGACTGGGCCGACACGCCCAGCGCCGCCGCCTTCTGCGGATCGACGTCGACCAGCAGACGCGGCGAGTTCGGCTCGTAGTTCAACCGGGGCCGCGAAAATCCAGGATTGGCCTGGGCCGCCGCAAGGACGGGCTGAAGCCAGTTGTAGATCTGCTGGTAGTCCGTGCCCGTGGCGATCAGTTCGATGGAGTTGGAATTGCCGCCGCCCCTCTGGAAGGCGCCGGGCGTAGAGGCGTTGACCTGGGCCCCGGTCTGGTTCCTCAGCTTGCCGTTCAGCTCCTGGGCGATCTCGGCGGCCGTGCGGTCGCGCTCGGACCAGTCCGACAGGGTCAGGACGGCGTTGCCCGAGTTGAAGCTGCCGCCGCCGAAGCCAGGCGCCGAAACCAGATAGCTGTCCGCCTCGCCGCTGGCCTTGTATTCGGCCAGCAGGGGCTCCAGCCCCAGCATGATCTTGCGGGTATAGTCGAAACCGGCCCCTTCCGGCCCGGCGACGCGCACCGTGACCCGGCCGCGGTCCTCGTCCGGCACCAGTTCGTTCGGCAGAAGCATGAAGATGCCCCCCGCCCCCGCCGCGACCAGCAGGATCAGGGCGCCCACGCCGACCACCGCGATCCGGCGGCCCAAAAGCATGTCCAGCGACCGGGCATAGGACGACTTCAGCCGGTCCATGCCCCAGTCCACCTTGCGCGCCACCCAGCCGCCGCCCTGGGCGGGTTTCAGGATCTTGGACGCCAGCATCGGCGACAGGCTCAGCGCCAGGAAGGCCGAGAAGGCCACGGCCGCCGCGATGGCCGCCGCCAGTTCCACGAACAACCGCCCGACATAGCCGGGCAGGAACAGCAGCGGCGCGAACACCGACAGCAGTACGATGGTCGTGGCCACGACGGCGAAGAAGACCTGGCGCGCGCCCCGCTCGGCCGCGACCAGCGGAGGCTCGCCGTGATCCAGGCGGCGCTGGATGTTCTCGACCACCACGATGGCGTCGTCCACGACCAGGCCGATGGCCAGCACCAGGGCCAGCAGGGTCAGCAGGTTCAGCGAAAAGCCCAGCGGCGCCAGGACGATGAAGGTGGCCAGCAGGCAGATCGGCGCGACGATGGACGGAATCAGCGCCGCCCGCAGGCTGCCCAGGAAGATGAAGTTGACCAGGGCCACCAGAGCCATCGAAATGCCGATGGTGATCCACACCTCGTCGATGGCGTGAGAGGTGAAGACCGAATTGTCGGACCCGACCTCGATGGTCACGCCGGGCGGCAGGCTGGGCCGGATCTCGTCGATCATCTGGTGCACGCCGTCGGAAATGGCCAGGTCGTTCGACTGGGCCTGGCGCGTCACGGCCAGGCCGATCTGATCCATGCCGTTGCCGCGGAACAGTCGGCGATTTTCCTCCGGCGCCTCTTCCACCCGCGCGATGTCGCCCAGGCGGGTCACATAGGTGGGCTGCCCCTGGATGATGGCCGCGGAGCCGCTGCCCGTGCCCGTCGCGACCGTGGCGGAGGTCGAGGCCGAGCCGCGCGTGCCGATGGGCAGTTGGCGGAAGTCGTCCGGCCGCGCATAGGTGCGCGCCACCCGAACCGTATAGTCCTTGTCCGTCGATTCCAGCGAACCGGCCGGCAGTTCGACGTTCTGGTTGGTCAGGGCGGTCTCGACGTCGTTGACCGTCAGCCCCCGCGCCGCCATCGCCGCCGAATCCAGCCATATCCGCATCGAATAGCGTTGCTCGCCGAAGATGTTGACCTGGGCGACGCCCGGCACGGTCGCCATCCGGTCGACCAGATAGCGGTCGGCGTAGTCCGTCAGTTGCAGCCGATCCATGCTGGTCGAGCGCAGGAAGACGATGATGATCGGCTGGCTGTCGGAATCGGCCTTGGCCACCTCCGGCGGATCGGCCTGATCCGGCAGGTTGCCCACGACCCGGCTGACCCGGTCGCGCACGTCGTTGGCGGCGTCGTCGATGTTGCGGTCCAGCGCGAACTCGATGTTGACGCTGGATCGGCCGTCGCGGCTGGTCGAGGTGATGCGCTCGACGCCCTGGATGCCGGCGATCTGCTGTTCGACCGGCTCGGTGATCCGGCTCTCGATCACCTCGGCCGAGGCCCCGGCATAGGTCGTGTTGACCGACACCACCGGCGGATCGACGTCCGGCAGCTCGCGCACCGGCAGGAAGAAGAAGGCCGCCGCGCCGATGACGCACAGGACGATGGCGGCGACCGCCGCGAAGACGGGCCGCCGGACCGAGACGTCGGACAGCATCATTGGGCGGCGCCCGACTTGCGCTGCGCGCCCACGACGCTGACGGGCGCGCCGGGCTGGATGCGGTTCAGGCCCGAACCGACGATCCGCTCGCCCGGTTCCACGCCAGACAGGATTTCGACGAAGCCGTTCTCGACCGCGCCGGTCTCGACCTCGACCCGCTGGGCGGTCGAACCGTTCTGGCCGGGCGCGATGCGATAGACGAAGGCGCCGGCGCCTTCGTACTGCACCGCCGATTCCGGCGCCGCCGGCGTCTGGCGCTGGCCCTGCTGGACAACGACGCGCAGCAGCATTCCGGGGCGGATGCGTCCGCCGGGATTGGGGAATTCGGCGCGGGCCGTGGCGGCGCGGGTGGCCTCGTTGACGCGGGTGTCGATCAGGGCGATCCGCCCCTGGAACGGCGCATCGCCATAGGCGTCGGCCGTCGCCGTGATCGGTGCGCCGGGCCGCAACAGGTTCAGATAGCGCTCGGGCAGCGGGAAATCGACGCGGATGGTCGAGGTGTCGTCCAGGGTCGCGATCACCGCGCCGGGGTTGATCAGGGTGCCTGGCGTCACGGTCGTCAGGCCCACGCGGCCCGCGAAGGGCGCGCGGATCACACGGTCGCCCCGCCGCGCCTGCGCCGCCTCGAGCGAGGCGCGCGCCGTCTCCAGCGCCGTCTCGGCCTGTTCCAGCATGACCTGGGGCGCCACGCCCCGGTCGGCCAGGGCCTTGTAGCGATCGTACTCGCGCTGGGCCTGATTGACGTTGGCCCGGGCCTCGATGATGGCGGCGTCCTCTTCGCGCGCCTGCAGTTCGACCAGGGGCGCGCCCGCCGACACCAGCTGGCCGTCGGCGAACAGGACGCGGGTGATCAGCTCCGTGGTGGACGAGGTGACGTTGACCGACCGCTGGCCGCGCGCGACGCCCAACACCCGAATCTGATCCGAGAAGGGCCGCACGGCCACGACCGCCTCGGACACCTGCTGGCCCCCATGCCGCGCGCCGGCGCCCGGCGCCTGGCTCGACTTGTCGTCAGAGGTGATCACCTTGAACACGGCGGCGACGACCATCAACGCCAGCAGGACGGCGGCGGCGACGAGGAAAAAGTGACGTTTGATCACGCAGCGGAACTCTCGAACGGGGGACGCCGCATGCATTACCGGCTAATGCGGCGTGCGCAACGTAATCTAACAGTAACGTGTGCGGCTGCGATTTCCGTCGCGGAAATCCGAGTCAGAAACGACGCCAGATCGCGACGACCGGCCCGTGCGCCAGAGGCGTCTCGCGTCCTGCGACCGTTTGTCTCCATCCCGCCTGCACGCTCCAGGGCCCCAGGTCGCGCACCACCGACGCCTCCAGCGACAGCCAGCGCGCGCCCCCGTCCGCCGCCCCGCCGAAGGCTTGGCCCAGCGCCATCCAGTCGCGGCCGAAGCGGGCGCCGGCCGTCGCGTCGATGCGCGTCTCGTCCGGCAGACCGTCGCGCAGGCGGCGCGCGGCCTGAAGCTCCACGAAGGTCTGATCCATGCCCCAGCGACGGCCCATCGACCGACCGGCCGACAGCCGCGCCTCCCAATCGTGTTCGCCCACGCCCGGCGGCGCATAGTCGGCGTTGCGCCCCTCGCCCGCGCGGGCGTAGCCGCCGTAGAGGCTGACCGCGCTGCGGCCGCCGCGCCAGACCTGCCAGGTCGCGCCGATCTCGACGGGGCCGCGACCTTCGTAATCGACGAAGGCGTCCTCGCCCGCCTGCCAGTCGGCCTTCAACTGCAGCGTCAGCCGCTCCGTAACGCCATATTCCGCGAACAGGCCCAGACGCGCGTCGCGTCGGACGGCGGGCAAGGGCTGTTCGCCGCCGGAGGGATCGAACCCGCTGTCGGCGCGCGACCGCTCATATTTGACGATGGCCTGGCCCTGTCCCTTGGGCTGGACCCAGGCGCCGGCCGCGACCGGCTGGGCGACCGAGACGGACAGGACGCATCCCGCCGCTGCGGCCGCCGCCGTTATCAGGCGTCGTAGCCCGGCGACTTGCGATCCAGTTGGCGCAGCGCGCCCGGCCAGGCCAGGGCCGAAATGAAGCCGATGCCCCGCCCCTGCTCCCTGGTCTCCGCCTGGGCCTGTTGCGGAGCCAGCAGCACGTGCTCGCGCCCGCCAGACAGGGCGGCGATCTGCTGCGCGCAGGCCCGCTCCAGGAAGAAGATGCCGATCCATGCCTGCGCCGCCGTCTCCCCGACCGCCAGCGTGCCGTGATTGCGCAGCAGCATCAGCGGTTTGTCCCCCAGATCGGCGACCAGACGTTCGCGTTCGTCATGGTTCAGGGCCAACCCCTCATACCCATGATACGCAACCTGGTGCTGTAGTAAACAGGCGTTCTGGCTGATCGGCAGCAGGCCTTCGGCCTGGGCCGCGACGCCCACGCCGTCCACCGTGTGCAGGTGGATCACGAACTTCGCGTCCTCGCGCGCGGCATGGACCGCCGAATGGATGGTGAAGCCCGCCGGATTGATGAAATTCGTCGTGTCCTGGACGATATTCCCCTCCAGATCGACCTTCACCAGCGACGAGGCCGTGATCTCGTCGAAATAGAAGCCGTAGGGATTGATCAGGAAATGATGCTCCGGCCCCGGCGCGCGCGCCGAGATGTGTGTGAAGATCATGTCGTCCCAGCCGTGCAGCGCCACCAGCCGATAAAGCGCCGCCAGTTCCACGCGCGCCTGCCATTCGGCCTCCGACACGCGGGATTTGATCGAGGGATTCGCACCGTCCGCCATGGTTTCCTCCTGCCTCTGTGTGGGCGTTGGCCGAACCGTCTTCCTCGCGCGCCGCGGCGTCAAGCCGTGTTCGCCCGGCTGACGCCACGTTGAGGCGATGCATCGGGGCTTGGTTAACTCGGCCTTCACTACGCCGGACCTATGGTCGAAGGGTTCATCGACGGTTCGGGAGCCGCTGTGTCTGTCGTTCAACTGGAGCCGGCCCGGGACACCTGGGACGACCGGACCATGACCCAGATGCTGACCCTGGCGCGCAGCCGCTCGGCCGAGGATCGCCAGCGCCTCCTGCTCAAGGTCACGGGCCTGTGCGAGGCCGCCGCGCCGCCGCCGAACGTCGCCCCCCTGCTCAGCGACATCTTCCTGACATTGGCCGCCCAGGCCGAACGCGACATCCGGCTGGCCCTGGCCGAACGCATCGCCGACGCGGAATGGGCGCCGCCGGCCCTGGTCAACATGCTGGCGCTGGACGAGATCGACATCGCCCGCCCCGTCATCGCCGCCAGCCCGCTGCTGAAGGACGCCGACCTGATCCGCCTGCTGATCGAGGCGACGTTGGAGCATCAGATCGCGGTGGCCCGCAGACCGCGGCTTTCGGGCCCCGTGTGCGACGCGATCGTCGACCGGGGCGAGGCGGTGACGATGACGGCCCTGGCGTCGAACCGGACCGCCGACATCGGCGAGGCGGCCATGCGACGGCTGGTCGACCAGTCGCGCCGCATCGCGGGCCTGCGGGCGCCGCTGACCCGCCATCCCCGCCTGAACGAAGCCCTGGCCCAGCAGCTTTATCAGTGGGTGGGCCAGGCCCTGCGCCAGTCCATCGGCGAACGATTCCGCATCGACGACGCCCATCTGAACGCCGCCGTCCAGCAGGCCGCGGCGGTCGCCGTGGGCGCGCCGGAATGGCGCGGGGCGCCCGCGGGCCGCCTGGCCGAAAACCGCGAGCGCGTCGAGATGGAACGCCGCCTGGTGGACAAGCTTCAGGCCGCCGGCCAGCTTCGCCCCGGCCTGCTGGTCCGCGCCCTGCGCGAACAGCGTTTCGAACTGTTCGAACAGGCCTTGGCGGCCCTGGGCGGCTTCAGCGACGCCCAGGTCTATCATGCGGTGCGCGCGCCCACGGCCGAACCCCTGTATCTGGCCTGCATCGCCGTCGGCGTTGACAAGGCCGTCTTCGCCTCCGTGTTGGTCGAGGTCCGCAAGCTGAGCGGCGGCCTGCCGGGCGAGGGGGGCTGGACCGCCACGCCGATGAACGCCCATTCCGCCTCGCGCGCCTTTCGTCAGATGATGGAAAACCCCGTGATCGTTTGACTTCGCCGCCAAGCTCGGCTCACGTCGCGCCGTGAACCAGACCCGGCCTTCTCCGACCGCGACGCCCCCCGCCCTGGCCTTCGTTGCCAGCGACCGACCCGAAGCGCAAGCCGCGCGGGCCGCCCTGATCGCGCGCTACGGCGCCGTCCCCGTCGAAGAGGCCGACGTCATCGTGGCCCTGGGCGGCGACGGGCAGATGCTGGAGACCCTGCACGGCAACCTGCGTCGCCGCGCGCCTGTCTATGGCATGAACCGCGGCTCGGTCGGCTTCCTGATGAACGACTACGAGGAACAGGGACTGCTGGAGCGGATCGCCACCGCCGCAAAGACCGTCATCCACCCCTTGCAGATGGACGCCTGGACCGAGGCGGGCGAAGTCCACACCGGCCTGGCCATCAACGAGGTCTCCCTGCTTCGCCAGACCCGCCAGACCGCCAAGCTGCGCATCACCGTCGACGACCGCGTGCGCCTGGAGGAGCTGTCGTGCGACGGCTGCCTGGTCGCCACCCCGGCCGGATCGACCGCCTACAACCTATCCGCTCACGGCCCCATCATCCCGCTGGACGCGCGCATTCTGGCCCTGACGCCGATCAGCGCCTTTCGGCCCCGGCGCTGGCGCGGCGCGCTTCTGTCGCACGGCGCCAGGGTGCGTTTCGACGTGCTGGAGGCCGACAAACGCCCGGTCTCGGCCACTGCCGACAATTTCGAGGTCCGCCGCGTCGCCCGCGTCGAGGTGCGCGAACGCCGCGACGTGGCCCTGACCATGCTGTTCGACGCCGGCCGGTCGTTCGACGAACGGGTGATGGCCGAGCAATTCGCCAACTGACTGGTCACGGCTTCTTAAGCCTGTTTTCGTAATTTGGATCGACGTTCAATGGAGCCCGCCATGAGCAACCCGGCGCAGATCACTCCTCCCACCAACGCCCTGCGTCTGAAGGTCGGCGGCGGATTCGGCATCAACGCCGACGCCATCGCCAAGGCCGAAGAGGCGCTGAAGGCCATGTCGGCTCAGTTCGGCGAATGGCTGAACGACGAGATCGTCAAGCTGGACAAGGCCCAGGCCGACATCCGCGAACACGGCTACACCCCCGCCACCGCAGAGGCCCTGTATTTCCGCGCTCACGACCTCAAAGGACTGGGCACGACCTATGAATATCCGCTGGTCACGCGCATCGCCGGCTCGCTGTGCAGGATGCTGGACGACGCCGAGCGGCGGATGTCGGCCCCCTTGGCCGTGCTGGACGCCCATATCGACGCCATCCGCGCCGTCGTCCGCGACCAGATCAAGACCGACGAACATCCCACCGGGCGCGCCCTGGCCGAGACGCTGGAGGAGCGGGTGGCCGAGCATCTGGCGGGTTGACCGGCGCGCGAACGCGAAAGGAAGCGGCCCGCCCTTCGGCGGGCTTTTTCGTGTCTCCGGCGCTCAGGCGGCGCTGGCGGCGGCGTGGGCGGCAGACGGCGACTGGTCCAGCCGCTCCATCAGATAGGCCAGGTCGTCGCGCAGCACGTTCGGGCGCTGGGTCAGGAACCGCTCCAGCATCTGCTCGCGGAACAGGTCGCTGGACGTGTCGATCCCTTCGGCCGCCAGCGCGCGCCAGGTGTCCACCCCGGCGCGGAAGGCCGGGAACAGGCGCGGCGGCAGGCCGGCGCGGTCGTAGATGGCCTTCAGCCCCAGCGGCCCGGCGTCGTGCACCATCAGCCAGGCGCGCTGATGCGGCGTATTGGCCAGCTCGGCCAGGCCGTATTCGAACATCGCCATCTGCCCCCGCGCCAGGCCGCGCAGCAGCAGCGAGGCGTTCAGCACCCGACGCGCGTTCAGCTGCGTCATGAAGGCGGCCAGGTCGGCGCTGGCGCCCGCCTGGTCGATCAGATCGACGGTGGTGCGTTCACGCGCATACTGGGCCAGGCGGATCGCCGTCTCGGGCGCCACGGCGTGGCGGCTGATCAGGTGTTCACGCACCGTATCGCTGGCCAGCTGGATCAGCCGTTCGGTCACGTCGAGCGGCAGGACCTGACGGTAGGCGACGGCGGTCAGCACGTCCGGCGCCTCGGCGAACCGCTCGACCACCACGGCCAGCGACGCCTCGGACAGGTCGGCGTTGTCGTTGGCCGCCAGGGTCCGCACCGCCTGCTCGCACCCCTCGCCGGCCAACACGTCGCAGACGTCGCGCGACACGCGCGCCCGGCCCGCAACCGCCACCTGCCGGACGACCGAACCGGCGCGCACGATCTCGATCAGGTCCTCGTCGCTGAAGGCGGGCGAGGCGGCGATGATCGGCAGGGCGATGCTGTCCAGGTCGCCGGCCAGCTTGCGCGCCACGTCGTTGGGGATCAGGTCCGACGCCTTCAGCGTCACCGCCATGGCCCGGCGCACCAGTTCGGCGGCGTCATTGGCCAGCAGGCGCAGGATCTTCTGGGCCGCCGCGCGGTCTTCCTCGCCCAGTTCGGCGCGTTCCATGTTGCGGCACAGCTTGTGGGCGGCTTGCGCGCGCTCGTCGTCGTCGGCCGCCTTGATCAGGCGACGAATGTCCACTTCGGTCAGGCGTGCGCGATAGGCGGTCATGGACGGCTCGTCAGGGAATCGGATCGTGATCCCAAAATGAGACTGCCATGCTTAATGGGCAGTTTACCATCGGTTGAATTTCACCGACTCAGGTCGTTTGCTTGCCCATCGGCGAGAAAGCGCCGCCGAAGCCGCTGCTGGACGACCCGTCCTGGCCCAGCAGCAGGGCCAGCAGCCCCTGATCCTGTTTCAGCCGGTCCAGCCGCGCGGCCAGCATCTGGTCCTGGTCGCTCAGGCCGGGGGTGGAATAACGGGTGTCGCCCGCCCCCGCCGCCGGCGCGCCTTCGCCGGCCGTGCGCTGCAGATTGGCGTGCACCTCGGCGACCGTCGCCGCCCGTCCGTCGCGATAGAAGATGCTGCGGTTGGCGCGGGCCGCCTGGGGGAACATGGAGGCCGCGCTGGCGCCCGGGTTGCGGTCCATCGCCTGCATAAGGTCCGCCGCCCCCGCCGGTCCCAGAAAATGCGCGGCGTACAGATCGCCCGCCCCCGGCTCCTTGCCGGTTCGTCCGCGCAGATAGGCCGCATTCGACGCGGTCAGCTCCGCCGCCATCGCCGAGGCGGCGTGCGGGTCGAACCGCAGGTCCAGAACCACGTTGCGCGCCGATCCCTCGACCCGCCAACGCCCGTCCGATCCGCGATGGATCAGGTCGGCGTACTGGCCGTAGCCATGCTGGGCGCCATGCTGCTTGACCGTGCCCAGCCAGGTCTGTTCGATGAATTGGAACAGGCCCGCCGCCGTCGAGGTCGGGGCCTTGGCCGACGGGTTCATCGCGCTTTCGCGACGCGCGGTCTTGACCAGGAAGTCATAGTCCACGCCGACGGCCGTCGAGGCGCGCCGGATCGCCGCCTCCACGCCGCCTGCCGATGGAATCGCGCCTATGCCCATGCGCGCGATGGTCGGCGAACGTGGTTAACCAATCCCTAATCCTTAACGGCCGCGTTAACGGATCGACGTCGGTCGAACGCGACAGCCGCGCCGCAAAGCCGCCACAACCTGCGCGCTCAACTTCACCTTGCGGGCGCTGCGGGGGCGGTGAACGAGGGAAGTCAGACCATGATGATGCGCGCAGCCGGCGGACCCGGCTTGATCAGCCCCATCGACTTCGGGGAACGCAAGAAACCCATCCCGCGCTGGATGCTGGCCGCCATCGGCGTGTCGGTCGTCCTGCACGTCGGGGCCGGGGTGGTGCTCTACAGTCAACGCTTCGAACTGACCGAGCCGGAACCGGTTCCTGCGCCGCCGGCGACCACCGTGGTCCTGGACCTGCCTCGGTCCAAGCCGATCGACCCGCCGCTGGAACGCCAGGCGCCGCCTTCGCCGCCCACGCCGGTGCACAAGCCGCCCGTCGTCCTGCCGACCGACGTACCGTCGCCCTTCGTCGCGCCCGACACGCCGGTCCCGGGCGAACCCGGCCAGACGGTCGTCGTCTCCACCGCGACCACGGGCGTTCCCGGCGGAACCGGAACGACCGAGGCCGAGCCGCCGCGCCCCTCGGTCATCAACGACCCGACCTGGGCCGCGCGCCCGTCGGCGGCCCAGATGGCGCGCGCCTATCCCGCGCGGGCGGCGGATCGCGGTCTGGCCGGGGCCGTGGGTCTCAGTTGCGCGGTGCGGGCGGATGGCGTCCTGACCGCCTGCCGCGTCGCCAGCGAAACCCCCGCCGGCGCGGGCTTCGGACGGGCCGCCATGGGCCTGGCGCGCGACTTCCGCATGAATCCGCGCACCGTCGACGGCCGCGCGGTCGGCGGCGCCACGGTCAACTTCACCGTCCGTTTCGCGATGGAGGGCTAGAACCGGCCGGGATCGAGGGCGCGGGCGTGCGGCGACGCCGCCCGCCCCTCGATCGCATCGGCGACCACGCCGCCGATCAGCGGCCCCAGCAGCCAGCCGTTTCGTCGCGGCGCCAGGGCCATGAACAGTCCCGGCCCGCCCGGCGCGGCGCCGGCCAGCGGCAGGCCGTCCGAACTGGCCCCGCGCACCCCGGCCCGCCATTCGACCTCCAGCGTTCCGGGCGTCCGGTTCAGCACCCGCCAGGCCGCCTGCAACAGGCGCTCGCCCGCCGCCGCGTCCGGCGCCGTGTCGCGCCGTCCTGGCTCCATCGTCGCGCCCACGACCGCGCCCGGCCCCATTGGCGCGACATAGGCGCCCGGCCCGCGGACCACATGGTCCGCCAGGGACTGTTTCGTGATTCCGATCTGGCCCCGGATCGGCTGGATCGCCTCGATCAGCCGACGCGCCGCCTCGGGCAGGCCCGCCGGGGCGCCGTCCGCCCCTGTCGCCAGCACCAGGGCCTGGGCGTCCAGCGTCCGGTCCGCCGTCGTGACGCGCCATCCGTCGTCGGCGCGCGCGACCGCCTCGACCCGGCCGGCCACGACGGCCTCGCCCAGGGTCCGACGCATCGCCGCCAGCGCCTGGCCGGGATCGACCTGACAATCCTCATCGGTGACGACCCGGTCGCCGTCCAGCCGCGCCTGGAAGCCCAGGGTCCGCATCCGCGCCGCCATTCCCGCCGCATCGCCGCCGCGCCATTCCGCCGGCCGTCGCGCCAGCACGATCCCCGCCGCTTGGGCGAAGTCCGGCCACAGGTCGCGCCCCGCCCGCAACAGGGCGGCGTGCGCCGGCGACGCCGCATCTATCGCCGCCTCCATCGCCGGGGCGATCATCCCCGCCGCGACCGCCGAGGCGTTGGTTTCGCCGGGATCGACCACCACGACCGATCGGCCGCGCCGACGCAGTTCGACGGCGGCGCACAGGCCCAGCACGCCCGCGCCGACGATCACGATGTGAGGAGAAGACGTCACGGTCCGTCTGATCGGCCCCCGCCGCCCTCAATGCAAGGGCTGCGCGCCCGTTTCGCCGCCAGGTCGTCGCCGACGCCCGGAGCACGGCCGCCCATACGACTGGCGTCGACCCCGCGGCGGCGGCGGGCTACAACCCGCCATCAGCCGACTCGGCCTCTCCGAGGACGGCCTGGCGCGCATTCACAACGAGACTGCCGGTTCATCGCATGGCCTTCACCCGCACCTATGACGGCGACGAGCCCGTTCGCGTGAACAAATGGCTGGGCCAGACCGGCGTCTGCTCCCGGCGCGAGGCCGACGGCCTGATCGCCGACGGCCTGGTCGCCATCGACGGCCAGACCGTCACCGACGCGGGTCGCAGGATTCAGCCGGGCGAGACCCTGACCCTGAACGACACCGCCCAGGCCGCCCTGGCGTCCGGCATGACCCTGGTGCTGCACAAGCCGGTGGGCTTCGTCTCGGGCCAGCCCGACCCCGGCAAGACCCCGGCCGCGCGCCTGCTGAAATCCCAGAACCGCATCGGCGGCGGCGAAACCCCCGCCCGCGACGCCTCCCTGCCTCCCATCGGCCGGCTGGACGAGGATTCGCGCGGCCTCCTCCTGCTGTCGTCCGACGGCGTGGTGGCCAAGGCCGTGATCGGCCCGCAGTCCGAACTGGACAAGGAATATGTCGTCGTCGTCGAAGGCGCCGTCACCGAGGCCAGGCTGGACCGCCTGCGCCACGGCCTGTCGTTGGACGACAAGCCGCTGAAGCCCGCCCGCGTCACCCAGATGGGGCCGCAGCAGCTTCGCTTCGTCCTGAAAGAGGGCAAATATCGCCAGATCCGCCGGATGTGCGACCTGGTCGGGCTGGAAGTCGTGGACCTGCACCGCATCCGCATCGGCCCGCTCGAGCTAGGCGACCTGCCCGAGGGGCGCTGGCGTCACCTGACCGATCAGGAGCGCACCGCCCTGATCACGGCCTCGGCGGGCTGAAAACGGACCTTCAGTCCAGCGCCCTGAACCAGCGATCCAATAACGTCGCCTCGGCGCGCCGCGCCTGGGTCCGCTCCTCGGCCTCGGCGTCGACGCCCCACTGATCTTCCTGGAAGGCTTCGTCGATCCGCGACAGGTCGAAGGCCTCGCCCCCCGCCAGCGCGCCCCGCTCCACCGCCAGCGCCAGCACCGCCGACCCCAGCAGGGGCACGGCCGTCGCCAGGCCGGTCAGGCGGAAGTCGTCCAGCGTCAGGGCGTGGGCCTTCACCCGCGCGATGGCCTCGGGCGGCTGCGGCCGATGAACGATGCCGCGGGTCGGCTCCAGCACGACCCCCATCTCGCGCGCCGCCCAGTCGCGCCAAGGCCCCCATTCGCGCGCCTGCCGCTCGACCAGCGCGGCCGGATGCTCGGCCAGGTAGCAAACCACGTCCGACCCGGCATAGGCCGCGATCTCGTCCGCCACCGCCTCTCGCGCGCGGCCGATCCGGTCGATGGCGGTCGAGGCCAGTCGCGTCGCCGGCATGGTGGCGGGATCCAGGAATTCCCCCTGCGCGGCCCATTCGGCCGCCGCCAGCCGCGCCGCGCCCGGCGTCGGCAGCACAAGCGGCGCCTTGTCCGGCGTCCTGGGCGTGCGCCCGTCCAGCAGCACCGCCCAGCCGCCCCCCGCATGCAGTCCCACGTCCGCCGCCGTCCAGAATCGGGCGATGCGGTCGGGCGACAGCTCCACGAAGCGCGGGCGATGCGGCGTCGGCTGGTCGGTCATGGAAACTCCGTCGAAAATCTGATGCCGAACAGCCGACGATCACCGGATTCGCTTCACGCCCAGGAACGGATCGTCCTCGGCCTCGTCCTCGGTGAAGCCAAAGTGGGCGAAGCCGGCCTTCATCTCGGGGCTCAGCGGGGCCGTCACCTTCAGGACGCCGCCGCGCGGGTGATCCAGTTCGATGCTGCGGGCGTGCAGTTGCAGCTTCAGCGCCCCGGACAGTTCGCGGGATTTCTCGTCGCCGTATTTGGGATCGCCCAGGATCGGATGGCCGATTCCCGCCATATGGGCGCGCAGTTGGTGCGTCCGTCCGGTGAAGGGCCTCAGCGCCATCCACGCCGCCCGGTGCGAGGCGCGGCTGATGGTCGAAAAGGCCGTTTCGGCCGGTTCGGCGCGCGGATCCTTGCGATCGGCTGGGCGCATCATCTCGAAGTCGTTGATGCCGGTCTTCTTCAGCGGCATGTCGATCTGGCCGGAATAGGGTTTCGGATTGCCGATGACGATGGCCCAATAGGTCTTCTTGGCCTGACGCCGCGCAAAGGCGCCCGCCAGCCGCTTGGCCGCCTCCGGCCCCTTGCCCAGCAACAGCACGCCCGAGGTGTCGCGGTCCAGCCGGTGGACCAGGCGCGGCCGCTCCAGCCCCTCGCCCCAGGCCGACAACAGCCGGTCGACGTGGCGGCTGGTCTTGGTCCCGCCCTGCACGGCCAGGCCGTGCGGCTTGTTCAGGGCGATGACCATGTCGTCCTCGTAGAGGACCAGCGACTTGGCGTAGGCGATGTCCTTGTCCGACAGCGTATGGGCGTCGCCCGCCTGGCGCGAGGTGTCGTCCGGGATCGGCGGCACGCGCACGGCGGCCCCGGCGGTCAGGCGGCCTTCGGGCTTGATGCGGGCGCCGTCGACGCGGATCTGGCCGCTGCGGGCCATCTTCTGCACCTGGATGTTGGACAGGTGCGGCCAGCGCCGACGGAACCAGCGGTCCAGACGGATGCCGTCCTCGTCTTCGGCGACATAGATCGTCAGGACTTCGCGCTTGGGGGCGTCCTTCGCGGAGTCGGGGGCGGGCGACTGGTCGGTCAAACGGAAACTCCAAAGGCGCGGCGGGCGACTGCCAGGCCGACGAACAGGGCGCCGACGGCCAGAACAACCGAGCCGATCACATAGGCGGCGGCCAGGCCGATCTGGCGGCGCTCGATCATCTGCGCCGCCTCCAGCGAATAGGAGGAAAAGGTCGTGAACCCGCCCACCACGCCGACGGCGGCGAACAGGCGCACCGAATCCTGCTGCGCCCCGCCGCGGAACGACAGCCAGCCCGCCAGCAGACCCATCAACAGGCCGCCGATCATATTGCAGGCGAAGGTGCCGACCGGCCATCCGGCGTTCGGCGCCCACCGCCCGGCGGCGACGCCCAGCCCATAACGCGCCATCGAACCGATGGCCCCGCCGGCCGCGACGAGAAGAAAACGTGTCATCGTGCGGCCTTCTATACGCCGCGTGCGCCGAAAGCGATGGTCAGCGCGGGATGGACCCCTGCACGGACCGCGCATCGTAGGCATAGGGGCTGTCGGGCTTGGCGCCGCGTCCCATAACGATTTCCAGCGTGGTCGATGTCGGTTGCGGCCCGCTGAAGTTCAGGCCGACGCCCACCCCGACGCCCGAGGCGGAATAGCCGCCGTATCGACTGGTTCCGCCGCCGAGGGAGACGCTGGGCCGCACGCCGCCCGCGCCGCCCGGACGGCCGTCGGTCCAGCTCTGCGTCACCTCGAACCAGTCATAGCCCTGTTCGGTCGTCAGGTCGGCGGCCCGCACCAGCGCCCAGTCGGCGACCCGCCCGGCCGCGCCCACGCCGTTGTAGGTGACGCGGTAGCGATTGCTCTCGATCCGCTGTTCGGAATAGCCTTGGCCGCCGGGACCACGCTGCGCCCCATAGGGCGCCAGGCTGGCGCAGGCCGTCAGGGCCAGGGTCGATGCGGCGATGCCGAGAATGGCGAGGCGCTTCATGACGTCGTCTCCTTCGATCCAGATAGCGTCGCTGGCGCTCAAGCGTTCCGCTCAAAGCCCCAGGGCGGTCCGCAGCGTCTTGAAATCGTCCGGCGGCGGGGCATCGATCGAGGTCGTCCCGCCTTCGGGATGCGGAAAGCTCAGCCTGGCGGCGTGCAGCATCAGGCGCGGCGCCGGTCCGACCGGCGTGGTCAGGGCGCCGCCATAGCGCACGTCCCCGATCAGCGGACGGCCCAGATGCGCCATATGCACCCGCAACTGGTGCATCCGTCCGGTCAGCGGCTCAAGCTCGACCACCGCACCGTGATCACTGTCGCCCAGGGTGCGGTATCGGCTCTGCGCCCCTTGCGCGCCGGGCGCGTCGAAGGCGACGACCCGCATATAGGATTCGCGCCCGATCTCCTCGCGGCGCAGGGGCGCATCGACCGTGCCGGATCGCGGCTCGGGCGCCGCCGACAGCAGGGCCAGATAGGACTTGCGAAACCGCCGCATCTGCAGCGCCTTGCCCAGAAATCCCGCCGCCGGCTTGGTCTTGGCCGCCAGGATCACGCCCGAGGTGTCGCGGTCCAGCCGATGCACCAGTTCCGGCCGCTTTCCGTTCGACCGCGCGAACGCCCACAGCAGGTCGTCCAGCGTATGGGCCTTGATCCGCCCGCCCTGGCTGGACAGGCCGCTGGGCTTTGAGAAGGCGATGATATGCGCGTCCTCGTGGATCACCCACGACCGGACGGCGGCGATCTCGTCTTCAGACAGGGCGACGGGCGTTCTCGAAGTCATCGCGGCTCTTGGCCCGACGCCGCCATGACGGTCAAGGCGTTCGGCAGGGCGTATCCCTCGGCGGTGTTGTCGAACACGCACCAGGTCGGCGCGACCGCGGATTCGCGCAGAACCCTCGCGGCCGTCGCGGCCAGGGCCTCGAGCGCATAGGCCGAATAGTAGATGCGCGGCGCGCCATGCAGACGGATGTAGGTCAGCCCCCGCCATCCTCCCGGCGCATCGGCGCCCGCGACCGGGGGCGGATCGGCCGCGACCCGCGCGATGCGGCGGTCTTTCAGCCAGGCGTCGATTTCCGGCGCGAACCAGCTGTCGTGGCGAGGCTCGAAGGCGATCGGAACGGGCAGACGCGCCGCCGCCGCGTCGAAGAAACGGATCGCATCGGCTTCATCAAAAACCAGCGACGGCGGCGTCTGAACCAGCACCGCCCCCAGCCGGTCGCCCAGCCCCTCGACCTCGGATGCGAACCGATCCAGCCCGGCCTCCGGCTCGCGCAGCCGCTGTTCCTGCGTCAGGACGCGCGGGATCTTCACCGAGAAGCGAAAGTCCGGCGGCGTCGAGGCCGCCCAGCGCGCATAGGTGGCTCGCCGATGCGGTCGATAGAAGCTGCTGTTGATCTCGACCGCATTCATCGTCCGGGCATAGCGTTCCAGATGCGTGCCGGGACCGGCGAAACGTTCGGCGACCTCGCGCGACACGCTCCACCCGGCCGTCCCCAGCCGCAATTCAGGCATCGCCGCCCTGATCCGCCATCCGCGCCCGCATGGCGGCCCAGCGTTCCAGCCGGGCCTTGACCTTCTCCTCGTGCCCCTCGCCCTTGGGCTTGTAGAAGGTGCGTCGCTCCATCTCGTCGGGGAAGAAGTTCGCGCCCGAAAAGCCTTCGGGCGTGTCGGGATCGTATTGATAGCCCTTGCCGTAGCCCAGTTGCTTCATCAGCTTGGTCGGGGCGTTGCGGATATGAGCCGGCGGCATCAGCGAGCCCGTCTCATAGGCCGCCTTCTTGGCCGCCTTGAACGCTTCATAGACGCCGACCGACTTGGGCGCGGTGGCCAGATGCACCACCGCCTGGGCCAGGGCCAGTTCGCCCTCGGGACTGCCCAGGAAGTCGTACGTCTCCTTGGCCGCATTGGCGACCAGGATCGACAGCGGGTCCGCCTCGCCGATGTCCTCGACCGCCATCCGCACGATCCGCCGCGCCAGATACAGCGGATCCTCGCCGCCGTTCAGCATCCGCGCCAGCCAGTAGAGGGCGGCGTCGGGGTCCGACCCGCGGACCGATTTATGCAAGGCGGATATGAGGTTGTAGTGCTCTTCTCGACTCTTGTCGTAGGCGGGCGCCCGGCGTTGCAGCACGCCCGCCAGACCCTGCACGTCCAGCCGTTCGCCTTCCGGCAGGTCGAACAACACCTCCGACATCGTCAGCAGATAGCGCCCGTCCCCGTCCGCCAGGGCCAGCATCGCCTGACGCGCCTCGGGCGTCAGCGGCAGGGTCCGGTCCATGTGCGCCTCGGCCCGGCTCAGCAGTTGATCCAGCGCCGCATCGTCCAGCCGTTTCAGCACATAGACCTGGCTGCGCGACAGCAGCGCCCCGTTCAGCTCGAAACTGGGGTTCTCGGTCGTGGCCCCGACCAGCGTCACGACGCCCGCTTCCACGAAGGGCAGGAAGCCGTCCTGCTGGGCGCGGTTGAAGCGGTGGATCTCGTCGACGAACAACAGGGTCGACTGCCCCGCCGCCCGACGCACCCTGGCCGCCTCGAACGCCTTCTTCAGGTCCGCGACGCCGGAGAAGACCGCGCTGATCGCCTGATATTCATAGCCCGCCGCCTGGGCCAGCAGCCGCGCGATGGTGGTCTTGCCGGTGCCGGGCGGCCCCCACAGGATCATCGACCCCAGCCGCCCCGCCTCGATCATGCGCCGGATCGGCCCGCCCGGTCCCAGCAGATGATCCTGCCCCACCACCTCTTCCAGGGTGCGCGGGCGCAGGCGGTCGGCCAGCGGGGCGTCGGGCGGCAATATGCCGGAGGCTTCGAACAGATCGCTCATGGGTGCGACCTATGTAGGCGTTCGCCTTCGGCTTTTCACGCGCTAGTATCGCGTCCCGATACGGAGACCGCCTTCATGACCGACGCCCGCCCCGATCAAGGCCCGACCTCCGGCGTGACGCCCCATCTGACCATTCCGTCGCGCGGCGCCTCGGCGGCGGTGGACTTCTACATCATCGCCTTCGGGGCCCAGGTTCTGGACCGGCGCCTGGCCGACGACGGAGAGCGGCTGATCCACGCGCATCTGAAGATCAATGGCGCCAGCGTCATGCTGAACGACGAATTCCCAGAATACACCGGCCAGTCCGACGTGCGCCCGGCCGGCGTGACCCTGCACCTCCAGGTCGCCGACCCCGACGCCTGGTGGACCCGCGCCCTGGTCGTCGGCGGCGCCGAACCCGTTATGGACATGGCCGACCAGTTCTGGGGCGACCGCTACGGCGTCCTGCGCGACCCCTTCGGCCACACCTGGTCCATCGGCGGCCCGACGAAGGGCTGAGGCTTGTCAGTCCCTATCGCGCCTGCTCTCGGCGCGCTTCTTCTCCTCCGTCGCCTTTTCGATCTTCGTCATCTGTTGATCCATCCAGGTAGCGGGACGAACGACGTGGCCTCTCCGACCAAGCCACGACGCCAGTTTCCAAGCGGCGATCACGAAAACGGCAAGGCCAACCGTTCCAATAAAAAGTTCGAAGATCGTTGGCTCGCTCATGGCTCAACATTGCCACAACCGCGGACTGTGCCCAACCTGGCGTTAACGCAACACGCCCCGGATCTGGCGGCCGCCTCGGTTGATGACGACCTCCCATGGACCCCGGCCGGCGCCGGCGGCTTCGATGTCGCGGGCGGAGGTGATGGGGCGGCCGTTGATGCTGACGATCAGGTCGTTCTGGCGAAAGCCCGCCCGCGCCGCATAGCCGCGCCCCGAGACGCCCGTCACGATGACGCCCGTCGCGAACGGATCGCCGCCCAGACGGTCGGCCAGCGCCGGATTCAGGGCCACCACCTCGGCGCCGGCGAAGGGGCCCGTGGTGATGATCACGCCCTGTTTGGGGTCGGCGTCGCCCGGCAGGGGCTGGACCCGCGCCGTCAGGGTCTGCGCCCGGCCGTCGCGCAGGATGGCGACCTGCACCTCGTCGTTCGGATTTCTGGACCCGACGCGATAGTTCAGCCCGGCCTGGTCGTTGATCTCCTGGCCGTCGATGGCGGTGACGACATCGCCCTGGCGCACGCCCGCCCGCGCCGCGGGTCCGTTGGCGTAGACCTCCGTGACCACCAGTCCCTGCGGCCGGCTCAGGCCCAGGCTGCCGGCGATGTCGGCGGTCACGCTGTCCCCCTTCACCCCCAGCCAGGGCCGAACGACCTGTTTGGCGCCGCCCAGGGCCGAATCGACCACCCGCTTGACCATGGCCGCGGGCACGGCGAATCCGACCCCGGCCGAGGAGCCGGATCGCGAGAAGATGGCGGTGTTGATGCCGATCAGATCGCCGTCCATGTCCACCAGCGCCCCGCCCGAGTTGCCGGGGTTGATGGCCGCATCGGTCTGGATGAACGAACCGCTGTCGGAAATCCCGGTCTCGGTCCGGTTCAGGGCCGAGATGATGCCGTTCGTCACCGTCTGGCCCACGCCGAACGGATTGCCGATGGCCAGGACCAGATCGCCGACCTGCTGCTCTTCCTGATCGTCGATGGCCAGAACCGGCAGCCGGTCGCCGACGTTCTCCAGCCTCAGCACCGCGATGTCGCTGCGTTCGTCGGCCAGGATGACGGTGGCGGGGAACTCGCGCCGGTCGTTCAGCACCACCTTGATCTGCTGGGCGCCGTCGATGACGTGGTTGTTCGTCACCACGATCCCGTCAGAGCGGACGATGACGCCCGAACCCACCGATTCCGCCACCCGCGCCTGGGGGATGCCGCCGCCGAACAGCTGGAAGAAGGGATCGACCTGGACCCGCTGCACGCTGCGCGCGGAGATGTTGACCACCGCCGGCGCCGCCGCGCGCACCACGGGCGCGAAGCTGGACTTCATCCCCGCCGCATCGCTGGGGACGTTGCGGGTCGGCTGGGCGAACTCGCCCTCCTGCGCCTTGGACGGTTGGGGATTGCCGCAGGCCGACAGGGCGAAGGCGGCGGCGAGCAAGATCGATCGGGTCTTCATCGTCATCCGAGAATTTCAGGCTTAAAGCCACGCCATACCGCACCCGGTTTCGGGCTGGATCAAGGCGTATTGCTCCTGAAACGGCCAAGCTGGCCGCCTGTTCCGTCCTCTTTTTTCGACCATTGTCTCCCCAGTTGTGGGTGCAGCGCCGCCCGAGGCGGGGTGGAGGGCTCTTGAAGCGCCACGGGCGTGCGCGATGCGGCGCAAGGTCCCCTCCCCTCCGTCTCGTTGGCTTCGCCGCCGATCCGCCTCCCATCCCTGCGCGACAGCGAGGAGACCAAGCCAACCCACTGCCGTCATCCTCGGCCTTGTGCCGAGGATCCATACGCTCGGTCTCAAAGGTCGTGGGACGGCGGCGGACACCGGGGTTATGGATCCTCGGCACAAGGCCGAGGATGACGGATTGAGAGGGTGGCTCGCCCAGCCATCACAATGCGGCTGGTCGTTTCCTTTCGATTCCAACCGCTTGGCGAAATATCTTCCCCATCATCCATCCCCCCTCCGAAACGCGCGTATTCTTACCCCGTCTCGTCGCATCGGAGGGCTCGTAAGGCCTGCGACCTTGCGGCGGCGGGAGCGGATGGAACGGGAGCGATGGTGAAACTCCATCGCGCCGGCGGCGACACACGGTGCGCCGTCGGAGGGTCGAGGGGGATACTCGGCCGCACTCGGGACGGGGTTTCGCAGACCCCGCCGACCTGTCGCAGGCTTATGGGGTTAGGCGATAAGACCGCCACCGCTCGGCGCCCCGAGCTTGCAGAACAATCATTCGCGCGGAGCGTCGAACTTCGTCGAAACGGTAACTCAAACTCACACTCCGGGCGAAGGCCCGGCGCTCCGCCCAGCCCTCCATCCCACTTCGCAGCGAAAGCGCGAGGGCGATCGGCCGTGTCCGCCGCCTTATTTGCTCTCGGGCCTCAGGATCGCTACATCCGGCCCACCTCCCCAATCCGACGAACCCGAAGGGCGAAACCGCACCTCATGGCGCAGCAATATATTTTCCAGATGCAGGGTCTGACCAAGACCTTTCCCGGCGGCAAGAAGATCTTCGAGAACATCTGGCTCAGCTTCTACAACGACGCCAAGATCGGCGTCGTCGGCGTCAACGGCTCGGGCAAGTCCACCCTGCTGAAGATCATGGCCGGCCTGGACACCGAATTCTCCGGCGAGGCCCGCGCCGCCGACGGCGTCAAGCGCGGCTATCTGGAGCAGGAGCCCCAGCTCGATCCCGCCCTGAACGTGCGCCAGAATGTCGAGGCCTGGTGCGAGGAGAAGCAGTGGGTCAACCGCTTCAACGAGGTCGCCGCCGAACTGGGCGAAAACTACACCGACGAACTGATGGAGGAGATGACATCCCTCCAGGAAAAGATCGACGCCGGCGACGTCTGGGACATCGACAGCCGCATCGACCAGGCCATGGGCGCCCTGCGCTGCCCGCCCGACGACTGGGAGGTCGCCAACCTGTCCGGCGGCGAGAAGCGCCGCGTGGCCCTGGCCCGCCTGCTGCTCAGCAAGCCCGACATGCTGCTGATGGACGAACCGACCAACCACCTGGACGCCGAATCCGTCGCCTGGCTGCAGCACCATCTGGAGAGCTTCCCCGGCTGCGTCATCCTCGTCACCCACGATCGCTACTTCCTGGATCAGGTGACGAAATGGACGCTTGAGCTGGACCGCGGCCGCGGCCACCCGCACGAGGGCAACTATTCCTCGTGGCTGGAAGCCAAGACCAAGCGCGTCGTGCAGGAGCAGTCGGAATCCGAAGCCCGCCAGCGCGCCCTCACCCGCGAACTGGAATGGGTCCGGTCGGGCGCCAAGGCCCGTCAGGCCAAGTCCAAGGCCCGTCTGGCCGCCTATGAGCGGATGGTCGAGGAACAGGAATCGATGCGCGGCGCCCAGACCCACGCCCACATCCAGATCCCGCCCGGTCCCCGCCTGGGCAATGTCGTGCTGGAGGTCGAAGGCCTGCAGAAGTCGTTCGGCGACAAGGTCCTGTTCGACAATCTGACCTTCAAGCTGCCGCCCAACGGCATCGTCGGCGTCATCGGCCCGAACGGCGCCGGCAAGTCGACCATGTTCAAGCTGATCACCGGCCAGGAACAGCCCGACGGCGGCACGATCCGCGTCGGCGAGACCGTCAAACTCGCCTATGTCGACCAGTCGCGCGACGACCTGAAGCCGGACGAAACCATCTGGCAGGCCATCTCGGGCGGCACCGACGTGATGATGGTCGGCAAGCGCGAGATCAACACCCGCGCCTATGTCGGCAGCTTCAACTTCAAGGGCGGCGACCAGCAGAAGAAGGTCGGCCAACTGTCCGGCGGCGAGCGCAACCGCGTCCACCTGGCCAAGACCCTGGCCTCGGGCGGCAATCTGATCCTGCTCGACGAACCGACCAACGACCTGGACATCGAGACGCTCCAAAACCTGGAAGAGGCGCTGGAGGAGTTCGCCGGCTGCGCCGTGGTCATCTCCCACGACCGCTGGTTCCTGGACCGCCTGGCCACCCACATCCTCGCCTTCGAGGGCGACGGCCACGTCGAATGGTTCGAAGGCAATTTCGAAGCCTACGAACAGGACAAGATGCGCCGTCTGGGCGCCGACAGCATCATCCCCAAACGCATCCAGCACCAGAAGTTCGGGCGCTGATCGAACTGTGATAGGATGCGGGACATGAGCGATCTTCTGTCCCGCGTCACTATCGATCCCGCCCAATGCGGAGGTCGGCCCTGCATTCGGGGCATGCGCATCCGTGTACAGGATGTGCTCGATATGCTGGCGGGCGGCGCGGGCGCGGAGGAAATCCTGGCCGATTTCCCCTATCTCGAAGCTGACGACATTAGAGCCAGCCTCGCCTACGCCGCCGCCAGCATCGGCGACACCGGCGTGATCGCCGCGTGAGATTCGTCGTGGACGCCCAACTGCCCCTCGCTCTGGCCGAATGGTTGAGGGCACAGGGTCACACGGCCGACCACGTCTTCGAACTTTTGAGCGTCGATGCGCCGGACCAAGCGATCTGGGCTCTGGCGCAGGATCAGAATCGGATCATCGTCACCAAGGACCGCGATTTCGCGATATGGGCCGCGGATCGTCGGTCAGGCCCTCAAGTCGTCTGGCTTCGTCTCGGAAACGCAACACGACGCATGCTGATGGAATGGCTCGAACCGAAGTGGCTGGAGATCGAGCAGCGGCTATCCGAAGCCGTTCATCTGGTGGAGGTCCGAGCATGACCCAACGCCCCGCCGTTCTCATCATGCAGCGGCATCTCGCCCCGCTCTCCGGCTTTCTGGAGAGCGCCTACGACGTCTATCGCTTTTGGGAAGGCCCGCCGCTGGAGGCCGCCCACGACATTCGCGCGCTAGTCGTCGCCGGCGAGGCGCCGCTGGACAAGGCGCTGATCGAACGCCTGCCCAATCTGGACCTGATCGCCTGTTTCACCTCGAGCTACGACGGGATCGACATCGACTGGTGTCGCCGGCGCGGCCTGGCCGTCACCCATGCGCCGGGCGTCAACCACGAGGATGTCGCCGACCATGCCCTGGGCCTGATCCTGGCGGCGCGTCGCCAGATCGCGTCCGGCGACCGCCAGGTGCGCTCGGGCGAGTGGGCCGTCGAGACGCGCACCCTCACCGCCTCGCTGGGCGGTCAGAAGCTGGGCGTCGTCGGCCTGGGTCATATCGGCAAGGCCGTGGCCACTCGCGCCGAGGCGTTTCGCATGGCCGTCGGCTGGTGGGGGCCGCGCCCGCACGCGGCCGAATGGCCCCGCGCCGACAGTTTGCTGGACCTGGCCCGCGCCAGCGACATCCTGGTCGTCGCCTGCAAGGCCGACGAGACCAATCGCGGACTGATCTCGCGCGAAGTCCTGGAGGCGCTGGGGTCCGACGGCCTTCTGGTCAATGTCTCGCGCGGCCAGGTGGTCGACGAGGACGCCCTGATCGAGGCGCTGAAATCCGGGGCCCTGGGCCAGGCCGCCCTGGACGTCTTCATGGAGGAACCGACCGACCCGGCGCGCTGGGCCGACGTGCCGAACGTCGTTCTGACGCCCCACACCGCCGGCGCCACGACGGCCGGGGTGCAGGGCATGCTGATGCTGCTGATGCAGAACCTTCAGGCGCATTTCGCGGGCGAACCGCTGAAGACGCCCGTCGGTTGACCTCAGTTCGGACGCTGCGGCCGTTCGTCTTCGGTCACGACGCCGTCGCCGTTCTTGTCCAGCGCCTTGAACTGGGCGCCGGTCCCGACGGTGAATTCGTCGCGCGTGACCCGGCCGTCGCCATCGGCGTCCAGACGGGCCAGCATCCGCCCGCCGCGAGCGTCGGCCAGTTCGCTTGCATCGACCACCCCGTCCTTGTTGGCGTCCAGCCGGTCGAACATCTGGGCCATCCGGGCCTGCATCTGGGCCAGAGTTTCGCGGGACGGCGGCCGCATCCCTCCCATCTGCCGGCCCATCGGCGGTCCAGACATCTGCGGCATGGGCGGTTCGGGAAAGTCGCTCTGGGCCAGGACGGGGCCGGCGACGGCCAGGGCAAGGGCGGTAATCAACAGGGTGCGCATGGGACCACTCCAAAAGGGGCTGCAAAACCTTGAACGCCCGCACGATCCCTTCCCGTCGCACGCTCCTAGAGGAAGCGATTTCGCTTGCCAAATCATATAAGGATATCTTTATATGATTACATGAACCTCTCCGCCGACCAGACCGTCGAAGCCCTGCGCGCCGCCGGCGAGCCGACCCGCCTTCGCATCCTGTCCCTGCTGGCGGCGGAGGAGCTTTCGGTCATGGAGATGTCGCGCATCCTGGACCAGAGCCAGCCCCGCGTGTCCCGGCATCTGAAGCTGATGACCGACGCCGGTCTTATCGAACGCTTTCCCGACGGCGCCCGCGTCTATTACCGGCTGTCGCACGACGCCCAGGCGCGCCGCCTGATCGACACGGTGCTGGACATCCTGGCCGAGGATGCGGGCGAGGCGGATCACCGCCGCCTGGACGAGGTCCGCAAGGACCGCGAGGAAGCCGCCGCCAGCTATTTCGAGCAGGTCGCGCCCCAATGGGACCGCCTGCGCTCGCTCTATGTCAGCGAGAGCGCCGTCGAGGCGGCTTTGGAAAAGGCGATCGGCCCCGGCCCGTTCGAGCGGGTCGTCGATCTGGGCACCGGCTCGGGCCGGATGCTGACCCTGTTCGGCAAGAAGGCCAAGATGTCGGTCGGGCTGGACCTCAGCCAGAACATGCTGAACATCGCCCGCACCAACGTCACCAAGGCGGGCGTCGAACAGGTCGAACTGCGCCACGGCGACATCTTCGCCACCCGCCTGCCCGCCGCCAGCGCCGACCTGGTGATCGTGCACCAGGTGCTGCACTATCTGTCCGATCCGGCCGCCGCCGTCGCCGAAGCCGCGCGCCTGGTCAGTCCGGGCGGCCGCCTGGTCATCATCGACTTCGCCCCGCACGATTTCGAACATATGCGCGAGGCGCACCAGCATCGCCGCCTGGGCTTCGCCGATGCGGAGATCAACGGCTGGCTGCTGGATGGCGGCCTGACCCCGTCCGCTCCCATCGCCCTGCCCCACGACGCCGAGGGCCTGACCGTGACCATCTGGACGGCGGAACGCCGCGTCCAGGACAGAAAGACCGCCTGATGGCCTCTCGCGCCTCTTTGAACCTGGCCGAGGCCCGCGCCCTGCTGCTGTCGCCGCTGGGACCAGTCGCCCGCGCCGGATCGAACCAGGACGCCGTGCGCGTCTCTTTCGAATTCTTTCCGCCCAAGAGCGACGAGGCCGAGGCCAATCTTTGGAAGGCGATCCGCCGGCTGGAGCCGCTGAACCCCGCCTTCGTCTCCGTCACCTATGGCGCGGGCGGTTCGACGCGCGAACGCACCCATCGCACGGTCCAGCGCATCATCGCTGAAACGTCCTTGCGCCCCGCCGCCCACCTGACCTGCGTCGAGGCCAGCCGCGACGAGGTCGACGAAGTCATCGAAGGTTACAAGACCATCGGCGTCGACCACATCGTCGCCCTGCGCGGCGACCCGCCGGGATCGACCGGGATCGGCGGCGCCTATCGGCCCCGCGCCGACGGCTACGCCAACGCCACCGAACTGACCGCCGCCATCGGCCGCGTCGGCGGCTTCGACGTCACGGTCGGCGCCTACCCTGAGAAACACCCCGAAAGCCCCTCCATCGACCACGACATCGCGGTGTTGAAGGCCAAGGTGGACGCCGGGGCGACCCGCGCGGTCAGCCAGTTCTTCTTCGACATCGACGCCTTCCTGCGATTCCGCGACCGGGTGCGGGCGGCGGGCGTGACCATTCCGCTGATCCCCGGGATCATGCCCGTGTCCAACTTCGCCGGCCTGACGCGGATGTGCGGCGCCTGCGGCGCCAGCATTCCCGACTGGCTGAAGGCCCATTTCGACGGCCTGGACGACGATCCCGAGACCCGCAAGCTGCTGGCCGCCTCGGTCGCCGCCGAGACCTGCGCCCGGCTGCAGGAAGAGGGCTTCTCCGACTTCCACTTCTACACCCTGAACCGCGCCGGTCTGGTCTATGCCATCTGCCGCGTTCTGGGCGTGCGGGAGACGGCGTCGTGAACCGCGCCCAACGCATCGCCGCCCTGCATCAGGCGGCCAATGAAAGGATTCTGGTTCTCGACGGCAGCTGGGGCGTGATGATCCAGCGTCGCGGCCTGACCGAGGCCGACTTCCGCGCTGACCGTTTCGTCGCGGCCAACGGCTATGACGAGGCGCATCAGATGAAGGGGAACAACGACATCCTCTGCATCACCCGCCCCGACATCATCGCCGACCTGCACGACCAGTATTTCGCCGCCGGCGCAGACATCTCCGAGACCAACACCTTCTCCGGCACCACCATCGCCCAGGAGGACTACGCCCTGGACGCGCAGGCCGTCTGGGACATCAATCTGGAGGGCGCGAAACTGGCCCGCGCCGCCGCCGACCGCTGGACGGAGAAGCAGCCGAACAAACCCCGCTTCGCCGCCGGCTCCATCGGCCCGCTGAACAAGATGCTGTCCATGTCGTCCGACGTGAACGACCCCGGCGCCCGCAGCGTGACCTTCGACCAGGTCTATGAGGCCTATCGCCATCAAGTGAAGGCGCTGAACGAAGGCGGCGTGGACCTCTATCTGATCGAGACCATCACCGACACGCTGAACTGCAAGGCCTGCATCAAGGCGATCAAGGACCTGGAGGACGAGGGTCTAGAGCCCCTGCCGATCTGGATCAGCGGCACCATCACCGACCGCTCGGGCCGCACCCTGTCGGGCCAGACGGCGGAAGCCTTCTGGAACAGCGTGCGCCACGCCAAGCCGTTCGCCGTAGGCTTCAACTGCGCCCTGGGCGCCGACCTGATGCGGCCCTTCATCGCCGAACTGAGCCGCGTCGCCGACACCCTGGTCGCCGCCTATCCCAACGCCGGCCTGCCCAACGCCATGGGCCAGTACGACGAGCAGCCGCACGAGACCGCCCACTTCATCGAGGAATGGGCCGCGTCGGGCCTGGTTAACATCGTCGGCGGCTGCTGCGGCACGACGCCGGATCACATTCGTCACGTCGCCGAAGAGGTCGCGCCGCTGAAGCCCCGCGCCATCCCGGAACGACCGGTGGCCCTGCGACTGTCGGGGCTGGAGCCGTTCGAGTTGGTGGCATGATGGCCGTCTCTATAAATCCTCCCCCGCCCCTTCGCGGGGGAGGGGGACCACGAAGTGGTGGAGGGGGCGAATACGCGCACCCGGTCAGCCGCTTCGCACAGACCATTCTTCCCTCTATTAAGAAATCGCGTTTGTTTCCGCCCCCTCCACCACGCTTCGCGCGGTCCCCCTCCCCCGCTGCGCATGGGAGGATCTAGATGCGTCCTGTCTTCATCAACGTCGGCGAACGCACTAACGTCACCGGCTCGGCCAAATTCCGCAAGCTGGTGGTCGAGGGCGACTATTCGGCTGCGCTGGACGTCGCGCGCCAGCAGGTCGAGGCCGGCGCCCAGATCATCGACGTCAACATGGATGAAGGGCTGCTGGACGGCGTCGTCGCCATGCGGACCTTCCTGAACCTGATCGCGGCCGAGCCCGACATCGCCCGCGTGCCGGTGATGATCGACTCCTCCAAATGGGAGGTGATCGAGGCCGGGCTGAAGTGCGTCCAGGGCAAGCCCATCGTCAACTCCATCTCGATGAAGGAGGGCGAGGATAAATTCAGGGAACAGGCGGTCAAATGCCTGCGCTACGGCGCCGCCGTGGTCGTCATGGCCTTCGACGAGGCAGGCCAGGCCGACACGGCCGCCCGCAAGATCGAAATCTGCACCCGCGCCTACAACATCCTGGTCCACGAGGTCGGCTTCCCGCCCGAGGACATCATCTTCGACCCCAACATCTTCGCCGTGGCGACGGGGATCGAGGAGCACGACAACTACGCCGTCGACTTCATCGAGGCGACGCTAGAGATCAAACGCACCCTGCCCTACGCCCGCGTCTCAGGCGGAGTGTCGAACGTCTCGTTCAGCTTCCGCGGCAACGAACCGGTGCGCCGGGCGATCCACAGCGTCTTCCTGTACCACGCCATCGCGGCGGGCATGGACATGGGCATCGTCAACGCCGGCGACCTGCCGGTCTATGACGACATCGACGCCGAACTGCGCGAAGCGGTCGAGGACGTCATCCTGAACCGGCCGCAGCGGACCAATGTCTCGAACACCGAGCGGCTGGTCGACATGGCCCCCCGCTACAAGGGCGAGAAGGGCCAGGCCCGCGTCGTCGATTTGAAGTGGCGCGACCAGCCGGTCGGCAAGCGGATCGAACACGCCCTGGTCCACGGCATCACCGAATTCATCGAGGCCGACACCGAGGAGGCCCGTCTTTCGGTCGAACGCCCGCTGCACGTCATCGAAGGCCCGCTGATGGACGGGATGAACGTGGTCGGGGATCTGTTCGGCTCGGGCAAGATGTTCCTGCCCCAGGTGGTGAAGTCCGCCCGCGTCATGAAACAGGCGGTGGCCTGGCTGGAACCCTTCATGGAGGCCGAAAAGGCCGGCAAACCCCGCGAACAGGCGGGCCGCATCCTGATGGCCACGGTCAAGGGCGACGTTCACGACATCGGCAAGAACATCGTCGGCGTCGTGCTTCAGTGCAATAATTACGAGGTCGTCGACCTGGGCGTCATGGTTCCGGCCGACCGCATACTGGACGAGGCCAAGGCCCACGGCTGCGACATCATCGGTCTGTCCGGCCTGATCACCCCTTCGCTGGACGAAATGGTCTTCGTCGCGTCCGAGATGGAGCGGCGCGGCTTCGACATCCCCCTGCTGATCGGCGGCGCCACCACCAGCCGCACCCATACGGCGGTCAAGATCGAGCCGGCCTATCGACGCGGATCGACCACCTATGTCGTCGACGCCTCGCGCGCCGTCAGCGTGGTCTCGGGCCTGCTGTCGCCGACCGAAAAGGCCCGTAACGAACAGGCCACCCGCGACGAATACATCCGCATCCGCGAGCAATACGCCCGCGGGCAGGAGGTCAAGGCGCGCGCTTCCCTGCCCCAGGCGCGCGACAATCGTTTCCGGCCCGATCCGGCCCAGACCCTGCCCGGCAAGCCAGCCTTCATCGGCGTGCGCGCCTTCGACGCATGGGATTTGCAGGACCTGGCCGACCACATCGACTGGACCCCCTTCTTCGCCAGTTGGGAGCTGATCGGCCGTTATCCCCTGATCCTGGACGACGAGATCGTCGGCGAGGCCGCGCGCGATCTGTTCGCCGACGCCCAGGCCATGCTGAAGCGGATCGTCGCTGAGAAGTGGTTCACGGCCAAGGGCGTGGTCGGCTTCTGGCCCGCTCGCGCCGAGGGCGACGACATCGCCGTCTTCGCCGACGAGGCCCGCACCGAGGAAATCGCCCGCTTCCACACCCTGCGCCAGCAGATCAAGAAGTCGAACGGCAAGCCGAACCTGGCCCTGTCTGACTTCATCGCCGAGGACGGCGACGACTATATCGGCGCCTTCGCCGTCACCGCCGGTCATGGCGAGCTGGAGATCGCCAAGCGGTTCAAGGACGCGGGCGACGACTATTCCGCCATCATGGCCACGGCCCTGGCCGACCGTCTGGCCGAGGCCTTCGCCGAACGGCTGCACAAGGAAGTGCGCACGACGCTGTGGGGCTACGCCTCGGGCGAGACGACCAGCGTCGACGCGCTGATCGCCGAACAATACCAGGGCATCCGCCCCGCCCCCGGCTATCCGGCCCAGCCCGACCATACGGAGAAGGCCACCCTGTTCCGCCTGCTGAATGCGGGCGACAATGCGGGCATGGCCCTGACCGAGAGTTTCGCCATGACGCCCCCGGCCTCGGTTTCAGGCCTCTATTTCGGCCACCCCGGCAGCCACTATTTCGGCGTCGGCAAGATCGACCTGGACCAGGTCGAGGACTACGCCCGCCGCAAGGGCTGGGACCTGCACACAGCCGAACGCTGGCTGGCTCCCATCCTCAACTACGACCCACACGCCCTCCGACGCGAAACGGCGGCCTGAGCCAGACTAAAATCGTCAGGCGCCGGTCCTGGCCCGCAGGAACAGCACCCGCGCCGCGCCATAATCGCGCGCGTCCAGCCGGTCATAGCCGGGCGTGTCGATCTCCGGCTCGTCCGATCCGCGCTCGAACACCACCAGGGCGCCGGGCTTCAACCAGCCGCCCTCGGCCAGGCGAGCCAGGGTCTGCTCCCCCAGCCCCTTGCCATACGGCGGGTCCAGGAAGGCGATGTCGAACGCCTCCGCGACGGGGCCGGGCCGCGCGCCCAGGTCGGTCGCGCTGCGCCGATGCACCCGCGTGCGCCCCATAAGCCCATAGGCGTCGGCGTTCTCGCGGATGGCGCCGCGCGCGGCGTCGTCGGTCTCCACGAACAGGCCGAAGACCGCGCCCCGGCTGATCGCCTCGAACCCCAGGGCGCCCGATCCGGCGTAGAGGTCGATGACCCGAAGGCCGTGCAGCGGCCGACCCCACGATGCATGTTCCAGAACATTGAACACGGCCTGGCGCGCCCGATCGGAGGTCGGGCGCGTGCCCTGCCCCTCCGGTGCGACGATGGCCCGGCCCCTCAGGGCTCCGGCGACGATCCGCACGGATCAGCCGCGCGGCGCGCGGGGCTTGCCCCCGGGTCCGCGCCCGCTGGTTCCCGACGGACCGGCCGGTTTGCCGCCGCCCGATCCTGGACGCGGCTTGAAGTCGCGGCCGCCCACGGCTCCGCCCGAACGGCCGGCGGGCTTGCCGCCCGAACGCGGCCCGGCGGGCTTGCGCCGGTCGTCGATGAACTGGTCGTCGCGGGGCTTGAACGGGCGTTTGGCCCGGTCGCCGCCCTCCTGTGGATTCGAGGCGCGCTTTGGCCGGTCGGCGTCGGGGGCCGTGCGTTCGCGGGGCTTGAAGGTCTTGGCGTGCTCGAACCGGGGCGCGGCCTTGGCCCAGCCCGCCTTCTTGACCGGACGCTCGCGGCGCTCGACGGCATCCGCCTGGGCGGTTTCGGCGGCGCGGACCCGGCTGGGCTTCCTCGACGGGTCCGACATGGCCGAGCCCGAGCGGCCCTTGACGATGGGCGTGGACACCCGACGGCCCGGGATGGGCGCGGGCGTCTCGACCGTATTGCCGGTGGGCAGGTTCTCGGGCCGGATGTAGTCGGCCAGCATCTCGCGGATCACGCGCGGCCCGACCTCCTCGACCGCGCCCACAGGCAGAACGTCCAGGCGGAACGGGCCATAGGCCAGGCGGATCAGCCGGTTGACCGTCAGGCCGACGGACTCCAGCACCTTGCGGACCTCGCGGTTCTTGCCCTCGGTGATCGAAATCGAAATCCACAGGTTCGCCGGGGCCTTGCCGTCCTCGGACTTGCTCTCCTTGGCCTTGTCCAGCGTCGCCTCGATGGGGCCATAGGACACGCCGTCCACGACGACCCCGTCCTTCAGCGCATCCAGTTGGGCTTGGGTGATCTTGCCCCGCGCCCGCGCCCGGTACTGGCGCACCAGCGAGGTCGAGGGCAGCTCCAGCGCCCGGCTCAGCTCCCCGTCGTTGGTCAGCAGCAGCAACCCCTCGGTCGCCAGGTCCAGCCGCCCCACCGAGATCACGCGCGGCAGACCGGCCGGCAGGGCGTCGAACACCGTCGGCCGCCCGGTCGGATCGCTGTGGCTGGTCAAGAGGCCCGCGGGCTTGTGATAGCGCCAGACGCGCGTCGCCTGGGTCGAGCCGATCGGCTTGCCATCCACGGTGATCACGTCGTCGCGCGTCACCAGGGTGGCGGGCGTGTCCAGGATGCGGCCGTTGACCGCCACCTTGCCCAGGCCGATCAGCCGTTCGACCTCGCGGCGCGAGGCGATGCCGGCGCGGGCCATGGTCTTGGCGATTCGCTCGGCGCGCAGCGCGGTCTCCGGCGTCTTGGACTTGCCGCCCTTGTCGGTGCGAGGCTTGTCGGTGCGCGGCCGATCGGACTTGGCCCCGAAACGCTTGGCCGCGTCGTCTGGGCTGCGCGGCTTGTCGCCGTATGGTCTCGTCCCGTCGCCGCTCTTGCGGGGACCGGAGGATTTGAAGGGCCGGGGCGACCGTTCGTCTTGACGGGCGCGGGGCTTCTTGTCGTTGTCGTCTGTATGGCGGACCATGATGAGCGGTTCATGCGCATGGCGCTGGACCAAGCGCAAGCGGCGGCGGACGCAGGAGAGGTGCCGGTGGGCGCAATTCTTGTCGATCCGACCTCGGGCAGGGTGGTCGCGACCGGCGCCAACGGCCCGATCGGCGCCCATGACCCCACCGCTCACGCCGAGATCGTGGCCATGCGGCGGGGCGCGACGGCGCTGGAGAACTATCGCCTGACCGGCCTGACCCTCTATGTGACGCTGGAGCCGTGCGCCATGTGCGCCGGCGCCATCAGCCACGCCCGCATCGGCCGCGTCGTCTGGGCCGCGGACGATCCCAAGGGCGGAGCCGTCGTCCACGGCCCGCGCCTGTTCGAACAGCCGACCTGCCACTGGCGCCCGGCGACCGACTCGGGGCTTCTGGCGGAGGAGGCGTCGGCCCTGCTCCGGTCCTTCTTCCGCCAGCGGCGGGGAACGGCGCCAGTCCGCGCACGTTAGATCGCCGCGCCAAGCGGCGCCGTTGGAGGAAATCGCGTTGTTCAAGCCGGATCTGCCGCAGTCGATCGTGTTCAGCGGCCTCGCCGCACTGGCGCTCCTGACCGCCTGCGGCCCCGACCCGGACAAGGCGCCCCGCACCGGCGACGAGGTCAAGGCGCGCGCCATCGAGGCCCAGACCGCCCGCCAGCGCACCGGCGCCGAGATCCAGGACCGCACCCTGAACCGCGTCGTCCACACGGTCTACCTGTGCGACAACGGCGAACGCCTATCCGTCGACTTCGACAACCCCCGCCAGATGGCCACCGTCCGCAACTCCTCCGGCGAGGCGGTGGACCTGTATCAGGAGCGCGCCGCCGACGGCATCTGGTACCGGGCCTCCAACATCGAACTGCGCGGCAAGGGCGTCCTTGCCACATGGTCCGTCGAGGGCCGCCAGCCCACCCAATGCCGCGCGGTCGACTAGAAGGCCGCCAGCCGCCGGTCCAGACCCTCACGCACCTTGGGCCAGTCGTCGTCGACGACGGCGAAGATCGCCGTGTCGCGCGCCCGGCCGGTCCAGGTGATCTTGTGCTTCCTCAGCACGCCTTCGGCCTTTGCGCCCAGCTTCAGGATCGCCGCCTGGCTCTGGGCGTTGACGGCGTCGGTGACGATCTCGACCCGCATCGCGCCGGCCTCGAAGGCGTGACCGAGCAACAGCCGCTTGCAGGCCGGATTGATCGGCCCGCCCCGCGCCTCGGGCCGGTAGAAGGTCGAGCCGATCTCGCAGCGCCGATAGGCCGGGTTGATCTCGTACAGACTGGTCGTGCCGACCACCGCCCCGTCCGACCGTCGACGCACCGCATAGGCGATCCGGGTCCCGACCCGCATGCCCGCCAGAGCGCTCGCCCACCAGCCGTTGAAATGGTCGCCATAGGCGGGCGCGACCATGATGCCCCAGGCGTCCGGATCGCAGTCCAGCGCGGCCCGCACCTCGCCCCTCGAAGCCTCCTCGAACGGCTCCAGCCGCACGAACCGATCCTCCAGAGGGACCATGGCGATCCGCATCACGCGGATGCGCCTTCCTCGATCAGGAAGGCCCGCACCTTGGCCGCATCCACCCCCTTGGCGACGAAGGCCCGGCCGATCCCGCGCGCCAGGATCAGGGTCAGCGCCCCGCCCTCGGCCTTCTTATCGCCCGCCATCAGGGCCAGCAGCCGGTCCGCCGCGAACGCCCCCGCCTGGTCCAGCCGGATCGGCAGGCCCGCCGCCGCGACCGCCGCCTCGACCCGTTCGACGTCGGCCGCCGAACACAGCCCCTCGCGCGCCGAGTAGCGGAACGCCATGCAGCACCCCAGGCCCACGGCCTCGCCGTGCGCCAGAGCGTCCTCATCAAAGCCGACCTCCGTCTCCACCGCATGGCCGAAGGTGTGGCCCAGGTTCAGCAAGGCGCGCCGGCCCGCCTCCTTCTCGTCCTCCCCAACCACGGCGCTCTTGATCTCGACCGAGCGGATCACCGCCCGTTCCAGCGCCGCCGGATCGCCGCCCGCGCCCGCCGCCCCCTGGCCCGCCAGCCAGTCGAAGAAGGTCGCGTCGCAGATCAGCCCGTGCTTCAACACCTCGGCCCAGCCCGAGCGCACCTGCCGTTCCGGCAGGGTGGCCAGAACGTCGATGTCGGCCAGCACCAGGCGCGGCTGATGGAAAGCGCCGACCAGGTTCTTGCCGCGCGGCGTGTCGATGGCCGTCTTGCCGCCCACAGAGGAATCCACCTGGGCCAGCAGGGTCGTCGGAACCTGCACGAAGTCGATCCCGCGCATGTAGAGCGCCGCCGCTAGACCCGCTAGATCGCCAACGACACCGCCGCCCAGGGCCACGACCACGTCCTTGCGATCCAGACCGATCTCGAGCAGCCGATCCAGCACCCGCTCCAGTTGGGCGAAGGACTTGGACCTCTCGCCCGCCGGCACGGCCAAGATCTCGCTTCCCATGCCCGCCGCCGCCAGGGATTCGGCCAGGGCCGCGCCGTGGATCGCCGCCACCGTGTCGTCCGTGACGATGACCGTGCGCCCTTTCGCCAGGGGCGCGATCCGCTCGCCCGCCTGGGCCAGCAGGCCGCGCCCGACCACGACGTCATAGGCGGCGAAGGCCCCGCCGCTGACCGAGATTGTCGTCATGTCCGGGTCTCCGCGCGTCGCCGGTTGCGCCAGTGCCGGCGCAGGTTCTTGTGGATGGCGTCGACAGCCTGGCCGTGCGAGCCCTGGCCCACGTCCACCGTCAGGTCCGCCTCGCCATAGAGGGGATAGCGGGTCTCGGCCAAGGCGGTCAGCACCGCCAGGGGATCCTTGTCGCGCAGCAGGGGGCGGGTGTCGCGCCGCGCGACCCGCTCGGCGATCACCGCCAGGTCGGCCCTCAGCCAGATGGTGTCGGCGCGTTCCTTCAGCAACGCCCGTGTCTCCGGGTTCATCATCGCCCCGCCGCCGGTCGCCAGGACGATCGGCGGGCCTTCCAGCAGGCGGCGGATCACCCGCGCCTCGCCCGCCCGGAACTCATCCTCGCCCAGGGCCGCGAAGATTTCCGACACCGTCATGCCGGCGGCCGCCTCGATCTCCACGTCCCCGTCCGCGAACGGCAGTTTCAGCCGATTGGCCAACCGGCGCCCCACCGACGATTTGCCCACCCCCATCAGGCCGACCAGGGCTATGGTGCGCGTCGGCGCCGGATTCGCGCGCCGCCTCATCCGGCGGCCCTGGCGGAACGGACGGTCGAAGGCATGGCGAAGGCGACGGCGCAGGCAGGCATGATCTCTGAAACCTCTACACCAAGCCTGATCCCGCGCCAGCCGTTCGAGGCGTCGATCCTCCGATGACGCCCCAGATCGAGGCCTTTCTGGAGATGATGGCGGTGGAGCGCGACGCCTCGCCCCACACCCTGGCCGCCTATGGCCGCGACCTGGCCGACGCCGAAGCCTGCCTGGCCGGCGACGGCGGGCTGATGGGGGCGGATGCGCAAGCCGTGGAGGCCTGGTTCGCCGACCTGTCGCGTCGGGGCCTGTCCGCCGCCACCGCTGCGCGCCGCCGCTCGTCCGCGCGTCAATTCTATCGTTTCGCCCTGGCCGAGGGTTGGCGAACGGACGATCCGTCGCGCCGGCTCGACGCCCCGAAACAGGGCCGCCCCCTGCCCAAGACCCTGTCCCGCACCGAGATCGACGCCCTGCTGGCCGCGGCCGCCGCGCGCGATGCGGCGGCGGGCCTGCGTCTGGTCGCTCTGGTCGAGATGGCTTACGCCTCGGGCCTGCGGGTCTCGGAGTTGCTGGGGCTGAAGGTCGAGGCGGTGCGGCGCGATCCAGCCTATCTGATCGTGCGCGGCAAGGGCGGCAAGGAGCGCCTGGCCCCCCTTAACGCCGCAGCGCGAGAGGCGATCAAGGCGTGGCTGGCCGCCCGCGACGCCAGACGAAAACCGCAGGCGCCGGACAGCCCCTGGCTGTTTCCCTCGTCCGGCCGCAGCGGCCACTTGACCCCGCGCCGCTTCGCCCAACTGCTGGACGAGGCCGCGATTACGGCCGGCATAGACCCCGCCCGCGTCAGCCCCCACGTCCTGCGCCACGCCTTCGCCACCCATCTGCTGGAAGGCGGCGCCGACCTGCGTGTCGTCCAGACCCTGCTGGGCCACGCCGACATCGCCACCACCCAGATCTACACCCACGTCGCCACCGACCGCCTGTCCCAGATCGTCCACCAAAACCACCCCTTGGCGCGCGACGACTGAACCCCGCTTGCCCGGCGGCCTTGACGTCTCTAGGTTCCCCCGCCTTCCTCTAGGGCGTTTTCGCCCGCTGCAGTCCCGGACGCCTTGATGGCCACGCACTATCTCGACTTCGAAAAGCCGATCGCCGATCTGGAAGCCAAGATCGAGGAACTCTCGGCCCTGTCCGACACCTCGGGCGACTTCGACAGCGAGATCGAGGCCCTGCGCAAAAAGGCCGATCAGCTGCGCAAGAAGACCTACGCCGGTCTGGATCCCTGGATGAAGACCCAGGTCGCGCGCCACCCCCAGCGTCCGCACTTCGTCGACTATGTCGCCGGCCTGTTCACCGACTGGACCGAACTGCACGGCGATCGCCAGTTCGGCGACGACCAGGCGATCCTGGGCGGCCTGGCGCGTTTTCGCGGCCGTCCGGTGGTCGTCATGGGCCACGAGAAGGGTCACGACACCACGACCCGCATCACCCACAACTTCGGCATGGCCCGGCCCGAGGGCTATCGCAAGGCCGTGCGCCTGATGGACATGGCCGAACAGTTCGGCCTGCCGGTGCTCAGCTTCATCGACACGGCCGGCGCCTATCCGGGCCTGGGCGCCGAGGAGCGCGGTCAGGCCGAGGCCATCGCTCGTTCGACCGAGCGCTGCCTGACCCTGGGCGTGCCCTCCGTCGCCACCATTACCGGCGAAGGCGGTTCGGGCGGGGCCATCGCCATCGCCGCCGCCAGCCGGGTGCTGATGCTCGAGCATTCGATCTATTCGGTGATCTCGCCCGAGGGCGCCGCCGGCATCCTGTGGCGTGACGGGGCGCGGGCCAGGGACGCGGCCATGGCCATGAAGATCACGGGCCCGGACCTGCTGCAGCTGAAGATCGTGGATCGCCTGATCGAGGAGCCCACCGGCGGCGCGCACACCGACCGCGACGCCGCCATCGCCAAGGTGGGCGACGTCCTGGCCGAGGAGTTGCGCGGCTTCGCCGGCCTGTCGCCGCAGCAGATCAGGAAGCAGCGCGCCGACCGCTTCTACGCCATCGGCGCCCTGTAGGGACAAGCGCCCGGCGTTAACCCGGAATCCACCCTCGTCTGACAGTCTGGCCGCCTATCCACAGCGGTTACGGGGCGCGCGGCCGGCCATGATCAAGACGGCGGGTTCGACCCGAAGCTTCGCCACGCGAGATTGCGCAGCATGAACGGCGGCGAGAGCCTCCGCGAGAGCGCCGTCTTCAACCTGGGCGGCGCGGTGACGATGATCGTGGACGATTCGCCCTTCTCCCTGACCCTGACGGCCAACGCCCTTGCCGGCTTCGGCATCCGCCCCAGCTTCGCCGTCGGCAGCGGCGCCGAGGCCAAACAGCTGCTGGCCCAAAAGACCATCGACCTTCTGGTCGTCGACACCGACATGCCCGACATCGACGGGTTCGAGCTGATCCGCTGGCTGCGCCGGTCCGGGCCCAACCCCAACGCCTTCATTCCCGTCATCATGACCGCCAGCCACATCCGGCGCGGCCGGGTGGCCGAGGCGCGCGACTGCGGCGCCAACTTCGTCGTGACCAAGCCCTTCAGCCCGGCCCTTCTGCTGGAGCGGATTCTGTGGGTCGCGCGCGACACCCGGCCCTTCCTGGAGGTCGGCGACTATCTGGGACCGGATCGCCGGTTCCGCCACACCGAGTACGAGGGCGTCGAACGCCGCGCCGACATGTTGCGCCGCAAGACCGCCGTGGAGAGCGTGGCCCTATGACCGTCATCACCCACACCCAACGGCGCTCGCGCCTGGCCGAGATGGTGGATCGCCCCGGCGGCGTCAGCGTCGGCGCCGCCCTGGCCCAGGCCAAGGCCAATCTGGACGCCCTGCAGGACCAGGCCCGCGCCATCATCGCAGACAATATCGCCGCCCTGCTGGCCAGGCCCGCGCCCGACCTGATCGAGCCGCTGCGGCTGGACGCGGCCTATTCGGCCTCCAGCCAGATCATCGACGCGGCAAGCCCCTTTTCGATGGATGATCTGTGCACGGCGGCCAAGGGGCTGTGCGACCTGCTGGACGCGGCGCCGCGCCAGGGCGGCTTCGACTGGCGCATCGCCACCGTCCACGCCCAGGCCATGAAGGTGCTGCTGTCCCTGCCGCCCGAAGAAGCCCAAGCCCGCAGCGCCATTCTGAGCAATCTGCACGAAGTGCTGAAGCGCAAACTTCCGGCGGAGACTCAATCGGAAGGCTGAGCCGCCTTTCCGGCCCGCGTCTGCTTCTTCCACAGGGCGGCGTATTCCCCGCCCTGGCGCGCCACCAGTTCGTGATGGGCGCCGCGTTCGACGATGCGACCGGCCTTCAGCACCAAAATCTGGTCCGCGTCGGCGACGGTGGACAGACGGTGCGCCACGACCAGAGTGGTGCGGCCCTTTCTGGCCTTTCTCAGCGTCTTCTGGATCGCCGCCTCGGTGCGGCTGTCCAGGGCGCTGGTCGCCTCGTCCAGGATCAGGATACAGGGATCGGCCAGCAGGGCGCGGGCGATGCCGACCCGCTGACGCTCGCCGCCCGACAGCTTCAACCCCCGCTCCCCCACCTTGGTCTGCATCCCCTCGGGCAGGCCCCGGATGAAGTCGGCCAGCTCCGCCGCTTCGGCCGCCGCCCAGACCTGGGCCTCGTCGGCGTCGGGACGGGCGAAGGCGATGTTGGCGGCCAGGGTGTCGTTGAACAGGGCCACGTCCTGCGGCACCAGGGCGACCGCCGCGCGAAGCGACGCCTGGGTCACGGCGCGCGCGTCGTGGCCGTCTATCAGCACCCGCCCCTCCTGCGGGTCCAGCAGGCGCAGGGCCAGTTTGACGATGGTCGACTTGCCCGCACCCGACGGCCCGACCAGGGCCGTCGTCGTGCCCGGCGCGGCGAAGAAGCTGACGTCTTCCAGGCCGTTGGCCCTGGCGTCGTGACGGAAGCCGACGCGCTCGAACGCCACCGAGGCGCCGCGCGCATCGACCGGGCGCGGCAGGGGGACGGCGTTCGGCGCATCGGCGACCTGCGGCGTCTGTCGTGTCACCTTCAGCATCTCCTCCATGTCGATGAAGGACTGGCGGATTTCCCGGTAGGCGAAGCCCAGGATGTTCAGGGGCGCATATAGGGAGATCATGATCAGGACGGCGGCCGTCACGTCGCCCGGCCCCATCCGACCCGCCGCCGCCTCGAACCCCGCCATCACCGCCATCACGCCCAGCCCCAGGTTCATCACCAGGGCCTGCATGCCGTTCAGCATGGCCAGCGAGCTGTTGGCCTTCAGCGAAGCCTGGGCGTAGTCGCCCAGCGCTCGTTCATAGGTCTGGGCGGCGCGGGTTTCGGCGCCGAAGGACTTGACCGTCTCGTAGTTCAGCAGGGCGTCCACCGAGACGCCTGCCGCCTCCGAATCGGCGGCGTTCATGATGCGCCGATGCTCCAGCCGCCAGTTGGACATGGCGAAGGTGGCGATGGTGTAGATCGCCACCACGGCGACGGCGACGGCGGCGAACCGCCAGTCGTATTTCCCGCCCAGCACCGCCGCGGCCAGCAGCAGTTCGACTCCGGTCGGGACCAGGTTGAAGGCCAGGATGCGCAGCAGGAAGTCGACCGCCCGCGATCCGCGATCCATCGTCCGCGACAGGGCGCCCGAGCGTTTTGTCTGGTGGAAGTCCAGCGACAGGCTGAGCGCATGGGCGAAGGCCTCGGCCGCCGTGGCGCGCTGGGCGGCGGCGCGGACGGGGGCGAAAACTACGTCCGAAATCAGAGGCGAGGCCGCCGACAGGAACCGCACCAAGGTCCAGCCCAAGGCGAAGGCGGCGAACCCCCAGCCGACGGCGACCGCTGTGCCCTGCCCCGCCGCCAGACGGTTCACCGCCGCGCCCAGCACCAGGGGCGCCAGGACGCCCAGCCCCTTGCCCGCCAGGGTCAGCACGATGGCCGAGATCAGCCGCAGCCGAAGATGAGGCGCGCCCGAACGCCCCACCAGCCGCGCCAGGTCCGCCAACGCCTTCAGCGTCGGCGGTCCATCCGAATTGTCCTGTATGCTCCCTGCCTGCTGCGCCTTGACCATCGGGTCGCGCCGGCTGCCGGAGCGCTCGCCGCGCATCGCCATTCCCCGCATATGCAAGACCTTTGCGACGGGCGAAAGGCCGCGCCGCGCTCCCGGCGCGGATTCGGGCTCAATCCAGGGCGACGATCGCCTCGATCAGCTCGTCCACCGCCGCGCTCTGCGTCGCCCACGAGCAGACGAACCGCACCGATCCGTCGTCGAACGCATAGCAGGCCCAGCCCGCCGCGTTCAGGCGGGCGTGCGCCTCGGGCGACATCCGCACGAAGACGGCGTTGGCCTCGACCGGGTGGGCCAGGACGAATGACGCGCGCGTAGCGATGCCGGCCGCCAGCCGCTGCGCCATCAGATTGGCGTGGGCGGCGCCCGCCTCCCAGTCGCCGCTTTCCAGCAGGCCCAGCATCGGCCCGGACAGCAGCCGCGCCTTGGACGCCGTCTGGCCGGCCTGTTTCAGCCGATTGTCCAGCCGCCGCGCCAGGGTCTTGTCGAACAGGACGATGGCCTCGGCGCAGTTGGCGCCGGCCTTGGCGCCGCCGAACACCAGCACGTCCACGCCAAGGCGCGGAATATCCTTCAGGTCGAAGCCCGCCGCCGCCGCATTGGCCAGCCGCGCGCCGTCCATGTGTACGCCATAGCCCAGCGCCTTCACCGGCTCGATCAGGTGGCGCAACTCCTCCTCGGTATAGACCGCGCCGTATTCCGTCGCCTGGGTCAGGGACAGGGCGGCAGGCGGCTGGCGATGGCCGACCTCGGCCTCGCCTAGTTGCGCCTCGAGGGCCAGGGTGTCGATCTTGCCCGAGAAGCCCGGCAGCCCGATCAGGCCGACGCCGTGGCCGAAAAAGCCCGGCGCCCCGGTCTCGTCGGTGCAGATGTGGGCCGAATGGTGGGCCAGCACGGCCTCAAAGGGCTGGGCCAGCATCGACAGGGCGATGGCGTTGGCCGCCGTGCCGCTGAAGACGAACCGCACCTCCGCGTCGGCGTCCAGCCGCTGGCGGATCTGGTCCGCGGCCCGCGCGGTGACGTCGTCGGCGCCGTAGGCCCGGGCGAACCCCTTGTTGGCGCGCACCAGCCCCTCGATGGCGCTGAGCGCCATGCCGGCGGTGTTGTCGGAGCCGAAATCGTAACGCATCAGCGGGTCGTGGCCTTCCGGTCCGCGTGGTCGTCGTCGGCGGTCTTGACCCGCACCACCGGCATGACGTCCTCGTCGCCATAGGGCACGGCGACCTGGTGCGGGAAGGGAATCTCGATCCCAGCGGCGTCCAGCGCCTCCTTGCCGCCCTGCATCAGGTCGGCCTGGGTCTGCCACCAGTCGCCGACCTCGACCCAGGCGTGGAGCGTGACCTGCACCGCGCTGTCCAACAGGCCCGTCACGCCGGACCAGGGTTGTGGATCGTGCAGCACCTTGTCGTGGGCGCCCGCCACGTCGGTCAGAACCCTGCGCGCCTCGTTCAGGTCGTCGCCATAGCCGACGGTGAAGTTGATCTCGATCCGGCGCGTCTTCTGGCCGGTCAGATTGGTCAGGGAATCGCCCAGGACCTTGGAGTTCGGAATGACGATCTTGTGGTTGTTGGCGTTCGACAACTGGGTGGTGAACAGGTCCAGACGCTGGACCGTGCCCGACATGCCGCCCACGTCCACCACGTCGCCGACCTTGTAGGGTCGCAGGATCAGAAGCATGATCCCGGACGCCACGTTCGTCAGCGTGCCCTGCAAGGCCAGGCCGACCGCCAGCGACGCCGCGCCCAGAACCGCGATGATCGAGGTCGTCTGCACCCCCAGCCGCTGCAGCACCGCGATCATGCCGATGATGATGACGACGATCCGTACCACCTGAACGGCGAAGCTGAGCACCGTCGGGTCGTGGCGGAATCCGCGCACGCGGGACAGGGTCCTGCGCGCGGCCCCGGACGCCCATTTCGCCGCGAACAGGGTCGCGACGAAGATCAGGGCGGCGATGCTGAAATTGATCGCGAAGTCGCCGGCCATGTCGGTCAGCTTGGCGATCATGGCGGCGTCCACGGCGATGGCTTGCCGTCCTGCGGCGACGGCTTCGGCGATGGGGGCTGCGGTATTGGACATGGGCCGGGTCTAACGCCTGGCGCGCCGATTGGAACCCCCGTGGCCCGATTTTCGGGGCCTGTTTTCAGGCCTTGGCGATCCGGCCGCCGCCGCTTTCGATGGCGTCCAGCAGGTCCATCACAGCGTCCAGGGTGTCGGCCTCTCGCGCCGGCTTGTCCCAGCGGATGCGACTGACGCGGGGAAACCGCATCGCCACCCCCGACTTGTGCCGCGTCGATCGGTTCAGCCCCTCGAAGGCGATCTCCAGCACCAGGCCGAAGTCGCGCTCGGCCCGCACCGAACGCACCGGTCCGAAACGGTCCACCGTGTGGTCGCGCACGAACTTGTCCAACTGTTTCAACTCCTCGTCGGTGAAACCGAAATAGGCCTTGCCGACCGGCGTCAGCGCCCCCTCCTCGGTCCAGACGCCGAAGGTGTAGTCGGAATAGAAGCTGGAGCGTTTGCCGTGCCCGCGCTGGGCGTACATCAGGACGGCGTCGATCACATGCGGATCGCGTTTCCACTTGAACCACGGCCCTTTGGGCCGCCCCGCCAGATAGGGGCTGTCCCAGCGTTTCAGCATCAGCCCCTCGGCGGCCGCCCCCACCGGCGGATCGGCCCGAAGCTGGGCCAACCGATCCCAGCCGCCGTATTCGACCAGGGGCGACAGGTGCAGCCGTCGGCCCGCATGGCCGGCCACCAGAGCCTCCAGCCGCGCGCGGCGCTCACGCAGCGGCAGGCCCCTGAGGTCCTCGCCATCCTGGGCCAGCAGGTCATAGGCCACCACCGCCGCCGGAAAGGCCTGCATGGCCTTGGCGTCCACGGTCTTGCGGTTCAGCCGCTGTTGCAGATCGCCGAACGGCGCCGCCGCCCCGTCGCGCCAGACAATCAGTTCGCCGTCGACGGCCCCCTCGAAGGCCAGGGCGTCCATCACGTCGGGAAAGGCGGCCGAAATCTCGTCGCCGGTCCGCGAGTACAGCTTGCGCGCCTCGCCCTCCAGCACGGCCTGGACGCGTATGCCGTCCCACTTCCATTCGGCGGCGTAGTCGGCCGGCGACAGTTTCGGCAGATCGACCGCCTCGTCGATCGCGACCGCCAGCATGACGGGGCGGAACCGACCGGGCCCGTCCGGGCTGGGGCGATCCGCCCGTCCCTCCAGCCAGGCGAACAAATCGGCGTAGGGGGGCTCCACCGCATGCCAGACCTCCTCGATGGCCGAGGCGTCCAGCGCTTCCAGCGCCGTCTCGTCCTCGCGGCCGTCCGGCGACGGGGGGGCGGGCGCGGCGTCGGGCCGCATCATCGCCGCCGCCGTCTTGGCCAGCCGCGCCGACAGGCCGACGCGCAGCGCCCCGGTCATCAGTTTCAGCAGCGCCCACCGCCCCTTCGGCTCCAGCGCGTCCAGCCAAGTCTCAAGCAGGCCCCGCACCTCGGCCCGGCTGGCGGTCCTCAGCGCCTCGACCACCTCGCTCAGTTCCGGCTCGCGGTTGGGGCGCCGGTCGGGTGCGGCCGGCCAGATCAGGGCGACCGTCTCGGCCAGGTCGCCGACATAGTCGTAGGACCAGCCGAACAACACGCTGTCCACCCGCCCCTCCACCGCCTTTCGGATCATGGCCGGCTTTGCGGCGTCGAACGTCAGGTCGCCGGTCAGGGCCGCCAGGGCCCATCCCCGGTCAGGGTCCGGCGTCGCCCGCAGATAGTCGCGCACCAGGACCAGTTTGGCGTTGCGCGACGCGGTCAGGGACAGGCGGTCCAGAAGCTCGGCGAAGGCGCGCATTTCCATCCTTGAAGCCTGGTCGTTTCAGGCGAAACCGCAACGCGGCTCCTCCGAAAGCGCGAACAGGCTTTCGCTGTCATCCGGCGCGCCGGGCGTCGCCGTCCCTCCACAACGAAGAAGGCCCTGGAGGTTTCCCTTCTACAGGCGCCGCGGATCGTCGAGCCCGGCGTCAGGCGGCGACCGAGGTCTCGGCCGGGGCGGCCGTCTGGGCCACCGCCTCGCGTCCGCCGCTCGCCCGTCCCATCAGGGCGGCCAGGGCGGCGAAGTCGATGGGCTTGTTCAGATAGGCGTCGGCCCCGGCGTTCAGCCCCGCCTCGTGATCTTCCGACCGCGCCGAGGCCGACAGCACCACGATCGGCGTGTCGGCGTTCAGCCCCCCGCCGTCGCGGATCAGGCGCGTCGCGCTCAGCCCGTCCATCACCGGCATGTTCACGTCCATGATGATGAGGTCGAACGGCTGGTCGGCGGCGATGTCCACTGCGGCCCGGCCGTCTTCCGCCGCGGTGGCGACATGGCTGGCGGAATTCATCCAGGCCTCCAGGATCATGCGGTTGACCGGATGGTCCTCGACCACCAGCACCCGCAGCGATTCGCCGCCCACGATCTCGGCATGGACCTCTTCGGCCACGACCGGCTTGGCCCATTCCACCACCTCGGCCTCGAGATCGAAGGTGAAGCAGGAGCCTTCGCCCAGTTTGGAGGTCACGGTGATGTCGCCGCCCATGATGTTAGCCATGCGCCGCGCGATGGTCAGGCCCAGCCCCGTGCCGCCGAACCGGCGCGTGGAAGAACTGTCGACCTGGGTGAAGGGCATGAACAGCCGCTCCAGATCCGCCGCCGCGATCCCCGCGCCGCTGTCGCACACTGCGAATTCGAACCGCACGCGCTGGTCCGATATCCGGTGCGCCCGCACGATGTAGTGGATGCGCCCCGCCTCGGTGAACTTGACCGCATTGGACAGGAGGTTCTGGACCACCTGGCAGACCCGCAACGGATCGCCGCGCACGACCGTCGGCATCTCGCCTTCGAAGGTGGTGACGAACTCCAGCCCCTTGGCCTCGGCCTGGGCCTCGAACGGGCCGGTGATGCGCTTGTGCAGGCTGTCGACGGCGATGTCGACGGCCTCGAAATTCATCTTGCCCGCCTCGATCTTGGTCATGTCGAGGATGTCGTTCAGCAGCGACAGCAGATTGTCGCCCGAGTTGCGGATGATCGACAGATATTCACGCTGGGTCGTCTCCAGCCGCGTGGCGCTCAGCAATTGAGCGGCGCCGAGCACCCCGTTCATCGGCGTGCGCAGCTCGTGCGAGATCACGCCCAGAAAATTGGACTTGGCTTCGTTGGCGGCGTTGGCCTTGTCGCGGGCCGCTTCCAACTCCTCGATCAGGTGCGCCTGGTGCTGCTGGAAGGCGCGGATGCGGTTCTCGCGCAACAGGGTCATCGTGACCAGAACGAACAGGCCCGCCGCCGTGAACGGCACCACCATCAGCATGGACCAGAACTCGTCCGTGCCCCACAGGCTCATCAGGATGACGACAGCCGCCGCTCCATAGGGCGAGGAGATGATCAAGGCCTGGCGCGGCGAACTGCGCAGCTGGGCGAACACCAGCACATAGCCGGATATGATCAGGGCCAGCGCCAGGGGCTGGCCGAAGCTGGCGCCCGAAAACCAGGCCAGCAGCGGCGCCGCCGCCCAGGCGCCGGTCGTCACGGTGGCGACGACGGGGAACAACATGCCCCAGCCGGCGTCGACCCGGTGGCTCAGCCGATGCTCGACCACCCCGCGGATCGAGCCGGCGGCCAGCGTCAGGACGAACCACAGCGCGGCCTTCAGCCAGCCGATGGTGCCCAACAGGCCCAGCGCCCAGGAGGCGATGATCATATAGCGCAGGTATTGCGTCTGCAGGATCGCGGTCAGGGCCTGGGACGCATCCCCGGCGCGCTGATCGACTGGCAGCGCCTTGGCTACGCCGTCCGATTCCACCATGGCCAGAGTCCCCGCCTTCCATTTGGTCGCGTGACGCTAGGACGAAGTTTCTAAGACGATGTGAACGCTGTTTTCCTTACCCGGCCTCCTGAGGGGTCAGGGCCTGGATCGACAGGGCGTGGATCGGCCCGGCCAGCTCCGCTTTCAACAGCGCGTTGACCGCCCGCTGGCGCGCCAGTCGCGACAGCCCCTGGAAAGCGTCGGACACGATCACCAGATTGAAGTGGCTTTCGCCGCCGGGCATGGCGTCCATTCCGCCGTCGTGGTGGTGGCCGGCGTGACGCCAGCTGTCATCCTCGATCTCCAACCGCCGGGGGGCCAGCCCCTCCGTCAGTTTTTCACGAATAATCGCCGCGACCGGGCCTTCCGACATGATCGATTCCTTGATGCCGTCCAATTCGGCCCTACACTTCGGCTGATGTCCGCCTCCTTTCAATACAAGCCGCGCTTCACCGACATCCGCGTGAAGCCGCCCAAGCCCGAGGAGGAGGCGGCCCAGGCCGACGTCCTGCACCTCAAGCCCGGCGAGAAGCCGTGCCAGTGGCCCGACTGCCGCAAGGCCGCGACCGCCAAGGCGCCCAAGTCGCGCGACCGGCTGAACGACTTCTACGATTTCTGCCAGGCCCACGCCGGCGAATACAACAAGGGCTGGAATTTCTACGCCGGCATGAGCGAGGGCGAGGTCCGCGCCGCCCAGGAGAACGAGGCCATGACCGGCGGCCGTCCGACCTGGGAGATGAAGGCCGGCAAGTTCTCGCGCGAGGCCGCCGCCTTCGCCGCCAAGATGGGTACGGCCAACACGACGGGCGCCGGCTCGTGGCGCGACAGCTTCGGCCTGTTCGGCCGTCGCGGGGACCAGACGCCCCAGTCCCCGACCGAGGACCGGCGCGTCGGCAAGCTGGAACGTGCGGCCTTGGCCGACCTGGGCCTGGACCCCGGCGCCGACAAGGTCAGGATAAAGGCCAGCTATCGCGAGATGCTGAAACGCTTCCACCCCGACACCAACGGCGGCGACCGCGGCGCCGAGGCCAAGCTTCAGCGCGTCATCAAGGCCTGGAAGACGCTGAAGAAAGCCGGCCTGGCCTAAGGCTTAGGACTGGTCGGCGGCCACGTCGTTCGATGCGGTCATCAGGGGGACGGCCGGCTCGCGGAAATAGCGGTCGATGCCGTCCGCGACCGTCTTCATCAGGCGGCGGCGGGCGCGTTCGTCGGTCAGCATCCGCTCGTCCTCGGGATTGGTGATGAAGCCCATCTCCAGCAGCACCGCCGGCACGTCGGGCGCCAGCAGCACGGCCAGGCCGGCGTCGCGGTGGCTGCGGCGCAGGAGCGGCGTTTCCGAACCTTCCAGATGGGTCAGCAGCACCCGCGCGAACTGCGCCGAACGGTTCTGGGTCGCGCGCTGGGTCATGTCCAGCAGAATGCGGTCCACCGACGGATCGCGCCCCGGCAGATGCAGTTCGCGGTGCCAGTTGTCGCCGCGCGTGAACTCGCGCACCGCCCGGCCGGCGCCCTGTTCGGACAGGGTGTAGACGCTGGCGCCGCGCAGGGCCGGATCGGCGCCGGCGTCGGCGTGCAGCGAGATGAACAAATCCGCATCCGCCTGGCGCGCAATGGCCACGCGGCGATACAGATCGACATACCGGTCGTCGTCGCGGGTCAGGCGCACGCGATAGCGGCCGGTGCGCTCCAACTCGTTCTTCAGGGCCAAGGCGGCGGCCAGGGTGACGGTCTTTTCGCGCGCGCTGGCCCCGCTGGCGCCGGGGTCGGCGCCGCCATGGCCGGCGTCGATGACGATCAGGGGCTTTTCGGCGCGGCGCGGCGTCTGCGGCGCGGGCGAAGGCGCGCGGGCGGCGGCGACCGCCCCGCCCACCGCCTTCAGGTCGATGACGTAGCGATAGTGGCCGACTCCGTCGCCGGGCGGCAGCAGGAAACGTCGTTCGATCTCGCTGCCGCGCGCCAGCTCCAGCTGGATGCGCGACGATCCGCCCGAGGCCGAGACGGCGTAGGACCGGACCAGTCCCGATCCGTCCCCGTTCAGCCCCCGTCCCGGCGCCACGCCGTTAAGGGCCAGAGTGACTCGTCCCCCTCTGCCCGTATCGACAACGCGGCCCTGCGCGGCCTTTTCCAGATCGATGACAACGCGGGTCCGATCACCGTCGGCACCGAAGCGCACGCTGATCACATCGCCCTGGGCGCCCCAGGCCAGACCGCGCGTGCCGAACAGGCCGACGGCGCAGATGACCGCGAAGGCCAGGGCGGTCATCGCCCATTCCTTCGCGCCCCAGCGCATCAGACCTGTCAAAACGCGACCGCTCATTGCGCTGGCGAACCTACTGAAAGCCTACTCGACCGCCAGGATGCCAGAGGCTCGTATTCAGGGGGTTAAGGCGAACGCCTTTTAATTCGCGAGTTGCGTGACTATGCTGTGACCGCTCGCGAACCGATCGCGCCGATTTCGCCCGTGCGAAGCCTGGCGCGCCCTCCTCGCGGCGCTGACTTTCACCAATCCTAGAATCTCCCGGCATCGCCGAGGATTCGAAGAGCGGACCAGGGACGCGGCCTTCCCAAGGGATTGGCGCGCCCGGTTCAGGACCGACGACTTCCATGGGCCTTAACGCCTGCGCACCCCAACGGCTTGATCAAGCCCGCTTCGCCGTTCTCGGCGAGGGGATGTCGCGCGCGCCGGCCCCTAGCTTCATTCGGCGAGCCGCCACGATCCGACCCGGTGTTCCGGGCCGGCCGGCCAGCGCGCGCCAGAGAGAGACCTTCAATGTCAAAGACAATGCTGATCGACGCGGCCCACCCGGAAGAAACCCGGGTCGCCATCGTGGACGGACGCCAGATTGAGGAGTTCGACTTCGAATCCCGAGCGAAGCGCCAGCTTCGCGGCAACATCTACCTGGCCAAAGTCACCCGCGTAGAGCCCAGCCTCCAGGCCGCTTTCGTCGAATACGGCGGCAATCGCCACGGCTTCCTGGCCTTCAACGAAATCCATCCCGACTATTACCAGATCCCCGTCGCCGACCGCGAAGCCATCATGGCCGAGCCGCAGGACGATGACGACGAGGACGATCTGGACCGCGAATCCGTCAGCGACGACGTCGATCCCGACGCCGCACTGGCCGACGAGGAGCGTCTGAAGCGCCGGCTGATGCGCCGCTACAAGATCCAGGACGTGATCAAGCGCCGCCAGATCCTGCTGGTTCAGGTCGTCAAGGACGAGCGCGGCGCCAAGGGCGCGGCCCTGACCACATGGCTGTCGCTGGCCGGCCGCTACTGCGTGCTGATGCCCAACACGGGCAAGGGCGGCGGCATTTCGCGCAAGATCACCAACACCTCGGACCGTCGCCGCCTGAAGAGCGCCGTCGCGGCCCTGGACGTGCCGAAAGGCATGGGGCTGATCATCCGCACGGCCGGCGCCAAGCGCACCAAGGCCGAGATCAAGCGCGACTATCAATATCTGCTGCGCCTGTGGGAGACGATCCGCGAGACCACCCTGGCCTCTCACGCCCCCTCGGTCATCTACGAGGAAGAGAACCTGGTCCGCCGCGCCGTGCGCGACATGTTCGACAAGGACTTCGACGGCATCCAGGTCGAGGGGGTCGAGGGCTTCAAGGAGGCGCGCGACTTCATGCGCGTGCTGATGCCGGCCCAGGCCAAGAAGGTTCACCTGTATCGCGGCTCGCGTCCCCTGTTCGCCGCCAACGGCATCGAGGAACTGCTGACCCAGATCCACCAGCCGGTCGTGCCGCTGAAGTCGGGCGGCTATCTGGTGATCAACCAGACCGAGGCCCTGGTGGCCATCGACGTCAACTCGGGCCGCGCCACCAAGGAACGCAACGTCGAGCAGACGGCGTTCAAGACCAATATGGAAGCGGCCGTCGAGGCCGCTCGCCAGCTGCGCCTGCGCGACCTGGCCGGCCTAGTCGTGATCGACTTCATCGACATGGACGAGGGCAAGAACAACCGCGCCGTCGAGAAGGTGCTGAAGGACGCCCTGTCCAGCGACCGCGCCCGCATCCAGATGGGCCGCATCTCGCCCTTCGGCCTGATGGAGATCAGCCGCCAGCGTCGCCGCCTGGGCGTGATCGAGGGCGCGACCGAGGCCTGCCCGCATTGCCAGGGCACCGGCCGCATCCGCTCGGCCGAATCCGCCGCCCTGATGACCCTGCGCGCGGTCGACATCGAGGCCGGCAAGAACGGCGCGGGCGTGGTGGTGCTGAAGGTCTGCACCGCCGTCGGCCTGTACATCCTGAACCACAAGCGCGCCTATCTGCAGTCGCTTCTGGAGCGCCGCGGCCTGAACGTCATCGTCCAGATCGACGATAGCTTGGGCCAGGGCGAACACAATATCGAGCGCACCGAGACCAACGAGGACTTCGTCGCGCCCGAGGTCGAACTGCCCGACCTGGACGACGACTTCGACCCCTCCCTCTACGAGGACGAAGAGGACGACGAAGACGAGGAGATCGTCCCCGACGACGAGGACGAAGACGAGGACTCGCTGGAGCGCGAGGACACCGACGACGACGAGCCGCGCGAGCGCGCCGAGCGTCACGACAGCGTCGGGCGCGGCCGAAACCGTCGCCGCCGTCGCGGCGGGCGTCGCGACGAAGAGGCCGTCGACGCCGTCAGCCTGGACGACGCCTCGGACGACGAGGAGGACGAGAACGGCCGCCGTCGCCGTCGGGGCCGTCGCGGCGGTCGACGGATGCGCGAGGATGGAGAGCGCGACGTCTACGCCTGGGTGCGCGGCCGCACGCCGTCTCTGGACGATCCCTACGTCTGGTTCGATCCGCTGAATCCTAGCCGGAGCGAAGGCCCGGGCGAACGTCCCGAGCGCGCCGAGCGTCCGGCGGCCGAAGCGGACGGGCAACGCCTGGAGGTCGCGATCGAAGACGCCAATGGCGACGGCGCCAACGAGGAAGGCGGACGTTCGCGCCGCCGTCGTCGTCGCGGCCGGGGTCGCGGCGTCGAAGCCGGCGCGGCGCACGAGATCAAGGTCGAGAACCGCGCCACCAACGAAGGCATGCCGCCCGACGGCTCGCCCGAGACGCCGATGGCCGTGATGGTCGAGGCCGCCGAACCGGCCGCTGAGGCCGTTACGGAAACCTCCCCCGAACTGGCGCCCGAGCCTCAGCGTCGTCGCGTGCGCCGCAAGACGGCCGCCAAGACGGAAACGGCTCCGGTCGAGACCGCCCAGACGCCGGCCGCCGAGACGCCGGCCGCCGAGGCCCATTTCGAACCTCACCCCGACACGGCCATCGAGCCGAACGAGGCGACGCTCGAAGGCGCCCCGGCGCAGTTGGACGTCACGCCTCAGGCGGGGCTGGCTATCGAACGCGCCATCGCCGAGACGAAGGCGGCGCCCCAGCCCGCCGTCCTGGCCGAGCCCTTCGTCGCGCCCAGGCCGGAGATCGACGTGGAGGCCATCATCGCGGAGGATCCGAACCAGATCGTCGCGCCGCCCGAAAAGCCCAAGCGCGGGTGGTGGCGCCGCTGATCGGTCACGATTAGATTGTCAGGATGCAGGCGGGGGTCGGTCGCTATTGGAGTTCAGCCATGAGGTGGCTTCCCCGATCTGCATCCCGTCTTCTGGCGGCGGCGGCCACGGCCCTTACGGCCCTTTGCATCGCCGGCCAGGCCTCCGCCCAGAGCCTGATCCGCGACACCGAGGTCGAGGGCATCGTGCGGGAATGGGCCGACCCGGTCTTTGCGGCCATGGGGCTGAACCCGTCGGACATCCAGGTTCTGCTGGTCAATGACGACGAACTGAACGCCTTCGCCACGCGCGGGCGGATCATGGGCGTCAACACCGGCCTGATCCTGCGCACCAAGACGCCCAACGAACTGCTGGGGGTGATGGCGCACGAGGCGGGCCACATCAAGAACCGCCACACCTTGCGCGACGGCGCCCAGAACGCCGGCAAACAACCGATGTTCATGACCATGGCACTGGGTGCCCTGGCCATCGCGGCGGGCGCCCCCGACGCAGGCGTGGCCCTGTTGGGCTCCAGCCAGTATTTCGGTGCGCTGGGCGCGCTGCGGTATATGCAGGGCCAGGAGGGCGAGGCCGATCTGACCGGCGTCCGCGGACTGGAGGCGGCCGGCGAATCCGGGGCGGGCCTGGTGTCGTTCTTCGACAATTTCCGCTCGCAGGAGGTGTTTTCCGACGCCCGGCGCTATCCCTATTTCCGCAGCCACCCCCTGTCGTCCCAGCGTATCGAGACCCTGCGCCGCTATGTGCAGGAACAGCCGCACTACGATCATCGCGACAGTCCCGAACGGATGGCCCAGCACGCCCTGATCCTGGCCAAGATCCACGCCTTCATGGATTCGCCGAATGCGACGCTGCGGGACTATCCGTCCGCCGACGACTCCCTGCCCGGCCGCTACGCGCGCGCCATCGCCTGGTATCGAGACGGCCAGACCGACAAGGCCCTGGCGGCGGTCGACGCCCTGATCGCCGGCGACGTCGCCAACCCCTATTTTCAGGAATTGAAGGGCCAGATCCTGTTCGAGGAGGGTCGCCCGGCCGAGGCGGTCGCCTCTCACCGCGAAGCCGTGCGGCTGAAGCCCGACGCCCCCCTTCTGCGCATCAACCTGGCCCACGCGCTGATCGAAACCAACGACAAGTCCAATCTGGACGAGGCCATCGACCAGTTGCGGCGCGCCGTCGTCGCCGAAAAGGACAACACCATGGCCTGGCGTCTGCTGGCCCAGGCCTATGCCTCCCAGGGCAAGGAGGGCGAGGCGCGTCTGGCCTCGGCCGAATACTATTTCGCCGGCGGCGACGAGAAGCAGGCGACGCAGTTCGCCCTGCGCGCCCGCTCCATGCTCGACCCCGGCTCCATCGAATGGCGCCGCGCGGTCGACATCGTCCTGGCCTCGGGCGCCACGCCCGACGACCTGCGCGACCTTGACCGGCGCGACGCCGCCCGCCGGCCTACGACCCTGAACTGACCCTTGTAAGACTGCGAGCATCCATGACCGACGACGCCCCCGCGCCTGCGCCCGAAGCCCCGGCCGCGCACCAACCCAGGACCGGCCTGCTGAGCGGCGGCCGCGCCGGCTATGTCGCCCTGGGGCTTTCGGTCGTCGCCCTGGGCCTGGCCGCCACGCCCTATTTCAACGGCGGCGCGAACGTCCGCACCTATCTGCTGGAGCACCCCGAGGTGCTTCAGGAGGCCAGCCTGGCGCTGCAGGCCAAGGAGGGCCAGGCGCGCGTGGACGAAACCAACGCCGCCGCCGCCGCCAATGCGGGCCTGCTGGCGCCCGACAGCCGCGACCCCGCCTTCGGACCGGCCGACGCCAAGGTGACGGTGATCGAATTCTTCGACTTCCGCTGCCCCGGCTGCAAGGCCGTGGCCCACGACTATCGCGCCCTTATGGCCGCCCACCCGGAGGTCCGCTTCGTCTTCAAGGACTGGCCCATCCTGGACCGGGGCGACGACGTCACCTCGCAATACGCCGCCCGCGCCGCCCTGGCCGCGCACCAGCAGGGCAAATATCTGGACGTCTACGACGCCCTGATGAACGAGCGCGCCCTGACCCTGGCCTCAATCGACGCCATTCTGGCCGCGAACGGCGTGGACATGACCCGCGCCAAGGCGGCCCTGGCCTCGCCCGAGACCACCCGCCACATCGCCGACATCCACACCACGGCCGCCGCCCTGCGCCTTCAGGGCACGCCCACCTTCTTCGTCAACGGCAAGGCCGCCGCCAGCATCGATCCGGCCGAGATCGGCAAAATGATCGAGGCGGCCAAGAAGTAAGGCCGCGCCCTAAGCCTCCGCCAGGGTCATCCGCCCGCCGATCCATTCGACCCCCGCATGGCGCAGGGCCTCATTGGCGGCGGCTTCGTCGCCCATCGCCTGTTCGGCGCGGTAGAGGACGTAATAGCTGTAGGGGTCGGCGGGCCAGTCCTTCAGCAGTTCGTCGATCTTGGCCCTGGCTCCGGCCGGGTCGCCATTCGCCAGGAGGGCCGCCGCCAAACTGCGGCGCGTCGGATACCAGATCAACGGCGGATCGCCGCCTTCTGGGTTCATGGCCTGGATTTCGGCGGCTCGGCCATAGGCGGCGATGGCGGCGGGATAGTCGGCCTGGATCATGGCCGCCCGGCCCTCCAGCACCTTTTGAAACAGTTCGGCGAAGCCGGCCTGGCGATCCGCCATCGGCCCCTTGAACGCCTTGTCGGCCAGCAGCGCCGCAATGCCCGCCGCCTCGGCCCGCACCGCAGGCGCATCGCCGCGACGCGCCGCCGCCTCGCCCCGCGCATAGCGCCAGCCCACCCGCATCAGCGGCCGCCCGGCGTCCGGTTCAGCCAGGGCCGCGACCTGATCCGCCGTGCCGAACCGGCCGTAGAGGGCATAGGCGTCCGCCGCCATGATCTGGCGATAGATCCAATAGTCGTCCTCGCCAGCCTCGGGCGGCGCCAGCAGCTGCGGATAGGTCGCCATATACCAGTCGGCCAGTTCCAGACCCCGCTCGGCCCCGCCCGCCATCAGGGCGCCGCCCATGCCGAAATGGATGTTGTGGGCGTGCAGTCTCATGCCGCGAATGCCGCCGGGCGGGCCGACCAGTCGGTCGTAGTTCTTGTCCAGCGCCACGGCGTCGACGTTGGACATCATCGCGTCCTTGTAGCGCCCGACGCGATAGAAGGTGTGCGACGGCATGTGCACCAGGTGGCTGGCGCCCGGCGCCAGCCGGGCCAGCCGCTCGCCATACGCCAGGGCGCGATGCGGGTCGTCCGACCATTCGGTCAGATGGATATACAGGTGGATGGCGCCCGGATCGTCCGGCTTGACCGTCAGGGCGTGCTCCAGGATCGTCATGGCGCGCGTCACGGCGGGGTCGGCCGCCTTGCCGTCCTTGTCCCACCACTCGCCCTCGGGCTCCAGCATCCAGGCGTCGGCGGCGATGCTGGCGATGGAGGCGTCGTCGGGATTGCGCTTGGCGATGCGGTCCATGGCGCGGGCGAAACGCAGGGCGCGGGTCGTTTCCTCGCCGGAATAGCGCTGGATCAGGGCGTCGATCATCTGGCGCTGCACGGGTGTCGCATCGCGGGCCAGCCGACGCGCCTCGCGCGCGACGCGAAGGCCGGTGGCGACGGAGCCGGGGTCGTATCCGCCGCCGTTCAGATTCGGCCCTATGGCCCAGGCCTCGCCCCAGGCGCACATGCCGCACGACGGGTCCAGCAGCCGCGCCTTCCGAAAGGCCCGCACCGATTCCGAATGTTCGAACGCCCAGCGCAGTCGAACGCCATAGTCGAACCAGGCCTGGGCCTCCGGCGTCTTGGCGTCGACCGGAAAGCCGTCGCTGCCGAAACCGGGAGCCATGACCATGTCCGCCGTGGGTCGAACCTCGCCCACGGGCCCGACGCGACCGCAGATTTGCGGATTGGCGATCAATGCCAGGGTCGCCGCCGTCGCGGTGGCGTCGGCGACGGCGACCGGCGCCATCAGACAGGCCGCCGAAAGGGTCGCGACCCAAAGCCCCTTGCGCATCGCCGCCTCCCTGCCCCTGCGGCCGCCATTGTGCGCCGAAATCGCGCGTCCGCCAATCAGGGGGTCGTTATGGGAAGCGTATCCTGTGGCCGACCGTCGCCGGCGGGCGCCGCGACGCCCAGCATTCGCGCCAGGAACGGCTGCACGTCCACGCTGTCCAGATCGGTCAATCCACGCCCGGCGATCACGCCCGGCCCGTGCGCGATGAACACCGCCGCCATCTCCGGCGCCTGATTGTCATAGCCGTGGGCCCCGCCCGGACGGGTGACGGGCCGGTCGCGCGTGGCGGTCAGCCACCCGGTCTGGACCAGGCAGACGATCTGGGCCACGCGCGGATTGGAGCCATAGACAAGCCGGGCCGGCAAATCGGCCTTGTTCCAGCAGTCCATGTGCGGATGGCGGCCGACCAGCTTCTGCTGCACCTCGGCCTCGCGTCCCGGCGCCGGATCGGCGGTCAGAACCGCGCCGCCATAGCCGATCCTCAGCGCCGACGGGTCGATGATGTCGTCGATCCAGATCACCCGGTCGGGCGAGGTCGCCGCCATGCCGTGATCCGACACCACGACCAGCAGCGTCCGCTCGTAAAGCCCCCTCGACTTCAGTCCCTCGACCAGGCGCCCGATCGAGGCGTCGACGGAGGCGACGGCCGCGCGCGTTTCCGGCGAATCCGGGCCATGCCGGTGGCCGGCGGTGTCCACGATGTCGAAATACAGCGTCTCCAGCCTGGGCCTCTTGTCCGCCGGCAGGTCTAGCCAGGACAGCACCCGGTCCACGCGCGAATCGCCAGGCATCCCCTGGTCGAACGGGGCCCATTGGCTGGGACGCACGCCATGGATTTCGACCTCGGAGCCCGGCCAGAACATGGTGCCGGTCCGCACCCCGGCCTTTTCGGCGCTGACCCAGATCGGCTCGCCCTGGTCCCAGAAGCCCGTCTCCTTGCTGGCCATGGTGAAGACGCCCAGCTGCGCGTCGGTGAAGCGGTTGCCGACCACGCCGTGATGGTCGGGATGCAGCCCCGTCACCAGCGTATAGTGGTTGGGGAAGGTCACGCTGGGAAACGACGGCCGCATCGGCCCGAACGCGCCCCCGGCGACCAGGCCGTCCAGCACCGGCGTCTGGCCTTGGCCCAGGTAGTCGGGCCGGAAACCGTCGATGGAGATCAGGATCACCCGGTCCGGCGCCCCGGCCTGGACCGTCGTCGCCGCCGCGATCGGCGGCGTCTGGGCGGGCGGCGCGCCCGCACAGGACGACAGGGCCATCGCCCCGGCGACGAGCAGGCCGGCGACCAGGCCGGCGAGCGGGAAACGGGACATGGGCGAACTCCGAAACGACACGAAAACCTTGCCTAAACTTAATGCGCGACAGTCGCACGACGGCTTGTCGGAACGGCGTTCTCGCGCCAAGCTTGCGGTATGGACACCGTCATCGAAATCCGCGGCCTCACCAAGACCTACGGGGCGGTGAAGGCCCTCGACGGCCTGACCCTGTCGATCCCGCGCGGCGGGGTCTATGGCGTGCTGGGCCCGAATGGGGCGGGCAAGTCGACCCTGTTCCGCACCCTGCTGGGCCTGATTCGCCCGACCGAAGGCGACGCCACGGTCATGGGCGGCCGGGTCGGCGATCCGACGTCGATGCGCCGAATGGGGTCGATGATCGAGACGCCGCGCTTTCCCCCCTTCATGACGGCGCGCCAGGTGCTGGTCTGGCTGGCCCAGGCCCACGGCGGCGTCAGCCGGGCCGAGATCGACAACTGGCTCCAGCGCGTCGGCCTGACCGAGGCGGCGAACCGCCGCGTGCGTGGTTTCTCGGTCGGCATGTTGCAACGGCTGGGCGTCGCCGCCGCCCTGATGACCAAGCCCGACCTGGTCATCCTGGACGAACCCACCAGCGGCATGGACCCGCCCGGCATCCAGGAGATGCGCGCCCTGATCCGCAGCCTGGCCGACAACGACGGCGTGACCGTGATCCTGGCCAGCCACCAGCTTCAGGAGGTCCAGCGCGTCTGCGACCGCGTGGCCATCTTCAACAAGGGCAAGGTCATCACCGAGGGGCGCGTTTCAGACCTGACCGCCTCGGGCCAGCGCCTTCGCCTGGCCGTCACCCCCTTGGCCAGGGCCATGGCCGTGCTGGGCGAACGCGCCACGCTGGACGGCGACGCCCTGCTGGCCGCGACGCCGCGCGCCGACGCCCCCGCCCTGATCAAGGCCTTGGTCGAGGCGGGCGTCGATATCGAAGAGGCCCGCTGGATCGGCGCCGACCTGGAAGACGTCTTCATGAGCGAAACCGGCTGGACCGGCGTGCAGGAGCAGAACCGTGCTGGCTGACGCGATCCGTTCCGAAACCTATCGACTGTCGCGCAACCGCACCGCCCTGTTCTGGAGCGTGCTGTTCGTGCCGATCATGGGCGTCCTGCTGGCCACCGTCGGCTTCGTCGTCGCCAAGGCCAACGAGGCCAAGCTGGTCGGCAAGCTGCCGCCCGAGCTGATGAAGGGCGGCCCGCTCGACCTGGGCCTGGCCCTGGTCAAGAGCGCCGGCGACTTCGCCAATCCCGCCATCCTGATGTTCGTGCTGATCGGGGCGGCCACACTCTACGCCGGCGACTATCGCTGGGAGACCTGGCGGCTGATCAGCGCGCGCAACACCCGATCCAACCTGATCGCCGGCAAGGTCGTGGTGGCTGTCCTGGTGATCGTGCTGGCGACCTTGGCCGCCCTGGCGTCCGATGTGATCGCCGGCCTGATCCAGGCGGCGGTGTTCGGCCGCCCGCTCGCCTTCTCCATGACCGGCGGGGCCGCCGCCGATTTCGGTCTTCTGGCCCTGACCGGCTGGGCGCGCATCCTGCAGTTCACCATGCTGGGCCTGCTGGCGGCGGTCATGACGCGGTCCCTGTTGGCGGCCCTGTTCGCCCCCCTGGTGATCGGGATCGGCCAATATTTCCTGCCGAACATCCTGCTTCCCATGGGCGTGACGCCGGACGGCTGGCTGCTGCCCCTGCTGTCGCCCGGCTTGGCGACCGACCTGCTGAAGGCGGTCATCGAAGGCGGAACGGCGGCCGACCTGCCCGACCACGCGGCGGCGAAAGGACTGCTTGGCCTCGGCCTATGGATCGGACTGCCCTTCGCGGCCGCTGCAGCCTGGTTCAACCGGCAGGATTTGTCGAAGGAATAGGCGGCGGCGGGCTGCGTTCGCCCTCGCGCGCCAGCCAGTCGCGAAAGGCGTCCACGGCCGCATCCCGTCGCCCCTCCGGCCGCAGGAAGGCGAACCAGGATGCTCGCTTCACAAAGCCGAACGGCGCCGCCAGACGTCCCCCCAGGATGTCCGGCGCGACGAAGGCCCAAGGCGCGATGGCCACGCCCAGGCCGGAAGCGGCCGCCTCGACCAGCGAATGATTATGGGCGAACTCCCGCTCGGGCGCGTCCTCGTCCAGCGTCACCCCCGCAAGGTCGGCCCACACCGTCCAGGCCTGGCGAAAGGTGGCCGAGCGCAGGCGCGGCGCAGCGGCGACCGCCTGCAAGGTCTGCAGCGCCGCCATCAGGTCCGGCGCGCCCACCGGCCCTTGGTGCTGATCCAGGAAGCGCGTGCTTTCGGTGCGAGGGTGACGTTGGCCCGGCTCCACGATGCGGATGGCGCCGTCGAACCGATCCCGGCGAAAATCGACCGGCAGATAGGATTCCGACAGCCGCACCCGGATTTCGGGATGGACCTGCGAGAACGCCGGCAGGCGCGGAATCAGCCATTTCAGGGCGAAGGTTCCCAGGCAGGAGATTTCGATCTCGCGCACCGTCTCCCCCCGCGCCTGGGCCACCGAATCGGCGATGGCGCCGAACGCGGGCGTCAGACCGTCCGCCAGCCGCCGACCGGCCTCGGTCAAGGTCAGGGCGTGACGCGGTCCGCCGACCAGCCGCACGCCCAGTGTTTCCTGAAGCGCCGCGATCTGGCGGCTTACGGCCCCGTGCGTCACGCACAATTCGCCCGCCGCGCGCGTCATGCTGGCGTGACGCGCGAACGCCTCGAAGGTTCTCAATGCGTTCAAAGGCGGCGGCGCACGGCCGGTCATGTGACCTCCCCTCACATAGCCATCACCGCTTAATCGATTTCGCAGCCGGCGCCTATCGGCTTGAACCTTGGCGATGCCGCACCCGAACCCGCCGCCCCGACCGCCCCGCCGTTCTCGCCAGGATCAGATCGCCTATGGCCTGTGCATTCTGCTCATATGGCTGATGGCCCTGGCGGCCGTGCTGGACGGCTAGCTAGAGGCGCTTTTCCATGAAGACGTCGGCGCGCGCATAGGGCGTCGGCCGCGCAGGCAGATGGACGAAGCCGAACCGTTCGTATAGAGCGATAGCGGTCCTCAATCCGCTGTTGGTCTCCAGATAGAGGCGCTGGACGCCCGCTTCCCGCGCCGCCGCCTCGCAGGCCTCCAGCAGGCGCCGCGCCAGCCCCTGACCGCGCGCCGCCGGCGTCACCGTCATCTTGCACACCTCGGCCCCGTCCGCGATGGGAACCAGGGCGCAGCAGCCGACGGCTTCGCCGTTTTGCTCGACGATGAAGATGCGCCCGCCCCTGTCCAGGAAGCTGCCCTGGGGATCGTCGATGGCCGACCGATCCTTGGCCTCGATCTCGAAGCCGCCCTCGGCCAGCCAGGCGGCGTTCAGCCGCGCCCAGGCGGCGGCGTGTTCGGGGCGATAATCGACGATGACGGCGCTCATGACCGGCTCATGCCCCATCCGCCCGCAAAGCAAAAGGGCGGCCGGATCGCTCCGACCGCCCTTTCGGCGTCTGGTCTTTCGACCAGGTCTTAGTCTTCGTCGCCTTCGTAGGCCAGGACCGGGCCGGAGTCCTTGCCCTTGGCTTCGACGTCGCGATCAACGAACTCGATCACGGCCATCGGGGCGTTGTCGCCGTGGCGGAAGCCGGCCTTCATGATGCGGATATAGCCGCCGTTGCGCTCGCTGTAGCGCGGGCCCAGCGTTTCGAACAGCTTGCCGACCTGCGGCACGTCGCGGACCTGGCTGATGGCCTGACGACGCGCGTGCAGATCGCCCTTCTTGGCCAGAGTGACCAGCTTCTCGACGAAGGGACGCAGTTCCTTGGCCTTGGGCAGGGTCGTGGTGATTTGCTCGTGCTTGATCAGCGAGGCGGCCATGTTGGCGAACATGGCGGTGCGGTGGCTGGTCGTGCGACCGAGTTTACGATGGGCGGCGCCGTGGCGCATCTGGGTCTCTCCTACTCCGGGCCCGGTATCTCCTGATCGGAGACCTAGACCCGTAATCTTCTAACCGCCCCGGCATTCTCCCCGAAAGGAGACGGGCGGAGGGTTGAACTTAGATCTGGTCGTCGAACTTCTTGGCCAGGTCTTCGATGTTTTCGGGCGGCCAGTTCGGCACGTCCATGCCGAGGCTCAGGCCCATCGTCGCGAGAACTTCCTTGATCTCGTTCAGCGACTTGCGGCCGAAGTTCGGGGTGCGAAGCATTTCGCCCTCGGTCTTCTGGATCAGGTCGCCGATGTAGACGATGTTGTCGTTCTTCAGGCAGTTGGCCGAACGGACCGACAGTTCCAGCTCGTCCACCTTCTTCAGCAGGGCCGGGTTGAAGGGCAGGTCGGGCTTGCCGTCCGACTGCTCGACAGCCTTCTTGGGCTCTTCGAAGGTAATGAAGATCTGCAGCTGGTCCTGCAGGATGCGCGCGGCGTAGGCCACGGCGTCCACAGGCGTCACCGCGCCGTTGGTCTCCACTTCCAGCAGCAGCTTGTCGTAGTCCAGCGACTGACCCTGGCGGGTCGGCTCGACGCGGTAAGCCACCTTCTTGACCGGCGAATACAGGGCGTCCACGGCGATCAGGCCGATGGGCGCGTCTTCCGGGCGGTTCAGTTCGGCGGCCACATAGCCCTTGCCGTTCTGGACGGTCAGTTCCATGCGGATCGAGGCGCCGTCGTCCAGGGTGCAGATGACGTGATCGGGGTTCAGGACCTCGATGTCCGCCGGCACGTCGATCTGGCCGGCCGTCACCGCGCCGGGGCCCGTGGCGCGCAGGGTCATGCGCTTGGGGCCTTCGGCGTGCATGCGCAGCGCCAGTTGCTTGATGTTCAGGACGATGTCGACCACGTCTTCGCGCACGCCTTCCAGCGACGAGAATTCATGGACCACGCCGTCGATCTGGATGGCGGTGACAGCCGCGCCTTGCAGCGACGACAGCAGAACGCGACGCAGCGCGTTGCCGAGGGTCACGCCGAAGCCACGCTCGAGGGGTTCGGCCACCAGGCGCGCCTTGCGCTGGGCGTCGGAGCCGGTCTCGATCTGGGGCTTCTCGGGACGGATCAGCTCTTGCCAGTTTCTTTCGATCATTTTGTCCCTCGAACGGGTTTCGTCGGCTCCGGCCTTGTCGACGAGGCCATGGTGGAGCCGACGGAGATGGGGTGTGCCTGGAACGAAGTCGCGATCAGACGCGACGACGCTTGGGCGGACGGCAGCCATTGTGCGGCATCGGCGTGACGTCGCGGATGGTCGTGATCGTCAGACCGACGGACTGCAGGGCGCGCAAAGCCGATTCCCGGCCGGAACCCGGACCCGAAACATTGACCTCCAGCGTCTTCACGCCGTGCTCCTGGGCCTTCTTGCCGGCGTCTTCCGCGGCCATCTGGGCGGCGTAGGGGGTCGACTTACGCGAACCCTTGAAGCCCATATGGCCGGCCGACGACCAGGAAATCGCGTTTCCTTGCGCGTCGGTGATCGTCACCATCGTGTTGTTGAAGCTGGCGTTCACGTGGGCGACGCCCGAGGTGATGTTCTTGCGTTCGCGGCGCTTTACGCGACCCGGTTCCTTGGCCATCGGTCAGCTCTCTCTTACTTCTTCTTGCCGGCGATCGGCTTGGCCGGACCCTTGCGGGTGCGAGCGTTGGTGTGGGTGCGCTGACCGCGGACCGGCAGGCCCTTGCGGTGACGCAGGCCGCGATAGCAGGCCAGGTCCATCAGACGCTTGATGTTCATCGAGGTTTCGCGACGCAGGTCGCCTTCCACCGTATAGTCGCGGTCGATCGTCTCGCGGATCGACAGCACTTCGGCGTCCGTCAGCTGGTTGACGCGGCGCGCGGCGTCGATGCCGACCTTGCCGGTGATGTCCTTGGCGGCCGCGGGGCCGATGCCATGGATGTATTGAAGCGCGATTTCCACGCGCTTGTTGGTCGGGATGTTGACGCCAGCGATACGGGCCACGAAATTCTCCAGATACGCGTTAGTCAGACGCAACAAACGCTCCGGTTAACAAACCAGGAGCGTGGCGCCCTTCGCGGGAAGGCGCCCTTATACAGATGATTCACAGGCCGTCAACGTCTGGCGTGGTTCAGCGCGGCGGACGCCCGAAGTCGATGCCGACGGTGACGCGCTGGCCCTGGACCGGACGGCCGTTCTCGGTCGGCGGCTGGAAGCGGAAGAAGCCCGAAACCTGAAGGCCCGCCGCCCCGAAGCCCAGGCCCGGCGGAGTTTCGTCCACGATGCGGCAATCGTCCAGCCGATTGTCCAGCCGAATGACGCACGACAGTTCGGCCCGGCCGTAGCGGCTGCGCGCGCGAGGCGGGTGGCTGGCGCGGATCTGACCGATGGTCGGCCCCGTGACCAGACGCGGCCCGGTCGAACCGGAGCCGGGGCCGGCTCCCGAACCGACGCCGGAGCCTGCGCCTGTCCCCTGCCCGCCCTGGCCGAATCCGGGCTGGGGCGACGGCGCGGGGGCGACGCCGACGACAGGTGCGGGCGCCGGGGCCTGTTTTGGCGGCGCGGGCAGTTCCGGGGGACGCGCCTGTTTCGGCGGCGGCGGCGTGTGGATGCGCGAGGCGGCGGCGGGAGCCCCTCCTCCCGTCTCAGGCGCCGGCGGCTGGTCGGAAGCGGGGGGCGGCGGGTCGTAGAGCACGACCTCGAACGGCTGCGGCTCCGAGGGGGCGGGCGGCTGCGGCGCGCGGCCGTTCACTTGGCCCAGCAACAGGAACAGCCCGATCTCGGCCCCGGCGACAACGCAGAAAACGGCGAAGGCGCGCCAGCGTCTGCGGGCGCGCCATTTGTCCGGCCTGACGTCGTCGTCGGTCATCGGACGTCTAACGCCCGAGGCGGACTTTGGTCACGCCAGAGCTTCGTCGATGGCCTTTGCGACCGATTCGATCGAGCCCATGCCGTCCGCCTCGGTCAGCTTGCCCTGCTTCTCGTAATAGGGAAGCAGCGGGGCGGTGTTGCGGTTGTAGGCCTCCAGCCGAACCTTGAAGGATTCGGGATTGTCGTCGGGCCGTCCCTGTTCGGCGAACCGCTTGGCGATCCGTTCGGTCAGGGCGGCGTCATCGACCTTCAGCCGCACCACGGCGTCGATCTGGGCCCCGCGCTTGGCCAGCATGGCGTCCAGGGCCTCGGCCTGGGCCACGGTGCGGGGGAAGCCGTCGAAGATGGCGCCGCCTGCGGCCTCGGCCTCGGGCAGGCGGTCCTCGATCAGGGCGATGACGATCTCGTCCGTGACCAGATCGCCGCGCGCCAGCACGTCCTTGACCTTGAGTCCCAGGTCCGAGCCCGAGGCGATCGCCGCCCGCAGCATGTCGCCGGTGGAGAGCTGGACCATGCCCTTCTCTTCCACCAGCCGCTTGGCCTGGGTGCCCTTGCCCGCCGCCGGCGGTCCGAACAGGATCAAGTTCACGCTTCAGCCCTCCCCTAGGCGTCTGTCAGCTTGGATTTAGCGACGCACCGGCGTTGGCGCGCCACGGCCACCGCGTCCGCGCAGCTTGGCCTTCTTGATCAGGCCTTCGTACTGGTGGGCCAGCAGTTGGGACTGAATCTGGGCGACAGTGTCCATCGTCACCGAGACCACGATCAAGATAGACGTTCCGCCAAAATACAGGCTGTTGCCGAACTGGCTGACGATGAACTCCGGCAGCAGGCAGACTGCGGTGATATAGGCCGCGCCGATCACCGTCAGGCGGGTCAGCACATAGTCCAGATATTCCGCCGTGCGCTTGCCCGGACGGATGCCCGGCAGGAATCCGCCGTATTTGCGCAGGTTCTCGGCCGTATCCTCGGGGTTGAAGGTGATCGAGGTGTAGAAGAAGCAGAAGAAGATGATCAGGGCGGCGTAGAGCACCATGAACAACGGCTGCCCGTGCGTCAGCTGCGCCGTCACCAGCGGCAGCCAGCTCAGCCAGCCGGGCAGGTCGGCGTTGGCGGTCATGGTCGCGACCGTCGTCGGCAGCATCAGCAGCGAAGAGGCGAAGATCGGCGGGATGACGCCGGCGGTGTTGACCTTCAGCGGCAGGAACGAACGCTCGCCCCCGGCCATCCTGTTGCCTTCCTGGCGCTTCGGATACTGGATCAGAAGACGGCGCTGGGCGCGTTCCATGAAGACGATGAAGACGACCGTGGCCACCGCCAGGATGGCGATGAACAGCAGGGCGAAGGCCGACATCTGGCCTTGCTGGGCCAGGCCCAGCAGGCGCGCGATGGTGGACGGCAGGACCGCCACGATGCCGGCGAAGATGATCAGCGAGATGCCGTTGCCGACGCCGCGCGCCGTCACCTGCTCGCCCAGCCACATCAGGAACATGGTGCCGCCGGTCAGGGTCACGACCGTCGAGGCGATGAAGAAGACGCCCGGATTGTCGACCAGACCCGCCGTGCTGTTCAGGCCGGCCGCGATGCCGAACGACTGGGCCAGCGCCAGGAACACCGTCAAATAGCGGGTGTACTGGTTCAGCTGCTTGCGGCCGCTCTCGCCGCCTTCCTTCTTCAGCTTCTCCCAGGGCGGATAGACCGTGCCCATCAGCTGCACGATGATCGAGGCCGAGATGTAGGGCATCACGTTCAGCGCGAAGATCGCCATACGCTCGACCGCGCCGCCCGAGAACATGTTGAACATGTCCAGGATGCCGCGCTGGCCCGACGGATCCTGGAAGAACTGCAGGAAGGCCTGCGAGTTGATGCCCGGGATCGGCACATAGGTCCCGATCCGATAGACCAGGAGCGCGCCCAGCGTGAACAGCAGGCGCTTGTGCAGCTCGGTCGCTTTCGCGAACGAGCCCATGTTCATATTGGCGGCGAGTTGTTCTGCGGCCGAAGCCATTATGCGTCCCCACGACTGATTGAGTCGTCAGATAGGCGGAAAGCGGCCCTCATGCGAGAGCCGCTTCCGTTCTTTCGTCGTCGCAGGTGTATCCAGGCCACGGCCTAAAAGGACCGCGACGACGCGGTGATCAGGCCTTGGCGGCGGTGCGCTTGGCGCGGGCCGAGACCTTGTTGGCGTCGCCCTGGGGCGCCTTGGCGGCCGGGGCCTTGCCCTTGGCGGCGTTGCGCTTCTCGACGCGCGCGGCGGCCTTGGCTTCGGCTTCGATGCGTTGTTCGACGACCGAACCGCCGGCGGCTTCGATGGCCTTCTTGGCGCCGGCCGTGGCCGACCAGACGACCAGGTTCAGCTTGGCCTTGACCTCGCCGGTGCCCAGCAGGCGCACGCCGTCCTTGACGCGGCGGATCACGCCGGCGGCCACCAGGGCGTCGCCCTTGATTTCCGACGAGGCGTCCAGCTTGCCGGCGTCGATGGCGTCTTGCAGGCGCCACAGGTTCACTTCGGCCAGTTTCAGGGCGTTCGGATTGTTGAAGCCGCGCTTGGGCATGCGCATGTACAGCGGCATCTGGCCGCCTTCGAAGCCCAGCAGGCTGACGCCGGTGCGCGACTTCTGGCCCTTGACGCCGCGGCCCGAGGTCTTGCCCTTGCCCGAACCGGGGCCACGGCCGACACGCATGCGCTTCTTGTGCGCGCCTTCGTTGTCGCGGATTTCGTTGAGTTTCATGTGCCTGATCCTTTCGGGTGCTAGCGCCCGGACATCGTCCGGACTCGGCTTGGAAAAAAGAAAGTGGCGAGTGGCGAGTGTTGAGCGGCGAGTCAAGGAAAAACGACGAAATCGCCGCTTCCCTGCTCGCCACTCGCCACCAACCACTCGCCACTCCCGCTCCGAAGAGCGGGGCTTACTTCTCGACCACTTCCACCAGATGGTGGACCTTGGCGATCATGCCGCGAACCGAAGGGGTGTCCTCCAGGGTCGCTTCGCGGCCCATGCGGTTCAGGCCCAGGCCCACCAGGGTGGCGCGCTGGTCGTTTTTGCGGCGGATCGGCGAACCGATCTGCTTGATGGTGACGGTCTTATTCTCGGCCATGACTTAGGACTCCACGGCTTCCGGCGCCGAGGCGCCGTCATTGCGGCGGCCCATCAGGTCGGCGACCTTCTTGCCACGCTTCGAAGCGACCTGACGCGGCGACGACTGGACCTTCAGGGCCTCGAACGTCGCGCGGATCATGTTGTAGGGGTTCGACGAACCGGTCGACTTGCCCACGACGTCCTGGACGCCGAGGGTTTCGAGGACCGCGCGCATCGGACCGCCCGCGATGACGCCGGTGCCGGGAGGGGCGGCGCGCATCATGATCTTGCCGGCGCCCCAACGGCCGGCGCCGTCGTGGTGCAGGGTGCGGTTCTCGCGAAGCGGAACGCGGATCATCGTCTTCTTGGCTTCTTCGGTCGCCTTGCGGATGGCTTCCGGCACTTCGCGCGCCTTGCCGTGGCCGAAGCCGACGCGGCCCTTGCCGTCGCCGACGACCATCAGGGCCGCGAAGCTGAAGCGACGCCCGCCCTTGACGGTGGCGGCGACGCGATTGATGTGGACCAGCTTCTCGACGATGTCCGAATCCGGGCCGTCGACAGCGGGGGCGTTGCGGTTGTCACGACGGTTGCGATCATTGCCGCCGCCGCCGCGTTGGGGTTGTTGCGCCATCTGTCGCGTCCCTTAGAAGTTCAGGCCGGCTTCACGCGCGGCTTCCGCCAGCGCCTTCACCCGTCCGTGATAGATGTACTCGCCGCGGTCGAAGACGACGTCCTTGACGCCCTTCTCGATGGCGCGTTCGGCGATCAGCTTGCCGATCGCGGCGGCCGCGGCCGTGTCCGAACCGCGCTTGCCCTTGCCGCCTTCCAGCGACGAGGCCGAGGCGACGGTCACGCCCTGGGCGTCGTCGATGATCTGGGCCGAGATGTTCTTGTCCGAACGGTAGACCGACAGACGCAGACGACCATTGGCGACGGCCTTCAGGCGACGGCGAGTGCGCTCCGAGCGGCGCTTGGCTTGTTGTCGAAGAGAGAGAGCCATGACTTACTTCTTCTTGCCTTCCTTGCGACGCACGGTCTCGCCGGCGTAACGGACGCCCTTGCCCTTGTAGGGCTCCGGCGGACGCAGCTTGCGGATGACCGCGGCGACCTGACCGACAGCCTGCTTGTCCGAGCCCGAGATCTTGATCTCGGTCTGCTTGGGAACAGCGAAGCTGACGCCGGCCGGCGGGTCGATGTCGACTTCGTGCGAGAAGCCGAGTTGCAGCGACAGGGCGTCGCCCTTCATCGCGGCGCGGTAGCCCACGCCGACCAACTCCAGCGACTTTTCGAAGCCCGAGGTGACGCCCGTGACCATGTTGTCGACCAGGGTCCGCGACAGACCCCACATCGCGCGGGCGCGAGGCGTGTCCGAACGCGGGGTCAGCGACAGGTCGTCGCCTTCCTGCTTGACTTCGATCTCTTCGGCGACGGTCCAGGCGCGTTCGCCCTTGGGACCCTTGACCGTGATGTTCTGGCCGTCGAGCGTGACAGTCACGCCCTTCGGCACGGCGATGGTTTTCTTGCCGATACGGGACATATCAGTAGACCCTGCAGAGGACTTCGCCGCCGACATTGGCGTCGCGAGCGGCGGCGTCGGACATGACGCCCTTCGAAGTCGAAAGGATCGAGATGCCGAGGCCGTTCTTGACGGGCTTCAGATCGCCGATCGCGGAGTAGACGCGGCGGCCCGGCTTGGACACGCGCGCGATCTCGGCGATGACGGGCTGGCCGTCGAAGTACTTCAGCTCGATCTCGAACTGCGGAAACTCACCCGGGTTCTGAACCAGGTTGTAGCCGCGGATGTAGCCTTCGTCCTGCAGCACGTCGAGGACGCGCTGGCGCAGACGCGAGGCCGGGGTCAGCACCTTGGAACGCTTGCGGGTCGCCGCGTTCTTGATGCGAGCGATCATGTCGCTCAGGGGATCGTTGATCATCATGTCTGTTCGCTCCCCTTACCAGCTCGACTTCGTCAGGCCGGGAATCTGGCCCAGGTTGCCCAGTTCACGCAGCGCGATCCGGCTCATCTTGAGCTTGCGGTAGAACGCGCGCGGACGACCCGTCACTTCGCAGCGGTTGCGAATGCGGCTCGGCGCGGAGTTGCGCGGCAGGGCGGCCAGTTGCAGGCGCGCCTCGAAGCGCTCCTCCAGCGGCAGGTTCTCGTCGTTGGCGGTCGCCTTGAGGGCGGCGCGCTTTGCGGCATACTTCGCAACCAGGGCCTTGACGGCTTCGTTGCGGTTTACGGCGCTTTTCTTAGCCATTGTGCTCTTCCCTTCCCGCTCAGTTCTTCACGAACGGGAACTTGAACTCGGTGAGGAGAGCCTTGGCTTCCTCATCGGTCTTGGCCGTGGTGCAGACGACAATGTCCATGCCCCACATCTGATCGATCTGGTCGTAGTTGATCTCCGGGAACACGATGTGTTCCTTCAGACCGGTGGCGTAGTTGCCGCGACCATCGAAGGACGTGCCCTTCAGACCACGGAAATCCTTCACGCGCGGCAGGGCGATCGTGATGAACCGGTCCAGGAACTCGTACATCTGGTCGCCGCGCAGCGTGACCTTGCCGCCGATGACCATGCCTTCGCGCAGCTTGAAGCCGGCGATGGAGTTGCGGGCCTTGGTGGCGACGGCCTTCTGACCGGCGATGGCGGTCAGGTCCTTGAGGGCGGTCGCCGCCTTCTTGGAGTCCGCCACGGCTTCGCCGATGCCCATGTTCAGGACGATCTTGTCCAGCTTGGGCACCTGCATTTCGTTCGTATAGCCGAACTTGTCCTTCATCACCTGGCGGATGCGAGCCTGATACTCGCCCTTCAGGCGCGGTGTGTACTTTTCGGTCGCCATCAGATGACGTCTCCCGTCGTCTTGGCGATGCGGACCTTGGCGTCCCCATCGATCTTGAAGCCGACGCGGGTCGCCTTGCCGTTGGCGTCGGCGATCGCGACGTTCGACAGGTGAAGCGAGGCTTCCTTGTTCTTGATGCCGCCTTGCGGGTCAGCCTGGCTCGGGCGCGTGTGGCGCTGGACCATGTTGACGCCTTCGACGACGACGCGGTTTTCGGAAGGCAGGACCTTCAGCACATTGCCCGTGCGGCCCTTGTCCTTGCCGGTGAGGACGACGACGCGGTCGCCCTTCTTGATCTTGGCGGCCATGTTACAGGACCTCCGGTGCCAGCGAGATGATCTTCATGTGGTTCTTGGCGCGCAGTTCGCGGGGAACCGGGCCGAAGATCCGCGTGCCGACGGGCTCGTTCTGCTTGTTGACGATGACGGCGGCCGACTTGTCGAAGCGGATGACCGAGCCGTCCTTGCGTTGGATGTCCTTGGCGGTGCGCACGACGATGGCGCGAACGACATCGCCCTTCTTCACGCGGCCGCGCGGGATGGCTTCCTTCACGGAGGCGACGATGGTGTCGCCGATCGAGGCGTAGCGGCGCTTGGAGCCGCCCAACACCTTGATGCACATGACCCGGCGGGCGCCCGAATTATCGGCCACTTCCAGGTTAGTTTGCATCTGGATCATAAGATCAGATCCTTCTGATTACGAGGCGGAGGCGTTGGAAAGGACTTCCCAACGCTTCAGCTTGGACTTCGGGGCGCACTCGACGATGCGAGCGATGTCGCCGACCTTGAGCGCGTTGGCTTCGTCGTGCGCGTGATACTTCTTCGAAAGACGAACGATCTTCTTCAGAACGGGGTGCAGCAGGGTGCGCTCCACCTTGACGACGACGGTCTTCTCGCCCTTGTCGGACACGACCACGCCTTCGAGAATTCGCTTGGGCATATTCGTTTCCTTACGAGGCCGCACGCTTCTCGCGCAGAAGCGTCGAGATGCGGGCGATGTCTTTGCGCACTTCACCCACGCGGTGGGTCTTTTCCATCTGGCCGGTGGCCGCCTGGAAGCGCAGGTTGAACTGTTCCTTCTTGAGCTTCAGCAGCTCGTCGGCCAGTTGATCGGTCGTTTGCGACCGCAGATCGGCGATCTTGGTCATTAGGCGGCAGCCTCCACATGAGCGACGCCGGCGTCGATGCGGGTCACGACCTTGGTGCGGACCGGCAGCTTGGCTGCGCCGAGACGGAGCGCTTCGCGGGCGACATCGTCCGGAACGCCGTCGATTTCAAACAGGATGCGGCCGGGGTGGCAGCGCGCGGCCCAGTGGTCCACGGCGCCCTTGCCCTTGCCCATCCGCACTTCGGCCGGCTTGCCCGTGACGGGCAGGTCGGGGAAGACGCGGATCCACACCCGGCCCTGACGCTTCATCTGGCGGGTGATCGCGCGGCGAGCCGCTTCGATCTGACGCGCGGTGATGCGTTCCGGCTCCAGCGTCTTCAGGCCGTACGACCCGAAGTTCAGCGAGAAACCGCCCTTGGCCGAGCCGTGAATCCGGCCCTTGAAGGCCTTGCGGTACTTGGTCTTCTTCGGTTGCAACATGACTTAGTTCTCACGTCCCCGGTCGCGACGCGGACCGCGGTCGCCACGGGGGCCGCCGCGTTCGCGGCCTTCGTTCGAGGACGGACCCGAGGCTTCCTGGGCCCAACGCTTGTCCTGGGCCATCGGATCGTGCTCGAGCACTTCGCCTTTGAACACCCAGACCTTCACGCCGATGATGCCGTAGGTCGTCTTGGCTTCGTAGAAGCCGTAGTCGATGTCGGCGCGCAGCGTGTGCAGCGGCACGCGACCTTCGCGGTACCATTCCATACGCGCGATTTCCGCGCCGCCCAGACGACCCGAGACATTCATGCGAATGCCCTTGGCGCCCAGACGCATGGCCGATTGAATCGAACGCTTCATGGCGCGGCGGAAGGCCACGCGGCGCTCCAGCTGCTGCGCGATGTTCTCGGCGATCAGCTGGGCGTCGGTTTCCGGCTTGCGGACCTCGATGATGTTCAGGTGAACTTCACCCTCGGTGCGGGCCGAGATGTCCTTGCGGAGCTTCTCGATGTCGGCGCCCTTCTTGCCGATCACGACGCCCGGACGGGCGGCGTAGATGGTGATGCGGCACTTCTTGTGCGGGCGCTCGATGATGATGCGCGACACGCCGGCGGCGGCCAGGCGTTCCTTCAGCCACTCGCGCAGCTTCAGGTCCTGGTGCAGCAGGCGGGCGTAGTCGGCGCCGCCGGCGAACCAGCGGCTGTCCCACGTGCGGTTCACGCCGAGGCGCAGACCGACCGGATTGATTTTCTGTCCCATCAGGCGGCCTCGCCGGCTTCGCGGACCACGATGGTGATCTCGCTGAACGGTTTCAGGATGCGCGACGAGCGACCACGAGCGCGGCTCGCGAAACGCTTCATCACCAGGTTCTTGCCCACGAAGGCCTCGGCGACGACCAGGTTGTCGATGTCGAGGTTGTGGTTGTTCTCGGCGTTGGAGATCGCCGAATACAGGACCTTGCGGACGTCGCCGGCGATGCGCTTGCGGCTGAATTCAAGCTCGTTCAGCGCCTTCTGGACCGGCAGACCGCGGATCGAGGCGGCCACCAGGTTCAGCTTTTGCGGGCTGATGCGAACGTTGACCAGCTTGGCGCGGGCTTCGGTCGAACCGACCCGCCGGGTGTTCTTGGTCTGGGCCATCGGTTACTTCCTCTTGGCCTTCTTGTCCGCCGCGTGACCGGGGAAGTTCCGGGTCGGGGCGAACTCGCCGAGCTTCAGGCCGACCATCTCTTCCGAGACCGACACGGGCACGTGCTTCTGACCGTTATGGACGCCGAACGTCAGACCGACGAACTGCGGCAGGATGGTGGAGCGGCGCGACCAGGTCTTGATCACGTCCTTGCGGCCCGACGATTGAACGGCGTCGGCCTTCTTGAGCAGATACCCGTCGACAAACGGGCCTTTCCAGGAGGAGCGGGCCATTCTTAGCGAGCCTTCTTAACGTGGCGGGTACGGATGATGAACTTGTCCGTAGCCTTGTTCTTGCGGGTACGGGTGCCCTTGGTGTCCTTGCCCCACGGGGTGACGGGGGTGCGACCGCCGGAGGTCCGGCCTTCACCACCACCGTGCGGGTGGTCGATCGGGTTCATGGCGACGCCGCGAACGTGCGGGCGGAAGCCCATGTGACGCTTGCGACCGGCCTTGCCCAGGTTCTGGTTCATGTGGTCGGGGTTCGAGACCGCGCCCACCGTGGCGATGCAGCCGTCCAGGACCATGCGAAGCTCGCCCGAGCCGAGACGGATCTGGGCGTAGCCCTGATCGCGGCCGACCAGCTGGGCGTAGGCGCCGGCCGAACGGGCCAGCTGGGCGCCCTTGCCGGGCTTCATTTCGATGTTGTGGATGATCGTACCCACCGGCATCGAACGCAGCGGCATGGCGTTGCCCGGCTTCACGTCGGTCTTTTCGCCCGCCACGATCGTGTCGCCCGCCTTGAGGCGTTGCGGCGCGATGATGTAGGTCTTTTCACCGTCTTCGTAGGTCACGAGGGCGATGAAGGCCGTGCGGTTCGGGTCGTATTCCAGACGCTCGACCGTGCCGACCATGTCCCACTTGCGACGCTTGAAGTCGATCTTGCGGTACAGGGTCTTGGCGCCGCCGCCGCGGAAGCGGACCGCGATGCGACCGCCCTGCCCGCGTCCGCCCGACTTGGTCAGGCCTTCGGTCAGCGACTTTTCCGGGCGGCCCTTGTGGAGTTCCGAACGGTCGACCAGCACGAGGGCGCGACGGCCCGGCGAAGTCGGATTGTAATGTTTCAAGGCCATCTGATCAGAGCCCCGTGGTGACGTCGATCGACTGGCCGTCGGCCAGGGTCACGATCGCTTTTTTGATGTCGACGCGACGACCCAGGATGCCCCGGAAGCGCTTGGTCTTGCCCTTTTGAACCAGGGTGTTGACCTTGACGACGTTGACTTTGAACAGGCTTTCGACCGCGGCTGCGATCTCGTCCTTGGACGCCGTGTCGGCGACGCGGAAGACGACCTTGTTCTGCTCGGACAGGATCGTGGCCTTTTCGGTGATCACCGGGGCCAGGATGGTGTCGTAGTGCTTGGCGGTAGGTTGAGCGGCCATTACGCGGCTTCCTTATCGCTGAAGCGGGCTTCGATGGCCTCGATGGCGGCCTTGGTCAGCACCAGCTTGTCAGCCCGCAGGATGTCATAGACGTTCAGGCCGGCGCTCGGCAGCACGTCGATGTGCGGGATGTTGCGTGCGGCCAGACCGAAGTTCGCATCGACTTCCGGACCCGCGATGATGAGAGCCTTGGTCCAGCCCAGCTTGCCGAAGGTCTCGCGCAGGGCGGCCGTCTTGGCTTCCTTGACCGAGACGGTGTCGACGACGATCAGGTCGCCGGACTTCGCCTTGGAGGACAGGGCGTGACGCAGGGCCAGGGCGCGGATTTTCTTCGGCAGCGAGAAGCCGTGGTCGCGAACGACCGGGCCGAAGGCGCGCGAGCCGCCGACGAACTGCGGCGCACGGCGCGAACCGTGACGAGCGCCGCCGGTGCCCTTCTGCTTGTACATCTTCTTGCCCGTGCGAGAGTTCTCGTTACGGGTTTGAACCTTGTGCGTGCCGGCGCGGCGCTTGGCCAGTTGCCAGTTCACGGTGCGGGCCAGCAGGTCGCCGCGGATATCGGCGATGCCGAAGACGGCGTCCGACAGCTCCACGTCGCCGGCGGCCTTGCCGTCGAGTTGGATGACAGAGAGTTTCATTACGCTTCACCGCCTTCGGTCGCTTCGACGGGGGCTTCTTCAGCCGGGGTCGAGGCGGGTTGAGCGGCCCCATTGGACTTGCCAGCCGACTTGACGGCGCCCGGGAACGGGGCGTCGGCCGGACGGGCCTTCTTGATGGCGTCGCGAACCTTGACGTAGCCGCCGTCGTGACCGGGTACGGCGCCCTTGATCAGGATCAGGCCGCGCTCGGCGTCCACGCGGACGACGGTCAGGTTCTGGGTGGTGACGGTTTCGGCGCCGTAGTGACCGGCCATCTTCTTGCCCGGGAAGGTACGGCCCGGATCCTGACGGTTGCCCGTCGAACCGTGCGAACGGTGCGACAGCGACACGCCGTGGGTGGCGCGAAGGCCGCCGAAGTTCCAGCGCTTCATGGCGCCGGCGAAACCCTTGCCGATGGTCTCGCCCTGGATGTCCACCTTCTGGCCGACCACGAAATGTTCAGCCGACAGTTCGGCGCCCACGTCCAGCAGACCGTCCGCATCGACGCGGAACTCGGTGACATAGGCTTTCGGCTCGACTTCCGCCTTGGCGAAGGTCTCGCGTTGAGCCTTGTTGGTGTTCTTAGCCTTCTTCGCGCCAGCGCCCAGTTGGAGAGCGACGTAGCCGTCACGCTCCTGGGTACGTTGGCCGACGACTTGGCAGCCGTCGAGCTGCAGCACAGTGACCGGAACGTGCGCGCCGTCATCGGCGAACACGCGGGTCATGCCCAGCTTCTTGGCGATCACGCCCGTGCGCATCGGATCCCGCCTCTTTCTACTTTAAATCTTGATCTCGACGTCCACGCCGGCGGACAGGTCGAGCTTCATGAGCGCGTCCACGGTCTGCGGGGTGGGGTCGACGATGTCGAGCACGCGCTTGTGCGTGCGGATTTCAAACTGCTCACGCGACTTCTTATCGACGTGCGGCGAGCGGTTCACGGTGAACTTCTCGATCAGGGTCGGCAGCGGGATCGGACCGCGAACGGTCGCGCCGGTGCGCTTGGCGGTGTTGACGATCTCGCGCGTCGAGAAATCGAGGACGCGATGATCAAAGGCCTTGAGCCTGATGCGGATGCTTTGATCCATATCGGTGCTTACTTCCAATGCGGTCGGAGGACCGCGTCCCTGTGAACCATTTCAAAGACCGAAGGCCTTCGGGCGCTAGGCCCTCAGGATACGCAAATCCGCAAAAACGATCGGCCCACGCAGTCGCCCGCGAAGGCCGTTGAAGTCCCAAGAAGCTGCAAAGAACAGTGACTTAGGTCGTTCTTGCGAACCGCGTCTGCACCGAAGTGCACAGCCGGTCCAACAAGAGTGGTGGCTTATGCCTACCGATTCCGTTTTCGTCAAGCGGCGAAACCGAGGCGCAGGCAGGTTTCCCTCACGCCCCGTCAGCCGTCCGATCCGGCGCGGAAATCGACGGTGCTCGGCCCCGCTTCGGGTTAAGTCCCTCTATCGTGGACGGACACGAAGGCCTTGCCTCAGCTGCTCCGCTATGACGACACATTCTTGCCGTAGTGCGTGACAGACGCGCAACAACTTGACGACAGCGGCTTGGCGAACGGCGGTTTGATGCTGCGCTTAGTCCGTATGCTGATAGCAGGCGCCCCTCCCGGACCCCCATCCGGGCATGACTGCTAAGGACAAAACAAAATGAAGACGATCCTCCTCGCCTCGGCCGCCGCCGCCCTGTTCGCCGCCCCGGCCTTTGCTCAAGAGTCCGTTGGCTCGGTCGGCCTGGGCTATGCCCACACCGACACCGAAGGCCTGAAGACCGACGGCGCGACCCTGGACGGCGTCGCCGCCGTGAAGGTCGCCCCGGAATGGACCGTGACCGTCAACGGTTCGGTCGCCTACGCCGACAGCGATTTCGGCGACGACACCGTCGGCGCGGCCGCCGCTCACCTGACCAAGACCTTCGGCTCGGACCTGCGCGCCGGCGCCTTCGCGGGCGTGTCGGACATCGGCGGCGAGAACTATTTCTCGGTCGGCGGCGAAGTGCAGAAGTATCTGCTGTCCGCCACCCTGACCGGCGTGGTCGCCTACACCGATCTGGACGGCGCTGACGCCTGGACGTTCGGCGGCGACGCCGCCTATTACGTCAACCCGTCGCTGCGCCTGAACGCCGGCGTGTCCTACAACAACGTCGACGTGGACTCGGTCGGCGAAATCGACGCCTGGGCCTATGGCGTCGGCGCCGAGTACCAGCTGGACAACAGCCCGTTCAGCCTGTTCGGCTCGTGGCAGCGCGTTTCGCTGAACGACGTGGACGTCGATTCCGACAACTTCGTCGTGGGCGCCCGCTACAACTTCGGCGGCACGCTGCAATCGCTGGATCGCGCCGGCGCCAACCTGGGCCGCACCCTGGCGGGCCTGCCGGGCCTGCGCGGCTTCTGATCCAGCCGCCGGTCCCCATTGGAAGACAAAGAGGCCCCGGCGGAGCGATCCGCCGGGGCTTTTTCCATCGCGCATACGAGAAGGCCCCCGGGGTTCCACGACCGGGGGCCTTCCGTTTCAAGCGAAGAGGCGGACCTCAGCGCCCGATCTGCAGCGAGCCCGATCCGACCACGGTGCGCGACACCGCCCCGGTGGCGGAAGCGACGCGGACATTGCCCGAGCCGGCGATGGCCACGCTCAGATCGCGGGTCGCCCCGCCGTAGCGCACGTCGCCCGATCCGCCGATGGCGACCGACAGCTTGTCCATCCGCCCCTGGCGCACATTGACTCCGCCCGAGCCGCCGATGGACAGATCGCCCTGGCCGCCGGCGCTGGCCACATCGACATTGCCCGAGCCGCCGACCGCCGCCCTCAGGTCGCCCGTCGCGCCGGAATAGATGCTGCCCGACCCGCCCACGTTGGCGTGCAGGGCGCGCGACGTTCCCGCGCGGATGGAGCCGGACCCGCCCACGCCCAGCGACAGACGGCCGTCGACATTGGCGACGTTCCAGGCGCCGCATCCGCCGCTGTCCAGATCGACCGAGCGAGCGCCCCGTCCGATCGAACCGAACACGGCCCCGCCGGCGCTGACGTCCACGTCGCGCGGCGTGCGAATCACGATCATCGGCGCATCCTCCAGGCGCAACCGACCCAGGTCGCGCACCTCGACCGTCGCGCCCCGTCCCGGATCGGCGGCGTCGGCCCGGCCGGTGTTGCAACTGCGGATGCGATTGCCGCCATTGGCCCAGAAAGCCCCGTTGCGGCCCAGTCCGCCGTCGATGCGGACGTCGCGACCGTCGCGGCGCACCTGAATGGCCGGCAGTCGCGATCCGCCCTGCGTCACCTCGACCCCGATGTCCTGGCGGTCCTCCACGATCACCACGACCCGCGCCACGGCGTTGCGGATCTGAACCTCGGCGGCCGAGGCGGGGGCGGCGGCCAAGCCCGTCAGAGCGGCGGCGGCGGCGGCGGCGATCAGTGCGGTCTTCATGTCGGCTTTCCCTTCCCGTCTGTGCAAGGAAGGTGCGCGACGCCCGCCGCAAAGTCATTTTAACTTCAGGTCATGAACTCGATTTAACGCGAAGGTCTCAGAACGCCTTCAGCAGTCCCGCTCCGTCCGCCGCCCCGACTTCCGGTTCGAAGTCGCGCTCGAAATGGGCGATACGGCTTTTCATCGCCCCCGCCCGCTTCAGCGCCAGGGACGCGGCCCAGCGCGCCGCCAGTTCGGGCGTGCTCATGCCGTCGGTCTGGCGCGGCCGCCCGCCTCGGCCGCGGATCACCGCATTGGTGAACAGCGCCCCGTTCCTGAACCGCGACGGCCAGGTCTGGAAATCCATCGACAGGCTGACGCAGAACCGATCCAGATTCTCCACCCGATGCGGCGCATACAGCGGCCAGGTCAGCGCCCGGCCCGGCTCCAGGTCCATCACCTGGGCGTCGTCCTCGAACGCCAGGGCATAGGGCAGTTCCTCGGTCGTCTGACGCGCCACCACCTGTTCCATGTTGCGCTCGGGCAGATGCCCTTCGTCGCCCGGATAGACGAAGATCCGCTTGCGACCGCGCAGGTGGAACAGCACAACCCCCGCCGCATCGAAGTGATAGGGCACCCGCGCCTTGGGCGAGGACAGGATCAACTGCCCCGCGTTCCGAACCGCCCGCATCCCCGGATAGGTCGCCTGGATGGCCGCGAAATCCTTCATGGCGGCGGCCCACAACTCGGGCCACCCCGTCTCGACCTCGCGCAGATTGACCCACAGACGACCCTGTTTGATCGCCTCCAGCAGGTCCGCGCCCGACAGGCGCCCGCGCGCGCCCGTACGCAGGCTGACCTGACCCTCGTCGTCGAAGTCGTAAAGGTTGATGTCGAACAGTTCGGCCGGATACCGATCCAGCACGGCCGCCAGGGCCGCATCCTCGGCGAATCCCTGCGCGACCAGCGTATGGGGATGATCCCTGGCCTCGGCGATCGGGCCGGGATAACGGGTGCGGCGTTCGGTCATCGCAGCCTCTTCTTCAAGCATGGGCGACGCGCGCGGACGTCTTCTTCCTGGCGGCCAGCTTGCGCGCGGCGGCGCGGGCCGCGGCGGCGGCGCCCCTCAGCCGTCCGGCCGACGTCGGTTCGCACGCTTCTATGGTGGTCCAGCGTCGGCGCAGGGAGGTTCGGACCCTCTCGCCCCTGTCGCCCGCCTGCGCCAGCGCGCCCGCCGCCATGTCGGCCAGCGCCTGTCCCAAACCGGGCCGCAAGACCACGGCCTCGCGCACCGTCTGGCGGGCGTTGACGAAATACTTCTTGTAGGGCTCGCCTTCGAAGCCGAAGTCGAACACCCGGAACCCCTCGGCCGAGGCCAGCCGCATCGTGTCCATGCTCAACAGGATTCCGGGCGAACACCGCGCCAGGGCGGGCTCATAGACCGGGAACCAGAAATGGTACTGCCGCCCGGCGTGCAGCGAGAATTCCACCGCCACCAGCTTTTCCCCCGCGTGCATCGCCGCCATCGAGGCGCCGAAATCCGCGCGCGGCTCGGCCATCAGGGCGTGCAGCAGGTCCCGCGTCCAGCCGCAGGCGAAGATGTCGTGCAGGCCCGAGCGCCGATACTGCGCCGCCTTCAGGTCGATCAGCTGGTCCAGCAGGGCCGGGTCTCGCAGGCCGCGCTCCACCCGGATCGGCCCCAGCTCGGCCTCCAGGCTGCGACGCGCCCGCTCCTTGTCCTTGAAATATTTGCCGAAGGTGCGGCGGCGTTCGGCGTACCAGGCGTCATAGCCCTCCTCGGGCATGGCCGCCTGGACGGTCTGGCGCGCCTGGCCCGCCTCGCCCGCCCCGATCCAGCCCGGCACGGCCAGCCGCCGCGCCTTCAGCAGCCGCGCGGTGTCCTCCAGGGTGATCGTCTCCCCCACCGGCGCGATCACGCCGTGATAGTCGTTCATCGGCGCGCCCAGAGGCTGCACGGCTCCGCCGCGCCTCTGATGCGGGAAGAAGCCTACGATCCGCCCCTGGCGCCGGAACACCGCGATGGCGGCCCCAGGGCAGACGCGACTGGCGATCTCGGCGTAGTCCCAGCGAAAATAGGGGCTGGCCAAATCGGGGCTCTCGGCCGTCCAGGCGCGCCACAGGGCTACGGCCTCGCCATTCAGCGCGCCGGCCTCCGCGATCTCGACCTGCAGTTTTCCGCTCATGCCGTCCTCGTCGAACCTTGTGCAGCAAGGTCCGTTCCAGCCGAACCCATACGCCCCCCGCGTTTCGGCACGGTTGATGGGCATGGTGAACGGGTGTTGACGGAGCCGTCGCCCGTCCCGCGCGTTGCCTCCCCTCCAAGGGAGACGAAAATGACCGACAGCCGCCCCGACGACCGCAAAGTCGAGAACGAAAACCTCCGCCCGGACAAGCCTGGCCAGCCGCCCCGCCCGGCGACCGAGCCCGAGGGCGCGGAAGGCTCATCCAACTCGGGCGAGACCGAGACCGATCCTGCGACCGGCGAACAGAATTGATCCCGCGCGCCGCCCCTGCGACCGACTGCTGAAAGCTTCTTGATGAACCATCCCGCCTATCTCGCCGCCTTCGCCATCCTGTCCCTGAGCGCCTGTTCGCCCCGGAACGAGCCCGACGCCCCCGCCGCCCAGGTCGGCCAGACCGGCCCCCTGTCTCGCGACGCCATCGAGAACGCCGCCTATGCGCCCCCCGCCCAGCCGACGCCGCCAGGCCAGGACCCGGCTGGCGCGACTCAGCCTCAGGCCCAGCCCGACCCCGCCCTGATCCGCGCCCAGGTGCTGCTCGAGCGCGCGCGTTTTTCGCCCGGCGCCATCGACGGCCTAGCCGGCTCCAACATGCGCCAGGCCATATCCGCCTTCCAGAAGGCGCAGGGGTTGCCGGTGAACGGCCAGTTGGACGCCGAGGTCATGGGGCGGCTGCGGGCGGGGGGCGCCGGCCCCGTGACGACCACCTATCGGATCACGCAACAGGACGTCGCCGGCCCCTATATCGGCGTGGTCCCGACCGATCTGGCGGCCCAGGGCCAGGCTCCGCACATGGGCTACGCCAATATCGTGGAGGCCCTGGCCGAACGTTTTTATGTCACCGAGGCCCTGCTGCGCGCCATGAATCCCGGCGCCGACTTCGACAAGGTCGGCCAGGCCCTGCTGGTCCCCGCCGTCGATCATTCGCCCCTGCCGGGCGATGTCGATCACATCGACGTGGACAAGAAGGAGGGGTCGGTGCGCGCCTATGACGCCCAAGGCAGGCTGTTGGCCTATTTTCCCGCCACCATCGGCAGCGGCGACAATCCGACCCCGACCGGCACAGTCAAGGTCAACGGCGTGGCCCGCAATCCCGACTACACCTACGACCCGTCCAAGCTCAGCTATGGCGACGGCAAGGAGAAGGTGGTGGTCAAGCCCGGTCCCAACAATCCGGTCGGCGTCGTCTGGATCGACCTGAACAAGCCGAGTTACGGCATCCATGGCGCGCCCGACCCGGAACTGGTCGGCAAGACGGCGTCGCACGGGTGCGTCCGCCTGACCAACTGGGACGCCTGGACCTTGGCCGACAAGGTCAAGCCCGGCGTGACCGTCCGCTTCCTTTAAGCGTCAGTGCACCGCCCCGAACGGAGTCCCGTCCCAGAAGGCGCAGTGGTGGCGCGCGAAGAAGTCGTCGTCCATCCGGTCGCCCTGGGGCGCGAAAACCCTGACAGGCCCCGCACCCTCGACGCGGGGCCATTCGGCCGCGAACCCCTCCGTGCCGAACGCCGCCCATAGCCGCTGCATCCGCTCCGACAACGCCTTCTGCGCCGGCGTGAACCGTTTAACGTCCGCAAATACCCAACTGGTCCCGAAGACATAGGCCAACTCGCTGGCATGATAGGCGCCCAGGTCCAGGCCCACGACCCAGTCGGGCAGCACGAACGGCGCCTGGCGATCCGCGAACTCGTAACCCCACACCGGCACATGGGCGGACAGCACCCGCCGCAGCGCCTGCGACGGACAGGCGAACCTCTGATCGGTGAAATTGGCCGCGATGGCATAGGCCGGGCCGTCCGGGCCTACCGGATAGCGAGCCAGCACCCGCTGGCCCTGGTCGCCGTACATCCAGATCGTCTCTTTCCGATAGCGATCCATCGTCTTGACCTCGTTGGCGAACAGCCGCCCCTCGTCCAGGTTCGTGCCGATCAGGACCGGAACCTAGGTGAACCGCCCCTCGCGCAACGCTTCGGCGGGGTTTTCCGGCACGGTCGCGTCGGTGTGGACCGGCCCCCACGACCCCGGCCCGTTGATCCCCGCCCTTAGCGAGGCCGCGCGCGACAACCGCCAGGCCGGCATCGCCTTCAGGCAGGCGATCTGGTCCTCGCCTGCGCACCCCAGCCGTTCGGCGAACATCGGCCCCGACTGGGCGGCGTCCTGGGCGGCGACCAGGGACGACGGCTCCAGGCACCCCCCGCTCTGCAGGATGACGCGCTGATAGAGCCCTTGCGACCGCGGCGACACCATCAGATAGCAGGCGCTCCAGGCCCCCGCGCTTTCCGCGAACAGGGTCACGTCGTTCGGATCGCCGCCGAAGGCCGCGATGTTCCGATGCACCCATTTCAGCGCCGCCTGCTGGTCCATCAGGCCGAAGTTGCCGCCCAACCCTTCGCCGGTCGCCTGAAACCCCGGATGGGCCAGCCAGCCCAGGGCGCCCAGCCGATAGTTAAGCGTCACCACCACCCGCCCTTGTTCGCGGGCCAGCTTGGACGGGTCGTAGTTGGCGCCCGCCCCCACGGTGAAGGCCCCGCCGGGGATATAGACCATCACCGGCCTGGTCCGCTCCGCTTCGCCCGCCGGCGCATAGATGTTCAGGTACAGGCAGTCCTCGGACCCTACGACGATCCCGCCGCCCCCGCCCAGGATCGCGCGCCGGCCGATGGCCTGGGTGCAGTCCGCCCCGATCCGCGTCGCGTCGCGCACGCCGGCCCAGGCCTGAACCGGCTGCGGCGCCCGCCATCGCCGCTCCCCCACCGGCGGCGCGGCATAGGGCACGCCCAGGAAGGCCCGGGTTCCGTCGCCCTCCGCCCCGCGCAACGCCCCTTCCTGGGTGGTGGCCAGCACCGTCTTCGCATCGCTGGCGAAACGGACATGATCGACCTTGCCCGGATGGATGGCGCAGGCGGCCAGCCCCATCAGGCAGGCGAGCAGGAGGATCGGACGCATCGAGAACCTTGGCTGTTCGGCGGCCCCTCCTAACGCCCGAAGGCCGCGCTCGTTGCGAACCGCCGCTATCGGATCGCCCAACGACCGTTCGACGCAGCCTTGCGGCCGTCCCAGCAAAACGGCCCCCGGATCGCTCCGGGGGCCGCTCTGTTACGCTACTCTGTCCTTCGGCCCAGGCAGGCTCGCGCCTTGGAGGCCGATCGTCGCGCTTAGGCGATGATCTTGGCCACGACGCCCGCGCCGACCGTGCGGCCGCCTTCGCGGATGGCGAAGCGCAGGCCCTGGTCCATCGCGATCGGCGTGATCAGCTCGACGCTCAGCTCGGCGTTGTCGCCCGGCATGATCATCTCGACGCCTTCCTTCAGATGCACGATGCCGGTCACGTCCGTCGTGCGGAAGTAGAACTGCGGACGATAGTTGGTGAAGAACGGCGTGTGGCGGCCGCCTTCCTCCTTCGTCAGGATGTAGGCTTCGGCCTGGAACTTGGTGTGCGGGGTGATCGAACCCGGCTTGCACAGAACCTGACCGCGCTCGACGTCCTCACGCTTGGTGCCGCGCAGCAGAACGCCGACGTTGTCGCCCGCCTGGCCCTGGTCCAGCAGCTTGCGGAACATTTCCACGCCCGTGCAGGTCGTCTTCTGGACCGGACGGATGCCGACGATCTCGACTTCCTCGCCGACCTTGATGACGCCCTTCTCGACGCGGCCCGTGACCACGGTGCCGCGGCCCGAGATCGAGAACACGTCTTCCACCGGCATCAGGAACGGCAGGTCGACCGGACGCTCCGGCTGCGGGATGTAGGCGTCGACCGTCTCCATCAGGGCCAGAACGCGCTGTTCGCCGATTTCCGGGTTCACGCCGTCGGTCGCGGCCTTGGCCGAACCCTTGGTGATCGGGATTTCGTCGCCCGGGAACTGGTAGCTGCTGAGCAGCTCGCGCACTTCCATCTCGACCAGCTCGAGCAGTTCTTCGTCGTCGACCAGGTCGACCTTGTTCATGAACACCACCAGGGCCGGCACGCCGACCTGACGGGCCAGCAGGATGTGCTCGCGCGTCTGCGGCATCGGGCCGTCCGCGGCCGACACCACCAGGATCGCGCCGTCCATCTGCGCCGCGCCCGTGATCATGTTCTTCACATAGTCGGCGTGGCCGGGGCAGTCGACGTGCGCATAGTGACGGTTCGCCGTCTCATATTCCACGTGCGCCGTGTTGATCGTGATCCCGCGCGCCTTCTCTTCCGGCGCCGCGTCGATGTCGGCGTAGTTCATCGCCTTCGCCCCGCCCGCCTTCGCCAGCGTCATCGTGATCGCCGCCGTCAGCGTCGTCTTGCCGTGGTCGACGTGACCGATCGTGCCGATGTTGCAGTGCGGCTTCGTCCGTTCGAACTTTTCCTTGGCCATTTTCTAGCTCCTAGGTCCCCGAACCGGGGTTCCTTCAGTTTGGGGTTAAGGGCGCCCGGCCATTGGCCGACCGGGCGCTATTTAGGTGCGCTTTTCCGAAAGGAAAAGCTTAGGCGTATTTCTTGATCACTTCGTCGGCGACGTGTTGCGGCACCGGCTCGTAGTGGTCGTACTGCATGGTGAACTGGGCCCGGCCCTGCGACATGCCGCGCAGCGTGTTCACATAACCGAACATGTTGGCCAGCGGCACGAAGGCGTTCACGACGGTGGCGTTGCCGCGCATGTCCTGACCCTGGATCATGCCGCGACGGCCGTTCAGGTCGCCGATGACCGAGCCGAGGTATTCCTCGGGGGTCACGACTTCCACCGCCATGATCGGCTCGAGCAGCTTGGGCGCGCCCTTCTCCTTCAGTTCGCGGAAGGCGGCGCGCGCCGCGATTTCGAACGCCAGCACGCTGGAGTCGACATCGTGGAACTTGCCGTCCGTCAGGGTCGCCTTGAAGTCGATCAGCGGGAAGCCGGCCAGCAGACCGTTGTCCTTGGCCGAGTTCAGGCCCTTTTCGACGCCCGGGATGTATTCCTTGGGCACCGCGCCGCCGACGATCTGGTTCTCGAACACAAAGCCCGAGCCCGGCTCGCCGGGTTCGAAGGTGATCATGACGCGGGCGAACTGGCCCGTGCCGCCGGTCTGCTTCTTGTGGGTGTAGTCGATGTCGACCTTGCGGCCCAGCGATTCACGATAGGCCACCTGCGGCGCGCCGATGTTGGCCTCGACCTTGTAGGTGCGCTTCAGGATGTCGATCTTGATGTCCAGGTGCAGCTCGCCCATGCCCTTCAGGATGGTCTGGCCCGACTCGTGGTCGGTCGAGACGGTGAAGGAGGGATCTTCCGAAGCCAGCTTGGCCAGGGCGACGCCCAGCTTCTCCTGGTCGCCCTTGGTCTTGGGCTCGACCGAGATCTCGATCACCGGGGCCGGGAACTCCATCTTCTCCAGGATGACGGGCGACTTGATCGGGTCGCACAGGGTGTCCCCGGTGCGGGTTTCCTTCAGGCCGGCCAGGGCGACGATGTCGCCGGCGTAGGCTTCCTTGACGTCCTCGCGGTTGTTGGAGTGCATCTGCAGCATCCGGCCGACCCGCTCGCGCTTGTCGCGCGACGAGTTCAGCAGGCTCATGCCCGTCTCCATCTTGCCCGAATACAGGCGGCAGAAGGTCAGAGAACCGACGAAGGGGTCGTCCATGATCTTGAACGCCAAGACCGACAGGGGTTCGTCGTCCGACGCCTTGCGCACGACCGGCTCTCCGGTCTTGAAGTCGATGCCAGGGGTCGGCGGGATGTCCAGCGGCGACGGCAGATAGTCGACCACGGCGTCCAGCAGCGTCTGCACGCCCTTGTTCTTGAAGGCCGAGCCGCACAGGATCGGATAGAAGGCGCCGGTCAGCACGGCCTTGCGGATGCACTTCTTGATGGTGGCTTCGTCGGGCTCGGCGCCTTCGAGGTAGGCCTCCATCGCCTCGTCGTCCAGCTCGACGGCGTTGTCGATCAGGTACTGGCGGGCTTCGTTGGCCTTGTCGACCAGGTCGGCGGGGATGTCTTCGTCATGGTAGGACGCGCCCAGGCCGTCGTTGTCCCAGACCACGGCCTTCATGCGGACCAGGTCCACCAGGCCCTTCAGCGAGCTTTCGGCGCCGATCGGGAATTGGATCGGCACGGCCTTGGCGCCCAGGCGGTCGCGGATCGATTCCACCGACTTGTCGAAGTCGGCGCCGATCTTGTCCATCTTGTTGACGAAGACGATGCGCGGCACCGAGTATTTGTCGGCCTGGCGCCAGACGGTTTCGGTCTGCGGCTCGACGCCGGCATTGCCGTCCAGCACCGTCACGGCGCCGTCCAGCACGCGCAGCGAACGTTCGACTTCGATGGTGAAGTCCACGTGGCCAGGAGTGTCGATGATGTTCAGGCGCTTGTTCTGCCAGAAGGCGGTCGTCGCGGCCGAGGTGATGGTGATGCCCCGTTCCTGCTCCTGGTCCATCCAGTCCATGGTCGCGGCGCCGTCGTGGACTTCGCCGATCTTGTGGGATTTGCCGGTGTAATACAGGATCCGCTCGGTCGTCGTCGTCTTGCCCGCGTCGATATGGGCCATGATGCCGAAGTTGCGGTAGTCCTCGAGCTTGTGCGTACGAGCCATGAAAACGTGCCTTGGAGAAGTAGTGCAGGACGCGAAACGCGCCCTCGGGATGATCGTCGATGCGGCGGATAAGCGAGCGCGGGCGATTTAGCTCAAACCGCCCGCGCCGGAAACCCTTAGATAGTCAGTGCGGATGACGCTTTGAAGGCGTTACCAGCGATAGTGGCTGAAGGCGCGGTTGGCTTCGGCCATCTTGTGGGTGTCTTCGCGCTTCTTGACCGCGGTGCCGCGGTTGTTGGAGGCATCCAGCAGTTCGGCGGCCAGCTTTTCCGTCATGGTGTTCTCGCCACGCTTGCGCGCGGCGTTGACCAGCCAGCGGATGGCCAGGGCGCGGCGGCGGTCCGGGCGGACTTCGACGGGCACCTGATAGGTGGCGCCGCCGACGCGGCGCGAGCGGACTTCGACCGACGGGGCGACGTTGTCCAGGGCGGCGTGGAAGGTGGCGACCGGCTCCTGGTCCTTCTTCTTGTCGGCCAGGATGTCGAAGGCGCCGTACACGATGTTTTCGGCGACGGCCTTCTTACCTTCGTACATGACGTAGTTCATGAACTTGGTGACGACCAGGTCCCCGAACTTGGGATCCGGCAGAACTTCACGTTTCTGGGCGCGGTGACGACGCGACATGGGTTATTCCTTGCAGTGCCCGGCGCTCGCCGGGAAGATCTCGAAAAGGCGTCCGGGCGCGACGGCCCGAAAGCGAATGGCTTACTTCGGACGCTTGGCGCCGTAGTGCGAACGACGCTGCTTGCGGTCCTTGACGCCTTGGGTGTCCAGAACGCCGCGCAGGATGTGGTAGCGGACGCCGGGCAAGTCCTTCACGCGGCCGCCGCGGATCAGAACGACCGAGTGTTCCTGCAGATTGTGGCCTTCGCCGGGGATGTAGCACACGGCTTCGTAGCCGTTCTTGGCCAGACGGACCTTGGCGACCTTACGCAGAGCCGAGTTCGGCTTCTTCGGGGTCGTGGTGTAGACGCGGGTGCAGACGCCGCGGCGCTGGGGCGAACCCTCCAGGGCCGGCACCTTGTTGCGGGTGGGCTTGGGCTTGCGCGGCTTGCGGATCAGCTGGTTGATCGTAGGCATTCGAAACTCGTCTCGACTTCTGATGGAGGCGTGTGTCTTTCGACCGAAGCGCCTCTCGCCTTCTTGTGAACGGGGGACCATCCCCTCGCCCGGGTGTCATCGAGACTGAGGACGTGCCCCAAACACCCCCCGGTCCGCTCCGGCGGACCGGAACACGAAAACACAAAGGGCCGGAACGCGCGCTTCGGGCGTTCCGGCGGCGCACAGGCCGTCCGTTCGATTGTCACGTTCTCGGCGACCGGCGAACCGGCCACGCCTCGAAAGTGGGCGGCTTCTACGCGCGTTGGGGCGTCAGGTCAAGAAGCGCGTTAACACCCGCCCTTTCCCCTCCCCGCCATCCGATTGCGGTCCCCAATAGAACTCTAATCGGCCTGAAACCCGCCACGCTTCCCGTTCAGCTTGATCGTGCAACCAACCGGAGATGGTGAATGGCGAGGCTGACCAAGACAGGGGCGCTCACGCTGTCGCTCGCGCTGAACGCCGGCCTGCTGGCGCTGATGTCCCTGGAGGAACGACGACCGACTCAGCGTCGAATTCCAACGTCGGGGCCGGTCTATATCGACATGGAGCCGGTCGTCGTCAGCGCATCGACACCATTCGCAACGTCGTCCAAAGCAGGTGTCGAGGACAGGATTCTGAACGACAGGCCTAGGGCCGATCCAGCGTCGCCCCGTCGTTTCGAAGGAATCGCGGCGGCATCCCCCAACGGCGCCTGGTCCGATCCGCCCCCCTCTCCCGCCTATGACCCGCAATGGACGGTTCGCCGCCAATCGTCAGTAGGCACGACTTGGCCTCGGGAAAGCCCGGATCGGACCGACGCGCCGGTTTGCGCTCACCCGGACAGAATGCCGTTAGACGGCGGCGTGGTCTGCGATGCGCCGGCCGTCCTGGAAGCGGGCCCTTGGGCGCCGCTGATTCGCACGGGCGACGCCCGTACTGCGGCTTTCGAAAAGGAGGCCGCCGTCAAGAAACGCTGGCGGGACTACCGCGAAGGCGATGGCCCCTATCCTGGTCTTCGGTCGCTGCTGGGCATGAACTGACGATGTCGCCGTTCCTGACGTCGTCGCACGACATAGGTTTGAGCCGAGGGACGGCGCGATGAGTGCGGCGGCGCCCGGACGGATAGGGAAACCGCGCTTGGATTGGCGCAGGGCCGGTTTTGCAGCGGCCGCTATCGGCCTCAATGCCGGAGCCGTCGTACTTTTGTCCGTAACCGACCCTGATCCACGACGGCCGTCGCTGCACGCCCCGCCGATGATCGTCTATCTCGACGAGACTTGGCCCACCCTGGCTCGCGCATCGAAACGACCGAATGGTCACACGCAGGGCGAGCCCCCTGGGGCGCGACGCGAGAAGCCGAACGCGCCGCCGCACGGTTCGGACAGGGACCTAGCATCGGAGCAGCATCCTCAGATCGCCGCGCGCGAAGACGAAGGCATAGACCCCGGATGGCGCGTCAACACAGCCGCGCCCCGTCCAAACGCGATCACCCCCTCATGCGATGCGCCGCATCGGTTGTCATTCGACGCGCGACGCGCCTGCGAGGATCGCTGGGTCGAGGCCACGAACGCCGCCGTCATCGCGGGAACGGGCGACGCCCAGCGCGACGCCGCCTTCGCCCGCCAGGGCGCGCGCCGTCTGGCGGCCTGGGAAAATCAGCGGGCCGCGCCTACGGACGCCGACGAACCCTGCCTGCAACTCGGCCCTATCGTCGAATGTGGCGGCGCCAACATATCTGTCGAGCTATTCTCTTCGCGGGACGGCCTTTTGCCCAACCTCAGAAAGCGTCGCAAATGACCGTCTTGTCAGCGCACCCTCCGCTCGCTCGGCCTCGATTGCGGCGGCCGGATTTGCGCAAGATCGGATTGGCGGCGGCTTCGGTGGCGATCAACGTCGGCCTGATCGCGGTGCTGTCCTTCACCGCCCTGGGCATCGACGGGCCGTCGCCCGCGCCCGATCAGCCGATCCTCTATGTCGACATCGCGCCGCGCCCGCTCTTGCCCGACGAGCGGCCGCGTGTCCCGGTCCAGTCCTCCACCGAGGTCGCGGCCGCGACGCCCGCCCCGGATGCGCGCCAGACCCGGTCGCGCTGGGCGACCCAGCCGACGCCGCAGTTGGACGCCCGCCCCGCCCCCTTGCGCCCCAGGCTCGCCGCGCCGGCGCCTCAGGGCGTGCAGACGCCAGACGATCCGTGGCGGGTCGATCCGAACAGCCGGACGAACGCCATGGCCCGCACCCTGCGCCAGGGACTGATCGGCTGTTCAACCCCGGATCAGCTGAACGCCGCCGAGCGCGCCCATTGCCGCGAGGACGCCATGCAGCGCGGCCAGAACGCCGCCCCCATCGCCGGCTCGGGCGACCCGGAACGCGACGCCGCCTTCGCTCGCCAAGGCGCGCGGCGCCTGGCGGAGTGGGAGGCGCGGCGCCGCCCCTTGTCCGGCGGCGTGGGCGTGGTCGGTCCCGCCGACTGTCCCGGTTCGAACTTCGGCACGGGCTGCGCCGGTTCGCATCTGCCCGACGTGCCAAGCGTCGATATGCGTCAGGGCGCGGAGACCACCATCAATCGCGGCGAGCGCCGTCGCCAGGGCTTTTCAGCAAGCATTGGCGGCTTGAGGATCGGCGGCCGGGAGGACTGACGCCGCCTCGCTTCACAAGGACAAAAGGGCGGCGCCGTCTCCGGCGCCGCCCTCTGTCGTCGTTCCGAACCCGGAGAGATCAGCCTTCGCTGCTCTCCAGCTCCAGTTGCAGATCGGCCGGCAGCGGCTCGATCGCGTCTTCGCGAGCCTGGGTCAGTTCCGCGTCGCGCTCGTTGGCGATCTTCTGCAGCGAGCGCAGATAGGCGCCCGTGCCCGCCGGGATCAGGCGGCCGACGATCACGTTCTCCTTCAGGCCTTCCAGCATGTCCTTCTTGCCGTGGACCGAAGCCTCGGTCAGGACGCGCGTGGTTTCCTGGAAGGACGCCGCCGAGATGAAGCTGCGGGTCTGCAGCGACGCCTTGGTGATGCCCAGCAGGACCGGCTGGGTGGTGGCGATGCGGCCGCCGCGCTTCTCGACCTTGGCGTTCTCCAGGGCCGCTTCCGCGACTTCGACGGTGTCGCCGCGGATCAGGGTGGTTTCACCCGCATCCAGGACTTCCACCTTCTGCAGCATCTGACGCACGATGACTTCGATGTGCTTGTCGTTGATCGGCACGCCTTGCAGGCGATAGACCTCCTGCACCTCGTTCACCAGATATTCGGCCAGCGCCTCGACGCCCTGGATGCGCAGCAGGTCGTGCGGATCGGGGTTGCCGTCGATGATGTAGTCTCCCTTCTGGATCAGATCGCCGTCGTGGACGGAGATGTGCTTGCCCTTGGGGATCAGGAACTCGACGGGTTCGCCCTGGACTCCGTCGGCGTTGGGTTCCGGCGTGATCTTGATGCGACGCTTGTTCTTGTAGTCGCGGCCGAATTCGACCCGGCCGTCCATCTCGGCGATGACGGCGCAGTCCTTCGGACGACGCGCTTCGAACAGTTCGGCCACGCGCGGCAGACCGCCGGTGATGTCGCGGGTCTTGGCGCCTTCGGTCGGGACGCGAGCGATGATCTCGCCCGGCTTGACCTCGTCGCCGTTCGCTACGGACAGAACCGCGCCGACGGGCAGCAGATAGCGGGCGTCCGAACCGGACGACAGCTTGGCGTAGGCGTCGCCCAGGGTGACGCCCATGGCCGGACGCAGGTCCGAGCCGCGCGGGCTGGCGCGCCAGTCGGAGACCACGCGCTGGGCGATGCCCGTCGCCTCGTCGGTCTCTTCCTTGACGGACAGGCCCTCGACCAGGTCCTCGAACCGCACCACGCCGCCGACTTCCGTCAGGATCGGGGTGGTGTAGGGGTCCCACTCGGCCAGACGTTGGCCGCGCTTGACCTCGCCGCCGTCCTTGACGCGGATGCGCGCGCCGTAAGGCGCCTTGTGCGTCTCGCGGTCCTTGCCGTCCACGACCACGGTCACGGTGACGTTGCGGCTCATGGCCACCAGGTCGCCGTGGGCCGCGACGACGGTCGGTCCGACCACCTTGGCCACGCCGGCGTTGGTCGCCTCCATGAAGGAGGTTTCCGCCACCTGAGCCGTGCCGCCGATGTGGAAGGTCCGCATCGTCAGCTGGGTGCCCGGCTCGCCGATCGACTGGGCGGCGATGACGCCGACCGCTTCGCCGATGTTGACGTTGGTGCCGCGCGCCAGGTCACGGCCGTAGCAGTGGGCGCAGATGCCGGCCTCGGCTTCGCAGGTCAGGGCCGAACGCACCTTGACCGACTGGACCCCGGCGGCCTCGACGGCCTCAATGACTTCCTCGACCAGATAGGTGTCGGCGGGGAACAGGACGGTGTCCGTGCCCGGCTCCTTGATGTCCTCGGCCGCGTAGCGGCCCAGGATGCGTTGCCCCAGCGAGACCAGGACGTCGCCGCCCTCCATCACCGCCCGCAGGGTGATGCCGCGCGTCGAGCCGCAGTCCTGTTCGGTGACGATGGAGTCCTGCGCCACGTCCACCAGACGGCGGGTCAGATAACCCGAGTTGGCGGTCTTCAGCGCGGTGTCGGCCAGACCCTTGCGGGCGCCGTGGGTGGAGTTGAAGTATTCGAGGACGGTCAGGCCTTCCTTGAAGTTCGAAGTGATCGGCGTCTCGATGATTTCGCCCGACGGCTTGGCCATCAGGCCGCGCATCCCGCCCAGCTGCTTCATCTGCGCCTGCGAACCGCGGGCGCCCGAGTTGGCCATCATGAAGACCGAGTTGATGTCGGGGTTCTCGCCCTCGATCAGCACGCGCGGCTGCGCGATCTCGCCCATCATGGCGTCGGCGATCCGGTCCGTGGCCTTGGCCCAGGCGTCGACGACCTTGTTGTACTTCTCGCCGCGCGTGATCAGGCCGTCGGCGTACTGTTGTTCGTACTCCTCGACCTGGGTGCGGGTCTCGGCGACCAGTTCGGCCTTCTTGGCCGGGATCACGATGTCGTCCTTGCCGAACGAGATGCCCGCCTTGGCCGCCTCGCGGAAGCCCAGGCCCATCATCTGGTCGGCGAAGATGACCGTCGCCTTCTGACCGCAGTGGCGATAGACTACGTCGATCAGGTTGCCGATCTCCTTCTTGGTCAGGTTCTTCTCGAGCAGGCGATAGCCGACGTTCGGATTGCGCGGCAGCAGGGCCGCCAGCTTCATCCGGCCCGGCGTCGTGTCGATGACCTTGGTCACTTCCTTGCCTTCGGCGTCCTGCTCGGTCCAGCGCGCCTTGATGCGCGTGTGCAGGGTCACGACCTTGGCGTCCAGCGCCGCATCGATCTCGCCGATGTTGGCGAACAGCTTGCCTTCGCCCGGCTCGCCGTCCTTGACCAGCGACAGATAGTACAGACCCAGGACGATGTCCTGCGACGGCACGATGATCGGCTTGCCGTTGGCGGGCGACAGGATGTTGTTGGTCGACATCATCAGCACGCGCGCTTCCAGCTGGGCCTCGAGGCTCAGCGGGACGTGAACGGCCATCTGGTCGCCGTCGAAGTCGGCGTTGAAGGCGGTGCAGACCAGCGGGTGAAGGCGGATGGCCTTGCCCTCGATCAGCTTGGGTTCGAACGCCTGGATGCCCAGACGGTGCAGCGTCGGCGCGCGGTTCAGCAGAACCGGGTGCTCGCGGATGACCTCGTCCAGGATGTCCCAGACGGCGGGCTGCTCGCGCTCGACCATGCGCTTGGATTGCTTGACGGTGCCCGACAGGCCCTTGGCGTCAAGGCGCGCATAGATGAAGGGCTTGAACAGCTCCAGCGCCATCTTCTTGGGCAGGCCGCACTCGTGCAGCTTCAGTTCCGGTCCCACGGTGATGACCGAACGGCCCGAATAGTCGACGCGCTTGCCCAGCAGGTTCTGACGGAAGCGGCCCTGCTTGCCCTTCAGCATGTCGGCCAGCGACTTCAGCGGACGCTTGTTCGCGCCGGTGATGACGCGACCGCGACGGCCGTTGTCGAACAGCGCATCGACGGACTCTTGCAGCATCCGCTTTTCGTTACGGATGATGATGTCCGGCGCCCGCAGCTCCATCAGGCGCTTCAGGCGGTTGTTGCGGTTGATCACGCGGCGATACAGGTCGTTCAGGTCCGACGTGGCGAAACGACCGCCGTCCAGCGGCACCAGAGGACGCAGTTCCGGCGGGATGACCGGCACGATGGTCAGGATCATCCACTCGGGCTTGTTGCCCGATTCCAGGAAGGCCTCGATCAGCTTCAGGCGCTTGGACGCCTTCTTGGCCTTCATTTCCGACGGGTTGTCGGCCAGTTCGCCGCGATGCTTCTCGGCCTCGGCGTGCAGGTCGATGCCCATCAGCAGGTTGCGGACGGCCTCGGCGCCGATCTCGGCGGTGAAGCCGTCGTCGCCGTATTCTTCCTGATAGCGATAGAATTCGTCTTCCGTCAGCAGCTGGTTCTGCTTCAGCGGGGTCAGGCCCGGCTCGGTGACGATGTAGTTCTCGAAATACAGGACGCGCTCAACGTCCTTCAGCGCCATGTCCAGCATCAGCGAGATGCGGCTGGGCAGCGACTTCAGGAACCAGATGTGGGCGACCGGGGCGGCCAGGTCGATGTGACCCATGCGCTCGCGGCGAACGCGGGCCAGGGTGACTTCGACGCCGCACTTCTCACAGATGATGCCCTTGTACTTCATGCGCTTGTACTTGCCGCACAGGCATTCGTAGTCCTTGGTCGGGCCAAAGATACGGGCGCAGAACAGGCCGTCACGCTCGGGCTTGAACGTGCGGTAGTTGATGGTTTCCGGCTTCTTGATCTCGCCGAACGACCACGACCGGATCTTCTCCGGCGAGGCCAGGGCGATCTTGATCTGGTCGAAGGTCGGCGTGACCGGGACCGGGTTGAAGATGTTCAGGACTTCCTGGTTCATCTTGTTTTCCTTCTGCGGCGCGAGGGCCGCTTGAAAATAGTGTCGAGTGGCGAGTGGTTAGTGGCGAGCAAGAAGGGCGATCACGGCGCTGAATTTCTTCACTCGCCACTCGCCGCTCGTTACTCGCCACCCTGAGGCGGCGCGCGCCTCAGCTGTTCTCCAGCTCCACGTTCAGACCCAGCGAACGCATTTCCTTGATGAGCACGTTGAAGCTCTCGGGAATGCCGGCCTCGAAGCTGTCGTCGCCGCGGACGATGGCCTCGTAGACCTTGGTCCGGCCAGCCACGTCGTCCGACTTCACCGTCAGCATCTCCTGCAGGGTGTAGGCGGCGCCGTAGGCTTCCAGCGCCCAGACCTCCATTTCCCCGAAGCGCTGACCGCCGAACTGCGCCTTGCCGCCCAGCGGTTGCTGCGTGACCAGCGAGTACGGGCCGATGGAGCGGGCGTGGATCTTGTCGTCGACCAGGTGGTGCAGCTTCAGCATGTAGATGTAGCCCACCGTGACCGGACGCTTGAACTGTTCGCCGGTCTGGCCGTCGTACAGGATCGACTGGGCCGACTTGTTCAGCCCCGCCTCTTCCAGCAGACGCTCGATGTCCGAGATGTGCGCGCCGTCGAAGACCGGGGTCGCGAAGGGCACGCCCTTGGACAGGTTCTTCGCCAGTTCGATCAGCTCTTCCTCGTCCTGGGGCAGAGGGGTGTCCTCGCCGTAGATTTCGGTCAGCCGGTCGATCAGGGCCTGCTTCTGACCGCCCTGCTGCCAGGCTTCCAGCAGACCGGAGATCTGCTTGCCCAGGCCCGCTGCGGCCCACCCCAGGTGGGTCTCGAAGATCTGGCCGATGTTCATGCGCGACGGCACGCCCAGCGGGTTCAGAACGACGTCGACGTGGGTGCCGTCCTCCAGGTGCGGCATGTCCTCGATCGGCAGGATCTTGGAGATGACGCCCTTGTTGCCGTGACGGCCGGCCATCTTGTCGCCGGGCTGCAGCTTGCGCTTCACGGCCACGAAGACCTTGACCATCTTCATCACGCCGGGGGGCAGTTCGTCGCCGCGCTGCAGCTTCTCGACCTTGTCTTCGAAACGACGGTCCAGTTGCTTGCGGGCGTCCTCGAACTGGCGCTTCATCGCCTCCAGCTCGCCCATGGCCTTTTCGTCGTCCAGGGCGATCTGCCACCACAGACCCCGGCTGACCTCGGCCAGCTTCTCTTCGGTCAGCTCGCCGCGGCCGATGCCCTTCGGGCCCGACACGGCGTTCTTGCCGATGATCAGCGGCTTGAGGCGGCCATAGACGTTGCGCTCCAGGATCTTGAGCTCGTCGTCGCGGTCCTTGCCCAGGCGTTCGATCTCGGCGCGTTCGATGGCCAGGGCGCGTTCGTCCTTGTCGACGCCGTGACGGTTGAAGACGCGAACGTCGACGATGGTGCCGGCGACGCCGGGCGGCAGGCGCAGCGAGGTGTCGCGCACGTCCGAAGCCTTCTCGCCGAAGATGGCGCGCAGCAGCTTCTCTTCCGGAGTCATCGGGCTTTCGCCCTTCGGCGTCACCTTGCCGACCAGGATGTCGCCCGGCTGGACCTCGGCGCCGATGGCCACGATGCCCGCCTCGTCGAGGTTGCGCAGGGCTTCCTCGCCGACGTTGGGGATGTCGCGCGTGATTTCCTCGGGCCCCAGCTTCGTATCGCGGGCGGCGACTTCGAACTCTTCCAGGTGGATCGAGGTGAAGACGTCGTCGCGCACGATGCGCTCGGAGATCAGGATGGAGTCTTCGAAGTTGTAGCCGTTCCACGGCATGAAGGCGACCAGGGCGTTGCGGCCCAGGGCCAGTTCGCCCAGGTCCGTCGACGGACCGTCGGCGATCACGTCGCCGCTCTTGACCTCGTCGCCCACGCGCACGATCGGGCGCTGGTTGATGCAGGTCGACTGGTTGGAACGCTGGAACTTCGACAGGCGATAGATGTCGACGCCCGAACGGGCGGCGTCCACGTCGCCGGTGGCGCGCACGACGATGCGGGTGCCGTCGATCTGTTCGACGACGCCGTCACGACGGGCGACCACGACGGCGCCGGAGTCCACGGCCACGACCGCCTCCATGCCGGTGCCGACCAGCGGCGCGTCCGACTGCACCAGAGGCACGGCCTGACGCTGCATGTTGGCGCCCATCAGCGCGCGGTTGGCGTCGTCGTTTTCCAGGAAGGGGATCAGGGCGGCGGCGACCGAAACGACCTGTTTCGGCGACACGTCCATCATGTCCACGGCGTCCTTGTTCAGGAGCTGGGATTCGCCGTTGATCCGCCCGGGGACCAGGTCCTCGACGATCTGGCCGTCCTTCAGTTCGATGTTGGCCTGGGCGATCGTGTACTTCGACTCCTCCATGGCCGAGATGTAGACCACCTCGCCCTGGGCCTGGCCGTCCTTGACGCGACGGTAGGGGCTTTCGATGAAGCCGTACTTGTTCACCCGTGCGTGGGTGGCCAGCGAGTTGATCAGGCCGATGTTCGGGCCTTCCGGCGTCTCGATCGGGCAGATGCGGCCATAGTGGGTCGGGTGGACGTCGCGGACCTCGAAGCCCGCGCGCTCGCGCGTCAGACCGCCCGGCCCAAGCGCCGACAGGCGACGCTTGTGGGTGATTTCCGACAGCGGGTTCGTCTGGTCCATGAACTGCGACAGCTGCGACGAACCGAAGAACTCGCGAACCGCGGCGGCGGCCGGCTTGGCGTTGATCAGGTCGTGCGGCATGACCGTGTCGATATCGACCGAGGACATGCGCTCCTTGATGGCGCGCTCCATCCGCAGCAGACCGACGCGGTACTGGTTCTCCAGCAGTTCGCCGACCGAGCGGACCCGGCGGTTGCCCAGGTTGTCGATGTCGTCGATCTCGCCCCGGCCGTCCTTCAGGCCGACCAGGATCTGCAGCACCTTCAGCACGTCCTCCTTGCGCAGGACGCGGATCTCGTCGGAGACCTCGGGGGTTTCCAGGCGCATGTTCATCTTGACCCGGCCGACGGCCGACAGGTCGTAGCGTTCGCTGTCGAAGAACAGCGAGTTGAACATGGCCTCAGCGGCTTCGGGGGTGGGCGGCTCGCCCGGACGCATCACGCGATAGACGTCGAACAGGGCGTCCTCGCGGTTGTCGTTCTTGTCGATGCGCAGGGTGTTGCGCATATAGGCGCCGACCGTGACGTGGTCGATGTCCAACACCTCGATGGTGGTGAAGCCGTTCTGCTCCAGCACTTCGATGGTCGGAGCGTCCAGTTCGTCGCCGGCCTCGGCGAAGATTTCGCCGGTCTCGAAGTTCACCGCGTCATTGGCCAGATACTTCGTCAGCAGGGCGTCGGCGGCCAGCGACAGCGAGGTCGTGGTGTCGCCCAGCTTCTTGGCGGCGCGCGCGCTGATCTTCTGGCCGGCCTGGGCGATCACTTCGCCGGTGTCGGCGTCGACCAGGTCGAACTCGGGCTTCACCCCGCGCCAGCGCTCGGCCTTGTAAGGCGTGACCCAGCCCTCGCCGCGCTTCTCGTAGGGCACGGTCTCGTAGAAGGTCTTCAGGATTTCCTCGCCGTCCATGCCCAGACCCATCAGGAAGGTCGTGGCCGGCAGCTTGCGGCGGCGGTCGATGCGGACATAGACCACGTCCTTGGCGTCGAACTCGAAGTCCAGCCAGGACCCGCGGTAGGGGATCACGCGGGCGGCGAACAGCAGCTTGCCCGAAGAGTGCGTCTTGCCCTTGTCGTGGTCGAAGAAGACGCCCGGCGAACGGTGCATCTGCGACACGATCACGCGCTCGGTGCCGTTGACGATGAAGGTGCCCTTGTCCGTCATGAGCGGGATGTCGCCCATGTAGACGTCCTGCTCCTTGATGTCCTTGACCGAACGGGCGCCCGTTTCCTCGTCGGTTTCGAACACGATCAGGCGCAGCTTGACCTTCAGCGGCGCGGCATAGGTCATGTCGCGCTGGATGCATTCCTCGACGTCGTACTTCGGCTCTTCGAACTCGTACGAGACGTATTCCAGGATGGCGCGTTCGTTGAAGTCCTTGATCGGGAACACCGACTTGAAGACCGCTTCGATGCCCTCGTCGCGACGCTGGCCCGGACGGACCTCGCGCTGCAGGAACTGTTCGTAGGAGGCGCGCTGAACCTCGATCAGGTTCGGCATCTGCACCGCTTCGGGAATGCGCCCGAAGGACTTGCGGATGCGCTTCTTGCCGGTGAACGAGGTGGCGGAAGCGATCTGACCGTTGATGGCGAGATCGTGGGCGACGTCAGTCATTCAGTGTTTCCCATGACGCACGACCCGGGAAGCCGCGCGCGAAATGCAGCAGCCACGGCGCGCCTCTCAGCGTCCGCAGCCAGGGTTTCGGCGTCCACCCTCGGCCCGCTGCCGGGCCAGGACGCCTGAAATGTACCGGCTCCCTGGGGAAGGAGCCGCGCCTTCGCTCCGGTCGGAGGGCGACGGACCGGGCCTCGGCGCTTGCGCGCAGACTCAAATGGAGTGTTGCGGGAACGCGCACATATACGCGCATTCGCGACGAAATAAAGGCCTATCCTCCCCGTCGCACGCGATGGGGAGGGGGACCGCGCCCGAAGGGCGTGGTGGAGGGGCTGTTTCAGCTTCGCTGACGTTCTCTTGACCGCGCGCGAACCTCGCCCGCCGGAACATCAGGATTTCATCCAGCCCATCTCTTACGCTCAAGGCGAAAAAGCGAACCACATCGATCTTCTGCGCGGCCAGCCAGGCGGTGCGGCGCAGATCATGCGTGGCCTGACCGTCCTGCTCATGGATCGCGCCGTCCACCTCGACGGCCAGCCGCGCTGCCGCGCAATAGAAGTTCAGGATATAGGGTCCGATCGGATGCTGACGTCGAAACTTGAAGCCGCCCAGCTTGCCGCCTTTCAGACAGGCCCACAGCCTCGCCTCCGGCGGCGTCAAGCTACGTCGCATCTTCGCAGCCCGCTGAAAAATGATCGGTTCAGACCGCAAACAGCCCCTCCACCGCTTCGCGGTCCCCCTCCCCATTGCTACGCAACGGGGAGGAAAAGTCACGCATTGCCGCCATGATCGCCGTCCTCTAGCGTCGCTTCATGACTCGCACCGCCCTGCCCCTGTTCGCCGTCCTCGCCCTCTCCGCCGGCGTTCTGTCCGCCTGCGCCACGCACAAGCCCGTGACCTATGCCGAGACGGCCTCCGCCGCCGCCCGCGCCGCCGCCCAGGTGCAGGGCGAAGCGGGCCTTACGCCCCAGCAGGTCTGGGACCGGGGCAACGCCGACTATCTGGCCTGGAACGGCGCCCGGCGCGGCTGGACCACGACCGAGAGCGGGCTTCAGTATCGCCGCGTCGGCAAGGCCCATCCCGACGCCCCGCGCCCCGGCCCGACCGACACGGTCAAGGTCCACTATCGCGGGACCTTCATCGACGGGCGCGAGTTCGACAGCTCCTATTCCCGCAACGAACCGGCCGAATTCCCTCTGAACCGCGTCATCAAGGGCTGGACCGAGGGCGTGGGCCTGATGCACGTCGGCGAGATCTACGAATTCGTCATTCCCGCTTCCCTGGCCTATGGCTCGCGCTGGGTCGGCGGCGACGAACTGCCGCCCAACTCCACCCTGCGGTTCTCGGTCGAACTGCTGGAGGTCAAGCCGGGCTGAACCGGCGTTTCAGGCGGGGCGGTGGGCGCGCTCCATCCTATTCCGGCGCGGCGTCGCCTGTCTTTTCAACGCCTTGCCTGCCGGCAGCGTCCATCTTCCGGCCATAGGAGGCGGCGGCCGTATCATGGCCGGCATGACCGATCACCTCCGATACCTGCCCGACTCCCCGCCGCCGCCCCAGACCCGACGCTCGGCCGAGACCTGGGCCGCAGCCCGCGCCGACTATCTGGCGGGCGGCTCGGCCGCCGAGGTTTGCGAGCGCCACAGCCTGCCTCTGTCCACCTTCCGCTGGCGCGCCCAGCAGGAGGGTTGGCGGCGCATGGACCAGCCGGCGTCCGGCGCGCCCTTCCACGTCTCGGACGATCCCGGCGACTATCGCAACTGGATGCCGGCGCCCGCGCCGATCGACGACGATCCCGACGCCGCCGGCGCCCCGGAAACGGACGCCGCCCCGCCGGCCTCGCCACGGGACGACACCTCCGCCGCGCAAGCCGACGCCTATCCGTACGACGACGGCGTGCCGGTCGCGGCCGACCTTTGCGAACAGGCCTGGTTCAACGCCGCCCGCGCCATCCGCCAGGGCCGCATGATCGAGGCGCGGGGTTGGACCCGACTGCACAAGGAGTTGGCCGCCCTGGCCCACGACCGCGACGCCGACCGCATCCGCCGCCTCAACGAGAGGGTCGGCCGCAATCTGGCGGACCTGAAGACGGCGATCGGCGCCATGCGCGCCGCGCCCCACGACCTCTGATCGCCCGGACTGAAAACTTGGACTCTTGGACTCGTTGGACTGTTTTTTCTGAAGTCCAACTTCCCTGCCGGCTTGACGCGCCGCCCCCTGCGGCGGACTGTCGCGCCTCCCCCCAGGCAGTCTGAGTGTCCGTGATGATCCCGACCCGTCTTCGCACCGCCGCGCCCGGCCTCGGCCTGGCGCTGCTTGTCGTCTCGGCCGCCCCCGCCGCCCTGGCTCAGCAGGCGTCGACCTACGCCCCCGCCCTGCCCGCGCCCCTGCCGCCGATCCCGGACGCCCAGGACGTCGCCTATCCCGGCGTGATCCGGCTGAATGTCGACGCCACCAATCTGGCCCAGCGCATCTTCGCCGTGACCGAGACCATTCCGGTCGCCCGCCCCGGCCCGATGGTGCTCTATTTCCCCGAATGGCTGCCCGGCAATCACGGGCCGGTCGGCCCGATCCCCCAGTTGGCGGGGCTCGAGATCAGCGCCGACGGCCAGCGGGTGGAATGGGTGCGCGACACCCTTCGTCCCTTCGCCTACCACATCGTCGTCCCGGCCGGCGCGACCGCCCTGGAGGTGAAGCTCCAGCACCTGTCGCCGACCACCGGCGCCCAGGGCCGCATCACCATGACGCCCGAAATGCTGAACATCCAGTGGGAGAAGATGCTGCTCTATCCGGCCGGCCACTGGTCGCGGAACATCACGATCCAGCCGACGGTCAGGTTCCCCTCGGGCTGGTCCTTCGGCACGGCGCTGGAGCCCGAGACCAAGGACGGCGATCTCCAGACCTTCAAGCCGGTCGATCTGGAGGTGCTGATCGACAGCCCCGTCTTCGCCGGCGTCCACTATCGCCAGATCGACCTCGACCCCGGCGGCCGCTCGCCGGTGCGCGCCAATATCGTGGCGGACGAGGCCGACAATCTGAACGCCACGGACGAGCAGATCCAGATCCTGCGCAATCTGGTGACGCAGATGGACCGCCTGTACGGGGCGCGCCACTTCGATCACTACGACTTCCTGATCGCCATGACCGACAAGCTGGGCGGCATCGGGCTGGAGCATCATCGCAGTTCGGAGAATTCGGTCGATCCCGCCTTCTTCACCGGCTGGGCGACGCATCTGGCCGACCGCGACCTGCTCAGCCACGAGATGAACCACTCCTGGGACGGCAAATGGCGCCGCCCCGCCGACCAGTATGTGCCGAACTTCAACAGTCCCCTGCAGAACAGCCTGCTGTGGGTCTATGAGGGCCAGACCCAATACTACGGCCAGGTGATCGCCGCCCGGTCCGGCCTTCTTACCGCCCAGCAGGCGATGGACTCCCTGGCCCTGACCGCCGCGACCTATGACACCCGCGTCGGGCGCGAATGGCGCGCGATGCAGGACACGACCAACGACCCGATCATCAGTCAGCGCCAGGCCAAGGGCTGGCTGTCGTGGCAGCGCGACGAGGACTACTATTCGGAGGGGCAGTTGATCTGGCTCGACGTCGACACCCTGATCCGGGAGAAGACGAACGGCAGGAAGTCGCTCGACGACTTCGCCCGCGCCTTCTACGGCGTCCAGGACGGCGACTATGCGCCCGCCCCCTATACGTTCGACGACGTGGTCGCCGCCCTGAACGGCGTGGTGGCCAACGACTGGGCGACCTTCCTGCGCAGTCGCCTGGATGCGGACGGCCCCGACGCCCGCGCCCCGCTGGACGGGCTGGCGCGCGGGGGCTGGCGCCTAACCTACGCCGACACGCCCACCGACTATATGAAGACCCTGTATTCGGAGCTGAAGCGCAACGACTTCACCTATTCCCTGGGCTTCCAGACCGGCGAGGGAAACAAGATCCGCAGCGTCCAGTGGAACGGCCCGGCCTTCAAGGCGGGCCTGGCCGTGGGCATGGAGATCGTCGCCGTGGGCGGCCAGGCCTCGACCCCCGACCGCCTCACCGCCGCCGTGACCGCCGCCAAGGACCCGGCCGTGCCCGTCACCCTGATCGTCAAGGACGGCGACCAGTTCAAGACCGTCGTCCTCGACTACCACGACGGCCTTCGCTACCCGCGCCTGGAACGCATCCCCGGCGCGCCCGACCGCCTGACCGACATCCTGACGCCCAGGCGGCGCTGAAGACCGAATGAAGGATCTCCTCCGCACTCCGTGGGGAGGAGGCGCGGCGCGCCTTCGCGCCGTGACGGAGGGGTCTTTAACGCCGCACCCGGCGGCTCATGCTTGACGCATCGCCCCGCGCGCCCGACGGTGCGGCTTCCCCGCCGAACCGGATGACCGAATGCCGCGTACCCGCCTGACCGTCGCCTGCCTCGCCCTTCTGATGAGCGGCGTCGCCCTTCCCGCCCTGGCCCACAGCTTCCAGTCCACCCCCGTCGTCGTCGACGCAGCCCAGGCGCCCCTGGCCCTGCCCCGCGACCAGCCGGCCATCCCCGCGCCGCAGGACCGGCCCTATCCCGGCGTCATCCAGTACCGCGCCGACATCACCGACCTGGATCGCCGCATCATCCGCGTCAGCCAGACCATCCCCGTCGCGGCGCCGGGGCCGCTGACCCTGCTCTATCCGAAATACCTGCCCGGCAACCACGCCGCGACCGGCCCGATCCAGCTTCTGTCGGGCCTGACCGTCACCGCCGACGGCCGGCGGATCGAATGGCTGCGCGACACGCTCGACCCCTACGCCTTCCACCTCGACATCCCGGCGGGCGTCGACGCCATCGAGGTCGAGTTCCAGCAGCTGACCCAGCCCGACAGCTCGAACTGGCGCGTGCTGATGACCCCGGCCATGGTCAATCTTCAGTGGGAGAAGGCCATCCTCTATCCGGCCGGCTATTTCAGCCGCCAGATCCAGGTCGCCCCGTCGCTGGTCCTGCCCGCCGGATGGAAATACGGCACGGCCCTGACGACGGCGTCCCAGGAAGGCGACGTGGCGACCTTCGCCCCCACCGACCTCTACACCCTGATCGACAGCCCCGTCTTCGCCGGCGCCCACTATCGCCGCGTCGACATCGACCCCAGCGGCGACAAGGTCCATCTGAACATTCTGGCCGACGAGGCCAAGGGGCTGGCGGCGACCGACGACCAGCTGAAGCTGTTCGAGACCATGGTCCAGCAGGCCGACCGCCTGTTCGGCGCCCGCCACTTCGACCATTACGAGTTCCTGTTCGCCCTGACCGACCAGATGGGCGGCATCGGGCTGGAGCATCATCGCAGCTCCGAGAACACCGGCGCCCCGACCTTCTTCGCCGACTGGGCCAAGAGCGCGGGCGACCGGGGCCTGCTGCCCCACGAATATGCGCATTCCTGGAACGGCAAGTTCATGCGCCCGGCGGACGAGCTTACCGCCAACCACAACGTCCCGACCCAGAACACCCTGCTGTGGGTCTATGAGGGCCAGACCGAATACTGGGGCGACGTCCTGGCCGCGCGCTCGGGCCTGCATTCCAGGGGCGTGGCCCTGGCCACCCTGGCCAATGTCGCGGCCTTCTACGACAACCAGCCGGGCCGCCAATGGCGCGCGCTTCAGGACACAAACAACCACAACCTCCTGGGCTATCGCGTGCCCGGCCAGTATCCGTCGTGGATGCGCGGCACCGGCGACTATTACCGCGAAAGCCTGCTGGTCTGGCTGGACGCCGACACCCTGATCCGCGAGGGCACGAACGGCAGGAAGTCCCTCGATGACTTCGCACGGGGTTTCTTCGGCCATGACGACGGCCAATGGGCGCCCCAGGGCTATACCTTCCAGGACGTGGTCGCGGCCCTGAACGCCGTCTATCCGCACGACTGGGCCAGCTTCCTGCGCAGCCGCCTGGATGCGGTCGGCACCGACGCCAAGGCGCCGCTGGACGGCCTGGCCCGCGCCGGCTGGCGACTGACCTACACCGACACGCCGAACGCCGACGAAAAGGCGGTCCAGACCGGCTGGGCCAACGACTTCCAGTATTCGCTGGGCTTCACCCTGTCGGGCGACAAGCTGACCAACATCCGCTGGGGCGGCCCCGCCTTCGACCAGGGGATCGGCGCCGGCTGGTCTCTGGTGGCCGTCAACGGCAAGGCCGGCTCGGCCGAGGTCCTGCGCGACGCCGTCGCCGCCGCCAAGGGAACCGACGCCCCGCTGGAGCTGCTGCTCAAATCCGGCGACCGCTTCCGCACGGTCGCCTTCGACTACCGCGACGGCCTGCGCTACCCCCGGCTGGAGCGGATCGAGGGGACGCCGGATCGCCTGTTCGACATCCTCGCGCCCCGCAGGCGCTGAGCCGAAACAACCCGTCTCCTCCGCGCTTGGCGGGGAGGAGACGCAATCGTTCAGCCCTTCAACAGCTCCAGCAGGGCCTGGGCCGCCGCGCGCGACGAGCTGGGGTTCTGGCCCGTCACCAGCTTGCCGTCCGTCACCACATAGCTGCCCCAGTCCGGCCCCCTGGAATAGTCGCCGCCATTGGCGATAAGCACGTTCTCGACCAGGAAGGGCACCACTTCCGTCAGGCCCACGGCCTGTTCCTCCGTATTGGTGAATCCCGTCACCTTGCGTCCTTCGACCAGCGGCTTCCCGTCCGGCCCGCGCACCGCCTTCAGCACGCCCGGCGCGTGACAGACGAAGCCGGTCGGCTTGTCCGCCTTGGCGAAGGCCTCGATCAGAGCGATCGAATCCGCGTCGTTGGCCAGGTCCCACAGCGGCCCGTGACCGCCGGGATAGAAGACGGCGTCGAAATCATCGGCATTCACCGACGACAGGACCAGGGTCGAGGCCAGGGCGGCTTGCGCCTCGGCGTCGGCCTTGAAGCGGCGCGTATCCTCGGTCTGGGCGTCCGGGTCGTCGCTCTTGGGGTCAAGCGGCGGCTGCCCGCCCTTGGGCGAAGCCAGCACGATCTCGGCCCCCGCATCCTTCAGGGCGTAATAGGGCGCGGCCAGTTCCTCCAGCCAAAATCCCGTCTTCTTGCCCGTATCGCCGAGTTCGTCGTGAGAGGTCAGCACCATCAGGATCTTCATGGATCGTTCCTTCTTCGTCCGGCGTCTCAGATGGGGTCGAACCGTTCGCGCGCCACCGTAGCCGGGTGTCCGAAACGAAAACGGGGCCGGTGGTTTCCCACCGGCCCCGCGATCTTCGGCAGTGCCGAGGCCCGGATTACTTAATCTGGACCTTGGCGCCGGCTTCCGTCAGCTTCTTGGCGACTTCGTCGGCGGCTTGCTTGGAGACGTTCTCGACGACGTTCTGCGGAGCGCCTTCGACCAGGTCCTTGGCTTCCTTCAGGCCCAGGTCCGAACGGACGCCGCGGACTTCCTTGATCACGTTGATCTTCTTGTCGCCGCCGTCCAGCAGGACGACGGTGAATTCGGTTTGCTCTTCGGCGGCTTCAGCCGGAGCGCCGCCGCCGGCGGCCGGAGCAGCCATGGCGACCGGAGCAGCGGCGCTGACGCCCCACTTTTCTTCCAGCAGCTTGGAGAGTTCAGCGGCTTCCAGAACGGTAAGCGCGGACAGGTCTTCGACGATCTTGGCGAGGTCGGCCATTGTCAGTTTTCCTTCGGAGGATGAGGTTCAGAGAGTGATGCAGAGATGAAAGGCGGGACCGCTTACGCGGCTTCCTTGGTGGCGTAGGCGTTGAACACGCGAGCCAGCTGACCGGCGGGTGCTTGCAGCACGCCGGCGATACGGGTCGCAGGCGCATTGAGCAGGCCGATGAGTTGACCGCGAACCTCGTCCAGCGTCGGGAGCTTCGAGAGAGCCTCGACGCCCTTCTGATCGACGACGGTTTCGCCCATGAAGCCGCCGACGATCTTGAAGCGATCGTTGGCCTTGGCGAACTCGGTGGCGACCTTGGCGGCCGTACCGGGGTTCTCGGAGTAGGCGATGCCCACCGGGCCCTTGAACAGGCCGTGGTAGTCGCTGCCTTCTTCGGCTTCGAGCGCCTTCAGCGCCAGGCGGTTCTTGACCACCTTGAACGCGCCGCCCTCCTTGCGAAGGCGACCACGCAGGTCTTCCATTTCCGCAACGGTCAGACCCAAGTTGTGGGTCACGACCACGCTGCCGGCCTCGGCGAACACGCCCTTGAGCGATTCGATAGACTCGGCTTTTTGAGCGCGATCCATTGCGGTCTCCAGTCTTGGTATTCGCCGCCGGGCTTATTCCCGACGACGGATTGGCCAAAGCGCGCCGCGTCGCCGCGAAGCGTTCAGGCCGGTCTTATTGTCCGAAGGATGCGGCTGACGGCGTCCGTCCCGGAATGCGGGCTGACGGCGCAAGGTCGCGTCCCCATCTCCCCACGGCGCCAGAGGGCTCTCTGACAGTTACGGCGCAGGTGGCCCCCACGCCCCGAAGTTCTCGGACAGGACCGTCAGAAGATGAACCTCTAACGGGAAGCGGCGCTCTTACAGGCACGGATCGACAAAAGCAAGGCGCGGATCGCATGGCCTATGAACTCTATTACTGGCCGACCATCCAGGGACGCGGCGAATTCGTGCGCCTGGCGTTCGAGGCGGCGGGCGCCGACTATGTCGACGTCTCGCGCCAGGACGACGGCGCGGCCATGGAGGCCCTGATGGCCCAGGCCGCCACGCCGTCCTTCGCCCCGCCTTTCGTCCGTCTGGGCGGCCGGATCATCGGCCAGGTCGCGGCCATCCTGGCCTGGCTGGGGCCGCAACTGGGCCTCAGTCCCGACGGCGACAGCGACCGCGCCTGGCTGAACCAGATCCAGCTGACCCTGGCCGACCTGGTGGTCGAGGCGCACGACACCCATCACCCCGTCGATCTGACGGCCTATTACGACAAACAGAAGCCGGAGGCGGCCCGGCGCGCCGAGGGCTTCCGCCAGGCGCGCATTCCCAAATTCCTGACCTGGGCCGAGACGGTGCTGGAGCGCAATCCGAATGGCCCTGACTGGATGGTCGGCGACCGCCCGACCTATGGCGACCTGTCGCTGTTCCAGGTGGTCGAGGGCCTGGCCTACGCCTTTCCCCAGGCGACGGCCCGAGCGCTGGCGACCGCGCCCAGGGTCGCCGCCGTTCGCGACCGCGTCGCCGCCCTGCCCCGTATCGCCGCCTATCTGGCCAGCGACCGCCGCATCCCCTTCAACCAGGACGGCATCTTCCGCCGTTACCCCGAACTGGACGGTTAGGTCTCAACGCCTGGACTTGACCCCGCTCTGGCCCGGGTCGCAGGTGAAGCGGGCGCAGTACTTGCTTTGAAGCTCTGTCATGAAATCCGTCATGACCGAGACCTGAACTTCCTGCGTGGCTATAGCCAATGGAACCGTTTTGGTCGCGACCGCCCGCCCCACCGGACTGCGGTAGAAGTCGATCTGTCCGCGCAGTTCCTCCTCGGTATAGATTTCGGCATAGGCGGGCGCCATTTCATCCATCAACCGCGTCGCCATGCGGCCCATAATCGGCGGCATGGCGGTGCGGACCCAGGCGGCCTCTTCGCCCTGCCCCTCGCCGATCTTTTCGAGTTCCGCGCCTATGCTCCGCTCGATCTCCTTGGCGAAGTTCGGTCCCGCCGACAAAGCGATGAGTTCGCGCGCCAAGCCGGTGCGACGCGCCAGACCGTCGTCCTGCCGGACGACCAGCAAGGGCTCCCGCCTGACTTCGACGCGCGGACCTTCGCCCTGGGTCTGATCTTGGCTCTGGGCCGCAGCCCCCGTCGCGGCCCCCGCCGCAGCCAAGCCGAACGCCAGGCCCAGCGCAAGATTTCGGATAGTGATCATGACAGCCTCCCGCCCTCCCTTATCGGCAGGCGGCGGCCCTGCTGACCAGCGCAAATCGACCGGCGGTTGTCTAATCGGCCAGCGGCGTGGCGGCGAAGTCGCGAATCAGGGCGGCCAGATCAGGTTCGTGCACCAGGTCCGCCGCCTCGCCCGGCGTCATCCAGCGCCGCTCGCGCTGATGGGCCTCGGGCCAGACGCCCATCTGGATCAGCACCTCCAGCGGATAGACCGAGACCACGCACTGGCGCACGCCCCCGTCTCGCATTCCCTTGGCGTAGCGGAAGACGCCGATGGACTGGCTGTCGATGTCGCCCTTGACCCCCGCCTCCTCCATCGCCTCCTGGGCGGCGGCCTCGGGATCGGTCTTGCCGACCATTCGACCGCCCTTGGGAATGACCCAGCGGCGCGTCTCGCGCGAGGTGATCATCAGGATGCGCCGCTGGCCGTTCTCCAGCCGCCAGGGCAAGGCCGCCACCTGACGGGTCTCGGACCGGGCCGTGCGTTTGGAGCCGACGCGCGCCAAGCTCAGGCCTCGCCGCGCGGAGTGGGTCGGTTTGTCAGCGTCACGTCCTTCTCCTCGCCCATGGCGGCCGTTCGGCGCCGCTCTCGAAACGGGATCGCGACCGCTGCGTCAAGTTGTCAGCGCACGGATGACCGGATTATTTCTCGCCCGGCGCCTTGGCCTCGGGGTCGTGCAGCACGTCCTGACGATACAGCATCGTCACCAGGGTGTGCAGCACCAGGGCCAGCGGCGTGGCGAAAAGCACCCCCAGCGGCCCGAACAGCGAGCCGATCCCCACCACGGCGAAGATGCCCAGCACGACCGGCAGGTTGGCCACGTTCTTCTGCACCATGGGCGTGATGAAGTTGGCCTCCAGCTGAGAGATGACGACATGAAGCAGCACCGCCAGCAGCGCCGTCTCCCACCCTTGCGTGGCCGCCACCAGGACTGATGGAATGGTCGACACGATCGGCCCGACAATGGGCACGAATTGCGCCAGGCCCGTCAGCAGCCCCAGCCCCAGGGCCGAGGGCACGCCGATGATCGCCAGCCCCACGCCGGTCATCGCGCCGACCAGCACCATCGAGAACAGTTGCGCCTTCAGCCAGCCCTTCAACGCCTTGCCGCAGGCGTTCAGCACCTCGCGCATCCGCGGGCGCCGATCCAGCGGCAGCATCGACAGCAACCCTTCGCGCGACTTGGCCGGCTCGATGGCCAGGAATACGCCGGCCACGATGACAAGCACCAGGGTGGTGACGCCCGAGGCGAAGCCCAAGGCGAATTTCTGCGCCACCTGCAACGCCTCTCCGGCCCGACTGCCCAGATTCTGGAGCTGCTCCAGAATCTGGGCGGCGTAGGGCTGGGCCGCGATCCAGCTCTGCACCTGCGCCCAACCCTGCGGCAGGATGGCGGTCAGGGTGTTCACCTGGTTGGCGATCTGGGCGCCGAACAGCGTCAGCACTCCGGCCAGCACCGACGCCACGATCATCAGCGACAGGAACACCGCCAGCGGGTCCGGCGTCTTCAGCCAGCGCACGATGGGATCGGCCAGCGCACGCAGGATCACCGCCACCACGATGGCCCCGAAGATCAGCAGCCACAGGGTGTGCAGCGTCACCACCAGCTGGACCGCGAAATAGCCCGCCACAAGCACGACCGCGCCGAACGCCAGCCGGCCCTTCCAGGGATCGCCGCCCGTCATGGGCTTGTCGCCCCTCAACCTACCCAAACCGAACATGACGCTCCCTTGCCTTGTCGCAACGGAACGCGGGCGGAGCGTGGCCGTTCGCCGGCCGAGATAAAAAAACTGGCCGTTCAGTGGGTTTCGAAGGATCGCCGGTCGTAGTCGGCCTGGGCCGCCGCCACCTCGGGCATCCGGGTCTCCGCCCAGTCGATCATCGACTGCATCGCCGCCATCAGCGTCATCCCCAACGGAGTCACCGCATAGGTGACGGACACCGGCGCGGCGCCCTGGACCGAGCGCGACACCAGCCCGTCGCGCTCCAGCGACTTCAACGTCTGGCTCAGCATTTTCTGCGACACCCCGTCCACCCGCTGCTTCAGGGCGTTGAACCGGATCGGCCCCTCCCCCAGCACGATCAGGACCAGGGCGCTCCACTTGTCGGCGATCCGGTCCAGCAGTCGCCGCGTCGGGCATCCGGCGGCGAACACGTCGCCGCGCGTCCAGGTTTCGTCCAAGTGACCAGGTGAGGAAAAGGTGCCGTCTTGCATGGTCCCCCTCCATAGCGCACCTGGTATCCATTGGAAACCTGAAGGAGCCTTCCATGAAAGTCTCAGTCCTCGGCGCCAGCGGCCGCGCTGGATCGGAAATCACCAAGGAACTGGCCGCGCGCGGTCATGCCGTCGTCGCCATCGCCCGCAAGCCCGACGCCATTCCCGCTGCGCCCGGCGTCACCCCCATCGCCGGCGACGCCTCGGACCCCGCCGCCCTGGCCAAGCTGATCGAGGGATCGGACGCCGTCATCAGCGCCCTGCATTTCGACGTGCCCGCCGAAACCCTGCTGACCGCGCTCAAGACTGCTGGCGTCGCGCGTCTGCTCGTCACCGGCGGCGCCGCCAGCCTTGAGGTCGCGCCCGGCGTCCGCCTGATCGACACGCCCGAGTTCCCGGAGGAATGGAAGACCTTCGCAAGAGGCGGGATCGTCTTCCTGGACGCCCTGCGCGGTGAAAAGGACATCGACTGGACCTTCTTCTCGCCCGCCGCAGTGATCGAGGAAGGCCCGCGCCTGGGCCATTTCCGCACCGGCGAGGACCAGCTGGTCGTAGACGACAAGGGCGAAAGCAAGATCAGCTTCGCCGACTACGCCATCGCCATGGTCGACGAGCTGGAGCAGCACAAACACAGCCGCGCTCGCTTCACCGCCGCCTATTGAGAGACGACGTCATGAAGCCCCTTATTCTGGCGGCGATGGCGACGGTCGGTCTGGCGGCGGGGTTCGCGCCCGCCGCCCTGGCCGCCCCCCGGTCCGACGTGGCGACAGCCAACCGCACGCCGACCGAGGCCGAGAACGCAAGAATCGTCACCGCCTTCTATGACCTGGCCTTCAACCGGCATCGCCCGACCGAGGCCGCCCGCCTCTACATCGGCGATCGCTACATCCAGCACAATCCGCGAGTCCCGAACGGCGCGGCGGCCTTCTACGGCTATTTCGAGGGCTTCTTCCGCGAACACCCGCAGTCGCGCGCCATCATCCACCGCGTGCTGGCGGACGGCGATCTGGTCGCCCTGCACGTTCAGTCTCAGGACGGACCGGCAGACGCCGGCCGGGCCATCGTGGACATCTTCCGCGTCGAGAACGGCAAGATCGTCGAGCATTTCGACGTCATCCAGCCCATTCCGGCGACGACCGCGAACGGCAACACCATGTTCGACGGCGACAGGACGGACTGACCGGTCGGCGTCGCCGTCAGAAAGACAAAGGCCCCGGAGATCGCTCTCCGGGGCCTTCATTCCTTGCAGCCTGTCGCGCTTGCGCGCGGCATGAGGCCGATCCGCGAGAACCGATCAGGCGCCCAGCGAGGCCGGGTCGACCTTGAAGCCCGGACCCATCGTCGAGGACAGGCTGATGCGCTTCACATAGGTGCCCTTGGCGCCCGACGGCTTGGCGCGGACCAGGGCGTCCACGATGGCCTTGACGTTGGCTTCCAGGGCGTCCTGGGTGAAGGACGCCTTGCCGATGCCGGCGTGGACGATGCCCGCCTTCTCGACGCGGAACTCGACGGCGCCGCCCTTGGCGTCCTTGACGGCCTGGGCCACGTTCGGGGTCACGGTGCCGACCTTGGGGTTGGGCATCAGGCCGCGCGGGCCCAGCACCTTGCCCAGACGACCGACCAGGGCCATCATGTCCGGCGAGGCGATGACGCGGTCGAACTCCATGAAGCCGCCGGCGATCTTTTCGTAAAGATCCTCGGCGCCGACGTGTTCGGCGCCGGCGGCGACAGCCTCGGCCGCCTTGGCGTCCTTGGCGAAGACGGCGACGCGGACGTCACGGCCGGTGCCCGAGGGCAGGTTCACCACGCCGCGGACCTGCTGGTCGGCGTGACGCGGATCGACGCCCAGGTTGACGGCGATCTCCAGGGATTCGTCGAACTTGGCCTTGGCGTTTTCCTTGGCCAGCTTGATGGCGTCGGAGAAGGGCAGCAGGTCCTGGGTGACGCCGGTGCGGGCCTTTTGAGCCTTGGTTTGCTTAGCCATGGATTAGCCCTCCACCACGTCAAGGCCCATCGCGCGGGCGGAGCCTTCGATGATCTTCGTCGCGGCGTCCAGATCGTTCGCGTTCAGATCCTTCATCTTCTTCTCGGCGATCTCGCGCAGCTGGGCCACGGTGATCTTGCCGGCGACTTCACGGCCGACCAGCTTGGAGCCCGACTTCAGGCCGGTGGCCTGCTTCAGGTACCAGGTCGCCGGGGGCGTCTTGGTGACGAAGGTGAACGACTTGTCCTGATAGACGGTGATGACGGTCGGAAGCGGGGTGCCCTTGGCTTCCTTCTCGGTGCGCGCGTTGAACTCCTTGCAGAAGCCCATGATGTTCACGCCGCGCTGACCCAGAGCCGGGCCGATCGGGGGCGAAGGCGTGGCCGAACCGGCCGGCACTTGCAGCTTGATATAGCCGAGAATCTTCTTGGCCATTGGTCTCTCCTATGAATGACCCGGCGAACGAACGCAGGGCCGGTGAGCCGTGGTGCGGCATGGCTGCCTCCCACGGATTTGCCGCCCCGCGAGCCGAGGCCCGCCGAGCGAAGGCGCGCGTGTAACAGAACGACCGCAAAGACACAACGACTATGGCCGGCCGCCGCTTCACAACACGTCATCCTCGCCCTTGTGGCGAGGATCCAGACTCCCGGTGCTTGGGCGGATTGCGCAATCCTCAACACCGCGAGTCTGGATCCCAGGGACAAGCCCTGGGGATGACGAAAGAAATTGGCACGCTGAAACGAAAAAGCCGCGCCCCTTGGGACGCGGCTTCAAATCTCGAATCTCGCCGGCCTCAGCCCGCGACCTTCTCCACCTGGGCATATTCCAGCTCGACCGGCGTGGCGCGGCCGAAAATGGACACGGCGACGCGCAAGCGGGCGTGTTCCTCGTCCACGCTCTCGACCGAGCCGTCGAAGCTGGCGAACGGACCGTCGATGACCTTGACCTTCTCGCCGATGTCGAAGCGGATCGTGGGCTTGGGACGCTCGACGCCCTCTTCCACGGCCCCGATGATGTTCTGGACCTCGCGCTCCGAGACCGGCAGCGGCTTGGTGCCGCCCGCGGCGCCCAGGAAGCCCGTCACCTTCGGCGTATTCTTGACCAGGTGGTAGGCCTGATCCGTCATCTCCATCTTCACCAGCACATAGCCGGGGAAGAACTTGCGCTCGGAGTTCACCTTGCGGCCGCGACGGATCTCGACGACATCCTCGGTCGGGACCAGGATTTCGGAGAAGGCGTCTTCCAGGCCCTGCTGCTTGGCCTGATCGCGCAACTGCTCGGCGACCTTCTTTTCGAAGTTCGAATAGGCGTTGACGATATACCACTTGTGGCGCGGATTGGCGGGCTTTGCAGGCGCTGCATCGGTCATGGGCGCGTCTTTCTCAGGATCCGAGAGCGATGATGTAGCGGAAGGCGTAGCCCAGGCCGGTGTCCACGATCCAGAAGAAGATCGAGGCGATCAGGACCATGATGAAAACCATCACCGAGGTGATCCAGGTTTCCTTGCGGCTGGGCCACACGATCTTTCGGCCCTCGGCGCGAACCTGGCTGATGAACTGGCCAGGGCTGGTGCGGGGTTTCTTCGGCTCGGGCGAATCGACCGTGATGGCGGCCGCGGCCGCAGCGACCTGGGGCTTCGCGCTGCCTTGAGGCCGCTTGCCGGGAGTTTTGGCCTTGGCCATCAGTTGCTCTTCACACAATTGTTCCTGTCGCCCCAGATGGGAAGTCCCATCCGGCAGCGACAGGGGGGATTGGCAGGAGTTGGGGGACTCGAACCCACGACCCCCGGTTTTGGAGACCGGTGCTCTACCAGCTGAGCTAAACTCCTAGACAATCGCGCGCACCGTCCGGTCCGCGCGTTCGCCAGAGGGGGGCGTATGCCCGACGCCGCCCTGTATTTCAAGGGCGATGTGACGCCGACCCCGCCAATGCGACAGCTAGTCTTCCAGATGGGCGGCGATGGCGTCCCGCTCGTCCTCGGCCTTGATCAGTTCCTTGAAGATCAGCTTGTCGATCCGGCGGTCGTCCATGTCCACGACCTCGACTTCGAATCGCCCGACCTGCAGCACCTCGCCCTCGTCCGGCACGCGCGAGATCTGGTGCAGGATCAGGCCGGCGACCGTGTGGAACCCTTCGTGCTCGCCGAAATCCTCGCCCAGGGCGTCGGCCAGGTCGTCCAGGTCGGTCTGGCCATCCACCAGCCAGCTGCCGTCGGCGCGCTGATGAATCCAGGCCTGTTCCTCGTCGTGTCCCTCGTCGAAGTCGCCGGCGATCATCTCCAGAATATCGGTCGCCGTCACGACGCCTTCGAAGGCGCCGTATTCGTCGACGATGAAGGCCATGTGGACCCGCGAACCCTTCAGTATCTCCAGCGCCTTCAACACCGAAGTCGACTGCGGAATGAAGGCGGGTTCGGCGACCAGCGGTTCGATGTCGATCTTGCCCGTGGTCAACAGCGCGTCCAGCACGTCCTTCTTGTGGACCAAGCCCAGGGGATTATCGACGTCGTTCTCGCGCGCCACCACGATGCGCGAATAGGGGCAGGTGCGGATTTCCTCGCGGACGACCTCCTCGGGATCGTCCAGGGCGATCCAAAAGACGTCGTGGCGCGGCGTCATGGCCACGCGCACCGGCCGATCGCCCAGGCGCATGATCTCCTCGATCATCTCCTGCTCTTCCGGCTCGATCAGGCCGGCGGAGGTGCCTTCGGCCAGGATGGTGGCCACCTCCTCCTGGGTCACGTCCGAGCCGTCGCGATCCTTGACTCCCAGCACCTTCAATATGCCCGAGGTCGAGGCGGTCAGCAGCAGGACGAACGGCTTAAGCACGATCGCCAGCGTCGAGATCGGTCCTGCCATCTTGGAGGCCACCGACTCGGGAAAGATCAGCGCCAGGCGCTTGGGCACCAGTTCGCCGATGATCAGCGAGACATAGGTGATGCACACGACCACCAGGGCCGTGGCGAAGACCTCAGTATAGGCCGTCAGCGCCGGAAAGGCGACTTCCAGGATGCGGTCCAGTTCGCCCGCGATGGTCGCCTGGCCGTAGGCGCCCGCCAGAATGCCGATCAGGGTGATGCCGACCTGGACCGCCGACAGGAACTGCGTCGGCTCCTCCGACAGCTTCAGCGCCGCTCGCGCCCCCCGGTCCCCCCGCTCCGCCCTGGCCTGGAGTTTGGACCTGCGGGAGGAGACGACCGCCAATTCGGTCATGGCGAACAAGCCGTTGAGCACCACCAGGAGCAGAACGACGACAATAGCGATGAGTAACATCTAGGGGTTTTGGAGACCAACGCGGCGCAACATCCGGCGTCCGCAGCCCTACATTAGGGCAGGAAGGCGGCCAGCGCCACGTTTTCCTTGCGTCTCAGCCCGTGCGCCCGGCCTCGATCCCGCCATAGGCGCCCGATGTCGAGCGGCCGTCGGCGTCATATTGGGTCGCGCAGGCGCTCATTCCCAGAACGGCGCCGATGAAAATGCCAAGGCGGATGGCGCGTCGCATGTGGTTGCCAAAAGGTTAACGTCCGTCTTCGAACGTAAACCAGAGCTTTCGGTTGCAGGCAAGATCGCCCGCTCGGTTGTCGAAGCCTGACGCCCCCACGGCGAAACGGCCCCCGGATCGCTCCGGGGGCCGCTCTGTTACGCTACTCTGTCTTTCGACCCCGGCAGGCTCGCGCCCAGGGGGCCGATCGTCGCGCTTAGGCGATAATCTTGGCCACGACGCCCGCGCCGACCGTGCGGCCGCCTTCGCGGATGGCGAAGCGCAGGCCCTGGTCCATCGCGATCGGCGTGATCAGCTCGACGCTCAGCTCGGCGTTGTCGCCCGGCATGATCATCTCGACGCCTTCCTTCAGATGCACGATGCCGGTCACGTCCGTCGTGCGGAAGTAGAACTGCGGACGATAGTTGGTGAAGAACGGCGTGTGGCGGCCGCCTTCCTCCTTCGTCAGGATGTAGGCTTCGGCCTGGAACTTGGTGTGCGGGGTGATCGAACCCGGCTTGCACAGAACCTGACCGCGCTCGACGTCCTCACGCTTGGTGCCGCGCAGCAGAACGCCGACGTTGTCGCCCGCCTGGCCCTGGTCCAGCAGCTTGCGGAACATTTCCACGCCCGTGCAGGTCGTCTTCTGGACCGGACGGATGCCGACGATCTCGACTTCCTCGCCGACCTTGATGACGCCCTTCTCGACGCGGCCCGTGACCACGGTGCCGCGGCCCGAGATCGAGAACACGTCTTCCACCGGCATCAGGAACGGCAGGTCGACCGGACGCTCCGGCTGCGGGATGTAGGCGTCGACCGTCTCCATCAGGGCCAGAACGCGCTGTTCGCCGATTTCCGGGTTCACGCCGTCGGTCGCGGCCTTGGCCGAACCCTTGGTGATCGGGATTTCGTCGCCCGGGAACTGGTAGCTGCTGAGCAGCTCGCGCACTTCCATCTCGACCAGCTCGAGCAGTTCTTCGTCGTCGACCAGGTCGACCTTGTTCATGAACACCACCAGGGCCGGCACGCCGACCTGACGGGCCAGCAGGATGTGCTCGCGCGTCTGCGGCATCGGGCCGTCCGCGGCCGACACCACCAGGATCGCGCCGTCCATCTGCGCCGCGCCCGTGATCATGTTCTTCACATAGTCGGCGTGGCCGGGGCAGTCGACGTGCGCATAGTGACGGTTCGCCGTCTCATATTCCACGTGCGCCGTGTTGATCGTGATCCCGCGCGCCTTCTCTTCCGGCGCCGCGTCGATGTCGGCGTAGTTCATCGCCTTCGCCCCGCCCGCCTTCGCCAGCGTCATCGTGATCGCCGCCGTCAGCGTCGTCTTGCCGTGGTCGACGTGACCGATCGTGCCGATGTTGCAGTGCGGCTTCGTCCGTTCGAACTTTTCCTTGGCCATGGCCAAAACTCCTCAAGGCCCTGGTCCGTCAGCGGAGGGGCGCGATGCTGATCTAAAAACCTGGAGCGGGTAGACGGGATCGAACCGACATCCTCAGCTTGGAAGGCTGCTGCACTACCATTGTGCTATACCCGCGCGGAGACTGCGGAAGTTCTAGGGGAACGCCGCAGCCGATCCTCTCCGGCGTCCTGATCCGTCGTGTTCGCAAGGCGCGTGGTGGGGGAAGAAGGACTCGAACCTTCGAAGCTTACGCAGGGGATTTACAGTCCCCCCCCTTTGCCGCTCGGGACATTCCCCCAACGCGCCTTTTCGAACCGCCGGACCCCTCCGTTCCGCCCTTATTCAAGCGGGACGAAACAAAAGCCTTCGGTATGTCGCCTCCTCTGCAGTAGAGGGGGCGCCCAGACCCGAAAGCCCTTGGGGCTCCAAATCGGAGGGCGTCTTATAGTGTCGTCGAAATCAGAACGCAACGACCGTAAAAGCGGTAAAAAGCCAGCCTTCGGAGGCCGAGCCAGCGGGCCGCGCGACAAGGCGCAAAAGCCTGCCCCGCAAGGATTTTCCGGGCGCGAAGACGGTCCTCGTCCGCCCCGTTCGCCGGATCGGTCCAAGGCCGAGGCCGATAATTTCCTATGGGGCCGGCACCCGGTTCTGGCCGCGCTGGCGAATCCCGCCCGGCGCGGAACGGGCCGCTTGATCGTCACCGCCGAGCGCGCCCAGGAGATCGAGGACGGGCGGCTGAACCACGGCCACAAGATCGAGGTCATGGACAATCAGGCCCTGACCCGGATGCTGCCCGCCGGCGCGGTGCATCAGGGCATGGCGTTCAAGGTCCAGCCGCTGGAAGGCGTGTCGCTGGAGGAATTGGCCGAGCCGGCGCGGGGGATCATCGTCATGTTGGACCAGCTGACCGATCCCCAGAACGTCGGCGCCATCTTCCGTTCGGCCCTGGCCTTCGGCGCTCGAGGCGTCATCGTTCAGGAGCGCCACGCCCCGGCCCTGGCCGGCGCCCTGGCCAAGGCGGCCGTCGGCGCGACCGAACGCCTGCCCCATGCGCGGGTAACGAACCTGTCGCGCGCGCTGGAGCGCCTGGCCGATCTGGGCTGGCGGGCGGTGGGGCTGGACGGGTCGGGCGAACAGACGCTGGAAGAGGCGTTCGATTCGCAGCCCACCGTCCTGGTCATGGGGTCGGAGGGCGACGGCATCCGCCGCCTGGTCGCCGAACACTGCGACGTCCTGGCCAAAATCCCCATGCCCGGCGGTTTCGAGAGCCTGAACGTGTCCAACGCCGCCGCCGTGGCGCTTTATGAGGCGGCGCGCGCGCAACGCGGCTGACAGAACGCCGCACCGGCGTTAGAGAGCGGGAATGGAATTCCTCTCGTCTCCCGAACTCGCCAGCCAGGCTGCGGCCCTGGGCCAGGTCCTGCTGATGGACCTGGTGCTGGCCGGCGACAACGCCGTCGCCGTGGGCCTGGCCGCCGCCGCCCTGCCCCAGGACCAGCGCAAGAAGGCCATTCTGATCGGCCTGGCCGCCGCCGTGGTCATGCGCATCGGCTTCGCCCTGATCACCGTCCAGCTTCTGGCCCTGGTCGGTCTGTTGCTGGCGGGCGGCCTGCTGCTGCTGTGGGTGTGCTGGAAGATGTGGCGCGAACTGCGCGAACAGGCGACCCACGACCAGGCCGAGGCCGAGGCCGAGCTTCAGCTTGCGCTCAGCATCGAGCACGGCACCGGCCCCTCGCCCGAGGAACTGGGCGTCAAGCGCAAGAGCTTCGGCGCCGCCCTGATCCAGATCATGGTCGCCGACATCACCATGTCGCTGGACAATGTGCTGGCTGTCGCCGGTGCGGCGCACGAACATCCGTGGATCATGGTCTTCGGCCTGATCCTGTCCATCGCCCTGATGGGGGTCGCCGCCACCTATATCGCCAAGCTGCTGCATCGCTTCAGCTGGATCGGCTATATCGGCCTGGTCGTGGTGCTCTATGTCGCCCTGCACATGATCTGGGACGGCGCGCGCCAGGTCGTGGTGCGCACCGGCCATCTGGAGCAGTTCAACGCCTCCGCCCCGGCCTTCCTGGAGATCGGCCCCGAGGAAGCCGCCAAACACCTGGGCCAGAAGCGCACCGCGGACAGTCCCGTCCACGCCCCGGCCCAGCCCACGGCGCCCGCCCGATGACGGTCGCCACGGTCACGGTCGAGGAAGCCGCCGCCTGGCTGGGGTCCGGCGAAGCCGTCCTGATCGACGTGCGCGAACCGGACGAGTTCGCGGCCGCCCGCATCGAAGGCGCGATCCTGGCGCCGCTCAGCCAGATGCCCGCCGCTTGGGAGGCGCTGGACCTGCCCGCCGACAAGAAGATCGTCGTCCAGTGCCTGAAGGGCGGCCGCAGCCACCAGGTCTGCGCCTTCGTCGGCCCGACCGGTCCGGACGGCCAGCCCCTGTTCAACCTGACCGGCGGCATTCAAGCCTGGCACGCGGCCGGCTTGCCGGTGGTGTTCGCAGCGAGTTGATCAGCCCGCCCTCAACCATCCCGTCACCGAAATCCGTTCGGCGCCTGCGGAAAGGGCGATCTGCGTCACGGAATGAGGCGACGGCACCTTCAGCAGGTTCAGGGTGTTGAAGCGCGGAGTGAAGGCTTCGGCCACATTGCCGTCAGCCCCGTGGAAGGCCAGCAGGCCGCCCCATTCGATGCGCCAGGCCGGCGTCAGGTTCAGCACATAGGCGAAGAAACGGTTCTTGCCCTCGGCATGGTCGTCGTGCTCGGTCAGAAAATGGCCCGCCCGGAACCGCGTCAGTTGGGCGTCGGCCAGAGCGATGCGGGGCTCGCCTGTCAGGTCGCGCATAAGGCTCAGAAAGGCTTCGCCGTTCAGAAAGGCTAGCAGTTCGGCCCAGACCGGCGCCACCTGACCCGCCTCCGCCAGATCGTAGATCGGGTGATTGTCGTAAAGATACTGAAAGTCGTCGCGCGCGGAAGCCTGGACCGCCTGGCCCAGACCTGTCTTCTGCTGCGGCGTCAGCGACGCCAGCCAGGCCGCCGGCAGATCGACATGACCCGACCCGCGCCGCGTCACCACGTTGTACTCAGCCTGGACCGCCGCCCGGTGCAGGGCCAGGGCGTCCGCCTCGATCAGCACGCCATCGACCTGGGCCCGACCGCTGCGAGCCAGGCGCTCGCGGATCGCCGCGCGTTGCGGTTCGGTCAGGGGCGCGAGGTTCGGCGTCATCTTTCGCTGCTCCCTGCCCGCTCGATCAGGCGTCCGCTCCGCCGAACCGTTCGGACCATTCCGCCACCTGGGCGTCCTCGATCTTGGCGAACAGCACGCCCTGCGCCTCGACCTTGCCCCCGACCGGCAGGACGTTCAGCAGGTCCGCGCCCGCATCGGGCCACGACAGGTCGGTCGATCCGACCGAGGCCGCGATCCTCGGCGCCGTGAACGGCAGGATCGGCGCCGCCAGACGCGCGAACAGGGCGACCAGATTCAGACCCGTCCGCACCCCCACCGCCGCCTGATCGCGATCGGTCTTCAACGCCGTCCAGGGCGCCGCGACCTGCAGATATTCGTTGCCCAGCACCCAGGCGGCGCGGATGGCCACGGCCGCCTTTCGGAACTCCATCGCCTCGAACTGCTCGGTCGCCTCGGCGACAGCGGCGCGGATGTCGGCCTCCAGCTTGGCTTCGACCGGCCCCGGCTCGCCGCCCTCGGGCACGACGCCGTCGAACTTGGACTCGGCGAACTTGACGATGCGGTTGACGAAGTTGCCCAGCACGTCGGCCAGGTCCTTGTTGGTCGAGGCCTGGAAGTCCTCCCAGGTGAAGGCCGAATCCGCGTGTTCCGGCCCGTAGGCCGTCAGCCGCCAGCGCCAATAGTCGGCCGGCAGCAACTCCAGCGCCTGGTCCATAAAGACGCCGCGCTTCTGGCTGGTCGAGAACTTGCCGCCATACCAGTTCAGCCAGTTGAAGGCCTTCAGCTGGTCCACCGTCTTCCATGGCTCGCCCGAACCGATGATGGTCGCCGGGAAGGAAACCGTGTGGAAGGCGACGTTGTCCTTGCCCATGAACTGGACGTAGCGGACGTCCTCCGCCCCCTCGTCAAGACGCCACCAGTCGCGCCAGTTGTTCCCGGTCCCCTCGGCCCATTCCTCGGTCGCCGCGATATATTCGATGGGAGCGTCGAACCAGACGTAGAAGACCTTGTCCTCCATGCCCGGCCGGGGAAAGCCGTTCTTGGTCACGGGCACGCCCCAGGCCAGGTCGCGGGTGATGCCCCGGTCGATCAGCCCCTCGTCCAGATGTTTGTAGGCGATGGACTTGGCCAGCACCTGCCAGCCGCTCTTGGCGTCGACCCAGGCGCGGATTTCGGGCTCGATCTTGGTCTGCAGCAGATACAGGTGGCGGGTGTCGCGAACCTCCAGGTTCCTGGAGCCCGACACCGACGAATAGGGATCGATCAGGTCAGTCGGGTCCAGCAGCCGCCCGCAGTTGTCGCACTGATCCCCCCGCGCGCCGACATGGCCGCAGTGCGGGCAGGTGCCTTCGACATAGCGGTCGGGCAGGAAGCGGGCGTCGTCGATCGAATAGATCATCCGATCGACCCGTTCCTCGATCAGGCCGTTCTTCTCCAAAGCCTCCGCGAAATGCTGGGTCAGCCGATGGTTCTGCGGGTTCGAGGATCGGCCGAACCAGTCGTAGCTGAGGCCGAACGCTTCGCCCGCCGCCTTCTGAATTTCATGCTGCTCGTCGCAATAGGTGCGCACGTCCTGACCGGCGGCGGCGGCGGCCAGTTCGGCCGGCGTGCCGTGCTCGTCGGTGGCGCAGATATAGAGCACCTCATGACCTTGGGCCCGCTTGAACCGCGCCCAGACGTCGGCCGGCAACATCGACCCCGCCAGATTCCCCAGGTGCTTGATGCCATTGATGTAGGGCAGCGCCGAGGTGATGAGGATGCGGGACATGATACCGAGTGGCGAGTGATGGGTGGCGAGTGGTTAGTGGCGACCGTTGGCGGTCACGGCAAGTGCGATTTCCCGGAAATCGGAAAGACCTCGCTCGTCACCCGCCGCCCGTCACTCGCGCCTTGCTCGCTTCGCCACCCGCAAGAACCGCCCCGTCAGCAGGACGCCGGAGATGACGCTGGCGACGATGACCGACCAGACCAGGCCGTTCACGCCCATCCGGTGCGCAAGCCACCAGCCCAGCGGGATCATGATGATCCCATAGGACAGCAGGTGCATCAGCGTGGGCCAGACCACGTCGCCCGCCGCGCGGTTGGCCTGTGCGGCCACGACCTGCTGGGCGTCGGCGACGAAGAACAGGGTCGCCAGGACCAGGGCCGGGGCCGCGATGGCCAGGATGGCGGGGTCGGACGTATAGGCGCTGACCACCGGCCGCGCGGCCAGCCACAGGCCGATGGCGATGATGAAGGCCAGAACCGTCACCACCCCGATGCCCAGCAGGCCGCTGCGCATCACGCCCGCCTTGTCCCCTGCCCCATAGGCCCGCCCCACCAGCACCGCCGTCGCCGATGACAAGCCCATGGGCACCATGAAGACAATGGCGGACACATTGATGACCACGGCCCAGCTGGCCGTCTCGGCCGCGCCCAGCTGTCCGGCGAACAGGGTCATGGCCGCGAAGGCCCCGACCTCGATGAAGTTGGACGACCCCGCGCCGATCCCGACCCGGATCTGCTCCACCTCGACCGAACGGTCGCGTCTGGGTTTGGCGAACAGCCCCCAGGCCCGCGCCTCGGGCAGGCGCAGGATATAGATGGCCAGGAACACGGCCAGGGCCGTGCGCGCGCCGAAGGTCGCCCAGGCCGAGGCCGCCGCGCCGTGGACGCCCAACCCCAAAAGGTCGGGCACCAGAACGATGTTCAGCGCCAGATTGACCGCATTGGCCACCCACATGGCGACCATGCCGGCCTTGGGCCGATGCAGCCCCTCCAGAAAGAACTGCGCCGCCACCGAAATCAGATAGGCCGGCATCGACAGGGCGAAGATCATCAGGACGGGCGACGCGCCTTCGGCCAGCCCGTCCTCCAGGCCCATATGGACCATGCCGAACGGCCCCAGCAGCAAGAGGCCGATCATCGAGATCACCCCGATCTGCAAGGCGTAGACCAGGCCGCGGCGCAGCACGGCCCCGACCTCGTCGCCCCGCCCCTCGCCCCTCAGACGCGCGGTCATGACCTGGACCCCCATCATCAGGCCGACCGCCGTAGTCAGAACCACCGACGACGGCGCCCAGGCCAGGGAGTGATAGGCCAGTTCGCGGCTGGCGTAATGTCCCACCACGATGGCGTCGGTCAGCCCCATCGTCATGATGCCCAGCCGCGCCATGACCACCGGCCAGGCCAGATGGGTCAGTTCGCGAAGGGTGTGGCGGGTCTGGGGGCTGAACGCGATCATGGGAGGCGGCACAGGCCATGCGCGCCGGCCGGGGTCAACTCCCAAAAACTTTGTGGATTTGGCGCTACCAGGCGCCCAGTTCGCGCAGCTGACGCACCAGTTCCTCCGGCGCCTCGCCCGCATCCAGTTCGCTCATGTCCGCCGGCGCATCCTTGGCCTCGAAATAGCGCCAGCCCTGAAACGGTCGCCGCGCCATCGGGGCGGTGCGGACGACCCTGGGCTCCAGCGTGATCTCGCAACGACTGTCCTTGCCCTGCCCCAGGGTGGCGATGTCCAAGACCAGCTGGCGGCAGACGATGACGCCCTTGACCACCCAATACAGCGAGCCGCCGTCCTCGATCTCGGCGGCGCGTTTGGGCGTCATCCGCGTGTGGACGATCAGGGGCTTTCCCGACCTGGCGCGATTTTCCAGCCATTCGACGTCGGGCACGCCGACGCCAAGCTTGATGATGTTCAGCAACATGGCGCCCACCTAATGGCCCGTGGGCGCATTGGCCAGATTCTTAATGAGCGGCCTGCTGCAGCCTGACCGGCGCCGCTTTCCCTGAGCGCCTTACGGGGCCAGCATGTACGGGTTGATCATCCCGCCTCACGGCCCATGCCGGCCGTCACGACGAATTGAGCCTGTGCCTGCTCGACCCGAGCACAGGCGTCCGGGTCGCCAGAGCTATGTGGCGGCCCCCGATCTGAAAGACGCCGACGCCCCGTGGGGCTTTAGCGCGCCCTGACCACCGCCAGCACGGCGGCCTCGACCACCTGATCGCCCAGGCCCGCCACGCTCTCGACCAATCCGTCGAATGGGGCCGTCAGGGCGTGTTCCATCTTCATGGCTTCCAGCACCACGACCGGCTGGCCCTTGGTCACGGCGTCGCCGGCCTTGACCGGCGCAGCGACGATCTTGCCCGGCATGGGCGCGCGCAGCGAGCCGTCCGAAGCGGCGGCGGCGCCCGATCCGACAGCGGCGCGATAGGGCGCGACACGACGCGCCTCGCCATCGACGAACACAACGAAGCCGTCGTCGACGGTCTGATAGCCGAACACCCGGTCCCCGGCCTGCACCTGGTCGAAACCGGCATGGGCCCGTTCGCCCGATCCGCCGAGCCAACCCGTTTCGATCGGCGTCACGGCGGCCGAGACGCCCTGACCATCGACATGGGCCCACACCGTCGTCTGCGGCGGTCCGTTCAGGCGCACACCATAGGACAGGCCCGGCTGTCCGCCCCAGGGGCTGAAACGATCCGACGGAGCTTCCGCCGCCTCCGTCGTAGCCTCCGCGATCAGAGTAAGCGCCGCCAGCGTCGCCTCGTCGGACGGCCGGGGTCGCAGCGCCGCCTCCTCGGCCGCGATAAAGCCCGTATCCACGTCGCCGGCGACGAAGCGCGGGTGCTCAAGGCAGCGTTTCAGGAAGCCGGCGTTGGCCTTGACCGGCCAGACCTCGACCTCCCCGGCCGCTTCGGCCAGGCGCGCCGCCGCCGCCTCGCGCGTGTCTTCGTGCACGATCAGCTTGGCGATCATCGGGTCGTAGAACTGGCTGACCTCACCGCCCTGCTCCACGCCCGTGTCGACACGGATGTCGTCTGGCATGACGAAATGCTCCAGCCGGCCGATCGACGGCAGGAAGCCGTTCGCCGGATCCTCGGCATACAGCCGCGCCTCCATGGCCCAGCCGTTCAGCTGAACCTCATCCTGCTTCAGGGGGATCGGCTCGCCCGCCGCGACGCGGAACTGCCATTCGACCAGATCGACGCCGGTCACGCTCTCGGTCACGGGATGCTCGACCTGCAGTCGGGTGTTCATCTCCATGAACCAGACGCCGTCCGCCTTCAGCCCGTCCGAGGCGTCGGCGATGAACTCGATGGTTCCGGCCCCGACATAGTTCACCGCCCGGGCCGCCTTGATCGCGGCCCCGGTCACGGCGGCGCGCACGGCCTCGCTCATGCCCGGCGCCGGCGCCTCCTCGATCACCTTCTGGTGTCGGCGTTGCAGCGAACAGTCGCGCTCATACAGATGGACGACGTTTCCGTGCCTGTCCCCGAACACCTGAACCTCGATGTGGCGCGGGCGGGTTATGTAGCGTTCGATCAGAACCCGATCGTCGCCGAAGGCCGCAGCCCCTTCCCGCTTGGCGCTGGCCAGACCGGCGGCGAAATCGGCCGGATCGTCGACCCGCTTCATCCCCTTGCCGCCGCCGCCCGCGACCGCCTTGATCAGCACCGGATAGCCGATCCGCGCCGCTTCCGCCGTCAGGGTCGCCTCCGACTGGTCCGCGCCCTGATAGCCGGGCGTGACGGGCACCCCGGCCTCGATCATCAGCTGTTTGGCCGCGTCCTTCAGACCCATGGCCCGGATCGACGACGGGTCAGGCCCGATCCAGATCAGGCCCGCCGCCGCGACGGCCTCGGCGAAGTCGGCGTTCTCGGACAGGAAGCCGTATCCGGGGTGGATCGCTTCGGCGCCGGTCGCCTTGGCCGCCGCCAGGACCTTCGTGGCGTCCAGATAGCTCTCGCGCGCCGCCGCCGGGCCGATCAGCACCGCCTCGTCGGCCTCGCGTACATGCAGGGCCCCGGCGTCGGCCTCGGAATAGACGGCGATGGTGCGCAATCCCATCCGCTTGGCGGTGCGGAAGACGCGGCAGGCGATTTCGCCGCGATTGGCGACAAGGACGGACTTGAACATGATGGGTTATTAGCCGGATCGTGCGCGGGTGGCGAGCGCTCCCACGACCCTTCTCAGGCGCCTCTCCAGGCGTTAAGCCGAACCGATGTCTCTGCGCCCTCTCTTTGTCACCCAGGTCTACGAAGCCTCCCTCTCCGAGGGACGGGGCTGGGCCGCGTTCAACGAACAGCTGATCGACGTCGTCCGAATGATGGCCGAGGAGGATGCGGCCGGCCGCCGCTGGTGCCGCGACAACGCCTATCGCGGCTACACCTCCTACGCCTCGCTGAACGACCTGCCGCAGCGGTTCCCCGAGTTTGCGGAGCTGAAGCGCCATCTGGATCGTCACGCCGTCGCCTACGCCCGCGCGCTGAACTTCGACCTGGCCAGAAAGCCGCGGCTGGACAATCTGTGGGTCAATATCCTGAAGCCCGGCGGCGGCCACACCGGCCATATCCACCCCCACGCCTTCCTGTCGGGCACGGTCTATATCGACGTGCCGGACGGCGCCTCGTCGCTGAAGCTGGAGGATCCGCGCCTGCCCTTCATGATGGCCCGGCCCGGCGTGACGGAAGACGCGACCGAGGCCGAACGCCCCTTCGTCTATCTGCGGCCCCAGGCAGGCACGGTCCTGATGTGGGAAAGCTGGCTGCGGCACGAGGTGCCGACCAACCAGGCCAAGGCCGACCGCATCTCGATCAGCTTCAACTACGCCTGAACGAATTCACCCGTCATTCCGGGGCTGAGCGCAGCGAGGAACCCGGAAGCCAGGAGGCGGTCCAGACGCCGACCTCGTCATGCGCTGGTGAAAGCCCCCTGGGTTCCGGGTTCGTCCTTCGGACGCCCCGGAATGACGCCCTTCAATCTGTTGAACTGGCCCCGTTCAGACCGTCCAGCTTGCCTTGCGCTTTTCCAGGAAGGCGGCGACGCCCTCGCGTCCCTCCTCCGAGACCCGCGCGCGGGCGATGCGTTTGGCGGTTTCGTCCAGCAGGCCGGTGTCGATCTTGTGGTAGGCGATGTCGTTGACCAGGCGTTTGGCGTCGCCCATCGCGCCCGGCGCATTGCCGGTCAGGCTGTCGCTCAGCATGCCGATGAACTCGTCCACCGACCCTTCGGGCAGCACCAGGTCGATCAGCCCGGCGTGGGCGGCGTAGTCGGCGTCGAAGGCGTTGCCGGTCAGAAAAAGCTGGCGGGCGCGCCGGGCCCCGACGGCCTCGATCACATAGGGGGCGATGGTCGCCGGGATCAGGCCCAGCTTGACTTCGGAGAAGGCGAAGCGCGCGCCCTCGACCGCTACGGCCATGTCGCAGGCGGCGACGATGCCGGCCCCGCCGCCCACCGCATTGCCCTCGACCACCGCCACAGTGAGCGCCGGCACGTCATGCAGCGCCTTCAGCATCCGCGCCAGGCCCAAGGCGTCGTCGCGATTGTCGCTCTCGGACCAGCCGGCCGCGTCGCGCATCCAGTTCAGGTCGGCTCCGGCGCTGAAGGCGCCGCCCGCCCCGCGGATGAAGACCGCCCGCACACGGTCCGCGCCATGCAGCGTCTCGAACGCCTCGTGCAGGGCGGCGATGGTCGCGGCGTCGAAGGCGTTCTTCTTCTCCGGCCGGTTGATAGTGACGAAGACGACCCCGTCGGCGGTCGAATCGATCTGCACCAGGTCATCGTTCGCATCCGGCGCAGCGTCCGGCACCAACGGCTGGGCGATGCTGTTGATCTCGGCCGCCTCGGCGTCGGTTACGTCCAGGGCGTTCAGGTCGGCTTCGGTCGGTTTATCGGTCATCGGGGGTTCCTTCGAAGGATCAAAGCACGAGGGGGATTTGGTGAAACGAACGGCTTTCTGAACCGACCTTACATCCTGAACAGGCCGAAGGTGGTCTCCGGGATCGGGGCGTTCAGGCTGGCGCTGATCGCCAGGCCCAGGACGTCGCGCGTCTGGGCCGGGTCGATGACGCCGTCGTCCCACAGGCGGGCGGTGGCGTAATAGGGATTGCCCTCGTCCTCGTATTTCTGGCGGATCGGCGCCTTGAAGGCCTCGGCGTCCTCGGGCGACCAGGTCTCGGCGTCGCGGTGGACCGTGGCCAGGACGCTGGCCGCCTGTTCCCCGCCCATGACGCCGATCCGGCTGTTGGGCCAGGTGAACAGGAAGCGCGGCGAATAGGCCCGGCCGCACATGCCGTAATTGCCGGCGCCGAAACTGCCGCCGATCAGGACGGTGAACTTGGGAACCTCGGCCGAGGCGACCGCGGTGACCAGCTTGGCGCCGTCCTTGGCGATGCCGCCCGCCTCGTATTTGCCGCCGACCATGAAGCCCGAGATGTTCTGAAGGAACAGCAACGGGATTTTGCGCTTGCAGGCCAGTTCGATGAAGTGCGCGCCCTTCTGGGCGCTCTCCGAGAAGATCACGCCGTTGTTGGCCAGGATGGCCACCGGATAACCCCAGATGCGCGCGAAACCGCACACCAGGGTCGAGCCGTACAGCGTCTTGAACTCGTCGAAGTCCGAGCCGTCCACCAGCCGGGCGATCACCTCGCGCACGTCATAGGGCGCGCGCACGTCTTCGGGGATCAGCCCGTACAGTTCCTCGGGGTCGAAGGCTGGGGCGCGCGGCTCGCGCACATCCATCTCGACGGTCTTGGTCGTGTTCAGATTGGCGACGATGGACCGTACGATCTCCAGCGCATGCTCGTCGTTCTCGGCCACATGGTCGACCACGCCCGAGCGACGGCCGTGGGTCTCGGCCCCGCCCAACTCCTCGGCCGATATGACCTCGCCCGTCGCGGCCTTCACCAGGGGCGGACCGGCCAGGAAGATGGCGCCCTGGTTCCTGACGATGATCGTCTCGTCCGACATGGCCGGCACATAGGCGCCGCCGGCGGTGGACAGGCCCATGACGCAGGCGATCTGGGCGATGCCCTTGGCGCTCATCCGGGCCTGGTTGAAGAATATGCGGCCGAAATGGTCGCGGTCGGGAAACACCTCGGCCTGGTGCGGCAGGTTGGCCCCGCCCGAGTCGACCAGATAGACGCACGGCAGGCGGTTCTGCTCGGCGATCTCCTGGGCGCGCAGGTGCTTCTTCACCGTCATCGGAAAATAGGCGCCGCCCTTCACCGTGGGGTCGTTGGCGACGATCATCACCTCGCGGCCCGACACCCGGCCGATGCCGGCGATGACGCCCGCCGCCGGGGCCTCGCCGTCGTACATCCCGTGCGCCGCCAGTTGGCCGATCTCCAGAAAGGGCGAGCCGAGGTCCAGCAGGCGCTCGACCCGGTCACGCGGCAACAGCTTGCCCCGCGCCACATGGCGTTCGCGCGCCTTGTCCGACCCGCCGCGCGCGGCCTTGGCCACATGATCGCGCAACTCGGCGACCAGGGCGCTGTTGCGCGCGTGCAGGGACTTGTATTTTTCGCTTTGCGGATCGACCGCTGACGTCAGCTTCGGCATGCCGCTGGTTTAGGCGGGCGCGAGAAACGCCACAAGCGCCCAGCGTCCTTGCCTGATGCGTCCTTTTCCCCTATACGCGCCCGCTTTCCAGGGCTTCGGTCCTGTCGCGGAACACCAAAGGGTTGGACGTTCGGTCCGGCCGCCGCGTCAGGAGCCATCGTGGAGACCGACTTACCCGGTCGTTTCCGCGCCGACGCCCACAAGGGAGACTACCGCATGGCTCTTTACGAGCACACGGTCATGACGCGCCAGGACATCTCGGCGCAACAGGCCGAAGCGCTGAACGACACCATCAAGGACCTGATCGTGCAAGGCGGCGGCTCCGTCGCCAAGATCGAGTACTGGGGTCTGCGCAACCTGACGTACCGCGTGAAGAAGAACCGCAAGGCTCACTATTCGCTGCTGGCCGTCGACGCCCCTCCGGCCGCCATGGCCGAAGTCGAGCGTCAGCTGTCGATCAACGAGGACGTGCTGCGCTGGCTGACTGTCCGCGTCGAGGAACTCGACCTGGAACTGTCGCCGCTGCTGGCCCGCCGCGAGCGTGAACGCGAGCGCGAGCGCGAACGCACCCCGCGCGACGACGCCGCCGCCGACGCCGAATAAGGAGACCGGAACATGACCGATACGACTGCCCCCACCCCGGGCGCCCCGGCCGGCTCCGGCTCGGCTGGCCGCCGCCCCTTCTATCGTCGCCGCAAGGTCTGCCCGTTCTCGGGCGCCAATGCGCCGAAGATCGACTACAAGGACGTCAAGCTGCTCCAGCGTTACGTCTCCGAACGCGGCAAGATCGTGCCTTCGCGCATCACCGCCGTCTCCCAGAAGAAGCAGCGCGAACTGGCCAAAGCCATCAAGCGCGCCCGCTATCTGGCCCTCCTGCCGTATGTGGTGAAGTAAGATGAAGGTCGTTCTGCTGGAACGCGTCGAGAATCTCGGCGCCATCGGCGACGTCGTGTCCGTCAAGGACGGCTTCGCCCGCAACTTCCTTCTGCCGCGCGACAAGGCCCGCCGGGCCACCGCCGCCAACCTGAAGGCGTTCGAACTCGACCGCGCCGCCATCGAGCAGCGCAACGAGAAGAACAAGGCCGACGCCCAGAAGGTCGCCGACAAGATCGACGGCCAGACCTACGTCATGATCCGTCAGGCCGGTGAAACCGGACACCTGTACGGTTCGGTCGCCGGTCGCGACGTCGCCGAGGCCATCCAGGCCGAAGGCGGCAAGGTCGAGCGCTCGCAGGTCGTCCTGAACACGGCGATCAAGAGCCTGGGCGTCCACGAAGTGCCGGTCCGCCTGCACGCCGAGGTCCGCGCCACGGTCAAGATCAACATCGCCCGCTCGATGGACGAGGCCGAGCGCCAAGCCAAGGGCGAGGACGTGATCCGCAGCCAGTTCGACGACGAGCGCCAGGCCGCCGAGCAATCGGCCCAGGAACTGATCGAAGGCGGCGCCGGTCAACAGGAAGGCTTCGGCGACGAAGCCTGATCCGACCGGATCGCAGAAACATCTAGGGCGCGTTCCGCATGGGACGCGCCCTTTTTTGTTGTAAACGACCCCCGCACGTGTCTGCCCACCGGCGGCCCCATCGAATGACTATGACAAGTTTGCAACGCCCGCGACTCTGTGTGGGCCGCTTGCGGCTATTGCGCAAAAGTCTGTCTTGACCATGGCCATACGCGGTGAACACCCTCAAGCAAGGCCGTGATCTGTCTGTTCCGCGACGATTTCATTGCGCGGCAGCCGCCGGCCGGGGGCGGCGTCTCCGTGGCCGGTCGATGCCCCAGAACAAAGGCCGCTGACGTTTGGGGATTATCATGACGCTGTTTTCCGGCCGCGCCTTCCTGCTGGCCTTCGCCTCCACCAGCGCGCTTATGGCGGCGCCGCAAGCCTTCGCCCAGCAAGCCACGCCCGCATCTGACGACGCTACCGAAGTCGGGGAAATCGTCGTCACCGGAACCCGCACCGCCGGCCGCAGCCGACTGGACAGCGTGGCGCCCGTCGACGTGATTTCGGGCGAGACTCTGACCCGCAATGGAACCGGCACGGAATTGGCCGCCGCGCTGGCCGCCACGGCGCCGTCGATCAACTTTCCTCGTCCCGCCATTTCCGATGGTTCGGACCATGTGCGTCCCGCCACTTTGCGGGGTCTTGCGCCCGACCAGACCTTGGTCCTGATCAACGGACAGCGCGGCCATATCGGCGCCCTGCTCAACGTCAACGGCGCCCTGGGGCGCGGTTCGACGGCGTTCGACCTGAACACCATTCCTTCAGTGACCCTGGGCTCGGTCGAAGTGCTGCGCGACGGCGCCTCGGCGCAATATGGCGCCGACGCCATCGCCGGGGTCATCAACCTTCGCCTGCGCGAAGCTTCCGGTGGCGGCGGCGTCACCGCCAACTACGGCATCTACGACACCGATTTCACCACTGCTCGTGGCGAACATAGCCGTCGCGATGGCGAACAGACCTCGCTGGCGGGCTGGATCGGCTTGCCTCTGTTCGGCGACGGCTTCCTGACCCTGTCCGGGGAAATACAGAAACGTCAGCCCACTAATCGCTCGGACTACGCCGCCCCGAGCGCCGTCAGCAATGGCAGTTCCAACACGGTCATCGGGCGCTTCGGCGACCCCTACACCGAGGCCTATTCCGGCTATCTAAACGCCGGCAAGCCGATCGGCGGCGAATGGCAGGCCTATGCCTTCAGCGGCTATCAGAGCCGCAAGTCCGAGGCTGCGGCCACTGCGCGCGCCTTCAACAACTCCAACAATGTCGTCGCCATCTATCCGAACGGCTTCCTGCCGATCATCGCCGCCGATATCACCGACTACAACATCTACGGCGGAGTCAAAGGGCCTGCGCTGGGCTTCGACTGGGACCTGTCGGTCGGCTATGGTCGCAATGAACTGGATTATCGCGTCATCAACAGCCTGAACGCCTCCTACGGCGCGGCCTCCCAGACCGAATTCGACGCCGGTTCGCTGGGTTATGGCCAACTGACCATCGGCGTGGACGCGGTCAAGCAGATCGAAGTCAACCTGTATGAACCGCTGAACGTAGCGATCGGTGTCGAATACCGCCGGGAAGACTTCAGCGTGTCCGAGGGCGAGCCCGCCTCCTATAACAAGGGGCCAGTGACCGCAGGCGGATCGGGATCTCAGGGCTTCCCCGGTTTCGCACCGACAAACGCCGTCGATGTGGATCGCCACAACATCAGCGCCTACATTGATCTTGAGGGCAAATTCTCCGAACAGTTCAGCGTCGGCCTAGCCGGGCGTTACGAGGACTATTCGGACTTCGGAGATCAGTTCACCGGCAAGATCTCGGGCCGTTACGACTTCACGCCCGCCTTCGCCATCCGCGGCGCCATTTCCACCGGCTTCAAGTCCCCCGCCCTGCAACAGCAGTATTTCAGCTATGTGGCCACCAATCTGGTCGCCACCGGCAGCGGCGTCAGCCTGCAACAGAACGGCAGCTATCGAGTCGATGATCCCATCGCTATCGCCCTGGGAGCCAAGCCACTGGAGCCTGAAACCTCGACCAACTATTCGCTAGGCGCGGTCTTCCGACACGAAGGCTTCGAACTGACGGTCGACACCTATCGCATCGATGTGCAGGACCGGATCATCTATTCGGAAACCCTCGGCGTCTCGCGGCCCAGCCAGACGGCCCAGTCCACCGCCGCGATCCAGGCCCTGCTGGCGCCTTATGGCGTGACCGGCGCCCGCTTCTTCCTAAACGGCGTCGACACCACTACCAGCGGCGTCGACGTGGTGGCTCGCTATCGCACCCAGCAGGACTTCGGTCGGTTCGATTTCACCCTGGCCGGCAACTTCAACACCACGGAAGTCACCAAGACGCCGCCGGTGCCCAGCAACCTGGCCATTGCGCCGTCGAATTCCTTCCTGTTCGACCGCTCCTCGAAACTGTCGTTCGAGCAGGGCACGCCCGAGAAGAAGATCGTCGCCAGCATCGATTGGTCGCAGAACGCCTTCGGCGCCACCCTGCGCGGCACCAGTTACGACAGCGTCCTGGTGGCCAACAACAACTCCACCCTGGACTATGAGACCGGCGACGCATTCCTGATCGACCTGGAAGGCCGCTACACCCTGCCCATCGGCATCACCGCGGCCATCGGCGTGAACAATTTGACTGACGAATATCCCACCGCCACGCCAACCACCGTCAATGGCGCGACGGGGTCGGTCGGCTATCCCAGCTACTCCCCCTACGGCTTCAACGGCCGGTTCTTCTATGGACGGCTCAGCTACAGCTTCTGATCTTTTCATAATGACGGAAAGGGCGCTCTTCGGGGCGCCCTTTTTCGGTGGCCGCGGGTGCGGGACTGTCGTCATTCGACAATTCCGGTTCGTCCCCAAAGCCGGTCAATCTGTCCACCGGCCAGGGGGCGTCCTGGTCTGACGCAGGCGCGTGCGAGGGCTAAACGTTAAGCCGATGAACGCCTTCGCCCCCCTGCCCTTCTCGTCCTCGCCGATGGATTCCAGCGGCGTCAGTTCGATGCCCCATAACCTGGAGGCGGAACAGGCCCTGCTGGGGTCGCTGATGTTCGACAACGCCGTGTTCGAGCGGCTCAGCGACCGGCTGCGCGGCTCGCACTTCTACGAGCCCTTTCACCAGCGGCTCTACGACGCCATCGAGGACCATATCCGTCAGGGGATGCTGGCCGAGCCGACCATTCTGATGGAGCGGTTCAAGCAGGACCCGGCCTTTCAGGAGTTCGGCGGCCTGCGCTATCTGGCCGATCTGGTGGACCGCGCCCCGCCCGCCGCCAACGCCCCCGACTATGCCCGCGTCGTCTATGACCTGGCCCTGCGTCGCGATCTGATCCGCATCGGCGGCGAGATCATCAAGGAGGCGCCCAATCCCGAGACGCCCGCCGACGAGCAGATCGAACAGGCCGAACAGACCCTGTATTCGCTGGCCGAGACGGGCAAGCCCTCGTCCGGCTTCGTCAGCTTCTCCCACGCCCTGTCCGGCGCCGTGCAGATGGCGGCCGAGGCCTATCAGCGCGACGGCAAGCTGGCGGGTCTGGCCACTGGCCTTCACGATCTGGACCGGAAGCTGGGCGGCCTGCACCCGTCCGACCTTCTGATCCTGGCGGGCCGTCCGTCGATGGGCAAGACCGCCCTGGCCACCAACATGGCGTTCAACGTGGCCCGCGCCTATCAGTGGGAGCCGACGCCGGAGGGGCGCAAGACCGTCAACGGCGGGGTCGTCGCCTTCTATTCGCTGGAAATGAGCGCCGAACAGCTGGCCATGCGTATCCTGGCCGATGCGTCCGGCGTGTCGTCGGACAAGCTGCGCAAGGGCGAGATCGACGCCTCGGACTTCGGCAAGCTGCGCGACGCGGCGGTCGAGATCGGCGAAAGCCCCCTCTACATCGACGCCACCGGCGGCCTGTCCATCTCCAAGCTAGCGGCCCGCGCACGCCGGTTGAAGCGGATGGAGCACGGGCTGGACCTGATCATCGTCGACTATCTGCAACTGGTGACGACCGGCGACGGGAATAGCCAGAAGAACCGCGTGCAGGAGGTGTCGGAGATCACCGGCGGACTGAAGGCCCTGGCCAAGGAGCTGTCGGTGCCGATCATCGCCCTGTCGCAGTTGTCGCGTCAGGTCGAACAGCGCGAGGACAAACGGCCGCAACTGTCCGACCTGCGCGAATCCGGCTCGATCGAACAGGACGCCGACTGCGTGATGTTCGTCTATCGGGAAAGCTACTATCTGGGCCGGGCCGAGCCGCGCGAGGGCACCGAGGAACACCTGCAATGGCAGCAGGACATGGACCGGCTTCAGGGTCAGGCCGAGGTGGTCATCGGCAAGCAGCGCCACGGCCCCATCGGCATCGTCAAACTGGCCTTCGACGCCGACACCGTCCGCTTCGGCAACCTGGCGCATGGGTATGAGGAAGTCAGCTACGAGTAGCCTCTTCCATCGGCGCGGCGTTGGCGCATAAGGGCGTCATGACCGATCCGACCGCCGCCCCCGCCGTCCTGTCCGTCGATCTGGACGCCGTGGCCCGCAACTATCGCACCCTGGGCCAGGTCAGCGGCCTGCCGGTGCATCCGGTGGTCAAGGCGGACGGCTATGGCCTGGGGGCGCAGGTCGTGGCGACGCGGCTGATGGCCGAGGGGGCCAGGACCTTCTTCGTGGCGCGTGTGACCGAGGGCTTGCGTTTGAGGGACGCCTTGGGGCCGCAATCCGCGGGCGGGCCGGTGATCTATGTGCTCGACGGCTGCCGAGCGGGCGAAGCGGGCGCGTTGAAGGCGGCGGATGTGCGGCCCGTGCTGAACCATCCGGCGCAGATGCAGGACTGGGCGGCGGCAGGCGGCGGCGCCTGCGGTCTTCAGATCGACACCGGCATGAACCGGCTGGGCTTCCGGCCCGAGGACGCGCCCGAGACCTTCGATGGACTGGCCCTGGTCCTGACCCACCTGGCCTGCGCCGACGATCCGGCCAATCCGATGAACCGGCGCCAGCGCGACCTGTTCGCGGGCGTGGTCGGCCGCTATCCGGGCGCGATCCGGTCCTTCGCCAACTCCAGCGGTTGTTTCCTGGGGCCGGACTTCGCCTTCGACGCCGTGCGGCCGGGCGTCTGCCTGTACGGGGGCGGACCCGAAGGCCGGCCCGATACGCGGATCGCGCCTGTCGCCACCCTGACCGCCCGCGTGCTGCAGGTGCGCGACGTGCCGGCGGGGGAAAGCGTCGGCTATTCCCAGGGCTATGTCGCCGACCGCCCGATCCGGGTCGCCACGGTGGCGGCCGGCTACGCCGACGGCGTGCTGCGGGCCTATTCGCCGGCGGGCGCGGTCTGGATCGCCGGCGAGACGCGCCCCTTGCTGGGCCGGGTGTCGATGGACGTCTGCGCGGTGGAGATCACCGGCCTGGACGTCGCCTTGGGCGATCCGGTCGAACTGTTCGGTCCGAACCGCCTGCTGGACGATGCGGCGGCGGCGGCCGGGACCATCAGCTACGAGTTGCTGACCTCGATCACGCCGCGCGTGCCGCGCGCCTATTCTCAGTAACCGCGTCCCAGGGCCGCGATCCCGGCGGTGGACGCCACGAAACTGACGGCGATGGCCCCCAGGACCGCCATCATGATCATGGCCAGAACCACGCCGGCGATCAGGACGACGACATAATAGACGATCTTCTTGTCCTCGGGCGTCTTCATCAGGATCGGCAGGCCCAGGAACAGCAGCACCAGGCTGTAGACGCCCCCGATGATGGTCAAGGCGCCCAGGGCCGGGATCAGGTTGAACACCCCCGCGATCCAGGACGCGGTCGAGGCGTACACCGCCAGCTTCATCGCCTGCACCGGATTCGGCGTCGAACCGAAGCTGGAAGCCAGGGCGTTGATGATCAGGCCCAGCAGATACACCCCCGCCAGGTTCAGGCCGTAGGAGACGATGGCCAGCACCAGGGCGCTGACGATCGACGCATGACCGAACGCCACGCTGCCGATCAGGGTCGCCACCGGACCGATGGCGGCCAGGATCATCGCGTAGCGGGTGAACAGGGTCTTGATCGTGGCGAACTCGCCGTCGATCATCCGCCATTCCGAGACGGGTTGCAGCAATATGCCCTTGACCCGCGCGGTCAGGGCCGGATCGACGGCGGGTTGCGAGGGGGACGTCGGATCGGTCATGGGGCGCCTCTGGGATTCGAGCAAACAGGGTATCGGCGTCCCCGGCATTTGAAAAGCAAGGGTGTGCGACAGGTTCTCAATACCTGACTATTGCAAAGGTTGCGCATACGTCCGGTTTTGTCGTGGCGATGGCGCAAGCGACGCCGGCCCCGACCTGCTAAGGAAGCCTATGGCTCGCGATTCCGCCCTCTATGTCTGTCAATCCTGCGGCGCGGTTCACGGCAAATGGTCGGGCCAATGCGGCGCCTGCGGCCAGTGGAACACCCTGAGCGAGGAAAGCCGGTCGGCCCCGCCCGGCGCCATCAAACCGTCCGCCGCCTCGGCGCGCTCGCGCGGAATCCAGTTCGAAACCCTCCAGTCTGACGCGCCCGAACCGCTGCGCATCGCCACGGGAGTGGCCGAGTTCGACCGGGTCTGCGGCGGCGGGGTCGTGCCGGGCTCGGCCATCCTGCTCAGCGGCGATCCGGGCGTGGGCAAGTCCACCCTCTTGCTGGAGGTGGCGGCCAAGGCGGCCCTGGGCGGCGCCCGCGTGGCCTATATCTCAGGCGAAGAGGCAGTCGAGCAGATACGCGCCCGGGCCAAGCGCATGGGTCTGGCCGAAGCGCCGGTCGAACTGGCGGCGGCGACGGCCTTGCGCGAAATCCTGGGCACGCTGAAGCGCGAACGGTTCGACATCGTCATCGTCGATTCGGTCCAGACCCTGTGGTCCGACGTGCACGACAGCGGCCCCGGCTCCATCACCCAGGTCCGGGCGTGCGCCGGCGAACTGGTGCGCCTGGCCAAGAACGACGGCCCTGCCATCGTCCTGGTCGGCCACGTCACCAAGGACGGCCAGGTCGCCGGCCCGCGCGTGGTCGAACACCTGGTCGACGCCGTCATGACCTTCGAGGGCGAGCGCGGCTATCCGTTCCGCATTCTGCGGGCCGGCAAGAACCGCTTCGGCGCCACCGACGAGATCGGCGTGTTCGAAATGGGCGACAGCGGCCTGCGCGAAGTGGCCAATCCGTCGGCCCTCTTCCTGGGCGAGGGCAAGGAGCGGGCGCCGGGCGCCGCCGTCTTCGCCGGGATCGAAGGATCGCGGCCGGTGCTGGTCGAGATGCAGGCCCTGGTCGCACCGTCCGCCTATGGCACGCCGCGCCGGGCCGTGGTGGGATGGGACTCGGGCCGCCTGGCCATGCTGCTGGCGGTGCTGGAGGCGCGTTGCGGCCTGGGTTTCGGGGACAAGGACGTCTATCTGAACGTCGCCGGCGGCCTGCGCATCGTCGAGCCTGCGGCGGACCTGGCGGCGGCGGCGGCCCTGATCAGTTCGGCCCTGGACACGTCCCTGCCCCAGGGCTGCGTCGTCTTCGGCGAGATCGGCCTGTCGGGGGAGGTCCGCAGCGTCGGTCGCGCCGAAGCCCGGCTGCGCGAGGCGCAGAAGCTGGGCTTCGACCAGGTGTTGGGCCCCGCGCTTCAAGCCAAAACTAAGGGGGTCAAGGTCACATCCGCCGCCCGCCTGACGGATGTGGTCGAACGAATCTCGCAGAACCGCTATTAGGGGATCGACGGTCGCGCCTTCATCTCAGTTCGTCATCCTCGCCCTTGTGGCGAGGATCCATAGACTCCGTCGAGGACGGGGCTCGCCGGCGGCGGCCGGCGCATGGATCCGGGGCCTAGCCTAAGGATGACGGGCCAAGGGGTTGGCGAGGCGCATTGGAGAGCAAGGCCCACGTGACCGGATACGACGTCTTCGCCATCGTGGTGATTCTGTTCTCCGTCGCCGCCGGCTGGGTGCGGGGCGGGGTGCGCGAGATCATCACCCTGCTCAGCGCAATCTTGGCCGCCCTGGTCGCCCTGATCGCCCTGCCCTGGACCGCAGGGTTCGCCCGCGCCTTGGTCGATCCCGAATGGGCCGGGTCGATCCTGGCCGCCGTCCTGACCTTCTTCGTGATCTATTTCGGCCTGCGCTTGATCGGGGGAATGCTGTCTAAGGGGGCCAGGGACCATCCGCATCTGGGGGTGGCGAACCGGGTCTTCGGTTTCGTGATCGGGGGCTTGCGCGCCCTGATCCTGATCGGGGCGGTGCACCTGGTCGTCGTCGCCGCCCTCCCGGGCGAGCGTACGCCGCGCTGGCTCTCCGGCGCCGCCCTCTATCCGGTCAGCGCACTGGGTGCGCGAACGATCCAGATCGTCCTGCCCAGCATCGGTCGGGGCGCCGACGCCATCGCGCCCGTTGTCGATTCATCCGTACGCAGGGGGTTTTCCGACGGCGAAGCCTTGCCCCCGACGCAATCAGAGCCTAACTCGCGCCGCGAAGCCGCCCCTTAAGTTTCCCCAGGTCATCGGAGCCCACGATGCGCCACCAAATCGCCGATCCCGTCGTTCACCGCGAACACTGGCGCGAGCCGGAGGACGATCAACTCCGGCTGGAGTGCGGCGTTTGCGGCGTCTGGGGCGCGGAAGAGGACGAGGGCTCCGCCGTCGTCGCCTTGGGCCTGCACGCCTTGCAGCATCGCGGCCAGGAAGCCTGCGGCATCGCCAGCATCAAGAACGAGCGCTTCTACACCGAACGGCACCAGGGCTTGGTGGGCGAGGCCTTCGGCGGCGCCGACCTGATGAAGCGGATGCCGGGGCGGGCGGCCGTCGGCCACACCCGCTACTCCACCGCCGGCGGCAGCTTCCTGCGCAATATCCAGCCGATGTTCGCCGACCTGGACCAGGGCGGCATCGCCATCGCCCACAACGGCAATCTGACCAACTTCAAATTCCTGCACAGCCAGTTGGTCGGCGAAGGGGCCATCTTCCAGTCCACCTCGGATTCCGAAGTCATCCTTCATCTGATCGCCCGCAGCCGCAAGGCCAAGATCGTCGACCGCTTCATCGACGCCTTGGCGCGGATCGAGGGCGGCTACGCCCTGGTCGCCCAGACCCGCCACAAGATGATCGGCGCGCGCGACCCGCTGGGCATCCGTCCCCTGGTGCTGGGCCAGATCGGCGAGGCCTGGGTGCTGGCGTCCGAGACCTGCGCGCTGGACATGATCGGCGCGACCTTCGTGCGCGACGTCGAACACGGCGAGGTCGTGGTCATCGACGAGAACGGCCTGGAATCGATCAAGCCCTTCCCCGCCCGCGCCGCCCGCCCCTGCCTGTTCGAGTACGTCTATTTCTCACGCCCGGACTCGGTCGTGAACGGCCGCTCGGTCTATGAGGTGCGCAAGGAGATGGGCCGGGGCCTGGCCCGCGAACTGGGGGTCGAGGCCGACATCGTCGTGCCGGTGCCCGATTCTGGCGTCCCCGCCGCCCTGGGCTACGCGCAGGAAAGCGGCATTCCCTACGAAATGGGCATCATCCGCAGCCACTATCTGGGGCGCACCTTCATCCAGCCCAGCCAGGGCGCCCGCCAGAAGGGCGTTCGGATGAAGCACAGCCCCAATAGATCGGCCCTGGCGGGCAAGCGAGTCGTGCTGATCGACGATTCCATCGTGCGCGGCACGACCTCGGTGAAGCTGGTCCGCGCCGTGCGCGCCGCCGGCGCCACGGAAGTCCATCTGCGCTCGGCCAGCCCGCAGATTCTCTATCCCGACTTCTACGGCATCGACATGCCCGAGCGCGCCCAGTTGCTGGCCGCCAACAAGACCCTGGATGAGATGCGCGAGTTGCTGGAGGTCGATTCCCTGGGCTTCCTGTCCATCGACGGCCTTTACCGCGCCATGGGCGAAACCGGCCGCGACAACGCCAACCCTCAGTTCACCGACCACTATTTCACCGGCGACTATCCTACCCGCCTGCTGGATCGCGAGATCGAGGAAGGCGGCCGCGAGTTCGGCGCCAGGCAACTGTCCCTGCTGGTCAGCGCCTAGGTCCCGGCTCTTGGCTTGAAGGGGCGGGCCGCGCTATCAGCGGCCATGTCCGAACTTCCACTGAACGACCGTATCGCCCTTGTCGTCGGCGCCTCGCGCGGCATTGGCTACGAGAGCGCCCTGGCGCTGGCCAAGGCCGGGGCGCACGTCATCGCCACGGCGCGGACGCAGGGCAGACTGGAGGAACTGGACGACGCCATCTTCGCCGCCACCGGCCGCCATGCGACCCTGGTTCCCTTCGACCTGGTGGACGGCGGCGGCATCGACCGGCTGGGCGGGGCGATCTTCGAGCGGTTCAAGCGGCTGGACATCTGGGTTCACGCGGCGGCGACCATGGGGCCGTCGGGCCTGACGCCGGTCGCCCACGCCGACCCGCGCGAGTTCGCCAAGGTCGAAAAGACCAACTTCACCGCCGTCTATCGCCTGATCCGCTCGCTGGAGCCGCTGCTTCGCGCCTCGGACGCTGGGCGGGCCATCCATCTGACGACCAGCGTGGCGACCGCGCCCCGCGCCTTCTGGGGCATGTATGCGGCGACCAAGGCCGGCGCCGAGGCTCTCATGAAGGCCTGGGCCGACGAGGTCGAGAGCACCCCGATCCGCGTCAGCATCGTCGATCCCGGCCGGATGCGCACCGCCATGCGGGCCCAGGCCTATCCCGGCGAAGACCCGTCCGCCCTGCCCCATCCCTCCGAGATCGCTCCCCTGATCCTGGACCTGGCCCGCGCCGACGTTCAGCCGCCCCTGAGCGTCAGGTTCCGCGACTGGCGGGCCGGTCCGACGCCCGACGCGCTGATCTGAACGACTCCTAGCTGATACCCTCCAGCATCTCGGCCAGTTCCGTGGGCCAGATCGTTTCATTCGACGCCCGGATGTCGGCGACATCCCACCATTGGTGTTCGACCAGCACCCTTTGCTCTTCCTCGGTCCAGCCCTCGGGCGACAGGTCGAAATCCCGGGTGCGCAGCAGGAAGAAGCGCTGGTCCACATTGGCCATTCGCCCGTCCGGAAGGCGAAAGCGCACACGGACGCGCGCCACCTGCGGCCCCGGATCGGCGACGCTCAGCCCTGTCTCTTCGAACAGTTCACGCCGGGCGGCGTCCTCATAGGTTTCGCCCGGTTCGCAGCCCCCGCCGGGCGTGGCCCAGAAGGCGGTCCCCGTCAGTGGCCCCTGGGCATAGACAAAGCGAAACAGCAGCACCCGCCCCCGCTTGTCCAGGATCAGCCAGCGCGCGGTCGGCCGGTCGGGCAGGACGGTGGACGCTTCGCTCATGGGATCAGCGCGCGACCCTCAACGCTTGACGCCGCCCTTCTGGCCGGTGCGGACGCGGCCCGAGCGCGAGACCTGGCGGGCGCCGCCGCGGGCGCCCTTCTGGACCGCCACGGACGAACCCGCCTTTTTCGACGCGCTGGCCTTCAGGCCGCCCAGCATCTTGGGTTGCGCCTTGCGCGCCTTCTTCTGCTCCAACGCCTTGCCGGGCAGGCGGGACAGGGCCTCCTCCTTTTCCGCCTTCTGCACGCGGCGGGGGGCGGTCTTGGCCGCGCCTTTGAACCGTTCCGGCCCCGACTTTGCGCCGCCCTCGGCATAGGGGTTGTTCCCGCTGGACTTGACGTTCAGCCGGATCGGCGTGCCGGGCAGGTCGAAGCTCTCGCGGATCGAATTGACCAGATAGCGTTTGTAGTGCTCTGGCATCGCCTCGGCCCGGTTGGCCATCAGCACGAAGGTCGGCGGCCGCGCCTTGGTCTGGGCGATGTATTTCGGCTTGATCCGCTTGCCGTCAACGGCGGGGGGCGGGTGCCGCTGGGTCGCCATCGACAGCCAGGTGTTCAGGTCCTTGGTCTTCACCTTGACCGACCAGGTGTCATAGGCCTGGAGCACGGCGGGCATCAGCCGTTCGACGCCCCGGCCGCTGTGCGACGACAGGGCGACAAAGGGCGAACCCTTCAACTGCGGCAGCTTGTCCTCGGCCATGGCCTTCAGCTTGGCCATGCGGGACTGGGGCTCTTCCTCCAGGTCCCATTTGGACGCGACATAGACCAGCGCCCGCCCTTCCCGCTCGACCAGGTCGGCCAGTTGCAGGTCCTGGGTGTCGAAGGCGTCGTCCTTGTCCATCATCAGGATGACCACCTCGGCGAAGGTGATGGCCCGGATGGTGTCGGCGACCGACAACTTCTCCAGCTTCTCCTGCACCCGCGCCTTGCGGCGCATCCCGGCCGTGTCGACCAGACGGATGTTCTTGCCTTCGAACGACCAGTCGACCGAGATGGAATCGCGGGTGATGCCCGCTTCCGGCCCGGTCAACAGCCGGTCGTCGCCGATCAGGCGATTGATCAGGGTGGACTTGCCGGCGTTCGGCCGACCGATGACGGCGATGCGGATCGGCTTGTCCGGCTCGTCGATCTCCTCGACGAAGATGTCCTGCGAGGCGTTTACGATGGCGGCGTATAGATCGGCCATCCCTTCGCCGTGCTCGGCCGAGATGGCGACGGGTTCGCCAAAGCCCAGGGCGTGCGCCTCGCCGACGCCGCCGCCGCTCTCGCGGCTCTCGGACTTGTTGGCCAAGAGGATGATCGGCTTGTGCACCCGGCGCAGGCGCTCGGCGAAGATCCGGTCCAGCGACGTCACGCCCTCGCGGGCGTCCATCATGAACATGACCAGTTCGGCGTCGTCCAGCGCGGCCTCGGTCTGCTCGCGCATCCGGGCTTCCAGGCTGTCGTCGGCGACGTCCTCGTAGCCCGCCGTGTCGATCAGCGTCAGGTCCATGTCGCCGATGTTGCCGTCGGCGTATCGCCGGTCGCGGGTCACGCCGGGGCGATCGTCGACGAGCGCCAGGCGCTTGCCGACGAGGCGGTTGAACAGTGTCGATTTGCCCACATTGGGGCGGCCGACGATGGCGACCTTCAGAGCCATGTCGGCCTTCTAGCTTAGTTCGGGCTGAAAATCAGCGGATGCAGATCAGTTGGCCGTTATCGGTCAGCACATAGAGGGCGCCGTTGTAGGCGGTCGGGGCGATATAGGCGGGGGCGCCCAGCTTCAGCGTGGCCTGGGCGGCGCCGGTCTTGGGATCGAACGCCACGGCCTCGCCGAACGAATTGACCATCACCAGGCGATTGGAGGCCAGGAGCGGCCCCGACCATTGCGGACGGATGGTGCGGCGGCCGAAGGTCAGGAAGCCGCCCTCGCGGCGTTCGCGGCCCTCGTTCAGCTCGCGCGTCCAGTAGATCTGGCCAGTGTCGCGGTTGACGGTGATCAACTGGCCCGCCTTGGAAACCACGAACACCGCGTCCCCGACCGGCAGGGGCGCGTTGACGCCCGTCACCGGCAATTGCCACTTGGGCTGGCCCGAGCGCAGGTCCAGGGCCGACATGACGCCGGAATGGCTGACGCCATAGACCATGCCCCGGCTGATGACGGGGCGGCCCGCCACGTCGCGGACCTCGGACAGGGCGCTGGTGCGGCTGGTGCGCGACAGGGTCTCTTCCCACACCGCCTGGCCGTTCAGAGTGCTCAGCGCGACCAGTTGGCCCGAGGCGAAGGGGGCGACGACCGTGGTGCCGCTGACCGCCGGGCTTGAGGCGCGCATCACCCGCGCCGGCTCGGCGATGCCGCGATAGGTCCAGTCCTGGGCGCCGGTGGCGGCGTCGAAGGCGAACAACTGGCTGTCCACGTCGACGACGAAGACACGGTTTCCAGAAACGGTCGGGGCGCCGTGGATCGGGGCGTCCACCTGCTGGGTCCAGATCACCGCGCCGGTGTTGGCGTCCAGCGCCGACATGGAGCGATAGCCCGACGAGACGAAGACCTTGCCCGCGCCGACGGCCACCCCGCCGCCGAACCCGCCGTTGCGGTCGCGATCCGTGTTCTTGACATTGACCTTCCACAGCACCGCGCCGGTGTCGGCCGACACCGCCGAGACGGTCGATTCGCCGTCCAGCACGAAAACCTTGCCGTCCGCCGCCACGATGGGCGCCATGACGTTGCCGACGCGCGCCGAGCCGGAGCCGACGCCGCGCTTCCAGGCGATCTGGAACTCGGGAGCGGCGATGACGTGTTCGACCAGGTTCTCGGCCGTGCCGCCGGGCTGGGTCCAGGCGGTGACGGCCTGCGGGCCGGGCAGGAAAAAGTCGCGGCCGGACAGGGCGGCCGACGGCGCCAGCTGCTGATCGAATTCCAGCACCGAAATCCGGTCGCCGGCCGAGGCCGTCGCCTTGGCGTCTTCCTTGCCGCCCAGACCGAAGGGCAGGTTGCGGCGCACGGTGCCGCACGACGCCATGGTCGCGGCGACGCCGCAGATCAGCGCGACTTTCAGAACTCGGTTCATCTGGGGCGTCCTAAAAGGGGTCGTCACTGTTGGGCGGACGCGGCCGCAGGGGCCGCGGAAGCCGCAGAGGGAGTCGGTGCGTTGGCGGCGCCGGCGGCGGGCGGCGTGGCCTTGGCGGCGGCGTCGATGATGGGCTTCAGCGCGCCGACGGTTCCGGCGTCGATGCTTTCCACGGCGATCTGAGCCCGCTGACGGATCGAATCCGGCACGTCCTGGCCCAGTTGCAACTGGACGAAGACCTCGCGCGCCTCCTTGGTCTTGCCGTGTTGCAGGCGGGCCAGGGCCAGGGCTTCCTGGGCGAAGGCGTGCAGCGGGCGCTTGTCCTCCGCCAGCGGCTCCAGCCGCTTCTCGATATCGGCCAGCGACGCGGTGTCCATGATCAGGAACGCGGCCTTCAGCGCGGGCGGATCGGACAGGATCGGATCGCTGGACGCCTTGGACGCCTCGTCGAACAGGCGCACCGCCTCGGGGAATTTGTTGGCGCTGACGGCCAGGCCGGCCTGCTGCTGCAGGGCCAAGGTCTTATAGGCGCCGTTGCCCTCCTTGACCGCCTCCTCGAAGGCGGCGCGGGCGTCCATCGGCTTGTCGGCGCGCAAGGCCTCCATGCCGCGATCATAGGCTTCGGCGGCCTTGGCGGCCTTGCTGGAGTTCAGGCTGTCCCAGCCCCACCAGCCCAAGGCGCCGATCAGGGCGACCGCCAGCACGACGCCGGCGACCGGCAGCCAGGTGCGGGCGAGGCGCTTCAACTTCTCGGAGCGAAGCTCCTCCTCGACCTGCTCGAAGACATCAACCACTGAAACGTCGCCCCAAAATCTCGAATGCAAACCGGCGCGGACCCTAGAAGGTCGGCGCATGGGCCGCAACGTCGTCCGTTACTGCGACGCCGGCTTTTTCGAGAAGTAGGTCTCGACTTCGGCAGGAAAACGGCGGGTTTTCACATCGGCGGCGAACGCGGCGGCGGCCCGGTCGATCTCGCTGCGCAGATCGGCGTATTTGCGTACGAACCGGGGCGTCCAGTCGAACATCCCCAGCATGTCGTTGACCACCAGCACCTGGCCGTCGCAGGCAGCCGAGGCCCCAATGCCGATGGTCGGGACATCCAGCGTCTCGGTGATCTCGCGCGCCAACGATTCGGCGACGCCCTCGATCACGATGCAGAAGGCGCCGGCCTCCGCCGTGGCGCGGGCCTCGGCCAGCACCCGGTCGCGCTCGCCGTCGGTCCGTCCCTTGGCCTTGAACCCGCCCTCGGCCAGGATCGCCTGGGGACGCAGGCCGACATGACCCATGACCGGGATGCCGCGCCGGACCAGAAAGGCGACGATCTCGGCCAGTTCGACGCTGGTCTCCAGCTTCACCGCCTGGGCGCCGGTTTCCTTCATCACCCGCACGCAGTTGGCGTAGGCCGTCTCCTTGCCGCCTTCGTAGGAGCCGAACGGCATGTCCACGACCACCAGGGCGCGTCGAGCGCCCCGCATCACCGCCTGGCCGTGCAGGATCATCATCTCCAAGGTCACGCCGACCGTATTGGGTAGGCCGTGGACGGCCATTCCCAGGCTGTCGCCGACCAGCAGCACGTCGCAATGCGGGTCCAGCAGCGCCGCCATCGGCGCGTCATAGGCGGTCAGGCAGACGATCGGCTCGCCCCCCTTGCGCCCCGCGATATCGGGCACGGAGAAGCGTTTGACGGTCTCCTGAACGTGAACGGACATCTTGGGGCCTCCCTAGCGTAAGGGCGTCAGATAGGCCCGCGTCCGCCCGGTGTCACCTCACACGTCCTGCGACAGCTTCATCATGCCCGCCGCCAACAGGGCGATCACGGCCCCGGCGGCGATCCAGAAGGTCAGCACCCCCGAACCGCCGATCAGGTCCAGACCGCCCAGGCCCAGATCGCCGAAACCCAGGGCTTGCAGCCCGGTCCGGGCCGCCCCCTGCGCCGTCATCGCCGCCGCGTGCGCCGCCTGCGACAGGGTGGTGTCGCCCTCGGCCGTGAAGTTGAAGTTCACGCCCTCGCGCACCGCCAGGCCCCCGCCGACCAGTCCGGCCGCCGTCAGGGTCAGGGCGCGCCAGCGCGAGCGTTTCTCCAGCCTGGCCTGGAGCGTGGCCAGGAACAGCGCCTCGTCGGCCAGTCGCGGCGTCTGCGCGAACAGCCGTTCGATCGCCGGATCGAATTCGTCAGCCGACATGGACCGACCTCCCGCCTGAGCCGTGCGCAGGCGACAGCCGCGCGCGGAGTTTATCCAGACCACGTTTGACATGGGACTTCACCGTGCCGAGCGGCAAATTCATGGCCGCAGCGATTTCGGGATGGGACATCCCCGCGCCGTGGCACAGGGACACGCAGACACGCTCGCTCTCGCTCAGGGTCTTCAGCGCCTCGTCCAGATCCATCAGGCCGCCGTGGTCGATCCCGACATCCGCCCGTTCGGCCTCGGCCTCGGCCACATAGCGGGCTTCCTTGGCCACTCGTTTCAGATACAGGCGCGCGGCGATCTTCTTGATCCAGCCCGCAAACGTCCCCTGCCCGCGAAACTCCGAACATCGCTGGAAGCCCTGCAGGAAGGCGTCCTGGGCCACGTCGTCGGCCAGGGACGGCGCGGCCCCCATGCGGCGCAACAGGCCCCGCACCGCCGAGCCGTGCCGGCGGACCAGTTCGCCATACTCCCGCCGTCCGCCGGCGGCCGCCTGGGCCGCCAGCTCGACGTCGTGGAAATCGCGCAAGGATTTGCTCATGACGTTTCCCCCTTCAGGTGAACGTCAGGCCTTGTTCGGGTTGAAGAAGCCCAGGACGATAAAGGCGATTCCGATGGCTGCGGGGATGCAGGCGACGCCCAACAGCGCGCTTTCTCCATTGCCCCAGTCGCGCGTCGCGCTCTGCACCACCAGGGCGAAGCCGCCGACGCCCACGCCGGCCGCAAGGCTCAGCACGCCCTTGCGGATGTCCTTGGTGCGAGAGGGCAGCCCCTTCTCCACGTCCTTGGTCATGGCGTCGATCAGTTCGGGCGGCAGGGTCTGGCCGTTGTCCACCGCATGGCGGACCGTCAGCTGCATCTCGCGCCGCTCGCGATTCTTCAGGAAGGACGGGCCCACGATCACGCTGACGATCGAGGCGAAGACGATGAAGACGATGATGATGGGGGTCAGATCCATGACGCGGTCTTTCTTGATCGGTTGCAGCAGCCTGATGCGGCGGCCTTCTGACGACAAGAGGCTGCGGGACGCGAGCACGGATGCGCCGGAGGACGTGAAATCTTCGTAAGGTGACGCTCGCCGCATGGTTTGCCTCGCGGTCGGTTCGGTCTAACGTCCGGGTCATCTGCAAAGGAGCGCCGCATGGCTCATGTCACCTATCGCATCGTCGAACACGACGGCGGCTGGGCTTACCAGTTCGGCGGCACCTATTCAGAAACCTTCGCCAGCCACGACGCCGCCAAGGCCGCCGCCGTCCGCGCGGCCCGCGAGCAGAAGGTGCCCGACCAGACCGCCGCCATCGAATACGAGACTGCGAACGGCCAGTGGGTCACGGAAAGCGCCGACGGCCACGACCGGCCCAGCACCGAGGTCGAGGACTGATCCCCATATGATGGCGCGCCGCAGCCTGCTGGGCGCCGTGGCGCTGACGCCGCTCGCGGCCTGCGCCGCGGTCCCGCCAATCCGTCCGGCAGTCGAACTCAAGCTCGTCACCTTCAACATCTGGCACGATCAGGGCGACTGGGCGGCGCGCCGTCCGTTGCTGGTCGCGGCGCTGAAGGCTCAGGACGCCGACGTCATCGCCCTACAGGAGGTGTTGCAGGACTCCGCCGTCGGGTTGGAAAATCAGGCGGCCATGCTGGCGCGCGAGCTGGGCGGTTATCGCGTCGCCTTCGTCTCCACCGACCCCGAGGGCGCGCCTCGCCGTTACGGCAACGCCCTTCTCACCCGCCTGCCCGTTCTGACCGAGGCCTCGACCCGGCTTCAGCCGCTGGACGACTATCGAACCGCCCTGCGTCTTCGCGTGACGGTCCAGGGTCGCCCCGTCGATGTGGTCGTCACCCATCTGGCCTGGCAGGACGACGCCGGCTCGGTGCGGGCGCGCCAGATCGCGTCCCTGCTGGACTGGCTGCCGAACGACGGCGCGCCCCTGGTGATTTTGGGCGACTTCAACGCCGCCCAGGACGATTCCGGCCTGTCTGTCCTCACCGGCCCGCGTTTCTTCAGCGTCCTGCCGCGTGGTTCGGTCGCCACCACCCTGAACCCGGCCAAGGGCCACCCGAACCGCGTCATCGACCACATCTTCGCCGAGCGATCGGCCTTCGCGCCTGTCGCTGCTCATCTGTTCGGCGACACGCCCACGAACGGCGAATATCCGTCCGATCACTTCGGCGTCGCCGCGACGCTGCGGCTTATCTGAACGCGGCCTCGTAAAGCTCGGGCTTGAACCCGACCAGCCGCCTGTCGCCCAGGTCCAGCACCGGCCGTTTGATCATCGACGGCTGGGCCAGCATCAGGGCGACGGCCTTGGCCTTGTCGATTCCGGCCTTGTCGGCGTCCGGCAGTTTCCTGAACGTGGTCCCGGCGCGGTTCAGCACCGTCTCCCACCCATGTTCGTCGACCCACTGGCCCAGCCGGCCCGCATCCGCCCCGGCCTTCTTGTAGTCGTGGAAGACATGGTCGATCCCATGCTGCTCCAGCCAGACCCGCGCCTTCTTGACCGTGTCGCAGTTGGGAATGCCGTAAAGGGTGGGGTTCATGCGATGCTCCTCATGCGGCGGACTTAGCTCAGGCGCCGACTTCACCCAAGCCGCCCCCCTTAAAGCGTCGCCCGCCTTCAGGCCAACAAGCCCGCCAGAACGCCCACGCCGGCGATCAGCAGCGATCCGACCATCATGACGGCGCTGATGGCGATCTGGAGCACCAGAGCCTTGCCCAGGCCGACGGCGCCCCCGCGATACCAACGCCCCCGGCCCATCCTCAGGAAAGTCGCCACGCCTAGAAGGAACAGGACGATGCTGCCGATCATCGCAACGGGCCCCGTGCCGAAGACGAACCAGAACAGCGGCGTCATCGGCACGGTCCAGGCGTTCAGATAGGCGAAGGCGGCGCGAAAGCCTCGACGCCAGCCCAGGTCCTCGGCGTCCCAAAGACGCAGGAACGGCAGGGCCGCCAGAGCGTAGAGCGGCGCCATCAGCGGCACGGTGACGAACGACATCCAGCCATCGGCCGCAGCCATGAAGGCGTCGCGCGACTTGCCCGACTGGGTGATCAGCGACGTCAGCAGGTCCGGCGGCAGTTGATCCAGAACCCCGTCGATTCCGCCCCGCAGAAACACGATCAGCATCAAGATCGCGTTCAGCCCCAGATACAGCTTCAGCGGCTTGGCGTAGACCCCGCCGCCGGTCGGCCCCTCGATCATCCAGGCCTGAAGCACCAGGCGCGGACGAATCAGCAGATCCCGCACCGTGCGGATGTCGACGCCGCCAAAGCCCAGGGCGTCCTCGGACAGGTCCTTGAGCGCCTGTTTGCGCGTCTCGCCGTCGGTCGTCATGGATCGTCCCCTTGCAAGGGCATGCATACACCGACCGATTGCGGGCGCAAACGCGCTCTGGCCTCAGAACCGCTTGGTCAGGGCGACGCTGAACACCCGCCCGCGCGGATCGGCGACGACGGGATCGTAGCCCAGGGCGAACTGGGCCAGGGGCGGTGCCTTGTCGAACACATTGACCACGCCCAGCGCCAGGTCGATATCGGCGCCGAGGGTGCGGCTGTACAGCATATCCGCCGTCGTCTGGCTGGCGATGGTCGTATCGGTTATGCCGCTGCGGTCGTTGCGATAGCCGTCGGTATAGTGGACCAGGGCCGTCAGGGCGCTCGTCCCGCCGCTCCATCCCAGGGCGAACTCCCCGCGATTGCGCGGCAAAGACCGGCCGATATTGCTCAGATTGGTCGAGCCGACGCCCGATGTCCGGGCCGCACCGTCGTTCAACCGGATGTCGTAGCGGTCGACATAGGTCCAGGTCGCCGACGCCGTCGCCCGCCCGCCCCACAGGTCGCGGCCATAGCGCGCGGCCAGATCAAGCCCCTGCGTCTCGATGGACGAGGCGTTGACGAAATACAGCTGCACGAAGGTCAGGGCGCCGCTGGGCGAGCGGGTGATGCGCGCCTGCGCCGGGGTTCCTGTCCGCCCCGCCGCCGTATCGGCCGCCGCCTGGTCGATGAGGCCTTGCGCCGACTCCTTGATCACCTGATCCGCATAGTCGAAACGCCAGGCGTCCAGGCTGAACTCCAGCCCGTCCAGCGGCCGCCACAAGGCGCCCAGGCTCAGGCTCTCGGACTTCTCGGGCTTCAGCCCCGCATCGCCCGAGGTCAGGGTGTTGACGAAGACGAAGGCGCCCCGGTCGAACACCGACGGCTGCGACGCCTGAGCCCCGGACTGGGCGTAGACGGACGGGGCGCGGAAGCCCTGGCCCCATGAGACCCGCAACGCCAGCCTGTCCGTCGCATCCCAGCGGATGGCGGCCTTGGGACTGAACCGTCCCTCCCCGTTGTAGGATTCGTAGCGGCCGGCCAACTGCCCCTCGATCCGCTCGCCCAGATGGAGGCGCGCCTCGGCGAAGGCGGCCAACGCCTCCTGATCGCCCTCGAAGTCGGGGGAATAGCCGGCGGTCAGCAGGTCTCCGGCGTTGACCAGATCGCTCCAGTCGTGCCGGAAGCCGCTGCGGCGATACTGGACGCCCAGCGCCAGATCGATAGCTCCGCCGCCCCAGGCCAGGGCCTGACCGCTGGTCGCGGCGTCCGCCGTGGTCAGGCTCGCCGCGCCCCGCAGGCCGGTATAGCCGATCAGGCTGTCGATCAGGGCTGCGCCATTGGCTGTGCCGGTCCCCAGCCAAGCGCTGCCGAACGGATTGAAATACTGGCAGGCGCCGACGCCCGCCGTCCCCGTCGCCGGATCGCAGCCCGCCCCGCCGAAGCCGTTCAGCGCCCTTTGCAACGCGCTGCCGATGGTGTCGGGCTTGTCGTATGCGACGTGCTGGCGGCTGCTGGTCGCGGCCAGGGTCCAGGTCCAGCCATTGGCGAACTGTCCGTCCAGACCCGCCGACAGGCGCCAGGTCTCGTATTCGAAATCGGCCGCCGACGCCCCGGCCTCCGCCCCCAGCAGCCGCCCCCGGAACAGCACCGCCTCGCCGAACGGATTGTCGGGGTGCGAGGCCGGGACCATTAGCGACTGGGCCAGGATCGGCAGGGACGGCGTCTGGCGCGCGCGGGTCCGGGTCGACGACCAGGCGCCTTGCAGCGACAGGTTCATCTGTCCGACAGGCCGACGCCAGTCGGCGAACGCCTGCGTCCGTGTCTCCTCCGGCGCCAGGTCGAAGAAGTCCGAATAGTCCAGCCGGCAGAAGGCGTCGCTCGGCGTATTCAGATAGGCGCTGGCGAAGGCCGGGTCTCCGCAGGCCGGGTCGGGCGAAAAGCCATTGCCGCTGGGCCGGAAATAGGCCCCCGGCTGGCCATAGCTGGTCACGGCCGTCCATGCCGCCCGGCCATAGCGTTCGGCCTGGGTGAAGTCCCGTTCGTCCGATCCCAGGGCCGACCGGTGGAAATGCGACGCCGCCAGCGTCAGATTCCCGCCCAGCAGGTCCAGTCCGCCGATGGCCTGGATCACGCTCTCTTCCGACCCGTCGGCGACCGCGTATTTCGCCGAAACCTCGGGCCGGCCCACGTCGTGACGCGTGATGAAGTTGACCACGCCGGCCACCGCATCCGAGCCATAGACGGCCGAGGCCCCGTCCTTGACCACCTCGACCCGCTGCAGCGCGATCATGGGTACGAGCGAGTTGATGTCCACGAAGGCCGCGCCGTCGGTTGCGACAACGGCGCTGGTCGTCCAGCGCTGGCCGTCCACCAGGACCAGGGTCGAACCGAGGCCGAGATTACGCAGATTGAACTGGGCCGTGCCCGAGCTCTGGGGCTGGTTCAGTTGATCGACCTGGGCTTCCGATCCCGCATTGGCCGTGACCAGCCGCACCAGTTGCGAGGCGTCGGCGACCCCCGCCGCGTCCATGACGTTGCGCCCGACCGTCTCGACCGGCGCGATCCGGTCGCCGCCGGCGATGCGGGAGCCGGTCACGACGACATCTTCCACCTGCGCCTGGTCCTGAGCCCCGTCTTGCGCCTGGGTGGGAGCGCTCGCAGCCGCCGCCAGCCACGCGCCCGAAACGGTCGCCATCAAAAGCCTGCGCTGCGCCATCGTCGTTCCCCCTGCGGTCGGTGGCGGCTTCTAGCCAGCGGGGCCGTTTTGTGAAAGACGAATTTTGCAATTTTGCAATTTTCGTCGCCGACCAGGCCATCTTGCCCGCTACGCCGCGCCCGGCCGCGACGGATCGCGCAGACATCACGGACGCCATTGATCCGGCGATGTAACCGGTTACGGTGCGCCAAAATAGAAGCCGCAGGAAACAGGAAGCATGGCGAACGTCCGTCTGGTCGACGTGAAGAAGGCGTTCGGCGCCGTCGAGGTGCTGAAGGGCGTCGACCTGGAGATCGCCGATGGCGAGTTCGTGGTCTTCGTCGGCCCCTCGGGCTGCGGCAAATCCACCCTGCTGCGCACCATCGCCGGTCTGGAAGAGGCGACGACGGGCCAGGTCTGGATCGGCGACCGCATGGTCAACGACCTGTCGCCGTCCCACCGGGGCATCGCGATGGTGTTCCAATCGTATGCGCTCTACCCGCACATGACGGCCTATGAGAACATGGCCTTCGGCTTGAAGCTGGCCAAGACGGACAAGGCCGAGATCGACTGCCGCGTCCGCGCCGCCGCCGAGGCGCTCGGCATCACCGATTATCTGGACCGCAAGCCCAAGGCCATGTCGGGGGGCCAGCGCCAGCGCGTCGCCATCGGCCGCGCCATCGTGCGCGAGCCCCAGGTCTTCCTGTTCGACGAGCCCCTGTCCAACCTGGACGCCGCCCTGCGGGTGCGGATGCGCTACGAGTTCGCGCGACTGCACGCCGAACTGAAGACCACCATGATCTACGTTACCCACGACCAGGTCGAGGCCATGACCCTGGCCGACCGGATCGTGGTGTTGAACGGCGGGCGGATCGAACAGGTCGGCGCGCCGATGGACCTGTACGAACGCCCCGCCAATCTGTTCGTCGCAGGGTTCATCGGCAGCCCGAAGATGAACCTGTTAGCCGCCGAAATCGTCGAGGCGGCTCAGACCGGCGCGACGGTGAAGACCGCTGCGGGCGAGACGATCCGCATCGCCGTGGATGCGGGAACGGCCAAGGCCGGCGACGCCGTCACCTTGGGCGTCCGCCCCGAACACCTGACCATGACCGGCGACGACGATGCCATGACCGCCGAGGTCATGTTCGTCGAAACCCTGGGCGCGACGACCATGGCGCACCTGAAGCATCCGGCGTCCGAGGATACGCTGACGATTCAGCTGGCGGGCGACCTGCGGGCCAAGGCCGGCGAGCGGTTGACGCTGCACGTCCCGGCCAAACAGGCCCACCTGTTCGACGCGAACGGCAAGGCGTTCCGAAGACTCTGATCCCTCTCCTACCGGGAGAAGGAAGCCGTTCTTCAACGCATCTCTACCCGCCGCGCGCCCACCGGTATCGTCAGTTCGTCGCCTGACCACGCCGCCGCACGACCGTCGATCCGCACCCGTTCGGGCCGCCCCTGCCCCGCCGGCCATTGCAGCACGAACCCGCCCGGTGGGGTCGCGCCGTCGCCCAGGGTCAGCACATACCCCCGCCGTTCCTTGCGATAGGCGTAGGTCAGCGGGCCGTAAGCAGTGCGAAGACCGCGCACCCCGACGCCCTCCCGCGTATCCAGCCACCGCTCCGGCACGCCCGCCGCCAGCACCAGGGCGTGGTCGCGGTCCCGCTCGTAGGCGAACAGGTCCAGCGCCGAGCGGATATAGTCGGAACTGATCCAGGCGTGGGGCATGTCGCCGATGAAGCGCGGCTCGCGCTTGTCGCGGCCCACCACCTCGGCCCAGCCGTTCCAGGCCTCGGGCCGGCGGTCGGCCATCAGGAAGTCCAGCACCGCCAGCGCCCGCTCCTTCTGGCCCAGCCGCACGAAGGCCCCGACCAACCGCCATTCATAGGGGGTGTAGTCCTTCCACGCCGTGCGGTTGCTCAGCCGGTTCTGGAAGTTTTCCCAATAGAGGTCGAAGGTTCGCGCCATCAGCTCTGGCGGCAGATTATCCTGCTCGCCCGCCGGCGACAGGGCGATGGTGGTCGAGGTGGCGTCGAAGTCGCCCCGATCCGCCGCCCCGGCGATCCAGTCGATTCCATGATGCGCCGCCGTCGCCGTGATCGAGGCGCGGATGTCTGCGGCGAACTGGTCTCGGGTGGCGGCGTAGCGGGCGGCGGCCTCTGGGTCGCCCAGGGTCTCGGCGATGAAGACCGCGTCCCTGTAGCCCAGCAGCCCCCAGAAATCGTCCCAGTAGGAATAGGCCGCCTTGTCCGAATAGCCCTCGTGGCTGATCGTCGGCGGCAGCAGGCCGTACAGGTGGCGCTGGTCCGGCGTCTGGAAGGCCGCCGTCCGTGTCGAGGCGCGCAGCTCGTCCATATAGGCGATGGCCTTCTGCACCTGCGGCCAGACCTGACGCAGCAGGGCCTCGTCCTTGGTGTAGCGATAGGTTTCGGCGGCCAGGAAGACGAACTCGCCATGGCTGTCGTTCTCGGGCACCGGATCGGCGCCGCGCGCATCGACGCAGCAAGGGACCTTGCCGTTCTCGAACACATAGGGGGCGTACCAGCGCAGATAGTCGGCCGAATGCTCGGCCATGCCCAACCGGTTCAGCCCCTCGGCCATCATCGCCCCGTCGCGGATCCAGGAGCGGTTGTAGCTGCGGGTGCCGGGTTGCAGGATCGGCCCCTGGCGCGACATCAGCATATGGGCCAGGGACGACTTCAGCGCGTCCTCGATCCGCTGGGCCGCCGGCGGCAGGGTCAGTTCGACCCGATCAAGTTTCGTGCGCCATTCGGCCGCCAGTCGGGTCTCGACCGTTTCCAGCACAGCCGCCGCCTGCCCCATCGGCTCAGGCGCGAGGGCGTTGCCGGACAGGGGCGACACCCAACCCACGGTGCGCGTCTCGCCGGGTTGCAGCGTCACCTTATAGGTCAGGGCGGCGGAGGCCAGACCCGTGGCGTCCGTCGTCGCCGCAGGATCGCCCGCTGGACGCAGCGCCGACGGCAGGACCAGAGACTGCGGATCGCCGCCCGTATCGAAGGTCGCCAGCGCCACCTGATCCGGCGTCGCCAACGGCTGCACCCGAACCGCGTCGTTCAAGATCAGCTGGCCGCCGTCCCAGGCGATCTTCTCGACCGGGCTGACCCCGCCGGGAATCGCCAGGAACTGGCGCGGCGCATTCACCTGCATGGGCCGTGCGGCCAGGGCCAGGGTCAAGGTTAGTGGATGGGGCGAGGTGTTGGTCAGATCGTAGCGCCCCCACAGCTGCGCCTGATCCGGCGCGCCGTCGGCGAAGCTGGTGATCTTCAGCGTCCAGTCGTCGGCGGTCCATGTGATCTTCGGGATCGGCAGGTCGCCGTCCCTCAAGCCCTGTTGGATGCCGACGTCGGCCCAGGTGATCAGTCGGCCGTTGTCGACGACGAAAGGCTCGATGCTGGGTCCGGCGCGACGGAGTTCGATGGCGCCGTCCTCGCCGATCAGACCGCTCTCCCCGCCCCCGTCGACGCCGACCAGCGTCCAATAGGACTGCTCTCCGGAGAAGCCGCGCGGATAAAGGCCGCGCCGATTCTCCTTGGCCACCGCCTCGACAAACACCGTCGCGTCGGCGCCGAAGGCCAGCGGCTCGACCTCGATCTCGTTTAGCGCATAGGTTGTCGCTTGGGCCGCGCCCAGCCGCTGGCCCGCGCCGGACGAACCGACGACATCGGAGGCGGGAACGGGCTTCAGCGGTTCCAGCCTAAGCCAGCGCGCCGTCGCCTCGGGCGTCCTCAGCCAATCGACGCCGCCGTTTCCGCCCGCGACTCTCGCCAGTTCCCGCCAGTCGCGCCCGTCCAGCGAGGTCGAGACGCGATAGCCCGCCGCCGCGCCCCATTCGCCCCAGCGCAGGGTCAGGCCGCCGAACTCGCGCTCGTAACCCAGGTCCAGGGTCAGGACCGGGCTTCCGTCGATCGGCGGGGCCCAGGCGGTCCTGGCGTTCAGGTCCACGGCGCGCGACGCGGTGGAAGGCGAGCGGCCGTCGCTGGCGACCGGCTGGGGCGGGACCGCCGGATCGAGCGGCAGTTCGCGGATCGACAGTTGGTCGATGTCGATGAAGCCGCGACCGCCCTCGGCCGCCACCACGACGAACTCGACCCGCTCGGCGCGGCGCAGTTCGGTCTCGGGGCTGGGGCCCCACGCCTTGGACACCTGGCGCCGCTTGATGACGAACCGGGTCCAGCCTTCGGGGAAATCATAGCGGGCCGTCTGTTTCCACCAGACGTTCTCGGCCGAGGCGTCGGTGAACTTGACCTCGAAGGTGTTGGTCGGCCCCGCGCCGCGCACCCAGAAGCTGATCTCATAGTTGTCGGGCAGGTCGAACGGAAGGGCGCGCGCCGCGAAGGCGTAACCCGCCTTGCCGTTGAAGTTGTAGGTCAGCCGCACCGCCCGCCCGTCATGCCCCGCGACCGAAGACACGGTCGAGGACACGTCGGTGGAGGCGTCGGCCGTCCAGGCGGCGGCGTCCTCCATTTCATCCAGCACCTTCGTCTGCTGGGCGAAGGCGGGGGCGGCCATCAGGGCGACGCCGAGGGCGATGGCCGAGGTCAGAGAACGCATTCGGACTGCTCCAGATTCAGTCTCCTCTCCCCGTCATCCTTAGGCCTTGTGCCTAGGATCCATAGACTCCGTCGAGAGCGGGGCGCGCCTTCGACACCGGGTGTATGGATCCAAGGCACAAGGCCTAGGATGACGAACTTGAAGCGGAGGAACGGCTTCGAAGATCACCCCTTCACGCTGCCCGCAAGCATGCCGCGGATGTAGTAGCGTTGCAGGGCGAGGAAGAGGATGAGCACGGGAGCGACCGTGACCACGGCGCCGGCCATCATCAGTTCGATGTCCTGCACATGCTCGCGCGACAGGGCCGCCAAAGCGACCGGCAGGGTGTAGTTTGACTGGTCCGTCAAGATGATCAGCGGCCACAGGAAGTCGTTCCAACTGCCCAGGAAGACGAACAGCCCGAGCGTCACGATGATCGGCTGCAACGTCGGCAAGACCACGCGGCGGAAGATCTGGCCCTCGCCGGCGCCGTCGATCCGTGCGGCCTCTAGCATCTCGTCGGGAATGCTTAGCGCATATTGGCGCACCAGGAACAGGCCGAAGATGGATGCCAGCCAAGGCACCAGCGCCCCGGCATAGGTGTTCACCAGCCCCATCCCCTTCAGCATCAGGAACAGCGGCAGGGTGCCGATCTGGGCCGGCACCACCAGGGCGGCGACCAGGAACTGAAACAGCCGTTCGCGTCCCCTGAACCTCAGCTTGGCGAAGGCGTAGCCGGCCGGGACCGTGAACCCCAAGGCCAGGATCGTCGCCAGGGTCGCCAGGGCGAAACTGTTCCACAGATAGCGGCCCATACCCTGGTTCAAAAACAGGTCGCGATAATGCTCCAGCGTCCAGGTCTTGGGCCACAGCGGCGGCGGGAAGACAGCCGCTTCGCCGGGCGCCATGAAGCTGACCGACACCATCCAGACCAGCGGGAACAGCACCACCAGGGCGATGAAGGCGACGGCGAGGTTGAGGAGGATGGACCGAAGTTTCATCGTCCTTCCTCCTCTTTCGTCGTCATCCTAGGGCTTGTCCCTAGGATCCAGACTCCCGGTGTCCGACGATGGCGCACCCTGCGGATGCACCGAGCGTATGGATCCTCGCCACAAGGGCGAGGATGACGGATGTGAGGGGAGCAACTCATTGATACGCCCCCACCCGCTTGGCGACGGCCAGTTGGACCAGGGTGATGGCCAGGATGCACAAAAACAGGACGAAGGCGACGGCGCTGGCGGAGCCCAGGTTCCACCATTTGAAACCTTCCTCGTACATGAAATACAGCACCGTCACCGTGCTCTGGGCCGGCCCGCCCTGCGTCATCACATAGGGCTCGGCGAACAGCTGAAAGAAGCTGGCGACCGAGATGATCGAGACCAGCAGCAGGGTCGGTGCGATGGCCGGCAGGGTGACATGGCGGAACTGCTTCCACGGCCCGGCGCCGTCGATGCGCGCGGCCTCGTACAGGTCGTCCGGCACGGTCTGCAGCACAGCGAGGAAGATCAGCATATTGTAGCCGAAGATCTTCCAGACCACGAACATCAGGATGGCGGGAATGGAGGTGGAGGGGTCGCCCAGCCAGTCGATTGCGGGCAGGCCGATGCTCTCAAGCCCCCAGTTGATCACGCCGTAGCGGGTGTGCAGCAGATAGCGCCAAACCACCGCCGTCGCGACCAGGGTGGTGACGTAGGGCGCGAAGAACATCACCCGCCAGATCGGCCGCCACTTCACCACCCGCGCATTCAGGATCACCGCCGCCGCCAGCGACGCCGCGATGGACAGCGGAACGCCCAGGACGGCGAAGGTCAGGGTGTTCTTCATCGCCCCCCAGAACAGGGGGTTGGTCAGCAGCCGCTCATAGTTCTGCAGCCCGACGAAACGCAGGTTGTCCAGGTCGGCCAGGGCGTAGATGTCGAAATCGGTCAGGCTGAGCAGCAAGGCCGCGAGCACCGGAATGGCGAAGAACAGGCCGATGGCGATCAATGCCGGTGCCACGAAGGCCCAGGCCGCGCGCTCGCGGGCGCCGACGCCGCGCGCCCGCCTGACCGGCGTGACTGTGGGATCGGCGGCGGTCATGCGGCCCTGCCCTGCTCCATCATCCAGCGGCGCTTTTCCAGCAGCCGGTCGGCGCGGCGGTCGATCTCGGCGGCGGCGCTCTCGGGCGTATGTTCGCCACGCACCATCCGCTCGGCGACGATCTGCATCTCGGTGACGATCCGTTCCCATTCGGGGACCTTGGGCACGGCCCTGGCCCGTTCCAGCTGCCCCTTGAACGGCGCCAGCATAGGGTCGCGTTCGACCTGGGCCAGGCCCCAGGCGCTCCGACGCGCCGGCAGGTCGCCGACGATGGCGTTGAAACGCGCCTGGACGGCAGGCTCCGACAGGTATCGCACCAGAGCCCAGGCCGCGTCCTGATGCCGGGACGAAGAGAATACGGCCAGGCTGGACCCGCCCGGCGCCGACGCGCCCGGCCCCTTCGGCCCCGGCACCCCAGCCGTAGCCCATTGCGGCTGGAACGACGCCGGCAGCTTGCTGCGGAAATCGCCCACGCTCCACGGGCCGGAAAAGTAGAAGCTGAAATAGCCCTTGGCGAACTCGGTCCAGACGTTGGAAATCTGCGTCGAAGACGCCAGCGGCGCCAGGCCCTCGTCGAACAGGCTCTTGTAGAAGGCCAGGGCCGAAACGAAGCCGGGGCTGGAGAAGTTTCCGCGCGTGGCCCGGTCGCGCAGCAGGGGTTCGTCGACCTGAAGCCCGAAGGTCAGAAGCTGCTCGAACTCGTTGAGCGGCAACAGGATCGCATAGTTTCCCTGACCCGCTGCGAGCTTGACGCCGTGCATCGCCCGCTTCCATTCGGCCCAGTCCTGCGGGGGCGCCCCGAACCCGGCGCGGGCCAGCAGATCCTTGCGATAGAACAGCAGCCGCGTATCGACATACCAGGGCGTCGTCATGGCCCGGCCGCCGATCTCGTTGGTCTCCAGCACCGCCGGAAATTGGTCGCTCAGCAGGTTCGCGGCCTCGGGCGGGGTCGGCGACAGGGCGCCGATGGCCGTCAGTTCCGCCACCCAGCTGTTGCCGATCTGGCTGACGTCCGGCAGCGAGGCCCCGGCGTAGGCGGTCAGCAGCTTCTCGTGCGCCGCTGTCCACGGCAGGGGCTGAACCTCGACGCGGACGCCCGGATGGCGCCGCTCGAACTCGGGCGTCAGCTGGCCCACCGTCCCACCCTCGTTGCCCATGGCCCAAAAACGCAGCACGATCTCGCCTGATCGGCGCGGGGCGCAGGCCGCCGCCGCCCCGCCCGCCATCAGGGCCAATGCGCCGCGTCTATGGGGCGCCAGGTTCATCCGTTCATCCAGCCGCCGGTGAAGCCGGCGATGTCCAGCGCCCGCCGCAGATTCGGCTCGCCGCGCATGTAACGCCAGACGAACTCAGACCTGTGGTTCTCGGTCATGATGACGATCGGCCCCTGGTCGATGCCCAGATAGTCGCCGTCCACCCAGCCGACGCCATCCACGATCCGGCCGTGCTGCAGCGGCCCGTCCCGCACCGTCAGCGTCGGGTTGAAGCTGTCGAGGAAGCCCCATTCCGTATAGATGGCCGAACCGTATTTCGCCCTCATCGCCTTGACGCAGGGCACGACGATCTCCGGCGCGAAGGCGATGGAGCTGGCCGCCGCCGTCGGCGCCAGGGTGCCGTCGTCGCGTTCGCCCGGCCCGCGCGCGGAATAGCTGAAGAATTCGCGTTCCTTGCCGTCGATCAGCTGTTTGAAATCGCCCGGCCCGTCGCACGCCGTCAGCCCCCAGACCTCGGACGTATAGCCCGCCCAGCCGCCCGGGTTGTCGTGGGCGTATTTCTGCTGGGCGTAGACGGCGCGGCGGCTGTTCTCGAAATAGTCGAGCTGCTCGCCCAACTGAGCCGACTGGCCGCGCATCCAGGCGTCCTGGATGCCGCGGAAGTCGATGAACATATGGCTGTACTGATGGCCGAAGATGGGGGCGAAGTTCAGGTGCCAGCTGCCCCAGCGGTCGGTCCAGCTCTCGTCGTAGCTGGCGGCCCATTCGTGCCAGACATTGACCGACACCGGATACGTCGGGCTGCCGATGGCGAGCAGCAGCACCAGCATCCCCTCGTTATAGACGTGCCAGTCCGAGGGGATGAAGCCGCTTTCGGGATGCCAGCCCATGGTGATGCGGTTGTCGCGGATCACGGCCCACGGCCATTCGATCCGCTCGTAGAGGGCCTGGGCCTTCTGGCGGATTTCCGCCTCGTCGGCGTGGCGGCCGTCGAAGTAGCGGGCGGCGAATAGCATGCCGCCGATCAGCAGGGCGGTGTCGACGGTGGACAATTCGTTCTGCGCGAACCGCAGCCCGGTTTCCATGTCTAGGAAATGATAGAAGAAGCCCTTGTGCCCCGCCGTCCCGGTCGGCTCCGGCCCCTGCGGCAAATCATGGAAGAAGCGCAGCGTGGTCAGGGTGCGCTCGCGCGCCTCGGCCCGGCTCATCCAGCCGCGCTCGACGCCCACGGGCCAGCAGGTCAGGGCGAAGCCGACGGCCGCCACCGAACAGAAGGACGGCGTGGGCCAGCGGTCCGGCGTCAGCCCGGTCCGGCGATCCGTGACCTTCACGAACCAGCGGAAGGTCCTCTCCTGAAGCTCCTCGATCTCACGGTCCAGCCGCAACGGCCGCCGCTGCGTCCCGTTGACCGCTCCCGTGACCGCCGAATTCGCCGCCTGTCGCGCTTCGGCCATAACCGGAACCCCGACCGCCAGAGCCGCCGCACCCGCCGTTGTTCGCATCAGGAAGTTTCGGCGGTTCATGGGCACGCTCGCACAACAGAAACGTAAAAGAAGGGGCCGCCTTCCGACAAGCGAAAGACGGCCCAGGCTCAGGTCTTAGAAGGAGTAGCGCAGACCGACTTGGAAGCTGCGCGTCGGCAGGAAGACTTCGGTTCCCGCGCCATAGCGGGCGCTGTTGAAGCCCGTGTCGAAGGACTTGTAGTTGGTGAAGTTGAAGATGTTGATCGCGTCGGCGATGAACTCCACCCGCTGTCCGCCGAAGACATCGAAGCCCTTGGTCAGGCGTAGATCGACCTGGCGATAGGCGAAGTTGAGGCCAGGCAGGAAAGCTCGCTTCTCGGGGTTTCCTGCGTTCCAACAGATGTTGGGGCCGCCGGCCGGCGCGTCCGGACAATCGTTGATGTTGTACGGCATTCCCGAACCCAGGGTGACGATGCCTGACAGCAGGAAGTCAGCGGGCAGACCCAGCGTACCGGAGGCCACGATACGATGACGCTCGTCGGTCGACGACCGATACTTGGGCGACAGGGCCGGCACATTGTAGTCGAAGTCGAAAGCGCCGTAGCCGTTGTCCCGGCTGCCGTTCTGGGTCGCGTCCATATAGGTGTAGGCGACGTTGAAGCCCCAGCGGTCTTCGGCGTTATAGGGTTTGTCGGCGGTGATGTAGATCGCCTTGTACTCCCGTTCCTTGTCCGTGTTCTGGAAGAAGATGGCGTTGCGGAACTGGGGGAATCCGACCGATGTCGGGTTTGGACCGTTGAAGCGGCCTCCGGTCTCGTTCAAGGCGTTGGCGATGTACCAGGCGGACTCGCCCTTGGTGCGACCGGCGGCGAGGGTCAGAGCCGTCTGCCAGGCGCCGAATTTCTGGCGTACGCCGAGGTTGAACTGATCGGTGCGCGGCGGTTCGAAATCGTTCTTGACCAGGAACACCTCGCCTGAACCCGGGCTCGCCGCCAGCAGAGGGTCGAGACCGGCCGGCGTCAGATAGGACGCATTCCACGCCACGGTGTTGGTGAAGGTCGGATTGCCCGACCCGTCCGTGCCCGTCTGAATCGGCGACCCATCACGCGTGAAATAGATGGTCTTGTTGAACTGGAACGGCTTGAAACGCTCGTCGAAGGCGAAGTTGAAACCGATCCGATCATAGTAGCGGCCGGCTCCGCCGAAGACGACCGTCCGTTCGTCCCCGAAGACATCGTAGGAGAAGCCAAAGCGGGGCTGGAACGCGCCCTTGAAGGCCTTGCGATCACCGTCGGAGATGTAGTCGTTCGGATTGAAATAGGACGGGAAATCGTAACCTGGCAGATTTTGGATCGCAGCCAGCATGTCCCGGATCGAATCGGGCGTGCGATAGTCGTTGTTGACGGCGTTGTCCTCGTAGTCCCACCGGATGCCGAGGTTGATTTCCAGCTTGTCCGTGATCTGCCAGTCGTCCTGAATGTAGAGACCGATGACGTTGTTATCCACATCGGCCGGCGGCACGGCGACGCCGAGATCCACGGCGACGGGAATCTCACGGCTTCCATTGATTTCGGGCCGGGCGTCGATGTCGTAGGTGAAGGTCGGATTGCGACCGAAATCCTTCTGAACGAAATAGTTCTGCATCGAATATTTCGCACCCATCTTGATGGTGTGCGTGCCCATCCATTCCAGGTCCGGTATGGTCAGATCGTTGCGGATCGTCGTGCTTTTCTGTTCCAGAAACTGAGCGTCGGCGCGTCCGCCGGCGGTAAAGACGGTCGAGTTCCGATTGTTGACGTTATACTGGAAGCCCGCGCTGGCCGGGTTGGAGGGGCTGTCCGGCAGGTTGTCGTTAAAGATCACATACTGGCGGCCATAGTCGCCGCCGTTGATCACCGACTGCTCGTAGCTCGACTTCAGATAGTCGATCGAGAACTCGTTCAGGAAATGCTGGCCCTGGAACTGGTGACGCAGGTTGAAGGCCTGGGTCTCGCCATTGTTGCGAGCGGCGCGGCTGGGCGCGTTCTGGCCGCTGGCGCCGCGTATGTCCTCTTCGGTCTTGTATTCGGTGCTGAGTTCCAGACGCTGACGGTCGTCGATCTGCCAGGACAGCTTGCCGAAAAAGACGTCCTGCTCGTAGGGCGTCGAGACGGTGCCGAGGTCCCCGGCGAAGAAGTCGCTGTATTCGGTCCGGTTCAGGAACGACTGGGCGACCCGGTCCTCGTCCTTGCGCTCATAGGCGCCGAAGAAGTGCAGGCGATCCTGGATGATCGGCCCGCCCAGGCTGGCGCCGTATTGCAGACGACGCACCGGGGCCTTTTCGGCGCCGCGACGACGGGAAACCTCGTCCTGCTCGACCCAGTCGGGGTCTTGGTAGAAGACGAAGGCGTCGCCGTGGAACTCGTTTGTGCCCGAGCGGGTGACGGCGGTGATGATCGCCGAACCGGCCTGTTCGTACTCGGCTTTGAAGTTCTGGCTGATGACGCGGAATTCCTGCACGGCGCCCTGCGGGAAGGGCGTGCCGCGGCTGTCGTCCTGACCGGCGACGCCGCCGTCGTTGATCAGCGATTTGCGGTTCTGACCGTCGATGAACACATTGATCGCCTGGGCCGTCTGGCCGCCGGCCGAGATGGTCCGTTCAGTGTCGTCCTCGGTCACGCGCAGGCCGGGGGCCAGGGCGGCGAAGTTCAGGAAGTTGCGGCTGATCTGCGGCAGGTTGTTGATCTGCTGTTGGGTGACGTTGGTCGCGACCTCGGGCGTGCGCACCTCGAACACGCGACGCCCCGTGACGACGATGTCGCCCAGTTCCGTCGCGCCCTCCGTAGCCGCGCCGGTCGCGCCGGTCGCGCCCACGTCGAGATTCAGCGTGCCCACCTGGCCGAGCGAAAGGGTCACGGTTTCCTCGGCCGTCTGACCATCCGCGCTCGTCACCTGCACCCGATAGGTCCCTGGGCGCAGGCCAGACAGCACGTAACGCCCGTCGGTTCCGACGCGCGATCGGGTGGCATAGCCGGTCGATACTTCGGTCGCGACCACGGTGGCGCCGGCCTCGGCCGTCTGCCCGTCGAAGACCGCGCCCCTAAGCGTGGTGGTCGCGTTCTGCGCCTGTACGCCGCCGACGACCGCCAAGCTTATGGCGATGGCCGAGGCGGCGGCCAAGGCGGCCTTGCGTGTAGTGAACGGGTTCATCCTGAGTTCTCCCCTCCTGATGGGATCGGCTGGCGTCGGCATGACGGCCCTCACCCTTTGTTGAACCTGGCGGACGAAGCCGCCGCGGTGGACTGGCGCTCGACCAGGATCGGCCGAACGATTTCGCAAGCGGTGTCCTGGGCGTCGACGCTCTGGCCAGCCTGCACCAGGCCGATCAAGCGTTCGACGCCTCGGCGGCCGATTTCCGCGATATTGACGCGCATGGTGGTCAGCGCGGGCCGCATCAGGGCGGCGATAGGCACGTCGTCGAAACCGACCACCGCGATGTCTTCGGGACAGCGCACCCCGGCCTCCTGAAAGGCCAGCAGGGCGCCGACGGCCATCATGTCGTTGGCGGCGAAGACGGCGTCGGGGCGCTCGGACATAGCCAGCAACCGGGTCGCCACGCGGTGGCCGGACGCCTGCGAGAAGTCTCCCTCGACGATGATCGGCGCCTGGCCGTCCAGGGCCGCGACATAGCCGGCGGCGCGGGTGTCGGCCTCGACGTTGCCGCCGGCGCCGCGAATATGGGCGATGCGGCGACGACCGCCGCCCAGCAGATGCCGGACCGCCGCGACCGCGCCGCCGTGATTGTCGATGACGATGGAGGCGCGCCCCGCCTCGGCCGTTCCGCCGTTCATCAGCAGCACGGGCATCCGGCCGGCGAACTCCGAGGCCAGGTTGGCGGCGCCGAGATGAGGCGACAGGACGATCATCCCGTCCACCCGCCCGCGCATGGAGCGCACGGCGGCGAGGGTGTCGTCGGCGCCGTCATGCGAACTGGACACGATCAAATGCTTGCCATGCGCCCGCGCGGCCAGGTCCATGCCCCGGATCAGTTCCGAAAAGAACTCGCCGAACAGGTCCGGCAGGATCACGCCGATGGTGTCGTTCTTGCTGGTCGACAGGCTGCGGGCGCCGAAATGGGGGACGTATCGCAGATGTTCCACGGCATCGAGCACACGCTGACGCGTGGCGTCGGAGGTGACGCCCAGGCCGTTCAGCACGCGAGAGACCGACGCCACCGACACCTGGGCGCGCTCGGCCACGTCGCGCATGGTGGCGGCCTTGCCGAGAGGCGACCTTTCCCGCCCGTTGGACGACGCGGCGGTCGGTGCGGCCATGTCCAATCTTCGTCTCCCTGACCTATCGTCCCGGCCTCTTATCGAAGATCCGTCGATATAGAATGTAAGCGGTTACATGGCATAGGACTCATCATGGCCGCAAGCGGGCGACGGTCGCAATTCAACCAATTTGCGGCAGCGAGAGCATGGCCGACGGGGCGCCGGGGCATAGCCATCGCAGGACCAGCCTAGAATCTTGTTTATTTCCAATCACCTGGTCGACACCCGCAGGTGGACGCCCATGCCGCCCGCGCGGCTTGGTCGCAGGCGCCCCGCCATAAGCCGCCGCAACCGCCGTTCGGCTTCAGGTCGCGAAGAATCGAAACTTCTTCAAACGTCCAGTTCTGAAAGTCGCCCGCGCAGGAGTTGCAGCACGGCCGAAAAATCCCGCCCGCCATGGCCGATGCCGTCGAACAGGGCGTAGAGGGCTTCGGCCTGGGCGCCCAGCGGCGTCGATGCGCCCGACTTGGCGGCCGCGTCCTGGGCCAGTTTCAGGTCCTTCAGCATCATGGCCGCGGCGAAACCAGCCTGGTAGTCGCGGTTGGACGGCGCGGTCGGAACCGGGCCCGGCCAAGGATAGTAGCTGGTCACGCTCCAGCACTGGCCCGAGGATTTGGACGCGATCTCGAAGAACCGTTCGGGGTCCAACCCCAGTTTCTCGGCCAGGGCGATAGCCTCGCACGTTCCCAACATGGAAATGCCCAAGAGCATGTTGTTGCAGATCTTGGCAGCCTGGCCAGCGCCATGATCGCCGGCGCGGATGGCGATGCGGCTCATCGGCGCCAGGGCCGTCTCGACACGCGCGAAATCGACCTCGTCGCAGCCGACCATGAAGGCCAGGGTGCCGGCGTCCGCCGCCGCCGTGCCGCCCGACACCGGGGCGTCCGCAAAGGCGTAGCCCGCGCCCTTGGCCAGGTCCGCCACTTTTCGCGCCGTCTCGACGTCGATGGTGGAGCAGTCCAGCAGAAGGGCGCTGCTGGGCGCCGCGCCCACGATCTGTTCGGAATAGACCTTCAGCACATGGGGCCCGGCGGGCAGCATGGTGATCACCACCTCGGCGTCCTTGACCGCCTCGGCGACCGAACCGACAGGCGCGCAGCCGACTGAGGCGGCCCGCTCCAGCGCGCTGGGCGACAGGTCGAAGGCGGCGACGGCATGCCCGGCCCTGGCCTGGTTGGCGGCCATGCCGCCGCCCATGTTTCCCAGGCCGATGAAGGCGATCTTGGTCATGGTCTCTCTCCCTATGTCGGCGTCGCTGTCAGGGCAGCGGCGTCCATTTTTCATTGTCCGGCAGGGGCGCGAACAGCGCGTCCAGCGTCGAGTTCTGAACGTCCGCCAGGTCCGCCGGCGACCACCGCGGCGCATTGTCCTTGTCCACGATCACGGCTCTTACGCCTTCCTGGAAGTCGTGCGTGCCGCCGATCCGACCGCTGATCGCATATTCGACGGCCATGTTGTCGCTGAACGACGCGGCCTTGGCGCCTTGGCGAATGTGGCGCAGCGTGACCTTTAGAGAAGTCGGCGACTTGGTCTTCAGCGTCGCCAGTTGCGTCAAAGCCCAATCCGACCCATCGGCCTCAAGCGCCGTAAAAATCTCTTCCACCGTATCGAAAGCGAACAGTCGGTCGATGGCCGCGCGATGCGGCGCCAGCGGCGCGGGCCCTGCGTCCTTGGCGTGGCGCGCAGCCACGGCGGCCGGATCGCCGGGGGCGGCCAGCAGATCGGCCTTCAACGCCTCGACGCCCTCGCTGGGCGTGAAATGGGTGTGGATGCCCAGGGCCACTGTGTCCGCCGCCTTCAGCCGCGCGCCCGTCAGGCCGATCCAGACGCCGGTCTGGCCCGGCAGGCGCGGCAGGAACCAACCACCCCCGACCTCGGGATACAGGCCGATGCCGGTCTCGGGCATGGCGTAGGTGGTCCGTTCAGTGGCGATGCGGACCGCCGCCGGCTCCGAGATCCCGACCCCGCCGCCCATGACGACGCCGTCCACGATGGCTGTGATCGGCTTGGGATAGCCGAACAGCAGGGCGTTCAGCCGATATTCCGCCAGGAAGAAAGCCTTGGCCTGCACGCCGTCGCCCGCCCCGGATTCGGCGATCATGCGAATATCGCCGCCCGCGCAGAAGCCGCGCTCGCCCGCGTGGTCGATCAGAACGGATTGCACTGTCGCATCAGTGCGCCACGCCAGCAGCGCCGCGATCATCGTCTCGCACATGGTACGGTTCAGCGCATGGATCGCCTTGGGGCGGTTCAGCGTGATGCGGCCGACGCCATTTTCGACGCGGGTGATGAGCTCCGCTTCGCTCATTTCGCCATCTCCCGCGCGACGATGACGCGCATGATTTCGTTCGTGCCCTCCAGGATGCGGTGGACACGAAGGTCGCGCACGATCCGTTCCAGCGGATAGTCCTTCAGATAGCCGTAGCCTCCGTGAAGCTGCAGCGCCTCATCTGCGATGTGGAAACAGGCGTCGGTGGCCAGCCGCTTGGCCATGGCGCACCATTTGGTCTTTTCGGGGTGATCGGTGTCGATGGCCCAGGCGCCGCGCAGCACCATCAACCGCGCCGCCTCCAGGTCCGTCGCCATGTCAGCGAGACGGAATTGCAGAGCCTGGAACTCGCCGATCGGTCGGCCGAACTGCTTGCGCGTGGCCACGTAGGCCTGCGCCGTCTCCAGCGCCAGCCGCGCCCCACCCAGCGAACAGGCGGCGATGTTCAGGCGCCCGCCGTCCAGCCCGGCCATGGCGTAGCGGAAGCCCGCCCCCTCCTCGCCCAGCAGATTGGCGACCGGCACGCGGCAGTCGTCGAACTGGACGATGGCGGTGGGCTGGGCGTTCCAGCCCATCTTCCTCTCCTGCGCGCCGAACGACAGGCCGTGTGTGCCGGCCTCGACCACGATCGCGCTGACGCCCTTCGGCCCCTCCCCGCCCGTCCGCACCATGACGACATAGACGTCCGACGCGCCTGCGCCGGAGATGAAGGCTTTGGACCCGTTCAGCACATAGTGGTCGCCGTCGCGCACCGCCGTGGTCCGCAGCGCCGCCGCATCCGACCCCGAACCCGGCTCGGTCAGGCAATAGCTGGCGATCCATCCTTGTGGCCCTATCGCTTCGCTGCTTGAGGGCCGCTCCATCCTAACCAGCGACGGCACGAAGCGCGCGCGCAGGTCGTCGGAGCCGAAGCGGTCGATCATCCACGTCGCCATGTTGTGGATCGAGATGAAGGCCGCCGTCGCCACGTCGCCGCGCGACAGCTCCTCGAAGATCAGCGCCGCCTCGACCCGGCCCAGGGCCATGCCGCCGTGTTCCTCACCCGTATAGATGCCGCAAAAGCCCATCTCGGCCGCCTGTTTCATCACTTCGACGGGGAAATGCTTGTCCTCGTCCCAGCGGGCCGAATGCGGCGCCAGTTCGGCGTCGGCGAAGACGCGCGCCGCGTCCTGAATGGCGCGTTGGTCGTCGTTAAGGGCGAAATCCATAGCCACCTCAACTCGTCATCCTAGGCCTTGCGCCTAGGATCCATAAACCCAGACGCCTGGGGGCCTACTCCGACCACCGGGCGTCTGGACCCTCGCCACAAGGGCGAGGGTGACGGATCGTATTTGGATCAGCGCATCGTCGGAATGACGAACGACGAATCCGCGTGTTCCAGTTCGCTGTCGGGCCAGCGCGCCGTCACGGTCTTGGTCTTGGTCCAGAAGCGGACGCCCTCCATGCCGTGCTGGTTGATGTCGCCGAAGGCCGACCGCTTCCAGCCGCCGAAGGTGTGATAGGCGACCGGCACCGGGATCGGCACATTGATCCCGACCATGCCGACATTAACGCGGGCGGCGAAGTCGCGGGCCGCGCGGCCGTTCTGGGTGAAGATGGCGACGCCGTTGCCGTACTGGTGGTTCGACGGCAGGGCCAGCGCCTCCTCGAAGGTCTCGGCGCGCACGATCTGCAGCACCGGGCCGAAGATTTCCTCCTGATAGGACGACATCTCGGGCTTCACATGGTCGAACAGCGACGGGCCGATGAAATAGCCCTTCTCATGTCCCTGCAGGCTGAAGTCGCGGCCGTCGACCACCAGTTCGGCGCCTTCCTGAACACCCTTCTCGATCCAGCCGGCGATGCGGTCGCGGTGCTGGGCGGTGACGACGGGGCCATAGTGGGCGCCCGCATCGGTCGAGACGCCGACCCGCATGGTCGGGATTTCCGCCACCATCCGGTCGCGCAGTTCGTCCGCCGTCTTCTTTCCGACCGGCACGACCACCGGCAGGGCCATGCAGCGTTCGCCGGCCGAGCCATAGGCCGCGCCCGACAGGTCCTTGATGACCTGATCCATGTCGGCGTCGGGCAGGACGATGCCGTGGTTCTTGGCCCCACCCATGGCCTGGACGCGCTTATGGTTGGCGGCGCCGGTCTGATAGACATAGTGGGCGATGTCGGACGACCCGACGAAGCTGACGGCGTGCACCAGCGGGTGGGTCAGGATGGCGTCAACCGCCGTCTTGTCGCCATGCACGACGTTCAGCACGCCGTTCGGCGCCCCGGCCTCCAGCATCAGTTCGGCCAGACGCACCGGCACCGACGGATCACGCTCGGACGGCTTCAGCACGAAGGTGTTGCCCACCGCGATGGCCACGCCGAACATCCACATCGGGATCATGGCGGGGAAGTTGAACGGGGTGATGCCGGCGACCACGCCCAGCGGCTGGCGCATCGAATAGACGTCGATGCCGGGACCGGCCCCTTGCGTGTATTCGCCCTTCAAGGCGTGGGGGATGCCGCAGGCGAATTCGATCACCTCCAGCCCGCGCTGGATGTCGCCCTTGGAGTCCGCGACGACCTTGCCGTGCTCGCTGGACAGCAGTTCGGCCAATTCGTCCATGTTCGCCTCCACCAGGCGCTTGAAGTCGAACATGACGCGGGCGCGGCGTTGCGGGTTGGTCGAGGCCCAGCCGTCGAAGGCGTTCTGCGCCGCCTGGATTGCGCGATCGACCTCGCCGACGCCGGCCAGTTGAACCCGCGCCTGCACCTCGCCGGTGTTGGGGTCGAACACATCGGCGAAGCGCCCGGACGCGCCGTTGAAGGCGGCGCCGTCGATGAAATGGCGAATGTCGCGCATGGCCTGGATGTCTCCCATGATCGTTTTTCTTGTGTCCGCCTTGCTAGCATCGCCAAGCCGGGCCCGATAATGCGAAGTTGCAGGAACCGATCTGCATTTTTGCGGGGCATGGACCGTGTTCGACTGGGACGATCTGCGCATCTTCGTGGCGGCGGCCAGGGCGGGGTCGCTGGGCGGCGCGGCGCAGCGGTTGGGAGTGGATGCGGCGACGGTGGGCCGTCGCGTGGCGCGGCTGGAGTCGGCGCTGAAATCGACGCTGGTGGTGCGCTCCACCACAGGCCTGCACCTCACGGCGGCCGGCGCCCAGCTTCTGGATATCGGCCTTCAGGCGGAGGGCGCGATGGAAGCGGTCGCCCGCGTGACCCAGCCGGAAACGCTGGCCGGAGTGGTCCGCATCAGCGCCTCCGAGGGGTTCGGCGTGACGCTGCTGGCCCCGGCGCTGGCGGACCTGCGGCGCGCCGGTCCAGGCCTGCGAATCGAACTGGCCGCCAACGCCGGGTTTCTGTCGCCCAGCCGCCGCGAGGTGGACATGGCCATCACGCTGGCGGCGCCGGATGCGGCGCGGCTGATCGTCGAGCCGCTGACGCCCTATCAATTGGCCCTTTACGCCGCCCCCGACTATCTGGCGCGCCGAGGCGCCGCAGACGGTGGAGGCGCTGAACGGCTTCGACATCGTCGGCTATGTCGACGATCTGATCTATGCGCCGGAACTGCGATACCTGGACGAGATCCGGCCCGGCCTGACGCCGCATCTGGCCTCCTCCTCGATCCAGGCGCAGAGGCAGATCATCGCCGCGGGCGGCGGCATCGGCGTCCTGCCCTGTTTCATGGCGACGGGCCTGGAGCGGGTGCTGCCCACGATCCTGCTCGAGCGACGGTTCTGGCTGGCCACCCACCGCGAGGTCCACGACACCGCCCGACTCCGCACGGTGCGCGCCTGGTTAAAGACGCTATGCGCCGAACGCAGCGACGCCTTGAGGCCCCATTCGTGGGCGGCCGGCTGAGGCGATCTGTGCCGCGCAGGACACGCCCCCGAACACAGTTCATCGGTCGGTGGAACATTGGTCGCGATCAAATCTTAATAGGGCGTAAGCGAGACACGCCATGACCCTGATCCTCGGCCTGACCCTGATGACGACCCTGCTGGGCGCGCCCACCGACGCCCTGCCCCGCGGCTTGGCCGATCTTAAACCAGCGCAGGTTCAGAAGGCCTCGACCGTTCCGCAGGAGCGGTTCAGCGTCCGCTTGCGCTGCACCGCCCTGGCGTCCGGCCATGTGGCCGACTGCGTCGTGCTGGAAGAAAGCAAGCCAGGCTATGGCTTCGGCGAGGCGGCGTTGGCGTTGATGAACAACGCCGAGGTCACGCCGATCACGGAAAACGGCCGCCCCGTGGACGCTCCCTTCGAACGCACCATCGACTTTACGCCGTAACAGTCTGTTCGAACGCCTTCAGGATGGGGCAAGGCCCGTCCTGGCTGCGCGCGCAGTCCGACGCCAGCCGCTGCAGCGCCGACCGCGCGCCCTGCAACTCCGCAATCTGACGGTCCAGTTCGGCGATCCGGCCTTTAGCGATGGCGCGGACCTTGGTGCGATCCGTCCCGGCGTCCAAGGTCAGCAATTCCCCGATCTGTGCCAGAGTGAAGCCCGCCGTCTGCGCCTGGCGAATGAAGCGCAGGCGATCCTGATCGGCGGGTTCATATCGCCGGGTCGTCCCCTCGCCCGAGGGCGTGCGTAGCAGACCACGCCGCTGATAGTAGCGAATCGTCTCCACTCCTACTCCGCCGGACTTGGCCAGTCGGCCGATCGTCATCACCATCGCTTGACTCCGTACCACGGTACAGACCGTACACGGGCGAAATCCCCTTGTCAGCCTTTCCGGAAAGCCGATGCCCGCAGCCGAAAAGACCGCCACCTTGTATCGGATGGTCATGCCCGAGCATGTCTGCCCCTACGGCCGAAAATCCCTGTGGTTGCTGAAGCGCAAAGGCTACCGGGTCGATGACCGCCACCTGACCAACCGCGCCGAAACCGACGCCTTCAAGGCCGAACACGACGTCAGGACCACGCCCCAGACCTTCATCGACGGACAACGGATCGGCGGGCACGACGATCTGCGCCGCTTCTTCGGGCAGAAGGTCCCGGCGCCCGGCGCGACCAGCTATACGCCCGTCCTGGCCGTGTTCGCCGTGGCCCTGCTGATCGCAGCGGCAATCGCCTGGCTGAGGTTCGGGACCCTGGCCAGCCTGTCGATCCTGCCGAACTTCATCGCGACGGCCATGTGCCTGCTGGCGATGCTGAAGCTGCAGGACGTCGAGAAATTCTCGACCATGTTCCTGAACTACGACCTGCTGGCGCAGAAATGGCCGGTCTACGGCTATGTCTATCCCTTCGCCGAATTGGGCGCGGGCGTTCTGATGCTGGCCGGCGCCCTGACCTGGCTGTCGGCCCCGGTCGCCCTGTTCATCGGCGGCGTGGGAGCGGCCTCGGTGTTCAAGGCGGTCTATATCGACCGGCGCGAACTGAAATGCGCCTGCGTCGGCGGATCGTCGAACGTGCCGCTGGGCTTCGTCAGCCTGACCGAAAACCTGATGATGATAGCCATGGCCGTCGCCATGCTGGCGATGGCGATATGAGACAGGCTTCACTGGATCGCCGCAGCCTGCTGCGCGGCGTCGCCGCCGGCGGCGGGCTGATGGCGCTGCAATCCGCCCTGCCGGCCTGGGCGCAGACGGGATCGTCGGGCATCGGGGCCGATCTGCCGACCCTGACGGGTCCGAACATCGACCTGACGGTCGGGCATTCCACGTTCACCGTCGGCGGCCGCACCGGCCATGCGGTTACGGTGAACGGAACCCTGCCCGCCCCCCTGATCCGGCTGCGCGAGGGCCAGAAAGCGCGCCTGAGCGTGACCAACACCCTGGACGAGGACACCTCGATCCACTGGCACGGCCTGCTGCTGCCCTTCCAGATGGACGGGGTGCCCGGCATCAGCTTCCTCGGCATCAAGGCCGGCGAGACCTTCGTCTATGAATTCCCGGTCAGACAGGCGGGGACATACTGGTATCACAGCCATTCGAACCTGCAGGAGGCGATGGGCCATTACGGCCCGCTCGTCATAGACCCTGCGGGCGCCGATCCGGTCGCCTATGACCGCGAGCATGTGCTCGTGCTGTCGGACTGGAGTTTTCTGCATCCGCACCAAATTCTGGACAAGCTGAAGAAGAGGCCAGGTTATTTCAATCGCCAGCGCACCACTCTATCCGGCCTGATCGACGGCTCGGACCGGATGGGCCTGCGTGAACGACGGATGTGGGGGTCGATGCGGATGGACCCGCGCGACATCCTGGACGTCAACGGCTCGACCTACACCTATCTGGTCAACGGTCACGGGCCTCAGGAGAACTGGACCGGCCTGTTCCGGCCCGGCGAGCGGGTGCGCCTGCGCATCGTCAACGCCTCGGCCATGTCGATCTTCAACGTCCGCATCCCCGGCCTGGCCATGACCGTGGTGGGCGCCGACGGCCAGAACGTCCGCCCGGTCGAAACCGACGAGTTCCAGATTTCGGTCGCCGAAACCTATGACGTCGTCGTCCGTCCGACCGACGACCGCGCCTATACGATCGTGGCCGAGGCCATCGACCGATCCGGCATGGCGCGCGCGACCCTGGCGCCGCGCCTGGGCATGACGGCGGAGGTTCCGGCGCTGAGACCCGTTCCGAACCTGACCCCGCGCGACATGGGGATGGAGAGCACGGATCACGGCGCAATGGCGGACATGGACCACGGCTCAATGGATCATGGCGCCATGTCCATGCGCGATCCGTCCAAGGCGCCGCCGGGCATGGCCGTGGGGGTCGGCGTCGACATAATCTCGCCCGCGCCCGCCGACCGTCTGGGCGAACGGCCTCTGGGCCTTCAGGACGCGCCGCACCGGGTGCTGGTCTATACCGATCTGGTCTCCCTTAGCCCCAACAGGGACCCACGCCCGCCGTCGCGAAGCCTGGAGATCCACCTGACCGGCAATATGGAGCGGTTCATGTGGGGTTTCGACGGGCGCAAATTCTCCGAACTGGTCGAGCCGATCCGGTTCGAGCGGAACGAAAGGGTGCGCGTGACCCTGGTCAATGACACGATGATGTCCCACCCCATCCATCTGCACGGCCATTTCTTCGAACTGGTGACGGGCGGCCCGGCTGGCCATCAGCCGTTGAAACACACGGTCAATGTGGCGCCGGGGTCCAAGGTCGCGTTCGACCTGACCGCCGACGCGCCGGGCGATTGGGCCTTCCACTGTCATCTGCTGATGCACATGCACGCCGGCATGTTCAATGTGGTGACGGTGCGACCGCTGGACGGAGACCTCGCATGAGCGGTCTTCTCCTGACCCTGACGTCCCTGGCGCTCGCCGTCCAGGCCCTGCCGTCGCCCCAGACCGTCGATCCTCACGCAGGCCATGTCATGACGCCGGCGCCCGGCTCGTCGGCGCATGATCCGCACGCCGGTCACGACATGGGCGGCATGGCGACGCCCGCGCCGGAAGACCCGCCGTCCGCCGCCGCCCCGTCTGCCGCCGCCCTGACCGGCCCCGCCCATGCCGCCGATGCGATCTTCGGCGCCGAGGCCATGACCGCCTCGCGTCGTCTGCTGGTCGTCGAGAACGGCGACATCCGCACGACCGCCGTCGTCATCGAGCGTCTGGAGGCGGGATTCGGCGACGGCCCCGACGCCTATGTATGGGACGCCCAGGGCTGGACCGGCGGCGACATCCACCGCTTCTGGTGGAAGGCCGAGGGCGAAGGCGATCCGCACGGTCGGCTTCACGAGGCGGAACTCCAGGCCCTCTACAGCCGCGCCATCTCTCCCTTCTGGAACCTGCAGGCCGGCGTGCGTCAGGATATTCTTCCCGACGGGCCGGATACGACCCACGCCGTGCTGGGGTTTCAGGGTCTGGCCCCCTATTGGCTGGAAATCGACGCGGCCGCCTTCCTGTCCACCCAGGGCGATCTAACCGCCAGCGTCGAGACCGAACACGACCAGCGCATCACTCAACGGCTGATCCTGCAACCCCGCGTCGAGGTGGCGCTTTCGGCCCGCGACAATCCCGAACGGCGGATCGGCGCCGGCCTGTCGTCGATCCAGGCCGGGTTTCGCCTGCGCTACGAGATCAAGCGCGAGTTCGCCCCCTATCTCGGCGTCGAATGGACCCGCGCCTTCGGATCGACCGCAGACATGGTCCGGGCGCATGGCGGCGACCGCGATGGCGCCCAGGTCGTCGTCGGCCTCAAGGGCTGGTTCTGAGCCCGTGAGCCCGCTGATTGGTGCTGACTGCAAGTCGCGATAGAGGTTTCGATGGAGGATTCGGGAGGCGGGCTGCGTCCTTGATCCTGACGGCAGCGGCGAGGGGCCACGACCATGAAACTGCATTCCGCAGCGGCCTTGGCCGCTCTTGTCCTGGCCCTGTGCGCGCCTATGGCCCGCGCTCAGACGATCACGACGCCGGAGCAGGCGTTCGGTCATGCGGTCGGCGAAGACTATCGGTTGATCAACTACCGGCAGTTCGAACGCTATCTTCACACCCTGGCCGGCCAGTCGGACCGGATGAAACTGCTGGAGATCGGCCGCTCGACCGAGGGCCGCACCCAATATGTCGCAGTCGTCTCGTCCCCGGCCAACATCGCCCGTCTGGACCACTATCGCGACATCGCCCGCCGCCTGGCCAAGGCCGAAGGCGTGGACGAGGCCGCCGCCCGCGCATTGGCGGCCGAAGGCAAGGCGGTCGTGTGGATCGATGGCGGCCTGCACGCCACCGAGACCGTGCCGCCCCAGGCCCTGATCGCGGCCGTCTACGAATGGCTGACGGCCCAGGATTCCGAAGCGCTGAGGGTGCTGGACGACGTCATCATCCTGTTCGCGCCGCTGAACCCGGACGGCTGGGATCTAGTGTCGGACTGGTATATGCGGGAAGCCGATCCGACCAAGCGCGAGTTCGCCAGCCTGCCGCGCCTGTATCAGGCCTATGTCGGGCACGACAACAACCGCGACTACTATCTGTCGGCGATGACGGAGACGACCAACGTCAACCGGATGCTGTTCAGGGAGTGGTTCCCCCAGATCGTCTACAACCACCACCAGACCGCGCCGGCCGGAACGGTGGTGTTCATGCCGCCCTTCCGCGACCCCTTCAACTACAACTACGACCCCATGGCGATGACCACCCTGTCGGAAGTCGCCGCCGCCATGCACAACCGCCTGATCGAGGAAGGCAAGCCTGGCGCGACGATGCGCAGCGGCGCCTCCTATTCGACCTGGAACAACGGCATGGAACGGTCGGTCACCTATTTCCACAACGCCGTGGGCCTACTGACCGAAATCACCGGCCATCCGTCGCCCAGCCGCATCGCCCTGGTTCCCGACAAGCAATTGCCGCGCAACGATCTGCCCGCGCCCATCGCGCCGCAGACGTGGCGGTTCAGGCAGTCCATCGACTATTCGCTGTCGATCAACCGGGCGGTGCTGGACTATGCCTCGCGCAACCGCGACCGGCTGCTGTTCAACATCTGGCGAATGGGCGCCAACGCCATCGCCAGGGGCGAGACCGACACCTGGCGCATCACGCCCGCGCGCATCGACGCCCTGGAGGAGGCGGCGGCGGGCGAGCGGTCGGGCCGCGCGGTCGATCCGTCGCTCTATGACAAGGTGCTGCGCGATCCGGCCCAGCGCGACCCGCGCGCCTATGTGATCCCGGCGGACCAGGCCGACCTGCCCACCGCCGTCGCCTTCCTGAACAGCCTGATCAAGACCGGGGTGGACGTGGACCGGGCGACCCGCGCCTTCACCATCGCGGGCAAGACCTATCCGGCCGGGTCCTATGTGGTGCGGACCAACCAGGCCTATCGCCCCCATGTGCTCGACATGTTCGAGCCGCAGGATCACCCGCACGATCTGCAGTATCCGGGCGGCCCGCCCGCCCTGCCCTATGACGCCACCGGCTATACGCTGGCGCTGCAGATGGGGGTGAAGTTCGACCGCATTCTGGACGCCTATGATGCGCCCTTGGAGCGCGTGCCGGACCTGATCGCAACGCCGCCCGGGCGTTTGAGCGGCCGGGGCCAGGCCGGATTCGTCGTGGACCATGCCCCCGTCAACGGCTTCATCCTGACCAACCGCCTGCTGAAGGCTGGACAGCCGGTCTTCTGGCTACGCCAGCCGACGCGCGCGGACGGCCGAATGCTGGACCCCGGCGCCCTGTGGATTCCGGCCAGCGACGCCTCTAGCGCCCTGGTGCGTCAAGCGGTGGATGACCTGGGCCTGAACGCCGAGGCGGTCGACGCCAAACCCGGCGGCGAAGCGATCGCGTTGAAGCCGATCCGCGTGGGCCTGGTCGACCGTTATGGCGGCTCGATGTCGGCCGGCTGGACCCGCTGGCTTCTGGAGCAGTTCGAGTTTCCGTTCGAAGTGGTCTATCCCCAGCGCCTCGACGCCGGCGATCTGAAGCGGGATTTCGATGTCCTGGTCTTCGCACCCGATCTGCTGCCTCGCGACTTTCCGAATGGAACCGGGCGTCGCCAGCCCGCGCCGGAGACCATACCGGAAGCCTATCGCGCCTGGCTGGGCGACATCACCGCCGAGCGCACCCTGCCCCAGATCGCCGCCTTCGCCCAGGCGGGCGGCACGGTGGTCACGGCTGGGTCGGCCCACCGCCTGGCCATGGCCTTGGGCGCGCCCATCGACGACGTGTTGTCGACCATGGTCGACGGCCGCGCTCGTCCCCTGCCCTCGACCGAACTGTTCATTCCGGGCGCCCTTCTGTCGATCGACGTGGACAAGAGCCATCCCCTAGCCTTCGGCGCGCCCGAGCGGCTGAACGTCTTCTTCGACGAGAACGCGGCCTTCACCGTGCGCGATCAGGCCCGGATCGCCGGCCGCTATCCCAGTCCGACGGTCGTCTCCAGCGGCTGGGCCATCGGCCCTGAAAAGCTGGCGGGCGCCGCCGCCCTTGTGGACGCCCCCCTGGGACAGGGCCGTGTGATCGTACTGGGACCGGACGTGATCAACCGCGCCCAGGCGCGAGCCTCGGTTCGCTTCCTGTTCAACGCCCTGCTCTACGGCCCCGCCACGGCGCCGTAACCGGCAGGCAGCCAAACGAAAGGGGGCGAAGACTGAGGTCTTCGCCCCTCTTCATGCGGGTTCTGCGCTCAGCGCGGCGTCAACTGCGCTTCGAAGAAGGCGGCCAACCTCTGGCGCACATCCTGCGTCGCCGCAGCATTCGCCGCGACCGACTGACGGCTGCGGCTGGGATCGTCGAAGCCGTGGACGGCGCCTTCGTAAACGGTCAGTTCGACCGGCGCGCCCGCCGCCCGCGCGCGCTCCACCAGCCGCCGGCAGCTGTCGGGCGAGACCTCCTGATCCGCCGTACCGATGAAGACCTGCACCGGCGCGTAGGTCTTGTAGCCTTGGCGGAAGCGGTTCTGCAGACCGCATCCGGGATAGAAGGCCACGCCCGCCCGAAAGCCCAGACGACGCATATCGCCCGGCTTGTCGTCCGCCAGGGCGGCCAGGACCGTGCTGGCCCCGTTGGAGAAGCCCATCAGGCCGATGCGGTCGTCGGCGACGCCGTCCAGCCCACGCAGAAAACGCATCGCTCCATAGGCGTCCAGCGGGCGAACCGTCACTTCGTTCACCTCGGGCGGCCGGGAGTCATAGGTTCCGGCGGCGAAGCCGGTCGGATAGCCGCGCGGCCCGAAACTGTCGACGACCAAGGCGTAGTAGCCGCGCTCGGTCCAATAATCGGCCCAAAACTTCAGACGGCGCGTCAGGGTCGAGGCCTCGTAGACCCCGTTCGCCAAAGACGAGTAGACCCCACCCCGCCCATGCATCAGGACCACGGCGGGCGCGCCGCCCTGCTGGGTCGAAACAGCGGGCTTGAACAGATAGCCGACCAGTTCGGTGCGTGGCGCGTCCATGCTGCGAAAGGTCACGCGCTCGGCCTCGACATGAGCGCTTGCGGGCATTGATGGGCCGGGCGCGTCCTGTCGCGCCCAGGTCGGGCCTGCACCGCACAGAAGTGCGGCCACGGCGGCCGCCGCCAGAATGGTTCGCTTCATCTCAGCTTGCTCCGTTGTGTTCAGGATTTCGCCGTCAAGGAATGACCGCCGCCGAATCCGGGCGACGCGGATCGGCGGCGCCCAGCAAGGCGCCGTCTTCGATCAGGATGGACTGGGTGCTGCCGATGGTCTGCCCGACCTCCACCCGATGTCCCAAGGCTTCCAATAGCCGGATCGTGTCGCGATTCAGGCCGCTTTCGACCTGAAGCCGACCCGTCGCCCCATCCTGATGCACGCGCGGCGTCGCCGTCGCCTCGGCCACGTTCATATCGTGATCGACGACATCGACGATCAGCTGGAACAGACTATTGGGTATGGTCGATCCGCCGGGCGTCCCTGTGACCAGCCAGGGCCGACCGTCCTTGAAGACGATGGTCGGCGCCATGGTCGAGATCATCCGCTTGCCCGGCTCCATGCCGTTGGCCGTGATCGGCCGTCCATCCGAACCCATGCGCCGGTTGAAGTTCTTCATCTGGTCGTTCAGCAGAAAGCCCGCCCCGTCGATCACCGCGCCCGAGCCGAAGGACGATCCCAGCGTATAGGTGTTGGACACGACGTTCCCGTCCGCATCGACGACGGAGAAGTGGGTGGTGTCGACGCCCTCCACCTCCCACGGATCGCCGGGGACCAGGCTGGGGGCGGCCAGAACCCCGTCGGTCGAGATCAGCGCCGAGCGTCGATCGGCATAGGGCTGCGAGATCAGTCGTTCGGTCGGCAGACGACTGAACGCCGGATCGCCGATGTAGCGGGTGCGGTCCAGCTGAGCCAACTTCATCGCCTCGGACATGACGTGCAGGCTGGCGGCCGTATCGGCGCCCATGGCCTTCAGATCGAAACGTTCGACGATGTTCAGAAGCTCCAGCAGCATGACGCCGCCGGCGCTGGACGGCGGCATGGTGACTACCCGATGGCCGCGGTAGTCGGTTTCGATCGGCGTTCGTTCCGCCGGCCGATATCGGGCCAGATCCTCATGAGTGATCAAGCCGCCGTGAGCCTGCATGGAGGCCACGATGCGATCCGCCACCGCGCCTCGATAGAAGGCGTCGGGCCCATCGCGCTCGATTTCGCCCAAGGTCCAGGCCAGATCGGGCTGGATCCACAGGTCTCCAGCTTGCCGACTCGTGCCGTCCGGGCGTAGAAACACCGCCCGCCCCGCCGGCCACCGGCTCAACCCCCCCTTCGACCAGGACATGGCGTAGGCGGCGTCGTGGCTAAGGCGAACGCCGTCCGCCGCCAGACGGCGCGCGGGCTCGACTACCTCGGCCCACGGCAAACGGCCCCAGCGGCTATGGGCGTGGGCGAGGCCCGCGACCGTCCCAGGAACCCCTGGCGCTCGATAGCCGTAACGGGCGTCACGTGGATTGGCGTCGTAGTCTGCCGGTCGCGCCGCCAGCGGCGCGGCTGAGCGGTAATCCAACGCATAGGTGCGGTTCTCGGCGGCGACATGGACCAGCATGAAGCCGTCCCCGCCCAGATTGCCCGCGCGCGGCAAGGTCACGGCCAGAGCGAAACCGGTCGCCACGGCGGCGTCCACCGCATTGCCGCCCCGCGCCAGGATTTCGGCGCCTACACGACTGGCGATGTCGTTCTGGCTGACCACCATACCAGTGGTGGAGATCAGCGGATGGTGGACGGAGTCATAGTTCAGCAGCGCCTGGGGTTGGTCTGGCCCTTCGACCTGCTGCGGACGGGTCAGCGCTTGCACCTGAGGCGCCGAGAAAAGGGCGATGGCGACTAGGATCGCCAGGGGAGTTTTGCGCATCGTCATTCGATCGGCCTCGCCTTGTAGGTGTCCAGGTCCAGATCGCCCTCCATCCGCGCGACGGCGACCGCTACAGACAGGTCGCTGGTGCAGTTCGGAACGGTGCGGATCATGTCCAGCGGCCGGTCGAAGGGCAGGATGAAGCCGACGATCAGTGCGGTCTGCTCCGGCCCCAAGCCGATAACCGAGAGCACCGCCGCCAAAAGGAAAAGGGACGCCGAAGGCACAGGGGCGGTGCCCAAGGCCACAAGGGCCGTGACCCCCATGATGGCCAAATAGTCAGCGAAACCCAGCGTCACGCCGAACACCTGAGCCGAAAAAGTCGCCAGGAGCCCGACGTACATGGCCGTGCCGTCCATGCTCAGCGTCACGCCCAGCGGGAGAACGGTCGAGGCGACGGCCGATCCCACGCCGAGATTGCGCTGCGCGACCCTAAGAGCCACCGGCAAGGTTGCTGCGCTGGAGGAGGTGGAAAAGGCTACGACAATGGCGTCGGCGATGTCGCGAAAGAACGGCAAGACCGGAACACGCGCCAACAGGCGCAGCATTCCGCCATGAATAACGAGGGTTTGAAAGGCCGCGCCCAGAAGCACACAAAACGCCAAGCGAAAGATGCTGACGAAGGCGGCGGGGCCGCTGGTCCCCATCACCCAGGCGATCAGCGCGAAAACGCCCAACGGCGCCAACTCCATGACGAAACGCACGATGAGCAATAAGACGGCCGACGACGAATCCAGGAGGGTGCGCAGCGGGCGCCCTTCTTCACCAGCCGCCAAGAGGGCGCCGCCGATCAGAAGTGCGAAGAAGATCACCGCCAGAATGTCGCCCCCTGCGAGGGCGGCGACGGGATTGATCGGCACGATATTCATCAGGGTGTCGGCGATTGGCTGCGCCTTGCCCACCGGCGTCGGCACGACGCCGGCCAGGTCGATGCCGGCGCCAGGCTGGATCAGCGCGCCTATGGCCAAGCCTAGAGCCGCGCCGATCAGCATCAGGCCGAAATAAAGGACGATCGTCCTGAGCCCGACCGACCCAAGCCGCGCCGGATCGGACATCGCCGCCACGCCGGCCGCGACGGTCACAAAGACCAGCGGCGTCACCAGCATGCGGATCAGCCGCACGAACAGGTCGCCGATCCATTTCAACTCGGCCGCCCGCTCGCCCAAAATCAGGCCAGCGACCGCGCCGAGCGCCAGCCCCAACAGGATGCGTCGCCACAAGGGCGCGCCTAACCACATACGCGCGAGCGTCCGCACCGGCCGGATCGACCCGGCCGAGGATGCAATGGAAAACATGGTCTGCTCCAAGACGGCCGGGCGGCGATCAGACCCCGCCCGGCCCTTCGATCAGAAGGACTTGCGGATGCTGGCGTACCACCAGCGACCACGGTTGGAGTGCACGCTGCCCGAGTAGCCGAAGCGGTCATCGGTCAGCGGCGGATCCTCGTCGAAGATGTTGCGGGCGCCGACGCGGATGCGCATCCCGCCCAGAGGACCGCTGCGGGGCAGCTGATACTGGACGTATAGATTGTGGGTCAGCCAATCGTCCACGATCCAGTACTGGTCTGAATCCACGAAGGTTGCGCTGGTGTCGTAGAATTCCGAGACATAGCTGGAATACCACCCAGCGGTCCAAGGCCCCAGATCCCACGTCAGCGAGGCCGTCACCTTCCATTCCGGTCGGCCGTTGCGACGGATCAAATCCTCGACGCCGCCCACGTTCACGCCCGAGATCACGCCGTCAGCCAAGGCGTCCAACAGGACCTGGTGCTGTTCGCTGGCCTCCTGGAAGAGCTTCAGCTTCTGACTGGCGTTAATGCTCAGACGCCAGTCGCCCAGCGGTGTGTCGCGCAGGCTGTAGTACAGCCTGAAGTCCAGACCTTCTGATTCGCGCGGCTGCAGGTTCAGATAATCGTCCTTGATCGACAACAAGGTGCCGACGGGCGCCAGCCCCGCAGCCGTTCCGTCGGCGATCTGCTGGGCGTCGGGCGCGGCGCGGATCACGTTGGGGTTGGTGCTGCCGATCTGACGCAAATAGTAGTCCATGATCAGCTGGTTGGTGCCGCCGAAGATGCCGACCAGATTCTCCTGGCGGATTTTCCAGTAGTCGACGGTGAAGGTCAGGTCGCCGTACTTGTCCGACCACAGCTCCGGCTCCAGAACGATGCCGAAGCTCAGGTTTTCGGAATCCTCGGCCTTCAGATCCTTGTTGCCGGAACGGCTCTCGATCCGGTCTTCGCTGGTGCAGTAGTCGTTGCTGGTGGTCAGGTTCGGAATGGCCCCGATAGCCAGTTGCACCGCGCAGGCCGCATAGTCGCGGCGAGCGTTGGAGCGTTCGAAATCGGGCTGGTGCAGTTGCAGCAGGTTCGGCGCACGGAAGCCCTGCGACCAGGCGCCCCGGAACATCAGCCAGCCGTTCGGACGATAGGCCATGGCCACCTTGGGCGCGCCCACGGTGCCAAACAGCGAATAGTTCTCGATCCGCCCCGCCAGTTGCACGTCGATCGACTGAACGAAGGGCAAGTTCATTTCCGGCGAGACGACCGGCACCGCCAATTCGAGGAAGGCCGAATAGACGTTCCGTGCGCCATGACTGTCCGGCGTATAGGACACGCCCATGACATCGCTCTGGGACACCTGCCCGGCCAGATCGGTGAAGGTCAGGGTGCCGTCCAGCCGCGGATCGCGATCTTCGGAGAAGGTCTCGCGGCGCGCCTCGAGTCCGGCGGCCACGCCGATGTGACCGGCCGGCACGGCGTAGAAGTCGCCCTTCGAGACCTTGAAATCCCAAAGCATCAGCTCGGTCTCGGCTTCGCGATAAACCTTGACCAACATAGAGTCGATCGTCGCCTGGTCGTTAAGTCCGAACGCGCCGTCCTTTGGGCTGTTCAAGTCGCCGCCGACGAAGGGATTGTAGGCGTTTCGCGTGGTCAGGTTGATCGCGGCCTGCAGGCCGGTCATGCTGATTCCGTCCATCTTATCGGTGGTTTTCGCCTTGCTGTACAGGAGGGCGCTCTCCCAGTCGAAACCACGCCAATGACCTCGCAAGCCGCCAAGATACCGGGTGGTGACGTTATCCACGTCGATGGTGCGATAGCCCAAGTCCGAGAACCGGAAGTCCTGAATCTGCACGGCCGCGCCCGTGCTGGGAAAGGCCGCGGTACCCGTGCCGGTGGTCAATCCGGGCAAACGCGCCGTCACCCCGACCGCGCCGAGCGGGTTCCAATAGGCCGTCGGCGACATAAGCACGCGCTGGGTGTCGAGCGGCGTGTCCTGCTGCCGCTGCGACCAGGTCTTGCCCCAGTAGTAACCAAGCTCGCCGAAGAATTCGACGCCGTTGTCGAACTCATGATTGACGAACGTGAACAGGTTCGCCCGATCCACCGCCGATGAGATCGTACGCATCGTGTCGAGATCGTAGCGAAGATTGTTGTCGTCGGTCGTCGTAGCCAGCGTCGAGTTGTCGAAACAAGTGCCGGCTATGAAACCGTTAGCCAGACACCCCGGATTGGTGCTGGGTTGAACGTGGAAAGTGCCGCTGGCGGCGGTCAGGGTTTGGCCGTTCATGCGCGTGGTGGCCCCGGCGGGCTGGTACGTTGTGGGGTTCAGGCGAATGCCTTCGGCCCAGGCGGTGATGGTGCTGTAAGTCCCGTAGTCGAGCCCTGCGGCCCGACCATTGAAGCGGGCCAAGCGACCGGCGACCGTCGCGTAGTCTCGTTCCCAGATATAAAGCGGGTCGCGGGTAAGATAGCCGCCCATGACCGAGACGTTGGTCTTGCCGTTGTTGAAATCCTTCCCGGCCTGGAAGTCGAAGGAATACTCTTCCATCCCGCCTTCGTCCTGGCCCATGGCGGCCTGGGCGGTGAAGCCTTCGAAGTTGTCGCGCAGCACATTGTTGACGACGCCCGCCACGGCGTCGGTGCCGTAGAGCGCCGCCGCGCCGTCGGCCAACACCTCGACCCGGCGCAGACCGAATGTGGGAATGGCGTTGGTGTTCACCGTCTGGACCGGCACGAAGCTCTCGACCTGGGTGCCGGGGTGCGGCACCAGCCGTCGACCGTTCAGCAGGACCAGGGTGTTGCCCGTGCCGATGGAGCGCAGATCGATCGACGCCACGTCGCCGCGCGCATTGTTGATGCCGCCGTTGTCGGTGTCGGCATCGTTGAAGCCGACATCGCCGATCTGGGCGATGGCGCGATACAAGTCATCGCCATCCGCCGCCCCGATGGCGTCCAGATCGGCTTGATCGACTATCGTGACGGGCAGCGCCTCGTTAAGCCGCGCCCCGGCGATCCGGCTGCCGACCACCACGACCTCCTGGACCTCGGCGGCGCTCGTATCACCCTCGGCCCGTCGCTGCAGGACGATCGTCAGCCCCTCGTGCGAGGCGACATAGAGATCTGTGTCGGCCACGAGGGCGTTCAGCGCATCCTCGACATCCATGAAACCCGAGACGGCCGGACCTGAGCGGCCCGCCAGATGGGCGGTTGGGGCCGAGATGGTCACACCGGCTTGGCGCGCCAGTTCAGGAATGGCCTGGGCCAGCGGTTGAGCCGGCACGTCGAATTGCCTGACCTGGGCCTGGACGCCATGCGCCGCCAAAACAAGCACCGCCCCCGCCGCGCCGGCCGCCAAACGTCTTTTCCACGACACCATGAGATCCCCCGATCCGTCTGCCTATGTTCCCCCGGACACGCCGGACTGATGCAAAGACGGACGCGGACGCAGGAATCCTCCACGTGGCTGCCGATTTTCAGGCCTTGCTTAGCAGAATTCTCTCAGGGCCGATCTCCGCTCGCAAATTCAGACTATGAGCGACGGCTCTGGCGAAGGCGGCTGAATCGTTGGCCTCGAATAAACCCGTGATGCGCATCTGAGCGATCTGCTCGCCGTCGAACTGGATCGGCGCGCCTCGAAAACGAGAAAACTCGGCGGCGGCGGCGGCCAGGGTGTCGTCATGAAAGGCTACCTTGCCTTCGCGCCAAGCCAGAAGACCTTGCGCCCGGCGATCATCGACCCGGCCTGGCTGAAGCGCGTGCTGAACGGCGAAGCCGCCGACGGCCAGAGTTCGGTTCTCGGCCAATTCCAGCTTCTGATGGCGCCCCGACACGATGTTCAAGGCTCCTTTAAGCGTCGTGATCTGCAACGGCGACTGATCCAGCCTTTTCAGAAGAAAAAGGCCCGTTTGCGTGGTCATTGTCGCGCCAGCCGCCCGGATCACGAAGGGCCGGTCGGCGCCCGCCACTTCGAACAACACCTCGCCGAACATCATCACGACCTCGCGCACATCACGAGAAAACCTGACGCTGACACGCGACAGCGTGTTCAGGCTGACGATGCTGCCGTCATCCAAAACCACGGAACGGATTTCGCCCCGCATGGTCTCCAAACGCTGGGACCGCCGCCAATAGGCGGCGGCCAAGCCGGCTCCGCCCAGCGAAACGACCGCGACGCTGGCCGCCAGCAAGGCGCGCCGCGAGGCGACAGGGGGTTGCGCCGAAGCGCAAGGCGCTTCGCCCAGAGCGACCGCCCTTCGGCTGTGCACGGCCACCGCGCGGGCTCGGGCGAATGCGCCCAGACGACGGGTGTCGCCCCCTATCCAGGCGTCCAATTCCTTCCGCTCGGTCTCGGTCAGCGGCGCGCGATCCAGCCGCGCCGCCCATGAGGCGGCCCGCTGGTCGATCACCTCAGCCGTTTCCGTCTCCGACATGAATCCTTCGCCTGTCACGTGCATCGCGCATCCTTGACGCACCGGGGGCATCATATCCTCCATCGGCGTAGGCGGCCATCAACAGAACGAAGGCCTTGGCGATGTGTTTTTCCACCGTGCTTTCCGGCGTGCCGGTTTTGCGCGAGATTTCCTTCTGGGAAAGGCCGGAAACCCGACTGAGCAGGAAAATTCTGCGCGTCTTTTCAGGCAGTTTGGCGATCATTCGCGCCAGCAATTGCAGCTCGTTTCGTCCGACGACCTCGTCCTCGGGCGTGACGGCGTCAAGCGGTATCTGCAACCTGTCGATGTCTGCGACCACGTCGATGGCCACCACGCTCTGACGCCGCAGCCGGTCGACGGCCGCGGAACGGGCGGTGCGGAAAAAGTAGGCGCGAACGTTCGCAATGCCGCTGACTTCCGGCAAGGTCACTAGTCGGGCATAGGCGTCCTGAATGATGTCGTCGACATCCGCTCCAGCCGCGCCCCGCCGCAACCATGCCCGCACCGCAGGCTCATGCGGCATCACCTTGCTCGCCAGCCACAGCGCCCTTTCGTCGGATACCCCCATGGCCGAAGGTTGGCACGGGGCTTTCGAAGACGACAATGTCGAAAACGCCGATACTCCAGCGCGAAAGGTTCGACATGAGGTTTTCGCACAGTGTGTCACCCAACTGACACATGCCACGATGGCCTAGCTGGCAGTGACCGGCAAGATGGCGCAGGGCGTTCGCCAGTTCTGGCCGGACCTTCATCGGGCCGGGACGACGGCGCCTGCGTAGGTGCGGTTGATGTAGTCCTTGATCGTCTGGCTGGTGAGGGCGGCGGCCAGAGCCCTGATGCGCGGATCGTCGCGGTTGTCGGCGCGGGCGACGAGATAGTTCACATAGGGGCTGTCGCCGCCCTCCAGCGTCAGGGCGTCGTTGCGGGGGCTGAGGCCGGCGTCCAGCGCGTAGTTGGTGTTGATCACCGCCAGATCGACCTGGTCCAGAACGCGCGGCAGGGTGGCCGCCTCCAGTTCGCGGAAACGGAACCCCTTGGGATTGCCCGCGATGTCCGCCACCGTCTGCAACGGATCGGCGCCCTTCTTCAGGGCAATCAGGCGCGCCGCCTGCAACAGCAACAATGAGCGGCCGGTGTTGGATGCATCGTTCGGCAGGGCGATCTCGGCGCCGTGCGGAAGGGCCGCCAGGGTCCCGTGCTTGCGGGAATAGGCGCCGAGCGGCTCGACATGGACGCCGGCGACCGTGACCAGGTTCGCGCCGCGACCGGCGTTGAACTCGTCCAGATAGGGCTTGGTCTGGAAATAGTTGGCGTCCAGCCGCTTCTCGGCCAGTTGAGTGTTGGGCTGGACGTAGTCGTTGAAGACGACGATCTGCAAGTCGATCCCTTCCTTGGCCAGGATCGGCTTCACCTGTTCCAGGATCTCGGCGTGCGGCACGGCGGTCGCGCCGACTTTCAGCGGCCCCTTGCCGTCCGCCGCCTGGCGCCCGCAGGCGGCCAAGGCGGGAACCAGGGCCAGAGCCAGGGCGGACAGGAAAACGGAGCGGCGCAGCATGGGAAAACCTTCGACCTAGCGGTGCGATAACCTAGCCACCCAACGGTCGCCGAGCACTTGCAGAATTTGTACGATGACGAGCAGCAGAACTACCGTCACCACCATGACGTCGGTCTGGAACCGCTGATAGCCGAAGCGGATGGCCAGGTCGCCCAGACCGCCCGCCCCCACGACCCCGGCCATGGCCGTGTAGCCGACCAAGGCGATGGCGGTGACGGTGGCGCCGGCGATCAGGCCCGGCAGCGCCTCGGGCAGCAGCACCCGGCGCACGATCTGCCACGTCGTGCCGCCCATGGCCTGGGTCGCCTCGATCATGCCGCGCTCCACCTCCCTGAGGGCCGTCTCGACCAGGCGCGCATAGAAGGGCGCGGCGCCGACCACGAGGGGCGGAATGGCCCCGGCTACGCCCAACGACGTGCCGACCAGCAGCACCGTCACGGGGAGCATGACGATCAGCAGTATGATGAAGGGCACCGAGCGGAGCACATTGACCACAAAGGACAAAATGGCGTTGAGGATGCGGTTCTCCAATATTCGCCCGCGCCCGGTGGCGTAGAGGGCCACACCCAGCGGCAGGCCCAGGACGATCGTGATCGCCAGAGACGCGACCAGCATCAGCATTGTGTCGCCGGCGGCCTCGGCGACGATGGTCCAGTCGATATTGGAACCGAACATCAGCCCATCACCTCCACCTCGACGCCCTCGGCCCTGAGCCGTTCGATCGCCGCCTGCGGATCGCCGCCCAGCAACGAAATCTCCAGCTGACCATAGGGCTGATCACGGAACCGGCCGATGCGGCCGGCCAGGATGGCGTGATCGACGCCGGTTTCGCGCGAAACGCGGCTTAGCACCGGCTGGAAGGTCTGCTGGCCACGGAAGACAAGACGCGCGACCATGCCGCCGACAGGGCGCGGCGTCGCCGTGCGGGCTTCGCCCTCGGCCAGCAGGCTGCGCGTCGCCGGGGCGCCAGGATTAAGGAAGACATCGGCGGTAGCGCCCGTCTCGACGATCCGCCCCCCCTCCATCACCGCCACCTTGTCGCAGACACGGCGCACCACCTCCATTTCGTGGGTGATCAGCACCAGGGTCAGACCCAGGTCGCGGTTCAGCCGGTCCAGCAGGGACAGGATGTCCTCGGTCGTCTCGGGATCGAGCGCGCTGGTCGCCTCGTCGCACAGCAGGATCGACGGTTCGCAGGCCAGGGCGCGGGCGATGCCGACGCGCTGCTTCTGGCCGCCGGACAGTTGGGCGGGGTATTTACGGGCGTGCTCCGCCAGACCCAGCCGCTCCATCAACTCATCGACCCGTCTGGCGATCAGGTCGCGGGGGCGGCCTTCCAGCACCAGAGGCAGGGCGACGTTGTCGCGAATGGTGCGGCTGTGCAGCAGGTTGAAATGCTGGAAGATCATGCCGATGCGACGGCGTGCGGCGCGCAGTGCCGCCGGTTTCAACCCCATCAGGTCCTGGTCGCCCACCCAGACACGGCCGGCGTCGGGCCGTTCCAGCAGATTGATGGTCCGCACCAGGGTCGACTTGCCGGCGCCGGAGCGGCCCACCACCCCGAACACCTCGCCTGCCGTGACGGACAGATCGACCGCATCCAGGGCCGTGCGCTCCCCGGCGGCGGTGCGAAACCGGCGGGTCACGCCTTCCAGTCGGATCATTGAGTTTACTGACATCGGGCCGGTCTAGTGCGACGCAGCGGCCGGGGTGGCAAGGAGAATGTCGGGCGACCTCACATTCTCAGCGCGACCCGATCCCGCCGATCCTGCGGCTTCGCCAGGGCGAACCCGCCTGGGTGAAGCGCCACGGCGTTTCCGCAGCTCTTCGTATCCCGATCCGGGCGCCGTAATGGATAGCAGGGCGGTGATCGGGCTCAGACAGGTAGAACGGCGGGCGGCCAGACGACGTCAGACCGACCTCAAGCCGCGCCGGCGTAGCGGTGGAACTCTTCAAGATAGCGCTCGGTCAGGCGCGTCGGCTGTTCCGCCTTGTCCTTGAGGGTGAGGAACCAATCGCTCTCCTCCTCGAACATATGGGTCAGAACCGCGCCCTCGATGTGTTCCCACTTGTCCATCCAGGCGGTTTTCGAAGGCGCGATGTTTTCGAGTTCGGCCATCTGCGCTTTCGCCGTCGTCTGCTCCAGATAGGCATGCGCGGCATGGGCCTTTTCGCCCGCCTGGGCGAGCGCGGGATAGAGCACCAGTTCCTAGGCCAACGAATGACCATTGAGGACCAGGGCCAAGGCCTTCATGGCCGCTGTCCGTTCGGCCGCCGTCCTTGCTGCACGACCGACGGCGAAGGCTTCCCGAATCTGATCGTGATGGTCGAGAACTGCGGACAGCCAATCGCCTCGCGATGCGACGGCTCGGGCGTTTTCGGTGGCCTCTGCCCGCTTTTCGGCGGACGGCTGGGGCGTGATGGCGGCAAGGGCCTTATCGATCAGCGACATGAATGCTCCGGGGGTTTCGACACTCAAGACCGCAGCGCCGCCTCGGTTCCGTCTGTCCGGTTTGCAACAGTTCAAGGGACCGGTCCCCGACCCGTCCTGGCGCGGCCGTAGACGCCCCCGGTCGAGGTCGCCGCAGCGAGCCGCCACGCCTATCCAGGGCGACAGCCCCCCAATCGTTCCGCGCCGATCCACGTCCGGCCTCGAACCAGTCGACGAGAAAGAAAGAGAAAGAGAAAGAGAAAGAGAGAGAGCAAGTTCCCGAGTGTTTTCCGATTGTTGCCGATGATGACGAGTCGCAAATCGGACACTGGAACCGTTGGTCCATCGAAGGATTGTTCCACTTCCGATGAAGGGTTCGGCGATGAATCAGGGCTATCGATGGACTTTGCGGCCTCGACGACCAGGCAGTTGGCGTGGCGAGGGCCAGAAGCGGTGATGACCCGCCTACGCTTCGACGACGCGGCGGCGCTCGACGTCCTGACGCGCCAGGGACTGACGCCCGACGCCAGGCCGTCATCCGGGCAGACCGTGATCCTGCGCGCCACCGCCAATCTGATCGCCCGCCGGGCCGCAGGGGTCATCGGCCTGGATTTCGCCGACATCGACGAGGACACCGCCCTGCTCGTCGAGCGCTGCGCCGGGCGGGTGATCGGTTCGGGCGCCGTCCATATGGGCGATGGAGAGGCGGCGACCCACTCCAACATCGCCGAGGCCAAGGCTGATCGCGCCCTGTCGATCTTCGACGTCAAGACCCACGTCCTGTCGAGCGGAGACCGCTTCGATTTCGAGGCGCGCCGCCCGGCCTGCGGCTCAGACACCCCTCAGACAGTTCAGGAATCCTAGTTATGTCCGAACCCCTATCCACCCACGCCGACGTGCAGAGCCCGGCCTTCACCGATGACGATCGGGTAGAGGGCGCATATGACGCGACCAGCGTACGCGCCGTCATGATCAATCGACCGCGGGACGCGCTCTACGCCTACTGGCGGGACTTCGCCAACCTCCCGAGCTTCATGGAAAATGTGAAATCCGTGGAAATTCTCGATGAGAAACGCTCAAGCTGGACCGTGGCCGGCCCGGCCGGCGTCGACATGGAACTCGCCAGCGAGATCACCGAGGAACGCCCGGGAGAATACATCGCCTGGCGATCGACCGAGGAAAGCGATGTCGACCACGAGGGCTGGGTCGAGTTCCGCGACAACCCCTTCGGTCGGGGCACGGAGGTCCGCGTGCTCATCAGCTACGACCCGCCCGCCGGCGCCGTCGGCAAGCTGGTCGCCAAGGTGCTTCAGCGCGAGCCCCGGGTGCAGGCCTGGCGGGAGCTGCGCCGCTTCAAACAACTGATGGAGACGGGTGAGATCCCGACTTCGAAAGCGCCCGACGCTGCGCCCCGCGCCGACCGCCATTTCTGATCCCGGAGGAAACCCCATGCGCGCCTTGACCTGGCACGGAAAACACAATGTTCAAGTGGACACCGTCCCCGATCCGCAGATCGTCAACCCGCGAGACGCGATCATCAAGATAACGGCCACCGCCATCTGCGGATCGGACCTGCACCTCTACGACAGCGTCATCCCCGGCATGTCGAACGGCGACATACTGGGCCACGAATTCATGGGCGAGGTCATCGAGGTCGGGAGAGGGAACACCCGCCTGAAGGTCGGCCAGAAGGTGGTCGTCCCCTTCGTGATCGCCTGCGGCTCCTGCTTCCATTGCGGCAAGCATCAGTTTTCCGCCTGCGACAACTCCAACCCCGCCGACAAGTCCGACGCCTCGGAAATCGCCTATGGCTATCCTACAGCCGGCCTGTTCGGCTACTCGCACCTGACGGGAGGCTACGCCGGCGGTCAGGCCGAATATGTCCGCGTCCCCTATTCCGACATCGGGCCGATCGTCGTGCCGGACGGGATCGAGGACGAGCGGGTGCTCTTCCTTTCCGACATCTTCCCCACAGGCTGGATGGCCGCCGAGAATGCGGGCATCGAGCCGGGCGACACGGTCGCCATCTGGGGCTGCGGGCCTGTCGGCCTGTTCGCCATCAAGAGCGCCAGGCTGATGGGCGCCGCGCGGATCATCGCCATCGACCACCATCCGCGTCGTCTGGAACTGGCCCGCGCCAACGGCGCGGAGGTCCTCGACTATCATGAGGTCAAGGTGCGCGAGGCCCTGATGGAGATGACCGCCGGGATCGGGCCGGACGCCTGCGTCGACGCCGTCGGCATGGAGGCGCACGGCTTTTCGCCCGACAATATCATCGACGCGGTGAAGCAGGAGACCAAGCTGGGCACCGATCGCCAGCATGTGCTGCGCGAGACCCTGATGGCCTGTCGCAAGGGCGGCCGCGTCTCCATCCCCGGCGTCTATGGCGGCATCGGCGACAAGCTGCCGATCGGGGCGATGATGCAGAAGGGCCTGACGATCAAGACCGGCCAGACTCACGTCCAGAAATACCTGCCCGAACTGCTTCAACTGGTGCTCGAGGGCAAGATCGACACGACCGACCTGATCAGCCACCGCCTGCCGCTGGAACAGGCGCCGGAGGCCTACAAGAACTTCCACGACAATCCGAACGAATGGACGAAGGTCGTCCTCAAGCCGCACGCCTAAGCCTGAACCGGATCCGCTGACGAAACTACGCAAACGGTTCCGTCAGCGGATCAGATTCACGATCGGCCGTCAGGATGACTGCGCCATGCGGCGACAGCCGCAAGCCGTGCTTCTCAAGGCGTCGATGCTGGTCAGACGAATCTGGCCGCGCGCCGTGCGGGTCAGACCGGCGTCGTGAAGGGCGCGGCACGACGCATTGACGGTGGTGCGACGCAGGCCGAGCATCACGCCCAGGCGTTCCTGGGACAGCGGGGCCGTGGTCAGGCCTGTCACGTCATGCAGGGCGCACAGCAGGTCTGCGACGCGCTCGGTCGCACGATGCCGGGATGCGCACCGCAGACCTCGCTCGAGGCGGACCTTGCTCCGGTCGACCGCTTCGAGCAGGTGAGACAGACCGTCCACGCCAGCCGTCTCAGTCCAGTCGGCCAGCGATGTCCGATAGACCAGTCCGTCGGTGATCCAGTTCCCCGCGACCTGCCGGCCGGACCCCGTGGAGAAGACGTCGCCGGGTCCCAGAATGTCCGACGACAGCCCCGAGCCGCCGACATGGACGCACAAGACGCCGGCGACCACCACGGCGACCTCGTCGCTGACGGCCAACCCTTGGCCCGCAGCCGCAACCTCCACCCGACCCTTCGCCAGCGCCCAGCGCCGTCGTTCCGGCGGCAACGGCGCAAAAGCCCGCCACAGCTGCAAGGTCTGTTCGGCGACCTGTGTGGGTTCGCCCCCTGCGGCCGGGTCCGAAAGTCGGCGTTCGGCAGTGATCGGCGCGGCGGAAGCCAGCAGGGGAGCCTCTGTCATGCCGCACCATGGGATTTCTTCGACAGCTGCGCATTCACATAGGTGAACGGCTTCACCGTGCGTCGCTTCGGCGAGATCACACGGGCTCGGACTGAAGTCTCAGATATACAGGATCGAATTCGGCCAGTTCCACCAGCCGGTCCCAATCGAGAACGACGACCCTTCCCTGCGCCCAGTTAAGCAGCCGCCGGGTGCGAAGTTCCGAGATCAGCCGGTTCACATGCACCGTCGAAAGGCCGAGAACATCGGCAAGGACAGACTGCGACAGGGGAAGATCGAACGCCCGATCCGGCGCGGCGCCGACGACGGCCAGCCTCGTGCACAGTTCGCACAGCAGATGCGCCATGTGGGCCAGGGCGCTGCGCCGACCCATGGAGGCGATACACTGACGGTGGATGGCCGCGTCGATCACCGTGTCGAGCCAGAGCAGCCGCGAAAGGTGGGGATGGTTTTCCGTCAGCCGCCTCAGCGCGACGTGCGGCGCCGGCTGGATCACGCAGTCCGTCAAGGCCATCACCCCATGATCCATATGTTTCATAACGAAGCTGTGCAGATCGATGAAATCGCCGCTGACGTTCAGTTCGGTGATCTGACGTCCGCCATCGCCCAGCGTCACGTATCGCGCGGTGAGACCTTCGATCAGCAGGGTGCTGTACTCGGGGCGATCGCCCTCGCGAATGATGTCCGTCCCGGCGGCGGCGATCTGGGTTTCGCCGAGAACCTCACGGAGCGCGGCCTCTTCCTCGCGGCTTAGATCGTCCCGTCGACGCAGTTTCTCGACAAGCCTGTCCACTTCACGCCCTCGCGCCCTGACCTGCCCTGCAACGCTCGGGCGGCGCAGCCGTTGCGCGAGATCGTCGTTCACATAAACGCCGGCGGTCCTTCCCGACATGGTCGTCCCGCCTGCTCGCGCCAGCCGGCCAGCAAGGCGCCGGCGTCCTCGACCGGCGGCTGCGATACGCAGACGGCCGACACCACCTCGCCCGCAGCGTCGGTGCAGACGACGGCGAGATCCGCCCGGCCGGAAAGCTCGTCCATGTCGCGCAACATGTCTGCGGCGACCCGCAGCGCTTCCCGGCCGGCGGCCCCGACGTCCGGGAATTCCTCCCCGATCTCGTCGGGCGTGAAACGGTGATCCCGCAGGTGGAAGAAGAATCGCGGCATCAGGTCGACCAATCGCGCCTATTCCGCCAGTTGCGTGGTCTTGCCCGCGCCGGGACCGGCCCCGAGGTCGGCGCCCGTCACAGGGTTGCTGGCCGGGTTCGACGCGGTCCGCTCCGCGAAGGCCGCAACCGCCGCTCTGTCCGCCTTGTCCAGGTCCACGCTCGCGGTTCCGTCTCCCCCATCGACCGCCGACTGAAGGTCGGGATCGTCCACGAACTCCCATTGTTCGCCTTCATTCCAGGGCCCGCGCGCATCGCCTTCGCCGCGCGAGAGGTCGTAGTATTTGTCGCTGAACTCGGGCAGCCCGCCCAGCTTTCCGGCCGGGAAGTTCGGCTCGATGGCGTAGAGCGCCTTTTCGAAGGATTTCTGGTGCGCGACCTCGCGTGTCATCAAGAAGGCCAGCGCATCCTTGATCCCGACGTCGTCCGTCACGTTGATCAGCCGTTCATAGACGATCTTAGCGCGCGATTCCGCCGCGATGTTGGAGCGCAGGTCGCACGTGGGATCGCCGATCGAATCCACATAGGCGGCGGTCCAGGGCGTCCCGGCCGAATTCACCAACGCCGGCGCGCCGCCGTACAGGATCGACGTGGTGTGGCTTTCCCCGCGGTCATTCAGCGAAAGATAGAGATCGGCCTCCTCCAGCGCCGCCTCGGCCATCTTGCCCTTTGCGCCGCGGTTCAGCATGGCGACGATGGAGCCGATGACCTCGAGATGACTCAGTTCCTCGGTCGCGATATCCAGCAGCATGTCCTTGCGGCCCGGATCCTCCTCCGCCAGGGCCTGGGTGAAATAGCGCATCGCCGCAGCCAGTTCGCCCTGCGGTCCCCCGAATTGCTCCAGCATCAAGGTCGCCAGGCCGGGGTTCGGCTCGGCGACCCGGACCGTGTACATAAGACGTTTGTTGTGCATGAACATTTGGGCCGCTCCGGTTATGACCAAGCGCTAACCGGCCCCTCTGACCGCCTGTTCCGAAAGTCGTCTAGGCGACGTTTTCACCTGAGCGGAGTCCCATCTGGCGTCAGACCCGGCGGAGCGCTTCAAGGACCGTCCTGAAAAGGACGAGCGCCTCCCCATCCGTCAGGGCGTCGAAGTCGATGTCAGCCGTCAGGGTATTGAGGCGTTGGATGATGCTGCCGCAATCCGGCTGAGCGCCCGATGTCTCTTCGTCCACCCATTCGGCGATCGCGGAAATGGATTCCAGCGCTTCCCGGTCCGTCATCTGGGTATCGGGCAAGCGCGCCACGGCGGCGATCTCTCCGATCTCCCGAAGCGCGCGACGACAGGTTTGTGGATCATCAGTCGACATTCGCCTTCAACTCGCGCCCTTGGAGACGGTTCACGCGGCGGAGTTTTCCATCCGCTTCCCATTTAACGCGGTTCGCTGCGCACGAAGATTACAGCGGGGCGTCGGGCCGGGTGCTCACCCTGACAGCAGCGTCTATCAGAATTTTGCTGGGCCGAGCACATACAAGCCAGCGGGCCAAAAAGACCGCTAGGCGACTTTTGGAACGGATGAGGAAGTTGTCTTCTTCTCTTCGTATGCGGAGAGATGTTTCATGACCCTCAAGACCGTCCTGGTCACTGGCGGAGCCGGCTATATCGGTTCGCACACCGCAAAGGCGCTGGCGCAGTCCGGCCTGCGGCCTATCGTCTATGACGATTTCAGCAACGGCCACCGGGACGCCGTCCGCTGGGGATCGTCGATCCAGGGCGACGTTCGGGACCAGGCACGCCTCGCCGAGGTCATGAAACTCTTCGAGGTCGATGCGGTGATCCATTTCGCCGGATTGATCGAGGTCGCCCGATCGGTGATCGCGCCAGACCTGTTTTGGGACGTCAACCTGAACGGGGTCGCGGCGGTGTTGGGCGCGATGAGGCAGACCGGGGTCAGGCGAGTGGTGTTTTCATCGACCGCTGCGGTCTATGGCCAGCCCGTCGCCGACGATCTCGGCCGTCTCGACGAAGACGAGGTCACGGCTCCCATTAATCCCTATGGCGAAAGCAAACTCGCCGCCGAGCGGCTGATCGCCGCCCATGCTCGGGCCTATGGTCTGGAAGGTGTGGCGCTGCGCTATTTCAACGCCGCCGGCGCCGACCCCTCGGGCGAACTGGGGGAGGCCCATGCTTGCGAAAGCCATCTCATCCCGCTCGCCATCGAGGCGGCGCTGGGCCTGGGACCGGCGCTCACGATCCATGGTGCGGACTATCCCACCCCTGACGGCGGATGCCTGCGCGACTTCGTCCATGTCTGCGACCTGGCCCGGGCTCACGTCCTGGCGCTGACCGCGCCCCTTAGCCCCAACGGCTTCGAGGCGATCAACCTGGGCTCCGGCGCCGGCCATTCGGTGCTCGATGTCGTCGGGGCCATCGATCGCGCGACGGGGCGCGCGACGCCCTATTCGATCGGCCCGCGCCGCGAGGGCGATCCCGCCGCGCTCGTCGCGGACCCCTCCCGCGCCGGACGGCTGCTGGGATGGCGCGCCGAACAATCCTCTCTGGACGAGATCGTTACGACGGCCATGGCTTGGCGCAAGGCACCGCGGTTCGGCTTCGACCGCACCATCGGCGCAGCCGCTTGAGCATGGCGGGGCTCGACCTCTGGGGCGGCGCGGAGTGCACGGTCAATCGTGTCGGCGACCGGACCTACGATCAACTCAAGCTCACGGGCCATGAGAACCGCCTCGATGACCTGGACCGTTTCGCAGCCCTCGGCCTGCGGGCGCTCCGGGTCGCCGTGCTTTGGGAGAAGGTGGAAACGGCGCCCGGTATCCTAGACTGGCGCTGGACGGACGCTGTCATGCTGCGCCTGCGGGCCCTTGACGTGCGCCCCATCGTGGGACTGATCCACCACGGCTCGGGCCCGACCTGGACCGACCTGACCCAGCCCTCGTTTGCTGAGGGGCTAGCCGCCCATGCCGCCCGGGTGGCTGAGCGCTATCCCTGGGTGACGGACTGGACGCCGGTGAACGAACCGCTGACGACCGCGCGGTTCAGTTGCCTTTACGGCCTCTGGCATCCCGGGCTTCGGGATGAAGCCGCGTTCTGGAACGCCCTGCTGACCCAGATCGAGGCGACAGGCCTGGCCATGCGGGCGATCCGGCGCGTCGTTCCGCAGGCCCGCCTCATTCAAACCGAGGATTTCGGGCGGACGGACGCCACCCCGCCCTGCGCGGCCCAGGCCGCTTTCGATAACGACCGCCGGCTGATGACGTGGGATTTGCTTTGCGGGCGGGTCGGCCCCGGTCATCCGCTGTATGCGCGCCTCGCCGCCTTCGGATTGACGTCGCGGCTGCTCGCCTTGGCGGGCGCCCCCACCCCGCCGGACGTCATCGGACTGAATTATTATGTCACTAGCGACCGCTTCCTTGACCACCGGATCGATCGCTACCCGCCGAACTTGCGCGGCGGCAATGGGCGGATGGCCTATGCCGACACCGAATCGGTTCGCGCCCTGCCGGACTGGACCCCCGGCTGGCGGCGGAACCTTGAAACGCTGCACGCCCGTTACGGCCTGCCGGTCGCCGTGACCGAATGCCATCTGGGCTGCGATCCAGAGCAACAGGCCGTCTGGTTGAACCAGTGCTGGCGCGCCGCCTTGGCGGCGCGTGAAGCCGGCGTGCCCGTGGAGGCCGTGACCGTCTGGTCCCTGCTCGGCGCGGTCGGCTGGGACCGCCTGCTGACCGAGGACGACGGCCGTTACGAAGCCGGTGTGTTCGACGCCGCCGCGCCGGGAGTCCCCGAGACGCCGCTGGGGACCGCCGTACGCCGCCTCGCCTCGGGCGGACCCCCTGCCGCCGATCTTCAGCCGGGGTGGTGGGACCGCCCCGACCGGCTTGCCCTGCCGTCGACCGCTCCGCTCTGCATTCCCCAACCCCTTGTCGCCTAGTCACGCCCGGAAGCCGCCCATGCCCCCCTCGTCGAACACCCCGTCGTCCCCGGCCGCTGACGCTCGCGTCGTTCCCCTGCCCCGCCGAACCGGTATGGCTTCGCCCATCGTCTGCCTGTCCCACCTGCGCTGGGACTTCGTCTTTCAACGCCCGCAACATCTTATGACGCGCTTCGCCGCCGATCGGCCTGTCTTCTATGTCGAGGAGCCGACGCCGGTGGGGCCGGGGGAAAAGGCCCGGATGGATGCGCGCCCCTGTCCGCAAAGCGGTGTTGTCGTCGTCACCCCCCGCACGCCGCACGGCCTGTCCGGGGACGACCTGCAGGCTCTCCTCCGCAGTCTGCTCGACGATCTGCTCGCCGCCTGGAACGTGGCCGATCCCATCCTATGGTATTACACGCCGATGATGCTGCCGATTTCGCGGCATATCGATGCCTCCTTGGTCGTCTATGACTGCATGGACGAACTGGCTAATTTCCGCTTCGCGCCGTCAGGCCTGCGTCCGCTGGAGCAGGAATTGATCGCCACGGCGGACCTGATGTTCACCGGGGGCTACAGCCTATTCGAGGCGAAGCGGCACCTCCACCCCGACATCCATCCGTTTCCCTCCAGCGTGGACCGAACCCATTTCGCCCAGGCTCGCGACGTGCCTGCGGGAACCGGCGACCGTCCCCGGCTAGGCTTCTACGGCGTCATCGACGAACGGATGGATCTGGAGCTGATCGCAGACCTCGCCGACGCCCGGCCGGACTGGACGCTGGTCATGGTCGGCCCCGTGGTCAAGATTTCGGAAGCCGACCTGCCGCGCCGCGACAATATCGAATACGTCGGACCGCGAGACTATGACGATCTGCCCGCCGCTCTTTCGACCTGGGACGTGGCGCTGATGCCGTTCGCCATCAATGAATCGACCCGGTTCATCAGCCCGACCAAGACGCCGGAATACCTCGCCGGCGGACGCCCCGTGGTGTCGACGCCGATCCGGGATGTCGAGCGGCATTACGGCGACCTCTCGGCGGTTTGGATCGCCGGCACGTCAGCGGCTTTTGTCGCCGCCTGCGACGAGGCCGTCGCCCTGGCGCGAAGCGGAGCGGGCGCCTGGCTCGACGACGTCGACGAGGCGCTCGCCGACCTGTCGTGGGATCAGACGCTGCTGCGCATGTCGGCCCAGTTGGACCGGGTTCAGGCGCAGCGGGCGGCCAAAGGAGCGCAGAGGCGAGCCAGACCCGCCCGGGGTGCAAGCGGACGTTACGATGTCCTGGTGGTCGGCGCCGGCTTTGCCGGAGCGGTGATGGCCGAAAGGCTGGCGGCGGACGCGGGCAAGCGCGTCCTCGTCGTCGATCGCCGGCCTCACATCGGCGGCAACGCCTTCGATCACCTCGATGCGGCGGGGATCATGATCCACGAATACGGCCCGCACATCTTCCATACCAATTCGGTCGACGTCTTCGCCTATCTGTCACGGTTCACGCGCTGGCGTCCGTATGAGCATCGCGTCCTCGCCCAGATCGGGGAAATGCTCGTCCCCATGCCGATCAACCGCACCACCCTGAACCGACTCTACGACCTGGATCTGCAGACGGACGAGGCGGCGGCGACCTTCCTCGCGACGCGCGCCGAGCCTGTGCCGATCGTGCGCACTTCGGAGGACGTGGTGGTCTCGGCGATCGGCCGGGACCTCTACGAGACCTTCTTCCGGGGCTACACCCGCAAGCAGTGGGGCCTGGACCCTTCGGACCTCGACAAGTCCGTCACCTCGCGGGTTCCGACCCGAACCGATACGGACGACCGCTATTTCACCGACGCCTTTCAGGCCATGCCGCTGGAGGGTTACACAAGGATGTTCGAACGCATGCTCGACCATCCCAACATCGACGTTCGGACAGGTGTCGAGTTCCGCGAGGTGATGGCCGAGGTCGCCTATGACCAACTCGTCTATACTGGGCCGATCGACGAATATTTCGACTTCCGTTACGGAAAACTGCCCTATCGCTCCCTGCGGTTCCGCCACCAGACCCTGGACCAGCCGTGGGTCCAACCGGTCGCGACCGTGAACTTTCCGGACGAGGCGACGCCCTACACGCGGATCACCGAATACAAGCATCTTACCGGCCAACGCCATGACGCGACCAGTTTGACTTACGAGTATCCAGCGGCCGACGGCGACCCCTACTATCCGATCCCGCGCGAGGAGAACCAGGCGCTTTTCAAGAAGTATGAGGCGCTGGCCGCCGCCGAGCCGGATGTCGTTTTCGTGGGCCGGCTGGCGACCTACCGATACTACAACATGGACCAGGTGGTCGGTCAGGCACTGGCGACCTACCGGAAAACCCCGGGACTGCGAGCGGCGTCCGCCGAGAAGCCGCAAAGCTCAACCGCAGTTTAAGCCTCGGACCATCTCGGTCTGAAGATGCGACTCGGGCGGCCCAACGTCTAGCTCGCCCGGGGCGTGGCGACGACACGCCGGCCGAGACGATAGACCGCCTCGATCCGATCGATCGTCCGAACATCTGCGAAGGGGTCGGCGGGAAGGACGATGAGGTCCGCCAGCATCCCCGTCTGAATTCGACCGCGATCCGCCAGACCCATCACAGAGGCGGTCCCCTCGGTCGCGATCGTCATCGCTTCGCGCGGCGACAGCCCGGCCTCGACCAGCAGCGCGAGTTCGCGGTGTTCCGCGAAGCCCGGAATGCGCAAAGGCATGGGGCCCGAATCCGCCCCGAAGGCCAAGGTCACGCCCGCCCGGTGCAAGGCGGCCGCGTTGGCCTTGTTCGTTGCAAAAGCGGCCTTCCATTGAGGCAAGGCCGGATTGGACAGGGTCCCCGCCCGCCATTGCAGGTTCGACAACTGCGCTCGAAGCGCTGGATCAAGGGCGCCGGAAAGGGCCGGCGTCTGAAGCAACTCCGGCTGTTCGGCGAACAGATAGAAGGCCTCGTCGAGACCGAGGGTGGGAATGCATGCGGCCTTGCGCCGTTTCATCAGGTCGATGAAGGCCTGGTCCACCGGCCGGTCGCGGACGCCATGGCCCAGGATGTCGGCGCCGGCCTCCAGCACGGCGCGGGCGTCCTCGAGGTAGTAGACGTGCGCGATCACCTTCCGGCCGCCTCTATGCGCCTCGTCGATGATAGCGCGATAGATGGAAGGATCCATCTTGACGAGATGGGCCCCCTGAAAGTCGTCGAGCCAAAGCTTGATGAAGTCAGCGCCTCGTTCGATGCTCTCCCGGACATTTGCGCGCGCCTCGGCCTCAGTAGCGGGACGGAAGAGTTGGGCGGACGTGGCCTGGGCCGGGGGGCCGCCATTCGGCACGCCGAAGCCGCGATCGGCCCCGAACAGATCCGCGCCCTGAATGGCGCCTGTCCGCACGTCGCGCTGAATGGCGTAGAACAGGTCTGTATTCAGTCCGAGCGAGGCGATGGTCGTCACCCCATAGGCGGCGTAGACGCCCAGTTGGCGGGCGATGTTCTCCCTCGTGTAGAACTGAGCGCCGACCGAGACGCCCTGGACCGATCCGATGTGGCAGTGGGCGGAGATCAGGCCCGGCGAGACGAACTTGCCGCTCAAGTCCAGGTCCTGACCGTCGCTCGCCGGCAGCGACCGGCCGATCTGAGCGATCCGGCCGTCACGCAAACGCAGGTCGACAGCTTCGCCAGCCTGCCCGGCGATCCTGACGTTGCGCAACGTCGCAATGGGCTCGGACGCCTGCGCCGCCGCCCCGCCGCCAACGAGAGCCGCCGCGCCAGCCGAGAATAGAAGGGTTCGACGATCCATGGCCGATATCCTTTCGATCAATGCTTGAAGATCAGCGCGACGGCAGGGTCCAGGCGATCACGCTGTCGCCCAACGTCGTTCCAAGGCGCGCATGGCCGCCCACGACCGCCACGACATATTGCTTGCCGTCCAGTTCGTAAGTCAGCGGAGCCCCCTGAGGACCGGCAGGCACGCGCTCTTCCCATAACATTTCGCCGCTCTGGGTGTCGAAGGCGCGCATGAAATTGTCCAGCGTGGCGCCGATGATGGTCACGCCTCCCGCCGTCGTCAGGGCGCCGGAGTCGCTGGGCGTGCCCATCTGCAGCCGCACCCGGGACTTGATGCCGAGCGGGCCGGTGTCATAGCCCGAGCCGAAGGGCCGCTTCCATACGACCTCCTGGGTCCGCAGATCGACGCCGGCCAGATAGCCCCAGGGCGGCGCGATGCATGGCGTGCCCAGGACGGATAGCCAGGGAGCCTTCATCGCCCCCACGGGCAGTCCGACCTGGGGCATCAAGCCCTTGGACGAGCCCTTCTGGTTCAGCGACTTCGACCCCGCCGCATCGATCTCGGCGCGCGGAATGACGCGCTCCACATAGGGCAGGCGATTGGTGTTGATCACCATCAGCCCCCGCAGCAGATCGACCGAGACGCCGCCCCAGTTGATGCCCCCGTGATTGCCCGGATAGGCCAGGGTGCCGCCGACCATGGGCGGGGTGAACATGCCGTCGTAGCGCAGCCGCCGATACTGAACCCGGCACATCAGCTGATCGAACGGACTGATCCCCCAGGCGTCGCTCTCGGTCAGCCGTTCGGGGGTCTTGCCGGGTGCGCCGACCGTCATCGGCATGCCTGGCGAGATCGGCTGGGTCGCCGCGGTCCAGTTGCCGCCATCGGCGCCCTGGGGCGCGGGGGTCTGCACGACGGGCATGATCGGCTGGCCGGTGCGGCGATCCAGGACGAAGATTTGACCCGACTTGGTCGCCTGGATCACGGCCGGTCGGGACCCGCCCTTCGTCGGCCAGTCGACCAGGTTCGGTTGGGGGCCGATGTCGAAGTCCCACAGGTCGTGATTCACCGTGCGGAAATGCCAGCGCACGCGCCCGGTCTCGGCCTCCACCGCCACGATCGAAGACGTGTATTCCTCCTCCTGCGGCGTGCGGGTGGATCCGAAGAAGTCGCCCGAGGCGTTGCCGGTTGGAAGATAGACGAGACCGAGTTCGTCATCGGCGGCGAGCGGCGCCCAGACGTTCGGGGTGCCCGGGGTGTAGTGTTCGTTCGGTCCCGGCTCGCTCGTGTCGCCGGGGCGTCCCAGATCCCAGGCCCAGCTGAACCGGCCGGTCACGGCGTCATAGGCGCGGACGACGCCGGACGGCGCGAACCGGTCCTGGCCGTCCCGCACCATGTGGCCGATGATGACCCGCCCCCGTGAAACGATCGGCGCGGAGGTGTTGCCGAAATAGCCGGGCGTGAAATCGCCGATGCCTTTCTTGAGATCGACATAGCCGTTCTCGCCGAAGCCGGCGCACAGCCGACCGGTGCGCGCGCCGACAGCGGCGAGCCGACCGCCGGTGACGCCCCAGAGGATGCGTTCGGGGCAGTCCGTCACGCCCGCCGGGGCCTTGTAGTAGGCCACGCCGCGGCAGTAGGCGCCGGCGGTCTTCAGGGCCTTGGCGTCGGCTTGAGGATTGAAGCGCCACTTCTCCGCGCCCGTGGCGGCGTCATAGGCCACGACCTGCTGGGTGGGGGTGCAGACATAGAGGGTGCGCCCGATCATGAGCGGCGTGTTCTCGTTCAGATAGTCAGTCGTGACGCCCGGCCCCGGCAGATCTCCCGTGTGGGCTTCCCAGGCCCGCACGAGCCCGCCGACGTTGGCCGGCGTGATCAGATCGGCCTGGCTGAAATGGTTCGAGAGATTGGATCCTGCATAGCCCGTCCAGTTCGCCGCCGTGTTCGAGGCGGAGACATTGCCGTCGGGAGCGACGACGCCCATCCGGCTGAACGGCGCGGCGGGGCGGTCGGCGGCAAGGTGGGGATCGGCGAGATCGACGTGAGGATCGACAGCCAGGGGCGCGAGGATCAACGCCAGAGCCAGGACGGCGGGACCGGCGCTGAGCATGAGATGGGCGCGCCCTCGGAACCCTGTCAGCCGTTCGCGCGCCAGGGCGAAACCGGCGGCGAGAAGCAGTCCCATGACGATCAGCCAGTCCAGCCGGGGAATGAGGGCCCACCCGTCGAAACCAGCTTCGATCAGCGCCCAGACCAGGGTGGCGGCCGCCAAGGCCGCGTAAAGCCACACGCCGGCGAAACGTCTGGCGATCAGCAGGACGCCGACGGCCATCGTCATCACGCCGGCCAGGCCGTAGTACCATGAGCCGCCAAGCGCGATCAGATGCACGCCGCCCCAGGTCAGGGCGGCGCCGGTCAGCACCGCCAGGCCGCCGTAGATCCAGAAGAAGATGGCGGCGGGAAGACGAAGGCGGCTCGGCGCGTCCGAAGACTGGCTCATGAAACGGTCTCTCGAAAACAGGCGCGGACCGTGCGAACGGTCTGCGCGACAAGGCCCGTGAATCCCCACGGCCAGGCCCGGCGGCAATTAAATAAGGATTTAATGGCCGGACGACCGGGGAAGAGGTTTCACTGAGGCGTCGCCGCGATGGCGATCGCAATTGACTCGAGCCTGAAATGCGTACGCCTCTCGTCATTTTCTCGATCTTGGCCGCCGCCGCCGCCATCCCGGCGATCGCCCAGGAGGCCGCGCCGACCGGTGCCGAAGGCCGCAACAAGGTCGAAATCATGCGGACGCCCTACCCGGCCGGCTATGAGACCATGATCATGCGAGTGACGGTGCCGGCCAACGGCTCGGCGCCGCGCCACCAACATCCCGGTATCGAGTCCGGTTACATCCTGTCGGGTGGCGGCGTACTGAGCATCGAAGGCCGCCCCGACCAGACCCTGACGCCGGGAACGGCGGCCTTGGTCCCGCCCAACACGCCCCACAGCTTCCGCAACGGCCCCGAGCCGACCGAGATCGTCACCACCTATGTGGTGGAGGCCGGCAAGCCCATGACCGTGTCCGCCGAAACCGCCGCGCCCTGAGCCGCCGGGTCCGGACAAATCAGCGAGACCCGTAGCCCCGGTCGCAGATTCTCGAGGCGGAGTTCATAGGCGTGCAGTCGCGCCACCGCAGCGACGATCGATAGGCCGAGACCGCCGCCGGGACGCCCGCGGTCCCGGGCGCTGCGGAAGAAGCGTTGGGTGATCTGCTGAAGGTCGGAATCCGGCGCTCCAGGGCCGTCGTCCTCGACGCCCAGCCACAGGTCCCCGCCCTGCATCCGGGCGAAAAGCTTCACCCGACTCCCCGCCTCGTTGAACTTCACGGCGTTGTCGAGAAGATTGAACAGGGCCTCGGCGAGCAACTCCTGGTCCGCGACCAGGACGAGGCGCAGCGGGGTTTCGACCTCGAAATGCAGGCCAGCCTCCTCGGCGAGCGGCGCGAACATCTCCTCCATATCCAGGATCAGTCGGCGCACCTCGAACGGGGCGAAGCCGGAACGCCGATCGCGGCGATCCACCTCGGCGATGCGTTCGATCGCCTTGAACCGTCCGAGGAGAACATCCGTCGCCTCCAGGGCGTCGGCGACCTCTCCACGGGGATTTCCCTGCTCCCAGATCTGCAGGGCGCGGTGCAGATCGGCGCGCAATCGGTTAAGCGGGGTCTTGAGGTCGTGGGCCACGGCGTCGCCCACGCTCTTCACCTCCAGCAGCAACCGCTCCAATTCGGGAATGACGGTGTTGATCACATCGGACAGGGCGTCGATCTCGTCCCCCCGGCGCGTCACTGGAAAGCGCACCGAAAGATCGCCGTCCTTGAGGCGCTGAGCGGCCTTGCGCGTCTGGGCGACACGTCGGATTGGTCCCAGCCCTGTCAGCGCCGACAGGATGAGACCGATTATGATCATGCCGCCCGCCGCCCACAGGCTCGAGGCGATGAGGATGTCGCGAACCCCGGAAAGCGTTTTGGCGTCATAGGCGACGAACAGAATGCGGCCGTCATCCAGGACTGCGACCAGGCCGCGAGCGCCCGGCTGAAACGCCCCGTCGTGCAGCGGGTGAGGCATGCCATCCCACGGCAGGGTCACGGGGATGCGTTTGACGTCGCCGGCGATCGGTCGCCCGTCCGCGCCCAGGAGTCCATAGTGGCTGACCTCGCGGACATCCTCGCTTTGAGCTTGCCTGACCTGATTGGCGAGTGTCTCGGGCGGCAGGCGGCGCAAGGCCGCCGCTTGGCCGATGACGATCTGATCGCCTTGTTCGCCCAGATAGCGCGCCGCCGTGAAATAGGCGCCGCCCGTCAGGGCTAGGACGCCCGCCAGGAAGACGGCCCCATGGATGGCGAGCAATCGAAACGGAGTGGTCCGCCACAGGGCCAGCGAGCCCTGGAAGTCGCGCGCCTCAGCGGCCATGGAACACAAATCCCTTCCCCCGCACGGTCTCGATGCGGCTGGGCGCATCGTCGCCGTCCAGCTTTCGACGCAGCCTACCGAGATGGACGTCGATCAGATTGGTCTTCGGGTCGAAATGATAGTTCCAGACCTGTTCGAAAAGGACCGCGCGCGTCAGCAGTTCGTTCGGATGCAGCATGAAAAACCGCAACAGTCGAAACTCGGTATTCTGAAGCTCGATGGGCACGCCCGCGCGCCGGACCGAACGGGTGATGAAATCCAGCTCCAGATCACCGATCGTCAGAGACGATTCGCGATAGTCCGCCGCGTGGCGACGGATCAGGCTCTCGACCCGGACGGCCATCTCTTCGGAAGCGAAGGGCTTCGCCAGATAGTCGTCCCCGCCCGCGCGCAGGCCCCGGACGCGGTCATCGACATCGCTGAAGGCGCTGATCATCAGGACGGGCGTCACGCGCCCCTCTTCGCGCAACCGCCGGACGACCTCGAGGCCGTCCATGCTCGGGAGGTTGCGGTCGAGCGTCACCGCCGCATAGTCGCCCTCCAACGCGCGTTTGAACCCCTCGGCCCCGTCGGCCACCGCCTCGACCAGAAATCCGGCGCGACTCAGTTCGGCGACGATCTCACGCTGCGCGATCGGGTCGTCTTCGATGCAGAGGATTCGAAGCGAAACAGGAATAGGCCATCTCCACGCCGCCGGCGGAACTGTCGCGGTTTCCCGCGCCGAGAAAGAGAGAGAGCAGGGACGCAAGAATGAACCCCTGGCCGTCCTGTTTCAACGTCGGGTCCATGATGGTGGTGAAGTTCGACACTCCGGTCATCGACAGTCGCCAGCCAGTGCCAGCCCTCGTGGGGATCATGCCGTTTCCAGATAGCCGAAGACCGCCCGTCGCACCCGCCGCGCCAGACCGGATGTGTCGCGCTCGCCCTCGGCGCCGGCGCTGTTCACCATCCCCTTGACGATCGCCAGGATGTCGCGCGCGGCCGCTGGAGGATCCGCCTGCGGGGGCATGTCCTCCCGATGGAGAATCTCGCCAAGCAGCCTCCTGAAGCGCTTGTCGAGGCTGCGCACGCCCGCGTCGAACGGCAGGCGCGCCTCCTCGAAATCCAAAAGCCGGGCGAGTTCGGGACGGCCGAACTGATGCGCCACGGCCGCGTCGATCAGGCGCTCCATGGCTTCCTGGCCGGGCTGAACGGACGCGGCCGTCTCCACCGCCTCGAACAAGCGATCACCTTCCCGGGCGACCACGGCGCCGATCAGCGCGTCCTTGTCCGGGAAATATTGATAGAGCGACCCGATGCTGACCCCCGCCCGCCGCGCGACCGCATTCGTCGAGAACGCACGGTGGCCGTCCTCCTCCAGAATGCGAGCGGTCGCCTCGACGATGGCGGCGACCGTCTCCTGCGCGCGCGCTTGTCTCGGCCGCTTTCGGGGAGAGGGCCGTTGCTGCTCGATCATGGAAAGCGCCTTGGGAATGCGAGTAGGCGATGTGAGTTATGGCTCACATATTAGACCTTCAGCAGAAAGGAAAGCGTTCCTCATGGCCAGACCGCCCTACACCCTGCACGCCGTTACGGTGGAGAAGGTCCAGTCCGTCACCCCGCGCCTGCGGAGGATCACGATCGACGGGCGTCGCCTGACGACCTATCGCGAGGGGCTGCCGGCCCAATGGCTGAAGGTCTTCGTTCCCGGCGAGACGGACGTCGGCGGACGCGCCTATACGGTCCGGCGCTTCGATCCCGTAACCGGGGCGCTGGACATGGATTTCGTCGTCCATGGAGACGCCGGGCCGGCGTCGAACTGGGCCATGCAGGCGAAGGCGGGCGACCGGTTCGAGATCAGCGAGCCGCATCCGCGCGGCGGCGTTCGTCTGGAGCCGCACCACACGCACTATCTGCTGTTCGGCGACGAGACGGCGCTGCCGGCGATGGCGAGCATCCTGGAGGCGCTGCCGGCGGCGACGCGCGCCGACGTCTTCGTCGAAATCGAGGATCGCGCGGAGGAGCAGCGGATCGAAAGCGCTGCGGCGATGAACCTCCAATGGCTCTGCCGGGACGGTCGGGGCGCGAACAGCAGACTGGTCGCGGCCGCCAGGGCGATGTCGGCGCCGGGCCCCGAGACGCTGGTGTTCGTGGCGGCGGAATCGTCCATCGTCCAGGCCATTCGCCGTCACGCCGTCCAGGAGTGGCGGGTCGCGCGCGAGAATCTTCACGCGGCGGGTTATTGGAAGCGCGGGGACGCCGATCATCGTGACGAGGAGGCGACTGCCTGAGCGAACCGCCGTTTCCCCGTTGTCGTCGATACTTGGTGGAATCCGCGAAGCGTGGCCTGGTTTGTCGCTGGAGACGGCCGGGCGAACACGAACCATCCGGCTCGCGCCGCCCTCAGCGCCGGTCAGTCCACGGTCAGCACGATCTTGCCCCGGATGTGGCCCTCGGCCGCGCGCTCGTGCGCCTTGCGGGCGTCGGCGAGCGGGAAGACGCTGTCGATCGCGACGCGGATCGTCGCGTTATCCAGCAGGCGGCCGACCTCTTCCAGCTGCGCGCCATTGGAACGGACCTGCGTCGTCGAGACGGTCACGCCGCGCTGCTCCGCCTCTTCACCGCCGGAGGCGCCAAGACCGAAGATCGGGAACAGCGCGCCGCCGCGCCTAAGCGTTCGCAGGAAGCGGGCGGTCGTCGGTCCGCCGATGGCGTCGACGACGAGATCGACATCGTGCACCACGTCTTCGGGCGTGACCTGGGTATAGTCGATGAACGCATCGGCCCCGAGATCGCGCAGGAAGGCTTCATGCCGGCCCGACGCGACCGCGGTCACATGCGCGCCCTTCCACTTGGCGATCTGCACCGCAAAATGGCCGACGCCGCCCGCCGCGCCGTTGACCAGCACGGTCTTCCCCTCGAGCGGAACCGGCGCGTGCGGGGCCGGCTGGAGCGGGTTGGGCGCATCATGGCCTTCGTCGATCAGGAATTGCCATGCCGTCAGCAGCGACATCGGCGCGGCGGCGGCATGGATATGATCGATCCCGGCCGGCTTGTGCGCCAGATCGGAGACCGGCACGCTGACATATTCGGCATAGGCCTCTCCCATCCCGGTAGGAAAGCGCACCATCGAATAGACTTCGTCGCCGACCGCGAACCCCTGGACGTCCGGCGCGATCTCCGCCACGCGGCCCGAGATGTCCGTTCCCAGGATCAGCGGGAATTGCACCGGCGGCCGCCACTCCGGGGGCAGTATCTTCAGCCCGTCGCGCAGATACCAGTCAGGGGGATTGAGGCCGACCGCATGAACACGGACAAGCACTTCGCCGGACTGCAGGGTGGGCTGCGGCGCATCCTCATATTGCAGCACCTCCGGACCGCCGAACGCATGTTGCCGTATCGCCTTCATCGTCTTTTCCGACATTCCGTGATCCTCATGGCTCGACCAGCCCTCCGCCTCGGCGAGACGGCTGTGAGCATCGGTGTGTTGAACGTCGCGTTCTCGGGACGAGACCGTCGATGCGATCAGGATCGACAAATAGACAGCGCGGACTCGGTTGATAATGCCGGCCTGTGTCGCTTTAATCATGCCATGAAGGAACAGATCGGCCTGGACAGGCTGACCGGGCTGATCGCCTTCGCGCGGGCCGGGTCGATGGGCAGCTATACGGCCGCCGCCCGCTCGCTCTCCATCTCACCTTCGGCGGTGAGCAAAAGCGTGCAACGGCTTGAACAGCGCCTGGGCGTGTCGCTCTTCACCCGCACGACCCGCTCGCTGACGCTGACGCCGGAAGGCCGCGACCTGCACGAGCGCGCCCTCAGACTGTTGCGCGACGCCGAGGAGATCGAGCAGGCCGCGATCATGGCCCGGTCGGCGCCGTCGGGCACGTTGCGGATCGCAGCGCCCCTGACGATCGGCATCCATCTGATCGGACCAGCCCTGCCTGCGTTTCGCAGGCGCTATCCCGACGTCATGGTCGATCTGCGGCTCAGCGACCAGATCGTCGACATCGTCGAGCAGGGCATCGATGTCGCGGTGCGGATCGGGGAGCCCGCGGATTCGCGGCTCCTGTGGCGCCGGCTGGTGCCCTATCGGCTCTGCGCCTTCGCATCGCCGGGCTATCTGGCCGAGCGGGGCGAGCCGGGGCGCCCGAACGACCTGGAGGGGCACGACACCGTCAACCTGCGCTACCAGAGCACGGGGCAATCCTATCGCTGGCCGTTTCGGATCGGCGAGCGGGAGATCGAGATCGTTCCCCCGTCAGGGATCATGGCGGACGCCAGCGAAGCGCTGGTCGCCGCTGTCGCGGCCGGCGGCGGCATCGGCATGCTCGCGACGTTTATCGCGGCGCCCTATGTGGCGCGCGGCGAATTGGTCCCCATCCTGTCCGATTTCGCCGTCGAGCGGAACAACATCGCCGCCCTCTGGCCTGAAAGTCGAAGGGCGAACCCCGCCGTGCGGGCCTTCCTGGCCCTGCTGCAAGAGCTGACGCTGGACGGTGGCGTCGACGCTGACCTATGAGCGGCCGGTCGGCGCCGATGCGCCGCCATCGCGTGAAAGCCGCTCGCCGCATCGTCGAATCCCCCACGCCGAAGGGCCGCTCTCGCCAGTCGACGCGGTTCGCACGCCCTTTGAAGCCGGGCTGTCGCGCTTGTCGCCGAAGCCGAGACCACACCGTTCCAGCCGCGCCCCGGTGTCGCTTTGACGGCCCCTGCGCCAGCCCCTAGGTGAGAACCTTGCCGAACCTTGAGCGTTCGGCAAAGCCCCCCGGTGTTCGGAGAGACGCGCCGCCTTCATGTCCATCAGCTTTCTTCTCCTGATCATCCTGATCCTGCCCTTCATGGGTGCGATGGCGGCGGCCGGCCTGCCGCGTCATGCGCGCACGGCCGCCGCCATCCTGTCGTGGATCGTGGCCCTGGTCAGTCTGGGGTGTCTGGCCGCACTGTGGCCCATGTTCCAGGACGGAGAGACGCTGAAGTTCGAAATCCCCTGGCTGCCGTCGCTGGGGGTCAATCTGGTGCTGCGGCTGGACGGGCTTTCGTGGCTGTTCAGCGCCCTGATCCTGGGCATTGGCGCCTTGGTGGTCCTTTACGCCCGCTATTATATGTCGCCAAAGGATCCCGTACCGCGCTTCTTCTCCTTCCTGCTGGCCTTCATGGGGGCGATGCAGGGGGTGGTGCTGTCGGGCAATCTGATCCAGCTGGTGATGTTCTGGGAGCTGACCAGCCTCTTTTCCTTTCTCCTGATCGGCTATTGGCACCAGAACCCGGCGGCGCGCGAGGGTTCGCGCATGGCGCTGACGGTCACGGCGACGGGCGGGGTCGCCCTGCTGGTCGGCATGATTTTGATCGGGCGGATCGTCGGCAGTTACGACCTGGACGTCGTGCTGGCGTCGCGGGAGGCCATTCAGGCCAGCCCGCTCTGTCTGCCGGCCCTGCTGCTTATTCTGCTGGGGGCGATGACCAAGAGCGCCCAGTTCCCCTTCCATTTCTGGCTGCCGCGCGCCATGGCCGCGCCCACGCCGGTCAGCGCCTATCTGCATTCCGCGACCATGGTGAAGGCGGGGGTCTTTCTGCTGATCCGCTTCTGGCCGGTCTTCGCCGGTACCGAGAGCTGGTATCTGATCGTCGGGGGCGCAGGGCTGGCGACCCTGTTGCTGGGCGCCTGGTGCGCCATCTTCCAGCACGATCTGAAGGGCCTGTTGGCCTATTCCACGATCAGCCACCTGGGGCTGATCGTTCTGCTGCTGGGCCTGGGCAGTCCGCTGGGCTGCATCGCCGCCATCTTCCACACGGTGAACCACGCCACCTTCAAGGCGTCCCTGTTCATGGCCGCCGGCATCATCGACCACGAGGCCGGCACCCGCGACATGAGAAAGCTGAGCGGACTGTTCCGTTTCATGCCCTACACCGCCACCCTGGCCATGGTAGCGGCGGCGGCGATGGCGGGCGTGCCCCTGCTGAACGGCTTTCTATCCAAGGAGATGTTCCTGGCCGAGGCGGTAGCCAGCGTGAACACCCACGGCCTGAACCTGATCTTGCCCGCACTGGCGACCCTGGCCAGCGCCTTCAGCGTCCTCTACTCGCTGCGTTTCATCCACACGACCTTCTTCGGCCCGCCGCCGACCGAACTGGACCGCACCCCGCACGAGCCGCCGGCCTGGATGCGTCGTCCGGTCGAGGTGCTGGTGGGGTTGTGCCTGGTGGTCGGCATCTTCCCGGCGGTGACGGTCGGCCCCTTCCTGAAAAGCGCCGCCGTGTCGGTTCTGGGGTTCGACCTGCCCTACTACAGCCTGGCGCTGTGGCACGGGTTCAACCTGCCGCTGATCCTCAGCATCGTCGCCCTGGCAGGCGGCGTGGCGCTGTATGTCGTGTTCGGCCGGCGCATCAACGCCAATCCGCGCGGCGCCCCCTGGGGCTGGAAGCGGCTGAACGGCGGGTGGCTGTTTGAAAAGGCCATGACCGGCCTGTTCAAGGGATCCGACGCGATGGTGCGCGTCTTCGGTTCGGCGCGCCAGCAGCCCCAGCTCAGAGCCATCGTTCTGGTCGCCCTGCTGGCCGGCGGGCTGGCGGCGCTGGGGGCGGGTCTGGTCATCGTGCCGATCACGCCGACCTTCACCCTGTCCAACTGGGCTTTCGCGGGCCTTTGGCTGGCCGGCGGGGCCTGCGCCGTCGCCGCCGCCTGGCAGGCCAAGTATCACAGGCTGGCGGCGGTGGTGTTGATGGGCGGCGCGGGCCTGGCCAGCTGCATCTCCTTCATCTGGCTGTCGGCGCCCGACCTGGCGGTGACGCAGTTGCTGGTGGAGGTGGTCACGACCGTCCTTCTGCTGCTGGGCCTGCGCTGGCTGCCGAAGCGGCTGGAGACCATCCGCCTGCCTGCGGCGATGGAGCGCCGCTCTCGCCGCCGCCGCCGTCTGGACCTGATCGTGGCCGGAGCGGCGGGCCTGTCGCTGTCCGCCATAGCCTACGCCGTCATGACCCGGCCGCCGGTCGAGGGGATTTCGCGCTATTTCGTCGAGCACGCCTATCGCGATGCGGGCGGGCGCAACATCGTCAACGTGATCCTGGTCGATTTCCGGGCCTTCGACACCTTTGGCGAGATCACGGTGCTGGGCATTGTCGGCCTGACCGTGTTCGCCCTATTGCGCCGGTTCCGGCCCGCCGACGACAGCCTTCCCGGGCCCACGCAGCAGCGGGTTCAGAATGCATCCGACCGCGACCACGAACATCGGTCCGAGGGCGACACGCTGAAGGAAACCATGCTGATCCCGCGCGTGGTGATGCGCTGGATATTCCCCTTCATCATCCTGCTGGCCGTGCACCTGTTCCTGCGCGGCCATGATCTGCCGGGCGGTGGATTTGCGGCGGGGGTGGCGCTGTCGATCGCCTTCATCCTGCAGTACATGGCCTCGGGCGCGCGCTGGGTGGAGGAGCGGCTGACCATCCGCCCGATCAACTGGATCGGGGCCGGCCTGGTGATCGCGGTGCTGAGCGGCGCAGGCGCCTGGGTGTTCGGCCGGCCGTTCCTGACCTCCTGGTTCCGGTACGCCGACGTGCCGATCCTGGGCCGCGTGCCCCTGGCCAGCGCTGTCCTGTTCGACCTGGGCGTGGTGGTGCTGGTCGTCGGAGCCACCGTCCTGACCCTGGTCGCCCTGGCGCACCAGTCGCTGCGCAAGCCCAAACAGACAGACCCTGAGGGAGAACCGTCATGATGGAGCTGGTTCTGGCCCTGGCCATCGGGGTCCTGGCGGCGTCGGGCGTCTGGCTGATGCTGCGCCCGCGGACATTCCAGGTCATCATGGGCCTGTCGCTGCTGTCCTATGCGGTCAACATCTTCATCTTCGCCATGGGGCGGTTGAAGTCGGGCGCTCCGCCGGTTCTGGTCGACGGCGTGTCGGAGCCCGCCCGCTACGCCGATCCGACGCCCCAGGCCCTGGTGCTGACGGCCATCGTCATCAGCTTCGCCCTGACAGCCCTGTTTCTGGTCGTCATCCTGGCGGCGCGCGGCGTGACCGGCAGCGACCATGTGGACGGCAAGGAGCCGGATGCATGACCCACTGGCACGACCATCTGATCATCGGCCCGATCCTGCTGCCCATGGCCGTCGCTGCGGCCATGCTGCTGATCGACGAGCGTCGGCGCATCCTGAAGGCGTCGCTGAGCCTGGCGGCCATGGCGGCCATACTGGCCATGGCTTTGGTTCTGCTGCACGAAAGCGCGACCGGGGCGGCGGGCGGCGGCGACACGGCGCGCGTCTATCGCCTGGGCGACTGGGCCGCGCCCTATGGGGTGGTCCTGGTGGCGGACCGGCTTTCGACCCTGATGGTGGCCCTGACCAGCGTGCTGGGCGGCTTAGCCCTGATCTTCGCCCTGGCGCGATGGGATCGGGCGGGGCCGCGTTTCCACGCCCTGTTTCTGACGCTGATCATGGGGGTGAACGGCGCCTTCCTGACCGGAGACCTGTTCAACCTGTTCGTCTTCTTCGAGGTCATGCTGGCCGCCTCTTACGGTTTGGCCCTGCACGGATCGGGCGAGGCGCGAGTTCGGGCCGGCGTGCTCTATATCGCCGTCAATCTGACGGCGTCTCTGCTGTTCCTGATCGGGGTGTCGCTGATCTATGGAGTCGCGGGCACCCTGAACATGGCCGATCTGGCGGTGCGGGTTCCGGGCGTCGCGGCCGGCGACCTGGGCCTGTTCCACGTCGGGGCGGCCGTGCTGGGCACGGCCTTCCTGATAAAATGCGCCATGTGGCCGCTGGGCTTCTGGCTGACCTCGACCTATTCGGCGGCCAGCGCCCCTTCGGCCGCCGTATTCGCCATCCTGTCCAAGGTCGGGGTCTATGTGGTGATCCGGCTCAGCCTGCTGCTGTTCGGCGTCCAGGCCGGGGCGTCGGCCGGGTTCGGCCTGACCTGGCTGCTGGTCGGAGGCCTGGCGACCGTCGCCTTCGGCACATTCGGCTTGATCGCCTCGCGCGACCTGTCCAGGGCGGCCGGGTTCGGCGTCATGATCTCGTCCGGTTCGGTTCTGGCCATCCTCGGCGTCGGCGATACGTCGGCGCTCAGCGGCGCCCTGTATTACCTGATCGGGTCGACCCTGGCCTGTGCGGCCCTGTTCCTGTTGGCCGAGATCCTACAGCGAGGCCGCGAGCCCGACGTGGGCGAGGCGCGGGCGGTGTTCGACGACGAATATCGCGACCCCTTCGACGACGACGAGAGGAACGAGCCCGGGCTGGTCATCCCGGCGGCCGTGGCGGCCCTGGGCGGCGCGTTCCTGATCTGCACCCTGATGCTGGCGGGTCTGCCCCCGCTGGCGGGCTTCGTCGGCAAGCTGGCCATGATCGACGCCCTGGTGCGCCAGGGCGGCCCGGCGCCCTGGATTCTGACGGCCGTGCTGTCGGTCTCCAGCATCGGCGCCCTGATCGGCCTGACCCGCCTGGGCGTCGGCGCCATCTGGACGCGCGACGACGACGCTCCCGCCCTGGTCGTCGGCGCGGCCGAGGCGACGGCCCTGGCGGGCCTCCTGGCCGCCTGCGTGCTGCTGGCCGTCTTCGCTGGCCCGGCCCTGGTCTATACCGACCATACCGCCGCCTGGCTGGCCGATCCGCAGGCCTATGTTCAGGCCGTCCTGAGCGGAGGCGGCCGATGAGACGCATCCTGCCCTACCCTATCCTCTCGGCGAGCCTGTTCGTCGCCTCCGTTTTGCTCAGCAACTCCCTCGCCCCGCCGTCGCTCGCCCTGGGGCTGCTGATCGCGCTTTTCGCCCCCGCCATCATGTTGGCCCTCAGGGTCGAGCGGGTGCGGGTGAAGAGCCCTTCCGCCATCCTCAGCTTGTTTGCAGACGTCGCCGCCGACATCGTGCGCTCCAACTGGGCGGTGGCGCAGATCATCGTGGCGGGGCGGCGGCGCAGTCGCACCTCGGGCTTCATCCATGTGCCGCTGGAGCTCCGCGACCGCTACGCCCTGGCCGTCCTGGCCATCATCGTGACCAGCACCCCCGGCACCCTGTGGGTCGAATACGAGCCGGCGACCGGCCGGCTGCTGCTGCATGTGCTCGACCTGGTCAACGAGGAGGAATGGGTACGGCTGATCAAGGACCGCTACGAGCGCAGGCTGATGGAGATTTTCGAATGACGGCGGCGGTTCTGGTCTGGGGTCTAGGCCTGGCCCAGCTGATGCTGGTCTGCGCCATGGGATTGGCGGTCTGGCGCATCGTTCGCGGACCGCGCGCCCAGGATCGCGTGCTGGGCATGGACACCCTTTATCTGAACGCCATGCTGTTGGTCGTCGTGTTCGGCGTGCGCACCAACAGCCAGCTGTATTTCGAGGCCGCCCTGATCATCGGCATGCTGGGCTTCGCCGCCACCGTCGCCCTGGCCAAGTTCCTGATGCGTGGCGAGGTGATCGAATGAGCGCCGACCAAGTTCCCCCCTGGGTCGCCTTCGTGGTCGCGGGCCTGGCCCTGGCCGGCGCCGCCCTGTCGCTGATCGGCGCGATCGGCCTGGCCCAGCTCAAGACCTTCTACGAGCGGGTGCACGCCCCGACCCTAGGCGCCACCCTGGGCATGGCCCTGGTGCTGGCGGCCTCCATCGTCTGGTTCACGGCGGTCGAAGGGCGTTTCATGCCGCGCGAAATCCTGATCGGCCTTTTCCTGACGGTGACGACGCCGGTGACGCTGATCCTTCTGGCGCGTGCAGCCCTTTTCCGCGACCGCACCGAGGACGCCGACGACAAAAAAGAGCCCGGCAGGGGGCCGCCGGGCTGAAGCTAGGTTCGGTGATGGCGCCCTTAAGGGCGCTCTCATTCGTTAACCGAATTGGTTTCCAACATCTCAACGAGCGGCGGCGGGGCGATCCGGCAGCCAGGCGCTCTGATGGCCGTTGGGCTGCACCGGCCAATTGATGCGCCATCCCTGGCCCGCGCGCGCGATGGAGAATCCGCCTTCCCCGGCGTCTCCAGGATAGTCGAAGGCCTGGCCGTCCACGACGATCTCCACGGAGCCCGCCCGGCCCGCCATGGCCCGCCAGCGCCCCCGCGACGCCGGCGCGACGTTGGCCGCAACCCCGCCCACCGCGACGACGGGCGGCTTGTGCCCAGCCGGACCCGAGATCATCAGGGTCGATCCATCCGAATCCACCGCGTCCAGCAGGCCCCTTCCGTCCAGCCTGATCGTCGGCTGGCCTGCGGCGATCAGGGCGATCGGCCCGGCTCCGCCCTGGATCACCACCAGCGTTTCGGGTGAGACGGCGGCATCCTCGCCCACCTGCACCTCAGGCGTCAGGCGTATGTCGCCGTAGAGCGGCGGCAGCCTCAGTTCGAAACGCCCGGCCGCATCGGCGTTGACCGCCACCGCCGCCACGTCCGGTGCGCGCAGCACCACGCGGGCGTCGGGATCGGCCGCCCCGCGCACGATCAGCACGCCGCCGTCGCGCGTCACCCCGTCGATCAGCGGAGGCCGAACCCACGGCGATGCCTTTTCCGCGCCAGCCGGTCCAGCCACCCCGCCATCGCCCCGCGAACAGGCCGACAGCGTCGCGCCCGCCGCCGCCAGGGCCGCGACGATCGCGATGCTGATCCGACGTTTCATCCTTGGCCTCGACGATATAGGACTGGCGACCCAGCGGCTCGCGCTGGTGTTAGCGCGAGCGCCGCCGGTTTGGCCATGGGTCGGACCGGCATTCGTTCTGTTCGAGGCCCCATGTCCCTGCCCCCCGTTTCGTTCCAGCCGTTCGACGGCCCGTCCGTCTGTCTGTTCTGCGGCGCCTCCGAGACCGCCGACCCCGCCTATGCCGAGGCGGCCTACGCCTTTGGCCGCGCAACGGCCCAGGCCGGATGGCGGCTGGTCTACGGCGGCGGCGGCGTGGGGCTGATGGGGGCGTCCGCGCGGGGCGCGCATGAGGCGGGCGGCCGCGTCGTCGGCATCATGCCGGCGTTCCTGCGCAGCCGCGAACGCTTGTTCGACGAGGTCGAGACCGTTGTCGTCACCTCCATGCACGAGCGCAAACAGCTGATGTACGATCAGTCGGACGCCTTCGTCGTGGCGCCCGGCGGCATCGGCACCTTGGAAGAGGTGGTCGAACTGCTGTCATGGAAACGGCTGGACCTGCACCACAAGCCGGTCGTCTTTCTGAACCTGAACGGCTTCTGGGACGGGTTTTTCGCCCTGATGCGCCACAGCGTGAACGAGGGCATGACCCCACCTTCGTTCCTGGACGCCTGGACCGTCGCCGACACGGTGGAGGACGCCTGGGCCCAGCTCCAGACTCCCGAGGCGCCGCAGCAAAGACATGATCGTCGCTAAGTGATCGCCGCTTATATTCGCGGCCGACGTATTGACAGTTTTTATCCGAAACTGACATTGGGGACGCGGCGGCAAGACGCCGTTCTTCGATGCGGAAAGTTTCCCATGCGCGCCCTGCTTATCGCCGCCGCCCTGTTCGCCGCCGCTCCGGCCGTCGCCCAGACGCCCGCCGCCACTCGCCTGACCCTGGCCGACGCCGCCAAGGCGCCGGCTCGCGCCACCATCATCGACGGCGCTCGCTGGTCCTGCGAGGGCGCGACCTGCACAGCCGCTGGCGGCACGGAGCAGCCCGCCACGCGCGCCTGCCGCCGCGTGGTTCAGAAGTTCGGCCCTGTGACCGCCTTCGCCTACAAGGGCGTCGAACTCAGCGCCGAAGAACTGGCCGTCTGCAACGCCTGATCCGGCAAAGGGTCGAGGCGGCTCAGGCCGCCTCGCCTCTCAGACGCCGCTGCAGTGTCTCGCGCCCGATCAGCGGCGCCAGGGCGGCCATATCCGGCCCGTGGGCCTGGCCGGTCAGCGCCAGCCGCAACGGCATGAACAACGCCTTGCCCTTGGCGCCCGTCTCAGCCTTCACGGCGTTGGTCCAGGTCGGCCAGGCGGTTTCGTCGATCACGTCGGGCAGCAGTTTCGCGGCCGCATCGATGAAGGCCGCGTCCTCGATCACCGGCTGGATCGGCCCCTGAATGATCTTCGCCATTTCAACGACATCGGCGAACTTGTTCAGATTGCCCCGCACAACGGACCAGAAGGTTTCGCCCAGGTCGGCGCCCAGCGCCTGAAGCCGCGGCCTGGCCGTCTCATAGTGCATGACGTGCAGCGCCTGGGCGTTCAGCCGGTCCAAATCCGCCGTGTCGTAGCGCGCCGGCGAACGGCCCATCTTTGAGAAGGCGAAGCCGGCCCCCAGCGCCGCGATGGATTCGGCGACCTCCAGCGGGTCCGACGTGCCGATCCGGCCCAGGTGGCTGGTGATGGCGATGGGCTCGTAACCCTGGTCGCGCATATCGCTGATCGACAGCGACCCCAGCCGTTTCGACAGGGCGGCCCCGTCCGCGCCGACCAGCAGAGGCATATGGGCGAAACCCGGCACGGGCGCGCCCAACGCCTCGAAGATTTCGATCTGGGCGCCGGTGTTGGTGACGTGATCCTCGCCCCGGATGATGTGGGTGATGGCCATGTCGATGTCGTCCACAACCGACGGCAGGGTGTAGAGGAACAGGCCGTCCTCGCGGATCAGAACCGGATCGGACATCGAGGCGGTGTCGACCTCGGCATGGCCGCGCGCCAGGTCTTCCCAGGCGACGCGCTTGCCATCCAGCTTGAAGCGCCAGTGCGGGCGACGGCCCTCGGCCTCATAGGCGGCCTTCTGCTCTTCGGTCAGTTCCAGAGCGGCGCGGTCATAGATCGGCGGCAGGCCGCGCGACAACTGCACCTTTCGGCGACGGTCCAGTTCTTCGGCCGTCTCATAGGCTGGGTAGAGACGCCCGGAGGCCTTCAGCCTCTCCGCCGCCTCTTCATATCGGTCGAACCGCTTGGACTGGTTGTGGCGTTCATCCCACGTCATCCCCAGCCAGGTCAGATCGTCCTCGATCCCCTGTTCGAACTCGGCCGTCGAGCGAGCCAGGTCGGTGTCGTCGATACGCAACACGAACGCCCCCCCCTGCCCTTTCGCAAACAGCCAGTTCACCAGGGCGGTGCGGACATTGCCGACGTGCAGCCTACCCGTCGGCGACGGGGCGAAACGAACCTTGACGGACATGGGGGATCAACGACCTCGAAAGCGAGGCGGCTAGGTCGCGCCGCAACCCGGCGAAGTCAAGGCGCGGCTCGGATCGAACCGCCGTCATCATAGGATTTCACCTCGGAAGCGATTTCGAAGGCTTCCGAAACGCCTGAATGGGTCCTGAGCCTAGTCAAGAAACTGACGATCAAGCCAACGCAACAGCAGATCAGGCCACACCGTCGCAGGCGACCCCGGTATGCCCAATCCGTAGCCATGCCCTCCTTCTTGGAAAAGATGCAGTTCCAGCGGCCGCCCGGCGGCATGAGCTGCGGTGCTCCAAGCCAGAACGTTATCTGGGTTGACGGTGTCGTCGTCCCAGCTGTGGACCAGGAACGAGGGCGGCGTCCGGTCATCGACATGACGGATCGGCGAGCGTTTCGCCGCCAGATCATCGGACGGCGATCCGCCCAGCAGCAGGTTGCGCGATCCGGCATGCGCCAGCGGCGCCTCCATCGACAGCACCGGGTAGATCAGGGCGGCGGCGTCGGGCCGGGCGCTCAGGGCGTCTGCGGCGTCCTGCGCGCCATAGACGATTTCGTCGAACGAAACGGCCAGACTGGCCGCCAGATGCCCTCCGGCGGAAAAGCCAAGAACGGTGACCCGGTCAGGCCGCACGCCATAGTCGCTCGCATGGAGACGAAGCAGACGAATAGCCCTCTGCGCGTCCTGAAGAGGAACATCGGCGCGCGCCCCCCACCCTTCCCCGGGCAAACGATAGTCAAGCACGGCGACCAGATAGCCTTGGGCCGCGAACCGTTCGGCGATTTCGACGCCCTCATTGGCGATGGAGACGAACAGATAGCCCCCGCCCGGAATGACGAGCAAGGTCCGGCCGTTAGGGAGCCGAGGCCGCCAGATGTGCAGTGACGGCGCAGGGGTCGACTTCAGAAAGGAACCGGGCCACCCCGGAATATCCGCTAAGGGCTTGTAGTCCGAAAGGCCCGGCGCGCCGGCTGACCACAGTATCATCTGCTCGGCCGCGTCCCATGCGGGCGGACGAATCCGCTCAACCGGCCGGGGGGTCAAGGGATGGATGTCGGATGCTCCAGTCGGAGCAGGCTCAGCATGCGACATGGCTGACAGGCCGAAACAGCACGTCGTCACCAGCGCCGACATCAAAGCAGCCAACGCCTGTGTAAGCTTCATGACGTCCTCCCGTTTTGATTTTCCCCAACCATCAAACGCCCGTAGAAACGGATGTTACGCTCCAGATTGTCCAGGCTGATGCGCTCGTTCACCCCGTGGATGCGGCCTAGTTCGGTCATGGCGAAGCGGTTGGGTGCGAAGCGGAAGACGGAGTCCGCGACGCCGGTCATGTAGCGAGAATCGGATGCCGCGATCATCAGGGACGGGGCAACGGGCACGCCCGGCGCGATTTCGCCCACCGCGTCGGCCAGATAGGCATAGGCGTCCGTTTCGGTCGAGGAAATGGGCGACGGTTCACGGCCTGCACCCTCCAGTTCGACCGCGACCGGCAAACCCTTCACCGCCTTGCGCGTGCGCGCCAGAACCGCCTGTACGGACGACCCTGGCGCAATGCGATAGTTGATCCAGACGGAAGCGGTTTGCGGAAGGACGTTCTCCTTGGGCGAACCGCTCAGCATGGTCGGCGCGATGGTCGTATGAAGACCCGCTGCGCCGGCTGGGTTCTTGGACATCTGTTTCGCCAGCAGACCGCCGAACAGCCAGTCGTTGGCCAGAAAAAACCGCGTCATGAACGGCGCGTGGGGCGCCAGGGCGCGCAAGCCCTCGCGCGAAGGCCCGTCATAACGCAGCGGCCAGGCCTGTCCCTCGATGGCCGTGATCGCCCGCGCCAGCACCGAGACCGCCGTGCTTTGCGGCGGCGCGGAGGAATGGCCGGCGTCGCCGCGCGCCGTGACCTTCAGGGTGACATAACCCTTTTCGGCGACCGCGATCAGGGCGGCCGGTCCCTTTGTGACCGGATGGTCCTCGATGATGGCGGACCCTTCGTCCAACACCATCCAAGCGCGAACGCCGCGTTGACGCAACAGGGCGGCCGCCGCCTGCGCGCCCTGCCCGCGCGTCTCCTCGTCATGACCGGAGACGATAATGACCGTGCGCTCGGGCTGGAAGCCGCGCGCGGCCAGGGCCTCGCCCGCCTCAAGCAGGGCCACCAGAGAACCCTTGTCGTCGATGGCGCCCCGCCCCCAGACGAAGCCGTCGCGCACCTGCCCGCCAAACGGAGGATAGGTCCATTCCGACAGGGTTTCCGGCGAGGGCGGCACCACATCCTGGTGCGCCATCAGGACCAAGGGCTTGAGTGCCGGATTGCGTCCTGGCCAGGTCCACATCAGCCCGTCGCCGCCCACGGCCTCGCGACGGGCCGCCGCATGTAAGGCGGGATATGTATGCGCCATCCAGTCATGCAGGGCCAGCCACTGGCTGCGGTCGTCCTCGGCAGGGTTCTGATGCGACACCGTCTGGAAACGGATCGCCGCGCCCAGGCGCGCGGCGGCCGATGCGACGTTCACGGACAAGGCGGGCGTCGCAGGTGCGGCCGCAACCGGAACGTCCTGAGGTTTCAGCATCAGGGTTCGGGCAACCAGGACGGTCGTGAGGACCAAAGCCGCCGCCACAACGCCGCCCGCCAGCCGGCGCGCCAACCGCCAAGGGCGACGGGACGTATCGGACATGAGGGGCGATTTTCGCATCAGACAGACCTCTGAAGTTCGGCGAAATAGTTCAACGCCTGGGCGGCGCCCGCCACCTCGTCCTCGACCGGCAGGTTCTCGCGTTCGATGAAGGAGGTTTCCAGTCCCGCGCGCGCCGAGGCGGCCCGCCAACGCGACCAGTCGATCACGCCCTCGCCAAAGGGCGCCGAAGGCGGCGACGCCAGACCCGTGGTCGGCGTCAGCGGCGCGCGCCAGTCCTTCAGATGGGCCGACCGAAAACGATCCGGCCAATGCTGCAACAGGGCGACGGGATCAGCGCCGCCCAGCACGGCGTTGCCGACGTCGATCTGAAAATGCGCCTGGGCCGGATCGACGCGCGACAGCAGGAGCGCCATGCCAGTCTCTTCGCCGTCCAGCGGCGCGAACTCGACATTGTGGTTATGGTAGCCCACGGCCAGCCCGGCGGCCCTGGCGCGTTCGCCCAAGGCGTTCAGCCGGTCTGCGTTCCAGCGCCAGTCGTCCGCCACCAGCGGCCGGGCGATCAGGGCGGCGAGACGAGCGTCAGGCGCCAGATCCAGCAAGTCCGCCCGGCCCGGCGTGGGCGCGATCACCGTCTTCATCCCCAGCGTGCCGGCGAAGGCAAACTGGCGATCCGCCTCAGCATCTGTCATGTGCAGAAGGGGCAGGTGGCCGCTGACGCAAGCCAGACCGGCGGCGTCCAGCTCGGACCTGAGTTCCCCCGCTGACCTTTGGGGCGCCCCGGCCAGTTCGACCCGACGCACGCCCAGGGCGGCCAGGGCCGACAGCGTGGCCTCAAAGTCTCGCGCCATCGATTGACGCACCATCCACAACTGCACGCCCAGATCGAACGGGGGCGCGACGGCACGGCTTTCGGCCCGCGCGGTTGCGGCGACGGTCATGCCCGCTGCGGCCGTCAGGAAGGCACGGCGGTTCATTGCGGCCGTTCCGTCCAGCGGCGATCCGCCGCCCCCTGCATGAGGTCCAGACGCGCCTTCAGGGGATCGGCCTCTCCGACGAACGCGCCGTCTGGCCGGATCGACATCAGCTGGTCCGTGTCGGCCCCGTAGATCGGCCATTGCGGCAGGCCTGGTCCGTTCGGATTTCCGGTGCGGGCAAAGCGGGCCAGATAGTCGGCGAACCGCGTCGCCGTCGCCTGGTCCGTCGCCGTCGGCGCATCCAGGGACGCCTGCACCCGGTCGAAGGCGTAGGGCACGTCAGAGGCATGGTCCGCACCCCACGGCGCTGCAGCCCTTTTCTCCTGCGCCACATAGCCGAAACGATATTCGAACACCGGCGCGCCCTGGCTGGCGAAGGATCGGGCCACGAACCGCGCCGGCTCGATCATGTTGCGGTCGGCGCCGATGGCGCGATTGATTCCGTCGATGGGGACATCCCCGGCCGGATCGTACAGGCGGCGCGCTTCATCGGCGCGGTCTCCGAACTGAGCGAAGGCCACATCCTTATCGGACGCCCGTTCAAGGCTGAGATCGGCCGAGGTGGCGCCGACGATGACGGGCATGGGACGTTGACCGTTGGCGCGGTATTGGGCCTCCAGCGAGCGCGATACCATCTGACCGTCCAGGATCGGGCCGGAGAACAGGGCCGCCGGGCCGCCGATGACCAGCGTCACCATGTTCAGATCTCCCGTGATCCGGTCCGCCGGAAGGGCGCGCAGGGCCGCGAGATCGTTTGCGCCCAGCCGTGTCGCCAGCGCCCTGCCCTGACTTTCGGCCGACAAGGCACCAGGCGCGTCCTGCGACAGGCTGCGTCCGCCGCCGAGGAAATCACGCCCGGCGCCCGACAGGATCACAGCCTTGTCGAACAGACCCTCGGCCGGCCGCGCACCCAACAACAGATTGATGGCGATGCCGCCCGCCGACTCCCCCATCACCGTGACATTGGCCGGATCGCCGCCGAAGGCCGCGATGTTGCGCCGGACCCATTTCAGCGCCGCGACCTGGTCCATCAGACCATAGTTGCCGCGCCCGTCTTCGGGATGTTCCGCCGTCAGTTCAGGATGGGCGAAAAAGCCCAGACGCCCCAGGCGATAGTTGAAGGTGACGACCACCACACCCCGTCGCGCCAGGGCGTCGCCCCAGGTCACGGCGTCCGACGATCCGCCGTTGACGAAGGCCCCGCCGTGTATCCAGACGATGACCGGCAACTTCTCGCCGCGCGGCGTAGTCTGGGGCCGCCAGACGTTGAGATAGAGACAGTCTTCGGACAGCGGCGCCGGCGGCGTCGGGCGCACACCGGGGAGATTGGGCATTCGGCCCTGCATGCAGTCGGGGCTGAGCGCATCGGCTGCGCGAAGGCCGCTCCACCGGGCCGGCGCCTGGGGTGGACGCCAGCGCAGCGGTCCGACCGGGGCGGCGGCATAGGGTACGCCGCGCCAGGCGGCGATGCCGTCCTGCACCGTTCCGGTCAGTCGCCCCTGCTCGACCCGAACGATCGGCGCCCGATCCTGGCCCGCCGCCGGACCGGCGACGGCGGCCACAAACGCGGCGGCCAGCGCCAACCCCGCCCGCATTCTAGCGAACCCCGCCCAGCGTGCGCGGCACGTCCGCCGTGGCGCCGATCCGCACCTGGGCGCGCCCCTCGACCTGCTCGGCCGACCGACCGATATAGGCGTCGAACCGCCCGCCGGCCCGTCGCCAGCCCTTCGCCTCTGTGTCCCAAGACGCCAGCAGACGCGGATCGGCGCTGATGGTCACGCGGCGGCTTTCGCCAGGCTGAAGCTCGACCCGCGCCCAACCCACCAGACGGTGCGTGCGTCCCGGCGGCGCCGCATAAAGCTGGGCGACCTCGATGCCCGCCCGCGACCCGGTGTTGATCAGCGTCACTTCTGCGGTCAGGCCGTCGCCGCCGTGGAAGCTGGGGCGGCGATAATCGAAGGTGGTGTATGTCAGGCCATAGCCGAAGGCGAACATCGGCTTGGCGTCGGTCCGCTCGAACCAGCGATAGCCCACATCGGAACCTTCGTTCATGTCCAGATTGAAGGGCTCGACCGGCTTGCCCAAGCCCAGGGGCGTCCGCATCGCCGGATCGAAGCCGGGGATTTCAGGACGGGGCAGTTGCTGGACGGACGCGGGGAAGGTCATCGGCAGACGGCCCGAAGGCGCTGCATCGCCCGTCAACAGGCGCGCGATGGCCTGCCCGCCGCGCTGGCCCGGATACCAGGCCTGCAACACGGCGCCGACGCGGCTCAGCCAGGGCATGGCGGTTGGATTGCCGGTCTCCAGCACCGCGATGGTGCGCGGATTGGCGGCGGCGACGGCGGCGATCAGATCGTCCTGACCGTGCGGGAACAGCAGGTTTTCCGCGTCCAGCCCCTCCTCCTCGGGGCGGGTGGCGAAGACGATGGCGACATCCGCCATGCGCGCCAGCGCGGCCGCACGCGCCGGATCGGAACCGTCGTCGAACTGGATGTCGGCGTCGGGTCGGCGCGCCTGCAACGCCTTAAGCGGCGAATCCAGCCCGTAAACCGGCGTCAGCAGGGCCGCCACGCCTTCCCGACCGCGCGTGTCGCGGAAACTGCCGCCATACGGCATGACCTGGGAGGACCCGCCCCCGCCGGCGATCACGCCGCGGTCCGCGAAGCCGCCGATGACGACGATCTTCCGCGCCGTCGCGGCCAGCGGCAGCATGCCGCCTTCATTCTTCAACAGCACCATGCCTTGAAGCGCGATCTGCTCGGCGACGGCGGCGTGGGCGTCCTTGTCGATGGTTCCGCCGGGCGCCGCCGGATCGTCCACCGCCCCGACGGCGAACAGACTGCGCAGGATGCGTCGGGCCGATTCCGCCACGCGAGACGCCGGGATGCGCCCCGCCTCCACCTCGGTCTTCAGGGTGTCGAAATAGGGATCGTCCTGGGGCGATTCCTGATCAAGCCCCCCATCCAGCGAAGACTTAAGACTGTGAACCGCTCCCCAGTCGGACATGACCCAACCGGGATATTTCCATTCGGCCTTCAAGACCTGGTTCAGCAGGAATGGGCTTTCGCAGCCGTAGACCCCGTTGATTCGGTTATAGGCGCACATCACCGCTCCGGGCTGACCGCGATCATGGGCGATCTCGAACGCCAGCAGGTCGGATTCGCGCAGCGCCCCCTCGTCGATGCGGGCGTCATAGACGAAACGGCCCGTCTCCTGGCTGTTCAACGCATAGTGTTTGGAGGTCGAGACTACATGCTCGTCCTGAATGCCGGCGATGGTCTCGCCGATGATCAGCCCCGCCAGAAGCGGGTCTTCGCCCGCATATTCAAAATTCCGGCCGTTGCGCGGTTCGCGCGTCAGATTGACCCCGCCGGCCAGTTGGACGTTGAACCCCTTGGCGTGGGCCTCGGCGCCGACGACGCGACCGGCCTGGCGCGCCAGATCGGTGTTGAAGCTGCCCGCCAGCGCCAGGCTGGACGGCAGGGCTGTCGCCTCGTCTCCCCGCCTCAGGAAGCCGCCCAGATTGCCGACCCCCAGGCTGGCGTCCGTCATCTGGATCGCGGGCAGGCCAAGGCGCGGCATCGCAGCGATGAAGCCGGCCGAGCCGAGAGCGCCCTCGGGCGTATGTTTGCGCATCGTCTCCGGCACGCTGTCCGGCAGCGGAATGCCCAGCGAAAGCAAGCCGAAGCCGATTTGGGTCCGCATCAGCGAAATCTGTTCGTCCAGCGTCATCGCCTCGACCGCCAGCCGGGCGCGTTCGTCCGGCGACAGGGCGGTGTTCATCCACGGGCGATCGGCCTGCGACGCCGCAGAGGCGGCGACGCCGCTGTCCGCGCCATCGGCTGCGGCCAGCCCGGCCGGCGCTGTCAGCAGGGTGGAGGCCATGAGCAGTCCGAGCAGTTTCACGATGTCGTCTCCTTTGTCTTGACGCGGCCTCGCACGCGAAAACCCGCGCTCGCCGTAACGGGGGCGTCGCCGCCCATTTCGAGTCCAAGCGCCATCAGGCGCCGTAGCAGCCTGACGGACTTGATCATTTCGCCTGGTTCCTCTGCCAGAAGCTCGGCGATCGACAGGCCGCGCACGGACCACACCATCAGTCGTTTAACGACGGGCGGCACCGGAATCCCGGCCGCCTCGGCGACGCGGTCCACCGCCTGGAACGAATCCTTTTCGATGGCGATCTGAAGCGGCTTGAGCCGACGGGCCAGTTCCGCGTCGCTGCGCGCGCCCTGCAGAATCTCCAGCACCGCGACGCCTTCGGGGCGCGACAGCACCTCCCACGCCACTTCGGGCAGCGACAGCAGCCGTTCGCGCGGGTCTTCGATGGCCCCCAACCTCTCGCGGTAGAGCACCATCTCCTGTTGATAGACGGTCTCGACCAAGAATAGCATCAAGTCCACCTTGGTCGGGAACTGATGCAGCATGGCGCCCCGGCTGACGCCTGCGTCCTCGGCGACGACCATGGTGGTGGTGGCCGCATAGCCGCGCGCGTGCAGCGACTGAATGGCGGCCGCCAGAAGCTTGGCGCGGGTCTCGGCGCTGCGGCTTTCCTGTGTGCGACGGGGCGGTTTGGCGACGGCCGGGGTTTTGAAAGTCACGATCGCAGGTCTCTCGGCAAGCCCGCACGTGCGATCCGGCCCAGGTGGGCGGCGCTCGGCTTGGGCGTACGCTGGAAGGTGGTGCGATCCACCGAGACCAGACCGAATTTAGGTCCGAAACCCGCGAACCACTCCCAATTGTCCAGCAGGGACCAATGGATATAGCCGCGAACATCGATGCCGTCGCGCATACAGGCGAAGACGCCCGGAACCGCCTTGTCGATGAAGGCCACGCGACGGGCGTCATCCTCGGTCGCGATGCCGTTCTCGGTGACGTAGATTGGCTTGTTCCAGTATTTCGCCACCAGACGGATCGCGCCCTCCAGCGCCTCGGGCGCGAAGGGATAGTTCATCTGCGTCAGCTCGACCCCGTCGGGATTGGGCAGGTCCTTGTCCGCACCGACCAGGCTGTAGGTGTAGTTCTGGACCCCGACGAAATCGCCCTCGGCCCTCAACCAGGGCAGCAGGGCATCCTCCAGCTTGGCCTCGACGCGGGCGTCGGGACCGCCAGGGCGTTCGTCGTTGACCGCCAGGCTCAGGCCGACCGGGACGCGCCCGCCTGTCTCACGCCGGATGACCTCGCGCGCGCGCTCGTGCGCTTCGATGATGATCGGGGTCTGAAGACGGAAATCGCCCAGCACGAGGGGCGCGAAATGTTCGGCGTTGACCGCTCGGGCCGCGGCCTGGCGAGAGGCCTGGATGATCGGCCGCAACTGCGTCGTCAGCGCGCCCCACGACAACAGGCCGCCCAAGTTCGGTTCATTGAACGTCACCACCGGCCCGAACAGATCGCCCAGATGCTTGCTGACGATCTCGACGTAACGGACGAAGGGATCGACGCCTTCGCGGACCTCGAACCCGCCGGCCGCCGCGAACCAGCGGGGCGAGGTGAAATGGTGCAAGGTGACGACGGGCGTCATGCCGTGACGACGAACACACTCGAAGACTTTTCGATAGTAGGCGATGGCGGCTAATGAAACCTGACCGGGTTCGGGCTCGATACGGGACCATTCGATCGAGAACCGGTGGGCGTTGAAGCCCAGGAACGCCGCCAGGGCGATGTCCTCTTCGACACGATTGTAGGTGTCCGCCGCATCGCCCGACCGTTCGCGGAAGATGGTCGGCTGAACATGCTCCATGACCCACAGGTCGCTGGCGACATTTCCGCCTTCGATCTGATAGGCCGCCCCGGCGGACCCCCAGAGAAAGCCCTCGTTGCGGCGCGGCGGGGTTCGGCGCGCCGTCGAAGCGTCCGCCTGTTCCACCACGGTCGCCGCTGCACTCGCCCCCAGTCCGACAAGAAGGAGATGACGACGATTCATAAGGCGCGCTCCTTGTTTCGCCGCGTTCGGCCCGGGTCGGCGTCTTCCCGTTCATCGCGACGGTATGGACGAAATCAAAAACGGTCAATAATGATTGTAACTGAGCCTTCATTTCGGAGGCCGCGACAAAAGGACCCGTATCGGAATGACAAAGCTCGCCCTGACGTCCGCTGCATCGATGCTGTTCATCGCCGCCGCCGCCGGCGCCGCCCACGCCCAGACCCAGACCCCAGCCGCCCCGCCCCAGACGCAGTCCGCTCCGGCCAATGCCCAGCCACGCTTCTCGGTGGACGCCACGCCGCTGGAAACCCTGGAAGCCGATCCGGCCGCCAAGGCCCTGGTGATCAAACATGTGGGCGCGATCTTCGACCATTCGGCCTATCCGATGATCAAGACCATGTCGCTGAAGGCCATCCAGCCCTACAGCCAGGGCGCGATCACCGACGAGAAACTGGAGGCCCTGCAGGCCGAACTGGCCACGCTCAGATAGGGCAGCACGCTTCGGCCGAAAAAAGAGGGCCGGACCTGCAGACAGGTCCGGCCCTTGCCAAATGGCAGGCTCAGGAGAGTGTCAGAACGCCACGCTCAGCTTCATGCCGATGGTGCGGAAAGCGTCGGGACTGATGGCGCGCTCGCGACCGCCCGTATTGAAGGCGTTCAGCAGGCTCAACGACGGCAACGATGCAAAGAACATCTGATCCAGGATGTTGCGGCCATACAGCCCCAAACGCCAGGAGCCGTCTTCAGCCCCGATGCCAAGGTTGGCGTTCAACATGCCGTAGGCGTCGACAACGGAGGCCTTGTCCGCCGTCAGCGCATAGGCGTCATCGCGCCACGCCCAGTTCGTCGATGCATCCAAACGAAGCCCGCCGCCTACCGGCCGTTCATACGCTGCGCGTACATTGTAGCTCCACTTTGGCGCATTGGTTAAACGCTCGCCCGCCAGGTTGGCGACATAGACGCCTGTGGTTCCCGGCTGAAGATAGCAGCCCTGCCCGACGACCGGCGAGACCGGCTGGCCAGTATAGCACGAGCCGATGTAGTCCTTGTATTCCGCGTCGTTGTAGCTGGCGCTGCCGCCGATTGTCAGATGCGAGGTCAGGCGAAGATTCGTCTCCAGCTCCACACCGCGCGCACGCATCAAGCCGGCGTTCGTCAGGCCCAGACGCGGCGTCGCCGATGTCATGTCCAGGGCTTGGGCCTGAAAGTCCTTGAAGTCGGAGGAATAGACGGCGGCGTTCAGCATCCACCGACCATTCCATAGCGTCGACTTGACCCCCGCCTCGTAGCTCTCAACGGTTTCTGGGCGCACTTCCTGATCACGCCGTTCAGATTGTCGATCGCCGGCCCCTTGTAGCCGGTCGAATAGGTCGAATAGAGCATCAGATTGCGGCTGGGCTGATATTGAATCCCGACGCGGCCCGACACGTTATCGGCCGAAACCTGACCTGAGTAAGGAACCATGCCGCCAGCCCCGAGCACCATGCGGCCCGGCACGGGATTGATCACCAGAGAGCCATCGACCTTATCGTTGGTGTAGCGCAGGCCGCCGATCAGCTTCAGCTTTTCGGTCAGGGCATAGGTCGCCTGACCATAGGCGGCATAGCTTTCCGTCTCACTGCTCTGGATGCGCTCGCCGTAGAGCACCGCCGAGGGATAGGCCGGATTGTTATAGACGAATTTCAGGATGTCCCCGCCCTGGGTGGTCCAACCCTTGACGTCGGTGTTGTAGTAGAAAAGGCCCGCGACATATTCGAGCCGCTCCCCCGCCGGCGACGTCAGGCGCAGTTCCTGCGTGAACTGGTGGCTATCCAGCCCTCCATCGCTGTTGTTGAAGATGTTGATCGGGGCGTGGTCGATGTCCGAAAGCTGGGTCATCTCCGACGCGCGATAGGCGGTGATGGAGGTCAGGGTGAAATCGCCCAGGCGATAATCGGCCTGGAGCGCCACGCCCTTCACCGTCGTATCGGCCGTCCAGTCGCCGTCGTCATAGGCTCGGTAGGAATCGGGGCCCGGTTTGACCGCGAACTGGTTGAAAAGGGCGTTGTAGCGGGTGTTGGTCCCGAGCTGGTGGATGATCACTGAGTCGCGGGCGAAGCCCGTCTGGTATTCGCCAGTCAGCATCAGACTGAGGGCGTCGCTGGGCTGCCACAACAGCTTGCCGCGAACGCCCTGATTGTCCCGGTCGCCGACATGGCCCCCGTGCAGCACATAGGGGATGGCGCCGTCTTGAGAGTTGTGGAAGCCCGCAAGGCGCAGGGCCGCCGTCGATCCCAATGGAATGTTCAGGGCGCCGCGCGCGATCTGTTCGTCGCGCTCGCCATAGGCGGCGTCCAGGTTGCCGGAAAACTCGCCGATGCGGGGGTTCTTGGAGACGATCTGGATCACGCCGGCCGAGGCGTTCTTGCCGAACAGCGTGCCCTGTGGACCGCGCAGGACCTCGACTCGCTCGATGTCGGCGAAGCCCGTTGCGCCCGGATCGCGCGGCAGGCCGATGACGACGCCGTCGACCACCAGGCCTACCGTCTGTTCGACGCCGCCATCATAGGTCTGGGTACCGACGCCGCGCACCTGATAGCCGCCGCCGTTGGAGACAGGGTTCGTCGAGGAGAAGGTCACGTTGGGCGCGACATACTGAAGGTCGCTGACCTCCCGGAAGTTGCTCTTCTCCAGCGCCTCACCGGATACGGCCGTGACCGAAAGCGGCACATCCTGAAGGCGCTGCTCGCGACGGGTGGCGGTGACGACCACCTCGTCCAATTGATCCGCACCCGCCGACGACGCCGATTGCGCCAAGGCCGCTCCGCCTGTCAGGCTCGTTGCGCTCAAGGCTGTCGCCGCCAAAAGCGTCAGCCGTCGGGAAATCGTAAACCTGCCCACCCTCAACCCTCCTTCTTGATCCGCCGGTGCGTTGGGATCGCCCGGTTCCAACTTTATAGTCAGCACTGACCGTAAAATAGCGCAAGCTTCATATGGTCGAACCGACGTGGGGCAACGCGGCTGTGATCGTCAGAACAACAAATTGGTCTGGAATGACCGTAATTGTCGCTAATTGGTCTTTTCCATCGCCTTGATCAGCAGATCGCGCATGGCCGCATAGCCAGCGCGATTCGGGTGAACGCCGTCGATGCTGTAGTCCGACCGCATTCCGCGACGGTCGTCGGCCAGAGCCGGGACATAGTCGATGAAGCAATAGCCCTTCTCCTCCGCATAAGCCTTGAGCCAGGCGTTGAGTTCGGCGATGCGCGGCGCCGGCTGGATCGCGGGGTTCCAGAAGAAGCGGTTCGCGGGCGGAATGGCGGCCAGGACCACCTCCACCCCGTTCGCCCGGGCCAGTTCGGTCATCGATACGATGTTGTTGCGATAGGCGTCCGGGCTGGTGGGGCCGCCGTTGCCGGCGACGTCGTTGGTGCCGGCCATGAGGTGGACGCGGCGCGGGCGCAAGGACAGGACATCCGCCTGGAAACGCACCAGCATCTGACCGCTGGTCTGACCGCCGATTCCTCGCCCCACTATGCGGACGCCATCGATCAGATCCGGGACCGCCCGCGCCCAGTTCTCGGTGATCGAATCGCCCATCATCACCACGTCGGGCCGAACGCCCGAGGCGATGATCCGCGCATTGTCGGCGCGATAAACGCACAGCCCGGCCCAGTCCCTGGCTTCGCGCGCCTTCTTGGCGGCGTCATAGGTCTGGAAGTCCGGCTGCTGGGTCAGGGCCAGCAGGGCGGGAACGTCGGCCGGCGCCGGACCCAGCATGGCTTCGGCCAAGGCCCGGACCGACGGCGGTTCCTCCGGCATGACGGGACAGGGATCGTCGACCATGCCGACAGCGGCCGTCGTCGCAGTCGACGCGGACTGCGCCGTAGCCGGGACCGGTGGGAACTGGCTCGCCCCGATCACCATCAGCAAAGCGAGCTTCACGGCGTCGCTCGCCGTATGCCTGCGCCGTCCGGTCATTGGGGCGCCGCCTCGAACAGGGTCTTCACGACCGGCGCGAGCCCCATCAGGACCAAGGCCGGCGGCTGGGGCGCGCCGCCCATGATCTTATAGACGTTGGACGACGCCGCCTCCGCCTCGGCCTGCTTCGCCAGCAGAGCCGCCGTTTCGGTTCGCCATTCGGCCGGAGCGGCTTTGCCCGAGACGATGGCGTCGATGGCCGCGATGCCCGCAGTCGCCAACCGCGCCGTTTCCTCCGAAGCCGGCACGGCGGCCTCCAGCGCGGGAACGCCCTGGGCCGCCGCGACGAAGCGCGGATGGTTGTCGCGATAGCCCGCAAGCGCCGCCGCCAAAGGCGCAGCGGCGGATCGGTCGCCCGAAACCAGCGCCGAGGCCCACCCTCTCAGACGATAGAGTTCCACGCTGTCGGGCGCTGACACATCCACCAGGGCTGTCAGGCTGGGGATCTGAGGCGGCCGACCGCTGCGGAAGGCGGCGAAGACGTCCGTGAGCCGCCCCATGTTGCGAACAGGCGTGACCACCGACGCCAGCGTCTCGACCGCGTCTGCATCGTGCGCCGCCAGGCGAGCGGCCATGGCCCGTCTATGCTGGTCGTCCATCAGCCCCTGCGTTCGCAGCGCCTCCTGCACCACGACGCCCCGTCGCGCGGCGTCGACCGGATCGCGAACCTCGGCCCCGGACCAGAAGCGTTCCGCCATCAAGGCCGCGCGTGGCCACAACCGCCCATCCAGCATTTCGTCCGTGACGGTTTCAGCCCATAGCGGAGCCTCGCCGCCGATGACCAGGGCGGCCTGGGCCGCGTCAAGCGGCCCCTCGGGCTTCGGACCCAGGACCTTCTCGGGGCTGTCCGGCGGCGTCGCCTCGACATCAAGGGGATCGCGACCGTAGTGATCCGCACCCGACCACAGCAAATCCAGATAATAGCCCGCCGAGACGACGACGCGATTGCCCTGGGCCGTGGCGTGGGCCGTCGCTTGGGAACTGCGCCAGGCCTGAACGACGACATCGTCGTCGATCGGCTGATGCGCGACCTCCTCCCAGCCCATGGATGTTCGTCCAAGGCCTTTGACGATCTTGTTCACCTCGCCGAAGAAGTGGTCCTGCAAGGCGACGGCGTCGGCATAGCCGCGCTCGGCCATATAGGCGCGGATTGCGGGATTGTTCGTCCAGGCCGCCGCCGCGACCTCGTCTCCGCCGACGTGGAAGTAGGCGTCGGGAAACAGACCCGACATTTCCTCAAGCAGACCCCGGATGAAGGCGTAGGTCTCGGGTTTGGTCGGATCCATCGCCGCTCCGAACATCGAGATTCGGTTGTTCGGGTCGAAGGCGCCGGCCGCCAGTTCGGGATAGGCGGTCATGATCGCCCCGGTGTGGGCCGGCAGGTCGATCTCGGGCACGACGCGAACGCCGCGCGCCGCCGCATAGGCCACCAAGTCGCGGACCTGGTCCTGAGTGTAATATTGGCCGTGGCTGGCGACGGTGGTCAGGCGCGGATAGCGGAGGCTCTCGATACGGAAGCCTTCGTTGTCGCTGAAGTGCAGGTGGAGCACGTTCAGCTTGACCCGTTCCATGGCGTCGACCTGCCGTTTCAGCGTCTCCAGGGTCATGAAGTGGCGCGCCGTATCGATCATCAGCCCGCGCCAGGCGAAGCGCGGCGCATCGTCGATCTCCACATAGGGCAGGACAGCGTTCTCGCCGCGACGTTCCAGCAACTGGCGCAGGGTGGCCAGCCCCCTCAGCACCCCGTCAGGGCCATCGGCCGTCAGGCGCACGCCGTCCGCGCCGACGTTCAGCCTATAGGCTTCGACGGCCCCAAGCTGGTTCGCCTTGGAATCGGGCCGGGTCACGATGATCAGGGCCGGCCCCACGGCCCCGGCCGAAGTCTCGCTCAGACCCGCCAATCTGCTGACGTCGCCCTGAAACCGGATCGTCGCCGCCTGAAGACGGGCGTCCTGATAGCCGTCGAACCGAACCGCGAACGGGGCCTGGATGCGAAGTCCCTCGTCCTCTCTCGACGCGCCCGTCACCCGAACGTCGCGCGGCAGGGGCATCAGCCCGACAGGGTCGGCCCAGGCCCCGCCTGCCGTCCCGCCGAGCAGTATCACCCCCAGCGCCGCTCCAGCCCACCGCTGCCCAAAGTTGCAATTCAACATCGCCGCCTCCGCTCCAACCAATTTCAGACCAATGCCCAATCCGTCTTGACTGGATCGCAAACTGGTTCAGAAGTGGCACTCTGCATTTACAATCAGAATTGTCCATATCATTGCAAAAGCCGATCACAGCCCCTTTGCCGACATCGGATATCCGGCAGATCGGCAGCCTGGGCCGGTCGGGCCCGTTGTATCTGCGGCTGGAACGCGCCCTGCGCGCCGCCGTGAACGAGGATCGGCTGGCGCCTGGCGCGGCCTTGCCCAGCGAACGCACGCTTTGCGACACCTACGATCTATCCCGCGTCACGGTGCGCAAGGCGCTGGACGGGCTGGTGCGTGACGGGGTTCTGATTCGTCGTCGCGGATCGGGCACCTATGTCGCCGACGCCGCGCCGCGCCCGGAGCGGGTCGAAAAGAACTTCGCCGTCCTGTCCTCTTTTTCCGAAGACATGATTTCACGGGGCCGCACGCCAGGCAGCCGCTGGCTGGGCCGAAGCGCCGGCGTAGTCACGCCCGAGGAGGCCATGGCCCTCGGCCTGTCGCCCGGTTCGCCCGTCTATCGCTTCCGCAGGGTGCGGCTTGCGGATGGTCAGCCGATGGCGCTTGAGATTTCGACCGTCGCGGGTTTCGCCCTGCCGTCGATCGAGGTCGTGGGCGCCTCGCTCTATGAAGCGCTGGACACGGCCGGTTTCCGCCCTGTGCGCGCGCTTCAAAGGCTGCGCGCCCTGACGGCGGGCGACGAACGCGGGCGGCTGCTGGAAATCGACGCCGGCGACGCCGGCCTGATGATCGAACGGCGCGCCTTTCTCGAGGACGGTCGCGCGGTGGAGCTGACCCGCTCCTTCTATCGCGGCGACGCTTACGACATGGTGGCGGAGTTGGGCGTTTGACCTCGTTGATGTTCTCGGAAGCCGCCGAGGCGGCTCAGGCCGTCAGGCGGCAGACGACCGCCACTGCCGATGCGCTGATGCGGTTGGCCGAAGACCTTCGGGCACGCCCGCCGTCCTGCGTGGTGGTGTGCGCGCGGGGGTCTTCAGATCATGCGGGGGTTTATGGAAAATATCTGATCGAGACCCTGTGCGGCGTTCCTGTCGCGGCCGCCGCGCCCTCGGTCGCCTCGGTCTATGGCGCCGTTCCCGCCGCCGGGATCGGCGCCAATGTGCTGTGCCTGGCCGTATCTCAATCGGGCCGCAGCCCCGATCTGCTGGCCAGCGCCCTGGCGTGGCGGGACCGCGGGGCGCGTCTGGTCGCCCTGGTGAACGACGAAACCTCGCCTCTGGCGCTGGCGGCGGACGTGCTACTCCCCCTGTCCGCCGGGCCGGAAAGGTCGGTCGCCGCCACCAAATCCTTCATCGCCGCCATGTCCGCCCAAGCGGCGCTGGTCTCGGCCTGGAGCGAAGACGCGGCTCTGACAAACGCCTTGACGACGCTGCCGGAGCAGCTTGAGGCCGCCTTCGAACTCGACTGGTCCGACGCCTTGCCGGTGCTGGATAGCGACCGCAGCCTGTTCGTTCTGGGACGCGGCTACGGCCTGGGCGTCGCGCGCGAGGCGGCGCTGAAGCTCAAGGAGACCTGCGCCCTCCACGCCGAAGCCTTCAGTTCCGCCGAGGTGCGCCACGGCCCCATGGCCATCGTGCGCGACGGATTTCCCGTCCTGGCCTTCGCCGGGTCGGACGCCGGGGGCGAAGATGTCGCGGCCGCCTGCGCCGAGTTCGCCGCGCGCGGGGCCGCCGTCGCTATGGCCGTCGCCGAGACCGCCGAAACCCTGCCGCTGGTCATGCGACTACCGGCCTTGACCGCCCATCCGGCGATCCAGCCGATTTTACAGATTCAGAGCTTCTACCGTTTCGCCGAAACCCTGGCGCGGCGACGCGGTCTGGACCCGGACCGACCGGCCTTCCTCAAGAAGGTGACGGAAACCCGATGACCGGTTCAGCCTCGTCGCACCTTAACTTCACCAACGGTCAGGTGCTGACGCCGCAAGGCGCCGTCGAGACGCCGTTCCGTCTGACGATCATCGACGGCCGTATCGCCACCATGCAAACCGTCGCCGGCCCCGAGGACGGCGACGAATTGGTCGATCTGGAGGGCGGCTGGCTGTCCCCCGGCCTGATCGACCTTCAGGTGAACGGCGGCGGCGGCGTCCTGTTCAATGACGACCCCACGCCAGAGGGTCTGGCCGCCATCGGTCGGGCGCATCTGGCGCACGGCGTCACAGGCTTCATGCCCACCCTGGTCAGCGCCACGCCCGACATCATCGCCCAGGCCCTGGACGCCGTCGATGCGGCGATCGCGGCGGGCGAACAGCAGGTGCTGGGCGTCCACGTCGAAGGTCCGTTCATCAGCCCCGAACGGCGCGGCATCCACACGCCGGAACGGATGAGGCGGCTGGACGAGACCGCAATGGCGCTGCTGACCCGTCCGCGTCGGGGTCGGGTGATGATCACCCTGGCGCCCGAACTGTGCGAACCCGGCCAGATCGAAGCCATGGTCCGGGCCGGGGTGATCGTCAGCCTGGGCCACAGCGACGCCGACGTCGCCCAGGCCCGCCAGGCTTTTCAGGCCGGCGCACGCGGCGTCACCCATCTGTTCAACGCCATGTCGCCCCTGCATCATCGCGCGCCCGGCCTGGTCGGCGCGGCCCTGGACGATCCCCAGGCGTGGTGTGGTCTGATCGCCGATGGCGTTCACGTCGATCCCGTCGCCCTGAGGCTGGCGTTCCGGGTCAAGGGCGCGGAGCGGCTGAACCTGGTCAGCGATTCCATGCCGCCGATCGGCGTCCAGATGGACGCCTTCGTCATCGACGGCCGTCGCATCCTGGTGCGCGACGGCCGCTATGTGGGCGAAGACGGCGCTCTTGCGGGGGCCGATCTGACGCTGGATCAGGCCGTGAGGGGCACCGTCGACATGATGGGCGCCTCCGTCGGACAGGCCGTTCAAATGGCCTCGGCCTCGCCCGCCGCCTTTCTGGGCTTGGATGACCGAGGCGTGCTGGCGCCCGGCGCCCGAGCCGATCTGCTGTGGCTGGACGCCGCGCTTCGCCCCCGCGGGGTGTGGCGGGGCGGACTGCGGGTGATCTGAGGCGGCTGCGATGACCGAAATCCTGATCCATGCGCCCTTCGCCGGCTGGTTGACGCCGCTCGAAGACACGCCCGACGCCGCCTTCGCCCAGGGCATGGTCGGGCCAGGCGGTGCGATCGACCCGATCGAAGAGGCAGTGCGGGCGCCGTTCAATGGCGTCGTCGTGGACGTCGCCGTCACCCGACACGCCGTCACCCTGAAATCGGATGAAGGGGTGGAATTGCTGATCCATGTCGGGATCGACACCGTGGCGCTGAAGGGCGAAGGCTTCACCACGCATGTCGCGGCCGGAGACCGCGTGCGAACCGGCGACCTGCTGCTGACCGTCGATCTGGACCGGGCGGCCGAGACGGCGCGCGATCTGATCTCCCCCATGATCGTGACGGGCGGTGCGGAACAAGTCCGCTTGCTCGGCCCGCGTCGCCGCGTTTCGTGTGGAGACCCCGTGCTGGCCGTCCGTCCCATGGTCGCGACGAGCGACCTTGCTGTGACGCCGACCGTAATGCGGACCGTGCGCGCCACACTGCCCCACGGCCTTCACGCCCGACCGTCGGCCCGGATCGTCGCCATTCTCAGACCGTTCGACGCCGATGTGAGCATCGCGATCGACGGTCGCACAGCCTCGGCCGCCAGCGCCACCGCCTTGATGCGGCTGAACGCGACGGACGGCGACCTGCTGCAACTGTCCGCCTCGGGCGTCGAGGCCGATCAGGCGTTGGACGCCCTCATGCGCCTGATCGAAGGCGGCCTGGAGGAGGAGGCGCCGAAAGACGAAAGCCCCAGCAGTCCTTCAGCCGCCGCCGCCATTTCGCTCCTGACGAGGACGGAGGACGGCGAATGGACTCTGACCGGCGTCACCGCCTCGCCCGGCCTGGCCCTCGGCCGCACAGTTCGGTTGCAGACCGCCGAAGTTTCAGTCCCGATGGACGGCCAGGGCGTCGAGATCGAACACGCCGCCTTGGGCGATGCGCTTTGCGTCATTCGCGACCGGCTGGAGCGGGCGACGACCCAAGGCGCCCTGCAACAGCGCGCCATCGCTCAGGCGCACCTCGGTCTTCTTGACGACCCCATTCTGCTGCAGGAAGCGATCACTCATATCCGCGCGGGCCGCAGCGCCGCCTACGCCTGGCGCGAGACGCTGCAGGCCGCCGCCGCCCTGTTCCGCGGTCTCAGCGACCCGCGGATGGCAGAGCGTGCGGACGATCTGACGGACCTGGGCCATCAAGTCGTCGCGGTCCTGACCGGGGCGGCGCCGCAGACGGCCGCCAACCTGGGGCCGGGCGTCATCCTGATCGCAGACGACCTTTTGCCCTCGCAGCTGATCGGCCTGCAACCGGGGCAGATCGGCGGCCTGTGCATCGCCAAGGGCGGCCCGACCTCCCATGTGGCGATACTTGCGGCGGCTCTAGGTCTGCCTGCCCTGGTCGCCTTGGGGCCGGACCTGGAGCAGGCCGAGGCCGGCGCCCTGGCCATACTTGACGCCGACAACCGGCAACTGATCCTGCATCCGACCGCCGCGCGTCAGGCCCAGGCGCAAAGCCGATGCGACGCCGCCGCCCGCAGCCGCAAGGAGGCGCAGGCCCTCGCCGACACGCCTTGCCACACCGCCGACGGCGTTCGGGTCGAGGTCTTCGCCAATCTGGGCCACGTCGCCGAGGCCGCGCCGGCCGTGACGGGCGGCGCCGAAGGCTGCGGCCTGCTACGCACCGAATTTCTGTTCCTGGACCGGGCGACGCCGCCCGGCGAGGACGAGCAGCTGGCCTGTTACCAGGCCATCGCCGACGCCCTGCGGGGCCGCCCGTTCATTCTGAGGACGCTGGACGCCGGCGGCGACAAGCCGTTGGCCTATATGCCGACCCCGCCGGAAGACAACCCCGCCCTGGGCCTGCGCGGCGTTCGCTCCGGCCTGGCCCGGCCCGACCTCTTGCTGACTCAGCTGAGGGCGGCCTGCCGGGTGCGCGCCGAGGGGCCCATCGGCATCATGCTGCCCATGATCGCCTCTCGCGCCGAAATCCTTCAGGTGCGCGCCCTGCTCGACCGAGCGCTGAAGGAAACCGGCGCGCATCGCCCGCTTCTGGGCGTCATGATCGAAACCCCGGCGGCGGCCATCACCGTCGACCTGCTGCTCCCCGAGATCGACTTCATCTCCATCGGCAGCAACGACCTGACCCAGTACGCCCTGGCCATGGATCGCCAAAATCCGGCGTTGGCGGCCCAGCTCGACGCCCTGCACCCTGCGGTGCTGCGCCTGATCGGTCAGGCGGCCGATAAGGGGGCCGGGTTGAAATGGATCGGCGTCTGCGGCGGCATGGCGTCGGACCCCGCGGCCGCCGCCATCCTGATCGGCCTGGGCGTTCGCGAACTGTCCGTCGCGCCCGCCCGCATCGCCGAAATCAAGGCCGTGGTGCGTGGACTGACATTGCCGGACTGCATTGACCTGGCGCGCAAGGCCCTGACCCAGGACGGACCCGAAGCCGTGCGCGCCCTCGTCGCCGCGCATCGACAACACTGACCGACGAGAGAGCGCCCCATGACATCCGCCCCCTCTCATCAAGCGAAGCCCGCCGCCAATCGGCGCGTCCGCCTCAACCTGCTGGGAGGCCTCCAGCCGCTCGGCCGCGCCCTGATGCTGCCCATCGCCGTCCTGCCCGTCGCCGGCCTGTTGCTTCGTCTGGGCCAGCCGGACCTTTTGAACATCGCCTTCATCTCGGCGGCAGGCCAGGCGGTGTTCGCCAATCTCGGCCTGCTCTTCGCGGTCGGTGTGGCGGTCGGCCTGGCGCGCGACAATCACGGCGCCGCGGGTCTGGCCGGTCTGGTCGCCTATCTGATCACGGTCGAGGCGGCCAAGCCCCTGATCTCCACCCCTCATGACCTCACGGTCGGGCTGGGCGCCGATGCCGCCGCGACGGCGGTCAAGACATTTCGCGACAGCGCCATGACCCGGCTGGGCGTGCCGATCGGGATCGTGTCTGGACTGATCGCCGGCGCAGCCTACAACCGCTTTTCCGATCTGAAACTGCCAGACTATCTGGCCTTCTTCGGCGGGCGGCGGTTCGTGCCCATCGTCGCCGGTTGCGCCGCCGTGGCCCTCGCCGCCGTGGTCGGCCTGTCCTTCGGCCTGATCGACCAGGCCATCGAGACGTTCAGCCGGACGGTAGTGGGATCGGGCGAGATCGGCCTGTTCGTCTATGGCGCGCTGAACCGACTGCTGGTCATCACCGGCCTGCATCACATCCTGAACAATGTCGCCTGGTTCGTGGTCGGGGACTATCATGGCGCGACCGGCGACCTGAACCGCTTCTTTTCCGGCGACCCGACCGCCGGCGTCTTCATGAGCGGCTTCTTTCCCGTGATGATGTTCGGCCTGAGAGAATTCACTTTTTTGTCAGCGACTTAGAAGGACATTCGGAAGCGATTTCGAAAGGTATCGAGAGCCCTGAATTATTCCCACTCGATTACACAAATTACCCCAAGCCGCTGATCGGCTTGGGGTTTTTTCTCGCATATCGGTCGCCGGACCGATTGAATAACCGACAAACGGGAAGTATTCTGAAAACATTCAGAAAATTCTAAGCAATAACATTTGCGTGAATTCGTCATCTTTTGCGGTCTATCGGACTTTCTGAGCACCGAGATGCAATGCAACGAGTTCGATTCGCCTTGCCACTTTGCACCATCACTCGGACGTACACTGTATCTCATGCGCATGTTCGTCGTCGAGCTTACCGGCTCGATCGTATGGCGATAGCGACAAGCGTCGTCGATGCCTGTCATGCCGCGCTCGACGACCGGAATGCAAACGCCGCACTGGCTTTGCGGCCGACGGCGTCCTGATTTTCGACGACGGCGGGACTGGCCGATCGGTCTTTCGCCACGAGGACGACAGATGGCGGATTACGCACATCCGTTGGTCCTCGGACGCGGTGCCCTGATCTCGCGATCAGGCGGCGGGAGTCGCTGACGCTCCCTTCTGGGCGAGCCAGGCGTCGATCAGGGTGATTTCGCGCTCCTGAGCCGAGATCACCGCCTGGGCCAGGTTCCGCGCTTGGGCGTCCTTGCCTTGCGCGAGCTCCACACGGGCCATCGAGACGGCTGCGACGTGGTGACCTCGCATCTGCGTCATGAAGTCGATGTCCGCGTCCCCGGTGAAGGGAGGCATCGCCTCCATCATCGTGTTCATCGATGCCTTGTAGCCTTGGGTGGCGACGGAGTCGCCGGGCGCAGGCGCAGCCATGCCGCCCTCCATTCCGCCATGGGCGTCCGCCGCTGCGGCGGCCTCAGGCGCGGCTACGGCGGGCTCTTCGGCTTGCGGGGAACAGGCCGTAGCCAAGGCGCAGGCGGCGAGGACGAGGCTGATGCGTTTCATGACGGCTCCTTGGGATCCGACGTTAGCGACCAGGAGGGCCCATTCGTTCCGCCAACTCTACCGTCCGGCCCGCGCCAAGAGCTCGATCAGCTCGCCGGCCTTGGCCTTGCGATCCTCGGGATCGTCGCCGGTCATGGCGCCCATGACGCAGTGGTCGAGGTGATCCCGTAGCACTTCGGTCTCCACGCGATGGAGCGCGGCTCGAACGGCCTGAAGTTGGGTCAGCAAGTCGACGCAATACCGGTCATCTTCAACCATGCGGGAGATTCCCCGCACCTGGCCTTCGATCCGGCTGAGCCTGTTGAGGACTTTGGGTTTCGTGTCGGTTTGCATGCGGCCTGTCCTCCTGAGCGCCCCCATATACCCCAGACGGGTATCTTGCGATATACCCCCCATGGGTATATGTGAGCCCTTCGGTCAGCCGGAGAGAGCGACATGTCCACGCATCCTCACAATCATGCCTCGGGTCACGCCTGCTGCGGGGCGAAGGCCTTGGATGGCGCGGCTACGGTCAAGGATCCCGTCTGCGGCAAGTCGGTCGATCTCACGACTACCGCTCACCGAGCCAGTCATGGCGGTCAGGACTATTTCTTCTGCTCGGCGGGGTGCCGGACCAAATTCATCGGCGATCCGATGCGTTACCTGAACCCTCGCGTGGAGGCCGAGCCGGCCGTTCCCGGCGCCATCTACACCTGCCCGATGCACCCCGAGATCCGGCAGGAAGGCCCAGGCTCCTGCCCGATCTGCGGCATGGCGCTTGAGCCGGAGACGGTCACGGCGGAAGCCCCGCCCAACCACGAGCTGATCGACTTCACCAGACGCTTTTGGGTTGGTCTGGTCCTGACCCTGCCGGTCTTCGCCCTGGAAATGGGCGGACACCTGGCCAATCTCCACATGTTCATCCCGGGCCAGATGTCGAACTGGATCCAGTTCGCTTTGGCGACCCCCGTGGTTCTCTGGTGCGGCTGGCCCTTCTTCGAGCGCGGCTGGACATCGCTGCGCACCCGGCGGCTGAATATGTTCACCCTGATCGCCATGGGGGTCGGCGTGGCATGGCTTTACAGCGTCGTGGCCGTCGTCGCGCCAACCCTGTTCCCGCCCGCCTTCCTGAAGGCCGACGGAAGCGCGCCGGTGTATTTCGAGGCGGCGGCGGTCATCACCGTGCTGGTCCTCGTCGGGCAGATTCTGGAACTGCGCGCCCGCGAACAGACGTCGGGCGCGATCCGAGCCCTGCTGGACCTCACGCCCAAGACCGCGCGCCGAATCCGGGCGGACGGCGTCGATGAAGATGTCTCGCTTGACCAGATCGCCGTCGGCGACCGCCTGCGGGTAAGGCCCGGAGAGAAGATCCCGGTCGATGGCGAACTCCTGGAGGGTCGGGTCGCTGTCGACGAATCCATGGTGACCGGCGAGTCCATGCCGGTGACCAAGGATGTCGGCGACCGCGTCGTGGCCGGCGCGCTCAACAAGACCGGATCCTTCATCATGCGCGCCGACAAGGTGGGCGCCGACACCCTGCTGTCGCAGATCGTCCAGATGGTGGCCCAGGCCCAGCGCAGTCGCGCCCCGATCCAGCGGCTGGCCGATACGGTCTCCGGATGGTTCGTTCCCACGGTGATCGCGATCGCCCTGCTCGCCGCCGTCGTCTGGGGCCTGGTCGGTCCCGAGCCCCGTTTGTCCTACGCCCTGGTCGCCGCCGTTTCGGTGCTCATCATCGCCTGTCCCTGTGCGTTGGGTCTGGCGACGCCGATCTCGATCATGGTCGGGGTGGGACGTGGCGCCCACGCCGGCGTCCTGATCAAAAACGCCGAGGCGCTCGAACGCTTCGAGAAGGTCGACACTCTCGTTCTGGACAAGACCGGCACCCTGACGGAGGGCCGTCCGTCGGTAACGGCGATCCTGCCCGCCCTCGGCTTCGTTGAAGCCGACATCTTGCGTCTTTCGGCCAGCCTCGAGCGGGGCAGCGAACATCCGTTGGCCGACGCGATTGTCCGGGCAGCCAAGGACCGGGACATCCCCCTTACCGAGGCCGTGGACTTCGACAGCCCGGTCGGTCGCGGCGTTCGCGGGACGATTGAGGGCCGCCAGGTCGCCCTGGACAACACCCGTTTTCTCGGCGAGCTTTCGATCGACGTCTCCGCGCTGGAGCCGAAGGCGGAGGCCCTTCGCCACGACGGCGCCACCGCCATATTCGTGGCGATCGACGGAAAGGCGGCCGGGGTCATCGGCATCGCCGATCCCATCAAGGCCACCACGCCGGCTGCGATCCTCGCGCTGAAAGCGGCCGGTCTGCGGCTGGTGATGATGACCGGGGACAACCGGACGACGGCCGAAGCGGTCGCGCGTCGCCTCGGCATCGACGAAGTCCAGGCGGAGGTTCTGCCGCAGGACAAGGCGTCTGTCGTTCAACAGCTTCGTTCGCAGGGTCGGATCGTCGCCATGGCGGGGGATGGCGTCAACGATGCCCCTGCCCTCGCCGCAGCCGATGTCGGCGTCGCCATGGGGGCGGGTTCGGACGTCGCCATCGAGAGCGCCGGCGTCACGCTGCTGGGCGGTGATCTGCAAGGCATCGTGCGCGCACGGCATCTGTCCCGTGCGGTGATGGGCAACATCCGCCAGAACCTCGTTTTCGCCTTCGGCTACAACGCCCTTGGCATCCCCGTGGCGGCTGGCCTGCTTTATCCCGTCTTCGGCTGGCTTCTCTCGCCTGCCCTTGCGGCGCTCGCAATGGCGCTCTCCTCGGTCAGCGTCATCGGCAATGCGCTGAGACTGCGCGCGGTGAGGCTTTAGCCAAGATAGGCAATCAACAGTCCGCCCACCCACCTAAGGGAGGAACCGGCTGTGACGGGCCGGATTGATTTAGACGCTGACCGCAGTCTCCAAGCATTCGCAGCGGCAGGCGATGACGAACTGAAATTTCTGAAGAGGATACGGACGATGTCTCATCAACAGATGGACCACGGCGGTCAAGGCAACGCTCGTGGACTTGGCCCTTACCGAAGCCTGTACCTGGAGTTGGCGCTCGACTTCGTCATCATGTACCTGGTCATGTACACGATGATCGCCACGCTCGGTCACTTCTATCTCAACCTGAACAACGTCTACATGACCCTGATGATGGTCGCGCCGATGGCGGTCCTCATGCTCGTCTTCATGCGGTCCATGTACCCGTCGCGCAAAACAAACCTGGCCATTGGCGCGGTCGCGGCCGTGATCTTCGTCGGCAGCTTCATCGGCATGCGCACCCAGGCGTTCGTTGGCGACGACGAATTCCTGCGATCGATGATCCCGCACCATTCCGGGGCCGTGTTGATGTGCGAGCAAGCCTCCCTGACAGATCCGGAGATCATCGCTTTGTGCGACGGCATCGTGCGTGGTCAACAGGCGGAGATCGCCCAGATGCAGGCGCTCCTCGAGAAGCGTCGCCGCTGACCCCGGCGTGCGGGGGAAGGCCTCAGCCGCCGCCCGCTTCCTCTTCATGAGGGACGCGGTCGTGTGGCGCGTAGAGAAGCAGAAGGCCGGGACCGGCCAAACGTCTGGAGACTGAGTATGCGTTACTTCCACCCCGCGCCCTTCATCGCCGTCGCGGCGGTCGTGGCCTTCGCCGCCGGACCGGCGGCGGCCCACGCTCGCCTGGTCAGCGCCACCCCGGCGCCCGACTCCACCGTGGCCGCGACCCGGACGCTGATCCTGACCTTCAGCGAACGCAGCGTTCCCGCCTTTTCCGGCTTCGACGTCGTCAATGCGGCGGGGGAGAAGATCGCGATCCGCACCTCGGTGGCCGAGGACGGCAGGACCCTCACGGGCGCGCTGGCTCGCCCGCTGGCCGCCGGCGCCTACCGTGTCGACTGGCGTATCGCGTCGAGCGACGGCCACCGCATGACGGGATCCTACGCCTTCACGGTGCGCTGACGCCGTGCTGGAAGTCGCGGTCATCGCGCTTCGCTGGCTTCAATACGGCGGCGGCGTCGTCCTTCTCGGCGCGCCGCTGTTCCTTCTCTACAGCTTCAAAGACGCCGACGCGCCGAACCTGGAATGGTCGCGACCGACATTGCGCCTCGCCGCGATCATCGTCGCGCTCGGCTCGCTCGCCGCCCTGGTGGCACAGACGGCCGTCATGGCGGGGTCGCTGGGCGAAGCCGTCAAACCCGCGTCCCTGTCCTTCATGGTCACCGGCACGGCCCTGGGCATGGCGATGGTCGTGCGGGCCGCCGCCGCCTTGCTTGGGCTCGTCGCCTTGGTCGCCCTGAAACCCGGTCGCGCGCTCTGGAGCGTGACGGCCGCCTTGGGTCTGATGGTGGCCGCCAGCTTCGCGTGGACGGGTCACGGCGCGGCCACCGAGGGCCCTGGCGGGCCCCTCCATCTTGTCGCCAACATCATTCACGCGGTGGCAGCGGCCTTGTGGCTGGGCGCCCTGGCGGCGTTGACGGCCCTGCTTCTGCGCCGAGCCGGTCCGGACGACCTTGCAATCCATCGCGCCCTGCATGGCTTCGCCGGCCTTGGAACGCTCGCGGTCCTGTTGCTGGTGCTGACCGGTCTCGTGAACAGCTGGTTCCTGATCGGTCCCGAGCGCGTGGCGTCGATCGCGGGCAACCTCTACGGCCAGCTTCTGGTCGCCAAGCTCGTCCTCTTCGGTTTGATGCTTGCGCTGGCGGCGAGCAACCGGTTCCGGCTGACGCCGACACTGGGCTCTGCGCTGGAGACGGGCCAACCCTCCGTCGCCGCCATGAGCGCGCTCCGGCGCAGCCTGTTGATCGAAACGGGTCTGGGACTCGCCCTGATCGGCGTCGTGGCGGTCATGGGAACCCTGCCGCCCCCGGCGTCTCTGTAGGCTCGATTGCAATGATCAAAATGAGATCGTCGCTCCGCCGACCGTTGAAGTATGATCAGACAATGCCGTTCCTGCGTCATGACCTCGTCCGACTGACGACCGCGCTGCTCGCGGCGTTTGCCATGCTGTTCGTGTCCACCGCTTCGATCGCCTGCGAAGCTCCGGTCGATCCGGATATGGCGTCCATGTCGATGAGCGGCGACGGCGTCCCGTGCGAGCCGAAGACCGTCAGGATCTCATGCCATAAGGCGTGTCTGGCCATCTGCCAGGGCCTTGTCCCCCAGGGCGGTGAATCCACCCCCGCACGGGTCTATGCGTCTGTCCTCTATCCATCCCTTGATGCGCGGCATGCCGATTTCACCGTGGAGGCGGACGACCCGCCCCCACGACGCTGATCCTGTTGAAGATGACCGAACTCATTCAATCAAACAGAGATCAAAACCATGAAACGCACTCTCACCCTCGCAGCCCTGGTGCTGCTGGCTTCCGGTTCAGCCGCCTTCGCGGCCGCGCCGGACGCCGTGGCGCAGGCCGTATGCGCTTGCTGCGACGCTATCGCAGCCTGCGCGGAAGCCTGCACCTGCTGCTGATCGTATGATCGGGGACGCCCGCCCGCGAGGGCGGGCGTCTTCTCGATGTTCCTCACCGACGTCGCAGGGCCGGCGACCCGCTGGCGCGGGCCTGAGCGTCAGCCGGGCGCGCGCGACGACCAGTGAATGTGGTGGATGCGCCAGCCGTCGGCATGGCGTTTGAGGACCATGGTTTCGGTCGTCAGGCGGTCCACGGCACGGCCGTTGAATTGGCCCGTGGTGCGGCCTTCGCTGGCGATCCAGGCGATGTCCCCATCGGCCCATCCCGATCTGCGCGTCACCGTCGCTTCAGAGGCGGCGGCGAAGGCGGCGTCCGAGCCCAGGTGATGGGACGCATACTCGTCGCGCGATCGCTCCGCGCCACCCTCCTCGAAGATCATCACATCCGGCGCCATCAGGGCCAGGGCGACGGCCGTGTCGCCGGCCTTGAGAGCGACGTGAAAGGCATCGACGGCCGCCGCCGCGTCCGCAGCTTCCGCGGCGACCGAGCCGGCGGCCCGGGCATGCCCGTGGGCGTGGTCCTGGGCGAAGGCGGGTGTCGCCGAAAGCACGGCGAGCGACAGGACGAGTTCGAGAGAGGTGCGGGACATGGCGAACTCCGGTTTGTGGGTGATCTGAACGGACTGAGCGCGATCGGCGTCAGGCCCGCGGGTTGTGGCGGGCGAACACGCGGGTCGCGCCCGAGCGAAGCACCAGCAGGGTGTCGTAGGGCTCCTTGTGCCCCTGCGGCGTCTCCATGCCGGGCGAACCGAGCGGCATGCCCGGGACCGCGACACCCACCGCCGCCGGTCTCTCGGCCAGCAGTCGGATGACGTCCGGGGCCGGCACATGACCCTCGACCAGATAACCATCGATCAGACCGGTATGACAGGAAGCGAGCGCGTCCGGCATGCCGCGGCTGCTCCGGACCGATTCAAGGCTCGGAAGGACGGTGATGGTTGTGGTGAAGCCCGCCTCGCACATGTGCGCGATCCAAGCATCGCAGCAGGCGCAGGTCGGCGTCTTGAAGACCGTGAGGCTTCTTGACGGCCGCGTCTGGGCGCAGGCGGTTCCGCTGATGCCGATGAAGGCGGCCGCGCCGAGCAGCAGGCGGCGGTTCAGGCTGGCGGGGTTCAAAAGGGTTCTCCCTGATCGCTGTGTACGGATCGTCTGGCTTCGACGGGGTCGGCGCCCTGCGGCGCCGTTCGTTTGCGTAGCCACCGTCGGCCGGGCTGCTCGACGAAGACATGGATGGCCGCCGCGGCGGCGAGCGTCAACACAAGCATGGCGGCCAGTTCGACCAGGCCCATTCGATAGTCCGCACCCCAGCCGGCGAACGCCTGCGCCGCATTGCGCCACACCATCAGGATGGGGATGTGGACGAGATAAAGGGCGAACGAGGCTTCGCCGGCGAACAGAAGCACGGGGTGAGACAGGATGGTCCGGACCGGAGCCTTGGCTAACAGGGCGAGCGACAGGATAAAGGGACCGGCCGCCGCCACGATGACCCGGTCGTCGGCGCCGATCTGCATGAGCGCCAGCGGCAAGGTCGTGGCGACCAGGGCGCCCATGAGGGACATTCGCGGCGAAGGCGTCCAGCGCTGACCGAGATAGTAGAGGCCAATGCCGTAGAGGAATTCGGGAATGATGCGCAGGATCCCGAGGCTGTCCTCAGCCCGAGGCAACATCCGGCCGAACCAGGCGCGGTAGAAGGCGTCAAGGGCAACGAACAACAGCATGGCGAGGGCGATCAGGACCCACGGCCTGGCCCGCAGCCGGAGCGCGAGGGCGGCATAGGCGGGGAAGGCCAGATAGGCGAACCACTCCGCCGACAGCGACCAGGCCGGTCCGTTCCAGAGCGCCATGCTCTCTCGCGGGAACCACGCCTGGACGAGCAGAAGGGTGCCCGCGAAGTCGACGGGATTGAACCGGCCAGGCTCCAGCCCGACACCGAACACAGGCGCGATCAGCACCAGCCCAAGCATGGCCAGGAGGATGAACAGGTGAGCCGGATATATCCGGGCGAGGCGCGCCGCCAGGAATCGACCGTAGTTCGGGGCCCGGTCTCCCTGCAGGTAGACGTGGGTCAGGATGAAGCCCGACAGGATGAAGAAGACATCCACGCCCAGGCGCGCGCGGTTCAGCAAGCCCGCGCTCTCCGCCGGGAGCGTCCAGTAGAGCTGGAAGTGAAACAGCGCGACGCCGAGGGCGAGAAAGAACCTCACGCCCGTGAGTTGATCGAGCACGTCGGGGAATGGAACCCGCGTGGGCCCTGATCTGTCGCTCACGTCTTTTCCCCGGACGACAGGGCGCGTCCCGGTCGTTCTCTGGTATCTACGCGGGCGACGGCTCGTCCCCTCGTGAGGGGACCGGAAGGCTGGCGCGTATGGCAGATGGGGCGTGACGCAGGTGCGCAATGACTGACGACATGAATGAACTGATCGCAGCGGTCGGGCCGGGCGACGCCGGCCGGCTGGTCGGCATGGAAGACGCGGTCTGGGTGCGGATCGGCGAACGCAGGGAGCGCGCCCGCATGGGTCAGGTCCGGGTCGCCGCCGTTGCGCTCGCTCTGGTGATCGGCGTCGCGAACGGAGGGCTGATGCTCATGGCTCCACGGCCGGAGCCGTCCGAGATGCGGATTTTCACCGTCTCGGCGGGCTTGTCGCCTCTCTCCGGCCTGGACGTTCGGGGATGAGAGCCTCCTGGAAGTCGATCGTCATCACGGCCATCCTGGCCGCGCTGGCCAGCGGCGCGGCGACCTGGGCGAGCGCGACCTGGGTCATGCGGGAGCGGCAGCCGCCAAGCCTGCACAGCGTCGTCCATGAGAAACTCGACCTGAGCCCTGAGCAGGATCGACGGCTCGACGTGGTCGAAGCCCGGTTCGCCGCTCTGCGGCCGGCGCTCGAAGCGGAAGTGCGCGCGGCCAATCGCGAACTGGCGGCCGCCATCGCCGCCAGTGACGGCGACACGCCCCAGGTCCAGGCCGCGGTCGATCATTTCCACGCCGCCATGGGCGATCTGCAGAAGGCGACAATCACCCATGTGTTCGAGATGCGATCCGTCCTGACCCCGGCGCAGGCCGAGGTGTTCGACGCCGCGGTCGTCGAGGCCCTGCACGACGACGCCGGCTAAGCGGCGCGCGTGTGTGCTGAGCAGAGCATCGAGGCCCGTGCGGCGACCGGAGACCGGGCCGCCTTCACCGCCTTGATGGCCGCCACAAAGGCCGATCTCTACCGGTTCGTGCGCCGCTATGTCGGCGACGAGTCCGAAGCGCATGACGTGCTTCAGGAAAGCTATGCGTCCGCCTGGCTCGCCCTGCGGCGGTATGATCCGGCGCGGCCGTTCGACGTCTGGCTTCGCTCCATCGCCCTCAACAAATGTCGAGACTGGGGCCGGCGGCGCGCGGTCCGCCGGGTTGTGCGCGGCGTCATGGGCCTGGAGGCGCCCGAGGCGGCGGCGGTGGGCGACGATGCGCCGTCACCCGAGACACGGCTGGACGATCAGCGCAGGGCCGAAGCTCTGCAACGCGCCTTGCGGGACCTTCCCGACGCCCTGAAGGGGCCGCTTCTGCTCGCCACGCTCGAGGGACGGTCTCACGCCGAGATCGCCTCGATCCTCGGTATTACGCCCAAGGCGGTCGAGACCCGCGTCGCCCGCGCCCGCAAGACCTTGACGGCGGCTTTGGCCCAAGCTTCCGGCGGAAACGCTTGACCTTGCCCTGATGGGAAGATGCACAAGCTGCAATCCCGACGTCTGCGGCATCCTGACGCGAGGGATACGCCGCCCGGCCGCGTATCTGAACGAACGGCTGAATAGCCCGACCAAGGAATTTCTCGCCTATGTCCACGCCCCGCCTCGATCGCCGAACGCTTCTCCGTGGCGCAGCCGCCGGCGGCGGGCTGCTGGGCCTGCAGGGTCTGCTCCCCGCCTGGGCGCAAACCGGATCGGCGGGACTGCGGGCGGATCTTCCGACGCTGACGGGACCGAACATCGACCTGACCGTCGGACACACGCCCTTCACCGTGGGCGGCCGCACCGGCCATGCGGTGACCATCAACGGCGTTCTGCCGGCGCCGCTGCTACGCCTTAGAGAAGGCCAGAACGTCCGGCTAGCGGTGACCAATACGCTGGACGAGGACACCTCAATCCACTGGCACGGCCTGCTCGTCCCGTTCCAGATGGATGGTGTTCCTGGCATCAGCTTCCCCGGCATCAAGGCCCGTGAGACCTTCGTCTACGAGTTCCCGATCAAGCAGTCGGGCACCTTCTGGTATCACAGTCACTCTGGCCTACAGGAGGCGATGGGTCACTACGGCCCAATCGTGATCGACCCGGCGGGCGCCGATCCGGTCGCCTACGACCGCGAGCATGTGCTGGTCCTGTCGGACTGGAGTTTCATGCATCCGCACGAAATCCTGGCCAAGCTGAAGAAGAGCCCGGGTTACTTCAACCAGCAGCGCACCACGCTGGCGGGGCTCATGGACGGCAGCGACCGCATGAGCCTGGAGGAACGGCGCATGTGGGGCCAGATGCGGATGGACCCGCGCGACATCCTCGACGTCAGCGGGTCGACCTACACCTATCTGATCAACGGCCATGGACCGCAGGAGAACTGGACCGGCCTGTTCCGGCCCGGCGAGCGGGTGCGGCTGCGCATCATCAACGCGTCGGCCATGTCCATCTTCAACGTTCGCATCCCGGGCTTGCCGATGACCGTGGTGCAGGCCGACGGCGAGAACGTGCGCCCGGTCGAGACGGACGAGTTCCAGATTTCGGTCGCCGAGACCTACGACGTCATCGTCCAGCCGACCGAGGACCGCGCCTACACCATCGTCTCCGAAGCCATCGACCGGTCCGGCATGGGCCGGGCGACCCTGGCGCCGCGCCTGGGCATGACCGCCGAGGTCCCTCCCCTGCGAGAGGTCCCGAACCTCACCATGCGCGACATGGGCATGGGCGGAATGGATCACGGCGCGATGGCCGACATGTCCGGTATGGATCATGGCGCGATGGCCGGCATGGACCACGCGGCTCCGGCCCAGAACGCGCCCGCGGCCGGCGAGATGGCCGGGATGTCCATGTCGGGCATGAACATGCGCGATCCCGAGAACGCTCCGCCCGACATGGCGGTGGGCGTCGGCGTCGATGCGATCGCCATGGATCCCGCCAACCGTCTGGGTGAGCGTCCGATCGGTCTCACTACAGTCGATCATCGCGTCCTCGTCTACACCGACCTGGTGTCGCTCCAGCCGAACAAGGACCCGCGCCCCCCGTCTCGGACGATGGAGATCCACCTGACAGGCAACATGGAGCGGTTCATGTGGGGCTTCGACGGCCGAAAGTTCAGCGAACTGGTCGAACCGATCCGCTTCGAGCGCAACGAGCGGGTGCGGGTGACCCTGGTCAACGACACCATGATGGCCCACCCGATCCATCTGCATGGTCATTTCTTTGAACTGGTGACCGGCGGACCCACCGGTCACCAGCCCCTCAAGCATACGGTCAACGTCGCGCCCGGCGGCAAGGTGACCTTCGATCTGACCGCCGACGCGCCCGGCGACTGGGCCTTCCACTGCCACATGCTGATGCACATGCACGCCGGCATGTTCAATGTTGTGACGGTGCGGCCCATGGACGGAGCCGCGTCATGAGCCGCCTCGCCGTCGCCCTCGCCCCGCTGGTGCTCGCCGTCAGCGCCTTCAGCGCCCAGGCCCAGGACACTCACACGGGCCACACTATGCCGGCGACCGCGGCGCCGGCCCGACCGGCGCAGGATCCGCACGCCGGTCACGTCATGCCGCCCGCGCAGACGCCGCCCGCCGCGGATCCGCATGCAGGCCACCGGATGCCGGCGCAGCCCGCGCCCGTAGACCCGCAGGCGGGACACCAGATGCCGGCGGCGACGCCCGGCCAGGCTGATCCACACGCGGGCCACGACATGTCGGCCATGTCACCCGCGCAGACCGACCCTCACGCCGGGCATGACATGTCGACCATGAGCATGGGGCCGCCCAATGTGGCGACCAGCGCCGACAACCCCGGCCGTCCTCCGGAGGACCCGCTCCCGCCCGCCGCCCTGGCCGGCCCTGTCCACGCTGCCGATCTCGTCTTCGGCGCCGAGGCCATGGCCGCCTCTCGCCGGACCCTGATTCACGAAAACGGCGACGTCCGCACCACGGCCGTCATTCTCGATCGCCTCGAAGCCGGCTTCGGCGACGGCGGCGAGACCTACCTCTGGGACGTCCAGGGCTGGACGGGCGGCGACATCAACCGCTTCTGGTGGAAATCCGAGGGCGAAGGCGATTTCAACGGCGCGCTCGAGGACGCCGAAGTCCAGGCTCTCTACAGCCGCGCCGTGACGCCCTTCTGGGACCTCCAGGCCGGCGTGCGACAGGACTTCCGGCCCGACGGCGAAGATACGACGCATCTGGTCCTCGGCCTGCAGGGCCTGGCGCCCCATTGGTGGGAAGTCGACGCCGCCGCCTTCCTGTCGACCGACGGCGACCTGACCGCCCGCGTCGAGGCCGAATACGACCTGCGCATCACCCAGCGCCTGATCCTTCAGCCCCGCCTCGAAATCGACGCTTCGGCCAGCGACATTCCGGAACTGGAGATTGGCTCGGGCGTGTCCTCGGTCGAGGCGGGCCTGCGACTGCGCTACGAGTTCCGCAAGGAGTTCGCCCCCTATGTCGGCGTCGAGTGGAGCCGCGCGCTCGGAGACACAGCCGGCTACATCGAAGCCCGCGGCGGCGAGGCCGAGGACATCCGGTTCATCGTCGGCCTCAAGGCCTGGTTCTAACCGAAGGAGACCACCCCTTGATCCGCATTCTCACCCTCACGGCGGCCCTGGCTTTCGCCGGCGCCGCCTCCGCCCAGGATCCGCACGCCGGCCACAGCATGCCGGCGCAGGCCGCCGCGACCCAGTCGGGAGTCACGACGGCTCCCGCGAACGGGGCGATGACCCAGGGCTCGCCGGAACGCTTCAGCGTCACCTTCCCGCATACGATGGTCCTCAAGACGGTCACGCTCACCGCCGAAGGTCAGGCCCCGGTCGAAGTGAGTGTCCCCGCAGCGCCCGCCGCCGCGACCGTCGGCGTGGCTCTTCCGCGTCTGGCCCCAGGAACCTACACTGCCGCCTGGACCGCCGAGGGCCCGGACGGCCACAAGATGTCCGGCTCGGTCAGCTTTATGGTTCACTAGGAGAACGACGATGAAAGTTCCAACCTGCTGGCCGCCGCCGGCGCGATCCTAACCCTGAGCGCCGGCGCGGCCCTCGCCGCCGAAGGTTGCGAGTGCTGCAAGGACATGGCCGCGGACGCCGCCATGAGCTGCTGCGACGAGATGAAGACCGAGCCCGCCCCGCCCGAGCCGACGCCGCCCGCCCCGGCGCCGTCGGATACGCCCGCGCCTCAGGGCCACGCCGACCACAACTGATCGTCGCATCGATGGTTTCCGGCGGTTTCCCGTGGGGGAGCCGCCGGACGCCTCAGTTCTGGATAAGGCGGATCAAGTTTCCGTCCGGGTCGATGAGCGCGCCGATCCGCAGTCCCGACTCCTCAAGCTTCGGCGCGTGCAGGCGAGGGTGGCCCCAGCAGGTTTTCGGCAATCCTGAAACGACGCACTCTGCGTAAAACCCGTCCAGGTCGTCCAGCCGCAGGCAGCAGCTGAAGTTGCTGGTCAGCGGATCCACGTCCGGATGCGGGAAGAACTCCAGCGTCAAACCGCCCCTTTTCAGGATCATCCAGCCTTTGTCGCGCCAGTCCTGTTCGAAGCCCAGTCGAGTGTAGAACTGGGACGTAACTTCGAAATCCCGCGACGGTAGGTTGGGCGTGGCGTGGTCGGTCACGGCGAACTCCGGGAATGCAGCAATGCCGCCGTAGCCTAGCTGCAACACCCCTTGCCATCTACCTGGATCGGCGGACACGGCACGTCGGCATAGGAGCAGAACACGCAGCAGTCGCCGGGTAGGGGCTTCAGCTTCACGCCGCAGCCGAGACAATCGTAAAACCAGATGCAGGCGTCGGTGGGCATGGTCTCCGTCGCGACATGACCGCAATCCGGGCAGGTCAGCGTCGAGTCTAGAACGATGGCCCGGGTCATCGCATGGCCGCCAGTCGCGTCATGGCCCACGGCTCGATGTACGGCTGCCAGGCCATGGACAGGACGATCAGCAGACTGGCGATCACCAGCAGCCAGAAGGCGAGCCGCGAAGGGTGGCGGCAGGCCCCGTCTTTCCGACACATCCGCAGGCGACGCCAATGCAGCAGCCAGCCCGCGGCCAGGATGACGGCGGCCAGAAGCGTCAGCCAGTTCCGCGCACCCGCGATGACCGCGGCGCCGGCGAAGGATACGCCCGCCACGGACAGAGCCAGAGGCAACACATAGCACGCGGCCCAGGCGAACACCGAGGCGACACCGCCGAGGGCGGCCGAGGCGCTGACGGCGACCTCGGGCATGCGGGGCCGGTCGTAATCGATGGCCATGGGACCTCCCGTTCGATTTCTGCTACAGGCTACAACCCGTAGCCGCTACGGGATCAAGAGCCATGTCCGCACGAAGTTTGACGATCGGGCGCCTCGCTGACAGCGCCGGGGTGAACCTGGAAACGGTGCGCTACTACGAACGTATCGGGCTGATGCCCGCGCCGGCCCGGACCGAGGGCGGCCACCGCAGCTATGAGCCGGAACACGCCCAGCGTCTGCGCTTCATCCGCCGGTCGCGCGAACTGGGCTTCGGCATCGACGCCATTCGGCGCCTGATCGCGCTGAGCGAGCCGGGCGTTCAGGCGTGCTGCGAAGTCCGCGACATGGCCCAAGACCACATCGCCAGCGTGGACGCCAAGATCGAGGATCTGCAGAGGCTACGGAAAGTGCTGAGGCAGGCTGTGGCCGACTGCAGTGAAGGCGGACGGGTTAGGTGCCCGGTGATTGATGAGCTGGGCTCGAGCTAGCGTCGAAGATACGACCCTGTGCCGATGACAGCGGTCAGCCTCAGTGCCGTGAAGGCCTGATCGACGCGGCCGCCTCGCGGCAAGCATCTTCGCAACGCCGGCATTCTTCGGCGCAGATACGGCAATGCTCGTGCATCTCGGCGTGCTTCTCGCACTCGATGGCGCAGTCGGCGCAAGCCTCGGCGCAGGTCTCGAGCATGCGCTTTATCAAGGCCTCGTTGCTGCCGGCGCGCCGCACGGCGAGCCCGGCCGTAGCCAGACAGACATCGGCGCAGTCGAGATCGAGCCGGATGCACTGGGTCAGGTCCCTGACCATCTCCTCGGCCAGGCAGGCGTCAGCGCAGATGCGGCATACGGCGGCGCAGCCGTAGCCCGCTTCGATCGCGCGAATGAGGCTGTCGTTCACGCTGCCGCGTACGTCGGGGTGGGTGCTGATCATTGGTTGGATTTGCATCGGAGGCTCTCTCGGGTGATCTGGATCCAACCCCGGCGCCGGGAAGATGTTCCGAACGGCGACGCCTCCCGACCTCGTCAAACCCGTACTTCGCCGAGCCGAGATCATGTGGAAATGCGGTGGACCAGACATCAGGGGCCGGCCGGCGACCTCAAGCTCACATGCATTCGACCACGGATCACTGAACCGCTTGCGATTTGGATCTCCGCACTTGCCCGCGAGAGTTCATCTACAATCGGCGACGCAACCGAGATTGTGGGGTCGGCGGGCTCCGGAACAGAGAGGCGCTGGTCTTGAGCCAGGGACGTAATGCGTCGGCCCGGGCGCGCCGGGCCGGCCTCGTCCTCGCTGCCCTCGAGGGCCGAAGGCTCGTCTTCGCGAGCGGGCCCGCGCGAAAAGTCAGCCTGTTGGTCGCGCGCGCCGTGTTGCGCCTTATACGGCCGGGCGGAGGCCGTTGCCGCTCACATGCAGTTTTTGGCGCCTTCGGGGCCCCGCAAGCGTCTGCGGGCTAGCTCTCGACGCCACGTTCGCCGCAGCGGACGCTTCGCCTCCGGCTTCCGCCGGCTCCTCAATCCCGTCGCCCATGACCATTCCGCGGGGATCAGCGCTTGCGTGACCGGCCTCGTACGGTCGCGATACGTCAGCGAAGGCATGGTTGCGAGACCCCGGGCGCCTCAGGCGAACGGATTCGCTTGGCCGCGCCGGCCGAGCAGGGGGCTGTGTCCTGCCCGGGCGGGTGCGGGCCTTCTACCAGAGGTTCCGCTGCGATATGGGCGGGCTTAGCCGGCGCTCCACGCCTGGGCGACGTCAGGTCAGGGCGCGACAACTGCGCCCGTCGCCAAACCGGCCCGCGCCCGCCATGGTGGGATTTGGACTCCCAAGGAGCGCTCACTTTGGTTCAAACTCGCCCGCGCTTGTCCCGCCGGACCCTCGTGTTCGGCCTGCCCCTGGTCGCCGTGCCCGGCCCGGCCCTCGCCGCGCCCCCGAAACGGATGATCGCCTACAAGACGCCATGGTGCGGCTGCTGCGGCGGCTGGATCGCCCACATGCGCCAGGCGGGCTGGATCGTCGAGGTCGTCGAGCGCGAGGATCTCGCCCCGATCCGGGCCCGGCATGGCATTCCGGACCGCCTCGCCTCGTGCCACACAGCGGTGGTCGGCGCCTACGCCATCGAGGGCCATGTTCCGTCGAGCGATGTCGAGCGGCTGCTCGGCGAACGCCCCGCCGCCCGCGCACTAAGCGCGCCCGGCATGCCGGCGGGCTCGCCGGGCATGGAGGCCGCCGGGCGCGAACCCTATGCGACCGTCCTGATCCTCAACGACGGTTCGACCCGCGTGTTCGGTCGCCACAACGGGGCCTGAGAAGGCGCACCGCCGGCAGTCACGACGGTTGACGACGCGGCGTCCAGCGCAGCAGGCGCATGGCGTTGGCGGTGACCAGGACCGTGGCTCCGGTGTCAGCGAGGATGGCGGGCCACAGGCCCGTCACCCCGATCACGGTGGTGACCAGGAACACCGCCTTCAAGCCTAAGGCGATGGTGATGTTCTGCCGGATATTGCCCATCACTCCGCGGGACAAGGCGATCATGTCGGGAATGTCCCTGACCCGGCCGTGCAGGACGGCGGCGTCCGCCGTCTCCAGGGCCACGTCGGTGCCGCCGCCCATGGCGATGCCGACATCCGCCTGGGCCAGGGCCGGGGCGTCGTTGATGCCGTCCCCGACCTTGGCGACCACCAGCCCCTCGGCCTGCAGCGCCTTGACGATGACTAGCTTGTCCTGCGGCAGCAGTTCGGCCCGGGGCTCGATGCCCAGGCCGGCGGCGACCGCCTCCGCCGTGCGGCGGTTGTCGCCCGTCAGCATGATGGTCCGGATGCCCCGCGCCTTCAGGTCGGCCAGACCCTGGACTGCGTCGGGCCGCGCCTCGTCGCGCATGGCGAGGAACCCGGCGACGCCATCCCCGACGACAAGGACGGAAACCGTCTTGCCCTCGGCGTTCAGGGCGGCGATGGCCGCGTCCTGGGCCGGCGTGATCGGGGCGCGTCGGGCCGCGGCCTGCGGCGAGCCGAGGAATATGCGTTCGCCGCCGACCTCGCCTTCCACGCCCTCCCCCGGAATGGCCTGGGTGGCCGAGGCCGGCGGCGCCGTGATCTTGTCCGCCTCAGCTCGGGCGAGGATGGCGAGGGCGAGCGGATGGCTCGATCCCGTTTCCAGCGCGGCCGCTAGGGTCAGCAGGGCGGAGGCATCCCGCGTTCCGGCGACGACGTCGGTGACGACGGGCTTGCCGGCGGTCAGGGTCCCCGTCTTGTCGAAGGCGATCGCCGTGATCTTGCCCAGCGTCTCCAGCACGGCCCCGCCCTTCATGAGCAGGCCGCGCCGGGCCCCCGCCGACAGGCCGGCGGCGATGGCGGCCGGCGTGGAGATGACGAGGGCGCAGGGGCAGCCGATCAGCAGCACGGCGAGGCCCTTGTAGACCCATTCGCTCCACGTCCCGCCGAACAGCAGCGGCGGCGTGACCGCGACGAGGGCGGCGAACACGAGCACGCCCGGCGTGTAGATTTTCGAGAAGCGGTCGATGAAGCGTTCGGTCGGCGATTTCGATTCCTGCGCCTCCTCGACGAGACGCACCACCCGGGCGATGGTGTTGTCCGAGGCCGAGGCCGTCACGCGCACCCGCAGGACGCTGCCGCCGTTAATCGTGCCGGCGAACACAGGATCGCCCACGACCTTGCGCCTGGGCACGCTCTCGCCCGTCACCGGGGCCTCGTCGAGGTCTCCCGCGCCCTCGATGATCTCGCCGTCCGCCGGAACGCGGTCTCCGGGCCGGACCAGGATGATCGCGCCCACCGCCACGGTCTCGGCGGCGACCTCCGTGGTCACCCCGTCCGCCTCGACGAAGGCGGTCTTGGGCACGAGGGCGGCGAGCCCCTGGATGCTCTTGCGCGCGCGTCCGGCCGCCACCCCTTCGAGCATCTCGCCGACCAGGAACAACAGGACGACGGCGGCGGCCTCTTCCGCGGCCCCGATGAAGACGGCGCCGACGGCGGCGATGGTCATCAGCATTTCGATGGAGAAGGGCGTGCCGTGGCGCGCCGCCGAAAAGGCGCGCGACGCGATCGGAATCAGCCCCACGGCCAGGGCGGCGAGGAAGGCGTATCGTTCGAGGGAGGGGAACAGCGTGCCCAGTCCATAGGCGGACAACAGCGCCAGGCCGCAGAGCGCGGTGAGGCGGGCCTTGCCGGTCCACCACCACGGGGCGCCCCCGGCCCGGGCGGCCGCCGGAGGTGGGCCCGCCGCCGCAGCGACGGCTCCGGACGTCGGCGCGGCCGCTTCTCCGCTGTAGCCGAGGTTGCGCAGTTGCTGCAGGACCGCCTCGTCGGCGAGGTCTCCGCCATGCCGGATCTTGAGCACGCCGGTCTGCACCGCCACCGAGACGTCCTCGACGCCCGGCAGCCTGCGGATCGCCGTGTCGATCTTGCGGCCGCAGCTGGCGCAATCCATCCCGGTGACCCGGTATCGGCTTTCGAGGGGTTGCGCCGTCATGTCTGTTCCTTGTGATCTCTATAGGGCAAGGCTACCTCCTCCAGCGACTGTAGGTGCAAGCTAAAAAATGAGCCCGCCGTTCCCTTGGAGTGGAGAGCGCCGTCCGACGAACCCTGGAGGCGGGCCCAGCCCCTCGATGACCTCGCCTTGTCCGCACGACCGTGAGACCGCGCCGCCAACGGCCGCACAGGTGGAACGCGCCCTGGACGCTGCCGCCGCCAGCGTCGCCGCCACCGGGGATAAGCTGACGCGCCCCCGGCGCAGGGTGCTGGAGCTCCTGCTCGTCGCGGGCGCTCCGGCCAAGGCCTATGATCTCGTGGCGACGTATCACCAGGATGCTCGCGTCGCGAAGCCGGCTACGGTCTATCGGGCGCTGCAGTTCCTCGAAACTCACGGTCTGATCCATCGTCTTTCCAGCCTCAAGGCCTATGTGGCCTGCGATCCCGAACGCCTCGGTTCGCCTGCGGTTTTTCTTCTGTGCGACTGTTGCGGCTTCTGTCGCCAGATCCCTTCGTCCGGCATGGCGTCGCTGGGCGCGGCCGCGACAGCGGCGGGCTACGAGATCGAACGGATCACGCTCGAAGGCCAGGGTCTGTGTCCGGCCTGCCGCCCGCAGCGCCCCGGCGCGGCCCGGGATCTGGCCCCCCAGACAGGGCCGGAGGTGGCCGCGGGGTCCGGGCCCACAAGCACTGAGCCGCGCCCCTGATCAAGCCCGGGGCGGGTCGATGGCGGCCTGCCCCGGGCGCCCGGGCGCGGCGACGCCGGGGCCGCCCAATTCCACGGCCCGTTCCGTGGCGGCGGCCGACCTTCGGGTCGACCCCGGTCGTCGGGACGGACTAAGCCAGGTCTGGACCGGTCGGTCGAAGCCGTAGCGAAACACGGCGGCGGCCACGAACGCCCCGACCAAGCCGATGGCCCACAGGACCCAGCGAACGTCGGACGACCAGGCCTCCTGTCCCAAGGCGTCGAGCAAGCCGAACCAGACGATGCGGCTCACCTCATTGGTGAGGAACATCGAGAAAGACATAAGGGCCAAATGCTCGATCATCCGTGAAGGACTGCGCACCGGCACGGCGCCGGCGGCCCAGATGATCACGGTCATCAGGCCCAGCGACAGCAGGCTGAAGGCGCCGAAGGCCTGCAGCCCCACGAGCGCGAAGGCGGCGGCGAGGCCGATCGCCCTGGCCCGGTGTGGCGCGACACAGACCCGCGAACCGTAGAAGGCCGCCGCGACCCCGAGCAGGAAGAGCGGCAGGGCGCGCAGGATGCCGTAGCGCATCGGCAGGCGGTAGATCGGATCGCCGAGCCACAGCGAAGCGGCGATATCGGCGGCGACGACGAGGAGCGTCGCGCCGATCACCACTGCGACCGGCGGCCAGCGCCACAGAGCGCGGCAGATCCAGGGCAGCAGGAGATAGCAGCCGATCAGGGCCGAGAGGGTCCAGGTCGGGGCGTTCCACCCCTGCCCGCCCGGCACGCCATAGGCCTGGACCAGTAGCACCTGCGCGGGCAGTTGCGACCAGTCGAACCAGCGCGGATTGCTGGGCGCGATCCCGGCCAGGGCGGCGCCGCCGACGAGCAGCACCAGAACGAGGCTGACCGCCAGGTGGGCCGGAATGACCCGCAGCAGGCGCTGGCGCGCATAGGCGCGCAGCGAGGCCTGTCCGGACGCGAGGCGATCACCGTAGATGCGGGCCAGGACATAGCCGGAGTCGATGATGAAGAAGTCGGTGAGCAGATAGCCGCGCTCGAAGACTGGATGCAGTTGTCCGAGAGGCACAGGCGCGGCCTCGCGGAAATGGTAGAGGATGATCAGCGCCCCTACGATAAAACGCAGCGCGTCCAGCCAGCCGCCGCGCGCGATCCGGACGGGGCGAGGCGATGGCTCGGTCAGCGCGGCTTCGGGCATTCAGTCAGCCTTCCGTGGCGCAGACTTGGCGGCGGCGCTGCGGTGCTCATGTGGACGCAGGACGATCTGGTCTCGCGAAGCGTAGAGAACGGCCGTTCCCAAAACCCAAACGACGACCAAGCCTCCGACGACCATCAGTCCTGGCCTATCGCGGGGTCCAAACACAAACGAGCAGCCGATCACGCCGCCCAGAATGGCCCCGTACCCAAAATGCAGCGGCACCTTGTGTGCGCCCAGCAGCAGAAGGGCCATGCAGAAGACCAGGCCTCCTGCGAACAGGCTGACCCCGATGGCGACGAGCGTATCGAGCACGGGCCGTGGCTTCAGCGGGCGCGCCTGGAGCCGCCGCCTACCTCGTTGGCGATAGCGGCCTTCCCGCCAACGAATGCTCCGGCCGCGCACGGTGAAGCGTTTGCCGGCCATGCGTCAGGGCCTTGCGTTGGGCGCGGGCGTGTCCTCATGGCGCGCAAGAAGGATTCTCATCCGGACAATTTCGAATTCCTGGGCCGCGATGATCTCATCGGCCAGACTGCGCACGTCGCGGGCTTCGCCATGCTCGACGGCGACCTTGGCCATTGCGAGCGCACCCTCGTGGTGGGCGATCATTCCGCGCAGGAAGTCGATGTCGGCGTCGCCCGTGTAGTTGATGCTCATGGCCTGGTGCATCTTCGCGCTGGCCTCGCGATAGGCGCGAGTCGATGGGCTGTCCGTGGTCTCGCCAGCGTGGCTTGCCTCGGTGTCGCTCGGGCGAGAGTCAGCCGCCGACGGCGCCGCAGGGACCTCGCGGGTTTGCCGCGAGATCATCCCGAAGGCGAAGGCCGACAGGGCGAGAAAGACGGCGATGACGGAAATCCATCCGAAACGCTTCATGACGATGTCCTCGAGAGAGCCGGCGGGGCCACGGGGGCGGCCGGGATTGCACTGGGAAGGATGGGCGCCGTTCGGTCGTGGTAGCCGAGCAGGCGCAGAGCGTTGAACACCACCAGCAGGGTCGACCCCTCGTGGAGCGCCACGGCAGGGCCGATGCCAAGGCCGAGGATCGTCGCCGGCACAAGGAAGGCGACGATTCCGAGACTGACGTAGAGATTCTGGAGAATGATGCGCCGCGTCTGTCGGCTGAGACCGACGGTGAAGGGCAGCTGCGACAGGTCGTCCGACATCAGGGCGACGTCGGCGGTCTCAAGCGCAACATCGGAGCCAGCCGCGCCCATCGCGATACCGACGGTCGCCGTGGCCATGGCCGGGGCGTCGTTCACCCCGTCGCCGACCATGGCGATCTTGCCGTCAGCGCGAAGGCGTTTGATGGCGTCAACCTTGTCCTCGGGCATGAGGTCGCCCCAAGCCTCTGTCAGGCCGACCTGTCCGGCGATCGCCTGTGCGGCCTTCTGGTGATCGCCCGAGATCATGATCATTCGCCCGATGCCGAGGGCGCGAAGAGCGGTCAGCGTCGGCCGCGCCGCTGGGCGAGGCGTATCAAGAAGCCCAATGACACCGAGATCGCGCGTGCCGCGTCGCACCACCATCAGGGTTCGACCCTGCAGTCGCAATTGAGCGACGACAGAGGTTGTTTCGTCGCCGAGCGGCGCTACGCCGTCGACGCCGAACATCTCCGGCTTCCCTATCCAGATCGTCTCGCCGTGCAGCTGGGCGGTCACGCCCTTGCCCGTCAGGCTCTTGAGGTCGATCGCGGCCGGGATGATCGTATCGCGCAAGCGTGCGCCACCGTCGCGCGCGATGGCCTCCGCCAACGGGTGGTCGCTGAGCCGTTCGACCGCCACAGCGACCGCCAGAAGATCGCCCTCCTTCGTCCCGCGCACCGTCATGACGTCGGTGATCCGCGGCCGTCCCTCGGTCAGGGTGCCGGTCTTGTCGAAGGCGATGGCGTTGAGCGAGCCGAGGTTCTCCAACGGCGCGCCGCCCTTGATCAGGACACCGGCGCGCGCCGCACGGGCGACGCCCGAGAGGACGGCGCTCGGGGTGGCGATGGCGAGCGCGCAAGGACTCGCGGCGACCAGCACGGCCATGGCGCGATAGAAGCTGTCGCGGAACGGCTCATCGACGACGACCCAGGCGAACAGCAGGACAAAGGCGAGCGCCAGCACCACAGGCACGAAGATGCTTTCGAACCTGTCCGTGAAGCGCTGGGTCGGCGACTTCTGCGTCTCGGCCTCACTCACCATCCGAACCACCTTGGCCAGGGTGGTGTCGCTCGATGTGCGGGTCGTCTCAATCTCGATGGCGCCTGAGCCATTGATGGTGCCCGCGAAGACGAGAGACGGCGATCCGACCTGGGCCGGTCTCGCCCGCGCCGCCTCGGGGTCCGCGACGGGCTGCTTGTCGACAGGCATGCTTTCGCCGGTCACGGGGGCTTGGTTGATGCTTGTGGTGCCGACCACGACAAAGCCATCAGCGGGCAGTCGTTCGTTTGGACGCACCACCACGGTGTCGCCGACGACCAAATCTTCGACAGGCAATTCGACGACCTGCCCGTCGCGTCGCACATGGGCTGTCCGGGGGGCAAGCTCGGCCAGGGCCTCGATCGCGCGTTTGGCGCGGCCCATGGCGTAGTGTTCGAGCGCGTGGCCGATGCTGAACAGAAACAGCAGGAGAGCGCCTTCGGCCCAGGCCCCGAGCGCCGCCGCACCTGCGGCTGCGACGAGCATCAAGGTATCGATCTCGAAGCGCTTCTGGCGGAGGTTCTCGAACGCTTCTCGCACCGTAAAAAAGCCGCCGAAGATGTAGGCGATCAGGAAGAGGGCGAGGGGAATCCAAGCGGGAAGGCCCGTTGCGAGTTTCTCGAGGGCGAATCCAAGGCCCAGAGCAAGGCCACTTGTCAGGGCGAAGATCAGCTCCGTATTGGAGCCTAGAACGCCACCGTGATCGTGCTCCTCGGACTTGGTGTGGAGATGGTCCGGCAGTGTTGTGCTGGTCATAAATAGGGTCCCGTTGCGGGTTGGGAATCGCGGCTGCTTGCGGCGACCGCCGCGATCGAGGGGGCGGGATAGCGACACGGGCGAAGGCGCGCCGGGCCAGCGGGTTCCAGCGCGATCCGCTCGCAGGTGGTCATCCCGGTTCTCCCGACCTCAGGGCACGGGCACGACGGCATTAAAGCCCCCGAGCCGCTGGAGCTGCTCAATCGCTTCGAAAAGCGGAAGCGCTAGGAGAAAGACGAAGCCGTCGCGCACCGTGCGGACGAAGAATACCGGCCGGATCATGATTTCCGCCTCGTCGCGCCATAGGGAGAGCTTGGGCAGGAACCGAGGGGTGCGCTCACGGTAAGCTTGGTAGTCGTGTCCAAAGGCGTCGGAGAGGAAGCGTTCTTCGCGGCCGACCACGATGCGAAACACCACCCAGCAGGCTAATCCGAAGACCAAACCGACGCTAAGGCTGCCGGACTGGGCGCCGATGCCAAACGCGCCGATGAAGCTGAAGACGTACAGCGGATTGCGGCTGACCGAATACGGTCCTGCGGATATGATCTCCTGTTTCTTGCGGCCACCGATGTAAAGGGAACACCAAGCCCGACCGATGATGCAAACCATGATGGCGATCAGGCCCAGATGCTCGACAGGATGTTCGAGCAAGGGCCAGGATGTGACGAGCGCCGCGCAGACGACAAGAAGCAGGCCCCCGACGAGAATGCCCGCCTTGCGCCATCGTTGAACGGATTGGATATCGACCGCTGATCGACAGGCGTCATCAGGGGGCGAGGAGCCGGACAAAGCGGGGCTTGCGGGCTTGGAGACGCTGTCGGAGGGCTCGAGCGGCATCATTGCCCCTCCCCCTCAGCCGGACGATCCTTAGCCGCATCGCGCAGGATATCCACGCCGCCCTTCAACGCGATGGCGGCCACGAGGACGCCGACGACGAGGTCCGGCCACGCCTGGCCGAGCCAGAGCACCAGGGCCCCGGCGACGAGGATTCCCCCGTTGGAGGCGAAGTCGTTAAAGCTGAACGTCTCGGCAGCCTTCATGTTGACGTCGCCGCTGTGCTGACGGCGGATCAACTGCAGGCAGATCAGGTTGATGATCGCTGCGACGACCGAGAGTCCCATCATGGTCGGGCCGATCGGTTCGGTCCCGATGAGGAATCGACGACCCGCGTCCAGAAGGACGCCAGCGCCGAAGATAAGGAGCATGACGCCCGAGAGGCGCGCCGCCCCCCGCTTCCACGAACCAGGCCGACCGATCGCGAGAAAGCTGATCAGATAGACAGCAGCGTCCGAGGCGTTGTCCACTGCATTGGCCAGCAGAGCGCTGGAATCGGCGGACAAGCCGCCGATCCCGAGCGCTAATGCCAGGCCCGCGTTGAGCGCGAGAACCGTCAGCAACGTGCGTCGCTGCTGACGGTCATCCTGAGTGCGAGCAATCAATCCTCAACCCCCTCGTCCTTGCGATGACGCACCGCCTTGGCCGCGAAGGTCGGCAGGACCAGCAGGGTCAGGGCCGTCGCGGTCAGAAGGCCGCCGATGACGACCGTCGCCAGAGGCTTCTGAACCTCGGCCCCCGCGCCGTGGGCGAGCGCCATCGGGATGAAGCCGACAATGGCGACCAAGGCTGTCGTCAACACCGCACGCAATCGGCTGGACGCCCCTTCGATCGCCGCGTCCCGGGGCGCGAGCCCCGCCTGCAATCGCTCGCGAATGGCCTGCATCAAAACAAGTCCGTTCAGGGTCGCCACACCCGAGACGGCGATGAAGCCAACGGCCGCAGACACCGAGAACGGCATCCCTCGCATGAGAAGCGCCAAGGCGCCGCCGATCAAGGCCAAGGGCACGCAGGCGAAGACCAGCCCAGCCTCGGAGAACGACCCCAGAGCCATAAACAGCAGCACACCGATCAGGACGAAGACGATCGGAATAACCAGGCCCAGCCGTTGTTCGGCCCGTTTGAGGTTCTCGAACTGACCGCCCCAGGTCAGGCGGACGCCCGGCGGGAGCTGGATTTGGTCCACCTTGGTTTGTGCGTCGGTGACGAAGCCGCCCAGATCCCGGCCGCGAACGTTGGCCTGGACCACCATCCGTCGGCTACCGTCGTTGCGGCTGATCTGGTTCGGCCCCTCGGCGCTTTGGATACGGGCTACCGAAGACAGCGGCACGGTTACGCCTGTCGAAGAGACGATCGGCAGGGCCGCGAGCGCCGCCGGATCGTTGCGCGCATCGTCCGGAAGACGGACGACGACGTCGAAGCGACGGTCGCCCTCGAAAATCCGGCCGGCCTCCGCGCCGCCGATGGCGGCCGAGACCGCTTCAGAAACGTCGGCTGCGGACAGGCCGTAGCTGGCCGCCGCGAACCGATCGACGCTGACCGTGAGCGTCGGCAAGCCCGACGCTTGTTCGACGCGAACGTCGGCGGAGCCGGTGGTCTGCCGCAGTACGCCGGCCACCTCATCAGCGACCCGCTGCATGGTGTCGAAGTCATCGCCGTAGACCATGACCGCGAGGTCGGTCCGGACCCCGGAAATGAGTTCGTTGAAGCGGAGCTCGATGGGTTGGCTGAACTCGAAATTATTCCCGATCTGTTGGTTGGCGAGCTCTTCGAACCGCTCGAGCAAGGCTTCCTTCTCGAGACCTGAATCCGGCCAGTCCTTGCGGTCCTTCAGAACGATGACGCTGTCCGAAATGTTGGGCGGCATCGGGTCGACGGCCGCCTCGGCGGTGCCGGTCCTGGAGAACATGGTCTCGACTTCCGGCTGGGCGGTGATGACCCGTTCCAACGCCATCTGCATGGCGAGCGACTGTTCCAGCGACGCCGAGGGAACACGCAGCGCCTGCATGGCGATGTCGCCTTCGTCCAGGGTAGGGATGAACTCCCGCCCGAGGGACGAAAAGGCCAGACCACCGACGACGACCGCGCCGAGCGCCGAGATCAGGACGATCTTCGGACGATCGACGGCGGCGCGGATGGCCGGCTGGATCCAACGCCGCGCGTGGCGGAGCAGGAAGGTTTCGTGTTCGTGGGCGTGGCCGTGTTCGTCGGTCTCGACCTTCTTGGGATCCCGCACCAGCAGGGCCGTCATGGCCGGAACGAAGGTGAAGGAGAAGATGAAGGCCCCGACCAAGGCCAGCATCACCGTCGCCCCCATGGGGACGAAGGTCTTGCCCTCCACCCCCTCAAGCATCAGCAGGGGCGTGAAGACCAGCAGGATAATCAGCTGACCGAAGGCGGCCGGCTTGACCATCTTGCGAGCTGCGGCCACGGCGACATCGAGGCGTTCCCGACGGGTCAGGGCCCGTCCCAGATCGATCCGCCGCTGCGATAGCATCAGCAGGGTGCTTTCGACGACGATGACCGCCCCATCGACCAGAAGGCCGAAGTCCAGCGCGCCCAAGCTCATCAGGTTTCCACTGATGCCAAACCTATTCATGCCGATGACGGCGAACAGGAAGCTGATCGGGATCATCAAGGCCGTGATGCTGGCCGCACGAATGTTTCCGAGCAGCAGGAACAGCACGACGATGACCAGAAGGGCGCCCTCGGTGAGGTTGCGGGCCACGGTCGAGATGGTCGAGTTGACCAGGGCGCTACGGTCAAGGACCGTCACCGCCTCGATCCCTGCGGGCAGAGTCTTGCGAACCTCATCGAGTCGCTCCCCGGCCGCCTGGGCCACGGTGCGGCTGTTGCCGCCCGCGATCATCAGCGCCGTTCCGAGCACGGCCTCGTGGCCGTCACGGCTGGCGCCGCCCAGGCGCGGAGCCTGGCCGATCTCGACCGTGGCGACATCGGCGACCCGCACGATCAGGCCGTTCCGGTTGACGACCGGCGCCTGAGCCAGATCTTCCACGGTGGAGGCCAAGGCGTCGGTGCGGACCGTCAGAGCTTCGCCAGCGCGTTGGATATAGCCTGCGCCGGCCTGAGTGTTGGCGCGATCGAGGGCCTGGATAAGGTCGCCCATGCCCAGGCCGTAGGCGGAAAGGCGCGCCGCGTCCGGACGGACCGCATACTCCTTCACATAGCCGCCGACGGTGTCGACGCCGGCGAGACCGGGGGCGGTCCGCATTTGCGGCGCGACGATCCAGTCCTGCACGGTGCGCAGATAGGTGGCGCGCTGCTGCGGGGTCGAAAGCAGATCGCCTTCGGGCGTCAGATAGGCTCCGCCCGCCTGCCAGCCCGGCTCGCCAGGCTTGGCGAGGTTCTGACTGTTGAATGGCTTGTAGTCGATCGTCCACATCAGCACTTCACCGAGGCCCGTGGTGATCGGGGCCATGGTCGGCTCCACCCCGTCAGGCATGGCCTCCCGGGCGCCCGCGAGCCGTTCGGCGACCTGCTGGCGCGCGAAATAGATGTCGGTCTGGTCGGTAAAGATGACCGTGACCTGGCTGAAGCCGTTTCGGCTGAGGGATCGGGTCGTGGTCAGGCCGGGAATGCCGGCCATGGCGGTTTCAATCGGGTAGGTGACCTGTCGTTCGATCTGTTCAGGCGCGAGCGCCGGAGCGACCGTGGTCACCTGGACCTGGCGATTGGTGATATCCGGCACGGCGTCGATGGGAAGCCGTGTCAGCTCGAGGAGTCCGTAGGCCGCGACAAGCGCCGTGGCGAGAACCACGAACCATCGGAATTTGACCGAGAGTTCGATGATGAATTTGAACATGCGGTGCGCCCCTAGTGACCGTGCTCGGCCTCGCCCTTGGCGAGCTCGGCTTTGAGGAGGAAGGCGTTCGTGCCGGCGACCCGTTCAGCCCCGGTGAGGCCACGCAGGATTTCAGTCCGCCCCCCGGCCTGACGACCGGCGAGCACCGGACGGGCCTGGAAGCCGTTCGGGACCTGAACGAAGACGACGGTGTTGCCGTCGACGGTCTGGACGGACTCGGTCGGCACGGTGAGACCGCCGGTCGTCTCGCCCGTCACGATCGCCCCCGTGACGGCGGAACCGGCCGGCGGGAGGACAGAGCCCGTCGGCCGGGCCCGAATGACCGTGGCGCCGCTTTCGCCGCCCGCGCCTGCGGCAACGCCGGTGACGATGGCGTCGAAGTCGCCGCTGGGGCTGCTGACCCGCAGAGGCGCCCCGGCCCTTACATTGGCGGCCAAAGCAGGCGGCGCGTTGAAGACGAGCTCAACCCTGGCCGGGTTGGTGACCTCGGCGACAACGCCGCCAGGGGCGACGAAGCCGCCCGGTCCGACCTGGACGCTGGTCACGACTCCGGTGATGGGGCTGGTGACGCTGAGGCGGCCCGAAGCGTTGGGCGAGCCCGCCGCGCTGGACCGCGCGCGAGCCGCGCGGGCGCCGGCTTCGGCGCTGAGCAGTTGCGCGCGGGACGCCTCGACCTCCTGTCGGGCGACAACGCCCTGGTCCGCCAGATTGCGGTTGCGTTGATAAGCCTGGCGCGCCACTTCAGTTTCGGCGGCCGCCGCGTCTGCGTCCGCGCGGAACGTCGCCGCTTCACCGCTGACGACGCTCGCCAGGGGCTGACCGATCCGGACCGACTGGCCCGGAGCTACGAGAACCCGCTCGACCCGCCCGCCGACGGACGCCGCCACAGCGGCGCGCGCGTCGACCATGGGCTCGACCCGCCCGGAGAGCCGGGTTTCGGCGCCCCCTCCCCGACCGACGCCGACCACGATCAGGTTGGCGGCCTGGGCCTGGGCCGCGCTCAGAGCGACGAAGCCTTCCGGCGCTTCGGCCTCGCCTTCGTGGCCGGCTTCGCCCTCGGCATGAGCGCCCTCTTCTTCAGCGTGACCCGCCTCACCCTCGGCGGCGGCTGGAGCGGCGTCCGGCCCGCGCGTGAGCAGGAACAGCCCGCCTCCGCCAAGCAGAACGACGGCGGCGGCGCCGCCGATCAGCAACGTCTTGTTGGATGTGCGCTTGCGCATCATTGGGCTCCTTGGAAGGGGGCGCGGCCGTCCTGGCGCGCAAGTTCAATCTCGGCCTGGACGCGTGCAAGGCGCGCATCGACGGCCGAAGTTCGGGCAGAGATCAGGGCTGCACGGGTGACCCGCAGCTCGAGTTGAGAGATGCGCCCCGCTTCGGATCCGATCCGCGACAGACGGTAGGCCTCCTCGGCAGACGCCACCCCTGCATCGGCGGCGGAGACCCGGCTCACGGAGGCGGCGAGGCGCGCCCGCGCTGCGGCGCGATCGGCCTGGGCCTCCTGGCGGGCGCCCAGGAGCCGCGCATCCGCAGCCCGGAAGTCGGCCTGCGCCGCGTCGATGTTCCCGCGGTTGCGGTCGAACAGGGGCAGCGGCATGCTGACGCCGAAAGTCAGCGCCGTCGCGTCTTCCATCTCGTAGCGACGGACACCAACGCTGGCGTTGATGTCCGGGCGCGAGCGGATCCGCTCCACATCGATCCTGCGTTCGGCGGCCGCGCGCTGAGCCTCGGCGACGCGAACGGCCGGCGCCTCCGCCGGGGGAGCGAAGGTCGCGGCAGGTGCGAGGTCCAGCAGGCTGGTGTCGATCGTCGTGACCGGAGCCGCCAGCATGGCGACTGCGGTCAGCCGCGCGAAGGCCGCGTCGCGCTCCGCGACGGCTTCATCGCGAGAGGCACGCGCCGCAGCCGCTTCGCTTTCCCCCTGGATGCCGCGCAGCAGCGGCTCACGGCCTTCCTCGACAAGAACAAGGGCGGCCCTCGCATCGGCGATGGTCAGGGTGAGGCTTTCCTCCGCGAGAGCAGCCCGCCTTTGGGCGGCTTCCGCATCGGCATAGACCTGAGCGAGCCTTCCGGCGGCGTCGATGATGGCGAGATCCCGCTGCAGCGCCGCGGTTCCGGCTTCCGCGCGGGCGACATTGACCCGCGCGGTCCGACGTCCCCACAGCTCGAGGTCCTGGCTGATCGACAAGGTGGTTTCGGCATTGGCGTAGCCCGAGAAGGGCCCCGTGCCGAAAGCGTTCTCGGCGTCGAGAGCGATCGTCGGATTAGGCCTCGCACGGGCCTGGCGGACACGTGCTTCGGCGGCGTCCGACAGGGCGCCGGCTTCAAGGGTGGCCGGGGTTTGACCCAGCTGGGCGAGCAGCTCGGCGAAGGACGGCGCGGGGTCAGCCCAAGCGGGACTGGCCAGCACGGCCGCGAATGCGGCCAACGCGCAGCCGACCGCGAAACGCGGCGGCCTGCGATATGAGGGAGGCATGATTCATCTTCCAGAAATTTGACACGAGTTCGCGCGCACGGCGGCGCAGACGTCCGGTCAGACTCTGGGAGGGCGCTTCAGGCCGTCGGGAGAGATCGACGACGGAAAATCACTCGAGGGGAAGGCGTGAACAGGCCGCGCGTGGATCTGCATCGCGATGTGGTCGGCGACATCCGCACGGGCAGTTCCGTTGTGGTGGCAGTGGCCGTGGGTGCAGACTCCGTGCCCAGCGCCAAGGTCGACCTGGTCGCCATCGCCCGCATCTTCAACGACCATGGCGTGAGCCGATGCCGTCTCCGGGACGCAGGTCGCGGCGTCAGCGATCGGGGCGACGAAAAACACGGCGGAGACCAGGGTCACCGCCAGTATCAGTCTTGCCCATGTCGCAATTGGCCACGCCATCGCGTGGTGGATACTTTCATTCGGGCGATCAAGCAATCTGTTACAGTGTTCGGGGGCTGCGACTGTTTCGAGTGACCACCAATCCGCGGTGAGGGAGAGGGAAAGTCGACATGCAAGGCCGAGAGTGGCGCGTCGTCGGCCATCTCGACCTATTCAGCAACGTCGAGCGATCTTTAAGCGAGCGCACGCTGATCGCGTCCGATTCTTTCGCTGCGTCTGCAGGTGGATCGAGATTGCAGAATGCGCAATCTTCACCTGAGTAGCGCTCCCGCTATCAGGTCGGGCCATCGTGAACCGGTCAGCCAGACCGCTCCGCCGGTCGCCGCGACGCCAGGCTCTGGGTAAGGTCGTTGCGCGCGCATAGCCAGAGCGAGCGGACGTTGGCGTCGCCTGCGCAGTGGCTTACCAGCAGTAAGCCGGCCAGGGCGTTGGCGAAGAAGCCCAGAGGGCCCAGTCCGGTGATGCCACGGGACGGCGCCCCGGAGGTGGCTCGCGAGATCGCGTAGCTGAGGAATAACAGCACCAACGCAACGAGGCTGGCGCCTTGGCCATTGGCCGCCCCGGACTGCACGGCGACCGAACGTCCGATCACGGCCAGGCTGATGCCGTAGGTGGCGCGTCGGCCAGGAAGTTGAGCACATTGGCGCCCAGGGGGCGCCGAGCCTTGCAGGGACACGCCGCTGGCTATGGCCATAAAGGCGGCGCAGTTGACGGCGATCACCGCGATCATGATGCGCCGGTAGGCGGGGTGGCGCTGTCGAACCTGGAGGCCACGCCGCAACTGCAGCCGGGCGAGGAAGTGCACAGGACGAGAGGGGGTTCAGTCATCGGATTACCCTTTCGCGAGAAGCATGCATCTCCCAATGGCTAGACGATCATGCCGAGAATGCATGGCTTCCATGAAAGAAACGCCTGTCAGATAAAACCAGCTTGATCCTCTAGTAACTAGAGGGCCCAAAATCAGTTGAAATCCATTGGAGGCTTCATGATCACCATGCACCCGACGCGACGCGTTCCCGGCCGCCTGCAGACGATCGCCTTCGCGCTCGCGGCGCTGATCGCCGTCGTGGATCAGGCCGCCAAGGCCGCGGCGCGCGCTCAGCTGGACGCTCCGATCAACCTCACGCCGTTTCTCGCGCTGCGTCTCGGGTTCAACCCCGGCGTCACCTTCGGCCTGTTCGCCGGCTCAGGCGCCGTCGGCCGCTGGGCGCTGAGCGCCGTGGCCTCCCTGATCATCGGCGCCCTGCTGGCGTGGATCTGGCGCACGCGCAGCGCCGTGACGGCGGCCGCCGCAGGCCTCATCGCCGGTGGAGCGATCGGGAACCTCGTCGACCGGCTACGCTTTGGCGCGGTCACCGATTTTATCGATCTTCATTGGGGGGCGGCGCACTGGCCGACCTTCAACCTCGCCGATGCGGCCATTGTCTGCGGCGTCGCGCTGCTCCTCCTCACCGTCCGGGGCTCGGACAGCCGCGCGGCGTCCTCGACCCTGGGACGGGCGGCGCGATGAGGCTTCCCGCCGAACAGAGGGCGATCGCCGTCCGCTCGGCGCCGGCGATTCTCATCACCGCCTCAGCGGCGGCCTCCGCCTGGCTGCGGCTTTCCCCGCCCCTTCTCGGCGCGGCGCGCGACATGGCGACGGCCGATAGGCTGGCCTATGCCCTGCAGGCGAATCTCCCGGTCTTCCTGTGGCTCGCGGGGTGTTTGAGGGTGGTGGCCAGCATCCGGTTCCGGTCCGACGCCGACCGGCCGGGTCCGCCGATGCGGCGCCCGGCGCCAGGCTCGCCCTACCCGCCGCCGTGCTACAGAACTCGCTTGAACAGACCGTTCTGGCGGTGAGCGCCCACCTGGTGCTCGCCACCGTGCTGCGCGGCGAGGAGATGATCCTGCTGCCGGTGTTGGTCCCTCTTTATCTGGTTGGTCGGGGTTTCTTCGCCCTGGGTTACGCGCAGGGCGCGGCGGCCCCGGCCTTCGGCATGGCGCTCACCGGCGCCTCCACGATTGCCGCCTTCGGCATCGCCGTCGTCCTGATGGGGCTGGGCCGATGATCCCTCCCCGCCCCAGATGCCTTTCACCCGCCGTTACGAGCTGACGCGATGCCCCTCCCCTCTCCCGCCTCGTCCGGGTTGCGCCCCATCGGCAAACTGGCCGCCGCCACGGGCGTCAAGGTTCCGACCATCCGCTTCTATGAAGAAATCGGCTTGCTTCCGCCGCCGCCGCGCACCGCCAGCGACCGGCGCATGTATGACGACGCGGCGGAGCGCCGCCTGTCATTCATCCGGCATGCCCGCCAGCTGGGCTTCGATCTGGATTCGATCCGCTCCTTGCTTGATCTGTCGGATCACCCCGATCGGCCCTGCGCCGAGGCCAGCACCCTGGCCGAACGTCATCTCGCCGATGTGAAACAGAAGATCGCCCGGCTCCGCGCCCTCCAGCGCGAACTGTCGCGGATGACGACGGAATGCGCCGGGGGCCGGGTCTCCGCCTGCAAGGTGATCGAGGCGTTGCACGATCCATCCGCGCCGCTTTGACCCTGTGGAAGATCCGGAAGGCGCAAAGACCCCGGAGCCATTAGCCCACCGCGACGTTTGGAGGCGATTGGCGGCTCCCGTCGCGGACCGCCCGTCCTTCTGGAGGATTTCGATGACGCATCGGCCGACCTCGCGACACGGCGACCAGACCCTGGCCCTGCTGACAGACCCTTATCGGCGCCTTTCCCACCTGTTCGAGCAGGCCGGCGCCGACGTCGTCGAGACCCGCCTGGCGCTGAAGGAGACGACCTGTCTGAGAGGCCGCGAGGCGGCGCGGATCTTCTATGACGAGACCCGCATCGTGCGGGCGGGCGCCATGCCGGCGCCGGTCCGCCGCACGCTGCTCGGCGAGGGCGGCGTCCAGGGGCTGGACGGCGAGGCCCACCGCGCCCGCAAGGGCGTGTTCATGTCCCTGATGTCGCCAGCCCGTGTCGCGCGACTGGGCGAACTGTTCGAAGCGGAGTGGCGGCGCGCGGCCGTCGAATGGGCCGGCGAGGACGACATCGTGCTGTATGACGCCTTGCAGCCGGTGCTAACGCGGGCCGTCTGCGCCTGGGCCGGCGTGCCGCTCGAGCCGCACGAAGAGGCGAAACGGGTCCGTCACCTGAGGGCGCTGTTCGACGCGGCGGGATCGCGGGGCCCCCGGCATCTGTGGTCGAGGCACGCGCGTCGCCGCGTCGACGCCTGGCTGGGCTCGATCATTGAAGACATTCGCGCCGGCCGTCTGTCGCCGGATCCGGACACGGCCGCCCACGCCTGGGCCTGGACCCGCGCCGCGGACGGCGAACCGTTGCCGATCCACACGGCGGCGGTCGAACTGGCCAATGTATTGCGGCCGACTGTCGCGACCTCGGTCTACATCGTGTTTGTGGCGCACGCGATGCAGGCTCACCCGGATGCGGCCCGTCTGGCCGACGCCGACGCCGGACGTCGCCGCGCCTTCGTCCAGGAAGTCCGACGCTTCTATCCGTTCTTCCCGGCAGTGATCGGGCGTGTGCGCGCGCCGTTTCGCTGGCGCGACCTGGTCTTCCCGGAGGGCCGTCAGGTGGTCCTCGACCTCTATGGCTCCAATCACGATCCCGCACACTGGACTGATCCCGAGGCGTTCCGGCCGGAGCGGTTCAGCGACGGCTCCGGAGATCCGTTCGGTCTCATCCCCCAGGGCGGTGGGGATGCGGCGACCGGTCACCGTTGCCCTGGCGAAGGGATCGTCGTGGAGCTGATGGAGCGCGCCGTCGGCCTGCTCGCCGACCTGAACTACCGGCTGCCGGATCAGGATCTGGAGATCGACTTCCGCCGCCTGCCGGCCCTCCCCGGAAGCGGGTTCCGAATGGAGACGCGCGACGCGGCCCTCAATGAGGGGGGCGCCTGATGCCGCTTCCTCGGGCTGGCCGGGGCCCTTCTCTCCCATCCACTCGCAGCAAAGGCTGACGCCATGAGCCGTTCGACGACCTCCTACGACCTGGTGATCATCGGCGGCGGGCCGGGCGGATACCCGTGTGCGATCCGGGCGAGCCAGCTCGGCCTGTCGGTGGCGGTCATCGACGACCGCGAACTGCTCGGGGGGACCTGCCTGAACATCGGGTGCATTCCGTCCAAGGCGCTGCTCCAGGCCACCGAGCGGCTGGAGATGGCGCGCAATCTCGAAGCGTTCGGCGTCATGGTAGACAATGTGCGGGCCGATCTTGACGGTGTCATGCGGCACAAGGGCAAGGTGGTGACCGAGCTTGGCGAAGGGGTCGCCTACCTCCTGCGCAAGCACAAGGTCGCCCGCTTCCAGGGCCGCGGGCGGCTGCTGGCGCGCGACCGGGTGGAGGTGCGCGCCGCGGACGGCGCTTTCGAGGTGCAGGCCAGCAAGGCGGTGGTCATCGCCAGCGGATCGGAAGCGGCGACCTTGCCCGACCTGCCCATCGACGAGCGGCGAATCGTCACCTCCGCCGGCGCCCTGAGCCTGACGGCGGCGCCGCGCCATCTGGCGGTGATCGGCGGCGGCTACGTCGGACTGGAGCTGGGGTCGGTCTGGCGTCGGCTCGGCAGCGAGGTCACGGTCATCGAGGTGCTCGACCGGATCGCCTCCGGCGTCGACTCGGAGATGTCGGCGGCGCTGCACAAGGTGCTCGAGGCCCAGGGCTTCCAGTTCTGCCTTGGGCATAAGGTGGTCGGATCGCGGATGGAGGGCGACGACGTCGTCCTCGACGTCGAGCCCATGGGCGATGGCGCGCGAGGAACCATCAAGGCCGATGTCGTGCTGGTCTCCATCGGCCGACGGCCCGCAACCGCCAGGCTCGATCTGGAAACGGTCGGCATTGCGCCCGACCGCAGGGGCTTTATTCCGGTGGACGAAGGGTTCCGGACCAGCGCCGACGGGGTCTACGCCATCGGCGACGTCATCGGCGGCGCCATGCTGGCCCACAAGGCGGAGGAGGAAGGGATCGCCCTGGCCGAACGCCTGGCGGGGGGCGCGGGCCATGTGGACTACGGAACGATTCCGGCGGTCGTCTATACCTGGCCGGAACTGGCTTCGGTCGGCCGCACCGAGGACGACCTCAAGGCGGCCGGCGTGGCCTACCGCGTGGGGCGCTTCCCCTTCTCCGCCAACGCCATGGCCAAGGCGCGTCTGGAGAAGAACGGTCTGGTCAAGGTTCTGGCCGACGCCGCGACGGACAAGATCCTCGGCGTGCACATCCTGGGCCCTGAGGCCGGCGGGTTGATCCATGAAGCGGTCGCCGCCATGCAGTTCGGCGCGGCGGCCGAGGATCTGGCGCGGACAAGCCACGCCCATCCGACCCTGCCGGAAGCCCTGCGCGAAGCCTGCCTGGCGGTAGCCGAGCGCACGATCCACCTCTGACGGCCGCGCGTTACGAAGTCTGACCCGACGGCAGCCGCGATCGCGGCCGCCTCTGCGGGCCCGGGCGCGTCCGCAGTTTAGACGCGACAGCGGCGTCGCTTGAATGCTATTGCGAGCCGCTCACAACTAGGTCTCCCATGCGTCCTCTGCTCCGTCTGCTCACCCTGCTGTTCGCCCTAGGGTTGGCCGCCCCGGCCCTCGCCCAGGCGCCGTCCGCCTCGGAGGCCCAGGTCGCCTGGCGGCTGCTGGATTATGTGGCGGTCGACTACGCCGGCGCAGTGGCCGACGGCGAGATCGTCAATCCGGCCGAATACGGCGAGATGATCGAGTTCAGCACCCAGATCCGGACGCGTCTGGACGCCCTGCCGGCCAACCCGGCCAAGGCCGCCCTGATGCGCGACGCAGAGGGCCTGCAGGCGGCCATCCGGGACAAGGCGGATCCGGCCGTCGTCGGCGCCCGGGCCAAGGCCCTGGCCGGCGCGGTGCTGACGGCCTATCCGAGCCCGCTGGCGCCCTCGTTCCCGCCCGACCTGGCCCGCGGCGCCGCCCTCTACGCCGAGCAGTGCGCGGTCTGCCACGGCGTGACCGGGCGCGCCGACGGCCCCGGCGCCGAAGGGCTCGATCCGCCGGCGATCGCCTTCGCCGACGTGGAGCGCGCGCGCCAGCGCAGCGTCTTCGGGCTGTATCAGGTGATCGACCAGGGGCTGGAGGGCACGGCGATGGCCAGCTTCTCGCACCTGCCGGCCGAGGACCGCTGGGCGCTGGCCTTCTATGTCGGCCGCTTCGCCTTCACCGACGCCGAAGCCGCCGAGGGCAAGCGCCTGTGGGACGGCGATCCGGCGGTCCGCGCGGCCTTTCCCGACCTGGCCGCCCTCACCCAGACCACGCCGGCCGAGCTGGCCACCCGCCTCGGCGAACCCCGGGCGCGGGCCCTGACCGCCTATCTGCGACGTCATCCCGAGGCCGCGGCGCGCCCGGCCGGATCGACGCTGACCCTGGCGCGGACGCGCCTGGCGGAGAGCGAGGCCGCCTATCGACGGGGCGATCGCAAGGCCGCCACCGACGCGGCGCTGTCCGCCTACCTCGACGGCGTCGAGCCGATCGAGCCGGCCCTCGGCGCCCGGGACAGCGCCCTGCTGCGCCGGGTCGAGACCGCCATGACCGAGCTGCGCGTCTCTATCAGCCGGGGTGCGCCCGCCCAGGAGGTCGCCGGTCGGGTCGCTCGTGCGAACGCCCTGCTGGACACGGCCGAGCGGGCCCTCGCGCCCCAGGAGGCGGACAATCTCGCCAGCTTCCTCGGCGCCTTCACCATCCTGCTGCGCGAAGGCCTAGAGGCCCTGCTCATCGTGGTGGCGATGATCGCCTTCCTCAGGAAGGCCGAACGGCCCGAGGTGCTGCGCTACGTCCACGGCGGCTGGGTCGCCGCGCTGGTCGCCGGCGGGGCTACCTGGGCGGCCGCGACCTTCTTCATCTCCATCAGCGGCGCCAGCCGGGAACTGACCGAAGGGTTCGGTTCGCTTCTGGCCGCCGTCGTGCTCGTCTCGGTGGGCATCTGGATGCACGGTAAGTCGCACGCCGACGCCTGGCAGACCTATATCCGCGACAAGCTCTCCCATGCGCTGTCGAAACGGTCGGCCTGGTTCCTATTCCTGCTGTCCTTCGTGGTGGTCTACCGGGAGGTGTTCGAGACCATCCTGTTCTATGCGGCGATCTGGAGCCAGGGCGGCCACCTCGGCATGCTGGCCGGCGCCCTGACGGCGGTGGTCATCCTGGCCGTGGTTGCCTGGGCCCTGCTGGCCTACAGCAAGCGCCTGCCGATCGGCCGGTTCTTCTCCCTGAGCTCGATCCTTATGGCCATCCTGTCGGTTGTCCTCGTCGGGAAGGGGGTGGCGGCGCTGCAGGAGGCGGGCTGGCTCGACGTCCATCCGCTGGCCTGGATCCCCCGTATCGAGATCCTCGGCCTCTACCCGACGGTCGAAGGCGTCGCCGTTCAGCTGCTGACGATCGCTATCCTCGTGGTCGGCTTCTCCCGGCATGCGGCACCGAAGGGCGCGCGGCCGGCGGACATCGGCTAGGGCCGCCAGCCCTTCAGCGAACTTCCGCCCCGCCGGGGGCCGCATGGGCAGGCGCCGGCTTCCGGTTCTGAAACCGCCCTCCGCCCCCGGAGTCCGCAGGCCGGGGAGACGGTCTTATCGGACGATGGGTTTGCCTCCGGCGGGCAGCACATCGGGCTCTTTCGTTGGAATGTCGTCGCTTGCGGGATCAAGAACCTCCGGCACGTTGCGATGCAGCTCGTCGATCCAGACCTGGCCATGAGCGTCCGAGGGCATGCGCCAGTCGCCCCGCGGCGACAGAGAACCGCCTGTCGTGACCTTGGGTCCGTTCGGCAGGGCCGAGCGCTTGAACTGATTGGCGAAAAAGCGCTGCAGGAACACCTCCAGCCAGCTGCGAATAGACCCGATGGGGTAGGCCCGCTTTTGCTCGTCCGGAAAGCCCGGCGGCCAATTCCCGGCGGCGGCGTCCTGCCAGGCGTGCAAGGCCAGGAAGGCGATCTTGGAGGGCCGCAGCCCGAACCGGGTGAGATAGTAGATCCAGAAGTCGTGGAGCTCGTAGGGGCCGATCTTGCCTTCGGTGCTCTGCGACTCGCCCTCGGCCGTCTGCGGGATGAGCTCCGGCGAAATCGTTGTCGCCAGGATGTCGAGCAGGACGTCGGACACCGCGGGGTCGAACAGGCGGTTCGCCGCTGTCCAACGGACCAGGTGTTGAATGAGGGTTTTCGGGAGGGAGCCGTTGACGTTGTAGTGGCTCATCTGGTCGCCGACGCCGTAGGTGCACCAGCCGAGCGCGAGCTCGGACATGTTGCCGGTGCCGAGCACCATGCCGTTCCGCTGATTGGCGGCCCTGAACAGGAGGTCTGTCCGGAGCCCGGCCTGCACATTCTCGAACGTCGTGTCGTACACAGGTTCGCCCCTCGCGAACGGATGGCGCAAGTCCTGCAGCATCTGCTGGGCGAGCGGCTTGATGTCGATTTCCTCGACGGTCACGCCGAGCCCGTTCATCAAGGCGTAGGCGTTAGACTTGGTCCTCGCGCTCGTGCCGAAGCCGGGCATTGTGAACCCGAGAATGTCCGTGCGTGGACGCCCAAGCAGATCGAAGACCTTGGCCGCGACGATCAAGGCGTGCGCTGAATCCAGGCCTCCGGACACGCCGATGCAGATCTTGGCTGTTCCGGTCGCCTCAAGCCTCTTGGCCAGCCCGCTCACCTGTATGTTGAACGCCTCGTAGCAATCCTGGTCGAGACGGGAGGGATCGTTGGGCACAAAGGGAAAACGGTCGATGCGTCGTTGCAGGCCGAGGTTGCGAACTGGCGGATCAAGATGGAAGGTCACCCGGCGAAAGCGCCGGTCGGGCATCCCGTTGGCGATCGCGGCCTCGTTAAAGGTGCCGGTCCGCATACGTTCCAGCTGCAGCCGTTCCACGTCTATGTCCGCGACGGCCATCTGGGACCCCAGGCTGAAGCGCTCCGTCTCCGCGAGCTGCGCCCCCAGCTCGTAGATGCAGGCCTGTCCGTCCCAGGCCAGGTCGGTCGTCGATTCTCCATAGCCGGCCGCGGAGTAGATGTAGGCCGCCCAACAGCGGCCGGACTGCAGCTCGCAGAGTCTTCGCCGCGTGTCCGCCTTTCCGACAACGATATTGCTTGCGGACAGGTTCGTCAGAATCAGCGCGCCGGCGAGCGCGGCGAAGTCGCTGGGCGGCGCGGGCGCCCAAACATCCTCGCAAATTTCGACATGAAAGATCAGGCCGTCGACATCGTCGGCCTGGAACAGCAGATCCATTCCGAATGGAGCGGTCTCGCCCCCGATCGTAATCTCGCCTTCCACATCCCGCCCGGAGGCGAACCATCGCTTTTCATAGAACTCGCGGTAGTTGGGCAGATGGCCCTTTGGCACCACGCCAAGGACCCGCCCCCGGTGGATAGCCACCGCACAATTATAGAGCCGTCCCTCACGACGGAGGGGCGCGCCGACCAGAACGACCGGATGGAGATCGCGGCTTTCGGCCACGAGGTTCACGAGTTGCCGCTCGACCTCGTCGAGCAACGCCCGCTGCAGCAACAGGTCGTCGATCGAATAGCCCGAGAGGCCCAGCTCCGGGAAAACCATCAGCGCGATCCCTGCCTCGTCTCCCTCACGGGCGAGCCTCAGGGTCTGCTCCAGGTTGAACGCCGGATCCGCGATCCTGCAGACGGGACGGCACGCAGCGACCCTCACGAAGCCTTGCTGGTAAATCGACAGGAAATCGGCTGCGTTGCGAGGCACGTCTGCTCCTATTCCGCTTCAGGCATTACTGTTTTCGGCCGGACGGCCCGCGCCTGGTCCCCCTTGCTTAGCGCGGCAAGGGCCTGGAGGTTCGTTAGGATGAGGACGTCAACCGGAGACTGCCTTTCGCCACTTCTGGCGAGTTACGACCATCGCGATGCTCGGCGGCCGCCGCGGCCATGGGGTCAAGGTCCGTATTAAGGGGGAGGAATGCGAGGCGTGTTCGCGTTGTCGAGGAGAGGTCACGCCTGGCGCGCGATGGCGATCCCCGACAGATCGGAAGCGGCGTCGAGGGGAATCCTGGCCGCCTTGCGCTCGGAATAGCGGTCCACCAGCTGGGCCGCGTGCGGCCGGGTGAGGATGGTGAAACGCACCAATTCCTCCATCACATCAACAATCCGCTCATAGTAGGCCGAGGGCTTCATCCGGCCGGCCTCGTCGAACTCCTGGAAGGCCTTGGCCACGCTGGACTGGTTGGGGATGGTGATCATCCGCATCCAGCGGCCCAGCAGGCGCAGAGTGTTGACGGCGTTGAAGCTCTGCGACCCGCCCGACACCTGCATCACCGCCAGGGTGCGGCCCTGGGTCGGGCGCAGGCCGCCCAGGCTGAGCGGCAGATGGTCGATCTGCAGCTTCATCAGGCCGGAGACCTGGCCATGCCGTTCCGGACTGCACCAGACCATGCCCTCCGACCAGAAGGCGTGCTCGCGCAACTCGCGCACCGCCGGGTGGTCGTCGTCGCCGGGCGCGCCCGGCAGGGGCAGGTCGGAGGGGTCGAAGATGCGGGTCTCGCATCCCATCCGCTGCAGCAGACGGGCCGCCTCCTCGACGCAGAGCCGCGAATACGACCGCTCGCGCAGCGAGCCGTACAAGAGAAGGATCCGCGGCGCCGGGTCGGTCGGGCCCAATCCACGGGCGGGGTCGGCGGACAGATAGGCCGCGTCCAGAGCCGGCAGGTGATCCGGATCCGGCAGCGAACGCAAGCGGGCGAGGGTCATCAGAGGTCCTTGATCAGATAGGCGGCCGACGCCGGGCAGACGTCCGCGAACTCGCGGGTTCGCCGGATCGCGGGCGGTGCAGACGCCCGATCGGCGACGACGAAGCCGTGCCGGGCGAAGAAAAGCTCGGCCGTCGTGGTGAGCAGGTGAAGCCGTTCGCTACGCAGATCGCTCGCCATGGCCTCGACGGCGGTCAGTATGCGGCTCCCGATCCCTTGGGCCTTCAGGTCGGCGAGCACGACCAGGGAGCGCAGCAGGAGATCCTGCCCTTCCCCTTCCAGGCCGACATAGCCGGCGATGCCGCCGTGTTCGTGGGCGGCGAAGTATCGACCAGCGCCAGGCTCGGGCAGACCCGCGCCGCGCAGGGCCGCGATCAGGCCGACGTCATCCGCGTCCAAGAGATGCAGGACGACCATCAGGCCGCGTCCGCCGGCGGAGCCGTATCCGGGAACCAGCGTCGGCCCATCCACAGCGCAACTGACACCAGCAGGATCAGCACTGGCACCTCGACCAACGGGCCGATGACGGCCGCGAAGGCGACCGGCGAGGTCAGGCCGAAGGCCGCGATGGCGACGGCAATGGCCAGTTCGAAATTGTTCGAGGCCGCGGTGAAGGCCAGGGCGGTGGTGCGCGGATAGTCGGTCTCGATCAGCTTGCCCATCAGGAAACTGACCACGAACATCACAAGGAAGTAGATCGTCAGCGGAATGGCGATGCGCAGGGCGTCCAGCGGCAGGGCCACCACCTCCCCGCCCTTGAGGCTGAACATGACCACGATGGTGAACAGCAGGGCGATCAGGGTGATCGGTCCGATGCGCGGCAGAAAGCGCCGCTCGTACCAATCGGCGCCCCGGCGGGCGATCAGGCTGCGACGGGTCAGGAAGCCGGTCAGGAAGGGAAGACCAAGGTAGACGAGCACCGCCCCGGCGATGGTCCAGACGCTGACGTCCACCACACTGCCCTGCAGGCCGAACAGGGGCGGCAGGACGGTGAGGAAGATCCAGGCGTAGAGGCTGAAGAAAAGGATCTGGAAGATCGAGTTAAAGGCGACGAGGCCAGCGACATACTGGTTGTCGCCCCGCGCCAGCTGGTTCCACACCAGCACCATGGCGATGCAGCGCGCCAGGCCGATCAGGATGACGCCGGTCATGTATTCCGGCTGATCGCGCAGGAAGATCACCGCCAGCGCGAACATCAGCACCGGGCCCAACACCCAATTCTGGAACAGCGACAGGGCCAGCACCCGCTTGTCGGCGAAGACACGCGGCAGTTCCTCGTACCGAACCTTGGCCAGCGGCGGGTACATCATCAAGATGAGACCGATGGCGATTGGGATGTTGGTCGTGCCGATCGAGAAGCTATTGACCCAGGCGGGCAGGTCCGGCGCCAGCGTCCCCAGAGCCACGCCGAGACCCATGGCCACGAAGATCCACAGTGTCAGCCAGCGGTCGAGGAAGGACAGGCGACGCGGCGAGGCGTCCGCCACCGGGGTATCGATCATCGCTTCACCCGCTGGCCGGCGGCGTCGATGACGACCTCGCCGTCCTCCTTGGTGAAGGGCTTGAGATCATCGGCGGGCAGAAGATCTAGCACGGCCTCCGATGGCCGGCAGAGTCGAACGCCCATGGGACTGACGACGATCGGGCGGTTGAGAAGAATCGGATGGGCCTCGATCGCGTCGAGCAGTTGATCGTCCGTCAGGCCCGGGTCCCCGAGGCCCAGCTCGGCGAAGGGCGTGCCCTTTTCGCGTAACAGGTCGCGCAGCGGCGCGCTGGTGCGTTCGGCCAGCCAGGCGATCATGGCCCGCGACGGCGGGGTCTTCAGATACTCGACGACGTGCGGCTCCATGCCGACATGGCGGATCAGCTCAAGCGCGTTGCGCGACGTCCCGCAGGCGGGGTTGTGATAGATGACGACGTCCATGGGATCCTCAGGGGCGGCAGGGTGCGAGTTCGGCCAGTAAGGGCTGACACAGGTCCGCCCTCCCCTCGCAGCAGTCCTTAAGCAGGAACAGGACCAGCTCGCGGAACCGGTCCAGGTCGGCCCGGTAAATGATCGAGCGGCTGCGCCGCTCCGACCTGATCAGCCCCGCGCGGGTCAGAACGCCGAGATGGGACGACAGTGTATTGGCCGGGATGGCCAGATGGTTCGAGATCTCACCGGCCGGCAAACCGCCGGGTTCGTGGCGCACGAGGAGACGAAACGCCTCCAGCCGCGTAGACTGCGCCAAGGCGGCGAGAGCGAGAATCGAGGCTTCCGTTTCCATAGTTCCGAATTAGTCGAACTATGGAAGCGATCAAGCTCTCGCTTTCTTTTGATCAGGCTGACCGACGTCCCAGCCTGTGGATGCCACGGATGTAAACCAACTCCGCCAAGAGCTCGATCAGAGTCTGGGTGACGATAATGGCCGGGACCAGGGGGATGGCGCCGGGCACGACCAGGGCCAGCGGCAGGACCACGAGCGAGTTGCGGGTCCCAGCGCTAAAGGCGACGGCGCGGCCGGCTTCCGGCGTCAGCCGTGCGAGCCTCGAGACGGCCCATCCGATGAGCGGCGCCAGCACGGAGAAGGCGACATAGACCGGCACGACACTCAGGGTCCGGTCGAGGGTCTGTCCGAGTTGCGGCATGACCGCGGCGACGACGATGAAGAGCACCAAGGCCGTGGCCGGCACCGGCGCCAGGCCGAGACCAGACGAGACTCGCTCGCCCATTTTGCTGCGGGCCGCCCAGGTCTGGACCAGCGCCGCCAGAACGAACGGGATGGCGATCAGCCAGACGAAGGCGTGGATGAACGGACCTGGCTGCACATAGGCCGCCGCCTCGGCGCCGAGGAACAGACGCAGATAGATGGGCAAGAGCACCATCTGGGCGATCAGCAGCATCGGTGTCGAGGCTAGGAGCAACCGGGCGTCCGCACGACCCAGATGAGCGAAGGTCACGACATAGTCGATGCAGGGACAGAGCAGCACCATCAGCACGCCGAGACGGATCAGGGGATCGGCCGGCAGGAACTGCATCAGGCCCAGGACGAACAGGGGCACAGCGATGAAGTTCACCGCCAGCAAGGCGCCCAGGAACCGCAACTCCTGAAGCGCCCGGCCGAGGGCGGCGACCGGCACCTGCAGGAAGGTGACGAACAGCATCAAGGCCAGCGCCGGATTGATCGCTGATTCCAGCACTTCCGTGCGCGGTATCAGGAACCCGATGGCCGTCGCGACGATCACGGCGGCGAAATAGATCCAGACCTGTCGGGCTTCGAGGCCGTCGCGAAGTTCAGACGTGTTCATCCCGGATCCTGACTTCGCACTGCACCCCTAACGGGCGCGACCGCCCCGGCTGTCAAGCCTCGTCCTGCGTTCCGCGGCAAGAGGGTGGACCGAACAACTGGCGGCGTTCGAGCGGCGTCGGCGCACGCCCGTAAGCTCTGGCGCGCGCACCGCACTTGAGGGTTTGGCTTGGTTCCTACTCCGGCTAAGATGGGCCCCGGCGGGCCTTGACCGGATAGCCTTTGATCTTGAGCCAGGGGACGTTCTGCGTCGGCGGCGATCACGGGTGAAGACGTCGAGCTTCACACAGAAGTTCCCGGCCCGCCCCCTCCCCTCCTCACCAACGGGCGACGCTGAGGCGGCGCCATCGATCCTTCTCCGCCAGAGGCACCTCGGCCAGATCGGCGTGATCGCGCCACCGAGTGATCACGCCCTTCTCAACCTCGAAAACATTGATGGCGCGGACGTTCATGACGAGGCCACGGTTCGCGGCCAGCAGATAGAGGCTTTCGGCGATGACCAGCTCGCCCTGGGTGACGGACTTGAGAATGTGAAGTTCGAACAGCGAATAGCTTTGGAAGAGCCGACGCCAGAAGCCGAGAAGCGCTGTACGTCCGACGAGTTCGCCCGCGATGTCGAACTGGGCCGCGACCTGCTCCGACAGATAGGATTCGAGGCGACGCACATCGCGTGATGCGATCTCCCCGGCGAAAGCTTGGACGACGTCTCCGGGCATAAGCGACATGATCACCGTTCAGGCGCGCAATCATGATCCGATTCTCAGCGAAAAACTCGCGTATCGCGTGTGACCAACGATGTCACTCCGGTTCGATAACCCCGGCCCCCACCGCGACCGCGACGGCCTCTATCCGGGTGCGCACGCGCAGCTTCGAGCACACCTTCTCAAGGTAGCTGTCGACCGTGCGCGGCGACAATCCGAGGATGGCGCCGATATCTCCCGAACTCTTGCCGCGACTGACCCACAACAGGCACTCCAGCTCTCGCGGGCTCAAGGCGAAAACTCGAGAGCCGACATTCGGTTGGAGGTTCGGAGCCATGATTTCACTCGCGATTGACCGGTGAAGGCTGAACGGACCAGCAGCCACGAGCAACACAGGGGAGTTGCGCATTCTCCGCAAGAAAGTTGCGGAGAATCGACGTCGGACCCGCCGCCCCTTAGGATCAAAGCCAACGCCAGAGACTGATTGCCCCTGCTTTGGCGACCGCTTACACAGTCCGGCGTCGGGCGCCGTCAGATACGGGCGCAACTTGAGCCGGGGTCCGTCAGTGGCGGAGGCGGCGTTTCGCCCTGAAGTAGCGGGCCTCTTCGCAGAGGATTCCTCGCCCGACCCCTCCGCCTTGCACCGGGACTCGCTTTGATTCATTGTCGGCCGTCGGCGCTTGCGTCGACAGGGGCCGGGAATCCCCTGTGCGAAGCTCAATCTTTACGACCGCGCCTCGACGCGCGGCGTCCGTCCGCTGGTGACCGCGGCGCACCCCTGTGTGCGCCCGGTCGTGGCGGGCGCGCTCTCGGATTCCTGCCTCCTGAAAACCGGCTGGAGGCCGCCGTGAGCGATGTGAAGGAGATGAACCCGGACGCTGCGGCGAGCCTGAACGGGCTTTACCGACGCTATTCGGGGTGGCTTGGAAAGCGCCTGCGCGGACGTGTGGGCGTCGATGAAGCCGCCGATGTGGTGCAGGAAACCTACCTTCGCCTAGCTCCCTATCTCATCGAAGACATCCGTCACCCCAAGGCTCTGCTCCTTCGCGTGGCCCTCAACCTCGTTCGCGATGAACGGCGTCGGATGGCCCTCCGGGACCGGGCGATGCAGGGGGCGATTCCAATATGGGTCACAGCGGTCGACGCGCCTGTCGACCGGCTGCACCTCAAGCAGGTTCTCCTGACCATGCCGCCGCTGTATCGGGACGTCTTCGTCTTGAGCCGGTTTGACGGTATGACATATCCGGAGATTGCTCTGGCCCACGGGATCAGCCTGGCTACGGTTGAACGGCGGATGGCCAAGGCTGTTGAGCACTGCATGGCCCAACTGGACGTCTAAGGCACGAACGATGACTGCCGATAATGACCTGGACGTAAGACGACGCGAGGCCGCGTCGTGGTTCGCCACCCTCAACCAGAAGCGGGTGGCGGCTTCGGACATCACTGCTTTCAGTCAATGGCGCCGCACCCCTGCGAACGCGGAAGCCTATGCCCGGATCGAAACGATGTGGGAGGCGGCCGGGAGCCTCAAGGGCGACGCCGATATCGCCGCCTTGACTGCAGGGGCCCGCGCACGCGCCGACGCCTCGCGCAAACTGCAGGGCCGCCTCGCCAAAGGCCTTATACCGATCGGCGCCGTGGCGGCCGTCGCCGCAGTGGTTGTCGGCGTGACAATGTGGTCTGCCCGTCCTCTGTCCTATGAAACCGGGCTGGGCGAACGGCGGATCGTCGTCCTGGCCGATGGGTCAAAGGTTACCCTGGACACCGAGTCTCGCATCACCGTCAGGCTCACCGGCCGTCGCCGTGCTGTAGAGCTGGCGAGCGGCCAGGCCTTCTTCGATGTGGAGGGCGATCCCGCCCGCCCCTTCGTTGTTCGCGCCGGCGCGACCGACGTCACCGCCGTAGGAACCCGGTTTGACGTCCGCCGCGCGGGCGGCGGCGCGCAGGTGACGCTCGTCGAAGGCAAGGTCGATGTCGTAGACCGGGGGCAAGCCACGCCGCGGTGGTCCCTCGCCCCGGGCCAGCAGATTGTCACCGCCTCGCCTCGTCCAGCCGTCCGGTCGGTGGATGCGGCGTCGGAGACCAGCTGGACATCCGGCCGCCTCATCTTCGCCGGCGACACCGTCGAAGCCGCTGTGGCCGAGGTCAATCGCTACACCGCGTCCAAGGTCGTCCTGGATGCGCCCGCCATCGCCGATATCGCTGTCAGCGGCGCTTTCAACACGGGCGATGTCGAGGGCTTCGTGTCCGCGCTGACCGAGCTCTATCCGGTCGTCGCCGACCGCACGGCTTCCGGTCAGATCGTCATTCGTGACGCCCCCGCGAAAATTATGAGCGCGCGCTGAGGGGTTTTGCCGCGCCCCTTCGTCTCTTCCCCGAACCGCGTCTGTGCGGATATCCATTTCGGGGGATTATTATGCGTATCGGTCTCTGTTCGTCTGCTTTCGGAGCACTCGCTGTCGCGGCGGCAATGCCTGTCGTCGCCCAGGCGCAATCCCCTGCCGTCCAGTTCCGCGTCCCGGCCGGCCCGCTAGAAACCACTCTTCCGCTGTTCGCGGCGCAGAGCGGCGAGCAAATCCTCTATTCCACCGACCTCGTAGCCGGCCGTCAGTCTCCGGGCGTCAGCGGCGCGCTGCGGACCGATCAGGCGCTGACCGCGCTACTGCAGGGCACGGGCCTGAGGGCGCGGCGCACGAGCCCGAACACTCTGGTCGTCTTTGATCCTTCCGTCCGGGCGGAGGCAGCAGATGAGGCGATTGAGATCGACGAGGTGATCGTCACTGGCAGTTTGATCCGCGGCGTCGCTGACGGCCCGTCGCCAGTCATCACCGTGACCCGGGGCGATATCGACCGACAGGGGCATGGAACAGTTGCCCAAGCGCTTGCCGCCCTGCCCCAGAATTTTGGCGGCACCGGTAACGATGCCGCAATGAGCAACGGCGGCGACCGGACGGGTACGAACAGCTTTTACGCCTCGGGCGTCAATCTGCGCGGCTTGGGCAGCGATGCGACTCTCGTTCTGGTCAACGGCCGACGAATGGCGGGCACAGGAAACAAGGGCGACTTCGCCGATGTCTCCACAATACCGACCAGCGCCGTGGCCCGCATCGACGTGCTGCTCGATGGTGCGTCAGCGCTGTACGGAGCGGATGCCGTGGGCGGCGTGGTCAACATCATCCTGCGTGAGGACTATGACGGTGCCGAGACGCGGGTCCGGTACGGCGTCACCTCGGATGGGGCGAGCGATGAGCTCCAGATTGCCCACACCGTAGGGAGCCGGTGGTCGTCAGGCTCGGTCCTGGGCACCTATGAATACAATGACCGCAGCCGCCTGGCGGCATCCGAGCGGGACCGGGCGAACGACGCGGACTTGCGGCGGTTCGGAGGATCCGACCGGCGTCGCATCTTCAGCAACCCCGGCAACATCGTCGTCTTCGACGCCGCAGCCGGCGGCTATGTCCCCACCTACGCCATCCCCAGTGGGCAGAATGGCGAAGGCCTGAGCCCGAGTGACTTCATCGTCGGTCAGGGCAATCTCTACAATCACCGCGAGGGCCTGAACGTCCTGCCGGAGCAAAACCGACACAGCGCCTATCTGGTCCTCAATCAGGACCTAGGCGACCGCGTCTCGGTCAACGCCGATGTTCGCTATGGCCTGCGCGAGTTTGAGGCGGTGTCTCAAGGGTTTCCAACGACCTTCACCGTGACCGCAGCTAACCCCTATTTTGTGGCTCCGACAGGCGCGACATCACACATCATCGCCTATAATTTCGGCCGCGATCTCGGCAATCCGAGGATCGAAGGCCGCGCCGAAAGCCTCGGCGGTTCGATCGGGGCCAAGATCGATCTGGCAGGAAGTTGGCGGCTGGACACTTACGCCGCCTACGCGCGCGAATACGGTGAAAACTCGAGCAGCAATCAGCTGAACTCCACCTTCCTTCGCGAGGCGCTCGGCGCGATCGCTGACAATCCGGCGACCAACTACAGCGCACCGCGCGATGGCTACTTCAATCCCTTCGCCGACGGCTCGAACAGCTCGCCGGCAGCCTTGGCCTTCATCGGCTCCGGCTGGGCGCGCGGGGTCGGGGAGACGACGGTTTCGTCCGTCAACGCCTTGGCGGACGGGTCCCTATTCACCCTTCCTGCCGGGGACGCCAAACTGGCAGCGGGCGTCGCCTTCCGCCGCGAGACCTTCGAACGTCAGGACACAAGCTTCACATCAGGCGTAGCGCCGTCGGTCGGCGTCCCCGTCGCCTTCGACCGGGAGGTGGCATCCGCCTTCGCGGAAGTCCGCATCCCCCTCTTCAGTGCCGCCTACCGCCGCGCTGGATTCGAGAGGCTTGAGCTATCGATTGCCGGACGGTTCGAGAACTATTCCGACGCCGGTCAAACGACCAGCCCCAAGGTCGGGGTTCTGTGGCAGCCCTATTCGGAACTGGTGCTGCGCGCCAACTACGGCGAGTCCTTTCGCGCGCCGGCGCTGCGCGAGTTGAACGAGACGGCGGACCAGAGCCCAACGTTCCTCCCGCGCGGATCGCAACAGGTGCTGGCCGAAATTCTCTACGGCGGCAATCCCGACCTTGAGCCCGAGCAGGCCAAGAGCTGGACGCTTGGCGGAGACTATCGGCCAGCGGCCCTTCCCGGCCTTCGCGTGGGCCTAAATTTGTTCAGGATCGATTTCGACAATCAGATCGGTCAGCCCGCCTTCACGGCCCTGACCACCGCCCTTGCCAATCCCGCCCTGTCGGCCTTCGTTCGCATCATCGATCCGATCAACAACGCGCAGGACCGCGCCGACATGCAGGCGTTGCTGGATCTGCCGACGACAGCGCTTGCCGATCTGTTCCCCGCCGAGGCCTATGGCGCCATCGTCGATGCCCGGTTTGTGAACACGTCCAGCGTGCTGCTCAAAGGGATCGACGCCAATCTCGGCTACGCCTTCGACATCGGCGACCACGCGTTCGATCTCGACGCCAACCTGACCTATCTGGACCGGTTCGATACGCAGGCGACCCCGACCGCGCCCGTTCAGTCCGGCATCAATAGTCCCAACTTGCCGGTGGACTTCCGGGGGCGCGCATCCGCCAACTGGACCCATTCGGACTGGGGGGCTTCCGCAGCCATCAACTACGTGGATGGCTACCCTGACGCCACCGGGCGCCCCATCGGCTCATGGACGACGGCGGACGTCCAGTTCCGCTATGCACCTACGCATGGGATCTTCGACGGCGCGTCCCTGACGCTGAATGTCCAGAACGTCTTGGATACCGATCCACCCTTCTATGACTCGCCTGAAGGCGTCGCCTTCGACGCCGCCAATACCGGCGTGGTTGGCCGGCTTGTCTCTATCCAGCTGACCCGGAGCTGGTGATGAAGCTCTTTATCGGCCTCATGGCCGCGGCGACCATTCTGGTCCCCGCGAGCCCAATTCTGTGCCAGACGGCGTCTGCGCCAGCGCTTGATCCTTTCACGATCGACGACCTGCTGAGCCAAGAGGGCGTCGGCAACATCCGCATTTCTCCGGACAGCCGATGGGTCGTCGTGGAGCGGCAGGCTCCGTGGAACACCGCGAGCACCTATAAATACGACCAGTATACCGAGACCTTGCTGAGCCGGCTGGAGGTGTTCTCAGCAACCGACGGCGGCCGTCGCCACACCATTGAGGAGCCAGGTCACTCCGCAGGGTTCGCCTCGGGCCCCTTCTCGCCGAGCGGTGCTTCGATGGTCGTCTATCGCCTATCGGAGGGGGGATGGAGCATGGGCGTCATGACGCTCGCGACGGGATCCGTGCGATGGCTCGATCTCTCCCCAGAACTGGCGCGCTTTGGCGAGACTGTCGTTTGGCGCTCCGAGACGGAGCTTTTGGTCGCCGCCCGCAGGAACGGCGCGCTGCCCTATATGCTCGGCGTCTATGCTCAATCGGTCGTAAAACAGAGCGACCTTTGGCGACGCGCCGAAAGCGGACATTCGCCGTCGGCGATCTCCACGCCGAGTGGTTCGGCGCGCGATAGCCGCGATAAGGGGACGCCGCTCCAGCTTCTCCAGGTCAATCTCGCGACCGGCCGCGAGACCCTCCTCCTCGAGGGCGCGATCATCGACGTCTCGCTCTCGCCCGACGGCCGCTCGGCCGCCGCGCTGCTCGACGGGCCCGACATCCAATATGGCCTCGATACGATCTTGTTCACCGGCACGCCCAAACGCGTGCGCCGCATCCTTCTCGCCGATCTCGAAACCGGGGCGACGGTCGAACCCCTGCCCGATCAAGATTTCACGTCACACCTGCTTTCGTGGTCGCCGCGTTCCGATCGATTGATCGCCTTTTCCCGCCCCGTCGGCGGGCGCTTCGAGGCGGGGCGTTTCTGGCTCTTGGGTCGAGCCGGGCCTGCCACGCCGGTCGATCTGGGCGACGCCTCGCCCGCGATCAATGGCGACAGCCAGACCATTCCGATCGCCCGGGCCAGTTGGGACGGCGACCGCCCTGTCTTCGAGGTTCGCTTGGCGGACGGATCGAAGGCGTGGATGATAACCGACCGTAGCGGACGCCGCCGGACCGTGGCCCAAGTCGAGGATGGAGAAGCCCTTTTGAGCTTCGGCGGCGCCACCTTCATCAGCCGCAATAGCGGTCTGACCCCTTTCGGGGACGGTCGCACACCTGCCGGACTCCAAGGCAGTCTCGTCGATGCCGGGACATCGTCCGATCTGGGTGCACGGGCGACGCAGAACCCCACGGCGGAACGCCTCGGCCGCGGCGTCTTGATGGGTCCTGACGGGTGTCTGCGGCACGCCAGCGGCTCGGCACACTGCTTCGGCCGGCTCCCCGCTGACGAGACCGTAGCGGCCGCGAGCCCTGATACCGCCTTCATGGTGACCCGCCGGCGATCCCCGGGCGGCGCGACCCAAGTCCGACTGCGAACCCAAGCGGACGAGATCGAACTGGCGACTGTGAACGCCGATCTTGACCACCGCGACTGGGGGACTGTTGTCCCGGTCGATCATATCGGACCGACGGGTCAACCCTTGCGCAGTTGGTTGCTTCTGCCCACCGCCCCGACCTCCAGACCTCCCCCGGTGGCGGTGATCGCCTACCCTGGCCGGGTCTTCCCGGCCGCGCCTGCGCGGCTGCTACCGGGCGCCCTGAACCTGCACGTCAATCCGGCCATCCTGTCCGCTGCAGGCTACGCGGTGCTCATGCCCAGTTTGCCCGAGCGAGCCTCACCATCCTCAGATCTGGGCGCGCTCGGTCCGGAGCTCGCAGCGATCGTTGAGGCGGCATGCGCGGCAGGCCGATGTGACGCTGAACGCGCCGCCCTGATCGGGCACAGTTTCGGCGGCTATCTGCGACGCAGTATGAGAGAACGACCGCATCCCGCTCCTTGCCCTGGATCCGGTCCACGGTCTCGACGAAGGCGTTGGCGCGCAGCAAGGGCGGCAGAGCGTTGCGGATGGCGGCGTTCTGCGCCCGGTGGGGGCTGACGGCCGCGATGCGTTCGCGCCAAAGTTCGCCCTTATAGGCGCCGTCGCTTTCGGTGACATCCACGAGTCGCTCGGCCAGTTTCTCCAGCAGACGCGCACTCGCCCAAGCTTCGAAGGGGTTGCTGCTCGAGGCCGGCGGACCGTCGTGGACCAGAACCGCGATGGGCCAATCGGGGTCCAGCGCATGCGCTTCCCACGGCTCAAGGCCGTCGCGCCAGTTCGGCTTCAGGGTCAGGCGCGCCTCCCGGACGGCGTCTGCCGATCGATACTTCCCGGGATAGAAGGTCTTCTCCGGAAAGGCGGTGAGCGGGGCGTTGAGCCGGAAGGTCGCCGGGCGCCTTCTTGTGTGAGAGCAACCGGTGAAGTTGCCAGACGGACGCTCCGACCACGACCGCTTCTGCGGTCAGATCCGCAAAGGCCGCCTCCCCCTCCTCTTTGGCGACAGAGGCACGGTGTTTGATGCGATCGGACAGTCCAGCGGGCGGCGCTGCTCCGAGATAGTGGACCTCGAACGCCTCGGGCGCGAACTGCCCCAGATGGTGCGCGCCTTTGAACTCCGGTTCCGGGACGATGTCCTCCGGCGGGAACAGCCGCACGAGATGCAACAGCGCGCCACGCACGCGGGGATCGTCCAGATGACGGCCGACGGCCTTCTGCAAGCTTAGAGCTTCGGAGGGTTCGTAGAAGAAGATGTGCGCATATTTGAGAGCGGCGTCGTCCCCCCGATCCATCGCCTCTCGGTTGGCCTGATCGACAGCGGCCAGATCCCCGATCAGCCGCCCCATGACGGCGACCAGAGCATCGGCCTCGTCTTTAAGCTCAGCCGTTTGAGGCACGCGGATATCATCACTGGCCGACCCGTCCGGGCCGACACGCCGATAGCCGACGGCGGCAATCCGGTCATCGACCGGATCGTAGTCTACCGAGACGAAGAACCGCAGATCGGCTCTCGGCGGCATGAGGAAGGTGTGCTCCTCTTCGGTCCGCTGGATCGCGTTGGTCGCCAGGGCGGCGGCGCGCGCAACCAACCGCGAGGCGTTGCGGGTCAGGGACCAGCCGGCACCGGGCGTTTTCGCCAGTCCGTAGGCTTTTGACAGCGCACCAACGGTCTCAATCCCCATCCTCTTGAGGGCACGTTTGGAATCGTGGGTCACGCCGGGGACGGCGGACACGTCGCGCCCCGCAGCGAGGGCCGGCGCGATTGACTGGACGCAGTGCTCGAGGAAGGCGCACTGTTCGCACTTGAAATAGAGGTGGTGGAAGGTCTGGTCGGACGGACCGAAGCCGATCCGCTTCTGCGCGATGGCTGGCAGGGTCTGGCTACAGAAGTCATCGACCTGGCGCAGATAGGGTCGAAGCGCGAACACCTCGGCGTCGGCCCGATCGCCCTGGGCCGTGCCGTTGTCCGGGATGCGCCAGACTTCCCCATCGCGGTTCAGGGTGACCGGACTGGAGAGGCGGATCTCGGCGAGCCGCTCTTCCAGCACCCGCACATAGAAGGCGATCTGAGTCTTGTGGAAGGCCGTCGCCCGCCGGGTGGCCTTGATGTCGATGATGGTGAAGCAGGCACGACCGTCGGGCAGGATTTCCCGCCGGACGAGGTCGGCGATGTTCCGGTTGAGTTCCAGCCCCGTGCCTTCCAGAAAGCGCGGAACGCCCGTGGGCTTCAGGTTGATCTGGGCGGCATAGGTCTCCGAACGTTCGCCGCGCAGAAACGCCAGCGTCAGTCGTTCCGAGAGCACCTTCTCCCCCGGCGCAGGGCGCAGGACGGCGGCCTCGGCGGCCAGCCGATTGACCACCCGGTCCTCGAACTCATTGCCGAGCTTCGCCCAAGGCGCTTCGCGAAGAGGAGGCGGTCGAGGACTGCGGTGGCGACGCCGACGCCGAGAGAGGCGGGCGCGCGCCGGAGCCGGAAGAGGTCGGGAGCGCCCTGTCCGACCGGCTGGTCATCGACCTCACGGCCCACAAGACCATGGGCCTGCGCGACGCGGTGCAGGCGGATGTGGGCGCGGCGCTGGCGACCGTGGTTCATGCCTTGGCGCTGCAGGTCTTCTATCCGGGATATGGCCTCTGGACGCCGCTGCAGCTTCGACTGTCTGTCAGCGGTCTGGAGCGGCTGGCGCCGGGGGTGGACGACGGTCCTGCCGGTCGGCGGGTTCGGGACCGGTGCGAGGCTTGGGGCGCGCGACTGCCCGAGCGGGCCGAGGACCTGTGGGGCGTGGTGTTCGGGTTGGCTCCATCGGACCAGTTGGACCTGATGGCCTGCTGCGCCGGGGTCGGCCTCTACGCCGTGCGTGACCCCCACGACCGGCGACCCGGCGCCTTGGCGCAGGCCGAGACGCTGGCGACGGTGGTCGGCCTCGACATGGCCGGGACGTGGTCGGCGACGGCGGCCAGCTACTTCACGCGCGTCCCAAAGACGCGGGTGCTGGAGGCGGTGACGGAGGCCGTCAACGCGGAGGAGGCGGGCCGGATCGCCGGGTTCAAAAAGGGCGACATGGCCGAGGCGGCGGAACGGCTGGTGGAGGGCAAGGGGTGGTTGCCCCCGGTCCTGCGGACGGTGTCCGATGCGGCGGAGCCGGAGGACGAAAGCGCGAGCGAACCGCGCGATGACGACGCCTATGCGTTCGCGGCGGAATAGCCGTCGCTGAGAGACTGAAAACTTGCCGCGCGCCCTTTTAGGGGCGCGCGGCTTTTTCATCGGCGCCGCCGTGCGGCGGCGAAGACCATCGTTGGGTACGACGCTCGCTCGGCGAGGCGGACAGGTCGAAGACGGCGTATTCAGCCTTGCCGTGTGCGGCCGTATCGCGGAGACTCCAGCCATGAAGAAGAGCCTCGATCATCTACCGCTGCGCAAACAGGCCGAACTCCGTCAGGTGGTCGAGACTGTGCGCGCGGCGTTCGAGGAGGCGATCTCGACCCGTCGCGCCGCGCGGCTCAAGGACGGCAGGATTCTCAAGGTCATCCTCTACGGCAGCTATGCGCGCGGCGACTGGGTCCATGACCCCGTCGGGCGCTACTTCTCGGATTTCGACCTGCTGATCGTCGTCGATCATGAAGACCTGACCGACGGCGAATTCTGGTACGAGGCCGAAAACCGGACCATGCCCATCGGGCCTGACATCCGCACGCCCGTCAGCCTCATCGTCCATTCGCTCGACGACGTGAACGAGCAACTGGATCGCGGTCGCTATTTCTTCGCCGACATCGTGCGCGAAGGCGTGCTGCTCTACGACACGCCGGGCGCCAAGCTGCACAAGCCGGCGGACCTCAAGGCGCGCGTGGCGCTGGAGGAGGCGGAGCGGCACTATGAGAAATGGATGACGAGCGCAGCCAGCTTTCGAAAAGTGGCGGCCTTTTGCATGTCGGACGATGAGCCGAACCTAGCCGCCTTCAATTTTCACCAGACAGCTGAACATCTTTATCATGCGGTGCTTCTGGTCGTGACGCTCTACAGCGGCAAGGCTCACAACCTAGCCTTCTTGCGTAAGAAGGCCGAGGCTATCGACCCTCGCCTAGCCGAGGCCTGGCCCCGCGAGACCAAGTTCGAACGCCGCTGTTTCGAACTCCTGCGCGAGGCCTATGTGAAGGCGCGCTACTCCGAGCACTACAGGATCAGTGGCGACGAACTCGCCTGGCTCTCGGAGCGAGTGAACGTGCTTCGCGTACTCGCGGAGGAGGTCTGCAAGGCGCGGCTCGCAGAACTCCTTGAAGCAGCCTCTAAAGACGACGCTTAAGCAACCGATCAGAAGGGCGATGTGGGGCCAATGGCTGGCTTTGACGCATGGCCGACGCTGATTACGTGCGCCATGAGTCAGACTCCGTACCGTCGGCCTTGCCGCAGGGCGTTGCCGTGAGCGACGTTGCGAGCCTCAGGCGGGGACGGCTTCCGGCGGCGGCGCGACCGCGTCCTCGGCGCGGACCAGTCCGCGCTCGAAACGGGCCAGACCGTCATGGCCGAGCATCACCACGACCCCCGCCCGGGCCTTGGCCTCGGCGGCGTAGTCGAAGTCCGGACCGAAGGCCTGCAAGCTCTTGTCGATCTCCTCCAGCCGCGCATCCTCTTCGGGCGACAGCCCCTCCGCGCCCGCCTCGGAGACGATCCGGTCATATTCCTCCGACAGGGCCGTGATCTCGGCGGCGTCCGCCTCCGACCGTTCGACGGCCACCGGATAGACCCGCCCGAAGGCCGAGACGTCCGGATAGTCCAGGGCGGGCTCCGCCCACTTCCAGCCCTCCCGTTCGCGCGCCTCGTCGGCCAACCCGGACAGCTTCTCGCCGACCAGCCGGTCCAGCAGGACCACGTCCTCCAGCCAGCCGCCGCCGTCCTCGGTGAACAAATCCCGGAGGATTCCGCCGCCTTCGGCCTTATAGGTTTCGACGCCGACGAAGCGGACGCGCCGGTCGCCGACGCTCACCTTGGCCTCGGTCATGGCGCGCCGGATGGCGTAGGCCGGGGTATGGGGGCCGACCTGCTCCAGCACCTGCCGCTGCCGGTCCTGATCCTCGCTGACGCAGAAGGCGCTCAACTGATCCAGCGCCAGCGTCCCGGCCCGGTAGGCCGCCATCAACTCCGGAGCCGCTGAGCCGAGCCGGAGACGCTGACGCACGACATGGGCGGACACACCGAACCGGGCGCCGATCTCTTCGGGGCCGTAGCCCTTCTCGACAGCCAGTCGCTGGAAGGCCTCGAACTGGTCGGCGGGATGCATGGCCTCGCGGGTCATGTTCTCATCGAGGCTGATCTCGTGGGCGTCGTTCTCGGCGTCCACGATGACCCGCACCGGATGGGTCCGCTTGATCGCCTTGCGCTTGGCCAGCAGCCGAAGCCCCTGACGGCGCCCCTCGCCGATGCTGACGAGGTAGCTCCCGGTCGGAACGCCTTCCCCGTCCCGCTCGATCTCGACCACGGGCGGCTGCAACACCCCCTTGGCCTTGATCGAGGCCGCGAAGGCCTCGATGGTCGCCGGGCTGTGGGGCGTCTTCCTCGCATTCTTCGGTGAAGCCTTGAGCCGGTTCAGCGGCACGGTGATCTCCGCGCCATGGGCGGGGGTGGTCGCCTCGGTCGCGACGGTTTCGATGGATTGAGCAGTCATGTCTCTGCCTCCTTTGGGCAAGGGTTGCAGGCACGCGAACTGCGCGCCTGAAACCCTGCCCGTCGGCGAGACCGGGGTAGCAAGGGCCAGGGCGGACCGGCCGGAGGGGGATCGCCCGACCTGCACAAGCCTGACGCCAATGCCAATCATGACGATCCTCGCCGGCGCGGAAGGTCGGGGAGACCGGCCGGTCCGGCGGCGCAGCCGCTTCACCCTGGCGCGCGCGAGGGCGGAGCCCTTCCATGTCCTTTTTCAAGTGTCTGGACGTGCAAAACCCTTCCGCGCCGCAGGCGCGGAGATGAGCAGGATGAGAGGTTCGTCAGGTTGGGGGCGGAGCGGCGTTGGCGACGGTCGATCAGTCTTCCATTCGCGTGTTGGTTACCGCATGAACGCTTTTCGTCGCGGGCTGGCCTCTGACTTAGGTCGGGCGTCGGCACATGGCCTGCCCACTGGGCTCTCGAGGATGTCCCTGACCTTCCGCTCCGCCCCCGGCCTGACGGGCCAGGGCTCGGCGCTCAAGGCGCCGCTGGCCGCACCTCCTGACCGATCGCCCAGATGAAGCCCGACAGCTCCCGAGCGATAGCGGCGATGACGACAGTCGGCCGCTTGCCGCCGGCGCTGAGACGGCGATATCTATCGCACAGGCGCACCTGGGCCTTCCACGCCACGTCCCGCACCACCTTCGGCTGGCGAGAGACGACGTCGGTCTTGCCGGTCGAGACCCGCGGCGGGTAGCGATAGCTCCAGGCCGCTTCCACCAGCATCCGCCGCGCTTCGCGGTTGCCGGTCTTGGTGATGCCTCCGCGCCGGATCCGGTCGCCGCTGGAATGCTCCGAGGGGACCAGACCCAGATAGGCCATCAGCCGTCGTGGATTCTCAAACCTGCCGAGATCGCCGACGGCCGCGACGAAGCTGACGGCCGAGATGGTGTCGAGGCCGCGCAACGCCCGAAGCGCCTCGACCAGAGGCGACAACGACCAGCCCGCCAGCATGGCGGAGATCCTCGCTTCGAGCTGTTCCCGGCGGTCCTGCGCCGCCCAGACGGCCTCCACGTAATCTTGGAAGACGATGCGGTGCGCATCCTGCTCGAACGCCTGACCCGCCAGCCAGCGGCGGTGCCTCAAGGTCCATGGCTTGCCGACCGGGTAGGTCCGGCCGTGCCGCAGCAGAAACGCCAGCAGTTGCTGTCGCGCCCGCATCAGGGCCATCATCGCGTCTCCCCGGGCCCGGACCAGATCGCGCATGGCCTCATGCACTTCGTCGGGGACCCAGACCGCCGTCAGACCACCCGCGCGGTGTTGAAGCGCGAGCATCTGTGAATCCCGTCGGTCGGTCTTGATGCGATCGCCTGGCTTGCGAGCGATCAGCGTCGGCGCCGCGACCAGGCAGCCATGATCCATCTCCGTCAGCTGGCGGTAGATCCCGTAGCCACAGCCGCCGGCCTCGTAACAGAACTCCAACCGACTACCGGACCGCGACAGCCGACCCGCCAGCTTGCGAACCTGTTCCGGCGTGTTGGCGACCTCGCCGCAGAACCTGACGGCGCCGTCGCGTCCGTCCTCTGCAGTGGTGACGCTGATGCTCAGCTTGTGAACATCGAGCCCCACAAAGAGCGTGTCCATTCCTTCCTCCTAGGCGCTGCTGAAGGCTGCAGCATCCGGCGCCAGGCCGAACGAGGGCAAGGACATACGGACTTAGCTCTGCAAGCCCGACGAACCGTGCATTCCGTCGTCAAAGTCGACCGCTAAGAACCGGAGCTTATCGGTCACTGGCCACGATACCCAGTTGCAGCGAGGAAGGAGCCTGAAGAAGGCGGCGCCCATCCTGCGGTGCGGGATGACCGCGGCGGAGTGACTGGGATCGGTGACCCGTCGACTAAGCGACCGGGCGTCATCAGACGACGTCTGCGCAGACGGTGCTGAGAACCGTAAGACCAACACCGCGGGCCTGCGTGTTTTCCCTGCGGCATCTTTCGGTTCGAATCGACCCGAACGAGGAGATGCATCATGGGACAGACCCATTCGCCCCTGCCACGGACGATCAAGAAACCGGAACTGCGCCAGATGGTGCCGCTCGCAGACAGCACCATCTGGGAGATGGAGCAGCGCGGGGAGTTCCCCAGACGCTTCCGGCTGACGCCGCGATGCGTGGTCTGGGATCTGTCGGAGGTGCAGACCTGGCTGGAGAAACGCCGCCGCACCCCCGTCACGCCGGCCAAGGCTCCGGATGTGCGCCTGCGCCGATCACGCCCCGTCCACGACGGGCCGGGCGCCTCCCGACCGCACCTGTAAGCCGCGCCTCGCTTTAGAAAACGGCGAGCGGATTATCGACTGCTTCAGCCGGGGATGGCGGAGGCAAGGGGGACGGGACACGGGCTTCCAGGGCCGATAATTGATTTCTTCACCCCCGCGAGCTATATGTCGTCCCGAGGCCAGATCGGTTGAAACAGCCTCACCCGCCTCTTCGGAGGTCCACGCGTGAGCGAGATAGGGATTTCGATCCCGGAAGCGGCTACCGAGTGACTTCTGATAAGGGCGCCTCCGGGCGCCCTTATCTTTTCCGGTGGAACTTCAGCTTTTCGCCCTTCAGCGTCTTGTCGATCAGAACGGCGAAGCGAACCTTGCTCATGTGCGCAATAGCGAGCGCCTGCGCCGGCTCCGGGCTGTAGGCGCTTTCCACGAAGAGCTTGAGATCGACGCCCGCGTCGGCGCCGCGCTTGACCCGGAAGAAAACCCTGTAGTCCCCTGCTCCGCCGTCGTTGCGCACACCGATCCGCAGGAAGTTCGCCTCCGGGGTCTGATAGACGTGCGCCGTCGGCAGACCCTTCAGGATATGCGGGAGCGCCTGCGACAGCCCATAGCGGATCGGACAGAAGACGCGCCGCCTCGGACCATCCCAGACCGCGACCGCAGTTTCGTCGTGCTGGGCGGCGTCGAAGGTTTCACTGAAGCAGTGGTTGCTAAACCGGACATCGATCTTCACGCCGTTCGGACGCGACTGGGTGGCCATCTCCAGCACGAAGGGCTCGAGATGGTCGAACGCGAGCGTCTGCCCCGCGACTTCCAGCGGCGGAAAATACGGCCCGGCCATGGCCTACAGTCCCAACAGGTCCGGCGACCGCTTGCGCAGTCCCGGCCGGACGGCCGTGCGCTTGGTGGCGGCAGCCTTATCCCGCGCGTCGATCATGTCCTTGTCCCTGCATTTTCTGCTGGCATCCCGACGCATTTCAAAATTTCGGATCAAAACGCGGTGCGCTGACCTCTGACACGGTCAGAACCGGCGTGTAGGCGCGGCCCGCTTCCCAGGCGTCCACGGCGTTCGACCATTCCTGCGCCATGTGGCGGCGCTGGGTCTCGAACTCCGCCTTGTTGTAGACGCCTCGCGAAGATCGCTCTTCGTGAGCGAGCCCTTTCTCGATCCAGTCCGAGTTGAAGCCCATCTCGTGCAGCAGGGTCGAGGCCGTCCGCCGCAGGTCGTGCACGGTGAAGGGCTCGAGCGGAAGGTTACCCTTTCCGGCCCTTTCAGCGATCGCACTGGTGACGCGGTTGAAAGTCGCCCGCGACATCGGCGCATCGGCGTCATAGCGCGACGGCAGGATGTATTTCGAGTTGCCGGCGCAGGTCTTCAGAGCGACCAGGATGTCGAGCATCTGGGTGGAGAGGTAGACGTTGTGAGGGCGTGAGCGCTTCATGCGCGCAGCCGGGATCGACCAGACCGCATTGTCGAAATCCACCTCGGTCCACACCCCGTCCTGAAGTTCGCTCTTCCGAACCATGCTGAGGAGGATGAACTTCAAGCCGAGCCTGATGGTCGGCAGGGTCGCGACCTCACCCAGGAGCATCAGCATGATCCGGATTTCGGCTGGGGTGAGTGAGCGATCGCGCGGCCGGAAGGTGGCGATCGAAGCCGGACCCACGTCATCCGCAGGATTGTCGATCTTCTCGCCGTGGAGGATGGCCCAGCCGTAGATTTGTTTGACGATATCCCGGACATGGATCGCCGTGGCGGGCGCCCCGCGATCCACAATCGCCTTGCAGTGGGCCCGCAGATCGTCGGGTGTGATCTCGCTCAGCAGGCGGTTCTTCCACTTCGGCAGGATGTCCCGATTGAAAATCGCCCGGCGCATGTCGCGGATGCTGTCCGCCATCGGCGCGCGGTCCATCCAGCCCTGGGCGACCTGTGCGAAATCGTGAGCTTCCTTCAGGCGACGTTTGGCGCGCTGCTTTTCAACCGCGGGCGACACCCCGTCCGCGATCGCCTTCTTCACCTCGATCAGCCGCTCACGGGCTTGGGCCAGCGTCAATCCGGCGCTGCCGTAACGCCCGAGCGTCAAGGTCTCTCGACGGCCGTTGAACCGATAGTCGTAGCGGAATGAGATTGCGCCGCCCGTCGAGACATAGACGTACATGCCGTCCCTGTCGGTACTCTTGTAAGCCCTTGCTTTCGGTCGCAAATTCTTCAGCGCAGTGTCGGTAAGCACGGTATAATCGCCTCTCTCCGTCGGTCCTCGAAATCGGTCCCGCCAAGACGGCTTTTTCTCATTCATCTCAATGACTTGCTGGAAATGAATACCGTCAGACCGCGGCCCGATGTCAGGACGGTATGAGCCCGAGTCCGCCAGATCAATGCAGCGGCGTACCGTCGGCCAGTCCGACAAAACGAAAAAAGACCCTCCGAATGGCTCCGAAGGGTCTCGACAGAATTCACAATGTTGTCAGGCCTTTAGAGGCCGCTTCGGAAGCGATACCGAATGCTGCCGAAGGGTCGGGACTATTCCCACTCGATCGTGCCGGGCGGTTTGGAAGTCACGTCGTAGACCACGCGGTTCACGCCGCGCACCTCATTGATGATGCGGGTCGCGGTCTTGCCAAGGACATCCCAGGGGAATTGGTAGAAGTCGGCCGTCATGCCGTCGGTGGAGGAGACCGCGCGTAGGGCCAGCACCTTTTCGTAGGTGCGCGCGTCGCCCATGACGCCGACAGTCTTGACCGGCAGCAACACGGCGAAAGCCTGCCAGATATCGTCGTAGAGGCCGGCCTTGCGGATTTCGTCCAGATAGATGGCGTCGGCGTCCTGAAGCGTGGCGACGGCGTCCGGCGTGATTTCGCCGGGAATACGGATGGCCAGGCCCGGTCCGGGGAAGGGGTGGCGGCCGACAAAGGCGTCGGTCAGGCCCAGTTCGCGGCCAAGCGCACGAACCTCGTCCTTGAACAGTTCGCGCAGGGGTTCGACCAGCTTCAGCTTCATATAGTCGGGCAGGCCGCCGACGTTGTGGTGGCTCTTGATGACGTGGGCCTTGCCGCTGGACGAGGAGACGCTCTCGATCACGTCGGGATAGAGGGTGCCCTGGGCCAGGAATTCCGCGCCCTCGATCTTGGCGGATTCGCGGTCGAAGACCTCGATGAACAGCCGGCCGATGGTCTTGCGCTTGGTCTCCGGGTCGGAAATCCCAGCCAGTTCGCCGAGGAATTCCTTCGACGCATCAACATGCACCAGCGGGATATTGTAGTGTTCGCGGAACAGGGTCGTGACCTGGGTGGCCTCGTCCTTCCTCAGCAAGCCGGTGTCGACGAAGACGCAGGTCAGTTGGTCGCCGATGGCCTCGTGGATCATAACGGCGGCGACCGAGGAGTCCACGCCCCCCGACAGGCCGCAGATCACCTTGGCGTCGCCGACCTGTTCGCGGATCTGGGCGATCTTCTCGTCGCGATAGGCGGCCATCGTCCAGTCGCCCTTCAGCCCCGCGATGCCATGGGTGAAGTTCTTCAGCATCTGATGGCCGCGCGGGGTGTGCATCACTTCGGGGTGGAACTGCACCCCATAGAAGCGGCGGGTCTCGTCGGCGATCACCGCATAGGGCGAGCCCTCCGACGAGGCGACCACGTCGAAGCCCTCGGGGATGGCGACGATCTTGTCGCCGTGGCTCATCCAGACCTCTTCGTTCTCGCCGACGGGGGCCAGGTCGGCCAGCAGGGGCGAGGCCTTCTGAACGGTGATCTCGGCGCGGCCGAACTCGCGGGTGTGGCCGCCCTCGACCTTGCCGCCCAGTTGCTCGCACATCGTCATCTCGCCGTAGCAGATGCCCAGAACCGGCACGCCGGCCTCGAACACGCCCTGCGGCGCGCGGGGGCTGCCTTCTTCGTGCACGCTCTCGGGGCCGCCCGACAGGATGATGGCCGCCGGGTTCATGGCCGCCAGGGCGGCGTCCGCCTTCTGGAACGGATGGATTTCGCAATAGACGCTGGCCTCGCGCAGACGGCGCGCGATCAGCTGCGTCACCTGGCTGCCGAAATCGACGATGAGGACCTTCTGGTGGTCTTGCGGCGTGGTCATAGCGTGATCGAATCCGGGGCGGGACGTTGCGCGGGGTCTTGGCCTTGTGGGGCCATTTTTTCAAGGTTCGGGATTTCAAGGGCGGACAGACCGTGCGTCTCCAGCACGGCGGTCAGGCGATCAAGGGCGACCGCCAGGTTTTGATCCACATGATGCAGGGTGGAGGTCCAGTCCTCCAGCGCCTTCAGCTCGGCCCGGCCGTCCGAGACGCCGCGCATGGCGACCAGCGGAACGCCGAAGGTCTGGGCCGACCGGACCAAAGCCCAGGTCTCCATATCCACCATATCCGCGTCGATGGCGTTATAGGCGTCGCCTGAAACGACATTCGCCCCGGTCGACAAACGCGCGGTCGGCACGCCCGGAATGGGGCACGGCAGGGGCATCACGGCGGGTTGGTCCAGCAGCGGGGTCACGCCCTTGGGGAAGCCCAGGGCGCTGGCGTCCATGTCGCGATAGGCCACCGACGACGCCTGATAGACGGCCGCATGTTCCAGTTCGCGCGATCCGCACGAGCCCAGGGACACGATCAGATCGGGCCGGTCGCCCGCCGCTTCGAGCCGCGCCAGGACGGCGGTCAGGGCGACGGCCGCCTCCACCGGGCCGACGCCGGTCATCAGCGGCTGGATGCGGGCCTGAAGATGGCCCCCGTATTCGGCGGGCGCGGCCATGACATGGAGGATCGAAATCCCGCCGCGCCGATCCAGCCTCACGCCGCGCGCTCGTAGATCGCGGCGAAGAAGCCGTCGGTAGCGGTCGAGGCGGGCGACAGGCGAAGGCGGGCCCCCCGCCCCATTGCCGCAAACCGGGCGCGGGCCGCCTTGGTCAGTTGCGGCGCGGCCAGGACGTCGCCGATCGGCACAGGCCGAAACTCCGGGTGCGCCGCCTCGAAGGCGTCGGCGCTGGCCTCGTTCTCGCACGCCAGCATCGAACAGGTGACATAGACCAGGCGGCCGCCCGGCTTCACCAGCTTGGTCGCCTGGCCCAGAATGCGGACCTGCAATCCATGCAGTTTCTCCGCCTCCTCGGCCGTCAGGCGCCAGGCGTCCTCGGGACGGCGACGCCAGGTGCCCGAACCCGAACAGGGCGCATCGACGAAGACCAGATCGGCCTGGCCGTTCAGGACCTCCAGCCCGCCGCCGTTCTGGCCGATCAAGACCAGGTCGGCCTCGACGCCCGCGCGTTGCAGGCGGGGACGGATGTTCTCCAGCCGCTTGTTCACGACATCGGACGCGACCAGCTTGCCCTGGCCCTTCATCGCCTGGGCCAGACCCAGGGTCTTGCCGCCGCCTCCGGCGCAGTAGTCCACCACCGTCGTGCCGGGTTGCGCCCCGGCCAGCCAGCAGACGACCTGACTGCCTTCGTCCTGGATTTCGAACCGGCCGGCCTTGAAGCCTTCCAGCGCCTGGATGTTGGGCGGCGGTTCCGACGGCACGCGCAGGCCGACGGCCGACCAGGGCGTGCGCGAAACGTCCAGACCGGCGGCCTTCAGCTCGGCCTCGACCTCGTCCACCGTCGCAGCCGCATCATTGACCCGCAGGTCGATCGGCGCGCGGGGAGCCATCAGGGCATGGGCTTCCTCGGCCCAGCGCTCGCCGAAGGTCGCCTTGAAATCCTCGACCACGAAATCGGGCAGGCCGGCCGCGACCCAGCCCGGCAACTCGTCCTGCCCCGCCATGATGCGCGACCGTTCCTGTTTCGACAGCGGGCGGGGACCATAGCCGTCGCCCGAGTGCAGCGCCTCGATCTCCTCCAGCGACAGGCCGTCGATGGCGTGCAGCGAACCGATCACCAGGGCCCGCCCGTCCTCGCGTCCGCCCATGATCCACGACAGGCGGCCGCGCGCGCGCAGCACCTTGTAGACGCGGTCTGCGATGGCGCGGCGATCCTTGGAGCCGGCGTAACGGTTGGCGGTCCCCCAGGCTTTCAGGACGGCCTCGGCCGGTTGGCGGCCCTGAGCGATGGAGTCCAAGACAGAGGCGGCGGCGGCGAGGCGGGCGGCTGGGGTCAATCTAGGCTTTCAGAAGAAACAGAGACGCCAGGACCATGATCAGTCCCGCAAGCGAGACCACCCAGACCAGCGACCGGACATAGGGAACGCCAAAGGCGTAAAGCGGAACATAGGCGACGCGCGCCCAGAAATAGAGGGCCGTCCCCCACAGGGTCAGGCGGCCGTCCGCGCCGACTGCATGGGCGATGAGCACCGCGCCTATGAACAGCGGCAGGGTCTCGTAGAGATTGGCCTGGGCGCGTTCGAGGCGCCCGGTCAACGGCCGGGTCGAAACGAGCGTTTGGTCGCGCGCCCCCGCATTCCACTTCAGGCCAAACTCGGCCGTTCGCGCCCCGGCGGGCAGAAAGACCTGCACCAGCGCCAGGATCAGCGTCAGGGACAGATAGGTCAGTTCGGTCGTCATGGCCTGATCCTTCGATGCGTCATCCTAGGCCTTGTGCCTTGGATCCAGAAACACAGCCGCCTGACGCCTGGGACCAGCCGTCGAACACCGGGAGTCTGGATCCTCGCCACAAGGGCGAGGATGACGGGAAAACGAAACTACCCCTGCCGATAATTCGGCGCCTCGCGCGTGATCATGACGTCATGGACATGGCTCTCGCGCAGGCCAGCGCCAGTGATGCGAACGAAGCGGGCGCGTTCCTGGAATTCCGGGATGGTTCCGGCCCCGACATAGCCCATCGATGCGCGAAGGCCGCCGACCAGCTGGTGCAGAACCGGACTGATCGGCCCCTTGTACGGCGTCTGGCCCTCGATGCCCTCGGGCACCAGCTTCTCGGAAGAGACCTCCTTCTGGAAGTAGCGGTCCGCCGATCCGCGCGCCATCGCCCCGACCGATCCCATGCCGCGATACGACTTGTAGCTGCGGCCCTGGTACAGGAAGACCTCGCCGGGGCTTTCGTCGGTGCCCGCGAACATAGAGCCCATCATGGCCACGTTCGCTCCGGCCGCGATGGCCTTGGCCAGATCGCCCGAATATTTGATGCCGCCGTCGGCGATGACCGAGGCGCCCGTGCCCTTGGCGGCGCGGGCCGCGTCCATCACCGCCGTCAGCTGGGGCACGCCCACCCCGGCGACGACGCGGGTGGTGCAGATGCTGCCCGGACCGATGCCGACCTTGACCGCATCGGCGCCGGCGTCGATCAGGGCGCGCGTCGCGTCATAGGTGGCGACGTTTCCGGCGATGACCTGCAGTCGGTTGCTTTCGCGCTTGATGCGCTCGACCACCTGGGCGACCGAGGCCGAATGGCCGTGGGCGGTGTCGATCACCACCACGTCCACGCCCGCATCCGCCAGGGCCATGGCCCGTTCATAGCCCGCATCGCCGACGGTGGAGGCGGCGCCGACCAGCAGCCGGCCCTGCTCGTCCTTGGCCGCATGGGGGAAGGCCTGGGCCTTCTCGATGTCCTTCATGGTGATCAGGCCGACGGCGCGATAATCCTCGTCCACCACGATGACCCGCTCGATCTTTCGGGTGCGCAGCAGTTCGCGGGCCTCGTCGCGCCCGGCGCCCTCCCGCACCGTGATCAGGTCGCCGGTGGTCATCAGCGAAGCCGCCGTGACGTTCGGATCGCTCTCGAAGCGCATGTCGCGATGGGTCAGCATCCCCACCAGCTTGCCCGTGGCCGGATCGACGACGGGGAAGCCGGTGATCTTCTTGGCGGCGACGATCTGGCGAACCTCGCCCAGGGTCGTCTGAGGACCGACCGTCACCGGATTGACCACCATGCCGCTCTCATAGCGTTTGACGGCGCGGACCTCGTCGGCCTGCTCCTCGATGGTCATGTTCCGATGCAGCACGCCCAGTCCGCCCGACTGGGCCATGGCGATGGCCAGGCGGCTTTCCGTCACCGTGTCCATGGCGGACGACAGCAGCGGGATGTTCAGTTTGATGTCGCGCGTCAGCTGGGTCGAGACATCGACCATCGCCGGCATGAACTCGGACGGGCCGGGTTCCAGCAAAACATCGTCGAAGGTCAGTCCTTCGCGTATCTCCATAGGGAGTCTCCGTTTTGCGGGCCGCGTATAACGGGATGCGGGGGTCGGGGGCAAGGGGCGCGCCTATCGCGGCGATAGAATTTATTGCTTTGCAACCGTCGCGGCCGTTTCCCATTCTCCGTTCATGGTCGGCGTCATCCTCAGCACCGCGCGCAAACTGGCGTTGAAGATCGCCAGCTACGGCGTCATGCACCTGGTGGTCGCCATCCTGACGGCGTTCGCCATCACCCGCGACTGGCGCGTCGCCCTGGCGGTGGGCGTGGTCGAGCCGATTTTTCAGACCATCGCCTATTCGATCCACGACCGAGTCTGGCACCGGATCGAACGTCGCCGCAGGGCGTCCGGGCTGGAGGAGGCGACCGAGGCGGTCGCGGCGCGCCTTGACGTCATGTCGCCCGAAGAGCAGGCCCGGGTTCACGACCACGCCGGTCATTCGCACGCCCTGCCCCGCTCCTTGCGGCAGATCGCACTGAAGACCATCACCTATGGCGCGATGCATTTCACCGTCGCCGTATCGGTCGCCTTCGCTCTGACCCACGACATCCGCACGGCCCTGGCCATCGGCATAGTCGAGCCGGTGGTGCAAACGGTCTTTTTCACCCTGCACGACCGCATTTGGTTGCGTATCGAGGATCGCAGGGCGCGCGCCGCTATCGCGCCGGCCTGAGCTTCATCGCTTGTTCAGCGCCACCAGAAAGACCTCGGCGCTGTCCTTTCGGCTGGACGCCGGCTTGACGTATTTCACCGTCTCGAACTCTTCTCGCAGCCGCGCCAGCACCCCGCCGGCGTCCCCTCCCTGGAAGTTCTTGGACACGAAGTTCCCGCCCGGCCGCAGGGTGCGGATGGCGAAGTCGGCGGCGATCTCGATCAGGGCGATGATCTTCAGGTGGTCGGTCTGGCGGTGGCCCACCGTGTTGTGCGCCATGTCCGACAGCACCAGGTCGGGCCGTCCGCCGATGGCGTCGATCAACTGCTGGTCCACGCCCGGATGGGTGAAGTCCGCCTGAAGCAGGGTCGCGCCGGGAATCGGTTCGATCATCAACAGGTCCACGCCAGCAACCGCGCCGGCGCCGCGATCCAGCGCCACCTGCACCCAGCCGCCGGGCGCCGCGCCCAGGTCGATGACTTTCGACCCCCGCTTGATCAGCCGGAACCTGTCGTCGATCTCGATCAGTTTGAAGGCCGCGCGCGAGCGCCAGCCCTCGGCCCTAGCCTTTTCGGACCATTTGTCGGACAGCTGGCGCTTGATCCACTGCTGGCTGGACATCGACTTGGTGTCCGCCGTCTTCATCTTCGCGCCCATGCCGCGCCCGGCGGCGGTCCCGCCGGTGGGGGGGCGCACCATGCGGCGGCGTTCTCCGTTCGGCTGATTCTGGGGCTTTTCGTCCTCGCTCATCGTTCCCACATAGCCCCGACCGGCGTTGCGGGCTATGTCCCGCCTCAAATCAACCCGAGAGGACGACCGAAATGGCCGACACCCTGACCTTCACCCTGGACACCGGCGACGGCGAAGCCCGCGACGTGGTCATCAAACTGCGTCCCGACCTGGCCCCCGCCCACGTCGAACGCATCACCGAATTGGCCCAGGAAGGCTTTTACGACGGCGTCGTCTTCCACCGCGTCATCCCCGGCTTCATGGCCCAGGGCGGCGATCCCACCGGCACCGGGACTTCCGGTTCCAACAAGCCGAATCTGAAGCAGGAATTCTCGGCCGAGCCGCACGTGCGCGGCGTCTGCTCCATGGCCCGCACCTCGGACCCGAACAGCGCCAATTCGCAGTTCTTCATCGTCTTCGACGACGCCACCTTCCTGGATCGCCAGTATACCGTGTGGGGCCAGGTCGAATCCGGCATGGAACACGTGGACGCCCTGCCCAAGGGGGAGCCGCCGCGCAACCCCGGCAAGATCGTCAAGGCGACCGTCAACTAGGATCACAATCTTGACGTTTTCCGACGATGGCTGGCAGTTGCGGAGCGGGACCATCGTCGGGGGACGGCAGGCGTGCGTATTCTTCAGGTCATCGAGCCGTCGGGCGGCGGTTCGGGACGCCATGTCGTCGACCTGTCCGAGGCGCTGATCGGCGCCGGCCATCAGGTCGCCTTGGTCTATTCGCCGCTTCGCGCCGAACCCCGTTTCGAGACCGAAGTCGCCGCCTTGCCCCTGGCCGCTCTGGAACGTCTGCCGCTTCGCCGCGAGATCGGCCTGTGGGATTTCGCCGCGCTTCGGGCGTTGAACAGGCTGATCGCCCGCCTGGGGCCTTTTGAAATCCTGCACGGCCACAGCGCCAAGGCCGGCGCCCTTGCGCGGCTGGCCCATGCGCCGGGCGCCGCGCGGGTCTATACGCCCCACGCCCTGGCGATGATGGGCGCCGCCGGACTTGCGAAGACCGCGGCCGGCGTGGTGGAATTCGGTCTGGCGCGGGCGCGAACCGATGCGGTCGTCGCCGTCTCGACTGAAGAAGCCGCCGTAGCCCGTCGCTGGGGCTTGCCGAAAGATCGGCTGCATATCGTGCCGAACGGCCTGGCCCGCGCCCCGCACCGCGATCGGGCCGTCGCGCGTCAGCTCATGGACGTCCCCGACAGCGCCCTGATCGTGGGCTTCGTCGGCCGGCTGAGCCCGCAAAAGGACCCGGTGCGTTTCGCCCGGGCCGTTCGGCTGGCGCGACAGGGCGATCCCCGCGTCCTGGGCGTCGTGATCGGGGGCGGACCGCTGGCGGCGGCGGTCGCCGAAGCAGGCGGCGAGGCGGTGCGATTGATCGGAGAGGCGGACGCCCGTCGCCTGATGGCCGGTTTCGACCTCTTCGTCATGACCAGCCGTTACGAGGCGGACGCCTACGCCCTTATCGAAGCGGCGGCCCTGGGCCTGCCCATCGTGACGACCAACGTCGGGGGCACGGACCGGCTGCTGGCCTGCGGCGCACGCCTCGACCGCGTGGCGGCGGATATCGCGCCCGAACGGCTGGCCGAGGCGATGCTGGCGGCGCTGCGTCGTCCGCCACAGCTCGGCGCGCCGCCCGCGACGCCGTCGGCGGCGGAGATGGCGGCCCAGACCCTAGAGGTCTATCGCCAGGCCTTTCGGAGGCGTCGACCGGATGGTTGAGCCGATCCTGATCAACGCCCGCTTCCTGACCCGGCCCCTCAGCGGCGTGCAACGCTACGCCCATGAGATCGTCCGCGCGCTGGGCCGCCTGCCCGACGCCGAGCGACGCTATGTGCTGGCCGTTCCGAGGGGCGCCCCCCTGCCCGCCACCCTCATTCCGGTCCGCGTGCTGCCCGGCGTCGGCGGTCATCTGTGGGAACAGACGCACCTGGCCCGCGCGGCGAGAGGCGGTCGCCTCCTGTCGCCGTGCGGAGCCGGGCCGGTCGGTCATTCGCGGCAGTTGGCGGTCATCCATGACGCCGCCGTCTTCCGGCATCCCGAACTTTTTCGGCCAGCCTACGGCGTGGGCCATCGACTCCTGGGTCGGCGACTGGCCAGACGCGCGCGCCTGGCCACGGTCTCGCGCTTCTCGCAGGGAGAGCTGGCGGAGGCGCTGAACCTGCCGCCCGACGTCATCGCCGTGGCCCCGAACGGCGCCGAACATGTGCACGACGTCGTCCCCGACGCGGCCGTCCTGACCGAATTGGACCTGTCGCGGCGTCCGTATTTCGTGGCCGTCGGCAATCAGACGCCGAACAAGAACCTCGCCGTGGCCGTCCGCGCCCTGGCCCGAATTACCGACCCCGACCTCAGGCTGGTCGTGGTCGGAGCCCGCCTGGGCCAGGTTGCGAAAACGGCGAGCCTGGCCGACGACCCGCGCGTCCTTCTCGCCGGCCGCCGCACCGACGCCGAGGTCGCCGCCCTGTTGCGGCACGCCGAGAGCCTGATTTTTCCCAGCCTGTACGAAGGATTCGGCCTTCCGCCTCTCGAGGCCATGGCCCAGGGCTGCCCCGTGATCGTCTCCGACATTGCAGCGACGCGCGAGGTGTGCTGCGACGCCGCCCTCTATTTCGACCCGACCGACGACGCGGCCCTGGCGGACCGAATGCGGAGAGTCATGGCCGGCGCCGATCCGGCGCGGCGCGCGGCGGGGATTCAGCGCGCCGCCGAATATCGCTGGTCGCGGTCGGCCAGGATTCTCGACGACCTGTTGGCCAGTATCTGATCGTAGATATCCAGATGGGCCGCCATCACGCCGGCCTGGGTCCAGGCCGGCGGCTGGGGCGCGGCGAACCGCCACCGTTCCGGGTCCGCCATCGCCGCCTGCATCGCCTGCGCCAAAGCCGTGTCGTCGCCAGGTTCGATCAGCGCCGCGGCGCCCGCGCCCCGGGAGGCGTCCGGCAGGCCGCCGATGCGCGAAGCGATCACGCCTCGGCCATGCTGCACCGCCTCCGCAACCGCGCGGCCGAACGGCTCCACCCACGAGGCGGGCGCAACCAGCACATCCGCCGTCGGCCAGAAGTCGCCGGGCGCAACCTGGCCCAACCAAACGATGCGCGGATCGGGGAACGCCGCCTGGAGACGCGCGACATAGGCCGGATCGCCGCGTCCCGCGATCCTGAGCCGCCAGTCCCCGGCCAGACGGACGGTCGCCCGCAGCAGGGTCTCGATCCCCTTTTCCGGCTCGATCCGGCCGATAAAACCGAACGTCAGCGCCGACTCCTGCGACACAGGCGGCCGTGGCCGCTGCCGCGTCGGCGCAGAGGCGTTTCCTACGACCGACGCCGTGCTGTCGCGGAAATAGCCCGAGCGGCGATGCGCTTCCAGCAACGGCTGGCTCAGGCCGATCACATGCTCCACCGCCTGCGACCGCGCCCGCTTGCCAGCCGTCAGCAGAACGCAGGCGGCGCACCGACGCAGGCACCGGCGCCCCTGGCGAAACATCGACGCCCGCGCGCACATCATCGACCAGTCGCGCAGCGTCTGGACCAGCGGCAGGTCGCGCCGCCGCGCCGCCCGATAGACCGAAAGGGAAAAGCCGGTCGTCAGATGCAGGTGGATCAGATCGGGCCTGACCTGCGCCACCACCCGATCCGCCATGTGGTCCATCAGCGGATTGGCCGTCTCCAGCCCGTGCCAGACGGCGCGTTGCAAGGCCGAGCGCCGCCGGCCGTCGTAGGGCCAATAGAGGTTCCTCAACGGCAGCCGATGGACGACAACGCCGTTCGCCGCCCGCTCGACGGAGGCTGCGCCCCCCGCCAGGGTCAAGACCGTCGTCGCGACCCCGGCCCCAGCCAGCCCCTCGGCCAGTTGCGCCACGCTGCGTTCCGCCCCTCCGACATCGGCCGGGGGATAGAGGGTGTTGACGATCAGCACCCTCATGGCGGCGTCGGCCGGCGCCAGGCCAAGGCCGCGACTAGGCAGGACAGGAAGACGAACCCGGTGCCCTGGGCCAGATCCTCGCTGCCCATCGCCGCGAGCAGATAGACCGAAAGCGGCGTGAAAACGTCCATCCGCGCGGCCGATATAAGATGCAGGACAAGCAGGACCGTCGCCGCCGCCAGCCCCGCGGTCCGCGCCGTGAACAGATAGCCGTTGTGGCTGACAGACCGGGCGCGATGGGCCCCCATGTCCTGGGCGGTGGTCCAGCCTTCGCCCAGGGGCTGATCCGCAATCAGCGCAAGGGTGCGCCGCCAGGTCTCCATCCGTCCCGCCAGATTGTCCGCCGCGGCCGCCCAGTCGAAACGCGCGGCCAGGCGCTCGATGTCGAATTCGCCGCCGATCTGGAGCATCAGGACGCCGGCGACGACGACGCAAAGCGCCAGCAGGGCGCCGGGCGTGTCGAACCGCTCACGCCATCGCCAGCCCACCACGATCCGCGCCAGCCAGGCCATGCCTGCCGCCATCAGGCCGGCGCGGGACAGGGTTCCGACAAAGCCCAGCAGGGCCAGGCCGACGCCGGTCCAGGTCGTGAAACGCCGAGACCATCGTCCCCGCGCCAGGGCGACGCCGGCCGGAACCGCCAAGCCGATCATGGCCATGGCGGCGTTCGGATGTTCGGCCAGGGTCGTGATCCGCACCTGGGCCGCGACTGTCGTGCCCATGGCGCGCGGCGAGGCCAGCCCCGCCGCCTGCAAGGCCTCGCGCCCGATCAACACGGACAGGGCGGAAGTCGCCAGATGGACGGCCGATCCGAACAGGATGGCTGCGAAGAACAGACGCCTGGCCGTTTCGTCGCGCGCCAGCAAGTCGCCGACAGACGCCGCGACCAGGCTCGCGGCGATCCAGCGAAACCAGAAGACGGCGTCCCCAGCGTCGAAATCCGCGCCTGCGCGCGACTGTTGCGCCAGCAGACTAGCCATGAGGAAAAAGGCCGCCGCCGCGCCGACAAGGCGAAACGCGGCTCTCGTCCGCCGCCATTCCACGACGATCATCGGCACGGCGATCGCCAGGGCCAGATCGCCCAGGCGCGGACCGCTGAGGCGTCCCGGGGTCAGGAACAGCGGCAGGGTCACGCCCAGCCCCAGCAACACGACCGCCGACCGGCCATAGAGACGGCCGAGATGCGGTCCACGCCGCCCGCCGCGCGGCCTCGCCGTCACGACGTCGGACAAGGCTCGACCTCGGGGTTGAACCGCGCCCCGTCCATCACGCCGGCGACCAGCACCCCGGCCTTGCGCCACCGCCCCTTCAAGGCCAGGGCGACCGCCATGCGCAGTCGCGACAGGGCGTAACGCGCCGCTGGTCCCTTCCCCTCGTGACGCCGTTTGGCCAGGATGACGTTGCGCGTCAGATAGCGATGCAGCCGCTCGCGTCCCGGCTCCGGCTCGGTCTCGATGCTCAGACGGCCGGGCGTCGCGCGGACATGCACGACACGGCTGGCGGCGACCAGATGCCCCGGCGCCTGCCGCGAAAGCCGCAGCGTATACTCCGTATCGTCGCCCCAGACGAACATCGGCGCCAGCGGCAGGCCGTGCCGCGTCACCGCCGACCGACTGACCATCAGGGAGACGAAGGTCGCCTGGCGCACCGGGATCAGCCCCCGGTCTAGCCGCTCCCCCCAGACGGGATAGCCCAGGGCGTTCTCGCGCCGGTCGATCTCGGGCGTATTGGTCAGATGGCCGTCCGGCGAACGGACGCTGGAGCACAGAAAGGCGGACGTCACGCCCTCCGACGCCAGCCCGTCATCGGCCGCCAGCAGGGTCTGCAACGCATCGGGCGCGGCCAGCACGTCGTCGTCCATCAGCCACAGCCGTTCTGCGCCAGCCTGGACGGCGGCGCGGATCCCGGCGTTGAAGCCGCCTGCGCCCCCGGTGTTGGTCGCCATTCGCACCACTGTCGCCCGTCCCGCCCAGGCGTCGGCCAGCATGTCTGCGGTGCCGTCGTCGCTGGCGTTGTCGACCACGATCAGGCCGTCGCACGGCCGCGTCTGGGCCATCAGATGGGCCAGGCACTGTTCCAGCAGGGCGCGCCGGTTCCACGTGACGACCACGGCGAAGACGACGGGCGCCCTCATGCCGCAAACCGCGGCTCGGCCGGCGTCGGCCTTTCCGCGACCACGGCGCCGGTGAAGCCTGCGCCGACGACCAATCCATCACATCGCCGCGACATGGCGGCTCCGTGGCGGAAACAGCGAAACCCAACGCCCTCTCAGGCTGACGAGGCAGATCAGGACGACGGCCGCCTCGCCGACGATCCGCGCCCAGGCCATGCCCACGGCCCCGAACCTGGGGGCCAGCATCCAGGCCGCGCAAAGGGTCGCGGCGCATCCCGCGCCCGTCATCAGGGCGAACCGGCCGTCCATGCGCAGCGACGTCATCAGATGCAGTCCCAGAACCTGGCTGACCGCCACGAGAGGCAGGATGGCGGCCAGCAGGCGCAAGACCCCCTCGGCGTCCGCGAAGGCCGGGCCGAACAGGGCGCGCACCATGGTCGGCGCCCCGATCGCCATCACCGCAGCGACCGCGACGGCCGCGACAAAGGCGCTCGCCAGCGTCCAGCGGGCGGTGCGGAAGGCGGCGGCCGGGTCATGAACCAGAAGTCCGGCGATTCTCGGCGCGATCACGCCAGCCAGCGGCCGCATCGACGAGCCGGCCGCGGCGACCAGCCGATCCGCAGCGCCGTACAGCGCGGCCTGCGCCGGTCCCGCCAGGGCGGCGACCGTCAGCACCGCCGCCCCTGTATAGGCGACGATCACCGCGCGGCTGACCAACAGGGGCGCCCCCTGCTTCAAGGCGCCGACCAGAGATGTCTGGGACGGCCACTGGACCCGCTGGTTTCGGCCAAGCAGGATCACGCCTGCGAACACGCCGGCCCAGACGCCCGCCGCCTGCCACCCCAGGACCCCGGCGACCTCCAGCCCTGGCGAAGCCACGATCGCGACCGCCGCCGCCAGCATGAGGCCGACTTCCAGCATCGCCAGCGGCGCCGGTCGTCCGATCCCCTGAAAATACCATAGCAGGCCCGCGCCCTGCCCCATGCCCAGCAGTATCGCCATCGCCGTGACCGTCGTCTGGCCCTGCAGAACGGGTGTGATGACCGAAAGGCTCAGCCCCACCGCGATGGCGGGCAGGGCCAACAAGGCCCGCGAGGTCGCCGCCAGGCCGACGACGGCGGGCCTGGCCGAGACGTTCGCGGCGATGTCGCGCGGCCCGGAAACCGACAGACCGTAATCCGCGACCACAGAGACGGCCAGCGCCAGCGAAAGGCCGGCCGCATAGGCGCCGAACCCGTCGACCCCCAGCCGGCGCGTCAGAACGGGATAGAGCACCAGGGGCGCGGCGTAGCGGGCGGCATGGGCCGCGTACAGCCAGCCGACGGCGGCCACGCCCGGCGCAGACAGCAATCGCCGCCGATCATCCGCCACTCGCCGCCCCCGCATCTCAACCTGGGCGGGACGTTACACACGCAGTATGCGCAACGGCAAGGCGCGAAGCCGCGAACCTGCGGCGCGCAAGGCGATTGCCCGGACCGGACTTGCCTTCTAGGTCTTGGGGCGACTATGAGCGGGACGACGCCGCAATATTCATCAGACGGTGAAAAGGGAGAGCGATGGGAAAGATCTACGCTGACGTCGGGTCCGCGCTTGAGGGGCTGATCTTCGACGGCATGACGGTCATGTCCGGCGGCTTCGGCCTGTGCGGCATTCCCGAGAACCTGATCGCCGCCCTGCGCGACAGCGGCGTCAAGGGTCTCACCGTCATCTCGAACAACGCGGGCGTGGACGGCTTCGGCCTGGGCCAGCTGCTGGAGACGCGCCAGATCGCCAAGATGATCTCGTCCTACGTCGGCGAGAACAAGGAGTTCGAGCGCCAGTACCTGGCCGGCGAGCTGGAGCTGGAGTTCAACCCCCAGGGCACCCTAGCCGAGCGCATCCGCGCGGGCGGCGCGGGCATTCCCGCCTTCTTCACCGCCACCGGCGTTGGCACCCTGGTCGCCGAGGGCAAGGAAGAGCGCACGTTCGACGGCCGCCGCTACATCATGGAGACCGGCCTGGTCGCGGACCTGGCCATCGTGAAGGCGTGGAAGGGCGACGAGCGCGGCAATCTGATCTTCCGCAAGACGGCCCGCAACTTCAACCCGATGATGGCCACGGCGGGCAAGGTGACGGTGGTGGAGGTCGAAGAGATCGTGCCCGTCGGATCGCTCGATCCCGACCACATCCACACGCCGGGGATTTACGTGGATCGCATCGTCCAGACCGTATCCGAAAAGCGCATCGAACAGCGCACCGTCCGCAAGCGGGAGACTGCGTGATCATGGCTCGTAATCGCGAACAACTGGCCGAACGCGCCGCCCAAGAGCTTCAGGACGGTTTCTACGTGAACCTGGGCATCGGCATTCCGACCCTGGTGGCCAACTACATCCCCGAAGGCATGACCGTCACGCTTCAGTCCGAGAACGGCATGCTGGGCATGGGCCCCTTCCCCTATGAGGGCGAGGAAGATCCCGACCTGATCAACGCCGGCAAGCAGACGATCACCGAAATCCCCGAGAGCAGCTATTTCAGCAGCGCCGACAGCTTCGCCATGATCCGCGGCGGCCACATCAATCTGTCGATCCTGGGCGCGATGGAAGTGGCCCAGAACGGCGACATCGCCAACTGGATGATCCCCGGCAAGCTGGTGAAGGGCATGGGCGGCGCCATGGACCTGGTCGCGGGCGTCAAGCGCGTCGTCGTGGTCATGGAACACGCCAACAAGCACGGCCAATCCAAGGTGCTGAAAGCCTGCACCCTGCCCCTGACCGGCACCGGCGTGGTCAGCCGCATCATCACCGACCTGGCGACCTTCGACGTCAAGCCGGACGGCGCGGGCCTCGAACTGATTGAACTCGCCGACGGCGTCGCCCTGGACGAGGTCGCGGCCAAGACAGAGGCGGCCTACACGGTTTCGGAGAATCTCAAGACGGCCTGACCGTCGGCGACGATGACGGCGTGCCTGATGAACCCTCGACATGAGGCGGGCACGTCGGCACGGTGTCAGCCGAAGTCTGCAGGCCGCCGACCACAATCTGAATGACGGGCTCGTTCCAATGCTCGTAGCTCGTCATCCCGGAGGGGACCGTGCAGACCGAGGTTTCGGCAGGTCCGCGCGCCTGTCCGCCTACATACCTCACGATGAAGCCGGAATACTTCAGCCCCTTGCCCTGGCTGTTTTCGACCTTCAACAGCGACCCCACATCCCGGCGCGCGTGCAGTCCGAACCGGATCGTTCCAGGCGCCGCCTCGTTAAGCGGCTCGCGCGAGCCTTCCGCAGGCGGCAGGACATCGCGAACCTCAATGCGGTCCACCTGGATCAGGTCGTAAGTTCCATTCGCATTCCGCCGCAGGGTCGCCCGCTCGCCTGCGGCGACGTTCAGTGTGCCTTGAACAAAGCCGGACCGCCGGCCTTCGAACTGTTGAGGGGTTGGCGGATACGCCAGCGGCGCGTCCTGCAGAAGAATCCCGGCCATCACGGCGGCAAACAGCATGACGATCTCCAGTTGCGCTACAGCTAGCCTTTATCCCTGCCGATCCGTCAAGGGTTGAAGAAGCGGCCCCAGGATCAGTCTTGAACGTCCATCCTACGATAGGCGCCGCCGACAAAGGCCATCGTCAGCGGCGCCTGAAGGCCCGTCAGCACGATCGCGGAGATCACCCAGCCCACCGTTCCCGACAGCAGCCCCGCGCCGCACAGCAACACCAGGGCGATCTTCGGCGCCGCCGTCAAGGTCAGGCCGATCAGCAGAGGCCAGAAGGCGCCGCGTGCGATGGCCATGCTGTGCAGCGACACCATATGACCGCGCCCCAAGGTCGCCGGGGCGAACAAGGACAGCCGCACGCTGAAGGCCACGACGGCGAACAGGGCGAAGGCCGTGACGACCGCCAGCAGGATCAGCTTCCACGCCGGCCCGACCGCGCTCCACTGACGCAGTTCGATGGCCTGGGCGTTCAGTTCGGCCATGCCGAAGACGGCCAGCAGCGCCAGGGCGACAACCGACAGGATCATGGCCATGAAGACCGCGCACAGCAGGCCCGCCCCCAGCAGCAGCAGTTCTGGCCGTCCGAACTGAAGCCCGACCGGCCCCAGGCCCAACCCGCGCGCCTGTGTCAGGTCGTCGGTGATGGCGATCCGTCCCAGCGCCCCGGCCAGCGCCAGCGTCGCGGCCAAGGCCAACATAGCCCAGATCAACCCGGCCGCGTCTGCCGCCAACGGCTGCGCGCTCCAGGCCACGGCCGCCAGCAGGATCGCGCCCCAGGCGCCCCGCCACATCCGGGGCAAGGTCCGCCCCGCCGCCGTCAGCGTCTCCCCCAGCCTCAGTCCGCGCATCTCGCCCCCAAAATACGATCGTCCGATATAGCCGCGCACCATGACACGGCGCCAGCCAATGGCTAGAAGGCCGCGATGACCGCTTCCCCCCGATCCCCCTCGCCCGTCCATGTCATCGGCGGCGGCCTGGCCGGCTCAGAGGCCGCCTGGCAGATCGCAAAGGCCGGCGTGCCCGTCGTCCTGCACGAGATGCGCGGCGCGCCAGGCGTAAAGACCGACGCCCACCACACGGACGGCCTGGCCGAACTGGTCTGTTCCAACTCCTTCCGGTCGGACGACTGGGAATACAATGCAGTGGGCCTGCTGCACGCCGAGATGCGGGCGCTGGATTCGATCATCATGGCCTGCGGCGACGCCCATCAGGTGCCGGCCGGCGGCGCCCTGGCTGTGGATCGGGAGGGTTTTTCCCAGGCGGTCACGGCCAGGCTGGAAGCCCATCCGCTGATCACCGTCGTCCGCGAGGAGATCGCCGGCCTGCCGCCGGAAGACTGGGACAACGTCATCGTCGCCACCGGCCCCCTGACGTCGCCCGCCCTGGCCGAGGCCGTGCTGAAGGCGACCGGCGAGGAAAGCCTCAGCTTCTTCGACGCCATCGCCCCCATCGTCCACGCCGACTCGATCGACTTCGACATCGCCTGGCGTCAGTCGCGCTACGACAAGGAGGGGCCGGGCGGAGACGCCGCCGCCTACGTCAACTGCCCGATGGACAAGGCCCAGTACGACGCCTTCATCGACGCCCTGCTGGACGGCCCCAAGGCCGAGTTCAAGGACTGGGAAAACGTCCCCTATTTCGACGGCTGCCTGCCCATCGAGGTGATGGCCGAGCGGGGCCGCGAAACCCTGCGGCACGGCCCGATGAAGCCCGTCGGCCTCACAAATCCGCGCGACCCGACGGTCAAGCCCTACGCTGTCGTGCAACTGCGCCAGGACAATGCGCTGGGCACGCTGTTCAACCTGGTCGGCTTCCAGACCAAGCTGAAGCACGGGGCGCAGGCGGAGACCTTCCGCATGATCCCCGGCTTGCAGAACGCCCAGTTCGCGCGCCTGGGCGGTCTGCACCGCAACACCTTTTTGAACAGTCCGAAGTTGCTGGACAAGCAGTTGCGGCTGAAGGCCATGCCGCGCCTGCGCTTCGCCGGTCAGGTGACGGGCGTCGAAGGCTATGTCGAGAGCGCGTCCATGGGTTTGCTGGCCGGCCGCCTGGCTGCGGCTCAGGCGCTGGGGCGCGATCTGTCGGCCCCGCCGCCCGAGACCGCCATGGGCGCGCTGGTCGAACACATCACCGGCGGACACCTGGAAGGCTCCAAGTTCCAGCCGATGAACATCAACTACGGCCTCTTGCCCCCTTTGGAGGTGCCCAAGATCGACGAAGACGGCAAACGCATCCACCCCAAGGAACGCGGCCGGGCCAAGAAGCGGCTGATGAGCCTGCGGGCGATGGAGAGCCTGAAGGTGTGGCGGGACGCCGGCTAGACCCGCCCCCGCAGCGTCGCCCATAGCAGGCGCAGGCGTTTGAGCGGCTCGGGCTCGTCCTGACGGATCAGGGTCGCCGAGGCCACGGCGGGAAAGGCGGAAATCGGAAGTCCCTTCAGGGCGGCGTTGGCGCCCGACCGCGCCGCCCGCGCCTCGTCGGCGCGTCCAACCTGGCCCAGGGCTCGCATCCGACCGGCCTCGATCACCCTGTCCGCATGGCCCGGCCCGGCCAACACTTGCACCGCCGCCTGCATCGGACCGACGTAGAAGGCGTCCAGGTCGTGAGCCTCGCCGTGGACGCGACCGATATGTGCCTCGATCAGGGCGTCGAAGGGGGCACGGTCCAAGGCGTGGCGCGCGACCAGGTCGGTCAGGACCTCCAGCACCGGATGACCCTTGCGGGGGACGCCCGCGAAGACCCCGTCCATCTGTTCCGCCCACCAGGTGTAACGCATCTCGGCCAGCAGGGGCTGGGTGACGCGCGTCGGAATGGCCATCAGTTCGGCCTCGAAGGCGTAGAGGGCGATCAGATCGGCGCGCGCCTGCGGATCCGAGATCAGGCGGCTGGACAGCCAGCGATCCAGGTCGGCCCCGCGAACCTGGGCTTCCAGCGGGGACGCAGCCTCGGTCACGGTCAGGCCGCGCGCGACACCGCGAAATCGGCCAAGTCCTCCAGCGCCGCGCGCCAGTCGGAAGCGGGCAGAACCGCCAGGGCGGCCTTCGCGGCGTCGGCGTAATCGCCCGCCAGGTCCAGGGTCGCGCCGATGGCGCCGGAGCCGACCACCAGTTCACGGGCGCGGGCGAAGTCGTCGGGCGTGCGCTCGCCCCTGGTCACGGTCCGCTGCCAGAAGGCGTCCTCGCGGCCCCGGGTCCGGGCGACGGCCAGCAGCAGCGGCAGGGTGGCCTTGCCCTCGTTGAAGTCGTCGCCGGCGTTCTTGCCCAGGGCCTCGGCCGTCGCGCCATAATCCAGGGCGTCGTCGGCCAACTGGAAGGCGATCCCCAGGGCCATGCCATAGTCGCGCAGCGCCTTGACCGCCTCGGTCGACGCGCCGGCCCCGACCGCGCCCGCCTCGGCGGCGGCGGCGAACAGTTCGGCGGTCTTGGCCGAGATGATCTGCAGATAGGTCGCCTGGTCCAGGTTCAGGTCGTGGGCGCGGGTCAGTTGCAACACCTCGCCTTCCGAGATCACGCGCGACGCCTCGGCGAGGATGCCCAGCGCCCGCATCGAATCGGTCTCGACCATCAGTTCGAAGGCGCGCGCGAACAAAAAGTCGCCGACCAGGACGCTGGTGGGCGCGCCCCAGATCAGATGGGCGGCGACCTTGCCCCGGCGCAGTTCGGACGCATCGACGATGTCGTCGTGCAGCAGGGTGGCGGTGTGGATGAACTCGACCGCCGCGGCCAGTTTCTTGGGCGAGGCGATGTCGCCGGTCGCGCCTGCGGCCCGGGCGGCGGCGACGGTCAGCAGCGGACGTAGCCGTTTGCCGCCCGCCGACACCAGATGTTCGGCCAGCTTCGGAATGATCGGCACGTCCGACTGCATCCGGTCCAGGATCAGGGCGTCCACGGCGGCCATGTCGCCCTCGGCCAGCCGGACAAGGGCGTTGACGTCCCCCTTGGGGCGGGGAGCGGCGGCGAGAGCGACTTCCAAGAGATACTCTTTCACTGGCGCGGCGAACCGCGTCGAAGGTTTGGCGGCCGGTTCGGCTTGCCCCGGCGCACTGCGGCGCACAATGATGTTCACCCCCTTGAGGGTCAAGGAGATTGAGGCTTGAACGCGGTCGAAACGACGCCGCCGCAGATCGTGGAGAACGGGCTGCTGAACGGACGGGTGCGGCTGCGCCAGCCCGCGCGCGGCTATCGCGCCGGCATGGATGCGGCCCTGCTGGCGGCGGCCGTTCCCGCCCTTCCGGGCCAGACCGTGATCGAGGCCGGATGCGGCGCGGGCGCGGTGCTGATGCAGATCGCGGCGCGGCGGCCGGGCGCTATCCTGGCGGGGATCGAGCGCGATCCGGCCATGGCGGCCCTGGCGATGGAGAACGCGGCGCTGAACGGCATGGAGGCGACGGCCACGATCCGACAGGGCGATGTCGCGGCGGGCTTTCGCGCGCTGGGCAGGGCGCCTGCGGACTGGGCGGTGTCGAACCCGCCCTTCTTCGACGACGCCAAGGCGCTTCGCGCCCCGTCCGAGGGCAAGCGGGGCGCCTGGATGGCCGACGACGGGTTGCGGGCCTGGACCGGCTTTCTGCTGAAGGCCGTGCGCGAAGGGGGGCGGATCGTCGTGATCCACCGGGCGGACCGGCTGGCGGACCTGCTGGCCTTGCTGGGCGACAAGGCGGGGTCCTTCGCCATCAGGCCCGTTCATCCTTTCGCGGACGAACCGGCCAAGCGGGTTCTGGTCCATGCGGTCAAGACCGGCCGGGCGCCGCTGCGCCTGTTGCCCCCCTTGGTTCTGCACGACCGCGAGGGCGGCAAGCATAGCGCCCAGGCCGAGGCCATTCTGCGCGGTGAGGCGGCGCTGGAGTGGTGAGCCGGGTGGTCATTCGCCGCCAGACGCCCTAAATGCCGCCTCCCCGACAACAAACGAGCCCCGAACAGTGTCCGCCGACCATCTGCCCGACGACCTCAAGGACGGCCTGATCGCCGTCGGCGAGGCCGCGCGCGATCTGAAGGCGCCGTGGTGGATCTTCGGCGGGGCGGCCATGGCGCTCTACGGCCTGACCGACCTCCATGTGCCCGACGTCGACGTGCTGTGCGCGCCGCGCGACGCCCGCGCCCTGCTGGCGGCGCTGGGCGGCCATGTGGAGCCCGATCCGGGCGAGGGCCTGTTCCGCTCGGCCGTGTTCGGCCGGGCGCCGGACCAACCGATCCTGATCGAGGTCATGGCCGGGCTGGAGGTGCGCGACGGCGGCGACTGGGCCGAGGCGGCCTTCTCTTCGCGCCGCCAGGTCTTCGTCGAGGACACGCCCCTCTTCGTGCCCGACATCCGGGACCACATCGCCCTTTACCGCCTGTTCGGCCGCCCCAAGGATCTGGCGCGGGTCGAACAGCTTGAACGACTGATCGCCTGATGCCCTTCCCCTACCAGATCACCGCTGTTGAAGGCCGCGCCCGCGCCGGCGTGCTGAAGACCGCGCGCGGCGAGATCCGCACCCCCGCCTTCATGCCCGTCGGCACCGCCGCCACGGTCAAGGCCCTGACGGTCGATCAGGTCGCCGCGACCGGCGCCGACATCATCCTGGGCAACACCTATCACCTGATGCTGCGCCCCGGACCCGAGCGGATGGAGCGCCTGGGCGGGCTCCACCAATTCATGGGCTGGGACAAGCCGATCCTGACCGACAGCGGCGGCTTCCAGGTCATGTCCCTGGCCGGCATCTCCAAGGTGAAGGAAGAGGCCGTCACCTTCGCCTCCCATATCGACGGTTCCAAACATGTCCTGACGCCGGAACGGTCCATCGAGATCCAGGCCGACCGCATCGGCGCCGACATCTCCATGCAGTTGGACCAGTGCGTGGCCTATCCGGCCGACAGGGACGCCGCGAGAAAGGCGATGGAGCTTTCCATCCGCTGGGGCGCCCGCTCCAAGGCCCGGTTCGGCGAACGCGAAACCCAGGCCCTGTTCGGCATTCAGCAGGGCTCGACCTTCGAGGATTTGCGCCGCCAGTCGTCGGAACAGCTTCAGGAAATCGGCTTCGACGGCTACGCCATCGGCGGCCTGGCCGTGGGCGAAGGCCACCAGGCCATGTGCGAGGTGCTGGACTACGCCCCCGAATTCCTGCCCGCCGACCGTCCCCGCTATCTGATGGGGGTGGGCAAGCCGGTCGATCTGGTCGAGGCGGTGTGGCGCGGGGTGGACATGTTCGATTGCGTCCTGCCGACGCGGGCCGGTCGCCACGGCCAGGCCTGGACATGGGACGGGCCGCTGAACCTGAAGAACGCGCGCTTCGCAGAGGATCAGGACCCGCTCGATGAGACGAGCCGATGCCCGGCGTCCTCCGGCTATTCGAAGGCCTATCTGCACCACCTGATCCGGGCGGACGAAATCCTCGGCAAGGTGCTGCTGAGCTGGCACAACATCGCCTTCTATCAGGCGCTGACCGCGGCCATGCGGGCGGCGATTTCGGAAGGCCGATTCGAGCGGTTCCGCCGCGACTTCCACGCCCGGCATGCGTCGAACGGCTGACGCCTATCGGTGCGGCCGGAACCAGCTGGGGGCCGCCGGAGGCGTACAGTTTCGCTGCATCCCCATGCCCTTCAGGAAGGCGCGGCGAATCCGGCCGGCCTGGATGGCGGACTGGACGTGCTTGGAATGCTGGTCGGCCCCGCTCAGGCGGCGAATCCAGCTGCGGCCGGGGATGAAGTCCGTGGCGGTGTCGCGTATGGCGTCCAGCGTCGCCTTGGCCGCCGCATCGGCCGCGCGCTCGCTGAGATAGGGGCCGTCCTGGCGCGGCGGCTCGTCGGTGTCCGGTCCCAGGGCCTCGTCCAGCCGGGCGACCTCTGCGCCGATGGTGGAGCACCGGTTCAGGTTGCGCAGGTCGTAGGGATTGGCCTCGGCCTGAAGCAGGACGGTCGGAATGATCTGGCGGCGCAGGTTGAAATCCTCCAGCGGCGCAGTCGCCGCCGCCGCGAACCCCGCACCGACCTGTTCGGCCCCGCCCACGGCCGAACGCCCGGCGTTGCACCCGGCCAGACCACCCGCCAGGCCGCCGATCGCCAACATCACGCAAACAACGGTTCTCATCCGATCCTTAGACCATGCCCTTCGACGGGCGCCAAAGGCCGCGTATCGTCCCGGACAGCAAGAAGCCCGCCGAAGCGGGCTCGAGATGGTACGTCCTCTCGGGCTCGAACCGAGGACCCTCTGATTAAAAGTCAGATGCTCTAACCAACTGAGCTAAGGACGCACACTTTCAAAACAACTACTTAGTCGTTATTCCCCAGACCCGGTTTGTCGCCGGTTTGCGAGGCGCGTTTCTGGTTCATTCGCGATAGGAGGTCAAGGGCGACCGCATCGCCGGACACATATTTCGTCAGAAGGGCGTCCACGGCCGCCTCCGACCAGCCCATGATAGTGGCGATGTCGCGCTTGGGTGAGCCCGCCAGGAACAGGCGCGTGGCGGCTGTTCCTCGCAGGTCGTGGAAGCGAAGCCCTGTGATCCCGGCCGCTGTCTTCGCCTTGGCGAACATGGTCTTGAACCCGTCCCGCGTCCATGCGTCGCCCCGACTGTTCGTCAGGATCGTGAGAGCGCGCTTCGGCAACTGCTTGATCAGCGCCTTCGCCGCCGGCGTCAGCGGGACGACGACCTGCCGCCCTCGCTTACTGGTCTTCCAGATGATGGCGTGCGCAGTCACGACGGACCTAGGAAGTTCCAGCAGGTCGCCCATGCGCAGACCTGTCTCAGCCGCCAAGCGGACGGCCCATCCGACTTCCGTGGTGGCCTCCTTCGTCAGGGCGGCGATGTCGTCCTCGGTCCAGATGATGTCCGACCGATCGACCTCATGCAGCCGTTCGACATCATCGGTGGGTCGAGCATCGGTCAGCCCCCGCCCCCGCGCCCATTTGAACAGGCGTCCGACAGTCTGCATCGCGTAGTCTGCGGCGCGAGGACGATCAGCCCATTCGTCGCGCCACTCGATTAGGTCGATCTTTGTCTCCGGCCGAGTGAATAGCGAGACCTTCCAGTCCCCAAACTCGTTGTCAAAGGCGTTCAGGTAGCGGGTGTATTCGGCCTTGCTGGTGTCTCCCAGCTTCGCCCATTCCGGGGACATCTTGAACGCTGAGATCAGGCCCCTGATGTAGGCCTTGCTCTCCGACGCCCGCACCGGACGGCGCGCGGACTCCAGGCGGTCAAGGGTCTCGCGCTTGCCGAGAAGCACCTCCAGCGCCCGGTTCGCTTCGGCCAAGTCGCGGCCAGCGGCGCGGGCGATAAGGTCGCCGCCACGGTAGGCATAGGCATAAACGGCCACACGGCCGTCGCTAAGCCGCTTCGTCGCCTTGTGCAGTCCGACCAGCCTTGCGCGCACGTCTGCGCTCCCTCGCCCGTTCCAGTTCGTCATCTGCGCTCTCGTTGGCGGCCTGGGTCAAGACCTTCACAGTCCCATCGGGCGCCACCTCGACGCCCGTGACGGTCAGGCCGCACTTCTGAAGCGACCGCACCATCTTGCTCACGGAGGTTCGTTGCGTCGTCATCTCCACACCCCCCTTCGCTCTCTCCTGGCTGCGTTCTCTTCGCGACGGTATGAATCGCCAAAGTTGGTCTCGCTGATGGCCAGCCCCTCGCGAACGAGCGTTGCGCCGATGTCGCGTCCGCCTGCCATGCGGACGGCGACGTTCCGGCCATAACGGTCTGAACTGGTGATGGTGCAGCGGGCGCCGTGGACGGCAAGCTGACGGGCTCGGGCCGACGAAGACGGCCCCGAAGAGCGGGCGACAGGCGAGCAGGCCCAGACATCCGGCCGCTGGCGGCAGCGGGTGAACGGTGCGACTTCTCCGGCGTCGATCCCGGCCAGGCGGACGCGGTGGCGTTCGCCGTCAGCCGTGACGCAACGGCCGCTGTCGCCATCGGACATCAGCAGGGTCGCGCAGATAAGGACGACGGCGCTCATCCCTCCCCCTTCCCATTGCGGGCGTCACCTGTAGGGGCGGCGGGGAGCGGCATCCAGTGGGTCGCGGCGGGATGCCGGATGAAGCCGTTTCGGGCTGACCACGTTTCCCCCACTTCGTTCCAGCGCGCTTCGTAAACCCGCTCGCTGTTGTCATACAGGCGACCCTTGCGAGCGGCCTCGTCGTCATAGGCGATTAGGAAAACGGAACCGTCTTTCGGCACGTTCTCAAAGTCAGTTCGCCACCCGCCCCCTTCCGGCAGCGGCGATGCTCCACTATCAGCAAGATCGGTTGATGACAGGATCGGGTCGCTTTCTGTCGGCAACGGCAGCGGCGATGCGGGGGCGGCTGCTAGGGCTGCTGAATAGATCGCGCCCAACATATTCCCGTTCACATAGGCCTCCCCCTCAAAGACATCAGGGTAGTTTTTCAGGAGCGCGCTTTGCATGGCGAGTTGCTGTTCGCGCGTCGGCTCCACAGGCACCAGGCGCAGCGCATCGGTGGGGGTCTGGGTCATTGGGGCGTGTCCTTGAAAACGCGCCGCATCGCTTCAAAAACTGCGCGCTGATTTTCGAAGTATTTGGCTTCACGCTCTTCAGAAACTTCACCCTCGCCGTGGCAGGTCGGGCAATCGCGCTCGCCATAGTTATCGCAGACGCACAGGTCGCCACCGCAGTGGCAGTCAACCGTTCCATCGCCATGGCAGCGCGGGCATGGAATGCCGTTCGGCTCGTAATCGAAGCAGTCGTCAGGATCACTCACTTCTGCGTCTCCTGCTGTAGGGCTTCATTTATGGCCTCGACAATCATGCTAATGGCGTGGTCGCCCTGAGAGACGGGCGAATGACCATCGCCCATGCCGTGCGAGGCGACAGGAGACCCGCACATGCACGTTTCGTGATCGTCAATCGGCCACTCCCGAACTCGATTTCGGGTTTCTTTCAACGCCTTCGCCAGCCTATCCGCTCGGGCTTCGGCTGCGGTGGCGCGGTCGTTGGCAGCGAGCGACACCTTCATGTTGATCGACCTCGCGATTGCCGCACAGGTCGCGTCAGACAGGCCGGGCGCGCCATTTCGGATGCTCTCGTAGGCGAAGCGATACGTTTCGCTCAGACCCACGTCTCCCAGCCCCGACGTGTTCGCGTTAGAGTCGGTCATGCGTCACCATCAAGAATGTCTTGACGTGCGATCAGGCCGGTCGAGTTATTCCAATACATGCCGGGAAGCGGGCCTCCCGGACCTTGGACGTGACCATATCCACGCCGCTCAAGGTTCTTGGCGGTAGCGTAATGCGCGCCGTTAAAAAGCTCGACGCCGCACCCTTCCTCACCAGTCAGGTCGTCGGGGTCGCTTGCGAGAATCATTTCGCGCTGCGCGTTTGTGAAGTCCGTCATGCCGCTCCCCCTTCCTTCGCGGCGGTCGATTTCAGGGCGGCGAGGGCTTCTTTCAGGCCAGCAATGCGGCCTCGGTCCCACGCGCCATGCGTCGGGCCGGTGAGGGGCGCATTTATCTTGGCATTGAACGCCTCCACCGCGATCCGCACCCTGTCGGCATCGGCGGCGGGGGTCGGGGATGGGTGGGCGTAGAGGGGGGTGATCTTGTGCTCGGCCATCGCCTCCGTACTGATCCAGTAGTCCGGCTTCGTCGGGTTGTATTGGCGAGCGTTGACGAGACGATCTCGCTTCCCTTCGCGCTGGACCAGCCACGCCACAGGCTCCCCCGCCGCCCCTTCGTCCTGGGCCTCGGCTCGGGCGGGGGTGGTGGAAAGGGCGTCACGCGCGACTGTTTGAGCCTCTTCGGCGGTCAGAGCAGGCTCTACGGTGATGTCGGTTTGGCAGTAGCCAGAGCGGTACTGATGCTCACCAGCAATACGCTCAAGCGCCTTCACCAAGCGGTCGTAGCGTCCATTGCCGGCCATGAAGGCATCGACCATTTCGTCAGCGGAATAGTCCCTGTCAGCCGGATCGCATTCAACGTGCTGATTGAGCCAAGACCACGCGGCATCCTCCCCCTGCTGGCCTCCCAAGGCGAGGGGGCGGGCGGATAGGAGGGCTTCCAGTGTCGCGCAGTCGGCGGCCATTTCGTCGTCTTCATAGACGTGGGCCGCCATCTTCAGCCGGTCTAGCGCCTCTCGTAGGTCATTTTGCATTTTTGATTTTCCTTCTGACGGTCGCTGGATCGATGTCGAACTTGCGCGCTGCGGCGCGGACGCTGACCGATTTGGCGAAAGCGACGATTGCTTCGTTCTCAGTTTCGCTAAGCCGCCTGTAGCGGCGCACCTCACCAGAGAACCGCCCGCGTTCCCGCGCTTCCTGTTGGTTCTCGCCTCTGCTTCCAGGACGCAAATGATCTGGATTGATGCAGGCTGGTGTGTCGCAGGAATGCAAAACGTGCTCGTCGTCGCGAAGAGGCCCGTTGTGCGCGATGTAAGACAGGCGATGGGCTAGGGTTTTCCGCCCGTTGATCTTGGCGGAGCCGTAACCGCCTCGGCAGTTCTGCCCCTCCCAAAGCCAGCACCCACTGTTAGCTTCCATCTGAACGCGATGAGGAATCTCCGCGACGAAATCCGACATAGTCTTTTCTCCGCGAGCGCCATGATACCAAGTCACCGCGTCTCTCCGCTCGGTTGGGGGCGGAGGTTCAGCACCGCATCGGCCGCCACCTCAGCCTGACACTCACCGATCCAGGCGTCACCGACAGCGCGTCGAATGCACTTCGCAATCCGTTCCCGGCTCGATTGGAAGTGGAGTTTGGGCGCAAAATGCCCGAGCGCGTCGGAGGTCGACCAGCCGTGATGCCACGCGAAGGCGCAATAAGCGGCAACGTCACGCGGATCGCCTTTCTGAATGTGCTCGGCTAGGCTTTCGTTCAGTTCGTCTTGCCAGTCGGTATTCAGCCAATCCGCCGCATAGCCATATTTCGCCTCGGCCTTTGCCAGCTTCGACTTCAGTTCGGCGGCAAATCGGTCAACCAGATCGGCAGTCGCTGGGTGAAGCTCCGACCCGCTCGCTTCGACCGGAGCGGTGGGGGCGAGGCGGAAGGCGATCATATTGGGCCACGCGACATTCTCAGCCTTCTGGGGCTTGCGGATCAGGTCGTTGTAGGTTTTGGCCTCGACTTGGATGCCACGAAGGTAGTCAGGCACAGAGGCAAACCGGCATTTGACCCAGCTGTCAGCGTCAGGGCGGCCGATGAAGGCATAATGGGTGTTGCTCCAGCCCAGCGTCTCGCTAGGGCTTTCATGCTCAAGGATCGGGTCGCCTTCGAAGTCGAGGGACCGGACCGTGACGATTTGACCGACGCAAAGGTTGCTGTCGTCCATGCCAGGGCCGACCTTAAGCACGCGCAGCAAATCGCCCTTCACGAGCAGCTTCACGTCATCCCCGCTCAGCGGGCCGGGTGTGGGGGCTTGGGTCGCGGTCATGCGCGTGAATCCTGTGTTTTGCTGTTTGCGGGGCTGTCTTCTCCGGTGGCGCGGGAAATGGCGGGCCCACGGATGGTGGCCAGCCCAGAGCCAATGAATAGCCCGGCGACAGCGGAGAAGATTGCAGAGCAGACGATCCAGGCGAAGTCGGTCAGGGTCATGCCGCCTCTCCCATGTTTTGCTCAGCGATGAAGCAGGTGATCCCGCATGAGATCGGCTCGGGGGTGTCGTCGTCAGCGCCAGCTTCCGGGTCCAGTTCGTCGAGGAAGACGCCGACTTTGTTGATGCGAACGAGGGCGTAGCCCAGGTCTCGCTCTAGACCGGCCATCCGATTGAACAGGTCAGGGAAGTGACGGCGGATGCGGTTCCAGTAGCGCGCCCCCTCGGCCTTCACGCACGGCAGGCAGTTGTTGTTGTCGAAGCCCAGCAGGTATGGCGCGGGCAGTTTGATACCGGCGCGTGTTATGAGCGCGTAGCAATCAGCCTTGCTCACCTGTTGGTCGATCAGCGGGAACACGCAGGTGACTTCGCCGAAATGGTGCTTCCTGAAAGTCTCTGCGCGCTTGCCCTCTTCAGCCGTGTAACCCCAGATTTGAGGGGCTGACGCCGGGATTTTCAGCCCTTCGCGGACGTGCCGCTTCAGTATCTTTGTGCAGGCGGCCCCCATAGGCCCGCGCAAAAACCTCTCGCCCTCCCACACGGCCCAGGTGTCGGCATAGCGGGCCGAGAACACCCGCTGAATGGCGACGCCAAACCAGCCTTCCAAATCATCAAGGAAGCGCTCAGTGTCCGGGTGCTCCGAACCTGTGTCGATGTAGATCAGCGGCCCAGCATCAGGCCCGTATTGAGCGAGGTCGAGTTTGACCGCGACCGCAGACGCCGCCCCGCCAGAAATCCAGCGATAGCGAAGCCCCGGCGTATGTCCCTGCTTCTCCCCCATCAGACGCGGGCCTCCGATTGGGCGCGGAGCAAGGATGCGACCACAGCCAAAGCCGGTGTTGCTGCGTTGACGTGACGAGGCGTCGGACGCGGGCCGCCAAGTCGGAAAGGAGCGACTTCGCCATCCTCGACCGGAGGCCAGCAATCAGCCCAAGGGCGACCGCCATGCTCACCAAGGCGCGCCGGATAACCGATGTCCCAGCCCCAACGAGGAAGAACGCGAGCGGCCAGCGCCAGAGCGGCGTCTAGACTGGTGGTGTATTTCGGGCACCTCGCCGCCTTGCCTAGCGATCCTCCAAAAAGGGCGAGATGCACGTCACGGGCAAAGACCCACGCATCATTGTGGTCAGCCCCTTCCAGCTTCTCGATCAGCGATGTGATGGTCTGGTCAGACATCAGGCGGCTCCTGCGAGGGCGAGCAGATTGGGCGCGCTACTTTCGGCCTCCATCTGCGAAAGGTTCTTCACGGCTTGGCGGAAATAGGCGGGCTTCAACTCGGACCCGGTGAAGCGGCGGCCGGCCTTGAGCGCAGCCCAGCCTTCGGACCCTATGCCCATGAACGGCGAGAACACGGTGTCGCCGGGGTTGGTCCAGAGCCGGATGCACCGCTCGATCAGGTCGAGCTGCAGCGGGCAGAGGTGGCGCTCGTCCTTGTCCTCGCGAGCGACCTTCACGTTCAGGACGTTGGTCTGGTCGATGTCCATCCAGACCGGCGACGCCCACTGCTGCCACATCGAGACAGGGAACAGTTCGCGGTCTTGCCCGACCTTATCGGACTGGCTCTCGTCGTCCGGCGTCTTGCGGAATACCAGCACATAATCCGGCATGCCCTGGCGGTTGCGGGTGCTGTCGGTCTGGATCTGCTTGTAGAGCAGGCCAAGGGCCTTCGTCCGCTGCATCTCTACGACGGGGTCTTTCCAGACCGTGATGCGGCTGTGATAGGTCCAGCCCGCCTCTTCATGGACCGCGCGAATGTCAGACGGGAAATCATAGAGGCCGACGGTCCCATGCTTGCCCTTCGTGCGGGGCAGGTCGGAGCAATGGACGGCAGTCAGCCGGCCCGGCTTGGTGATGCGAAGCTTCTCGCGAACCAGATGGGCGTAGAGTGCTGCGAACTCGGCCTCGTCGGCGACGTTGCCCATGTCGCGCTCGCTGTCCGAATAGACAAACAGGTTGGCGAACGGCGGGCTGTAGACCGAGAAGCCGATCGAGGCGTCCGGCAAGCTGGCGGCGAACTCCACGCAGTCCGCATTGACGGCGTAGAAGCGTTCGCCCTGGGCAGTGTCGAGCACGTCAGTCATGCGGCGATCCATGATGGGAGATTGAGGGGAACAGAGGGGGCGTAGGGCGCCTGCTCGTGGACGATCAGGGCGGCGCGACGCATGGCGGCGGTCATCTCCCGCTTCATGCCCTCGTGGTCGCCGGCCTTTCGGCTCACCACGTTCCAGATCGCTTCCTCGGTGTCGGCGCAGGCGACATGGACATTGACGGAACGGGTCTGACCGAAGCGATGGCAGCGGCGGACGGCCTGGTAGAAGCTCTCGTAGGAGAAGCTGAGGCCGACGAAAGCCATGCGGGCGCAGTGCTGCCAGTTCAGGCCAAAGCCGGCGACCGAAGGCTTGGTGATGATGATGCGCTCGGAGCCATCGGAAAACGCTGTCAGGCGCTCTTCCTTCTGGTCCGGCGTCATAGACCCACGAACCTCGACGGCATGCGGCATGCGCGCCGTCAGGGCGTCGGCCTCATAATCTGTGTCGCACCAGATCACCCAAGGCTCGCCCGTTTCGCTGGCGACCTTCTCGGCGATCAGATCCGCGCGCGCCTCGATCGTCATACGCTTCTCACGGTGGATCGCGGTCGCGGACGTGTCCGGCATGCGGAACAGGCGGGCCTGGCCATCCTTCTCCGCGCCGGTGTCTACGGAGCGATCCGCCGCGACCAGATGGCGATGCAGGTTCAGCTTCGGCAGTACGAAGCCTTCATCCGAGAAACCTAGGTCTGAGGGCCGGGACACGCAGCGCGCCCATGAGGCGACCCAATTCCAGAAGTCCTCCACGGCATGGCCTTTCATTCGCCAGTTGCCGGTGTCGGCGCTGTCGTGCAGGAACCAGCGGGTCAGCATCTGGCTTTGCGACATGGCGCCCAGGAACTCGCTGTGTTGCCCCAGTTCCGCATGATCGTTCGGCGCCGGCGTCGCGGTGCAGGCCAAACGGAACGGCGTCTTCGCGAAGCAGTCGATCAGCGCTCGAGTCGTCTTGCCGTTGAAGCTCTTGAGGATGGAGCTTTCGTCCAGCACGACGCCAGCGAAGACCGACAGATCGAACTTGGTGAGGCGCTCGTAGTTGGTGATGTAGACGCGCGGGCCAGTAATCTCTGACGGCTCGCGGATCGCCTTGGCGTCGATCCCGAACTTGATGGCCTCGCGCTCGTGCTGCGCAGCCACAGCCAGCGGTGCCAGCATCAGGACGGGTTGGTTGGAGAACTCGACTACCACTCTGCCCCATTCCAGCGCGCAGAGCGTCTTTCCGAGGCCCGTGTCCAGAAACATCGCGGAGCAGCCAGCCCGTAGCGCGAAGTCCACGACGTGCGCCTGGTGCGGGTTCATGGCCGGGTTAAGCGTCGGCACATTCGCCAGGCCGCGCGGCACGAAGGCAATCCTCTTCGCGGCGATCAGGTCTTGATAGGTGGCGCCCATCCTCTAGCCCTCCCTGTTGGAGGCGCGAGACAGATATTCGGTGTCGCGCGTGCGCTGGCGGGGGTCGCGGTAGCCGTGGATGCGGCACCGCTGTTCGGGCAGCAGGATGGATGGCTGCGCTTTGGGCAGCTTCTCCACACAGATCGGGCAAGGGACGCCATGCTTGGCTCTCGCGTCGCGGCGGGCCTCGCGGATTTCGCGGCACATATCGCCGTAGTCGCTCACTGTCCGACCTCCCTGTTGGAGGAAGAGGCGGGGCCATCGTTCGCAGCCTGGGTCCGAGCGGCCTTCTTCGTCAGCTTGATCTTGCCGTCGAAGCCGCGAGAGACGGAGCCGAAGCCCCGGCCCTTGAGCTTTCGGGCGGGTTCGCCCGTACAAGTCTCACCGGCCAGTCTCTGGGCCTTGGCGATGTCCTTGCGGTCCTGAGGCGTCTTGGTCGCGTGACAGCCCCGGTGAGCGGGATAGAGGTTGTCGTCCGCATCGTTGGCGCTAATGGCCCGCGCTATGCGGTGCTCGATGTCATAGGCGTCGCCGTGGATCTTCAGCCCGCAGATGCCGCACCGGCCGCCGTGGGCCATGAAGATTGCGAGGCGCCGCTTCGCCGTGAACTTCGGGCGCGGCGGGACGACGACACGGGCGCGCTGGGGCATGATCGATTTATCGGGCTTCATGACTCCACCACCTGCTGACGGAGGATGTGGTCAGCGGCACTCATCAGCGTGACCGACTGGCCCCGGATCAGGTCGCCGAAGCCGCGAAGGTCCGGGTTCTTGTCGGCGGTCAACAGAGTGACGATGTTTGCCTCTGCCTGACGTATCAGCGCGTCGGCCTGGGTCATCGCCATGCGACGGCGGAACAGGGCTTCGGAGAGATCGGGGGTCTTCATCCGAAGCTCTCCAGTGCATCCCGCATGGCCTTCTCGACCCGTTCGGCCTGTTCCGGCGCCGTGGTCTTCAGCAGGGCGATGCGGGCCTTGTAGTTGTTGCTGGCCTCGACGGTCTTCAGCTCGGCGAGGGACTTGAACGCCAGATCGGCAATGAACCGATCAACCCCATCAGCGACATCGACGGCCGAACCCGTCCCTTCGCTGGCTTGATCTGCCTCAGCGGGTTCGGCCGTCTCTTCCCTGGTCAACGGAGGGGCATCACCAGGGAAATCGTCGCCCTCATCGGTACGCGGGCCTCTAGTCCCATCCGATGAGGGCTGTTCCGAAGCGGGAGGGGGCTCCGCTTCGAAATCTGTGTCTTCATTGAGCGCCGCCTGATCCGCCTTCGCGGCTGCGGGCTTCAGTTCGGCGTCCAAGGTCGGCTTTGCGGCGGCTTTCTCGTCGCGGTCCAAGCGAGACCACCAAGCGGTCAAGGCGGCCGAACCGCGCGCTGCGGCGGCGCGTCCCTCAGTCAAGACGGAGAGAAGATCGACGCTCTCGACCGGCTCGCCGCGCTCCACCTTAAGCGGGCTCACTGTGTAGGGCTTTCGGGCGGCCCGTGTGGCCGTCAGGGCCATCGTCACCTCGCGGTCGATGCCCGACATGTGAGAGATGCGGATGCCGCCGACCGGCGCATTGCCGAACCGCACGGAGTCGTCCCGGTAGAGCGTCATGCGCTTGCCGACGAACTTCGCGCCATCCGCCCCCCACACGTGGACCATGACCCGCCGCATGGACTTGCAGGGCTTGTACGGTTTGCCGTCGTCGCCCTCGTAGTGGATGGCGATAGGCTGATCAGCGTCGCCGCTGAGAGATACCTTCGTCACCGTGACGGTGAGCGAGCGGCCGATCAGGTCGTCAGCGTTCAGTTGATCGCTTTTCGGGGCGATGGTGGGGAGAAGGTTGGTCACGCGGCAAGCTCCTGATCGACGCGGCGTTCAGTTCGGAGGAGGCGGAGGCCGGGCATCTGGAGGACGCCGGTAAGCTGGGTCATCTTCTCGCTGATGCGGGCCTCAAAGGCGGTCGCCGCCTCAACAATGGCCTTCTGAACAACCGGGTCGGGATAGATGCGGACGGTCGCCATCGGCAGGCCGGCGCTGTAGCTGATGAAGTCGAGCCACTTCCGCTTCGTGACCCACAGGCCGGTCTGAATCTGGATCACGAAGTCAGAGGGCGCCGTCCCGTGCGCGACGTTCTCTAGGATTGTCTCGATTTGTAACTTATGCTTGCGAGACTTGACCTCGATCAGGCCGTCGTCTCCGACCAGGCCATCGGGCGAATATCCGATGGTGAAGCCCAGGTCGTCATTCGTGATGAACCCGCAGTCATCGACCGGCGCATAGTTCGCGGCGTAGGCGGCCTTGGCGTCGATTTCATCCTCATAGCCCCTGAGCATGTCGTCGCCGAGGAAGCCTATCTCCGTATAACCGGCCATGCGCTGGGCGAGCAGGGTGTAGAGGTGCGCCCGCTCTTTATCGTTCGACGCAACCTTCAGCGTCGGCGTCAGGATCAGCTTCATTTCGGAGGCCGTCAGCCGACCACAGCGAAGCGAGACCCACTCATCGGAGCCTTGAACGACGTCGGGGTGATAGGTGATGGTCATGGCTTGCGCCTCAATGGGATGGAGAAGATCGCCAGCAGGCCCACGGCCACGGCGAGGATTTGAAAGGCCGTCACAGCAGCCAGAGGCCGCCGAGGACGACGCAGCCGACCAGCAAGACGGCCGAGGCGCGGATCAGGTTGACGAGGTAGCGGCGGGGCGCGGGAGCGGGCCGCGCCTTGGCCAGCACATCGGCGCAGTACCGCTCGTTCCAGCGGTCCCTGACCCGATCCCATTCAGGATTGGATAAGGCGCCGGTGATGGGGTGACGGAGGGCCATCATGCGGCCCGTCCGAATGCGCGGCCCTTACCCTTCGGCTTTCGCGGCTTCTTGCGTTGGGCCTGATGGGCGGTTCGGGGCGCTTCCGGTGCCTCCCCGGCTTCGGTCCATTGCGACAACGCAAATCCGACCGTTCCGATCTTGATCTCGTGCTTGGGATCGAACGAACAGAGCAGCGCCTTGATGGCTCGGGTCGCCTTCACTCGGTCGATGTCAGACCGCCAACGGCGTCCAGCGGGCAAGACCTGGCCTCCACGGAAGAACAGGGCCGAGGCGTGACGGGTGAACTCGTTGCGATCACCGTAAAAGTCATCGCCCATCTGCTCGCGGGTGAGGTAGACGCTGTGGTCTGCCCCGAATGCGACCTGCACGTCCGAGAACTCAGGAACGTGGAATGTGATCGGAGTTCCCATCAAGCCGCCCTCGCCATGCTCGCCGGAGGAAGCGGATCGTTCTCGCTTTCCCGCGCGTCGCGGATCGCCCAGGTCAGTTCGGTGACGACCGGCAGGATCAGGCCAGGGTCTTTCGCGACGGCCATTTCACCGGCCATGCGCAGAAGTTCTTGGGTCGCCTGATCGACCGTCATCCAGCGACGGGTGCGGCGGTCCAGAACCTTGGGCCCCTCGACCTTGAACAGAGGGACGCGGGAGGGTTGGACCAAGGACAGGTCCACATTGGCGGCGGCGGCGATGTTCGCCAAGACGCCGGGAAGGATTGCGGAGATCGGGCGCATCAGGCCGCAGCCTCGATGAGAGCGTTGTCGTTCTCGGCCGGGATCACATAGGTGAAGACGCCCACCAAACGATCCGTCCAGAACCGGCCGACCCAGCATTGCGAGACCGCCTTGCCGAACTGGCAGGAGATCATCTTGGGTTCGGCGCCGCCCGTCTCGGACACGACGCCGGCATGGAAGCCATCACGGCCCATGTCGAAGACCAGCACGTCGCCGGGCTTAGCTGTAGCGAGGGTGGTCAGCCTCATGCCTCGGTTGAAGAACTGGCCCATGGCCATCCAGCGATCACGCGGACCCCAGCCCGGCACGAACGACGGAGCCCGGCCGCCGAAGCATTGGGCGATGAAGGACCAGCCGTTGAAGCAGTCAGCCTGGACCGGCGACGAGACGTAGGCGCGACCGATCAGCGAGCGCGCGGTTTCAAGCGCGGCGGATCGGTCGAGGTTGGCGGGATGGATAGACATGGGTCACTCCGTTTCGATGGAGTGATATTATCGGACTCTCCGATACTGTCAATCGGATATTCCGATATCGCCCGATATTCGGCTCGTCAGGCGGGGAGCGGCGAGCGCGCCCACAGTTTCAACATCCAGAACAACGACATCGCCTAGACTTGCGTCAGCGCTGTGTTAGGACACCCGACAGCCTCGCGTGATGCGATTGGCCAAGACAACTCCGGGGAGCCGAATGAACGAAGACATTTCCACGCAAGCGATACCCGCTTACGCGAAGATCGCTGAAGCCTTGGCGGGTAAGACCTTCCCCGCAAACTACGTCTATGGGATCGGTGCGGCCAGCTCGAACGCGAGCGGCGTCAACGATGACATCATCTATTCTGGGCAGGTCGCCGGGTTCACTGCAAAGGCGGAAGGTGGTGTCTTCACCATCATCGATTCCGTGAAGGGCATCGTCTCCTTCGGCGGCGTGAACTACCAGATCATGGGGCCATCCACCGACGGACAGAGCGTGGTGCTAGGCATCACAAAGACTGAAACCTTCGGTGGCTCGAGTTTCACGACCACGTCCCCCGCCCTGCTTGTCTCAAACAGCGGCACGGCTCCGGCCGGAAGCGTAAACTTCAACACCAACAACCCCTACACCACGCCGACGCCTGTTTGCTTTGCTGCCGGCACTCTGATCGAAACGGCAAACGGCCCAATCGCGATCGAGCTATTGTCCGTTGGCGATGAGCTGATGACATCGGCAGGAACCTCGAAAGTCGTGTGGACCGGCTCAATGCGCCTGCGCTGCGCTGATACGCCTTGGGAAGCAAGCGTGGCGCCTGTTCGCATTTCGGCGAACGCCATTGCCGAAGCTGTTCCATCGCGCGATCTGGTCGTATCGCCCGGGCATGGGATTGGGTTCGATCTTCTCGGCCCAGTCTTGGTGCCAGCCGGCGTCCTGGTGAACGGCACAACTGTCATGGCCGAGGCACCTGAGTGGATCGACTACTGGCATGTCGAAGTCGAGGGTCACGCCATGATCAAGGCTGAAGGCCTATCGTGCGAAAGCTATCTCGACGTCGGAAATCGGGGCTCTTTCGAGATTGCTCAACTCGACCAATCCGACACCATTTTGGATCCGTCGGATGTGCAAGGCTCGTTCCCACGGCTTTCGGAAGGTGCATTGGTCGAGGCTATCAAAGAGCGTCTACACGAGCGCGCCCTGTCCCTGGGATGGCAACGTCAGGCCGTTACTGAAGCTCCATGCCTGATGGTCGATGGCAATCGAGTGACTGGCCTGGACAAGGGCGAGGCAGTCCGATTCGTCATCGCGGCAGACGCATCTGAAATCGCCATCGCTGCTAGAACCTTCATCCCGGCGCTTCTAGATCCGAGGGTGCGCGATAGCCGGGAGCTTGGCGTCAAGGTTTTGGCCATCGAGGCAACCGATGGGTTCCAGACGAACATCCTTCGCGCCGATCATGACGATCTGCAGAATGGTTTCCACGGCATCGAATTTGAGCCGATGCCCGCGCGCTGGACTGGCAGCACCGCGACTGTTCCCCGTTCAATCCTCAATGGCCTTGAGGGCGATGTCTATCTGACGCTTCGCCTGGTCGATCGCGCGCGCGAGACGGTTGAACTGGTGAACAACTCCAACGTCCGCAAAGCGGCCTAAAACAGGGTGAGCGGCGGCTTCCGTCGAGGCCGCCGCAACAACCTCTCAGTCACCTAGACCGAGCCGGCCGGCCATACGATTACATCCTTCGGGTGACCCACCGAACGCGGCCGATGATGCGCACACGATCTTCCGGCACGCGATATTCGCCGTGCAGCGGGTTGTCCGACTTCAGCCGGACTTCGCTTGGCTCGCTTCCGGGCACGCGCTCCAAGCGCTTGCAGACCAAGGCGTCGCCGTCCCAGACCGCAAAGATTCCGGGCAGGCCTAGGCGTTGGTCGGATAGATCGATCAGGACATAGTCGCCACTGGAAAGCGTCGGCTCCATGGAGTCGCCAATGACCTCCTGAACGGTGGCCTGCGCCGGCGCCACGCCGAGACGGTCCACAACTAAGAAGCGCGGCAGCGTCCAGTATCTACGGGTCGTTTCTCGATCCACCGCGAAGCCGCCTCCTGCGGACAGCCTCACATCGTATTCAGGGACCGCGACAGAATCGGGCGCATCGGCGTTTGCGTCGATCTCGACCGGCTCTTCGGAGGTTTCACCCTCCCCCGGTTCAAAATAGCTGCGCGGCTTGCCGAAGATTTTGGCCAGCGCGTCCCGATGGACGTGCCAGCTCTTCAGCCCGCCATTTTCCAAGTCGCTGACGGTCGATTGCCCTACGCCCAGGCGTTCGCCCAGCTGGGCCTGGGTCATCCCGACTTCCTTGCGGGACTTCTTCAGCTTGGCAGAGAGGGTCAGGGAATCGGCCATCCCCATTTTCTGCCTCAGAGAATATCGATGCGCGCCCGGTAAATCGGGGATTGCGATTATCGGATCATCCGATATTATCGCCTCATGCCCGATATCAACGTCATCGACCATCTCACCCGACGCTTCGGAAACCAGACCCGTCTGGCTGAAGCCGCAGGCGTGTCGCAGCCGACCATCGCCGGGCGGAAGAAATCGAACTCGCTCTCTCATGACCAGATGCGCCGCATCATGCGCGTCGGCCCGACGATGGGTGTAACCATCAGGCCGGACGACTTCTTCCCCGAGCCGATGCCCGCGGTGCCAGGCGCCGCCAACGACGACACCGCCACCGAGAAGGCGGCCTGACGTGTCTCCCTCACCGGCCCGCCTCCCTCTGGTCGTCGAAACCCTGGTCGTTGCCGACGCCGCCTATGGGACCGTGATCGAGATCCAGAGGCTGGCCACCGACGGTCGCCAGTCTGACGCGCTGGCCTTGCTGGCGCTTCTTGCTGAGGGAATGGCGGCGCACCGCCCCATCATCCGGGGCGTCCTCGCCGCCGAGCGTCAGGCCGCACAGGCTTACGATCTCACGCAGAGGCCAACAGTCCGTGTCCTCGCGAGCATCGGTGTCGCCCAGCCACATCCTCACGCCGCGAATTCTGAAGCCCAATCGCCTTCTCCCGAACAGCCAAGCCCATCCGTCGCCTGACCGGCCGTCTCGGTCATCTGGAAACCCGCCCGGAACATCCGCAGCACATGAACAAGCTCAGCCATCGTGAACACGCCCGGCTCGCCCGCGAGCTGATCGACCATTGCGGCGGGCTGGAAGAGGCGGCGACGGCCTGCCGCGTCCGCAAGTCTGCCTTGTCTGGCTATCAGAATGCCGCCGACCCCTCGACCATGCCGGCCGACGTCATGGACGCGCTGGAGGAATACGCGGGTCAGGGCCCGGTCTATTCCGGCGCCATCGCTGAACGCCGGATGTTCCCGACGAAGGTCACGGGCTGTCTCAAGGAACTGGCCTTCGACCTCGCCCAGGAAAGCATGGACGTAGTCACTGCCGTTCGTGAGGCCTTGGCTGACGACCGGCTGTCCCCCAACGATCTGGACGCTATCGCCCGCGCCGAACGAGATGCCGAGGAAGCGCTTGAGCGGGTCCGCGCCGTGCGCCGGGCCGCCGAGAACGCCACCGATGACCGGAGGGCTGCCTGATGTTCGGCGATGCCCTCTATCTCGCCCACGTCGCCTTCCAGGCTGTGACGCGCCCATTCCGCGAGCGCCGCGCCATCGCCGCCTTGCAAGCGGTCTCTGACGCCAAGGACGCCTACCGCGCCGCCAAGGTCCGTGGCGACACCCGGGCCCAGGCAGCGGCCGAGGTCGCTGTCTTCCGTGCCCGCACCGCTCAACTTCGGGCCGAACTCGCCCTCAACACCTTCGCCTCGCACCCGCGAGAGCGCTGACCAACGGGACAGACCGCCCCGTTGAGCGGTCTTGATGGAGGGCCAGATGGCCAACGACAACGACGCGTACGAGCCCATCCAGGGCACGGTCGGGAGCATCCCGAACGAACCGCAGGACACCAACGGCCTGCCAAGCCATGACGAAATCCGCATGGCCGCGCACGACCAGGTCCAGTGGAACCTGAAGCGCAAAGCGCTGAACGACCAGATCAGCGCCTTCCGCAAAGGTCTGAAAGCCAAGGGCCACATCCTCGGGAAGCTGGATGACGAGGTCCGCAAGCTCGAATGGACTCCCGAGGAATACAAGGCCGACCGCGAAGCCTCCGACCACTACGCCCAGGCCATGGCCCAGCCGGTCGGAACTCAGCTGGAACTGTACGGCACCGACGCGACGCCCGATCCGGTTCGCATCCAGCTCAAGTGGCGCCAGCTGGGCGTCAAACATGGCATCGCCGGCATCGGCTGGGCCAACCAACCGCCCGAAGACTGCCCGTTCGATTGCGCTCAATCCTATGGCGAAGGCCACGAAGAAGGTCAGGGGACCGTGCGCCGCGCCTTCCAAACGCGTCTGGAGCAGGCCAAGGCGACCGCCGACGCCGCGCGCGAGGGTGCCGAGGACGATGACGACCAGATCGACATCGAGGATGCCGTCAACGCCGCCAACGACGATGGCGACCAATCGCAGGAAGCGGCCTGATGTCGGGGCTGGCCTTCACCATTCCGGGCGACCCTCGCGGTAAGGGCCGGCCCCGCGCCACCACCATCGGCGGACATGCCCGCATGTTCACCGACAGCAAAACCGCCAGCTACGAGAACCTTGTAAAGCTGGCGGCTTCGCAGGCCCTGGGCTCGCGACAGCCCTTCGACGAGCCGCTGGCAATGATCGTCACGGTTCGAATGACGCCAGCAGCCTCCGACAGCGGCAAGAAGCGCGCCGCGAAGCTCGCGGGCTCCATCCTGCCGACGAAGCTGCCTGACCTCGACAACGTCGTGAAGGCCATCCTCGACGGCTGCAACAAGGTCGCCTTCCGCGATGACGCCCTGGTCGTCCGCCTCGTCGCCGAGAAGACCTTCGCCGAGACGCCCGGCGTCGACGTCATGATCAACCCCATCCAACTCCGAGCCGCAGCATGAACATCTTCGCCAAAGTCAGCCGCGCCGAGTTTACCCGCCTGTGGGAAGCCGGCCTGAGCGGCACCCAGATCGGCGACCGGCTCGGCATATCCGAGACCAGCGTCCGCAGCATCCGCAAGAGTTTCGGCCTGGGGGACCGTCGGCGCGGCAATGCGCTCCACACGCCCGAGACTGTCGAGCACGTCAAACGCCTGTGGCTGGAGAACAAGTCGGCAAGCAACATCGCCCGGCTGATGGGTCCGACTTGGACCCGAAACATGGTGATCGGCATGGTTCACCGACACGGCTTGAGCGAAGGCCGGAAGACGAACGCAAAGCCCGGCGCCGTTGCCAAGACCGCGAAGGTGAAGCCCGTTCGCGAGCCTCGCCCGCCAAAGCCGCCAAAGCCGCCGAAGGCCGCCGCTCCCCAACCCTTCGACCTGTCCAAGTCCAAGACCGACAGCACCGCCGAACAGCGCGCCGAGAAAGCCGCCGCCGGCCGCCTGATCATCAAGCGGACGATCGACGCGGCGAACGACAACTCGGTCCCGATGATCGGTCGCAGCTTCGGTCAATGCGCCTGGCCCGTTGGAACGCCTGACCGCGCGGCCGACCAGCTGGCCTGTGGGGCGCCAATCTACCAGGGCATCGAGAAGTGCTCTTATTGCCTCGACCACGCCCAGCGCGCCTTCGCCCGCGACATCACCCAGCCGAAGCCTAAGGAGAACCTTGAGCGCGCAAACCGTCGGTGGGCAGCCTGATGTCTCGCCCCCAACGCCGCGACTTCTCCGACCGCGTCCTGACCCAGATCGACAAGGACCGCCGCACCGCCGCTCAGAAGGCGCGTGACGCCAAGGTGAGGGCTGATGCGCGCATGGCCACAGCCGTCGCCATCGCAGGCATCAGCGACGCCGATCTGGTCCTGCATTGCGAGGGCGTGCTCTCGGCCGTGAAGGACGCCCTGTGCGCGCGTCTGGACGCCGAGGGCGCCGCCTCCACTTTCGGTCGCTTCGCCCATGTCTCGATCTACACCGGGCCGATCCGGCGCGCCGCCGCTGAGCAGGCGTTCGCCAGCCTGACCAAGGCCGCCAACGATGGGGGCCGCGATGAATAGGCGCGACCTCGTAGCGTTCGAACTGTTCTACGCCGACACCCTGCGTCGAGAAGCCAAGGCTCGGGCCAAGCGCTACCCGCAAGCGGCCGCGCTGCTCATTCGCCATGCCGAAGCTGCTGTAGCCCGCGCTGAGACCATCCGCTGCGGCCCTCTCTTCACGGAGAAGGCGGCATGATGGACCCGCGCGACCAGGATGAGGGTTCGAACCTTCCTCTGAACCTAGAGGCTGAACAGGCGCTGCTGGGCATCCTGCTCTTCAGCAACGAGGCGCACAGGCAGGTCCATGACCTTGTCACGCCAGAGGATTTCTCTGAGCCTTACCATCAGCGCATCTACGCCCTGGTCGGTCGGCTGATCACCGCCGGCAAGCTGGCTGAGCCCGCCACGATCCAGAACGATCTGGCGCCGGATCCTGCCTTTGAACACTTCGGCGGCCTGCCCTATCTGCGTCGCCTCTGGGACGCCGCCCCGCCCGCGAACACCATTCGCGCCTATGCCGAGCAGATCGCCGACACAGCTGTGCGGCGCCGCCTGATCAAGATGGCGACGGAGACGCTGACGTCAGCCCGTGACCCGGAGCACAGCGGCTATACGGCTGTCGCCAAGGCGCGTGCTGAGCTTGAAGAGGCTGAGCGCGGAGCCGCCCCCGAAGACGCTCTGTTCGTCAACGCGTGGGACGCAGCCCAAGCCCGCATGGACCGGCTGGAGCTGGAAGTCGCCACCGGCAAGCCCAAGGGCGTACAGACCGGCCTGTCGTCGATCGACAAGCGCCTCGGCGGCCTGCTGCCCGGTTCGGTCATCGTCATGGCTGGGCGCCCCGGGATGGGCAAGACGGCGCTGCTGGGCAACGTGCTCTACGGCGCCGCCCTCCGGAACCCGGGCAAGCTCTTCGCCGGCTTCTCGCTGGAAATGGACACCGACCAGCTGAACGACCGCGCCCTGTCGCGCCTGACGGTCGAGGAAGACCAGCCAGTCAGCTTCTCCGACATCGCCAAGGTCCAGCCGTTGACGAGCTTCGACCTGCAAGCCCTTCACCGCGCAAAACAATCCATTCCCAAGAACCTCTGGCTCCGCGACCGCGCCGGCGTGTCCGTCGAGGATGTCAGCCGCGCCGTCTGGGCCATGAAACGCCGCGGCGATCTGGCGGCCATCGGCATCGACTATCTCCAGCTGATGCGCCGCCCCGCCCTCGCCGGGCGCAACGAGGCCAGCGCCATCGCTGAAATGACCGGCGCCCTGAAGACCCTGGCTCGTGAAGCCAAAATCGCGATCATCCTGCTCAGCCAGTTGAACCGCTCCGTCGAGAGCCGGGACGACAAGCGGCCGATGCTGTCTGATCTTCGCGAATCCGGCTCCATCGAGCAGGACGCCGACGCCGTCCTCTTCCCCTTCCGCGAGGTCTACTACCTCCAGAAGGCTGAGCCGAAGGCACACACCGACGCCCATCTTGAATGGGAAATGGAGGTCGCCGGCCTGCGCACGCGCATGGACGTGATCATCGCCAAAAACCGCCACGGATCCGAGGGCAGCGAGCCCCAGGACTATCGGGCCGAGATCGACCTTATCACCAACAAGGAGAGCCGCTGATGCCGGTGGAAGCTGTCTCTTATGCGCTTCGAGCGCCCACTCGCTCCCGGCTCGGGAAGCTGCTCCTGGCGGCGATCGTAGCCGACACGACCGACTACCCCGGAACTGACGAATACGTGCCTTGCCTGACCTTCGTGTCCCGCTTGGCTGAGATCGGGATGTGCTCCGAGGAGGAAGCCGTCGCGGAGCTACATGCACTGAAGGCGGGCGGCTTCCTGACCTATCTGGCGATCCACCCGGAGGGCAGCATTTGCGCTGATCCGGTTCTCCCCGCCGTCGTGTCCATCAATCGCGAGGCCGACCGTGGCTAGAATCCGTTCCGTCCACCCCAGCCTGTTCACGGATGAGGCTTGGGTCTCGTGCAGCCCGCTCGCTCGCATTCTCTACATCGGCCTTTGGACGGATGCCGACGACCAGGGCCTGTTCGAGTGGAAGCCGCTTCAGCTGAAGATGCGCCTACTGCCCGGCGATGGCGCCGACGCGGCCGCGCTGCTGAACGAACTCGAGGGCGTGGACCTCGTCCAACCCTACGAAGTTGACGGAAAGCGGTTCGGAGCGATCCGCGATTTCCGCAAGTTCCAGCGCCCGCAAAAGCCGAACGCCATCCACCCCATCACTGAAAAGATTGGGGAATATGTGGGCTTGTCTGCAACCGATGCCAAACCGGTCGGAGAGCAGTCGCGTACCGGTACAAGAAAGTCCTCGCAGATGGAGGATGAAGGAGGAGAGGAGAAGAACCCCCCTACCCCCCAAGGGGGCAGACGCAAGCCCAAGGTCGCCCTGCCGGATGACTTCCCGACTGAGGAACTGATCGAGGCCATGCAGACCGAGGCCCGAGAAGCCGGGGCGAACTTCGACGTCCGCCGCTTTGCCACGTACTTCCGGGACCAGTGCATCGCCAAGGATCATCGCTACGCCGATTGGCCAGCGGCCTGGCGGAAATGGTGCAGGGGCGACATCGCTAAGGCTCCGAAGACCTCCGTTGCTGCCCTGACGGCCCGGACAGCCCAAGCCCAGCCGGAAGCCGACCGCTGGCGGCGCTGGCTCCGAGAGTTCCGACAGAACCGCTTCTGGCCGACGGATGACGCCGGCCCCCGCCCCGGTGCCCCCGGCTGCCGCGTCCCGCAAGCCATCCTCGCTGAGTTCGGGTTCAGCCCGACCCCAGCCAACGACACCCCCAAGCCTGACCTGTTCGCAGAAGGAGCGGCGGCATGAGAAATCGGACCAACGCAAGGCACCACATTTCGGCCGAGCAGGCGCGAGATCTGCTTCGCTACGAGGCCGACACCGGCCTTTTGTTCTGGCGCGAGCGTGGTCGCGAGCACTGTGCATCCGACCAAGAATGCCAGCGTTGGAATACGCGGTTTGCAGGCAAGGAGGCGCTCACGGCAGTTGAAGGTGGAGGGTATCCATTCGGCACGGTGCTGGGTCTCAGGTGCAAGGCCCACCGCATAATCTGGCTGATGCAAACAGGACATTGGCCCGAAGGCGAGATCGACCACATCAACGGCGTGACCAGCGACAATCGCTGGATAAACCTCCGCGAGGTCTCGCACGGCCAAAATCTGCGGAACAAGAGCCGGCAGGCGAACAACACGAGCGGCGTGAACGGCGTCTACTGGAGCAAACGCCACTGCAAGTGGCGAGCGATGATCAGCGTCGACGGCAAGCTCATCAGTCTCGGTTACTTCGCGACAGTCGATGAAGCGGCGATCGCTAGGTCAGCGGCCAATGATCAGTACGGGTTTACCGCCCGCCACGGCACATAGGGGAAACAGTCATGAGCAAGCTCTCAAAAAGTAGATCGCGCCTCCGCAAGGGCCGCTACGCCAAGCCATCCCAGCCCCGCATGATCGGGGCCAACGACAACCACCCCCCAGCGGTGAACGACAATGCGGCGCCGGTGACGATCCGCGGTGTCCGGCTGACACAGGGCCAGGCCTATCGCTTCGCCAAGGCCCAGGACGATCTGGCCAGCGAGAGCTTGGAGACACGCCGTGCCGGTCACCGCGCTCTGGAACTGCTGGACTCCGAGTTGGGCGCCAAGGTGCTGGCGGATAGTGTCGGCGACGCCCTGGAAGAGCGCCGGGGCCTCGAAGCCCTGCGCGGCATCGTCATCGAAAAGTCGACCGTCGAGGGCGCTGTCGGCGCACCGCGCATCGCCCGCGACGGCCTCGAAACCCTCCTGACGGCCAACTCAATCAGCCGGACCCAGCACGCCGCCGGCCTGCTCTACCGCGCCGACTATGAGCGGATCGACCCGGAGAAGATGCTGACCCCGCCCCAGCTGGACCCGGAGAAGCTGAATGTCGTCAGAGGCGGCGACGGCTGGGACCACAAGCGCCGGGAAATCGAGGAACGCGTCTTCGGCATCCACCTCATGATCTGCGGCGTCGATGCGCCGACGGAGACCGAGCGGAGGGCGATGCCTCGTCTGCCGGTCGGACACCCGGCGATGCGGGCGATCCACGCGCTGGTCGAGATCGCGGGAAAGGGAGCGAACCTCGGCGACATGACCACCAGTGGATCGGTGAAGGCGCGGATTCGTGAGGACTTGATCTTCGCGCTGGACGCGTGCGCTATCACCTACGGATTGGAGTGATCGACATGAAAGCATCTGAGGCGATGATCGCCTGGACCCCGAACTTTGACCATGAGGACGACAACCCGACGAAAGGGCAGGTTCGAGTAGGCCCCCTCGTGGACGCTGACACGCCCGATTGGACGCAAGGGTTCACCATGACCGGCGGCGCCGCTTATGTGGCGCGTCGTGAAATGCCTGAATGGCAGCAGATCGCCATGGTGTTCATCGACTGGCAGACGCTGGTGTTTGGCTACAAGGTTGATCCCGAGGTGGCTCATCAGGCGTTTCTGGGGATAGACGAGTATCGACAGCGCATCGCTCCCGACCTGCCGGGCGCCGAGGACATTCCGGGCTGATCGCTTGACACGGAACGGTAACTGCGTGACAGAGCGCAAATAGGGCTTTTCGCCCCAAGTGGCTCCCAGCACACCGCCGGGAGCCCTTTTTCGTGCCCGAAACCCGTCCATACCGGCGCTGCGGCAAGGGTTGGCTCAGGCTCAGGGCTTGAAGAATACCGACCCTTGTCCGGCATTTGCGATGCGGATCAAATCCTCGGTCGGGCGCATAGCCATCCCGCTCAGGACCAGACGCCCTTTCCCGCCAGTTGCATTGGCCAATCGGATCAGGTCGTTCGTCGATTTTAGACCCGCCTCCATCTCCCAGCCGCCGCCGGCGTTCGCGATGCGGATGAGGTCGTTGATGTCTTTCAGTTCGTACACGGCTACCTCGGTTTTGTGATCAGTCATAGTCGGACGATTCGAGAACGCTGGTTGATGATGGCAGCGGACAGTTCCGCATAACTGTGGATTAGGAGCCCGAATGGCCCGCCCCACCATCTTCAACGACGCCCTGGCTGAGGAAATCTGCCGCCGCCTGGCCATGGGCGTGCCGCTGGCGAAGATTTGTCTCGACGATGACATGCCGGCCTATTCGACGGTCAGGAAGTGGGAAGGCGAGAACCCGGCGTTTTCGGCGCTTTCCGCACGCGCCAAGGTCGACGGCACCCACTACATGGCCGACGAGTGCCTCGACATCGCGGATGGCCAAGGCGACCCAGCCGACAAGCGCATCCGCATCGACACCCGGCTTCGGCTGATCGGGAAGTGGAACCGCAAGGTCTACGGGGACGCGTCCACCCTGAAACACACCGGCCCCGACGGCGGTCCGGTCCAGTTCGCGAACATGACGGAGGCCGAGATTGACGCTCGCCTCGCCGCTCTCGCCGGAGGCTCTGAGCCGGCTCCCCCTACCCCAGAAGATTGAAGCTCTCGCCCTTCTGGAGCGCCGGGCCGAGTTGGTCAGGCATCGGGAGGCAGAGGAAGGCCGGGAAGCCGAGCGCCGTCGTCTGGAGCGCGACTTCTTCGCCATCCGCGAGCGCTGCGAGAGCCTAGCCGGGTTCGTCCGTGAGGCCTGGCGCGTCCTGGAGCCGAACACGCCGCTGGTCTGGAACTGGCACCTCGACGCGCTCTGCCTTCACCTCGAAGCCGTGACCGACGGCCGAATCAATCGCTTGGCGGTCAACATCCCGCCCGGTTCGTCAAAGTCGATGATCGTCTCGGTGCTGTGGCCCGCCTGGGAATGGGGACCACGGGGCCTGCGCTCGATGCGCTACCTCACCACCTCGTTCGCCGAAGACAGCGTGAAGCGGGACACCCGGAAGCACCGGGACCTGACCCTGTCGGAGTGGTATCGGTCGCTGTGGCCCGAGGTCGTCCTCGTCCGTACCGGCGAAATGAGCTTCGCCAACCAGGACACCGGGACGCGCGAGGGCACGGCGTTCGGGTCGCTGACCTCGAAACGCGGCAACCGCCTCATCATCGATGACCCGCACTCGACCAAGACAGCCGAGAGCGACACCGAACGGGCCAGCACTGTCCGTCAGTTCCGTGAAGGCTCCCTCAACCGCCTGAACGATCAGGAGCGCGATGCCATAGTCGTGGTGATGCAGCGGCTCCATGAACAGGACGTCACCGGCGCCCTGATGAAGTTGGGCCTCGGCTTCGTCCTGCTGATGCTGCCGATGGAGTTCGAACCCCAGCGTCGCTGCACCACATCGATTGGCTGGGCCGACCCCCGCACCGAAGATGGCGAACTGCTAGACCCTGTCCGCTTCCCCCGCAAGGTGGTGGACGACCTGAAGAAAGGCCTCGGCTCCTACGCCTACGCCGGTCAGTACCAGCAGCGCCCTTCCCCGCGCGACGGCGGAATCTTCCAGCGGGAATGGTTCAAGACCGCGTCGATCCTGCCCGCCGGAGCGAAGCGAACCGTTCGCGCCTGGGACGTGGGCGCCACGGAAGGCGGAGGCGACCCCAGCGCCGGGGTTCGCTGCACGCAGGTCGGGACCGGCGAAGAGGCGACCTACTACTTCACCGACGCCAAGGTCGGGCAGTGGAGCCCGGCGCAGTTCGAGGCCAACCTCCGGCTGACGGCGGTCGCCGACACGCAAGAGGTGACGGTCAGGCTGCCCCAGGATCCTGGCGCCGCCGGTAAGGGCTACGTCCTGACGCTGGTGAACAAGCTCAAGGGCTATCCGGTCAAGTTCGAGCAGCCGACGGGCTCCAAGATCACCAGGGCGACGGCGCTGGCCACCCAGGCTGAGGCCGGTAACGTCTACATCCTGGCGACGGGCGACCCGGCCAAGGATGCATGGATCGAGCCCTTCATCGACGAACTCTGCTCGTTCCCGTCCGCCAAGCATGACGACCAAGTCGATGCCGCCGCCGACGCCTTCAACGAGCTGGCTCTGAACGTCCCGGCCGTCCTCGACATCGACGCCCTTCTGTGAGGTCCGAACCATGGGTGAAGTGATCACCATCGGCGACGGCCTGGCCAATGCGCTGTCGGGCCTGAACACGGAGCGGGACAAGGCGGCGCACAGCTACTACGCCGAGCCAACCATCGACCCGATGGAGCTGATCAACGCCTTCCGTGGCTCATGGATGGCCCGGAAGATCGTCGAGATTCCCGCGCTGGACAGCTGCCGAAACTGGCGGGCTTGGCAGGCGTCGCAGGACCAGATCGAACTGATCGAGGCCGAGGAAAAGCGCCTCAACGTTCGTGGCAAGGTGCTGGAGGCGCGGAAGAATGCCCGTCTGTTCGGCGGCGCGGCGGTCTATGCCGACTTCGGCGACGATGCCTCGCAGCCTCTCAACATCGAGCGCGTCAAGAAGGGCGGCATCCGTTTCCTGACGGTCTTCACGCCCCGGCAGTTGGTCCCGGGCGAGATCGACACAGACCCGATGTCCGAGTTCTTCGGCTTCCCGAAAGAGTTCACCGTCGCGGGCGGCGCCACCGGCCAGGCCCGCATCCATCCTTCCCGCCTGACCATCTTCGTCGGCGCCGAACTGCCCGACCGGGACATCACCGCTTCGGCCTTCGGCTGGGGCGATAGCGTGCTGGTCTCGGTCATGTCGGCCGTAAAGCAAGCCGAGAGCGCCTCGGCCAACATCAACAGCCTGATCTACGAGGCCAACGTCGATGTCGTGTCGATCGAGGGCCTGACGGACATCCTCAAGCTACCCGGCGGCGAGGACAAGGTCCGCGACCTGCTGAAGATGAACCTCGACGCCAAGTCGAACCTCCGCGCCCTGGTCCTTGACGCCAAGAACACCTACGCCCGCAAGGCTGTCAGCTTCGCCTCTCTACCCGACCTGATGGATCGTTTCGACCAGCATGCCGCCGGCGCCGCCGATATCCCGATGACTCGCTTCATGGGTATGTCGCCGGGTGGGATGAACAGCACGGGCGAGAGCGACCTCCGCAACTATTACGACCGCGTCTCGGCTGGTCAGACGCTGGAGATGAGCCCGGCCATGATGCGCCTGGACGAGGCGCTGATCCGCTCCGCCACCGGCGCCCGCGACGCCGCCATCCACTACGACTGGAACCCGCTCTGGCAGCTGTCGGAGAAGGAGAAGGCCGACATCTTCAAGACCAAGGCCGACGGGGCGCGGGTCATCGCCGGAAACGGCGGCACGTCCGAACCACTCATGCCGGTCGAGGCCCTATCCGACGCCCTGGTCAACGAACTGGTCGAGGACGGAGCGTTGGCCGGTCTCGAAGGCGCCATCGATCTGTACGGCAAGCTCAGCGAGCAGGATGACGAAGGCGACGATGAAGCGGCGGCCCTCAGCCCTCCCCCGGCGCGCGAAGAGCAGCCGAACCCCATCGAAACCAAGGACGCTGCGCCGCGCACCCTGTACGTCCAGCGCAAGCTGCTGAACGCCGCCGAGTTCATCGCCTGGGCCAAGGCGCAGGGCTTCAAGACCACCACGCCGGCAGACGACCTGCACGTCACCATCGCCTTCAGCCGACGTCCGGTGGATTGGATGAAAGTCGGCGAGACGTGGAGCAGCGACAAGGACGGCACGCTGAACGTGGCCCCCGGCGGCGCCCGACTGGTCGAGCCGCTGGGTGACAAGGGCGCCGTGGTCCTGCTGTTCAACTCGTCCGAACTGTCGTGGCGGCACGAGGCCATCAAGCGCGACGCTGACGCCTCGTGGGACTTCCCGTCCTATCAGCCCCACGTGACCATCACATATTCGGGCGGCGACCTCGATCTATCCAAGGTCGAGCCGTACCGCGGCAAGCTGGTCTTCGGCCCCGAGTTGTTCTCGGAGGTCGATGACGACTGGTCAAAAAGCGTGAAAGAGGCCTGAGACCTACTTCTTAGGCTTCGGTTTCGCCGCCGGTTTAGCTGCCGGCTTCGGCTTCGGCTTCGGCTTTGGCGCGGGCTTGTTGGGTTCACCATCGGAGTGCGCCAGGACAGCAGCCGCAAGCTTTTTCTCGCGGCTGTTCGCCTTCGGGTCCTGAAGCGTCTTGCCTGCCAAGCTCTCGATGGACTCCGAGTGTCCTGACTTCTTCGGCGGATTGGCCATGTGTCGTTCCTCCCGCCACCACCCTGCGTCCGGACAAGCTCAACCGCAAGTCCTACCGGGAGCATGACATGCAACTGTTCGACGCCGTCACCCTCGGCGAGCCTCGGCTCACGCGGGACGGATACCTCGTGGCCGACGCTAAGATCGCCCGCACCGGCATCCAGCTGTACGCTGGCAAGGAAGTCGACCCCGAGAATAAGCACGGCATGCGCGACCGCGCTGTCGTCCGGGTTTTCCGGCCCGAGAGCGAGGTCTTCTCGTCCGACGCCCTGGCCAGCTTCGCGCACCGGCCGGTGACGAACGACCACCCCGCTGAGGCTGTCTCCGCCGCCAACTGGAAGTCCCACAGCGTCGGCATGACAGGGAACGAGATCGCCCGCGACGGCGACTACATCCGCGTCCCCATGGTCGTCATGGACCAAGCCGCCATCCAAGATTGGAAGGCCGGCAAGCGGGAACTCTCCTGCGGCTACGAGAGCAAGATCGTCTTCGACGCAGGCACGACGCCGACGGGCGAGGCCTACGACGCCATCCAGACAGCCATCCGCGGAAACCACCTGGCCATCGTCGGCCGGGGGCGTGCCGGATCGCAATGCCGCATCGGGGACCAGGGCGCCTCCGAGACGGGTCAATCCAAAGCGCCCGTCCACCAAGGAGATCGTCTGATGACGCTCAAGACCATCACCGTGGACGGCCTGCCGGTCGAAACCACGGATGCGGGCATCGCCGCTATCGAGAAGCTGCGCGGCCTGCTTACGGTCTCGGATGCCGCCCTGGCTTCCGAGAAAGCTGCCCACGACAAGACCAAGGCCGAGAAAGACGCCGAGACCGCCAAGAAGGACGTCGAGATCGAAGACCTGAAGAAGAAGGTCGTCGACGGCGCCGCTCTGGACGCCTTGGTCGCTGACCGCGCCACCGTGGTCGCCAAGGCCAAGGCTCTGGCCCCGAACGTCGTCACCGACGGCAAGTCCATTCCGGACATCAAACGCGCCGTTCTGGGCGACAGCGTCAAGGACAAGTCCGAGGCCTACGTCGACGCCGCCTGGGACATGAAGGCCACCGAGACGGCGAACAACGACGTGCGCGACGCCATCCGCTCGCAGGACCACTCGATTACCTCCGACGCCTGGAACGACGGCATCTTTGCCGCCGCCGGTGTCGATCAGAAGAAGGTTGCCTGACCCATGGCCCAACTGAACTCAACCCGCGGCTCGGCCGGCTTCCTCGTTTCCGAAGCCAACGGCATGTACCGCTCGCGTGACGTCGGCACCGTCGCCGCCGGCGCTGCGCCCGGCCTGGCTGTCGGCACCATCCTCGGCAAGCTGACGGCGGGCGGCAACTACGTCGCCTACGCCCCCGGCGGTTCTGATGGTTCCCAGACCATCGCGGGCATCCTGTGGGAAGCCGCCATCGGCACGGTCAAGAAGACCATCGTCACCCGCGATGCCGAAGTGAACGGCGCGCACCTCGTCTATCAAGCCGGCGCCAACGACGCCGCGAAGGCTACGGCCAACGCGGCGCTGAAGGCCCTCGGCATCATCGTCCGCTAAGGAGGGCTGACACCATGGCATCCATGGATATCTTCAACTCGTCGGCCTTCTCGATGACCTCGCTCACCGGCGCGGTCACCAAGGTCGGCTACAAGCCGCAGCTTCTGGGCTCGCTCAACCTGTTTGAGCCGATGCCGGTGCGCACCCGCACCGTCTTCGTCGATCGCCAGAACCAGCGCCTGACGCTGATCCCCTCCAGCCCGGTCGGCGCCCCGCCGAAGGAACTGGTCGTTGATCCGCGCAACGCCGTCCCGCTGAAGACCACCCGGTTGGCTGAGGGCTTCACGCTCTACGCCGAAGAGGTCCAGGGCATCCGCGCCTTCGGTTCCGAGAGCGAAACCCAGCAGGTGCAAACCGAGTACCTGCGCCGCATGGCTTCGGTCCGGGACGACATGGAGCTCACTCACGAGTTCCACCGCCTCGGCGCCCTGCAAGGCCTGCTGCTGGACGCGGACGGTACGACGGTCATCTACGACTACTTCTCCGAGTTCGGCATCTCGCAGCCGACCGTGATCGACTTCGATCTGGACAACGCCAGCCCGGCCCAAGGCGCAATCCGCCTCAAGTCGGCGGCGCTGATCCGCTCGATGGCGCGCTCGGCCGGCGGCGCGTTCACGCCGGGCACCACGGTCCACGCCTTGGCTGGCGATGCGTTCTTCGATGCGCTCGTCACCAGCGCCGAAGTCGAGAAGTCGTACCTGAACTGGGCCGCTGCGGCCGATCTGCGTCAGGACCGCTCGTTCCAGGCCTTCACCTACGCCGGGATCACCTATCACAACTACCAAGGCACGGACGACAACTCGACGGTGGCGATCGCTCCCGATGAGGCGAAGTTCTTCCCGGTGGGCGCGAAGGACATCTTCAAAAAGGCGATGGCGCCGGCCGAGTTCGGCCCGTACGTCAACACGCTGGGCCAGGACACCTACGCAATGAACATCGTGGACCGTGACCGTCAGGCCTGGACCCGCGGCGAGCTCTACAGCTACCCGCTGTACCTCTGCCAGCGTCCCGACGTTCTGCGCACCGGCAAGAGGACCTGATCATGGCGACCTACACCGTCAAGAACGGGTCTTCGCTCGGCAAAGCCTTCAAGGTCGACGGCGGCCATCAGGTCGTCGCGGCTGGCGAGACTGCCGAGGTCATCACGACCGAAGCCCTGACCGAAGAGCAGATCGACGCTTATGCGGTCGATGGCGTGAAGGTCACGGCAAAGAAGTCGAGGGATCCGCTGGACCACGACGACGACGGCAAGAAGGGCGGCACCGCTGCCCCGAAGGCTAACGACAAGAAGGAAGCCTGATCGTGGCGGGCTACGGCAGCGACCAACGCTTCACCGACTGGATGGCCGACAACGGCTATTCCACGTCGGGCGATGGTGTGCTGACCGTAGCCCAGCTGCGTCAACGTGGGTCCGCCTACATCGACGCCCTCTATGAGCCCAAGTTGCCCGGTCAGCGCACCGGCGGGCTGGAGCAAGAGCGTGCCTTCCCTCGCACCGGCGCCTCGGCCTATGGCCGAACTATCGGCGCTGACGTCATCCCCCTCGCTGTTGAGCACGCCAGCTATCACGCGGCGCTTCAGGAGGCGGCGAAGCCCGGCTCCCTGTCTATCTCGGCCGTCAACTCCGGCGCACTGAAGCGCAAGAAGGTGGACGTGATCGAGAAGGAATACTTCCAAGGATCAGGCGACGCCGTCGCCGACAACACCCTGCGGCTGAGCGCCGTCGAAGGCCTGCTCGCCCCGTTCTTTCGCGCCCCAGAAGTCGCCGTGTTTGTCGTCTGACATGACCTGTGCGACTGTCCCGGCCGTGACCCGCCGCATCGACAATGACGATCCCAGCCTGACCGCGCCCGACATGGCGGCGCGGATGGCGACCGAGACCCTGATGGACATCGTCGGCTCGGCCGATCTGCTCCAGAAGTCGATCATCCACGACAACCCGATCGAGCAGCAGCAAAAGATCATCGAAGTCGCCCGCGCTCAGTTTGAGGCCTACCTCGACCTGATGATGGAAGCGGCGCGCCACGCACGGGCGCTCAAGCCCTAAACCCCATGGCCAGACGCCCGTCTCAGAAACGGCTCTTCCGGGAGCTGGCGGCGAAGTATGGCCAAGAGGTCGCCCAGGCCTTCATGACAGCGATCCGCGACCTGACCCGCCAGGTTGAGATCCAGAAGCTTCTGCTGGCCCTGGAACGCCGCGACTTAGACGCCGCCATGCAAGCGATGCACATCGACCGAGCCGCGTTCCAGCCGCTGGAAGCCAAGCTGGTCGAGGCCTTCACCGCCGGGGGCCAAGGCGCTGTCGCCACCATGCCAGCCGCTGTGTCGATCGGCTTTCGCTTCGACCCCGGCAATCAGCGAGCCGCCGCGATCATCCGCGAGACGGCCGCCACGCTCATCACCCGCCTGACACAGGGCGAAATCGATCAGGCGCGGGCATTCCTCGCCGACGGAATGGCACGCGGCGCCGGTCCCCGGTCTGTGGCGCTGGATCTGGTCGGACGGATCAGCCGCGCCACCGGCGAAAGAACTGGCGGCATCCTGGGGCTTAGCGGGCCTCAGCGTGACGCCGTGGAGGCGGCACGAGCCGAGCTTAACGGAAGCGACCGCGCAGGGCTTCGGGCGTATCTGACGCGTGGACGCAGAGACAGGCGTTTCGATCGTTCCATCGAGAAGGCCATCCGCCAAGGCACAAAGCTGGATCAGAGGATCTCTGACAGCGCCCTGCAAGCTTACAGCCGGCGGCTCCTGCTTTTGAGGGGCGAAGTGATTGCTCGAACTGAAGGCCTGCCCGCCATCCGCGCCGCAAAGCATGAGGCGTTCCAGCAGCTCGTGGATGACGGCCGGGTCGAGGTCATGGACATCGTGCGCGGCTGGTCCACCACAGAAGACGGGCGCCAGCGCGACACCCACGACGCCATGAACGGGCAAGAGGTGCGCGGCCTGGACATGCCGTTCACCAGCCCGAGCGGCGCTCAGTTTCGTTGGCCTGGAGATTCGTCTCTCGGAGCCGGATCGGCGGAAACAATTTCGTGCAGATGCGACGAATACATCGCAATCCGAGCCCCGAGGGCCTAGATTAAGCGGGCTGACCCGGTGCTGGAACACCGAGATCAGCCCTAACCACAGCGACCGTAGGAGGGTCGAAATGGCTGATGCTTTCAAAGCATGTGCAGTTGGCGGCTGCAATGGAAACGCCAACGGACCGGGCAGAGCAAAAGGTTTCTGCCGCGCCCACTACAAGCGCCTTCGGAGACATGGCGACCCTACGGCGGGCGCAACAGGAATGGGCGTCCGAGCCGCTTGGATTAAAGCGCACGTCAACTATGCAGGCGATGAATGCATCGCCTGGCCATACTCAAGGAATTCCAGCGGCTATTGTCAGTTCAAGATTGGCGGGCATTCCACCCCTGCTAGTCGAGCGATGTGCGAGGCTGCGAACGGACCGCCCCCAACCCCAGAGCATCAAGCCGCGCACTCATGCGGGAACGGCAACAAGGGGTGCATGAACCCTCGGCATCTTCGATGGGCCACGCGCCTTGAGAACGAGGCTGACAAGATCATCCACGGCACTCTTCCTCGTGGGGAGAGGCAGGGCCAGTCCAAGCTGACCGCAGATGACGTTCGGACCATACGGAGGCTCGCTGGAACCTGTTTCCAACGCGATCTGGCTAAACGGTTCGGTGTGGCTCGATCTCAGGTCGGCCGCATCATTAACGGCAAGCGCTGGGCGTGGCTGGAATAGGCGGGAGCGGATCAATGCACACTGGAAGCATCAACGAAGGCGAGACCCTCGTGCCGATCAAAGGCAACGTGATCCCGCGCCGAGCCGCCGCAGACACGGAAGCGGTGATCGCCGCGTTCCGGGAGCTTTATCTGGCGTCCGTCCCCCTGACTGATCCGGGTGGCAGGCCGACAGAGGCGCAGTGGAACCGCTGGTACGCTGCGATGCACGACGCGCACGAATGGACCGGGCAAGACGGCGATCCGATCTGGCCTGAGTGGGCGGGGCCAGAACCAAAATGAGCATCATCGATGGCGTCGCGGCCGAAGCGCTGGCAGACTTCGGCGAAGACTTCGAAAGTGGCTCGCTCACCGTTCCCGGCGCCCGGACCCCGGATGGCCAAGGCGGTTTCACCAACGGCCCAGCGACGGTCTATCCCTGCCTCGTCCTGCTGACGGACTACAGCGACTATCGCCGGCAAGCCCTCGGCATCCCCGCCACCGACCGTCTGGCGCTTGTCCTGGGGGCATCCCTGCCCTCGGGCATCATCCCAGCCGCCGGGCACAAGATCACCGCCCCTGACCCCGCCAAGGGCCTATTGCCGACCACATTCAACGTCATCGCCAAGACCGGCGACCCAGCGGCGGCCCTCTACAAGATTCAGGCGCGCTGATGAGCAAAATCAGCACGGATGAGGACGCGTTCTACAAAATCTATGAGCAGGTCGCCGAGGACGGAATACGCGCCACGCTTGGCGAGGGCGAAAGGATCCTCAAGGAAGACATCCTGAACCGGCCTGGCTCCGGGAAGATCTATCGGCGCGGCGGCAAAGAGCATCAGGCGTCTGCTGATGGCGAAGCGCCGGCCCCTGACCTCGACAATCTCCGTGCGAACACGAACGCTAATCCGGAAATCGCTCGAGACGGCGAAGACTTCGTCGGCTTGATCGTTGCCGACGCTGAATATGCCGAAGCGCTCGAAAAGGGCACTGAGCGGATGGCAGCGCGGCCCTATTTCGGCAAGCTCGAGAACGATTACGCGCCCCAACTAGAGGCCGCGTTCAGAAGAGGAGCGGGCGAATGAACAGCACCGCCGCTATCTTCACGCGCCTGAACGGCTCGCTGTCGATCATCGACCGCCTCGACGTCTTCGAAGACCGCGCCGCCATCTTCAATGACCGCGCTCCTGACGACTTCCAGTTCTCGGGCAAGGCCGCCCTGGTGATCGCCGCACCGTCGGCTGACATCGACGCCAGCACCTTCTCCGAGACCATCCGCGACATCACCCAGGACGTCCGCCTCTACGCTCGCGACACCGGCTCGACAGCCGCCATCGACGCGCTGGGCCGCGACATCCGCGATCTCTTCCACCTCCAGGCCTCACAGATCGAGGTCGAGGACGGAACCTGCTCTCTCGCGACCGCTACCGGGCCGGTCGCGTCGCCGACCACTGACCCCTCCCTGGTCGGCCGGCGTGTCACGCTCCGGCTCCAACTTACGAAGGATTGAACCATGCCCGTTCAGGCACAAGGCTACCTCAGCCTGTTGGTCGACACATCGACGACCGGCGGCCCGACCTACACCAAGATTCCGGGCGTCACTGTCGCCAATGGTCTCGGATTTGCGGAAAACCGCATCGATACGACGGACTTCGACACGCCGGTCGGCTCCCAAGAGTCGATCTCTGGCCCACGTCCCAATCAGCCCCTCACCTTTACCATGCATGACGAAGTCGGCGACGCTACGCAGGAGAAGCTGCACGTCGCGGGCGACGCCAACACGCCTATGAAGTTCCGTCTCCTTCGCGGGACGAAAGCTCAGGACTTTGCAGCCGTCCCGATGTTGACGATCTCTGGCGCAGTCGGCGGCGTGGTGACCTATTCGGGATCGCTGACGCCGGAAGCCAAACCGACCCGCTCGACGGTCACGCCGTAACATGAACGACGCCCGCCTCGGCATTGTGCGCCTGTCGCTCCCAGACGAGCGGCAGGTCGCCCTGCAACTGACCTTCGCCGCCTTGGACGCCAAGGGCCATGACTGGCTGTTGGACCGCTTCAAGGTGCTCCAGAAGGGCCGTGCCGGGGCGTCGTCTGCGCTCGGTGATCTGCTGGAGGTTCTGACCGCCGGCGCCATCACCAAGGCCGACGTGATTGGCTCCCCTGTCGCCGCGTTTCCCCTGTCGCCCTGTATGGCTGCTTGCTGGGCCGCTTGGGAATTGGCCCAATACGGCCCGGCCGGGAGGTCCGCCGAAGCTGGCCCCGCAAACCCTCAGACGCGCCGGCCGACGCTGTGGAGGCGGCTCTTCGGGCGGCATTGAAGGGCGGACTGTCCGAAGCCGAGTTCTGGAAGCTGACGCCCTACCGCTTGGGCATGATCCTGACCGAGCGCGGGCGCGGAGAAGCAGCATCGGCCCTCTGGACCGGATGGATGGTCGCCCGTCTCGCTGTTGAGCGGGAACCGACGTTGTCAGGGCCGCAGCACTATTTCCGCGAGTTCTTCGACCCGACCGGCAAAGCCTCCGATGCCGAGGCCATGGCCGACGCTGAGTTCAATCGGATCGCCCGCGTCTATGGCGTCGAGATCGTGGACTTGTCGGATGAGGGCGCGGCGCCCTAGCCTGTCGCTCTTTCGGGAGGGATGGATGAGCGACGAACGGGACGAAGAAATCGCTGCGCTCAGGGCCAGACTTGAGGAGATCGAAGGGCGCAAACCCGAGCCTGTGCCGGTCGCGCTACCCGTAGCCAAAAAGTCTTCGGGCTTCGGCAAGGGCTTTTTCGGATGCTTCGGTGTTCTCGCAGCCATTGCGCTGTGCATCCTAACGCTGGCGTTTTGCTCCGCCTGGAACATCGCAGAGGACCAGCGACTTGGAGAAATAGGACAGTCGCGATCTGGCTGGCGCCCCCCAGAGGGCTTCGTGCTCACTGCTGCAGATAGAGGGGGCGCAGTCGGTACTAAGTGGTTCGAACCTACGCGAGAAGAGTGTGGCCGGGGCCGCGCCACCTGTGCTGGTCTTGAAGTCATCAGTGAACAGGGGTGCTCTCGTAATCTCTACGTCTCTATCTCTCTGCTAGATGCGAATGGAGCGAACATCGGTTGGACCAACGATACGGCACAGGGCGTACAGCCGAACCAGATCGCAAGGTTGGTCTTCAGGTCATATCAGCCGGATATCCACACAACGCGCATAGCAGAAATCAACTGCTACTGAGCCCTCCGGCCTCAAGTGCGGCAACGATCATCGCGCGGATGGCCTCCGATCGGTTCACGCCCCGCTCGTTCGCCCACGCATCGATCCGTTCGACGACATCGGGCGGAAGCCTGACCCCAACAAGCGGGTCTCGCCCGGTTGCCGGTCTGCCTCTTTTTTTCGGTTTAACCGCTATTGACGAACTCATGATTGCGGTTTAACAGAAAGTCAGCCCGGCAGGAAGCGCCAACTTCCTTGCCGGGCCTAACCGCAACGGATCGTCTGGAGATCACGTCATGGCTTCCGCAGCCCATACCACGCCTGCCCGGCTGAACCCAAGCTGGGTGCCCGCTCCCTACCCGCTGGGCGATCTCGCCCGCTTCTTCAACGGTCGCGGCAGCGCCCCGGCTATCGTCGCCAATGTCCCGGCCCGTCCGGCTCCCGCTGCGGAGTTGGTCGCATGCTGAGCCGTCGTTCAATCTTCGGAGCATCCGCCGCCGCTGTTGCAGTCGCCGCGATGCCAGCTGCAGCAGCGGCCCCGCAACCCGATGCATGGGACGTCTTGGTCACATCGCTCAAGGCCATCCATCCCAAGCTGGAACACGCGGCACGGGAAGCCCAGGCCGCCGGCATGTATCCTGACGAACTGACGCTGGTCTTCTGCCAGAACGACGGCTCGGATCCGTTCCTGACTTTCCGCCGGGAGTACGGCGTCAACCCCGGCCCTCGCACCTACGGCATGGAGGCGCACTGATGGCCGCCGCTGCAAAATCCACGGCGGTCGAACTGCCGCCGATGAACCTTCAGACCATCGACATCCCGATCGTCGGAGACGCTGGCCTGATCTGTCACGCTTGGTCGACAAAGGCTAAGCGCCAGATGCTCGACAAGCAGATGAAGAAGGCCGCCACCGGCAAGGTCGCGAAAGACCCCTGGTCCGACTTCTGCGAAACCCTCTATTGGCTGAGCGATAAGCCGGAAGAGCCGACCGAGGACGACGTGATGAACGGGCGCTTCGGCTTCCCAGCTGTCGCTTTTAAGTCGGCTGCCGTCACCGCCGTGACCAGCACTGGCGGCATGACGAAGGTTCTGGCCCGCCAAGCCTTCCATATCGAGGGCGAGTTCGTGGAAATCCTCGGCCCCGCGCCGTCGATGCGCGAAGACATGGTGCGCGTCGGCATGGGAACGGCGGACATACGGCACCGGGCCGAGTTCGAAACCTGGGGCGCGGTCCTGCGGGTGAAGTTCAACGCCAATGTCCTTTCGGCTGAACAGGTTATCGGCCTGTTTGAAGCTGGCGGGTTCGGTGTCGGGATCGGCGACTGGCGCCCTGAGAAAGATGGCGTCAACGGCCGCTTCCACGTCGCCAAGACCGGGGAGGCTCTGCCATGTCGGTGAAATACGCATGGCGCCCCGGCTCGCGGGTCAGCATCGACGCCGACAAGGCGGGGCGTGAGCTTGCGCGGATTGAGAAGTCGGAGGGCGAACTGACGCCGACGGCTGTCCTCGACCGCGCCCGCAGCGCCAACTCTTCGCTGCACGGTCATTTCGAGTGGGACGACAGCATCGCGGCGGAACAGCACCGGCTCTCCCAGGCTGGCGAGCTGATCCGTTCGATCACGGTGGACGTCACCCATTCGAACGTGGAGCCCGCCAAGACCGTCCGCGCCTTCGTGTCGGTCCAGCGCCCCACGGGCCGGTCCTACATGGGCACCGAACGGGCTCTGGCCGACGAGGATATTCGCAAGCAGGTTCTGCAACGCGCGTGGTCTGAGCTGGCTTCCTTCCGGCAGCGCTACGCTGATCTGGAAGAACTGGCGGGCGTCTTCGCGGCGATGGATAAGGCGAAGGCCGCGTAACGGCTCTGTTGAGGCCGGTCCCTTGGGACGAAACATGGCAGGCATGGCAAGGCGCGTCTGAGCTGGGCGAGGCGCGGTTGGGCAGGCAAGGCGTGGCACGGTCTGGCGAGGCCTGGCGGGTCACGGTTTGGCAGGCATGGCGAGGCCCCGCGATGCGTGGCTTGGCAAGTCGAGGCAGGCGAGGCGAGGCGAGGCATGTCCTGGCACGTCAAGGCACTGCTGGCCAACCAAAGGGCGATCCTTCGGGGTCGCCCTTTTTCATAAGGTGAAAGCATGGCGAAGACTGGCTCAGCAGAGTTCGAGATCCGCGCCACGCGCGACAAGCTCAAGCAGGATCTCGCAGAGGCCGAGCGCGAGCTTAAGGGATTCACCGACAAAGCCGAAGGCGAGGGGCAGCGTGGGGCTGCCAACGTGGGGCGCGCCACAAAAGCCATCGGAAGTGCAATCGCCGCGCTCACGGGCTTTCTGACGGCCGCTATAGGGGCGTCTGTCGCCGTTGGTGTTGCAAGCCTGAAGATGGCCGACAACTTAGCCAACTCGGCTCAGCGGATAGGTGTCTCCACCTCAGCACTCCAGGAGTGGCAGTACGTCGCCCGGAAGACCGGCGAAGACGCCAATGCAGTCAGCGGCTCGCTGGAGACCTTCTCCAACAAGTTCGCCTCTGCGGCCGCCGAACTATCGAAGGCGGATGTGAAGGCCTTCGGCGCCCTGCGTTTGGACCCAGAGGACTTGCGTCGCTTCAAAGACGTTGAGTCCGCGCTTGATGAGGTGATTGATCGTATAGGCTCGCTGAAAAGCGAAAGCGACCGGGCGGCGATTGCTGAAAAGCTAGGCCTTGGTCCTCTCGCTACCGCGCTGCGAGATGGGGCGGACGAAGTCGCGCGCCTTCGCGATGAAGCCCAAGCGCTCGGCTTCGTGATGGACGAAGATTTGATCCGGAAGGGTTCTGCGGCACAGGGTCAGATGGAAGACCTAGCGCAGGTGATCGGAATCCAACTCGCCGGGGCGTTCATCGAGCTTTCGGATGAAGTCCTCGCGTTCACCAGCCATATAGCGGATGCACTCCGGGGGCTGAATGCTTTCATTGAACGGGCTCAGACCTGGAAGCAGCGCGCCGAGGCTATGTACGGCGACGGGCTGACTATCGGTCTGCGCAAAGGAGGGCTGGACGGCGGACTTCAAGCGATCGGAAGTACGGTTGGCTCCATAATCTCCGGCCGCACCTTTCGCGCCGCTTCTGACATCCGCGCCGGCAACAGCCTTCCGGATTACGCAAATCCGATCAACCAAAGCGCCGTTGCCGCCTTCGGCGTGTCGGCACCCCCTCCCCGCACACCCCGCTCAGATTTCGCCGACACGCTCTCCATCCCTCCTGGCCGAACGCGCACCGACAACAGCGCCCAGCGGGCCGCCGAGCGCGAAGCGAGAAGGTCTGAAAGAGTTGAGCAGGAAATCTTCCGCGCCCGGCAGCGACTGCTCCAAGTCGCCGAAGACGACCTCCTGACCGCTCAGCAGCGCTATGACTTGGCGCGCGAGCAGCTGAAGATGGACCGCGAGGCGCGCGACGCCGAAATCCAGAGCAAGACCGACCGGGGCGAGATCAAGGCCGCTGAACGCCGCCAGTTGGACGCCGCCAACGCTTCGGCCGACGCCCTCGAAGACCGGCTGCTGACTGACAACGCATTCCGCGAAATCCAAGACGAGCGCCTAGCGACGGAGAAGCTGCTCTCCGGCCTGACCGCCGATCTGCTGTCGCTTCAGTCCAACGCCGCCCGCACCGCCAAGGAGCGCCAGCGGATTGAACTGGACCTGCTGGAGATCACCCAGCGCCAGCGTCGCGAAGCCTTGCGCCTGGATTTGGACCGCAACCCAAACCTGACCCAAGCCCAGCGCGACAGCGCCATGGCCGCGAACGGCCGGATCGAGCAAGGCGAGCGCGACGCGGTGATCCGCAACAATCTCTCGCCACTCCAGGCTTGGCGAGACGAAAGCCTGAAGACAGCCGACGAAATCCGCGAGGCCTACGAGAACGTTGGCGCCCGCGGCCTCGATGCGCTCAATAGCGGCATCGTCGACGCCATCATGAACACCAAGAGCCTGGGCGAGACCTTCTCGTCGGTGGCGAAGCAAATCCTTGCGGACCTCCTGTCGATCTCGGTGCGGCGTGGGATCACGGAACCACTGGCGGACATGTTGTTCGGCGGATCAGGCTCGGGATCAGGCGGCGGCATCGGCTCGTCGATCTTCTCGGCCATCAAGTCTGCGATCCGAATTCCCGGCTTCTCCAGCGGCGTCACCAATTTTGGCGGGGGGCTCGCCTATGTCCACGGCGGCGAGGTGCTGGCGAACCTGCCGCAGGGCACTGACGTCATCCCGGCCCACGCCGTGCAAGCGATGGGAAGTCGAGCGGGTGGCCAGAAGGTCTTCGATCTTCGCGGCGCCGTCCTGACGGCCGATCTTCTCCGCCAGATGAACGCGATGGTCGAGAGCGGCGAAGCCCGCGTTCGTGGCGACCTCCCCGGCCTTGCCGTGAATGCCGTCCGCGACGCCCAGGAAAGGTTCGCCTACTGATGGCCATCACCTTCCCACGGCCGATGCTGCCTTATGGCTTGAACGTGCAGTCGTTCGAACTGGACCGGATCGACTATCTATCCCCCACAGTCGGGGCTGGCATCGGCGCGGTTTCGGCGGGGTCGCCGCTGTGGTCTGCCTCCTGGTCCCTGGCTGGGATGCGCGAAAACGAGATGGAGGAATGGCGGGCGTGGCTGACCAGCCTGCGAGGGCCTCAGCGGTCGTTCTTCGGTGGCGATCAGAGGCGGCGCGTCCCGCGCGCCTATCGCACGACCGGCCTCCCCTCTGGTTTCAACGGCGACGCCACCGCATGGTCACTGAACAACGACAGGGATGTGCTGACGATCAGCCTGCCTAACGGCTTCGCGCTGCTGACCGGCGACTATGTCGGGTTTCGCTGGGGCACGCATGGTCGGACTAAGGTCCGCCTTCTCGAAGCCAGGGTCGGAACGGCGGCAGTAGCCGTCGAGCCTCCGCTCCCTACCCTCGTCCCCGGCAACGCCATCGCCTACGTCAAAGACCCGGTGTGCGTGATGAAGCTGACGCCCGATACCGACTTCGGATCAATTGGCGTCGATGGCCAGATGGCTGGGCGGATCGTGGCCATTCAAGACCTGCGCAGCTAGGGGCTTCCATGAAAATCTATAGCGCAGAGGCGCTGGCTGCGATGGCGGCCGGCGACGCCGTCGTGTCTGCTGCGGCCTGGTTCGGCGGTGATGATCCTGTCGGGCTTTGGAGCGGTCACGGCCCCCTCGCCTTCTCCGACAACGGCGCCACCCGCGTGTTCCAGGGCATCGGAGATCGGGAGTTCGCTGCTGCTTCCGGCGGTGCGCTGGGAGGCGGGGAGCAAGGGCTTAGCCTGACGCTATCGGGGATTGATCCGACAGTGGCGTCGGCTCTCGATCTGGAGGGCTTGCGCCGAGTGCCGGTGATCCTTTGGCGCCTCGTCTTCAATGGCGCGGGAACCCGCCTGCTGGACGCCCGCGTGCATTTCCGGGGACGGGTGGACAAGGCCGATCTCGATGACACTCCCAAAGGGCTTTCGACTTTGCGCGTCAACGTCGAGGGCGCCGCGCGAGGCCAAGGCCGCCGATCCGAACGAATGCGGACGGACGCCGATCAGCGCTTGATCAGCCCGACCGACAGCGCCCTGCGTCGGGTCTCCTATGCTGGCGAAAAGACCATCTACGCCGGGGGCAAGCCACCTGAACAAGCGGGCTCTGCTTTCAAGGGCGTCTCTCCGGGCCAGACGGCGGCCATTTCCTTTCTGACGCGGGGAGGGTTCGCCTGATGCAACGCGATCCTCATGCTCTGATCGCCTTTCTGGAAAGCCGCGAAGACTGGACCTTCGGCTATGGCCCCGGCCCAAAGGTCCACGACTGCGCTCGGTTCTTCTCGGCTGGGATAGAGGCCGTCACCGGCATTGCGCCGCTGGATAGGTTCTCCGGTCGTTGGACCACGGAGATGGGCGCCGCGCGCGTGCTGCGGCGCCACGGCGGCATGGCGGCGGCCGTGAGCGAGGTGATGACTGAGATCCCTATCACCTTGGCTCAACGGGGCGACGGCGGACTGGCGGCCGGCGACGCATTGGTCTTGGTCGAGGGTGAAACGGTCGTTGGGCTTGATGATCGCGGCCTGTTCAGGCTCCCCCGTCAATCCCTTCTCATGGCTTGGACGATTGCCTGATGGCAAAGGTCGCCAAGAAACTATTTTCACCGAAGGGCATCCTCGGAGCGGCTTTAGCCGTCGTCGGACTGGCGACAGGCAACTTCGGACTCGCGCTCTCCGGGGCGTCGATGCTCTCGGGCGCGGGCAAGAAAAGCCAGGCGCAGGCTAGGCAAGCCAGCATCCTGTCCCTCACGTTGGGAGAGACCCAACGTGAGGCCGCTCTGGGTCTGGTCTGCACCGGTGGATCGCTGGTCGATGTCTTCAATTTCGGCGGCCAATACGGCACCGACAAGGTGACGCGATGCGTCGCTCTGGCGGATCACGCCATAGACGGCATGGTCGGGTTCTACGTCGATGATGTCTACTATCCGTGGGTGGGCGAAGGGCTCCAGGCTGCGTTCAGCAACAAGCTCAGCTTCCACTTCCGACAGGCGACTGCTGACGGCCATCCGCCTCCCCAGCACGTCATGGAAAACGGTGGATGGACCGCGACCGACCGCATGGTCGGAATTACGCACATCTGGATCGATTGGTTCGTCGATGAAAAGGTCTGGCCCCAAGGCCACCCATCCATTCGCTTCGTGTTTCGCGGACTGCGCGTCTATGACCCCCGGTTCGACCCGGCGCTCGGTTATACCGGCCCCAACCCGCAAACATGGGAAGATCGGTCGAGCCATAGGTTCAGTCGCAACGCCAAACTGCTGCGCTACGCCTATACGCGCGGAATCTTTGTAGAGGGCCACCACGGCGATCCCAATTACCTGCTCATCGGTCGCGGACTGACCGCCGAGGAGGCGCCGCCCGAAAGGGTGATTGCCGACGCGAATCTTTGCGACGAGGTCGTTGATGGCGTCGCTCGCTATTGCGTTGACGGGGTGATTTCTGCCGCGCAGCAGTTCATCGAGGTCGACGGCATGTTCGCCGCCGCCATGGCTGGACAGATCGTTCAGCGCGAGGGCACGGTCGACGTAGAGGCCGGCCAGGCGAAAGCGGTCGTCGTCACGATTACGGACGACGATCTGGTCGTGGGGGAGCCCGTCAATTTCAGCCGCTTCCTGCCTGACAATGATGGCGGACGGATCAATACGGTTGTTGGTCGCTACGTCGAGCCGTCCCTTGGATTCAAAGACCATAGCGCGCCGGTTCGTCGCTCGCTGAGCGACATCCAGGCTGACGGCGGTCCTCGCGAACAGACATTGCCGTTGTCCCTTGTGACAGAGGTGAAGCAGGCTGACCGCGTGATCGAAATCCAGCGGCTTATCGGTCGGCTGGAGAGGCGCGCCAGCATCGTCTTGCCGCCGAAGTTTGCAGGCCTTGAGGAAGGCGACTGGATCGCTTGGCAGAGCAAGCGCCGCCACAATGGCGCGACGGTTCGCTACCGGGTTGAAGTCTGGCGCCAGCCGGAAACCTGGCGGATGTATCTGACCCTGCGTGAGATCGCGTCATCGGTCTTCGGCGTTCCCGATCCGGTCGAGGACACGACGACCCCGCCGCCGCCACCGCAGGTGATTGACGCGCTGGTTCTTAGTGGCGTGACGGCCGAGCCCATCACCCTGCCAGGGGATACAAGCACGCTCCCCGCTGTTCGCCTGCACTGGGATACGCCTGTCGATGCGGCAGTTCTGGCGGTCCGCGCGGAGGTGCGGCGACAGGGCGAGTCCGACTGCGCTTTTGACCGAACCGAGCGCGTCAATGAAGGCGTGATGGTAACGACCAACGGCGTCGGCCCCGATCAGGCGCTGGAATGCCGCCTGGTTCCCATCGGCGATCCATCGCGGCCGGTCCTGCCGTCCAACTGGATCACCGTTTCGACGTCCACCATCATCGCCGGCGACCTGTCCCCCGAGAGCCCGGTTCGGATCGCGGTGACGGAGATCACCGACCGCCTTCAAGGCGTCGAGCAGGTCAGCGCGGCGAACGCGGCGGCGGTGGCGGACCTTGAAACCGTCTACGGCGACACGGCCAGTTCGGCGGCCAATGCGGCCCAGGTCGCGGCTGACAAGGCGGCGGTGATCCAGGCCAAGGCGGATGCGATCATCGCCAAGGACGGCGCGGTTTCTGCGAGAGCGGACGCGATCATCGCCAAGGCGGACGCCATTTCGGCCAAGCAGGACTCCGTGGCCGCCTCCGGCGCCAGCGCCACGTCCGCCTCGCAGGCTGGCGGCTTCAAGACGGCGGCCGAGACCGCAGCGGCCGTCTCGACCTCGCAGAAGTTGGAAGCGGTCGCGGCGCTCAACGCGATGGGCCGTCAGAACCTTGTCGCGCGCGAAAACGTCACGAACCCGGCTGACCTCTTCTCCGTCACCACGGGCGGGACCTCCGGCTGGGGCTTCTCCATGGCCGGGTCGGGCGCCAACGTCACCCGAAGCATCAAGGTCGGGCCGCTCAAGGTCAACACGGCTTACAGCATCAGTTTCAAGGCCCGCCGAACCTCTGGATCGGGCTCGCTGTTGCTGGATGTCGATCTGTTTCCAGACACCCTGCCTGGACGCACCTTCGACATCCAGTCGAGCGCATTGACCGAGTTCAAGTGGGAGAACATCACCTCGGCCAGCGCGGATATGGCGTTGTCGACGGTGATGCTGCGCTTTTTCCGGGCGCCTCTTCCGGCCGGTTACGCCTACGAAATCACCGACATCAAGCTTGAGGAAGGCGCGACGGCGACGGCCTGGACGCCTTCGCCCAAGGATGCCGCGACGAGTGCGAAGGCGTCCGCGCAATCCGCGTCTCAGGCTTTCGCCAGCGAAACGGCGGCAGGCCAACAGGCGAGCGCCGCGTCGCAGGACCGTCAGGCCGCTCAGACCGCGCGCGGCGAGGCCCAAGGCTTCCGTGACCAATCATCCGCAGCGGCTTCGACAGCCTCTGGCGCGGCCGCCACAGCGACCGAGCAAGCAGGACTGGCGGCGACGGCCAAGAACGATGCGGCGGGTTCGGCCTCGGCGGCGCTGACCTCGCGCAACCAGGCGTCCGGCTTCGCCACGGCGGCCGAGACGGCGGCGGCTGCGTCGTCAGCGTCCAGTGTCACCGCGACCGCGTCCAAGGATGAGGCCAAGAACTACGCCATCAACGAGGGCTCGATCACGCCCTCGGCCTTGCTGTGGACGAACAACCCGAACGGCCTCCCCGAGACGGCGACCGACGCCACCTATCCCGTCGTGACGGTGGGCGGAAAGCCCAGCATGATCTTGGGCTACAATCAGCACGTCTTCTGGAAGCGGGTTGTTCCGTTCGTGGCGGGTCATACCTACGAGGTTCAGGTCGAGGCCGAACCTAGTACTGCGTCGGCTGCCGAGATCTCGCTCATCATTTGGCAGTTGGATGGGTCTTATGCGGACCTACCTGCGCAGAACTATCAGCTGACGTCCAAATCGATTCCGGTCAGGGGCCTTTATACGCAGCGGTTCACTCCTAACGCCGCCACTGTCTGGCTGCGTCCCGCCGTCAAGGGACAGACGACAGGGCCGAACAGCCCGCGCATCTTCAGCCTGAACATCGTCGATGTCACCGCCCAGGCCGCCGCCGAGGCCAGTGCTACGGCGGCCTCGACCTCTGCGTCCAATGCCGCCGCGTCGCAAACGGCGGCCGGGCAGTCGGCGACGGCGGCCAACACGGCCAAGACCGCTGCCGAGACCGCGCGCGGGCAGGCCGAGGCGTTCAAGAACGAGACCGCCTCCTCGCGGGATACCGCAACAGCGCAGGCCGCATTGGCGACGGCCCAGGCCGGACTATCGGCGGGATCTGCGACACTGGCGGGTCAGAAGGCTGGAGCATCCGCTGACAGCGCCTCTCTCGCCAGCACCAAGGCGGACGAGGCCGGGGCATCCGCCGCCGCGTCGCGCGCCGATCAGATCAGCGCCAGCGCAGCCCGCGACCAGTCGCTTGCCGCCCTGATGGCGCAGGGCCGTCAGAACCTTGTCGCGCGCCAGAACGTCCCGACCGCCCAAGCCGTGGCCTTCGGGGCTGGTAGCCTGTCCGGCTGGGGTTTCTCCATGGTGGGAACCGGCACGGGCTCGCAGGAGCGTTCGATCACGGTCGGGCCGCTCAAGAGGAACACGGCCTACAGCGTCAGCATTCTGGCGCGCCGCCTCGCAGGCTCGGGGTCGGCTCCGATCACCTGTGATTTCTTCCCGGACACGCTGCCCGAACGCACCTTCGACATTCAGGCCAATGCCTGGACGCGCTTCACCTGGGAGGGTGTCACCTCGGCCAGCGCCGACATGGAGCTTTCGACGGTTCGGCTCAGGTTTTTCCGGCCCAACATGGCGGCGGGCCTGAACGTCGAGATCACCGACATCAAACTGGAAGAAGGCTCGACGGCGACCGCCTGGACGCCTTCGGCCAAGGACGCGCCCTACAGCGCCAGCGCCGCCGCCACCTCGGCGGCCTCGGCTGCCGCCAGCGATACGGCGGCAGGTCAGAAGGCGGCGGCTGCGGAAGGATCGGCCACGACCGCCGCGACCCGCGCGGGAGAAGCCCTGACGTATCGCAATCAGGCCTCGTCCGCAGCGTCTGACGCTGCTGGCTATGCGGCGACCGCTTCTGCGGCCTCTGGAACGTCGGTGACGGCGCGGGATCAGTCGGTCGCCGCCAAGGACCAGGCGGTAGGCGCCAAGGAAGACGCGCAGGCCGCCGCCGCGACCGCGATCCAGCAGAAATCCGAAGCCACGGCCGCCGCCGCCGCCGCATCCATCAGCGCCAATCTGGCGGCGTCGGTCAGCGCGTCCCGTAACCAGCTTCTCTACAACTCGACCGGCGCTCGCGGCATGGATGGATGGGTGGGCGGCCCCAACTGGTCTACGCAAGACTTCGGCTATGGGTTCGGGCGGGGTTTCAATTGCGCGGTTTCAGGGTCGTATCTCTATAACGACAACGCTCACTTCGCAGAGATCGCCCCTGATTCTTGGGTCACTTGGTCCGCTGATCCGAAGATCTTCGTCGGGACGTGCGATATCTGGCTTGTATTCTATGACAGCAGCTTCAATCAGGTCGGTGGATACTATGCCGGTCGCCAGGTCGCCAATCGGGATTTTGGCGATACTGTTTCCGGCGAGGCGCTTGCCCCGGCCAATGCTTTCAATGCGCGTCTAGTCATATGGCCTAACTTCTCGGCCGGCGGCTCGGCCGGGGTTCGCCGGATGAAGGTCGAGCGCGGTCGTCTTCCTGCGACGGCTTGGTCTGACGAGGGGACGACAGAGGCCCTGGCGGCTTCGCTTTCGGTCACCGCCGCTGTCGCGGCCGATGCTCAGACCCGCCTGGCCAACGTCATCTTCGAGGTCATCGGCGCGTCCGGGGGCGACCCGTTCCAGCTTCTGTTCAAAACCCTGGGCTCCAACTCCTACGGCCGTTTGGTCGCCTCGGCGCTGTCGCTCTGCAACGTCATCGGCGGCCAGGTGGTGGAGGTGCTGAAGCTGGCGGATGGCCGGGCCGTATTCGGCGCGCCAGTCAGCATCATCAAAAACGGACGGCGAACCACGATGGGGCCGGGCTTTGGCGTCGACAGCAACCTGCATTTCTGGTCAGGGCCCGACACAATCGGCTTTGGTTCGGAGACTGTCGATAATGGCCTGCTTGGCATCTCGGACACCGATGGCTTTTTTGGGGGGCGGACGATCAACGGCCCTTTTGATTCCGGCGCGGCCAGTGCGACCGTCATAACGGTCACGACCGCCTGGACCACGGTCGCCACGGTGGCGAGCAAGGATGTCGGCCCAACCGGAAGCTTCCTGTTCCGCGCGGATTGGCGCGCAACCTTGTCGCCCAAGTCGCCGCCGCCGGAAGCCCCCGCTTACGGTCTGAACTGGCGCATGGTGTCCACCAACCTGTCCGGCGGCGACCTGAGGGTGATCGCCACCGGCTACGCTGATGGGAACGCCGGCGTCACGAACACGATCATGGGGGTCCAATACCGCCTGGTCGAAGGCCACAGCAGCCCGCGAGCGCCCCGTCGCTTGCTGCTCCAACTCGCGATGAGCGGAGCCGACGACACCCAGGCCGCCTCTGCTCACAGCGCCCGTCTTCAAGGCGTCTATTATCAAACATAGGAAATCCCATGCCTAACGCCATCCTGACCAAACACGACGGCACGATCACCAGCATCCCGGCCGACAGCGTCGCCGCCATCCTGTCGACCGCTCTGGACACGCCGGACGAAAACCGGCCGCAGTTGAAGTCCATCGTGATCTCGACCTTCCGAGGCCAGGCGTCCGACTATCTGGCCCACACCGCCGTCGACGCCGCCGGCGAGATCGAGAAGGCCCGTTCGACGAAGCGCGGCGCCCTGCTGCGCTCGGCCAAGCCCCGCGCCTGGCTGGAACTGGCCGTGGGCGACGACGTGACCCGCCTGCTGCCCGGCTCGGTCCCCGGATACGAGACCCTGAACGACGAACGCCTGCGCCTGTATTGGCAGCCGCCGAAGGGCGATCCGATCCCGCTGGACGTCAACAACACCCCCGAAAACCTCGCGCGTCTCGACGCCGATATCGAAGGAGCCTGACCATGGCCAAGACCTACACCCCTGAAGAGATCGAGCAGCAGCGCGCCAATGTCGCCGCAGCCGACGCCGCTGCCGCCGCCGAACGGAAGGCGGCCGCCATGGCGGTCCTTCAGCCATTCCTCGACGCCGGCTGGGGTTCGTCGTCCGAGACCTCTCCGATCAGAACCGCGATCAAGGTCGCGCAGGATGCGGCGCACACCCTGCAGGCCATAGACCCGACCACGGCCAATCTGATGTTTTCAATGGCGATGCCGATGGTGACGGCCGACGATAAAATCCGCACCCTCGCGGCGATGAACGCCCCGTCTCCCGCCGAAGCCTGACCTCGACCCAAGCCGCCCGCACGGCTGTTTCCCCACGGCCTGACCTATGGAGGGGCGGATGCCCGAAGAAATCGCAAGTCCGCTCTCGTCGTGGAGCGGGGTGTTGGCGCTGTTGAGCGCTCTCGGCCTGGGCGGGGTGCTGACCGCCCTGGTCAGTCGGCCCTCACGCCGCACTATCGACGCCACGGCGGCCAAGGACGAGGCGACGGGCGAAGCGGCGGTGATCGCCTCCATCGCCAGCGCCTTCACCGGCACGACGGCCTCCCTCCGCGAAGAGATCGAGCGGATGCAGGAGACGTTGAACGAATTTCGGCAGCGGGTCGCTGAAGCGGAAGCGGAGGTCCGGGCGGCTGTCGCGCGCGAGGCCGTGAAGGATCGCCTGATCGCGGACCAGAAGCTGCAACTGGCCACGGCGCATGACGACGTAATCCGCCTGCGCGGCGAACGGGACGCCGCAAACGAGAAGATCGTCCAGCAGGAGGGCGAAATCCGCCAGTTGAAGGCGGTGATCGACGCCCGCGCCCGAGCAGGGGACTGATATGACCAGAGACTATGAATGGCTGGACGCCTCGGTCGTCCTGTTCGCCCTGGCCATCCTGGCCGGCATCGCGGCGGCTCTGGTGTTCAAGACCATCCCGGAGAACCAGCTGGCGATCCTGGCGTCCATCGCCTCGGGGATTCTGGGGACGGTCGTCGGCGCCTATGCCGGCTATCGCTGGGCCACGTCGAAACAAGCCAGCGAGACCATCGCGGATATGGCGCGCAAGACCGTTGCGACCCAAGTCGAGGTGGTAAACGATCCCGAGAAGCCTGTTCCGGTCGAATCCAAGAAGGACTGACGAGCCCGGTTCGCCTCAACGCCAGTGAATGTGGCGAGCCACAGCCTCGCCGCCCGAGACGAGACTGAACACCGCCCCGACAGCGGCGGCGACGATCAACACGCGGGCGTGGCGGTGTGCGAAGAAGAGAAGTTCACCGATCATGCCGGCCATATAGGCCTGGCCTGGATCGCGCACCAGTGTCCGCCTCAGCCCGCCAGCAGCCGCGTCAACAGATAGACCCCGCCCGCGATGGCCGCCCATAGGGCGAGGCTGACCGCGACCAAGGCGACGACCCGCACCTTGCGCGGCCATTTCGGCTCGGGCGCGCCCCACAGCGGGCTTCCGTTGTCGTGCTGCATCGGCATGGCGACGACCTAAGCACAAGCGAACGCCGTTCGCATCCCCTTCGACAATCTGGAGACTGACCATGGCTCGAAAGACCAGCGCGGCGGGCCGCGCGCTTATCAAGTCGTTCGAAGGCGAGCGGCTGACCGCCTATGCAGACCCAGCGACGGGTGGCGATCCGTGGACCATCGGCGTCGGTCACACCGGTCCTGAGGTCAAGCGCGGGCTGAAAATCACCCAGGCGCAATCCGACGCCTACCTGACGGCCGATCTGGCCAGGTTTGAAAAGGCCGTGAACCGCCTGACCCCGGTCACGACGCAGAACCAGTTCGATGCTCTGGTCAGCTTCGCCTTCAACGTGGGGGAGCGAAACCTCGAAACCTCCACGCTTCGTCGTTTGCACAACGCCGGTGATTACCTAGGCGCTCAGGCCCAGTTCGCGCGATGGAACAAGGCGGCCGGAAAGATCATGGCGGGCCTGACCCGGCGCCGAACCGCCGAGGCCGCTCTGTATGGGAGGCCGGATTGATCGCCCTCCGCTTCCTCCGCACCCTCACCCCGACCGCCTGGATCACCATCGGCGTCCTGGCCGCCTTCCTGCTGTTCGGCGGCTATTGCGCTCACAGGGCCGCACAGGGCGAACGCGACCGCCAGGCGGCCCAAGCCCACAAGATCGAAGCGAAGGCCTCCAGCGCGCGGGAAACGGCCGCTGGCGAGCGCCAGACCGACACCTCCACCATCCGCAACCGGCAAGAGGAGAGAGACCATGCCGCCGAAGCGATTCCTGACAGCCTCCCTGATGATCGCGAGCTTAGGCGGCGCTGTCGCCAGTTGCGGGACGCCGGGCGCAGCCTTCCCGCCTGCGGCTGACTTGCAGGTTCAGCCCAAGCCGGTCCCGCCTGACGAGGTGCTGACCAGCCGGATCGCGGGCGAGCGCTACGACAATCGGGTTGAGGCCTGGGGCGAGGAAGGCTGGGCTACGGTCGGGCGGCTGTGCCGGTTCTTCGACGCCATGGGGATGAAGGGCCTCAGTTGTCCGCCGCCGGAAATCCCACCTCGGCCGGGTTAGGCTTGCACGCGTTAACATCAAACAGTGTTGATGTTCGCCAACAGGCTGTCTGTTAATATCAACAGCGTCGAGCCCTCAGGCTCCGCTATCGAGGCCGCTCCGGGAGACCGGGGCGGCCTTTCGCTATTTGGGCCAGCGCCAGAACTCATAGAGCGCCGAACCTGTGCCTTGGAACCCGTGAATCAACAGCGTTGGAGACCGGGCGCCGCATTTCTGGCAGATCATCTTCCGCCTGAGATCGCGCAGCGGCGTGAACTGTTGCGATTTGGGCAGCGTCCGCCAAGCCGGGATGGTCGTGTGTCCGCACCGACAGACGCAGGACAGCTGATTCCCGGAGGACACGTCGTCTATCGTCGTGTCGTCGGCGTAGTAGGTCATAGGGGCCGAAAGCGCCCCAGACCCAACGCCAAGGCCTGCTGGACCAGGCGAGTGTTCTCTTCCGGCGACGGGTAGGCGACGTTCGATCCGGGCGCCAGGACATCGGGCAGGCTGGGATGGGGCCTGGGGTGCGGTTTCCCGGGCAGCGGGGCGGTGCGCGCGGCCCACTCGGCGTCTAGGCGCATCCGGTCTTCGGTTGAGAGGGGTTGTCCCATGATGTCCTCCGTCGCGCCACCGACCGAAGAAAATCGCACTACACCCGCCGCGATGTTCTCGCAATGTTCACGGCGGAACGGTTTGCTGTTGATCCACAAGCAACTGAAATCGTTGAGGTGAAGTTGCGTCCGGTTTGTGGAAATTGTGCAGACAATTCAATCTGACATTCAGATTAAAAGTCAGATGCTCTAACCAACTGAGCTAAGGACGCACCGCGCGACTTCCGGGCGGCGCCCGAACGGTCGAAGGGCGCCTTCTGTTGCAATCCGGCCTTCCGGTCAAGACCGGGTCTGCTACCAATGTCGGATGCAACCGCTTCAAGGTCTCCGCATCATCGAGTTCGACGGGCTGGGGCCGGTGACGTTCGCCGCCATGATGCTGGCCGACCTGGGGGCGGAGGTGCTGCGGCTGACCCGCAGCGAATCGGCCGCGCCCGCCGTGTTCGACCAGGTGGGCGGAGCGGTGCTGCATCGCGGGCGCGATATCGTGCCGGTCGATCTGAAGAGTCCGGCGGACAAGGCGGCGGTCCTGGCGCTGGTCGAAGGCGCCGATGCGGTCGTCGAGGGGTTTCGGCCCGGCGTGATGGAGCGGCTGGGCCTGGGCCCGGAGGTCCTGCAGGCCTCGAACCCCGCCCTGGTGTTCGGGCGGGTGACTGGATGGGGCCAGACGGGGCCGCTGGCGCAGTCGGTCGGTCACGACCTGAACTACATCGGCCTGACCGGCGTGCTGCACGCCATGGGCGAGGCGGACCGTCCGCCGGCCCCGCCGCTGAACCTGGTCGGCGACTATGGCGGCGGAGCGATGATGCTGGTGACGGGCGTCCTGGCCGCCCTGATCGAGGCCAGGACCACCGGGCGGGGTCGGGTGGTGGATGCGGCCATGACCGACGGCGCGGCCCTGCTGGCCGGCCTGTTCCAGGCGCTGCGGGGCCAGGGGATGTGGAGCGATCGACGCGGCGCCAACCTGCTGGACGGGGGAGCGCCCTTCTACCGCTGCTACACCTGCCGCGACGGCGGTTTCGTCGCCGTGGCGGCGCTGGAGCCGCGATTCTACGCCGCCCTGCTGGCCGGGCTGGAGATACGGCCCGAGACGGCGCCGCAGTACGACATGGGCGGATGGCCGGCGCTGCATGCCCGGTTCGCCGATCTGTTCGCCCGGCGCGACCGCGACGACTGGGCCGCACGCTTCGCGGGGACCGAGGCCTGCGTCACGCCGGTCCTCAGCCTGGCCGAAGCGCCCGATCATCCGCACAATCGCGCCAGGGGCGTCTTCGACCAGGGTCTGCCCGGGCCCGCGCCTCGCTTTGGCGCGGCCTCGAATGCGCCGCGTCATAGTTCCGCCCTGCCCCTGCACGAGGCTGTCGCCCGCTGGTCGGCCGCGCGGTCGGGCCGGGCCGGATGACCCGCGCGGATTTCGGCGCTAAGGAACATGAGCGCGCGACAAGCGTTGCAAGGGCGAGGAGCCGGGGAATTCAATGAGACCTTCCAACACCCTACTGGCCGCCGCCGCCCTGCTCGCGCTCGCGCTCTCTGCGTGCGACGACCGCCCGTCGCGGTCGGACGAGGGTCGCGAGCCGGTCGAGATCCAGCAGGAAGCGCCGCCGCCGGTCGAGGAGCAGCCCCCCGCCCCCGCGCCCGAAGTGCGTGACCCCGCCCCCACGCCGCCGACCGACACCCTGCCGCCCGAAGAACGCTCGTCCGAGCAGTCCGTCCAACCCGAAAGCGAGACCCTGTTCTATTGAGAACCGGGTCTCCAGGCGCCGTGCTTTGACGAAAGATCGAGTTTGACGTTCAGGCCTTCCCTGCTGGTCGCGGCGCTCGCGGCCTTTTCGGGCTGCGCGCATGTAGCCGCCGCCGATCCCCGGGCCCAGATCCGCGGGGAGATGGACGCCGAACTGCGCCGCGCGCTGGAACGGGCCGTGGGCGAGGTCGACGATGCGCCCGAAAGCCGGTTCGAGGCGCGCCGTCGCGCCGAAGGAGCGGTCGCCGCCGCCACCGCCCTGTTGCGTTCCGAAGGCTATTACCAGCCCACGGTGGAGGATCTGGTCGAAGGGGACGACAGCCCCGTCGCCATCGTCGCGGTCCAGCCGGGCCGGCGCTTTCTGCTGACCGATCCGACGGTGGCCTGGACAGACCCCGCGCCCGAGGCGGAGACGCAACGGAAGGGGCGCGAGGCCATAGGGCTGAAGGCCGGCGATCCAGGCCGCGCCGTCGATGTGATCGCGGGCGAAGGGCGGTTGGTCGCGGCCCTGGTGCGCGACGGCTACGCCGACGCCACGGCCGATCCGCGCCGGGTGGTGGTGGACCACGCCGCCTATACCGTCGCGCCGGAATACCGGATCGATTCGGGCGCCCTGGTGCGGCTGAACGGGGTGCGGGTGCTGGGTCGGGGGCGGACCAATCCCGGATGGGTCGCCGGTCTCGCGCCCTGGGAGGAAGGCGACCGCTACGACCCCGATCAGGTCGCGGAACTGGAGCGGCGGCTTCTGGACACGGGCGTCTACGACGGCGTCGGCGTGTCTCTGTCGCCGGTGGACCAGACCACGCCCGAAGGCCTGAGACCCGTGATCGTCAGCCTGCAGGATCGGCCGCGCCGCGTGCTGGAGGCCGGCGCCACCTGGTCGACCGCCGAGGGCGTGGGCGTCGATCTGATCCAGACCCGCTACAACCGCTTCGGCCGCGCCGACACGTTGAGGCTGGAAGCGCGCGTGGCCGATATCGACAGCCGGATCGGCGCCGACCTGTCCCTGCCCCACTGGCGCAAGCCCGGCCGGACGCTGAAGCTGGGCGCCGCCGTCGTCAACGAGGACACCGACGCCTATCTGCGCACGGCCCTGGTGCTGTACGCCGACCTGCAGCAGCGGATCGGCAAGACCTCCTACTTCAACTATGGGATCGGGCTGGACGCGGGGCGCTACAGCGAGACGCGCTACGACTACACCACCCTTCCGCCGCAGCGGGTGACGTTCGACCGCGACCTGGCGATCATCACCGCGCGGACCAGCGCCTACATCGACCAGTCGAACGACCCGCTGAACCCGACCAAGGGTTGGCGCGTGAATCTGGCGGTTCAGCCGACCGCGGTGACGGGCGAGAGCAACATCCTGTTCTTGCGCACCGAGACCCAGGCCACCGCCTATATGCCGGTAGGGGGCGAGCGGACCATTCTGGCCGGGCGGGTTCGGATCGGCTCCATCGTCGGCGGCAGCGAGCTGAACGTGCCGTCCGATCGCCTGTTCTATTCCGGCGGCGGCGGATCGGTGCGGGGATACTCCTATCAGGGCGTGAACCCCCAACTGCCCGACGGCACGCCGCGCGGGGGGCTGTCGTTGTTCGAGACCTCGCTGGAGGCGCGCCAGTCGATCGGCCAGAGCTTCCAGGCCGTCGCCTTCGTGGACGCCGGGTCCATCGGCTTCCAGGAGACGCCGAACTTTTCCAACATGCGCTACGGCGCGGGCGTGGGGGTGCGCTACATGCTGCCGTTCGGACCGATCCGCGCCGACGTCGCCCTGCCTCTGAACAAGCGCGAAGGCGATTCCGACTTCCAGATCTACATCAGCATCGGGCAGGCGTTTTGACCGAGACACCGCCCGAGCGCGAGGCCGAACACAAGCCCCAGGTCGCGTCGCAAGAGACGACATCCGCGACCCCGGCCAAGCGGTCGCGGCGGCGCGGCCTAGCCAAGCGCATCGCCCTGATCGCCGGGGCGGTAGTTGTGGGCTTGCTGGTGCTGGCGGCGGCGGCGCTCGTGGCGGGGCGATTCTACATCGCCTCGGACGGCGGACGGCAGATGGTGCTGGAGAGAATCCAGGACTTGAAGATCAGCCGCTACGGCCGGCTGAAGGTCTATGGGCTGAAGGGCGACTTGCTGAGCGACTTCAGCATCGACCGCATCACCCTGGCCGACGCCCAGGGCGTCTGGCTGGAAGCGAACAACCTCAGCCTGGACTGGTCGTATAGGGCGCTGCTGGGCCGCCGCTTCCACGCCAACGACCTGAAGGCCGAGACGATCCGGGTGCTACGCCGCCCTGTGCTGGAGCCGCCGACCAACGAACCCTCCCGCCCCCAGCCGATCTCAGTGCGGATCGACAAGTTCGCCGCCAACATCGAACTGATGGAGGGCTTCTCCAAGGAATATGGCCGCTGGAGCCTGTCGGGCGACGCCAGCCTGCCCCGCCGCGGCGCCAAGAGCGCCACCATCAATGCCGACAGCCTGAACCGGCCCGGCGACTATCTGCGGCTGGCGGCCAGTTTCGGCGGCAAGCTGGAGGACACGCGGCTGAACCTGCGCGCCAACGAGGCTCAGGGCGGCCCCCTGGCCGGCGCCCTGGGCTATTCGCCCGACCAGCCCTTCTCGGCCGTCGCGGTGGTGAACGCCGACGTGGTCGACGCCCGGGTCCAGACGGGCCGATTCGTTCCTCTGATCGTCCAGGGCCATTTCGGCGAAAAGGGTTCGCGCGTTTCGGGCTTCGCCGACTTCAGCGGATCGGACCTGCTGGCGCCCTTCGTGACGCGGATCGGGCGCACGGCGCGGTTCGGCTTCGCCATGGTTCCCACCCCGGACAAGGCCAGTCAGGGCGTGGCCTGGAAGCTGATCTCCGAAAACGTCCAGTCCGAGGCGCGGGGCCTGATCCGAATGTCGGATCGCAGCGCGCCGGACGGGATCAAGCTGGATATCCAGACCGCTTCCTTGAGCCGGCTGGCCGGATCGGACGTGGCTGGACCGGCGGCCTATGGCGGGCTGTTCAAGGGCGACGCCCGGAACTGGACGCTGGACGGACAGGTCACGCTGCTGAACGCCAATGTCGCCAGCTATCGCGCCACCCGCATCGCCGGGCCGCTGAACGTCGCGGTCAGGAACGGCCAGATGGATCTGAACGGCGACATCCGCGCCAACGGCGGATCCGGCGAAGGCATCATCGGCGGCCTGCTGGGCGCCGCGCCGCGGGTGCAGATGCAGGCGGCGCGGATGAAGGACGGGGCCATCCTGCTGAAGAAGATCGACCTGCAGGGCCAGGGACTGAGGCTGAACGGCTCGGGCTCGCGCAATCTGCTGGGCGGCATGAGCTTCAGGGGCGAGGCGCAGTTGACGGACGCCGCGCGTATCCGGCGCGAGGCGCGCGGCGCCTTCGGGGGACCGATCCGGGCGTCGTCGGCGCGCGCGGGCGCGCCCTGGGTCCTGAACTTCGACGGGCGGGGCCGCAATCTGAGCGTCGGCATGGCCGAGCTGGATCGCATCCTGGGCAGGACGCCGCGTCTGCAACTGGCGGGACGGTTGAACGGCGGCCGCATCGAGGTGGAGCGCGGCGAATTGACCGGCGCGGCCGGCCGCGCGGGCGCCAAGGGGCTGATCGAGACGGCGGGACGGCTGCGGCTGGCGCTGAACTGGAACGCGCGAGGACCGTTCGCGGCCGGGCCGGTCGAGATCGGCGGCGACATGAATGGACGCGGCGCCCTGACCGGCACCCTGTCGCAGCCGCGCGTCGACCTGACCGCCGGCTTCCAGCGGGTGACGGCCGGCGCCCTGACGCTGAACGACGCCGACATGACGCTGAGCTTCCGCAAGGGGGCCGACGCCTCCGACGGCCGGATCACGGTGGTCAGCGGATCGAACTACGGACCGGCCCGCGCCTCGGGCAACTTCTTCCTGGGCGGCCAGCGCATCCGCCTCAGCGACCTGGACGTGGATGCGGGCGGGGTGACGGCCAAGGGCGCCGTCGCCCTGTCGGACAACATCCCCTCCAGCGCCGACCTGACCTTCACCGCGCGCGCCGGGGCCTTCCTGGCGTCGGGCGAGGCGAACGGCCGGGTGCGCCTGACCGACGGGGGCGGATCGGACAGCGCCATTCTGGACATCAGCGGCCGAAACGTGCGGCTGGCGGGCCAGGGCTGGGTCATCCGCACCCTGGACCTGGACGGGCGCGGCACGCTGAACAACCTGCCCTTCACCCTGGCGCTGGACGTCGGCGGGTCGACGCCGGCGCAATTCAACGGCACGGGCGTCTATTCGCGCCAGAATACGACCCACGGCCTGACGCTGCGCGGCGGCGGGCGGGTGCGCGAGGTGGCCTTCACCACCCGCAGCCCGGCCTCCATCACTCTGAACGGGGCCAATCGCACGGCGCATCTGGATCTGGGCGTCGGCGGCGGGGTGCTGCTGGCCGACCTGAGGCAGGATGCGCGCACGGTCGCGGTCCAGGCCGATCTGACACGGGTGGACCTGGGCTCCATCTCGCCGGACCTGCGCGGCAGCGTGACCGGCCAGGTGGCGATGCGCGGCGCCGGAAGCGATCTATCGGGCGCGGCCAACATCGCCTTGCAGAACGTGCGCAGCATCGACGCGCCGCGCGGCCTGGCCGTGGACGGCCGGGTGGACGCGACTCTGGCCGGCGACCGGCTGACGATCAAGGCGACGGCCGTGGACGAGGGCGCGGTTCAGGCCTCGGCCGACGTGGTTCTGCCGGTCGAGGCGTCGGCGGCGCCGCTGCGGCTGGCCATCGCCCGCACGCGCGAGATGTCGGGACGGGTGTCGATCAACGGTCAGATCCAGCCGATCTGGGACCTGTTCCTGGGCGGCGAACGCAGCCTGGCGGGCCAGGTGGCGGGCCAGGCGATGATCGGCGGCAGCCTGAACGCGCCGCGCCTGAACGGCCGCTTCGACCTGAGCCAGGGCAGCTATCGCGAGAAGGCGGTAGGCCTGGTGCTGGGCGATCTGACGCTGCGGACCCGGTTCGACGACACGGCGGCCCAGATCGAGACCTTCACCGCCAACGACACGAGCGGCGGGACCGTGTCCGGCCAGGGCCGGGTGGGCCTGCGCCAGGGGTCGGGCTCCAACGCCCAGCTGACGCTGAACCGTTTCCGGGTCATCGACAACGACATCGCCGAGGCGCGGGCCTCGGGGCCGATCACCATCGTTCGCGGGGCCGACGGCAACATTCAGCTCGGCGGCCAGATCGTGGTCGACGAGGCCAATATCGAACCCGAACTGCCCGGCTCGACAGGCATCGTCTCGATGGACGTCGTCGAGATCAACCGCCCCGGCGGCGATCCGGTCGAAACCGAGCGGAAGGCGCGCGGTCCCCAGATCGGCATGGACATCAGCCTGAGGTCGTCGGGCGGCAAGGTGCGGGTCAACGGGCGGGGCCTGAACGTGATCCTGGACGTCAACGCCAGGGTGCGCGGCACCATCGCCGATCCGCAGCTGACCGGCGCAGCCAATGTGGTGCGCGGCGACTACGAGTTCGCGGGCAAGCGGTTCGTGTTCGACGACACCGGCCGCGTCACCCTGTCGACCGATCCCAAGCAGATTCGCCTGAACCTGTCGGCCACGCGCGAAGACGCGGCCCTGACCGCCTCCATCGACGTGACGGGCACGGCGGCCGAGCCGAAGATCGCCCTGACCTCCACGCCCGCCCTGCCGCAGGACGAAATCCTGTCGCAGGTGCTGTTCGGGCGGTCGGCGTCGCAACTGTCGGCCTTCGAGGCGGCGCAGCTGGCGGCGGGGGTCGCGGCCCTGGCCGGCGGCGGCGGCTTCGACGTGATCGGCAACCTCCGCGAACTTGCGGGCCTGGATCGGCTGTCGTTCGGCGGCGAAGCGTCGGCGGTCACGGTGGCGGGCGGACGCTACATCACCGACGACGTCTATCTGGAGGTCATCGGCGGCGGCCAGAACGGCGCGGCGGTCAAGGTCGAGTGGCAGCCCCGGCGCAATATCGCCGTCGCCTCCCAGTTCGGCGGCCAGGGCGACACCAGCCTGTCGATCCGCTGGCGCCACGAAAGCCGCGAGGCCGGCGACCGTCGTCCGAACCGGGGCGGACGAAACCGCTAGGTTCGATCGACATTCGATCCATGATCGTCATTCGACGAGTCCAACCGAAGAAAAAACAGTCCAACGAGTCCAACGAGTCCAAGTCCAGGCGGGAGATGGCGATGTCAAAGACCGGCCTGGATCATAACCCCGTTCGACATCGTGGGCGGGTAAATGCCGATACCGGCTTTCAAGCCGCTGAAAAGACAGGGGTTGGCCTGCGGGATTAGGCGGGTCGGCGGCCGCAACCCATCGGTCCAGCTAGGTTCGATCGACATTCGAGAAGACAGGCGTCTCGGCGCGTCATTCCGGGACTGGAGCGGAAAGAAGAACCCGGAACCCAGGGCCACAGTCGCGCTAGTGAACGCCTCCAATGCCCGATGCCCGACGCCCGCCTCCTGGGTTCCGGGTTCGTCCTGCGGACGCCCCGGAATGACGTTCATCGTCCGAATGTCGATTGAACCTAGAGAACCTCCAGCACCCGCTCCAGCGGACGGCCGACGACGGCGCCCTTGTCGGTCTCGACGATGGGGCGTTCGATCAGGATCGGCTGGGCCAGGGCGGCGGCCATCAGCGCCTGATCGTCGGCGCCGGCGTCCAGCAGGGCCCTGGCCTCGGCCTCCTTGCCGCGCATCAGGCCGGACAGGCCGCCGCCGGTCCTGGCCGCCAGCCGTTCCAGCGTGGCCCGGTCCCAGCCGGTCTTCAGATATTCGACCACGGTCGGCTCGATCCCCCGCTCGCGCAGCAAGGCCAGGGCGTTGCGCGAGGTCGAGCATTTGGGATTGTGATAGAGGACGACGGCCGTCACGCTTGGCTCCGCCGTGGCCTGCGCAGCATCTTTCCGCGCGGGGGATTGAGCGGCTTCACGGCCCGCAGCCAGAGCCTGATCGTATCGCGCGCCATCGTCGCCCCCTCGTGATGTCGCGCGGACACTAGCGGCGATCGGCGACGACTTACAGACCCCGACCTTCACCTTTGCCGTCGGGCCGTCTAGGGTGCGGCCGATGCGGATTCTAACCTCCGACCAGGCCGTCCTCGACCACGTCGCCGGGCGACGCGAGGCCATCGTCGGGCGCACCATCGACTGGGCGAACATCAACTCCGGCAGCCGCAACGCGGTCGGTTTGAACGCCGTGATGGATGCGCTGGAAACGACGGCGAAGGCCCTGCCCGCCACGGTCGAGCGTATCCCGACCCACGGCTCGACCAGCGTCGCCGACGACGGATCGGTGCGGACCGAGGCCCATGCCGCCGCCCTGAAGATCTCCGCGCGACCCAGTGCGCCGATCCAGGTCGTGCTGACCGGCCATTACGACACGGTCTTCCCCGCCGACAGCCGGTTCCAGACCGTGACGACACGGGCGGACGGCGCCCTGAACGGGCCGGGCGTGGCGGACATGAAGGGCGGGATCAGCGTGATGCTGGCCGCGCTGGAGGCGTTCGAGACCCACCCCAATCGGCACGGCGTCGGCTGGACCGTGCTGCTGAGCCCCGACGAGGAGATCGGCTCGCCGGCCTCCGCGCCGCTGCTGGCCGAACTGGGCGCGCGCGGTCATGTGGGCCTGACCTATGAGCCGGCGCTGGCGGACGGGACGTTGGCGGGCGCGCGCAAGGGCAGCGGCAACTATCATCTGATCGTGGCGGGTCGCGCGGCCCACGCCGGGCGGGCTTTCGACGAGGGGCGCAATGCGGTGGCCGGCGCGGCCATCCTCGCCGCCGCCCTGCACGGGTTGAACGGTCGCCACGCGGGCGTCACCGTCAACGTCGCCAAGATTTCGGGCGGCGGCGCCCTGAACGTGGTGGCCGACAAGGCCGTGGTGCGCTTCAATGTGCGCGTGCCGGACAAGGCCGCCGCCGACTGGATCGACGCGGCGGTGCGCCGGATCGCCGCCGAACCGCCGTTCGAGGGGCTGACGCTGGACCTGCACGGCGGCTTCACCCGCCCGCCCAAGCCGATGGACGCGGCCCAGACCGCCCTGTTCGAAGCGGTGAAGGCGGCCGGCGCCCTGCTGGGCCAGGACATCGCCTGGACGCCGTCGGGCGGTGTGTGCGAAGGCAACAATCTGCACGCCGTCGGCCTGCCCAACATCGACACCCTGGGCGTCCGGGGCGGCGACATCCATTCGGACCAGGAGTTCGCCTGGCCCGACAGTTTCGTCGAACGCGCGCAGTTGAGCGCCCTGATCCTGTGCAAGATCGCCTCGGGCGAGATCGACGCGGCCAGGCTGAAGTTCTTGCGTCTGGAGACGATGTGATTTCGACCCCTGTTCTCTCGTCATCCTCCGGCAAGGCGCGCAGCGCCGCAGACCGGGGGACCCAGCGGCGCGCGAAAGCGCGAACCTGCCACGCACCGCAGCCGCAGCCCCATCGCCTTCGCCACGCTGTGGCGCCGCTGGATCCCCCGGTCTCGCTGCGCTCGCCGGAGGATGACGACAGACCAATGTTGGGAGGGGCGTTCTGAATGCTTGTCGTGCGTCCTGCCGGCCCCGCCGATCTCGACAGCCTGCTGGAACTGGCCATCCTGTCCGGGCCGGGCTTCACCAGCCTGCCCGAAGACCCCGACGCCCTGTCGGATCGGCTGGAATTGAGCCAGGCCAGCTTCCGCGGCGAGGTCGCGCGGCAGGAGGCCTGGTACACCTTGATGCTGGAGGACGGCGACACGGGCGACATCGACGGCGTCGGCTCGGTCAAGGCCACGGTCGGGCTGAAACGGCCGTTCTTCTCGTTCCGGGTGGTCAACAACACGGTCCAGTCGCCGTCCCTGGGGGTCAAGCTGGATCACCAGACCCTGGTGCTGGTCAACGAATGCACCGGCTGGACCGAGGTCGGATCGCTGTTCCTGAAGGCGGATCGCAGGAAGGGCGGCGCGGGCCGGCTGCTCAGCCAGTCGCGCTACATGCTGATCGGCGCCCAACCCGAACTGTTCGCCGAAAACGTGCTGGCCGAACTTCGCGGGGTGTTCACCCCCGACGGCGCCTGCCCCTTCTGGGATCATGTGGCGCACAAATTCTTCCCGATGGAGTTCGACCACGCCGACCGGATGACCGGCTCCACCGACAAGCAGTTCATCCTGGACCTGGCGCCGCGCCACCCGATCTATGTCGAACTGCTGCCTGAACCGGCCCGCGCCGTGATCGGCAAGGTGCATCCGCAAGGGGTGCCGGCGATGGCGCTGCTGGAAAGCGAGGGCTTTCGCCCCAACGGTCTGGTGGACATCTTCGATGCGGGACCGACCGTCTCGTGCGGGCGGGACAATATCCGCACCGTGCGCGATGCGCGGCGGCTGACGGTTCGGATCGCGGACACGGTCGAGGCCGAACTGCCGGCCCTGATCTCGACCGACAGCGTCGCCGCCTTCCGGGCCGTGCGCGCCAGGTGCGACATCCATGATCCGGTCGTGCGCATCACCCCCGAGACCGCCGCCGCGCTGAAGGTGCGGAACGGCGCCGTCGTCCGAGTGAAATCGTGATTTCTCTCTTTCCGCTCATCCCCGCGAAAGCGGGGATCCAGTGCTTTCGCATCGTCGGTGCGTCGGATGACCGCCGGAATTTGATCTCACGCACCTTTCGCCCAAAGCGCTGGGTCCCCGCTTTCGCGGGGATGAGCGGATTGGAATAGAGCCATGACCCACTTCAAATCCTTCGACCCCGCCACCGAAGCGACCAACTGGGAGGGCGAGGCCGCCGGCCCCGCCCAGGTCCAGGCCGCCGTGGACGCCGCCCGCGCCGCCTTCCCCGCCTGGGCCGATGCGCCGCGCGCCGAGCGGATCGAGGCGGTCAAACGCTATCAAGCCGTGCTGAAGGACCGCGCGCCCCGGATCGCCGAGGCCATCAGCCGCGAGACCGGCAAGCCCCTGTGGGAGACAAGGACCGAGGCGGCCGCCATGATTGGCAAGGTCGACATCTCGATCCGCGCCTATGACGAACGCACTGGCGAGCGCGCCAGCGACACCGCCTTCGGCCGCGCCGTCCTGCGCCACCGGCCGCACGGGGTCGCGGCGGTGCTGGGGCCGTTCAACTTCCCCGGCCACCTGCCCAACGGCCATATCGTCCCGGCCCTGCTGGCGGGCGACACGGTCGTCTTCAAGCCCTCGGAGGAAACGCCCCTGGTCGGTCAGGTCATGGCCGAGGCGTTCGAAGCCGCCGACCTGCCCCAGGGCGTGGTCAATGTGGTCCAGGGCGGGCGCGAGACGGGCGCGGCCCTGCTGGATGCAGGCATCGACGCCCTGATGTTCACCGGCTCGGGCGCGGCGGGCGCGCACTTCCGGCGGAAGTTCGCCGACGATCCGCACGTCGTCCTGGCGCTGGAGCTGGGCGGCAACAATCCGCTGGTCGTCTGGGACGCCGCCGACGCCGAGGCCGTGGCGGGAATCGCGGTGCAGTCCGCCTTCGTCACCACCGGCCAGCGCTGCTCGTGCGCGCGGCGCCTGGTCGTGCCGGAAGGGCCGCAGGGCGACGCCGTCGTCGAAGCGATAGCCGCCCTGTCCGACCGTCTGGTGTTCGGCCCCTGGGACAGCGATCCCGAACCCTATGCCGGCCCGCTGATCTCGGCCCGCGCCGCCGAGACCGCGCTGAAGGCGCTGCAGGATCGGATCGACAGGGGGGCCAAGGTCGTCCGCGCCTCGGGCCCTGTCGCTAATCTTCCGGGCGCCTTCGTCAAGCCGGCCATCATCGACGTGACCGGCGTCGATGTCCCGGACGAGGAGATGTTCGCCCCCTTCCTGTCTGTGACTCGCGTCCCCAGCTTCGACGCCGCGATCCAGGCCGCCAACGCCACCCGCTACGGGCTCTCCGCCGGTCTGGTCAGCGACGATCCCGCCCACTGGGACCGGTTCATCCGCCGCATCCGAGCGGGCGTGGTCAACTTCAACCGCCCGACCACCGGCGCCGCCGGCGACATGCCCTTCGGCGGCCTGGGCGCCAGCGGCAACCACCGCCCCAGCGCCTGGTACGCCGCCGACTATTGCGCCTATCCGGTCGCCAGCTTCGAGGCCGATGCGGTCGCCAACATCGAAGGCGAGATCAAGGGGCTGCGGTCGTGACGGCCCACCATGCCTCTCCCTCCCCGTTCCGGGGAGGGTCGTCGCGCAGCGTCGGGGTGGGGGCGGCCCGGCAGGGACGCACTGCTGGATGCCGAACAGGTCTGTGGGACGTCGCCTGGCCCTCCCCACCCGGCTTCGCTTCGCTCAGCCACCCTCCCCGGATCGGGGAGAGAGAATTCCAGTGACCGCCGCCGTCGAAGCCAACGCCGACGGCCTGATCGGACCGACGCACTCCTACGCCGGCCTGTCGCCGGGCAATCTGGCCTCCAGCTTGAACAGGGGCGAGGCGTCCAACCCGCGCGCGGCGGTGTTGCAGGGCCTGGACAAGATGAAGGCCCTGGCGGACCTGGGCCTGCCGCAATTCGTCCTGCCGCCGCACGAGCGGCCGGACATCCCCTTTCTGCGGACGCTGGGGTTCGCAGGATCGGACGCCCAGGTGCTGGAGCGGGCGTGGAAGGACGCTCCGGCCTTCGCCGCCGCCGCCTGTTCGGCCTCGCCCATGTGGGCCGCCAACGCCGCGACGGTGACGCCCAGCGCCGACGCCCGTGACGGCCGGGTTCATTTCACCCCCGCCAACCTGATCACGAACCTGCACCGGTCGCTGGAGCATCGGCAGACGAAGCGCGCATTGGACGCCTTGTTCCCCGATACGGCGCGGTTCGCCGTCCACGACGCCCTGCCGTCCGTCGCCCATCTGGCCGACGAGGGCGCCGCCAACCACGTCCGCCTGTGCGCCGACCACGGCGCGCCGGGCGTCAACCTGCTGGTCTGGGGCCGAGAGGCGTTCGAGCCGTGGGACGGCGCCTTCCCGGCCCGCCAGACGCGCGAAGCCTCGGAGGCCGTCGTCCGTCGCCATGAGGCGTCCGGCGTGGTCCTGGCCCAGCAGTCGAAGGCGGCCATCGCCGGCGGGACGTTCCACAACGACGTGGTCTGCGTCGGGGCGCTGGAGACCCTGTTCTTCCACGACCTGGCGTTCGAGGACGCCGCCGGAACGCAGGACGCCGTCCGCCGCGCCGCGGACGGGCTGTTCGACCCGATCTTCGTCGAGGTCTCATCCGCCGACCTGCCGCTGGCCGACGCCATATCCAGCTATCTGTTCAATTCCATGCTGATCCAGGTTCCGGGCGAGAGCCGCCTGACTCTGATCTGCCCGACCGAGACCCGCGACAACCCGAAAAGCCATGCCGTGGCGCAAGGCCTGGCCGCCTCCAACGGCCCGATCGGCGCTGTCCGCTATGTCGACGTGCGCCAGTCGATGCGGAACGGCGGCGGGCCCGCCTGCCTGCGTCTCCGGGTCGTGCTGACCGAGCCGGAACTGGCCGCGACCAACCCCGCCATGCGCCTGACCGACGCCCTGCACGCCGACCTCTCGACCTGGGCGAACCGCTGGTATCGCGACGAACTGCGGCCCGCCGACCTGGCCGATCCGGCCCTGCTGGACGAGAGCCGGGGCGCGCTGGACGAACTGACGACCATCCTGAAGCTGGGCGCCGGCTTCTATCCCTTCCAGAGAGCCTAGCCGATGACTGCCGAAGCCCCCGCCGAACCCATGAGCCCCGCCCGCCGCCTGAGAAACATCGTCGGCGGGTCTGCCGGCAATCTGGTGGAGTGGTTCGACTGGTACGCCTATGCGGCCTTCACCCTGTATTTCGCCCCGGTGTTCTTTCCCAGCGAGGACCCCACCGCCCAGCTTCTGAGCGCCGCCGCCGTCTTCGCCGTCGGTTTCCTGATGCGGCCCATCGGAGCCTGGATCATGGGCGTTTATGCGGACCGCAAGGGCAGGAAGGCGGGATTGACCCTGTCGGTGACGCTGATGTGCACAGGCTCGCTGATCATCGGCCTGACGCCTGGCTATGCGACGATCGGCCTGGCGGCGCCGGCGCTTCTGCTGTTCGCGCGGCTGCTGCAGGGCCTCAGCGTCGGCGGGGAGTATGGGTCCAGCGCCACCTATCTTTCGGAAATGGCCGAGCCGCACCGGAGGGGCTTCTGGTCCAGTTTCCAGTACGTTACCCTGATCTCGGGCCAGTTGATCGCCCTGATGCTGCTGATCCTGTTGCAGAACACGCTCAGCGAGACGGCGCTGGCGAGTTGGGGTTGGCGCATCCCCTTCTTCGTCGGCGCGGCCCTGGCCGTGGTCGTCTTCTGGCTGCGTCGCCGGCTGGACGAAACGCATAAGGAATCCGACATCAAGGACACGCCGAAATCCAGCGCCGTCCAGCTGATCCTGAAACATCCGAAGGAAGCGCTGATGGTGCTCGGCCTGACGGCCGGCGGCACCCTGGCCTTCTATACCTACACGACCTACCTGCAGAAGTTCCTGGTCAACACGACCGGCTTTCCCAAGAACACGGCGACCGAGATCAGCGCGGCGGCCCTGTTTCTGTTCATGCTGTTGCAGCCTGCCGTGGGCGCCCTGTCGGACCGGATCGGGCGGCGGCCGGTGATGATCGCCTTCGGGGTTCTGGGCGTCTTGTGCACCGTGCCGATCATGACCACGCTGTCGCGGGTCGAAAGCCCGTTCACAGCCTTCCTGCTGGCTCTGGCCGGCCTGGTGATCGTGTCGGGCTATACGGCGATCAATGCGGTGGTGAAGGCCGAGCTGTTTCCGGCCCATATCCGCGCCCTGGGCGTCGCCCTGCCCTACGCCATCGCCAACGCCGTGTTCGGCGGGACGGCGGAATATGTCGCCCTGTGGTTCAAGAACGCAGGCCTGGAGAGCGTCTTCTTCTGGTATGTGACGGGCATGATCGGGTTGTCGCTGATCACCTTCATCAAGATGCGGGACACCAAGCGTAACAGCCTGATCACGCATACCTGACGTGGGTCAGGCGGCGAACCGCCCGCCCTTGCCGGCGTAGGCCTGGGTGCCGCGGTTGAAGACCTGGTCGGTCGGCAGCACGGCGTCGATGGCGATGTCGTCCTGGCCCTTCAACGCCTCATAGACCGGGCCGAAATCCTTCAGCGTCTCGTTCTTCAGCGCCTCGAGCCCGTCGATGACGAAATAGACCTGCTGGAAGTCGTCGATCCGGTAGAGCGTCCGCATCACCCGCTCCAGGTCGAAGCCCAGCCGGTTCGGCGACGGATCGTCCAGGGCGAAGACGCTCTCGGTCGCCGACGAGACGATCCCGGCGCCATAGATGCGCAAGCCCCCCGCCTCCCGCATCAGGCCGAACTCCACCGTGTACCAATAAAGCCGCGCCAGGTTCGGCAGCATGCCCAGGCCGGCGGCCCGCTGTCCGCCCTTGCCGTAGGCCTCCATATAGGCGGCGAAATCCGGGTCGGTCAGCATGGGCACATGGCCGAAGACGTCGTGGAAGATGTCCGGCTCCTGCAGATAGTCCAGCTGATCCGGCTTCCTGATGAACTGGCCCGAGACGAAGCGGCGGTTGGCCAGGTGGTCGAAGAAGACCTCGTCCGGCACCAGCCCCGGCACGCAGACCACGGACCAGCCGGTCAGGGCCTGGAGCCTGGGATTGATCGCCTCGAAATCGGGGATGCCGCCGGCGTTCAGGTCCAGCGCCTTCAACCCGTTCAGAAAGGCGTCGCAGGCGCGACCGGGCAGAATCTCCATCTGGCGGGCGTAAAGCGTGTCCCAGGTCCGATGCTCGACCTCGGTGTAGGCGGCCCAGTTCTGGGGGATGGTCCAATCGGCGGCCGCGCCCTCGGGCGGCTGTTCGAAGACATGCTCGAAATCGGACATCGGACGCTCCTCATTTTTCGCCACTCTAGCGAGGAGCGCCCGCCCCTTCCACCGCCGTACGCACAGGCGACGAAGTCGACTTCCGCCGGCCGTTCATCTTCGTGACAGAATGGCTTGGCGCGGACGATCCCGGCGCGCTAGGCTGACGGGGACGGGCGCCGCTTCGGACCGCCCACATCGGAATGACGACCCATGCCGGAGACCCCCGGCGCGCCCCGACGGCGCGACGAGCGGTCCCAGCCTTCCCGTCCGCGGGATGCGTCGGGTCGGGATGCGCCGCTGTATGGCGCGCTCGATCTGGGGACCAATAATTGTCGGCTGCTGATCGCGCGGCCGTCGCGCGACGGCTTTCGCGTGGTGGACAGTTTCAGCCGCATCGTGCGCCTGGGCGAGGGCCTGACGCGCAGCGGGCGGCTGGACCCCCAGGCGATGGATCGGGCCTATGACGCCCTGGCCCTGTGCGCGGAACGGATCGTCAGGAAGGGCGTCGATTCCGCGCGGCTCAGCGCCGTGGCCACCCAGGCCTGCCGCGCCGCCGAGAACGGGGCGGAATTCATCGACCGGGTGCGCAAGGGCACGGGTCTTCGCCTGCGCATCATCGACCCGGCCGAAGAGGCGCGGCTGGCGGTCGAGGGGTGCCTGAACCTGATCGACCCCCGGGCCGAGGGGGTGGTCATCATCGACGTGGGCGGCGGCTCGACCGAACTGTCGTGGCTGAAGCGCGAGGAGACGCAGTGGCGGACCACCGGCTGGATGTCGGCGCCGCTGGGCGTCGTCTCCCTGGCCGAACGCCACCCGGAACCGGCGAATGCGGGCGATAGCTGGTACGAGGCCATGGTCGCCGACATGGGCGCGGCCCTGGCGGCTGGCGGGATCCAGGATGCGGGGATGCTGGCCCTGCTTGCGCGAGACCGGGCGCATCTGATCGGCACGTCCGGGGCGATCACCAGCCTGGCCGGCATCCACCTGAAACTGCCGCGCTACAACCGCGACCGGGTCGACGGGCTGTGGATGACGCGGAGCGATTGCGAGGCGGCGGCGGACCGTCTGAAGGCCCTGGGGCCGGACGGCCGGGCGCGCGAGGCCTGCATCGGCCCCGATCGCGCCGATCTGGTGCTGGCCGGGGCGGCGATCCTGGAGGCGATCCAGCGCGCCTGGCCGTCCGAACGGGTGCGGGTGGCCGACCGGGGTCTGCGCGAGGGTCTGCTGCTGCAAAGGATGCGCGAGGAGCAGAAGCCGCCGCGCCGTCGCCGCCGTCGGCGCGGGCGGGGACGGGCTTCGGCGGCCTGAGAGTTCACGCCCCCGGCGTGACCTGAACGGGCACGTCGATGTCGCAGACGGAGAAGTCGGCGCCCCTGCCCTGGCGCGCCTGTTCGGCCAGGGCGCGGAAGGCGGCGGAGGCGGTGTTCATCATCCGCACCGCCGGACGCTCGGCCTCGGGCAGGTCCGAGGCCAGGCGCACGCGGGTCATGCGATCCGGCTCGGTCACGATTCCGTCGGGGTTGGGACTGGCCTTCAGGGCGCGCACCACGTCGAGTCCCGAAACCACGCGGCCCCAGACGGTGTAGCGCTTGTCCAGCGCGGGATAGGCCTGGCGCATCAGGAAGAACTGGCTGTTGGCGGTGTCATTGCCCTCGTCGCGCGCCATGCCGGCGACGCCGGGGCAATACAGGCCCCAGCCGTGCACCTTCTTGTCGCCGGTGCCGGCCATCAGGTCGTCGGGCTGGGTCTGGACCGGCACGGAGCGGACGAAGCCGACCAGGGCGCCGGTCGGCGCGGCGACGGCGGCGAAGGCCATGTCGGGGCCGCGGCGGAAGGTGAACTCTCCCTTCAGGTCGGGATACCAGCTCTGGCCCTCGCCCGTGCCCAGGGGATCGCCGGTCTGGGCCATGAACCAGTCGATCACCCGGTGCCAGGCCAGGTTGTCGTAAAAGCCCCGCGCAGCCAGCAGCCTGATGCGATCCACGTGGGCGGGAGCCAGTTCGGGCGCCAGTTCGACCAGGATGCGCCCCTTGGTCGTGTCGACGACCAGAAGATCGCCGGGGGCGATGGCGCGCCAGTCGGTCGGCGCCGGAGGCGGCGGAGGGGGCGCGGGCGTCGCGGCCTCCTGCGCCAGCGCCGGGCCGGAAAGAAGGGCGGCCACGACCGCCGCCGTCAGTACGTTTCGAACCATGTCCCCTGCCCCCTATGATCGTCTCAGCCGCCGACGACCTCGGCGACCGGCTGGACGTCGCAAATGCTGAAGGCGGCACCGCGCGCGGCGCGGGCCGCGGCGATCCGCTCGGCGAAGGCCGCGCTGCCGGCGTTCAGCACCCGCACGGTCGGACGCTGTTCCTCCGGCAGGGCCGAGGCCATGCGGACCTGCGTCATGACGTCGGGATCGCTCACCTTGCCGTCCTCGGCCTCCGAGCCCTTCTTGAGCTTGTCCAGCACGTCCATGCCCGACACCACGCGGCCGAAGGCGGTATAGACGCCGTCCAGCTGATCGCGGGCGCCCATCATCAGGAAGAACTGGCTGTTGGCGCTGTCCGGCGAACCCGCCCGCGCCATGCCCAGGACGCCAGGGCAGAACAGGCCATGGGCGTCGACCTTGAAGTCGGCCGTGACCATCATCTGGGCGTCGGGCTGGGTCTGGACAGGCAGGTCGCCGACCAGGCCACGCACACCTGCGCCCGAGCTCGGCACGGCGACGAAGCCGGCGTCGCGGCCGCGGCGGAAGCTGAACTCCGCCTTCAAATCGGGCAGATCGCTGCCCCCCTCGCCCGTGCCCTTGGGGTCTCCGGTCTGGGCCATGAAGCCGGGGATGACGCGGTGGAACTTCAGTCCGTCGTAGAAGCCCTGATTGGCCAGGGTGCGGATGCGTTCGGCGTGGTTGGGCGCCGCGACCGGGATCAGCTCCACCAGGATGCGCCCCTTGGCGGTGTCGATGACCAGGAGGTTTTCGGGCGCGACGGCGCGCCAGTCGCCGGGCGAGGCGACGACTGGGGCGACGGCTGGGGCGACGGCTGGGGCGACGGCTGGGGCGGCCGTCTGGGCCTGGACCGCGCTGGAAGCCAGAAGGACGCCGAGGCCGGCCGCGATGATCGCCTTACGCATAGTCTCTCTCAAATCCCGTGCTTGACCTTGTCCCGCACGCGCGCGGCGATGGCGGGGCTGACGAAACTGTCGATCGCGCCGTCCAGACGGGCGATTTCCTTGACCAGCCGCGAGGCGATGGCCTGATGCCGCGGATCGGCCATCAGAAATACGGTCTCGATGTCCTGATTGAGGCGCTGGTTCATGGCCGTCATCTGGAACTCGTATTCGAAGTCGGCGACCGCGCGCAAACCCCGGATGATGACGTTGGCGTTCAGCTCTTCGGCGAAATGCATCAGCAGGTTCGAAAACGGCTGGACGACGATGTCGCCCCCCAGGCCCGCGACCTCGGCCTGAAGCATCTGGACCCGTTCGTCGGTCGTGAACAGCGGTCCCTTCTCGTCGTTGCGCGCCACGCCGATCACGATCCGGTCGACAAGCTTCAGCGCCCGTTTGATGATGTCGGTGTGCCCGTTCGTCACCGGGTCGAAGGTGCCCGGATAAAGTCCGATGCGCATGGCGTTTCTCCCCAGCCTGTCGCCTGCCGTTCGGCGTGACTTAGCAGGTGCGAAATCAGCGGCCTAGGCTGCTGACGGCTTCGTCATCGTCGCGGGCGGCTATGGCTTGCGGCGGCTGGGACGCCCAGGCCCGCGCCAGTCGATCCAAGATGGAGCGGTCAATGGCGAATACCGCGTCGTCTATGGCCGTGATCGGACAGACCGGCGTGGCGCTGTTGCACAGGAAGGCGCCGTCGAAGGCGGCGATGTCGCCCAGATGGACCGGCCGCGTCTCGGACGACAGACCCTGCTCCGACAGCCCGCGCTGGATCAGGGCCTGAGCCACCCCGGACAGCATGGGCGCCTTGGGCCAAACGATCCGGTCGCCCCGAACGAAGCCGATGTTCCACAGACTGCCCTCCGAGATAAGGCCCGCCTCGTCCGCGAACAGGGCGTCGTCGAATCCGGCGTCCTGGGCCAGCCTGCGGGCGCGGATCAACGGAAAGGTCGCGGTGTGCTTCAGATGCGCCGCGTCGCGCACATAGGTCTGTGACTGAAGGCGGACCGAATCGGCCAGCGGCGGCGGCGGCGGCGCGACCGCCGTCATCACCTTGGGCCGCACCCGGTCGGACGGCAGCCGCGCCCAGATGAAGGGCGAGAACAGGCTGACCCGCAGCCAGGCGTCTTTCCGGCCGGAGAGGGCGCGGTCCATCAGGTCGCGCAGGCGTTCCTCCTCGACCGCCAGGCCGAACATCTCGATCGCAGAGGCGTGCAGCCGGGCCAGATGGAGGTCCAGGCCACGCACCCCGCCGTCCTCGACACGAAAGGATGTGACGGCGGCGTAGTTGACCAAAGCGAGATAATGCAGGTCGTCAGCAGCGGCGGGAAGGCCGTCGATCAGGATCGTCGCCGTCAACCGGTCCTCCCCCCTTGATGGGGGATGCGAAACCGGCGTCTGGAGTCGCCCCCTCCGCCATGCTGCGCATGGTCCCCCTCCCCCGCTGCGCGGAAGAGGATCAGCTCTCACCCTCTTCGCCCGCGACGTCCGTCTCCGCGTCGTCGCCGCCGCTCTCGGGCAGGCGTTCGACCGAGACGACCTTCTCGTCCTTGCCGGTGCGGAAGATGGTGACGCCCTGGCTGGAGCGGCCGACGATGCGGACCTGGTCCATGCGGGTGCGGATCATCTGGCCGCCCGAGGTGACGAGCAGCAGGTCGTCCGTCTCCTCGACGGGGAAGGCGGCGGCCAGGCGGTCGCCCGCGCGTCCGCCCAGGCCGTGGGCCGTCAGCCCCTGGCCGCCGCGTCCGGTGCGCCGATATTCATAGGCCGAGGACCGCTTGCCGAAGCCGGTTTCGGTGACGGTCAGGATGAACTGTTCGGCCGCGCCCAGTTCGGCGATGCGTTCGACCGACAGGACGGCGTCGCCGGCGGCCTCGTCGTCGGCCTCGACCGGGGCCGCCTCGTCTTCGCCATCGGCGCCGGCCAGGGCCTTGCGCATGGCGTTGGCGTGTTTGACGTAGGCGGCGCGTTCTTCCGGCGTCGCATCCACGCGGCCCAGGATGGCCATGGAGATGACCTCGTCCCCGTCCTGCAGGCGCACGCCCCGCACGCCGGTCGAATCCCGTCCCTTGAACACGCGCACGTCGTCGGCCTTGAAGCGGATCGCCCGGCCCAGCGCCGTGGTCAGCAGCACGTCGTCTTCCGCCGTGCACAGGCCGACGCCGACCATCCGGTCGTCGCCTTCCAGCTTCATGGCGATCTTGCCGGCGCGGTTGACGGTGGCGAAATCCGACAGCTTGTTGCGGCGCACGTCGCCGGAACGGGTGGCGAACATGATGTCGTAGTCGCCCCAGGTCGCCTCGTCCTCGGGCAGGGGCAGGACGTTCATGATGCTGTCGCCCGGTTCGATCGGCAGCAGGTTGACGAAGGCCTTGCCGCGCGACTGCGGATTGCCCAGCGGCAGACGCCAGGTCTTCAGCTTGTAGGCCTTGCCGTTGGTGGCGAAGAACAGGACCGGCGTGTGGGTCGAGGCGCTGAAGACGCCGGTGATGGCGTCCTCGTCCTTCATCGCCATGCCGGAACGGCCCTTGCCGCCGCGATGCTGGGTCCGATAGGCGTTCAGCGCCACGCGCTTGACGTAGCCGCCGTGGGTGACGGTGACGACCATGTCCTCGCGCGGGATCAGGTCCTCGTCCTCCATCTCGCCGTCGCCTTCCCCGATCAGGGTGCGGCGGGGCACGGCGAACTTGTCCTTCACGTCGATGAGGTCGTCGCGGATGATGGCCAGGACGTTCTTTCGGTTCGACAGTATGGTCAGGTGGCCCTGGATGGTCCCGGCCAGGCCGTGCGCCTCGCCGAAGATGTCGTCGCGGCCCAGGCCGGTCAGGCGCGACAGGGTCAGGGCCAGGATGGCGCGGGCCTGTTCGTCGGTCAGGCGGATCTTGTCGCCCTCGACGATCACGGTGCGCGGGTCGGCGATCAACTCGACCAGGGCCATCATGTCGCCCACGGGCCAGGCCTTGCCCTGAAGCCGCTCGCGCGCCTCGGTCGGATCGGCCGAGGAGCGGATGATGTGGATCACCTCGTCGATATTGGCCACGGCGACGGCCAGACCGACCAGGACGTGGCCCCGGTCGCGCGCCTTGTTCAGTTCGTACTTGACGCGGCGGACGACGACTTCCTCGCGGAAGTCCAGGAAGATCTGCAACAGGTCGCGCAGACCCATCTGCTCGGGCCGGCCATGGTTCAGCGCCAGCATGTTGACGCCGAACGAGCTCTGCATGGCCGTATAGCGCCACAGCTGGTTCAGGATCACGTCGCCCGAGGCGTCGCGCTTCAGTTCGATGACGATCCGCATCCCCTGCCGGTCGGATTCGTCGCGGACGTCGGAAATCCCTTCCAGACGCTTCTCGCGCACCATTTCGGCGATGCGTTCGATCAGGGTCAGCTTATTGACCTGATAGGGCAGTTCCGTGACCACGATGGCCTCGCGGTCTTTGCGGATTTCCTCGATGGAGGCGCGGCCGCGCACGATGACCGAGCCGCGCCCGTCACGCAGCGCATTGCGCGGCGCCGTGCGGCCCATGATCTCGCCGCCGGTCGGAAAGTCCGGGCCGGGCACGATGTCCAGAAGCGCGTCGTCCGACACGTTCGGATCGTCCAGCAGGGCCAGGGCCGCGTCCACGACCTCGCCCAGATTATGCGGCGGGATGTTGGTCGCCATGCCCACGGCGATGCCGCCCGCGCCATTGACCAGCAGGTTGGGGATGCGCGACGGCAGGACGACCGGCTCCAGCTCCTTCTCGTCGTAGTTGGGCTGGAAATCGACAGTGTCCTTGTCGATGTCGGCCATCAGGGCCACGGCCGCCGGGGCCATCCGGGCCTCGGTGTAACGCATCGAGGCGGGCATATCGCCGTCGACCGAGCCGAAGTTGCCCTGGCCATCGACCAGCATCAGCCCCATCGAGAAGGGCTGGGCCATCCGCACCAGGGCCATATAGACCGAGGCGTCGCCGTGGGGGTGGAACCGACCCAGCACGTCCCCGACCACGCGCGCGCATTTCGAATAGCTGCGCTCCGGCGTCATGTTCAGATCGTGCATCGAATACAGGATGCGACGGTGAACCGGCTTCAGGCCGTCGCGCGCGTCCGGCAGGGCGCGGCTGACGATCACGCTCATGGCGTAATCGAGGTACGAACGCTTCAGTTCGTCCTCGATCGTGATCGTGGAAATGTCGGAGCCGCCGCCCCGGCCGTTGATCGGAGTTGCGGCGTTTTCGTAGCTGTCGTCGGTCAAGGAAGCGTGGCTTTATGCGGCCGGAATCGGAACGTGATCCGCTGTGACGATTTCTAGCATTCCAGGGCCTCGGTGGCAAAGCGACGTCGCCGCGAAAGCCCGTCTCTGAAAGGACTTTCCACATGCGCGTCCATACGCTCGCCGCCGCCCTCCTGATCGCCTCGCCCCTTGCCCTGACGACGGCCTGCGCCGCGACCGGGAACGCCCCCCAGGCCCATGTGGACCGCGCGCCCGTCGGCGCCACGGGGCAGGCCGTCCTGATCAACGCTTCGGGCGCCAATATCGGCCGCGTCGATCTGCGTCAGGGGCCGACCGGCCTGGTGATCAAGGTCGAGGCCTCCGGCCTGACCCCGGGCTGGCACGGCATCCACATCCATGCGACCGGCGAATGCGCCGCGCCCTTCACCTCGTCCGGCGCCCACGTCAATCACGGCGAGCCCAAGGCCCCGCACGGCCTGCTGAACGCCGCCGGTCCCGACGACGGCGACCTGCCCAACATCTACGCCGGCGCCGACGGCAAGGTGAACGCCGAACTGTTCACGCCCCGCGTCCGCATCTCGTCCGAAGGCCCGGGACAGTGGCTGTGGGACGCCGACGGGTCGGCCGTCATCATCCACGCCAATCCCGACGACCACGTCAGCCAGCCCATCGGCGGCGCCGGCGACCGCGTGGCCTGCGCGGCGCTCAGCGCCAGCTGATCGGTCAGCGCGCCCGTTCGGCCAGGAGGCGGAGGATCATCTCGGTCTGCTCCTCCTGCCGGGCGGTCAGGTGCTCGACCTTGTCCAGCAGGGCCATGATCTCGATCTCGGCCTTCAGATTGACCTGATAGTCGTTGCCCGCGTCCAGCCGATCCCTGGCGGCCTGGCGGTTCTGGCTCATCATGATGACGGGCGCCTGGACCGCCGCCAGCATGGACAAGACCAGGTTCAGAAAGATGAACGGATAGGGATCGAACGCCTCTTTGCTCAGCAGCAGATTGAGGGCGGTCCATCCCGCCAGGAACATCCCGAAGGCGATGATGAAGGGCCAGGAGCCGCCGAACGCCGCCACCCGGTCGGCCAGGCGCTCGCCGAAGGTCTGGCGATCGGCGAAGGCCTCGTTGACGTCCTCGGAGATCGGGCGGCGGTCGGCGGTGCTGCGCACCACGCTGGCCTCGCTGGCGGGCAGGTCGTGCGTCGCCTTGCCCAGCCAGCGGCGAGAGACGTGATCGGCGTCGACGGGGGCGTGGGACATGGCGGTCTCCTGGGATTTGGCTCAGGCGCAGATCAAGCCTTGGCGGCGCCCGCGCGCAAGCCCCGTTCGGCCAGGGCCACCAGCGCCACCCCGCCCATGGCGACGGCCGAGCCGATCAGGATCTGCGGCGTCAGCACATCGCCCATGAAGCCCCAGCCGATCGCCATCGACACCACCGGCGTCGCCAGCAGATAGGGCGTCACCCGCCCCGCCTCGCGCCGCTGGACCAGCCAGAACAGCAGGGTCGTCGCCAGGACCGACGACACGACGCCGGCCCACAGCAGCGAGGCCCAGACCATGGGCGTGGCGCGCTGGATCGCCTGCCACTGGCCCTGTTCGAACACGGCCGAGCCGAAGGCCATGACGGGAAGGGCGCCCAGGGCCAGCAGACCCTGCATCTTCAGCGGCGGGATGGAGGTGGTCCGTCTGGCGACCACCGTCGTCACGCCCCAGGCGGCGCCCGCGGCGATGGCGACCAGAATGGCCTTCCAGTCCTGAAGCGCATGGGCGTCCAGCGTCATCCAGGCCACGCCGACGAAGGCCACGGCCATGCCGAGCAGCGCCGCCTTCGACAATCGCTCGCCCAGGATCATAAAGGCGAACAGGGCGGTGAAGGGAATCCACAGCTGGTTGGCCACCGTCACCGGGCTGACGTCGTTCGCCAGCCAATAGGCGGTATAGACGAGGCCGTACTGGATCGGCCCGCCCAGCAGGACGATCAGCAGCAGGCTTTTCCAGTCCGGGAACGGCGGACGCACGAAGGCGATCAGACAGGCCGAGGCGACGCCGAAACGAATGGCCCCGACCAGCAGCGGCGACAGGGTCTCGGTCGCCAGCTTGGCCCCGGCGTTGTTCACCCCCCAGACCACGATGATCGCCACGATGGCGGCGATCTCCAGCCCCGTCAGCGCATGGGGCTTGATCGGCGATGGCGCGGGGGCGGGGGCGGTTCGGGCGGCGGCGTCGGTCATGGGCGCTCTATGACACGGCGCGGACCCGCCGTCGGCTCACTTCGGATGATCCGGGGTTTCGGCCTAGAAATTCGGCTTGGCGACCATCAGCCAATAGATGGCCAGGACGCCCGCAAAGGCCGGCCAGCCCAGGGCGAACCACCAGCGGAACAGGCGATGATAGGCGCCCGGCAAAGGCTCGCCCTGCCCCGCCGCCTGTTCGGCCAGCCTCATCATCCGATACTGGATCCACACCACCGGCAGCCAGCAGACGCCGATCAGGACATACAGGCCATAGGCGGCCAGCAGCCAGGAACTGCTCAGGGACCAGCCTTGCAGATGGATCAGCCCCAGACCGCTGAGCGGCTGGATCACGACGGCGGTCGCGGTGAAGACGAAATCGGCCAGGACCACGATCTTGCCGACCTCGGCGACCGTCCTGGCGTCCCGGGTCGCATGGGCGCGCAGCATGAAGAAGGCGATGCCCGCCCCCGTGCCGAACAGGACGGCGCCGGACAGGATGTGGACGATCTTCAACAGGACATACAGGCTCATCGCCGCGCGTCCGTCGCCGCCACGAACAGGCACAGGGCCATCATCGGCGCCACCTTCAGCCACGGCCCCAGGGGATCGACCCAGTAGTGCGGCAGGCTGAGCGTGCCGGCGATCAGATAGCCGACGGTGGCCAGGCACATGACGATCGCCACCCGCGCCGTCCACGGCCGCACGAACAGCATCAGTCCCAGAACCACGTCCAGCAGCGCCCCCCACCAGGCGACGGACCCGGCCCAGCGGCCATAACCCCCTTCGTGCAGGATGGCGACGGCCCGGCCCCACCCCGGACCGAAGCTGATCAAGCCGGTCAACAGCCAGAACAGGCCCAAGGTCAGGATGGCGACCGGCCGCACGAACCAAAGCCGTGCGTGCCACACGTCCTGGACCGAGGCTGGAGTCTGGGCCAGGAAGTCGGTGAAGCCGCGCGATCGCACCCCCAGGGCCTCGGCCCAGCCGCTGTCCTGGCCGGCGACGTCATGGTCCATCTGTCGGATGGCGGTGGTGCGAATCGGCGAGGACCAGCCCAGCCGGCCCAACAGGTCGCCCATGGCCAGGGCGGGCCCGGCCAGGAGGCGCGGCACGCGCACCACCGGCGCGGGTCTCAGCCCCATCCATCCGCGATAGGCCCGAACCGTTTCGGCCATGGTGACAGCCTCCGGTCCCGGCATGTCCAGGCTTCGGCGCGACAGGGCCCGGGGCTCCAGGCCGGCGACCACGGCGGCGCACAGGTCGCCCAGCGGGATGGGACGGAAGGTCTGGTCGCCGCCCACGACCGGGCTGAACAAGGGAAAGGCCGCCAGGGCGCGGATCAGGCCCGTGCCGCCGAACGCCGCCCGGTCGATCACCAGGGACGGCCGCAGGATCAGCCAGTCAAGGTCGCTTGCGGCGACCAGGCGTTCGGTCTCGGCCTTGGTGCGGGCGTAGTCGGTGCCCGCCGCCTCGTCCGCGCCGACGGCGGAGATATGCACCAGACGTCGGACGCCGGCGGCCTCACACGCCGCGATCAGGGCCTGCGGGCCATCGACATGGGCGACGCGCGTGCTGTCGCCGCCGCCGTCCTGCAACACGCCGACGCAGTTGACCACCGCATCGACATCGGCCAGCAGCGGGGTCCAGGCCTGGGGCGTCGTCAGTCGGGCGAAGTCGACCGTCGCCCAGTCGAAACCGGGCGCGCGGCGTGCCGGCTCCGCGATGCGGCGCGCCCCGGCCCGCACCGACCAGCCGGCCGAGGCCAGGGCGGCGGCGACATGGGCGCCGATGAAGCCGTTGGCGCCCAGCACCAGAACCCGTCCGCTCACCCCAGCACCCTGTCGCTCAGATCGACGCCTTGCGGCGGCATGGCGCACCAGGCGACGCCGGGAAAGCGGCGGCGGCGGCGGGCAATGAAATCGTAGAGGATGTCGCGAATGCGCCGCGGCACGATCCGCCCGATCACCGCGAACCGATAGGGCGGCGGCAGAAGGGCCGCGATGCCCAGGACGCCGTCAGAGCGCCGGCGCGCCACGCCGTCCTGGATCAGCAGCATCGTATAGGGATCGTCCGGGTCGACGCCGTAGTGGACCAGCAGCGCCCGCCCCAGCGGCGATTGCGTCGGCGCCAGCCGAATCCGGGCCGCCCGATCATGCTTCAGTATCTTGCGCGCCGAACCCGAACATAGAGCGCAGTCCCCGTCGAACAGCACCAGCGGCCTGTCGTCCGGAAAGGCCGGCACGGCGGGATCGTCACGATAGCTGTAAGGCCCCCGCCCCACCGGCCGGGCCTCAGAAAGGAATGTCGTCGTTCAGGTCGTAGCTTTCCTTGGGTCCGCTGGGCTTGTTGGCGCCGCCGGTGGAGAAGCCCGAGGAATAGTCGTCGTCGCCGCCACGGCCGCCGCCATAGCCCCCGCCCTGGCCGGCGCCGTCCGAACGGCCGCCCAGCATGGTCAGTTCGCCCTTGAAGCGCCCGACCACGATCTCGGTCGAATATTTCTCGACGCCCTGCTGGTCGGTCCATTTGCGGGTTTGGAGCGCGCCTTCGACATAGACGGTCGAGCCCTTCTTCACATAGTTCTCGACCACCTTGACGATGTTGTCGTTGAAGATGACGACCCGGTGCCACTCGGTCTTTTCCTTGCGCTCGCCCGAGGACTTGTCGCGCCAGGTCTCGGAAGTGGCGATGGACAGGTTGGCGATGCGGTCGCCGTTGGGCATGGAGCGGATTTCCGGGTCGCGACCCAGGTTGCCGACCAGAATGACCTTGTTGACGCTGCCCGCCATGGGAACTTCCTTCTCTGCACAGGCCGCGAGTCTCTCGCGCGCCCCGGTATTCAGCCGGATGTCTTAGGACGGAAGCGGAGCGCCGCCATCCGCATTCTGCATCCGACCCGCCAAATCGGTGGATTAACGAAATGTTCCACCTTTGTTCGCGGCGCGCAAGCCCTAGTTGGCGACCGGCTCCGCCGCCACAGCGACGGGGCGGCCCGCCTCGTCGCGCTGAATGGCGCCGGGGATGGCCAGGCGGCCGTCGCCGGTGCGCGCCATGGCGAAGAAGCGGCTGCCGTTCAGGCTCTTGCCGATCTTGACTCCCTCGCGGTCGATGAAAATGTAGCGCCCCTGATAGGCGCCGGTCACTTCCTGGTTCGAACCGCCCATGCGCAGGAACCGCAGGCGCATCTCCTCCAGCCGCGCGGCGCACTGTTCGATCTGGGGCTGGTCGTCGGCGATCTTCTGCAGGCGCGGGGCGGCGTTGTCGGGCGTGGCGAGGAAATAGCAGGCGCCGTCCACGAACTCGAACTTCGGCTCGTTGGAACAGGCGCTCGCAAGGGCGGCGCCGGCGACGACCGCGGCAGGGACGAGAACGGCGAGGCGCATCAGTTCATTCCAGGAAATTGGCAGTTGCGATCCTGCTCGGCCAAGGTGCGGAAACGCGCGTTGTCGTTCGACTGTTCCACCCGGCGCGGCACCAGACGCAGCGTCGTGTCGCCCCATCGGCCGTATTGGGCGTCGCCCGGCCCCACGCAGGTTCCGGCGTAAAGCGCCTGGACGCAGGCGTTCAAACTCATGCTGCCCGACAGGGTGCGCCAGTCCGAGCCCGTGTGCCGCAGGCAGGGGCTGCCCGAGGCGCTCGGCGCCGGTCGAGGCGCAGGCGCGGGCTCCAGGCTGTCCGCCGGCGGCGCCTCGGCCATCTCGACGGCGGGCAGTTCCGGCGGCGGGGCGAAGGCGGCGGTGGGGGCGGCGGCAAGGGCGCCGGTCGAATCCAGCCCCACGTCCAGCGCATCGGTCGCCAGGCCGTTGCGGCGCGCGCAGTCGGCCAGGGTCGCCATGCCGACGAACTGGCCGTCCACGAAGCAGCGCAACTCGCGCGTCGGCTCCAGGCTGGGCGCCTCGGCCAGATTGACCACCAGCCCGCCCTTCGACGCCGGCGGCGGCTCGGTCGTCCTGTCCCCCCCGGCGGTGAAGACCAGAGCCAGCACCACGGCGGCGATGATCACCACGCCGGCGCCGACCGCTATGATGACGCGGTTGTCTTTCGGAAGGGCCATGAACGGTCTTTCGCGGATGAGGGGGCCAATAAGGCCAAGCGGGCGCCGGGCGTCAACCGCCAAGCGGGCAGCGGGGCCATCCTTCGGCGGGCCCGCCGCGGCGTAACCACGATTGACGACCACCGGCCTGCGGGCGAACCTTGCGTCATGTCCCTTCTGCAAGCCCCGGCCACGCCGCCGATGATCGCCTCCGTGACACGATCGGGCCGTCTCTGGCGAAGCCTGGCCACGGCAGGCTGGGCGGTCGCCGCCCTTGTGATCCTGATGCTCGCCATTGGTCTGATGCGGCTGATCGCACCGGACCTGGCCGGGGCGTTCGATCTGTCGGAAGCGCCGAGGACGCCGAATCGCCTGATCGACGACGCGCGGGTCATGGCCGGCCTGGCGGCGATTCTGGGGGCCTGGGCCGCCTTGACGCTGGCGGGGGCGGCGCGGATTCATCGCCGGCCGTGGTCCAGTTTCCTGTGGGTCGGCGCGCGCCCGTCGCTGCGACAGTTCGGCGTCGGCGCGGCGGCGGGCGGCGCGGTCGTTTCAGCCTTGCTGTTCGGCTATGGCTGGCTGGAAGGCGAGCCCCTGCTCTTTCCGGTGTTCGACGCAGCCTATCCTCTGCCTCAGCGCATGGCCTATGCGCTGGCGGCGCCCGTCGCCCTGTTCGTCGCCGCCCTGGCGGAAGAGGTGCTGTTTCGCGGACTGGTGCTGCAGATGACCGCCGCCTTCACCCGACGCGTAACCGTGATCTGCCTGGTCAACGGGGTGCTGTTCGCCGCCCTGCACCTCTACGCCGATCCGGTGGTGTTTCTCAGCCTGACGCTGTCCGGCGCCCTGTGGGCCTGGGTCACGCTGGAGCTGGGCGGGATCGCCTTCGCGACGGGCGCCCACATGGCGCACAATCTCGGCCTGGCCTGGCTGGCGGAACCCTTCACCCTGGACTGGAACGCCGCGCCCTCGGCCTCTCCGACCCTTCTGGTCTTCGACCTGGTCATGGTCCTGGTCGTCGCCGTGGCGGTCAAGACGCTGAAGACGCCTCGGGATCGACCGGAGCGGACGATCAGGCCAAGAGGCGGTTGAGGGCGGCCTGGAAGTTGGCGGCTTGGGCCTGTTGATAGGCGGTCGAGGAGCCGGCGCCGGTCTGGGTGTTGGTTGCGGGCGTCGTCTGCGGCCCCAGGGAGCGATAGGCCGAGCGGACCGCCGTCATGGCCTGGGCCAGCGCGTCGATGGCGGCCTTGATGCCGGCGGCGTCGTTCAGGTTCAATGTGTTGGGCAGGTTCAGCCCAAAGGTCTTGGCCGTCTTGTCCGATGTCTTGCCGACGAAGCCGGGCGACAGGCCCAGCGCCGCCAGGGCGTCCTTGCCCACCGCCCCGGCCGAGATGACGGCGCCCTCCTTGTTGTCGGCGGCGACGATCTGGAGCCGCTGGACCGGCGGGACGACCTTGGAGTCGGTGACGACCGTGGCCTTCAGGTGGCGGTTGGAGGCGGTCACGATCTTCTTGGCCAGGGTGTCAAGCGTGTCCTTGGCGTCTATGGTGACGGTGACGGCCCGCCCGCCGCCGGCCGGAGAGATGCTGAACTGATCGCCGACGCGCGCGGCGGTGGCCACGGTCAGCAGCTTGGAATCGGCCTGCATGATCTCGCCCTGGGGCAGGCCCAGCCGGTCCAGCACGCTGGCGCCGCCCGAGGCCAGGCTGAGGCTGGTCGGCGCGGCCTGATCCCCCTCCCCGCGCCAGGTCTGATTGTATTCGACCGCGCCCGTGGCCAGGTCCAGCCGCGCCAGATAGGCCCGGGTCGGATCGGTCTTTTCGGCCCCCGCTTCGCGGTTCGCGCCGGTGATCCAGACCTTGCCGTCCTTGATCGCGACATCGGCGGCGGTGTCGTTTCCGGCCCCGCCGAAATAGGTCAGACGGTCGCCGGACGCAGGCTGCAGATCCGTGGACAGGGTGGCCACGAAGACATCGGTCCCGCCCGCATGGGGGTTCGTCACCGCGCCGATGTCCAGGGCCGGATTGTCGGTCTGGCCCGTCAGCACGACCTGGCCGTTCTCGACCGATATGCCCGCGATGGAGCCGCTGGCCAGGCCCAGGTCGCGCGTCGCCGCCAGGGTGGGAACGCCCGCCGCGTCCAGGGTGAAGCGGCGCACCACCGCCCGCCCGCTCTCGACGCCTGCGGTATAGATGTCCGAACCGGACACCGTCATGGCCTGGACGGAATCGTCGCCGCCCGTGCCGAACTGCAGGGTGGAGACATTGACCCCGGCGACGGGGCCGATGACGGTCAGCGGCTTTTCCTGGAAGGTCTGAAGATAGGAATCCCAGCCGCCCAGCGCCGCCTGGCCGGGCATGGCCGACTTGGACCGGCCGGCGACGTAGACCATGCCGTCGGCGCCGAAACCGACCTCGGTCGCCTCGTCGGCCGCCTTGGCGCCGCGGCGCTGGGTCCACAGCTCCTTGCCGTCCGCGTCGAAGACTGTGACGAAACTGTCGGCGACATTGGCGGCGTCGCCGCTCTTGCCCGGCTCCAAAGCTCCGGTGACGGAGCCGGCCACCGCGACCCGGCCGTCGGCGTCCACGGCGATGGAGAAGCCGTTGGCGATGGAGGCGGCGCCCAGCAGCTTGGTCTGCATCAGATTGCCGGCGGAATCGTATTTCAACAGGGCGACGTCGCGGTCGCCCTTGATCGGCTGGTTGTCGGCGCCCTGGGTCAGGTCGGCGACGACCCAGACCGAACCGTCCGGGGCCGTGGCGCTGGAGCGGACGGCGGCCACCCCGGCGGGCAGGTCGGCCTGCCCTACCCGCCCCTCGACCCAGAACGGATCGCCGACGCCCTGCTGGGCGGCCGGCGCCGCGCCGCCGTCGGCCTGGAACTTCAGCAGTTGGGCAGCGCCGTTCACGCCGGACCCCTGGGTCACATAGACGGCGTCGGACGTATCGACGGCCTGGAAGCCGACGGTTTCGCCCGCCGCGCCCCGGATCCGCAGCGCCCACTGATCGGGACCGGCCGGCAGGGTGATGGTCTTGGAGCCGCTCTTGACGATCTTGGGCTGGGCCTCGATCATCTGGCGTTCGATGCGGGTGGCGACGCCGGCGTCTTCGAGCACGCCGTTGATGTGGGCGATCACATTGTCCATCGTCCGGGGCGTCGCGCCCATGTCGGACAGGTCCACGCCGACCGACTGGGTTCCCGCAGCGGTGCGGATGGTGACGGCGAACTCCACATCGCCCTCGAACGCCTTGACGCTGTCGGTCAGGGCGCCGTCGTGGATCGGCGTGGTGGTGAAGGTGGACTGCGCCTTTTCCAGCGCATAGCCGGTCTTGACCGTGGACTGGGACACGCCCTGCACCAGCCGCACGTCCTGAAAGGAGGCGGACTTCAGATAGTCCGACATCTCGACCATCCCGGCTTCGAACCGTTTGCCGACCTGGGCGGCCTCGGCGCTGCTCAGCCCCTTGGCGTTGGCGCGGTCGGCCAGGGCGCTCAGCGAATTCAGGCCCTGATACAGGGCGAAGAGCTTGCGATAGTCGGCCGAGGCGCCGGCCATATCCAGGTCGACGGCGGATTCGTTGATCAGGCGACGGCCCGCCAGTGCGGCGCGCACCATGTCGCTGGCCTTGGGCGCCGTCTCGGCGGAGGTCGAGGCCCAGGGGGCGGTCGGCTGGGTCTTCCTGGCCGTGGCGGCGGACGTGGTCGCGCCGATCAGCGACGACGTATCCGTCGACGCCCCGAACAGACCCAGCAGATAGCTGTTGTTGATCATTCAGGCGGCTCCGCCCCGATCATGCCGCCCGGCCCGATAACGAACCCTTAAATCCCCGATCAGCCCTTGAAGAGCGACAGGATGATCTGCGGCGACTGGTTGGCGATGGACAGGGCCTGGACGCCCAGCTGCTGCTGCACCTGGAGCGCGGTCAGCCGGGCGCTTTCCTTGGCCATGTCGGCGTCCACCAGATTGCCGATCCCGGCCTCCAGCGCGTCCGACAACTTGCCGACATAGGTGGTGTGGCGTTCGATCTGCTTGGCCTGGGCGCCCAGCTCGGCCAGGCGCGAGCTGCTGGTGGCGATGGCCGCGTTGACCGCCGTCAGGGCCGCGGTCGCATTGGCCTCGCTGGTCAGGCTCGTGCCTGTCAGCGACAGTCCGGCCAGCGTCAGGTTCTGCCGGTCCAGCGAAATGGTTTCGGAGGCGTCGGCGCTGGCCAGGAAGTTCAGCGCGGTCGTGGCGGTCCCATCCAAGATGTTGGAGCCGTCGAAGACGGCGTTGTCGGCGAACGACTGGATCGAGCTCAGAAGCGACTGGAACTCGTCGTTGTAGGAGGTCCGCATCGCCGCGGTGGCGCTGGGATCGGCGGCGGCGGTGGCCTTTTGCTTCAGTTCGACCAGGATGTCGGAAATCTGTTCGCCGGCGGCCAGGGACACGTCGGCGATGGAGGTGGCGCGGTTCAGGCTGGTGGTCACGGCCTCCAGGGAACCGCGATCCGCGCGCTGGCCCTGGGCCACCGCCCAGACGGCGGCGTTGTCCTTGGCGCCCTGCACCTTCAGCCCCGTGTTCACCCGGCTCTGCGTCGAGGCCAACTGATCGTTGGTCCGGTTCAGATTCTGCAGGGCGATCATCGCCGAGGTATTGGTGTGGATGCTGGTGGTCATGGCTTCAAGCCCCGGACGTTCTGTTCCGTGCACTATTAACCATGAGTCGTGAGCGGAGGGTTAACGCGCCGGAAACCATGATCGCGCCGTCCGGCGCGCCGGCGGCGTTGACGAATCCGGGGTCGATCGGACGGCCGTCAGGCCGTGGTGTCGACGATCTTTCCGCCGCGATAGGTGGGATCGGAGGCCAGTTTCTCGACCTCTTCGCGCGGCAGTTGGCGGATGACCTCGCCCGTCACCCGGTCGAGAATCTTGTAGATGAACCGATTGTCGCCCACGGCCTCGATCGTCAGGCGATAGCGGCTGGCGTCGGCGTTGTCGTTGCGGGCTTCGGGCGCGGCGACCTGCGGGGTCGTCGACGCGATCGGCTGGGGTACGCTGGTTACTCTCGCGACATGGTTTGTCATGGCTCCATCGGCGGCCGCGGCCGCGCGCCTCTAAAGGATCGGGGGACGCTCGGACGGGACGGCGGAAGCCGCCCCGTCCGGTCGCCTTAGCGGAACAGGCCCAGCAGGATCGAGCTGGACGAGTTGGCGATGGACAGCGCCTGCACGCCAAGCTGCTGCTTGGTCTGCAGGGCCGTCAGGCGGGCGCTTTCCTTGGCCAAGTCGGCGTCCACCAGGTTGCCGATGCCGGCTTCCAGGGCGTCCTGGAGCTTGCCGACGTAGGCGATCTGACGCCCCACCGACTTGGACTGGGTGCCCAGCGTCGCCAGGTCCGAGGTCACGGACTTGATGGCGGCGTCCACCTTGGTCGAGAAGGCGGCGGCGGCGGCGGCGTTGGCAGGGGCGGTCGCGGTCGCGGTGATGTCGGTGATCGCCGTGGCGGCCGCCTTGTCCACCGTGCCGAAACCGATCTGGTAGGTGTTGCCGGTCGCGGCCGTCGAGGTCGTCACGTTCGTCGCCGTGGTGGTGTTCCACAGGTTCACGCCGTCGAAGCTGGCGCCTTTCAGCGCCGCGTCGACTTCCTTGCCCAGGGCGTTCCAGTCGGCCAGATAGGCCGCCTGGGCGTCGCCGGTCGAGGAGGCGATGTTGACCGCCAGGGCCTTCATCTCTTCCAGGGCCGATGTCGCCGTGTCGCCCGCCGCCAGGGCGACATCGATGATCGACTGACCCCGTTGCAGCGAATTACGCACAGCGTCCTGAGCGCCCATGTTGGCCCGCTGGCTGGTGGCGATGGCGAAGATGGCGCCATTGTCCTTGGCCGAGGAGACCTTCATCCCGGTGTTGATCCGGTTCTGAGCAGTCTCCAGCTGGGCGTTGGTCTTGTTCAGGCTCTGCAGGGCGACCGCAGCGCCGTAGTTGGTGTTGATGCTGTTAGCCATTTTGGCTGTCCTTCTTCACTTCGTGATGGCCGACGCCGTTTTGGCGACGGGAGCGTTTTGCTCGGTGTTGGCGGACGGACGGAGCCGCCCCCCGGTTAAGAAGCCTTGGCGCGACCCGCCGAAACGGGCTCACGCCTCCGGGCCTCAGCGGAATAGGCTCAGCAGGATCGAGCTGGACGAGTTGGCGATGGACAGCGCCTGCACGCCAAGCTGCTGCTTGGTCTGAAGCGCGGTCAGCTTGGCGCTTTCCTTGGCCAGGTCGGCGTCCACCAGGTTGCCGATGCCGGCTTCCGTGGCGTCCTGCAGTTTGTTGACGAAGGTGATCTGACGACCGACCGACTTGGACTGGGTGCCCAGGGTCGCCAGGCTGTCCGTGACTTTCTTGATGGCGGCGTCGACGTTCGCCACCGTCGCATTGGCGGCGGTGACGGCGCCGGTGTTGACGGCGGTCAGGGTCGCATCGGCCGACGGCGCGGCGGCGAAGCCGATGCCGTAGGTTCCACCCGACGTGTTGGTCGTCAGATTGGTGAGGGCGGCCGTGGTCCACAGGTTGACGCCGTCGAAGCTGGCGCCCGACAGGGCCGAGGCCACCTCCTTGCCCAGGGCGTTGTAGTCGGCCACGTAGGCCACTTGGGCGTCGCCGGTCGAGGAGGCGATGTTGACCGCCAGGGCTTTCATCTCTTCCAGGGCCGAGGTCGCCGTGTCGCCCGCCGCCAGGGCCACGTCGACGATGGACTGGCCGCGTTGCAGCGAGTTCTTGACCGCATCCATCGCGCCCATGTTGGCGCGCTGGGTCGTGGCGATGGCGAAGATGGCGCCGTTGTCCTTGGCCGAGGACACCTTCATCCCCGTGTTCACCCGGTTCTGGGTCGTCTCCAGGGCGGCGTTGGTCTTGTTCAGGTTTTGCAGCGCGATGGCCGCGCCATAGTTGGTGTTGATGCTGTTCGCCATTTTGGCAGGTCCTTCACTTCGGTGACGTCCGGCGACGTTTTGTCGCCAGGAGCTTTTTGCTCGGTGGGTAAGAAGCAATTGCCGGGCCGCGAGCATGGACCGACAAATTTCATAAGCTACTGTTTTTGCTAGTTAACCTTTGATTTACCGTCCTTCCTGCCCGGCAGAAGTTGCCGAGGCGAGCCGCACCGCCCGGCAGGATTTGCCGAGCGACGGGCGAGGGGTGAGGCGGGAGGCCCGCCATGCTCAGGCCGTCCGCGTCGGATCGCGCCGAGAACCGTCCGCCTTAGCTGCGGAACAGGTTCAGCAGGATCGAGCTGGAGGAGTTGGCGATCGACAGCGCCTGGACGCCAAGCTGCTGCTTGGTCTGAAGCGCGGTCAGCTTGGCGCTTTCCTTGGCCAGGTCGGCGTCGACCAGGTTGCCGATGCCGGCCTCGGTCGCGTCCTGCAGCTTGCCGACGAAGGTCAGTTGGCGGCCCACCGATTTGGACTGGGTGCCCAGGGTCGCCAGGTCGGACGTGATTTCCTTGATGGCGGCGTCGACGATGGCGGTCGTGGCCCCGGCGCGCACGGCCGTGCCGGCCGAGACGGCGGTGACGGCGGCGGCGGCGGCCTTGTCCGTCGTGCCGAAGCCGATCTCATAGGTTCCGCCGCTGACGCTGGTGGTCAGGCTGGTCGCCGTGGTGGTGTTCCACAGGTTGACGCCGTCGAAGCTGGCGCCCTTCAGCGCCTTGTCGATCTCGCCGCCCAGGGCGTTGAAATCCTTCAGATAGGCGGTTTCGGCGTCCGAGCCGGCGACGGACGACTGGATGTTGACCGCCAGCTGTTTCATCTCTTCCAGGGCGGCGGTGACGGTGTCGCCTGCGGCCAGGGCCACATCGACGATGGATTGGCCGCGTTGCAGCGAGTTCTTGACCGCGTCCATGGCGCCCATGTTGGCGCGCTGGGTCGTCGCGATGGCGAAGATCGCGCCGTTGTCCTTGGCGGTGGCCACCTTCATGCCCGTGTTGACACGGTTCTGCGTGCGCTCCAACTGGGCGTTGGTCGCATTGAGGTTCTGCAGCGCGATGGCGGCGCCGTAGTTCGTATTGATGCTGTTAGCCATTTTGGCTGTCCTTTTTCACTTCGTGTGATGTCCGGCGCCATTTTAGCGCCAGGAGCCTTTTGCTCGGTCGGATCAGGAGCAAGGGCGGGGCCAGGTTCGCCAATGGCCCGCGCGCCCGCCCCATCGCTGTTTTCATTGAACTTATCTCGCCGCCCAGCGAGGCGGCCCGGCAAGTCCGACCGCCGGGCGGGCAGAAGTTGCCGAGCCGTTTTTGCAGGGCGCGTCTAGCGCCGGCCGCCCTGCCCGCCCCTGTGGGCGTCCTGCATGGCCCTCTCCGCCAGCAGGGTCTCGACCGCAAGGCGGCGAGCGCCGTCGCAGGCGACGATCTGGGCCCCGCGCAGCACTTAGGCGGCGTCCAGGTCCGCTGTCGTCGGCTCAGCCGGCAGGGTCGCCAGGGCGCAGGAGCGCGTCGCCGCCGGCGGCAGGGCCAGCCGCGGCGGCGCAACCGTCGAGATCGGGGGCGAGCCGGCACAGCTGGCCGTCATGATCGCGCAGGCGAACAGCGCGGCGGGGGTCCAAGGGATGGTCGGCGTCATCGGCGCTCCTGGCCAGGACGACAGCGGCGGCGGTCGCCCGCTCCGCCGTCGTGGCGATGTGTTGATAGTGATCCACGCGCAGCGCCTGAGCCGCCGCGCCTTCGGCCTCCAGCCGCCGGGACTCGGCCTGGGCCGCGGCCGCGACGGACGCCTGGCGCGCCTGATCCCGAGCGGCGGCCAGGCGTTTCCGCTGGAGGTCCAGCGGATCCCAGCGAAAGCCCAGCCCGCCCAGCAGAACGGCCCCCAGCGCCAGCGCCGCCGCGCCCGCCGCCAGCCATCCCAAGAGGGTCGGCGCCCGCGTCGCCGCGCCGCTCATGGAAAGCCCTTTCGGTCCAGTTCGAAATGCGGCCCGTCGCGCAGCGTCTTCCAATCGCCGCCCCAGACCAGGGGCGTCTTCAGATCGACCGCCGCCGCCTTGAACACCTCGGCGATCCGGCCATACAGCGGCCAGTCCCAGCGCACCTGCCCCTCCACCAGGGCGGCGACGTCCACGGCATGGCCGGTCAGGTGACGCGATCTCCGGGTCCGGCTGGCTCCGGCCTTGACCAGAGCCGCCTGACGCGCGGGCGTGCGCAGCCCCTCGGTGATCATGAAATCGACCGGCGAGCGGACGATGGCCGCCTCGACCACGGCGATCAGGGCCGGATGGACGCCCGCCAGACGGGCGCGCGAGCGGGCGGACAGACGAAAGCTCATGGCCGGCCTCCCGGAATCCGCAAGCGCGCATTGGCCGACAGGGCGATCAGCTGCTGCGCCGTCGGCGCGACCAGATAGAGGACCAGGATCAGGGCCAGCAGCCCCATCAGGCCCTCTGCCGTGCGGGGCAGCATCTGCGGCGGCATCCGCCGAACCACCTGCATCAGAAGCACCCATAGTCCGGCGCTGATCGCAAAGGCGTAGAGGCGGCGGTAAAGCCATCGTCCCTCGGCCAGCGGCTTGTGGTTCCGCCCGTTCATCGTTCATCCTCCTCGTCATAGGGGTTGGGGTCGCACCGGCCGTCCCAGCCGGAATGCGCCCGCCATTCGGTGTCGCTGAGACTGTCGGGGGCGTCCCAGGCCTCGTCCTCCAGCACCTCGACCGGCTCGGCCGGATGTCTGCGCCGGCTCATCCGACGGCCGTGATGCGAACCACGCCCCCGGCGCCCGAACCGCCCGCGCCGCCGGCCGTCAGGCCCGCGCCTCCGCCGCCGCCGCCCGCGCCGAAGCCCCCGCCGGGTCCGCCGGCGGCGCCCGTTCCCTCGGCCGAGGCGTTTCCGCCGCCGCCGCCGCCGCCGGCCAGGGACAGGGCCGGGTCGGGAGAGCCGCCCGCCGCGCCCGCTGCGCCGCCCGGCGTCCGCAGCGTGGACCATCCCCCCGCGCCGCCGGTCCCGCCCGCGCGCGCGGCGTCGCCGGCGCTCAGTCCCCCGCCGCCCGCACCGCCGCCTGGACCGTCGGGCTGCTGGGTTTCGCCGCCCCGCCCGCCCGCTGAGGCGATCGCGGACGCCCCGCCCGGATTGCCCGCGGCCAGACCCAGTCCGCCGAGACCGCCTGCCCCCGCCGCGGATGTCCCCGCAGACCCCGCCGATCCGCCGGCCGCGCGCAACAGGACCACGCCGCTCGTCGCAATCCGGCTCTCGCCGCCCGCGCCCTGGCCGCCCGCGCCCACCATGATGGAAAGGCCGCCTTCCAATTCCTCGGCCGCCCATTGTCCCCTGCTGATCCCGCCTGCCCCGCCGCCGCCGCCGCCGAAGCGCGCCGTTCCGGCCGGGCCGGACGCGCCCGCCCCGCCCGCGCCGCCCCCGCCGATGCAGACCGCCTCGACCCATCGCGCCCAGGCGGGGGGCGCATAGCCGCCGTCGGCGGTCATCAGAACGGTCTGGCGCCGCACCGCGCCTTGATCGAAGACGGCCCGCCCCGTGGCGCGCTCCACGCGCAAGACCGACCGCCAGACGCCCACCTCGTCGCAGGTCTTCAGCCCCAGGTCGTCCTCGCCGATCAGGCCCAGTTCGGCGCAGGCGGCGTATCCGCTCTGGAACAGCAGCGACAGGACATCGCCGGCCCCGGCCTTGTTGAAGGTCAGCCGCAGGTCGCCGTCCCCGCCTTCCGCCACGCCCCGGGCCGTGAACAGGGCGGCGTTCAGCTTGGCCGACAGGGGATTGGCCGCGTCCGCCGTCGTCCCCAGCCCCAGCCGCTCCAACCCCTGCGCCTCGCCCAGAACGGCGCCCAGCGGCGTCCAGCCCGCTTCGCCTCGAACCCAGACGGCCGGAACGTCCAGCACCAGGGCGACCAGGCCCGGCGGCGTCGGCACGGCGGTCCAGCCGCCCGCCTCGAACCGCATCAGATCGCCCTCGGACCGCCCCGCCCAGTCCGAACCCTCCGCCTCCGCCGGCAGGATGTAGAGGTCGCCGTCGGCGGGCTCGGCGGGCTGCATCGCCGTCGTTCGGCTGACCGCCGCCGTCTGCAACAGGGCGTCCAGCCGGGTCAGGGCCGTGTTCAGGGTCACGTGTTTCTGCATCTGCCCCGCCGCCAGATAGGGCAGGGCCAGACGCGCGCTGAAATCGTCGCTCATGGGGATCTCCGTTGTCGTCGGAGATCAGTCTGGACGCGCCGCGTCCTCAGGCCGGAAGATGGTCGCTGGTCGACCTCAACTGCTTGTTTTCAGACGGGTTCGATCCGCCCGATAGGATGGAGAGCCGGCGCCGACCCTCCTATTTCAGTCGTGCAGATAGACGATCCGCTTCAGCGCCTCGTCGGCCTGGACCGTGGCTTCGTGGCGCGCGTGATCGCCGCTGGCGCGGGCGTTGGCCTCGCTGTCCTCGACCCAGTGGGTGGTCTCGATGTGTTTCTGCAGCGCGCGCGCCGCCATCAACTGCCCCGGAAAGAAGGTGTCCACCAGATCGCCGGCGATGGGCACCGTGCCCGTCGCCGTATCGACGGCCATATAGGCGCCCATCCGCGCCAGGGTCGCCGGCGTCGCCCTGGCCCGCACGGCCTGAAGCATCAGCCAGCCGCCGGTGCCGACCGTATAGGCCGTGCCCACCACCGGAACCCAGGTCAGCAGCGCATCCAGACCCATGCCGAACGGCCCGATGCCGATGACCCGGTCGGACAGCTTCTTGACGCCCTCGACATTGGACCAGATGTTTTCGATATCGCGGATCGACCGTGCGGCCATGTGGCCCTCCAAGCGTCGCCTTAACGCGGGACGACGCGCCCTTGTTCAATCCGAAAGGTCGGTGCGCCGATGTCCCTGTTCAAGCTGACGGCGAACGTGCTGGCGGGACTGGCCCTGGCGGGGCTGGCGGTGTTCGGCGTCGCGGCCCTTAGCGGGATCGGCCATCGGTGGGTGGACATCCTGGCCCAGTTCGCCGCTCCCGCCCTGCTGGCGGCCGCAGCGACGACCGCCCTGTGCGTGTTGCTGCGGCTTTGGCCGGCGGCGGGCGTGGGCGCGGCCTCCTGCCTGATCCTGGCGCTCGCCGCCTGGCCGCAGTGGACGCCGCCGCGCGGAACGCCTGCGCCGGGCGCGCCCATCGTGCGGCTGTATTCGGCCAATCTTTGGGTCTTCAACACCGACGTGGAGGCCATGCGGCGCTCCATCGCGGCCGCCGACGCCGACATTCTGGTGCTGGTCGAGGTGGGCGACGCGCCGGCCGCCCGGCTGGACGAGCTGCTGGCCGGCTATCCCCACCGCACCGCCGTCGGGCGAAGGCGCGGGCCGGGCGATCACGCCCAGTCCATCGTCGCCTCGCGCTATCCGATATTGCAGCGCCTGCCCGACCGGCCGGACGGGTTAAGCGCCGCCGGGGCCGTGGTCCAGACGCCCATCGGACCGATCGACGTCTTCGCCGTGCATCTGACGCGGCCGTGGCCCTATCAGTATCAATGGGGCCAGATCACCCAGGTCATGGCCCTGACCGAACGGCGGCTGGCGGCGCCGGACAATCCCGTCATCGCCGCCGGGGATTTCAACAGCGTCTCCACCGCCCGCATCGGCAAGCAGATTCAGGCGGACATGAACCTGATCCCCGCGCCCGGCTGGCCCGGCACCTGGCCCAGTCGACTTCCCGCCTTCGCCGGGATCACCATCGACCAGGTCTATCGCTCGCCTGACCTGGCCCTGATCACCCGCCGCCTGGGCCTGGCCACAGGCTCGGACCACCGGCCGGTGATCACCGAGTTCACCCGCGCGGCGAGATAAGCGCCTTCAGCCGCGCCTCATGGCCGTCGACTGGAAAGTCGTCGGCGATCCAGCCGTCCTCGAACGCCTTCAGCAACCGGCCCGTTTCCGGCCCGGGCGGCACGCCCAGCCGCGCCAGGTCGCGCCCGTTGACCGGCGGCCTGGGCGGGGTCCAGTCCGCCGCCAGCGCCCGCAAGGCGTCGCCGTCGCCGCCGCCCGCCGCCTCGGCCCGCGCCAGCCGGTCCTCGAACGCGACCCGCCCCAGCCGATAAAGGGCCGCCCGCGCCTGGGCCGGGGCCATGTCCGGGGCGACGACCGGCCCCTCGGCCACCGCCGCAGTCAGGCGATCCCGATCCGCATTGGACAGGCGCAAGGCCGCCGCCGCAGCCGCCGCCGCCCCGGCGTCGGCCGGCAGCAGGGCCGACAGCCGCAGCACCGGATCCTCCGTCACGTCGCACAGGGCCTGGAACAGCGTCAGCGGCTGAACCTGCGGCAGCACCTGGACCAGCACCCCCGTCTCGTTCATCGCCCGCACCGCCGGACGCGGATCGGGCGCGGCCAGCAGTTTCAGCAGTTCCTTGGACACCCGCTCGGCCGACAGCTGCGCCATGCCGTCCTTCAGGGCCGCGCAGGCCGCCAGGCCCGCCGCGTCCGGCGCGCCCCGTCCGTACCAGGCGTAGAACCGGAAGAAGCGCAGGATGCGCAGATAGTCCTCGCGGATGCGGGTCTCGGCCTGGCCCACGAAGACGATCCGTCCCGCCGCCGCATCCGCCAGCCCCCCGCCGGTCGGATCGAACACCCGCCCCTCGGCGTCGGCATAGAGGGCGTTCAGGCGGAAATCGCGCCGGGCGGCGTCCTCGGCCCAGTCCTGGGTGAAGGCGACCACGGCCCGGCGGCCGTCGGTCTCCACGTCCCGGCGCAGGGTGGTGATCTCGTACGGGCGGCGTTCCGACACCCCCGTCACCGTGCCGTGCTCCACCCCGGTCGGCACGGCCTTCAGGCCCGCCGCCTTCAGGGCCGCCATTGTCCGATCGGGCGTCAGAAGGGTGGCGATGTCGATGTCGTCGACCGGCTGGCCCAGCAGGCTGTTCCTGACGCAGCCTCCGACGAAGCGCGCGCAGCCCGGCCCGCCCGCCGCCTCGAGCGCCGTCATCACCGCGCGGGTGGCCGACGCCTCCAGCCACGGCTGGCCGCGCATGGAAAGCGTCACGCCGCATCCTCGTCGGCGGCGGCGGCCGGATGGGCCTCGTCGCCGTACAGCCGGGCGTGCAGACCCTTCAGAATGCCCGCCGTCACGCCCCAGATGTAGCGTTCACCCCACGGCATGGCCCAGAACCAGCGCCGCAGCCCCTCGTCCAGGTCATAGAAATCGCGGCGATGGTTGGCCGCATCCATCAGAAAGTCCCACGGCGTCTCGAACACCTCCGCCACCTCGTCCGGCGATGGCGTCACGACCGGCGCCGCGTCCAGCCAGCCGATCACCGGCGTCACCAGAAATCCCGTGCCGGTCTCATAGGCGTCGGACAGGCCCAGCACCTGGACGGCGGACGGGTTCAGGGCCACCTCCTCGTCCGCCTCGCGCAGCGCCGCCTGGACCGCGTTTTCGCCGGGGTCCAGCCGGCCGCCGGGAAAGGCGATCTGGCCGGTGTGGCGCGCCAGGGTGTCCGCCCGGCGGGTCAGCAGCACCGTCGCCCCTTCGGGCCGCGCCACCACGGGGATCAGCACCGCCGCCGGCCGAAGATCGGTCGTCAGACGCGCGCTGCCGGGATTCAGGTCGTAGTCGGATCGGCCCGGCTTCAGCCCCGGACGCCAGTTTTCGGCGGGGACCAGGCGCCGGGCCAAGCGCGTCTTCAGCGTCTCCAGGCTCACGCCACGGCTCCAAGCGGGAAGGCCTGGCCGCCCGAGCGCACGACCAACTGGCCGTCGACCTCCTCGGCCATCTCGACCAGTTCGTAGAACACGGGCCGCGCGATGCGCGCCCACAGGTCGCGGCGCACATGGATGCGGGGCGCGGGCTCGCCCGTGATCGGATCGGTCTGCACTATGATGGGATCGTCGGGACCGGCGCGCACCTCGTCGCCCACATCGGTCACGAAGATCAGGTCATCCCCCTCGCGCCCCAGGCTCACGGCGCGGAACGGCAGGTCCTCGACCCGGATCCTCAACTTCTCGACCGGCGTGACCAGGTGATAGCCGTCGGGGTCTTTCCTCAGAACGGTCGAGAACAGCCGCACCAGTTCCTTGCGGGCGATGGGCGAACCCTCGTGCATCCAGACCCCGTCGCGCCGGATGACGATGTCGATCTCGCCGCAATGATCCGGGTTCCACAGATGGACCGGCGGCAGGCCCCGCCGCGTGGAGTCCCTGGGGAGTCCCTGGGGGCCTGTTTCGCCGCCTGGGCCAGGGCGTTCAGCCCGTCATTCGATGCCTCGTCGACCATCACGAAGACTTAGGCGCGCCGGATCGGTTCGTCACCTGTCCAGCGCGCCTCTGGCCGAAAGTCGATCAGAACTTCCGGCCGAAGCCGACGGACACGACCCAGGGGTCCAGGTCCACGTCGCTTTTCAGCGCGCCGTCGTTGATGTCGGCGTCGGTATTGAACCAGACCTTCTTGACATCGACGTTCAGGCTCCACGGCCCCTTGACGCCGATGTCGGCGCCCGCCTGCAAGGCGTACCCGAAGCCGTCGTCCAGCTTGACCTTGAAGTTGTTCTTATCCTCGCCGTTGAAGAAGACCATGTAGTTCACGCCCGCCCCGACATAGGGGCTGAAGCGGCCTTCGGTCAGCGGACGGTACTGCAGGGTCACGACCGGCGGCAGGACCCAGGTTTCGTGCACGGCGACATCCGTCGCGCCGCCCTGGGCGCGGATCTCATGCTGGGTCGCGCCCAGAATGGCCTCCACCGCCAGATGATCGGTCAGGAAATAGGTGAAGCCCAGGGTCGGCATGACGCTGTCGCCCACATCGACGTGCAGGCCGCTGTCCGCGCCGGCCGCCGTGGTGACGGCGTCGTCGGCCTGGGAGAAGACATCGGTCACGCGGCCGGTGACGATCCAGTCGCCGGCGCGCGGCGCGGTCCAGGCGTCTGCGGTCGAGCCGGCGGCGCTCTGGGCCAGAACCGGCGTGCCGACGGCGGCCGCGGCGATGGCGACCAGGGTGGCGAACTTATAGGCTTTCACTTCGGTTATCCCCGACGTCCAGGCCGCCTGATGCGGCCGCTCTTCGGCGTCGGGGGCGTGATGCGCGCTGCGGAGCCAGGCCGCCTTGATCCAGCGCAAAAAGTCTTATCGCGCGATCGCCGCCCCGCCGGACGCGACCGTCACGCCCGTCGCCAGCCAAAGGACCCGCCCGCGGTCCACCGGGCCGGGCAGCACGACTTGGGGCGCAGGGACGAAGCCGAACCGCTCGAAATAGGCCCGGTCGCCGACCAGCAGGACGCCCCCGATCTCGCCCCGGCCGCGGGCGTGATCCAGGCAAGCTTGGACCAATTCGGCGCCCAGGCCGTCGCTGCGGCGCCCGGCGTCCACCGCGATGGGACCCAGGAACAGGGCCGGCGTCCGGCCGACGACGACAGGCCACAGCCGCACCGCGCCGATCACCCGTCCGTTCAGGCGGGCCACGAAACCGGCGGTCGGTTTCGATCCTTCGCGCAGCCGCTCGGCCGTCTTGGCGAATCGTCCCGGCCCGAAGGCGGCCATGACCAGCGCCTCCACGCCTTCGGCGTCGGCCGGGGTCTCGGCTTCGATACGGCTGACGACCGCGGGCATCACCAGGGCGTGCGACATGGGGCGCGCACCTAGAAGCAAAGCCGCGCCAAATCAAGGCGCGGTCTCGTGACGGTCAGCCGATCTTGGAAAAGTCCGGCGCGCGTTTCTGGGTGAAGGCGGTGAAGGCCTCCATCGCCTCGGGGCTTCGCATCTGCGATCCGAAGGCCTCGCCCTCGCGCTGCATCAGCGCCCAAAGCCCCTCGGCGTCGCGCATCAGCCGCTTGGTCTTGCGGATCGAGTTCGGGGCGCGGGCCGCCACCTTGGCCGCCAGGTCCGCCGCCGTCGCCTCGACCTCGCCGGCCGGGACCGCGCGATTGGCCAGGCCCCAGGCCAGGGCCGTCCTGCCGTCCAGCGGCTCGCCCAGGGCGAACAGTTCGAACGCCCGCTGATGCCCGATCGCGGCCGGCAGCAGCAGGCTGGACGCCGCCTCGGGCGCCAGGGCCAGGTTGACGAAGGGCACGGACAACAGGGCGTCCTCGGCCGCCACCACCAGGTCGCAGTGCAGCAGCATGGTCAGGCCGATCCCGACCGCCCGGCCCTTCACCGCCGCCACCGCCGGCTTGTCCAGGTCCGCCAGCGCCTTCAGGAAGCGGAACACGGCCATCTCGCCCGGTCCCGCGCCCTGCGAGCCCAGGGCGATGAAGTCGCCGATGTCGTTGCCGGCCGAGAAGTTGTCGCCCTCGGCGCGCAACAGCAGCACCCGCACCGCCTCGTCGGTCCGCGCCCGCTCGGTCGCCTCGGCCATGGCCGAATACATGGCCTGGGTGATGGCGTTCTTCTTGTCGGCCCTGTCCATCGTCAGGGTCAGCACGCCGTCGGTCAGCTCTGTGCGGATATGGTCGCTCATATCGTTTCCTCGTCCTGTTCGACGGCGGTCCACCAATCGACGCCGTTCTCGTCGCGCGTCCGCCGGGCGCGGCCGCGTCGTTCCAGATAGTTCAGATGCGCCTGGGCCTCGCCGGTGGCCATGCCCAGGACGCCGTCGCCGACCGCCCGACCGAACACGGCCGAGAAGCCGTCGATCACCCTAGAGGGTTGACGCAACGTCCGCTCAAGCCGTTTCAGCGCCGTCTCGTGCCCGCGCTTCAGCGCCTCCAGCCGGGCGTGCGCCCCATGGAACGGCTCGCCGTGCGCCGGCAGGATCAGGGCGCCGTCAGGCAGCAGGCCGCGCAGCCGGTCCAGCGAGGCCATCCAGTCGCCCAGCGGGTCGGCCAGCGGCTCGGTGGGCCAGACCGACACATTGGACGAGATGCGCGGCAGAATCTGATCCCCGGCCAGGAACACGTCGTCCGACCGCCGCCACAGGCAGACGTGTTCGGGGCTGTGGCCCGATCCGACCGCCACGGTCCAGTCGTCCCCGCCGATCCCGATCACGTCGCCGTCCGACAGCCGGCGATAGCTGCGCGGCATCGGCGCGACGCCCTTGCCGAACCCGCCGTAATCCGCCCGCCACCGCGCGATCTGTTCCTCCGTCCAGCCGGCGGCGCGGAAGAACGCCGCCCCATCCTCGGGCGCATCGCCGGCCTCTTCGGCCGCCAGCATCCGCGCCGACACATATTCCAGCCGCGACATCCACAACGGCGCGCCCGATCGTTCGCACAGCCAGCCGGCCAGGCCGATATGGTCGGGGTGCATATGGGTGCAGACCAGCCGCGTGATCGGACGCCCCTCCAGCGGTCCCGCCAGCGCCGCCTCCCAGGCCGCGACCGTATCCGGCGTCCGCAAACCCGTATCGACCAGCGTCCAGCCGTCCCCGTCGCGCACCGCATAGGCGTTCACGTGATCCAGCTGGAACGGCAGGGCGAACCGCAACCACAACACGCCCGGCGCGACTTCCACGGCGTCTCCCGGCGCCGGCGCGCGGTCGAACGGATAGGTCAGCCCCCGCGCATCCCTCGCCCCAGCCGCAGCGCCCTCGTCCGCCAAGTCCGTCTCCTATCGCAACGCGGGGAGTTGTAGTCCGGTGTGAACGGCCGCGTCCACACCCGCCTTGACCCTGACCCAATAGCCGGTCACGAAGTCAGCCAGTTTCAGAAACACAGGTGTTTCCCCATGAAATCCCGCCTTGTCTCCGCGTTCGCAGCGCTTCTGTTCGGTGCGGCGATCGCCGCCCCGGCCATGGCGCAGGACGGCGGCCCCCGTCCGTCCGGCTCGCAGAACATGGACACGCCTGCCCAGGCCGTGTCGCCTTCGCGCCTGAGACCGCGCAACAACGAGCAGCGTCGCGACCGTGCGCCGGCCGCTCCCACGGCTGAGCAGGTCCTGGCCGCCGCCCAGGAGCAGATGAATCAGACCAGGACCGGCTGCCAGGTCAGCGAAGCCAAGCTGCTGGGCGCGACGGCCGCCGGGACCAGCGTGTACGAAGTCGCCTGCGGCTCGGCGCCCGGCTATGTCGTGGAGACCAAGACCCCGCCCGAGGCCGCGAGCTGCATCATCCTGGCCCACTCGGCCGAGCAGCGCCGCGCGGCCGATCCGGCCGCCGATGTCGGAACCCAATGCACCCTCGCCGCCAACGCCGACACGCAGAAGTTCCTGCGCGCCTACGCCACGCAGGCGGGCGTGCCCTGCGCCGTCGATCAGGCCAAGGTTCTGGGCCAGTCCGGCGACGGCGCGATCGTCTATGAGATCGGCTGTTCGGACGCGGCCGGCTATTGGATCAAGCAGGAGGCCGGCGCCTGGACCAAGACCCCCTGCATCCAGGTTCTGGCCGAAAACGGGAAGTGCGACTTCACCACGACCGCCGAGAACGCCGGCTATGTGAAGACCCTGCTGGCCGGTTCCGAAGCCGCCTCCTGCAATGTCGTCGAAGCCCGCCTGATGGGCCGCAACGCCAACGGCGTCTTCTATGAGGCCAAATGCGACGGCGCCGACGGCGTCATCGCCCGCCTGAACGCCGAGAACGCGGTGCAGCAAATCTACCCCTGCGCCACCGCTCAGCAGATCGGCGGCGGCTGCAAACTGACCGCGGCCCCGACCGCCGCCGCGCCCGCCCCCGCCGGCGGCCGTCCCTGACCGACCTTATAGGTCCGGGCGGAAGGCCGTCGGAGCGATCCGGCGGCCTTTTCTTTTGAACGACGGTCTTTTCCGAACGCGAGACGCGGCCTAGCCTTCCCCTCATGCGCATCGCCACCTGGAACGTGAACTCGGTCAACGCCCGCCTGCCCACCGTGCTGGCCTGGCTGGAGCAGGCCGCCCCCGACGTCGCCTGTTTCCAGGAGATCAAATGCGTGGACGAGAAATTCCCGCGCGAGGCCTTCGAGAGCCTGGGCTACAATGTCGAGACCCACGGCCAGAAGAGCTACAACGGCGTCGCCCTGCTGTCGAAATATCCGCTGTCCGACATCCGGCGCGGCCTGCCCGGCGACGAGACGGACGAACAGGCCCGCTATATCGAGGCCGTGGTCGAGGCCCCCCGCCCCATCCGCGTCGCCGCCCTCTATCTGCCGAACGGCAATCCGATCGGGACGGAGAAGTTCGACTACAAACTGGCCTGGTTCGATCGCCTGAACCGCCACGCCCGGGACCTGCTACGATTCGAGGAGCCGCTGGCCCTGTGCGGCGACTACAATGTCATCCCCGAGCCCGAGGACGCCAGGAACCCCGCCGCCTGGACGGGCGACGCCCTGTTCCAGCCCCAGAGCCGCCAGGCCTTCCGCGCCCTGAAAAACCTGGGTCTGGCCGATGCGCACGAGATCGGCGGCGAACCGGCCGGAACCTACACCTTCTGGGACTATCAGGCCGGCGCCTGGCAGCGCGACCATGGCATTCGCATCGATTTCGCCCTGCTGTCGCCCCAGGCGGCGGATCGTTTTCGCGGCGTCGAAACCCACCGCGACGCCCGCGACATGGACAAGCCCAGCGACCATGTGCCGGTGGTGGTCGAACTCGATCTGGAGGCCTGACGCCGATGGCCGACGTCTTTCGGGTGGTTCTGCTGATCGCCCTGGCGGCGGCCCTGCTGACGACCCTGGCGCTGGCCCTGTCCTGGTGGATGGAGCCGCAGCGCCGCCTGCGCCGCGCCATGCTCAAGGCCCTGGGCGCACCGCCCGAGGTCGAGGCCCAGTCGCCGGGCGAGGGCCGGGCCTGCGCCCTGAACTTCGACGTCGAACAGGTGGTCGTCCTGTGGGCCAACGGCGCCCACGGCCTGGCCTACGCCTTCGACGAGGTGGAGGGCGGCGAGATCATCGTGGACGGCCATGTGGTCGCCCGCATCCGCCGGGGCGAGGCGCGCAAGTCGCTGGACATCCTGGCCCCCGACGCCGAACAGGTGGTCCTGCGCCTGATGTTCGCCGACGCCCGCCATCCCGAGTTCGAACTGGCCCTGTGGGACGCCGCCCTGCCCGTCCAGACCGGATCGCCGGGCGAGGCCCTGCGTCTTGGCCGTCGCTGGCTGTCGCATCTCGAGGCCCTGCTGAAAGGCTGACAGGGACAATCGGCCCCTTTGCGATTATCGCCGGGGAGCGGTAGAAGCCCCCGCTCGTTTCAGTGACACGCCTTTTTACGGGAGGCCGCCTTGGCCCGCCTTTTCGACGCCTATGTCGTCGCCGACTGGACCGCCGCCGAGACCAGGAAGCTGGGCGACGCCTCTCTGTGGATCGGCGTGGCCAAGCGCGACGTGCGGTTCCGCCTCTATGCCGAGACCCACAACGTCGCCACGCGCGCCGAAGGCGAGGCGCTGCTGGCCTCGATCCTGGCCGATCACCGAAAGCGCGGCGACCGGGTTCTCGTCGGGCTGGACTTCAACCTGGGCTTCCCGGTCGGCACGGCCGCGCGTCTGAAGCTGGAGGGGACGTCCGGGCAGGCCCCGTGGCAGCTGATGTGGAAATTCCTCGCCGCCAACATCGTCGACAAGCCCGACAACACCAACAACCGCTATCAGGTCGCGGCCAAGATGAACCGCCTCATGACGGACGAGGCCTGGCCCTTCTGGGGCGCCCCGGCCAAACAGGCGCAGCGCTGGCTGACCACGACCAAGCCGCCCGCAGGGGCCGGCGCCGACATCCCCGAGTTCCGCGCCGCCGAAGACGCCGCCCGCAAGGGCCGCCTTCAGCCCAAGAGCGTCTGGCAGATGCACGGCGCCGGCGCCGTCGGCGGCCAGACCCTGGTCGGCATCCCGGCGGTGCGCCGCCTGCTGGAAAGCCTGGGCCCCTCCGGCGCGGTCTGGCCGTTCGGCACGGGCTGGCGCGAACTGACGCCCGAAGACGTCGAACCATTGTCGGCCCTGGTGGTCGAGGTCTGGCCCTCGATGTTCGAGACCCGGCCGGAACCGGGCGAGTTCAAGGACCAGGCCCAGGTCCGCGCCGCCGCCGAGGCCCTGGCCCGGATGGACGACGCCGGGGACCTGTCCAGGGCCTTCGGCGCGCCCAAGACCGCCACGCCCGACCTGATCGAACAGGTCGAACGGGAAGAAGGCTGGATTCTGGGGGTCTGAGCCGCGCCCCCAGCCTATTCCGAAAGGAAACCCGCCGCCTTTTCAACGCCGTGACGGCGCGACGCCCCTTTCGACCTGACACGCTCCAAAACCGTGCGACACTGGGTTCGTCGACATTCTTGAATACAGGCGTCATTCCGGGGCTGAGCGGAGCGAAAACCCGGAACCCAGGGCCACGGTCGCGCTGTTGACGCATCAATGGCTGATGCTCGCCTCCTGGGTTCCGGGTTCGTCCTTCGGACGCCCCGGAATGACGGTCATGGAATGAATGTCGATCGAACCTGGTCGCCCGGTCTTTGACATTGATGTCCGTCGCAGGATTTCAGACGGCTCACACCATTCAGACGGTGTTTTTCCGCGCCTGACACGGGTCGCCCGGTCTTTGACATTGATGTCCGTCGCAGGATTTCAGACGGTTCACACCATTCAGACGGTGTTTTTCCGCGCCTGACACGGGTCGCCCGGTCTTTGACATTGATGTCCGTCGCAAGATTTCAGACGATTCACACTATTCAGACGGTGTTTTTCCGCGCCTGAGATCGAACCCCAAAGATCGCCCCCCAAAGATCGAGCCAAGGCGCCCCTCGCCCGGCCTGACGGATCGTCCCGGTCCGACCTGACCTAGCCGATCAACGCCCGCGCCGCCGCCCGCGCCTCGTCGGTGATGGCGGCGCCGGACAGCATCCGCGCGATCTCCTCGCGGCGGTGTTCCTCGTCCAGGGCGACGACGGTGGTGGTGGTCAGGCCGTCGGCCTCGGCCTTCCTGACCTTCCAGTGGGCGTGGCCGCGCGCGGCGACCTGGGGGCTGTGGGTCACGACCAGGACCTGGGCGCCGGTCGACAGCCGCTTCAGGCGCGAGCCGACTGCCTCGGCCACCGCGCCGCCCACGCCCTGATCCACCTCGTCGAAGATCATCACCGGCTGGCGCACGTCCTCGCGGCTGGCCAGGGCGGCCTTCATGGCCAGGGCGAAGCGCGCCAGCTCGCCGCCCGAGGCGATGGCGTCCAGCGGGCCGAAGTCGGTTCCGGCGTTGGTGGCGATCTGGAAACGCACGGTCTCCAGCCCTTCCGGTCCCCGCCGTCCCTCGATCCGCTCCAGCGCCACGCGGAACCGCGCCCGCTCCAGCTTCAGCGGCGCCAGTTCGCCCATGACGGCGGCGGTCAGCCGTTCGGCCGTCGCCTCGCGCGCCGAGGTCAGGAACTCGGCCGCCAGATCATAGGCTTCGGCCGCCTGGGCGGCTTCGCGGCCGGCATTGGTCAGGGCCTCCTCGCCGTCCTCGATCAGGCGCAGTTGCTCGCGCAGCCGCACGCGCAGCGTCGGCAGGGCGTCGACGGTGGTGTTCAGCTTGCGCGCCGTCGCGCGCAGGGCGAACAGCCGCTCCTCGGCCTTGTCCAGCCGACCGGGTTCGTAGTCGAAGGCGTCGGCGGCGGCGTCCACGGCCGCGACGGCCTCGGCCGCCTCGACCATGGTGCGGTCGATGGCTTCCACCGCGGCGGACAGTTTCAGGATGACCGGGTGGTCGCCCTCGGCCCCCGCCTGCCCCGCCCGCTGGCGCGCATGTTCGACGGCGCGCAGGGCCGCGCCCAGCTTCTGGCTCAACTTGTCGCCGCCCAGCTGGGTGCGGGCGTCGGCCAGGTCGGCGATGGCCTTTTCCGCCGCGCCCAGCAGGGCCCGTTCCCCGGCCAGCTCCGTCTCCTCGTCGGCGCGGGGGTCCAGCGCGTCGAGTTCGGACAGGTTCAGGGCGATCTCCTCGGCCCGCGCGGCGGCGTCGGCGGCCTGGGCCTTCAGTTCCGCCAGCTTGCCCTCTGCGGCCTTCAGCCGGGTCGCGGCGGCGGCGACGGCCAGAAGCTGGGGCTGCAGCCCGCCATAGGCGTCCAGCGCCGCGCGGTGGGTGCGCCAGTCCAGCAGGCCCACGGTCTCGTGCTGGCCATGCACCTCCACCAGGGCCGCGCCGATCTCGCGCAGGGCCGTGACCCCGGCGGGCTGGTCGTTGACATAGGCCCGGCTGCGGCCGTCCGCGCCCAGGACGCGGCGCAGGATCAGATCCTCCCCCGGCCGCGCCTCGAACCCCTTGTCCGCGATCAGGGCCAGAAGATCGGGATCGTCGGGGGCCGAAAACACCGCCGTCGCCACCGCCTGCCTGGCGCCGCGCCGCACCAGGCCCGCATCGCCCCGTCCGCCCAGCGCCAGGCCCAGGGCGTCCAGAATGATCGACTTGCCCGCCCCCGTCTCGCCGGTCAGCACGGTCAGCCCCGGCTCGACCTCGAGATCGAGCGCATCCACCAGCACGACGTCGCGGATGGACAGGGCGGTCAGCATGGGCGCACGCGATTCGACATCGCCGTCAGTCTAGCGCGGCGGATCAAAGAACAAATCAGGAATTACAGCCCCGACGCGCGCCGCAGGCCTCAGCCCGGAATGAGGCGTTTCAGCCAGCTTTCGCGTTTGCCCTCCGGCGCCTTTTCGGGCGCCTGGCCGTTCTCGGTCAGCAGGGCGTAGGCCTCGGCGTACCAGGGGCTGCCCGGATAGTTGTAGCCCAGGACCGCGCCGTTCCGGGTGGCCTCTTCCTTCAGCCCCAGCTGCAGGTTCACCTCGACCAGCCGATACAGGGCCTCGGGCGTGTGCGAGGTGCGCTGGTAGTCGGGATTGGCGATGACGGCCTTGTAGCGGTTCAGCGCGGCCAGCGGCTGGTTGGCGCGCTGATAGTAGCGGCCGATGTTCATTTCCTTGCCGGCCAGCTGGTCGTTGACCATGTCGATCTTGACCGCGGCGTCCGAGGCGTAGGGCGTGCCCGGATAGCGGCGCGCCACATCCTTCAGACCGGCCAGGGCGGCGGTGGCGTAGCCCTGGTCGCGACCGACGTCGGTGATCTGTTCGAAGTTGCAGACCGCCTTCATGTAGAAGGCGTAGGCCGCCGACGGATTGCCGGGGAACAGCTGGATGAACCGGTCGGCCGCCGCGATGGCGTCGGCGTAGTTGTTGTTCTGATAATAGGCGTAGATCTGCATCAGGATCGACCGACGCGCCCAGTCCGAATAGGGGTGCTGGCGTTCGACTTCCTGGAAATAGTCCACGGCGTCGGACCAGCGGCGCTGCTGCAGGCGGTCGTAACCGGTGTTGTAGAGCGCCTCGACCGGGCGCTCCTCATAGGCCAGACGCGGACGCTTTGTGCCCGAGCAGCCGGAAATCGTCACGGCGGCGAGCGCCGCGGCCATCAGCACCATGCCGGAACGGAACTTAGAAGCGGACAAGGACGACCCCATGACGTGTGAGGAAAGGCGCTGGGCCCCTTCCCCCGGAAACAACGCGGCGATCTCTAGCACCCGCGACCGGGCCGCGCCATGCCGAGGAAATCTCCGCATGTGACTTGCCCTGCCCGGCTCCGCTGGTAAAGAGCGCGCCAACCGACCGTCGTTCATGGGGGGCGGATGACGGCGAAAGGATGACCGGCCGATGAAGCTGCTCTCTGGCAACTCCAACCGTGCGCTGTCCCAGGCGATCGCCGACCACCTGGACGCCCCCCTGACCAAGGCCCAGGTCAAGCGGTTCGCGGACAACGAGGTCTTCGCCGTCATCGAGGAAAACGTCCGGGGCGAGGACGTCTTCATCCTGCAGTCGACCTCCTACCCCGCCAACGACAATCTGATGGAGCTGCTGATCATCACCGACGCCCTGGTGCGGGCCTCGGCCAGGCGGATCACGGCGGTCATGCCCTATTTCGGCTATGCGCGTCAGGATCGGAAGACCGGCGGCCGCACCCCGATCTCGGCCAAGCTGGTGGCCAATCTGATCACCCGCGCCGGGGCGAACCGCGTGCTGACGATGGATCTCCACGCCGGCCAGATTCAAGGCTTCTTCGACATTCCGACCGACAATCTGGTCGCCACGCCGGTCCTGGCCCAGGACATCAAGGAAACCTACGGCCGCGACCCCAGCCTGATGATCGTCTCGCCGGACGTGGGCGGCGTGGTCCGCGCCCGCTCCCTGGCCAGCCGCCTGGACGCCGACCTCGCCATCGTCGACAAGCGACGGCCCAAGGCGGGCGAGAGCGAGGTCATGAACATCATCGGCGACGTCCAGGAGCGTCGCTGCATCCTGTTCGACGACATCGTCGATTCGGGCGGCACCCTGGTCAATGCGGCCAAGGCCCTGATCGACCAGGGCGCGACCGAGGTCTCGGCCTATATCAGCCACGGCGTCCTGTCGGGCCCGGCGGTCAAGCGCATCAGCGACGGCCCGCTGAAGGAACTGGTGATCACCAACTCCATCGAACAGCCCCACGAAGTTTTGAACTGCGCGAAAATCCGTGCGGTTTCCGTGGCTCCGCTGATCGGAGAGGCTATCCGACGGATCGCCAACGAGGAATCGGTCTCCAAACTGTTCGATTAACCCTCGGGTAATCATACGGATCGCCTTATAAGCGCCCATAGTGTTGGCGCTTTTGCGCGCGTGATCGCCTTGAGGATGTTCCAATGAAATCGGCCCCCCTGCGCCGCGGCGTTTCCGCCGTCGCCTTCGTCGCCGCCGTCATGCTCGCCAGCTGCGAGAGCGGACCCTCCAAAGCCGAGCTGGAGGCCCAGCGGCTGGCCGCCGAGGCCGCCGCCCGCCAGCCCCCGCCCATCTCCCTGAACCAGGGCGTGGCCGAGGCCGCCTCCATCTACGTCGCCTTCCTGCGCGAGGCCCGCACCATCCAGCCCGGCGGCTTCCCCGACGCGGAATCGATCCAGGCGGCAATCCGCAAGGGCGCCTCCTACGACGCCGAACAGCTGTCGCGCGGCCTGATCGCCTATGGCGCAATCATCGCCATGCAGTCGCCCGAGTTCGTCGCCGGGGTGCGCCAGTACGCCTCCAATCCGACCCAGCGTCAGCAGATGGTGGCCCAGATCGTCGCCGATCCGGCCTACGCCGCCACCCTGCCCGGCGCCGACGCCGCCGCCGGCCTGATCGCCGGCGCCATCGGCAAGGATGCGATCGCCATGCGCGCCATCGCCGAAGGCATCGAACAGGACGCCTATACGATCCAGGGCCGCAGCGATCCGCGCCGCCGCTGGGCCATCACCCCCATCGCCAACCGCGAGGTGCGGCTGGAGGGCGCCAAACATCTGTCCGAAGTGGACATGCTGCCCTCCGCCGAGGAATCGGCCCTGTTGTTCGCCGCCGGCAACAGCGGAACGGGCCTGGGGTTGGAGCCGGCGCGCAAGAGCCCGCCCTATACGCCCGCCGTCGTGCGCTCGCTGGCCATCGCCGCCCTGGGCGCCCTTGGCGCCGGCGGCGACGAGGCGCGGGTCAACACCGAGGCTCTGACCCGCGAGCCGAACAGCGAATTCTGCCTGAACATGTCCAAGCTGATGCTGTTCCAGTGCCTGGCCGCCTCGCGCCCCAGCTATGAGGACATCTTCTGCCTGGGCCGGCACGTGACGCGCGACCTGGCGACCTGCGCCACCGAGGCGACGCAGATCACCACCATCGTCGTCGGCGATCCGCAGGAGACGGGCGCCCCGGTCCGCACCCCCGTCGCCGCCACGGCGCCTGCCCCTGCCGCCGCGCCGGCCGTCACCACCACCCAGTCCCTGAACGCCGGCCCGACCACGAGCCGCTGACCGTTCTCCAGGACGACGAAAGGCCCGCCCCGAGCGATCGAGGCGGGCCTTTTTATCGACTGGCGACCTATTCGTAGCCGTGGGCCGCCTCGTTGATCACCTGGGACGGCATGGACGAGAAGTCCACAGACACCGGATTGGCGATCTTGGCCTGATAGGTGCGAAGCACATGCGTCATGCGCCGGCGCACCTCGCGCTCGGCCTCCGTGCCGGTCCCCAGCGCCAGGGGGGCCAGACAGAAGTCGATGATGGCTTCGGTTCGGGTCAGCGGTTCCATTGTGCGGTTCCTTTCCGGGTCAAGCCGCGTGGGTGAACTGGGCGGTCTCGGTCGAGTCCTTCAGCGCCGTCGTCGAGGACGTGCCGTTGGAGATGACCGTGGCGACCTGGTCGAAATAGCCGGTGCCGACCTCGCGCTGGTGGCGGGTGGCGGTGTAGCCGCGCGCCTCGTTGGCGAACTCGCGCTGCTGCAATTCCGAATAGGCCGCCATGCCGTTGTCGCGATAACCATCGGCCAGCTCGAACATCGAGTTGTTCAGGGCGTGGAAACCGGCCAAGGTCACGAACTGGAACTTGTAGCCCATGGCGCCCAACTCGCGCTGGAACTTGGCGATGGTGGCCTTGTCCAGCTTGGCCTCCCAGTTGAACGACGGCGAGCAGTTGTAGGCCATCAGCTTGCCGGGATATTTCTTCTGCACCGCCTCGGCGAACTTCTTGGCGTCTTCCAGGTCCGGGTGGCTGGTCTCCCACCACAGCAGGTCCGCGATAGTGGCGTAGGACAGGCCGCGCGCGATGCAATGGTCCAGCCCCGTGCCCTCTTTCAGGCGGAAGAAGCCTTCCGGCGTGCGGTTCTCCCGGTCGATGAAGGGCTGGTCCCGCTCGTCGATGTCCGAAGTGATCAGCTGCGCCGATTCGGCGTCCGTCCGGGCGACCGTGATGGTCGGCGTGCCCATGACGTCGGCGGCCAGGCGCGCGGCGACCAGGTTGCGTTCGTGCGCCTGGGTCGGGATCAGCACCTTGCCGCCCAGGTGGCCGCACTTCTTTTCGGACGCCAGCTGATCCTCGAAGTGGACGCCGGCGGCCCCCGCCTCAATGAAGGCCTTCATGATCTCGAAGCTGTTCAGCGGCCCGCCGAAACCGGCCTCCGCATCCGCGACGATGGGGGCGAACCAGTCGCGCTTGGCGCCGCCTTCGGCGTGCTCGATCTGGTCGGCGCGTTGCAGGGTGCGGTTGATGCGGCGGCACAGCTCCGGCGCGGCGTTCGCCGGATACAGCGACTGGTCGGGATACATGGCCGAGGCGGTGTTGGCGTCGGCCGCGACCTGCCAGCCCGACAGATAGATGGCCTTCAGGCCCGCGCGGACCATCTGCATCGCCTGATTGCCGGTGACGGCGCCGAGCGCATTGATGAAGGGCTCGTCATGCAGCAACTGCCACAGGCGGTTGGCGCCGCGCTCTGCCAGCGTATGGGTGACGGGAACCGAACCGCGCAGGCGCAGCACGTCTTCAGGCGTATAGGGACGCTCGATGCCGTCGAAACGGCCGGCGGGCGAAGGAACCAGATCGGCGAAGGTGGTCATGATCGAACTCGGTCTCTGAAGGGCGCGGCCGCAGCCGCCGTCTCAAGATAAGAACACGCCGAAGTCACGACTGACACATCGGTAAACGCGATATTGAAGTCATTTTGTCACATAATGACTTTGCAGTACTGGTCGTTTTATGACATTTTCGGCGCATGGACGTCGCGACCGACCGAAAGCTTTTCTTGGGCGCACGGCTGAAGCGGTTGCGGCGCGACCTGTCGCTGACCCAGACGGCGATGGCCGCGGACCTCGGCGTCTCCCCCAGCTATCTGAACCATATAGAACGCAATCAGCGGCCGGTTTCGGCCCAGCTTCTGCTGCGGCTGGCCGAAACCTACGACGTCGATCTGCGCAGCCTGAACCAGGCGGGCGCAGCCGACGAGGCGCGGCTGGCGGAAATCCTGACCGACCCCCTGTTCAAGGGGCTGTCGGCGCCCCGCCACGAACTGGTGCAGCTGCTGGAAGAGGCGCCCGGCGTCGCGGACGCCCTGCTGCGGCTGTATCAGGCCTTCGACGACGGCCGCGCCAAGGCGCGCGCCGCCGCCGAGACCGGAGAGGGTCTGGTCGAGTCCAGCCCGGCCGACTGGGTGCGCGAACATATCCAGTCGCGCGGCAACCATTTCCCCGAACTGGACCAGATGGGCGAGACCCTGGCCGAAATCCTGTCCGCGGAGGCGCCGGCCCATGCCGACGGGTTCGAACCCGCCGCGCGTCAGCGCCTGGCGGCCCGGCACGACCTGGGCGTCCGCACCCTGCCGGCCGAGGTGATGGTGGAATGGACCCGCCGCTACGACCTGCACCGCCGCCGTCTGCTGCTGTCGGAGACGCTCGGCCCCGCGTCGCGCGCCTTCGCCATCGCCTATCAGCTGGCTCTGGTCGAACATGGGCCCGACCTGCATCGGATGGCGGAGGCTTCGGCCGCGCCGGACGCCCCCACCCGGTCCCTGTTGAAGGTCGCCCTGACCAACACGCTGGCCGCCGCCATCCTGATGCCCTACGCCGCCTTCCAGCGCGCGGCGGAAGAGACGGGCTACGACCTGGCCCGGCTCCAGGGCCGGTTCGGCGTCAGCTACGAACAGGCGGCGCATCGGCTGACCACCCTGTCGCGGCCGACCGCGCGGGGCGTGCCCTTCTTCCTGATGCGGGTGGACCAGGCGGGCAACATATCAAAACGCTATGCCGCCGGCGCCTTTCCCTTCTCCCGCTTCGGCGGCGCCTGCCCGCGCTGGCGGCTGCACTCGGCCTTCCGCACGCCCGGCCGCATCGTCACCCAGATCATCGAGACGCCCGACGGCAATCGATGGTTCACCTTCGCCCGCACGGTCGAGCGCCAGGGCCACGACGGCCATGGCGAGCGGCACGACCTGGCCGTGGGCCTGGGTTGCGAACTGCGTCACGCCCATCGCCTGACCTATGCGCGGGGCCTGGACCTGGACAGCCCGGAGGCCACCCCCATCGGCCCCGCCTGCCGCCTGTGCCACCGCCACCCCTGCGCCGAACGGGCCGCCGCCCCCATCGACCGTCCGCTGGCGGTCGACGACTGGTCTAAGTCCGTCAGCCCCTACCCGTTCGGCACGGCCTGACCAGTCCTGATGCCGCCATCCTCGCCGTTGCGGCGAGGATCCATACGCCCGGCGTCTCCGGGGCGCGTCGTCGTCAAACCGGGAGTCTGGATCCTAGGACTAGGTTCAATCGACAGTCGTGAAGACAGGTATCTTCGGCTCGTCATTCCGGGGCTGAGCGGAGCGAAGAACCCGGAACCCAGGGCCGCAGTCGCGCTGTTCAACGCCTCCAAGGCCTGACGCCCGCCTCCTGGGTTCCGGGTTCGTCCTGCGGACGCCCCGGAATGACGTTCATGGGCTGAATGTCGACTGAGCCTAGCCCCAGGATGACGAGACAGAGGGCGGCCTAGCGCCGCTGGTCGGCCGTGCGGTCGCGGATAGCGTTGAACTCCGCCGTCGGCTTCCACGCGGGCCAGCTTTCGCTGTCCGCCACGGTCAGCCCCAGCCGATACAGCAGGTCCAGGTTCTGCAGGGCCGCCGTGAAGTCGTAGTCGGCGCGCCATTCGTCGGTCAGCTTGTGATAGTACCGCTCCATCTGCCCTTCGTAATAGGGCTTGCCCGCCTCGATCCCGCCCTGGACGAAGTCGCGCCCGGTCCAGGGCATCAGGGCCGGCACGCCGCCCGCCGCGAAGTTGAAATGGTCGGAGCGGTAGTAGAAGCCTTCCTGAGGATAGCCGTCGCCGGTCACGACCCGCCCCTGCGCCGCCGCGAACCGGGCCAGGATGTCTTCCAGCTCGGACTTTCCGACGCCGAAAACGGCCACGTCGCGCGTCGCCGGGGTGAAGGGCAGCATGTCGATGTTGATGTCCGCCGCCGTCTTCGCCAGCGGATAGACGGGATCGGCGGCATAGGCTTCCGATCCCAGCAACCCCTGCTCCTCGGCCGTGACGTGCAGGAAGACGACGGTGCGCTTGGGCGCCGGCCCGGCCTTGAACGCCCGCGCCATCTCGATCAGTCCGGCGGTGCCCGACGCATTGTCCCAGGCGCCGTTGAAGATGTCGTCGCCGTCCGCGTTGGGCGTCCTGGCCTTGCCGACATGGTCCCAGTGGGCGGAGTAGAAGACATATTCGTCCGGCCGCTCCGTGCCGGGTATCTTCGCCAGCAGATTATTGGAATGGATGACCTCGGTCGTCTCGGCGATGTCCACGTCCAGCCGCGCGGCCAGGGCGACCGCCCCGCCCAGGGCGCCGACCTTGGCCTTGGCCAGAGCGGCCTCGAACGGCGCGCCCCCGATGGCGGTCGCCGTCGCCAGATTGATCGCTCCGGTGAAGCGCGCGTCCTCGGCGCCCTTGACCGTCATCTGGGGCCGGGCCGCCCCGCCGACGGCCCGGCGCCAGCGGCCGTCCTGATCCTGAAGCGTGATGACGCCGACGGCGCCGCGTTTCAGCGCCTCCTGCATCTTGTGGGTGGTCGAGCCGTAGAAGTTGGGGTCCGCCCCCATGCTTTCGGGCTGGCCGCGCAACACGACGACGACCTTGCCGGTCAGGTCGGTCGATCCGTAGTCGTCCCAGGTCGGGCCCGAGACGCCGTATCCGGCGAAGACCAACGGGGCGCCGGCGATCTGGACCACCGGATCGGCCGCCCCGGCGCGCAGGGTGATGTCGGTCCCCGACGTCAGCACGTGACGCGCCCCATCCGCCCCGGTCCAGGCCGCCGTCGGCGCCCGCTCGGGCGTGAACCGCACCAGCTCGACCGGCTGCAGCCACGACCCGTCGCGCCCGCCCGGCTCCAGCCCCATCGCCTCGTACTGGGCCTGCAGATAGGCCAGGGTCAGCCGCTCTCCGACCAGGCCGGGGAACCGACCCTCCATCTGATCCGAGGCCAGGTATTTGATGTGGTCCGACAGACGCTGGGCGCTGAACTGCGGCGTGGCGGCCGAGGCGACGGCGAAGGCGTCGACCGGCTGGCTGGGGACAGGGATCGGCGTGGCGGCGCAGGCGGCCAGCGCCAGGGCGGCCAGGGCGACCAGGGGTGAACGGCGAAGAATCATAAGGCTTGCTCGACAGGAAACGGCGGACGGGGCGAGAGGTCCCCCCGCCCCGCGTGAAGGATCGGGTGAATCAGCGGCGCTCGGACGCCGTGGTCGCGCGCACGGGTGCGAACTCCGACCCCGGCTTCCACTGCGGCCAGTCGCGGCTGTCGGCCAGGGCGCGGCCGACGTCGTAGAAGACGGTCAGATCCTCGATCATGCCGCGATAGTCCCAATCCGGCGACCATTCGTCCGCCGCCTGGTGATAGCGTTTGGCCCCGTATTCCGACCGGGCGGCCTCGCGCACAGCGATCGGCTCGTCACGGAAATCGCCCCGGCTGCCGGCATAGGCCATCGGCACGCCGCGCTTGGCCAGCGGGAAATGGTCCGAACGATAATAGGTGCCGGCCGCGTTCTCGTGATCGGGAACCAGGGCGCGCCCCTGCGCCTGGGCCGCCGCCGCCAGACGCGCGTCGAAGTCGGACTGGCCGTATCCGGTGACGCCCAGGCCGGCGACGCGGCCATAGACGTTCATCGAATCCATGTTGAAGCCGCCCACCGTCCTGGTCAGCGGATAGACCGGGTTGACCGCATAGTATTCCGAACCCAGCAGGCCGCTTTCCTCGGCCGTGAAGCTGATCATGACGATGGAGCGTTCGGTGCGCGGCGCGCGGCCGAACATCCGCGCCAGCTCCAGCAGGCCCGCCGTGCCCGAAGCGTTGTCCACCGCCCCGTTGAAGATGCGGTCGCCGGTCGCGTCCGGCTCGCCCATGCCGATGTGGTCCCAATGGGCGGTGTAGAGCACCGTCTCGTCCGGATGGGTCGTCCCCGGCAGGCGGGCGATGACGTTGCGGCTCGTGACCTGGCTGGTCGCCACGTCGAACTCGGTCGAGAAGGACGCGCCGGCCAAGACGACGGGCTGGAAGTCGCGGCTGCGCGCCTTCACCTTCAACGCTTCGAAATCCAGGCCCGCGCGGCGGAACAGATCGACCGCCACATCGCGCTGGATCCAGCCCTCCATCGGCACGCGCTCTGCCGCCGCATTCTGGCGCAGGATGTCGAACTGGGGCACGCCCCAGGAGTTGGCCACCGTCTGCCAGCCATAGGACGCCGGCGCCATCTCGTGCACGATCAGCACCCCGGCCGCCCCCTGACGCGCCGCCTCTTCGTACTTGTAGGTCCAGCGGCCGTAATAGGTCATGGCCTTGCCGCCGAAGGTGTTCAGCGCCGGCTCCTCGAAGTCGGCGTCGTTGACCAGCACGACCAGGATCTTGCCGTGCAGGTCCTGGCCCTTGAAGTCGTTCCACTGACGCTCGGGCGCGTTGATCCCATAGCCGACGAAGACCAGGGGCGCGTCCTTCAGGCTGACATGCTGGGCCGGGCGTCGGGTCGAGATGGCGACCTCCCGGCCCTGGGTCATCGGCAGGGTCCAGTCGCCCAGCTTCAGCGAGGCGCGGACGTTGGACTGGGTGAAGCGGTTCAGGATCACGTCCTGCGTCCATTGGCCGTTCGGCCCGCCCGGCTGGAAGCCGGCGGCGGCGTAGCCTTCGCTCAGGTAGCGGATGACTTTGTCCTCCGCCGGGGTGGCGATGCCGCGCCCCTCGAAACTGTCGTCCGACAGGGTCTTGATGTCCTGCGAAATCCGCGCCGCATCGAAGACGGGCGGGGCCTGCGTCGTCTCCGTGGTGGCGCAGGCGGACAGGGCGACGCCGGCCAGAAGGACCGCGGCGAACGAAGACACTAGACGCATGGTTGAGGGGCCCCCACAGCCGGAAAAGATAGTGGACCCTAGGCGGCGAAATCCATCGTGTCGATTCCGCGCGCTGCGCCAAATGTCGCAAATGAAAAGGCCCGCCGAAGCGCGCTTCGACGGGCCAAAAGGTCGAACCGACGCGGGCTTAGTGGGCGACGCCCTTCCAGATGCGGCGATAGGCGGCGTAGGTGACGCCGGCGAAGATCAGCAGATAGATCAGCACGCCGAACCCGGCCTGTTTGCGCTCCACCATCTTCGGCTCGGACGTCCAGGCGATGAAGGCGGCCACGTCCTTGGCGTACTGGTCCACCGTCTGGGGCGAACCGTCGTCATAGGTGACGAGCCCGTCCTTCAGCGGCGGCGGCATGGCGATGAAGCCGCCGGGCGGCACATGGCCCTTGGTCTCGTCCCAGAACGGCGTCAGGTCGCCGGCCATATAGGGATTGTAGTGCTGGCCGTCGCGGATGGTCAGGCCGGCCGGCGGGTTCCGATACCCCGACAGCAGCGAATAGATGTAGTTGGCGCCGTCGTGGCGAGCCTTGGCCATCACCGACAGGTCGGGCGGCGCGGCGCCGCCGTTGCCCGCCGCCGCCGCCGTGGCGTTGGGATAAGGGCTGCGGAACTTGTCGGCGGGCGTGGCGTCGCGCTGGATCGGCTCGCCGGTCTCGCTGTCGATGTCGGGGACCTGCACTTCTTTGGCCAGGGCCTTCACGACGGGGTTGTCGTTCGGGTTCGGATATTTCGGATTCCAGAACGGCCCGTGGCGGTCGCCCAGGTTCCGGTAATGCATCAGGTTCATGCTGTGACAGGCGGCGCAGACCTCGTGATAGACCTTGTAGCCGCGTTGAAGCTGGCCCTGGTCATAGGTCCCGAACGGCCCCTCGAAGCTGAAGCCCCCCGAGCGCGGATGAGCGGCCCCGCCCGCGGCCAGGGCTGGCGCGGCGCCCAGCAGGCCCAGAGCGACGGCGGCCGAGGCGATGATCGTCTTGAACGACATGGTCTTGGTTCCGATCGTCATGCCCCTCACCCCTTGTGCTCGACGGCGTCGGCGCCGGTCAGCACCGGCTCGGAGATCGTCGCCGGGATCGGCAGGGGCGTCTCCTTGAGCCCCACCAGCGGCAGGATGATCAGGAAAAAGACGAAGTAGTAGAGGGTGAACAGGCGCGTCAGCCACAGATAGCTGTTCAGGTCGCCATCGAAGAGGGTGAAGGTCTTGAACGACCCGATCACCGGCGCATCCGGCAGCTGACCGCCGCACCAGCCCAGGCCGACGCCCACCACCAGGAAGATGACGAAGAAGGTCCGCATCGTGGGGCGATAGCGCATCGAGCGCACCTTGGACGTATCCAGCCACGGCAGCACGAACAGCACGCCGATGGCGCTGAACATCGCCACCACCCCGCCGAACTTGTCGGGAACGGCGCGCAGGATGGCGTAGAAGGGCAGCATGTACCATTCGGGCACGATGTGCGCCGGGGTCTGCAGCGGGTTGGCCGGAATGTAGTTGTCGGCGTGGCCCAGGGCGTTCGGCTGATAGAAGACGAAGATGGCGAACAGGATCAGGAACAGGATGATGGCGAACCCGTCCTTGACCGTGAAATACGGGTGGAAGGGCAGCATGTCCTTCTTCTCGCGATCCTTGGGGATCAGGATGCCGACAGGGTTGTTCTGACCGGCCGAGTGCAGGGCCCAGAGGTGCAGAACGACGCAGCCCAGAATGGCGAACGGCAGCAGATAGTGCAGCGAGAAGAAGCGGTTCAGCGTGGCGTTGTCGATCGCCGGCCCGCCGCGCAGCCAGATCAGGATCGGCTCGCCGACGCCGGGAATGGCCCCGATCAGATTGGTGATGACCTCGGCGCCCCAGAAGGACATCTGGCCCCACGGCAGGACGTAGCCCAGGAAGGCGGTGGCGATCATCAGGAAGAAGATCACGCAGCCGATGATCCAGATCATCTCGCGCGGCGCCTTGTAGGAGCCGTAGTAGAGGCCCCGCAGCATGTGCAGATAGACGGCGATGAAGAACATCGACGCGCCGTTGGCGTGGACGTAGCGGATCAGCCAGCCGCCGTTCACGTCCCGCATGATCCGCTCGACCGAGGCGAAGGCCAGGTCGACGTTGGGCGTATAATGCATGGCCAGGACGATGCCGGTGACGATCTGCGTCACCAGGCACAGGGCCAGGATGCCGCCGAAGGTCCACCAGTAGTTCAGGTTCCTGGGCGTCGGCAGGGACATGTAGTCCGCGCCGAAGCGAATGATGGGCAGACGGCTGTCCAGCCACTTCTCGACGCCCGTCTTCGGGACGTAGGTGCTCTCGTGGTCGCTCATGGTCCCCCCTTGTCCTCAGCCGATCTTGACGCGGGTGTCGGACAGATAGTCGTAATCCGGCACCACCAGGTTCAGGGGCGCCGGCCCCTTTCGGATGCGGCCGGAGGCGTCGTAGTGCGAGCCGTGGCAGGGGCAGAACCACCCGCCGTAATCGCCCGCGCCAAAGGTCGGAACGCAGCCCAGGTGCGTGCACGATCCGACGACGACCAGATAGGGCTCGTGGCCGGCCTTGGTGCGTTCCTGGTCGGTCTGCGGCGGACTGCCCACGGCGCCCTCGGCCACGACCTTCTGGATTTCGGCCGGAGTGCGATAGCGCACGAACACCGGCTTGCCCTGCCATTTGATCACGACCTGCTGGCCTTCCTGCACCTTGGTCAGGTCGAACTCGATCGAGGCCAGGGCCAGGGTGTCGGCCGCCGGGTTCATCTGGTTGATCAGCGGCCAGGCGACCATCGCGCCCGCGCCGACCGCCGCGGCGCCCGCCGCGATATAGATGAAGTCGCGACGATTGGGATCGTCGCTTTCGGAATCGCCAGCGTCTTGGGTATGCACGACCGATTCGGCCAAGTTTCCACCTCCCGATCGCCGCAGGAAAAGCCCAAAGGCCTCCCCAGCCACGGCGCCAAACCAACCAGCGACGCCGGTGTTTCCCCACGGTCCCGACCTGCGCCCTCTTTCGCGCAAGCTGCTGACGTTTCTTGCGAAACGTTCGCAAATAGACCGCGACAAACCCCCTCGCCGCGCGTATCAACGGGCTTAGAATGCGTCTCGCCCTTTTTCAACCGGACATTCCTCAGAACGTCGGCGCGTGCATTCGGCTGTCGGCCTGTTTCGGCGTCGATCTGCATGTGATCGAGCCGACGGGTTTTCGCTTCGACGACCGGGCGATGAAGCGCGCCGCCCTGGATTACGGCCCCCTGTCGCACATGACCCGTCACGCCGACTGGGACGCCTTCCAGGCCGACCGCCCGGCCGGACGGCTGGTGCTGTTCACCACCAGGGGGGCGACGCCCCTGACCGACTTCGTCTTCCGACCCGACGACGTCCTGCTGTTCGGCAAGGAGAGCGCGGGCGCGCCCGACCATGTCCACGCCGCCGCCGACGCCCGCGTCGTCGTGCCGCTGCGCCCCGGCGCCCGCTCCCTGAACCTGTCGGTCACGGCGGGCGTCGCCCTGTGGGAAGGCTTGCGACAGACGGGCGGGATAGGCGTCCGCGACGACGGGTGACGCGGCGGGCGCGACGTGGTTCAAGCACGCATGAGCGACGCCGTCTTCTCCGATCCGCTCGACCTGAAGAAGGTCGAGACCCGCGCCTGGTTCGAGCATCTGCGCGACCGCATCCATGCGGCGTTCGAAGCGCTGGAAGACGCCGCCCCCGCCGACCTGTTTCCGGGCGAGCCCGGCCGCTTCGTGCGCACCCCCTGGACGCGGCCCGAGGGCGGCGGCGGCGTCATGGGGATGATGCGCGGCCGGCTGTTCGAGAAGGTGGGCGTCCACGTCTCGACCGTGCACGGCGCCTTTCCCGCCGACTACGCCCGAACCGTGCCGGGCGCCGAGGTCGATCCGCGTTTCTTCGCCACGGGGATCAGCCTGATCTGCCATCCGGTCAGCCCGCGCGTGCCGGCCGTCCACATGAACACCCGTTTCATCGCCACGACCAAGCACTGGTTCGGCGGGGGCGGCGACCTGACGCCGGTGCTGGACGCGGATCGGCGCCAGGACCATCCCGACACCCTGGCCTTCCACGCCGCGATGAAGGCCGCCTGCGACGCCCACGACCCAGACTGGCACGCCCGCTACAAGGCCTGGTGCGACGACTATTTCTACCTGCCCCACCGCCAGGAGCCGCGCGGCACCGGCGGCGTCTTCTACGACCATCACGACAGCGGCGACTACGATCGCGACTTCGCCTTCACCCGCGACATCGGCCTGGCCTTTCTGGACGTCTATCCCCGGATCGTGGCCGCCCGCATGGCCGAGCCCTGGACGGCGGAGGAGCGCGAGGAACAGCTGGTCCGGCGCGGCCGCTATGTGGAGTTCAACCTGCTCTACGACCGCGGCACCCTGTTCGGCCTGAAGACCGGCGGGAACGTGGACTCCATCCTGTCGTCCATGCCGCCCGTGGTGAAGTGGCCTTGATCGCGGCACACAAGAATCCGCAGGATTGAGAGCATCAACGCATCATCGTCTGCTCGAAAACATCTCCCGCCCGGCTGCGATAGCGTTCCTTGTGCCTTAACAGGCGAAACGGCCTTTCCGGCAGGGCGAAGGGGGCCGTCGCCAGCCGACCGGCCGCGACCGAGGCATAGGCCACGCTTTCCGACAGGGCCGTGGCCCCCGCTCCCGCCTCGGCCGCCGCCAGCACCGCCTCGTTGGACGGCAGGGTCATCGACACCGACAGTTCGGCCGGATCGACGCCCGCCGCGCGCACCGCCGCCTCCAATGTCGAACGGGTGCCCGATCCGACCTCGCGCAGCACCCAGGGCTGGGTCGTCAGGTCGCGCGGCTGAAGCTGTCGCGAGCCCGCCCAAGGGTGGTCCGGCGTCACCAGCACCGCCAGGCGGTCGGACCCCACCTGCGTCTTCGACAGCGCCGGTTCGTCCACCGCCCCCTCGACCAGGCCGATCTCGGCGGCGCCGGTCAGCACGGCCAGTGTCGCCTCGCGCGTATTGCCGATCTCCACCGCCAGTTCGACTCCGGGATAGGCGGCGTGAAAATCCACCAGGCGGCGCGGCAGCCAGTAGCTGGCGATGGTCTGGCTGGCGAACACGGCCAGTCGCCCGCGCCGCAGCGCGCTCATGTCCGCCAGCGCGGCCTCCGCCGCCTGGGCCCGCGCCAGCACCGCCTCCGCCTCGGGCAGGAAGGCCCGGCCCGTCTCGTTCAGCACGATCCCCCGCCCCACCCTGTCGAACAGGCGCACCTCATGCTCCGCCTCCAGGGCCGCGATGGCGTTCGACACGGCCGATTGCGTCAGGTTCAGCGCCCGCGCCGCCGCCGTCACATGGTCCCGCTCGGCGACGGCGACGAATATCCGCAGGCGTTCCAGGGTCACGATTGATCTCCTAATCGGATTGGAACGACCATAACTATCCGTTGGACCGCCGTCGAGCGGCGCCGCACGGCTTGGCGGGATGAAGACCGCCGCCCTGCCCGCCCCCGTCGCGCCGCCCCTCGCGGCGATCAAGGCGTTCGGTCGGTCCGTCGGCCCAGGCGTCGTCCTGTGCCTGTTCGTCACCCTGGCGGCCGTCGGCCTGACCAGCATCGAGCGCGACATCCTGGGCTACGTCTGGCTGGAGCCCCTGGTGCTGGCCATCCTGCTGGGCGCCGCCGTCCGCACCGCCTGGACGCCCGATGCGCGCTTCAAGGCCGGCGTCGATTTCTCGGCCAGGACGCTGCTGGAGATCGCGGTGGTGCTGTTGGGCGCCTCGGTCAGCGCGGCGACCCTGTCGGCGCTGGGCGCAGGTTTCGTGATCGGCATCCTCGGCCTGGTCGCCCTGGCCATCCTGATCGGGTTCGGCCTTGGCCGCGCCCTTGGCCTGAACCCGCGCATGGCGCTGCTGGTCGCCTGCGGCAACGCCATCTGCGGCAATTCGGCCATCGCCGCCGTCGCCCCCGTGATCCAGGCGGACGGCGAAGAGGTCGCCGCCTCCATCGCCTTCACCGCCGTCCTGGGCGTGATCGTGGTCCTGGCCCTGCCGCTGCTGGGCGGTCTGATCCATCTGAACGGCCTTCGCTACGGCGCCCTGGCCGGCCTGACCGTCTATGCGGTGCCCCAGGTGCTGGCCGCCGCCGCCCCCTACGGCGCGGTTTCCATCCAGACCGGCACGGTGGTCAAGCTGGTGCGGGTGCTGATGCTGGGGCCGGTCGTACTCGTCCTTTCGCTGATCCTGCGCGACCGGGCGCCGGGCGCCGCCAGGCCGGGCCTGACGCGGCTGCTGCCCTGGTTCATCGCCGGCTTTCTGGCCATGGTCGCCCTGCGTTCGCTGGACCTGATCCCCCAAGCCCTGTTGTCGCCCATGGCGGCGACCTCCGGCCTTTTGACCGTGATCGCCATGGCGGCCCTGGGCCTGCAGACCGACATTCGCGCCGTGGCCCGCGCCGGCGGCCGGGTCGTCGCCGCCGTTCTCCTGTCCCTGGCCGCCCTGGTGCTGCTGGCGTTCGGGCTGATCTGGGCGCTGGGGCTTTAGATCCCGCTGCCCTGATCCTCGACCGGCGGCGGGGTCAGCAGCAGAAAGGCGCGAATCCAGGCCGTCAGCACCGCCCGGTCGTTCGGCCGTTTCAGGCTGTCGATGGCCGCGTCCGCCACGTCGTGGGGAATCCGCGCCCCGCGTCGTCCCTCGATCAGGGCCTGGGCGTATTCGGGCTGGAACTCCGGGTGGCACTGGAACGATATGGCGTCCTGCCCCCAGGCCAGTCCGGCGTAGGGGGTGAAGCCGCTGGAGGCGATGACCCGCGCATCGTCCGAGATCGCCGTCACCTGATCCTGATGCGACACCGGAATGGCGAGGGTTCGCGCGCGCGGATGCATCCACGGCTCGTCGGAATGCACCTCGTAGCGGTGCAGGCCCACGCCCCAGCCCTTGTGCGACTTCTCCACCGCCCCGCCGAAGGCGTGGGCCAGGGCCTGATGCCCGAAACAGATGCCCACCAGCCGCGTCCGGCCCCGCGCCGCCCTCAGCCAATCCACCAGCTGCGGAATCCACGGCAGGTCGTCATAGACCCCGGCCGCCGAGCCGGTGACGATGGCGCCCTGGAACGCGGCCGGATCGTCGGGCAGATGGCCGGCCTGCACATTGAACCGCGTCGTCGGCACGCCCTCGCCCAGCAAGGCCCGAAAACGCGCCGGATAGTCGTCGAAGGCGTCTTTCAGGTCCTCCGGCGGATGGCCGGTTTCCAGAATGGCGATGCGGGTCATGCGCCGAACCCTATCCGATTGCGTCCCGCGCGCCAGCCGAAACACGGCCCAGCCATCCTAATCGCCGCTCGCGATCCCTTGGCGCACAAGGCTTTGCAGACCGCGCCGCGCAATCGACCGATCGCCTCGCCGACCTGGGTTATGATGACCGATCGGTCTTTGACATCGTCGCCTGCGCCCAAAAGTCGGACTCACTTGGACTCGTTGGACTGTTTTTTTCGGAGTCCAACTTTTCAGAAGGTCCAGACCTCGGCCCGGCCGCCCGCCTCGCCCAGGGCGCCCGCGACCCAGCCGCAAATCTCGTTCGCCGCCGCCTCGCATCCGGCCGGCGGATTGACCACCACCATGGCGCAGCCGTTCATCTTCATCGGATCGGTCAGGGGCCGAAGGCGCGCCTCCGCCGCCAGGGTCGGCCCCGCGCGCCCCTCAAGCCGCCGGATGAAGGCGTCGAAGGTCTCCAGATCCTTCAACGGCGTCCAGATCGCCACCGTCGCGCTCGGGTCGCGCCGCGCCACCGCGACCGCCGCCTCGGCGGCCCGCGCATAGTCGTCGGGCTTTTCGAACGGCGGGTCGATCAGCACCAGCGGCCCGCGCGCCCTGGCCGCCTCCACGACCGCCAGGTCGTAGCCGTCGCCCTCGCGCGCCTCGGCGTTCGCGCGTCCCGCCAGGGCTTCGGCCAGCATGGCGCGCACCGGCGGGTTCAGCTCGAACCCGACATAGCGCCCGCCGTCGGACAGGGCGTCCGCGATCAGCAACGGCGACCCCGGATAATACCGCGCCCCGCCGTCCGGGTTGTAGGCCGCCACCCGGTCCGCCAGGGCCTTCATCAGCGGCGTGCGCCCCTCGGCGCCCATCAGCCGCGCCACCCCGGCCTCGGCCTCCTTGGACCGCGCCGCGTCGCCCGACAGGTCGTAAAGCCCGGCCCCCGCATGGGTGTCCAGAACCGTCAACGGCCCCTGCGCCTGGCGCGCCGCCGCCAGCCACAGCACCAGGGCGTGTTTGACCAGATCGGCGAAGTTTCCGGCGTGAAAGCTGTGGCGATAGTTCATGCCGCCTCGTCCCCCGGCGCGCCCTATCGGTCAAGCGGAACTCGCCCGCCCGGCCCCGCGTTCGTCGCTCGTCCTCGGCAAACGGCTGAAAGACCAACGAAAAGGAAACGCGGCGAATGGCCGACGGATCGCACGCCTTCGATGTCGCCGCCGAAGTCCCCCAGGGTCTCGGCTACTGCAGCGACGCCTCTCCCGGCCTGACGCGCCGCCGTTCAGGCAAGGGCTGGTCCTATCGCGACGCCAGGGGCCAGGCCGTCTCCGATCCAAAGACGCTGGCCCGCATCCGCGCCCTGGCCATTCCACCCGCCTGGACCGACGTCTGGATCTGCCCCAGGGCCAATGGGCACATCCAGGCCACCGGGCGCGACGCCAAGGGACGCAAACAGTATCGCTATCACGCCGACTGGAGCACGGCCCGCTCGGAAAACAAGTTCGACAGGCTGCCGGCCTTCTCCCGCGCCCTGCCGAAACTGCGCGACAGGGTCGAACACGACCTGGGCCTGCGCGGCGTGTGTCGCGACAAGGTGCTGGCCACCGCCGTCCGTCTTCTGGAGATCACCCTGATCCGGGTCGGCAATGCGACCTACGCCCGCCAGAACCGCAGCTACGGCCTGACCACCCTGCACAAGCGGCATCTGGACGTGGACGGCGCCGCCCTGACCTTCGAGTTTCGCGGCAAGAGCGGCAAGGATCACGCCGTCAGCGTCAAGGACCGTCGCCTGGCCCGCGTCGTGCGCGAGCTGGAGGGTCTGCCGGGCCAGCAGCTGTTCAAATACCGCACGGCCGACGGGACGCTGTGTCCGATCGATTCCGACGACGTGAACGCCTATATCCGCGAGGCGATGGGCGACCAGTTCTCGGCCAAGGACTTCCGCACCTGGGCCGGCACGGTCTCGGCGGCTCGCGCCTTGCGCGATACGGAGGTTCCGTCCTCGCCTGCCGACGCCAAGCGAAAGATCACCGTCTGCGTCAAGGCGGTGGCCGGCCTGTTGGGCAACACGCCGACCGTCTGCCGCGCCTCCTACGTCCATCCCAAGGTCTTCGCCCTGTTCGAAAGCGGAGAGATCGCCAAAGTCCTTCCTGGATCGGAGACCAAGGGTTTCGAAAAAGCCCTGATCAAACATTTGCTTGCCGCCTGACCTCAGCGGTTCTCATCGCTGGGATTAGAAATCTCCATTTGATCGCTAGGCTTTAAAACCGCCTCCTGCTCGTGGCGCAACCAGACGCCGCGAGGGGATCATGACCGCCACATCCGCCACTGTCCGAAGACTGCTGTCCGCCACGGCCCTCCTTACCGGCCTGTCTGCGCCCGCCCTGGCCTGGGCCGCGCCGGACGCGCCGCCCGCGCCCCAGGCGGCGACGCCCGGCGTCGCCAGCGTCGGCGACATCGTCGTCACCGCCCGCCGCCGCGACGAGCGGGCGCAGGACGTGCCCATCGCCCTGACGGTCGTGAACGAGGAGCTGCTGGACCGCACCGGCGCCTACAATGTCGGCCAGGTCGCCCAGCTGGCGCCCAGCGTCCAGCTTCTGACGTCGAACCCCCGGAACACCGCCATCACCATCCGGGGCCTGGGCGCCAGCTATGGCCTGGCCAACGACGGGCTGGAACAGGGCGTCGGCATCTATGTCGATCAGGTCTATTACGGCCGCCCGGCCACCGCGACGCTGGACTTCGTCGATCTGGACCGGATCGAAATCCTGCGCGGGCCGCAGGGCACCCTGTTCGGCAAGAACACCACCGCCGGCGCCCTGAACATCACCACCCAGGCGCCGTCCTTCACGCCCGAAGGCCGCGCCGAACTGAGCTTCGGCGACTATGGCTTCCTTCAGGCCAAGGCCACCGTCAGCGGCCCCGTCGTGGACCACAAGGTCGCCGCCCGCCTCTCGGTCGTCTCCACCCGGCGCGACGGCGTGCTGGACAATGTCACCACGGGCGAGAAGCAGAACTCGCAACAGTCGATCAGCCTGCGCGGCCAGCTGCTGTTCCAGCCCACGGATCAGCTTCGCATACGGCTCTACGCCGACTACGCCGACCTGACGCCCGACTGCTGCACCCAGGTCTATGTCACGGCGGGCCAGACGCTGAAGCCCGCCGCCCAGCAGTTCGCCGCCCTGGCCGCCGGGCGCGGCTATGCTCCGCCCAGCACCGACCCCTACGACCGTCTCGCCGATGTCGACAGCCCGATCCAGGCCGACCAGATCCACCGCGGCGTCTCGGCCGTCGTCGACTACGATTTCGGTTTCGCCACCCTGACCTCGGTCTCGGCCTGGCGCGCCTGGGACTGGGGTCCGAAGAACGACCGCGACTACACCGCGCTCGACATCACCCGCCAGTCGGCCAATCCGTCGTGGCAGGATCAGTGGAGCCAGGAACTGCGGCTGTCCTCCAACGGATCGAACCGCATCGACTGGACCGTCGGCCTTTACGCCTTCCATCAGGCGGTCGAGACGCACGGCGTCACCGAATACGGCCGCGACGCCGTCTATTGGCTGATCGGGCCGAACCTGCCGACCGTGCCCGACGCCCTGCTGGACGGCTATATCGTGTATAACGACAGCCGGATCGAGACGGATTCATACGCCGTCTTCGGCCAGCTGACCTGGAACATCACCGACCGGCTGCACCTGACGCCGGGCCTGCGCTACACTAAGGAAGACAAGTCCGGCTGGTATCAGGCCACGACGGCTGGCGGCCTCGTCACCAACGATGCGGCCCTGATCTCGCGCCGCCTGGGCGTCGCCCGCCCCCAGGCCTATGACGCCAGCCTGTCGGACGACGACCTGTCCGGTCAGGTGTCCCTGGCCTATGACGTCGCCGACGACGTCCTGACCTACGCCAGCGTCGCGCGGGGCTATAAGTCGGGCGGCATCAATATGGCGGGCATTCCCAACCTGCCCAACGGCCAGCCGTCTCTGACCAACGCCGTGGTCAAGCCCGAGGTCGTCACCACCTATGAGCTGGGCCTGAAGACCCAGGCGTTCGGCCGTCGCCTGACCGCCAACCTGGCCGCCTATCGCACCGATGTTGAAGACTATCAGGCCAATGTGGTCGACAGCGGCCCCGGCGCCCTGCGCGGCTATCTGGCCAACGCCGACAAGGTGACGATCCAGGGCGTGGAACTGGACGCCTTCGCCAGGCCCAACCAGCATGTCGACCTCTACGCCAACGTCGCCTGGACCGATGCGAAATACGACGCCTTCGCCAACGGTCCCTGCCCGCTGGAGCGGATCGGGACATCGACCGTCGCCTGCGACCTGTCGGGCCAGGACCTGCCCGGCGTCTCGCCCTGGGCCGCGTCGGTGGGCGGCGAACTGCATGGCCGGGGCGGCTTCCTGGGCCTGCCGGGCGAGTTCTACGGCGGCGCCGACGCCAGCTATCGCTCGACCTACAACTCCGACGCCTCGGTTTCGCGCTATACCGAGATCGAAGGCTATTCCATCCTGAACCTGCGCGGCGGCTTCCGCGCCGACAACGGCTGGGAGGCCTTCGTCTGGGTCAAGAACGCGCTGGACGAGGACTATCTTCAGTTCGTCAGCGTCCAGTCTGGCAACTCGGGCCTGGTCATCGGCAATCCCGGCGATCCCCGCACCGTGGGGATCACCCTGCGGGCGCGGTACTAGACGGCGCAAGTCCCCTCCCCGCTTCGCAGGGAGGGGACGCCGGTTCTCAGGCCGCCTTGTCCCAGTCCAGAACGACCTTGCCCGACTGGCCCGACTTCATGGCCTCGAAGCCTTCGCGATAGTCGGCGTAGGCCAGCCGGTGGGTGATCAGGGGGCTCAGGTCCAGACCGGCCTTCAACAGGCCCAGCATCTTCCTCCAGGTCGTGAACATCTCGCGCCCATAGACGCCCTTGATGGTCAGGGCCTTCAGGATGATCGCGCCCCAGTCGGTCTCCATGGGCTTGCCGGGAATGCCCAGCATGGCCATGCCGCCGCCCATGATCAGGGTGTCGACGCATTGTCTGAAGGCGACCGGGGAGCCCGACATCTCCAGCGCCACGTCGAACCCGACCTTCAGGCCCAGTTCCTTCATTACGTCGTGGATGTCTTCCTTGGTGGTGTTCACGGTGCGCACGCCCGGCGCCACCTTCTGCGCCAGGTCCAGACGGAAGTCGTTGATGTCGGTCAGGACCACCGTCCGCGCCCCCGCATGACGGGCCACGGCGGCGGCCATCATGCCGATGGGGCCCGCGCCCGTGACCAGCACGTCCTCGCCCAGCAGGTCGAACTGCTGGGCCGTGTGAACCGCATTGCCGAACGGATCGAGGATCGAGCCGATCTCGTAGGGCACGTCGTCGGGCAATTCGATCACGTTGAAGGCCGGCGCCACGACGAACTCGGCGAAGGCGCCCTGGCGGTTCACGCCGATGCCGCGCGTGTGCGGGTCCAGGTGGAAGCGACCGGCGCGCGCCGCTTCCGAATTCAGGTCGATGACGTGCCCCTCGGCCGAGACGCGCTGGCCGATCTTCAGCGGGCGATCCACCTCCTTGCCGACGGCGACGATCTCGCCGGCGAACTCGTGGCCGGTGATCATCGGGGTCGGGACGTTCTTCTGGGACCATTCGTCCCAGTTCCAGATGTGGATGTCCGTGCCGCAGACAGCCGTGCGATGCACCCGGATCAGCACGTCCTCCGGTCCCGCCTCGGGGATCGGCGCATCGATCAGTTCCAGGCCCTCAACCGGCCCGGTCTTGGCCAGGGCCTTCATGGTTTGGGTCATGATGACCTCTCCCTTGGTTATGCAGGAAGACCGTCCTCCTAGGCCTTGTGCCTAGGATCCAGACTCCCGGTCTCCATCGCGACCCCACGTCCACGACGGAGTTTATGGATCCTAGGCACAAGGCCTAGGATGACGGGCAAAATGTGGCGTCAGATGACGCCCAGCTCCCGTCCCGCCTGTGTAAACGCCGCGACCGTCCGGTCGATCTGATCGAAGGTATGGGCCGCCGACATCTGGGTGCGGATGCGGGCCTGGCCGCGCGGCACCACGGGGAAGGAAAACCCGATCACATAGACGCCCAGTTCCAGCGCCCGCGCGGCGAAATCCTGAGCCAGCTTGGCGTCGCCCAGCATGACGGGGATGATCGGATGTTCGCCGTCCAGCAGGGTGAACCCCGCCTGCGCCATCGCGCCGCGGTAGCGGTGTGCGTTGGCCGACAGGCGCGTGCGCAGGGCGTCGCCCTCCGACCCTTGCGCGATGCGGATGGCTTCCAGCGACGACCCGCATACCGCCGGCGACAGGGCGTTGGAGAACAGATAGGGCCGCGCCCGCTGCTTCAGCAGTTCGACCACCGGTTTCCGGGCGCAGATGAAGCCGCCCATGGCCCCGCCCAGCGCCTTGCCGAAGGTGCCGGTGACGAAATCGACCTGAACGCCGTGATGGGCGAAAGAGCCTCGCCCCTGCGGCCCCAGGAAGCCCGTCGCGTGACAGTCATCGACCATGATCAGGGCGTCGTATTTGTCGGCCAGCGCCCGGATCTCGTCCAGCTTGGCGATATAGCCGTCCATCGAGAAGGCGCCGTCGGTGGCGATGACGATGTCGCGCGCCCCGGCAGCGCGGGCCTCCTTCAGCCGGGTCTCCAGCTCGTCCATGTCCGAATTGGCGAACCGATACCGCTTGGCCTTGCACAGCCGCACCCCGTCGATGATCGAGGCGTGATTCAGGCTGTCTGACACGATGGCGTCGTTCTCTCCGAACAGGGGCTCGAAGATCCCGCCGTTGGCGTCGAAGGCGGCGGCGAACAGAATGGCGTCCTCGAACCCCAGATAGCCGGCGATGGCGGCTTCCAGTTCCTTGTGGATCTCCAGCGTCCCGCAGATGAAGCGGACCGAGGCCGTGCCCGCACCCCACTTCGCCTGCGCCGCCATCCCGGCCTGGGTCACGCGCTCGTCGCCCGCCAGGCCCAGATAGTTGTTGGCGCAGAAGTTCAGCACGTCGCGTCCCGCGACCTGGATCACCGGCCCCTGGCGCGAGGCGATGACGCGCTCGGGCTTGGTCAGCCCCTGGGCGTCGATGTCGGTCAGTTCGCCGGCGACGCGGTCGTAGAAGGTCTGGGTCATGGGCCGCGACCTACGCCGATTTTCGATCCGTTTCCACCCGCCTCAGGTCGCGGGCTGGGGGTCGGCCTCCGCCCGGATGGGACTGACGCGGATACGCCCGCCGCAGGGGGTGAAGGCGAACGGCAGGCTCAGGGCGGCGGTGTCGCTGGGCGCCGTAACCTTCACCGTCGCGGCGTCGGGACAGGTCTTCTGCATCGTCTCGTTCGGCACCACGTTCCAGGCCATTTCGAACCAGGCCCTGGCCTGGGGCGCCAGTTCGACCGGCGTCGGCGCCTGCCCCTGACGAAAATAGCTGCCGGGGCTCTGTTCCGCGCGGACCGACGTCACGGCGCGGCCGCGCGCGTCCTGAAGCGTCACGACAGGATAGCCGGTCAGGCTGCAGGCCTGGGTTCCGATGTTCTGAAGGCTGAAGTTGCGCACCCGGTTGCCGGCGCCTGCGTCCCCTTCGCCCGCCTCCAGCTTCAGTTGCGGCGCCTTGCATGGCAGGGTCGCCGGCAGCACTCCGCCCGCCGCAGGCGTCGGCGTCCGGCCCGGCGTCCGGCCCGGCGTCGGGATCGGCCCCGGCGCCGCCTCCGCTCCGGGAATGGGCCGCGAACAGCGTTCCAGAACCGCCACCCCGGTCTGCCCGTCCGGCCCCAGCCGGCTCAGCGTGCCGCTTTCCTGACCATCGCGGGTCGCCGTCCACCATTCGACCCCTGCTCCGACATAGCGCGCGCCGCTGGCCGACTGGACAGAGCGCAGGGCGTAGGCCTGGTTCCGATAGGTCACATTGGCGCTGTCGTTGTCGGCGTATTGCACCTGAAGCGTCGCCCCGCTTTCGCAGGCGAAGCCGACCGATGGGGCGGTCGAGGCGGGCGCCGCCTGCGGTTCTTCGGGCGCCGTCGGCTGTTCCGGGGCCTGTTGCGAACAGGCGGCCCCGGTCAGGGCGGCGGCGGCGGCGAAGGCGGTCAGGCGGCGCGACATGATGACGTTCCCTCAGGTTTCGCCCTCAACGGGCGACCGCCCGAAAGGCTCCGCTTGCCGCGTTCAGTGATCGCCTTTCGGCGTTTCCATCAGTTCGATCAGCACCCCGCCCATCGCCTTGGGATGCAGAAACACGACCGGCGTGCCGTGGGCGCCGATGCGCGGCTCGCCCGTGCCCAGGATGGTCACGCCCTTGGCCCGCATTTCCGCGACGGCGGCATGGATGTCGGCGACCTCGAAACAGACGTGGTGTTGGCCGCCTTTGGGGTTCTTCGCCAGGAAGCCGACGATGGGGCTGGTCTCGTCATAGGGTTCGATCAGTTCGATCTGGGCCGTGGGCGTATCCACGAAACAGACCTTCACCCCCTGCGCGGGCAGGTCGAACGGCTCGCCGATCCGGGTCGCCCCCAGCACGTCGCGATACAGTTTGATCGACTCGGCGATGGACGGCGTGGCGACGCCGACGTGGTTCAGGGCGCCGATCATGACTTGGCCTCACTCTTCGCTTTGGGGGGCGCGGGCTGGGCGTAACCCAGCCGCTGGTTCAGCTTCTCGATCAGATCGACCGCCGTGTCGGCGATGGCCGAGCCGGGCGGATAGACGGCCGCGGCCCCCATATCGAGCAGGGGCTGGACGTCCGACGGCGGGATGACGCCCCCGACCACGATCATGATGTCGGGCCGGCCCAGCTTTTCCAGCTCGGCCTTCAGCTCCGGGACCAGCGTCAGATGCCCGGCCGCCAGCGACGACGCGCCGACCGCATGGACGCCCTTTTCGACCGCATCCCTAGCGGCTTCGGCCGGGGTCTGGAACAGGCTGCCCGCCGTGACGTCGAAACCCAGGTCGCCATAGCCGGTGGCGACGACCTTCTGACCCCGGTCGTGGCCGTCCTGGCCCAGTTTGGCGATCAGGATGCGCGGCGGGCCGCCGTCGTTCTCCACGAAGGTCGCCACCATGTCGCGGGCGCGGGCGAAGCGGGCGTCGGTTCCCGCCTCCTTGGCGTAGACGCCCGACACGGTCTGGACCGTCGCCACATGGCGGCCGAAAGCGGCCTCCAGCGCATCGGAAATCTCGCCCACCGTCGCCTTTGCGCGCGCAGCTTGAACCGCCAGTTCCAGCAGATTAGCGGTCCCCCGCGCGCCCTCTGTCAGGGCGTCCAGCGCCGCGTCGGTCGCCGCCTGGTCCCGCTCGGCGCGCAGCCGTTTCAGCTTGTCGATCTGGGCCGCCAGCACCGCCGCATTGTCGACCTTCAGCATCGGAATGTCGTCGGCGACGGAATTCGGATATTTGTTCACCCCCACCACCGTCTGCTGGCCGGTGTCGATCCGGGCCTGGGTCCTGGCCGCCGATTCCTCGATCCGCAGCTTGGGTATGCCGGCCTCGATGGCCTTGGCCATGCCGCCCAGGGCCTCGACCTCGGCCATGTGGGCGCGGGCGCGTTCCGCCAGTTCGTGGGTCAAGCGCTCGACATAGAAGCTGCCGCCCCACGGGTCGATGACCCGCGTCAGCCCCGTCTCCTGCTGCAGCAGGATCTGGGTGTTGCGCGCGATCCGGGCCGAGAAGTCCGTCGGCAGGGCCAGGGCCTCGTCCAGGGCGTTGGTGTGCAGGCTCTGCGTCTGACCGCCCGCCGCCGCCATGGCCTCGACCATGGTGCGGGGCACATTGTTGAACACGTCCTGGGCGGCCAGACTCCAGCCCGAGGTCTGACAGTGGGCGCGCAGCGACAGGGACTTGGGATTCTCGCCCCCTTCCCGGCGCACCGCCTCGGCCCACAGCAGGCGGCCCGCCCGCATCTTGGCCACCTCCATGAAATAATTCATGCCGATGGCCCAGAAGAAGCTCAGGCGCGGGGCGAACCGGTCGATGGGCATTCCCGCCGCGACGCCCGCGCGCAGATATTCGATCCCGTCCGACAGGGTGTAGGCCAGTTCGATGTCCGCAGACGCCCCGGCCTCCTGCATATGATAGCCGGAGATGGAGATGCTGTTGAACTTGGGCGTCTCCTGCGCCGTCCAGGCGAAAATGTCGGCGATGATCCGCATCGAGGGCTCGGGCGGATAGATGTAGGTGTTCCTGACCATGAACTCCTTCAGAATGTCGTTCTGAATGGTCCCGGTCAGCTTTTCGTGGGGAACGCCCTGTTCCTCGGCCGCGACGACATAGAGGGCCAGGATCGGCAGCACCGCCCCGTTCATCGTCATCGACACCGACATCTGGTCCAGCGGTATGCCGTCGAACAGGGTCCGCATGTCATAGATGCTGTCGATGGCCACGCCCGCCATGCCGACGTCGCCCTTCACGCGCGGATGGTCGCTGTCATAGCCACGGTGCGTGGCCAGATCGAAGGCGATGCTCAGCCCCTTCTGACCGGCCGCCAGGTTGCGGCGATAGAAGGCGTTGGATTCCTCGGCGGTCGAGAAGCCCGCATACTGCCGGATCGTCCACGGATTGCCCGCATACATGGTCGGATAGGGGCCGCGCACGAAGGGGGCGAACCCGGGCAGGCCGTGCGGGTGCGCCAGATCGGCCGCGGCGTCGGCTCCATAGGCGGTCGCGACCGTCAGCCCCTCGGGCGTCAGCCAGGGCTCGCGCGCCGGCCCCTGCCCCGTGGCGTCGAGGCTCAGGGCGATGCGGGTGAAGTCAGGGAAATTCCCAGAAGCGCTCATTGGCCGGCCTCCTCAAAGGCTGCGGCGAAGCGGATCGGGCTCAGCGGTTCGCAGACCCGTGCGACCGCCGCAGCGGCCTCACCGCCCGCCTCGACCGGCGCAGGCCGCACATCCGTATCCACATATTTGGTCACGCCGACGATCTGGGCCGCGCCGTTCGCCAGCGCCGCCTCGCGGACCTGGCGGGCGCGGGCGATGCGGGGCTGGACGATCCCGCCCTTCAAGGCCTGCACCAGCCCGCCTTCGCCCTCGATGGCCTGGAATTCGGCCCAGCCGGCCTGGGCCAGGTCATGGGTGCGCGCGTCCAGATACCAGCTGCCGGAGGCCGGATCGTCGACCCGCCCCAGGTGCGATTCCTCCATCAGGATCAGCTGGGTGTTCCGGGCCTGGCGCCGGGCGAAGGCGTCAGGGCGCCCCTCGGCGCGGGTGAAGCCGTCCAGCACCACCACGTCCGCCCCGCCGACCGCGCCCGCGAAACCCGCCGCCGTCAGCCGCAGCAGATTGGGCCAGGGATCGCGCGCCGACAGCATCCGCCGCGACGACCGCGCCTCGATCACGGCCGGGGCGTCCACGCCGAAGGCGCGCGCCAGGTTGGCCCAGATCAGCCGCATGGCCCGGACCTTGGCCAGGCTGTCGAAATATTCCTGGTCGACCGACAGGCCGACTGCCGTGCCGCGCAGGGCCGCCTCGACCGTCAGGCCCGCCTCCGTCGCCGCGCGGACATAGGCGACGACGGCGCCGGCCGCGAAGGCCAACTCCTGGGCGATGGAGCCGCCCGCCTCGTGCGCGACCCGCCCGCCCGCCATGAAGAAACCGGCCTCGGGATAGGCGCCGATGTGACGCGCCGCCGCATCGGCGGCCAGGCGCAGATGATCCTCGATGGCGCGCGGCGCCCCGCCCGCTGCGGCGAAGGCCGAGATCGGGTCCATGTGAAAACGCAGTTTCGCGCGCGGCGCGCCCTTGGCGACGACGGCCAGGGCGTCGGCCGCCTCCGGCCCGTCGATCCCGGCGTCCAGCGCGACCGGCGCCAGTTCCAGCGCCACCCCCTCCAGCGCCCGCGCCAGGGCCGCCGCGTCCCGCAACACCCCGCCCTTCAGCAGCACCGAGGCCGCCCCGTTCTCCAGATCGGTCAGGACGGCGGCGTTGGCCGCCTCGGGCTCGTCGCCTTCGACCAGGGTCCGCAGGTCCCAGGCCCGCCCCTCGGCGTCTGACGGCCGCGGCGCGAAGATCGGCTGCCCCCCCGTCGCCTCGGCATAGAGCGGGCGCGTGACCAGATGGTCCGCGTCCAGATGCAGCAGGCTTTCGAGCGGCTTGTCCTTCAGCGCCTTCTGGGCCGACTCGCGCCATTCCAGGGGCGTGGGGGTTGGGAAGGTCATGCGACGTTCCCGTTTGCGCAGCGGGCGAGCATCACCCGAACTCCACCAGCACGTCGTCGGCCGCCACCGGATCGCCGTCCTTGGCCCCCACGGCCTTGACCACCCCGTCGCGCTCGGCTTTCAGGATGTTCTGCATCTTCATGGCCTCGATGATGGCCACGGTCTCGCCGGTCTTGACCTCCTGGCCGACCGTCACCGGGATCGACACCACCAGGCCCGGCATCGGCGACAGCACCATCTTGGAGGTGTCCGCCGCGACCTTCTCCGGCAGGCGCGCATACAGTTCGGCGACGTGCGGCCGCAGCACCCGCACCCGCGCCCTGGCCGCACGATGGCGGATGTCGAAGCCGTCGGCGACGCGCCTGACCTCGGCGGTGAAGGGTTCGCCGTCCAGCTCGGCCTTGAACTGGGCCAGGCCGGGCCGCCAGTCGATGTCCGACAGGCGGATGTCGCCGCCGCCCGTCAGGGTCAGGATCATCTCTTCGTCCTCGTCGTAGGACAGGCCGACGCCGTGCGGCGTCTTGTCGATCATCACGATCCAGTCGGTGCGATCGGACGGATCGCCGTCCTGTTCGGCGATCACCTCGTGCATCGCCAGGGCCGAGGCGATCAGGATGCGCTGCTGCTCGACCGTCGGATGCAGGCCGTTGAAGCCGTCCGGGAACTCGTCCTTGATGTAGCTGGTCGACAGGTTGCCCGAACGGAACCGATCCTGGTCCATCACCGCCGCCAGGAAGGGCACGTTGTGGCCCAGACCCGCCAGGTGGGTGTCCTCCAGGGCGCGGGCCATGCCCTCGACCGCCGCCTTGCGCGTCGGCCCCCAGGCGCACAGTTTGGCGATCATGGGATCGTAGAACATGCTGATCTCGTCGCCCTCGCGGACGCCGGAATCGTTCCTGACGGTATAGTCGCCTTGGTCGCCTTCTTCGGGCTGCTCGTAGCGGACCAGACGGCCGATCGAGGGCAGGAAGCCGCGATAGGGGTCCTCGGCGTAGATGCGGCTCTCGATGGCCCAGCCGTCGATCTTCAGATCGTCCTGCTTGAAGGCCAGGGTCTCGCCCCAGGCCGACCGGATCATCTGTTCGACCAGATCGACCCCGGTGATCAGCTCCGTCACCGGATGCTCGACCTGCAGACGGGTGTTCATCTCCAGGAAGTAGAAGGACTTGTCCTGACCCGCCACGAACTCGACCGTGCCGGCCGAGTCGTAGTTGACGGCCTGGGCCAGGGCGACGGCCTGGGCACCCATGGCGGCGCGGGTGGCCTCGTCCAGCAGGGGGGACGGCGCCTCCTCGATGACCTTCTGGTTGCGGCGCTGGATCGAACATTCGCGCTCGAACAAGTGGACCACATGGCCGTGCTTGTCGCCCAGCACCTGGATCTCGATGTGGCGCGGGTCGACGATGAACTTCTCCAGGAAGACTCGGTCGTCGCCGAAGGCGTTCAGCGCCTCGGCCTTGACCGCCGCAAACCCCTCGGCCATGTCGGCGTCCGAATGGGCGACGCGGATGCCCTTGCCGCCGCCGCCGGCCGAGGCCTTGATCATGATCGGATAGCCGATCTCATTGGCGATCCTGACCGCCTCGTCCGGCGTCTCGATCAGCCCCATATGCCCCGGCACGGTGGAGACCCCCGCCTCGGCCGCCAGCTTCTTGGAGCTGATCTTGTCGCCCATGGCCTCGATGGCCTCGGGGTTCGGGCCGATGAAGGCGATCCCCTCGTCCCTCAGCCGCCGCGCGAACCCGGCGTTCTCGCTCAGGAACCCAAACCCCGGATGCACGGCCTGCGCCCCCGTCTGGCGCACCGCCTCGACGATCTTGTCGGCCAGCAGATACGACTGCGCCGCCGGCGCCGGCCCGATCAGCACCGCCTCGTCGGCCATCTCGACCGCCAGCGACCCGGCGTCGGCCTCCGAATAGACCTGCACCGTCTGGATGCCCATCTTGCGGCAGGTCTTGATGATCCGAACCGCGATCTCGCCCCGGTTGGCGATGAGGATTTTGGAGAACATGGTCAGTCCTTCACTGTCGTCATCCTAGGGCTTGCGCCTAGGATCGAGAGGCTCCGTCGTGGCCGAGGGGCCACGGTCGATACCGGGACTCTGGATCCTCGGGACAAGCCCGAGGATGACGGGAAATGGGGGATGCGATGGTCGGGGCGAACAGCCTGATCGGCTGCTACATGATGACCAGTCGAATGCACGGCGTGATCTACATCGGCGTCAGCAGTCAGTTGATCTCGCGCGTCGCTCAGCACCGTGAAGGCCTCGTTGACGGCTTCACCAAGCGGTATGGGCTGAAGCGACTGGTCTGGTTCGAATTTCACGACACCATCGTCGGCGCGATCCAGCGGGAGAAGTCGCTGAAACGCTGGCCGCGCGACTGGAAGACGAACCTGATCGAGCGGACCAACCCGCATTGGGACGATCTGTTCGGGGGATTGCTGAACAACGGCGTGGAGGCGGCGTCCGATCCGGAGGCGTATCGCGACTGGACGCCGCCTGAAGAATGAGCCTCTCTTTTTAATCCCGTCATCCTCGTTAATCCCGTCATCCTCGCCCTTGTGGCGAGGATCCAGGCTCCCGGTGTTCGACGGTGCGCCCCGTCCTCGACGGAGTCTCTGGATCCTAGGCACAAGGCCTAGGTTGACGGGAGAGAGTGTGTGCAAACCGAAGCCCATCACAGCGGAATGTTGTCGTGCTTCTTCCAGGGGTTCTCCTGGACCTTGTTCTTCAGCGTCCGCAGCGCCTTCACCAGCCGCCGCCGCGTCCCGTGCGGCATGATGACGTCGTCGATATAGCCCAGCCCCGCCGCCACGAACGGATTGGCGAACCGGTCCTTGTACTCGGCCTCGCGCGCGGCCAGCGCCTCGGGATCGCCGGCCTCCTTGCGGAAGATGATCTCGACCGCGCCCTTGGCGCCCATGACGGCGATCTCGGCGGTGGGCCAGGCGTAGTTGACGTCGCCGCGCAGGTGTTTGGAACTCATCACGTCATAGGCGCCGCCATAGGCCTTGCGCGTGATCAGGGTCAGTTTCGGCACGGTCGCCTCGGCATAGGCGAACAGCAGCTTGGCCCCGTGTTTGATCAGGGCGCCGTACTCCTGCTTCGTCCCCGGCATGAAGCCCGGCACGTCCACCAGCGTCACCAGCGGAATGTCGAAGGCGTCGCAAAAGCGCACGAACCGCGCGGCCTTGCGGCTTGAATCGATGTCCAGCACACCCGCCAGCACCTGGGGCTGGTTGGCGACGACGCCGACCGTCTGGCCGTCCAGGCGGCCGAAGCCGGTGATGATGTTCCTGGCGAAGTCGGCGCCGATCTCGAAGAAGTCGGCCTCGTCGACCACCTTCAGGATCAGCTCCTTCATGTCATAGGGCTGGTTCGGATTGGCCGGGACCAGGGTGTCCAGCGAGGGCTCGTCGCGATCCGGCTCGTCATAGCTTTCGCGCACCGGCGGCTTTTCGCGGTTCGACAGGGGCAAAAAGCCGATCAGGCGGCGGACCTCCGACAGGGCCTCCAGATCGTTCTCGAACGCCCCGTCCGCCACGCCCGACTTGCCCGCATGGACCCGCGCGCCGCCCAGATCCTCGTGGCTGACCACCTCGTTGGTGACGGTCTTCACCACGTCCGGGCCGGTCACGTACATGTAGGAGGTGTCCTTCACCATGAAGATGAAGTCGGTGATGGCCGGCGAATAGACGTCGCCGCCCGCGCAAGGGCCCATGATGACGCTGATCTGGGGGATGACGCCCGAGGCCAGGGTGTTCTGCAGGAAGATGTCGGCGTAACCGGCCAGGCTCTCCACCCCCTCCTGAATTCGCGCGCCGCCCGCATCGAACAGGCCGATGATCGGCGCGCCGGTGGTCAGGGCCATCTTCTGCAGCTTGACGATCTTGGCCGCATGGGCGCCCGACAGCGAGCCGCCGAAGACGGTGAAATCCTTGGAGAAGACATAGACCAGCCGCCCGCCGATGGTCCCGCGCCCCGTCACCACCCCGTCCCCGGGGATGCGCTGGTCCTGCATGCCGAAGTCGTGGCTGCGGTGCTCCACGAACATGTCGGTTTCCTCGAAGGAGCCTTCGTCCAGCAACACGTCGATCCGTTCGCGCGCGGTCAGCTTGCCCTTGGCGTGCTGGGCGGCGATACGCTTTTCGCCGCCGCCCTGTTTCGCGGCGGCGCGACGGCGCTCCAGTTCTTCGAGGATGGCTTGGGTCATGTTCCGTTCGACCGTCCCTGTTGTTGTTTGCTGTTGTTGTCTTATGGAGTGGCGACTTCATCGCAAATACGCAAATGCAACTTCGCAAAAAGTGTGGAACTGCGCGGGCTTGCAAAGGACTGTGAGATGATCTGCAAAGTTGCGAATGGCTGAGAAGCTTTTCCTGGGCGCAAAGCTGCGCAAGCTGCGCGAGGCGCGCGGCTGGACGCTGGAGGCCTGCGCCGAACGGCTGGGCCTGTCGCCGTCCTATCTGTCGCAGATCGAGACCAACCAGCGCCCGGCCACCGCGCGGGTGCTGATCGCCCTGACTCGCGCCTTTCACGTGGACGCCAGCCTGTTCGACCTGGAGGGCGACGCCCGCCTGATCGCCGACCTGCGCGAAGCCACCACCGATGTCGCGGGTCCCATCAGTGGGGGCGCTGAGCCGCCCACAGCCGCCGAACTGAAGCAGGCGGTGGCCAACACCCCGCGCCTGGCCCGCCAGTTCCTGGCCCTGCACCAGACCTTCCGCCGTCTGGATGAGCGGGTGAAGGCGCTGGACGACACCCTGGGCCGTGACGAACACGGCGCCAGCGTCGCCCTGCTGCCCTATGAAGAGGTGCGGGACTTCTTTCACTATCGCGACAACTACATCGACGCCCTGGACACGGCGGCGGAAGGGCTGTCGGCGTCGGTGGCGCGCGACGGCCAGATCGAACGGGCTTTGGAGACGGTGCTGGCGAACCTGCATGGCGTGCGGGTGGTCGATGTGGCGGGCCAGGCGGCGCTGCGCCGCTACGACCCCGCCAGCCGCGTTCTGACGCTGGACGCCTGGCAGCCCGGCGCGACCCGGTCGTTTCAGTTGGCGCACCAGTTGGCCCTGCTGTCGTTCCGCGACCTGATCGAGACCGAGCTTGACCAGGCCGCTTTCCGCACCGACACGGCGCGCGACGTGGCCCGCGTGGGCCTGGCCAACTACGCCGCCGGCGCCCTGCTGCTGCCCTATCGCGCCTTCCTGGAGGCGGCGCGTCAGGAAAAGCACGACATCGACCGGCTGCGGACCCGGTTCCAGGTCAGTTTCGAACAGGTCTGCCATCGTCTGTCGACGCTGCAGCGACCCGGCTGGCGCGGCGTGCCCTTCTATTTCGCCCGCGTCGACATGGCCGGCAACATCACCAAGCGCCACAGCGCGACACGCTTCCAGTTCGCCCGCTTCGGCGGCGCCTGTCCCCTGTGGAACGTGCACGAAGCCTTCGCCACGCCGGACCGGATCGGGGTGCAGCTGGCCGAGATGCCGGATGGATCGCGCTATATCTCCATCGCCCGCAGCGTGTCCAAGGCCAGCGGCTCCTATCTGGCCAACGACCGCCGCTACGCCCTATCGCTGGGCTGCGAGGTCGAACACGCCGGGTCGCTGGTCTATGCGGCGGGTCTGGACCTGAACGGCCCGGCGACGCGGATCGGCGTCAGCTGCCGCATCTGCGAGCGCACCGATTGCACCCAACGCGCCTTTCCGCCGCTGGACCGCGCCTTGCGGGTGCCCGAGAACGAACGCGGCGTCATCCCCTATGTGCTGGATGGTCCGCGCCCCGACCGCTATTGATCGCGGACATGACTTCAAACGCACCCATTGGGGTCGCCGTCGTCGGCTACGGCCTGGCCGGACAGACGTTCCACGCGCCGCTGATCCAGGCCACGCCAGGCCTGGCCCTGCGCGCTGTCGTCTCCTCGCGGCCCGAGGCCGTGCACGCCGATCTGCCGGATTTAGAGGTGCTGCCCGATCTGGACGCGGCCCTGGCGCGCGCCGACATCGGTCTGATCGTCGTGGCCACGCCCGACGCCCTGCACGCCGAACAGTCGATCGCCGCCCTGAAGGCCGGAAAGTCTGTGGTGGTGGACAAGCCCTTCGCCGCCGCGCTGACCGAAGCGGAAGGCGTCGCCGCCGTGGCGGCCCAGGCGCCGGGCGTCTTCAGCGTCTTCCAGAACCGTCGCTGGGACGCCGATTTCCTGACCCTGCGCCGCCTGCTCGCCGAGGGCGAACTGGGCCAGGTCGCCGTGTTCGAAAGCCATTACGACCGTTTCCGCCCCGCCGTGACCGACCGATGGAAGGACAGGCGCGACGGCGGGGTCTGGGCCGATCTGGGGCCGCATCTGGTCGATCAGGCGGTCCAGCTGTTCGGCCCGCCGCTGGGCGTCTACGCCGATCTGCAGGCCCAGCGTCACGGCGCGGCGGCCATCGACTACGCCCACGTCCTGCTGCGCTACGATCGGCTGCGGGTGATCCTGAACATGGGACACCTCGTCGCCGAATCCGGCCTGCGCTACGTGGTGCATGGCGACCGCGGCAGTTTCATCAAACACGGCCTGGACCCCCAGGAAGGCCAGTCCAAGGCGGGCCTGCGTCCCGGCGACGCGGGCTGGGGGATCGAACCCTGCCCCGGCGTGCTGACCACGATCAGGGACGGCCGGCCCGTCCGCACGACGCCTGCGCCCGAACGCGGCGACTATCCGGCCTTTTACGCCGCCATGCGCGACGCCATCCGGGGCGAAGGCCCGCCGCCCGTCCCCGCCGACCAAGCCCTCGCGGTGATGCGCATCCTCGACGCCGGCCTGCGGAGTTCGGCCGAAAGACGCGAGATCGCGCTTTAACATCTGATCCCGGCCGTCATCTTCAGCCACACCTGCCCGCCCGCAAGCCGGTTGATGGGACTCGACGCAGCCGTCGCAGGCGGTCGCGTCGTCAACGATCGACAGACGACCGGCTTTCGTCACGCCTAGGTTCGTGCGATGGCGGGGCATGGCTAAGACGACGCCCAAAACTCGACCCAAGGCGCGCCCCTTCCCGACCCTGGCGCTGGAGACCGTGCTGATCCAGCGCGTCGGCGGCCTGGTGTGCGGGGTGGACGAGGCGGGGCGCGGTCCCTGGGCGGGGCCGGTGTCGGCCGCGGCCGTGATCCTGAACCCCGACGATCTGCCCGCCGGCATCGACGACTCCAAGGCCCTGACCGAAAAGCGCCGCGCCGCGCTGGAGCCGGAGATAAAGACCCGCGCCGTCGCCTGGGGCGTCGGCTTCGCCTCGGTGGAGGAGATCGAGGACCTGAACATCCTGCACGCCACCGGCCTGGCCATGTGCCGCGCCATCGAGGCGCTGCAGGTGCAGCCGGTCGCCGCCCTGGTCGATGGCGCCTACCGGTTCAAGCTGCCGTGCGAAATCCAGACGGTGGTCGGCGGCGACGGCCTGTCCCTGTCCATCGCGGCCGCCTCGATCCTGGCCAAGACCGCGCGTGACCGGCTGATGATCGACCTGGACGCCCAATATCCCGGCTACGGCTTCGCCGCGCACAAAGGCTACAACGCCCCGATCCATCAGACAGCCCTGAAAACGCTTGGTCCCTGCCCCGCGCACCGGCGGGGCTGGTCTCCGATCAAGGCCCTGCTGGAAGAGCCCTGACCGCGCGTCAGATATGCATGAAGCCGCCCAGCAGGGCGCCCAGCAGGGCCGCGACCGCTGCACCCGCCACCATCATCATCCAGCGCGGCGGCGGCGACAGCTCCGGCTCCTGGTCGACCGGCTCGACCGGGGCGACGGGTTCGGCCGACCGGGCGTAGCGGGCGGCGTTGTGGGTGAAAACGGGTCGCGCCTGGGCAGGGGACGTATCCCAAGACCGGTCCGCCCGGGCCTCGCACGGCGGCGCCCAGGAGCGCGGTTCGGCCGGCGCGACCGTGCCTTCCGCGCCGATGTCGGCGTCGGCGCGGGGCCTGGGGCGGGCGGTGTCGAAACGCGGTTCCATGCACCGACAACGGCAGGCCCCGATTCGCGTTCCAGGGCGAGTCGTGTTGTTTTTCCGACGATTATGCGGCGACCGGCAGGGCCACGGGCCGGTCCGTCACCACGAACAGCTGCTCCACATTGCGCAGCCGCCCGACCTGTCCGACCTTCTCGCCCTTGGGATTGTGGATGCCGATCCGGGCGCCGACATAGCGGGAATGGGCCACCTCGATCACCTGCACATGGCCCCGCGACGACAGCATCTCGACCAGTTCGGCGCGGCTCAGATAGCCCTCGTCGTTGAAGCTGACGATCAGGTTCGGCGCCCGGATCCGCTCCACCACCGACCGCAGGGCCGGGCCGATGCCGGGGCGGCTGTTGAAGGCGCTCTTGCGGGTCTTCACGTCCACCCGCTTGTTGGCCACCCCATAGGTCTCGGGCCGGTCCCACAGCACCAGGCTTTCCCAGCAGTGGTAGTTGGCCAGATAGGAGTGCTGGTTGTAGGGCGGGTCCAGATAGACCAGGTCCGCCTCCACCTGATCGGCCATGGCCACCGCATCGCCCTGGGTCGCCCGACAGGGGCCGCCCGCCACGGCGGGAACCAGGTCCGGCGTCCGCAACTCCAGCGGCTTCAGCGCGCGCGGCGCCCACTGCTTCATATAGGCCATCTGCACGCCGGCCGTGGAATCCACCCGGTCGGCCGCCTCCATCAGGCTGACCAGGACGATGGCCTTCAGTTCGGGCTCCAGCCCCATCGCCTCGATCCGTTCGCGCGCCGCGTCGATCCGGGCGCCGTTGTCGGGGTGGAAGTAGCGGGCGTCGCGGCAGAAGGCCTGAGTGAACCAGCCGGCCTGGGGCTTCACCGTTCGCAACTCGGCCAGCACCGCCTCGGCCCGCGCGATCCACCGCGCCCGATCCGCCTGGACATAGGTCGTCGCCAGGGCGTGGGCATAGGCGTTCACATCGTTCGACCAGACCTGGAATCCCTGCTTCTTCAGGGCGTGGCCGACCCTCGCCGTGCCGGAGAACAGGTCGCAGACCCGCCCGCCCTGCGGCAGCACCCCCGCCACCGCCCCGGTCACATGGCCCAGCAGGGCGCGCTTGGAGCCGATGTATTTGATCATGCCGCCGCCCGATTCATCGCCGCAGCATAGCCGCTTCGCCGCGAGGCGACAGATCGCACGCAGCCGAACGCCGTCCCGCGCATTGTTAAGCTGGACCGGGCGCATCGAGCGCCCGCCGCGGACAGCGGACCTATCGGGGACTTTAACATGGCGATGACCGTCGCGGACCTTCTGGCCCAGACCCTGGCCTCGGCTGGGGTGAAGCGGATTTGGGGCGTAACGGGCGATAGCCTGAACGGACTGAACGACAGTCTGCGCCGCTTCGACGACATCGAATGGATGCACGTGCGCCACGAGGAGACGGCCGCCTTCGCCGCCGGGGCGGAGGCCGCCGTCACAGGCGAACTGGCCGTCTGCGCCGGCAGTTGCGGACCTGGGAACCTGCACCTGATCAACGGCCTGTTCGACTGTCATCGCAACCGGGTTCCGGTCCTGGCCATCGCCGCCCACATCCCCTCGTCGGAGATCGGCTTGGGTTATTTCCAGGAGACCCACCCGCAGGAGCTGTTCCGCGAATGCAGCGACTTCTGCGAACTGGTGTCCAATCCGGCCCAGATTCCCGGCATCCTGGCCCGCGCCCTGAACACGGCGGTCGGCAAGGGCGGGGTGGCGGTGATCGTCCTGCCCGGCGACGTCGCCCTGGCCCGGGCGCCGGACGGCGCCTCGCCTGACTGGAGCGCGCGCGCGCGCGCGCGCATCAGCCCCGCCGCCGAGGACGTGACGCGCGCCGCACAGATGCTGAACGGCGCCGACAAGGTCGCCATACTGGCCGGCAGCGGCTGCGCGGGCGCCCACGACCAGGTCCTGGCCCTGGCCGAGGCGCTCCAGGCCCCCGTCGTCCACGCCCTGCGCGGCAAGGAGCACGTCGAATGGGACAATCCCTACGACGTGGGCATGACCGGCCTGATCGGCTTCTCGTCCGGCTATCACGCCCTGATGAACTGCGACGCCCTGGTCATGCTGGGGACCGATTTTCCCTATCGCAACTTCTACCCGTCGGACGCCAGGATCATCCAGATCGACCGCGACCCCTCCGCCCTGGGCAAGCGCGCCCATCTGGCGCAAGGGATCGTCGGCGACGTGGCGGAGGCCGTGCCCGCACTGATTGCGCATCTGAAGACGGATCGCTCCCCGCGCTTCCTTCAGGCCGCCCGCAAACACTATGCGGAGGCGCGCAAAGGGTTGGACGAACTGGCCCGCCCCGCGCCGGCGGACCGCCCCATCCATCCGCAATATCTGACCGCCGTGATCGACCGACTGGCCGCTCAGGACGCCGTCTTCGCCGCCGACGTCGGCACCCCGACCGTCTGGGCGGCGCGCTATCTGACCATGAACGGCCAGCGGCGGCTGCTGGGCTCTTTCAACCACGGCTCGATGGCCAATGCGATGTTGCAGGGCATCGGCGCCCAGGCCGCAGCCCCCGGCCGCCAGGTGATCTCCCTGTCCGGCGACGGGGGCTTCACCATGATGATGGGCGACTTCATCAGCCTGTCGCAACTGGGTCTGCCGCTGAAGGTCGTGGTCTACAACAACGGCTCGCTGGGCTTCGTGGCGATGGAGATGAAGGCCGCCGGCTTCCTGGACGTGGGGACCGACCTGAAGAACCCGGACTTCGCCGCCATGGCGCGAGCGATGGGCGTCGCCGCCTTCCGCGTCGAGGCGTCGAATCAGGTCGAGGATGCGGTGGCCCAGGCCCTGGCCCATCCCGGCCCCGCCCTGGTGGACGTCGTCACCGCCGCCCAGGAGTTGGTCATCCCGCCCAAGATCAAGAAGGAACAGGCCAAGGGCTTCAGCCTGTTCATGCTGAAGGCCGTCATGAACGGCCGAGGCGACGAGGTTCTGGAATTGGCGCGCACCAATCTGTGACGGCGCGACGGAAGGTGTCTGGACTTGAGGGGATGGGCGGGCGATGTCACCCTTTCGCAACGGCGGAAGGGGTGGCGATGAGGTTGAGGAGGTTCGGACGGCGCAGGCTTGGCCTGTCGATCCTGGCCGGCGCGTTCGCCCTGGGGCCGACGACCCTGGCCTGGGCGCAGGAGCCGCCGGCGACGAGCGGCGTCGCCCTGTCGTTCGAGGCGGCTGCGGCCCGGCTGGACGGGGTGTCCAGCGTGCGCCGCGCGGCAGACGCCAATGTCGCGGCGGCCCAGGCCCAGGCCGGGGCGGTCGCCACCCTGAACCGCCCCACCGTGTCGCTGGACGCCCAGCTTTTGCGCTATCAGAAGACATTCGACATCGACCTGTCCGACGCTCTGGGCCAAGCCCAGGATGTGGCGGGCCAGCTTCTGCCCGGCCTGGTCGGCGATCTTCCCGGCGTGCCGGGCGACATCCTCCAGACCATCAACGACCGGCTGCAGCAGGCCCTGCCCGAGTTCTTCGCCAGCCTGCCGGGCAACGTGCGCCTGAGGACCGCCGACACCGCCTTCCGCCCCGTGGCGACGGCGGTGGCGCCGATCTACACCGGCGGGGCCATTCCGGCGCTGCGCGACGCGGCCGGGGCCAATGTGGAGATGGCCCGCGCCCGTCAGGCCGAGGCGGGAGATATCGAGAGCGTCAACCTGGTCCGCGCCTATTTCGGCCAGACCCTGACCCTGGAGGCCCTGACCATCGCGCGCGACACCCGCGACGGTTTCGACCTGCATCTGCGCAACGCCCGGCTGATGGAGCGCGAAGGCGTGCTCAGCGCCGGCCAGCGGCTTCAGGTCCAGGTCGCCCGCGACGCCGCCCAGCGTCAGGTCGACCGCGCCGACCTGGAGCACGATACGGCGGTCCAGAGCCTGGCCCGGCTGATGGAGGTGGAAGGCCAGGTGCGGCCTACCAGCCCGCTGTTCGTCAACGCCCAGCCCGTCGCCCCGGTCGACGACTTCATCGCGGCCGGGGCGGCCAACCATCCCCGGATCGCCCAGGCCCAGGCCGGGCGCGACCTGGCCGAGGCGGGCGTCGATCTGGCCCGATCGCGGTTCAAGCCTTCGGTCTTCGCCTTCGGGACCTATAATCTGAACCCGGACCACGCCCTGCCGACAGAACCGGACTGGGCCGTGGGCGTGGGCGCGCGCATCACCCTGTTGTCGTCGCTGGATCGGGGCAGGATGCTGGGCGCCGCCCAGGCCAGGGCCCAGGCCGCCGAACAGGTCGAGCGCGGGGCGCGCGACGAGGTGCGCCTGCTGGTGATCCGCGCCTATAATCTGGTCGAACTGTCGCGCCGCCAGTTCCTGTCGCTGGACTCCAGCCTGGCCGCCGCCGAAGAGAACCTGCGCATCCAGGACTTGTCCTTCCGCGAGGGCGAGGCCCCGGCCTCGGCCCTGATCGACGCGCGCAATCTGTTGGGGACGGCCCGGCTCCAACGCGCGGCCGCCGCCTATGAATACGAACTGGCCCTGGCCGCCCTGCTCGCCGCCAGCCGCCGCAGCGACCAGTTCACCGACTATCTCAACCGCGCCGACCGGGTGATCGCCCCATGACCGACCCTGCCCCCGTCGACGCCCCGACCGCCCCGCGCCGGCGGTCCCGCGCGACGATAAGGACCGTGCTGATCGGCGGCGCCGTTCTGGCTGTCCTGGTCTTCATCGGCGTGGGCCTTTATCTGGCCGCCCGCCCGGCCGCGCCCCAGGTCCATGGCATGGTCGAGGCCGAAACCTTCACCGTGGCCACCAAGGCCCCCGCCCGCGTGGAGCAGCTTCTGGCCTCGGCCGGCGACCGGGTCGCCAAGGGTCAGGCCCTGGCCATCCTGTCCAGCCCCGAGATCGAGGCCCGCGACCAGCAGGCCGTCGCCGCTCTGCAAGGCGCCGAGGCGGTGCAGCAGCTCAGCCGCCTGGGCGCGCGGGCCGAGGACGTGCGGTCGCTGGAGTCCATCTGGCGCAGCAGCCAGGCCGCTTCGCGACTGGCGGCCCAGACCGCCCGGCGGGCCGAAAACCTTTTCGCCGAAGGGGTCATCTCGGCTCAGCGACGCGACGAGGCGGTCGCCGCCCGCGCCGCCTCGGCCGCCCAATCCGAGGCGGCGCGCCAGCAGTATCTGAAGGCCGTCGCCGGAACCCGCGAACAGGACAAGGCCATCGCCGACGCCCAGGTCGCCGCCGCCCGAGCCGGCGTCGGCGAAACCCAGTCGCTTCAGAGCGAGACCCGCCTGGTCGCCCCCGTGGCGGGAGAGATCGCCGAACGCTTCGCCAACCCCGGCGAACTGGTGTTGATCGGGGTGCCGGTCTTCACCGTGATCGACCTCGGCCGCGTCTGGGTCTCGTTCAACCTGAAGGAAAGCGACTTCGCCGGGCTGAAGATCGGCCAGACGGTGCGGGGCGACATCCCGGCCCTGAACCGCAAGGCCGCGCCCTTCCGCGTCACCTACATCAGCCCCCAGGGCGACTTCGCCACCTGGCGCGCCACCCGTCAGTCGCGCGGCTATGACGTGCGCAGCTTCGAGATTCACGCCGAACCCGTGACGCCCGTCCAGGGCCTGCGCCCGGGCATGAGCGTGCTGTTCGACTGGCCCGCCCGGTGACGAGCCCGGCCGGGCGGCGGTCGGGCGGCGTCTTCGCCCGCGCCCTGCGCGCCGAGATCGCGCACCTGGCCCGCAGCCGCTGGGACCAGGTCCTGCTGGTCGTCATGCCCTTGGCGCTGCTGGGCGCGGTCACGGCCATGCTGTTCCAAGGCGTGGTGCGCGACGCGCCGGTCGCGGTGGTGGACCAGGATCATTCCGCCTTCAGCCGCGCCGCCATCCGCAACATGCAGTCCAGTCCAGGCCTGCGCGTCGTGGCCCAGCCCCCCGATCTCCAGGCCACCTGGCCCCTGATGCGCGCGGGCCGAATCTACAGCGTCGCCTATATTCCCAAGGGGATCGAGCGGAACGCCTTTCGTCAGTCCGACGCCCTGATCGTCTATTACAACGGCGCCTTCCAGACCGTCGGGGCGCTGGCGTCCACGGCCCAGACCCTCGCCCTGGCCGAGGCCGCCGCGCCGATGATCCTGGAACGGGCGCGGGCCGCCGGCCTGCCCGCCGCCGAGGTGAACCCGCCGGCCGTGCAGGTGACGCTGCTGGGCAATCCCCAGCTCAGTTTCGAACTGTTTCTGGGCGGCCTGATCGCGCCGGGCGTGCTGCACCTGCTGATGGCCTGCGCAGCGGTGATGGGCGTGGGGCGCGAGTTGCGCGGCGGATCTCTGATGGCCTGGTCGGCGCGAATGGACGGCCGGCTGGCGGCCGCCCTGGCCGGCAAGCTGACGCCTTATGTCGTCGTCTTCACCCTGTGGGGCCTGGCCTGGATCGCCTGGCTGTGCGGCTGGCGCGGTTGGGGGGTCGAAGGCAGTCTTGCCATGCTGGCCGCCGGCCTGGTCGCGCTGATGGCCGTGACGGCGGCGCTGTCGGCCCTGCTGGTCGCCCTGACCGGCGACATGGACGTCACTTTTTCGGCCACCGCCATCTACGCCGGGGCCGCCATCGCCTTTTCGAACGGCACCCTTCCCCTGAACCACGGTCCGGTCTTTTCACAGGTCTGGAGCGCCATCCTGCCCTTCACCCACTATCTGCGTCTGCAGAGCCAGCAGATGGTGCTGGGGTCCGACCTGGCCGCCTCGCTGCCGTCCCTGCTGATCCTGGCGGGCGTCGCCCTGGCCGCCTTCGCCCTGGCCGTTCCCCTGGCGCACCGCCTGGCCCGCCGAGCGCCCAAGGCGGAAGATTTAAGCCTGGAACTGCCGCCCCGCAGCTTCGGCGGCGCCTTCCTGGGCGGCTTCGCAGGCATTTTCAAGCATCGCCCCCTGTCCAGCACCCTGCTGCTGGCGGTCGTCGCCTACGCCTTCTACTATCCGCTGGCCTATGCCGGTCAGACGCCGGTCAAATTGCCGCTGGCTATCGTGGATCAGGACGACTCCGCCCTTAGCCGCCGACTGGTGAGGGAGATCGCCGCCACCCAGGCCCTGGACCCCGTGGCCATCGTTCGATCCCCCGACGAGGCCGAGCGGATGATGCGCAACGGTCGGGTCGACGCCGTCCTGAACATCCCGTCCCGCTTCGAGGCCAGCCTGGTCCACGGCGACCCCAAGGGCGTGGGCCTTTATCTGAACGGCGCCTATCTGGTTCGCGTGACGGCGATGGGCAAGGCCCTGGCCGGCGCGGCGGCGGCGGCGGCCGAACACGCCCTGACCCCCGTATCGGAGGCCGCGCGCCTGGCAGAACGCGCCCCGTCCGTGGTGCAGCGCCCGCTCTACAACACCGCTGAAGGCTACGGCAGCTACGCCGTGCCGGCGGTCAGCGCCATCATCCTGCAACAGACCCTGCTGCTGGGCGCGGCCTTGTTCGCGGGCCTGCGGCGCGAGACCGGCGCACAGCCTCTGGCCTTGCGCGGCTTTCTGGGCCTGTGGACGGCGCTGACCACGGTGGGCTGCCTGTCCAGCCTGTTTTATTTCGGCTTCGTCTTCTGGTTTCAGGACTACCCCCGGATGGGCGACCTGGCGGGAGTGCTGCTGGCCACGCCGATCTTCGCGGCGGGCGTATCGGCCCTGGGACTGGCCATCGGCAGCCTGTTCGACCGGCACGAGCGGGCCATGCAGATCCTGGTCGGGACCTCGGTGCCGCTGTTCTTCCTGGGCGGCGCGGCCTGGCCCCTGTTCCTGATGCCCCAGCCCCTGGCCTGGCTGGCGCATCTATCGCCCTCGACCTCGGCCATCCAGGCCTTCGTCAAGCTGAACGCCGCAGGCGCCCGCATCCCCGAGGTCGCCCCCGAACTGCTGACCCTGCTGCTGCTGGCGATCCTGTTCGGCGCCCTGGCGGGCTGGCGCCTGACCCGTCCGGCGCAGGCCTAGGCTTCGGCCGGGCCAGAGCGACCGCCCCGCCTTGCTCCCCCGTCGGAAGTGTTCGTCGCTGACCGCGGGGCGGTCGCGCTGAAATCCGCTGGTGCGGGCGGCCGGGATCGAACCGGCAAGGACTTTCGTCCGGCAGATTTTAAGTCTGCTGCGTCTACCAGTTTCGCCACGCCCGCTTGCTGGTCCGGCCCCTATAGACAGAACCGGTTCGGGTCTCCAAGCGATCTAATGCGCGGGGGCGGCCGGGGCGGAGGCTGCGGACTTCATGGCGCGGAAATCGACGTCGGAATCGGCGATCAGCCACAGCAGGCCGGCCCAGGCGGCGACGTTCTGGCTCAGTTGCGCCGGGTCGATTTTGTCCAGCGTGTCGTTGGCCGTGTGGTGCAGGTCGAAATAGCGGGTTCCGTCCTGGGCCAGACCGAAGAAGGGCACACCCAGCGGACCCATCGGGCCGATATCCACGCCGCCCTCCGTCTCGACCCGATCCGAGGCCAGGACGCCGATCGGATAAAGCACCCGCGTCGCCGCCTTCTGGAAGTCGGATCCTTGCGCGCCGGCGGGCAGGCGCAGGGCATAGACCCGGTCGGCGCCGAAATCGCTCTCGCCGGCGATGACGTGCCTGTCCAGGGCCGCGCCCTGGGCGCGCGCATAGACCGCGCCGCCGTTTCCGGTCTGGGGCGTCGGCTGGGACACCTCTTCCGAACCGTAGAAGATCACGCGCAGGGTGCGGGCCGGGCGGCGGCCGCTGTCGGCGATGGCCTTGGCGGCGGCGACGGTGATGGCGCCGCCGGCCGCGTCGTCGATGGCCCCCGTGCCCAGATCCCAGCTGTCCATGTGCGAGCCCAGGACGATGATCTCGTCCGGCCGGGTCGCGCCCGGCAGATCGCCGATCACGTTCTGGCTATGGGTCTGATAGGTGCGGGCGGTGGAGGTCAGGCGCATCCGCACCGGCTGGCCCATGGCGACCAGACGGCTGACCTGATCGGCGTCGGGCGCGGCCAGGGCGAAGGCGGGAATGGTCGGCTTGCCGTCGACATAGCGGGTCGAGCCGGTGTGGGGCAGACGGTTATCGTCCGAACCTACGGACCGCATGACGAAGGCCGCCGCTCCCTTGGCCGCCGCCACGCCGGGTCCTGCGCCGCGCACGCGGGTCTGGGGACCATAGCCCGAGCCGTCCTGCATGGCGTGCATCTGGCCCAGGTCGACATAGACGATCCTGCCGCGAACGGCTGCGTCGGGGGCGGCCTGGAGGTCTTCGAGCGAGGCGAACCGCACGATTTCGGCCTCGACCCCGCCGCGCGGCGTGGCGGGCGAATGGCCCAGCGCAGCGGCCGCCAGGGTCTGGGCGTTGTCGCCGACGATGGCGGCCGAGCTTTCGCCCCGCTCCCAGCCCACCAGCGGGAAGGTTTCGATGCGGACGTTCTGGAAGCCCTGGCTGCGCAGGTAGTCGGCCGCCCAGACGGCGGCGTCCTGTTCGGACTTCGACCCCGCCGGCCGCGCGCCGAAGCGCGTGGTCAGTTGGGTGACGTAGTCCAGGGCGATGTTGGCGCGCATCGCCGCGTCGCGCACGACGACAGCCTGCTGAACGGTGGCCGCGTCCTGGGCGTGCGCCAGGGGCGCGAAGACGGCGAGGCCCAGCGCTAAGGCGCTGGCGGTCGGCAGACGACGGGACATGAGGGCAGGCTCCAGAACGGGAAGAACCGGACCCTATTCAGTGTCAGCCGTTCTGGAAATAGGGTTCGACGGCGCCCTGCAATTTGACCGTCAGGGCCTTGCCCTTGCGGTCGACGCGGTTGCCCAGGGCCAGCCGCACCCAGCCTTCGGAGACGCAATATTCCTCGACATTGGTCTTTTCCTCGCCCTTGAAGCGGACGCCCACGCCGCGTTGCAGCGCCTCGGCGTCATGGTGGGGGCTGGACGGATCGACCGAAAGGCGGTCGGGGGGCGTGTCGGACATGGCGCGGGCTCGGGGTCTCAGGAAAGGCGCGGTGATAGCGGCGCCCGGCGCGGATGCCAACCGAAAGCGTCGGCGGCGCAGGCCCTACTGGACCGTCTGGCGCGGTTGGGCGTTCGGGGCGCCCGAGGGCTGATAGGCCTGGGGACCGGCGGGCGCGGACGAGGTCGCGGCGGCGGGACGGCGCGCGGGCGCGGCCGCCGGCCGCTGGGCGGGGCGCGACGCCGCAGGACGGGGCGTCAAAGCACGAGGCGTCGCCGGGCGGGCGGCCTGAGCGGCGGGCGGCGTCGAGGCGGCGGGCTGGACGGCCGGGGTCGGCGCGGGCGGCGGGGCGGCGGCCTCGGCGGCGGCGGCGCGGGCGGCCATCTGCTGGGCCTGGAAGCGGGCGGCCAGCTTTTCGGTCAGTTCGCGGGCCTGGGCCGGCTGCATCTGCGCCATGATGGCGGCCAGGGTGCGCGGGCGCATGGCGGCGGCGACCGGCAGGCGGACCTTGTCCTCCAACGTGGCCATGACCGGCGCGGCCTCCTTGGGACGCATGGCCGAATAGACCTGAACCAGCCGGTCGATCTCGGCCTTTTCGCGTTCGTCCACCTGGCCCAGCATCTGCCGCATCTCGGCCTTCAGGGCGGCCATGGCCTGAATCTTGGCGTCCAGCTTCTGTTCGGCGGCGACCATCAGCGGCAGGGTGGTGGCGAAATCCTGATCGCGAGCGTCCAGGGCTGCACGACGCTGCGACAGGGATTGGATGATCTTCAGTTCGGCCGGTGAAATCCCCGCCTGCTGAGCCAATTGTTCGGGCGACAGGGCGGCGCAGGTTCCCGGAAGCGCGGGCTTGGCCGGCGCGCCGGCGACGGCGGGCGCGGTCTCCTCGGCCCAGGCCTTGGCGCCCTCGAACAAGCCCGGCGCCACCCCCACGGCGCGCACGGCGACCACCCCGCCGATGGCGATGGCGATCAGGGGCAGAAGGCGGGGGATGCGGGCCATGAAATGCGGTTCCGAACTCAGGCGGCGAACAGGTCGTCGTCCAGATTACGACGCGCGGCGTTGAGGCTTTGTTTGGCGGAATGGTTAGCGGATCGACCGGCGGTCAGGGCCTGGACGATGGCGGCGACATTGTCGCGGCCGGTCTGGACGGCCATCGGGGCGGAAGCGGCGGCGGCGCGGCGGGTGGTCGCCGGGCCGGTCAGACCCTGGATGCGCTCGGCCAGGGCGGCCATGCGTTCGGCGCGCGCCTCGTCCTCGGAGGCAGGGGCGGCGGGGGTCGGAGACGGAGCCGGGGCGGCGGATGGGGCGCGACGCGCCGCTTCCGCCCTCAGCGTCAAATCTTCCTCGCCGAGGCGGGCCGGGGCGGCGGTCGACACGGGCGCGCGGGCGATCAGGACTTCAAGCTGCGCCTTGACCTCGCGCGCCTTGATGATGCGGTCGTGCAGCAGATCGGTTTCCTGGCCCGAGGCGCGCAGGGTGGCCAGGGCGGTCTCGGCCCGGCCGGCGGCGGCGTTAAGTTCGGTCACGGCCTGGGCGAAGGCCAGTTGCCCGGCGCGCAGGGCCGACAGCTTGCGCTCCAGCTTGACGCCATAGCCGACCGCCGCGACCAGCAGCAGCATCAGCACCGCATCCATGATCATTCCGGCCATCAGGATTTTCCTCCTAGGCGGGCGGCGGTCTCGGGATTGACCGGCCCTTCCACGCGCACGGCGATGAACTGTCCCTTGCGGCCCATGCGGCCGGTCGTCAGGGGGATGGAGCCGGCGCGGATCGACACTTCCGAATCCGGCGTGGCGTTCAGCATCAGGGTGTCGCCGACCTTGAGATCCAGCACGTCGGACAGAGGCATCATCTGCTCGTCCAGCACCGCCCGCACCTCGGTCTCGGTGGTCCACATCTCGGTGGCCAGGTGGCCCTCCCAGATGTTGTCGCGGCCGAACTTCTCGCCCATGAACTGCTGCAGCAGCATCTTGCGGATCGGCTCCAGTGTCGCATAGGGCAGCAACAGCTCGATCCGACCGCCGCGATCCTCCATGTCGATGCGCAGCTTGATCAGGATCGCCGCATTGGCGGGACGCGCGATGGCGGCGAAACGGGGATTGGTCTCCAGCCGGTCCAGATTGAAATGAACGGGCGTCAGGGGCTCGAACGCCTGGCGGGCGTCGTTCAGCACGACCTCGACCATCCGCTGGACCAGCACCCGCTCGATGGTGGTGTAGGGCCGCCCCTCGATCCGCAAGGCCGCCGTGCCGCGACGTCCGCCCAGCAGCACGTCCACGATCGAATAGATCAGGTTGGAATCGACCGTCAGCAGGCCGTAGTTGTCCAACTCCTCGGCCCGGAACACCGCCAGTATCGCCGGCAGGGGGATGGAGTTCAGATAGTCGCCGAACCGGATCGAAGAGATGTTGTCCAGCGACACCTCGACATTGTCGGAGGTGAAGTTGCGAAGCGACGTCGTCATCAACCGCACCAGGCGATCGAACACGATCTCCAGCATCGGCAGGCGTTCGTAGGACACCAGGGCCGAGTTGATGATGGCGCGGATGCCCGAACGCTCCGCGCCGTCGTCATCGCCCAGGTCGAAGCCCAGCAGACTGTCGATCTCGTCCTGGTTCAGCACCCGTTCGGACAGGGCGTCGCCCGGATCGCCCAGGCCGCCGAACGGGTCCAGTTGCGCCGCGTCGCTCATGCCTATTGCACCAGCATTTCTTCGATCAGCACGGCGTCGACCTTGCCTGGCGCGGCGATCATGTTGACACGACGCAGGATTTCGGCGCGCAGCTGATAGGTGCCGGCCGAACCGCTGAGGTCCTCGGGGCGCAGTTCGCGCACGAAGCCGGTGAACATGTCCTGCAGGCGCGGCATCTCTTCCTGAAGATGGGTCGCCACGGCGGCGTCGCGCATCTCCAGCGTCAGCTTCAGTTTCAGGAAGGTCGGACGGCTGTCGGCCGACTGAATGTTCATGACCATGTCGGGCAGGGTGTAGAAGGTCACGCCGTCCGGCCCGGCGGCGATGACGCCCAGCGACGGGTCGGCCTCGCCTTCCTTGCCGCCTCCGCCGTGACCGCCGCCCTTCTCTTCCTTCTTTTCGGCCTTCTCCGCGCCATGCCCCTGCTCGGCGGCGGCGCCGTGGGCCTCGGCCGGCTTGGGCTTCATCATGAAGAAGGCCGCCGCCCCGCCGCCGCCCAGCACCAGCAGCGCCACGGGGGCGATGATGAACAGCAGCGGCAATTTCTTCTTCTTGGCCGCGGCGGCGTCGCCATCGGCCCCAGCCGCCCCGTCCTGGACGGCAGGCAGGGCGGCGTCCGCAGCCGCGTCGCCCTTCTTCTTGCCGAACTTGAACATGCGCGCGCCCCGGAGACCCTCTTTGGGGGAAGATCGACCGGGTTTGGTTAACGCCGCGTTTACAATGGGCAGGATTTGCCGGGTCGCCCCCTGCCCGGCGCCGCCAGAACCCGCATTCCGCCTGGATTAACCCTGTTGGCACGGCCGTTGCGAGAATGCGGGCGAAGGAGCACGCCTCTCGTGGAAAACGCCGCCTATATCGGACTGTCACGGCAGATGACGCTGCGTCGCGAACTGGACATCGTGGCCAACAACGTCGCCAACGCCAACACCACCGGCTTCAAGGTCGAGCAGTTGATGCTCGGCGTCCAGGTGGGCCAGCGCGCCAGGAACGACAGCATCCGCCCCTCCGCCAGCTTCGTGCTCGACAACGGCGTCGGCCGCGACTTCGGCCAGGGATCGATGCAGCAGACGGGTCGCAACCTGGACTTCGCCATCTCGGGGGAAGGCGCCTTCTTCACCGTGCGCGACGGCGCGAACGGCCAGGCCTACACCCGCGACGGCGCCTTCACCCTGGACCCGGAAGGCAGACTGACCACCAAACAGGGCCAGGCCGTGCTGGGCGGCGGCGCCGAGATCGTCCTGGACCCCGATCTGGGCGCGCCCAGCGTCGATGAAGACGGAACGATCACCCAGAACGGCCAGGTCACGGGCCGGCTGTCGGTGGTGCGGTTCGAAACGCTGGGCGTACTCGAAAAGGGCGGCGACAGCCTTTACCGCAACCGATCCAACACCCAACCCATCGAGGCTGCGGACGCCCAAATCCACCAGGGCGCGCTGGAATCCTCCAACGTCAATCCGCTGACCGAAATCACCAATCTGGTCGAGATCAGCCGCGCCTACGAAAGCGTGTCCCGGATGATCGACAACACCAACGACCTTAGCCGCCGCGCCGTCGAGCGCCTCGGCAAGGCCGCCTAAAGGGAGCCCCAAAGATGCGCGCACTTCGCACCGCCGCCTCGGGCATGGCTGCTCAGCAGCTGAACGTGGAGGTCATCTCCAACAACATCGCCAACATGAACACGGTGGGCTTCAAGAAGCAGCGCGCCGAGTTCCAGGACCTGCTCTATCAGAACGTCGAACGGATGGGCGCGCAGTCGTCCAGCGCCGGCACCGTCGTTCCGACCGGCATCCAGATCGGCGCGGGCGTCAAGGCGGGCGCCGTCTATCGCGTCACCGAACAGGGCACGCCCCAGGCGACCGGCAATCCCTATGACATGGCCATCGACGGCAAGGGCTATTTCCAGATCACCCTGCCGTCCGGCGAAATCGGCTACACCCGCGCGGGCAATCTGCAGGTCAATCCGGAAGGCCAGATCGTCACCGACGACGGCTATCTGCTTGAACCCGCCATCACCATCCCGCAGGACACGACCAAGCTGACCATCTCCAAGACCGGCCTGGTCCAGGTGACGCAGGACGGCCAGACCGCCCCGACGACCGTGGGCCAGATCGAACTGGCCAACTTCTTCAACGAAGCGGGGCTGGAAGCCATCGGCGACAATCTGCTGCTGGAGACGGCGGCCTCGGGTCCGGCGATCGTCGGCACGCCGGGCGACGTGGGCTTCGGCCAGGTGCTGCAAAACTACACCGAGGCGTCGAACGTGGACGCGGTCTCGGAAATCAGCGCCCTGATCGTGGCCCAGCGCGCCTATGAGATGAATTCCAAGGTCATCTCGACCGCCGACCAGATGCTGTCGGTCGCCTCGCAAGTGAAGAGCTGAGCCATGCGCCTGACCCGAACGCTCATCCTTTCGGCCGCCGCCTGCGCCTTCGCCGGCTCGGCATGGGCCGGCCCGGTCGTGCTGCGCGCCAATCCGGTCGACGACGACGGCCGCGTCACCCTGGGCGATCTGTTCGAGGGCGCCGGGCCCGCCGCCGACGTCATGGTGGCCCAGCGCGTGGGTCCGTCCGTCGTGCTGGAGGCCGGTCAGCTTCAGGCCCAGGCGCGCCAGGCCGGTCTGGACTGGGCCAATCCCAACGGCCTGCGCCGGGTCGCCGTGCGTCGCGCCGAGGCGCCGGTTCAGGGCATGGCGGAGGCCCCCGCTGCGTCCGCCGCGGTCCAGCCGACCGCCCGCGCCGCCTATCGACCCGGCCCGGTCCAGCAGGTCATCGCCCGCAACGACATGGTTCGCGTCACCTATCAGGTAGGCGGGGTGAACCTGGCCGTCATGGGCAAGGCCATGCGCGGCGCCGGCCTGGGCGAACCCGTCGCCATCATGAACACCGCGTCCAACCGCGTCATCGACGCGGTCGCCTCCGGTCCCGGCCAGGCCGTCGCCGGTCCGGCCGCCGACGTCGCCCGCGCCGCCCCTCAACAGTTCGCCGCCCGCTAGGGACCCCGTCATGCGCAAGATCATCCTGACCATCGCCGCCATCGCCCCCCTGGCCGCCTGTTCCACCGTCGCGGAGACGGTGCGCGGCCCCGAACTGGCTCCCATCGGCTATCCGGCCGCCCTGGTCCCGGTGCAGCAGGCCTATCTGCCGGCCCCCCAGACCGCGCCCGCCAGCGCCAACAGCCTGTGGCGCGCCGGCGCCCGAACCTTCTTCGGCGATCAGCGCGCGCGGCATATCGGCGACATCCTGACGGTCAAGATCGACATCGACGACCGCGCCCAGACGCAGAACTCGACCCAGCGGTCGCGTTCCAACGACATTTCAGGCGGCGTCTCTCACCTGTTCGGTCTGGAAAGCAGCCTGGGCCGCATCCTCCCCGGCGGATTCGACCCGTCGAACATGGTCGGGATGGAGGGCGAATCGAAGTCGGCGGGAACCGGCTCGGTCAACCGGGCGGAGAAGGTGTCCCTGACCATCGCAGCCGTCGTCACCGATGTCCTCGCCAACGGCAATCTGGTGATCCAGGGCCGGCAGGAAGTGCGCACCAATCGCGAGGTCCGCGAACTGACCGTCGCCGGCATCGTGCGGCCCGAGGACATCTCCTCAGCCAATGCGATCAACCACACCCAGATCGCCGAGGCGCGCATCTCCTACGGCGGGCGCGGCGACATCAGCCGCGTCCAGTCGGCCCCGGCCGCCCAGAGCCTGGTGGAGCGGTTCAGCCCCTTCTGATCCGCCCGATTGAACCGTCCGCGGATAACCGCGTTTCGTCCTGCTGAAGCCTGTCGGGAGGACGTGCGGCTGTCTGATCTCTTGCGGTTTGGCGCCGGCCCGACGACATTGGGCCAGACGCGGCGATGCGCGTCGTCGGCGGGGGCTGGCGCATGATTCCTATGGTTTCGGCCCTGGCGGCCCTGGCGTTGCAGGCCGCTTCGGGGGGCTGGACCTGGAGCCTCTATGAAGGCGACGGCCCCTTGGTGTTGGCCAACGACATTCCCGACACGGCCGAACTGCGCGCCACGCTTCAATGTCAGCCCGGTTCCGGGGCCGTGACCGTCTCCGTCTACGGCCCGCCCGTCTCGGCCGGCTTCGCCCGCATCACCGCCGGCGGGGCGACGGCGGCCAGCCAGGCGCGGGTCGGACGCGACGGCAAGCTGGAAGCCGGCATACCCGTCGGACACCCCGCCTTTTCGGCCTTCGTCGCCGACGGCCGCATGACCATAGCCGTCGGCGACGACGTCAGGTCGATCACGGTCGAACGCCCCCATCTGGCCAAGCTTCGCCGCTTCGCCGACCGCTGCGCCGGATAGAAGAGATCAAGCATGCGCCTGTCCCGCCTGATCCCGTCCCTGATCGCCGTCTCCGCCGTGGCCGCCTGCGCCACCCATGCGCCGTCGCCGGGCGACGCTCTGTCCGGCGCGTCCGGCGCCCCCGCCGCCACGCCCGGCCTGGACTGGTTCATGAACCGCGACGGTTCGGAGGCCAGCCTGGCCTATGGGGTGGCGAACAGCGACGAGGTGAAGCTGCATCTGCTGTGTCAGGCCGGCACGGGCGCGCTGGAGGTCACGGCGTCCAGCGAGAAGCCGGGCCGGGAAATCCATCTGGAATCGGGCGGCGACACCGAACGCTATGCTGCGACATCGGAGCCGGCCGTCGTTCACGAAGGCGAGTTGCTGACCGCGCACGCCGCGACCAAGGACCCGGTCTTCCAGCGGTTCCGCCGCCTGGGCTGGATCGCCAACTGGGCCGACGGTGAACGCGAAGTCTATGTCGCCCACCCGACCGCCAAGGCCGGGATCGAACAGTTCTTCGCCGTCTGCGGTTGACGCCGCCCCAAGGCTAGGCTTGCACTGCGCCCCTGCACCGGAGGGCGCACGATGAAGATTTCCCACATGGCCTTGGCGGCCCTGCTCGCCTCGGCCTCGCCTGCATTCGTCCTGGCCCAGACCACGAGCGCTGCGATCGCCGCGCCGTCGGACGCCGCACTGAACGTCCTGATCGCCGATTACGAGACCTATCTGAAGTCGGTCGACCCCTTTTCGGCCGGCGGCGAGGGCGACGTGGAGGCGATGGGCCGGGTGCCCGACCTGTCGCGCGCCTTCGAACTGGCCCAACGGGCGCCGCTGGAGGCGTTCGTGCGTCGGCTGGACGCCGTCGACCCGGTAAGTCTTTCCCACGCGGGCGCCATCAACCACGCCTTCCTGCTCTACAGCCTGAAACGCAGCATCGAAGGGCTGGACTACGACGCCGGCCGACTGGCGTTCGACAGCGAGGGCGGGCCGGGAACCTGGGCCCTGTATGTCGGGGGAAGCACGCGGCTGAACTCGACGGCGGAGGCCCAGGCCTATATCCGGCGCATCCGGGGCTTCGGCGGCATCTACGCCCAGACGACCGAAAATGCGCGGCGCGGCCTGGACACGGGCCTGATCCAGGCCAGGTCGGTGACGGAAAGCGCCGTCGCCCTGGCCCGCAACGACGTGGCGATAGCGCCCGACGCCGAGCCATTGCTGAAACCCTTCGACACCCTGCCCGCGACCGTGTCCCAGGCCGACAAGGATCGACTGAGGGCCGAGGGCGCCGCCGCCGTCGCCTCGGTCATCGTCCCGGCGCGTCAGGCCTGGCTGAGTTTCCTGGAAACCGACTACCTGCCCAAGGCGCCTGTCGAACCCGGCATCGGCGCCCGTCCGGGCGGCAAGGCGCTCTACGCCTATCTGGTGCGGGGGCACACCACCACCGACCTGACGCCCGACCAGATCCACCAGATAGGCCTGTCCGAAGTGGCCCGCATCCGCGCCCGGATGGAGACGGAGATGAAGGCGGCGGGCTGGACCGGCGACTTCGCCGGTTTCCTGAACTTCCTGCGCACCGACCCCCGGTTCTATGCCGCCAGCCGCGAACAACTGCTGGAAAAGGCGTCGGAAATGGCCAAGCGCGCGGACGGCGGCCTGCCGGCCCTGTTCGCCACCCTGCCCCGTCTTCCCTATGACGTGCAGCTCGTTCCACCCCAGATTGAGGCGAACTACACCACAGGCCGCTACAACGGCGGGTCGATGCAGAACGGCGTGGCCGCCCACTACATCGTCAATACGTCCAAGCTGGACCAGCGGCCCCTCTATGAGTTGCCGGCCCTGACCCTTCACGAGGCCGTGCCCGGCCACCACATCCAGATCGCCCTGCAGCAGGAGGCGGCCGGCCAACACTATTTCCGGCGGCAGGCCAATGTCAGCGCCTTCACCGAGGGCTGGGGCCTGTACGCCGAATATCTGGGCGAGGAGATGGGCTTCTATCGCACGCCCTACGAACGGTTCGGCCGGCTGTCCTACGAGATGTGGCGCGCCTGTCGCCTCGTGGCCGACACCGGCCTGCATTGGATGGGCTGGAGCGAGGAACAGGCGCGCGCCTGTTTCCGCGACAACTCGGCCCTGGCGCCGCACAATATCGAGACCGAGCTGCAGCGTTATATCGGTTGGCCGGGCCAGGCGACCGCCTACAAGATCGGCGAAATCCGCCTGCGCGAAATCCGCGCCAGGGCCGAGCGTGAACTGGGGCCGAAGTTCAATGTGCGGACGTTCCACGACGCGCTGCTGACCGAGGGCCCGTTGCCGCTGGACTTGCTGGACCGGCGCATGGACGCCTGGATCGCGGAGCAGAAGGCGATGTGAAACCTAGGCCCAATCCGGCTCGGGCAAGCCTTTCGACCGCAGGAATTCCGGGTTGAACAGCTTGGACGCATAGCGCGAGCCTGGGTCGCACAGGCAGGTGACGATGGTCTTGCCCGGCCCGATCTCCCGGGCCAGGCGCACGGCGCCGGCGATATTCACCCCGGCCGAACCGCCCAGCGACAAGCCTTCGTGTTTCACCAGATCGAACAACAGGGGCAGGAACTCCGCGTCCTCGATCCGGTAGACGTGGTCGGGCGTGAACCCCTCCAGATTGCCGGTGATCCGCGCCACCCCGATGCCTTCGGTGATGGACGAGCCTTCGCCCGACATTTCGCCCTTGCTGAACCAGTTGAACAGGGCCGCGCCCGCCGGATCGGCCAGGGCGATCGTCACATCGGGCTTCTTTTCACGCAGATAGGCCGAGACGCCGGCGATGGTGCCGCCCGAGCCGACCGCCGAGACGAAGGCGTCCACCCGGCCGTCCGTCTGGGCCCAGATCTCGGGGCCGGTGGCGGCGTAATGGGCGTCGCGGTTGGCGGTGTTGTCGAACTGATTGGCCCAGAGGGCGCCCGCCTCTTCGCTGTCGTTCAGTTCGGCGGCCAGGCGGCCCGAATAGTGAACGAAATGATTGGGGCTGGAGAAGGGGGCGGCGTCCACCTCGACCAGGCGCGCGCCCAGCGAACGGATGGCCGACTTCTTCTCTTCCGACTGGGTGCGCGGAATGACGATGACCACCGGATGGCCCAGGGCCGCCCCGACCAGGGCCAGGCCGATGCCGGTGTTGCCGGCCGTCCCCTCCACCAGGGTTCCGCCAGGCTTCAGCGCGCCCGACGCCCGCGCGGTCTGGACGATGGACAGGGCCGCGCGATCCTTGATCGAGCCGCCGGGATTCAAGAACTCGGCCTTGCCCAGGATTTCGCAGCCCGTCTGATCGGACAGACGGTTCAGGCGCACCAGCGGCGTATCGCCGATCAGGTCGATGACGTTAGGCGTGACAAACAAGGCGAAGCTTTCGGAGGAGGTCGAAACGAGAAGGGATCAGGCGGCGGCCTGACGTTGGCCTAAGTGGATGCCGCATTCCACCTTGTCCATGCCCGACCAGCGTCCGGCGCGCGCGTCCTCCCCGTCCTGCACCGCCCGCGTGCAGGGCCAGCACCCGATGGAGCGATAACCCTGCTCGACCAGCGGATGGCGCGGCAGGTCGTGATCGTCCAGCCAGGCTTCGACATCGGCGGCGTCCCAGTTCGCCAGCGGATTGATCCGCAACACCCCGTCCAGAACCTCGAACGGCTTCAGCGCCGCCCGCGTCGCGGCCTGATAGCGTTTGCGTCCGGTGATCAAGGCGTTGAACCCTGCCGTCGCCCGCGCCAGCGGTCGCACCTTGCGCAGATCGCAGCAGGCGTCGGCGTCGGTCTTCCAAAGGTCGTCGCGAGCGTCCAGCATCGCCTTCTCCCCGGCGTCCGGCGCAACCAGACGCACGTCGGTCAGGCCCAGGACCTTCGTCAGCTGAGTGCGATAGGACAGGGTCTGCAAAAAATGTTGTCCGGTCTCTAAAAAAACCACCGGAACGTCGAGATTTTGTCGAGCAATTGTATCGAGCAGCACCGCCGATTCCGCGCCGAACGAAGAGATGGCGCCGACGCGCAGACCCAGCGCCGGGTCCAGCGCCGCCTCGACGATTTCGCTCGCGTCCTTGCCCTCCGTCTCGCGGTTCAGCCGGTCGGCCAGCGCCTCGAGGTCGGGATCGTTGGAGGCGGCGCGACGGCGGCGCCAGATGGTCGGCGCGGGGTCGACCGCGGGCTGATAGGCGGCGCTGAAGGCCTGGTCCATCCGCGCCCAGGCGGCGGCGTCCGCGCCCTCGCCCAGTTCGACGCCGTCGAACCCGGACCGGCGCAGGTGCCGCGCCTGGTCCGGCAACAACTTGCCCGCCGCGATCAGCCGCCCGGCATAGCCCCGCTCGCGCAGGATGGCGGCCAGGGAGAAGCCGCGCCCGTCGCGGAAGGCGTCGAACTCCAGCACCAGCACGTCTTCATCGGCGGCGGCGGCCTCGACCTCGTCCACCGGCGTCGCGACCGACAGGCGCAGACCGTTCTGACGGCCTTCAAGCGTTTGCAGCATCGAGAGTCTCGTAGATGGCGTCGCGGAAGGGATCGGGACCGACGCGGCGGACCGTGTCGATGAACCGTTCGCCCTCGGCGCGGATTTGCAGATAGCGGTCCAGCGTCCGCTGGATGGCGGGCGCGACCTCGTGTGAAGGCAGGCTCTTGCCGACGATGTCGCCCAGCGCCGCCTGTTCGTTGGGCGAGCCGCCGACGGTGATCTGGTAATATTCCTCGCCCTTGCGATCCACGCCCAGCACGCCGATGTGGCCGACATGGTGGTGTCCGCAGGCGTTGATGCAGCCGCTCATGTTGATGCGGACCGGCCCCAGCTTCTCCTGATAGTCCATGTCCGCCAGCCGCTTGGACAGGGCCTGGGCCACCGGGATCGAGCGGGCGTTGGCCAGGCTGCAGTAGTCCAGTCCGGGGCAGGCGATGACGTCGGTCGCCAGGTCCGCATTTGCCGTCGCCAGCCCCGCCTCGCGCAGCGCCCGCCACACCGCCGGAACGTCGTCCAGCTTCACATGGGGCAGGACCAGGTTCTGCTCATAGGCGGCGCGCAGTTCGTCGAAGGAATAACGCTCGGCCAGGTCCGCCACGGCGTCCATCTGGTCCGCCGTCATGTCGCCGGGCACGCCGCCGACCGGTTTGAGCGACACCACCACCGAGGCGTAGCCCGCCTGGCGATGACGCCGCACATTGTTGCGGGCGAACCGGGCGAAGTCGGGATCGGCCAGCAGGGCGCGGTCGAATGGGGCGCTGGCCTTCGGCAGGTCCTCGAACGCGGGCGGGGCGAAATAGGCCCCGATACGCGCCAGTTCGTCATCCGGCACGCGCAGGTCTTCGTGGCGCAGCGCAGCGTAGTGTTTGTCCACTTCCTCGCGGAAGGCGTCGATGCCCAAGGAAGCGACCAGGATCTTGATCCGCGCCTTGTGGATGTTGTCGCGTCTGCCCAGCAGGTTCCAGGCCCTCAGGATGGCGGTCAGATAGGCCAGCAGGTCTGCCGCCGGAATGGCCGAGGCGATCTCCTGGCCGATATGGGGCAGACGCCCCTGCCCGCCGCCGACGAAGACGCGGAAGGCGGTTCCGCCATTCTCCCCGCGCACGATCTGCAGGCCCACGTCGTGGGTGCGGATCGCCGCCCGATCCTTCTCGGCCCCGATCACCGCGATCTTGAACTTGCGCGGCAGGAAGCTGAACTCCGGGTGGATCGTGGACCACTGGCGGATGATCTCGCACCAGGGACGCGGATCCTCGATCTCGTCCTCGGCGGCGCCGGCGAAGACGTCGGTCGTGGTGTTTCTGATGCAGTTGCCCGACGTCTGGATGGCGTGCATCTCGACCTCGGCCAGATCGCTCAGGATCGCCGGCAGATCGGTCAGGGCCGGCCAGTTGTACTGGATGTTGCAGCGGGTGGTGAAATGGCCATAGCCCTTGTCATAGGCGCGGGCGATATGGGCCAGACGCCGCATCTGGCGGCTGCTCATCACGCCGTAAGGTATGGCGACCCGCAGCATATAGGCGTGCAGTTGCAGATAGACGCCGTTCATCAGCCTTAGCGGCTTGAACTCGTCCTCGGTCAGGGCGCCGGAGGCGCGGCGTGCGACCTGATCGGAAAATTCCTCGACCCGTTCGCGCACCAGGGCGTGGTCGAACTCGTCATAGCGATACATCAGCCCACGCCCCCGGCGATGCTGTGGCCCACGGTCGGTCCGGCCGAGCGGATACGCTCCTTCAGCCGGTCGCGGCCCGAGGGGACATGGCCGTCCACCTCCACCGCATAGGGATTGACGAAGACATCCGGGCGTCCGGCGATCTCGGCCAGGACGATGTCGGCCGTCGTCTCGTCCAGCACGGACGCCTGGTCGATGCGGTCCACCGGCTGGTTGTCCACGCCCGCATAGATGACGCGCCCGTCCGACAGGCGGTTGGCGGTGACGATCTTCATGCCGCGACCTCCGCGCGCACATCCAGCTGGGCGGCGGAAAAGGCGGCCGTCTCGCCGACGAACAGCAGGGCCGGGCCGGTCAGACCGGCGCCGCGCACCAGGGCGCCCAGGCCGTCCAGCCGGCCGGTCAGCACCCGTTCGTCGGGGCGGCTGCCGTTCTCGACCAGGGCCACGGGCGTCGATGGCGAGCGGCCCGCTTCGATCAGCCTGGCCGCGGTCTCCTCGGCGCGGTCCGCGCCCATGTAGATGGCCAGAGTGTGGTTCGGCGCCGCCAGTCGCGTCCAGTCGGCCTCGACGCCGCCCGGTTTGGCCTGGGCCGTCACGAAGGTCACGGCCTGGGCGTGGTCGCGATGGGTCAACGGCACGCCCGCCGAGGCCGCGCAGGCCAAGGCCGCCGTCACGCCCGGCACGACGAAGACCGGCACGCCCGCCGCCCGCATGGCTTCCAGCTCCTCGCCGCCGCGCCCGAAGACGAAGGGGTCGCCGCCCTTCAGCCGGACGACGCGATGACCGGCCTTGGCCTCGGCGACCATCAGGGCCTCGATCTGGTCCTGGGGCACGGAATGATCGCCGCGCGCCTTGCCGACATACAGGCGTTTGGCGTCGCGCCGCGCCCGCGCCAGCACGGCCTCGGGCACCAGCCGGTCGTGGATGATGACGTCGGCGTCCTGCAGCACCCGCAGCGCCTTCAGCGTCAGCAGTTCGGGATCGCCCGGCCCCGCCCCGACGAGATGGACCACGCCCTGTTCCGGCGCGGCGACATTCAGCAGGCGCAACATCTCGCGGCGCGCCTCGGCCGTCCGACCCTCGGCCGCCAGGGTCGCCGCCGGGCCCCGGAAGGCCTTTTCCCAGAAGCGACGGCGGGCCATGAAATCGGGCACGCTGGCCTTGACCGTGTCGCGCAGTTCGCGCGCCAGCCGCGCCACGTGAGCCAGACCGGCCGGCATCACGCCCTCGATGGCGGTGCGGATGTCGCGGGCCAAGATCGGGGCCGATCCGCCGGTCGCCACGCCGATCACCACCTCGTCCCGGTCGATCAGGGCCGGGGTCTGGAAATCGCTCAGATGGGGCTTGTCGACCACATTGATCTGGGCGCCCGCCGCACGCGCCAAAGCGCCCAGCCGGGTCAATTCGTCCGCATCGTCCAGGGCCATGAAGACCAGACGCGCGCCCGCCAGATCGCCAGCCTCTGGCGAACGCAGAACCGGCTCCGGCGCCGCCAGAGGCGTTTCGATCTTGGGGGGCGCGCCGTCGGGGGCGAACCACACGACGTCGGCCGGCGTGTTCAGGAACAGTCGCAACTTCGCCAGGGCGGGTTCGCCGCCCCCGATGATGATGACCTTTGCGGCCTCCAGCGGGATGGAGGCGAGAAATACGCGCATCGTCTTGCTTTCAGGGCCGTCGAAAGGGGAAGAAGGGACGACGGCAGGTCGGGGAGCATCGGCGTGATGATCCAGGGCCGCAAACCAGATTGCCTTTGTCTCGCTGATAGGTTTTCTAACGGCGATGGCCCGTCCCCTGCTCCCGCTCAACGCCCTGCGCGCCTTCGAGGCCGCCGCGCGTCATCTGAACTTCTCGCGCGCCGCCGACGAGCTTGCGGTGACGCCGGGCGCCGTCAGCCAGCAGATCCGCCTGTTGGAGGACATCGTGGGCGGGCCGCTGTTCGTGCGCGAGGCGCGGGGCCTGCAACTGACCGATCTCGGCCGATCCTCCGTGCCCCTGCTGCGCGAGGGGTTCGAACGGCTGATGGACGCCTCGGCCCTGTTGCGCGAGCCGCCGCGCCGGAAACAGGTGTCGATCAGCGTCGCGCCCGGCTTCGCCTCCAAGTGGCTGATGCCGCGCATGGACGACTTCCACACCGCCCATCCCGAGATCGAGCTGTGGATTTCCGCCGACATGGAGACGGCGGACCTGTCGGAGGGCAAGATCGACCTGGCCGTCCGCTACGGTCCCGGCGACTATCCGGGGCTGACGGTCGACCGGCTGATGACCGAGACGGTTCTGCCGGTCTGCGCCCCGTCGCTGATGGACGGCGACAAGCCCATCCGCAAGCCGGCCGACCTGATCGGACACACTCTGCTTCACGACATGTCCAACGACGGCGACCCCAGCCGGCCCGATTGGGCCATGTGGCTGAAGGCGCGGGGCGTACGCCATCCCGATCCGCGTCGGGGGTCGCGCTTCAACCAGTCCAGCCTGCTGATCGAGGCGGCGGCGTCCGGGCGCGGCGTGGCCCTGGCCAAACGCACCCTGGCCCAGGCGGACCTGGCGTCGGGGCGGCTGGTCGCCCCCTTCCCGGATGGGTCGGAGGCGGTCGGTTTCGCCTATTACGTCGTCCAGCCGCGCGACCGCCCGCCGTCGCCCAGCGCCACCGCCTTCGTCGCCTGGCTGAAGAAGCAGGCGGTGGATCACGACAATACGATGGGCCAACTCTAACCCGGCAAGGAGGCTGTCATGGCCGATGGAAAACCGGCGCGCCTGGCCGTGCTGATCGACGCGGAAAACGCTTCGCCGCGCATCGCCGAGGCGTTGTTCACCGAGATCGCCACCCTGGGCGAAGCCTCTGCGCGGCGCGTCTACGGCGACTTCTCCAGCGCCCAGATCGCCGGCTGGACCAAGGTCCTGGCCCGCTGGGCCATCCAGCCCCAGCAGAATTTCGCCAACACCAAGGGCAAGAACTCGGGCGACATCGCCCTGGTGATCGACGCGATGGACCTGCTGCATTCGGGCCGGTTCGACGGTTTCTGCCTGGTGTCTTCGGATTCGGACTTCACCCGGCTGGCGGCGCGCATCCGCGAGGAGGGCGTGGACGTCTATGGCTTCGGCGAACAGAAGACGCCCGAAAGCTTCCGCCAGGCCTGCACCCGCTTCATCTACACCGAAAACCTGACCACCCAGGCCGAGCCGGACGGCGACGCTGGCAAGAAGACGGTCGCGGAACCCGCCCCGGCCAAGCGCAAGCCGGCGGAGGCCGCACGTCTGATCGCCTCGGTCATCGCCGACATGGACGAGGACGGCGACGGCTGGGTGCCGGCCGGCGCGATCGGCAATCGGCTGCGCAACGCCTATCCCGACTTCGACCAGCGCACCTATGGCTACGCCAAACTGTCCGATCTGATCCGCGCCACGGGCCGGTTCGAGGTCGAGAGCAAGGGGCCGGGCGGAATGCGGATTCGCGACCGGGCCTGAAAGGCGCCGGTCAGGCGCGCGCGGCGCGACTGGCCGGAACGCCCAGCGCCTGGAGCGCGATCGCGGCGATATGGTCGGCGTTCAGACCAGCCTGGGCGTACATGGCGGCCGGGGCGTCCTGGTCCTGGAAGACGTCGGGCAGGTTCAGGGTGCGGATTTTCAGCCCCGCATCCAGCGCGCCCTTTTCCGCCAGCAGTTGCAGCACGAAGGCGCCGAAACCGCCCATGGCGCCCTCTTCCACCGTGATCAGGGCCTCATGCCCGCGCGCCAGGCGCAGGATCAGGTCGGCGTCCAGCGGCTTGGCGAAGCGGGCGTCGGCGACGGTGGCCGACACGCCCTTGGCGGCCAGCAGGTCCGCCGCCTTCAGCGATTCCTGCAACCGGGTGCCCAGCGACAGGATGGCGACGGAGGTTCCTTCGCGCACGATCCGGCCCTTGCCGATCTCCAACGGGGCGGCCAGTTCGGGGATGTCCACGCCCACGCCGTCGCCGCGCGGATAGCGGAAGGCGCTGGGCCGGTCGTCGATGGCCAGGGATGTCGAGATCATCGCCGCCAGTTCCGCCTCGTCCGAGGCGGCCATCAGCACCATGCCGGGCAGCGCCCCCATGAAGCCGATGTCGAACGACCCGGCGTGGGTGGCGCCGTCCGCCCCCACCAGACCGGCCCGGTCCATGGCGAACCGCACCGGCAGCGACTGGATCGCCACGTCGTGGACGACCTGGTCGTAACCCCGTTGCAGGAAGGTGGAATAGATGGCGCAGACCGGCTTCATGCCGTCCGCAGCAAGGCCGGCGGCGAAGGTCACGGCGTGCTGTTCGGCGATGCCGACGTCATAGGTCCGCTCGGGGAAGGCCTGGCCGAATAGGTCCAGACCCGTGCCAGACGGCATGGCGGCGGTGATGGCCACCACGGTCGGATCGACCTTGGCGTGTTTGATCAGCTCGGTCCCGAACACCTTGGTGTAGCTGGGGGCGTTGGAGACGGCCTTGGCCTGTTTGCCCGAGACCACGTCGAACTTGACGACCGCATGGAGCTTGTCGGCGCTGCTCTCGGCCGGGGCGTAGCCCTTGCCCTTTTGCGTCACGACATGGACCAGCACCGGCCGGTCCTCGATGGCGGCCGCCTTCTTCAGGATCGGCACCAGATTGTCCATGTCGTGCCCGTCGATGGGACCGACATAGTAGAAGCCCAGCTCTTCGAAGAAGGTGCCGCCCGTGACCATGCCGCGCGCGTATTCCTCGGCCTTCTTGGCCGCCTGGCGGAAGGGGCGCGGCAGATGCTGGGCCACGGATTTTCCCAGCCGGCGCACGTTCCGATAGGCGCCGCCCGACACCAGCCCGGCCAGATAGGCGCTCATCCCGCCCACCGGCGGGGCGATGGACATGTCGTTGTCGTTCAGGATGACCATCAACTGGCCGCTGGTCGCCTCGGCGGCGTTGTTCATCGCCTCATAGGCCATGCCCGCCGACATCGACCCGTCTCCGATCACGGCCACGACGCGGTTCTTCTCGCCCTTCTGATCGCGCGCGGCGGCGAAGCCCAGGGCGGCGCTGATGGAGGTCGAGGCGTGAGCGGCGCCGAAGGGGTCGTATTCGCTCTCGGCGCGCTTGGTGAAGCCCGACAGGCCGCCGCCCTGGCGCAGGGTGCGGATGCGGTCGCGTCGTCCGGTCAGTATCTTGTGCGGATAGCACTGATGCCCGACGTCCCAGATCAGGATGTCCCTGGGCGTCTCAAACACATGGTGCAGGGCCGTGGTCAGCTCGACCACGCCCAGACCCGCGCCCAGGTGTCCGCCCGTGACCGACACGGCGTCGATGGTTTCGGCCCGCACCTCGTCCGCCAGCTGCTTCAGCTGGGCGATGTCGAAACTCCGCATGTCGGCGGGGACCCTGACGGTGTCGAGTAGCGGAGTGTCGGGCATTTAGGCGTAAGAACCTTGGAGAAGTCTGCGGATCAACCCGCAGGTCGGCCGGATGTTTCGTATCAGGACCGGCGCTTTAGCACAAAGTCCACGCTGGCCCTGAGGATTTCCGCCTCTTCGCCGAACGGCTCCAGGTGGGAGCGGGCCTGCCGCGCCAGATGCGCGACCCTGTGCCGCGCCGCCTCCAGCCCCAGCAGGGTGACGAAGTTGGTCTTGCCCAGCGCCGCATCCTTGCCGCCCGCCGCCTTGCCCATCTCCTCGGCCAAACCTTCGGCGTCCAGCAGATCGTCGACGATTTGATAGGCCAGGCCCACGTCGTGGGCGAAGCTGATCAGGGCGTGGCGATGCGGGGCCGAGGCGTCGGCGACGATCAGCGGGATCTCGAACGCATAGGCGAACAGGGCGCCGGTCTTCAGCCGCTGCATCCGCGCCACCCCGCCCAGGTCGTCGCGCACGCCCAGAAGGTCGATCATCTGGCCGCCCGCCATGCCTCGCGCGCCCGACGCCAGCGACAGCCGCGCCGCCAGTTCGCAGCGCACGGCCGCGTCCTCGTGCGTGTCCTCGTGCAGAAGGATGTCGAAGGCGGCGGTCTGAAGCGCGTCGCCGGCCAGGACCGCCGTCGCCTCGTCATAGGCCCGGTGGACGGTCGGGCGGCCGCGCCGAACATCGTCGTCGTCCATGCACGGCAGATCGTCGTGAACAAGGCTGTAGGCGTGGACGCATTCCAGGGCGCAGGCCGCGCGCAGCACCGAGCGTTCGTCGATGTCGAACAACCGCGCCGCCTCCAGCGCGAAGAACGGCCGCAGCCGCTTGCCCGGCCCCAGGGCGGCGTAGCGCATGGCCTCGGTCAGCCGCGATTCCGGCCCCTCGGCGCGCGGCAGCAACTCGTCCAGCGCGACCGTGACCAGATCGGCGATCTCGCCTACGCGGTCGATCACCGCCTGTTCGGGCGAATTGGCGGCGATGACGCGGTTCAAGAGGACCGACCGCCCTTCGCCAAGCCGGGACGACGAAGGTTCATTCGAACGACGCCGCCTCGACGCCCCTGGCTTGGCCGTCGGGGCCGACCACGATCTTCTCGACGCGCAACTGGGCCGCCTTCAGCCGCGCCTCGCAATGCGCCTTCAGCCGCGCGCCCTCCTCGTAAAGGGCGATGGATTCCTCCAGCGGGGCCTGGCCGGATTCCAGGCGGGACACGATGGTCTCCAGGCGTTGCAGGGCGTCTTCGAAACTGAGGTCTGCGGGAATGGCGGGGGCGGCGTCGGTCATGACGCGGACCCTAGAGGGGGTCGCCGCCCGCTTCAACGCCCGAAGCGGTCATCGCTTCTCGTAGCGACGCTGGGACCAGTATTTGAAGCCCTGGTTCTGCACCAGTCTCCAGCCGTCGCCCTTCAGGGCGCGGCCGACCATATGGTTGAAGTAGCCGTGGGCGAAGACCAGCACGTCCTGACCGCCTTCGGCCCGCGCGATCAGTTTTCGCGCCGCCTGCGCGGCGCGCGCCTCGGCCTGGGCACGGGTCTCCTGGCCGTCGTGATGGTCGAAGGCGTGCCACCAGAAACGCGACACCACGCCCCACCATTTGGGCGATAGCTTGATCCATTCGGGAACCGGCGGCGGCGGCAGGGGGGCCTCGATGAACATGACGTCCGACATCACCTCGCGCCCGGCGGCGACGGCGGCGGCGGTCTCCTGGGCGCGTTGGCGGGTGGAAGCGTAGATGGCGCCCGCACCCTGGGCCGCGGTGATCAGTTCGGGGGGCGGGGTCTGGCCGGCCAGCAGGCCGCCGACCTCGTATCTGGCCCACCAGTCGCCATACTGGCGCGCCGTGATCAGGCATTTGCGCGACAGGGCGGGCTCGCCGTGCCGCGTCAAGATGATGGCGCCGGGCCGGACGCCGGCCATGGCGCCGACCGAGGGCGCGGCGGGAGAAGAAGCCGCCGGCGGTTCGGTCGAATCGAGGGACAGTGCGGGGGCTGACATGACAAGCGGACGGGCCTTCGGTTTCAAGGCTTTATGCGTCCTCAGTCCTCCCCAAGCGCGGCGACGTGTGCGGCCGGCGAACGGCCCGATCCTTCAAGGTGGTAGCCCCCCTCGCGCGCGGATACAACCGTGCCTGAACACCTCTGTCGCGCGGCGCGCACGACGGCGCGGGCGGCCTGTGCGAAATCCCGCCCCCCGGGCGACGGAAGCGCCTTGCGCCCGGCCGATCGCGAACCGATGTGCAGGGCGACCAGACATCCCCAGGAGAGCGCCATGAAGGCCATCGGCACGACCGGCCCCCGTCCCGCGACCGACCCCGCCGCCCTGACGGCGTTCGATGCGCCCGAACCCGTTTTGCGGCCGCGCGACCTGCTGGTTCAGGTGGAGGCCGTCAGCCTGAACCCGGTCGACGCCAAGGTCCGCAACAGCCGCCAGCCCGAGGCGGGTGAGACCAGCATACTGGGCTATGACGCGGCCGGAACCGTGATCGGCGTGGGGGAAGAGGTCAGCCTGTTCAAGGTCGGGGACGAGGTCTTCTACGCCGGTCAGATCGACCGTCCCGGCTCCAACGCCGAACGGCAGGCGGTGGACGAACGGATCGTGGGGCCGAAACCGACGTCCCTGACCTTCCCCGAGGCCGCCGCCCCGCCCCTGACCGTCATCACGGCCTGGGAGCTGCTGTTCGACCGGATGAAGGCCGGGCGCGACGAAGACGAGACCCTTCTGGTGCTCGGCGGGGCCGGCGGCGTCGGCTCGGCCCTGATCCAGATCGCGCGGGCCACCACCGGGCTGCGGGTCGTCGCCACGGCTTCGCGGCCCGACACCCGCCACTGGTGCCTGGACCTGGGCGCCCACGCCGTGATCGACCACTCCGGCCCGATCGACGAAGCGCTGAGCGCCGCCGGCGAGCGGCCGCCCCGCTACATCGCCGCCCTGACCCATACCCAGTCCCACTTCGAGGCCCTGGCCCGCGCCGTGGCGGCGCAAGGGGTGATCGGCGCCATCGACGACTTCAGGGGGCTGCCGATCGAACTTCTGAAGCCCAAGGCGGCCGGCTTCGTCTGGGAGTTCATGTTCACCCGGCCGGTGCAGCAGACGCCGGACATGATCAAGCAGCACGAACTGCTGGCCGAGGTCTCGCGCCTGGTCGATGCGGGCGCGATGCGGAGCACCCTGACGGAAAACCTGGGACCGCTGTCGGTCGAGACCCTGCTGGAAGGCCATCGTCGGCTGGAGAGCGGGACGACCATCGGCAAGATCGTTCTGGACGGCTTCTGACCCCTCGCTCTAAGGGCGGATCATGACCGCGCCCGTGATCCGCCCCGCCCGCCCCGACGACGCCGCAGCCTTGGGCGCCCTGGGCCGCCAGACATTCGTGGACACCTTCGTCACGGGGTTCGGCATTCCTTATCCGCAAGCCGATTTGAACGCCTTTCTCGACGCCAGCTTCGACCTGGAGCCGACCCGGAGGAAGCTGGCCGAGCCGGGCTGCGCCTGGTGGGTGGCCGAACGCGACGGCGAACTGATGGCCTTCGCCAACGCCGGCCCCAACGGCCTGCCCCATCCCGAAGCGCGGGCCGGCGATCTGGAGTTGCGCCGTCTCTATGTGGCCAGGACAGCCCAGGGCCTGGGCCTGGGCACGGCGCTGCTGACCGTGGCGCTGGACTGGATGCGGACGAACACCGCAGGCGCCCTGTGGATCGGCGTCTGGAGCGGCAACGCCAAGGCTCAGCGCCTTTACGCCGCCCACGGCTTCGAAAAGGTCGGCGAATACGACTATCCCGTCGGCGCCTGGCGCGACCGCGAATTCATTCTGCGGCGAGGCTGAACCGATTGATCATCCAGCCGCTAGGCTTGCATGGGCGAGGTTCGCATCGGCACGTCAGGTTGGGCCTACAAGGACTGGAACGGCCCCTTCTATCCAGACGAGGTCAAGGCCAAGGATCGCCTGGCCCATATTTCACGCCGCTTCACGACGCTGGAAATCAACGCCAGCTTCTATCGCATGCCCACGGACAAGGCGGTGGCCGGATGGCGCGAACAGACGCCAGACGATTTTGTCTTCGCCTGGAAGGCTTCGCGTTACATCACCCATAACAAGAAACTGACCGACCCGGCCGACAGCCTGGCCTATATGTTCCAACGGGCCGAGGGGCTGGGCGGCAAGTTGGGGCCGATCCTGTTTCAACTGCCGCCCAATCTGCGACGGAACGACCAACGGCTGACCGACTTCTTGAAGGCGCTGCCGCACAGGGGTCGCTTCGCTTTCGAGTTCCGCCATTCCAGTTGGCATGACCCCGCCGTGCTGGACCTTTTGCGCGACCATGGCGTCGGCTTCTGCATCTCCGACCATCACGACGCGCCTTCGCCGTGGGCGGCCACGGCCGACTTCGTCTATCTGCGCGGGCATGGCCCCGGAGGGCGGTACCATGGCCGATATGGCGAGGCCGCCCTCAAGGGCTGGGTCGATCACATTGGGCGCTGGCGCAAGGACCACGACGTTTTCGTCTACTTCGACAACGACATCAAAAGCGCGGCGCCGGCCGACGCCCAGCAACTGATCGAAATGCTGTCGCCGACCTGATAGGGTCTGACCCATGCTGCTGCCCTTTTTCACCGCCCTGCGCGACGCCAAGGTTCCGGTGTCGATGAAGGAATGGCTCCATCTGATGGAGGCGTTGGATCGCGATCTGGCGGGGCGGGAGGTGGAGACCTTCTATCATCTGTCGCGCGCGGTCCTGGTCAAGGACGAGAAACACTATGACCGGTTCGACCAGGTCTTCGGAACGGTGTTCAAGGGAGTCGAGACGGTCGGGGCGGGCCAAGACCCGATTGCGGACATCCCCGAGGACTGGCTGCGGCTGCTGAACGAGAAATATCTGACCGACGAGGAAAAGGCCCAGATCGAGGCCCTGGGCGGGTTCGACAAGCTGATGGAGACGCTGAAACAGCGGCTGGAGGAGCAGAAGGAACGCCACGCCGGCGGCAATCGCTGGATCGGCACGGGCGGGACCAGTCCCTTCGGCCACGGCGGCTACAATCCCGAGGGCGTTCGCATCGGCGGGCCGGGAAGGCATGGCCGGGCAGTCAAGGTCTGGGAGAAGCGCGAGTTCAGGAACCTGGACGACACGGTCGAACTGGGCACCCGCAACATCAAGGTCGCCCTGCGTCGCCTGCGGCGCTTCGCACGCCAGGGCGCGGCCGAGGAACTGGACATCGACGGCACCATCGACGGCACGGCTCGCCAGGGGTGGCTGGACATTCAGATGCGGCCCGAGCGGCGCAATACGATCAAGGTCCTGCTGTTCCTCGACATCGGCGGCTCGATGGACGGTCACGTCAAGCTGGTCGAGGAACTGTTCTCGGCGGCCCGGACCGAGTTCAAGAACCTTGAGTTCTTCTACTTCCACAACTGCCTCTACGAGGGTGTCTGGAAGGACAATCGGCGCCGCCACACGGAAAAGATTCCGACCTGGGACCTGCTGCACAAATATCCGGGCGATTGGCGAGCCATCTTCGTCGGCGACGCGACCATGTCGCCCTATGAGATCACCATGCCCGGCGGCTCGGTCGAGCACTGGAACGAGGAGGCCGGGGCCGTGTGGATGAAACGGGCGCGGGACCAGTGGGAAAGGTCGGTCTGGCTGAACCCGGTCCACGAACGCCATTGGACCTACACCGCCTCGGTCGGCCTGCTGCGCGAGGTGATGGACCAGCGGATGTATCCGCTGACGCTGGACGGACTGGACAAGGCCATGCGGGCCCTGACAAGGTAGGCGACGCGCCGGGGCGAACCGGAGGCGCGACAGAAGGGTTCGACCGATGATCGCCGCCGCCTTCGCCCTTGTCCTGATGCAGGAGGCCGCGCCTTCCGTGGTGTGGGAGACCTCCGCCGCCGAACCGCCGGCGACCGCAGCAACCGCCGTCGCCCCGGCCACGCCGCATTCCGTGCCCGCCTGGGGCCTGGCCGATCCGTTCGGGTTCGAGCGGGCGCGGTGCAGTCCGCTGGTGCGCGGCGCGAAATCGATGGAAACCTGCCAGACCGAAGTGCGCGCGCAACTGGCCACGGCTCTGGGGTCGGACCTGCCCGAGGCGCTGCGCCCCGCCGGCATGGCCGGAGACTGTCAGATGATGCAGGCGTCGGCCGGCGGCGGCGCCTATTCGATCCAGTGCGGGCCGCAGTCGCGGGCGGCCAGCGCGCCATCCGGGCTGCGCGAGATGGACTGCCGTCCCCGCCCGGTCGAAGGCGGCTTCAGTTCGGAATGCCGCCCCGTCGACGAAACCGGCAAGAAGGGGCTGTCGCTGACCCTTTGGGGTGACAAGAACGACTGACCACACATGGCGAAACGCCGCCCGCTTTCGCGGACGGCGCTTCCCGTATTCGGCATGTCAGGCTGAGATCAAGCCTTGTCGCGCAGGCTGTCCTTGGCGCCGCCGACGGCGTTCTGGACCTTGCCTTCGACCTGGTCGGCCTTGCCTTCGGCTTGGAGCTTGGTGTCGCCGGTCATCTTGCCGGCGGCTTCCTTCACCTTGCCGCCGATATTCTTGGCGGCGCCTTCGATGCGGTCATGATCGGCCATCGTCTTGTCTCCTGATCCAGCGCCGCCGGGACAGCGGCGCGCGTTGATCAAAAAACGGAAACGCCAAAGCCTTGTTCCGTAAGGCTCAGCTTGGCCGACGCAGCCAGACCGCCACGGCCCAGGCGTGCGAATCGTGGCGCAAACGGGACAGGGCGACGGTCGGATCCAGCCATACCAGCGTGTGATCGTCCTCGCACTTGGCGGCCGGATCCTCGGCGGCGACGCGGGCGGTCCAGAAACCGCCGACGTTGTTCACCGGCTCATCGGTCGAGCGCACGAAATACTGCCCGGCCTCGGCGATTCGGTTCAGGGGCGCGATCGTCAGCCCGGTTTCTTCCAGGAACTCGCGCCGCAGGGCCTCGACCTCGGTTTCCTCCAGGTCCAGCCCCCCGCCCGGCAGGTCGAAATAGGGGCCGGACGGCCGCTCCACCCGCACGCAGGCGATCAGCCCGTCGCGTTCGGCCACGCCGAAGGCGACGGTGCGATGGCGGTAGTCGATACCAGGCTTTCGGACGCCGAACTGAAGCATGACGACGCCGACCTTAAAGGTCGAAGGCCAGCCTGGCGCGCACGCCCTTGTGAGCGCCGTCGAATTCGACCGCCGAGCGCAGGCCCGAGGCCATGGCCGAGATGATCTTGGCGCCCAGGCCCGTGCCCTTCGGGGCGCCGTCGCCCATGCCGGGACCGTCGTCCTCGACCGTCAGGACGACGCGATTGTCGCCCTCATGCTCCAACAGTATGCGGATTTCGCCGCCCTGGCCGGGGGCATAGGCGTATTTGACGGCGTTCGTGACCAGTTCCGTGACGATGACGCCGATGGAGACGGCCTGATCCGTGGTGACGGATAGGGGCGCGGCCTTCAGCTTCAGGCGCGGCGAACCCTGATCCGGCCCGATGGACTTGGACAGTTCGTCGATCAATCCGACCAGATAGTCGTCCATGGCCACGCGGCTCATGTCGCCCGAGGTGTAGAGGCGTCGATGCACGTGGGCGACCGCCTCGATCCGCGCCTGGGATTCGCGCAGGGCCTCCTTGGCGGCCTGGTCGGCGATATGGCGCATCTGCAGCGACATGAAGCTGGACACCAGTTGCAGGGAGTTGCCGACCCGGTGGTTCACCTCGCGCAGCATGGCCTCGGCCCGGTCGCGCGCCAGACGAATCTCCTCCTGCGCCTGGTCGTTCTCGCGTTGAAGGCGCCGCCGCAACAGGGCGTCCTCCAGCGCGGCGCGCAGCAGGGAGGTGAAGTCTTCGGACACGTCCTTGATGACATAGTCGGCTGCGCCGGCGCGCAGGGCGGCCACGGCGATCCTCCCGTCCTGGGCGCCCGTCACATAGACGACCGGCGGCGGCGCGCTCAGCGCCAGGATGTCGGGCAGCACGTCCAGCCCGTCGCGCGTCGGCATATAATGGTCCAAGGCGCAGACATCGTACTCATGCCGCTGCAACAGCTCCAGCCCCGCATCGCCGTCCGGCGCGCAGGTGACGGCGTAGCCGTGGCGCCCCAGCTCCTTCTCGACCAGCCGGGACAGGCCCCGGTCGTCGTCGATGTAAAGCAGGCGGATCGGCGGGTTCGCCTCGATCACTCGATCTCCGGCGCCTGGATCACCGACAGGAACAGCCCCAGTTGGCGGATCGCGCCCGCGAAGGACTCATAGTCCACCGGCTTGGTGATGTAGACATTGCAGCCCAGGTCGTAGCAGCGCTGGATCTCCACCTTATCGTCCGTCGTGGTCAAAACCACCACGGGGGCGCGCCGCAACCGCTCATTGCCCTTCACCTTCTCCAAAATGTCGGTTCCCGACATATCCGGCAGGTTGAGGTCCAGAAGGATCAGCAACGGCCCATTGGTCAGGATTTCGTCGCTGAACAGATAGTCCAGCGCCGCGCCGCCCTCGTCGAAATGCTTGATTTCATTGTTTATGTTCGCGCGACGGATGTTCTTTTCGATCAGCTTGGCGTGACCGTGGTCGTCTTCGACCATGATGATTTTGACAGGCTGCGTCACGACGCGACTCCAGGTTCGGCTACGATCAGTCGTTTGGGGAATTTCAGCAGGAAAGTCGAGCCCTTGCCAAGCTCGGATTGCACGTCGATCGTGCCGCCCAGTCGCCGGACGCTGTTGCGCACGAAGGCCAGGCCCAGCCCCTCGCCCGCGCGATCCTGCCGGCCGGACCGGCGAAACAGTTCGAAAATCCGTTCATGGTCGCGGGGCGCGATGCCGCGGCCGTTGTCGGCGATGCGATAGACGACCCAGCCGCCCGGCACGTCCTCGCCCGTGACGACGATTTCGCCCGGCCGGTCGTGGTCCAGATATTTGACGGCGTTGTCGATCAGATTGCCGATGATCTGCTCCATCGAAATCCGGTCGCTTTCGATTTCAGGCAGGGGCTGAACCTCGATGCGGGCGCCCGAGGCTTCGGTCTGGTGATGGACGCTCTTGGCGATGCCTTCCGCCATCGCCGTCATGTCCAGCGTCTCGGGCAGCAGATTGCGCCGGCCTTCGCGAGACAGCTTCAGGATGGCGTTGATCAGCCGGTCCATCTTCTCGGTCGAGGCGCGGATGAAGCCGATGGCCTCCGGCATATCCTCGCGGACAGCGGTGACGACCTCGGCGTCGACGGCGCGCGTCTTCTCCGCCTCTTGGATGGCCTTGTCGATGACCTTGCCGGCCTGCTCGAGTTCGGAGGTGTAGCCCATGACGTTGACCAGGGGCGCGCGCAGGTCGTGGCTGACGATATAGGCGAAGCGCTGAATCTCCTCGTTGGCGCGCATCAGATCCCCGGTCCGTTCCTTGACCTTGTCTTCCAGGCTGGCGTTCGCGGCGTCCAGCACGGCGCGGGCGCGTTCGATTTCGGCGACATAGCGCCGAACCATCCAGGCCGACAGCAGCGCCAGCAGGATCACCAGAACGCCGGCGATGGCGTTCATCGCCACCGTCAGCAGGGCGAACCGTTCCGACCGCTTCTGGAGGTCGGCTATCTTGCCGGACTTCAGAACGTCGAAGGCCTCGATGGCGATCCTCAGATCGTCCATGTAGCGTTTGCCCTCGCCCGAGCGCACGGTCTGGATCGACTGGCCGATCCGCCCCTGGGCCGCCAGGGAGATGGTGCGATCCATCTCGGCCCATTTCAGGCCGGCGAGGCGATGGATTTCGTCCACCGCCCGCCTCAACGCCGGATCGGCGACGGCGGCCTGGTCCAGAAGGGCCAGGGCCGGCCGCATTTCCTCTCGCGCAATGCGGTAGGGCTGCAGGAAGTCCCCGCGTCCGGTCAGCAGGAAGCCGCGCTGGGCCGTTTCCGCGTTCAGCATGGAGATCAGGGTGGTCCGCGACGCCCGCCGCATCTGCTGGTCGTGCTCGATGGTGCGGTTCACGGCCGCCGTCCGCTGGATCATCACGAAGGTCGTGGCGTTGACCAGGATCAGCAGCCCGAAGGCCAGGATCAGAGTGGCCGACATCGACCGCGCCAGCGACGGCGTGCGGACGAAATTCTGAAAGCGCGACCATTGCCGCCGAGTTGTGGGGATCATGGCGCGAAGCTTTAGCGGGGCGCGATCCGGCGTCAAACCTCATTATCGCGGGGCGGCCGGCGCCCGCGTCGCGCTCAGACTTGGCCCAGGGTCCGCAGCCGGGCCTTGGGATGGATTTCGTTCTGGCTCATGACCACCGTCTGGCCGCGGAAGCGTTCGATGATCGAACGAACATAGGGCCGGGTCATGGGGCCCGTCAGCAGCACCGGGTTCTCGCCCGACATGGCGATACGCTCGAAGGTGTCGCGCACGGCGCGGATGAAGTCCTGAAGCCGCGACGGCGCCATGGCCAGTTGCTTGTCCTCGCCATTGCCGATCAGGCTTTCAGAGAAGGCGGCCTCCCATTCCGGCGACAGGGTGACAATGGGCAGCGCCCCCTCCCCGTCCTTGTTCTGCCAGCACAGCTGACGCCCCAGGCGCGCGCGGACGTGTTCGACCAGGGTCGTGACGCTGGAACTGTGCGGCGCCGCCTCCGCCAGGCCTTCCAGGATGGCGGGCAGATCGCGGATCGACACCTTCTCGCGCAACAGGGCCTGGAGCACCCGCTGCAGGGTCGTGACCGTGACCACGCTGGGGATCAATTCCTCCACCAGCTTCTTCTCCTCGGCGCCCAGGTCCTTCAGCAGCTTCTGCACCTCGGCATAGGACAGCAGGTCCGCCATGTTCTCCTTCAGGATTTCCGTCAGGTGGGTGGTCAGAACGGTGGACGGATCGACAAGGGTGTAGCCTCGGAAGGTCGCTTCTTCCCGCAGGCCTTCCTCGATCCACGTCGCCGGCAGGCCGAAAGCGGGCTCGCGCATATGTTCGCCGGGCAGTTCGACCTGACGGCCAGACGGGTCCATCGCCATCAGATGGCCCAGGCGCACCTCGCCCGCCCCGCTCTCCATCTCCTTGATGCGGATGGCGTAACCCTGGGTCGGCAGGCGCATATTGTCCAGAATGCGGACCTGGGGAATGACGAAGCCGTACTCCTGGGCCAGCGACCGCCGCAGGGCGCGGATCTGGTCGGTCAGCCGCCGTCCCTCCAGGTCGTTGATCAGGCTGAGCAGCGAATAGCCCAGCTCGATCTTGACCTCGTCGATGGTCAGGACGTTGGCGATCGGCTCCTCGGCGTCCTCTTTGGGGTTGGCGGCGGCCTCGGCGGCGGCGCGCTCGGCCTCGGTCGGCTGGGGCTTCAGCCGGTTGCGGCCCAGACGCCAGGCCATGAAGCCCGAACCGATGGCCAGGGCGGCGAAGGGGATCAGCGGCATTCCGGGGATCAGGCCGATCAGGCCCGCCGCCCCCGACACCACGCCCAGCGACACGGGGTTGGTGGCCAGCTGCGTCACCAGGGCCTTGTCCGCCGTGCCCTCCACGCCCGCCTTGGACACCAGGAAGCCGGCGGCGATGGAGATGATGATGGCCGGAACCTGCGTCACCAGGCCGTCGCCGATGGTCAGCTGGACATAGGTGTTGGCGGCCTCCATCGCCGGCATGCCGTGCTGCAGCGTGCCGATCAGAATGCCGCCGATCACATTGATGAAGGTGATGATCAGGCCCGCGACCGCATCGCCGCGCACGAATTTCGAGGCGCCGTCCATCGCGCCGAAGAAGGTCGATTCCTGCTCCAGCTCCTTGCGGCGGGTCTTGGCCTGGTCCTCGGTGATCAGGCCCGACGACAGGTCGGCGTCGATCGCCATCTGCTTGCCCGGCATTGAATCCAGGGTGAAGCGGGCGGACACTTCGGCGATCCGGGTCGAACCCTTGGTGATGACGACGAAGTTCACCACCAGGATGATCGAGAAGATGATCACCCCGATGATGAAGTTGCCGCCCATCATCAGCTGGCCGAAGGCGTTGATCACTTGGCCGGCGGCCTCGTGCCCCTCCTGGCCATGTGTCAGGATCAGCCGCGTCGAGGCCAGGTTCAGCCCCAGGCGGAACAGGGTCGAGACCAAGAGGACCGTCGGGAAGATGGCGAAGTCCAGCGGCCGCTTCATCATCACGGCCGTCATCAGGATCAGCACGCTGGACACCAGCGAGATCGCCAGCAGCAGGTCCAGAAGCATCTTCGGAACCGGCAGGATCAGCAGCATGATCACGCCGATCACGCCGACCGCCATCAGCACTTCGCCGCGGTTCAGCCAGCTCAGCACATCGCGCCCGGTCGGCCGCGCCATGCCGTCCTTCATCAGGACGGGCGCGTCAGTCACGGCCCAGCGCCCTGAAGACGCGGCGGGTCGCCTCGGCGATCACGGCGTCCCGCTGGTCCTCCGTGGCGTCGGCCGCGCCGGTGAAATAGGTCGCCAGCACGATGGGCGAACCGGACAGGGGAATGGCCATGCCGATGTCGTTGCCGGTCCCGTTTGCCCCCGTGCCGGTCTTGTGGGCGATGGTCCAGCCCGCCGGCGCGCCGGCCCTGATGCGGTTCGGGCCGGTCGGCGAGGCCGTCATCCAGCCCTGGATCATCTGGTCGTGCTCGGGCGTCAGCCGGTCGCCGAAGGCCAGTTCGCGAATGTTCGCCACGGTCTGGTCGGGCAGACAGGTGTCGCGCGGGTCGTTGGGCAAGGCGGTGTTCAGGTCCGGCTCCAGGCGCGAGATCAGGGTGGTGGTGTCGCCGAACCTGGGCCACCACGAACGCCATACGGCGATTCCTCCCATTTCGCGGATCAGGATGTTGGCGGCCGGATTGTCGCTGACCTCGACGGCGGCCTGCATCAGTTGGCGGATCGTCAGGGTGCGGCCGACAGCCCTTTCGGTCACGGGCGCGTGGGGGATCAGGTCGGCGCGCACCACCGCCACGGCGCGGTCTAGCTGCTCCTCGTCCCGCTGCACCCGCTCCAGCGTGGCCGCCGCGAGGAAGGCCTTGAACGTCGAGCAGAAGGGGAACCGCTCCTGGCCCCGCCAGGAGACGCGGCGCTGACTGCCGATGTCGAACGCCGCGACGCCCAGCCGTCCGCCATGGCGCGCTTCCAGATCCGACAGCAAAAACTCGGGCTGGTCGTCTTCGGCCTCGGGCGTGTCGCGACGCGGATAGCAGCCGGCCAGCGCCAGCGCCAGCGCGCCCGCGCCGCCGATCAGCGTCCTGCGATCAAAGCCCCGCCGCATCCGTCAGGCCGCATAGCCCGAGGCCGCGACCCCGCTCTGCGGCGCCGGGATGGCCGCGCCTTCGTCGGCGTATTCGTTCAGCTTGTTGCGCAGGGTGCGGATCGAGATGCCCAGGATGTTGGCCGCATGGGTGCGGTTGCCCAGGCAGTGGGTCAGGGTGTCCAGGATCAGCGTCTTCTCCATCGCCGCCACGGTCTGGCCCACGAAGCTGCGGGTCACGGCGTCCGCCGCCTGGGCCGCGCGGGCGGCGACGCCGCCTTGCGGCGCCTCATAGGCCCGGCCCGCCGTCAGGGACCCGCCCGTTCCCGACAGCGGCTGGCCGTCCGGCAGACGGATGGCGTCCACGTCGATCTCGGGTCCGGTCGCCAGCAGCACCGCCCGGTGCATGGCGTTTTCCAGTTCGCGCACATTGCCGGGCCAGCGATGGGCGGCGATGGCCTGGCGCGCTGCGGCCGACATGGGGCGCGCCGGCACGCCGTTGGCGGCGGCGTATTTCTTGATGAAGTGATCGGCCAGCACGCCGATGTCGCCCGGCCGCTCGCGCAAGGACGGCAGGCGCAGGTTCACCACGTTCAGTCGATACAGCAGGTCCTCGCGGAACGTCCCTTCGGCCACGGCCTTGGCCAGGTCGCGGTTCGAGGTGGCGATGATGCGGATGTTGACCGAAACGGGCTTGGAGCCGCCCACGCGGTCGATGACCCGTTCCTGGATGGCGCGCAGCAGCTTGGCCTGAAGCCGGGCGTCCATCTCGCTGATTTCGTCCAGCAGCAGGGTGCCGCCGTCCGCCTCTTCGAACTTGCCGATGCGGCGCGCGACGGCCCCGGTGAAGGCGCCCTTCTCGTGGCCGAACAGTTCGGATTCCAGCAGATTGTCCGGGATGGCGGCGCAGTTGACGCTGATGAAGGGCTTTTCAGACCGGCGCGAATGTTCGTGCAGATACCGCGCCATCACCTCCTTGCCGACGCCGCTTTCGCCGGTGATCAGGATCGAGGCCTCGGAGCGGGCGACCTGATCGGCCAGTTGCAGCACGGCCTTCATCGACGGATCGGCCGAGATCATCGGCTTTTCGTCGTCGGCGACGGCCGACAGGACGGCGGCGATCAGTTCGGCGTCGGGCGGAAGCGGGATGAATTCCTTGGCCCCGGCCTTGATCGCGGCGGCGGCCTCTCGCGCATCGGCGTCGACGCCGAAGGCCACCACCGGAATGGTGATCCGCTCGGCCTCGTTGGCGGCGATCAGGCCGGCGATGTCCAGTTGATAGTCGACCATCAGCAGGTCCGCGCCCTGCCCGCGCCGCAACTGCTCGGTCGCCTGATCGGCGCGTTCGACATGGTTGACCTTGGCGCCGTGCGCCATGGCCATCTTGACCGCCGAAGCGAGCTGGCCGCTCAGTCTGCCTACCACCAGAAGACGCATCGTTCTTCTCCTCTAATCGCTGTTTCGAACCGCGTCGCCCGTCAGGCGCCGCTGTCCTCGGTCTTGATGATTTCCGTCATGGTCACGCCCAGACGATCGTCGACGACGACGACCTCGCCGCGCGCGATCAGGCGGTTGTTGACGAAGATGTCGATGGCCTCGCCGACCTTGCGGTCCAGCTCCAGCACCGAGCCCTTGTTCAGTTTCAGCAGTTGGGCCACCGACATGTGCGACTTGCCCAGCACGGCCGAGATGTTGACCGGCACGTCGAAGACGGTGGCCAGGTCGGCGGCGGTCTTTTCGCCCGCGTCGTCGATGGGCGGCGGGCCGGAAAGGGCGGAGAATTCCTCCAGGGCCAGGTCGTCGGACGCCATCAGAACATGCTCCTGTCGACGGGAAGGGTTTCGGCGTGTCCGGCCTCCGCCGCCAAGGCGGCCGTCAGGGCCTCGGCGACGCGCTGGGCGGACATCTGCGGATCGTGGTCGGCGCGGCCGTCCGCCCATTCCAGCTGGAAGGCGGCGGGATGCAGGCCCGGCTCGTCGCGGAAGGCGACCGCCCCGGTGAAGCCGCTGTCGGCGCAGGCTCGTTCGATCAGGCCCCGCGCCGCCTCGTCCAGGTTCGAGGCGCGCACCACCAGGCGCGGCGAGGCGTCGATCTCCTGGGCCAGGATTTCCAGCGCGGCCTTCAGCGGCGCCTGGGGAAAGCGCTCCAGCGCGGCGCCGGCGATGGCGCGGGCGGCGGCCAGGGCCAGGGCGGCCGACTGCTCGCGATGCGCCTGGGCCGCCGCCCGCAGGGTCGGCATGGCCGCAGCGGCGGCCTGGGCCACGCTGGTCAGGGCCAGGGCGCGGATGTTCTCGATCTCGGCCAGGGCTTGCTGACGCGCCTCCAGACGCCCTTGCGCCACCAGGGCGTCGACCTCGGCGGGGAGATAGGCGCGCTTGGCGGGCGTCCAGGCGCCGGGGCGCACCACGGCGCCGTCGGCGTCGAACTCGGTATCGAAGGCGAAGGGGCGGCGATGTTCGGCGGGCGCGGTCATGTCAGTAGATCAACTCGTCGTCTGCGCCTTGGCCGGCCAGCATGATGTCGCCCTTGGCGGCCAGATCCTTGGCCACCTGGACCATCGCCATCTGGGCGGCGTCGACATCCTTGAGGCGCACCGGGCCCATCGATTCCATGTCCTCGCGCATGATCTTGGAGGCCCGCTCGGACATGTTGGAGAAGAACATCTCGCGCAGTCCCTCGGAGGCGCCCTTCAGCGCCAGGCCCAGCGAATCCTTGTCCACGCTGCGCAGCAGGGTCTGTATGCCGCCGGGATCCAGCTTGGACAGGTCCTCGAACACGAACATCAGGGCCCGGATGCGTTCGGCGGATTCCCGGTTTCGCTCTTCCAGGGCGCCGATGAACCGGGCCTCGGTCTGGCGGTCGAAGCTGTTGAAGATGTCGGCCATCATCTCGTGGCTGTCGCGCTTCGACGTGCGGGCCAGGTTCGACATGAATTCGGTGCGCAGCGTGGCCTCGATCTTGTCCAGGATCTCGCGCTGCACCGGCTCCATGCGCAGCATCCGCTGCACGCACTCCAGGGCGAAGTCCTCGGGCAGGCTGGTCAGGACGCGGGCGGCGTGGTCGGTGCGGACCTTGGACAGGATCACCGCCACCGTCTGGGGGTATTCGTTCTTCAGATAGTTGGCGAGCACCGCCTCGTTCACATTGCCCAGCTTGTCCCACATGGTGCGGCCGGCGGGACCGCGAATCTCCTCCATCAGACCGTCGACGCGGTCCTTGGGCAGGAAGGCGCTGAGCAGCTTCTGCGTCTGTTCGTAGCTGCCCATCACCGAGCCGGAGCCGGACAGGCCCGAGACGAATTCGATCATCAACGCCTCGACCGCCTCGGCCGTGACATTGCCCAGGGTCGCCATCGCCTGGGAGATCTCCTTGACCTCGTCGTCGTCCAGCCGCTCCCACAAGGCGGTGTGCTCCTCGCCCAGCGCCAGCAGGATGACGGCGGCCTTCTCCGGCCCCGTCAGCTTGTTGGGGTCCTCGACGGCGGACTTCTTGTTGACCAGCTTCGCCATCAGCCTTCGGCCACCCAGGTGCGCAGGATGCCGGCCGCCTCATCGGGATGCGACTGGACGAAGTCGGCGACCTTCTTGACCGAGGACGCCTTCACCTGACCCTCGATGCGGGCGATGTCGATCTTCTGCTCCATCTCGCTGGGCGGGGGCAGCTGGACCATCTGCGGCTGGCCGTCCGGCCCGATGATGGTGGTCGTCACCGGCGTCACCGACGCCCCCTCGGACGAGACCAGCGCCGGCAGGTTCGTTCCGCCTGCCGCCGTCTTCAGCAGCGGTCGCAGCACGAAGAAGATCAGCAGGACGCCGGTGATCAGCAGAACCAGCAGCTCCACGCCCCGCATGATGTCGTTCTTGGAGAAGTCGAACATCGAAGAGGCGCCGTCCAGCCCGCCGGCGACGCCGGTGTCGTGGTTGAAGCGGACGTTGACGACCTCGATCTTGTCGCCGCGGCTTTCGTCGATGCCGGCGGCGGCGGCGACCAGCGACTTGATCTGGTTGATCTCCTCGGTGGTGCGCGGGGCGTAGGTCGCCTCGCCCTTGCCGTCCTTGGCCGGCGTCCACTTGCCGTCCACGGCGACGGCGACGGCCAGCTTCTTGACCTCGCCCAGCTCCTTGGTCGTGGTGGTGGTGGTGTTGGAGATTTCGTAGTTGGTGGTCTCGGCGTTCTCGGCGTTGGTCGAGCCGACTGGGGTCGTCCCCGGCGCCGCGCCGCCGGGGATGTTGTTGGTCGCCGTCACCCCGCCATCGGGTTGGCCGGTCGTGTCGCTGGACTGGGAGCCGTTGGTGGTGGTCGAGCGCACCACCTGGCCGTCGGGATCGAACTTCTGCTCCTGGGTGGTCGAACGGCTGTGGTCGATGTCGGCCGTCACCTGCACGCGCGCGGCCCCCACGCCGACGACGCCCTCGACGATGTCTTTGATGCGGGCCTGAAGCTGAGCCTCGGTATTGCCCTTGGCCTCCTCGGCCGAGGCGGAGTTGAAGCCCTGGTCGTCGCCGCCGGCGGCCAGGGTGCGATTGTTCTGGTCGGCCACGGTGACGCGGTCGGGCTTCAGATTCGGCACGGACGACGCCACCAGATTGCGGATCGCCCGCACCTGGTCGCCGGTCAGATCGCGTCCGCCCACGCCGACCAGGACGGCGGCGGTCGGTTCTCCGGCGGCGGAGGTGAACATTTCGCGGCGCGGCATGGTGATGTGAACGCGGGCGGCGGTGATGCCGCGCATCGACATGATGGTCCGCGACAGCTCGCCCTGCAGGGCGCGCTGCTCATTCAACTGCTGCTGGAACTCGGTCTGGCCCAGGACCGATTGGTTGTCGAACAGCTCGTAACCGACCGAACCGGACGTCACCAACCCCTTGCCCGCGACCAGCATCCGGGCCGCGCCCACCTCGTCGCGATTGACCATGATGGTCGAGCCGTCGCCCTTGGACGAATATTTGATGTTGGCCTGATCCAGGGCGGCGGTGATCTCGCCCGCCTCGCGCAGGTCCAGGTTGGAATAGAGCAGCGCGTCCGGGGCCTGGCCCATCCGCAGCATGACGGCGACCAGCACGGCGGCGACGCCGGCGGCGACGCCGAGCACCGCCGCCAGGCGGCCGATCCCGAACTTCTGCAACGCCGCCGTAAAGCCGCCCACGCGATCCCGCCCCAAACTCGCGGGAAATGCTCACGCCCCGCTAGGCAGAAAATGCCGCCTGGATGGTAAACGTCGCGTTAAGAGTGAGGCTTGGCCGTCCGCCGCTCCAGTTGGGGCAGGACGGCCGGCGCCCCGGACGGCAGCGGCGCCTGAGGATCGCGCAGCCAGGCGGCGACGTCGCGATAGACGATCTCCGCGTCCAGATCGCGATCCAGCAGGTGCCAGCCGTGCGGATACCAGGCGGTCCGAAGCATTCCGCCTTGCGCTTGGGCGCGACGCAGGGCCGCGCGCATCTGATCGGGCTTCACCACCTCGTCGTTGGCGCCGTACATCAGTATGGCGTCCCCGCGGATGCGGCCCAGAGTCCGCGCCGAGGTCTCCATCAGGTCGACCAGGCCGTAGATGGTGTCGAACCGGGTCGCCAGAATGCTCATCGGATCGCGCCCGTTGCGCACCAGCTCCAGCGTATTGGACGAGGCGTAAATGCCCCGCGTGATGAAGGACGGCGGCTCCAGCGCCACATTCCCCAGCGCCCGCGCCGCCAGATTGATCGCCAGGCTGTTGAACGGCCCCTGCGACGACCAGCCCCAGACGCCGGGCGCCAGCAGGACCACGCGATCCGCATCCGGCGGATCGTCGGAGGCGAAGGCGGCGGCCGCCACCGAACCGCCCATGCTTTCGCCCACGACGGCGACGACGGCGCCGGGATGGCGGGCGCGGGCCATGGCCACGGCCTCTCGCACATCGTCGGTCATCCGCCGCCGGCCCGCCCAGACGCCTCGCCCCGGCGCGCCGCCGAAGCCGCGCTGATCGAAGGCCCAGGTCTCGATCCCCTGTTCGGCCCACCACGGCCCGGCCAGGCGAAAACTGGCGTTGTGATCGTTCATGCCGTGCAGGGCCACGATCACCGCCCAAGGCGCGCGATCCTTTGGTCCCCATTGCAGCAGCGGCAGTCGCGCGCCGTCCGACATGACGAGGGCCTTGTCCTCGACGTGCGGTCCGACGAAGCCCGGCGGCGGCGTCAGAGGCGGCTGGATATGGGGCGCGGCGCAGGCGGAAAGGGCCAGGGAGGCGGCCAGCGGCGCCAATCTTTTCAGATCATGCCGGCGAAAGCCGGGACCGAGTACTTTGGACGAAAGGCGGTCAAACAGCGTCGTCATCGTTCGTCCCACGCACAGCCTCACTAAAGACCTGGATTCCGGCTTTCGCCGGAATGAGCGGACATTGAAGGGGCGAGGATCCCGCGCACCCGTTCCCGCAGATAAGGCACGACCTCGGCCTCGAACCACGGGTTCTTCCTCAACCAGGCGGTGTTGCGCCACGATGGATGCGGCAGGACCAGAACATCTGGCGCATGGTCGCGCCAGGCCCGCACCGTCTCGGTCATGTTGCGCCCCGCCCGCCCACCCAGCGCCCAGGCCTGGGCGTAGCCGCCGACCAGCAGAGTCAGCGCCATGCGCGGCAGGGCCTCCAGCAGCTGCGGCCGCCACAGGTCTGCGCACCGTGTCGGCGGAGGACGGTCGCCGCCTTTCGGGGCCGTGCCGGGATAGCAGAAGGCCTGGGCCGCTACGCCGATGCGGCGGTCGGCGTAGAAGGTCTGGTAATCCACGCCCATCCAGTCGCGCAGCCGGTCGCCGGACGGATCGGTGAACGGCAGGCCGCTTTCATGCACCCGACGCCCCGGCGCCTGGCCGCAGATCAGCAGACGGGTCTCCGCAAACACCCGAACCACCGGACGCGGCGTATGCGGCAGCACGCCGGCGCAGGCGCGACAGGCGCGGATTTCGTCCAGAACGGCGTCAAGATTTCTCACGACCCGCTCATCCCCGCGAAAGCGGGGACCCAGATCTTTGGGCGCTCCGTTTTCACCGATCTTGAGCGATATCGATCCCAAACGCCTTGCCTCACAAAGGACTGGGTCCCCGCTTTCGCGGGGATGAGCGGGAAGTTTAATCCTCGATCTCGTCGTTCGCCGCCGGCGGACGACGGCTCAGCGCCAGGGCGGTGTCTTCGGGCGTGGCCTGACGCAGGCGCGTGACGCCCTTGAAATCGTCGGGATCGACCGCCTTGCCCTTCTTGGTGATGGTAAGCCGGCCCTGGCGCATCAGGCCCAGGGCTGCGGCGCGCACCTTGGGCAGCATCCGCCGCCACTGTTCGGGCTGTAGCGTCTTGGCCACTTCGGCCGGCTCGATGCTCTGGCCCGGCTCCAGCGAGGCGATTTTATTCAGGATTGCGGTTTCGATCGGATCGCTCATTGCGCCTATATGCTGCACCGCACGCCCAGAAGTAAGGCCGTTACCTCTATGTCGAAGAAAATCACCATCACCGAAGGCGAATTCGCCGGCTGGCAGACCTACGACCTGCACGACACCTTCGACACCGTGGTCGGCCCCTTCTACGGCCGGCCCGACCCCGACGGCCAGATGCGCTGCGCCTTCCGCGCCGAGCAGAAGCACATGAACGCGGGCGGACGGATGCATGGCGGCTGTCTGATGACCTTCGCCGACATCGCCATGTTCCAGATCGCCTATCAGGAGATGGAGGGCGCCTCGGGCGTCACGGTGCAACTGGACTCCACCTTCATCGACGGCGGCTATGTCGGCGAACTGATCGAGGCGACCGGACAGGTGACGAAGGCGGGCAAGAGCCTGATCTTCGTGCGGGGTCAGATCACGACGGGCGAGCGACTGCTGATGACCTTCTCGGGCGTGATCCGAAAGTTCACGCCGCGCGGCTGAACCGCGTCACGACCGCCAGCAGAAAGGCGAAGGCCGCCGCCGGCCACAGGGCCGCCAGCCCCAGCCGGCCGAAGGTCAGGGCTCCCACGACCGCGCCGCCCGTCAGCCCGGCCCACAGGACCAGATAGGGGCCGAACCCCCAGCGGTCGCCGCCCATGACCGCCGCCGCCAGGCTCTGACCCAGCTTGACCAGCGTGCCGGTCATATAGGTTAGGCTGACCGCCACCTCGCCATTTCGTAGGAAGACCGAATTCTCGGCCGCCATCGCCATGACCATCAGGCCGATGGCCACGGGCTTATGGCCCGTCCAGGACGCCAGCGCCGCCAGCGTCAGCAGGCCGCCCTCGAACGCCAGCACCCGGCTGCGCGAACGTCCCTGCTGCCCGCGCGCGATCAGGGCGCCGAAGAAGGATCCCATGACGAACAGGATCAGAATGCCGGCCAGGCCGCCCGCCGCCGCCCATCGCCCTTCGGCCAGGCTGGCCGCCAGACGGGTCGAGTTGCCGCTCATGAACGAAACGAAGACCCCGCCCAGTTGCAGAAAACCCAGGCTGTCGACATAGCCCGCCAGCACCGCCAGCGACAGCGCCAGCGCCCGATGGGGAGGCGGCAGGGCGCGCACGGCGGCTCAGACCCCGGCCTTGGCCGCCGGCCGCGCGCGGCAGGTGTCCAGCCAGCGCGCCAGGTTTTCGAACTCGGCCGGCGGGCTGTATTTGACCACCCGCGCGAAATCCAGCCCCACCACGCCCACGATGTCGGCGATGGTGAACCGGTCCAGCGCCAGGAAGGTCCGGGTCGCCAGATGGGCGTCCAGCGTGCCCATGAACCGTTCGGCCGACAGGCGGTTGTATTCGGCGACCTGGGGCATCTGGGTCGCCTCCAGCGCCGCCAGCGCGGGGTGGGTGTGGCGCACGTTCAGCATGATCGGCGTCGCCAGATAGAATTCGCACCGGCGCGTCCACATCTCCACCTCGGCCTGTTCCAGCGGGTCGCGGCCGAACAGGTTCGGCTCGGGATGCAGCGCCTCCAGATAGCGGCAGATGGCGATGGATTCCGACAGGATCGTCCCGTCGTCCAGTTCCAGCGCCGGCAGGTGGGGCACGCCGACGCGATCGCGGAAGGCGGGCTTCTTGTGCTCGCCCGTCATGATGTCGATCTCGACCATCTCCACGTCGGTCACGCCCTTCTCGGCCATGACCCAGCGCACCCGTCGCGGGTTCGGCGCACGATTGGAGGTGTAGAGTTTCATGACCCGGCCTCGTCGGCCTTCAAGGCCGTCGATCCCAAGGCTAGCCCCCGAAGACGGCGGCGGGCAAGGCGCCCACGACGGCGGCGGTCATCAGCGTGGCCAGGAAGCCGGCGAACAGCCCTTTCCAGATCATGCCCAGCACCTCTTCGCGTCGTTCGGGCATCAGCACCGACAGGCCCGTCACCGTGATGCCGACCGAGCCGATATTGGCGAAGCCGCACAACGCATAGGTCATCAGCATCCGCGTCCGCTCCGTCATCTCGGCGGCCGGCACCTTGCCCAGGTCGATGAAGGCGACGAATTCGGTCAGGGTCAGTTTGACGCCCAGCAGCCAGCCGGCGACGTCGGCGTCCTTCCACTCCACGCCGATCAGCCAGGCGACGGGAGCGAAGACCCAGCCTAGCATCCGCTCCACCGTCAGCGGCGCGTCGAACACCGTGAACCCGCCCAGCATGACGTTGACCAGGGCCACCAGGGCCACGAACACGATCAGCACCGCCGAGATGTTCAGCACCACCATCAGGCCGTCGGACGTGCCCTTGACGATGGCGTCGATGGCGCTGTCGTACTTCAGCGCGGAATCGTAGTCGGCCACCGCCCCGCCCATGCCCGGCTGTTCGGGTATGATGATGCGCGCCAGCAGCACCCCGGCCGGCGCCGAGACGATGGAGGCGACCAGCACATGGCCCGCCGCATTGGGCAGGACCGGCGCCAGTATGGTCGCATAGGCCACCATGGTCGAACCGGCGACGGTGGCCAGGCCGACCACCATCATCAGGAAGATTTCCGACCGGGTCAGCTTGTCCAGATAGGCGCGGATGACGATCGGGCTCTCGATCATGCCCAGGAAGATGTTGGCCGCCACCGCCAGGGCCGAAGCGCCGCCCAGACCCATAGTCTTCTGGAACAGAAGACCGAAACCGAGGGTGATCCACTTCAGGATCCGCCAGTGCCACAGCAGGGCCGAAAGCGCGGAGATCACCAGGATCAGCGGAAGCACCTGAAAGGCGAAGGTGAACAGGGCGCCCTGGTTCTGCACCGCATAGGGCTGGTCCCCGCCCGCCAGATAGCCGAAAACGAACTTGGTTCCCTCGGTCGTGGCCACGGCCAGGCCGTCGACCGCCCCCGTCACCGCCGCCAGAACGGCCTGGGAGCCAGGAATGGCGAACAGAGCCAGCACCAGCAGGGCCTGGACCGCGATGGCCCCGATGGTCAGCCGCCAGGGAAAGGCGCGCCGGTTCTCGGAGATCGCCCAGCAGACGGCGACGATGACGACCAGGCCGAGCAGGCTCTGGAGGTTCAGAACGCTGAACATGAAAGACGATCCCCTAGGCAGGCGTCCCTGCCGATCTGGGCTCGCTTCAAGGACAAGTCGACGCACCTGGCAAGTGCTTTCGCCTTGCAAGGCTCGCTGAAGACATTATCTTACCTTCGTCTTACACGGAGCGTGTCATGGCGGTTGCCAGAGAAGTTTTGACGACGGTGATGTCGACGAAGGGACAGGTCATCCTGCCCAAGCCGCTTCGGGACCATCTGCGATGGCCCGCGGGCACGCGGCTGACGGTGGAGGACACGGCGGAAGGCGTACTGCTAAGGCCGGCGCCGGCCTTCCCCGCGACGACGATCGACGAGGCGTTTGGCGCTCTCGCGTATGACGCGCCGCCGTTGACGATCGAGGACATGGACATGGCGATCGCCGCAGAGGCGAAGCGGCGTGCGCGCGATTGACACCAATGTGGTCGTCCGTTTCCTGACGGGAGACGATAAGGCCCAGGCGCAAGCCGCGCGCGCGATCATCGAGGCGGGCGACATCTTCATCGCCACGACCGTGTTCCTGGAAACGGAATGGGTGCTCAGAAGCGGACACGGTTTTTCGGCGGCTCGCATCGGGGCGGCGCTGCGCCGTCTTGCGGGTCTTGCTGAAGTGACGGTCGAAGAGCCGATTCTGCTGGCGCGCGCCTTGGACTGGCACGAAGCCGGCATGGATTTCGCCGACGCCCTGCACCTGACGAAAACGGACGGGTGCGAGGCCTTTGTGACTTTCGATCGCAGATTGGCCGAAGCCGCCGGGCCGCTGTCGCCGATCAGGGTCGAGCGTCCCTGATCGGCGACAACCTCATAGCTGGCCGCGCACCAGCTTGCCGTAGTGGTCCATCAGGTCCAGCGACAGGGCGCCGGGCGTGAAGCGGTATTCGCCCGCTTCCGCGACCGGCGTCACCTCGACGGCGGTGCCGGTCAGGAAGCATTCCGAGAAATCGGACAGTTCTTCCGGCAGGATGTCGCGCACCACGACCTCGACGCCCTTTTCCTGGGCGATCTCGATCACGGTCTGGCGGGTGATGCCGTCCAGGATGTGGTCCACCTTGGGCGTATGGATGACGCCGTTCTTGACGAAGAAGACGTTGGCGCCGGTGGCCTCGGCGACATAGCCGCGCCAATCCAGCATCAGGGCGTCGGCGAAGCCGCGCCGCTCGGCCGCATTCTTGGACATGGTGCAGATCATGTACAGGCCCGCCGCCTTGGCCGTGGTCGGCGCCGTCGTCGGATCGGGCCGGCGCCACTTGGACCATTCCAGGCACAGGCCGCGCTTCTTGACCTCGGGGTCGAAATAGCTGGGCCAGTCCCACACAGCGATGGCCAGATGGACCTTGTTGTTCAGGGCCGAGACGCTGGTCTGCTCTGGCCCCAGATAGGCGACCGGGCGCACATAGCAGTCGGTCAGGCCGTTCTTGGCGCAGGTTTCGTTGCACAGGGCGTCGATTTCGGCGACGCTGTAGGGTATCTCGAAATCGAGCAGGTTCGCGGACCGCTTCAGGCGCTCCGAATGCTGGGTGAGCTTGAAGATTTCGCCGCCATACATACGCTCACCCTCGAACACCGACGAGCCATAGTGGAGCGCGTGGGTCAGAACGTGCGTTTTCGCTTCCCTCCAAGGAATGAAATCGCCATTCACCCAGATCCAGCCATCACGATCGTCGAAAGGAACGAAGGCCATTGAAATACGTCTCCCGCGAAACTGACGGTCTTAGAGCCTCACGAATCGTTCAGGTCAACGCCCGGAGCGGGGGAAACGTCGTATGAGCATGACGGAATCGCGTCCGCATGGCCGTTCCGGCCCCATCGCGGGGCCGGGGGTGGGTCGCCACCTGCTGATCGTCGACGACGACGACCGCATTCGCGAGCTGCTGAAGGAATTTCTGGCGCGCGAGGGCTACCGCGTCACCGGCGCCGCCCACGCCGCCGCCGCCAAGCGGATGATGGAGCTGATCGAGTTCGACCTGGTCGTGCTGGACGTCATGATGCCGGGCGAGAGCGGACTGGATCTGACCACCTGGGTCCGCAACAAGGCCGAGTTGTCCAAGACGCCGGTGCTGCTGCTGACCGCGCGCGGCGATCCCGAGGATCGGATCGAGGGCCTGTCGCGCGGCGCCGACGACTATATGTCCAAGCCGTTCGAACCGCGCGAACTGGCGCTGCGCATCGACGCCATCCTGCGCCGCACCGGCGGCAAGCCCATCGGTCCCAAGGAGATTAAGCTCGGCGCCGCCGTCTTCGATATGGAGCGGCTGGAGCTGACGCGCGACGGCGCCCCCCAGCGCCTGACCGAAGCCGAGGCGCAGCTGCTGAAGACCCTGGCGCTTCACGCCCATGCGCCGGTCGAGCGAATGAGCCTGTCGCCCGACACCGCCGACATCACCGGCCGCGCCGTCGATGTCCAGGTCACGCGCCTGCGCCGCAAGCTGGAGACCGATCCCAAGAACCCGCGCTATCTCCAGACCGTGCGCGGCGTCGGCTATATGCTGGCGCCCGACTGATCCGATGCGGCTGCTGCCCGCCTATCTGTGGCCGCGGTTCCTGAAGCGGCGCCTGCCGACCTCGCTATGGGGCCGGTCGCTGCTGATCATCGTCCTGCCGGTGCTGGTCATGCAGATGGCGGTGACATGGGTCTTCTTCGACGCCCACTGGCAGACCGTGACCGCACGCCTGTCCGAAGGCCTGGCCGGCGACATCGCCTGGGCGGTCCAGAGTTATGAGGACGATCCCACTCAGGCCAATCTGGACAAGCTGGCCGACCGGGCAGAGCGGTCCATGTCTCTGTCCATCGTGCTTCAGGAAGGCCGCACCCTGCCGACCGAGACGCGGCGCGGGGCCATCGGGGTGGTGGACCGGGTGCTCGACCGCGCGCTGGATGCGCGGCTGGACCGGCCCTACTGGTTCGACACGACCCGCTACCCCGCCTATGTCGACATCCAGGTTCAGGAGCCGCAAGGGGTGCTTCGCATCATCGCCCCGCGCGAGCGGGCGGTGGCGACCCAGGCCCATATCTTCGTCCTGTGGCTGGCGGTGGCGACCGTCCTGCTGATGGGCGTCGCCATCCTGTTCATCCGCAACCAGGTCCGGGCCATCGAACGGCTGGCCGATGCGGCCGAAGCCTTCGGGCGCGGCGAGACGGTGCCCCGGTTCAAGCCGCATGGCGCGCGCGAGGTGCGCGCCGCCGCCGTCGCCTTCATGGCCATGCGCGACCGCATCCAGCGCTATATCGACCAGCGCACCGCCCTGCTGGCCTCGGTCAGCCACGACCTGCGCACGCCCTTGACCCGTCTGCGGCTGGAACTGGCCCTGGCCCCGGCGTTCAAGCGCCAGGCCGCCATGCGCGGCGACCTGGACGAGATGGAGCATATGATCGACGAATATCTGGATTTCGCGCGCGGCGAGGCGGGCGAACCGCCCAAGCCCGTCTCCATCTCCGATCTCTTGCAGGCGGCGGGCGAGGATGCGCGCCGCGCGGGCGCGGTGGTCGACGTATCGGTTCCTGAGGGGATGACCGCCTCGGTGCGCCCGCTGGCGTTCAAACGCGCCGTGGTCAACCTGGCGGGCAACGCCGCCTCGCACGGCGAGCACGTGCGCTTGTCGGCGCGCGCCCTGGCGTCCGGCGGGCTGGAGGTGGTGGTGGAGGATGACGGTCCCGGCATCCCCGAGGCCATGTATGACGAAGCCTTCCGTCCCTTCTCCCGGCTGGACGAATCCCGAAACCAGAACCGCAAGGGCGTGGGCCTGGGTCTGGCCATCGCCCGCGACGTGGCGCGCGCGCACGGCGGCGACGTGACTTTGGATCGCAGCGAACTGGGCGGGCTTAAGGCGACCGTGCGCGTGCCGGGCGCGGTCTCCATCGTCGAAAACGCCTGAACCGCTCGGATTCCTGTGCGCCGGCCCTAGCGAAATCGACGGATCGGGCTCATCTTGGTTGGGACAGGGGCAAGGAGATCACAGATGATGCGTAAACTCGCCTTCTTCGCACCGCTGGCGGCCACGCTCGCCGCCGCCGCCATCGCCCAAGCGCAGGCGCCCGCCGTCAATGTCGTCATCGGCCCGGACCTTCAGCGCGAGGTCGAGAAGCTGGGCGACCGCGAGGTCAACGACCAGGTCGCCAGCCTTCAGGCCGAGGTCGGCAAGGCCCTGGCCCAGCGCTACCCCGGCGCGACGGCCAATCTGGTCCTGGTCGATCTGAAGCCCAATCGGCCCACCATCGAACAGGTTCGGCGCACGCCGGGTCTGGACCCGATCCGCAGCGTCTCCATCGGGGGCGCCGCCATCAAGGGCGAGATCGTGCTGGCCGATGGCGAGACGCGGCCGGTGGACTATGCCTACTTCTCGCCCGATCTGCGCGACGTCTGGGGCTACAGCGTCTGGCGCGACGCGGATCGCGCGTTCGAGCGGTTCGGCGCCCAGATCGAGCGCGGGCGCTTCTAACCGCGCCGGCTCAGGCGCCCATCTCGCGGTTGCGGCGGACCGCCGCCGCAACCGTGTCGATCAGCATCGTCTTCAGCCGCTCGTTCTGGTCAAGGGCGTCCAGGCCCGCACGCGTCGATCCGCCCGGCGAGGCGATGCGGCCGATCAAGGCGTCCAGGGCGTCGTCGCCCATCGAATCCGCCGCCGAACGCAGTGTGGCGCGCGCCAGGACATCGGCGGTCGCCGCATCGAGCCCCGCCGCCTCTCCCGCCCGCGCCAGGGCGTCGGTGAAGGCGTAAAAATAGGCCGCGCCGGATCCGGCCACCGCCGTCGCGGCGTCCATCAGGGTTTCGTCCTTGAGCACCACGGTCTCGGCCATCGGGGCGAACAGCTCGCGCCCCACCGCCTCCGCCCGCGCGTCCGCCGACCAGACCGAGGCCACGCCGCGCCCGCGCGACACCCCCGTCGTCGGCATGACCCGCACGATGGGCCAGCCGCCGATCCCTTCCGCCAGCGTGGGGGCCGCGACGCCCGCCATCACCGACAGGATCATCGCCCGATCGTTCAGGAAGGGCGCTATCGGCGCCATGACATCGCGCCAGATCGCCGGCTTGACCGCCAGGACCACGACACGCGCCTGCGTCAGGGTCTCCAGCGGCGGATTGATCCGCGCGCCCCTGGTCCGCGCCGCCTCGGCGGCAGGCTTTTCCGAAGGACTGAGAACGATCAGGTCTTCGGCCGCGACCGTTCCGGTCAGCAACCAGCCTTCCAGAATCGCCGAACCCAATCGGCCGCAACCGACCAGAACGATAGGCCCCTGGGCAATCATCAGGCGGTGCCGACGGTCTCGAACAGGCAGGCGTCGATGGCCTCCTGCGGCTTCTTGTTGCCGCGCACCATGAAGTCGAAGGCCGGATAATAACGATCCGAGGCTTCGATGGCCGCGTCGATCATCGAGGCGGCCTGGGCCAGGGTCGGGCGTTCGCCCATCGGCAGGGCCAGCGAATGGCGGAAGACGATCTCGCCGTCTTCGGCCCAGACCTCGAAATGCCCCATCCAGGTGCGCTGGTTGATCAGGCCGACCAGTTCATAGGCGGCCGTCTTGCGGCTCTTGGCCACCTTCAGGTCCAGGGCGCAGCACAGCTGAAGGCAATCGCCCTCGGGCCGCCAGGCGAACCACAGCTCGTAGTCCTTCCAGTCGCCGGCCAGGGCGAAGGCCAGGTCGCCGTCGTCCGTACGGTCGAACGGCAGGTTCTCGGCCGTCAGAACATGCTCGACGACCTCAAGCGGGTCGAACGGCACGTCCGTTTCCTCTGGCCGGGCGATATCCATCAATAGTCTCGATTCGAGCTGCGTCCGCGAGAATCGCGGGCGTTAACAGAACGGTAAGCCTGTTCGCAGATTCGGCTCAACCGGCTGCGTCCCCGGGTTGAGTTCCATCTGTGGACGTTCCCTTCACAGGCTTGGCGGCCGGCTTTCCTGCCGGTTTCTGGGCGGCCTTCAGCTCTGCGATTTCGGCGCGCAGGGCGGCGATCTCGTCCTTCAGCACATCGAACTCGTCGCGGCGGACCAGGTCCATCTCGGCGGCGATCCGGTCGGCCTGGGCGCGCCAGGCGGTCTTGGCCTCTTCGCCTGCGGCCTGGGCCAGACCCATGGCGCCGGTCGTCAGCTTGGCGAATTCGTCCAGGATGGGATTGCGGGTCTGCATGGCGGGCTCCGACCGTGACGTCGTTAACGAAGGTTCACCGACTATGGTGAACGAAACCTTTCTTTCTGCTGCTTCGGCCGCGCCATCAAGCCGTCGCGATCCTTCTTCACAGGCGACGGACGTTGCGACGCTTGCTAAACCCCTGTCGAAGACAGGCCAGCACAGGAAGCCCCCTTGCCCTTTCCCGAATTCGATCCGGTCCTGATTCATCTGGGGCCGCTTCCGATCCGCTGGTACGCCCTGGCCTATGTCGCGGGCATCGTGCTGGGCTGGTGGTATGCGGCGCGCCTGGCCAAGACCCAGCGGCTGTGGGCGCCGGGCAAGGCGCCGATCACCTCGAACCAGCTGGACGACCTGGTGCTGTGGATCGTGCTGGGCATCATCCTGGGCGGGCGGCTGGGCTACGCCCTGTTCTACAAACCGGTCATGTACGCCCAGCTGTTCACCGGCCAGACGTGGGGCGAGCGGCTGGAGCTGTTCCAGCTCTGGACCGGGGGCATGAGCTTCCACGGCGGCTTCCTGGGCGTCGCCCTGGCCATCGTCCTCTATGCTCGGTCGCAGAGGATCGACATGCTGCGCCTGGGCGATCTGGTGGCGCCGGTCGTGCCCATCGGCCTGATGTTCGGACGCCTGGCCAACTTCATCAATGGCGAGTTGTGGGGCCGCGAGACGACCGTTCCCTGGGCCATCCGCTTCTGCAACGCCCGCATCGAACAGATGTACGGCTTCTGCCCCGCCGGAAACGCGCCCCGCCACCCCAGCCAGCTTTACGAAGCCGGTCTGGAGGGGGTCGTGCTATTCTCCATCCTCTCGCTGGCGATCTGGAAGTTCGATCTGCTGAAGAAGCCGGGCTACATCACCGGCCTGTTCCTGGTCGGTTACGGCGTCTGCCGAGCTGCGCTTGAGAATGTGCGCGAGCCCGATATCGGCATGCCCGACTTCCCGCTGGGCCTGACTATGGGGATGATGCTGTCGATCCCGATGATCCTGGTCGGCGCCTGGCTGATCTGGCGCGCCTGGAGCCGCCCGCCCGCCGCAGCATGAGCGCCGCCGACACCTTGAAGGCGCGTCTGGCGCGCGAGATCGCCCTGACGGGACCGATGACGGTCGCCGACTATGTTACACGCTGCCTGCACGATCCGCGGGACGGCTATTACGCCTCGCACCCCTCGCTGGGCGAAGGCGGCGACTTCATCACGGCCCCTCTGGTCAGCCAGATGTTCGGCGAACTGATCGGCCTGTGGGCGGTCGAGACCTGGAATCGCCTCGGCGCGCCCGAGCGGTTCCGCTTGGTCGAGGTCGGTCCCGGCGACGGCACGCTGATGAGCGACGCTCTGAAGGCGATCGGGGGGGCCGCGCGTCTGGCGCCGGGCTTCCTGGAAGCCTGCGACCTGATCCTGATCGAACCCAGCGCGCCGCTGCGCGATCTCCAGGCCAAAGCCTTGGCCGGCGCGGACCTGTCGCCGCGCTGGACGCGCGATCTGGGCCGGATCGACACCGACGCCCCCGTCATCCTGATCGCCAACGAAGTGCTGGACTGCCTGCCCGCCCGCCAGTTCGTCCGCACCGAGAGCGGCTGGGCCGAGCGCCGCATCGGCGTCGACGACCGGGGCGAACTGATCTTCGGACTGACCGCCATCACCGGCGGCTTCGCCAAGCCGGACTTCGACGTTCCGCCCGGCGGCGTGGTCGAGACTTCGGAGCAGCAGGCGATCTTCGGCCGGGAGCTGGGCCTGCTGATGAAGGCCGCTACGGGCGCCGCCCTCCTGATCGACTACGGCCGCGCCCGGCCCGAGGCGGGCGACACCTTGCAGGCCCTGTATCGCCACCGGAAGGTCGACCCCCTGGCCGACCCCGGCGCGGCGGACCTGACGCAATGGGCCGACTTCCCCCTGGTCATGGAGGCCGCCGTGCGCACCGGCGCCGACGTCACCGGCTGTCTGGCCCAGGGGGACTTCCTGCGCCGGCTGGGCATAGAGGCCCGCGCCCAGGCCCTGAAGGCCGGCCGACCGTCCGCGGCGGCCGTCATCGACCGCCAAGTGCATCGCCTGACCGCCGACGACCAGATGGGAACCCTGTTCAAGGCCGCCGCCATCTTCGCGCCCCGCACTCTGGTCGTGCCGGGCTGGGAGGTCTGATAGAAGGGGGGCATGAGCGATCTGGCCCCTATCACCCATCCGCTGCTGACCGCCGCCGGCGTCGCCCACGGCTTCTTCACCCGCGCGGGCGGCGTCTCGACCGGCCTTTATCGGGGGCTGAACGCTGGAGTGGGGTCCAAGGACGACCCCGCTGCGGTGACGGAGAACCGCCGCCGCGTCGCCGCCCATTTCGCCGCCACGCCCGGCCATCTGAACGGCTGCTATCAGATTCACTCCGCCGTCGCCCGCGTCGCCGAGGGACCCTGGAACGGCGACCGGCCGGAAGGCGACGCCGTGGTCTCGGCCGAACCGGGCCTGTTGTGTTCGGTCCTGACCGCCGACTGCGCGCCGATCCTGATGGCCGATCCCGACACGCGCATCGTCGCGGCGGTTCACGCCGGATGGAAGGGCGCCCTAGGCGGCGTGATCCATTCGTCTGTCGCCGCCATGCAGGCCCTGGGCGCCGAGCCGAGCCGCATCCTGGCCGTCGTCGGCCCTTGCATCGCCCCGGCCAGCTATGAGGTCGGCGTCGATTTCGAGGACCGTTTCGTCCATCACGATCCCGCCAGCAAACGGTTCTTCCGGCTCGGCGACACGGCCGACAGGCGCCGGTTCGACCTGCCCGGCTTCGTGCTTTGGCGCTTGCAGCAGGCCGGCGTCGACCAGGCGGCCTGGACCGGCCACGACACCTGCGCCGACGCCGAACGCTTTTATTCGAACCGCCGCGCCTTCCAACAGGGCGAGCCGGATTTCGGGCGGCTGATTTCGGTGATCGGGGTTTAGCCCGCCTGCGCCAGTTCGGGCACGCGCGTCACTTCGCGCCAGGCCTGGGGATTGGCCAGCAGTTGGCGGACCAGCTTGTTGTTCAGCGCGTGTCCGGCCTTGTAACCCTCGTACCGGCCCAGCAGCGGCGCGCCCAGCACATACAGGTCGCCGATGGCGTCCAGCGCCTTGTGACGCACGAACTCGCGTTCCATCCGCAGCCCGCCGGGGTTCAGGATGTCGTCGCCATCGATGACCACCGCGTTCTCCAGAGAGCCGCCGCGCGCCAGCCCCGCCTGACGCAGGGCCTCGACCTCATGGGCGAAGCCGAAGGTGCGACAGGCCATGATCTCCTTGCGGAAGGTCGGCTCGTCCACGACGAAGTCGATGACCTGATTGCCGATGGCCTTGGACGGAAAGTCGATCTCGAACCGCATTTCGAACCGGTCGCACGGCATCAGGGCGGCGTGTTTGTCACCCTCCACCACATGGACCGTCTCCAGAATTTCGATATAGCGCTGCGGCGTCGGTTGCGGCCGGAAGCCGGCCCGGTCCAGCAGTTGTACAAAGTCCAGAGCCGAACCGTCCAGGATCGGCAGTTCCGGCCCATCCACTTCGACGACGGCGTTCGACACGCCCAGGGCCGAAAAGGCGGCCATCAGATGCTCGATGGTCGACAGGCGAACGTCGTCGCCATTGGCGATCATGGTGTTCAGCCGAGCGTCCACCACAGCCTCGCCCGAGACCGGGATACGGTTGTCGCGATCGGTCACGTCGGTGCGCACGAAGACGATGCCCGCGCCGGACGGCGCAGGCCGAACCGCCAGCCGCACCCGGCGGCCCGTGTGCACCCCGACGCCGGCGATGATGGCCGGCGCGACGATGGTGCGTTCGTGATGGTCGTTTCTGACCGACAACCGAAAACTCGCTCTTTCAATGCGCCCCCGCAAATCGCGCGGATTACGCCCCGACTTCCGTTTAGCGGCCGCGCCGCAACGACAAAACCAAAGTCCGGTTTCGGATTGTTTCGGTCAGAAACGCCCCCCGCTCCCTCCGAACACGAACGCCGAACGCCGAACGCCCCGAGGCCTGCGACCTCGGGGCGTCCTGATCGACCCTATGTCAGGATCGGGGTCTCCTAGTTGGCCAAGCGGCGGAGAAAGGATGGGATTTCCAGGTCGTCATCGGCCTGTCCCGCCTCCGGTTCCGGTTGCGGCGCGGCCTGGGCCGAACCGCGCGTCTGATGCCCGTGCTGGGGCGCATAGCCCATGTCGGCCTGCGGCTGGGCGCGCTTGCCCCGGCCGAACAGGCTCCAGCCGCTGCGACGATGGTCGCGATCGTCATAGCCGTCATCGGCATGCGGCTGGTGCTGCGGTTGCGCCGCCGAGCGCTCGCCATACAGGTCGCCCTGAGGCGCGCGCGCCGCGGCGGGCGCGCGGGTCTCGTATTCCTCGACCCAGGGATCGACGATGGGGTCCAGGGCGCGCGGCTGCGGTTCGGCGACGCGGATCACCGGCTCGGGGCGCGGCTCCGGCTCGCGGGCGGGCGGGGCCTGAAAGGTCGGCACGACCGGCGCCGGCTCGATGCGCGGTTCGGGGGCGCGCGGCGCCTCGGCGCGGGCCGGCTCGCGATAGCTTTCGCGCGTCGACTCGGGCGGACGTGAAGCCTGCGCGCCGTAATGCCCGCCGGCCGCGCGACGCGCCTCGTGGGTGGCGAGCGGCGCGTTGGAGGAGGCCTGGGGCGCGATCGGCTCGATGCGGCGCACCTCGCCCTCGTCCATGCCGGTGGCCACGACCGACACGCGGATCTTGCCGTCCAGCGCCGGGTCGAAGGCGGCGCCGAAGATGATGTTGGCGTCGCCGTCCACCTCGGCCGAGATGGCGTTGGCGGCCTCGTCGACTTCCAGCAGGGTCATGTCCAGACCGCCGGTGATGTTGACCAGCACGGCCTTGGCGCCCTTCAGGCTGGTTTCGTCCAGCAGCGGGTTGGCGATGGCGTTCTGCGCGGCCAGCAGGGCGCGGTCGTCGCCGGTCGCCTCGCCCGTGCCCATCATCGCCTTGCCCATCTCGGACATGACGGCGCGCACGTCGGCGAAGTCCAGGTTGATCAGGCCCGGCAGGATCATCAGGTCGGTGATCGAGCGTACGCCCGAGTGCAGCACCTGGTCGGCCATGCCGAAGGCGTCGGCGAAGGTGGTGCGTTCGTTGGCGACGCGGAACAGGTTCTGGTTCGGAATGACGATCAGGGTGTCGACATAACGCTGCAGTTCGGCGACGCCTGCATCGGCCAGGCGCATCCGGTGGCGGCCTTCGAAGGTGAAGGGCTTGGTCACGACGCCGACGGTCAGGATGCCGCGATCACGCGCGCACTTGGCGATGACCGGCGCGGCGCCGGTGCCGGTGCCGCCGCCCATGCCGCAGGTGATGAACACCATATGGGCGCCTTCGAGGTGCTGGTGGATCTCGTCGGCCGATTCCTCGGCGGCGTTCATGCCGACCTCGGGGTGGGCGCCCGCGCCTAGGCCTTGGGTGATCGTCTCGCCCAGTTGGATGCGGCGATCCGTCTTGGCGAAGCTGAGGTGTTGCGCGTCGGTGTTGGCCACGACGAACTCGACGCCCTCCAGCCCGGCGTCGATCATATTGTTCACGGCGTTGCCGCCGGCGCCGCCGACGCCGAACACGACGATGCGGGGCTTCAGTTCAGTATGTTGCGGCTTGACCAATGAGAGCGACATTTTCGTGTTTCCGACCTGCTGACCCGCCCCTTCCAACCAACCGACCGCCCCGCCGAATCGCCTTGGTTATGAGCGCGTTAAGGATTGCGCCCACGAAGGTTAAGAGAAGGTTACGGCGATAATGTGAGTCGGCCGCCACGACACCCGAAACCAAAAGCTTGGCCGCAGTTTTCCGTCGTTCAAATGAAAAGGGCGGCCCCGAAGGACCGCCCTTTCCCTTTTCGAATGACCGCAATCAGAGGCGGAAGTTCAGGCCAATATTGAAACGACGACCGAAGGGATCGAAGTTGGAGTAGAGCGTGGTCCCCAGATAAGGCGCTTGCTCCGCATCAAAGATGTTTGTGACGCCTGCCCGCAGAGTGACGTCATCATTGACGTTATAGCGAACGAGGAAGTCGTTCCGAATGAAGTTACCCGTACGGATATAATCGACCGGACGAGAATCTGCGTTGGCAATGAAAGCACGATATTGGATGATGTCTTGCGACGTCTGCCAATCGGCGATCCATGATATCCTCAAATCTTGCGTCGGCTCCCACGCCAAGGTCGATGTAAAGCGAACGCGAGGGAATGACCCGCCAGTTTGCAACGTACTTGCATACTCCGTGAAGTCGTTCGGATTCTGCGAGTTGTTGAACTGCTTCTGCTCGATCAGCCAAGAGCCGTTGATGGAGTAGTCGAAGCGTCCGAAGTTCCGACCAAGCATCTCTTCGGTGTCAAACGTGTATCGACCGATGAAATCCAGCCCGCGAACCGTCCGCTTTGCATAGTTCAGGGAGCCCTGAATGAAGCCGATCCCCGTCACCGAGTCGCCCACCTTGAAGGCTTCCGAGCGATCTTGCGCAGAGGCCGGGTTTGTCACGGGCGTCGTGTTCCGGAAAATCGTCGAGCACGCCTGTGCATTCAGCGTCGGTCCGTCCACGCAGTTGGCTGCTACGGTGGCGGCACCGACAGCGGCTATGACGTTCGTGATCTCGATTTCATAGTAATCGAGCACCAAGCTGAGATTGGGGATGAACCGAGGCTGCAACACCGTGGAGAAGGTGAAGGATTCAGCCTCTTCCGGAACCAAGTCGATGTTGCCGCCATTAACGCCCGAAGTCGTAGACGTATAGACGGGGATGTAGTCATCGTCGGTCGTCGGCGTAGCGCCGGCGAAGTCATAGCTCAACCCCTTCGCCCGCGCCAAGGCGGTGCAGTTTGCGATACGGTTGGCGCGGATTTCAGCTGTCAGAGTTGGTGACGTAATCCGCGCCGTCGTGCAGGGGTCCTGGACATCGACAAACGTCTGAGAGAACGGACGGAAATTTTCCGACAGCGTAGGCACACGGATCGAGGTGTTGAAGCTTGTCTTAAATGCGATATCGCGAATGGGGCGATAAACCAGATTCACACCATAGACGTCTTGCCCCCCGACGGTCGAATAGTCGGAATAGCGATACGATCCGCTCAACTCAGCATACTCGCCGAAGGTGCTGTCACGGAGAAGCGGCACCGACACTTCACCAAATACTTCTTTAGACTCGTAGTATTTTTCAGGGAAATCGGGGCTCGAGTTCAGGAATAGGTAGCGATCACCCACAAGACGGTCGCGTCCTTCAGCAGAAGTGAGCTCCTTGCGATACTCCACGCCCACGGCCGCTCCGATCGGACCAGCGCCCCAGAAGTCCCAGAATTGGCCTGACGTTGAAGCGACGGCGTCGTGTTGCTCGTTGACTTCCTTAACTACAACGAAGGCCTCGACGTAATTCCTGCCAGCTTCGCTTTGGTTGCCAGCCCCGAAGATGTTGTAGGGCTGACATTCGTTGATGGCTGCACGACCGGCTTCCGAACCCTGCAAAGTACCGCCCCGCACGGCATCAGGAAGGGCGATGCCCTGAGCGTTCAGAAGACGAACACGGCAAACCGTAGCCCCCGCGTTACCCAGTAGGCCGCGGGTGTCGATGACCGAGTCAGCCCCGAAGTAGAAACGTTCGGCGTCAACCGCAGCTTCCAGGTTTTCGTTGTTCATCTTGCCGTAGGTATACGACAGATCCCATCCAAAGTTCTTGATGAAGCCAACATCGCCATGGTCGCCGTTGAAGGCCAGGACATAGCGTTGCAGCTTGCGTTCGTTCTGTTGGTATCGATCATCGCCAAAGCCAGACAGCCGGGCCCAAGGCGCAGCCGTCGGCGTTCCAGCCACACCCGGTGCGTTCAGTGTGGGCGTGCCATAGTTGGTGACGGTGTTCGCGGCGATTGCAGCCTTCAGATTATCAGGAATAAAGGCGTTGTCCGACCAGCGCATATTCGCGCTGGAAGTTCCGGTGATCTGAACTTGCCGGGTGTTTGCGATAGCCGCATCGCTGAAATTGATATCGTAGAAAATAGGCTGACTGATGTCGAAGGTCTTTTCATCGACATACTTCGCCTCCGCGTAAGCGGTGATCTGGTTCGTGACCTTGAAGGTCGAGCCCGCTTGATAACGGTAGGATTCCGACTCCGGCAGACGGCTGTCGGTGGAGAAGCGCGAAGGGCTCTCGCCGTCGCCGCCGATATTGTAAGGGCGGCTAGACCCCGTATTGCCGACCCGTTGGCCGAAATTGGCCAGACGTGCAGTGTTGCCGTCAAACCACCAGGTCTTTGCCGGATCGACTGAGTAGCAGTTCGCGCTATTGTAGGCAGTACAGTTTGCTTGCGCCACATTGGGGTTGGACGTCGGGCTGGGCTGCTGAGCATTCGCCAACGTCATTTGGCTGAAGCGCGGGCGATCCAAACGCACCACACCAGTGAACAGAGCGGTGTCCACTCGGCCGTCGTAGGCGGGACCAATCGCAGCACTGGTCGGATCAGCGTCGACGCCTAGCAGCACTGGCGAACGACGCAGCCAGTCCATATCCAGACTTTGAACCTGATCCTGCTTTTCGTATTCGGCGTGAGCATAGATGTTCAACCGGTCGTCGAACAGATTTTTGCCGGCGAGGATCGAGATGCGTTTTGCCGCTTGGCCGTCCTGGTTGATCATCGCGTAGTTGGCATCAACTTCAATACCTTCGTAATCATGACGAAGATTGAAGTTCAAAACCCCTGCCACAGCGTCAGCACCGTAGACGGAAGACGCCCCGCCAGTAATGATCTCAACATTCTGGATTAGAAGGCGCGGAATGGTGTCGACGTCGACACCGAGAGACCCCCCAATCGAACCAACGTGACGACGCCCATCAACGAGCGTCAGCGTGCGGCCGGTCCCAAGAGCACGCAAGTTGGCGACAGAAAGTCCGCCATCGTTGAGTCCAGAACCGGTTGTATCGGACGGGATCACCGAGTTGGACAAGGCCGGGATCGTGGCGAGATAATCGATCACCGTGGACAGACCGGTCTCAAGCAACTGATCTTGAGAAACCTGGATCAGCGGGGTCGGAGCAGTAGTCGGATCACGACGGATGCGCGAACCGGTAACGACAATCTCTTCAACCTGAGTTGCGTTCTCGGCCTCCGCAGCCGTCTGCTGCGCCTGCGCCCAAGCGGGAGCGGACATGGCGACCACCCCGGCGAGGATCGTCGTTCCGAACAGATGATTACGCTTCAGCTTCATTATGGATAGCCCCCACTAAAATCTACAGCGAACGCCGATTCGCAAACCGCCCCGTCGCTTGAAGCCACCTCCTCTAACGCAATATGGGGGCCAAGCAACCAATGTGGCCCAAATCGGGCCATCAAGCGTCGAATATGTTACAATGACGCCACAGTTTTGAGTTGGGGGTTGGCGCAGCGCACGGCAGTCGGAGGCTGGCCAGCGCCGCCGGTTAGGCCTCCGGCCGGGGGAGCCTTTGGCCGAAAGACTTACAAATTATCCCGCAACCACCCGGCCACGCGCCCGACCACGTTGCCGCGATGAATCCGCGGGGCGTCGGCGGCGGTGATCTGGCGGGCCATCAGCTTGCGAGCGGAGACGGCTTCGCGCGGGCCGTAGGCGGCGCGGAGGAGGACGCCGGCGGTGGCGCAGAAGGCGGGACCGGAGGCGGCGTCGGCCAAATGTGGCGCGCGTTGGGGCTTTCCAAGGCGGACGGGGCGGTCGAAGACGCGCACGGCCAGCTCGCGCACGCCGTTCAACTGGCTGGCGCCGCCGGTCAGGACCAGGCCCGCGCCCGGCTCCAGGCCGACGCCGGCGGTCTTCAGCCGGTCGCGGAGGAGTTCGAGCGTTTCCTCGACGCGCGGGGCGATCACGGTCTTCAGCATGGCGCGCGGGACGATGACGGGACCGGCCGAGGCTTCTTCGCCGCGCGGCGGGGCCTCCAGCATTTCGCGGTCCTCGTTGGCGCTGGCCATGGCCGAGCCGTGCAGGGTCTTCAACCGCTCGGCGCCGGCCTTCGACGTCGACAGGCCGCGCGCGATGTCGGAGGTGACGTGGTCGCCGCCGACGTTCAGGCTTTCGATATGCAGCAGGGATCGCCCGCCCCAGACCGCGGCGCTGGTCGAACCGCCGCCCATGTCGATGCAGACGGCGCCCAGGTCCATCTCGTCCTCTTCCAGCGCGGCCAGGGACGAGACGACGGGCGCGGCGGCCACGCCCTGCAGGTCCAGGTGCGCCAGTTCAAGGCAATGGCTCAGGGTCGTGAAGACGTTCTCGGCCATCGAGACGACCAGCAGATCCAGCCCCAGCGACCCGCCCCGCATCGAACGTGGATCGTGGACGCCGCGGGCCCCGTCCACCGACCAGGCGATGGGCAGGACGTGGATCGGGCGCCGGTTGGGCAGGCGGATCTGGGCCAGGGCCATGCCGATGGCGCGCGCCAGGTCGGCGTCCCCGACCGGATTGGCGCCCAGGGACACCCGCGCCTGCACCCGGTGGCTGGCCATCTGGCCGATGGCGGTGGTGACGACCACGCCGGAGACCGGGCTCTGGGCCGCGCGCTCGGCGCGTTCGACGGCGTGGCCGATGGCCTGGGCGGCCTCGTCCATATTGATGATGGCCCCGCCCTTCACGCCCTTGGACTGGACGTGGCTGGCGCCGGCGACGCGGATGGTGCGGTCGGCGTGGCGCACGCCGTCGGGCTTCATGATGAAGCACGACACCTTGGACTGGCCGATGTCCAGGGCGGCGACCACGGGCGCGCGCCCGGCGCGGGGGTCCAGGCCCCGACCCTGATCATTGGCTGCGCGCGGCTTTCCCGACATCCGGTTCTGGTCCTTAAGCGTCGCCGGCGGGTCGCACCGCGACCTCGTCCGGGGTTCTGAGGTCGACCCGGGCGAAACCCAGGTCGAGCAGGCGTTCGCGCTGGTCCAGCGCATCGAGGCGGATCAGGGCCGCCTCCTGTTCGGTGGCGGGCAGCTGGATCAGGCTGCCGTCCTTGAGCCGCAGGTCCCAGCGTCGCTCGTCCACGCGGACCAGGGCGTCGATCTTGTTCATCAGGCGCGGACGCTGGGCCAGAAGCGGCAGGATTTCGCCGGCCGCCGCATCGGCGCCCTTGCCCACGACCAGCGGCAGGGTCGGATAGCGGCGCGCGTCGGCGCCCGCGATCACCTGACCGCGCGCGTCGATGACCTTGATCTGCCCGGCCTCCTGCCAGACGGCCAGGCGGTCATGCTCCTTGACCTCGACGATCAAGGTGTCGGGCAGCAGGCGCACGACCCGCGCCGACTTGACCCAGCCCACGCCCTGCACGCGGTCGCGGATGGCGTCCAGCTTCAGGCTGGTGATCGGCTGGCCGGATTGAAGGCCCAACGCCTGTCGGATCGCCGGCTCGGCCTCGGCCGAGGCGCCGGTGATATGCACCCGCTTCAGCGTCAGCCCCATGCCGGAGGTCAGGCTGTCGATCCCGTGAGAGACGGACGCGCCGATCCGCTCGGCCCGCGCGCCGGTCGCCAGCACCCCGACCAGCAGCAAAGCGCCTGCGCCCAGCGCGATGACGGCGGTGCGGGACGAGATGTCGACACGGCCGATGGCGGCCATCTTGGCGGGAATGGCCGACGCGTTAGGGTTTGCGCCGCGGGAACGTCCCCCGCCCCTGGGCGCCGCGCCGCGTCCTGGGGCCTGGGCGGAACCCTGTCGCCGGCCGCCGCGAACTACCGCGGGCATGAGGCGTCCTCCACCATCCACCGAACCAGATCGTCATAGCTCATTCCGGCATAGGCGGCCTGCTCGGGCGCGAGCGAGGTCGGGGTCATGCCGGGCTGGGTATTGACCTCCAACAGGACCAGATCGTCCTTAACGTCGTCATAACGGAAGTCGGACCGGGACACCCCGCGGCACCCCATGGCGGCGTGCGCCAGCTCTGCCTGACGCAGGGCCGCCTCGAACACATGCGGCGGCAGGACGGCCGGCAGGACGTGGACCGACCCGCCCGGCGAATACTTGGCCTCGTAGTCGTAGAATCCCTTGGCGGGGGTGATGTCGGTCACGGTCAGGGCGCGCGAGCCGGACGCCTCGCCCAGCACGGCGACGCACAGTTCCTTGCCGGGAATATAGGGTTCGACGACGACCTGATCGCCGTAGGCCCAGCCGGGCTCGCCCACCTCGGCGACCGGGCGATTGGCCCCTTCGCGCACCAGGAAGACCCCGACGGAAGACCCCTCGGCGTTGGGCTTGACCACATAGGGCGGGTCGATGACGTGACGGCTGGCGACTTCGTGGCGGTCGAACAGGCCGCCGCCCGGCACCTTGACCCCCGCCATCCGCAACACGGCCTTGGACTTTTCCTTGTCCATGGCCAGGGCCGAGGCCAGGACGCCGGAATGGGTGTAGGGAATCCGCAGGGTTTCGAGCACGCCCTGGACGCAACCGTCTTCGCCCCAGGCGCCGTGCAGGCAATTCAGCACCACATCGGGCTTGATCAGGCCGGACAGCACATTGGCCAGGTCGCGCCCGGCGTCCACGCGGCTGACGCGCACCCCCTGCCGCTCCAGCGCCTGGGCGCACTGCTCCCCCGACGACAGCGACACCTCTCGCTCGGCGGAAAGACCGCCCATCAGGACGGCGACGTGAAGGTCTTTGAAAGCACGGGCCATGACGTCTCCGATTGCGGCCTACATGTTTAACAGGCCGTCAACCCTTCTCGCATCGCGCTCAATTTTGCGGAGGATTTTTAGGCGGGCCGTCCGATCCGCCTGATCTCCCAGTCCAGCTGAACGCCGGTCTTCGCCAGGACGTCAGCGCGGACCGCCTCGCCCAGCCCCTCGATGTCGGCGGCGGTGGCTTCTCCGGGATTGATCATAAAGTTGGAGTGCAGGTCGCTGAACAGGGCGCCGCCTCCCGTTTCGGCATGCAGCTTGCCGCGCCATCCGGCCTCGTCGACCAGTTTCCACGAGGAATGACCCTCGGGGTTCTTGAAGGTGGAGCCGCCCGTCTTCTCGCGGATCGGCTGGGTGGTCTCGCGCCGGCGGGTGATCTCGGCGATCCGGGCGGCCACGGCCTCGGGGTCGTCCGGCGTCCCGTGATAGGTCGCCTCGACCCAGATGATCTCGGCCGGCGCCTGGGAATGGCGATAGGCGTAGCCGAAGTCGGCCAGGGCGTAATCGATCCGCCGCCCCTGACGGTTAAGGCCCGAGGCCGAGACCAGCACATCCTTGGTCTCGGAACCATAACAGCCCGCATTCATCGTCAGTGCGCCGCCGATGGCGCCCGGGATCCCCGCATAGAACTCCAGCCCGGCGATCCCCGCCTTCGCGCTGGCCTTGGCCACCATGGAATCCAGAGCCCCCGCTCCGGCCGTGATCGTCAGCCCGTCCGCCATGACCTGCGCCCAAGCCCTGCCCGCCAGACGGATCACCACGCCATCCACCCCGCCGTCGCGAACGATGACGTTCGACCCGACGCCCAGCACCGTCACCGGGACGGCCGGGTCCAGCGCCTTCAGGAAATCGGCCAGATCGTCGGCGTCCGCCGGAATGAACAGGACCTCGGCGGCGCCGCCCACCCGAAACCAGGTGTAGGGCCCTAGCGGCTCGTTGCGCAGGAGCTTGCCGCGAACGGGGGGAAGGGTGATCTCAGTCATGCGGCTTCGATGTCTGTCCGGGAAAAATCGTCGCCCTTGTACAGCAGGGGCGACCGCGCGTGGCGCGCGCAGGCATAGGCGAAACAGTCGCCAAAATTCAATGCGGCCGGGTGCCGGCCCTTGCCGTACCGGGCATGGGCCTCAATGGCGATGCGACGGGCTTCGGGCGGGATGGCGACCACCTCGATACCGAAAGTCTTCAAGAAGGCTTCGACGGCCGCTTCGCTGTCGGTGATGTCTAGTTTCAGCCGACGCGCAACGGCGAGGACCGCCTCCCAGACGGCCATGGGCGATGTCGTCCGGCGCGGATAGGTCTCCAGGCGGGCATAGAGTGAGCGCGCGTCGTCCTCGTCGGTCAGGATGGCCGTAAGCGCCGAAGCATCCACGAACATCAGTCGTCCTCATAGAGGCTGTCGATCCAAGCCTTGTCCACCGGTCGGCCCTGGGCAAAATTGCCCCGAGCTATTAGAGCGCGGGTGAAAGCGAGGCCGCGCTCGACAAAGTCGGACGGCGTCTCAACCTGCTCCAACTGACGGCGCAGGGCGCGGCGCACCACCTCGGTCTTGCTGATCCCCCCGATGCGGCTCAGCCGTTCGGCCATCTGATCGACTTCCGGGTCTTTTACATACAGCGCCATGACATCCTCCAGGGGATATACCGTCACGTCGGAATATATACTTTTGGGAATCCCGGACAAGCCGGGCGTCAGCCCAGCGCCTCCAGCTGCCCCGGCAAGCCATAGGCCCAGCTGGTGATGTCGCCCGCGCCCAGCAGCACGACCACGTCGCCCGACTTGGCCTCGTCCTTGATCAGGCGCGGCAGGACGGCGGCGTTCTCCAGCGCCTGGACCTGACGGTGGCCGTAGCGGCGCACGCCATCGGCCAGGGCGTGCTTGTCCACCCCCTCGATCGGCTGTTCGCCGGCGGGATAGACGTCGGCGACGATCACGCTGTCGGCGTCCGAAAAACTGGTCGAGAATTCGTCCATCAGGTCGCGCAGGCGGGTGTAGCGGTGCGGCTGGACCACGGCGATGACGCGGCCTTCCGTCACCTGGCGCGCGGCCTTCAAGACGGCGGCGATCTCGACCGGGTGATGGCCATAGTCGTCGACGATGCGCACGCCGTTGACGACGCCCGTGGTGGTGAAGCGGCGCTTGACCCCGCCGAAACCGGCCAGGCCGGTGCGGATCGCCTCGTCCGACACGTCCAGTTCGCGCGCCACGGCGATGGCGGCCAGGGCGTTGGAGACATTGTGCCAGCCGGCCATCGGCAGATGGACACCCGCGATCACATGAGGCTCGCCGTTCTGCATCACCACGTCGAAGCGGCAGCCATCCGGTCCCATCTCGACATTGTCGGCCCGCACCATGGCCTGAGGATTGGTCCCATAGGTCACGAGCCGCCGGTTATCGATGGAGGCGACCAGCTTCTGCACCTCGGGGTGGTCCAGGCAGACCGCGGCGAAACCGTAGAAGGGAATGTTCTCGACGAAGTCCACGAACGCCTTACGCACCGCGTCGAAGTCGCCGTAGTGGTCGAGATGTTCCGGGTCGATATTGGTGACGATGGCGACGGTGGACTTCAGGCGCAGGAAGCTGCCGTCCGACTCGTCCGCCTCCACCACGATCCAGTCGCCGTCGCCCACCTTGGCGTTGGTGCCATAGGCGTTGATGATGCCGCCATTGACCACCGTGGGGTCCAGGCCCGCCGCATCCAGCAGGGTCGCCACCATCGAGGTCGTGGTCGTCTTGCCGTGGGTGCCCCCCACCGCGATGGAGAATTGCAGCCGCATCAGTTCGGCCAGCATCTCGGCCCGGCGGACCAGGGGGATGCGCCGCTCGCGCGCGGCCTTAAGTTCCGGGTTCTCGGCCTTGACCGCCGTCGAATAGACCACAGCCGACACGCCTTCGCCCAGATGGGCGGCGTCGTGGCCGATGAAGATCTTGGCGCCCAGCTGTTCCAGCCGCTCGATGTTGGCGCTGGCCTTGGCGTCCGAGCCCTGAACCGAATAGCCGATCTTCAGCATGATCTCGGCGATGCCGCTCATGCCGATGCCGCCGATGCCGACGAAGTGGACGGGACCGAGGTCGAACGGAACGGGGCGAAGGCGTGCGATCATGCTGCGTCATAACCGCCGCCTCGCCTCCTGCGAAGGGCGCGCCGCGCGCGGAGCGAACTTTTCTGGATGCGACGCCCGACGCCTTGTGCGCGACCGAACAGAACCATTCGCAAACCCATGGCGTTAGCAGGGAGATGCGCGCCACGCCCTGTGCGCGCCGGCTTCCCGAAAGGTTTTCAGATGGCCAAGACCCCCGCGCGCGCCCCGGCGTCCGAGACCGGCGACGGCGGCGAACTGCACCAGACCGCCTCCGCGCCCGATGCCCGCACCACCACCAATCATGGCGCGCCGATCAGCGACAACCAGAATTCGCTGAAGGCCGGACCGCGCGGCTCGACCCTGCTGGAGGACTTCATCCTTCGCGAGAAGATCCAGCATTTCGACCATGAGCGAATCCCCGAGCGGATCGTCCATGCGCGCGGCTCGGCCGCCCACGGCTTCTTCGAACTGACCGACAGTCTGGCGGACTACACCACCGCCAAAATCCTGACCGAGGTCGGCAAGCAGACCGAGGTCTTCACCCGCTTCTCCACCGTGGCCGGCGGGGCCGGCTCGATCGACACGCCGCGCGACGTGCGCGGTTTCGCGGTCAAATTCTACACCACAGAAGGGAACTGGGACCTGGTCGGCAACAACATCCCGGTCTTCTTCATCCAGGACGCGATCAAATTCCCCGATCTGATCCATTCGGTGAAGATGGAGGCCGACCGCGGCTATCCCCAGGCGGCCAGCGCGCACGACACCTTCTGGGACTTCATCGGCCTGATGCCGGAATCGACCCACATGATCATGTGGGCCATGTCGGACCGCGCCATTCCGCGCTCCTATCGGATGATCGAGGGCTTCGGCGTCAACACCTTCCGCCTGGTCAACGCCAAGAGCGAGGCGACCCTCGTTAAGTTCCACTGGCGGCCCAAGCTCGGGACGCAATCGACCTGCTGGGACGAGGCGGTCAAGATCGCCGGCGCCGATCCCGACTATCACCGCCGCGATCTGTTCGAGGCCATCGCCCAAGGCGATTTCCCCGAGTGGGAGTTCGGGGTGCAGCTGTTCACCCAGGAAGAGGCCGACGCCCTGCCCTTCGACATTCTGGACGCCACGAAATTGGTGCCCGAAGAGGACTATCCGATCCGCGTCATCGGCCGCATGGTCCTGAACCGCAACCCGGACAACTTCTTCGCCGAAACGGAACAGGCCGCCTTCCTGCCGACCAATATCGTGCCGGGCATCGACTTCTCGGAAGACCCGCTGCTGCAAGGCCGGCTGTTCTCCTACCAGGACACCCAGCTGTCGCGCCTGGGCACGGTCAACTTCCACCAGATACCGATCAACCAGGCCAAGGGCTGCCCCTTCCAGAACTTCCAGCGCGACGGCCAGATGCAGACCCAGGTCTTCAAGGGCCGCGCGAACTACGAGCCCAACAGCCTGGCCCAGGCGGGAGAGGAAGGCGGCCCGCGCGAGGATTCCAAAGGGGGCTTTCGCACCGCGCCCATCCCGGTCCAGGGCGAGAAGGTGCGTCTGCGCGCCGAGACCTTCGCCGACCACTACAGCCAGGCGCGGCTGTTCTTCCGTTCGCAGACCGAGATCGAACAAGCCCACTTGGCCAGCGCCATCGTCTTCGAACTGTCGAAGGTCTCCCTGGCCAATGTCCGCGAACGGATTCTGGCCAATCTGCAGAACGTGGACGAAACCCTGGCCCAGCGCGTGGCCGACGGGCTGAACCTGCCCCTGCCTGCGGCCTCGGAGCCCGCTGTGGCGCCGATCGACCTGGAGCCGTCGCCCGCCCTTCGCATCGTCGGCAAATATCCCGACACCCTGAAAGGGCGAAAGGTCGCCGTCCTGGTGGCCGACGGGTCGGACGGAACGGTCGTCGATGCGGTCAGGGCGGCGGTGGAAGGCGACGGCGGCTCGATCTTCATCGTCGCGCCCAAGATCGGCGGGGCCAAGCTCAAGGACGGATCGACCCTGGCCGCCGACGGCCAACTGGCCGGCAGCCCGTCGGTCCTGTTCGACGCCGTCGCGGTCGTTCTGTCCGATGACGGCTGCGCGACGTTGATGAAGGAAGGCGCCGCCGTCGATTTCGTCAAGGACGCCTTCGGCCACCTCAAGGCCATCGGTCATACCCCCGAGGCCCAGCCCCTGCTGGACAAGGCAGGCGTTGAGCCGGATGCGGGTGTGATCGACCTGGCCAAGGACGCCGACGGCTTCCTCGCCCCCGCGCGCACCCGCCAGTGGGATCGCGAGCCCAAGGTCCGAATGCTGGCCTGACGACGACGTGACCGGCGCGATGCGTCGCGCCGGTTACTCCACCTTAACCACAAGGATTCACCATCGCGGCTCTCAATGTTTCGGGGCCGCGTTTCCATGTCCGATCTGAAGACCCCTGTCCTGGCCAAGGACGTCATTCACCGTGGCGACTGCATCGAGGTGCTGAAAAGCCTGCCCGACGCCTCGGTCGACATGGTCTTCGCCGACCCACCCTATAATCTTCAGCTGGGCGGCGACTTGCTGCGTCCCGACAACTCCAAGGTCGACGCCGTCGACGACGACTGGGACAAGTTCGGCAGCTTCGCCGAATACGACGCCTTCACCCGGGCCTGGCTGGCGGAATGCCGCCGGGTGCTGAAACCGGAAGGCTCGATCTGGGTGATCGGCTCCTATCACAACGTCTTCCGCCTGGGCTCGGCGATTCAGGACCTGGGCTTCTGGGTGCTGAACGACATCATCTGGCGCAAGTCCAACCCGATGCCGAACTTCAAGGGCACGCGCTTCACCAACGCCCACGAGACCCTGATCTGGGCCGCCAGGTCGCGCGACCAGAAGCGTTACACCTTCAACTACGACGCCCTGAAGGCCTTCAACGAAGACACCCAGATGCGCTCCGACTGGACCTTCGCCCTGTGCACCGGCGAGGAGCGGATCAAGGACGCCGACGGCAAGAAGGCCCACCCCACCCAGAAACCCGAGGCCCTGCTGCACCGCGTGCTTCTGGCGGCGACCCGCCCCGGCGACGTGATCCTGGACCCCTTCTTCGGCACCGGCACCACCGGCGCCGCCGCCAAGCGCCTGGGTCGCAGCTACATCGGCATCGAACGCGACGAGACCTACGCCCAGGTCGCCGAGACCCGCATCGCCTCGGTCCTGCCGGCCCGGCCCGAGGACCTGGTCGTCACCACCTCCAAACGCGCCGAGCCCAAGGTGCCGTTCGGCGCCCTGGTCGAGGCCGGCCTCCTGCATCCCGGCGACCGCCTGTACTGCCCCAAGGGCGAGCGCGAGGCCCGCGTACGCGCCGATGGATCGCTGGTCCACGGCTCCCTGACCGGCTCCATCCACAAGCTGGGCGCCCTGCTGGAGAATGCGCCCGCCTGCAACGGCTGGACCTATTGGCGGTTCAAGACGGACCAGGGTTTGAAATCCATCGACGCCCTGCGATCCGAGGTGCGCGCCGCGATGTGATTTCGCCTGCGACCCGCTGTCGCAGCAATCACATCAATGACTTAGGATCGAGTGTGTACGATTCCACACGCCGAATAGGCATAGCTTCGCTGTAACCCGCCGAAACTGTTGCGGAAAATCCACCCTCGCGGTGGAACTTCGCAGTTGCGAGAACATTGATGTCCGTGGCCCGCAAGAGCGGGGTTCGGAGCATTTCATCATGAAGATCGCGCAGATCACCCCGTTGTATGAAGCTGTCCCGCCGAAGCTGTACGGCGGGACCGAACGCGTGGTCGCGCATCTGACGGACGCCCTGGTCGATCTGGGCCACGACGTCACCCTGTTCGCCAGCGCCGACGCCCAGACCAAGGCGCGCCTGGTGCCCGTCCGCGATCAGGCCATCCGGCTGGATCCGGCGCCGTTGAAGTCCGACCTGGCCGCACACCTGTCCATGCTGGGCGAGGTGCTGGACCGCGCCGACGAATTCGACGTCATCCATTTCCACACCGACATGGTCCATTTCCCGCTGTTCCAGAAATATGCGGACAAGACCCTGACCACTCTGCACGGTCGGCTGGACATGAAGGACCTGCCCGGCGTTTATGCGCGCTGGAGCGAGTTCGGCTTGGTCTCCATCTCAGACGATCAGCGCAAGCCCCTGCATTTCGCCAACTGGAAAGCCACCGTTCATCACGGCATGCCGGGCGATCAATATGTCTTCTCGCCGAAGTCCGAGGGCTATCTGGCCTTCCTCGGTCGCATCTCGCCTGAAAAGCGGCCCGACCGCGCCATAGAGATCGCCACCAAACTGGGCAGGCGGCTGAAAATGGCCGCCAAGGTGGACGCCGCCGACAAACGCTACTGGGAAGAGACGATCCGCCCTCTGGTCGAATCCAATCCTCTGGTCGAATTCATCGGCGAGATCGGCGACCACCAGAAGTCCGCCTTTCTGGGTGGAGCCGACGCCTTGCTGTTTCCCATCGACTGGCCGGAACCCTTCGGCCTGGTGATGATCGAGGCCATGGCCTGCGGCACGCCGGTCGTCGCCTTCCGCTGCGGCTCGACGCCCGAGGTGATCGAGGACGGGGCCACCGGCTTCCTGGTCGATACGATGGAACAGGCCGTCGCCGCCGCCGGCCGCGTCCATCTGCTGGACCGCGAGGCCGTGCGGGCCCGGTTCGATCTTCGGTTCTCGGCCACCGCCATGGCCCGCCGCTATCTGGACGTCTATGGCGACCTGCTCGCGCGACGGCCTTTCGCCGAGGCGCCGCTGGACGAAGTGGTCACGCCCCTGCGATCGCGCGGCGAGGATCGCAGCTTCGCGGCCCTGGCCTGACGGCTTTCGTCGGCCACCCGGCGACGGCGCTTCGACAATCCGATAAATAAGGGGCGGCGGAGGTGAACTCTCCGCCGCCTCATCAGTTGACCATCCAAGCGGCCCTTCAGCGCCGCATTCGGGTGGGACACGTTCGGCCGAGACCTCACAGCCACGGGGAAAAGACCGCATGGACGACGCCTACACCACGCTATTGTCCGCCGGCGACTCGGTCGAGGCGTCCGGCCTCGAACAGTTGATGGCGCTGAAGGACGGCGACACCTTCCTGGTGGCCGACGGCTGGGGGGACATGAAGGGCGGCGCGGACGGCCTGTTCGCCGACGACACCCGCGTGCTGTCGCGCTGGATCATGACGGTCGGGCTGTTGCGACCGTCGCGGCTGTCGTCGGGCGTCAGCCAGGACAATGTCTTCTTCTCGTGCCACACGACCAACCGCCCCCTCCCGCCGATGGGCGGAAGGTCCGCCCCCGCCGGCGTCCTTCATATCGAGCGTCGCCGCTTTCTGTGGGGGCGCCGGATGTTCGAGCGGGTGCAGATGGTCAATCATGGGGTGGAGGACATCCTCCTGCCCCTGGCCTTCGATTTCGGCGCCGACTTCGCCGACATCTTCCAGGTGCGCGGCACGCCTCGGGCGAAGCGCGGCGCGGTCCACGCGCCGACGACCGACGGCCGGCGCGTCACCTTCCGCTATACCGGCCTGGACGATGTGGATCGCATCGCCTGCCTGGCTTTTTCCGAACCGCCGGCCCGCCTGACGCACCAGCGCGCCGAGTTCATGTTCAGCCTGCCCAAGGGCCGCACCCTGGACCTCTATATCGAGTGCGGCGTGGATTCCTGCGAAGCGCCGGACGAGCGGCGCTGGCGGCTGAACGCCATCCAGGCGCGGCTGGCCATGCGCGCCAAACGCCGCCGCGGGGCATCGGTGCGGGGACCGCGCAGCCCGCGCTTCAACGACTGGCTGGATCAGTCGCGCGCCGACATGGCGTTGCTGACCACCGACCTGCCGACCGGCCCCTACCCCTACGCCGGCACGCCCTGGTTTTCGACCCCGTTCGGTCGCGACGGCATCATCTCGGCCTGGCAGATGCTGTGGCTGGACCCGTCGCTGGCCCGGGGGGTGCTGACCTATCTGGCGTCTCGCCAGGCCGCCGAGACCTCGCTGTTCCAGGACAGCCAGCCCGGCAAGATCATGCACGAGACGCGCGGCGGCGAGATGAGCGCCCTGCACGAGGTGCCGTTCGGCCTCTATTACGGCGGCGTCGACACCACCTGCCTGTTCGTGGCCCTGGCCGGCGCCTACGCCGACCGCACCGGCGACCTGGACCTGATCCGCAGGCTCTGGCCCAATCTGATCGCCGCCGCCGAGTGGATGCGGGACTATGGCGACTCGAACAACGACGGGCTGATCGACTATCAGCGCGGAGCCGACACCGGCCTGTCGAACCAGGGCTGGAAGGATTCGGAGGATTCCATCTTCCACGCCGACGGGCGCTTCCCCAAGGGGCCGATCGCCCTGCTCGAAGTCCAGGGCTACGCCTTCGCCGCCTGGAAGGCGCTGGGCGAACTGGGCGAGCGGCTGCACGACGAACGTGCGCCCGAATGGCGGATGCGCGCCGAACAGGTCCGCGCTCTGGTCGAGGACAAATACTGGATGGAGGACGAGGGATTCTACGCCGTGGCCCTGGACGGCGACGGTCGGCAGTGCCGCGCCATCGCCTCGAACGCCGGCCATCTGCTGTTCACCGGCCTGCCGTCGCTGGAGCGGGCGCGGCGGGTCAGCAAACGCCTGCTGTCGGCCGCCTTCCGCACCGGCTGGGGCATCCGCACGCTCGAGGTCGGCCAGGCCCGCTTCAATCCGATGAGCTATCACAACGGCTCGGTCTGGCCCCACGATACGGCCATGGCCGCGGCCGGCATGGCCAACTATGGCGAGCGCGACGCCGTGGCCCAGATCCTGGCCGAAATCTACGCCGCCGCTGCCCACTTCCACCTGCGGCTGCCGGAGCTGTTCTGCGGCTTCCCCCGCACGCCGGGCGAACCGCCCATCGCCTATCCGGTCGCCTGTCTGCCCCAGGCCTGGGCCGCCGGTTCAGTCTTCCTGATGCTCCAGGCGACGCTGGGGCTGCGCATCGACGCTTGGACCGAAACCGTCAATCTGGCCGATCCCGTGCTGCCGGTCGGCCTGGACCGGCTGAAGATCACGGGGCTGGAGGTCGGCGCCTCCGTCGTCGATCTGAACATCCAGCACCTGGAAGGCCGCGCCGTCGTCATCCCCCGCCACAAGCAAGGCAAGGTCGCGGTCCGCACCCTGCGCTGATCAGGCGGCGTTCTTAGCCAACCAGTCCCGCAAGGCCTGGTTCATGCGCGTTTGCCAACCGGGACCGGCGTGTTTGAACGCGGCCAGAATATCGGCGTCAAAGCGGATGGTGGTGGAAACCTTCTCGGCGCCCTTGGGCCTGCCGCGCCTGATCAGGGTCTCGCCCCGATAGTGATCGGCCTGGGCGAACCAGGCGTCGTCGAGCTCTGGCGCGTCTTCAGGGTCGATCCAATCGGTCTTGATAGCGTCCTTGCTCGCGGTCATTGGCCTTCCTCAAAGAAATGACATGGCGCGCCTCGCCACGGGGCGTCCACACCAGAACCACCATCCGAGCCCGCATCCGTCCAATGGTGATCAGGCGCTGTTCGCCATAGTCGCGGCGACCATCCGGGAACGTCAGATGGTCCCCTTGGAAAACCTCAACCGCCTCGACGAAATCCAGACCACGATCGAACAGCGTACGCTCACGCTTGCCGGGATCAAAGGTGATGCGCACCATTTCTGTTACTACAAAAACAGATCGGGTTCAAGACAAGGCCCGGTCCAGCGCCTTGGCGAAGACGGTCGGCAGGGCGGCGCGGGCGGCCTCGGGCGCCATCCAGCGCCAGGCGTCGTCGGCCGACTGGACCTGCGCGACCAGGACGGTCAAGGTCAGGCTGAAGTGGGTGAAGACGTGCTCCACCGCCCCGGCCGTGCGCCAGTCGGCCCGGACGGGCGGCTGACCTGAGGGCTCCTCGGCGGTCCAGTCGCTGGTCGGCAGGCCCAGCATGCCACCCAGCAGCCCCTTGCCCGGCCGCGTCTGGACCGCCACCCGGCCGTCGCGGGCGAACAGCACATAGGCCCGGCCCCGGCGCTGCGGCCGGTCCGCCTTCTTCGCCTTGACCGGAAACCGCGTCGGCTCTCCCGTCGCCAGGCCCCGGCATTGGCTGGAGACCGGGCAAATGTCGCAGGACGGCGACTTCGGCCGACAGACGGTCGCCCCCAGGTCCATCAAAGCCTGCGCCCAGTCGCCCGGCCGCTCGTCCGTGACGAACAGCCCGGCCAGCCGCCGCAACTCCGGCCGCGCGGCCGGAACCGGGGCGTCGACCGCGAACAGCCGCGCCATGACCCGTTCCACATTGCCGTCGACCACATTGGCCGCCCGGTCGAATGCGATGGCGGCGACGGCGGCGGCGGTATAGGCGCCAACCCCCGGCAGGGCCAGCAGCCCCGCCTCCGTATCGGGAAACACGCCGCCATGCCTGCCCGCCACCGCTCGCGCGCAGGCCAGCAGGTTGCGAGCGCGGGCGTAGTAGCCCAGCCCCGCCCAGGCGGCCATCACCTCGGCGTCCTCAGCCGCCGCCAGATCTTCGACCCTGGGCCAGCGCGTTGTGAAGGCGTGGAAATAGGGCGTGGCGTGCGGCACCGTGGTCTGCTGCAGCATGACCTCGGACAGCCACACGCGATAGGGTTCGGTCCGCGCCGCCCCCGCCGTCGCCCGCCAAGGCAGGCTGCGCGCATGGGCATCGTACCAGGCCAGCAGCCGGGAGCGGACGAAGACGATGTCGGGAGAGACGTCAGGCATGGGATCGCGCTATATAGGCCCATGCGCCGCACCCTGCCCACAGACGCCGAGGTCCGCGAGATCTTGTCTCGCCGCCGCACCCGCCCGGCGCCGCGTCCCGCGCCGCGCGCCGGCAAGGCGCTGACGCCTCTGATCAAGAAGCTGGACGAGCAGTTCGGGCGCGGCGCCGCCGCCCTGGAGCCCCGCTGGCGCGAGATCGTCGGCGACCGCCTGGCCCGCGTCACCCGGCCGCAGAAGCTGACCAAGGGCAAGGGCGGCCAGCCCGGCGTGCTGGAACTGCGCGTCGCCGGCGCCGCGGCCCTTCTGGTCCAGCATCAGTCCGAGGACATCTTGGCCCGCGTCAATCTGTTCCTCGGCGCCGGGTCGGTGGATCGGCTGCGCATCGCCCAAGGCCCCGTCGCCCCATTGAAAGAGGCCGCCGCCCGCCCCAGGCGCAGCGCCAAGCCGCCGCCCCTGCCCGCCCAGGCGGAGGCCGACCTGGCCGCCTCCATCGCCTCGGCCCCCGACGAACTGCGCGCGGCCCTGGCGCGGCTGGGCCGGGCCGCGCTTTCACGCGCCGAAGGGCAGGATTGACAAAACTTCGCCGCACCTGTTCTCGACTAGTTCAGGATTGCGCCGTTCCGGGGGAATCGCGCCACCCTTCGCCAACGATCCGATCAAGGAAGCCCCATGGCCCAGACTGAATCCCGTTTCGCCCGCATGAGCCGCCGCGCGGCCATCACCGGCGCCGCCCTGGCCACCATGGCTCTGGCCGCCTGCGGCGGCGCCAAGGGCTCGGCCGAAGGCGACATGGCGCTGGGCGCGCCGGAAGGCGCCAAGGTCACGGTGGTCGAATACGCCTCGGTCACATGCCCCCACTGCGCCCTGTGGCAGAAGAACACCTGGCCGGCCTTCAAGGCCAAATATGTCGACACCAACAAGGTGCGCTACGTTTTCCGCGAACTGCCGACCCCGCCGGTCGACGCCGCCACCGCCGGCTTCCTGGTCGCCCGCTGCGCCGGCCCGGACAAATATTTCGATGTGGTTCACCAGCTGATGGCCACCCAGCAGGAGATGCTGACCTCGTCGCCGCGCGACTGGCTGCTTCGCACCGCCCAGGCCGCTGGCCTGTCCGAGCAGCAGTTCAACGACTGCGTCACCGACAAGGACGCCGTCGCCGCCATGGAGAAGCGCGTCCAGTTCGCCCGCACCCAGGGCGTGACCGGCACCCCGGCCTTCTACGTCAACGACCAGCAGGTCCTGACCCCTGGCGGCGAGGGCGCCAGCCTGGCCGATCTGTCCACGGCGATAGACGCCGAACTGGCCAAGTAGGACCGCCGTCGATGATCCGGCGCGCCGTCCTGACCCTCTCCTTAGCCGCCGCCCTGTCGATGGGCGCGGCGGCGTCCGCGGTCGCCGCCGATGCGCCGCCGCCCGTCACGGCCCAGGATCATGTCTTGGGCCGGGCGGACGCCCCGGTCACGGTGATCGAATACGCCTCCTTCACCTGCCCGCACTGCGCCGATTTCCACAACACGGTCCTGCCGGCGTTCAAGGCCAAATATATCGACACGGGCAAGGTCCGGCTGGTCCACCGCAACCTGCCGACGGCGCCGGCCAACGTCGCCGCAGCGGCCGCCGCCGTGGCCCTGTGCGCCGCTCCGGGCAAGTATTTCGACGTGGCGGCGGTCTTTATGCGCGATCAGGCGAACTTGGTCGCGACGGGCGCCCAGCCCTGGTTCGCCGCCGGGGTCGCCGCCAGCGGCCGGACCCGCGCAGAGATCGAGACCTGCCTCAGCGCGCCCGAGACGCGCGCGGCCCTGGATGGTCAGATCGCCGGCGCCCAGGCGGCGGGCGTCACCGGCACGCCCAGCTTCTTCGTCAACGGGACGCTCGTCATGGACCATTCGCTGGAGGCTCTGTCGGCGGCCATCGACCCGCTGCTGCGTCGGTGATCGCTTAAGGCCATGCAGTTCCAGCGGCTCCGGCTGGTCGGCTTCAAATCCTTCGTCGATGCGGCGGAGGTCCAGATCGAATCCGGCCTGACCGGCGTGGTCGGCCCCAACGGCTGCGGCAAGTCCAACGTGCTGGAAAGCCTGCGCTGGGTCATGGGCGCCAACTCGGCCAAGGCCATGCGCGGCCAGGGCATGGACGACGTCATCTTCGCCGGCGCGGCGGGCCGCCCCCCGCGCAGCCACGCCGAAGTCAGCCTGACCATCGACAATGCGCAGCGCCGCGCGCCCCAGCCCTTTACCGACGCGCCGGTGCTGGAGGTGTCGCGCCGCATCGACCGGGGCCAGGGCTCGACCTATCGGATCAACGGCAAGGAGGTGCGGGCGCGGGACGTCCAGCTGCTGTTCGCGGACGCCTCGACCGGCGCCAACTCGCCCGCCCTGGTGCGTCAGGGCCAGATTTCCGAACTGATCGCCGCCAAGCCCCAGAACCGCCGCCGCATCCTGGAAGAGGCGGGCGGCGTCGCCGGCCTGCACACCCGACGCCACGAGGCCGAGTTGCGCCTGAAGGCGGCCGAAACCAATCTGGACCGGCTAGACGACATCGGCCGCGAGTTGGAGACGGCGCTGAACCGGCTGAAGCGCGAGGCCCGGCAAGCCGAGAAATACAAGAAAATCTCCGCCGAGATCCGCGCCCTGCAGGCCGCCCTGCTCTATGTCCGCTGGAACGACGCGCGCCTGGCCGCCGAGGCCGCCGCCGCCGAACTGCGCCAGGCCGACCAGGCCGTGGCCGAGACCACGACCGCCGCCGCCGCCGCCCAGACCGCCGCCCTGGCCGCCCAGGAAGCCTTGAAACCGGCGCGGGAGGAGGACGCCGTCGCCTCCGCCCTGCTGCACCGCGCCAGCCTGGAACGCGACCGGCTGGACATGGCCGAACAGGCCGCCCGCGCCGAGGTCGAACGCCTCGAGGCCGAGGCCGCCCGCATCGCCGCCGACGTCGAACGCGAAGAGACTATGGCCGCCGACGCGAAACGCGAACTGGACCGGCTGGACCACGAACTGACCCGCCTGAAGGCCGAGATCGCCGCCGCCCCCGAACGCGGCCCGGAACTGGACAAGGCCCTCCAAGCCGCCGAGGACGCCCGCAAGGCCGCCGATGGGGAGGTCGAGCGTCTGGCCGGAGCCCTGGCCGCCGTCGAGGCCCGCGCCAACGCCGAAACGGCCCGCAAGCGCGACGCCGAGACCCGACTGGCCCGCGTCACGGCCCAGCACGATCAGGCGAAGCGGGAACGCGAGGCCCTGGGGCCGCTGGAAACGCCGGAGCTCGAGACCGCCCGTCAGGCGCTGGAGGCGGCCCAGGGCGAATTGGCGGCCGCGCGCGAAGCCGTCGAAGCCGCCGAGGCGAAACGCGGCGACCTGGCCAGCGCCGAGCAGGAGGCTCGCACCGCCGCCCGCGCCGCCGAGGACCGTCTGGGTCGCTTCCAGACCGAAGCGCGCGGCCTGGCCCAGCTGCTGGTCACGGGCAAGCGCGACCATCCGCCCGCCCTCGACAAGGTCCGCGCCGACAAGGGCTACGAGGCCGCCCTGGCCGCCGCCCTGGGTGACGATCTGGACGCGGCGCTGGACGCGCGGGCCGCCGCCTACTGGGGCGGCGCGGATGTTCCCTCCCCCGTCTGGCCCGCGGGCGTCTCGCCCTTGTCCGCCCATGTGCAGGCGCCCGACCAACTGACCGCCCGCCTGGCCCTGTGCGGCGTCGCGGCGAGGGCCGACGCCGCCCGGCTGGCTCCGGGCCTGCCCACAGGCGCCCGGCTGGTGACGACCGAGGGCGACCTCTATCGCTGGGACGGCTTCGTCAGCCGCGCGGAGGCCCCGCGCCCCGCCGCCGTCCGCCTGGCCCAGCGCACCCGACTAGCTGAACTGGAGGCCGAGATCGACAAGGGCAAGCCTGCCCTGGAACAGGCCCAGGCCCGGCAGAAGGCCGCCACCGACGCCTTTCGCGCCGCCGAGGACGCGATGAAGGCTGCGCGCCTCAAACCCTTCGCCGCCGACAAGGCCGCGACCGCCGCCCGCGACCGTGTCGAGACACTGGCCCGCGACCAGGCCCGGCGCGAAGCCCGCGCCCAGGCGCTGGACGATGCCGTGACCCGCCTGGCGGCCGAGGTCGCAGAGGCGGAAGGGGCGCTTGAAGCCGCCCGGACGACGGATGCGCCGTCCGAAACCCTGGCCGGGCTGCGCGAGGCGTTGGCCGGCGCCCGCGTCGCCGCCGACACGGCGCGCACCGCCGCCCAGGCCGCCCGATCCGACCGCGACGCCGAGGCCCGCGACCGTCAGGGGCGCGAACAGCGGCTGGGCGGCCTGACCCGCGCCCGCGACGGCTGGCTCGGCCGCGCCAAGGACAGCGCCGCCCGCATCGCCGCCTTGGCCAAGGACGCGGAAAAGACCGCCGCCCTGCTGAAACAGGCCGAGATCGCCCCCCAGGGCTTCGCCGAACAGCGCGGCAAGCTGCTGGATACGCTGGCCGCCGCCGAACAGAGGAAGCAGTCCGCGTCCGACGCCATGGCGGCGGCCGATTCGGCTGCGGGTGACGCCGACCGCGCCAGCCGCGCCGCCGAGACCGCCGCGTCGCAAGCCCGCGAGGCCAGAGCCGGCCTCTCGGCCCGCGCCGACGCCGCCGCCGAGAAACTGATCGAGGCCGAGACCACCCTGCGCGAAACAGCTCAGATGTCGCCGGAGGACCTGGGCCGGAAGCTGACCGACGACGCCGTCGCCCGCCCGCCCGACGCGGCCGGCGCCGAGAGCCTGCTTTACGGGCTGGAACGCGAGCGCGAGGCCCTGGGCGCCGTCAACCTGCGCGCCGAGGACGAGGCGGTCGAATACGGCGACCGGCTGAACAGCATGAAGTCCGAGCGCATCGACCTGACCCAGGCGATCGCCAAACTGCGCGACGGCATCGACGAGTTGAACGCCGAGGGCCGCGAGCGGCTGGTCGCGGCGTTCGACGTCATCAACGCCAACTTCAAGAGCCTGTTCGAAGCCCTGTTCGGCGGCGGCCAGGCCGAGCTGAAGCTGGTCGAGAGCGACGATCCGCTGGAGGCGGGGCTTGAAATCTACGCCTGCCCGCCCGGCAAGCGGCTGTCGGTCATGAGCCTGATGTCGGGCGGCGAACAGGCCCTGACGGCGGCGGCCCTGATCTTCGGCGTTTTCCTGGCCAACCCCGCCCCCGTCTGCGTGCTGGACGAGGTGGACGCCCCGCTGGACGACGCCAACGTCGACCGCTTCTGCCGGATGCTGCACGAGATGCGCAGCCGCACCGACACCCGCTTCATCGTCATCACCCACAACCCCGTCACCATGAGCCGGATGGACCGCCTCTACGGCGTCACCATGCCCGAACGCGGCATGAGCCAGCTGGTCAGCGTGGACCTGCACCAGGCCGAGACCTTGGTGGCATGATCGCGATGTTGCTGGCCCTGTCCGATCCCGCCCTGGTCCAGACCGGCGTGGGGCGTTTCGCGCAATATGCGGACGTGGCCTCCATCGTGCGCCAGGGCGACGCCGCGCGGATGCGCAGCCTCCAGGTGGCGGAACAGGGGTTTCACGTGGGCGACGTCCTCTATGTCGGCGGCTGGTCGCGCTGGGTCTTCGACTGCCGAACAAGGACGGCCGACAGGTTGGATTTCGCTTCCCTGCGCGACGACGGCGTCCAAGGTCCCGCGACGCCCGAAACGGCCCCGCCCTATGCCGCGGCGCCCGGCGGCGACGCCGCCGAACTGCTGGCCGTGACCTGCGGCGAGACGCCGCCCGCCCGCACCTTGACGCTGGACCAGGCGATCAGCCAGGGCCGGTCGGCTCTGGCGGACTGATCGGCCGCTCTTCTCCCTGCGGCCACTCGATCCGGTCGCGCGGCAGAGCTTCGCGGCACTCGTCGCGCATGAAGGCCATCAGCTTCTCGCGGATTTCACAGCGCAGGTCGAAGGCGACGGGCGCCGAGCGGGCGCTGGCCAGACAGCGGACCTGCAACACGCGTTCGGTGATGTCCGTCACCTGCATCACCTGCACATCGCCGTCCCACAGTTTCGAGGCTTTCACGATTCCCTCGAACGCCTCGCGCAGCTTGTCGATCGGCGCCTCGTAATCGACGTAGAAGAAGGCCGTGCCGATCAGCCGGGCGTTCTCGCGCGTCCAGTTCTGGAAGGGTTTGGTGATGAAATAGGACAGGGGCAGGACCATCCGCCGCCAGTCCCACAGCTTGACCACGACATAGGTCGAGGTGATCTCCTCGACATTGCCCCACTCGTTCTCGACGATGACGGCGTCGTCGATGCGGATCGGCTGGGTCAGGGCGATCTGGATGCCGGCGACCATGTTCGTCAGGATCGGCTGGAGCGCCAGGCCGGCGATGATGCCGACCACCCCGGCCGAGGCCAGCAGGCTGACGCCCCACTGACGGAAACCGGCGATGGTCATCAGAGCCAGGCCGACAGTGACGATGAACAGGATCACCTTGGCCACCCGCTGCAGGATGCGGGTCTGGGTCAGGTGTTTGCGGGCCAGCAGATTGTCCTCGACGGCGATGTTGTATCGCTTCAGGTGCATGACGGACCACATGTCCAGCACCCCGGACGCCAGCCAGCCCAGCGTCAGGATGAAGAGAAACAGCAGCACCGCGCGGATGTCGGCCGAGGGTTCGGGCGCCATCGGCGACACGGTCACGCCGATGCCGACGCCGATGATTATGATCAGCACCCGCAGCTTGACCCGCGCCCGTTCGACCACCCCGCGCCAGAAGACATCCTTGTTCCTGACCACGCGGCGCAGAACGGCGAAGACGACCTTGTGCGTCAGCCAGCCCCCGCCCACGAAGACCAAAAGCACTAGGCCGATCACCGCCCATTCCGGCAGCCAATCGAACCGATGCCACAGGGCGCGGACGTGACGGGTCAGAGCGATGATTTCGGGCGGCATGACCTTCTAACGCACGACAAGCTGGACGGTTGAGGGGTCTGGTCCATCGCGACACGGAGGCTTTCGTCGCTGGGCGCTAGCGGCTACCACCGCCCGATGACCCTTCCCCGCCCCCTGCCCCATCTCGGCGCCGTCGCCGGCGACTATGACATCCTGCTCTCCGACGTGTGGGGGGTGATCCATAATGGGCGCGAGAGCTGGGCGGCGCCGTGCGAGGCGCTGGCGCGGTTCAATCGCGAGCGCGGGCATGTGGTGTTGATCTCCAATTCGCCGCGTCCGGCCTCGGACGTGATCGCACAGCTGGACGGGCTGGGCGTGCCGCGCGAGGCGTGGAAGGCCTTCGTCACCTCGGGCGATGCGACGCGGGCGGAACTCACCAAGCGGGCGCCCGGTCCGGCGTGGATCGTCGGCCCCGAACGCGACGCGCCCCTGTACGCCGGCCTGGGGCTGGAACGGGCGGCCAGCGCCGAGGACGCCGCCTTCATTTCCGTGACCGGCCCGGTGGACGACACGATCGAGACGCCGGAGGACTATCGCGAGCGGTTCGCCGTGGGCGCCGCACGCGGCATCGAGCTGATCTGCGCCAACCCCGACCGGGTGGTCCAGCGCGGCGACCAACTGATCTATTGCGGCGGCGCCCTGGCCGATCTGTATGCGTCGCAGGGCGGACGGGTGGTCATGGCCGGCAAGCCCTTCGCCCCCATCTACGACCTGGCGATCAAGGAGGCGGAAGGCCTGTTGGGCCGGCCCGTCGATCGTTCCCGCGTTCTGTGCATCGGCGACGGCGTCGTGACCGACGTCATGGGCGCCAATGCGCAAGGGCTGGACTGCCTGTTCATCGCGCAGGGAATCCACGGCGACCAGGCCAAGGGAGCGGACGGGACGCTGGATCCGGCCCGCGCCGCCGAGTTGCTGAAGGCCGAGACGACCTATGCCCGCTACGCCGCGCTGGAACTGGCCTGGTAAGGCTCGCCATTTTGTCGCACGGCGTCTAAAGCCACGATCATGGTAGAATTGGTTCAGCAGCATCCGTCCGGTGGTTACATCCTGGACGAACTTCACGTCGGCATGGCGGCCGAGAAAATCGTCGTGGCGACGGAGGACCGCATTCGCCTGTTCGCCGAGGCGTCGGACGATTTCAATCCGGTTCACCTGGACGAGGCCTTCGCCTCCAAGACCGCCTATCGCGGCCGGATCGCCCACGGCCTGCTGAGCGCCTCTTTCGGATCGGCGGTGGTGGGCACGATCCTGCCGGGCGCGGGCTCGATCTACATCTCCCAGACCCTGGCGTTCCACCAGCCGGTGCGGATCGACGATGTCGTGCGCATCCTGATCACGGTAATCGAGGTCGAGGCCGACAGCGCGCGGGTCAAGCTGAGCTGCGAAGGCTTCGTGGGCGAGACCATGATCATGGACGGCGTCGCCGTGGTCCGCGTCCCGCGCCGGCGCAAACCGTCCCAGCGCTGATATGCAGGTCGTTCGCGACTGGCGCGACCTGCCGGACGCCCTCAAGGGCGCCGCCGTCGCGCTCGGGGCCTTCGACGGCGTGCATCGGGGCCACCAGGCCGTCATCGCCGATGCGAAGGCGGCGGCCGATCGACTGGGCGCGCCGGCGGGCGTCGTCAGCTTCGATCCCCATCCCCGCCGCTGGTTCCAGAAGGACGCGGCCCCCTTTCGCCTGATGACCGCCGACCAGATGGCCCAGGCCCTGGCGCCGCTGGGCGTGGACATCCTGTATCTGCTGCCGTTCGACGCCGAGATGGCCGGCATGACCGACGTCGCGTTCGCCGAGCGGGTGCTGGCGCAGGGGCTGGGCGTGCGCCACGCCGCCGTCGGCTTCGACTTCACCTTCGGCAAGGGCCGGTCGGGGTCGCCCGAGGCCCTGCGCGCCTATGGCGAGCGGCTTGGTTTCACCGTGTCGGTGGTTCAGCGCCTGGACGACGCCGACGGGCTGAAACTGTCGTCTAGCGCCGTGCGCGAGGCGCTGAAGGCCGGCGACATGGCCCGCGCCGCCGCCATCCTGGGCCGTCCCTTCGCCATACGGGGCGAGGTGATCCACGGCGACAAGCGCGGCCGCACCATCGGCGTGCCGACCGCCAATGTGGCCTTGGGCGACTATATGCGGCCCGCCTACGGCGTCTATGCGACCCGTAGCCGTCTGGCGGACGGGCGCGTGATCGACGGCGTCGCCAGCCTGGGCGTGCGGCCCATGTACGCGCTGGAGACGCCGCTGCTGGAGGTCTGGTTGCTCGATTTCGCCGGCGATCTATATGGTCAGACCATCGAGACCGAACTGGTCGCCTGGCTGCGCGGCGAAGAGGCGTTCGACGGCCTGGAAGCTCTGAAGACCCAGATCGAGGCCGATGCGGCGGCGGCGCGGGCCGTGCTCAGCGCCTCATAAAGGCCGCAGCCCCGCCGCGAACCGCTTCCAGTTCTGCACATAATGCTCGGCCGACATCTGCAGCACGGCGATGTGAGCCGGGTCGCGATCGCGCACCACCTTGCCGGGCTGGCCCATGACCAGGCTGTTGTCGGGAATGACCTTGCCCTCGGTGATCAGGGCGTTGGCGCCGATGATGCAGTTCCGGCCGATCCTGACGCCGTTCAAGACCACCGCCCCGATGCCGATCAGGCTGTAGTCCCCCACCTCGCAGCCATGCAGCATGGCCTGATGCCCCACCGTCACGCCGCGCCCCAGCGTCAGCGGCGAACCGAGATCGGTGTGCAGCACGCCGCCGTCTTGGACGTTGCTGTCCGGCCCCACGACGATCGGATCGTTGTCCCCGCGCAGGGTCGCGCCGAACCAGACGCTGGCGTTGGCGTGCAGAATCACGTTCCCTATCACCGATGCGCTCGGCGCCACCCAGTATTCGCCCTCGGGCGGAAGCTGAGGTTTGCTGTCGCCCAATGCGTAAACAGTCATCAGAACACCACCTAATCTTTGAAAAACGAGGGCTTTAACGGATCGCTAACCACGATAGCATCATTCTGTTGATGCGATTCGGAGGTCGCCATTTCGGCCTCGAATCCGAAACCGGATCAAGCGCGGTCCGGTCAGTCGTCGAGGCTTTTGCGTGGCGCGTTGGGATCCGGGTTCGGCGGTTCGGCGGCGGGAACATCCCGTTGCAGACGGCCCTGCATTGGATCCGGGCGGCTGGTCTCAAGGCCGCGACCTTTTCCTCCCCAAGACCATCCAAGGCGGCGCCCGTTCGGGTCCGCCTTTTTTCATGCCCTGGAGGCGTCCATGACCAAGCGTGCTGCAACCAAGCGTCAAACGCGGGAAAACGGAATCCTGGATTCGCGAGACTTCGTGGAGGAATCGAAAGTCCGCCGGCTCCACGCCCCGCAGAACGCGCGGTCAGGCTGGTCGCCCTATCCGTCCAACGACGACCGGGAGCAGGGATATCTGAAGACATTGAAACCCAAGTCCGATGGCCAGGGCGAGTTGATGGAGGCCATCGACCACCACAACCTGGTCATGGCGCTTGGGCCCGCAGGCACGGGCAAGACCTATCTGGCCGTGGCCAAGGCGGTCGAGGCGCTGGAGGCCGGCAAGGTCGGGCGCATCGTGCTGAGCCGCCCGGCGGTCGAGGCGGGCGAGTCCATCGGCTTCCTGCCCGGCGACATGGAGGACAAGTTGGCGCCCTATCTGCGCCCCCTCTACGACGCCCTGTCGGATCGCCTGTCGATGAAGCGGGTCAAGGCGCTGATGGCCGAGGGTCTGATCGAGATCGCCCCCGTCGGCTATATGCGCGGCCGCACGCTGAACAACGCCTTCATCGTCGTGGACGAGGCCCAGAACTGCACCTACGTCCAGCTGAAGATGCTGCTGACCCGCCTGGGCTGGCATTCGACCATGGTGGTGACGGGCGATCCTCAGCAGTCGGACCTGCTGCCCGGCATCTCGGGCCTGTCGGACATTTCGGCCCGGCTGGAGGCGGTGCCCGACATCGCCGTGGTGCGCCTGGCCGAACGCGACATCGTGCGCCACCCGCTGGTCGCCTCCATGATCGGCGTGCTCTGAGCTTGTCTCAGGTCGTCATTCCGGGTTCGTCGGCGGGACGAAAACCGGAATGACGGCGAAAGACGGTCCGAGAGCTTGGGCCAAACGCCCATTGTCCCCCGCGGCGCTCACCCGCTAAAGGTCGGCTCGCCGCTGATGAGGGATGCCGATGCGCGTAGCGATGATTGGGACGGGTTATGTGGGCCTGGTGTCCGGGGCCTGTTTCGCCGACTTCGGCCATGTCGTCACCTGTATCGACAAGGACCCGTCCAAGATCGAACGGCTGGAGCGGGGCGAGATTCCGATCTACGAGCCGGGGCTGGACGATCTGGTCGCCGCAAACGTGCGCGAGGGACGGCTGTTCTTCACCCTGGACGGCGCCGAGGCCATCCGCAGCGCCGACGCCGTCTTCATCGCGGTCGGCACCCCCACCCGGCGCGGCGACGGCCATGCCGACCTGACCTATGTCCATGCGGCGGCCGAGGAGATCGCCGGTCTGATCGACGGCTTCACCGTGGTCGTGACCAAGTCCACCGTCCCGGTCGGAACCGGCGACGAGGTCGAGGCCATCATCAGGAAGGCCAATCCGAACGCCGACTTCGCCGTCGTCTCCAACCCCGAGTTCCTGCGCGAGGGCGCCGCGATCGGCGACTTCAAACGCCCCGATCGGGTGGTGATCGGCGTCAACGACATGGATGGCGAGGTCGGGTCGCGCGCCCAGAAGGTCATGAGCGAACTCTATCGCCCGCTGAACTTGAACGAGAGCCCGCTGCTGTTCGTGGGCCGGCGCACGTCCGAACTGATCAAATACGCCGCCAACGCCTTCCTGGCCATGAAGATCACCTTCATCAACGAGATGGCGGACCTGTGCGAGGCCGTCGGCGCCGACGTGCAGCAGGTCGCGCGCGGCATCGGCCTGGACAAGCGAATCGGCTCGAAATTCCTGCACGCCGGCCCCGGCTATGGCGGCTCCTGCTTTCCCAAGGACACCATCGCCCTGGTGCGTACGGCCCAGCAGTACGGCGCCCCGACGCGGCTGATCGAAGTGACGGTCGAGGTCAACGACGCGCGCAAGAAGGCGATGGCCGGACGGGTCGAGACGACCCTTGGCGACAGCGTGGCGGGCAAGACCGTCGCCTTGTTGGGCCTGACGTTCAAGCCGAATACGGACGATATGCGCGACGCCCCGTCCCTGGACATCGCCCCCGCCCTGATCGCCGCCGGCGCCAAGGTCCAGGCCTTCGACCCCGAGGGGATGCAGGAGGCGGCCAAGCTGCTGCCCGACGTGGAGATGAAGGAGAACGCCTATGACGCCGTCGCCGGCGCCGACGCCGTCGTCCTCGTCACCGAATGGGATCAGTTCCGCGCCCTGGACCTGGACCGAATCAAGCGCCTGATGAAACAGCCCGTGCTGGTCGATCTGAGGAACATCTATCGGCCCGAAGACATGAAGACCCGGGGTTTCCGCTACATGGGCGTCGGGCGCGGCTGATGGGGTCGCCGATCCTCGTCACCGGCGCGGCCGGCTTCATCGGCATGCACGTCGCCGAACGCCTGCTGAGCCGCGGCGAACGGGTGATCGGCGTCGATGTCTTCAACGCCTATTACGACCCGCGCCTGAAGGCGGCCCGCGCCGCCCGCCTGGAAGGGCGCGAAGGCTTCCGCATGGTGCGCGCCGACATCGCCGACCACGAGCGGATGCGCGTTCTGGTCGCGGACGAGGGCGTTCGACGGATCGTCCATCTGGCCGCCCAGGCGGGGGTCCGGTATTCGCTGGAAAACCCCTTCGCCTATGAGCGGTCGAACCTGGCGGGCCATCTGTCGATGCTCGAGGCGGCGCGCCACGGCGAGGTCGAGCATCTGGTCTACGCCTCGTCCAGCTCGGTCTATGGCGACCGGCCGCTGGAGGGTTCGGGCTTTCGCGAAGACGATCCGACGGTCCACCCCGTCTCCCTCTACGCCGCCACCAAGCGGTCGTGCGAGTTGATGAGCCAGAGCTACGCCAAACTCTACGGCTTTCCCCAGTCGGGCCTGCGCTTCTTCACCGTCTATGGCCCGTGGGGCCGTCCCGACATGGCCTATTTCGGCTTCACCCAGAAGATCGTGCGCGGCGAGCCCATCGAGGTCTATGGCGAAGGCCGGATGGCGCGCGACTTCACCTATATCGACGACATCGTGGACGGAATCGTGGGGGTGCTGGACCGCCCGCCGGCCCAGGGCGCGCACGAAATCTACAACATCGGCGACAGCCGGCCCGTCGGCCTGATGGAGATGATCTCGACCCTGGAGACCGCCCTGGGCGTCGAAGCCAAGAAGATCATGCGCCCGATGCAGCCCGGCGACGTCACCGCCACCTATGCCGACGTCTCCAAGCTGAACGCCCTTTGCGGCTATCGGCCCCAGGTTCCGCTGAAGGACGGGCTGGAGAAGTTCGTCGCCTGGTGGCGCCAGTATCAGAACGGCTGACCTGCGGGCTATGGGACGCGCGGCCCTTCTCGCCATCGCCGCGCTGGGTTTGGTCGTCGCCCCGGTCGAAGCCGCCGCGCAGGCCGCTTTTCAGGCCGCCGATCCCTTCTTTCGCCAGCGCGGCCAGGCCGTTCGCGACCGGGCGCAGCCCGCGTATGACGCCCTGGGCCTGCGCGCCGGCGCCTTCACCCTCTGGCCGAGCGTTCAGGCGACGGCGACTCATGACGACAATGTCTTCGCCGCCGAGGTCGACGCCCGCGCCGCCGTCTCCCTGCGCCTGACCCCGGAGATCACGGCCCGTTCGGACTGGAACCGGCATCGGATCGAGGCTTACGCCCGGCTCGACATGAACCGCAGCCTGGACCTCGCCAGCGAAAACACCACCGATTGGCGGCTGGGCGGCGCGGGCCGACTGGACGTGACCCGCGACACCCATCTGGCTGTGGGCGTCGATCTGGAACAGGGGCATGAGGCCCGCGCCGCCGCCGGCGCCGATCCCCTGACGGTCCGCCCCGTCGCCTTCGACAGTGCGGCGGCTCGGCTGACGGCCCAGACGACGCACGGCCGCCTGCGCCTGGCCGCCCACGCCGGCATGCGGCGTATCGACTACCGCGACGACGTCGATGCGGCGGGCGGCCCGGTCGAGCAGGACGACCGCGACCGCACGACGTTGAGCCTGAGCGGCCGCGCCGACTACGCCGTGTCGCCCGCCGCGTCCGTCTTCTTGCAGATCGCCGGCGACGACCGCGACTATCGGCGCATCGACGGGCGGCCCGACCGCTCATCGACCGGGCGAGAGACCCTGACGGGCGTGGATTTCGAACGGGGCGGCCTGATCCGGGGAGAGATCGCCGCCGGCCATCGGCGCCAGATGTTCGACGACCCGGCGTTCGGCGACCTGGAAGGATTCAGCGGCCGGGCGCGCCTGACCTGGTTTCCCACCGCCCTGACCACTGTCTCCGCCGCTGCGGCGCGCGCGGTCGCCGATACGGGCGTGGTCGGCGCCGCCGGCGCCCGGCGCAGCGACCTGTCGCTGGTTGTCGATCATGAACTGTTGCGCAACCTGATCCTGACGGCCCGGATCGACCATGTCGAAGACGCCTATGTCGGCCGCGACCGCACCGATCGGCGGCGCGGCGCCAGCCTGGCCGCCGACTATCGCCTGAATCGACGTCATGGCCTGACAGCCGAACTGAGCTTGATGGACCAGGCCTCCGACGGCGCCGCGCGCGGTCCCCGCTATCGGACGGTACGGATGACCGTGGGCGCCGTCGCCCGCTTCTGATCCGCCCACGGCCGATTGACAACCCAGGCGGGACGCCGCACCACTTAGACTGACGATCACCGTTCGACGGCGCGATGACCCTGACCGACCCTTCGCCTGGAGCCGCCGTCCGCGCGGCCGCCGGCGACATCGACATCGCCGCCTGGATCGAGGGTTTGCGTCGGCGCGCGGGCCTGTTCGTCGGCGCGGCCGGATTGGTCGGGCTGATTGTGCTGGTCGCGCTCTTGGCCCGCCCGCCTGTCTACACCGCCGCCACCCACCTCCAGATCAACACCCGCAAGGCGCAGGTGGTCGCCGGACCCGCCGTCTTGTCCGCCCTGGACGCCGAGGCCGCCATCGTCGACACCGAGGTGGAGGTGCTGAAATCCCCGCAGCTGGCGGCCGCCGTCGTGGACGACCTGGGCCTGGTCCGCGATCCGGCCTTCAACCGCTCGCTGCGTCCCGACCTCCTCGCCCGCCTGACCGGCCGCGCGCCGCCCGCGTCCGACCCGGCCGTAGAGCGCCAGCGGGTGATCGAAGCCGTCGGCCGGCGCCTGACCGTGCGTCGCGTCGGCCTGACCTATTCGATGGCGGTCGGCTTCACCGCCGACGATCCCGTGAAAGCGGCCCGCATCGCCAACGCCTTCGCAGACCGCTATCTGCGCGCCCAACTGACCGCCAAGTTCGACGCCAACAGCCAGGCCAACGCCTTCCTCGGCGCCCGGCTGGAGGACTTGCGACGTCAGGTCGAGGCCGCGGACGCCGCCGTCTCGGCCTATCGCATCGACAACGGCCTGCTCAGCGCCCAGGGCGCGACCCTGACCGAACAGGAGATTTCCGTCTATAATCAGCAACTGGCCGCCGCCCGCGCCCATCAGGCCGAACAGGACGCCCGGCTAAGGACCGCCCGCGCCCAGATGGCGGCCGGATCGAACGGCGACGATGTGGGCGAGGCCCTGAACTCGCCGGTGGTTCAGAACCTGCGCGGCCAGCGCGCGGCCATCAGCACCCGCGTCGCAGATCTGTCGGTCCGCTATGGTCCGCTGCATCCCGACCTGGCGCGCGCCCGCAGCGAACTGTCCGACATCGACGCCCAGATCCAGGCCGAGATTCGCCGCGTCGTCTCCAATCTGGACGCCCAGGCCCAGGTGGCCCGCCAACGCACGGCTTCGGTCCAGTCCAGCCTGGACGTGGCGCGCGGTTCCCTGGCCGACAACAACGCCGCCTCCGTCCGCCTGCGCGAACTCGAGGGCGAGGCCGAGGCCGCGCGCGCCATCTACCGCGCCTTCCTGGACCGATACCGCGAGACGGACGCCCAGACCGGGGTCGAACAGGCCGACGCCCGCATCGTATCGCGCGCGACCCCGCCCACGGCGCCCAGCGCGCCCAAGCCTGCGATCAGCCTGGCTCTGGCGGTCGTGCTTGGCCTGGGCGCCGGCGTCGGCGCGGTCCTGGCCGCCAATGCGCTTCAGCAGGGCCTGTCCACGCCAGAGGACGTCGAACGCAGGCTGGGTCTCGATCCGCTGGGCGCCCTGCCCCTGGCCGACACGGTCGCCGCCCCGGACGAGCGCGACCTTCATCCCATCGACCTGGTCGTCCAGCGCCCGACCTCGGTCTTCGCCGAGGCCACGCGCGGCCTTCGCGCCGGCCTGTCCCCGCCGGCTGCGCCGGTCATTCCCCTGGCGGCCCCGAGCGCCCGGATCGTGGCGGTCGTTTCGGCCCTGCCGGGCGAAGGCAAGACCACGACCGCCCTGTGCCTTGCGCGCGTGGCGGCCCGCTCCGGCGCACGGGTCCTGCTGATCGACGGCGATCCGCGCCGACGCGGCGCCACCCGGATGCTGGGCCTCGATCCCGACGCCGGTTTGGCCGAGGTGCTCCACGGCGCGGCGGCCTGGCGAACCGTCTTGGCGACGGACCCGGCCTCGGGCATGCAGGTCCTGCCGCTGGCCGCCTCGGGCCTGTCGGCCGACGACGCCTTCGCCGCCCCGCCGATGGACGCCCTGTTGGCCGAACTGCGCCAGGCCTTCGACCTGGTCCTGATCGACACGGCGCCCGTGCTGGTGATGGCCGACGCCCGTGTCCTGTCGGCCAGGGCCGACGCCGTCTTGCTGCTGGCCCGATGGCGCCGCACGCCCGCCCGCGCCGTCTCCGCCGCCGCCCGCGTCCTGCACGCTTCCGGCGCGCGTCTCCTGGGCGTCTGCCTGACCCAGGTCGACGCCCGCGACCGGTCCCTTCACGGTCACAGCTATGGCGCCTATCCTCACGAGGCCTACCGCAAATACTACGCCGCCTGACCGCGCGGCGTTGACACGCGCCAGACCCCTGGCCCTTGATAAGGCATGACGATGCGCAAAGGTCTGACCGCACTTGCCGGACTGGTCGCCCTGACCGCGGCTCAGGGCGCGGCGGCGCAGGCGCCTTTGGTCGCCCAAAGTCTGGACCAGGCCTATGCCATCGTCGATTTCCAGACTTCGCGCTCAGGCCGCGACATCGCCCAGACGCTGCAAAGCCACCTGGCCCGTCAGGACGTGACGGTCGCGGTCCGCAACCAGGCCGTCGCCCGGATTCCCCGCGCGCCGGGACGCTTCACCCTGGTCGATCCGGCGGCCCCCGGCGGGTTCGGTCTGGAAGGCCCGACGACGCGCGCCCCGGCCGGCTGGTTGCGCCCCGTGCGCGCCGCGGTCTGCGACGGCGCCAGCTGGCGCGCCGATGTCGCCCCTCGCCGCCCCGGCCGCATCGAGCAACGCTACACCCTGTGTCTGTTCCCCTATCGCGACGGGCGGCGTCAGGGACACCAGTTGGACATCTACGCCGCCACCGTGTTTCACGGCGACCAGGGCGCCGTCGCCCCGCCCCTCGACGCAGAAACGCCAGAGACCTTCATGCGCGGCGCGGTCCAGGCGATCGAGCATCTGACGCGCGTGCGGGGCGTCTGGATCGAGCATCGCAAGGCTGACCGCGACCGCCCCTTCACCCAGGGCGACGACGCGCTTTCCGCCCAAACTCAATAGCCAAGCTCTGGAGCCCTGAACGCGATCGCGCCCCCGGCCCATGACCGGAGGCGCGAGAACCATCGCCTGGGTTCGGATCAGAACTTGACGCTGAATCGTCCAAAGATGCGATTGTCGTAGTACTCGTCCTTGTACAGGCCGGTATAGCCCATCTCGAACGCCGTCCGTTCGCTCGCCTGGATGTTGAAGGACAAGCCGCCTGAGACCACGTCGTCGCCGGGGTTGGCCCCTTGGATCAGGAAGCGCGGGCCATCGGCGAAGGCGGCGTCGAACACCGGACCGTCGCCGTTCAGATCGTGGGTGTAGGCCAGGTGGGTCACGGCCGACAGGCGCGGCCGGCCCTGGCCGCCCGCAAGCAAGGTGCGGGTGCGGAAGCCGGCCGTCAGCAGATCGGCCTTCTGTTTCACCTTGCCGGACAGGGCGGCGTCTCCGCCCGTCTCGGCGACATCGGCGTCGTATTCGACATGGCTGTAGGCGCCATAGGGTTCGAACACCGTGGCGCCGACCGCGCGGCTCCACGCCACCTCGCCATAGGCCTGCCAGACGTCGCCGTCATAATCGCCGACCAGGGCGTTGGAGAAGGCGTTCAGCTGGGCCGTGCGATCGGTGCGGACATCGGCGTTGGCCCACGATCCACCCAGGCGGATCTGGAAGTCGCCGACGCCGGCGCCGCCATAAACGCCGATCTGTTCGCTGTTGACCCGTCCCGTCGAGCGCAGACGCGGCGAACGCAGTTCGGAGCGGGTTTCACCCAAGGCCACGCCGATGTGCAGATCGTCCGACAGCGCCTTGTCGGCCCCGACCATATAACCCGAGGATTCGCTGCGGAAGCTGGCGACGCCGTCGTGCGACGAACCCCGACCGTCGCCATAGACGCCGCTGCCCCAGACCGAGACGCCGTTGCCGACATAGGTCTGGCCGCCTTCGCCGCGACCACGATCCGACATGGCCTCGCGGATCGTGCGCGTGTCCGACACGGCCAGGCCGCCGAGCGAGGCGTGCACCTCGCCGGTCAGCCCGCCGAGCGCCCCTTGAACAGCCGGAACGCTGGCGTCCAGCAGGGCGTTCTCCAGCGACAGGTCGCGATTGGCGCCGGCGGTGTTGTTGATCATGGCGTCCAGGGCGCCGCCGACCGAGGTCTGGTTCGGATTGCCGCCCAGCGAAGCCACGGTCACGTCGTTGCGCCGCACCGTCAGCACCACCCCGTTCGTCGAATAGGTCAACACCGGCGCCAGGAAGGCCAGATCGCTCTGAGCCCCCGTGAAGGTCCCGGTCACGGCGCCCGTCGAGTTGATGATGTTCATCCGCGTGCGCAGATTCCACTCGCCGTTGTCGGCCTTCAGAATGACCTGGCCGCCGTCGATGCGGGTCGCCCCGCCTACGTTCAGGCGCGAATAGGCCCCGCCGTTCACGCTGGACCGGATCCACAGGAAGGAACCGGGCTTGAAGTTCACATCGCCCGCCACCGTCAGGGTTCCGAACGGATTGGTGCCGTCGCCGGGCGAGACGACCCCGCCGCTTTCCGCCGTCAGGTTCAGCAAGCGGCCCGTGCCGCCGATCATGCCGACGCCGCCGACCGTGGCGCTGGAGCGCAGCAGGCTGCCGTTGACGGTCAGGAGGCCGCCCTCGACCCGCGTCGGACCGCTGTAGTCGTTGGCGCCGGTCAGGATCAGCTGCCCGCCGCCCTTCTTGACCAGGCCGCCGATGTCGGCGCCGAAGTTGGCGCGGACCTCGGCCGAATAGCGGTCGCGCGCGTCGCCGATGTTGTTGCTCCAGATATCGACCGTGCCCACGGCGACGGTGACGTCGCGGGTGTCGCGAAGCGCCGTCGGGCCGCGCAGGGCCACGTCCATCTGCGGCGCGCCCCAGCCCGAGCGCAAGTCGACGCCCGGCGTATCCAGGTCCCTGGAGCTGGACACCAGGATATCCGAGATCAGGGCCGTCGAATATTCCGGGAAATTCTCCATCAGCAGGGCGCCGAAGCCCGAGATGTTCGGCGCCGCCATCGAGGTGCCGGTGTAGGCCGCATAACCCGCGCCGGTGTAGTCGATGTACTGACCCAGCACGCGCTGCAGTTCGGCGTCGGCGTACTCCAGCACGGCCCGGGAGAAGGCCGGCGTCAGGATCGCCATGTTGTTGGTCGAGGTCAGCAGTTGGCCAAGGATCGAGGTGAAGCCGTCCGGGTCGCCCAGCCGCGCGCCCGAGATCAGGGTGATGGCCGCCGCCTGCCGGCCGACCTCGCGCCGCGCCGCCTCCTCGTTGAAGTTCGCCCCGCCGGCCTGACGGGCGGCCAGATAGTTGTTTAGGACGCCCAGGAATTGGTTGATCGAGGCGTTCTGCAGGGCGGAAACCGTAGTGGCCGAATACAAACCCGCATAGTTGGCCCGGGGATACAGCGCGAGGATGCCCCGCCAGTCCATTTCATAGGCCGGCACGGACGAGACGACGGCCGAACCCGGCCCGGCGACGCACCAGGTCGCTGTCTGGCCGCAGAAGCTAGTCGAGGGGTCGGCGGCGGTGAAGCTGGAATAGTTGGCGACCGACAGCCAGTTGGAGCGCAGGCGCGGGTCCGACAGCGGCGCCGCCGCGTCGATGCTGGCGTGCACGCCATAGCCGTTGCCGGCCGAGAAGACGACCAGCACGTCGTTGTCCAGCACCGGCTTGTAGTAATCGCCGTAGTTGCGGTTGAAGGACGCCAGCACCGTCGGCAGCGAGGCGTTGAACGGCAGGGTGGTCGAGCTGCCCCAGCTGTTGTTGATGATCCGCACCTCGCCCGTGTTGGCCAGGTCGACGATGTTCTGGTTCTGGGTGGCGACGATCTTGCCGTCGATGATGGCGTCCTTGTACCAGAGGAAGTCGCCGGCCGAGAAGTTGGCGGTGGCGGCGTACAGCTTGGCGTTAAAGGCGTTGCCGAACATCGGCTGGCCCGCCACCCGATCGCCCGCGATGGTGCCGGAGACGTGGGTGCCGTGGCCTTCCCACTGGCGACGCGGATTAATCATGCCGTCATTGCCGTAACCGGCGACCACCTGGGTGTGCAGGCCCGTGACCTTGCCCGGCGATCCGAACAGCGGGTGGGCCATGTAGACCCCGGCGTCATTGACCCCGACCGTCTGTCCCCGCCCGGTCAGCCCCATGGCGTAGGCGTGCTCCAGCCCCAGGAAGGCTTTGGAATAATCGACCGAGAATTGCGCGTCGGTTCGCCACGACGCCAGCGCCGTCTGGTAGTTGGTCGTGCGCGTCCCGTTAGCCATGTAGAATCCGCCCGCAGGCGGCGTGGGCGCGGTCGACGTCTGGGCGCTCGCCGCCGTTCCCGCAAGCATGGCCACGCCGGCCGTCGCGGCCAGAAGGCCGAGTTTGAAACTGAAAGCCACTATAAGTCCCCCTACGGCATTCGCCGAACGCTTAAGCTTGCAACCCCACGGCGCAATTCAGACGCGTAGTCGGCACGTCCGACCGCCATTCGTCAACCACATTTCAGCCACAAGCCATTCCGTCGCATCATCTTTACGGGGACGAATCCCAAAGCTGGGTAGCGCGGTTCAGATCAGGCGTCGGCCCATCGCCAGACTGGCGCCGGGTTCGTAGGCGCCGGGGCGGCGGCGGGTCAGGGCCAGGGCGAAGCCCATGGTCAGGCCCATGGCCAGCATGGAGGAGCCGCCGTAGCTGATGAAGGGCAGGGTCATGCCCTTGGTCGGGATCAGGTTCAGGTTCACCGCCACATTGATGCAGGCCTGAAGGCCGATCAGCATGAACAGGCCCGCCGACGCCGTCTGTTCGAACGGGTCGGTCAGCTTCATGGCCCGACGCATCCCCCTGATGACGATGAAGGCGTACAGGCCGATCATGATCAGGCTGAGGACCAGGCCGAACTCCTCGGCGCCGACGGAATAGATGAAGTCGGTATGCAGGTCCGGCACGCGGCGCTTCATCACGCCTTCGCCGATGCCCCGGCCCAGCAGGCCGCCCGCGCGAATGGCCTCCGACGCGCTGTCGATCTGGTGGGTGTCGGTGGTCTCGGGCGAGAAGAAGCGGCTGAGACGGTCGCGCATATGGCCGAAGACGAAATACAGCGACACCAGACCCGCCATGCCCAGGCTGGCCAGGACCGCCATCCATTTGAACGGCACCCCGGCCATGAAGAAGACGGCCATGAAGGTGGTGGTGATCAGCAGCGTCTGGCCGATGTCCGGCTGGATCAGCAGCAGACAGACCGTCAGGGCGTAGAACCCGAAGGCGATGGTGACGCCGGGCACGCCCTGGCCCTTCTGCGCCTCGGCGAACATCCAGGCGGCGAAGACGATCAGGCCGGGCTTGGCGAACTCGCTGGGTTGCAGGCTGAACGGCCCCAGATTCACCCAGCGCGCGGCGCCCTTGACCGTGTCGCCGATGAACGGCAGGGCCGCCATGACGACGATGGCGCCGAACAGGGCCAGGACGGCGATGCGCCGCACCCCCCGCGGCGACATCAGGGAGGTCGTCAGCATGACCATCAGGCCGACGCCGGCGAAGACCATCATCCGCCAGGAATAATGGAAGGGATCGGTGATCGATTCGTCGGCCAGGATGGCCGCCGGGCTGGAGGCGAAGCTGAGCGACACCCCCAGCGCCATCAGCGCCAGGGCCGCGCCCAGCAAGCCGCGATCCACGGTCCAGAACCAGCGCGCGATCAGGCTCTGGTCGTTGCGGGAGAAGGCGGGGGTGTAGTGGGCGCTCATGCCACGATCTCCGGGGCGGCGGGCAAGTTCAGCACGGCCGCGCGAAACGCCTCGCCCCGCGCCTCGAAGTCCGGAAACTGATCGAAACTGGCGCAGGCGGGCGACAACAGGACGATCTGCTCCCCGCCAGCAGCGGCGGCGTCGGCCGCCGCTGCGGCGACGGCGGCGTCCAGGGTCCGGGAGACGACGTGGGGCATCTCGCCCAAGGTCTCGGCGAAAGCCTCGGCCGCCTGGCCGATCAGATAGGCCTTGGCCACGCGCGGGAACAGATCGGCCAGAGCGTCTATGCCGCCGGCCTTGGGCACGCCGCCCGCGATCCAGAAGACGGAAGGGTAGGACGCCAGGGCCTGTCGCGCCGCGTCGGCGTTGGTGGCCTTGGAGTCGTTGACGAAGCGGACCGAGCCGACCTGGCCAACCGTCTCCATCCTATGGGCCAGACCGGGGAAGGTCAGCAGCCCCTTGACGGCGGCGGCGTGGGAGACGCCCAGCGCCCGGGCGGCGGCGTAGGCGAAGGCGGCGTTCTGGGCGTTGTGACGGCCCGGCAGAGAGCGGGCGGGCGTGAGGTCGGCAAGGACCGCGCCTTGCGACCAGATCGCTCCGGGCGCAGCCTCCACACCGCTCATCCCCGCGAAAGCGGGGACCCAGTCAGGACGCTGATCCCACGCATCATGTGCTGACGAAAGCACTGGGTCCCCGCTTTCGCGGGGATGAGCGGAGGAAGAAATGGCGATCACACGTTGGGACAGTCGGGTTGCGATCCGCCTGCCCCAGTCCTCGTCCACACCGATCAGCGCCACCGCATCGGCCCCCTGGGCCGCGAAGATGCGCGCCTTGGCCGCCACATAACCTTCCATGCCGCCGTGACGGTCCAGATGGTCGGGGCTGACGTTGGTCAAGATCGCCACGTCGGGGGCGAAGGTCGTGGTCAGGTCCAGCTGGTAGCTGGAGACCTCGATCACATAGACGGCCTCCGGCGTCGGCTCGGGCAGGGCCAGGACGCCGATGCCGATATTGCCGCCGACGTGGACCGTCAAGCCGGCGGACCTCAACACCCAGCCGATCAAGGCGGTGGTGGTGGACTTGCCGTTGGTGCCGGTGACGGCGACCACCTTCGGACGCCGCCCTTCCGGCAGGGCGGCCAGGGCGCGGGCGAACAGTTCGATGTCGCCGATCACGGGCACGCCGGCCCCTCTCGCGCGGTCGACGGTCCAGTGCGGTTTGGGGTGGGTCAGGGGCGCGCCAGGCGACAGCACCAGGGCGGCGAAACCGGACCAGTCGGCGGCGGTCAGGTCCTGGACCTGAAACCCTTCCGCCTCGGCCTGCATCCGACCCGAGGCCCCGTCGTCCCACAGGATCGGGATGGCGCCGCCGGCCTGGAGCGCGCGCGCGGCCGTGATCCCCGACCGTCCCAGGCCGAAGACCGCGACCCGCCTGCCCTCGAAACCGGGAACGGGGATCATGCCATGGCTCCGTCATCCTCGGCCTTGTGCCGAGGATCCAGAAACTCAGTCGTCAGACGCCCTGCCCCGATGCCCGACACCGGGAGCCTGGATCCTCGCCACAAGGGCGCGGATGACGAATGAGAGAGGGTGCTCACCGCAGCTTCAACGTGGACAGGCCGATCAGCGCCAGCGCCCCGGCGATGATCCAGAAGCGGATGACCACGGTCGATTCCGGCCAGCCCATCTTTTCGAAATGGTGGTGGATCGGCGCCATCAGGAAGATGCGCTTCTTGGTCAGCTTGTAATAGCCGACCTGGATCATCACGGAGGCGGCCTCCATCACGAACAGGCCGCCGACGATGCCCAGCACCAGTTCGTGCTTGGTCATGACGGCGATGGCGCCCAGCGCCCCGCCCAGAGCCAAGGAACCGGTGTCGCCCATGAAGATCTTGGCCGGGGGAGCGTTGTACCACAGGAAGCCTGCGCCCCCGCCGATCATGGCGGCGCAGAAGATGGCCAGTTCGCCCGCGCCGGGGACGTGGTGGATTTGCAGATACTGGGCGAAGACGAAGTTGCCGGCGAGATAGGAGATCACCCCGAAGGCGCCCGCCGCCATCATCACCGGCACCGTGGCCAGGCCGTCCAGCCCGTCGGTCAGGTTCACCGCATTGGAGAAGCCGACGATGGTGAAGGCGGCGAAGGCCACATAGAACCAGCCGATGTTCAGCAGCACGGCCTTGAAGAAGGGAAAGGCGATCGAGGTCTCCAGCCCCGGCGAGGTCGGCGACACCGTCATCCACAGCACGGTCAGGACGCCCGCGATCACGGCGACGACCGTCTGGGCCAGCAGCTTCTGCTTGGACGTCAGCCCGGCCGAGGTCTGTTTCGTCACCTTGGCGTAGTCGTCGATGAAGCCCAGCACGCCGAAGGCCGCCGTCACGCCGGAGACGATCCAGATATAGGGATTGGTCAGGTCGCCCCACAGCAGCACCGCCACGCCGATGCCGGCCAGGATCATCAGACCGCCCATGGTCGGGGTGCCGACCTTGGACAGGTGGGACACCGGGCCGTCGTCGCGGATCGGCTGGCCCCGGCCCTGTTTGGCGCGGATCCAGTTGATGAAGCGGCTGCCCATGGCGACGGCGACGATCATGGCGGTGGCCAGGGCCAGGGCCATCCGCACCGTCTGATACTGGACCAGGTTCAGCAGCGGATACTGGTGCGCGATGTCGGCGTAATAGAGGTACAGAAGATAGAACATGGGTGTCCCCTATCGCGTCGCGGGCGCCGTGTCGCGGCCTTGCAAATCCGCCAGAGCCTGGGCGACCAGCGAGGCCTTGGAGCCGTTGGAGCCCTTGACCATGACGACATCGCCGGGCGCGACCAGCAGATCGGCCTCTGCGGCCAGTTCGGCGGCGGTCTGGCGCCACAGGCCGCGACGCGACGCCGGCAGGGCGTCGTAGAGCCAGCGCATCTGCGGCCCGGCGGCGTGAACCAGATCGAGGCTGGCGGCGTCGATGGGGCCGGTCAGACCCTCGTGCAGGCTGCGGCTCTGGTCGCCCAGTTCCAGCATGTCGGTCAGGACCACGACGCGACGGCCGGTCGCGGGACGGGCGCCCAGGCTCTTGAACCCCGTCGCCATCGACAGCGGATTGGCGTTGTAGCTTTCGTCGATCAGGGTGAAGGCGCCGTCGGCCAGGGCGACCTGGCGCGTCTGGCCCCGCCCGGCCAGGGGCTGGAATTCGGCCAGGGCCTGAAGACCCATTTCAAGCGGCACATCCAGCGCATCCAGCATGGCCAGGACGCACAGGCTGTTCAGCCCCCAGTGGGCGCCCGATTGAGCCAGACGGTATTGCAGCGGCTTGCCGAACAGTTCGGCGGTGACGGTCGCCCCTTCGGCATCGGGACGGAAGTCGACCAACCGCGCGTCATGACCGGCCAGGGTTCCAAAGACGACGAGGCGCGCGTTCGCCGCCCGGGCGGCCTCGGCCAGCACGCCGGCGAAGGCGACATCGCCATTGGCCACGGCGGTTCCGCCGGGAGCCAGTCCCTGGAAAATGGCCGCCTTCTCGCGCGCCACGCCGGCCTCGCCGTCGGCGAAGGCCTCGATATGCACGGGGCCGACCGTGGTGACGCAGGCCGCGTGGGGGGCGACGAGGCGCGACAGGGGCGCAATCTCGCCCGGCGCATTCATGCCGATCTCGAACACGGCGCGCTGGGTCTCGACCGGCATGCGCGCCAGGGTCAGGGGCACGCCGATGTGGTTGTTGTAGCTCTTGATCGAGCCGTGCGCGGGACCGGCGAGGTCGAGCCCGGCCTTGATGGCCTGGGTCACGCTGGTCTTGCCGACGCTGCCGGTGACGGCGCCGCGCTTCACATGGGGTGCGCGCTCGCGGGCGGCGACGCCCAGGGCCTCCAGCCCGTGCAGCGTGTCGGGCACGACGACGCAGGGACCGTCCCCGACCGGGTGTTCGACCAGGGCGGCGGCGGCCCCGGCGGCGAAGGCGGCGGCCGCGAACGCATGCCCGTCGCGCGCGCCCTTCAGCGCCAGGAACAGGTCGCCGGGCGCGATCTCGCGGCTGTCGTAGGTGACGCCGGCGATCGGGCGGTCTCCGCCGTGCAGCATACCGCCCGCGGCGGCGGCGACTTCGGCGGCCGTCCAGAGCGGGCGGGCGGAGGATTCAGGCATTCAGCGACAGGGCCTCGGACGCGACGGCGGCGTCGTCGAAGGGGTGGGTCACGCCCGCGACGATCTGACCCTGTTCATGCCCTTTTCCGGCGATGACCACCACATCTCCGTCGCGCATCATTTCCACCGCCGTCTCGATGGCCGCGCGGCGGTCGCCGATCTCCATCGCCTCCGGGCAGCCGGCGCGAACCTCGGCGCGGATGGCGGCGGGGTCTTCCGAGCGGGGATTGTCGTCGGTGACGATGGCCACGTCGGCCAGCCGTCCGGCGACGGCGCCCATCAGCGGCCGCTTGCCGCGATCCCGGTCGCCGCCGGCGCCGAAGACCACGATCAGCCGCCCGGTCGCATGGGGGCGCAGGGCGTTCAGCACCGTCTCCAGCCCGTCGGGCGTGTGGGCGTAGTCGACATAGACCTCGCCACGCCCGCTCTCCGCACCGATGCGTTGCAACCGCCCCTGGGCGCCGGTCAGGCCTTCCAGCGCGCCGATCACGGCGTCGGCCGCATCGCCCGCCGCGATGCACAGGCCCGCCGCCACCAGGGCGTTCGAGGCCTGGAAGGCGCCGGCCAGAGGCAGCAGGATGTCTCGGACTTGGCCGCGCACGTCCAGGGTCAGGCGCTGGCCTTCCGGCGTCGCGCGACGGCCGATCAGCGCCAGGTCGCGGCCCCGCTCGCCCACGCCCATGACGCCCAGCCCGGCCATGATCGAGGCGGCGGCGAAGGCCGAATAGGCGTCCGAATCGGCGTTCAGCACAGCGGTGCGCCCCCGCGGAAGCAGCGTCTCGAACAGGCGCATCTTGGCGGCGCGATAGTCCTGCATCGTGCCGTGATAATCGAGGTGATCCTGGGTCAGGTTGGTGAAGGCGGCGGCCTTCAGCGCCACCCCGTCCAGCCGGCGCTGGTCGATGCCGTGCGACGAGGCCTCAAGCGCGACATGGGTCACGTCCTTCCTGGCCAGTTCCGCCATCAGGCGCGCGGCCTCGGCGGCGTCGGGGCTGGTCAGGCCGGGGCCGGTCAGGGCGTAGGTCTTGCCGCCCTTCTGGCCGACGACGCCCAGGGTGCCCATGCTGGCCGACTTGTGGCCCACCCCGGCCCAGATCTGGCGGCAGAAGGCGGCGACCGAGGTCTTGCCGTTGGTGCCGGTGACGGCGACGCAGGTCTTGGGCTGGGCGCCGTAGAAGCCCCGCGCGGCGATGGCGTAGGCCCGGCGCACGTCCCCCGACGTGACCAGGACCGGCGCCGCCTCATCGGGCGTGTCGGACGGGGCCAGCACGGCGGCCGCGCCCTGGGCCAGGGCCTGGGGGATGAAGGCGCGGCCGTCGGCGGCCGTGCCGGGCAGCGCCACGAACAGGGCGCCGGGCGCGACCTTGCGGCTGTCGGCGGTGACGCCGGTGATGACCGGATCGGTGGCCACGTCGCGGCGCAGCAGGTCGGACAGGCGCAGCGCGCTCACAGCCCGTCCCCCGCGACATCCTGATATTCCGGGACCTTTTCGCCCAGGGCCGTGCGCCAACGGTCCTCCCGGCGCTCGACGCCCAGGAAGCCGGCGATGCGGTCGGCGACGTTCCTGACGGCGGGCGCGGCGACATAGGCGCCGGTCTTGGGATAGGTCCCCGGCTCGTCCATGACGATCAGTATGGCGTAACGCTTGCCGTTCAGCGGGCCGTCGACGGGGAAGACCGCCGCGAAGGAACCCAGGGCGTGGCTGGGGTCGTAGCGGCCGCCGACCAGCTTGTTGGCCGATCCGGTCTTGCCGCCCACGCGCAGGCCCGGCGCATCGGCGAAACCGCCCGAGCCCTTGACCACGTTGCGGCGCAGCAGGTCCAGTATGGTGCGGGAGGTCTCCTCGGTGACGACCTGCTGGGGCTGGACGCCGCGCGCGCCGCCCTTGCGCAGGCTCAAGGGGATCATCCGCCCGCCGTTGGTCAGGGCGCCCATGGCCTGGATCATCTGGGCCGGGGTGATCATGATGCCGTAGCCGAACGACAGCGAAGCCAGGGTCGAGTTGTCCCAGCGGCGCGGCGCGACGGGCTTGGCCGATTCCTTCAGCTCGATCCGCGCGGCGTCCAGCAGGCCCAGCCGCTGGAAATAGCTGCGCATCACGTCCGGCCCCATCTGCACCGCAAGTTGCGACGTGCCGATGTTGGAGGAGTGCAGATAGACCTCCTCCAGGGTCATGACCCGGTTCTGGGCGTGGAAGTCCTTGATCTTGCGGTCGCCGATCTGGAAGGCCTGGGAGGCGTCGAACAGGGTGTTCATGTCGGCCCGGCCGGTGTCCAGGCCGGCGGCGACGGTGAAGGTCTTGAACACCGACCCCATTTCGTAGTGGCCCGAGACGGCGCGGTTCAGGGTCGCGCCATCGGGCGCGGCGTTGCGATTGGCCGAGTTGAAGGTCGGCCATGACGCCATGCCCAGCACCTCGCCGGTCTGGACGTCGGTGACGATGCCTACGGCGCCCTTGGCCTGGTTCTTGATCGCGGCGGCGGCCAGTTCGTTCTCCAGCACGCCCTGGACGCGCAGGTCGATGGACAGGGGAAAGGCCTCGCCCCGCTGGCCCGCCGCGCGGATTTCGTCGTTGAAGGCCAGTTCGGCGCCCGACACCCCCTGCCCGCCCGTGTCGGCGTCGCCGATCAGGTGCACGGCTGAGGTTCCCAGCGGATAGGCGCGGCGATCCTCCGGTTCGAACGTCACCCCGCCCAGCGCCAGGTCATGGACGGCGGCCTTCTCCTGCGGCGTCAGGCCGGTCAGGGCGATCAGGCGGCGGTCGCCGGCCAGCACCCGCTTCAGACGGTCGCCGGAGATACGCGGCAGGGCGCGGCGAATCTGGCGATAGGCCAGGTCGCGATCCCACACCTCGGCCGGGTCTATGTAGAGGCCGTAGTGGACGATGTTGGTGGCCAGCAGTTCGCCGTTGCGGTCCGTCAGGTCGCCGCGCACCAGGGCGTCGGGGTTGAGGCCGGCGCCGCGCCCGCCCGCCGGAGCCAGCAGGGCCTTGTAGGAGGCGCCCAGCGCCAGCCCGGCGAAGACGCAGGAAAAGACGATCAGGATCAGGAAGATGCGGACGCGCGTGTCCTCTTCCGGCCGGGCGTCGGCGCGGGCGCGTTCGAACCCGTGCTCCAGCCGCCAGACCAGTTCCGACAGCCAGCGCCAGAACGGCGACAGCCGCCCCTGCAGCCGTTCCTGGAAGTCGGCGCCCGGCGCGGGGCGATGATAGCGATGATCCTGGACGCTCATTGCGGCGTCTCATGAGCGGGCGCGGGCGCGGCGTCGTCGGAAATGGCGGAAGCGGCGGGCGGCGCAGCGGGCGCGGCGGCCGGTTTGGCGTCGGCGGCCGGTTTCAGGGCGGTCAGTTGATCCTCCCCCGCCTGGCGATGGATGTCGACCGGCGCCATGCCGATCTGGCGCGACAGGGCTTCCAGACGCGCGGGCTGCTCCAGCCGGGCGACTTCGGCGCGCAGCAGGCGGACCCGCTGGCCGTTCTCGCGGATGTCCTGTTCCAGCTGGGCGATGCGGCTGCTTTCGCGCGCGGCGGCCGCCTTGGCCGCATAGACGGACACGATCATGATCGCGACCAGGGCCACGCCGATGATCTCGACCCAGCGCACGCCGCGCACCTTCCAGTCGAACAGGCGCTGAAGGGCGGTGCGGGAATAGGTGAAGAACGGCGCCGTGGTCATGCCGCCGCTCTCCCGTCGATCCGACCCCAGGCCGGGGCGTCGGTGCGGACCGCCGCACGCAGCTTGGCCGAGCGGGCGCGGGGGTTGGTCGAACGCTCTTCGTCGCCCGCCTCGCGCGCGCCCTTGAACTGCAGGGTGAAGCTGGGCCGGCGCGGATCGACCGCCATCGGGGCGTGGCGCGAGCCGGCGGGCGCATTGCCGGTGCGTTCGGTCAGGAAGGCCTTGACGATGCGGTCTTCCAACGAGTGGAAGGTCACGACGGCCAGACGGCCGCCGGGCGCCAGGGTCGCCTCTGCCGCCACCAGCCCGCGCTCCAGCTCGCCCAGTTCGTCGTTGACCGCGATGCGCAGGGCCTGAAACACCCGCGTCGCCGGGTGGATCGGCGCGCCGCGACGACCGCCCAGGGCCTTTTCGACCACCTCGGCCAGATCCAGGGTGCGGGCGAAGGGCTGTTCGACGCGGCGACGCAGGATTGCGGTCGCCACGCGGCCCGACTGACGCTCTTCGCCATACAGTTTGAAGATGTGGGCCAGGGGGCCGTGGTCCCAGCCGTTGACGATGTCGGCGGCGGTCGCCCCCTCATCCGACATCCGCATGTCCAGCGGCCCGTCGCGCATGAAGGAGAAGCCGCGCTCGGCCTGGTCCAGCTGCATCGAAGAGACGCCGATGTCGAACACGGCGCCGTCCAGCCTCGCCTTGCCCGTTTCGGCGAAGGCGTCCGCCAGGCCCGAGAAAGGGGTCCGCACCAGCTGGAACTTGCCGGGGTAGTCGTTGGCGAGCGCATCGGCGTGCGGCTGGACCGTCGGGTCGCGATCCAGAGCGACGACCTCGGCGCCGGTCTTCAGGATGGCGCGGCTATAGCCGCCGGCGCCGAAGGTGGCGTCGATCACGACATCGCCGGGCGCGGGCGCCAGGGCCTCGATCACCTCGGCCAGCAGGACGGGGGCGTGGGGAGAAGCGTCGGTCACGACCCGCCCCCCGCCAGCTTCATCTGAGCCGCCAGTTTCAGGGCGCCGATCTGGGCCATGCCGGCCTTGGCCAGCGCACGCTGCTCGGCGCGCCGGGCCGCCCATTTCTCGCGCGACCAGATCTGGAACCGGTCGTTCAGGCCGACGATGACGACGGTGTCGCCCAATCCGGCTTCGGCGCACAGGGCTTCCGGCAAGGTGATCCGACCGCCCGCGTCGTAGGACAGACGCACCTGCTCGCCCATCACCTGCCACTCCAGCGCGGACCGTTCCTCGGAGCCGAACGGCAGGGCCTCGATCATCTCGGCATAGACGGCGAACAGCCGGTCCCCGCCCGCTTCCAGGCAGTCCGCCTCGATGGAGGGGAAGATGAAGACGCCGCCTGCGGCGCCGTTCTCGGTCGTGCGGAAATCGTTGGGGATCAGGAGACGGCGCTTGCCGTCCAGCTGCTTCTCGTAGGTGGAGAGAAACACGCCCTGCCCAATCGAGCCCTTCGGCCCGTCCCTAGATGCCTTGGCGAACGCCCGCCGCGCCCGCCTCTCAGCCCCAAATCATGAAGCTGGGATAGCATGGGATGAAATGGGCCTCAATGGGATCGAAGCCTAGATTTAACCATGTTTTGACGTGTGACGACTTGAGCACGCCCGCCAAGCCAGAACATACATGGAACAAACGAAGTATTCACAGGCTGTGAGCGGTTCTAACCTTTCCAGAACAGACAAGAAGTTAACGGGCGACCGCCTGTGCACGTCCCGTCAGAACGCTGAAATGCGGGGATAATCCGGCAGCCGACCCGGCGACGTGCAAAACCATCGCTGGTCGGCGGGGCGAGACGCCCCGTCCGCAGGCCCGAGCAGGCGGAAAGCCGAACGGCGATAAAAATGCCAGACGGCCTGTAAGCCGGGTTTTGTTCCGCCCCTTGCCGAAGCACGAGACGGCGACGATCATTCCTCTGGACCGACCATTGCTGATCGGTTCTCGCGACCTACCCGGACATCTGGGGCGGTGAGCCCTGCGAAACAGGACGAATCCTGTCCCGCGCGATGTCCCTATTTGGTCTTGCTCCAGGCGGGGCTTGCCATGCCGTCCCTGTCGCCAGGTCCGCGGTGGGCTCTTACCCCACCCTTTCACCCTTGCCGCCCGCGAACGGGAGGCGGTTTGCTTTCTGTGGCGCTATCCCTCGGGTCGCCCCGGGCGGAAGTTATCCGCCGCCTTTTCACCGTGGAGCCCGGACTTTCCTCGACGGACGCGAAGTCCGCCGCGACCGCCCGGCCGTCTGGCGCGCGCTAGATGCGCGTTCGCGGCGCCGAGGTCAACCTCGCGCCGGCCCTCGGTGGGCGAATGACGAAATCGCAAACGCCTCTTGCAAAACGGACACCGTTGTCCATTTAAGCGCGGCATCATGTCGCGCCCCGCCTCCAAATCCGTCCGCAAGGACGCCGCCCACAATCACGCAGCCCTGCTGGAGGCCGCGCGCGAGGTGCTGTCCGAACAAGGGCTGGACGCGCCGCTGGACCTGATCGCGGAAAAGGCCGGGGTCGGACGCGGGACCCTGTATCGGCATTTCGCCGACCGCAGCGAACTGGCCCTGGCCGTTCTGGAAGCCGATGTCGCGGATCTGGGCCGCCGCACCGAGGAACAGGGCGACGATCCGGCCGTCTTCTTCTGGTTCTTGGACCGGCTGGCCGAGCACATGGTGCGCAACGCCGGCCTGGCGGGGGTGGTGCGGAACGTGCGCTCGCCCGACGCGCTTACCCCCCTGCGGCAGAGCTTGATGCAGGCGGGCGCCGCGCCGTTGAAGCGGGCCCAGGCGGCCGGCCTGGTCAGAGGGGATTTGCGGCCGATGGACATTCGTCTGATCGCCACGCTGCTAGGCGCTGGTTTCCAGGGCGCGGACGCAGCCGAGCGCCAGGCGGTGTCGCGACGCACCCGCGCCATCATCCTGGACGGGCTGAGGCCCCGCGCGGGGGCCTGCTGATGGCCCGCGTCGACCGCCATTGGCACCTGCCGTGGGACCAGTATGTCGCCACGTTGAAGCCGCACGAACTGCCCGCCCTGCCCGGCTCGCCCGCCACGCCGGACCATCCGGCCTGGCTGAGGGTGCAATACGCCCTGACCGGCGTCCTGGTGGCCATGGTCGGCGCCCTGGGCAATGCGGCCGTCACCGCCAACATCGCCAATCTGCAGGGCTCGCTGGGGATCACCCTGACCGAGGCGGCGTGGCTGCCGGTCGTCTTCGTGATGACCAACGCCTGCATGAACCTGATCCTGGTCAAGTTCCGCCAGCAGTACGGGCTTCGCCTGTTCACCCAGATTTGCCTGGGGGCGTTCGTGGCCACCTGCGCAGCGCACCTGCTGGTCGACAATTACGAATCCACCCTGGTCGTGCGCGCGGCGGCCGGCATGGCGGCGGCGGGCCTGAGCAGCCTGGGCTTCCTCTATATGATCCAGGCCTTCCCGGCCAAACACCGCCTGAAGGGGCTGGTGATCGGGATCGGCCTGGCCAGTTTCGCCGTGCCGCTGGCGCGCCTGGTCATGCCGACCCTGCTGCAGTTGAACGACTGGAAGGCCTTCTACACCTTCGAACTGGGCATGGCGCTCCTGGCCTTGGCGGCCGTGCAGGTGCTGCACCTGCCGCCATCCGAGCGGCTGAAGCTGTTCGAGCCGCTGGATTTCGTCACCTTCGCCCTGTTCGCGCCGGGCGTCGCCCTGCTGGCGGCGGTGCTGGGGCTAGGCCGGATCGTCTGGTGGACGGAGGCGGCCTGGATCGGCTGGGCGCTGGTCGGCTCCATCGTGCTGCTGACGGTCGCCCTGGTGATCGAGCACAACCGCGCCAATCCGCTGATCAACACCCGCTGGCTGACGGGCCGGGACGTGCTGCGCCTGTTCGGGGCGATCATCCTGATCCGCGTCACCCTGTCGGAACAGACCTCGGGGGCCGTGGGGTTCCTGAGCGTCGTGGGGCTGGGGCAGGACCAGCTTCATGGCCTGTTCCTGCTGATCCTGCTGTCGATGATCGCGGGCACGGCGGTCAGCGCCCTGACGCTGAACATGACCAAGCTGCACAAGCCCATCGCCATCGCCCTGGGGCTGATCGCCATCGGCGCCTTCATCGACAGCCACGCGACCATACTGACCCGCCCGGCCCAGCTTTATTTCAGCCAGGCCCTGGTCGCCTTCGCCTCGGCCATGTTCGTCGGCCCGGCCCTGCTGATCGGCGTGGGCCGGGTGCTGCAGACCAATCCGCGCAACCTGATCAGCTTCATCGTCATGTTCAGCGTGCTGCAGAACGTGGGCGGCCTGGCCGGCTCGGCCCTGGTCGGCACGATCCAGGTCCTGCGCGAGAAGTTCCATTCCAACGAACTGGCGGCCGGGATCAGCGCCGTCGACCCGTTGGTCAGCCAGCGCCTGGCCCAGCTGTCCGGCGCCTACGCCCACGTCATCGCCGATCCCGCCCTTCTGAAGGCCGAGGGCGTGGCCATGCTGAGCCGCCAGGTGACGCAGCAGGCCAACATCCTGGCCTACAACGACGTCTTTCTGATCGTTTCCGTCATCGCCGCCCTGGGCTGCGCCTGGGTGACGGCCATCCATCTTCGCCCCCGTTTCAAGGCCCGCAAACAGGCGCGCCGCGACGCCCGGCTGGCTGAGCGGCAGGCCGCAGCCGCCGCCGCCGTCGATTGAATTTCGAAAGCTGACCCCGCCATGACCGACACCGCCGCCCCCGCACCCGCTCCCGCCGCCCCCCAGGCCGCGCCCGCGCCAGAACCGAAGAAGCGCGTGCTGTGGTCGGTGATCGCGGCCTGCGTGGCGTTGGCGGCCGTCGGCCTGGTGCTCTACGCCTGGCAGTTGCCGCCCTTCACCGGCCATATCCAGCGGACCGACAACGCCTATGTGCGCGGCCAGGTGACGCTGATCAGCCCGCAGGTCAGCGGCTATGTCACCGACGTTCCGGTCCAGGACTTTCAGATGGTGCGACAGGGCCAGTTGCTGGCCCAGGTCGACGACCGCATCTATCGCCAGCGGCTGGAGCAGGCCGAGGCCAACCTGCATTCGGCCGAGGCGGCCCTGTCCAACTCGACCCAGACCCAGGCGTCGGCGCGCGGATCGGTGGCCCAGCAGCGCGCCTCCATCGCCGCCGCCGAGGCGACCCTGACCCGCGCCCAGGCCGACGCCGATCGCGCCCGCACCCTGAAGGCCGGCGGCTGGGTGGCGCAAGCCAATGTGGACATCGCCGAGGCCGCCCTGCGCAGCGCCCAGGCCCAACTCGCCCAGGCCCGCGCCGCCGAAGGCATCGCCCAGACCGGCGTGACCTCCGCCGTCGTCGGTCGCGACAGCCTGGCCGCCGCCGTGGAGAACGCCCGCGCCGCCGTGCGCCTGGCCCAGATCGACCTGGCCAACACCCGCATCGTCGCCCCCCGCCCCGGTCGTCTGAGCGAGGTCGGCGTGCTCCAGGGCCAGTATGTCACCGCCGGGACCCAGTTGATGGGCCTGGTGCCCGACGTGGTCTGGGTCACGGCCAATATGAAGGAGACGCAGATGCGCGACATCCGCGTCAGCCAGCCCGTGATCCTCACCGTCGACGCCCTGGGCGGCCAGCGCCTGACCGGCCGGGTCGAGCGCATCGCCCCGGCCGCCGGGTCCGAATTCAGCGTCATCCGTCCCGACAACGCCACCGGCAACTTCACCAAGGTCGCCCAGCGCATCCCCGTGCGCATCCGTATCGACCCCGGTCAGGCCGCCGCCCAGCGCCTGGCGCCGGGAATGTCGGTGGTGGCCAGGGTGAACACGGCGGGCTGAACGGCGGCCCGACGGAACGGGATCGGCCGCGCCGCGCTCCTCTTTCGAAAATCAGGAGCGCATCATGGACCGCCAACAGACCGAAGGCCGCGAAAAGAACGGAGCCGATCCCGCCGGCAAGCCAGACCCCGCCACGTCGGACAAGGCCGTAAAGGCCGTCGGCGAGGCCGAACAACAGAGCGCCGGCCCGGACGGCCCGGATGCATCGGCCGTCGGCGAAACCTTCAAGCGCAAACCCTAGAGGCGACGGTCAGCAGCTAGGCGGCCCTGCGCCGCATCGACAGGCGCGCCGCCAGCAGATGGGCGTCATGGGCGCGCATCCGCTCGAAGTTGCCCAGGCCCAAAGCCAGGGCGCGCAGAATCTCGGCCTGACGGATCTGCTCGGGGCAGGCCGGCAGCGACGGCTCGGCCCGCGCCAGTTCGGCGTCCAGTTCGGCCATCATATCGGCCAGTATCGCATCGTTCATCTGATCCTCCATCGCGCCACGACCGCAGAGGCGTTTAGAGCACGAACGGAACAAAAGCGGAACACCAGAGGCGGCGCCGACTGTGGACGAACGAAAAAGGGCCGGGCGACGCATCGCCCGGCCCCTTTGATCGGCAGATCGCGCCAGCGTCAGCCGTCGGCCTGCCAGCCGCCGGCCAGAGCGCGGAACAGGGCGATCTGGTAGGTGGTGACAAGAGCGTCCGACTGGGCCAACGCCGCCTCGGCCGCCGCCTGGGTGCGCTCGGCGTCCAGCACCAGCAGAAAGCTGTCGGCCCCGGCGTTGAAGCGCTGCCGCGACAATTCGGCGGCGCGGGCCGCCTGGTCGCGCGCCTCGGTCAGGGCCGCGCGGCGGTCCAGCTCGTTGGCGTAGTTGGAAAGCGCCGTCTCGGTTTCCTGAAGCGCCGTCAGAACCGTCTGGTCGAAGGTCGCCAGCGCCGCGTCGGAACGGGCGCCGGCGGCCCTGATCTGGGCGCGGGCGGCGAAGACGTTGGGGAAGGACCAGCTGATCAGCGGGCCGAAGCTGAAGCGGAAGTTCTGGTCGTCGCCCAACTCGCCCGAGTCCAGCGCGGTCGAGCCGTAGGACCCGCCCAGGCTGATCTGCGGAAACAGATTGGCGGTGGCCACGTTCACGCGGGCGGCGGCGGCGGCCAGTTCGGCCTCGGCCTGGCGCACGTCGGGGCGACGCGCCAACAGGGCCGCGCCGTCGCCGACCGGGATGGGCTGGCTGAGCTGGGGCGGCCGGACGCAGGCGGCGGCGGCCTGGCTGGCCTCGGCCGGGGTGCGGCCGATCAGGGTGGACAGGCGGAACAGCGCCTCGTTGCGGGCCGCGCGCAGGGTCGGCAGCGTCGCCGCCGTCTGGGCCACGGCCGCGCGGGCGCCGGCCACGTCCAGCCCCGTTCCTGCACCGCCGTCCAGCAGGGTCTGGGTCAGATTGGCGGTGTTGCGTTGCAGCTCAAGCGTCCGCTCGGCCACCGCGATCTGGGCGTTGGCCGAGCAGGCGTCGGCATAGGCGCGGGCCGTTTCGGCCGCGACCGTCACCTGGACCGTGGCCAGGGCGGCCTCGGCGGCGCGGGCGTCGGCGCGGGCGGCGCGGATAGTCGATTCCACCCGGCCGAACAGATCGACCTCGTAGGCCGCCTGCACGCCCACGTCATAGGTGTCGATCTCGGGGGCCTCTTCGCCGGCCGGCAACCCCTGGACCGTGGCGGCCGAGGCGCGGCTGCGCTGGGCCTGGGCGCTGGTGGTCGTGGTGGGGAAGCGGCCGACGCGCGCCTCCGACAGCGACGCCCGCACCGCGCGCAGATTGGCGAAGGCCGCCTCCAGCTGGTTGTTCTCGGCGAAGGCCTGCTGGATCAGGGCGTCCAGCTGCGGATCGTCGTAAAGCCGCCACCAGTCGTCGCGCGCCGCAGCGGTCGAGACGACGGGGCTGGTCGAGCCGACGAAGGCGCCGGTCCCGGCCGTCGGCAGGTCCGCCGGCGGCGCCTTCGGTCCGACCGCGCAGGCGGCCACGAGGGCGCTGGACGCCGCGGCGCCCAGAAGGCTGAGGGTTCGATTGCGGCTCATCAGATATCCCCTCCCCGGCCGGTCGCGGGCGCAGGCGCGTTCGGATCGGTCAGGTCGCTGGTTTCGTCGTAACGCTCGATCCGATCAGGGTTCGAGGTCGGCTTGGGTCCGGGATTGTGGCCCTGCGGCAGCTTGGAGGAAAGCCAGCGGCAGACCACATAGAAGACCGGGGTGAAGATCAGGCCGAAGAAGGTCACGCCCAGCATCCCCGAGAAGACGGAGGTGCCCAGCGATTGGCGCATCTCGGCCCCCGGCCCCGTCGCCAGCATCAGGGGCACGACGCCCAGGATGAAGGCGAACGACGTCATCAGGATCGGGCGCAGGCGGGTCCGGGCGGCGGCGACCGCCGCATCGAACCGGTTCATGCCATGCTCTTCCTCGGCCTGTTTGGCGAACTCCACGATCAGGATGGCGTTCTTGGCCGCGAGCGCGATCAGCACCACCAGCCCGATCTGGACCAGGATGTTGTTGTCCAGGCCGCGCAGATTGACCCCCAGAATGGCCGCCAGCAGACACATGGGCACGATCAGGATGACCGCCAGCGGAAGGGTGAACGCCTCATACTGCGCCGCCAGCACCAGGAAGACGAACACCACCGCCATCACGAAGATGAGCGTCGCGCCCGAACCGGCCGCCTTCTGCTGATAGGCCAGACCCGTCCATTCGTAGGAGAAGCCCTGGGGCAGGGTCTGGGCGGCCATGTTCTCCATGATCTGCAGCGCCTGGCCTGACGACACCCCAGGCGCGGCGTTGCCCTGAAGCTCGGCCGCCGGGAACAGGTTGTAGCGGACGATCCGCGACGGGCCGGAGTCGTCGACCAGGTTGGCGACGGAACCGATCGGCACCATGGCTCCCGAGGACGAGCGGGTCTTCAGGTTGGCGATGTCGGCGATGTCGTCGCGGTACTGCGGCTCGGCCTGGGCCGTCACGCGGAAGGTGCGGCCCAGCATGTTGAAGTCGTTGACGTAGGACGACCCCAGATAGACCCCCAGCGTATCGAACACCGCGCTGGGCTGGACGCCCAGCATCAGCGCCTTGCTGCGGTCGACGTCGGCGGTCACGCGCGGAGAGGCGGTGTTATAGGTCGAGAAGACCTGGCTCACCTCGGTCGGCGCCTGGGCGGCCGCCCCCATCATGGCGAAGGTCGCCCCTTCCAGCGCGCGATAACCGGCCCCGTCGCGGTCCTGGATCATCATCGAGAAGCCGTTGCCGGTGCCCAGACCCTGGACCGCCGGCGGGGCGATGACGAAGATCTGCGCGTCCTCGATCTGCCCGGTCGCCTGGGTGATGGCGCCGGCCAGGGCGGTGGCGGCCTCCTCCTTGGTGCGATCCTCGAACGGATTCAGACGCACGAAGATGGTGGCGGCGTTGGAGCCGAACGAGAAGCTGGACCCGTCCAGGCCGGCGAAGGCCACGGTGCCGTTGACGCCGTCGGTGTCCTGAATGATCTGGCGGGCGCGCTGCATCACATCCTCGGTGCGGTCCAGCGAAGAACCGGCCGGAAGCTGGATCACGCCGATCAGGAAGCCCTGATCCTGCTCGGGGATGAAGCCCGAGGGCGTGTCGATCAGACGCCAGGCCGTCAGGCCCAGCAGGCCGACGTAGACGATCAGCACCAGGCCCACCGTGCGAACCAGACGCGCGGTCAGGCGGCCGTAGCGGTCCGACAGCCAGTCGAAGCCCTCGTTGAACTTACGTCCGGCCCAGCCGCCGTAATAGACGATCATGCCCCAGACGCCCGGCTTGCGGGCATGCTCATGGTGATCCTTGTGCGGCTTCAGCAAGAGGGCGGCCATGGCGGGCGACAGGGTCAGGGAGACGAACAGCGAAATGACCGAGGCCGAAGCGATCACCACTGCGAACTGGCGGTAGAAGATGCCGGGGATGCCGGGCAGGAACATGGTCGGGATGAACACCGAGATCAGCACCAGGCCGATGGCGATCAGGGCGCCGGACACCTCCTGCATCGAGCGATAGGCGGCCTCCTTGGGACTGAGTCCCTCGCTGATGGCCCGCTCCACGTTCTCGACCACGACGATGGCGTCGTCGACCACGATGCCGACCGCCAGAACCAGGGCGAACAGCGACAGGGAGTTGATCGAATAGCCCAGCGCCAGCTGCACCGCGAAGGTGCCGACCAGGGCGACCGGAATGGCGATGATCGGAATGATGGCCGCGCGCCAGGTCTGCAGGAAGACCATGATCACGATGACGACCAGGATGACAGCCTCGACCAGCGTATGCTCGACCGATTCCACCGAGGCCGCGACGAATTCGGTCGGATTGTAGGGCACCGCGATGTTCATGCCGGCGGGAAGCTCGGCTTTGATCGCCTCGACTTCCTGCAGGACCCGCTGGGCGGTGCCCAGCGCATTGGCGCCCGGCTGCTGAACGATGGCGACGCCGATGCCGCGTTGGCCGTCGAAGAAGCCGCGAATGCCGTAGTCCTGCGCGCCCAGTTCGATGCGGGCCACGTCGCGCAGACGGGTCACACGCCCTTCGGCGTCGGTCTTCAGGACGACATCGGCGAACTGGTCGGGATCGCTCAGGCGGCCTTGGACCTGGACCGGCAACTGGAAGGCGGCGGCGTTGGTGGGGAAAGGCGGCTGGCCGATGGAGCCGGCGGCGGCCTGGACGTTCTGCGCGCGCAGGGCGGCGACGACGTCGGGTCCCGTCAGGCCGCGCTCGGCCGCCTTGGCCGGGTCGATCCAGACGCGCATCGAATAGTTGCCGCCGCCGAAGACGTTGACCGCCCCCACGCCCTCGATCCGCAGCAGGCGGTCCCGCAGCGTCGAGTTGGCGTAGTTGCCGACATAGTCGTTATCCAGCGAGCCGTCGGGCGAGGTCAGGCCCAGGATCATCAGGAAGCCGCTCTCGGCCTTGTTGACCACCACGCCGGTCTGTCGCACGGCGTCGGGCAGGCGCGGCTCGGCCAGGGCGACCCGGTTCTGGACCAGCACCTGGGCGGCGTCCAGATCGGTGCCGGGCTGGAAGGTCACGGTGATGGCCACCGCCCCTTCGGAGGTCGAGGAAGAGGAGATGTAGAGCATGTCCTCGACGCCGTTCACCTCCTGCTCGATGGGGGCGGCGACGGTCTCGGCCAGTGTCTCGGCCGAGGCGCCGGGGTAGGAGGCGTTGATGGTGATCGTCGGCGGGGCGATCTCCGGGTACTGCGATAGGGGCAGCAGCGGATAGGCGGCCACGCCGATGATGGAGATCACCACCGCGATCACGGCCGCGAAGATCGGCCGATCGATGAAGAAACGGGAAATGTTCATGGCTTAACCGCCAGTGGGGAGGGCGTTGGCGAACGAGGCGCTGGAGGCCGGGGCCGCCTGGGTGACGGGCGCGGGAGAAGCGGCGGCGACCGGCGTGATCCTGCCGGTCTTGGGCGTGACCTTGGAGCCCGGCTGGGCGGCGCGTTGCAGGCCGGCGATGATGACGCGGTCGGTCGGCGCCAGGCCCGAACGGACGACGCGCAGGCCCTGGACGATCGGACCCAGCTGAACCGCCTTGTTGGTGACGGTCCCGTCGGCGTTGACGACGGCCACGGTGCGGCGGGTCTGGTCGGTGCCGATGGCAGAATCCGGCACCAGCAGCGCGTCGTAGGCGCCGGCGCCGGCGACCTGGGCGCTGCCGAACATGCCGGGGCGCAGGAAACCGTCGGCGTTGGGCAGGATGGCGCGCAGGCGGATGACGCCGGACGCCGTGTCCACCGCGTTGTCCGAGAAGTCCAGACGGCCGGTGTGCTTGTAGGTGCTTTCGTCCTGCAGGCGCACATTGACCACGGCGCCCTGGTTGGCGCCGCCCTCGCGCAGATATTTCAACAGGACCGCCTCGGACCCGTCGAAGACGAAGTGGATCGGGCCGCCCGAGATGATGGTGGTCAGCACGTCGCCGGCCGACGATCCGCCGGCGATGACGTTGCCGGGATCGACGCGCCGGTCCGACACCCGACCCGAGGTCGGCGCCGTGACGCGGGTGTAGTCCAGGTTCAGGCGCGCGGTGCGGACCGCGGCGTTGGCGGCGGTCAGATTGGCCTGGGCCGCCTCTACGGCCGCCTTGTTGGCGTCATACTCGGCCCTGGACACCGCCTGGGAGGCCAGCAGGGTCTCGCTGCGGGCCAGGTTGGCGCGGGCCAGGGTCAGTTGCGACTGCATCTGGGCGACCTGGGCCTGGGCCTGGGCCAGGGCGGCCTGGGCCGGACGCGGGTCCAGGGTGAACAGGAGCTGTCCGCGCTGCACCATCTGGCCGTCGCGGAAATGAACCGCCTGGATATAGCCGCCGACGCGCGCGCGCACGTCCACGCTTTCGATCGCCTCGAAGCGGCCCGTGAACTCGTCCCAGTCGCGCACCTTCTGCTGCAGCGGCGTGGCCACCGTCACCGGCGGGGCGCCTTGCGCCGGAGCCTCCGCCTTAGGCGAACAACCATAAAGCGCACCCGTCACCATGACGGACACGGCCGCAATCTTCAGCCCGCGCATCTGCGCAATCTCCCTGTCGGAGGACAATAACCGCAAACCCCATATGGCTTTGTCAACGCCTGTTGACAAGCGCTTCCTGTGGAGTGTCATTGCCTTGTTATGCCCCGGCCCCCGCCCGAGAAACGCCGCCGCCACGCGCACGGCCATTCTCGAGGCCGCGCGTGAGCGGTTCGCGGCCGAGAGCTATGACGATGTCGGCATGCGCGACATCGCCCGTGACGTCGGCGTCGATGCGGCCCTGATAAGCCGCTATTTCGGGTCCAAGGACGACCTGTTCCTGGCCGCCTTGGACAGCTGCGGCGACGGCAGCGAACTGATGTCGGGCGACAAGGCGGACTTCGGACGCCGGGTGGCGCATGAGATCGTTTTCGAACCCAAGAAGGCCGACAAGCTGAAGGGGATGTCGATCATGCTGCGCTCGATCGGCTCCGCCAAGGCGTCCGAAATGGTGCAGACCACCTGCACGACCCAATTCTTCGGGCCGCTGGAGGACTGGCTGAGCGGAACGGATGCGACGGTGCGCGCGCGCCTGCTGGCCGGCTTCATCATGGGCATGTCGATCAGCCGCGAGCTGGGCGGCGGCACGTTCGACATCGAACCGGCCCAGTGCGAGCAGATGCGCGACCGGCTGGCGGTGATCCTGCAGTCCCTGATCGACGGCTGAGGCCTCCGTTTCGGAAACGACAAAGGGCGCGGAAGGCTGGCCTTCCGCGCCCTTTGGTTCGTGCGGCGACCGCCTTTAGTGCGATGCGGTCGTGGTCGCCTCGGCCCGCGCCCGGGTGCGGACGCAGGCGATGGCGAAGATCGTCAGTCCCACATAGCCCAACATCGGCACGACGAAGGCCGGCTGCAGGCTGCCCGCCGCATCGGCGATGCGGGCGGCGACCTGGGGCAGCAGGGCGCCGCCGATGATGCCGAACACCAGAAGCCCCGAGGTCGCCGAGGTCGGCGCCGTCGACCGCTCCAGCGTCAGGGTGAAGATGGTCGGGAACATGATCGAGTTGAACAGGCCGATGGACAGGACCGCATAGGCCGCCGTCGGGCCGCCCAGCTGGCTGACGACCAGGCACAGGACGGCGGCGGCTACGGTGCAGAAGGCCAGCACGATTCCCGGACGCACGCGCGTCAGCACCGCCGAGCCGATGAAGCGGCCGACCATGGCCCCGCCCCAGTACAGGGCGACCATCTTGCCCGCCGTCTCGATGGGGGCGTTCAGGATTTCGGGGCTTTCCAGGAAGTTGGTCAGCATTCCGCCGATGGCCACCTCGGATCCGACATAGAGGAAGATCGCCAGGGCGCCGAACACGGCCCAGGGCGAGGACAGGGCTTTCAGCGGCGAAACCGCCTCGGTCGCGGCGGGGGCCGCCGCATTGATTTTCTTGCGCGCCGTGAAGATGAAGACGGCGACCAGGGCGAAGAAGGCGCCCATGCCCAAAAAGGCCATGTCGATGCTGCGCAGCGACTGGGTGCGGGTGGCGGCGGTGACGACGGCGCCGGCGGCGAACACCCCGCCGGTCAGCAGCACATGCGATCCCAGCCAGGGCCCGACCGTCGTGCCCAGCGAATTGAACGCCTGCGATAGATTGAGACGGCTGGACGCGCCCTTGCGGCTGCCCAGTTCGGCGACCAGCGGATTGGCGGCGACCTGCAGCAGGGTCACGCCCGAGGCGATCACGAACAGGGCGACCAGCACGCCCGGATACCAGTCGGCGGCCGTCGCGGCCGGCACGATTAGGCAGCCCGCCACCATGACGATCAGGGCGCCGATGATGGATCGGCTGTAGCCCAGCCTGCCCAGCACCGAGGCGGCCGGCAGCGACATCAGCCCATAGGCGATGAACCAGGCGAAGGTGGTCAGGAAGGCTTCGGCGTTGTTCAGGTCGAACACGCGCTTCACCGCCGCGATCAGCGGATCGATCAGCGAAGTGGCGAAGCCCCAGGCGAAGAACAGGGTGGTGACATAGGCGAAGGCCAGCCCCGCGCCCTGGCGTTTTCCGGTATCCGGCGTGGTCATGGATCGATCCCCCAATGAATGTAGAAGCGGCCGCGCTGTGGTCGCGCGGTTCTCAGGCTGACGTGGTTCCGACATCGCGCGCCATGCGTCCAGCCGAAAAGCACGCCCTGTAACGAAACTTTTCCGATCCGCCGCGTCCGGTTTGAAAAAAAAGGGCCGCCTCGCGAACGGGGCGGCCCAAGTCTGCTCAGAAGAGAGGGAGGATCAGAAGCGGTAGTTCATGCCCACCGCGAAGGTGCGGCCGTAGCTCTGGTAGTCGATGGTGCGACGCTTATCGCCGTTCTCGAACGTCTTGAACGGTTCGTCGGTCAGATTGTTGACCTGGGCCAGGATGGACAGACCCTCCAGCGGGCCGGACTGGAACTCGTAGCCGATCTGGGCGTCGACCACGGTTTCCGCCGCCACCGAACGCAGGGTGCGGCCGTTGCCGAAGCCGGCGACCTCGCCCAGGTAATCCGAGCGATAGCGGGCCGAAATCCGAGATTGGAAGCCGTAGCGCTCATAATAGAGAGAGCCGTTGATCACGTCCTCCGACAGGCCCGGCAGGGTGGTCGGCGCCTGGGCGGGATCGGGCTGGACCTCGCTGTCGGTCATCGAGGCGCTGAACTGCGCGCCGAAGCCTTCCAGCGCCGGGTGGAAGATTTCGAACGGGGCCGAGATCGAGAACTCGATCCCCTTGATCCAGCCGCCTTCGCCATTGTCGGGCGCCGACGACTTGCCGAAGTCGATCACCGGCGTCACGCCGCCGGTCGGATAGCCGGTGAAGTCGAAGATCTGGTCGTGGTTGTAAACGTAGCTTTCCAGATTCTTGTAGAAGGCCGCCAGAGAGACATAGCCCTTGCGATTGGCGAAATACTTCTCGACCGAAATGTCCGCCACATCGGCGATGTAGGGCATCAGAGTCGGATTGCCGCCCGATGCGCTCCAGGGAGAATTCTGGTCGGCGGAGGCGTTGGCGTTGTTCTTGCCGCTGTCGAACGAATAGTTCCGCGAGGCGCGCATGTCGTCCATGCGGGCGCGGGCCAGGGTGCGCGCCGCGGCGAAACGCACGAAGGTGTCGTCCGCCACCTGCAGGATGAAGTTCGAGCTGGGCAGGATTTCCAGATAGTCCTTGCCGCCCGACACGGCGACCGTCTCCGACACGCCGGGGCCGGCCTGGCGGGCCGAGAAGCCATTGGAGCTCTGATCGGTGTAGACGAACTGCATCCCGACGTTGCCGGTCAGCGGCAGGCCGAACAGATTGTGGTCGAGGTTGGCGCGGACATAGGCGGTCGAGACCTTTTCCGTCACTTCCCAGTTGCCCGAGATGACATCGGCGTTCGGGTTGCGGATGCGGTTCAGGGCGCCGCTGTCGACCAGGCCCAGGGCGTCGTAGCTGAGCACCTGCGAGATGCCCAGATAGCCCAGATCGGTCGGATCCAGCAGGAAGGCCGTCGGCACGGTCAGGTCGCCGCCGCCGGGCACGCCGAGATAGTATTGGTCGTTGACGAAGGTCTTCTGACGTTCGGTGTAGTTGAAGCCGACGTCGATCGACTTGAACGGGCTCTGGTGCAGTTGGCGCGTGACGGAGAAGCGCGCGGCCTTCAATTCGTCCTCGATGGACGGCGTATTCATATAGCCCGCCTGCCCTTCCGGGATGACGTCCCCGCCCCACCCCTGCGGGCTGGTGATCTTGATCAGGGTCGGGTCGGCGTAGTTCAGGTTGCTGGTGAAGCGCGTGACCCCGTCGCCGGTCAGTTGGAAGCCCAGCGTGTCCAGCGCGCCGTTGATGTTGCGGCCCGTGCCGGCGTTGGTTTCCAGGATGATGTCGTTGCGCTCGACCTTCGAATAGCTGAGGTCCAGATTCGCCGACCAGTCGTCGCTGAGGGTGAACTCGGTGTTCCAGCCCAGGGCCGTGATGTTGCTGTCGCGCTTGTTCAGGTCGTTGCGGACCACGCCCTTGATGTTGTCCCAGACGCCGGCGACGATCAGGCCGTCCTCCACCGTATAGCCGGGACGCAGCGACGGCGCCGGACGGCAGACGTTGGGCGTCGCGACATTGTTGGTGATCTGGCAACCGCCCAAAACGACGGGATTGGTGCTGCGGTTCGGGTTCTCGGCCAGACCGCCCCAGGCCAGCGGGAATTCGATGCCGCGCAGGACCTGGGTGTTCTTGAACTCGGAATAGAAGGCGTCGATGGTGGAGTGGATGCGGTCGTTCGGGCGCCATTCCAGCACGCCCATATAGCCGTCGCGCTCCAGCTCCGACGACATGACGTAGGGTTTGACGCCGCCCGTCAGCAGATTGCCGTCGGTATGGTTCGGATAGCCCCAGCTGTTGAACCGCTCGGACTGATAGGGCGAGCTCATGTGGGCGTAACCCAGGGCCACGCCCAGGGTGCCGTCCAGGAATTGGTCGACGTAGGAGACGGTGTAGCGGTCGCCCTTGTCGGTGGTGCCCGAGTTCAGGGCGCCGATGTCGTTCCACTCGTGGCGATAATTCAGGGCGATGGCCTGGCGGCCATAGGCCAGCGGACGCACGGTGCGCAGATCGACGGTGCCGCCCAGACCTTGACCGATCAGGGCCGAATCCGGGGTCTTGTAGACGACGACGCTCGAGAGCAGCTCGGCGGGGAACTGGTCGAACTCGACGCCGCGGTTGTCGCCGGTCGTGACCAGTTCGCGCCCGTTCAGCAGGGCGGTGGTGAAGTCCGGCCCCAGGCCGCGGATCGAGATCGCCTGGCTGCGGCCGTCCAGCCGCTGCATCGTCACGCCCGGCAGGCGCGCCAGCGATTCGGCGATCGAGACATCGGGCAGCTTGCCGATGTCTTCCGAGGAAATGACTTCCACGATCGAGGTGTTGTTGGCCTTGGCCGAGATCGACGCCTCGATCGAGCGGCGGATGCCGGTGACGACGATTTCGCCGACCTCGGTCGGTTGGTCGCCGGCCTGGCTCGCGGCCTGGCCCGTGGTCGCGGCGGTCTGGGCGTGGGCCGAGCCGACGGCCATGACGGCGGCGGCGCCGAAGGCGGCGCCCGACAGCAGACGTGCGCGACGGTTGAGACGTTGGAACATGATCATCCTCCCTGGGGCTGATCGCGTTTCTGAACGTCGCGACCCTAAGCCGTCGCAAAAATATGCAAATCTTCGCGAACCTTGCAAGCAGTTAATGTTGCGCCCCCATCGCGGTCGCCAAACGGGCGGGATATTTTCGTTTCTTCAAGCTGCAATGCGGCAGAAACCCCGCGTCATGTTTGCATCGCAGCAAAAACGAGCCGCGTTGACACGTCGGAACATTGCTGCAAAATCTTGCAAACTGATCTGGAAGGCTTTGCATCGGCCAGACGTTGAGGGAGGAAGCCATGGGCGAGAGAGGCAGGAGGCGGAACGGTTGGCGCTCGGTCGCGGCTGCGGCGGCCTTGCTGTCGACCGCCGGGGGCCCGGCCGTCGCCGCCCCGACGCCCGCCGTGCTGGAGGCCCTGCGCCAGCGCCCGCCGCAGGACGAGGTGATCTATTTCCTGCTGCCGGATCGGTTCGCCAACGGCGACCCCGCCAACGACCACGGCGGCTATGCGCCCCAGCGGCTGGTCAGCGGTTTCGACCCGACAGACGCCGACTTCTATCACGGCGGCGACCTGGCCGGGGTGATCCAGCGGCTGGACTATATTCAGGGCCTGGGCGCCACAGCCGTCTGGCTGGCGCCGATCTTCAAGAACAAGCCGGTCCAGACGCACGGCGACTATACCGGCGCGGCCCACCACGGCTACTGGATCACCGACTTCACTTCGGTCGATCCTCATTTCGGCGACGAGGCGACCATGCGCGCCCTGGTCGACGCCGCCCATGCCCGGGGCATGAAGGTCTATCTGGACATCGTGGCCAATCACACGGCCGACGTGATCCGCTATCGCGAATGTCCCGACCGACCCTGCGCCTACCGCAGCCGCGCCGACTATCCCTATGTCCGCAAGGGCGGGATCGACGGGGCGCCGATCAACGACGGTTTCGACGGCCGCGACTTCTCGCGCCTGACCCGGCCCGACTACGCCTACACCCCTTACGTTCCGGCGGACGAGGAGAACGCCAAGGTTCCGGCCTGGCTGAACGACCCCATCCGCTATCATAACCGCGGCGAAAGCACATTTTCGGGCGAAAGTTCGCTGGACGGCGACTTTGCGGGTCTCGACGACCTGATGACCGAGGACCCGGTGGTGGTTCAGGGCATGATCGACATCTTCGGCGGCTGGATCGACAAATACGGCGTCGACGGCTTCCGCATCGACACGGCCCGTCATGTGAACCCGGAATTCTGGCAGGCCTTCATCCCCGCCATGCTGGAGCGGGCGCAGGCCAAGGGCATCCCGAACTTCCACATCTTCGGCGAGGTCTACGATCCCGATCCGGCGGTGACGGCGCGCTTCACCCGGACCGACGCCTATCCGGCCGTGCTGGACTTCCCGTTCCAGAAACAGGCGGCCGACGTCGCGGCGGGCAAGATCGGGACCGACGCCCTGGCCCGGCTGTTCGACGCCGACGCCGTCTATGACAAGGGCGCCGACACCGCCGCCATTCTGCCGACCTTCCTGGGCAATCACGACATGGGCCGGATCGGCTTCTTCGTGAAACAGGCCAACCCGGACGCCGACGACGCCGAACTTCTGGCGCGAATCAAGCTGGCCCATGCGCTGATGATGTTCAGCCGGGGCGTGCCCACCCTCTACTACGGCGACGAACAGGGGTTCGCCGGCGCGGGCGGCTATGGAAACGCGCGCCAGGACATGTGGCCCAGCCGGACGCCCGCCTATGCGGACGAGACGCCCGTCGGGGGCCGCCAGCCGGCCTATTCGACCCAGGCGCCGCTTTATCGCGCCATCGCCGAAATGGCCCGTATCCGCGCCGCCGAACCCGCTCTGCGTCGCGGCCGCCAGGTCGTGCGCGCCTATGGCGACAAGCCCGGCCTGTTCGCCCTGTCGCGCCTCATGGACGACGGCGCCGAGGTGCTGGTTCTGTTCAACAGCGCCGCCGCGCCCGTCACGGCCCAGGTGGAGGTGGAGCCGGGCTCGCTTCGATGGCAGGCTCTGCGCGGCGACTGCGCGGTCGGGTCTTCCGCGCCGGCCAGCGTCCGCGTCAGCGTGCCTCCCCTCGATTACCTCGTTTGCAAGAGGGTTCCGTGACCGTCCAACCTCTCGACCTCGCCACGGCCGACGCCGCCCCCGCGCCCGCTTCCGGGCCTGCGCGCGAATGGTGGCGCGGCGCGGTCCTGTACCAAATCTATCCGCGCAGCTTCGCCGATGCGAACGACGACGGCGTGGGCGACCTGAAGGGGATCGCCGCGCACCTGGACCATGTCGCCAGCCTGGGCGTGGACGGCGTCTGGCTATCGCCCTTCTTCAAGTCGCCGATGAAGGACTTCGGCTACGACGTCTCGGATTATTGCGACGTCGATCCGATCTTCGGCGACCTGTCCGACTTCGACGCCCTTGTCGCGCGCGCCCATGCGCTGGGACTGAAGGTCGTCATCGACCAGGTCTTCTCACACACCTCCGACGAGCATCCCTGGTTCGTCGACAGCCGCGCCAGCCGCACAGGCGAACACGCCGACTGGTATGTCTGGGCCGACGCCAAGCCGGACGGTTCCCCGCCGTCGAACTGGCAGTCGGTGTTCGGCGGCCCGGCCTGGACCTGGGACGCCCGGCGCGGCCAGTATTACATGCACAACTTCCTGGCCTCCCAGCCACAGCTGAACGTCAGGAACCCCGAGGTCCAGGAGGCGCTGCTCGCCGCCGCCCGGTTCTGGCTGGACCGCGGCGTCGACGGCTTCCGCCTGGACGCCATCAACTTCGCCATTCACGACCCGGCCCTGCGCGACAATCCGCCGATCGCCGACGGCAGGAAACGCACCCGGCCGTTCGACTTCCAGGACAAGATCTACAACCAGTCCCACCCCGACATCATCGGCTTCCTGAACCGGATCCGCGCCCTGACCGACAGCTACGACGGCCGCTTCACCGTAGCCGAGGTCGGGGGCGACCACGCCGACCGCGAGATGAAGGAATTCACCGCCGGGAGCGACCGGCTGCATTCCGCCTACGGCTTCCTCTACCTTTACGCCGATACGCTGCGCAGCGAGCTGATCGGGATCGGCGATTCCATGTGGCCGGACCAGCAGGGCGAGGGCTGGCCGTCGTGGACCTTCTCCAACCACGACGCCCCGCGCGCCGTGTCGCGCTGGGCCCAGGGGCGCGACGAAAAAGCCTTTTCCGAGATGGCGCTGCTGCTGCTGATCAGCCTGCGCGGCAATGTCTTCGTCTATCAGGGCGAGGAACTGGGCCTGCCCCAGGCCCAGGTGCCGTTCGAGCGGCTGGTCGATCCCGAGGCCATCGCCAACTGGCCCCAGACCCTGGGCCGCGACGGCGCCCGCACGCCGATGCCTTGGACGGCCGGGGCGCCCAACGCCGGCTTTTCCACCGTGGAGCCGTGGCTGCCGGTCGATCGGCGCCACCTCGCCCTGGCCGTGGACGCACAGGAAGCGGACCCCGCCTCCACCCTGCACGTCGCGCGCCGGGTCATCGCCCTGCGCCGCGCCCATCCGGCCCTGCGGACGGGCGGGCTTGAGCTGGTCGAGGGACCGCGCGACCTGCTGGTCTTCCATCGCTTCGAGCGCCCCGGCGGCGAACGCCTGCTGTGCGTCTTCAACCTCAGCCACGCGCCGATCGACTGGTCTCCGCCCGTCGACGCGCGTCGGATCGAGGCCGTCAACTGGACCGAGGCGGACGGCGCGACGCTGAAGCCGCTGGCCGGCCTGATCTTCGCCGAAGCCGGATGAAGGGGTCAGCCGCCGCAGGTCTCGCGGACGATCAGTTCGGTCGGAACGCGCTCGGATCGGCCGACGCCCGTGCCTGCGGATGCGCCGCCGTGATCCAGCAGTTTGGAGACCATCAACCGGCCCGCCTTCATCGTGTCCTGGGAGATGGTGCTCAGCGCCGGGCGCGAATAGCGGCTGAACGGCACATTGTCGAAGCCGATGACCGACACCTGGCCCGGCACCTCGATCCCGGCGTGCAGCAACGCTCGCACGGCCCCAAGCGCGATCTGGTCGGACGCCGCCACCACCCCGTCGAAGGCGACGCCGCGCCGGATCAGGGCGTCCACGGCGGCCTCGGCCGATTCGACCTCGAAATGGGCGGGCACGATCCGTTCGGCGTCCGCCTCCAGCCCGCTCTGGTTCAGGGCGTCCAGATAGCCGCGATGCCGCTGCATCGCCTCGGGCGGGTCCAGGTCGCCCAGGAAGACGATGCGTTTCCGCCCCAGCCGCGCCAGATGCAGGGTCGCCCGGCGCCCGCCCGAAATATTGTCCGAGCCGATGGAGCAATAGTCCTGGTCCGGCAGTTCGGCGCCCCAGACGACGAAGCGGTGATCGGCGTCCACCAGCCGGTTGAAGGCCGAATGCAGGCTGGACTGGCCCAGGAAGATCACCCCGTCCGCCCGGCTGGTGTTCAGCGCCGCCGACAGTTCGTCGTAGTTGGCGGGCGAGATGTGGCTCATCAGCAAGTCGCAGCCGCGCTCGCGCGCCGCCTCGCCCACCCCGGCCAGAAGCTCCAGGAAGAAGGGGTCGCTGAGGCGTCCTTCCCGCCCTTGGGGGCGCGGCACGACCAGGGCGATGGTGCCCTGGGCGCCGATGGGTCCGGCCGGCATATGGCGCCGGAACGGATAGTCGTGCTCCTTGGCCAGCTTCCAGATCGTCTGTTTGGTGCGGTCGTTGACGGCGGGGCTGTCGTTCAGCGCGCGCGAGGCGGTGGCGATGGACACCCCGGCCAGCCGGGCGATGTCTTCCAGACGGGTGGTCTTGCGGCTCAAGGTCGCGGGTCCTCGGGGCAGCATGGCGGCGCTGCAAAATTTTCTGCAAATATTTCAGCCACCGTTCGCGGCGGTTGGCAAGAGGCGGCGTGACGGAGTTCCCATGATGCAGCGCAGATCCTTCCTGGCCCTCGGCGGCGTTTCGATCCTGGCCTTCGGCGCCACGGGCGTTCGCGCCCAGACCACGCCCGCCCATGCCCGCGCATCGTCGCCGGGCGGGGTGCTGACGGTCGAGGCCTTCGCCGACAACGACGGGCGGCCGATGTATTCGGTGCTGCGTCAGGGCCGGGTCGTGGTGGCCCCGTCCAAGCTGGGTTTCCTGTTGACCGACGCCCCCGCCATCGAGCGCGGCCTGGCGATCGTCGCCAGCCAACCGGTGACATTCGACGACACCTGGGAGCAGCCGTGGGGCGAGCGCCGCTTCATCCGCAACCACTATAACGAATGGCGCGTCAGCTATGCCGAGGCCGGCGGCCTGCAACGCCGCGTGGACGTGGTGTTCCGTCTCTATGACGACGGCCTGGGCTTCCGCTACGAATTCCCGGACCAACCGGCGTTGAAGACGGTCCGCATCGGCTCGGAACTGACCGAGTTCAACCTGGCCGAAAACGGCGAGGCCCTGTGGTGCCCCGCCTGGGAATGGAACCGCGAGGAATATCTCTACCACCGCACCCCCATCGACGCGGTCGGCAGCGCCCAGACGCCGATGACGGTCAAGGGCCGATCCGGCCTGCACGTCTCGATCCACGAGGCGGCCTGCATCGACTACGCCGGCATGAACCTGCGCCGGTCGGAGGGCACGAACTTCCGCGCCCAGCTGACGCCCGGCCTGACCAATGCCGCGGTGGTGCGTCAGGCCCCGTTCAACACGCCGTGGCGCACCCTGCAGATCGCCGACACCGGCGCGGGTCTGATCGATTCCAGCCTGATCCTGAACCTGAACGAGCCTAACAGGCTGGGCGACGTCAGCTGGTTCAAGCCGATGAAATACGTCGGCGTCTGGTGGGAGATGCACCTGGAGCTGAAGACCTGGGGCTCGGGCCCCAAGCACGGCGCCACCACCGAAAACACGATCAAGCACATCGACTTCGCCGCCAAGCACGGCTTTGGCGGCGTGCTGGTCGAGGGCTGGAACAAGGGCTGGGACGGCCAGTGGTTCGCCAATGGCTCCGACTTCAGCTTCACCGAGGCCTATCCCGACTTCGACATCGAGGCGGTCTGCGCCCATGCCCGGTCGAAGGGGGTGCAGTTGATCGGCCACCACGAGACCGGCGGAAACGCCTTCCACTACGAACAGCAGCTCGAACCGGCCATGGCCCTTTATGAGCGGCTGGGCGTCCATTCGGTGAAGACCGGCTATGTCGCCGACGCCCAAGGCGCGCGCGTCGCCGGGCCGGACGGGCGGATGGTCATGGCCTGGCACGAGAGCCAGGCGATGGCCCGGCATCACATGAAGGTCGTCGAGACCGGCGCCCGCCACAAGGTGGCGATCAACGCCCACGAGCCGTTCAAGGACACGGGCCTGCGCCGCACCTATCCGAACATCATCAGCCGCGAGGGCCAGCGCGGCATGGAGTATTCGGCCTGGGGCAATCCGTCGAACCCGCCCGAGCACGTGCCGAACCTGGTCTTCACCCGTCTGCTGGCCGGGCCGATGGACTATACGCCGGGCATCTTCGGCATGGAGACGCGCAGCCCGCAGGGCGTTCAGACGACCTGGGCCAAGCAACTGGCCTATTACGTCGTCATCTATTCGCCGATCCAGATGGCCGCCGATCTTCTGGTCAACTACGAAGCCAATCCCGGCCCGTTCCAGTTCATCAAGGACGTGCCGGTCGACTGGGAAGAGAGCCGCACCCTCGCCGCCGAACTGGGCGACTACGTCGTGATCGCCCGCAAGGAACGCGGGTCGGACATCTGGGCCCTGGGCGCCGTCACCGACGAGAACCCGCGCGTCCTGACCGCCGACCTGGACTTCCTGGACGCCGGCCGCCGTTACCGCGCAGAAATCTACCGTGACGGCCCGGACGCCGACTACAAGGGCAGGCGCGAGGACATCGTCATCGAACAGCGCGAAGTCACTGCGGCCGACACCCTGACCCTGGCGCTGGCGCCCGGCGGCGGCCAGGCCATCCGCTTCGTGCCGGTCGGAAGGGCGCGGCGGTGACGACGACTACTCAGCCGTATTCCCCGTCGTCGAAATCACACCTGAATCCGTCGTCGAATTCTCTCTCGAGCAACACCCCCCTTTCGTCATCCTCAGGCTTGTCCCGAGGGAGGATCGCATGACGCTCCTCGCCCGCCGCCCGCGCCTGTCCGGCCTGGCGATCTGGAACATGTGCGTCGGCTTCTTCGGCATCCAGATCGGCTTCGGCCTGCAGAACGCCAACACCAGCCGCATCTTCCAGACCCTGGGCGCCGAGGTCGATGCGCTGGCCATCCTGTGGATCGCCGCGCCGCTGACCGGCCTGTTGGTCCAGCCGATCATCGGCCATTTCAGCGACCGGACCTGGACCCGCTTCGGCCGCCGCCGCCCCTATTTCCTGGTCGGGGCGATCCTGACCACCCTGGCGCTGATCGCCATGCCGAACAGCCCCAGCCTGTGGTTCGCCGCGGCCATGCTGTGGATCATGGACGCCTCGATCAACATCACCATGGAGCCGTTCCGCGCCTTCGTCGGCGACAATCTGCCGGAGGAACAGCGCACCGCCGGCTATGCGATGCAGAGCTTCTTCATCGGGGCGGGGGCGGTCTTCGCCTCGGTCCTGCCCTGGCTGCTGTCCAACGTCTTCGGCGTGGTCTCGACGGCCGAGGCGGGGGTGGTGCCCCTGTCGGTCAAGATCGCCTTCTATGTCGGCGCCGCCGGCCTGTTCTCGGCCGTGCTGTGGACCGTGCTGAGCACCAAGGAATACAGCCCCGAACAGATCGCCGCCTTCGAACGCGCCCGCAGCCCGGCCGCAGCCGACGACACGCCCGAACCGCCCGCCCGATCGGTTCAGGGCTGGCTGGGCTCGGGCCTTGCCTGCGGCGTCGTCGGCCTGCTGGCCCTGGGCCTGATCACGCTTCTGAACCTTGAGAAGGAGTTGCTGATCCTGGGCGGTTTCCTGGCCGGTTTCGGCCTGTTGCAGATCGCCGTCGGCATGATGCAGCGGCGCGGCATGGTCAACGCCGCGACCGAGATCCTGAACGACATCTTCCGCATGCCCGCCACCATGCGCGGCCTGGCGGTGGTGCAGTTCTTCAGCTGGTTCGCCCTGTTCGCCATGTGGATCTACACCACCGCCGCCGTGACCCGCGTCCATTACGGGGCGACCGACACCACCTCGGCCGCCTATGCGGCGGGCGCGGACTGGGTGGGGGTTCTGTTCGGCGTCTATAACGGCGTCGCCGCCCTGGCCGCCTTCACCCTGCCCGTGATCGCCAGGCGGATCGGGCGAAAGGCGACCCATGCCCTGATGCTCTCGCTGGGCGCGGCGGGCCTGTTCGGCGTCTTCGCCATTCGCGAGCCGGGCTTCTTGTGGCTGCCGATGATCGGCGTCGGCTTCGCCTGGGCGTCCATCGTCTCCATGCCCTACGCCATCCTGTCGGCGGCGGTGCCGGACCGGAAGATGGGCGTCTATATGGGCGTCTTCAACATTTTCATCGTCGTGCCCCAGTTGCTGGCCGCCACCGTCCTGGGCCTGATCCTGAAGACCCTGTTCGACGGCCAGGCCGTCTGGGCCCTGGTCCTGGGCGCCGTCTCCTTCGTGCTGGCCGCCGTCAGCGCGCTTCTGGTGCGCGAACCTATCCCCTCCCCCACGCGCAACCCGTGAGGTTTCTCGATGCGTAAACTTAAGACCTTCTGCCTGGCCGGCGCCGCAGGCCTGGCCCTCGCCTCCGCCGCCTCGGCCCAGTCGGGCGTCGCCCCCGGCGCGCCCGGCGCGCCGCCCGTCTGGTCCAGCGCGGCCAAGACCGGCGCCGGCTCATCCTACGAAGCCTATGTGGACGGCCAGTATCGCGACGGCGGCCCCACGGGCGCGGTGTCCAAGGTCTGGTATTCCATCGCCGACGGCGTCCTGACCGAGACCATGTACGGCCTGATCCACGAGGCCCAGATCAAGGCCCTGCGCTTCGGCCTGGTCACGTCCGACGGCCTGTCGCTGGAAGGCGACGACACCACCGCCAAGACGGAATACATCGACGTGGACGACCAGGGCCGGCCGATGGCGCCGGCCTATCAGATCACCACCCGCGACACGTCCGGCCGCTACGAGATCGTCAAGCGCATCTACAGCGACCCGGACCGCGACGCGCTGGTCCTGCGCGTACGCATCACGGCCCTGAGCGGCCGGGTGACGCCCTTCCTGCTGCTGGAGCCGCACATCGCCAACACCGGCGTCGACGACCGGGGCGAAGTCGCGCGCGACGGCTTCCACGCCTGGGAGGGCGCCGCCCATCTGGTCCTGAAGCCCAGTCAGCCGTTCGAAAAGGCCAGCGTCGGCTTCGTCGGCGCTTCGGACGGCCTGACCGACCTGAAGGACGGCAGGCTGGACTGGACCTACGCCTCGACCGGCGACACGGCGGGCAACACCCTGATGACCGGCGCCCTGCCGACCCTGCGGCAGGGCGAGAGCGTGCAGCGCGACTATGTCATCGGCTTCGGTCGCAGCGAGGCCGAGGCGCGCACGGCGGCGGACGGGTCGTTCTCCACCGGCCTGGACGAGGTCCTGGCGCGGTTCGTCGGCGAGGGCGACCGGATCGGCTGGCGCGACTATCTGGCCTCGCTGACCGAACTGCCGCGCATCGCCGAACAGGCGACCGACGGCGGCAAGCTGGCCTACGCCTCGGCCCTGATGCTGAAGGTGCAGGAAGACCGCACCCACGCGGGCGCCCTGATCGCGTCCCTGTCCAACCCGTGGGGCGACACGGTGGACGCCTCCAAATCCTCGACCGGCTACAAGGCCGTCTGGCCGCGCGACTTTTATCAGGTGGCCATGGCCCTGGCGGCGCTGGGCGACAAGGAAACGCCGCTGGCGGCCTTCAACTATCTGCCCCAGGTCCAGGTGGGGCCGAACACGCCCGGCAACACCGGCGTCGGCGGCTGGTTCCTGCAGAAGACCCATGTGGACGGCGAACTGGAATGGGTCGCGGTCCAGTTGGACCAGACGGCCATGCCGATCATGCTGGGCTATCGTCTGTGGAAGATGGGCTGGCTGTCCGACGCCCAGATGACCGAACGCTACAACGCCATGCTGAAGCCGGCAGCCGACTTCCTGGTCGACGGCGGCAAGATCGGTCTGTTGTGGAACGACGCCGAGATCAAGCCGCCCTTCACCCAGCAGGAGCGCTGGGAGGAGCAGCAGGGCTATTCGCCGTCATCGACCGCAGCCGTGGTCGCGGGCCTGACCGTCGCCGCAGAGATGGCCCGCGCCTCAGGCGACGAAGCCGGAGCGAGCCGTTATCAGGCTGCTGCCGACAGCTATGCGTCCAAGATCGAAGACCGGATGTTCACGACCAACGGCGAATTCGGCGACGGGCGCTACTACATCCGCATCACCCAGAACGAGAACCCGAACGACAAGGCCCCGATCGGCGCCGCCAACGGCCAGATCGCTCCAGCCGAAGACCGGGTCGTGGACGGCGGCTTCCTGGAGCTGGTGCGTTATGGGGTGCGCAAGGCCGACGATCCGCACATCCTGTCCACCCTGCCCGTCTATGACGATCAGTCGCTGGAGCCGCTGTACCGCGTCCGTTACGACTTCGGTCCCGAGGGCGACAGGACGCCGGGCTGGCGCCGCTACGGCGTCGACGGCTATGGCGAGGATCATCTGACGGGCGCCAACTACGGCGTCGGCGGCGAGATGAGCCCCGGTCAGCGCGGCCGGGTTTGGCCCTTCTTCACCGGCGAACGCGGCCACTACGAACTGGCCCGCGCCAGCGTGAACGGCGCGCCCTCGGCCGCCGACATCGCCGCCATCCGCCAGACCTATGTGCGCGGCATGGAGCGGTTCGCAAACGGCGGACTGATGCTGGCCGAACAGGTCTGGGACGGGGTCGGAAATCCGACGGCCAAGGACTATGCCCTGGGCCAGAACACGGATTCGGCCACGCCCCTGGCCTGGACCCATGCGGAATATCTGAAGCTGCTGCGATCGCTGGCCGACGGCAAGGTCTGGGACAGCTATGATCCGGTCCACGACCGTTACGCTCGCTGAATGAAAAAGGCCCCGGAGATCGCTCTCCGGGGCCTTTCTCTTTTGCGTTTGTCGCGGGATCAGAAGGCGAGCTTGATCGCGCCAACGACCCGGTCTTCCGCGCCGGGCACGCCATCGACGTCGGTGTCGTAATAGCGGACATCCACCCCGATCTTGTCGGTGAGGGCATAGCCCACGCCGGCGTTCCAGGTGGTGTAGTCGTCGGTCACATTCAGCCACTGCTTGCCGACGGCGCCCGAGATGGTCCACTTGTCAGCCGGGCTAAAGGCGGCGTTGACCTCGGCATAGGTCGCTTCGTCATCGACGCCGAAGAAGTCGGGCGAGTAATAGACGGCCGCGCCGAATGTGGCGGGACCTACGGCGCGCGACGCCGCAGCCTTGAACTCGGCGTAGTTGTAGTCGGCTCCGTCCGGCTCTCCGGCGTACAGGTAGCCGATCACGCCGAAGTCGAGCGCGAAGCCGCCCGCCTCGGTGCGATAGCCGCCATAGACGTCGATCTCCGCGTCGGTGTCGTCGCCGAAATCGACGTTCGAGGCCCAGGCGCCGGCGTAGAAGGCGCCCGAAGTCAGGTCGACTCCGCCCTGGATCGCCGGATCCTCGCCCGTCTGGCTGAAGCCGCGGAAGACATAGTCGCTGACGACGCCCACGTTCCAGGCGACCTGCACGTCGCTTTGGGCGGAGGCGGGCGTCGACAGACCGATCAGGGCGGCGGCGACGGTTGCGGCGGCGGCCGCACGAAACAGGCTCTTGGTCATATCTGTATCCCCTTGTTTTTGATTTTTCGAACCGCAGTTAAGACCGGGCGCGGGGTAGAAGCCGCGCCCGGCCGCCGGATCAGGGCTCCAGCGCTTCGCCGTGCAGCGAGGTGTCCAGGCCGGCCGTTTCCTCCGCCTCGCTCACGCGCAAGCCCGTGGTGAACTTGCAGACGAACAGGATGATCAGGGTGCCGATGGCGCTGTAGACGATGGTCCAGAGCAGCCCCAGGGCTTGGGCGCCGATGTTGGCGCCTTCCGACAGGCTGTTGATCGCGGTGGAGGCGAACACGCCGGTCAGCAGGGCGCCGATCAGGCCGCCCGCGCCGTGGATGCCGAAGGCGTCCAGGCTGTCGTCATAGCGCAGCAGCTTCTTGATCCACACCGACGAGGCGTAGCAGACCGGACCGGCGATCAGGCCGATGATCACAGCGCCCTTCGGATCGACGAAACCGGCCGCCGGGGTGATGGCGACCAGACCGGCGACCACGCCCGACAGCATGCCGATCAGCGAGACCTTCTTCTTCTCGATATATTCGACGATCTTCCAGGTCAGGGCGGCGGCGGCGGCGGCCAGCAGGGTGTTCAGCAAGGCCACGCCCATCAGGTCGTTGGCCGCGCCCGCCGAACCGGCGTTGAAGCCGATCCAGCCGACCAGCAGCAGGCTGGCGCCGATCATGGTCAGGACCGGATTGTGCGCCAGGATCGGCTCGACGCCATACCCCTTGCGACGGCCGAGAACGATGGCGCAGACCAGACCCGCGACGCCCGAGTTGACGTGAACGACCGCGCCGCCGGCGAAGTCCAGCACGCCTGCCGAGCCCAGGAAGCCGCCGCCCCAGACCCAATGGCAGATCGGCGCATAGACCAGCAGCGACCACAGGGCGGTGAACAGCAGAAGCGCGGAATATTTCATCCGCTCGGCGAAGGCGCCCGTCACCAGCGCCGGGGTGATGATGGCGAAGGTCATCTGGAACGAGATGAACAGGAACTCGGGGATCCCCGGCAGCAGCGCGTTGGCGGTCTGTAGCGACACGCCGTTCAGGAACAGCATGTCCAGGCTGCCGATGAAGGGCTGGAGCCCTGCGTTGCCATTGGCGCCGAACGCCAGGCTGTAGCCGGCGATGAACCACACCAGCGACACCACGGCGAAGACGCCGACCGACTGGGTGATGGTGGCGATGACGTTCTTCTTGCGCACCATGCCGCCGTAGAACAGCGCCAGACCGGGAAGGGTCATCAGCAGGACCAGGGCGGTGGAGGTGCCAAGCCAGGATGCGCCTGCGCTATCCAGTTCCAGGGCCGCCTGGTGGCCCAGAAGGGCCGGCGCGGCGGCCTGTGCGTGGGCAGATCCGGCGGCCATCAGACAAAGCGTGGGAAGGACGAGGCCGGCGGCCCCGATAAGTCGTTTTTCGATCTGCGACATGAAATAGTACCCCCTATGCAATCTCGCAGTTGCGAAGGTTTTACCGCATTTGCGTCGCGCGCAAGGGGATTGGCGGCGAACAGCGCAACTTTCTTGCAACGGTACGGTCATAAAAAGTTAAGGCCGCAAAATCTTTCGATTATGCGCCCTTAGCAAGCAGTCGCTATGCCGTTACAGCCAAGGTTGACGAAAGGATTTTCGCGCTCTGCCGTCGCCGATTACGCCCAGTGCATCTGCACCCGGTGCGCCGCCGCCCAGTGGATGGCCCGAATGGCGTCGATCACGGCCTCGGTGGCGGCGCGCGTGCCCAGTTCGCCGCCCAGATCGGCGGTCACGGCTCCGGCGGCCAGAACGGCGGCGACGGCGGCCTCGACGGAGTCGGCTTCGTCTTCCAGCTTCAGGCTGTGACGCAACAGCAGGGCCGCCGACAGGATGGCGCCGACCGGATTGGCCAGATCCTGCCCGGCGATGTCGGGCGCCGAGCCGTGGATCGGCTCGAACAGGCCCGGACCTTCCGCGCCCAGCGAGGCCGACGGCAATAGGCCGATGGAGCCGCCCAGCACCGAAATCTCGTCCGACAGGATGTCGCCGAACATGTTCTCGGTCAGGATGACGTCGTATTCGCGGGGCTTTCTGATCAGGTGCATGGCCATGGAATCGACCAGGGCGTGTTCCAGCTCGATGTCGGGGAACTCCTCGGCGTGGATGCGGCTGACGACCTCGCGCCACAGACGGCTGGTCTCCATGACGTTGGCCTTGTCCACCGACGTCACCTTGCCGCGACGCTGGCGCGCGGTCTGGAAGGCGGCGCGGGCGACGCGCTCGATCTCGACGACCGTATATTCGCACAGGTCGGTCGCGCCCTTCTCGTCGCGCGTCTTCTTGCCGAAATAGACCCCGCCGGTCAGTTCGCGGAAGACGATCAGGTCGACCCCCTCGACGATCTCCTTCTTCAGAGGCGAGCGGTGGGCCAGGACCGGCGAGACCTGCAGAGGACGCAGATTGGCGAACAGGCCCATCAGCTTGCGGATGGCCAGCAGCCCCTGTTCGGGCCGAACCTTGCCGCCGTCCCACTTGGGTCCGCCGACCGCGCCCAGCAGAACCGCATCGGCGGCGACGCAGGCGTCCTGCGTTTCCTGCGGCAGGGCCTCGCCCGTGGCGTCGATGGCGGCGCCGCCGATCAGATGCTCGCTGACGGCGAAATGATGGCCGTAGAAGTCGCCGATCACGGACAGGACGTCGCGTGCGGCGCGCGTCACCTCGGGCCCGACGCCGTCCCCGGGCAGCAGGACGATGGTGTAGGTCTCGGCGGCGGTGGTCATCTTACGGTCTCTCTCGATCGCTCGTAGGCTTCGATCTCGGGCATGTTTGATTGCAGCCAGCCCAGGGTGTCCACCCCGTCCAGAAGGCATTGGCGGGCGAAGGATTCGACCCCGAACGGCACGGGTTCGGCATTGCCTCGCTGGATCTGATTGGCTTGAAGGTCGATCGTGACCGGCTGATCCGGCTGCGACGCCAGATCGTCCCACACGGCCTGGCTGACGACGATGGGCAGAAGGCCGTTTTTCAGCGCGTTCGATGTAAAAATGTCAGCGATCTCGGTGGAGATCACCGCCCGGAAGCCATAGTCCAGCAGGGCCCAGGGCGCGTGTTCGCGCGACGAACCGCAGGCGAAATTCCTGCCGGCCAGCAGGATGCGGTGCTCCGCCGGGTCGATCCGATTCAGGACGGCCTCGGGCTTCTCCGATCCATCGTCCTCGTAACGCCAGTCATAGAAGGCGGCCTTGCCCAGACCTTCGCGCGTCGTCGTCGTCAGGAACCGCGCGGGGATGATCTGGTCGGTGTCGATATTGGCCTGGCTCAGCGTGACCGTCTTCGAGGTCAGGGTGGTGAACGGCTCAGGCATGAGAAACTCCGCTCATCCCCGCGAAAGCGGGGACCCAGTTCTGTGGGCGATAGCTCTTGCCACTCACATTGCGACGGTCATTCCTCACAGCGTGCCTTAAGAAAGCACTGGGTCCCCGCTTTCGCGGGGATGAGCGGAAGGGGGTGAAGTCACGCATTCGCCGCCTCCTGCAGATAGACGCGCGGGTCGGTCAGCACCCCGGCCACAGCCGTCGCCGCCGCCGTCGCCGGACTGGCCAGAATGGTGCGGGCGTCCTTGCCCTGACGGCCTTCGAAATTGCGGTTGGAGGTCGAGACGGCCAACTGCCCCGGCGCGACGACATCGCCGTTCATGGCGATGCACATCGAACAGCCGGGGATGCGCCATTCGGCGCCGGCGGCGATGAAGACCTGGTCCAGGCCTTCCGCCTCGGCGTCGCGACGCACGGCTTCGGAGCCCGGCACCACCAGCATCCGCAGACCCGGCTTGACCTTGCGGCCGCGCAGAACCTCGGCGGCGGCGCGCAGATCGGGCAGACGGCCATTGGTGCAGGAGCCGATGAAGACCACGTCCACCGCCTGGCTGGTCGTCGCCTCGCCCGCCGTGAAGCCCATATAGGCGATGGCCTTGCGGTCGCTGTCCGACTGCGGCTGTGGGACCGGCGAGCCGATGGGCGCCCCGGCGTCCGGGGTCGTGCCCCAGGTCGCCATCGGCCGGATGGCGGCGCCGTCGATCACCACTTCCTTGTCGAAGACCGCGCCCGGATCGGTGGCCAGTTTCAGCCATTCGGCCGCCGCCACCTCATAGTCGGCGGGGACGTGCTTGCGGCCGCGCAGCCAGTCGATGGTCGTCTGGTCTGGCGCGATCATGCCCGCGCGGGCGCCGGCCTCGATGGACATGTTGCACAGGGTCATCCGCCCTTCCATGTCCAGCGAGCGCACGGCCTCGCCGGCATATTCGATGACATAGCCGGTGCCGCCGCCGAAACCGATGGCGGCGATGACGGCCAGGGCGACGTCCTTGCCCGACACGCCCGGCTGTAGTTCGCCCGTCACCGTCACCCGCATGGCCTTGGCCCTGCGTTGCAACAGGCACTGGGTCGCCAGCACATGGCCGACTTCCGAGGTGCCGATGCCGAAAGCCAGCGCGCCGAACGCGCCGTGGGTCGCGGTGTGGCTGTCGCCGCAGACCACGGTCATGCCCGGCTGGGTCAGGCCCAGTTCCGGCCCCATGACATGGACGACGCCGCGATCCTCGGACCCCCATCCCGCCAGCGGCACGCCGTGGGCGGCGCAGTTCCGTTCCAAGGTATGCACCTGGGCCTCGGCCTGGGCGGTGACATAGGGTTTCAGCCCGTTCAGCCCCGCCGGCAGGGTCGGGGTCGAATGGTCCAGGGCCGCATAGGTCCGGTCGGGGCGGCGGACCTTCAGGCCCCGCGCCTCTATCTCGCTGAAGGCCTGGGGGCTGGTGACTTCGTGCACCAGATGCAGGTCGACATACAGCACCCCCGGCGTCTCGGCCGTTTCGGCCCTGACGACGTGCGCGTCCCAGACCTTGTCGAACAGGGTGCGGGCCATCAGCAATCCTCCCCTGCGAAGCGGGGGAGGGGGACCATGCGCAGCATGGTGGAGGGGGCAACCGCAGACTCGGTGCATGGGGTCGCCCCCTCCACCGCTTCGCGGTCCCCCTCCCCCGTTACGCTGCGCTCCACGGTGGAGGATCGTTTACGCATATTGGGCCACCGTCTCCGCCACGCCGTCGACACGGTCGATGATCGCGATCAGTTCGGCGTCGTTGATCTCGCCGATCTGGTCGGCGCGCTGTTTGAAGCCCGCGACCACGGCGGCTAGACGCTCGCCCTCGATGGGACGGCCGAGGGTCTCGGCGCGCTTGGCGATGGCGTGACGGCCCGAATGCTTGCCCAGGACGAACCAGCTGCCCTCGAAACCCACGTCCTGAGGCCGCATGATCTCGTAGGTCCGGCTGTCGGCCAGCATGCCGTGCTGGTGGATGCCCGCCTCGTGGGCGAAGGCGTTGACGCCGACCACCGACTTGTTGCGGGCGATGACCGTCTCGGTGATCTCGCACAGGATCTTGGAGGCCCGCACCAGATGACGGCTGTCGGCGCCGGTCGTGACGCCATAGCGGTCCTCGCGCACCTTCAGGGCCATGATCACCTCCTCGATCGAGGCGTTGCCGGCCCGTTCGCCGATGCCGTTGATCGCGCCCTCGACCTGGCGCGCACCACCTTCTACGGCGGCCAGGGAGTTGGCGACCGCCATGCCCAGGTCGTCATGGCAATGAGCCGAGAAGATCACCTGCGGATGCCGCGCCTTGATGCGGGCGGCCAGATAGGCGAACCGCTCGCGCACCTCTTGCGGCGTCGCATAGCCGACGGTGTCGGGTACGTTCAGGGTCCGCGCCCCGGCGTCGGCGGCGGCCTCCAGCACATCGGCCAGGAACTCGGGCTCGGTGCGGAAGGCGTCCTCGGCCGAGAATTCGACGTCGTCGAACAGGGTGCGCGCATATTCGACTGACCGCACGGCGGTCGACAGCACCGCGTTGGTCGACATCTTCAACTTGGCCGCCCGGTGGATCGGGCTGGTGGCCAGAAAGACATGGCAACGGCGATTGGCCCTGGGTGCGGGTTGCAGGGCGCGGAAGCTGGCGTCGATGTCCTTTTCATTGGCGCGCGACAGAGAGCAGAAGATCGGTCCCTCGACTTCGCTGGTCACGCGACGGATGCAGTCCTCGTCGCCGGGCGAGGCGGCGGCGAAGCCCGCCTCGATGACGTCGACGCCCAGATCCCGCAGGACCTGGGCCATCTTGACCTTGGCCTGGGCGGACATGGAAAAGCCCGGCGCCTGCTCTCCATCCCGCATCGTCGTGTCGAAGACGATGACGCGGTTCGGATCGGCCGCGATCTGTTCGGTTCGCGACCCGCCGGATACTCGTACGTCGGAGCCCATCACGCGGCCTCGGATTGAATAATGTCGTTTGAGATGCGGCGCATGCCGAACAGCCGGTCGATCTGGCGACCCAGATTGTCCACGCAGCGTCCGGCGTCGCGGCCGCGCACGGTCAGGGCGACGCGGCGGAAGGCGCCTTCATCAGCCATGTCGATGCCGTCGATATGGAAGCCCCGGCGCTCCACCAGGCCGATGAGACGCTGAAGCGAACCGTCCGCACGGTCGATCTGGATGTGGATCGTGTCGCTCATCTCAGGAGCCCTCCATCATTTCGGCGTTGTTCTTGCCCGGCGGAACCAGCGGCCAGACATTGTCTCGGGGATCGATGACCACATGGGCCAGGCAGGGGCCGTCGGCGGCCAGCAGGCGCCGGACGCCGTCCGACACCTGATCGCGGCGATCGATGCGGAAGGCCTCGACGCCGAAGGCCTCGGCGACCTTCACGAAATCCGGGTTGTCGGACAGGTCGATCTCGGAATAGTTCTCGGCGAAGAACAGCTCCTGCCACTGGCGCACCAGGCCCAGTGAGGAGTTGTCGATCAGCACGATCTTCAGCGGGATACCGTAACGCTTCAGCGTCGCCAGTTCCTGGATGTTCATCATGAAGCCGCCGTCGCCGGCGATGGTCACGACCGTCGCGGACGGATCGGCCAGCTTGGCCCCGATGCCGGCGGGCAGGCCGAAGCCCATGGCCCCCAGGCCGCCCGAGGTGATGTGCGCCTCCGGCCGGGCGAAGCGGCAGTGCATGGCCGCCCACATCTGATGCTGACCGACGTCGCAGGCGGCCACGAAATCGTCGCCCGCGGCTTCCGAGATTTCCTTCAGCAGGGCGGGCGCATAGACCCCCTGCCCCGGCGCATCATAGCGGTGGGCGCCGGCCTCGGCGGCGCGGACGCAATCCTCGACCCACGCCTGGATGTCCAGCGCCGCGCCCGCCCGCATCCGCTGCGTCAGGGCCTCGACCCCTTCGCGCAATTCGCCGACGACGGCGACATTGGCGCTGCGCAGCTTGCCGACTTCCGAGGCGTCGATGTCGAAATGGACGATGCGGGCGTTCGGCGCGAACTCGGCCAGCTTGCCGGTGGCGCGGTCGTCGAACCGGGCGCCGACGACGATCAGCAGGTCCGAGTCCTGAACCGCATGGTTGGCGGCGCGCGTGCCATGCATGCCCAGCATTCCCAGCATTCCGGAGGCGTCGGTCGGGATCGTGCCCAGGGCGTTCAGTGTCGAGACCTGGGGGATGCCGGTCGTCTCGACGAAGGCGCGCAGGGTCTCGGTCGCCCCGCCGATCTTCACCCCGCCGCCGATATAGACCAGCGGCTTCTTCGCCGAACGGATCGCGGCCTCGGCGGCGGCGACGGCGTCGTGATCGACGCGCGGCGTCTCGTTGGGAATGGAAAAGCCATAGTCCTCGCCCGTCGTCTCGAACTGGACGTCCTTGGGCAGGTCGACCAGGACCGGACCCGGCCGTCCCGACCTGGCGATGTGAAAGGCTTCCTCGATCGCGGCCGGGACCTCGGCGGCCGAACGGACCAGGATCGAATGTTTCACGATCGGCAGGGTGACGCCCAGGATGTCGATTTCCTGGAAGGCGTCGGTGCCCATCAAGCCCTGGGCGACATTGCCGGTGATGCAGACCATCGGCACGGAATCCATCATCGCATTGGCGATGCCCGTGACCAGGTTGGTGGCGCCGGGTCCCGATGTGGCCATGCACACCCCGACCTTGCCGCTCTTTCTCGCATAGGCGTCGGCCGAGAAGGCGGCGCCCTGTTCGTGGCGGACCAGGATATGCTTCAGCTTGGATCCGGCCAGGGCGTCATAGACCGGCATGATGGCGCCGCCCGGATAGCCGAACACCACCTCCACCCCCAGCCGCTCCAGGGTGGAGACCAGCAGGCGCGCCCCCGACTGGGGGACGGCCTCGGCTGAGGGTTTGAAGGCGGCGGCGGTCATCAGGGTCATCCGGTCGTTCAGGCGGCGATCAGGCCGCTTCGGCTTTCGGCGCGTTCAGCCAGGCCATCCGCTCGCGCAGACGGGCGCCGACCTGTTCGATCTGGCTTTCGCGGTCCGCCTTCAGCCAGGCTTCGTACTGCGGCTTGCCGGCCTCGTTCTCGGCGATCCAGTTGCGGGCGAAGGTTCCGTCCTGGATCTCGTCCAGGATGGTCTTCATCCGGGCCTTGGTCTCGGCGTTGACGACGCGCGGACCGCTGGCCACGGCGCCGTATTTGGCCGTTTCCGAGATGAAGTGGTGCATCTTGGAGATGCCGCCTTCGTAGAACAGGTCCACGATCAGCTTCAGCTCGTGCAGGCATTCGAAATAGGCGATCTCCGGCTGGTATCCGGCCTCGACCAAGGTGTTGAAGCCCTGGATGACCAGTTCCTTGGCGCCGCCGCACAGGACCGCCTGTTCGCCGAACAGATCGGTCTCGGTCTCTTCGCGGAAGGTGGTTTCCAGTAGGCCGCCGGTCGCGCCGCCGTTGCCCTTGGCGTAACCCATGGCCCGGTCGCGCGCCTTGCCGGTGACGTCCTTCTCGACGGCGAACAGGCTGGGCACGCCGCGGCCGCGCTGGAACTCGCGACGGACCAGATCGCCCGGTCCCTTGGGCGCCACCAGGATCACGTCCATGTCGGCGCGCGGGGTGATGCGCTCGTAGATGATCGAGAAGCCGTGGGCGAACAGCAGGGCCGAGCCCTCCTTGGCGTTCGGCTCGATGATGTCGCGATAGACCTGATCCTGGACCATGTCGGGCGTCAGGATGGCGATGATGTCGGCGCCCTTGACCGCCTCGGCGGGCTCGGCGGTCGGGACGCCGTCCTCGGTGGCGTGTTTCCAGCCCGTGCCCCCGTGGCGGACGCCGGCGACCACGTCATGGCCGCTGTCCTTCAGGTTCTGGGCGTGGGCGCGGCCTTGCGAGCCATAGCCGATGATGGCGATGCGCTGGCCGGCGATGGCGCCGGGGCGGATGTCTTCGTTGGTGTAGATGGTGATGGCCATGGGTCAGGCGTCCTGGGCGGCGGCGGATTTGTGAGATGCCGGAACTTGCGCCGGCGGCGGGTTGGGAATGGTGACGGCGCCCTGGGCGGCCGAGGCGACCGAGGCGCGGTATTTGGCGAAGACCCCTCGCGCCGGGCGGACCACGTGGGGCGTAAAGCCCGCCCGGCGCGTCGCCAGATCGACATCGACGTCGATCCGGCGGTTGGTGACGTCGATGGTGATGCGATCACCATCGCGAATGAGAGCGATCGGGCCGCCGACGGCGGCTTCCGGCGAGACGTGGCCGGCGACGAAGCCATAGCTGGCGCCCGAGAAACGGCCGTCGGTGATCAGGGCGACGTTGTCGATCTTGCGCCCCTTCAGGGCGGCCGTGACCTGCAGCATCTCGCGCATGCCGGGGCCGCCCTTGGGGCCTTCGTATCGGATGATGATGACATCGCCCTCGCCGACCGAACCGTCCTGGACGGCGTGGAAGGCGTCTTCTTCCGAGTCGAAGACGCAGGCCGGACCTTCGAACACATCGACCTTGTGGCCCGTCAGCTTGATGACCGCGCCTTCGGGCGCGACGTCGCCATAGATGACGGCGTAGCTGCCGCGTTCCATGACCGGCGCATCGAAGCTTGCGACCACGACCTGGCCCGGCGCCTCTTCCGCCTCGGCCGCCTCGGCGAACAGGCTGCGGCCGCTGACGGTCGGGGTGTTCACGATCTTGCCGGCCTCGGCCATCCGCTGTGTGACCAGGCGCGTTCCGCCCGCCGCGAACAGGTGCGAGGCCAGGAAGCGCCCGCCCGGCTTCAGGTCGCAGATGACCGGCGCCTCGACGCAGGCCTGGTGGCAGTCCTCGACGCCGAAATCGACGCCGGCCTCGGCGGCGATGGCCGTCAGGTGCATGACCGCATTGGTCGATCCGCCCGAGGCCGAGACCGCGACGGCGGCGTTCTTCAGGCTGGCGCGGGTGATGTATTTGCGGGCCGTGTCGCCGGAGAAGACGCGCTCGACGATGATCCGGCCGCAGCGTTCGCCTTCGGCGCCCTTGTTCGGATCGACAGCCGGCACGTCGTTGGCGCCCATGGGCGAAATGCCCATGACCGACAGGGCCATGGCCATCGTATTGGCGGTGAACTGGCCGCCGCAGGCGCCGGCGCCGGGGCAGACCGCGCTCTCGACCGCCTTCAGGCCCGCATCGTCCAGAGCCCCGGCCGCATGGGCGCCGATGGCCTCGAACACTTCCTGGACCGAGACCTCCCTGGTCCCCCCGGGAGCGGGCAAGACGCCCGGCATGATGGTGCCGCCGTAATAGACCAGGCCGGGGATATCCATCCGCGCCAAGGCCATGGCCGCCGCCGGGATCGTCTTGTCGCAGCCGACGATGCAGACCACCCCGTCCAGCTGATGGCCCTCGATGGCCAGTTCGATCGAGTCGGCGACGACCTCTCTGGAAATCAGCGAGGCCTTCATGCCCGCCGTGCCCATGGAGATGCCGTCGGTGACGACGATGGTGTTGAAATCGACCGGATAGCCGCCCGCCGCGACGACGCCCGCCCGCACGTCCTTGGCCAGCCGGTCCAGATGCATGTTGCACGGGGTGACGGTCGACCAGGTGTTGACGATGCCGATCATCGGCTTGTCGAAATCGGCGTCCTGCATGCCGGCGGCGCGCAGATACGAACGGGCGGCGGCCCGGTTCGGGCCGGCCGTCACCGCCGCGCTGCGCGCATTGGGCTTTTTGGGTTCTGAGGTAGAATCTTGCGTCATCGGTCCGGTTCTTTTCGAACCGCCAAGCACGAAAAACCCCGCTTCCTTTCGGGAGCGGGGTGGTGCGAGGCGATCCTGAGTGCGTTTAGGTCAGGTCGCGTGCATCCACGCCGCTTGCGTAAGCAGGCCGAGGAGTACGAGGTTAATGAGGAAAATCGGGGCTTCCAGGCCGATCGGCGCGCGAACGGCTGCGACCGCCTTGGCGGTGCGTCCCTTCATCATGTCGCGCGTCGTCGTGGCCACGGGGGGCTCCCTGTTCTGACGGCAAGAAACCATACCGCCCGAACCGGCACAACCCCTGTCGCAAAAATTTTGCCGAATGCGCTCCATTGCGCGCGGCAAGGGGTGTTTCTTGCCTTCGCACGACGCACCCATGTGACCGCCTGAAACGGTTCATCACATCACGTTACAGGCCCAGGGTTGCAAGCCGCGCCCGACCGCTCCATTGAGACGCCAAACCTATATAAGCGCCATACCTACCGTTCAGAGGAGCCTTCCATCATGACCGTTCGCGTCGCCATCAACGGCTTCGGCCGCATCGGCCGTCTCGTCCTTCGCTCGATCGTCGAGCATGGCCGCAAGGACATCGAGGTGGTGGCGATCAACGACCTGGGTCCGGTGGAGACCAACGCCCACCTGTTCCGCTACGATTCGGTCCATGGCCGCTTCCCCGGCACGGTGACGTCGGGCGAGGACTGGATCGACGTCGGCGCGGGCAAGATCAAGGTGACGGCCGAGCGCGACCCGGCCAACCTGCCCCACGCCGAGCTGAAGGTGGACATCGCCCTGGAATGCACCGGCATCTTCACCTCCAAGGACAAGGCCAGCGCCCACCTTAAGGCCGGCGCCAAGCGCGTTCTGGTCTCGGCGCCCGCCGACGGCGCCGACAAGACCATCGTCTATAAGGTCAACCACGAGACCCTGACCGCCGACGACATCGTCGTCTCGAACGGCTCGTGCACCACCAACGCCCTGGCGCCCGTCGCCAAGGTGCTGAACGACCTGTTCGGCATCGAGCGCGGCTACATGACCACCATCCACTCCTACACCGGCGACCAGCCGACGCTGGATACGATGCACAAGGACCTGTACCGCGCCCGCGCCGCCGGTCTGTCGATGATCCCGACCTCGACCGGCGCCGCCAAGGCCCTGGGCCTGGTCCTGCCGGAACTGAAGGGCAAGCTGGACGGCTCGTCGATCCGCGTCCCGACCCCGAACGTCTCGGTCGTGGACCTGAAGGTCGTCGCCGGTCGCGAGGTGACGGTCGAAGAGATCAACGCCGCGCTTCAGGCCGCCGCCGACGGTCCGATGCAAGGCGTCCTGTTCACCACGACCGACCCGCTGGTGTCGCACGATCTGAACCACATCGCCGCCTCCTCCACCGCCGCCTTGCCCCAGACCCAGGTCGTCGACGGCAAGCTGGCCCGCGTGCTGAGCTGGTACGACAACGAATGGGGCTTCGCGACCCGCATGAGCGACACGGCGCTGCAGATGGCGAAGTTCCTCTGATGACCAAATGGGCGCTGACTATCCTTCTGGTTCTGTCAGCGCCCATAGCCCTTTACGTAGGGCGGACTGCGCTGGACCTTCCTGGATACGTCAGCGAGGTTTGGTCCCAAGGGGGGCTCCTGAGTAGCGGTGGACTATGGAATCTTTTCCTTCGCCTCGTCCCGGCCATATGGCTTTTATGCGGAGCTTGGGTTCTTGCGGTTTGGCGACAACGAACGCCTGACATTCATAAACACCGCCTACTCAACATATTCGTCGGCAGCCTACTCCTGACGCTTACCGCCATCACAGCTTTCTTTGTCTACGTCTTTTGGGCGTGGAGCCAGATGTAGAACGGATACCTTGATGACCTTCCGCACCCTCGACGACGCCAAGGATCTCGCCGGCAAGACGGCTCTGGTCCGCGTGGACTTCAATGTCCCGATGGAGGACGGCAAGGTCACGGACGATACACGGCTGCGGGTCGCCACGCCGACCATCCAGCGCCTGCGCGACGCGGGCGCCAAGGTGGTGCTGCTGGCCCACTTCGACCGCCCCAAGGGCCAGCGCGTGCCGTCCATGAGCCTGAGGCCCGTGGTCGAACCGCTAGAAAACGTGCTGGGCGCGCCCGTCCGCTTCGCCGACGACTGCATCGGCGCCCCCGCCGTCGAGGCCATCCGCGATCTGGACGCCGGCGACGTGCTGCTGCTTGAAAACGTGCGCTTCCATGCGGCGGAAGAGGCCAATGATCCGGTCTTCGCCCAGAAGCTGGCGGATCTCGGCGACCTCTATGTCGACGACGCCTTCTCGGCCGCCCACCGCGCCCACGCCTCCACCGAAGGGATCGCCCACCACATTCCCGCCTATGCCGGCGAATCCATGCGCCGCGAGCTGGACGCCCTGGACGCCGCCCTGGGCCAGCCGCAGAAACCGGTCGTCGGCATCGTCGGCGGCTCCAAGGTCTCGACCAAGCTGGACCTGCTGAAGAACCTGGTCGGCAAGCTGGACAAACTGGCCATCGGCGGCGGCATGGCCAACACCTTCCTCTATGCCCAAGGCGTCGACATCGGCGGCTCGCTGGCCGAAAAGGACATGGCCGACACGGCGCGCGCGATCATGGCCGAGGCCGAGGCCCTGGGCTGCGAACTGCTGCTGCCGGTCGATGTCGTCGTGGCGACCGAAGTCAAGCCCGGCGCCGAGGCCCGCACGGTCAAGACTGGCGCTGCCTTGTCCGCCGCCGACAAGATTTTCGACGCCGGTCCCGAGACCGTCGTCCGCCTGAACGCGGCCATGGACGCCTCCAAGACTCTGATCTGGAACGGCCCGCTGGGCGTGTTCGAGGTTCCGCCCTTCGACGCCGCCACGGTCGCCGCCGCCAAACACGCGGCCGAACTGGCCAAGGCCGGCAAGCTGATCGCTGTCGCCGGCGGCGGCGACACGGTGGCGGCCCTGAACCACGCAGGCGTCTCGGACGACATGACCTTCGTCTCCACCGCCGGCGGCGCCTTTTTGGAGTGGATGGAGGGCAAGGCCTTGCCGGGCGTCGAGGCGCTCAGGGCCTGATCGGGGCCTGATCGGGGCCTGATCGGGGCCTGATCCGTCGACCGGCGAAAGACGGCTGTAACGCGGCGTGACTTCGGCGCGTCTCGCGGCTAGTCTTTCGCCCAATCAAAAAAACTATTCGGCTCAGGAGACTATCATCATGGCGCGCATCACGCTGCGACAGCTGCTCGATCATGCGGCGGAAAACGACTACGGCCTGCCGGCCTACAACATCAACAACATGGAGCAGGGTCTGGCGATCATGGAGGCGGCCCACGAGGTCAATGCTCCCGTGATCATTCAAGCCAGCCGCGGCGCCCGCAGCTACGCCAACGACATCGTCCTGGCCAAGCTGATCGACGCCCTGGCCGAGCTTTATCCGCACATCCCGGTCTGCATGCACCAGGACCACGGCAACGGCCCCGCCACCTGCGCCACCGCCATCCAGTACGGCTTCACCAGCGTCATGATGGACGGCTCGCTGGAAGAGGACGCCAAGACCCCCGCCAGTTACGAATACAACGTCGATGTCACCCGCCGCGTCACCGAAATGGCCCACGCCTGCGGCGTCTCGGTCGAGGGCGAACTGGGCGTGCTGGGCTCGCTGGAGACCGGCATGGGCGAGGCCGAGGACGGCCATGGCTTCGAAGGCAAGCTGGACCACTCGCAACTGCTGACCGACCCGGACCAGGCCGTCGATTTCGTCGCCGCCACCAAGGTCGACGCCCTGGCCATCGCCATGGGCACCTCGCACGGCGCCTACAAGTTCACGCGCAAGCCGGACGGCGAAGTCCTGGCCATGAACGTGATCGAGGAAATCCACCGCCGCCTGCCCAACACCCACCTGGTGATGCACGGCTCCTCGTCGGTGCCGCAGGACCTGCAGGACATCATCAACGCCTATGGCGGCCAGATGCCCCAGACCTGGGGCGTGCCGGTCGAGGAGATCCAGCGCGGCATCAAGCACGGCGTGCGCAAGGTCAATATCGACACCGACAACCGCATGGCCATCACCGGCGCCATCCGCAAGGTGCTCGCCGAAAAGCCGGGCGAGTTCGATCCCCGCGCCTATCTGAAGCCCGCCAAGGAAGCGATGAAGAAGCTGTGCATGGAGCGCTACCAACAGTTCGGCTGCGAAGGTCAGGCGTCCAAGATCCGCCCGCTCTCCACCGCCCAGATGGCCAGACGCTACGCCTCGGGCGACCTGGACCCGTCCTTCCGCGGCGCGTCCGTCAAGGCGGCCTGATCCGCCGGCGCTAGACCGGGTAGCGGTCGGCCAGTTCCCGCCGCACCCGGCGAACGTCCCATTCGGCGCGGTCCAGCGCGTCGCGCGCCTCGCGGGCGCTGCGGCGCGCCTCCCTGATCTCGCCGCGCACCTGCTGGATTCGCCCGCGTTCCTCCTCGGTCAGCCCCTCACCGGCCAGTTCGCGTTCCTTCGCCTCCAGCTTGTCTTGGCGGTTGTCGATCCGGGCCTCGGCGCTGCTCAGCGCGCCCTGCGCCGTCCGCAGCGCGTCCTCCACCGCGTACAGCCGCAGGCCGTCGCGATAGGCCGGCATGAAGACCGTCTCCTCCTCGGGCCGGCAGACGCCGTAATAGGCGTTTCCCGCCCGTCCCTCGGCCCAGCCCCGCTCGAAGGTGCAGTAGGACCTCAGGCCGTCCTCTCGCGCCGATTCATAGGCGGCCGGGTTCGGGGCGACCTGGTATTTGGCGCAGGCCTTGGCGTGGTCGTCCAGCCGGCTGGTCGGATAGCCCGCCGCCCCGTCGGCATATCCCTTCTCGCCCCAGGCGCCGGCCAGGCACTGGTCCTTGCTCATGGTCGTGCAACTGCCCAGCTGCGCCGCCACGGCCAGCACGCTTCCGGCGATCCTCAGTCGCGTCATCGCATGTCCCCGCGTCCCTGGCGTCACTATCGACCGGCTGCGCGCCCTCGCGCAAGCCGTCCGTCGTGCTAGGGAGAACTGTGCCCGACCCCGATCCGATCGACGACGACCTGTCCCCCGCCGCGGCCTCGACCGAGACGCCGGAGGCGCGCATCGACGCGTCCGGCGTCCGGCTGGACAAGGCCCTGGCCGACGCCTTCCCCGCCCTGTCGCGTGCTCGCCTCCAGGCCCTGTTGGCCGAGGGCGCAGTCAGGCGCGACGGCGTGGTCGTGACCGATGGATCGGCCAAGGCCCGGCCCGGCCTCTACGCCGTGACCCTGCCCCCCGTCGCCCCGGCGGCGCCCCGGCCGCAGGCCATCCCCTTGACCGTCCTTTTCGAGGACGCGGACCTGATCGTCATCGACAAGCCGGCCGGCATGGCCGCCCATCCGGCACCCGGCACGCCAGACGGCACCCTGGTCAACGCCCTTCTGGCCCATTGCGGCGCTGGCCTGTCGGGCATCGGCGGCGTGGCCCGTCCCGGCATCGTGCATCGGCTGGACAAGGACACCTCCGGCGTCATGGTCGCCGCCAAGAGCGACCGCGCCCACGCCGGTCTGTCGGCTCTGTTTTCGAGCCACGACATCGAACGGACCTATATCGCCCTGACCCGGGGCGCCCCCTCGCCCGCCACCGACCGCATCCAGACCCGCATCGGCCGCTCGACCGGCGATCGCAAGAAGATGGCGGTGCTGAAGGCCGGGGGCCGCGAGGCGATCACCGACTATGTCGTTCAGGCCGCCTTCGGCCAACCCGCCCGCGTCGGCGGACCGCCCCTGGCCGCGCGCGTCGCCTGCACCCTGCATACCGGCCGCACCCACCAGATCCGCGTGCATCTGTCGTCCAGGGGCGCGCCCATCCTGGGCGACGCGACCTATGGCTCGGGCAGCCCGTCCCTGCCCGTCCGCGCCGCCATCGCCCAGGCGGGCCTGACCCGCCAGGCGCTGCACGCCGCCGTCCTGGGCTTCGTTCATCCCGTGACCGGCGAAAGCCTGCGCTTCGAAACCGCGCCGCCCGCCGATATGCTGGCGCTCGAAGCCCTGCTCCGCGAACTCTGAAGGAACGCCATGCTCGATCCCGACATCCGCGACAACGCCGAACTGAAGCGTTACGAACTGCCCGTCGACGGCGACGTGGCCGTCGTCACCTACAATCTATCGCCGCCCAATCTGATGATCACCGAGACCCTGACGCCCGAGCGGCTGGAGGGCCGGGGCATCGCCAGCCGCCTGGCCAAACACGTCCTGGCCGACGCCAAGGCGCGCGACCTGCTGATCCTGCCGGTCTGCCCCTTCTTCTCGGCCTATCTGCAGAAACACCCCGAGCACGCCGATGTCGTTCACCCGACCTATCGCGGCATACTGGGGCTTTGATCACCGAGAACGCGCGTCTTGAATGGAAACGGACCAGTCCCTACATTCGACGTCAGCTGGCGCGAGTGGCGCCGGGGTTGCGGTCACGCCTTCGTGTGACCATACGCCTCTAACAATGGCCGCAACCCATCGCCATTTGACCGGTTGAGGGGTGAGGCGTCGGCGCACGAACGTGGCCGATGACGAAGTGCCCGCTCGTTCAAGACGGTCGGAGGGACCTTTACTATGGCTGCCAACAACACGCTCGCGGTGATGTCGCCCGAACAGGGCCTGTCGCGCTATCTGACGGAAATCCGCAAGTTTCCGATGCTGACCAAGGACGAGGAGTTCATGCTCGCCAAGCGTTGGTCCGAGCACCAGGACCCCGAGGCCGCCCACCGTCTCGTCACCTCCCACCTTCGCCTCGTGGCCAAGATCGCCATGGGCTATCGCGGCTATGGTCTGCCGATCGGCGAAGTGATTTCCGAGGGCAATGTCGGCCTGATGCAGGCCGTCAAGAAATTCGACCCGGACAAGGGCTTCCGCCTGGCGACCTACGCCATGTGGTGGATCAGGGCTTCGATCCAGGAATACATCCTGCGCAGCTGGTCCCTGGTGAAAATGGGCACCACCGCCGCCCAGAAGAAGCTTTTCTTCAACCTGCGCAAGGCCAAGAGCCAGATTTCCGCCTTCGAGGACGGCGACCTGCATCCCGAACACCTCGCCGCCATCGCCACCAAACTGGGCGTCAGCGAGGAAGAGGTCACGAACATGAACCGCCGGCTCGGCGGCGACGCTTCGCTGAACGCGCCCCTGCGCGTCGATGGCGAAAGCGAATGGCAGGACTGGCTGGCCGACGACACGGCCGTTTCTCAGGAAACCCAACTCGCCGACGACGAGGAAAAGGGCATCCGCATGAGCCTGCTGCAGGAAGCGATGGAAGAGTTGACCGACCGCGAGAAGCACATCCTGACGGAACGCCGCCTCAAGGACGATCCCGTCACCCTCGAAGAACTGGCCGGCCAGTACGGCGTGTCGCGCGAGCGCGTGCGTCAGATCGAGGTCCGCGCCTTCGAGAAGCTGCAGAAAGCCATGCGCGCCGCGGCCGAAGAACGCAATCTGGTCGACGCCTGACCGCGCTCCGGCTCTGCGTCAGCAGGCTTGGGCCAAGGGCGCCGTCTGCGTCGATGCGGCGTCGGCGGCGCGGGCGGCCGCCACCACGGCGTTCACCGGCTGGATCAGGCCGGCCTTCGTGACCTGTCCTGTCGCCAGATAGGCCTGCAGCGTCGCCACAACCATCGCCAGCCTGGCGTCCGCCGCCTTGACCGCAAGGCCGTTCAGCGTCTCGGCCTGCTGGCGAATGGCGCGCGTGGCCTGCGAGGGGTCTTGCTCGAACTGGTTCATGGCCGAGATCAGGATGCGCGTCGCCTGGTCGCGCATCTCCGCCGCCCCGCCGCCCGCGCCGTCGCTGCGACGCTTCTTGGCGCCGGTGTATTCGCCCGAGTTGAATCGTCTGCGGTCCGGCCCGACATAGCCGACCGCCTCGATCCACGGACGCGGCTTCAGGGCCACGTTCTCGACCCGCTTGAACAGGTCGCCGGTCGTGAAGGGCTTTCGCAGGAACTCGTGCACCCCGGCGTCGCGCGCGCCCTTGATGGCGGCGGCGGTGGCCTCGGCCGTCACCATGATGATCGGCGACATCCGGCATGACATGCTGGAGCGGCGCACCCGCCGGGCCAGGGTCTCGCCGTTCAGCGTCTCGCCCGACCGTTCGGTGAAGATCACGCCCGGCTCGACGTCGCGCAACAGTTCCAGCGCCCGCTCCTCGTCCGTCTCGCAATAGACTTCGCGGGCGCCCATCCCCTTCATGATGTCGGTCAACAGGCGCGTGGCGGACAGATTGGGGTCGATGATGACGACCCGTCGGACGGCGGGTTCGATGCGGCTCAGGGTTCTGGCGTTGGCGGCGAACACGGTCGGCTCCCTTCCTGGAGCCGTTATCCTTACCTGGCCCTGGTTAAGGCCTGTTGAATAAGCACAATTGCGTCGCCTTACCCTTGGAAGGGGTCGCGCATCAGGATCGTGTCGTCCCGCTCCGGGCTGGTCGACAGCAGCGCGACGGGCGCGCCGATCAGCTCCTCGATGCGCCGCACATATTTGATCGCATTGGCGTTGATATCCTTGAAGCTGCGGACGCCGGCCGTGCTTTCGCTCCAGCCTTCCAGTTCCTCGAACACCGGCTCGGCGGCGCCCTGCGCCTTCAGGCTGCTCGGCAGATAATCCAGAACCTCGCCATCGACCCGATAGCCGACGCAGATTTTCAGCGTCTCCAACCCGTCCAGCACGTCCAGCTTGGTCAGGGCGATGCCGTCGATGCCGTTGATGGCCACCGACTGGCGCACCAGCACGGCGTCGAACCAGCCGCAGCGTCGCGCCCGACCGGTGTTCACCCCGACCTCCCGCCCCACGGTCGCCAGATGCTCGCCCACCGCATCGTTCAGTTCGCAGGCGAACGGCCCCTCGCCCACCCGCGTCGTATAGGCCTTGACGATGCCCAACACATAGCCGACGCCGCGCGGTCCGACGCCCGATCCGGCCGCCGCCTGCCCCGCCACGGTGTTGGAACTGGTCACATAGGGGTAGGTGCCGTGGTCCACGTCCAGAAACGCGCCCTGCGCGCCCTCGAACAGCACACGTTTGCCCGCCTTCTGCGCCTGGTCCAGCACGCGCCATGCCGGCTTCACATAGGGCAGGATCTTGGGCGCGATCTCCAGCAACTGGGCCAACAGCGCATCGGGATCGATCGGCTCCAGCCCCAGCCCGGCCCGCAGCGGATCGTGGTGCGAGCGCAGCCGGTCGATCTTGACCTTCAGGTCGTCTTCATTGGCCAGGTCGCAGACGCGGATGGCGCGACGCCCCACCTTGTCCTCATAGGCCGGACCGATGCCCCGACCGGTCGTGCCGATCTTGGCGCCCGGCGCGCTGGCTGCCGTCTCGCGCGCCACGTCCAGCGCCGGATGGATGGGCAGGATCAGACAGGCGTTGTCGGCGATGGTCAGGATGTCGGGGCTGATCGCCACGCCCTGGGCCTCGATCTTCTCGATCTCGCCCACCAGATGCCAGGGATCGACCACCACGCCGTTGCCGATGATCGACGGCTTGCCCTGAACGACGCCGCTGGGCAGCAGCGCCAGCTTATAGACCTTGCCGTCCACGACCAGCGTATGGCCCGCATTGTGCCCGCCCTGGAACCGCACCACCATGTCGGCGCGGTTGGACAGCCAGTCCACGATCTTGCCCTTGCCCTCGTCGCCCCACTGGGCGCCGACCACCGCCACGTTCGCCAAAGCTCGCTCTCCGCACTTGAATGCGGGCGCAGCCTATAGCGGGGGAATCGTCCGGTGTCGTCCTGTCAGGCGGATTTATCCGACTTCGGCGACCGCCGTCTCGAACGCCCATTCCAGCCAGGGCGTCGCGGTGGTCACATCCGCCGTCTCGACGGTGCAACCGCACCACAGTCTCAACCCAGGCGGCGCGTTGCGATGCGGCTCCATGTCGAACACCGCCGCTTCGCCCTCCAGTAGGGCCTTGAAGCGTGTGACGAAGGCCTTCTGCCCCTTGTCGTCCAGCCCGGTCACGCGCGGATCGACGAACTTCAGACAGACAGAGGTCGTCGAGCGGATCTCCGGCCGCTTGGGCAGGAAGTCGATCCAGTCGGTCCGCTCCACCCATTGCGCCAGGGCAGCATAATTGGCGTCCGTCCGTCGGATCAGTTCCGTCAGGCCGCCCGCCCCCTTCGCCCAGTCCAGGGCGTCGATCCAATCCTCAATGGTCAGGATCGAGAAAGTGTTGATCGCCACCCCGTCCGCCAGCGCCCGGTCGAACCGGCCCTTGCCGTCGGTCAGGCGCAGCAGCTTGGGGATCGGCCGTTCGGGCCGGTATGTATCCAGCCGCTCGACCGCGCGCGGCGACAGCGCCATCACGCCTATGCCCGCCTCGCCGCCCAGCGCCTTCTGGAAGCTGAAGGTCACGACATCCAGCTTGTCGAACGGCAGGGGCATGGCGAAGGCGGCCGAGGTGGCGTCGCAGATGGCCAGCCCCTCGCGGTCGTCGGGAATCCAGTCGGCGTCGGGCACGCGCACGCCCGAGGTCGTGCCGTTCCACGGGAACACCACGTCCTTGGACCAGTCGGCCTGCGACAGGTCGGGCAGTTCGCCCCAGGGCGCCGTCAGGGCCTCGGGCTCCAGCCCCAGGTGATCCTTCACGTCCGCCAGCCAGGTCAGGCCGAAGTTCTCGAACGCGATCACCTGCACCGGCCGCGCGCCCAGCATCCCCCACAGCGCCGCCTCGACCGCACCCGTGTCGGACCCCGGCGTATAGAGCATCACATGGCTTTCGGGCGCCTCCAGCACTTCGCGCGTCAGCCGCAGGCCATGGGCGAACCGCTCCACCACCTCGGGCGCGCGAATGCCTCGCCCCAGCAGATCGGACGGCAGGCCGCCCAGCGCATAGCCCGGCCGTTTCGCCGTCGGACCGGCCGAAAACCACGGCCGCGCCGGCTTCGCATCAGGCTTCGCTGTCATGATCGTCTCCTGCGGCGGCCTGCTCAGCGCCCGGGCGTATAGGGCCGCTTGGCCCGCCAGTCCTCGGCGAACCGGGTCAGCGCCTCGTCCGGCTCGTCCGGCAATGTCACCACCAGCCGGGCCAGCAGGTCGCCGCGCCGTCCCTTGTCGAACGCCCCACGTCCCTTCAGCCGCAGCACCTTGCCCGAGTTCGAGCCCGCGGGAATGGTCATCTGCACCGCCCCTTCCGGCGTCGGCACCCGCACCTTGGCCCCCAGTACGGCGTCGGGCACCGACACGGCCAGGTCCATCGTCAGGTCCGCCCCCTCGCGGCGATAGATCGGATGCGGCTCGATCCGCAGTTCGATCAGGGCGTCGCCGTTCTCGGCGCCCCGCCCCGGCGCGCCCTGGCCGCGCAGACGGATGGTCTGGCCGTCGGACGCCCCCTTGGGGATGGTCACGTCCAGGGTGCGTCCGTCCGAGAACTGGATGCGCCGCGTGGCGCCGGCGATGGCGTCTTCCAGGCTGACGTCCAGCGTCGCCTTCACGTCCTGGCCGCGCGCGGCGAAGTCCCGCGCGCCGCGCTGACGCCCCGCCCCGCCGAACATGCCGAACAGGTCGTCCAGGTCGACGCCGTCGAAGCTGGCCCGACCCCCCGGCCCGCCGCCGCCCGCGAATCCGCCGCCCTGGCCGAAGGGATTGCCCCCCTGGCCGAACGGATTTCCGCCGGCGCGGCCGCCGCCGCCGAAGCCGCGATACTGTTCATTGCCGTCGCCGTCGATCTGACCGGCGTCGTATTTGGCGCGCTTCTCCTTGTCGCCCAGGATGTCGAAGGCGGCGGTCACGCGCTTGAACTTGTCCTCGGTAATCTTGTCGCCGGGGTTCTTGTCCGGGTGCAGCTCCTTGGCGAGCTTCCGGTACGCCTTCTTGACCTCGTCCGCGCTCGCACCCTTCGAAACGCCCAGTTCCTTGTAGGGATCGCCTGCCACGTCCGTTGTCGCTCCAACTGAAAACCGATGGGCCGTCAGTTAAGCCATGCCCCCGCCCCCGCAAAGGGCCGGGCCCGTCATATTTCGTCAGACCAGGCCGATTTCCGCCTCGGCGCCCCAGCCGAAGCCTTCGCCCCACTGGGCGGCGGCGATCCGGGCGCCGCCCGTCGCCCCCAACGGAAAATCCGCCGCGAACGCCTCGGCCGGATAGAGCAGGCTGGTCCCCTGCGTCTCGAAGGTCCGCAGGGGGCCACGCTCGTCCAGCACCCGGACGCGGAACCGCAAGGGATCGACCGCCGCCGGCTCGCCGTCCCAGCCGTCGCCATACAGCCGAACGCGCGGCGTCCACCGCACCCTCCGTCCCGCCGCGGTCGGCTCGACGCTCAGGCCGCACGGAGACCACGGCCGCGCATGAACCCCCGCCGGGGTGAAGCCGATCTCCGTGAACCCGACGCCCCCCGGCGCCGCGCCCGCCGGACCCGCGCGGCAGATCAGCGGCAGGCCCCGCTCGCCCCGCCCGATCTCGGCCCGCGCCAGACGGCCGTCCAGGACCACCGCCGCCGCTCCGACAGGCGCCCCGGCGCGCATCTCGACCTCGGTCCCCTGCTGACCGCGCAACAGGCCCGTCAACCGCCATTCGCCCGGTCCCGCCAGCGCCGCCGACCGGTACTGGATCACCTCCCAGCCCGCCGCCGTCTCGACCGCCAGGGCGTTGGCGCCGCCCAGCACCGCCGTCTCGACCGCGCTTTCCGGCTCTCCGCCCTCGATGCGCAAGACGACGGCGTTCGCCGTGTCCCAGCGATGACGCACCCCCGGCGCCAGCGGCTGGACCAGGGCCCCGACCATCGCCGCCGTCTCCACGTCCGCGCGCGGCGTCAGCACGCCCGCATCGGCCCCGGCGTGCAGCCGCATCGTCCGCCACGGGTCCGCCGCCGCCGCGACCACCGGCCGCCCGTCGTCCTCCGCCCCCATCAGCGGCGGCAGGTCCAGAATCTTCAGGAACGGCGCCCCGACCACCGCCGGCGCCTCGCCCCCGCGCCAGCCGCCGCCGTCCTCGATCCGCCCGCGCGTCGTCGCCGGCTCCAGCACGGCCGAGGGGGTCTCGTCCGCCGTCAGACGCATCACGCGCCAGTCGCCCGCATGCCCTTCCAACTCCACCACGTCGCCCGGCTCCAGACGCATCGCCTCCAGCGGCCCCAGGGCCGCCGTCACCGCCTCCACGCCTTCGCCCGCCAGCGCCTCCAGCGCCGCCGCCTTGGCCAGCCCGCCGCCGCAGACCACCGGCAGGTCCAGATCGACCCCGCCGCCCATCGCCGCCAGATCGTCGGACCGCACGACCACCGCTCCGGTCTGATAGTCCGCCGTCTCATCGATGAAGCGCACCCGCGCCACGGCAGGCCGCGCCTCCAGCGTCCGTGTCGCGCTGATCGATGCGCCCCGCTCGGGCAGGGCCAGGGCCTGCGCCGCCAAGGCGCCCTCGACCGCGACCCGCCCCCTGACCGCGACCCGTCCGTCGCGTTCGGCCGCCACCGCGTCGAAGGCGGCCAGCAGCGGCTCCAGCGTGTCGCGCGTCCGCATCGGCCGGTCGATGACATAGCCGGCCGCCGCCCCTTCGACGCCCTCCACCGACATCTCCTCCGGCCCCAGGCCGCCGCGCGCCAGCACCGCCGCGATCAGGTCGGACCCGTCGCCCGCCAGCCGTCCGTTCAGCCAGTGCCCGGCCCGCCACGCTCCCGCATCGGCCCAGACGTCCGCCCGCGCCGGAAAGGCCGGATAGGGCCTGGCGTCCCAGCACCAGGCGTCCGCCGCCTCCAGCATCGGCCCGCCATAGACCGCCGACAGCGGATTGTTCCCGGCCTTGTCGAAATGCGCCAGCACCGCCTCCAGCGCCGCCCGCTGCACCGCATCGTCGCGCGCCCCGGTCGAGGCCGGCGGCAGATGGCTTTCGGTGCTCTTGGGGTCCTGGAACAGGTTGGGCGCATTGCCGCCCCGGTCCACCGCCGCGCAGCCGAACTCCGACAGCCTGACCGGCTTCATCCCCGGAACCCAGGGCGTCGGCGTCGCCGAACGCGCCCCGCCCGGCCGGTCGTGATGAAGGTTCGACCACCACCCCTTCAGGTCCTTGGGTCGGAACAGCCAGTCCTCGCCGTGCGCCGCGTCGACGATGGGCGTCCGCGTCTGGACGGACCGGTCCGCCTCGCTGGCGTAGAACCAGTCGAAGCCGTCTCCGCCCGCGACCCCCGCCGCCAGATAGGCCGGGTCCGCCGCCCCGTCGAAGGCGGCGGCGTCCACGCCGCCGTCGGCTTCGCGCCAGTCGGTCAGCGGCGGATACCAGTCGATGGACACATGGTCGATGTTCGCATCGGCCCACAGCGGATCGAGGTGGAACAGCACCTCCCCGCCCGCCTGCCGTCCGAAATACTCGCTCCAGTCGGCCGCATAGGACAGTTTCACCCCCGCCCCGACCACCGCCCGGCATTCCGCCGCCAGCGCCCGGAACTGATCGACCGCCGGAAAACCGCCGTCGGCGTCCCGCGTCCAGGTCGCGCCCCGCATCTCCGACCCGATCAGCAGGCCGTCCGCCCCTTCCTCGGCGGCGATCCGGGCGTAGTGCAGCGCCATCCGACGCAGGCCCCAACCGTCCGCCGTCCCGAACAGGGCCGCGATCTGATCGCCCGCCCCCGCCCCGTCCACGCCCGCCACGCGCCCCCGCCACGGATAGCCGGGGCAATCCATGAAGACGAACGGATACAGCGTGACCTCTAGCCCGCGCGCCTTCAGTTCACGGATCGCCTGGCGCACGCTCTCGTCCGACGGCGTGCCGCCATAGGCCGGCGCACCGTCCACCCGGCTGATCTCATAGGCTTCTGCGCGCCCGACCCCCGCTGCGGACCATTCCATCGGCTCCGTCGGCTTGTCGCGCCGCTCCACCCCCGGCCGCACGCGGCATTCGCCGGCCCTCGGATCGCTCCCGAACCAGCCGACCACCAGGCTGACCCGTTTCAGATTCGGCAGTTGCGCCTGAAGCTGGTCCAGCGACGCCAGCAGGTCCGCCCGCCCCTCGCCGTTATGCACATTCTCGGCCGCCGTCCGCGTCAGCCCCTCGCGTCTCAGCACGGCCTCGGTCGCCAGGGCGAACTCCCCCGCGCCGGGGATCAGGCACACCCCTTCCAGCCGATCCTCCAGACGCGGCGTCGCCCCGCGCGGCCGCCGGAACACCTCGAAGCTCAGTTGCGGAACGCGATCCCCGAACGGCCCCAGCGGCAGGTCCTCGAAAACCACATAGGCCGTCCCGCGATACGCCGGAGCATCCCGCTCGACCGCCTCTATCAACGGATCCGGCGTCTGGTCCTCGCCCCCGCGATGCACCCGCATGACCACCCCGGTCATGTTCATCGGCCGCCCGTCGGCCCAGACACGCCCGACCCCGTCGATCTCGCCTTCGCATAGGGCCACGGCGAAACTCAGCGAATAGACATAGTCGACCGTCTTGGGCCCGCCCTTGCCCGCCCGGCCCTTGTTCTTGCCCTCCAGAAACCGCGCGGCCCAGATCACCTGGCCCGTCGCCCTGGCCCGGCCGAACACGCAGGCCATCGGCGCCCCTTCCGCCGTCCCCTGGACCTTCAACGTCTCGATGCGCGGCCCGATCTGGCGCGCCGGTCCCAGCGAGGCGACCACCCGGTTGTCGATCGCCCGCCCGAGGGTCGAACCGATCACCCGTCCGACCGATCCGCCGAGCGACTGCCCGACCGCGCTCAGCACCACCTGCGCCATTCACCCCTCCTCGGGAAAGCGAAACACGGCGACCAGCCGCCGCCGCCACCAGACGCCCATCCAGCTTTCGACCACGGCCCGCCCCCAATAGGCGTGGATCATCCTGGGCTCCGGCCCGTCGTCCGCGCTCAGGATGCTGCAGTGTTTCACCGCCGCCCCCGGCGACATCCGAAACAGCAGCACGTCCCCCGGCCGCATCGCTTCAATGGCGACGGGCCGCATCCACCGCCCCGCCGCCTCCAGCAAGGTCTCGCGCCCGCCTGTCTCGGCCCAGTCCGCCGAATAGGGCGCCACGGCCTCCGGCTCCTCGCCCACGACCTCGCGCCACACCCCGCGCACCAGCCCCAGACAGTCCGCGCCTGCGCCCCTCACGCTGGCCTGATGCCGATACGGCGTCCCCAGCCAGCCCCGCGCGACGATGACGGCCGCACTCACCGCCGGCTCCCGCCGTCATTGCGCCCGCTTCCCGCCGGCCAGGCCGTCAGGAAGTCGTCGCCGGGCACGTCCGGAAAGCCGCGAAAATTGACGCCGTTGCCGAACGTCCCGACGCAGGTCTCCCATCGCTTGTCGCAGGCGCGCCCCGCCGGCTCCGCGACCCCGCACCGCGCGTCGCCCAGCCGCGCATCGCACATCCGGCCATAGGTCCGCCCGACCACCCGCTCCAGCTGGGCCAGCGGCCCTTCCAGCTCGGCGACGAAGCCGCCCCCTTCGCGCCGGATCCGCGCCAGCGTCCCGACCCACAGCCGCACCTTCAGGTCCGGCCGCGACCAGTCCACGCGCCACAGCTCGACCGTCGCCGCATCGTAAAGCCCCGCCGTCACGTCCGCCTCGGTGATGGCCGCCCCGTCCAGCGTCCCGTCCAGCGCCCCCGCCGCCGACGCCGACCCGGCCGCCAGCCCGACCGCGCTCTCGCCCGCCCCCGCCGTCCAGCCGCTGGCCGCGCGACAGGTCGCGCCGTCCACGGTCAGATCGCGGTCATGGTCGGTGAAGCCCAGCACCACGCCGTCGGCCCGCGCCAGCCGCCAGACATGGCAAAGCCTCGCCGCCCCGCTTTCGATGCGGGCGGCCATTTCATCGGGTATCTGTCTCATGTGTCGCTTTCGCTCTGTGACGAGGGGCGAGTGGCGAGGAGTGATTGAGGTCGCCCTCGATCAGGCGCGCAGCAGGACCAAAGCCTTCGCTCACCCCTCGCTCACTCGTCACTCGCCACTCGCCCCTCGCCACTCGCCACGCCGCTCACCCCCTCACCTCGATCAGCGGAACCGCCGCCATCCGCCCGGCGTCGAAGCTTTCCAGCGTCGTCTCGATCCGGTCCGAATCGAACCGGACCGGCGTGTCGAACAGGAAGCCCGCCGTCACCGGGACCCCCGCCCCCGGCGCGACCGCCAGCGTCGCCGCCCCGGTCGTCGCATCGAGCGTGAAATACGTCGTCTCCACCCCGCCGACCGCCAGCCGCACAGAGCCTTCGACCGGCTTGGCGATGGGCCGCTCCACGTCGCCGTATCGCTTGATCAGGCCGAACGTCGTGCGCGTCCCGTCCCCGACGCCCAGCGCCTGATCCGTCGCCGCGATCGTCCCGCCCGGCGCGCACGACTTGAAATCGGCAAAGTCCTTGAACCGGAACCCGTACAGCCGTCCGCGCCGCGCTTCGAAGAAGGCGGTCAGTTCGGCCATGTCGTCCAGCGACCTCAGGTTCGCCCCGATCAGATAGCGCCTGCGCCCCAGCGCCCAGGGCGTCGAACGCCGCTCGTGCCCGGACGCCAGCGTCGCGATCTCGGTCCGGCGCTCGACCCCGCCGGTCGAACCGAACGCCAGCCGCGCGGGCAGGCGCACCTCATGAAAGGCCATGCACCTTTCCTCTCTTTCACTTGTTCAGGGATCGCCGGTCGTCCATGCTCGCCCCACGGCCAGCCTCGGCCGAATGCCCAAAGGGAGCGACGGGTTTGCGCGGCGAGATTCTCAGCTACGACACCATCACGGGAACAGGTTTGATCAGCGGCGACGACGGCGTGCGCTACGACTTCGCTTCGGCCGCCCTGCAATCGGCCGCCGTCCCCGCCGCCGGCGTCCGCGTCGACTTCGTGCCCGAAGGCGCGACCGCCACCCAGATCCTGATCCTGGCGGGGACTGCGACCACGACCGGCGTCGCCGGCGGCTACGTCAGCTCCACCGCGACCGACGTCGCCGGCTTCGATTGGCAGAAGCTGTTCCTGTCGTTCGAAGGGCGCACCCGCCGGACCCATTTCTGGATCGGCTGGCTGATCCTGCTGGGCGTCAATGTCGTCATCGGCTGGATTCCGATCGTCAACCTGCTCGGCTTCGTCCTCCTCTGGCCCAACCTGGCCATTTCGGTGAAGCGGCTGCACGACATGGGCAGGACCGGCTGGCTGATCGCCATTCCCTGGGTCGGCTCCATCGTCTTCATGATCGTCGGCTTCGCCATGACGGTCGGGGCCGCCGTCGCCAGCGGCTATTCGGAGAACTATTACGAAAACAATCCGGCGGCCGTCTTCGCCCTAATGGGCCCCGGCGTCGGCGCCTTCGTCCTGGCCGGCCTGCTGCCGCTGGCCTTCCTGATCTGGATCGGCGTGACCGACAGCCAGAAGGGCGACAACCGTTTCGGCCCCAACCCCAAGGGCGAGTGATTTCAGCGAGGCGCGCCAGTGAGCAAGGGGTGATCTGACCTGGGCGCGCCTCGCCCACCCCTCGCCCCTCGCTTACTGTTCGCCCCGTTCGCCCCTCACATCCGCCGCGCGCCCAGGCTGACGGCCCGCGCCAGCATCTGGGCGATCTGCGCTTCCGACCGCAGCAGCGCCGGCGCCCCGCCGTCCACCGCCACATTGACCGTCACCCCGCCGCCCGAGACCGGCCCGATCTCGCCGCCCGTCGCGGGTCGGAACACCTCCGGCCCGCGTTCCCCGACCAGATAGGCGCCGCCCGCCAGCACCGGCCCGCCGTCCGCCCGCGCGCCCCCGAAGCCGGAGCCGAAACCGGACATCGCCGCCTGGATCGCGGCGCTCAGCCCGCCGCCGTTCGGCCCGGCCGCCGCATTGACCGCGTTCAGCACCGCCCGCGCCAGTTCGGCCAGCGACACCTCCCCGTCCGCCGCCGCCCGCGCCAGCGACCGCGTCAGGCTGTCGCCCGCCCGGCCGAAGGCGTCCTGAATGGCGTCGGCCGCCGCCTCCGCCGGGCCTTTCAGCGCCTCCAGCGCCGCCCCCGCCTCGGCGGCCCGCATCGCCACATCGTCGATCCGGTCGCGCCCGAACTCATCCGCCATCCGGCCAAGCCTCCATCAATCGCGTCAGTCCCTGTCGGCCCATCGGCGCGGCCCCGCGCGGCGCCTCGGTCAGCATCCGCCATTCCTTCAGAGACAGCCGCCAGAAGCCCTCCGGCGCCACGCCCAGCCCGGCCGCCCGCCTCAGCATCTCGCCCCACGGCGTCGCGCCCGTCATCCTCCGGCCCGACCGGCGGCGGCCGCAAAGGCCCGCGCCACGGCCTCGGCCGCCTCGCGCGGATCGACGCCCGCGACATCCACGGCCGCCTCGCCGCCTCCGCGCAGCACCGCCGCCAGCACCACCATCAGGTCCCTGGCCGACAGCGTCTTCATCCGCGCCGCCACGTCTTCCAGCCCGTCGACGCCCAACCCCGTCTCGATCTCCGCCAGCGCCCCCAGCGTCAGACAGACCCGCCGCCCTTCGCCGCCCAGCGTCACGACCGCCTCGCCCCTCGCTGCGTTCATCTTATAGTCCTCCCCCGTGAAGCGCAGCAAAACGGGGGAGGGGGACCGCGAAGCGGTGGAGGGGGCGAAACCCAATTCCGTCGCCTGACATCCACGTGCGGGTCCGCGTCCGCCCCCTCCACCATGCTGCGCATGGTCCCCCTCCCCCGCTATCGCGGTGGAGGATCAGACTGCGCTGAACCCGATCGCCCCCGCGCTGGCCAGGCTCAGGGCGAAGGTCGCCTCCCCTTCATGCTCGCCGGCGTATTCCAGCGCCGCGACCAGGAACGGCCCTTCCAGCACGCCGAAGTCCGGCACGATCAGCCGCCACCGCTTCGCCGCCTGGTCGAAGAAGGCCTCCCGCACCAGGGCGTCCGACGCCGCGTCGCGGAATATCCCCTGCCCCGAGACGGCCGCCGACCTGACGCCCGCGCCCGCCAGCAGTTCGCGCCACCGCCCGGCGCTGTCGCCGTCGGTCGCGTCCACCGTCCGGGCGTTCAGCGAGATGGTCCGCGCCCTCAATCCCGCCACCGTGACGAAGACCCCGGGCGCGCCCTCGATCTTCAGCAGCATGTCCTTGCCCGCCTGTGCGGTCATTTCTCAGTCCTCTCTCAAGACGTGAAACGGCTTGGTGAAAAGGGCGAGTGAGCAAGGGGTGAGCGTTTCCGCCACGCTCTTTGGCTCACCGCTTGCTCACTAGCACTCTTCACTGTTCCACTCCCCACTCGCCGCTAACCGCTCGTCACTTCTTCCGTCACCGCCCTCAGCCGCACCACCGCATAGGTCCGCCGCCCGTCGCCGGCCGGGAAGACATCGGCGAAGGTCGCCCGCAGGGTCGTCGTCCGCACCCCGTCGGCCTCCAGCGTCGTCTCGTGCAGACACGCGCGCACGGCCGCCGCCATCGCCTTGGCCTCCTCGGACCCGGCGAAACGCGACACGCCCGTCAGCGTCAGCCGCTGCTCCACCCCGCCGCCGTCCGCCGCGACGGGCCGGCTTTCGCACCGGCCCAGCGCCAGATGGGGGCAGGTCGCATCCGGCCCCGGCTGATCGAACACCCGGCCCTGCACCAGGGCCGACAGGGCCGGATCGGCCTTCAGCGCCGCCAGCATCGCCTTCTGCAGCGCGCCCTCGTGGTCCTTCATCGCATCCGCTCCAGCGCCAGTTCGACCCGTCCCGGCCGCCGATCCTCGATCACCCGGATCGTCCAGTCCGCCCCGCCGAAGCGCAGCGTCCGGCCGACCGCCAGGCGCGGATCGGCCCGCGCCTCGGCCTGCATCGTCTCGACCGTTCGCCGCTGATCGCCCTCGCCGCGCTCGACCCGTCGCCGCGTCCCGCACTTCAGCCAGGCCGATCCGACCGCCTCGAAACTGACCGCCCGCCCGCCGTACGGCGTCTCGGCCTCCACCGGCTGAAACAGCCCCGCCAGCAGTCTCACAGCCGCACCGCGCGATAGGGCGCGACCCAGCCCTCGACCGGCTCCATCGTCATCTCGGGATCGCCCCGCTCATAGGCCCGCAGCACCAGCATCAGGATCGCCAGCCTCAGCGGCGCCGGAGAGGTAGAGGTCAGGCTCAACCCCACATCCGCCTCCACCCGCGCCTGGGCCGCCGCGGTCAAGGTCTGGATCAGCCCGTCCTCGGCCTCGTGCTCGACCCGCAGAAACAGCTTCGCCTCCGCCGCCGTCACCGGTTGCGCCATGTGTCACCTCCATTTTTGGAAAGTGAAAGTGCGAGTGAGCGTAGGGGTGAGCGATCTGCGCGAACGGACGCGCTCACCCCTTGCTCACTTGCACTCTTCACCTGGTCAGCGACCACCCGCCGCTGACCATTCGTCACTCCGCGACTACGTCGCGGCGAACTTCATCACCTTGATCGCGTCGAAGTTCTGCACCCCGCCGCCGACCCGTTTCGTCGTGTAGAACAGCACATAGGGCTTGGCCGTGAACGGATCGCGCAGCACCCTGACCCCCGCCCGGTCCACGATCAGATACCCCCGCTGGAAGTCGCCGAAGGCGATGGACAGGCTGTTGGCCGCCACGTCCGGCATGGTCTCGATCTCGGTGATCGGATAGCCCAGCAGCGACGCCGTCTCGCCCAGCCGCGTCGCCGGCTGCCAGATGTAATTGCCGTCCGCGTCCTTGAACTTGCGCACCGCCGAGACCGTCTTCCTGTTCATCACGAACCGCCCGTTCGGCCGATACTGGGCCTTGGGCGCATAGATCAGGTCGATCAGCCGATCCGCCGGATTGGCGGCCGCGAACCCGCCCGCGGCGCCCGAGGCGACATAGCCGATCTGGCCCCAGGTCTGGCCCGCGTCCGCCGTGGTCGGATAGGCCAGGAAGCCCTTCGGCTTGTTGGTCCCGTCGCCACCCACGAAGGCTTGCGTCTCCTGGGCGGCGAAGGCGTCCTCGACCTCGGCCGCCAGCCATTCGTCCAGGTCGACCATGGCGTCGTCCAGCAGGGCCTGGGTCGCGGCCGGACTGGCGTAGAGATCGGCCGAAGGGAACTCCAGCAGGGCCAGGGTCGCCGGGTCCGTCTCGGGCCGCGCGGCGGTTTCCGCCACCCAGCCGCAGGCCACGCCCGCCGTCGAGACCGGCTTTCTGAACACGCCCGCCGCGACCGTCCTGACCGTGGCGATCTCGCGCATCGGCGACGCCGCCATCAGGCGCCGTTCGATGGCCCGCTCGGTCTCGTAGGGCGCGACATAGCCGCCCGAGGTCGCCCCGCCCGACAGGCCCGCCTTGACCTCCAGCCCGCCAGACTGCCCCGTCTTCAGATAGCCGTCCCAGGCCGCCTTGGCCTCGGGCGCCGATACGGGCTCGGCCGGTTCGCCGCCGATGGCCCGACGCCGCTCCAGGCTCGTCACCCGATCCAGCCGCGCCTGGGCCGCCGCCATCGCCTGGTCGATGCGCGCCACCTTCTCCTCCAGCAGCACGTCTGCCGCCGCCTTCTTCTCGATCTCGTCCAGCCGGACGTCGTTGGCCCCCTTGAACGCCTCGAACGCCGCCATCATCTCACGCACGACATCGCGCGCCTCGGGATGGCCCGAAGCCTGTTTGGTCTCTTTCATGATCTCTCCGGTGAATGCGTCCTCGGAAGACGCGGTGATCCGGGCCCGCGCCCGAAACCTGTGATTGTTCGCCGCCCGATCCGTCGCTAACCTGGATCGAAAGGAGGGCTGTCATGCTCCCAACTCCGATCTTCGAACGCGGCGATGTCTACGAAGCCAGTCTGTGGTTTGTCGCGCTCTGCTTGATGAGCTTGCTGTTCCCGACAGGCGCATTCTCAAATGGTCTCAAGACTGTGTCGCGTTGGCGCTTCTTCGGCATAGTCGCCGCCTTCGCCTTCGTGACGGGCCTGGCGAAATTGGCCGGAGGCGCCTTGCACCAGGGGGCCCAGGCCGCCGGCGGCAATTACGCCTTCGCCTGGGGTGTCCTCGGCGGCCTGACGCCGATACTCATGGCCGTCGTCTGCCTGCGGCTATGGCTGTCTCGTCCTGCTGGACGCAAGACCGGCGAATTCTGATGGCCCACCTCGCGCCGCTCGAAGCCGCCGTCATGGAGGCGATGGTCTGGCAGATGGGCGACAGCGTGCCCGATCTGGCCGGCCAGGTCGCCGCCAGTTCGCCGGGCCTGCGGCGCAACACCGGCGCGGGCCTCTATTCCCAGTTCCTGGTCGACGCCAATCGGCGCGCGACCAATCCCGACGCCACCGGCCTGTTCGGCACGGTCCACGCCGTGGTCCGGGGCCTGGCCGACCCCGTCGGTTTTCAGATCGAACTGCGCCAGGGCCGGCTGACGGCCCTGCATGGCTGGAGCTATGGCCGCGACACCCGCGCCATCGACTTCTCCAGCGTCCCCGTCGAAGAGGTCTTCACGGTGGACGAGCATGGGCGGTCCGTGCCCTATCGCCCCGCGCGCCAGACCGAAGCCGCCCCGGCCGTCCCGCGCGCGAAACCCGGCGTTCCGACGGGCGTCCTCCAACGCCTGCAACAGGAACCGCCCCCCGAATCCCACGCCAAAACCTTCGGCGTCCCGCTTGGCTCGCAACCTGCTGCGGCGCCGACGCTGGAGCCGATCTCTCCCGTCGGCCTGACCTTCGTCGGCCTCTATCTGGCGACGGCCTTGGTCGGCCTGATCCTGGTCTTCGCCCTGCGCCTGCCGATCGTCATGGTCCTGGTCGGCGTCGTCTGGGTCCTGCGCGCCGCCCACGGCAAGAAAGGCCGCGCGCAGCTGGCCGATTTCGCCGCCCGCCTGGACCGCCAGGGCGTCTTCCAGTCCTTCAGACCACGCTGAACCGGTAGTTGTCGAAACGTGCCAATCGGTACTTGCCGGGTCCGATTTCGCTTCCCAAATCAAGATGACTCCGGGAGGCTGCCGTGTTCGGAATGTTTTTTCATCCCAGAAGCTCCGACCCCGGCCGGCCAGTTGCGGTGCGTGTCGTCGCCGGCCAGCGTCGAGGAGAAAGCACGGATGCACCCCCCGTGGTTGTCGCTCATGACCCTTCCCGCCCTAAAACCACGCTGAACCGCGCGCCCGGCAGCATGGGAAACGTCACCAGCGAAACCTCCCACAGTTCGACCGCGCTCAACACCCGCAGCCGTCCCTGACGCCGCGCCCGCGCCGTGCGGTATCCGATCGACAGCCCGTCCAGCGCCCCGGCCCGGCTCAGGGCGCCGGCGAACCGCGCCTCGGCCGACCAGTCCTCGATCCGGCCGCGCACGAACAGGCCGCGCGCGTCCTCCCGGAGCTCGTCCCACACCCCGACCGGCGCCCGCGCGTCGTGCTGGTTCAGCATCCGCACCCCGTCCGCCCCCGTCCGGGCCAGACTGTCGGCGAACGCCCCCGCCTGCACCACGTCCCCGTTCAGGTCCGCCACGCCCCACAGCGAGGCGTAGCCTTCGATCAGGAGTGGCGAGTGGCGAGTGGTCTGTGGCGAACCGCGCCGCCCTGTCCCTTCCTTCTCGTCACTCGCCACTCGCCACTCGCCACTCATTTCCCCTCCAACCGCCGCTCGATCCGCTCCACGGCCGCCGCCGTCGCCTCGCCTTGGACCTCCAGTCGCGCCAGCCGTTCGGCGACCAGCCGCTGCTCGCCGACCCGCTGCTCCAGCGTGGCGATCCGCGCCGCCGCCCCGCCCGCCCAGACCAGTCCGCCCACGGTCTGCACGACCACCGCGATCAGCAGGGCCGTCGGCACGCGCCGGATGTGATGTTCTGTCATCGTCGCTCTCCTTGAAGTGTCGAGTGAGGAGTGGCGAGTGACGAGGCGTCCAGGCCGCCCTTACGCACCGCTTTCTCGCCACTGACCACTCGCCGCTCGCCACTCAACTTCCCAGCCCCGCCATCCGCCGACGCTCTTCGTCCGTCAGGAAGCTCGCCGCTTCCAGCCGCGCCCACAGGGCGTCGCGCTCGGGCTGCAGGGCCGAGACCGCGTCCAGGTCGGCGCGCACCTCGCACCCCGCGAACCGTCCGCCCAGCCAGCCCGTCATCGCCCCCGCCGCCTTTCGGACCAGCGGGATCACCGTCTGCCGCCAGAAGGCCGCATTGGCCTCGCGATAGTTGGCGTAGGTCGCATCCCCCGGTATCCCCAGCAGCTGCGGCGGAACCCCGAAGGCCAGGGCGATCTCGCGCGCCGCCGCATGTTTGCCGGCCGTGAAATCCATCTCCGCCGGCGTCAGGCTCAGCGGTTTCCAGTCCATCCCGCCCTCCAGCAGGATCGGCCGCCCCGCGTTCGTCGCCCCGGCGTAGACGTTCGACAGCTGGTCCTTCAGCGCCTCGAACTGCCCGTCCGTCAGCCGCTCGCCGTTCCTCGCGCCGCAGACCAGCGCGCCCGACGGCCGCGCCGCATTGTCGAGCAGCGCCTTGTTCCAGGCGCCGGCCGCATTGTGCGCATCCACCCCTTGCGCCGCCGCCTCCAGCGGCGACAGCCCGTACCAGTCGTCCAGCGGGTGCCACAGCTTCAGGTGCATCACCGGCGCCCAGCCGTCCGCCGCCCGCCCGATCCGCACCGAGCGTCCGTCCACGGAATAATCCCACGCCTCGGGCCAGCCCGACCGGCCGGGAACCACCTTCACCCGGTCCGATCGCAGCGCCCACAGCTCGTCCGGCGCCCCGTCCCCGTCCGCATCGCCGGTCGCCTCGACATAGGCGTTGCCCGACACCTGCAGCGCCCCATAGACCGCCTCCATCAGCTCCGCCCCCGACTGTTCGGGATTGGGCCGGCGGATCAGTCTGGCCAGCGGATGGCCGTCGTCTCGCGCCCCGTCCACGAACACCGCGAACGGCGCGGACGCCGCCGCTTCCGCGATCATGCGGATGCAGCGATAGGCCACCGCATTCTTCTGATAGCCCTCGCGCGCCAGGCTGGCGTAGTCGTTGGGCGTCCAGCGCGGCCGCCCCACGCCCGACAGGGCGATCACCCCGCCCGTCCGGCTCTCCTTCGCCTCGGGCGCGCGCCCGCGCCCCGCCTGGCCGAACGGCCACCGGATCGAAACCATCGTGTGGATTTCCCTTTACTTCGTCATCCTCGGGCCTGTCCCGAGGATCCATACTCACGGTGCTCGCCGCTCAACGCCGGCGTTTATGGATCCTAGGCACAAGGCCTAGGATGACGGCGAATGAAGCAAGGCGCGGGGTCTTGGCGACGCCATCAACCGCAACAGCGGCCTCTCGACCCACAGATGCGCCGCAACCCCCGCCGCCAGACTGGCCAGCACGGTCAGCGCCACCACCCCATCCCCCGGCAAGGCGACCATCCCGCTCTCGAACAGCCGACCCAGCGCCCGGATCACCAGCACATGGGTCAGATAGATCGAATAGGACGCATCCCCCATGAAGGCCGCCGCCCGCGCCAAAGGTCCGGGCGCAACGTCCGTCCGCTCCATCCGCACGACGCCGAACACCAGCAGGGCGGCCGGCAGGCCCCAGATCAGCACCCGCGCCATCCCCGTCGCCGGATCGTTCAGCGCCTCGACCCCGTCGATCCGGCCATAGCCGAAAACCAGGCCCAGCCCGAACCCGGCCAGCGCCAGCCCGACCGCCCACACACCCGACCAACGCGGCGCCCGTCGCCACGCCCCGGCGATCGCGACGCCCAGCAGGAACTCCAGAATGATCGGCGCGCCCCAGAACCTCAGCACCGGCGCCGCCGCGAAAAATCCCGCGATCAGCAACAGCCCATAGACCCCGGCCAATCCCCATCCGACCCGCCGTCCGCCCGCCATCGCCAGGCCGAACGCGCCGTAGAACAGCATCTCGAAACACAGGGTCCACCCCGGCCCCAGCGCCGGAAACGTCATCTCCAGACCGCTGAACGGCCAGAACAGAAAGGTCGCCGCCGCCACGTCCGGGGCCAGCGTCCCGCCCCGCGCCATGCCGATCAGGATCGGCAGGGACAGCAGCCAATAGATCGGCGCCAACCGACGAAACCGTCGCCACAGAAACGCACCCGCCGCCCCGACGCCCGCCTGTCCCCGCGTCGTCGTGGCGATGACGAAGCCGCTGACGACGAAGAACACGTCCACGCCCACAGCGCCGAAATCCGCCAGCGGCCCGGCGCCGAACGCGGTCGCCAGCCCCAGCCGCGTCCCCGCCAGGTCCACGGCGTGGGCCGCGACCACCGCCGTCGCCGCCGCGAACCGCAGCGCCTGCACCCCATGGAACCGCTCCCCCATCCGCCACGGTTAACACCGGGCGCGAGGGACCGACAACCTCAGATCATCACGCGCGCCCGCACGGCCTCGGCGATCAGGGCCTGGCCCGCTGCATTGGGATGGACCGCATCGAACATCAGCCCTCCGTCGAAGATCCCGCCGAACAGGGCCGCCCCGTCGATGGGCGTCGCCAGCCCCTTGGCCGCCGCCACCTCGAACGCCGCGTCGCGTATCGCCCCCTGCGCGGCGTAGCCGGCCTTGCCCTGGGCCGGATCGGACGGACAGCCGGTCATCAGCAGCACGTCGCCGCTCGCCAACGCCCGGTCGATCAACAGCCCCAGCTGGGTCTTGTAGGTCGCGACCGCCGTCCCCGCGTTCCAGTCGTTGATCGTCAGACAGACCACCGTCAGATCCGGCGCGACGACCGGCAGCGCGCCATAGGCCCTGTACGGCTGGTCCGTCGTGGTCCAGTCCGCCGCCTTCGACCCGCCCCACCCGGCGTTGATCACCCGCGCCCGCCTGACGTCCGCGCGCCAGGCGACCCCGCCCGCTACGAACACCGCCCCGCCCGAGGCCCAGCGCACCGTCACCGGCCCGCCGGTCTCGGGGAAGGCGACGGTCGCGATCTCCATTCCCGCCGCCTTGGTCGTAGCGATCGTGGCGCGCACGACGCCGTCGGTCTCGACCGTCAAGACCCCCAGCGCCGTATTGGTCACGGCCCACAGGTCGAACCGGTCCGCCGTCGTATCGGGCTGAAAGCTCCAGCCCCCGCCCGACCCCGCCGCGCCGGAAAACAGTTTGCCGCCCATCCCCGTCAGGGCGTTGACGCTCCATCCGGCGCCCAGGGTCACGCGCGGATCATAGGCCGGATAGCCCCCGGCGGCCGCATCCGCCGTCCCCGCCCCGGCGACCGACGCCGCCCAGGCCGGCAGGCCCCGCCCACTCATCAGCACCGCCAGCCGCTCGGGCCAGGCCCCGGCCCGCCCGTTGGGCGTCCAGCCGCCCGACACGGCGCCGAACCCCTGGGTCACGCTGTCGCCGATGCACAGCAGCCGCGCCTCGCGCCCGCCCGCCTGCATGGTCCGCACCGCCGCCGACCAGGCGGGCAGGTCGGCGACGGCGAACCCTGCACGGCCCAGCACCCCGCCCGGCGCCGCCGACGCCGGCCCGACCTCCACCCCCGGCATCAGTCGAAGACCGCCACGATCTGGGTCGCCGTCGTGCCGGTCGCCAGCACGCGCCGGACCTGCACCGGCAGCCAGCCGACCGGATGATTGGCGAAGGTCACGGCCTCCCCGTCCTCGGCCCCAACCGTCAGTACACGGACATTGCCCGCCGCCCCGACATACAGCGCCTTGGCGTAGGCGTTCAGATCCGCCGTATCGCTGGGCGCCGCCGCGACCGCCCGCCTGGCCGGTCCCCCGGCCTCGCGCCCATGCGTCAGCAATCCGTCCCGCTCTGGAATAGCCGGCATATCGTCTTCTCCTGTTCCAACAAATTCTCCCTCCCTGCGGAGAGGGAAACGACCTCTAGAAACCGCGCACCCACGGCCCCGCCGCGCGCGGCTCCAGCATCAGTCGCGTGATCCCCCAGACCAGGGCGTCGGCCCGGTCCGGGCTGGGTCCGCCCTCGGACCCCAGGGCCAGCATCTCCTCCTCCAGGGCCGAAAAGGCCTCGCAGTGGATCACCCGCCCCTGTTCGTAGAGCAGCGCCACCGGCTCGGCCCGCGCGGCCTTGGAGCGCGAGGCGTGGACCATTTCGATCCTGGCCGGGCAGTCGCTTGCCCCCAGGACCGCGCGCACCATGTCGCCGCCCTGGTTGCCCTCGGCGATCACCTCCTGCGCCTCGAAATCGCGCGCCGCCTGACAGACCGCCGCCGCCCAGCCGCTGGGCGAACGTCCCCGGACCGTCCGGTCGGCCAGGACGAAGGCCCGTCCGTCCTTTCGCCCGACCACCACTATGCCGCAGGCGTCGCCCCGCGCCGTCGCAGGCGGATCGACCGCCACGACCACCCGGTCCAGTTCGGGGGGCCGCGCGCCCCTGGCCCGCCTCAGTTCCTCGATGGAGAACAGGGCGCCCTCGCCCTCGACCACCAGCCCCTCCAGCTCCTGCGCCGCCAGCCGCGTCCCGCCATAGACGTCGGTCAGATGCGCCAGAAATCCGGGCGACAGGTTTTCCGCGTTCAGCGCCGTCGCCGCCCGCTCCGTCACCGTCCCGGCCTCGGCCATCAGCCTGCGCAGCGCCGGGATCGGCCGGGGCGTCGTCGTCACCGCCAGCAGCGGCTCGGTCCCCAGACGCAGGCCGAACCTCAGGTTCGACAGCACCAGGTCCGGCCGGCGCCAGGCGCAGAACTCGTCGGCCCAGGCCGCATGAAACTGCGGTCCTCTCAGACTGTCCGGGTCCTCGGCCGAAAACGCATAGGCGGCCGACTGATTGCGCCACACCAGCCGACGCCGCCCCGCCTCCCAGCGCGGCCGGTCGCCCGGCTCCGCCAGGGCCTTGATCCCCGACGCTCCCTCCACCATCACCTCGCGCACGTCGTGCAGGGCGGGACCGACCAGGGCCAGGGTGACGCCGGGCAGTTCGCGCGCCATGATGTCGATCCAGACCGACCCGGCGAAGGTCTTGCCCGAGCCCCGGCCGCCCAGAAGCAGCCAGGTGCGCAGATCATCGTCGGTCGGCGTAAACTGATGCTTGGCTATCCGGCAGTGGCTGCGATGCAGCCTTAGCCCGTGCTCTTTCAGCAGCTTCGGCGTTCTTTTCTTCCAGAATCCGATCAAGCCTCGCGTGCTCGACGACCAGTTCCTGTCGGATTCGCTCGTCTTCTGCGGGGTCGTAGGTTCGTCCACCCATCTCGTCCTCTTCATCCTCGCTCAGGCACAGCAGGCGCAGCGCCTCGACCGCCCTGGCCGATCGCGCGATCACGCCGATCTGGCGCGCGGTCTTCTCGGCGGCGGCGGGCTCGGACATGTCCGTGTCGCACACCGTCTCGACCGCCGCTTCGATCTTGGCCTTCATCTTCAGAAACAGCGGCTCCAGCCACCCGGCGCAGGCCGCGGCCCCGCCCGCGTCGCGGTTCGCCGCACCGCCGCGCCCGCCCTCTTCGTCGTCCCGATTTCCCGCCATGTCCGAACCATAGCGCACCAGCGTCCTCAGGCCGGAAGAAGGCCCAGATAATTTGACAACCGGTTGTTTTATCGGAATTTCAACCAGCGACATCGCGCGGGTTGCGGGCGTGAACCTATCGTTCGCGGCCCCGTTCGACCGCCCATTCCGGCGCCTCGAAGTCCAGCGCGTCCTCCGGTTCGGCCAGGTCCAGTTCCGAAATCGTCTGCCCCCGCACCGACACCCCGGCCGTATGCACCGTCTCGCGGCTGCCCGAGATCAGGTGATGCCATTTCGCCAGCGTCCGCCCCTCGTGCAGCCGGCGATAGGCGCAGGATTTCGGCATCCATTCCAGGGCCTCGATGTTCTGCGGCGTCAGCTTGATGCAGTCCGGCACCTGCGCCTTGCGGTTGGCGTAGTCCGAGCAGGAACAGGCCTTGGAATCGAACAGCTTGCAGTGCACCCGCGTCGGAACGACCTCGCCCGTATCCTCGTCCTCGAAGCGGATCACGCAGCACAGCCCGCACCCGTCGCACAGCCCCTCCCACTCGGCCGGCGTCATCTCGTCCAGGGTCTTGGTTTCCCAATAGGCTTGCATGGCGCGCCTCTTACGCGCCCATTCGGGCGCTGTCGCGGCCTCAATGCCCCACGGTCTTGGAGAACAGGTTGATGACCACCACCCCGCCCACGATCATGGCCAGCCCCGCCATCGCCGGCAGGTCCAGTCTCTGGCGGAAGACCGCCGCCCCGACGACCGAGATCAGCACCACCCCCAGCCCGCTCCAGATCGCATAGGCGATCCCCACCGGCATCTGCCGCAGGGCGATCGACAGCAGATAGAAGGCCAGGCCGTAGCAGGCCGCCATCCCCGCCGTCGGCCAGGCCCGCGTGAACTGCTGCGAGGCCTGCAGCAGGCTGGTCCCCGCCACCTCCAGCGCGATGGCGCCCAGCAGCGCCGCCCAGGTGATCATGCTCATGCCGCGCCTCGTTCGCCCATCGCCCCACCTACAGCCGGTCCGGCCCAAAGCGTCAACGCCGATGGCCGAAGCGCCGGTCTATCGCTATATGCCCGCCCATGGCAGCCAGACCCCCTCTCGTCGCGCTCAAGGACGTCCGCCTCCAGGACGGCCAGCGCCCCCTTTTCGACGGCGTCGACCTGGCGGTCGAACCGCGCAGCCGCGCCGCCCTGGTGGGGCGCAACGGCGCGGGCAAGTCCACCCTGATGAAGGTCGTCATGGGCCTGGTCGAGCCGGACAGCGGCGACCGCTCGGTCCAATCCGCTGTCCGCTTCGCCTATGTGCCGCAAGAGCCGGATCTCAGCCCGCCCTCAAGTAGCGCAAGCGATAGGGCGACGAAGGAGTGGACCCTGCTCGACTACGCCTCGGCCGGCGAGGCCGAAAGCTGGACCGCCGAGGCCTGGCTGGCCACCTTCGGCCTGGACCCGGCCAAGTCCACCCAGGGGCTGTCGGGCGGCGAGACCCGCCGCGCCGCCCTGGCCAAGGCCTTCGCCGAAGAGCCCGACCTGCTGCTGCTGGACGAGCCGACCAACCACCTCGACATCCTGGCCATCGAGCTGCTGGAGAACGAGTTGATCTCGGCCCGGTTCGCCTTGCTGGTCGTCAGCCACGACCGCGCCTTCCTGAACCGCGTCACCGACACCGTCCACTGGCTGGAAGGCCGCCGCGTCCGCACCCTGAACAAGGGCTTCGTCCAGTTCGACGAATGGTCGACCAAGGTGCTGGAGGAAGAGGCCGAATCCCTGCGCCGCCTGACCAAGACCATCGAGCGCGAGACCGCCACCTTCTACTCCTCCATCACCGCCCGCCGCAGCCGTAACGAAGGCCGCGCCCGCTCGCTCCAGGCGCTCCGCGCCGAGCGCGCCGAGAAGATGAAGGACGTCCCGCGCGAACTGTCCCTGGGCGTCGATTCCGGCGCGACCTCGGGCAAGCTGGTCGCCGAGATCAAGCACGTCTCGAAGGGCTTTGGCGGCCGCACCCTGTTCAAGAACCTGACCACCCGCATCATCCGCGGCGACCGCCTGGGCATCGTCGGTCCCAACGGGGCGGGCAAGACCACCCTGGTCAAGACCCTGCTGGGCGAACTGGCCCCGGACGAGGGCACGGTGCGCATGGGCGCCAATCTGGAGCCCGTCTATCTGGACCAGTCGCGCGAGGGGCTGAAGTCCGACATGACCCTGTGGGACGCCCTGACGCCGGGCGGCGGCGACAGCATTCTCGTGCGCGGCGTGTCCAAGCACGTCGCCGCCTACGCCAAGGACTTCCTCTTCTCCGAGGCCCAGCTGCGCCAGCCGATCTCGACCCTGTCGGGGGGCGAGCGCAACCGGCTGTTGCTGGCCCGCGCCCTGGCCAAGCCGGCCAATCTGCTGGTGCTGGACGAACCGACCAACGACCTGGACATGGACACGCTGGACAAGCTGGAGGAGCTGTTGGAGGGTTATGACGGCACCCTGATCCTGGTGTCCCACGACCGCGACTTCATCGACCGCCTGTCAACCTCGACCCTGGCCCTGAACGGGCGCGGCGACATCGTCGAGACCCCCGGCGGCTGGACCGACTTCATCCGCCAGAACCCCGGCTTCCTCCAGCCCGGCGCCAACCCCCGCCCCCAGGACAAGGCCGCCGCCCAGCGCGCCGCCGAGGCGGCCCCGCCCGCCGTCGCCCCCAAGAAGACCGCCAAACTCTCCTTCAAGGACGCCCACCGCCTGAAGGAGCTGGAATCCCTGATCGATGCGCTGCCCGCGGTCATCGCCAAACACGACGCGACCCTGGCCGACCCCACCCTCTACGCCCGCGACCCCAAGGCCTTCGACGCCGCCATGAAGGCCGCCGAAAAGGCCCGCGCCGACCTGGAATCCGCCGAAATGGAATGGCTGGAGCTGGAAGAGAAGAAGGCTGCGCTGGCGACATGAGCCGCAGCGAACTCGACGCTCTGGCCGGTCGCTGGATGACCTTCTGGCAGGGCGCCGACCTGGTCGATTTCACCGCCCTGCACACGCCGGACTTCGTCGATCACGCCGCCGCCGGGCGCCCGTCCACCCGCGAAGGCTTCCGCGACGGCGTCGCCGCCCTCTACCGCGCCTTTCCCGATTTCCATGCCCGCATCGAGGATCTGGTCATAGACGAGGCCGCCGCCAAGGTCGTCGTGCGCTGGTCCGCCACGGGCCGCCATGCCGCACCCTTCATGGGCGTTGCGGCGACCGGCCTGACCCTGGACTTTCGCGGCCTGGAGATGCTGCACTGCCGCGACGGCCGGATCGCCGCGCGCTGGGGCGAATGGGACGGCGAAAGCCTGCTGGACCAGTTGCGCGCCTGATGGCCTGCGTCCGGCCGCGGGGACAGCCCGAGGGTGACGGTCTATGAAAGCGGGCTTCGGCCCCTTGAAACTAAACCCGCCGACGCACACTCACGCTTCATGACCCTGCGCACCCACATCGTCGACTTCGCCCCGCCTCAAGAGGCGGCCGTGCGGCGCATCAACGCCGCCCTGGCCCGCGCGCCCCGCCTGCGCACCGACGGCTGGCGCATCGATGCGGGCCAGCGGCTGTCGCTGTGGCTGGATGCGGCGGCCGGGCGCGTCACCACCCCCCGCCTGAAGAAGCGCGGCGTCACGGTCGAGATCGTCCAGACCGATGGCGATCATCCCGTCCCCTTGCGCATCCTGCACCCCAGCGGAACCCCCCGCGCCGTCATCCTGGACATTCACGGCGGGGGCTGGGTGCTGGGCAGCGCGGGTCTGAACGACCGGCTGAACGCCCATCTGGCGCATCACGGCTTCTGCGTCGTCTCGGTCGACTACCGCCTGCTGTCCGAACGTCGCCAGGTCTATATCGACGCCGCCATCGCCGACTGCCTGGCCGCCGCCTACTGGACCGTGACCAACGTCGACCGGCTGGGCGCCGCGACCCTGTTCATCGCGGGCGAATCCGCCGGCGGGCATCTGGCCGCCCTGACCGCCGTCGCCCTGCGCGACCGGGGGCTGATCGACCTGGTGAAGGGCTGCGTCTTCGTCTACGGCGTCTTCGACCTGTCGGGGACCGAGAGCGTGCGGTCGGCGGGCCCGGAGACCCTGCTGTTCGACGGCCCGACCATGCGGGCCGACCTGGCCCGCCTGGCCCCCGACCGCGACGAGGCGGGCCTGCGCCAGCCCGACGTCTCGCCTCTGTATGCCGACCTGACCGGCCTGCCGCCCGCCCTGTTCCTGGCCGGCGAATACGACCCCCTGTTCGAGGACAGTCTTCTGATGGCGACCCGCTGGGGCGAGGCGTCCGAGGCCGATCTGATCCGCGCGCCCCAGGTCCCGCACGGATTCCTGCATTTCGGCGGCCCCGCCGCCCGGGGCGCCCGCCGCGCCATCCGCACCTGGCTGGACGCCCGGCTCGGGGACTGACGAAGGGCGCGCGGCCCCCTAGCTTTCGATCAGTTCGCGTATGCGCCCGCCCAGGGCCTCCATGGCGAAGGGCTTGGTCATGACGTGCATGCCGGGGTCCAGGTGGCCGTTGCCGACCACGGCGTTCTCGGCGTAGCCGGTGATGAACAGCACCTTCAGGTCCGGCCGGTCCAGCCGCGCCGCATCCGCCATCTGGCGCCCGTTCATCCCGCCCGGCAGGCCCACGTCCGTCACCAGCAGGTCGATCCGCGCCCCGGACTGCAACAGCTTCAGCCCCGTCACCCCGTCCGACGCCTCGATGCACTGATAGCCCAGTTCGTGCAGGATTTCGGCGACCAGCATCCGCACCGTCGGCTCGTCGTCCACGACCATGACCGTCTCGCCGGCCAGGGCGCGCGGCGCCTCCGCGATCTCGGGAACCGGCTCGCCCTCCTCGACCTCGCCCAGGTGGCGGGGCAGATAAAGGCAGATCATCGCCCCCTGCCCCGGCTCGGAATAGATGCGCACCTGCCCGCCGGACTGGCGCACGAAGCCATAGATCATCGACAGCCCCAGCCCCGTCCCCTCGCCCAGCGGCTTGGTGGTGAAGAAGGGTTCGAACGCCCGCGCCGCGACCTCGGGGGCCATGCCGCCGCCCGTGTCGCTGACGCAGATGGAGACATACTGCCCCGGCTCCAGGTCCTGGACCTTGGCCGCGCGCGCGTCGATCCAGCGGTTGCCGGTCTCGATGGTCAGCCGCCCGCCGTCGGGCATGGCGTCGCGCGCATTGATGCACAGGTTCAGGACGGCGTTCTCCAGCTGATGGGCGTCGACCAGCACGGGCCACAGACCGGCCCCGGCCACGACCTCCAGATGGACGCCCGGCCCGGTGGTTCGCCGGATCAGCTCCTCCATGCCGCGGATCAGGCGGTTGGGGTCGGTCGGCTTGGGGTCCAGCGTCTGGCGGCGCGAAAAGGCCAGCAGCCGGTGCGTCAGGGCCGCCGCCCGCTTGGCCGCCCCTTGCGCCGCCGCCGCGAACCGCTCCACGTCGTTGAACCGCCCCTGGGCGATGCGGTTGCCGATGATCTCCAGGCTGCCGGTGATGCCGGCCAGCAGATTGTTGAAGTCGTGGGCGATGCCGCCGGTCAGCTGGCCGACCGCCTCCATCTTCTGGCTCTGGCGCAGCGCCTCCTCGGCCTGCATCAGGGCGCTGGTGCGCTCGGCGACCTGGTCTTCCAGCGTCTCGTTGAAGCGCGCCAGTTCGGCCGCCTGGCGCCGCAGGTCCTCGATGTCGATGTTGGAGCCGACCCAGCGGGTGATCCGGCCCTCCTCGTCATGGACCGGCTCGGCGCGCGACATGAAGGTGCGGTAGGCCCCGTCGTGGCGGCGGATGCGGAATTCGGCCTCATAGACCTGGCCGCTGGCCAGCGATCGGGACCAGCTCTCGGCCACGCGCGCCAGGTCGTCGGGATGCACGATCCGGGCCCAGGCGTCGATCCCGTTCAGTTCGCCCTGGCCCAGGCCGCTATAGGCGTAGACCTGCGGGTTGAACCAGTACAGCGACCCGTCCGCCCAGCTGGCCCAGATCTGGTTCGGCGTGGCCTGGGCGAAGACCCGGAACTGGGCCTCGCTGTCGCGCAGGGCGGCCTCGCTGCGGGCGCGCTCGGTGGCCAGCCGCACCCGTTCCGCCACCTCGCGCATCAGCCGCAGGTCGCTGTCGCCATAGGCGCGCGGGGTGGCGTTGTTGACGAACACCATAGCCACGACCCGGCCCTGCTCCATCAGCGGCATGTTGACGAAGGAGCCGGCGCTGATGCGTTTCAGCACCTCGGCCGTGGCGGCCGTGCGCGGGTCCTGGGCGACGTCGGCGATCACGACCGTCTCGCCGCGCTTGATGTCGTCGATGTACGATCCATGCTCGCGGAAGGCCAGGGTTCCGGCGATGCTGGCCACGCCCGGCTGGTTGAAGTCGCGCTCGATGGTGATGGTCTCGCCGACCGTGTCGACCGTGCCGTATCCGGCGCGGCTGACCCCCATGGTCCGGGCCAGGACCTCGGCCGAGGCCTGGGCGATGTCGCCGGCGTCGGTCAGGTCGCGAATGGCGTCGCTCAGCTCCAGCAGGGCGTTCTGGCGCGCCTCGCTCTGTTTGCGCTCGGTGATGTTGTTGAACAGGATCGCGACCTGGCCGGCGTCGGGCGGGCCGATCCGCAGCGCCTGAACGTCGTACCACCGCCCGAAGATGTCGGCCGGGTTCTCGAACCGGGCGGGCTCGCCGGTGCGCGCCACCCGCCCGTACAGCTCGAACCAGTGCCGCTCCAGGCCCGGCGCGATTTCGCTGACCCATTTGCCGTAGGGATCGACCAGGCCGGTCATCTCCTCGAAAGCCGCATTGCCTTCCAGGATCTTGTAGTCGACGGGGCGGTCGTCCGCGTCGAACCTCATCTCGATCAGGCAGAAGCCGGTCGCCATGGCGGCGAACAGGGCGCTGTAACGGGCCTCGCTCAGCGCCAGGGCCTGGTCGGCCTGGAACCGCGCCGTGACGTCGACGCCCTGGACGAAAACGCCCCATACCCGCCCCGTCGCGTCCTTCAGCGGCTGGAACACGAAGTCGACGTAGCAGTCCCTGACCTCGCCGCCCGGCGCGGCCTGGACGGCGTAGAAGGCGCTTTCGGCCCGATGCGCCTCGCCCGTGCGATAGACCTGGTCCAGCAGGTCCAGATAGCCCTGGTCCACCGCATCGGCCAGCACCTCGACCAGAGGTCGTCCCAGCACGTCGCGATGGCCGATCAGCTTCTGATAGTTGGGATTGGTCAGTTCGAACCGATGGTCGGGTCCGACCAGCAGCGCCATGAAACCGGGCGCATGGGCGAACATCTGCGTCAGCTGATCGCGATCAAAGCCGATGGACAAGGCGCCTCCAGACACAGTGGCGGACATGGAGCTCCCCTTGGACCCGCATCGCCGATCAAACAGAACCCGCATCCCCCGAAGTCGTTGCAGCGGCGGACCCGCGGATCATCTCGACACGGCCAGGGCCGCAGGCTTCTTGTGGACAATTCAAACCGCTGATCCGCAACCGCGAATTCGATCCGTCCACCGATATTAACAGGCTTGTCCACCGCCGCCGGGCCGTTGGTGCACATCGGGGCGAAATCGGGCGCTTGCCTCATAGCCGGTTTCGTCGGAACGTCAACAGGCCAAGGGACACGGCGGCGCGGAAATCCGGGGGAGACCCCGGACGTCGAGCGAACCGGCCCGGCTCTCCGACCCGGAGCTTCGGGCGGTCTTCGGATCGTAACGGGCGACAGGCGGGATCAAGGCTTCGATCTTTCGACGGTCTTCGGATCGACGAGGGAAAGAGGAACCGGATCGGGATCGACGGACGATGCAGTCGCAATGCCGCATCGGACCCAAGACCAGGAGCGCGACAGGATACAGCCGACCGTCCTTTCGGGTTCGCCCGCGACGACGCCCAGGCCGAGGTCCTGACCCGAACGGCCAAGTCCAACCCGGACTTGGCGAGGGGACGAAGCAGACGGGTCCGCCCGAACGCTTCGTCCCCTCGCTCAATTGGGGCCGCGCCACGCCGCCTTTGTCACACAATCGGGCTAGACAGACCCCGTCCGCCCTGCATCCATCAGGTGCAGATGGAGACACCCATGCGCGCCGCCCTCCTGCCCGCCCTCGTCCTGATCGCCTCGCCCGCCGCGGCGCAGGACCGCGTCGAATATCTGGGTCCGCCCGTGATCATGCCGGCGGCGAGAGACACGGATCGGCCGGAGGCGATGGTGGTCAATACGCCGTCTGCCGAGGCGCGCTGCGACGGCGTGGCGGTTCAGCCGGTCCAGGCCGAGCAATTCGCGCCCACCGCCTTCTCGCCATCTCCGAGAATGGGCCGGATCGGCGACGGTCTGATGGATTTCGACATCGACGCGGACGGTCGCCCCCTGAACATCCGCCCCGTCCAGCCGTCCACCGCGCCCGTGGGCGCCGCCGATAGCGCCGGGCTTCAGGCCGTGCTGGCCGGCTGGCGCTTTCCCGCCGGGAAACGCGACGGATGCCGCCTGACCCTGAGCTGGCGCACCCATGCCCTCGCTGAAGCCGAGACCGCGGACCTGATGAAACTGTTCGCCATGGGCCAGACGGCCCGCCCGATCCGCGAAGCTGTGGCCTTGCGCCTGGGCGGCGAAGGCGCGGACTGCGGCGATCGCTGGGGCGGACGGCTGCCGAAGTTCGTCTCATATCCCGACTTCATGACGGGACGCCGCCCCGCGCCGGGCTCGCGCGCCTGGACCGTGGTGCGCTGGAACATAGACGCCGAGGGCAAGACCACCGAGGTCGAGACCCTGGGCTCTTCGGGCGACGCCGATCTCGACGCCGAGACGCGACGCGCCATTTCCGACAGCGCCGCCCGCCCGGGGCCTGCGCGCAAGGGCTGCGTCGCCAACTATTATCGCTGGGGCCAGCCCCTGGCCGCGCCGCCGATCACGCCCGCCCATCAACGCGAAGACCCGCTGCAGAACTGCCCGGCCGAGATCGGCCAGCGGTTCAAGGCGCGGCGCGAGCCGATCTATCCCGCCGCCTTCAGCCAGCGCAGCATCGAGGGCTGGGCCTTGATCCGCTTCGACATCGCGCCCTGGGGCGCCTTGGGCAATGTCGAGGTGGTCGAGTCGCAACCCGCCGCCGCATTCGGCGACGATGCGCGCCGGATGGTCCAGAACAGCACCGCGACCCCCGCCTTCAACGCCGGCGTCCGTTGCGTCGTGCCGGTGCGCTACCTTATGCCCGAAAGCCTGCCCGGCGGAGACGCCTCGACGGGAACCGCGAGCGCGGACTGACGCCCCGCCTTTCCAACGCCCCCATCGCCTCGTAAATCAGGGGCATGAGCTTATCGGGGAATCGGTTCCTGACCCGTCGCCGCGCCCTGGTCGCGGGGGCCGCGGCCATCGGGGCCGGGGCGATGGGTCTGCGCGCCTGCGGCCGGTCCGAGGCGCCGGTGGACGACCAGGGGCGGGTGCGGCTGCGCTTCGCCCTGGACTGGCGCGCCCAGGCCGACCATGGCGGCTTCTACCAGGCCCTGGCGAGCGGGGCCTATGAGAAGCGGGGCCTGAACGTCCAGATCGTCCAGGGCGGCCCCGCGGCGAACGTGCCGCAGCTGCTGGCCGCCGGCGCGGTCGAACTGGGCATGGGCTCCAACAGTTTCACCCCGATGAACCTGGTCGCGTCGGGCGCGCCGGTGAAGGCGGTCGCCGCCTTCTTCCAGAAGGACCCCCAGATCCTGATGGCCCATCCCGATCCGGCGCTGCGCACAATCGCCGATCTGGCCGACCGGCCGTTCCTGGTGGCCCAGGCGGGGATCGAGACCTTCTGGGTCTGGCTGAAGGCGACCTATGGCTTCACCGACGCCCAACTGCGTCCCTACGCCTACGACCCGGCCCCCTTCATCGCCAATGCGCGCGCGGTGCAGCAGGGCTTTTTGACCAGCGATCCCTATGCGATCGAGCAGGCGGCGGACTTCGACCCCAAGGTCTTCCTGCTGGCCGACGAGGGCTATCCGTCCTACGGCGCCGTCGTCCTGGCGCCCAACGCCTTCGCGCGCGACAACGCCGCGGCCCTGCGCAGCTTCATCGCCGCCTCGGCCGAAGGCTGGCGCGACTACATCCGGGGCGACGCCTCGGCCGGCGACGCCCTGATCCGCCGGGACAATCCCGACATGACGCAGGCCCGGCTGGACCAGGCGCGCGAGCGGCTGCGCGACGGGGGCGTGGTCGACGGCGGCGACGCGGCCCTCTACGGCCTGGGCGCCCTGACGGCCGAGCGGTGGCAGGCCTTCTTCGAGGCGATGTCCAAGGCGGGGGTCTATGACGCCGGGTTGAACTGGCGCGACGCCTTCACCGACAACTACCTGCCCGGCCGGGGCTGACGCACGCGGGCGGCGCCCCCCGACGCGGCGTTAGCGCGGGATTAAGCGGTGACGCCTATCCTGACGGTTGAACAAGCCTCAGCCGGAGAGCCGCCTTTGCGCCGCGCCCTCGTTCCCGCCGCCGTCCTGACCGCCGCAAGCGCGCTTGCCGGCGCGGCCGCCGCCCAGTCGGCGCCCGTCAACGGGGCGGGGCTGCGCTATCTGTCCTGGCCGGGCAAGCCGCCGGCGGGGGCGCGCCCGTCGCCCGCGCCGGCCCCGGCCGAAACCGCCCCCGTGGTCACGCCCGCCAGCCGCACCCTGCCCCTGGCCCGGCTGTCCCCGCCGCCCGCCGCCTCGGTCGAGACGCCGCGCCGGGGCCTGACGCCCGCCACGGCCTGGACCGCCCCCACGCCCCAGGCCTATCCGACGGTACAGGCCTATCCGACGGCCGCGCCCGTCCAGACCTACGCCCAGCCTCCGGTCCAGGCCCGAATTCAGGCCCCCGTCCCCCAGCCGGGCCCAGAACAGGTCGCGCCCCGACCCGCGCCCGTCCAGACGGTCGACGTCCAACCGAGCGCGGCCGAACCGGCTCAGCTCCAGGTCCAGAACCAGACCCAGACCCGGGCCGAGACCCCGCCCCCCGCCGCCGACCCCATGGCCCCGCGCCGCGACGCCCCCATCTTTCGGCTGATGCGGCCCCAGGCCGGGGTCGCGGCGGACGGCGCGGCGAACGGGGCGGCGCCTGCGGCCGCGCCGCAGCAGGCGGCCCAGCTGGCGCCCGGCGAACAGACCGCCCGCTACTATTCGGTCCACCGCCAGGCCGGCCGCCACCCCGACGCCATCTCCGCGCCCCAGCCGACCTATCTGGACGCCCTGCCGGTGCAGATGACCCAGACGCCCCAGTCGAACGACCTGGCCCAGCCCGACGGCCCGCCCGCCCTGATCCGCAACGCCAACGGTTCCCTGCGCGCCGCGCCCCAGACCCAGGCCGACGACCTGCCATGAACGACCGATCCGTCGTCGAGACCGCCGTCGTCTCCGGTTCCCGCCTGCCTCAGCTGATCGCCCTGGCCGGCGAGGAATCCAGCGACAAGCGCCGCCTGCTGCTGCGCGAGCTGACCAACCATTTCTTCGGCGCGCCCGAGCACAGCCCCAGCGAGACCGCCCTTTACGGCGCGGTCCTGGCCAAGCTGTCCGACGAGATGGAAGAGGCCGTCCGCGCCGAACTGGCCGCCCGGTTCGCCACGGCCCCCAATGCGCCCCACAGCCTGATCCGCCGCCTGGCCGACGACGCGCTGGAGGTGGCCGAGCCGGTGCTGCGCGGCTCCACCGTCCTGACCGACGACGATCTGATCCGGGTCGTGCGACAGCGCGGCCAAGGCCATCTCCGCGCCGTCTCCGGCCGCGCCGTGGTGCCCGAGGCGGTGTCCGACATCATCGTCGAACGCGGCGACGACGACACCCTGGGCGCCCTTCTGCGCAACGACGGCGCCCGGCTGTCGCGCGCGGCGTCCGAGACGGCCGTCGAACGGGCCAAGGTCAATCCGGCGCTGCACGCCGCCGCCGTCGAGCGCCAGAACCTGCCGGTCGACCTGCTGAACGAGATGTATTTCGTCGTCGAGGCCCGGCTGCGCCACCAGATCCTGGAGCAGAACGCGCGCCTCGATCCCGATCTGCTGGAGGCCGCCCTGGCCGCCGGCCGCACCCGGGTCGCCACCGACGACGGCGCCCTGCCGGCCGACTACGCCGAGAACCTGGCCTATGTGAACGAGCTGCACGCGGCCGGCCAACTGACGCCCCAGGTGCTGATCCGCTTCCTGCGCTCGAACGGCCGCACGCCCTTCCTGATCGCCCTGTCCAAACTGGCCGACATCGACTTCCACACCGCGCGCGGCATCGTGGAGCGCAAGGACCTGGACGCCCTGTCGGTGGTCTGCAAGGCCGCCGACATGGACCGCGCCGTCTATCTGACCTACGCCGTCGCCGTCCTGGGGTCCGAGGACAATCCGATGGGCAAGGCCGCCGCCTATGGTCGGATGTACGGCGAACTGACCCGCGACGCGGCCATGCGGACCCTGCGCTTCTGGCGGATGCGCCGGACCGCCCAGGCGGCGTAGCCCCCGTCGTCTCCGCCCCCCCCCGTGGGGAACTCATGAAATCGGGAGGAGACATCGGGCCCCAAAGCAAAACGCCCGCCTCCTTGCGGAAGCGGGCGTCGCTATACCGAAGAGCGTCGGCTTATTTCTTGACGCGCGGCGTGCGGGCCGGCTTGCGGCCGCCCTGGCCCAGGCCCATCGACTTGGCCAGTTCGGAACGGGCCTTGGCGTAGTTGGGGGCGACCATCGGATAGTCTTTGGGCAGACCCCATTTGGCGCGGTATTCTTCGGGGCTCATGTCGTATTTGGTGCGCAGGTGACGCTTCAACGACTTGAACTTGCGGCCGTCCTCCAGACAGATCAGGAAATCGGGCGCGATCGACTTCCTGATCGGCACCGCCGGTTCCTTGGGTTCCGGTTCGGCCTCGACCGGGCCGCTGGAAACACCCGACAAGGCGGCGTGGATACTGGCGATAAGCGACGGCAGGGTCTCGGCCGAGACTGTATTGTTGCCCACATAGGCGGACACGATGTCTGCGGTCATCTCGAGCAGTTCGGGCTTATCTTCCATTCGCGTCGTCGCTTTCCTGATTTATTGCGTTCGACCGATTCCCCGGCCGGAACATCCCTGATCGGCTAATAGAGTTATTCGACCGCGAAAGCAAATCGGCCGGTGATGACCGCTCTATGCACGTCGTTGCGCATATCTGTAGTGGTGAAACTCACCGCCCGAAGTCTTCGGCCAACACCATCATCGCCGCGCGTTCGGGCGCCGAATATTCGTCGACCGCCTCGTCCTCGCCGTCGCGTATGGCGCGAAGCAGAGCGGGCGTCAGGGCCGAGGATAGAGACCAGTTCCAGTAACGCAGCACCGTCTGCGCCCGGTCCACGGCCAGCATTTCATAGGTGATCTGCACCCGTTCCCAGTCGGGATGGACATGACCGTCGACCGTGGTCTCGGGCCGGCGCATCGAGCGCCACAGATTGGCCAGGTCGGCGCGCGACATCCCCGTGGCCTTGCACAGTATGGCCAGCGGCTCGCCCCCCGGATCGCCCAGCAGCTTGGCCCCCGTCAGCGGCTTGATCCCCGACAGGAAGGCGATCTCCGAGGCCGTCTCGCGCGTCAGCCCATCGCGCCCGGCGACCATGACGGCCTGTTCCAGACTGTCAAACGGGCTCTTGGCGACGGCGCCGCGGTTGCGCTGGCGCCGCTCGATGAACTGCAGGGCCTTGCGCGCCACGGGGTCGGACCAGCCCTCGGCCGCCGCCATGCCGAACACGTCCTCCGACGCCTCCTGCATCACCTCGCGCGACACGGCGAACCGTTGCAGTATTGTGCGCCGGTCCTCCGGCCCGCACCACCAGAACATCACATAGGCCCCCGACGGCCTCAGTTCGGGGCGTTTCAGCAGAAGCCCGCACAGGCCCGGCGACCGTCGGCTCAGGCCCACCACCGTTTCGATCCCCGCCTGCGACAGCCGGGCCGAGGCGTTGCGCAGCACCGCCTCCATCACCGCCATCTCGCCGAAGGCGAACAGGGTCTCGGTCACGATCTCCGACAGGCCGCGCCGCTGGGCGATCAGCAGCCGATGCTCCGGCCCCGCATCGCGCGCGCAGCCGACGATGTCGGCGTCGCTCAGGGAGGCGCATTGTTCGATCAGCGGGCCCGCGATCTCCACCTCGTCGCGCAGCAGGATGCGGGCCACGCTGTTGGGCAGTTCGGCCAGGGGCGCTAGTCGGGCGGCGACGCGGCGCCGCTCCTCGCGCGAGGCCAGGCGCAGCATCTCGACCAGCAGATCGCCCGTCACGGCGCGCTCGAAGGCGTTGATCCGGCTGGCGGGCAGCGACACGACATCGGCCAGCCGCTTCAGCAGCGCGCGGCGCGCCTTCAGCGGCGTTTGCGACGCCGGTTCGTCGGCGATCATGGCAGGTCGTTCGCCCATGGGCCCAATCTAGACGCGAGCGGTTAACCGGGCGTGAGGGCCAGAGCCTGATCCAAGCGAGCGCATGATTCACGTTTTAGACGGACCCGCGCAGCGGCTCCGTCTAAAACGATCATGCTCTAAAGCCCCTCGAACAGGGCGGTCGACAGATAGCGTTCGGCGAAGGAGGGGATGATGGCCACGATGGTCTTGCCCGCATTCTCCTGGCGCGCCGCGATGCGGAAGGCCGCCGTCAGGGCCGCGCCCGAGCTGATGCCGACGGGGATGCCTTCGACGCGGGCGGCTCTTCGCGCCATGTCGAAACTGTCGTCGTTGGAGACCTGCTCGACCCCGTCCACCACCGACGGATCGTAGATGGCGGGCACGAAGCCCGCGCCGATGCCCTGGATCTTGTGCGGGCCGGGCGCGCCGCCGGACAGGACCGGAGACGCTTCCGGCTCGACCGCGATCATCTGGATGGAGGGCTTCCTGGCCTTCAGCGCCTGGCCGACGCCCGAGATGGTGCCGCCGGTGCCGACGCCGGCCACGACGATGTCGACCGCCCTCTCGGTGTCGTTCCAGATCTCCTCGGCCGTGGTGGCGCGGTGGATGGCGGGATTGGCCAGGTTCTCGAACTGCGAGGGGCTGACGGCGCCCGGGGTGCTGTCCAGCAGTTCCTGGGCGCGGGCGATGGCGCCCTTCATCCCCTTCTCGGCCGGGGTCAGCTCCAGCTGGGCGCCCAGCAGGGCCAGCATCTTTCGCCGTTCGATCGACATGCTCTCGGGCATGCACAAGATCAGCTTCAGCCCCTTGGCGGCGGCGACGAAGGCCAGGGCGATGCCGGTGTTGCCGCTGGTCGGCTCGATCAGCACCGTATCCTTGTCGATCCGGCCGGCCTCTTCCAGCGCCTCGACCATGGCCACGCCGATCCGGTCCTTGACCGAGGCGATGGGATTGAAGAACTCCAGCTTGGCCAGCACCGCGGCCCCCGGCGCCGTCTGGGCGGCGTATTCCGCCGACAGGCGCGGCAGGCGCACGATCGGGGTGTCGCCTATGGTGTCGACGATCGAGTCATAGACCTTGCCCCGACCCTTCTTCAGGTGGCGGGAGGCGTCGTAGCTGAAGTCGGACATGGGGCGGTCTCCAGTGGATCTTGCAGTTGCGCTAACAGATAGGCCGAGGCTTCGATCCGCAAGGGGCCGTGCGCGAGGATTTCTGACAACGCCGCCTATTCCCGCTCATCCCCCCCGAAAGCGGGGCGGGAACAGGGTGAGGATTCACCGCTCCAGCACGGCGCGGGCAGGGTCGAACCCCACCACCTCGCGGATCACGATCATGCTCTTGAAGCCGCGCACCCCCTTTTCGGGGACCAGTTCGCGGATGCCGAAGGCCTCGTAGGCCTGCATGGAGCGTACGGCGACGGTCAGCAGATAGTCGGTCTCGCCAGTCACGTCCCAGCAACCCTGCACCTCGGGACTGGCCTTCATGGCGCGCTGGAAGGCCTCCATGACCTTGCGGTCCTGGGTGTTCATCTCGACCTGGACATGCAGGACGATGCGCGGTTCGACGCGGGCGGGATCGATCACGGCGACGTCGGCGGCGATCACCCCCTCGGACCTCAGGCGACGCAGTCGACGCAGCACGGCGGATTCCGACAGGCCCACCGCCTCGGCCGTGACCCGCGCCGGTTCCAAGTTGTTGCGCCGCACCCGCGCCAGCAGCCGATGGTCGAAATCATCCAGGGTGACGAAATTCGTCATACGATGGCCTTTCATGACGATTTCCGTCGCATTCAAGCGGAAAAACGCCGGGAAACGCAAGCGGTATTGGGTTAGCCATCGGCCATGACTTCCGTGGCCCTGAAAACCCATTTGCGATCGCCCCTGATGGCGCGCCTGATCCCCTATCTGGCGCTGTTCGCGGGCATGCTGACCCTGGCCGGCGGCACCTCCTTCGCCAAGACCCTGTTCCCCCTGATCGGCGCCGAGGGGACCAGCGCCTATCGCGTCGGGATTTCGGCCGTGCTGCTGGTCGCGGTCTTCCGGCCCTGGCGGTTTCGGCTGACGCGCGCCGACCTGGGCGCCGTGGCCCTTTACGGCGTGGTGCTGGGGGCGATGAACCTCAGCTTCTACATGTCGCTGCGCACCATTCCGCTGGGCCTGGCCATCGCCATCGAGTTCATGGGGCCTCTGACCCTGGCGCTGATCCATTCCAGAAGGCCCGTCCATTTCCTGTGCATCGGCTTCGCCGTGCTGGGCCTGGGTCTGCTGTTGCCGTTGAAGAGCGGCGCCGGGTCGCTGGACCCGGTCGGCATGGGGCTGGCGGCCTTCGCCGGCCTGTGCTGGGCGCTGTACATCGTGTTCGGCAAGCGGCTGTCGCACCTGCACGCGGGCCAGTCCGTGGCCCTGGGCATGAGCGTGGCGGCGATGGCGGTCGTGCCCTTCGGCGTCGCCCATGCGGGGGCGGCCCTGCTGAACCCGGCGATCATCGCGGCGGGGGTCGGGGTGGCGGTCTTTTCCAGCGCCCTGCCCTATTCGCTGGAGATGGTCGCCCTGCGCGCCATTCCCAAACGCACCTTCGGCGTGGTGCTCAGCGCCGAGCCGGCGGTCGGCGCCCTGGCCGGATTGGTCATCCTGCACGAGCGCCTGACCGGCCAGCAGTGGCTGGCCATCGCCGCCATCGTCGCCGCCTCGGTCGGCGCCATCGCCACGACGCGGTCTGATCGGGTTCGGATCGAACCCGCCTGAACCTTATTCCGCTCGTCCCCGCGAAAGCGGGGACCTAGCGCTTTCGGCGTTAAACGCCGGGCTTGGGTCTCAAGGCGCCCTTCCCATCGCCCTGCCCCGCAAAAGGACTGGGTCCCCGCTTTCGCGGGGATGAGCGGATGCAAGGCGGTCAGAACGCCTCCCAATCCTGGCTCGCCGCCGTCGCGGCGCCCCCGCCGGCGAAGGCGCGGATGCGGGCGCGTTCGCGGGCCAGAGGGATGGGGGCGGACGCCGACAGGTCGTGGACGCGCGGCTGGGCCTCGCCGGTCTCGAACCGTTCGACCAGTCGCGCCAATTGGTCCGTCTCGGTCTTCAGGCTGAGGGCCGCCGCCGTCGTCTGTTCGACCATCGCCGCGTTCTGCTGCGTGACCTGGTCCATCTGGTTGACGGCGCTGTTGACCTGGCCGAGGCCGGTCGCCTGCTCCTGGGCCGAGGCGGCGATCTCGGAGACCAGGGCGTCCATCTCGGCCACCTTGACCGCGATGGCCGCCAGCGCCGCGCCGGTCTCGTTGACCAGCCGCACCCCTTGCGCCACCTCCTGGCCCGAGGTGGTGATCAGGGTCTTGATCTCCTTGGCGGCCTCGGCCGACCGCTGGGCCAGGGCGCGAACCTCGGACGCCACGACCGCGAAGCCGCGCCCCGCCTCGCCCGCGCGGGCCGCCTCTACCCCGGCGTTCAGGGCCAGAAGATTGGTCTGGAAGGCGATCTCGTCGATCACGCCGATGATGTCGCCGATCTGCGCCGAACTGCGCTTGATGCCGTCCATCGCGGCTACGGCCTGGCGCACCACCTCGGCCGAGCGATCCGCCTCGGTCCGAGCCCCGGCCGCCGCCGTCGAGGCCTGGCGCGCGCCGTCCGCGCTGCGCTTCACCGTGGCGGTGATCTGGTCCAGCGCCGCCGCCGTCTCCTCCAGGCTGGCGGCCTGCTGTTCGGTGCGCCGCGACAGGTCGTCCGAGGCGCTGGAGATTTCGCCCGCCCCGCCGCGCAGGGCCGCGATGGCCCCCAACGCCTGGCCCAGGGTCTGGCGCAGGCTTTCGACCGCCGCATTGTAGTCGTCGCGCACCCGCACATGGTCGCCCTGGACGGCGGCGTCGATCCGCGCGGTCAGGTCGCCCGCCGACAGACGCCCCAGCGCCCCGGCCAGGGCCTCGACCAGCACCGTCTGGGCCTTTTCCGCCTCGATCCGCAGCGCCTCGCGCCGCGCCGCCTCCTGCTCGTGGGCGGTGATGTCGATGGCCAGCTTCACGACCTTCGCCGGCCGGCCGTCGGGGCCGAACACCGGGTTGTAGGAGGCCTGGAGCCAGACCTCGCGCCCGCCCTTGGCCAGCCGCCGGAACTTGGCCGCCAGGAACCGACCGGCGTTCAGGTCGCGCCAGAAGGCGGCGTAGTCGGGCGAGGCGGCCTCGACCGGGTCCATGAACAACCGATGGTGGGCGCCCCGGATCTCTTCCAGCGTATAGCCCATCGTCGTCAGAAGGTTCGGATTGGCGTCGACGATCACGCCGTCCAGATCGAATTCGATCACCGCCTGGGATCGGCCGATGGCGGCCATCTTGCCGTCCAGGTCGGCCAACCGATTTTGCGCCTGGACCTGCGCGTCGCGTCGTTTGGAGAACACAGCCCCCGCCCTTCTCGCTCCGAGGCGTCCGCTCGCCTCGGTTGCAAGATTAGCCCGCCAATTGGTTGCCAAACCCTTTCTTGTTCAGGTTGTAACGCAGGCGTGACTTCGGCCCGCTTCATCCGTCGTTAACCACGATGGCGCATCTGATCGGGGACTGTCCCTGGGGTGAAGCTTGCGCAATCTCGTCGCCGCCGTCGAAGCGATCGATCCGCTGGTCGTCACCGGCAAGGTCGCGGGCGTGTCGGGCCTGCTGATCGAATCGCGCGGCGGCCTGTCGCGCCTGGCGGTCGGCGCCCGGGCCGAGATCGGGCGGCGCGGCCACGATCCCTTGCCCGCCGAGGTGGTCGGCTTCCGCGATTCCAAGGCCCTGTTGATGCCGTTCGGACCCGTAGAGGGCGTGGCCCCCGGCGCCGACATCCGCATCATCGATCAGGCCGCCAGCGTGCGCCCCTCCACCGCCTGGCTGGGCCGCATCATCGACGCCTTCGGCCAGCCCATCGACGGCAAGGGGCCGCTGCCCCAGGGTCCGGCGCCCTACCCCTTGCGCGCCCCGCCGCCGCCGGCCCATTCGCGCGGCCGGGTGGGCGAGCGGCTGGACCTGGGCGTGCGGGCCATGGACGTCTTCACCACCACCTGCCGGGGCCAGCGCCTGGGCATCTTCGCCGGATCGGGCGTGGGCAAGTCGGTGCTGCTGTCGATGCTGGCCAAACAGGCGACCTGCGACGCCGTCGTGGTCGGCCTGATCGGCGAACGGGGCCGCGAGGTGCGCGAGTTCGTGGAGGAGACCCTGGGCGAAGAGGGGCTGAAACGCGCCGTCGTGGTGGTCGCCACCAGCGACGAGCCGGCCCTGAAGCGGCGTCAGTCGGCCTATATGACCATGGCCGTCGCCGAATATTTGCGCGACCAGGATCTGGAGGTGCTGTGCCTGATGGACAGCGTCACCCGTTTCGCGATGGCCCAGCGCGAGATCGGCCTGGCGGCGGGCGAACCGCCGACCACCAAGGGCTACACCCCCACCGTCTTCACCGAACTGCCCAAGCTCTTGGAGCGCGCCGGTCCCGGCCCGATCCGGCCGGACGGAACGACGGCGGCCCCGATCACCGCCCTGTTCACCGTGCTGGTGGACGGCGGCGACCATGACGAGCCGATCGCCGACGCCGTGCGCGGCATCCTGGACGGCCACATCGTCATGGACCGCAAGATCGCCGAGCGCGGCCGCTTCCCGGCCATCGACGTGCTGAAGTCCGTCAGCCGCACCCTGCCCGCCTGCCAGACCCTGCCCGAGCGCGAGCTGAACAAGCGCGCCCGCCAGTGCCTGTCGGCCTACGCCAACATGGAGGAGCTGATCAAGATCGGCGCCTATCGCGCCGGCGCCGACCCCATCGTGGACCGGGCCATCGCCCTGAACCCCGCGCTGGAGGATTTCCTGGGTCAGGACAAGGACGATGCGACGCGTCTTTCCGATTCCTTTACCCGGCTGGAAGCAATCCTGAACCAAGGCATGATCAGAGAGTGACGACGAAATGACCGCTTGGGCTCAATCCCTGATCCGCATCTCCAACTACGAGGTCGAGACGCTGCAGAAGCGCCTGGCCGAGATCGCCGAGCGCCGCGCCGGCGCCGAGGTCCGCCTGGCCGTTCTGGACGCCGAGGCCGAGGCCGAACGCGACCGCGCCCGCCTGGACGCCGAGGCGGGCATGATGCTGGGCGCCTATCTGAACGGGTGGAAGGCCAGGAAGGCCAAGGCCGAGGGCGACCTGACCGTGCTGGACGCCGAAGAGGCCGGGGCGCGCGACGCCCTGACCGGCGCCTTCGAGGAGCTGAAGAAGTTCGAGCACGTCGCCGAGACCACCCGCCTGAACCGGCTGGTCGCCCAGGCCAGGCGCGAAACCGCCGCCTTCGACGAACTGGGCCTGCGGAAACGTGCGGTCTGATTCAAAAGATCCTCCCCCGCATCGCGGGGGAGGGGGACCGCGCGCAGCGTGGTGGAGGGGGAGGACGCCGCACGGACCCTCGACGTCAGATCGTGCTCAACACGTCGACACTCCGTTTGGGGTCGCCCCCTCCACCGCTTCGCGGTCCCCCTCCCCCGTTCCGCTGCGCTCCTCGGGGGAGGATTTTTCCCGCCGCGCGATCCTCGCCGCCCCCCTGGCCCTCGCCGCCTGCGACCGGTTCGCCTCGGCCGAGCCGTCGCCGCCCAGCGTTCCGCCGCTGAAATCCATCGCCCCGGCCCCGTTCGGGACCTGTATCAAGGCCGGCCAGATCGACGATCCCGACTGGGTCTCGCTTGCCCGCGCCAACGTCTCCCAGCTCACGCCCGAGTGGGAGATGAAGATGGAATACATCCTGGCCGACGGCCTTGACCGGCCCCGGTTCGACCGTTCCGACCGCATCGCCGCCTTCGCGCAGCAGCAGGGCATGGCCCTGCATGGCCACGTCCTGATCTGGTATGCGCAGGGCGAGGCGGCTTTCCAGGGCCTGTCGGGCGCCGCCTTCGACCGGGCCTTCGACGGCTATATCGCCGCGGTCGCGGGCCGGTATCGCGGCAAGGTCCGCAGCTGGGACGTGGTCAACGAACCGATCCTGGACGACGGCTCGGGGATGCGCGACTGCCGCTGGAGCGCGCGATACGGCCAGGACGGCTACATCCTGCGCGCCTTCGAACAGGCGCGGGCGGCCGATCCCGAGGCGGTCCTGTTCCTGAACGAATACAATCAGGAGAGCGTCCCGGCCAAGGGCGCCCAGTTCCTGAAGCTGGTCGAGCGGCTGCTGAAGGCGGGCTGTCCGCTGCAAGGGCTGGGCTTGCAATCCCACCTGTGGATCGACGTCCCCGAAGGCGTCATCGCCGCCTATATGCGCGAGGTCGCCCAGTTCGGCCTGCCCATCCATGTGTCGGAACTGGACTGCACCCTGCGCAGCGAGGACCGGCTGGATTTCCGCAGCCAGGCCGACCGCATCGCCGCCCAAACCGCGCGCGTGACCGAACTGGCCCAGGCCTTCGCCGCCCTGCCGGAACGCCAGCGTTTCGCCTTCACCGTCTGGGGCCTGCGCGACACCGACAGCTGGTATCGCCAGGGCGACAAGGACGACGGCGAGGACAAGCCCCTGCCCTTCGACAGCTTCGGCCGCCCCAACCCGATGGCGGCGGCGATCGCGACGGGGTTCAAGACAACCGCCTGAAACTGAAAACGCCCGCCGTTTCCGGCGGGCGTTTCGAAATCGGGGTTAGAAGACCGATCAGGCGGCGACGCTGGCGGCGCCCTCGGCCGGGTCGCGCAGGACGTAGCCGCGGCCCCAGACGGTTTCGATATAGTGTTTGCCGTCGGCGGCGGTGGCCAGCTTCTTGCGCAGCTTGCAGATGAAGACGTCGATGATCTTCAGCTCGGGCTCGTCCATGCCGCCGTACAGGTGGTTCAGGAACATTTCCTTGGTCAGGGTCGTGCCCTTGCGCAGGCTGAGCAGCTCCAGCATCTGGTATTCCTTGCCGGTCAGATGCACCCGGTGGCCGTTCACCTCGACCGTCTTGGCGTCCAGGTTCACGGCGATCTCGCCGGTGTGGATGATGGCCTGGGCGTGACCCTTGGAACGGCGGACCACGGCGTGGGTGCGCGCGATCAGCTCGTCCTTGTGGAAAGGCTTGGTCATGTAGTCGTCGGCGCCGCCGCCGAAGGTCTTGACCTTGGTTTCGATCTCGTGGCTGCCCGACAGGATCATGACCGGGGTGTTGACCTTGCCCACGCGCAGCTGGCGCAGGACTTCCAGGCCGCTCATGTCCGGCAGGTTCAGGTCAAGAAGAATGAGATCGTAGTCATAGATCTTGCCCAGATCGATGCCTTCTTCGCCCAGGTCGGTCGTGTAGACGTTGAAGCCTTCCGACTTCAGCATCAGTTCGATGCTTTGGGCAGTTGCGTGATCGTCTTCAATCAACAGGACGCGCATTCGTGCCCCTCCAGGCCATGGCTTTGCGGTAACGACCCTGGCTTACGCCCGAGTAACCTTGTTCGCAGGTTAAGACGTGAAAACCTTAAGAAGGGTTAACGCCATCCGATTGAGGCGAATCTAGGCTGATTTGCGAATCGGCGTCGAGTGGGCCGAGTCAAGGATTCGGAATTTATTAACCCTGTCCGTCGCGACGGGCGGCCGCGCGGGGCGGCCGTCCATCATAACGCCCCGCCCGCAACCTCAGGGCGGCCAAGGCGAAACGACCGATTTTGACGTCGTGTAGGTTTTTATTCCTATCTCTAGGTCGGGAGCGCCTATCGTGTCGGCGTTGGATTTCGAGCAAGCAGGGAGGCGTTCGCCGTGGAGGACTATATCGTGCCGGTCAGCGAGGAGGACCGGATCAAGGCCGGGCTGGCCATCCATCTGGTCGCCGCCCGCACAGGAGCGCGCCCGTCGCAGATGATCGGCAAGGGTCGGATGCATCCGCGCGCCGCGCGCCCGCGCTGGCTGGCCATGTATCTGTCGCACATCGCCTTCGGCTGGACGCTGGAGCGGGTCAGCCATGTCTTCGGCGTCAATCGGGCCAGCGTCGGTGCGGCCTGCCGCTGGGTCGAGGACGAGCGCGACCGGCGCACCGTCGACGACCTGCTGAACGAACTGGAGACCTGCATCCAGGGCCTGTATCAGCCGCCCGTGCTGGACCTGGCGCGATGAGCCGGATCGTGGAGCGCGCGCGGGACCTGATGACCCGGCCCGGCGCCTGGCTGGCGCCCCAGGACAAGGGCGGCGGCTATGCGCTGCGGCTGTCGGCGGATCGGCGCAGCCGGATCAGCCTGACGCTGACCGAGGCCGAGTTCCGCGACCTGGTCGAGCGGCCGGGCCTGCGCGCCCGGCCCGGCGGCGGCTGGCAGGCGCGCCCGGTCGCCGAGACCGTCGCATCCGCCCCGCCCGGACGGCCGGGCATGGTCCTGGGCGAACGCGACCTGATCCAGCCCGACGGGCGGCTGGCCCGGCGCGCGGCGAATCTGGGCGAAAGCCCCATCGCCTGGCTGGCGCGGCGCAAGGACGTGTCGGGCCGGCCGTGGCTGACCCCGGCCGAGGCGGCGGCGGGCGAACGGCTGCGGCGCGAGGCCGAGTTCGCCCTGCGCGGCCCGTCCGTGACCATGCGCTGGGACGCCCTGCCGCAACACGGATCGGGAAGCGCGGGGACCGCAGCGCGGCTGGAGCCGACCGACCGCGCCCTGTCGGCCGCGCGCCGGGTGGAGGCGGCGCTGGCCGCTGTCGGCCCACGCCTGCGACCTATGCTGAGCCGCATCTGCATCCACGGCGACAGCCTGCAACTGGCCGAAACGGGCCTGGGCCTGCGCCGCCGCCAGGGCAAGACGGTGCTGAAACAGGCGCTGCAGGCGCTGGCCGAACACTATGGCGTCGGGTGATGTCAGACGAAGCGCACACATTGCACCCCTTTTCGGCGAAGGTCAGCCGGCCGCCAGCGCCGCCTCTCTGATCCGCCCCACCATGCTGTTCAAGCCGTTGGCGCGCTGGCGGGTCAGCGCCGAGGGCAGACCCAGACGGTCCAGCGCCGCCTTGGCGTCGAAGGCCAGGATCTCGGACGGCGAGCGGCCCGAGTACAGTTTCAGCAGCAGGGCGATATTGCCCTTGGACAGGGCGCTGTCGCTGTCGGCGGCGAACCACAGACGGCCGTCCGCCGGGGTCACGGCCAGCCAGACCTGGGCGGCGCAGCCCGGCACCTTGTTGGCCTCGGTCCGATCCGCATCCTCCAGCGGGGCCAGCCCCCTGCCCAGTTCGATCACATATTCGATCCGCTGCTCCCAGTCGCCCAGCAGGTCGAAGTCGTCGATCAGTTCGGCCAGGGTCTGGTCCAGACTGTCGGTCGGAGGCGTGCGGTCGGGCGCTGCGGTCATGATGCGCGAGATAGGCCGACCCGCCGTTAACGACAACCGGCCGTTTTGTCCCCCGGTATTCATGGTGAACGTCGCGACCGGGTTCGCCTGAGGGGGGAGCGGCCTCGCGCCGACTCAAGGGCGCGACTAGTCTTGAGGCGGACATGAACACCGGCCCCGCTGCTTGACCTCACCCGCCCGCCCCTTCCCGCACGACGACCGACGCCCGGCTCCGCATGGCGGCGACGACGGGGTTCGGGACGGCGCGCCGCCGGCGGCGCCCCTGCTCGCCCTGTGGCACGCCGTCTGGGCCGTTGCGGTCAGCCTGACGGCCCTGTCGGCCCAGATGCTGGACGGGTTGCGCGACGGGCCGTTGGCGGCCCTGCTGATCATGGCCCTGCCCGGCGTGCTGGGGGTGGCGCTGATGGTGCGCGACACCCTGGGCCTGCGGCTGGGGATCATGGTCGGCTGGCTGGTCGCGGCGACGGCGGCGGCGGGTCTGACGGGGGGCGTGACCGGCGCCCTGCCCGGCCTGGTCGCCCTGCCCCTGGCGGCGGGGATCGCCCTGGATCACGACCGGACGGGCCGCGACGGCCTGACCTGGCTGGGCGTGTTCGGCGTCCTCCTGCCGATCTTCAGCGGCCTGACCTCCAGCTGGCTGAACGGGCCGGAGGCGCAAGCCCCCCTGCTGGCCGCGGCCTCGGCCTTTCTGGCGCTCGGGGCCGTCGGCTCGGCCCTGCGCCTGACCTGGGGCCAGCGCCGGCGCCGCCTGGCCCTGGCCGAAAGCCAGGCCGAACGGATCGCCGCCCTGCTGGCGGACCAGCCCGCCCTGACCCTGTTGCTGGAGCCGTCGGGCCGGGCGGTCGCGACCTGGGGCGCCGCCCCGCCCGCCCTGTCCGTGCCCGTCCTTTTGGACCAAGGGCTGATCGCCGGCGTCCACGCCCCGGACCGGCCCGTCGTCTCGGCCGCCCTGTCGCGCGCCCTGTCGGGCCAGACGGCCGAGGTGCAGTTCAGCCCCCGCAGCGCCCTGGACCGGCGCGTGATCCTGATCGCGGCGCCGTTCGTTCACGCGGGCGACCCGCCCCGCCTGATCGCCCAGGCGTTCGACGGCACGGCCCAGTTCGCGCGGGAGCTGGGCCTGGAGACCGCCCGCGTCGAGGCCGAGGCCCAGTCCGCCGGCAAGACCCGCTTCCTGGCCAATATGAGCCACGAGCTGCGCACCCCCCTGAACGCCGTCCTGGGCTTCGCAGACATCATGCGCCAGCGCCTGTTCGGCCCCCTGCCCGAGCGTTACGCCGGATACGCCGACGCCATCCACCAGGCGGGCGGCCATCTGCTGGACCTGATCAACGACGTGCTGGACCTGTCCAAGATCGAGGCCGAACGCTATCAGCTGGCCATGGCCGAGTTCGACGCGCGCGACGCCGTCTCGGCCGCCGTGGCCCTGGTCCGGCTGCAGGCCGACGACAAGGGGGTCGATCTGGCCGCCGTCCTGTCGGCCGAGCCGCTGAGGGTGCGCGCCGACGCCCGCGCCCTGAAGCAGATGGCGCTGAACCTGTTGTCCAATGCGGTCAAATTCACCCCGGCCGGCGGCGCCGTCACCCTGACGCTGGACGCGGACGGCCCGGACCTGGAGCTGGCGGTGTCGGACACCGGCGTCGGCATCGCCCCCGAAGACCTGAAACGGCTGGGCCGCCCCTTCGAACAGGCCGGCGGCGCCGACCAGAAGGCGCAAGGCACGGGCCTGGGCCTGTCCCTGGTCCGCAGCCTGACCGAACTGCACGGCGGCCGCATGACCATCGACAGCACCCTGGGCGAAGGCGCGGCGGTGGTGGTGCGCCTGCCGGTGATGGCGGCGTTAGGCGCGGATGCAGCCGTCGACGGAGCGGTGTCCGGCTCAGTCGAGGCTTGACGTCTCCGGGCGTCTGCTTTCAGCCTCTCGCCTTGATCAAGGGGACCGACCATGCGGCGTCTATTGTCAATGTTGCTTACGGCCGCGCTGAACACCGCCTGCTTAACCGGCGCCGCATCGGCGGTAGCGCAGACCGGAGACGACTGGGAGTTCGCCGAGGATGCATCGCGGAACCTGACCATCGCCGCCATCCGCTTCGACGCGGGACAGGCGATCATCGCTCAATGCAGCGCGGGCGAACTGAAGATCGCCTTGCAGGGTCTGCCTGAGCGAGCCGGTCCATTACACCGTCTGCAGGCCGAACGCGCCGACGGAAGGACCGATCTCCAGACATGGCGAGTGGGCGTTGGCCGCACGTGGCTCAGCGGCGCACCGGCTCGCGACGCGCGCTTCCTGCGCGTCGGAGGCGTTCTGAAGCTCCAGTCCGACGCGGGACAGTCCTCGCCCATCAGCGCGACCTTCGACCTGCCGACCGAGCACGCCAATCTGGACCGGGTACTGGCGGCCTGCGGTTACGCCTTGACCGATGATCGAGACGCCCTCGCCAGGGCGGACGCCATGCTGGCGATCACGACCTCCGACAGCGGCTCCAGCGTCGGCGCGCCGGGCCGCGCGATGGAAGTAAGCTGTATTGTCCGCAGCGGCGCCTATCGAGACTGCCGCGTCGATCACATGATGCCGGGCCAGCGAGAAGCCGGAGCCCGTAGAGAAGCGACACGATGGAACGGCAAGCGCGTCAATCCCGCTGATGCGGCGGCCAACGAGGGCCGTGTCGCCTACATTTACATTCCCTTGCTGATGGTCGTGCAGGGGTAGCTCGAAAGCGCCCCCTACACCTGCCCCATCGCCAGGAACGCGCGGCCCGCCGGGAAGTCGCCGGCCTCGAAGGTGGAGCGGGCGATGCTGCCGTCGCGGAAGACGAACTCGACCGTGAAGACCTCGCGCGGGTCCAGCCGCGACAGGGCGTCGGCGGCGGCGGCGGGGAAGACCCAGACCTGGCCCTCGGCGCGGCCCTCGGCCAGCAGGGCGCGGTCCGCCGCCTGGACCCCGGCGGCCCAGAAGGCGCGGCGCTGCACCGCCGGCGGCAGGCCCCGCGACAGCCACGGACGGGGCGCCACGCCCGCGTCGCGCATCACGATCCTGACCCCCGTCGGGCGCGATCGCCCGCGCCACGACACCACGGCCGCCAGCTGGTCGGGCCGGTCCATGCCGCCCACCACGCCGAACCGCACCGGCGAGGCGCCGGTCGTGGTCGCCTGCATCAGCCGCCAGGTCGGGCGGGAATAGGCGGCGCGGTCGGCGCTCCAGCCGGCGCGGTCGCCGGGAAACTGCATCCGCGTCGTGCGCGACCAGCCGGAAAAGGCCGTCTGCACCCGGCCCTGAACCGTCTTCAGGTCGGCCGAGCCGCACGGGGTGACGCCCGCCCGCGCCCGCGCCCGCTGGGCCGTCTCGGCCAGTTGCCGGTCGTTTGCGCCCGCGCGCAGGGCCGCGCCCCGCGCCTGGTAGGCGGCGGCGGTCAGGGCGGCGGTCAACTGCGGCTCGAACAGGCCGCAGCGGTCGTTGGCGGCCAGCACGAAGGCGCGCTCGTAATAGCGGTCCTGCGGCGCGGCGAAGGCGGCGACGGGGGTCGCGGCGATCAGCAGGGCCGTGATCGGGGCCGACATCAGGGCTTGGGTTCGCCGGGGAGAAGAGCCTATCCTCATGTCCCGACCCTAGCGGCTCAGCGTTGGGGTTCCGTGTGCGAGCAGGGTTAGCGAATTGCTTCTTTCCAGCGACCTGTGGGTCAGCGCCCTGATCCGCCGCGCCCAGATCGAGGGCGCCTACGCCACCGTGGTCAATAAGGGCGACGACCGCGCCGGCTCGGTCATCGTCAAGGCCTATGACGCCTCCACCCGCACCGCCCGCCTGTTCACCGAGGCCTTCGGCCCCGACGGCGACCGGCTGTGGATCCAGCCCGTCACCTCGGACAGCGAAAGCGAGCTGGACGCCTATATCGCCCGCCAGCGCGGCTACGACCCCGACCTATGGGTGGTGGAGATCGAGGACAGGCAGGGCCGGCATTTCATCACCGAGACGGTGCGGGAATAGGGCCGCCCAGCCTGCGCTCTCGAACGCGCTCCACGGTCCCCGCCTCGTCGCGATGCATGCGACCAGACGTCAGGCGGACCAGATGTCAGGCCGACCAGGCGGCCAGAACCTCTTCGCTTTCGGCCGTCTCGACCTGGACGGCGAACCGATCGTGATACAGGGCCATCAGGGCGTCGTGCGGTTCGTCGGCGGAACTGCATACGGCGTCGGAGACCACCACCACCCGATAGCCCAGGTCGACCCCGCCCAGCACCGCCGCCAGCACGCAGACATCGGTTTCCGCCCCGGTGACGACCAGGGTGTCGACCCCGCTGCGGCGCAGCACTGCGTCCAGGTCGGTGGCGATCCAGGGCGAATAGACCCATTTGTCCAGCACCCAGGCCGGCGGGACGAACCGCTGGAGCGGCACGGCCAGGTCGATCAGGCCGGGGGCCAGCCGCTCTCGCGTCATCTGCGGCCAGCGCGTCCAGTAGTCCTTCCACCGGCCCCGCCCATCGCCCGGCCGATCCGCCGGGATGAAGCGGGTGAAGCAGGTGCGTTCGGCATGCCGTTCGCACAGGCCGACGATGACCGGCAGCACCCGCTCCGCCCAGGGCGCGCGCCATTCCGTGTCCTCCACGAACATCCGCTGCATGTCGATGCACAGATGAACGGCGGTGGCCGGAATGGCGTCTCGCAGCCCGTGGCCCATGTCAGGCGGCGGCGCCTTGCGCCTTCGCATTGGCCTTGGCGTCGGCCAGGGCCGTCAGGCTTTCGTCGGTCTTGGACTCTTCGGTCAGGGTCTCGTCCAGCAGGCGGGCGGCGTCGTCGTAGCCCAGCAGCGTGGCCCAGCGTTTCAGGGTGCCGTAGCGGGTGATCTCGTAATGCTCCACGGCCTGCGCCGCCGAGATCAGGCCGGCGTCCAAGGCGTCGGTCCCTTCGTATTCCTCCAGGATCTCGTCGCCTTCGGCCAGAATGCCCTCGATGGCGTCGCAGGTCTTGCCCTGGGCGCGCTTGCCGATGATCTCGAACACCTGCTGCAGGCGCTCGATCTGGCCCTCGGTCTCTTCATAGTGTTTGTCGAAGGCGGCTTTCAGCTCGGGCGCCTGGGCGCCCTTGGACATCTTCTTGAGGCCCTTCAGGATTTTGCGCTCAGCGTAATAGATGTCCTTGAGGGTGTCGTAGAACAGGTTGTCTAGGGTTTTCTCAGCCATCTTGGTCTCCTGGTTTTGCGGTGGGTGATGAAGGTTTCGCCTCCGACGGGGACGGAGGGGAATCGGCGTCGGCGTGGTGTTCGATGCGGCCGCTTTCGACCTCGGCGCGGGCGAAGACCTCTTCCTGCCCGTCCTGCAGAAGCTGGTCCTCGGGTCCGCCCAGGCCGCCCTGGGCCAGGCCCGATCTGCTGTCTGGGCGGCTGTCCGGGCGGGGCGGGATCGGCGCGCGGTCCATTTCGGGGTTCGTCAATGCGCGGCCTTGCGGCGACGGGTCTCCCAGCCCTTGCGGGCGGCGGCGGAGCGGTCGGCCTCGGGGCGCGCCGCAGCGGCCGCGCCGCCCTTGCGACCGCCCTTGCGGGCGGCGGGATGGCCGGTGGACTTGCCGCGTCCCAAGCCGCTTTTCTTGCCGCCCCCGTCGTCCTTGTTCACGGTGGCCCAGGCGCGTCGCTCGGCCTCCTTTTCGGACACGCCGCGCTTCTCGTAGCCCTCGGCGATATGATCGGCCTTGCGCTCCTGCTTGTCGGTATAGGCGGACTTGTCTCCCCGGGGCATGGTCTTCCTCCTGGCGTTTCCGCCAGAACAACACGCAACCCCGGTCGCGGTTTCAGCTTGAGCGCAAGGATCGGTCGACCGCCGCTTGCGTGCGAAGGCGAACCGGGCCGGCGAGGCGCCGTGAGGGGGCGCCGGGCGCTATCCCTTTCGCCCGTCGAAGGCCGCGCGCGCGGCCTCGATGCGGTCGATGTTCCGTTCGGCCCAGGTCCAGACGCCGCAGAAGGCTTCGGCCAGAGTGAGGCCCAGGTCGGTCAGCCGGTATTCGACCTTGGGCGGGATGACGGGGTGGACGGTGCGGATCACCAGGCCGTCGCGCTCCATCTGGCGCAGGGTCTGGGTCAGCATCTTCTGGCTGATCCCGCCGACCAGGCCGCCGAGGCGGGTGAAGCGCTGCTCGCCGTGTTCGGCCAGGACCTCCAGGATCAGCATCGTCCATTTGTCCGCCACACGGCCGATCACGTCATTGACCAGGGCCTCGACGCGGGGATCGGCGTATTCTCCGGTCTCGGGATGCGAAATTCTTGCAGGCGGAACGGCCGTCATATCCAAATCTTTCACTCGGGTAAGTATGGCGACTTTTGGTGCCTGCTTTCCAATGGAGAGCGTCAGCCATACCTCGTCTGTCGCAACGACGCACCCCGTCAGGAGAGACACCCATGAACATCACCGGCAACACCATCCTGATCACCGGCGGCGGCTCCGGCATCGGCCGCGCCCTGGCCGAGGCCCTGCACGCACGCGGAAACCAGGTCGTCATCACCGGCCGCCGCGAGAGCGCGCTGAAGGCGGTGGTCGAGGCCAATCCGGGCATGGCCTGGGCCGCGCTGGACGTCGCTGATCCGGCCGCGATCCGCGCCTTCGCCGCCCAGGTCGTTCGCGATCACCCCGCCCTGAACGTGGTCATCAACAACGCCGGCATCATGCTGGCCGAAGACCTGAAGGCCGAGCCGTTCGACCTGGACGTTGTGGAGGCGACCATCACGACCAACCTGCTGGGGCCGATCCGCCTGACGACGGCGCTGCTGCCGCATCTGCGGGCACAGGCGGCGTCCACGGTGATCACCGTGAGCTCGGGCCTGGCCTTCGTTCCGCTGGTGGCCACGCCGACATACAACGCCACCAAGGCGGCGATCCATTCCTGGACCCAGTCGCTGCGGCATCAGCTGGCCGACACCTCGGTCGAGGTGCTGGAGCTGGCCCCGCCCGCTGTGGCCACCGACCTGATGCCGGGCCATGCGGAGAACCCCAACTCCATGCCGCTGGCCGACTATACGGCCGAGGTCATCGGCCTGATCGAACGGGGCGAGACGCCGCGCGGCGAAATCCTGGTCGAACGGGTCAAGCCGCTGCGGTTCGCCGAGGCGAATGGCTACGAGGCGGTGTTCGAGCGTCTGAACGGGGCGCACTGAGGCGGGCGCAAGCTCGACGTTCTCCCTCCCCCTGCGGGGGAGGGAAAGGCTTAAGTGATCAATCCTCGTCCATCTTCAGGGCGGCGATGAAGGCTTCCTGCGGGATTTCGACCTTGCCGAACTGGCGCATCCGCTTCTTGCCGGCCTTCTGCTTCTCCAGCAGCTTCTTCTTACGGGTGGCGTCGCCGCCATAGCATTTCGAGGTCACGTCCTTGCGCAGCGCCCGCACCGTCTCGCGGGCGATGATCTTGCCGCCGATGGCGGCCTGGATCGGGATCTGGAACAGATGCGGCGGGATCAGCTCCTTCATCTTCTCGACCATGCCCCGGCCGCGCGTCTCGGCGCGGGCGCGGTGGACCAGCATGGACAGGGCGTCGACGGGCTCGGCGTTGACCAGGATGGACATCTTCACCAGGTCGCCGACCTTGTATTCGGTGATCTCGTAATCGAACGAGGCATAGCCCTTCGAGATCGACTTCAGCCGGTCGTAGAAGTCGAACACCACCTCGTTCAGCGGCAGCTCATAGACCACCATCGCCCGATTGCCGACGTAGGACAGTTCGATCTGCTGGCCGCGACGGTCCTGGCACAGCTTGATCACGCCGCCGAGGTATTCGTCGGGCGTCAGGATGGTGGCCTTGATCCAGGGTTCGGCGATGGTCTCGATCTGCATCACGTCGGGCAGGTCGGCCGGGTTGTGCAGGTCCATCTCGGTCCCGTCGCGCAGGCCGATCTTGTAGACGACCGACGGCGCCGTGGCGATCAGATCGAGGTTGAACTCGCGGCTCAGGCGCTCCTGGATGATCTCCAGGTGCAGCAAACCGAGGAAGCCGCAGCGGAAGCCGAAGCCCAGCGCCGCCGAGCTTTCCATCTCGTAGGTGAAACTGGCGTCGTTCAGGCGCAGCTTGCCGATGGCGGCGCGCAGGTCCTCGAAATCGGCGGCGTCCACCGGGAACAGGCCGCAGAAGACCACCGACTGGACCTCCTTGAAGCCCTTCAGCGGTTCGGCGGTCGGCCTCTTCTCGTCGGTGATGGTGTCGCCGACGGCGGCGTGGGCCACTTCCTTGATCTGGGCTGTGATGAAGCCGACCTCGCCGGGGCCGAGCTGGTCCACGGGCGTGTTCTTGGGCAGGAAGACGCCGACCCGGTCGATCAGGTGGGTCGAGCCGTTGCGCATCATCTTGACCCGCATCCCGGTCTTCAGCACCCCGTCGAACACCCGCACCAGCACGACGACGCCGAGGTAGGGGTCGTACCAGGCGTCGACCAGCATGGCCTTCAAGGGCGCGTTGGCATCGCCCTTGGGCGCCGGGAGCTTGGTGACGATGGCCTCCAGCACCTCCTCGATGCCGATGCCCGACTTGGCGCTGGCCAGGACGGCCTCGGAGGCGTCGATGCCGATCACGTCCTCGATCTGGGCGCGGACGCGATCCGGCTCGGCGGCGGGCAGATCGACCTTGTTCAGGACGGGGACGATCTCGTGGTTGTTGTCGATGGCCTGATAGACATTGGCCAGGGTCTGGGCCTCGACCCCTTGCGAGGCGTCCACGACCAGCAGGGAGCCTTCGCAGGCGGCCAGCGAGCGCGACACCTCATAGGCGAAGTCCACGTGGCCGGGCGTGTCCATCAGGTTCAGGATATAGTCCTGGCCGTCGCGCGCCCTGTAGGTCAGGCGCACGGTCTGGGCCTTGATGGTGATGCCCCGTTCCTTCTCGATCTCCATGTTGTCGAGCACCTGCTCGGACATCTCGCGCGCGGTCAGGCCGCCGGTGTGCTGGATCAGCCGGTCCGACAGGGTCGACTTGCCGTGGTCGATGTGCGCGACCACGCTGAAGTTCCGAATGTTCGAGATAGGGGGAGTCGTCATCCGCGCGCCCCTATCACGCGCAGGGGCCGGGGGCCAGCGCAGGGCGCGATCCGAGCCTCCCGCAGTTCCAGATTAAGGCTTTGCAACAATCGCTTTCGCCGTTTCGGGGCGACGCGGGACATTGTATGAAGCCCGGCTCGGCCGCGCCTGCCCACGCGGTCGCTTCGCCTGAACCGTGAGGAACGCCGCCTTGTCCAAGACGACCCGCACCCGGCCCGCCTTCGGCGCCGTCGCCCCCTCGGTCCTCGTGCTGTCGGCCCTGCTGCTGGCCGGCTGCGGCGGCCATGGCGAGGACAAGACGGCGGAGAAGACCGCCGGCGGCTCGCGCCAGACCGTCAGCGTCGCCGCCGTGGCCCAGACCAGCCTGAACCGCACCGTGACCGCGTCGGGCACCGTCTCCGCCTGGGAGGAAGTGCCGGTCGCGGCCGAGACCGGCGGCCTGACCGCCGTCGCCGTCTATGTGGACGAAGGGTCCTACGTCCGTCAGGGCCAGCCCCTGGTGCAGATGAACGACGTCCTGCTGCGCGCCCAGCTGCGCCAGCAGCAGGCCCAGGTGCAGTTGGCCGAGGCGAACGTGGCGCGCGACGACGCCGCCCTGGACCGCGCCCAGCAGTTGAAGGAACGCGGCTTCCTCAGCCAGGCGTCGCTGGACACGGCCCTGGCCAACCAGCGGTCCTCCACGGCCAATCTGTCGGCCGCCCGCGCCGCCCTGGCCCAGACCCAGACCCAGCTGTCCCAGGCCACCGTCCGCGCGCCCGTCGGCGGCCTGATCGTCAGCCGCAGCGTGACCAAGGGCCAGATCATCGCCGCCGGGACCGAACTGTTCCGCATGGTCCGCGACGGCCGGCTGGAGCTGGACGCCCAGGTGCCCGAGACCGAACTGGGCCTGGTCCGCGCCGGCCAGTCCGCGACCGTGACCTCCAGCGAGGCCGGTCAGACCACCGGCTCGGTCCGCATCGTCACGCCCCAGGTGGACGCCTCGACCCGGCTGGGCCTGGCCCGCATCTCCCTGTCGCCCGGATCGCAGCTGCGGCCGGGGATGTTCGCGCGCGCCGACATCGCCGTGGGCGACCAGCCGGCGACCACCGTGCCGACCGGCGCGGTGCTGTACCGCGAGAACAAGCCCGGCGTCTTCGTCCTGAACGGCGACGGCACGGTGCATTTCCAGCCGATCACGGTGCTGTCGCGCACCGACGCCCTGACGGCGGTCTCGGGCGTCAACGCCGGCGCGCGCGTCGTGGTGGACGGCGCGGGCTTCCTGAACGAGGGCGACCGCGTCAACGTGGCCCCGGCCGTCGCCGCCCAGCCCGCCGCCGGCCAGCCTGCCGCCGCTCAGCCCGCCGCCGCCAACTAGGACCGACGCCATGAATCAGATGTCGTCCTGGGCGATCAAGAATCCCATTCCGATCATCCTGCTGTTCCTGCTGCTGACGCTCGGCGGCGTGGTCGGCTTCTCGGGGATGCGGATCAATCAGAACCCCGACATCGACTTCCCCCTGGTCGCCGTCACCGCCGCCCGCCCCGGCTCGGCCCCGGCGGAGATGGAGGTGCAGGTCACGCGCCTGATCGAGGATTCCATCGCCGGCCTGTCGGGCGTGCGCCACATCTATTCCAACGTCAGCGACGGCGTCTCGACCACGACCATCGAGTTCGAACTGGGCACCGACACCGAACGCGCCACCAACGACGTGCGCAACGCCATGAGCGGCCTGCGCGCCAGCCTGCCCCAGGACATGCAGGAGCCGGCGGTCCAGCGCATCGACATCACCGGCGACGCCCTGATCACCTATGTCGTGCGCTCTCCGACCATGACGCCCGAGGAGATCAGCTGGTTCATCGACAACGACGTCAGCCGCGCCCTGCTGGCCCTGGGCGGGGTGGGCGAGGTCAACCGCTCGGGCGGGGTGGACCGCGAGATGCGGGTCGAGCTGGACCCCCAGCGGCTGGCCGCCTACGGCGTCACGGCCGCCCAGGTCAGCCAGGCCCTGAACAACGTCAACAACAACCTGCCGGGCGGCCGCGTCACCATCGCCGGGTCCGAACGGGCCGTGCGCACCCTGGGCGCCGCCACCTCGGTCCAGCAGTTGCGCGACACCCTGGTGCCGCTGGGCGACGGCAAGACCGTCCGCCTCGACGATCTGGGCACGGTCGAGGACAAGTGGAGCGAGCCGCGCCGTCTGGCCCGCTACAACGGCCAGGAGGCCGTGACCTTCAACTTCCTGCGCTCGCGCACGGCGTCCGAGGTCAAGGTGGCCGACCGGGTCCGCGCCGAGGTCAAGAAGCTGGACGACGCCCACCCGGAACTGACCATCAGCCAGGTCACGGCCAGCGTCGAACAGATCGAGGAATCCTATCTGGCCTCGCTGGAAGCCCTGCTGCTGGGCGCGGCCCTGGCGGTGGTGATCGTCTTCATCTTCCTGCGCGACTGGCGGGCCACCTTCATCGCGGCGACGGCCATGCCGATGTCGCTGATCCCGACCTTCGCCATTCTGGGGCCGATGGACCAGTCGCTGAACGTGGTGACGCTGCTGGCCCTGTCCTTGACCATCGGCATCCTGGTCGACGACGCCATCGTGGAGATCGAGAACATCGTGCGCCACATGCGCGATGGGAAGCCGCCCTACGACGCCTCCCTGGAGGCGGCCGACGAGATCGGCCTGGCGGTCGTGGCCACCACCGCCACCATCGTCGCCGTCTTCGCCCCCGTGGGCTTCATGCCGGGCATCATCGGCCAGTTCTTCAAGGCCTTCGCCCTGGCGGCCTGCGTGTCGGTGGTCTTCTCCCTGCTGGTGGCGCGCACCCTGACGCCGCTGATGGCGGCCTATATCCTGAAGCACACCCACCACGAGGACCGCGATCCGTTCTGGATGAGCGGCTATCTGAAGGCCCTGCGCTGGTCGCTGGCCAATCGGTGGAAGGTGTTCGTCATCGGCATCCTGTTCCTGGTCGCCTCGATCGGCACGGCCGTCGTGGCCCGGATGTCGTTCGAGTTCATGTCGCCGGGCGACACCGCGCGCGCCGCCTTCCAGGTCGAGCTGCCGCCCGGCGCGACCCTGCGTCAGACCGACGCCGTGGTTCAGCAGGTCACGAGGACGCTGGAGGCCCGGCCCGAGGTGACGTCCGTCTACGCCGCCATCGGCGGCCAGGACGTGACCCAGGCCAATGTCTACGCCGACCTGGTGCCCAAGGGCGACCGCGAACTGAGCCAGCAGGCCTTCGCCCGGACCATGGTGGATCAGTTGAAGAAAATCCCCGGCGCCCGCATCCGCGCCGGCATCGCCCAGCAGGGCGGCGGCCCCGGCGACGGCACGACCTACACCTTCTCGCTTCTGGGCGACAATCCCGACACGTTGAACGCGGCGGCGCGCAAGGTCGAGGCCGAGATGCGTTCCGTTCCGGGCCTTGCCAACATCGTCAACTCGGCCGCCATCGCCCGGCCCGAAATCCTGGTCACGCCGCGCCCCGACGAGGCCGCCCTGGCCGGCGTCTCGGCCGGCGCCATCTCCCAGGCCGTGCGGGTCGCCACCATTGGCGACGTGGATCAGAACCTGCCCAAATACAATCTGGGCGACCGCCAGGTCCCGATCCGCCTGCAGCTGACCGAGGCCGCGCGCGAGGACCTGACGGTGCTGGAGAACCTGCGGGTGCCGGCCAACAACGGCGCCTCGGTGCCGCTGAGCGCCGTCGCCGACATCCGCTTCGGCGCCGGCCCCGCCACCGTCGCCCGCCAGGACCGTTCGCGCATCGCCTCGATCAGCGCCGAACTGGACGGGACCACCACCGGCGCGGCGGGGGCGGCGGTCAACCGCCTGCCCTCGGTCCAGAACCTGCCCGCCGGCGTGCGCCAGGTGCCGGCCGGCGACGCCGAGTTCATCCAGGAGATGCTGACCGGTTTCGCCATCGCCTTCGCCTCGGGCATACTGCTGATGTATGCGGTGCTGACCCTGCTGTTCAAAAGCTTCGCCTATCCGATCACCATCATGGCGGCCCTGCCCCTGGCCATCGGCGGCGCCTTCATCGCTTTGGCCATCGGCGGCGCCAACTTCTCCATGTCGGCCCTGATCGGGGTGCTGATGCTGATGGGGATCGCGGCCAAGAACTCCATCCTGCTGGTCGACTACGTCATCATGGCCGAGCGGGACGGGATGCCCCGTCGCGAGGCCATTCTGGATGCGGCGCACAAGCGCGCCCGCCCCATCCTGATGACCACCTTCGCCATGGGCGCGGGCATGGTGCCCATCGCCCTGGGCGTCGGGGCCGACGTCCAGTTCCGCTCGCCCATGGCCATCGCCGTGCTGGGCGGCCTGATCTCCTCGACCTTCCTGTCGCTGCTCTACATCCCCGCCATCTTCACCATCGTCGACGACTTCGCCGGCTGGGGCCGCCGCATCCTGCACCGCAAGACGGCCGGACAGCGCGAACTGGCCAAGCCGAGACAGGGGCCGTTGGTGGAGTGAGGCCGATCAGCCCATTGCGGACCTGCGGCAGGTCCGCAATGGGTGGAAAGCGGTCGATCATGATAGACGACGGTCGTTCTTCAGACCTTACGGAGCAATCGGGCTTTCGCGGTTTTCGTTTGGTCGAAACATATTGGTGGGCTCGGGTGCGTGATTGGGAAGCAGTAGATACGAAAATGCCGACCCCACGCGTTGAGCGCACCGCTCAGCATCAACATTAGTTGTGAGTCGGTCCTTTTTCCCCTGCTGGGATGCTGAAATCGCGGCTAGCAGTATAGCTCTCGAGGCTTCATCCTCTGTGGAAGCCAAGTCATCACGTATAGATATTTCAACGTCTTCTGTGCCGAGCCAGTCACTGAGGTGTGGCTGGCATAGAGCCATCTGGTAGGCCACATTCACTGTGGCCGCCTCAATCCACTCGTTGCTGAGCGCTTTTTGCGGGGGTGGCGCGTGAAGGTTCGTGATGGCGGCAATCAGAGCGAGTAGCACTTTGAGGTCTCCTGAGCATTCCTCAATCGGTCAGACCATGATGTGGCACGGAGAGGTCCGCAACGGGTCGGAAGTCGAATTTGGGATCGCTTCTGAGAGCGGACATTCCCACACTCGCCTGAACACACGCACAACAAAAAGGGCCGGCCGGTCGCCCGGTCGGCCCTTTGTCGTTCAGTCGTGCGGTCTGACGATCAGTATTTGACCTTCAGCGTCACGCCCCAGGTGCGCGGGGCGCCGAGATAGGCGTTGTAGGTCGCCGTGTCGGTGGCGATATTGTAGAAGGTGCCGTCGGCCTGGGGCGTGGTGGTGTTGGCGAAGGCCGTGCCCTGCAGCGGGGCGGCGAAGCCGACCTGGGTGTATTCCTCTTCCAGCAGGTTCTGGCCCCAGACCTCCAGCGTCCAGCGTTCGTCGGCCGAACCGATCGAGACGCGGCCGTTGACCACGGTGAAGGCGTCCTGATGCTTGTACGGCAACAGGTCCGAGCCGGTGTTGTATTCGGTCGAATATTTGGCCGACAGGTTGAACCCGCCGCGCAGGCCGCCGCCCAGTTCGCGGTCGAAGGCCAGGGCGCCGGTCAGCGACCATTCCGGGGCGAACGAGGCGCGCGCGCCCGGCAGCAGCGACAGTTGCGGGAAGCGGCCGGGGCTGGACAGGTCGCCGGCGCCAAACTGGCCGTATTTGGCGTCGGTATAGGTCACGCCGCCCTGGAAGCTCAGACCCTCGACCGGGGTGAACCAGACCATGTCGGCGTCGACGCCGCGCGAGGTCAGTTCGGGGATCGATTCCACCACGAAGGCGGTGCCCAGGAAGGTGTTGAGCTGGAAGTTCTCGAACTTCTGGTCGAAATAGGTGACGTTCAGCAGCATGGTGCGGTCGAACAGGGTCGTCTTGATCCCCGCCTCGTAGCTGTCGACCGTTTCGGCGGCGAAGAACAGCGAGGCGTCCGGCGTCACCCCCGTCTGCACCCGGTCCATGTTGTAGCCCGCGCCCTTGTAGCCGCGCGCATAGGAGCCATAGACCATGATCGAGGGGTTGAAGCGGTAGGAGGCCTTGATGGTGCCCGACAGGTCGGTGTCGCTGAACTTCTCCTGGATGCGGCGGCCGTCGTAGAGCGGGTTGGACCAGGGCAGGCACAGCAGGCCCAGGGCCGCCGCCGGCGTACGGACGTTGGCGGTGCCGGGAATCGGCGACGTCGGCAGAGTGGGTGCAAGGTTGTTGGCCAGGGCGCCGCCGCAGGCCGCGCCATTGGTCCCCAGATTGTCCTGAAGGCCGAACAGGCGCTTGCTGTCGTAGGTGTAGCGCAGGCCTAGGTTGATGTCGAAGGCCTCGCTGACCCTCCAGGTGTTGTTGGTGAAGACGGCGACCGATTCCGACTTCTGGCTGTAGTGATCCTCATAGGCCTTGCCGGCCGAGAAGACCGGGGCCGCCGCGCTGGGGGGAGCCAGGCCGAGCACGCACAGGGGCTGGCCGGCCAAGGCGCCCGAGGTCCCCACCACGAAGCCCTGCGGATTGGTGAAACAGCCCGTACGCGACGGGCTGGGGCCGCCGAAGGCCGCCGGCACCGAGGCCGTCAGCAGCAGGGAGGCGAAGGCGTTGTAGTCCGAGCCATAGGTATAGCTGTCGTCGCGATAGACGCCCTCCTTGGTGGCGAACAGGCCGACCAGCCAGTCCAGCTTGTCCGTCGAACCCGCCAGGCGGAATTCCTGCGTCAGGTTGTCGACGCCATAGCCGTTGGAGCCGTCGTTTTCGCGATGGAGAATGTCGGCGCCGGTGTAGTCCAGGTCCATCCCCTGCTGGAACGACCAGTCGCGCCACGAGGTCTGGGACGTCAGGGTGGCGTTGAGGCTGGGGAAGTCGATGGTCGCTTCCGCCGACAGGCCCATGTCCTCGATTTCCTGCGGGGTCTCGCGGTTCGAATAGGCCAGTCGCGAGAAGGGCACGGCGCCATAGCCGGCCGTCGGCGGGGTCTGGCCGGGACCGTTGGGGACCGTCAGGGCGGCGATGAAGGCCTGGGACGGGCCGACGCGGGTCTGCACCGCGGCGCAGCAGTATTCCTCGCGCTTGGTGTAGTCGGCGATCAGGCGGATCGAGGCGTTGTCGTTGGGCAGGATCAGCAGTTGGCCGCGCCCGGTCCAATAGTCCTGGGTCTGGTCGTCGGTCTTGGTGTTGGGGCCGTCGCCGTTGTTGACGTCGTAGAAGCCGTCACGCTCGCGGTGGGCGACGAATAGACGGCCGGCGATCTGGTCGGTCAGGCCGCCGGTCACAGAGACCGACCCGCCGATGGCGCCGTAGTTGCCGCCGGTGATCTCGCCCGAGATCGAGGGATCGAACGACGGGCGTTCGGTGATGATGTTGATGACGCCGGCCGAGGTGTTCTTGCCGAACAGGGTGCCCTGCGGCCCCTTCAGCACCTCGATGCGGCTCAGTTCGCCCAGGTCGCCGAAGCCGACCGAGTTGCGCGAGCGATAGACGCCGTCGATGACGACGCCGACCGAGCTTTCCAGGCCCGGATTGTCGCCCACGGTGCCGGCGCCGCGGATGCGCACGGTGGTGGAGGCTTCCGACTGGGTCGAGGTGACGGTCATGCCGGGCGTCAGGATCTGCAGATCCTTGATGTCCTGCACGCCCGCGCCGTCCAGCACCTCCTGCGACAGGGTCGTGACCACGATCGGCACGTCCTGCAGGCTCTGTTCGCGCTTCTGGGCGGTGACGATGATGTCGTCGACGCTCGCCGGCGCCTCCTGGGCGGCGGCGGCGCCCGCGAAGCCCATGACGGCGGCGCCGACGACGGCGCCAAGTACTGCGGGGGCGGACACGGTGGTCCTGAGGTGAAGATTGCGGCGCATAGGCGTCCTCCCGGCTCTGAAGCTGTGATCCCGTTAGGGGGTCACGGCGTTTCCTGTTCCCATCGACGCCCCTCTACGTGGAGGGACGTTCAGTAAGGCGAAGGCTAACCGCGCTTCGGCATGAGCCACAAGCGAGCGTTGTCGTCCGCGACGATTTTTCGCCGCAGATTCGCCTTTGTGTGTCGAGGAAGCGACAGAAAACCCTGACGCTAGGTCAGTTTTTACCCGGCTTTCGGGCCGATCGGCTCGACTTCGGGCTTGAGCGCCGTCGGGTCGATCCGGCGCCGACGCACGGCCAGCCCCAGAACCACGGCCGCCGCCACAGCCGACAGGATAGACCCGCCGATGACGCCCAGCTTGACCTGGACCTGTTCGGGACTGTCCACCGCGCCGGGGAAGGCCAGCACGCCGATGAACAGGCTCATGGTGAAGCCCACGCCGCACAGCAGCGAGACGCCATAGACCTGCAGCCAGCTGGCGCCCGTGGGCCGCGCGCCGATCTTGAGCGCCGACGCCAGCCAGGCGGCGCCCATGACGCCGATCTGCTTGCCGAAGAACAGGCCCAGGGCGATGGCGACGACCAGGGGCGCGAACGCCTGGTCCATCGACAGGCCGGCGAAGGACACGCCCGCCTTGGCGAAGGCGAACAGGGGCAGGACCAGAAAGGCGTTCCAGGGATGCAGGTCGTGCATCGCCTCCTTCAGCGGGCTCTGGCCGTCTTCGGCGCGCCCCTTGATCGGCACGATCATGGCGAAGGCCACGGCGGTCAGCGAGGTGCTGAGACCCGACAGGACCGTCAGATACCAGACCAGGGCGAAGCCCAGCACCCAGAAGGGCGCCGGAATGCGGACGCTGTGAGCGGCGACGGCCCCCGCGATCAGGGCGGCGGCCGCCCAAAGCAGCGGCAGCCATTCGGCCCCTTCGCTGAACAGCACGGCGATCAGGGCGATGGCCCCCAGGTCGTCGACGATGGCCAGGGTCAGCAGGAACACCCGCAGCGACGACGGCAGCCCCTTGCCCACGAAGCCGAAGACGGCCAGGGCGAAGGCGATGTCGGTGGCCAGCGGAATGGGCCAGCCCTGATGCGGCGCGCCGATCAGGTTCGTCAGCAACAGATAGATCGCCGCCGGCCCCGCCATGCCGCCCAGGGCCGCCAGGACGGGGGTGGCCAGCTTTCGGGGGTCGCTCAGCTCGCCGCGCACGATCTCGTATTTGATCTCCAGCCCCACGACGAGGAAGAAGATCGCCATCAGACCTTCCTTGATCCAGTCGGAGATCGTCTCCTCCAGCCGGATCGGGCCGATCTGAAGCAGGTGATAGCCCTTCAGCCAGGCGAAATAGTCGGCCGACCAGGGCGAGTTGGCGATCAGCACGGCCGCCAGGGCCGCCAGGGCCAGGGCCGAGCCGGATGCGGTCTCGGTCTTGAGGAAATCGAGCGTGAGTTTGCGCGCCACGGCGGCCTCCGATCGAACAACTGAAGCTGTCGTGACGCCAGGTTATCGACGGGCGTCGGACCGGATTCGTCGCCTCTCGGCGCGCCGGCCTGGCCGCCCGGTCCACGAAGACCGGCGCGACCTGATGGCTGCGGACTTTATAGACCGCCCCTTTTCTTTCGTCATCCCCCGGCAAGCCGCTTGCGGCGCAGACCGGGGACCCAGCGGCGCGCGAGAGCGCGAATCTGTCGCGCAACGCCAACGCGCAACGCCGCCGAACCCTTTCGCCTTCGGCGCCGCTGGGTCCCCCGGTCTCGCTACGCTCGCCGGAGGATGACGAAAGAAGAGGGTTCGCGGTTGCGCTTTCGTGGCAGCGGACGCACCTAGCCCGCCATGCCCGTCTCCGCCGAATACCGCCCCGAACCGCGCTTCTTCGCCCTGGGGCCGGACTATGCCGATGCGGTGCGGGCCGCCGCCTTTCCCGAGACCATCCTGCGGTATCGCAACGACCGCGCCGCCGCCGAGGTCGGGCTGGAGACGCTGAGCGAGGCGGAATGGATCGCCGCCTTCGGCCGGTTCGACCCCCTGCCCGGCCAGCCCGGCCCGCTGGCCATGCGCTATCACGGCCATCAGTTCCGCCAGTACAATCCCGACCTGGGCGACGGCCGGGGGTTTTTGGCGGCGCAGATGCGCGATGCATCGGGCCGGCTGATGGATCTCGGCACGAAGGGGTCCGGGAGCACGCCCTGGTCGCGCGGCGGCGACGGGCGGCTGACGCTGAAGGGCGGGGTGCGCGAGGTGCTGGCCGCGTCCATGCTGGAGGCGCTGGGCGTTCCCACCAGCCGCGCCCTGTCCCTGATCGAGACCGGCGAGGCGCTGGAGCGGGGGGACGAGCCGTCGCCGACGCGCTCGGCCGTGCTGGTGCGGCTGTCGCACAGCCATGTGCGGTTCGGAACCTTCCAGCGCGCCGCCTATCTGAACCGTTCCGATCAGATCGAGGCCCTGACCGAGCATGTCAGGGCGTTGTATCATCCGACCGTCGCGGCCGGCGACGTTCCCGGCCTGATGCAGGCGATCACGGCCGCCTCGGCCCGGCTGACGGCGCGCTGGGTGGCGGCGGGCTTTGTGCACGGGGTGCTGAACACCGACAATCTGAACGTCACGGGCGAAAGCTTCGACTATGGGCCGTGGCGGTTCCTGCCCGCCTATCAGCCGGGGTTCACGGCCGCCTATTTCGACCACGGCGGCCTCTACGCCTTCGCCCGCCAGCCGGAGGCTGTGTTCTGGAACCTGACGCAGCTGGCCAGTTGCCTGGCTGTGGTTTCCGACGCCAAGACCCTGGCCGATGCGCTGAACGGGTTCGGCCCGGCCTATATCCGCGAACTGCGCGCGGCCTTCACGATGCGGCTGGGGGTGAAGAGCCTGGGCGAGGCGGCGGACCAGCGTCTGGTCGACACGACCCTGGCCCTGCTGCGCGAAGGGGGCGAGGCCCTGCGCTGGGAGCCGCTGTTCTTCGACTGGTTCGGCGGCTTCGCCTCGTCGGCCCGCGCCCTGTCGGGACCGCGCGCCAAACTGTATCAGGGCGAGGCGTTCGACGCCTTCCGATTCGCCCTGATGGAGCACGAGCCGGACCGGATCGAACGGCTGGAGCATCCGATGTTCGCCGCGCGCGAGCCCGAGGAGATGCTGATCCACGAGGTGGAGGCGATATGGGCCGCAATCGCGGCCGACGACGACTGGTCCGCGTTCCTCGCCAAGCTGGAACGGCTGGAAGCGGCCCGAGCGGCCTGGGGGTTCGCGGGCTGACGCCGGCGAATCCGGCCGACGGGTTCCACCTGTAACAATAAGTCATCGACCGATGTCATCAGCTGATGTCATCGACGGATGACAAAAACGAACGGCGCGGCTATAGACCCCTTGCGAACGGAGCCGACCGATCCGATATCGCCGCTGTTACGAATTTAGGCCGTCCCCAATGACCACCACACCTTCCCCGCCCCCCGGGCCCGCAGCCGCGCCGCCTATCGCAACATCGCCCTGTGGACCCTGCAGGGATGGATCGCGATGTTCTTCATCGCCGCCGGCTACGCCAAGCTGACCGAGCCGATGACGAATCTGATCAATCTGATGGGCTGGCCCGCCGTCGCGCCCGAGAACATGGTGCGCGGCCTGGGCGTGGTCGAGATGGTCCTGGCGCTGGGCGTGCTGAGCCCGCTGATCTCGTGGCGCGTCGGCCGCCCGCTGCTGCTGACGGCCGCGACCGGCCTGATCGTCATGGAGGCGACCATGCTGGCCGTCCACGCCGTCAATCGCGACATCGGCCTGGCCGCGGTCAACGCCATCCTTCTGGCCTTCACGATCCCGGTCCTGCTGGGCCGCCGCCGGGCCTGAGGTCGAGTTCGAGCGCCGGACGTTCTCCCCCCCTCCATCCGGCGTCTCGCGCCCGGAGCCGTTCCCCCGGTTCCGGGCTTTTTCTTTGCCTGTCGCCCCGTCGAAAAAGCTTACCCTTACGTGCGCGTAAACTCTTTCCTTTACGCGCGGGTAAAGTTATGGTCGGCGCATGGCCACAGCCGACGACCACAGAACCTATTCCATTCGCCAGCTGTGCCGCGAGTTCGGCGCCACGGCGCGGGCCCTGCGCTTCTACGAGGACAAGGGCCTTCTGACCCCTGCGCGCAAGGGCCAGACGCGGGTCTATGACGCGCGCGACCGCGCCCGGCTGAAGCTGATCCTGAGGGGCCGCCGCATCGGCTTCACCCTTCAGGAGATCCAGGACATGATGGATCTGTACGACCGCAAGGATCACAACGTCCATCAGATGGCCGTGGCCCTGGTGCGGCACCGCGCCCAGATCACGGCGCTGAAGCAACAGCTGGAAGACATAGAAGGCGCCATCGAGACGGCCGAGGAGGCCTGCGCCTGGATGGAATCCAAACTGTCCGAACACCGCCCCGACCTGCTGCCGGGCGCGGAAGACTACGAGCGGCTGCTGAAGTCGCGCCTGAACCACGACCACCACCCCTTCAAAGCAAGAGCGTAACCATGGCCTACAAGGCGCCCGTCCGCGACTTCACCTTCATCCTGAACGAAGTGCTGGAGATCGACCGCTACACCAACCAGCCGGGCTTCGAGGACGTCTCTTCGGACCTGGTCGACCAGATTCTGGAAGAAGGCGCCAAGTTCGCCGACGAGGTCATCGCCCCGATCAACAACCCCGGCGACAAGGAAGGCTGCCACTGGGCCGAAGGCGGCGTCGTGACCGGACCCAAGGGCTGGAAGGAAGCCTACAAGGCCATGTCCGACGGCGGCTGGATGGCGCTGGCCGCCGACCCCGCCTATGGCGGCCAGGGGATGCCCAGCGTGGTGGCCTCGGCCTTCGGCCAGATGACGGCCGGCGCCTCGGCGGCGTTTTCGATGTATCCGGGCCTGACGGCCTCGGCCTACGCCGGCATCCGCGCCAGCGCCTCGGACGAGATCAAGCAGAAATACCTGCCCAAGATGGCGTCGGGCGAATGGTCCGGCACGATGAACCTGACCGAGCCCCAATGCGGCACCGACCTGGGCATGGTCCGCACCAAGGCCGTGCGCAACGACGACGGCAGCTTCTCCATCACCGGCCAGAAGATCTGGATCTCGGCGGGCGAACACGACTTCTCGGACAACATCATCCACACCGTCCTGGCCCGCATCGAGGGCGCGGTTCCCGGCATCAAGGGCCTGAGCCTGTTCGTCGTGCCGAAATATCTGGTCGACGAGGACGGCTCTCTGGGCGAGCGCAACGCCCTGCAATGCGTGGGCCTGGAAGAGAAGATGGGCATCCACGGCAACGCCACCTGCGTCATGCAGTACGACGGCGCCAAGGGCTGGCTGCTGGGCGAGGAAGGCCGCGGCATGAACAATATGTTCGTGGTCATGAACGAGGCGCGCATCGGCACCGGCCTGCAGGGGCTGGCCATCGGCACGGCCGCCTATCAGGCCGCCGTCGAGTTCGCCAAGGACCGCCTGCAGGGCCGCAGCCTGACCGGACCGAAGAACCCGGAAGGCCCCGCCGATCCGATCATCGTCCACCCCGACGTGCGCCGCATGCTTCTGGAGGCCCGCGCCTTCGTCGAAGGCGGCCAGGCCTTCATCCTGTGGACCGCGCTGCACGCCGACCTGGAGAAGTCGGAAGACGAGGCCGTGGCGACCAAGGCCAAGGACTACATGGGTCTGCTGACCCCGGTTCTGAAAGCCTATCTGACCGACAAGGGCTTCCACGTCGCCTCGCTGGCGATGCAGGTCCACGGCGGTTCGGGCTATACCGAACACTTCCCGGCGTCGCAGTATCTGCGCGACGCCCGCATCACCATGATCTACGAGGGCGCCAACGGCATCCAGGCTCTGGACCTGGTGGGCCGCAAGCTGCCGGCCAACGGCGGCCGCGCCATCATGAGCTGGTTCGGCGAGATCGACGCCTTCGTCGCCGAGAACGAATCGAACGAAGCCATCAAGCCCTTCGTCGACGGCCTGGCCGACGCCAAGGCCAAGCTGCAGGACGGCGCCCTGTGGCTGATGCAGAACGGCATGGCCAACCCGGACAACGCCGCCGCCGCCTCGACCGACTATCTGAACGTCTTCGGCCTGACGGCGCTCGCCTATATGTGGGCGCTGATGGCCAAGTCGGCGCAGGCCCAGATCGAGGCCGGTTCGACCGATCCCTATTACGCCACCAAGCTGCAGACCGGCCGCTACTTCGTCGAGCGCATCCTGCCCGACGCGGACGCCCACCTGAAGAAGATGAAGACCGGCGCCGACGTGCTGATGGCCATGCCGGCCGAGGCGTTCTGACGCTAACCCGTCTCCTCCCCGCTCTGCGGGGAGGTGGCGCGGCGCCTCTTCGGCGCCGTGACGGAGGGGCTCTTTCCGTCGCTCATTGCTGACACCCAGCGGTGGCTAGAGCCCCTCCACCGCTTCGCGGTCCCCCTCCCCACGGAGTGGGGAGGAGACATGATGATGAACGTGCTCAACAGCCCAGAGCCCGACTTTATGAAAGAAGAAGAGATCACCCTCTTCTCCGACAGTGTCGGCAAGTGGATCGACGAGCACGCGCCCCTGGACAAGGTGCAGACTTGGATCGCCGACTCCTCGGTGCCGCGCCGGCTTTGGAACGATGCGGGCGAAGCGGGGCTGCTGGGCCTGTCCATGCCGGAAGAGGACGGCGGTTTCGGCGGCGACTATCGCCACGAGGTCGTCCTGATGCGCCAGCTGGGCTGGAAGGGCGCGGACCACTTCGGCATCTCGCTGCACAATGCGATCGTCATGCCCTACATCTGGCATTACGGCACCGAGGAACAGAAGGCGCGCTGGCTGCCGCGCCTGCAATCGGGCGAACTGGTCGGCGCCATCGCCATGACCGAGCCGGGCGCGGGCTCCGACCTGCAGGGCGTCAAGACCACCGCCATCAAGTCCGGCAACGGCTATGTCGTCAACGGCTCCAAGACCTTCATCACCAACGGCCAACTGGCCAACTTCATCATCGTGGTGGCCAAGACCGACCCGGCCGAGGGCGCCAAGGGCACCAGCCTGATCGTGGTCGAGACGGACGGGGCCGAAGGCTTCGAGCGCGGCCGCAACCTGCACAAGATCGGCATGGAGGCCAACGACACCTCCGAACTGTTCTTCAACGAGGTGAAGGTCCCCGGCGACAACGTCATCGGCGGGACCGAGGGCCAGGGCTTCGTCCAGCTGATGCAGCAACTGCCGCAGGAACGGCTGAACATCGCCGTCCAGGGCGTCGCCGCCGCCGAGCGCGGGCTTGAGGCGACCCTGGCCTACGTCAAGGAGCGCAAGGCCTTCGGCAAGCGCATCCTCGACTTCCAGAACACCCAGTTCAAGCTGGCCGAGGTCAAGACCAAGCTGACCGTCGCCAAGGTCTTCGTCGACCACTGCATTTCCCTGCACTTGAAGGGCCAGCTGGACGCCGCCACCGCCTCCATGGCCAAATACTGGGTGACGGACATCCAGGGCGAGACCATCGACGAGATGCTGCAGCTGCACGGCGGCTATGGCTACATGAACGAATACGCCATCGCCCAGCTGTACAAGGACGCGCGGGTCCAGCGCATCTACGGCGGCACCAACGAGATCATGAAGCTGCTGATCGCGCGGACGCTTTAAAGCTCGCACCTTGTCCAATTGTCATCCCCGACGAAGCGCAGCGAAGATCGGGGACGGGGACCAGCTAAACCATCGACTTGACCACTCCCGGACAACCCGCAAGGGTTGCGCCGGGAGACGGTGTGATGACCCAATGCTTCTACGTCTATCTGCTCGCCAGCGGCCCGTGCGGCTATCTCTATGTCGGCGTGACCAGTGACATCGTGCGCCGGGTGGCCGAGCATAAGTCGGGTGTGATCCCGGGCTACACTGCGGAACGCGGCATCGACCAACTGGCCTGGTACGAAACCCATCAATACATCGACCAGGCGATCCTGCGGGAAAAGCGCATCAAGCGCTGGTTGCGGGAATGGAAGTTCGCGCTGATCGAAAAGGACAACCCACGTTGGCTGGATCTTTACGGCGAGGTGCGGGCGAAAGCTGAGCCCGGTTCGGCGACGCCGACCGGGCTTGCCTAGATTGTCGGCTGCGTCCCGTCCCGGCTCTCCGCTTCGCTGCGACCGGGATGACAAGCGCCCGCCCTCAGGTCATGTAGGCTAATGATCCGACTTCACGTCTCCGCCTCCCTAGCCCCCGCCTCTCTCGTCGCGCCCACGCTGGATCAGTCCCGCTATCTGACCCAGGTGATGCGGCTGAAAACCGGCGACGACTTGCTGGTCTTTAACGGCCGCGACGGAGAATGGCGATGCACCGTCGCCGAGGTGCTGAAGAAGGGCGTGATCCTGCGCGCCGAGGAACAGGTTCGCCCCCAGACCCGCGGCCCCGACCTGGAGCTGATCGTGGCCGTGGTGAAGAAGCCGCGGGTCGAGACCATCGTGGAGAAGGCCGCCGAACTGGGCGCGCGCCGGGTGCGGCTGGTCGTGACCCAGCGCACCAACGCCGACCGCATCCGCCTGGACCGGCTGGACGCCATCGCCGAAGAGGCCGCCGAACAGACCGGACGGCTGGACGTGCCGGTCATCGACGATCCGGTCAGGCTGGACGCCCTGCTGGACAGCTGGGAGGCCGGCCCCAATCCTGGACGTCGGCTGATGTTCTGCGACGAGACCGGCGGCGCGCCGGCCGTCACAGCCCTGCGGGGCGCGGGCGAAGGTCCATGGGCCATATTGATCGGCCCCGAGGGCGGCTTTTCGCCCGAGGAAGGCGAGCGGCTCCGGTCCCTGCCCTTCACCACAGCCGTCTCCCTGGGGCCGCGCATCCTGCGCGCCGACACCGCCGCCATCGCCGCCATGACCCTGTGGCAGGCGGCGGTGGGGGATTGGGAACGCTGATTCTCATCCCGCTCATCCCCGCAGGGATGAGCGGATTTTATTCAACCCCTTGAGGAACGCGGCTTTAGCCGCCATCTAGCCGCGACAGCAGGGGTTGCAGATGGCCGAGAACGCGCCGCTTTCCAGAGACGCTCTGATCGAGGCCATGTCCAAGGGGATCAAGCCCAAGGACCAGTGGCGCATCGGCGCCGAGCACGAGAAGTTCGGCTTCGACAAGATCACCCTGGCCCGGCCCGCCTATGAAGGCCCCAACGGCATCAAGGCCATGCTGGAGGGGCTGGAGCGGTTCGGCTGGTCGCGGGTCGAGGAGAACGGCGTCCTGATCGGTCTGGAACGCAGGAACGCCGAGGGCTTCGTCGCCTCGGTCAGCCTGGAGCCGGGCGGCCAGTTCGAACTGTCGGGCGCGCCGCTTTCGACCATCCACGACATCTGCAACGAGACCGGCCAGCACCTGATGGAGGTCAAACAGGTCGCCGACCAGATCGGCCTGGGTTTCCTGGGCGTCGGTTTCGACCCGCTGTGGCGGCGCGAGGAGGTGCCGGTCATGCCCAAGGGCCGCTACGACATCATGCGCGCCTATATGCCCAAGGTCGGGACCCTGGGCCTGGACATGATGCTGCGCACCTGCACCATCCAGGCCAACCTGGACTTCGATTCCGAAGCCGACATGGTCGCCAAGTTCCGCGCGTCCCTGGCGCTGCAGCCGATCGCCACCGCCCTGTTCGCCTGTTCGCCCTTCACCGAGGGTCGACCCAACGGCTTCCTATCGGCCCGCGCCAACGTCTGGACCGACACCGACGCCGACCGCACGGGGATGCTGGATTTCGTCTTCGAAGAGGGCTTCGGCTTCGAGCGCTACGCCGACTATGCTCTGGACACGCCGATGTATTTCGCCAAGCGCGACGGCCGCTACGTCGATGCCTCGGGCCAGTCGTTCCGCGATTTCCAGGCCGGGAAACTGCCCGCCCTGCCCGGCGAATATCCGACGATCAAGGACTGGAACGACCATCTGACCACCCTGTTTCCCGAGGTGCGGCTGAAGGCCTATCTGGAGATGCGCGGCGCCGACGGCGGGCCGTGGAGCCGCATCTGCGCCCTGCCCGCCCTGTGGGCCGGGGTGCTGTACGACGCCCCCTCGCTGGCCGCCGTCTGGGACCTGGTCAAGGACTGGGATATCGCCGACCACGAGCGCCTGCGCCGCGACGTGACGCGTCTGGGCCTGAAGGCCGAGGTCGCGGGCCGCAGCGTGCGCGACATCGCCGTCGACCTGGTCGCCATCGCCAGACAGGGGCTGAAGAACCGGGCCAGATTCTCGGGCGGCATGGTGGACGAGCGCGGCTATCTGTCGGAACTGGAGGACATCGCCGACAGCGGGATCACCCCGGCCGAACGCCTGCTGGACCTCTATCACGGCCCCTGGCAGGGCGACGTGAAGCGGATCTACGCCGACTTCGCCTACTGAGCCTGCGACCGGTTTCGACGCGGACGCCGGCTATGACCGGCGATGGGCGACGACGATTTCACACGATTCATGCCTTTCACACGGTGTTTTCGCCGCCCGTGTGAAAGATGGCAAGGATTGACAATACTTGCCAAAACACCCCTCTTCTTTCCGAAAAGGAGACTGATCATGGCGACGATGAACATCTCCCTGCCCGACCCGATGAAGGCCTGGGTCGAAGAGCAGGCCAAGTCCGGCCGCTACGCCAACGCATCCGACGTTGTCCGCGACCTGATCCGGCAGGAACAGATCAAGACCGAGAAGATCGCGCACATGCAGCGGCTGATCGACGAGGCCTACGCCTCGGGCATCAGCGAGCAGACCCCCGCTGAAATCTTCGCCGAGGTTCGCGCCGAGTTCTTGGCCGAGAAGATCCGCCGGGCCAGTTGACTTGGCTCGCTTGCGGATTTCCAAGGCCGCGCGGGCCGACATGCGGGCCATCTTCCGTCAGAGCGCCGAGATGTTCGGCCTCTCGCAGGCGGACGCCTATGTCGCCGATCTTCACTCGGCGTTCGACCTGATCGCGACCTTTCCCCAATCCGGCAGGGAGAGCCGGAAAACCGAGCCGCCCGTTCGAATCCTGCCTCGCAAGGCGCACATCATTCTCTATGCCTTGGATGATCAGGACGTACTGATCCTGCGCGTCCGCCACGCCAGAGAAGACTGGCTGAATGATCCACTCGGCCACACCGCCGATACCGGAGGCGAACCATGACCCACCCCATCCATGTCGGCGTCGGCGGCTGGACCTATGAGCCGTGGCGCGGAACCTTCTATCCCGAGGGTCTGGTGCAGAAGCGCGAGCTGGAATACGCCGCGTCGAAGCTGACCAGCATCGAGATCAACGGCACCTATTATTCGACCTTCAAGCCGGACAGCTGGCGCAAGTGGCGCGACGAGACGCCGGACGGCTTCGTCTTTTCGGTCAAGGCCAGCCGCTACTGCACCAATCGGAAAGTCCTGTCGGAAGGCGCGGAAAGCTTCGACCGCTTCCTGTCCCAGGGCCTGACCGAGCTGGGCGACAAGCTGGGGCCGATCAACTGGCAGTTCATGGGGACCAAGACGTTCGATCCCGAGGATTTCGAGGGCTTCCTGAAGCTGCTGCCCCAGGAGAAGGACGGCGTGCGGCTGCGTCATGCGCTGGAAGTGCGAAATCCCACCTTCGCGACCGAACAGTTCCGTGACCTGGCCCGCGCATACGGCGCCGCCATCGTCTACGCCGTGGACGACGAGGAGCCGAAGTGGCCCCGGATCGACGAGGCGACCGCCGACTTTCGATACGCCCGGCTGATGTCCAGCCGGGAGGACGAACCGACCGGCATGACGGGCGCCGAACTGGACGCCATCGCCGAACAGACGCAAGGCTGGGCCAGGGACGGCGAGGTGTTCGCCTATTTCATCTCGGGCGCCAAGGTGCGCAACCCAGCGGCGGCCCAGGCGCTGATCGCCAAGCTGAAATAGGCCGCGCCGTCTTGCGACCGCCCGGCCAGGGCCACATCTAGGCTCCACCCGCCGCAAAGCCTGAAGGATCCTCCATGCCGATCGCCACCCGCGCCTTCGCGGCGACCGCCGCCGACCAGCCGCTGACGCCTTATCGATTCGAACGGCGCGATCCCGGCCCGGACGATGTGGTGATCGACATCAAATACTGCGGCGTCTGCCACTCGGACCTGCACGCCGCGCGCGGCGAGACCGGCCGGTCGACCTATCCCCTGGTGCCGGGCCACGAGATCGCGGGCGTGGTCAAGGCGGTCGGAGCCAACGTCGTCCGCTTCAAGGCAGGCGACCGGGTCGGCGTCGGCTGCATGGTCGACAGCTGCCGCGAATGCGCCGCCTGCCGGGAAGGGCTGGAGCAATACTGCATTCCCGGCTTCACCGGCACCTACGGCGGCAAGGACAGGAAGGGCGGCACGTCCGAGACGATCACCCAGGGCGGCTATTCCGACCACATCACGGTGGACCAGCATTTCGTCCTGTCCATCCCCGACAGCCTGGCGCTGGATGTCGCCGCCCCCCTGCTGTGCGCCGGCATCACCACCTATTCGCCGCTGAAGGAATGGGGCGTCGGGCCGGGGTCCAAGGTGGCGGTGATCGGCCTGGGGGGCCTGGGCCATATGGCGGTCAAGCTGGCGGCCGCCATGGGGGCGGAGGTCACGGTCCTGTCGACCTCGGACCGCAAGAAGGCGGACGCCGAACGGATGGGAGCCCGGCATTTCCTGATCAATTCCGACAAGGATGCGATGAAGGCGGCCGCCGAGCGATTCGACCTGATCATCAACACCGTCTCGGCTACGCACGAGATCGCCAGCCACATCCAGTTGCTGGCCCGCGACGGAACCATGATCATGCTGGGCCTGACGACCGAGGGCCTGCCGGTCCACGCCGTGCCCCTGCTGTGGCGTCGCCGCCGCATCGCCGGGTCGCTGATCGGCGGGGTGCGCGAGACGCAGGAGATGCTGGACTTCTGCGCCCGCCACGGCATCGCCTGCGACATCGAAACCATCGCCCCGGACCAGATCAACACCGCCTATGAGCGGATGCTGAGGTCGGACGTGCGCTATCGCTTCGTCATCGACATGGACAGGCTGGCCGCCTGATCGCATCGGCGGGGCGGCCGGCGAACTTCCGCCGCGCCGGATTCACGCCTTGCGCGCGCCCCGCCGCTCGTTGATCCTGAGATCGGACACGGCCCTCCAAGGGCTGGCGAAGGGACAGGAAACGACATGGCGCGCGTAGCGTTCGTAACGGGCGGCACCCGGGGCATCGGCAAGGCCATCGTGCAGCGGCTGTCGGAAGACGGCGTCAGGGTCGCCGCCGGCTATTCCGGCAATGACGAGGCGGCCCAGGCCACGGCCGCGGCCCTGGGCGTGATGGTGGTCAAGGGCAATGTCGCCAGTTTCGACGACTGCGCCCGCGCGGTTAGGGAGGTCGAGGCCGAACTGGGCCCCATCGACATCTTGGTCAACAACGCCGGCATCACCCGCGACGGCTTCTTCCACAAGATGAGCCACGACCAGTGGTCCGACGTGATCCGCGTCAACATGGACAGCGTCTTCAACATGACGCGCCAGGTCATCAACGGCATGCGTGACCGGGGCCACGGCCGCATCGTCAACATCTCCTCGATCAACGGCCAGAAGGGCCAGATCGGCCAGACCAACTATTCCGCCGCCAAGGCCGGGATGATCGGCTTCACCAAGGCCCTGGCCCTGGAGAATGCGAGGAAGGGCGTGACCGTCAACTGCATCGCGCCGGGCTATATCGACACGGAAATGGTCGGCGCCATGGACCCCAAGGTGCTGGAAGCCGTCATCAGCCATATCCCCGTCGGCCGGTTGGGCAAGGGCGAGGAGATCGCCGACATGGTGTCCTGGCTGGTGGGCGAGCGTGCCGGATATGTCACAGGCTGCACCCTGTCGCTGAACGGCGGTCAATACCTGGTCGGTTGAGGCGCGCTTCGCCCAAAATCCGCCGCGCGTCGCTTTCATCAAACCTGTCATGAAGTTGTTGGGATCGGTCAGGGCGAAAAAATCGCCGCGCGTGGCCGCGATGGCGGTGGCCGCCCTCGCGGCCGTGGGCGTGTCCGTCGCCGCCCCGGCCGTCCTGCCCGCCGACTGCCAGGCCCAGACGCGCCGGGCCGTGCCGCCCACCGCCCGCTATGTCGCCGGAAACGGCCAGGGCTTCATCCTGGACACCTCCGGCTCGCGCGCGCTGATGCGGTTCGAACGGTCGACCGAGGTCTGGGTGCTGCGCCCCACGCCCGCGCCGCGCGGCGACATCATCTATCGCAACGACAACGGCGACCAGGTGCTTCGGGTGACGCCGAACGGCGGCGTGACGCTCTACACCACCGCGACGCCGCAGGGGTCGCCGGCCTCGCGCGTCGGCGAGGCGCAGGGCCTGGCCGGGGCCACCCTGACCGGCGCCCAGTTGGTCGACTATTTCATGCGCCAGAGCTATCGCGCCAGCCAGGCCATGGGCCGGCTGATCGTGATCGACGTGGACATCCAGCCGGGCTCCGAACAGGTTGCGGCCGACACCGTCTCGGCGGCCAGCGACGCCATCGTCCGCATGGCCCGGTCCTCCAACCTGCGCGGCCAGGTCGAGCGGGTGCGCCGCGTCGTGGTGTCGGATCAGGGCCGGCCGGGCGTCAGCCTGATCCAAGGCACGCTGCGGATCGTCATCGACGCCGACGCCGGCGTGGCGGGGCGCCCCTCCTCGGCGCGGATCGTGCGCGTGGTCGGCGGCGAGGCCCTGAACCGCTGATCCCATCTTTCGTCATTCCGGGGCCGAGCGCAGCGAGGAACCTGGAACGACGGACCTGGAAGGCCCTAAAAAGCATCCTTGGCCGCGCGGCGGGCGGCGAAGGCGGCGACGTTCCCGGCGGTCAGGAAGGGATTGAACCGCTTCTCCGTCCCCAGCACGGTCGGCACGGTCGGTTCGCCCCGTTCGCGCGCCGCGAAGATCGACTGGGCGTGGGCGGCGGTCTCGGGCCGGTCGTCCAGGCTCAGGGCGAATCGGGCGTTGGCGGCTGAATATTCATGGGCGCACCAGATGACCGTCGCATCGGGCCAGGCCTTGATCCGTTGCAGGCTGTCGAACATCTGCTCAGGCGTTCCCTCGAACAGCCGGCCGCAGCCCAGGGCGAACAGGGTGTCGCCGACGAAGGCCAGGCCGTCGTCGGGGGCGTGGAACACCACATGGCCCAGGGTATGGCCGGGCGTGGCGACGACCTGGAACCGGGTCTGGCCCACCATGACCGTGTCGCCGTCCGCGACCACGCGGTCCAGCGGGGCGACGCGGCGCACCTCCTGCGGCCCGACGATCTCGCAGGCCGCCTCGGCCTTCAGCCGTTCGTTCCCCTCGGTGTGGTCCAGGTGCCAGTGGGTGTTCAGGACAAGGTCCAGCCGCCCCCAGCCCAGGCGCTCCAACTCTTCCAGAATCCGCGCCGCGTCGGGCGTGTCGACCGCCGCGACCACGCCGGTCGCGCCGTCGCGGATCAGAAAGCCGTAGTTGTCGCTGCGGCAGGGAAACAGGTGAACGTCCAGGGTCATGCGGTCATCCTAGCAGGCCGGGCGGTCTCGGGCCTATAGTGGCTCCATGCGGCGCAGCATCGACGAGCTTCGAACCTTCTACGGCGAGCCGACCGGCGCCCTGGCGCGACGGCTGGTGGCGCGGCGGCTGGACGACGCCTGGGGCGAAGCGGCCAATTGCGACGTCCTGGGCCTGGGCTACGCCACGCCGTGGCTGGACGCCTTCGTCGGCGCGCGGCGCGTGGTCGCGGCCATGCCCGGCGGCCAGGGGGTCGAGCACTGGCCCACGGTCGGGCGCAACCGCACCCTTCTGGTGGACGACCGCCGCCTGCCCTTCGCCGCCGGGGCTTTCGACCGCATCCTGCTGGTCCATGCGCTGGAGGAGGCGGACGATCCGGCCGCCCTGCTGCTGGAGGCGGTGCGGGCCCTGGCGCCGACCGGGCGCATCATCCTGGCGGCGGCGGCGCGCGGCGGCCTGTGGGCGCGGGCGGACAACACCCCCTTCGGCCATGGACGGCCCTTCACCCGCCGCCAGCTGGAACGGCTGGTGCGCGACGTGGGACTGGAGCCGGCGGCCTGGTCCCAGACCCTTTACGTCCCGCCCTGGGCCCCGATGCTGCCCCTGGCCGACGGGTTCGAACAGGTGGGCCGCCGCGTCTTTCCCGGAACCGCCGGCCTGATCCTGCTGGAGGCGGCGCGCCAGAATTACGCCCGCATCCGGCCCAGCGGCCAGGCCCAGCGGGTCGCCGCACCCGTCCTGACGCCCCAGCCCTCGACCCTGGCCGGCGCCTCGGTCGCCGCGCGTCGCGACGACCGCGACACCGACGCTGAAAGAGCCTGACGCGGAGTTGACCATGCGGGCGTCTGGTCGGACGGGACGAAGCGTCTTATGGCGAAGATCATGCACCGACTGATCCTGATGCGGCACGCCCAGGCCGAGACGTCCGCTCCGTCGGGCGGCGGCGACGAGGCCAGGCCCCTGTCCGCCGCCGGCCGCGCCGAGGCGATGCTGATGGGGCGCGCCCTGGCCGAACGGGGGCTGAAGCCCGACCTGGCCCTGGTGTCGACCGCCGCGCGCACCCGTCAGACCTGGGAGCAGATGCACGACGCCCTGGGCGACGTCGAGGTGCGCGACGAGGCCGGACTCTACAACGCCTCGGCCGACGTCATCCGCCGCTTCGTCGAGGCCAGCGAGGACGAGGCCGGCTGTCTGCTGATCCTGGCGCACAATCCGGGCGTCCATGTGCTGGCGGCCGAATATCTGATCGAAAGCGCCGCCTCGCCGGCCGTGACGGACCGGCTGGCGGGCGGGTTCCCGACGGGGGCGGCCGCCCTGTTCGCCGTCGATGTCGCGGGCCGCTGCGCCTACGAGGGCTTTCTGACGCCCCGGTCTCTGGGCGCGCCGTCGCTGTGACGGACATCGCCTACAAGATCGTGGACGCCGCCGAATGGCGCGCGGCCGTCGCCGAGGGCCGCTATGACGGCGCGCCCGTCGACCTGGCCGACGGCTATATCCATATGTCGACCGAGGCCCAGTTGGCCGAGACGGCGCGCCGCCATTTCGCCGGGCGCGACGGTCTGTTGCTGCTGGACGTGGACATGGGCCGGCTGGACGGGGACGTGGTGTGGGAGCCTTCGCGGGGCGGCGCCCTGTTCCCGCATCTGTACGCCGCCCTGCCCGTCGCTGCGGTCGTCGCCACGCGCGCCTTCAAGGTCGACGCCGAGGGGCGGATGACCATCGGGGAGGCGGCATGAGCCTGGTCGACCGCATCGGCGAGGCGGGCGCCGCCGCCCTGCGCCGCCTGGACCCCGAACAGGCGCACCGGCTGGCCATCAAGGGGCTGGCCTTCGCCCCCCTGCCCCGTCCCGCCGCCGACAACCCGATCCTGCGGACCACGCTGGCCGGTCTGGACCTGCCCAATCCGGTCGGCCTGGCCGCCGGTCTGGACAAGGACGGCGAGGCCCTGTCGGGCCTGTCGCGCCTGGGCTTCGGCTTCGTCGAATGCGGCTCGGTCACGCCGCGCCCGCAGGACGGCAACCCCCGCCCACGCCTGTTCCGCCTGAGCGAGGACCGGGCGATCGTCAACCGGATGGGGTTCAACAACGCCGGGCTGGACGCCTTCGCCGCCCGTCTGGACCGCCGTCCCCGGGACGTGATCGTCGGCGCCAATCTGGGGGCCAACAAGGACGCCGAGGACAAGGCGGCCGACTATGTGGCGGGTTTGACCCGGCTGGCGGGCCGGGCGTCCTATTTCACCGTCAACATCTCCTCGCCCAATACGCCGGGCCTGCGGGCGTTGCAGGGGCGCGAGCAGCTGGACGACCTGCTGGGGCGGATCGAGGCGGCCCGCCCCCCGCGCGACGCCCCGCGCGCGCCCGTCTTCCTGAAGATCGCGCCCGACCTGGCCGCCGAGGAGATCGGCATGATCGTGGAGGCGTCGCTGGCGCACCGGATCGACGGGCTGATCGTGTCCAACACCACGCTGGAGCGGCCCCGGACCCTGCGCTCGCCCCAGGCCGCGGAGACGGGCGGCCTGTCCGGCGCGCCCTTGCGTCCCTTCGCCGAAAAGGCCCTGCGCGCGGCGGCCGAGGCGGCGGACGGCCGCCTGCCGCTGATCGCCGTGGGCGGGATCGACAGCGGGGCCGAGGCCTACGCCCGCATCCGCCTGGGCGCCTCGGCGGTGCAGCTCTATTCGGCGTTGATCTACGAAGGGCCGGGTCTCGTCGCCCGCATCAAGCGCGACCTGGCCGCGCGTCTGCGCGCCGACGGTTTTTCAACCCTGTCCCAGGCCGTCGGCGCCGCTCGTTGACGGAGCGTTAGGCTCGGCCAGGGCAGAATGCCCCAAAGCGCGCGTCAGGGCGCCGACGGGGAAACGCATGCCGGACACCACAGGCGCCGATACGGTCAGCGGCTGGACCTTCGCGATCCGGCAACGCCGGGGCGCGATGATGCAGCGCATCGCCGTGAGCCTGGCCAGCAGCCTGTCCGTCACGCCCATGGTCGGCTGGCGCATCGCCATCTCGTGGTGCCTGGCCTATGTCGCCATCCAGGTGCTGGAGGCCTTGGTCTTCGGCCCACTCAACGCCGCGACGCCGCGCCCCATGTCCAGGGCGCGCAATGTGCTGGGCGGGGCGACGATGTTCGCGGGCGCGGCCTGCTACGGCGCGCTTTCCCTGATCCTTTGGGCTTATGGCGGATTGGCGGGCGGCGTGTCGGCGGCGATCATGCTGCCGGCGGCCATGGTCTATTCGATGGTCAACGCCCCGCGGTCCCTGGCCGTCCTGGCCCTGACCACCGCGCCGCAGATGCTGTACATGGCCGCCATCCCCTTCCTGCTGATGAGCCTGGGCGCGCCCCTGGAGGCCGCGATCACGGTGGCGGGGGCGGTGACGTCGTTCACCATCTACTGCCTGAACGTCTGGCGCGGCCTGGCCGAGCGGCTGCGGCGCGAACAGGCCGACCGGCTGGCGGCCGAGGCCCACGCCGCGCGCATGAGCCAGGCGCTGAACGAGCAGGGGGCCTTCCTAGCCGCCATCGGTCATGACCTTCGTACCCCCATCGGCGCCATCCTGAGCGGCGCGGCGGACCTGCGCGGCGGCGAGGTCGGCGTGCGTCAGAACGCCGAACTGATCACCGACGCCGGCCTGATGATGAAATCGCTGCTGGACGATCTGCTGGACCATTCCCGCATCGAGGCGGGCCGGATGGCCATCGAGGTTAAGACCTTCGACCTGCGCCAGATCCTGGCCCAGACGCTGCAGCTTTGGCGCGCCCAGGCCGACGCTCAGGGACTGAGGCTGCGGATCGAGGGCGTCGTCGGCGTTCCCCGGTTCGTCAAAGGCGATCCTATCCGCATCCGCCAGGTGCTGAACAACCTGTTGTCCAATGCGATGAAGTTCACCGAGGCCGGGGCGATCACCGTGCGGGTGAGGGCCTGGGCCGAGGAGCCGTCGGCCTACGCCCTGTTGTTCGAGATCGCCGACACCGGTCCCGGCATGACGCCCGAACAGCTGGCGCGCCTGTTCACGCCGTTCGACCAGACGGCGGAGGGCGTCACCGCCCGTTACGGCGGCTCGGGTCTGGGCCTGGCGATCAGCCGCAATCTGGTCGATCTGATGGGCGGACGACTGACGGTGCGCAGCACGCCCGGACAGGGGTCCACCTTCACCGTGTCCCTGGTCCTGCCCCAGGGCGAGACGGAGGAGCCTGCCGTCGAGGTCGCCGCCGACAGCCGCCGGGAGATCGCCCGCGCCCTGAAGCCCGCCGCGCCGGCGCCCGCGCCCGCGCCCGACACCCCGCCCGCGCCGGTCGCCGAAACGCCTCGGCCCGAGACCCCGTCGGACGACGACCAGGACATCCAGCCCCTGCGCCTGCTGGTGGTGGACGACCACGACATCAACCGCCGCGCCGTGCAGCTGATCCTCCAACCGCTGGGCTGCGAGATCACCACCGCCGCCGACGGCCTGATCGCGCTGCAACGCTGCGAGGAGACGGTGTTCGACGTCATCTTCATGGATGTGCGGATGCCCGAGCTGGACGGGCGCGAGACGACGCGGCGGCTGCGCGCGGGCGGCGGCCCCAACGCCCTGACGCCCGTGGTCGCCGTCACCGCCGACACCGCGCCCGAGGACGTGGCGGCCTGCCAGGCGGCGGGCATGGCCTATTTCGTTTCCAAGCCCCTGACGCCCCCGGCCCTGATCGGCGCCCTGCAACACGTGCTGGAAGACGCCGCCCAGGCCCGGTCCGAAGCCGCCTAGATCTCGATCTCCGCGATCAAGGCCTGGGCGAAGCCGGGGCGACGCATCTCGCACTCCCACACCGTGACCACGCGCCAGCCCGACGCGGCAAGCGCCTGGACGGCGGCGGCGTCGCGGGCGCGGTTGCGCGCGATCTTGGCGATCCAGTAGTCGGCGTTGGTCTTGGGCTGGCGCGCCCCGCGCGGACAGTCGTGGCCGTGCCAGAAACAGCCGTGGACGAACAGGGCGACGCGGCGGCCCTTCATCGTCACGTCGGGCCGGCCGGGCAGGCCGCAGCCGCCCAGCCGATAGCCGATCCCGGCCGCGCGCAGGATCCTGCGCACGGCCAGTTCCGGCGACGTGTCCCGCCCCTTCACGCGCCGCATGACGGCGCTGCGCTTCTCGGGGCTGAAGACGTCGACGGTCATCTCAAGTCGATCCAGGCTCACGCCGCGAAGCGACAGCCTGGACCGCAGACCGTCAAAGCTGGGCCAGCAGGTGTTCGGCCGAGGACACCTTGAACTCGCCGCCCTGCTCGATGTTCAACTGGGTCACGGTCCCGTCCTTGACCAGCATGGAATAGCGCTGCGACCGCTCGCCCAGGCCGAAGCCCGAGCCGTCCAGCACCAGGCCCAGCGCCTTGGTCAGTTCGCCGTTGCCGTCGGCCAGCATCAGGATGCTGTCGTCCTCGATCCCCTGGCTTTCGGCCCAGGCCTTCATCACGAAGGCGTCGTTGACCGAGATGCAGGCGACCGCATCCACGCCCTTGGCCTTGAGGTCGGCCAGATGCTCCTTGAAGCCCGGCAGGTGGCGCGCCGAACAGGTGGGGGTGAAGGCGCCGGGCACGGCGAACAGGGCTACGGTCTTGCCGGCGAAGATGTCGGCCGTGCTGACGGGCTTGGGCCCCTCGGCGGTGGCCTGGGCCAGGGTCGCCTTGGGGATGCGATCGCCGATCTGGATGGTCATGAGGGTCTCCGCTGACAGGGAACAAGGGGGCAAGGGCGCTGGCGTCCCACGGCTGTGGAACACCGCCTGCGACACATAGAGGCCGCCGGGCCAACCGCAAGCGGCCGGCGACTTGCGCGCGCCGCTTTCGCGACCGATGATGGTCGGATCATGAGCGAAGCCTCCTCCCTGACCGGCCGCCTCCTGGTGGCCATGCCCGGCATCGGCGATCCCCGGTTCGAACACGCCGTCATCCTGATCTGCGCCCACGGGCCGGACCATGCGATGGGGCTCAGGCTGGATCGCCCCGCGCCAGGGGTGGATCTGAAGACCGTGCTGGACAAGCTGGACGCCCCGGCGCCGGATCAGTCGATCGGCCGGGCCGTGCTGATGGGCGGGCCGGTGGAGCGCGAGCGCGGCTTCGTCCTGCACACCGACGACTGGATGATCGGCGAGGACAGCCTGCCGTTCGGCGACGGCCTGGCCATGACCGGCACGCGCGAGGCCCTGACGGCGATGACCGACGCCGTCGCCGGCCCGCGCCGTTCGGCCCTGCTGCTGGGCTACGCCGGCTGGGGCGAGGGGCAGTTGGAGGAAGAGCTGGCCGACAATGTCTGGCTGACGGCCGAGGCCGACCTGGACCTGATCTTCGACGGCGAACACACCTCCAAATGGACCCGCGCCCTGGCCCGCATGGGCGTGGACGCCGCCATGCTGTCCAGCCAGGGCGGCCGGGCCTGACGCACCCCTATCGCGTGGCCATCGAAATCAGGAAGGCCAGCAGCAGGATCAGGCTGACGCCCTGCCAGAACCGCACCGGGTCGCGCTCGATCAGGGACAGCTGGCGCGGCGGCGGGGCGGCGACGGCGCTGCCGGTCTCCAGCACATGGATCAGCTCCTCCACATCCTGGAACCGCTCGTTCGGATCGACCGCCGAAGCGCGCATTATCGCCGCCTCCAGCCAGGCGGGCATGTCGGGCCGATGGCGGGTCGGGGGCGCGGGCGCGCGGTCGAAGCGCGGCGCGTCGGCCGGATCGACCGCCCCCCACGGATAGGTCCGGGTGAACAGCCGATACAGGGTCACGCCCAGGGCGAACTGGTCGGTCAGGGCGTTTCCCGCCTCGCCCGCATACATCTCGGGCGCCTTGTAGCCGGCCGTGCCGGGGGCCTCGGCCTCAGCGAACTCCTCGGCCAGCCTGAGCCGCGCAACGCCCAGGTCGACCAGTTTCAGCCCGCCGTTCGTCTCCAGGATCACATTGTCCGGCTTGATGTCGCGATGCGTCACCCCGGCCCGGTGCAGGGCCGAGACCGCGCGCGCCAGAGGCAGGGCGACCGCGATCCCCTCGGCGATCGGATAAGGCCCCTCCTCGGCCAGATGGGCGTGAAGGGTCCGGCCGGCATAGAAGGGCTGGGCGATGTAGAGGCGGCTCTGACGGCCCGCGTCCAGGGTCAGCACCTTGCCGACATGGGGGCTGTCGATGCGCCGGCCGATGAAGGCCTCGCGCAGGAAGGCGGTGCGGGCGCCGCGTTCGGACACGGCGGCGGGCTTGGGGAATTTCAGCGCCACGACGCCCTCGTCGCCAAGGACGTCGCGGGCCAGGAACAGGCGGGTGTAGCGGCCGTCCGCCACCAGCCGCTGCAGCACGAAGCCGTCGACCGTCTCGCCCGTCTCGGGCGGGGGCAGGATGGCCAACCCTTCCGCCTCGGCCGTGATCGCCTCCCAGTCGGGCGCGCCGGTGCGGACCACGTCGATGACGATGGCCGTCGCATTGTCGCGCGCCCCCGCCGCCTCGACCTCGGCCAGGATGGCGCGCGCATCCGCGTCCGGCGACCCCCGCCGCGCCAGCAGGGCCGACAGGGCCGCATCGTCCAGCACCCCGTGCACCCCGTCGGTGGTCAACAGCAGCCGGTCGTGCGGCGCCAGCCGAACCTGGCGCACGTCCAGCTTGACGTCCGCCTCTATGCCCACGGCGCGATACAGCACATGGCTGAGCCCCTGCTGCGCGCGCGTATGATCCTCGGTCAGCCGCGTCAGAACCCCGTCGCGGAAATGCCAGGCGCGGCTGTCGCCCACATGAAGCGCCGTCGCCTCGCGGCCGCGCAGGATCAGGGCGGTGAAGGTGGTCGCCGCCCCCTCCATCGCCGGGTCGATCTTGCCCCGCGCGTGAAGCCAGCGGTTGAAGCCCCGCAGCGCCTTGACGCCGTTGGCGGCGATGCCGTTCAGCGGGTTCTGGTCCAGATAGCCGTCGATGAAGCTGCGGGTCGTCAGTTCGGCCGCCATCCGCCCGGCCTTGGATCCCGACACCCCGTCGGCGATGACCGCCACCACCCCATGCTCGCGCTGTTCGGCCGTCGTGCCGATGTGAACGCCGCCGAAGTCCTGATTGTCGGCCTTCGGGCCCTGCGCGGTCGCGAAGCCGGCGGCGATCTCCAGTCTGGCGTCGGTCATGGCCGCACTGTCAGACAAACGGAGCCGTATGACCAGCGGTCCCCGGCCGATGGTCGCGGACGGCGCCATTTCGCTCGACGCGCCCGCCCGCGTCGGCCAAGGTAAGGCCTCACCTAAGGGATGATTTCGATGCGGCGAGTTCTGGCGCTTTTCGGCATGGGCATGATGACGGCCTGCGCGACCGACCCCGCGCGCGAGACGCCTTTCGTCTTCCCCGAAGGCCTGAGGATCATGGAAGGCGGCTATCCCTATGCCGGCGGACCGTGCCGGCTGCTGGGCGAGACCTTCGCCACGTCCGAACTGCTGGACGACAGCGCCGACCTGCTGGGCTGCCCGTCGAACGTCATGGACGATCCCCGCATCGCCTCGGTGGGCCGGATCGTCGGCCGCTATGAAGGGGTGGTGCTGGTTTCCGTGCCCAAGGCCGCCGCCCGCTGACCGGCGACGGGCGGGCCTCGATCAGGCCGACCGCTGCTTGATCGGCGCCGCGCCGTCGGCCAGACTTTCTGCGAGATAGACCTCGGCCTCCTGGGCCGGCAGGGCGGGGGCGTAGCCGAACCCCTGGCCGTAGTGGCACTGGGCCTCCAGCAGCAGCCGGGCCAGCTCGGCGTTCTCGACCCCCTCGGCCACGACCTCCAGCGACAGGTCGCGGCCCAGATTGACCACCGATTTGACGATCTTGGCCGAGCCTTCGTCCTTGTTCATCGTCAGAACGAAATAGCGGTCGATCTTCAGCGTATCGAACGGCAGGCGCGCCAGATAGGACAGGGACGAAAACCCGGTGCCGAAGTCGTCCAGCGCCAGCGACGCGCCCACGTCCTTCAGCGACTGCAGGATTTCGGCGGCGCGCGCGGTGTCGCGCATGATGTCGCCCTCGGTCACTTCCAGCTTCAGCGCGCCCCTGGGCAGGCCGCTTTCCTTGATGACGCGCGCCACGTCCTCGCACAGGTGCGGGCGTTCAATCTCGCCCACCGACAGGTTGACGCTGCAGAACAACTTGCCGGCCAGCGGATGGCGCTCGATCCATTCGGCCAGTTGCCGCGCCGACTGGGTCATCATCAGCAGACCCAGTTCGTTCATCATGCCCAGATCGGCGGTCAGGCCCAGGAATTCGTCCGGTGGCACCAGGCCGCGCCGCGGGTGACGCCAGCGCGCCAGGGCCTCGAAGCCGGCGACGGCCCCGCTGTTCAAGTTCACGATCGGCTGGAAGAAGGGCACGATCTCGCCGCGCACGAAGGCGTTGCGCAGGTCCGCCTCCAGCGCCAGTCGGCTGAGGCTGTCGGTTTCCAGCGCGCGGCCATAGGCGGCCGACCCGCCGCGCCCGGCGCTCTTGGCCGATTCCACCGCCAGTTCGACCCGGCGAAGCAGTTCGGCGGCGTCCGGCGCGTCCGGCCCGCCCTCCACCATCACCGCCCCGATGGAGACGGTCGGATAGATGTCGAAGCCGGCGACGCGCAGCGGCTGCTCCAGGGCGTCGCGCACGCGGTAGCTGGTGTGCGAGGCGCTGCGCGGCACGATGATGGCGAACTCGTCCTCGCCGATCCGGGCGGGCGAGGCGTCCTTGGGGAAGGCGGCGGCCAGGCGCGACCCCAGGGCCGACAGCACCAGGTCCGTGCGTTCGTGACCCAGGGCCTCGTTCAGCCGCCGCAGCCGATCGACGTCGCCGACCACCATCTCGTATTCGCCGGCCTGGGTCAGGACCTCCCCGACGCGGGCCAGGAAGGCGCGGCGGTCCAGAAGGCCGGTCAGCGCATCCCTGTCCGAACCGGCGAACTTGGTCTCCAGCGCCACCACGCCGGCGGCGCGCAGGCCGTCCTCCAGCCAGACCCCCCGCCACAGGCAGGTGTTGGAATCGCGCATCCGCAGGCGCACGGCGACCTCGGTCCCCTCTCCCTGGGGTTTCAGCATCCGTTCGGCCAGGCTGCGGTCCTGGGGCATGGTCAGGGCGACGAAGCCGGCGGCCGTGCATTCCGGCGCCAGCGGCCCCAGGCCCAGCACCCGCGTCGCCCCGGTGAAGCGCAGTTCGTTCTCGGCCGGGGTCCATACCCACAGGGCCGTATCGGCGGCGGCCAACGCCTCGATGGCGGTCGTGGCGTCCCAGGCCAACGATCGGGCTCGTGTCGTCACGCTATCCGCCCCTCCAGACGGCCCGCGACCGTCAACGCTCGTCCTCGACCAGGCCGAACAGCAGATGGTCTGCCCACGCGCCGTTAATTTTCAAATAAGCCCGCGCCTGGCCCTCGTGGCGAAAGCCGGACTTCTCCAGCACCCGGCGCGAGCCGTGATTGGTCGGCAGGCAGGCCGCCTCCAGCCGGTGCAGCTTCAGCGCGTCGAAGGCGTAGCCGACCACCGCTCTGACCGCCGCCGTCGCCACGCCGCGGCCGGAATAGGGCTGGCCGATCCAGTAGCCCAGCGTTCCCGTCTCGGCGACGCCGCGCCGCACGTTCGACAGGGTCACGGCCCCGGCCAGGGTCTTTCCGCCGTCCACCAGGACGAAGAAGGGCCAGGCGTGGCCCAGCTCCATCTCGCGCGCATAGATGGACAGCCGTCGGCGGAACGCCGCCTTGGTCAGGTCGTCCTCGGGCCAGGCCGGCTCCCACGGCTGAAGATAGTCGCGCGAGCCGTCGCGCAGGGCGGACCAGGCCGGATAGTCGGACGCGCGCGGCGGGCGCAGCAGCACGCCGTCGCCCCGCACCACGGGGCCGCCGACATCGCTGATCCAGTCCAGAAGGGCCATTGCGCCCCACTCTACAGCATCATCGTCGCCGCCTGAACCTCACGGTTCGGCAAGAAGGGCGGCGGTCAGCTTCAGCGCCAGATCGCGGCCCTGATCCTCGGGCGCGTCCAGCATGGGCCGCAGCACCGGCCCGATCAGGCCGTCGGCGAAGGCCATATAGGCGGCCGTCGTCACCAGAGCCCGCGCGCGCTCGGTCGCCCGCGCGTCGTCCGGGGCCAGGGCGGCCAGCCGGTCGGCCAGGTCGCGCACCACGCCGGCGAAACTTTCAGCCCGGTCCTGCTCGCGCGCCAGGATCAGCCAGGCCGCCATCTGCGACGCCCCGCCCCGGCCGAAGGCGTCGAACACCGCCGTCATCAAAAGGCCCGGCTCCAGCGCCACGGCGCCGTCCTTGAGCCCCGCCGCGATCCGTTCGGCCAGGTCGCGCACCATCCGGTCCATCAAGGCCCCCTGAAGCCCTGCGGCCGAGCCGAAATGGTGGATCAGATTGGCGTGGCCCACCCCCATCCGTTCGCCCACCGCCTTCAGCGTCACCGCCGCCGGGCCGCCGGACAGCAGCAGGTCGCGCGCCGCGGCCAGCGCCTCTTCGCGGGCCACAGCCCCACGCCGCCGCCGATTCGGACCGTTAGTTGACATTGATGTCAGTTAAACCTATTCTTTGTTCGAAATCGAGGAGCAGACCCATGGCGAAATCCGCCACCCCCGCCGACCTCCAGATCAAGCCGCGCGACCTGCATATCAACCGGGAGGCGGCCACGCCACGCTGGTGGTTCAGCGGCGATCCGTTCGGCACGGCCGTCATGAACGCGCTCAGCCTGACCTTTCCCGACGGCGAGCGCTTCTTCATCCAGTCGGTCAAGCGGTTCGCCAAGGACGCCCCGCCCCATCTGGCCGCCGACATCCGCGCCTTCACCGTGCAGGAAGGCGCCCACACGCGCGAACACATGGCCTTCAACGCCATCACCGCCCGCGCCGGCTACGAGACCGCCGCGATCGAGGCCTATGTCACGGAGCGACTGGGCGTCGCCCGCGCGCGTCCGCCCCTGGCCCAGCTGGCCGCGACCATGGCGCTGGAGCATTTCACCGCCGCCTTCGCCCACAGGCTTCTGGCCGACCCGGACCTGTTGAAGGGCTCGCCCCCCGACCTGGCGCGGCTGTGGCGCTGGCACGCCATCGAGGAGATCGAGCACAAGGGGGTAGCCTATGACGTCTTCCTGCACGCGACCCGCGACATGTCGCCGCTGAAACGCTGGCGGCTGAGGCGCTGGGCCATGTTGCTGACGACGCTGCTGTTCACCAAGACGGTGCGCGAGACCAGCCTGATGCTGCTTGAACAGGACGGCGTCGTCGGCTTGCGGGCGCGCTTGGGCCTGTTCCGTTGGCTGTGGCTGAAACCGGGCCTGTATCGCCGGATGATCGGCGACTATTTCGCCTTCTACCGACCCGACTTCCATCCGTGGCAGGTCGACGACCGGCGTCTGATCGCCGAGGCCGAGGCGGGCCTGGCCCAGCCGGCCTGACGCCTGCCCCCCTCCAGCGGGGCGATCTCAGGCGGCGTCGGGCGTCGCCTCCAGCTTGGGTTGCTTGCAGATGCGGTTCAGGTCGGCGCGGATGGAGCTGCCCTGGAAATGCGAGATTTCGGCGCCGGAATAACCTTCGCCCGACAAGGCCTTGACGACATCGCCCGTGTTCAGACAGGCGGGCGAGCGGGCGAGCTGGTAGGCGCGCTCCACGACGTGGGTGCGGTTCATGGGAATGCCTTTCGTGCGTCATATCAACGCCGTGCAAGCTAAACCGTTCCAGCGGTTCGATTTCATGTCCCGCCGCCACGCTTGCATTCGTCACCAAGACCTGCGCACATAAGCCTCGTCGATCTCTCTGCGTAACGCCCACTCTCTCTGCGAACGCACGAGTCCAGGCCGCTCCCATTCAGACCCGACAGGCCGCAGGGACGTTCCCTCGGTCAATTTCTAACGGAGGTCTAAAAATGGCTACCGGCACTGTTAAGTGGTTCAACGCGACCAAGGGCTACGGCTTCATCCAACCCGACGACGGCGGCAAGGACGTCTTCGTCCACATCTCGGCCGTCGAAGCCGCCGGCCTGCGCGGCCTGGACGAAAACCAGAAGGTTTCCTACGAGCTGGAACGCGACAAGCGTTCGGGCAAGGAATCGGCTGGCCAGCTCCAGACCGCCTGAGTTCGGTTGCATCCGATACGGAAACGGCGGCTCCGCAAGGGGCCGCCGTTTTCAATTGGGGCGTCGGTCGCCGCTCGCGTCGGCGGAAATCCCGTTATTCCTTCGTCTTGTCGATCCAGACCGCAAAGGCGTCGGTGAAGCTCTTGAGGAAAGCGCGCGTGTCGTCCTTTTTCAGCTTGCCGTTCTCGTCCAGCAGATCGGCGACGTGGCCGACATAGGCCTCGGGCTGTTGCAGCGTCGGCATCCCCAGGAAGACCAGGGGCTGGCGCAGGTGGTGGTTGGCGCCGAAGGCTCCAAGCGCGCCGGGCGAGACGCTGACGATGGCGGCGGGCTTGCCCGACCAGATGCTGCGGCCATAGGGGCGCGACCCCACGTCCAGGGCGTTCTTCAGCGCGCCGGGGATCGAGCGATTGTATTCCGGCGTCACGAACAGCACCGCCTGAACGGCGGCCACCGCGTCGCGGAACCGGGTCCAGGCCGCTGGCGGCGCATCGGTCTCCAGGTCGGGATTGTACAGCGGCAGATCGCCGATCTCGACCACCTCCATCTCCAGCGCGGGCGCGGCCAGGGCCTTCAGTTCAAGGGCGACGGCGCGCGAATAGGATCCTTCGCGCAGGCTGCCGACGATCAGGGCGACGCGGACGGACATGGGGGTTCTCCGGGGCTGAAAAGGATCAAGCGTCAGCATAACCGATCCGCCCGGTCGATGTTCCCCGAAAGGGCGGCGTCAGCCGCCGAACAGGGCCTCGGCGAAGGCTTCGCCCGCCGCGCCGGCCGCCTTGGGTCCCAGGACCGCGCTGGCCGCCTGGCCCGACGCCAGCAGCCGCGCGCCGACCGCACGGACCTCGGCTGCGCCCTGGGCCTCCAGCTGTTCGGTCATCAGGGCGCTGGCTCGCGGCGCGCCGAAGATCAGGGTCTGGGCGGCGTTGCGGCCCGCCCGGCTCATCGGGTTTTCGTCCGACATCCACAGGCCCGCCTTCATCACCGCCTTGGCGCGCGACAGTTCGGCCGGCGTCGGTCCGGCCTCGGCCAGGGCGCGCACCTCCGCGGCCGCCACCTCGGCCAGTTCACGCGCGCGATCCGCCGCCGCGCCGGCGTAGACGCCCAGCACGCCCGCGTCCTCGTATGGCTCCTGATAGGCGTCGATGGCGTAGGCCAGGCCGCGTTCCTCGCGCGCGCTCTGGAACAGGCGCGAGGCCATGCCCCCGCCCAGGATCTCGCCGAACAGGCGCATGGCCGACAGGGCCGGATCGGTCGCCGCCAGGCCCGGCAGCTGGAACACCAGATTGGCCTGTTCGATCTTGCGCGTCAGTTTCGCATGGCCGCCGACGAAGACGGCCGGCGGCGGCGGCTGAACCGGCGTCGCGACCGCATCGCCGAACCACCGCTCGGCCAGGGCCAGCAGTTCGCCCTCCTCCACCGCGCCGGACGCGGCCACCACCATCCGGTCGGGCGAATACAGCCGCGCGCGCCAAGCCTCGACGCCGGCCTTGTCGGCGGGTTCCAGGCTGGCGACCGAGCCCAGGATCGGCCGGCCCAGCGGCTGGCCGGCGAAGGCGCGGGTCTGGACCATTTCGAACACATGGTCGTCGGGGGTGTCGAAGGCCTCGGCGATCTCCTGGGCCACCACGTCCTTCTCGCGCTCGATCTCGACGGGATCGAGGGTGGGCCTAAACACCAGGTCCGACAGCACCTGCATCGCCAGCGGCAGCGAGCCGTCCAGGCCGCGCACCTCGAAACTGGTCCGTTCGTATCCGGTGGAGGCGTTGATCGTGCCGCCCTCGGCCTCGATGCGTTCGACGATCTCGCGCGCGGCCATGTCGCCCGCGCCCTTGAACACCAGATGCTCCAAGAGGTGCGACCAGCCCGAGCGGTCCTCGGCCTCCCACCGCGCCCCGCCCTTGACGGCGACGACGACGGCCAGGGTCTTCAGGCCGGGCATGGGATCGCAGACGACGCGGACGCCGTTGGACAGGGTGTGGAGCGCAGCGGTCAGGGGGTGTCTTCTTTCCTATCGCCTCGCACGCGGTGCGGGGCTGCTTGAGGAGCGTCTTTCGATGTTCGACGCCGAAGCAGGGCGACATAGAAGCCCGCCAGGGCGATCGCCAGTCCGAACCACGTCAGGGCGTATCCCAAATGGTTGTTGGAAAAGGCCGCCGGGGGCGCCGAAGGCCGCAGGGCGGGGAACTCGGGATTGGTCGCGGTCAGGGCGAACACCGCCTCGGGCCGCACGGGTCCGGCGACACGCAGCGCCTGGGCCATCGCGGCGGCGTCGCGGGCGTAGAAGCGATTATTGGCCGGCGCCGGGGTTAGACCGCCGGGCTTTAGAAAGGTGCGGAACTCCCCGATCAACACCAGCGGCAGGGTGGTCTGGATCACGCGCGGGCGCGCCGTCACGCCGTCCCCGACGAAGCCCCGGTCGATCAGGAGGGCGAAGTCCTGGCCCACGGGCCGACAGGCCGAGATCAGCCGCACCCCCGCCTGGCCGTCATGAATGGACTGCAACTCCACGAACGGCGCGCTGGCCAGGCCGGGGCAGACGATCAGCGCCTTGCGGAATTCCAGGTCGCCTTCACGCAGCACCTGATCCAGCGGCGCGGGCGGCCTGGCCGCCGCCGCGTCGGCCGCCGCGATCAACTTCTCCTTCCACTTCAGCCGCTGGACCTGCCAGACGCCCAGGCCGACCAGAACCACGATGGCCGCCGCCGTCAGCACGGTCGGAATCCAGGGAAAACGTCTCATGGCCGATCCTCCGCGAGGGGCGGAACCGAGGAGGATCTATCCACTTGGTTGCGGTATTGCAGGCCGATCATCAGCCCCCGCCCCGGCCGCATCAGGGCCAGCGACAGGCCCGCCGTCATCGGCAGCCAGACGATCAGATGAAGCCACATCGGCGGGTGGAAGTTGATCTCCACGACCAGGGCGGAAAAGACCGCCACGAAGCCCGCGATCTGCATGATGAAGGTGGCCGGCCCGTCGCCGGTCTGGATGGTGGAGAAGTCCAGGCCGCAGACCTCGCATTCCGGCCGGACCTTCAGAAAGCCGTCGAACAGCCGCCCCTGGCCGCAGCGCGGACAAAGCCCCCTCAGCGCCGCGCGCACGGGACGGTCGCAAACGGCGACGGCGCGGGACGACGCCTCGTCCCGCGCCGTTTCGACAGTCTCAGCCCCGTCTTGGATCAACCGAAGACGACATAGACGAAGGCGAACAGGAACAGCCAGACCACGTCCACGAAATGCCAGTACCAGGCCGCCGCCTCGAAGCCGAAATGCTTCTGCGGCGTGAAGTCGCCGGCCAGGAGGCGGATCAGGCAGACGGTCAGGAAGATGGTCCCGATCAGCACGTGGAAGCCGTGAAAGCCCGTAGCCATGAAGAAGATGGAGCCATACAGGCCCGAGTTCACCGCCTCTTCGTTGAAGAACAGCTTCTCGTGCAGGATGTGATGATATTCATAGGCCTGGACGCAGGTGAACAGCACGCCCAGGGCCACGGTGATGGCCAGGGCGATCTTGGCGCCCTTGCGGTCCCCGACCTGGATGGCGTGGTGCGCCCAGGTGACGGTGCAGCCGCTGAGCAGCAGGGTCACGGTGTTCAGAAGCGGCAACTGCCACGGCGACAGCACCTCGACCCCCTTGGGCGGCCAGGTCGACCAGGCCTTGGCGGTGTCGGCCCAGGCGCCGACTTCCGGCGTCAGGGCCCGCGATTCGTGGAACAGGGCCATGTCGAAGAACATCCAGAAGAAGGCGACGAAGAACATCACCTCCGAGGCGATGAACAGGATCATGCCGTAGCGCAGGCCGATGGAGACGACCGGCGTATGGTCGCCCGCCTTGGATTCCTTGATCACGTCCGACCACCAGCCGAACATGGAGATCAGCACCCCCGCCAGGCCGGCGAAGAAGACGCCGGGCTTGCCCTGGGCCAGGAAATTGGCGGCGATCGGACCGCCGTCCGCCGGCGCCAGCCCCTTCATCCAGATCACCGCGCCGATGAACATGATGGTGACGGCGATGGACGAGACCAGCGGCCAGGGGCTGGGCGGAACCAGGTGATAGTCGTGCTGCGGAGCGGCGTGGGCGTCAGCCATGAATCGCGTCTCTTCGTGGGCCACAGTCGGTTGTCGCGACGCTATAGACTTCGCAGCGGGCCGACAACAGAGCCACGCCGCTTTTCCGCCTTGTTCCGACCCCCGTCGTCAGCCCTGGCGTGGAGGCGGAGCGGCCCCGTCGTCGGCCGGGTCGACGCCGCCGCCGGTCATTGCGCCGCCCATGCCGCCGCCCATGCCGCCGCCGCCGCCCCCGGCGCCTCGGCCCGCCCCGCCCGCCCCGCCGCCGCGCGCGCCGCCCGAGGCGGGCCGGGCGGGGCCTTGGAGCGGAATGTCCGGCCCGGTCGGAACGGGCGCCAGGTCCAGGGCCTTGCGAATGAAGTCGCGCAGCGAGACCACCAGTTCATGCGTCTGCACGGGCCGGCCCGCCGCCAGGTCTCGCGCCGCCTGCTGCGCCAGACGCACCTGGTCCTCGGTGCCCAGCAGGATGATGTCGGCCAGACAGCCCTCCACCGCGTCGCGGATGCGCCGGGCGCGGTCCGATCCGCCCGCCGCCTCCGCGCTCGGATCCAGCGCCCCCCGCCCGTCAGGCGCGCTGCGGGCGACCAGGTCGCGCTTGTGGGCGGGATCGACGCTCAGGTCCCCGGTGAAGGAGCCGCCCAGCACCTTATAGGCCGCGATCAGGGTCTTCAGCCGCTCGTTGATCTGGCGGTTCGTCCGCTCGCGCCGCTGCTGGATGGTGAACATCATCACCAGCCGGATGCCCATGCCGATCAGCGTCACCAGCGCCAGGCCGATCAGGGTGATCAGCAGACTGTGCCAGGAAGTGAAGTCCAGTCCGCGCAAATCCCGTCTCCGTCAGGCCGTCGGCGCGTCGACGGACGGATAGAAGGTGTAGCTGAGCGTGATCTCGCGCGCGCCCCGCGCCTCGCGGTCGGTGGCCAATTCGGGGGCGATGAAATACTGCACCGGGAATTGGCGCGTCTCGCCCGCCGCCAGGGTCTGGTCGGTGAAGCAGAAGCATTGCAGCTTCTGGAAATACGGCCCCGTATATTCGGGCGCCACATTGTAGCCCGCCCGCACCTGGATCGGCCGGTCCGAGGTGTTGGTCACGTCGAAATAGGCCAGGCCCGTCTGGCCGATCCTGACCCGCTGGGTCGCCTGTTCGGCCTTGAAGGTCATGGGCAGACCGCGGACATTGGTGTCGAACCGCACCAGCACCGTCTGGTCCAGCACCTGGTCGGGCGCCTTTTCGGCCTTGCGCACCGTGCCGTCGAAGCCCGTGACCTGGCAGAACATCCGATAAAGCGGCACCGCCGCGAAGGCCGCGCCCGTCATGCCCATGACGCCCAGCACGCAGACGATGGCGATCAGGTTCTTGCGGTCCGCCTTCATGGCCGGCTGGTCTCCACCGACCGCTCCAGCGCCCGCTCGGCCGCCTGGTTCTGTTGCAGGCGCAGCACCGTGGTGGCGAACACCAGGACGATGAAGGCGACCAGGGCGCTGGCGATCCAGACGTTGCGACGCTTGCGCGCGCGCAGCTCCTCGGGGGTCAGACGCATGGCTACGCTCCCAGGCCGGCCAGGGCCTCGACCAGCAGGGCCGAGAACAGGGCCATCAGATAAAGGATGGAGAAGGCGAACAGGTCCCGCGCCGGTTTGGCCTGGGCCTTGACGTCATACAATGCGGCCTCGCGTCCCACGGCGTCGGCCTTGTCCGGCTCGTCGCCCGCGCGCGAGCGGAACAGCCGCCACGCCAGCCCCAGAAAGCCCAGACCGCCCGCGACCGACACGACCAGATAGATCAGACCTCCCACCCCGACCAGGGCCGGGGCGACAGCCGTCGGCACGAAGATCAGGCTGTAGATCAGGATCTGCAGCCGGGTGGACCGCGCGCCGCGCGCCACCGGCATCATCGGAATGCCGGCCTTGGCGTAGTCGCCGGCCGAATACAGCGCCAGGGCCCAGCTGTGCGGCGGGGTCCACAGGAAGATGATGGCGAACAGCAGCCAGGCCTGCCACGGCGCCTGGCCCGTCGCCGCCGCCCAGCCGATCACGGGGGGAAAGGCGCCCGCCGCCCCGCCGATGACGATGTTCTGCGGCGTCCTGCGTTTCAGCAGCAGGGTGTAGAAGCCGGCGTAATAGACGATGGTCATCGCCAGCAGGCCCGCGGCCAGCCAGTTGGCGTTCATCCCCAGCAGCATGACCGAGAACAGGCTCAGGATCACGCCGAAGGCCATGGCGTCGTTCTTCCTGACCCGCCCCGCCGCGACCGGCCGGCCGCGCGTGCGCCGCATCAGGGCGTCGGTCTCGCCCTCCAGCGCCATGTTCAGGGCGCCGGCCGCGCCCGCCCCCACGGCGATGCACAGTATGGCGATGGCGGCGACCAGCGGATTGACCGATCCCGGGGCGACGACCAGGCCGGTCGCGGCGGTGAACACCACCAGCGACATCACGCGGGGCTTCAACAGCTGGAAGAAGTCCTCCGGCTGGGCGGTCGAGATGGCGGGGGGCGTCTGGACTTTGGTCATCGGTGCGGGCCGCAATAGCACACTGATAAGCGGAAGGCCGCCCCTTCCGACGGAAAGCGCGGCCCGCTGGTCTCGGCTTCGCCGGATGGCGATCAGTGTTCGTCGCCCTTGACCACCGGCAGTTCGTTGAACTGGTGGGTCGGCGGCGGCGAGGACAGGGTCCACTCCAGGGTCGTGGCGCCCTCGCCCCACGGATTGGCCACGCCCGGGCGGCGACGAACGGCGGCTTCCAGCAGCATGATCAGGAAGACGGCCACGCCGACGATGGTGATGACATAGCCCCAGGACGAAACGTGGTTCCACAGGGTGAAGGCGTCGGGATAGTCGATGTAGCGGCGCGGCATCCCCTGCAGGCCCAGGAAATGCTGCGGGAAGAAGATCAGGTTCACGCCCACGAACATGATCCAGAAGTGCAGCGCGCCCAGGAACTCGTTGTACTTCACCCCGAACATCTTCTCGAACCAGTAGTAGAAGCCCGCGAAGATGGCGAAGACGGCGCCCAGCGACAGGACGTAGTGGAAGTGGGCCACCACGTAATAGGTGTCGTGCAGGCTGTAGTCGATGCCGGCGTTCGACAGGACCACGCCGGTCACGCCGCCGACGGTGAACAGGAAGATGAAGCCGATCGCCCACAGCATGGGCGTCTTGAAGCTGATGGACCCGCCCCACATGGTGGCGATCCAGCTGAAGATCTTCACGCCCGTCGGCACCGCGATGATCATGGTGGCGGCGATGAAATAGGCGCGCAGATTGATGCTCATGCCCACCGTGTACATGTGGTGGGCCCAGACGATGAAGCCGACGAAGCCGATGGCCACCATGGCGTAGGCCATGGCCAGGTATCCGAACACCGGTTTGCGGCTGAAGGTCGAGACGATGTGGCTGATGATGCCGAAGCCCGGCAGGATCAGGATGTACACTTCCGGGTGGCCGAAGAACCAGAACAGGTGCTGGTACATGATCGGGTCGCCGCCGCCCGCCGGGTCGAAGAAGTGGGTGTGGAAGTTGCGGTCGGTCAGCAGCATGGTGATGGCGCCGGCCAGGACGGGCAGGCTCAGCAGCAGCAGGAAGGCGGTGATCAGCACCGACCAGGCGAACAGCGGCATCCGGTGCAGCGTCATGCCCGGCGCGCGCATGTTCAGGATGGTGGTGATGAAGTTGATCGCGCCCAGGATCGAACTGGCGCCCGCCACGTGCAGGGCGAAGATGGCCAGGTCGAAGGCGGGACCGACGTGGCCCGTGGTCGACAGCGGCGGATAGGCCGTCCAGCCGCCGCCGAAGCCCTTGCCCGGCCCGCCGTCCGTGAACATCGACAGAATCAGCAGGCACCAGGCCGCGACCAGCAGCCAGAAGGAGATGTTGTTCATGCGCGGGAAGGCCATGTCCGGCGCCCCGATCATGATCGGCACGAACCAGTTGCCGAAGCCGCCGATCATGGCGGGCATGACCATGAAGAAGATCATGATCAGGGCGTGGGCCGTGACCACGGCGTTGTAGCCGTGCTTGGACTGCTCCACGAGGCCCAGCAGCTGGATCGACGAGCCTTCCTTGAAGATCTGGATGCCCGGCTCGGCCAGTTCCCAGCGGATCAGGCCCGACAGGGCGCCGCCGACGACGCCCGCCATGATGGCGAACAACAGGTACAGGGTGCCGATGTCCTTGTGGTTGGTGGACAGGAACCAGCGGGTGAAGAAGCCCGGCTTGTGGTCGTGGCGATGGTCTTCATGGGCGTGACCGATGTGGGTCGCGTCGCGGGTCAGGGTAGCGTCAGCCATGATGCGCGCCTCTTACTGGGCGGCCGGCGCGGCGGGCGCCGCGGCGGGATCGGGTTGGGCGGTCGGGGCGGCGGCCTGCGCGGGCGCCGCCTCGCCTTCGGCGGGCGCGGCGGCGGGCGCGGCGACGGGCGTGGCGGGCGTCTCGACCCTGGGCGTCATCGAGCCGCCCTTCGAGGCGATCCACTGCTCGAACTGGGCCTGGGTCACGACCCGGATCTCGATCGGCATGAAGGCGTGGTCGACCCCGCACAGCTCCGAGCACTGGCCGTAGAAGACGCCGGTGCGCTCGGCCGTGAACCAGGTGGTGTTGATCCGTCCCGGCACCGCGTCGGTCTTCAGGCCGAAGGCCGGCAGGGCCACGGCGTGGATCACATCCGAGGCGGTGATGACCAGCTGCACCGTCTTGCCCACCGGCACGACCATCGGTTCGGTCGCCGCCAGGCGATAGGGCACGCCCCGCGCCCTGGCCTCGTCCTCGGGCAGCATGTTGGAGATGTATTCGGCCACGCCCTGATCGGGATATTCATAGGCCCAGTTCCACTGGTTGCCCGTGACCTTCACCGTCAGGTCCGGCTTGGGCATGTCGTGATAGGCGAACAGCAGGCGGAACGAGAACAGGGCGATGAAGGCCAGGATCAGCACCGGCGCCACGGTCCAGACGATCTCGACGGTGGTGTTGTGGCTCCAGCGCGCGGGCGTCGGATTGGCCTTCTTGTTGTAGCGGAACACGATCCACGCCAGCAGGCCCAGAACCAGGAGGGTGATGCCGGTGATGATCGGCAGCAGGATCACGTCATGAAAGAAGTGCGCGTCGTGCTTCAGCGGCGCGGCGGCCGGCTGCAGGCCGATGCCCCCCGGCGTCGGCTGTCCCATCAGATCCTGCGCCCAGGCCGGCGCGGCGGCGAAGATCGCCAGCCCGGCCGTCAGCCCGCCCCCCAGAGCGATGGAGGCGGCGGTCCCCCCCAGCGTTCTCCGGGCGCGATTGCCCTTCCCCATCGGAGTCTTCCCCATAAAACCGTTCTGCAGCAGACACTTGCGAATGGTTCGCAAGTAATCACACTGGCGCGATTTCCACGCCCGGCGATCTTTTTGACCTATCGGATCGCCCTCGGCTTGCCAAGCGAACAACGGGCCCTCGCCGCAAAGCCGCCCAGGATCGGCCGTCGGACGGTCTCGATTAAATCGCTGTCATGTTTCGACAGCTACCTTGCAACGACAGATACCTTGCCGTATTCGATCTCTCGCACACAGGAGACATCGCGGTGCCTGAAACCATCGAGATACAGCTGAAGAAGGGGGTGCTGGGCCTATGCGTCCTGGCGCTTCTGAGCCGGGCGGACAGCTACGCCTACGAGATCGCCAGCCGCCTGTCGGACGCGATCGACATGGGGGAAGGCACCATCTACCCCCTGATGCGGCGGATGCAGTCGGAGGGCCAGGTCGAGACCTATCTGGTCGAATCCTCCGCCGGTCCCTCGCGCAAATACTATCGCCTGACCGAGGCGGGTCGCGCGGCCCTGGCCGCCCAGACCGCCGAATGGTCCGCCTTCACCAAGGCCGTCGACGCCATCGTGGCGAACGACGCCGATCAGGGAGCCGCCCAATGACGCGCGCCGAGTTCATCAATCGCCTGAAGGACGGGCTGGTCGGCCTGCCGACCGCTGCGGCCAACGACATACTGGCCGACTATCAGACCCATTTCGACGACGGCCTGGCCGCCGGCCGCACCGAGGCCGAGGTCGCGGCGGCGCTGGGCGATCCGGTCCGGCTGGCCCGCGAGCTGAAGGCCGAGGCCGGCATCCAGCGCTGGCGCCAGGAGAAGAACCCCTCCGCCGCCGCCGCCGCCATCTTCGCGGTTCTGGGCTTGGGCGCGCTGGACATATTGATCCTGCTGCCCCTGCTGATGGGGGTGGTGGGGACCGTGTTCGGCTTCTTCATCGCCGCCATCGCCCTGTTCGTCTGCGGCGGGGTGATCATGGTCGCCGGACCCTTCGCGGGCTTCCCCGGCGGACCGTTCGCGGCGATCCTGATGGGGCTGGGCCTGATGGCCGGCGCCGTCTTCATCGGCGCCCTGCTCACCATCTTCACCATCTGGCTGGTCAACGGCGTGGTCTGGTTCGCCCGCCTGCACTACCGGCTGCTCAAGCCCGCTCTGGAGCCGACGCCGGCCGACGCGGGCGCCACCAACTCAACCTCGGGAGTTTCGGCATGATCCGCACCCTGTTCATCATCGCCGGCGCCGCCCTGGTGCTGTGCCTGGTCACGGTCGGCGGGGCCATCGCCATCGGCGGCCAGGACCTCCAGCGCCACGGCTGGGCCTGGACCTTCAAGGACGACGACGGCGAGACCGTCCGCATAGAGCGCGTCAAGGGCGGGACCGACGACCTCGGCCCCTTGACCACCCGCACCCTGGCCTGGACCGGAGGCGAAACCCTGACCGTCGATTCCAGCGTCGATGTCGAATATGTCCAGGGCGACGCCAACTCCGTCGTCGTCACCGGACCCAAGGCCCTGGCCGACCGGGTGCGGATCGAGGACGGCCATATCCGTCTGGGGGAAGGTGACGAACGGGTCGTCTTCGGCTGGAACCGGGGCGACTTCTCGGCCCGCACCGAGCGCGACGAACTGAAGGTGGTCGTCACGGCCCCCAACGTGCGCCGCTTCGTCTCCAACGGATCGGGCGATCTGTCCATCAGCGCCTTCGACCAGCCGTCGCTGACGCTGGACATTTCCGGCTCGGCGGACGTCAGGGCGTCGGGCCGCGTCGAGGCCCTGGACCTGACCATCAACGGTTCGGGCGACGCCGATCTCGCCGGCCTGGCGGCCAGGGACGCCAAGGTGGACATCGCCGGCTCGGGCGGCGCCGACATCGCCGCCACCGGCCAGGTCGACGTCGACATCGACGGCTCGGGCGACGTCACCCTGTCCGCCCGCCCCGCCAATCTGAACAGCCGCGTCTCCGGCTCGGGCGAGATCTATCGGGACTGATCGGCCGACAGTTGAAAACCATAAGGGGGGGATGGTCGAACCAGCCCCCCTTTTTCGTCACCCTTAGGGGCCGAAAGGGGCTTCCCGGAGGATGACGAAAGAGCGGGCCGCCCTTCACCCCCCGCGCCATAACCGCTAAGTCACCGCCATGACCTCCGCCCCCCTTCCCGACGCCGGCGCCAATTGGGTGGACCGTCATGCGCCGGAGGCGCTGAAGCCGTGGCTGAAGCTGGGGCGGTTCGACCGGCCCATCGGCATCTGGCTGCTGCTGCTGCCCGGCTGGCAAGGGATCGCGCTCGCTTTGGCTCAGTATCGTCAGGCGCCGGGCCTCTATGACCTGTGGCTGTTCGTCGGCTTCGGGATCGGGGCGTGCCTGATGCGGGCGGCGGGCTGCGCCTTCAACGACATCGTCGACCGCGACTTCGACGCCCAGGTCGCCCGCACGGCCCAGCGCCCCATTCCGTCGGGCCGGATCAGCGTCAGACAGGCCTGGGCCTTCGTCGTGGCGTGCAGCCTGATCAGCCTGACGATCCTTCTGACCCTGCCGACCGTCGCCATCCTGCTGGGCGTCGGGTCGCTGGCCCTGGTCGCGGCCTATCCCTTCATGAAGCGGATCACCTGGTGGCCGCAGGCGTGGCTGGGCCTGACCTTCAACTGGGGGGCGCTGATGGGGTTCGCCGCCGCCCTGCCCCTGGCGGCCGCCGCGCTGCTGCTGCCCGCCGACATCGCCGGGGAGTTCCGGCCCTTCCTGTGGTCGCCCGCCAGCGACAGCGGCCATGCCGTCGCCCTGGCCTGGCAGGCCTATGTCCCCGCCGTCCTGCTGTGGATCGGCGGCGTGTTCTGGACCCTGGGCTACGACACGATCTACGCCCTGCAAGACATCGAGGACGACGCCATGATCGGGGTGAAGTCGTCGGCGCGGCGCCTGGCCTCGGCCGTCAGGCCCGGCGTCGCGGTCTTCTACGGCCTGGCCGTCCTGTTCGCCGCCCTCGCCGGGGCGGTCGCCGGGCTGGGTCTTCCGTTCTGGATCGGCCTGGCCGCCTACGCCGCCCACCTGGCGCGGCAGGTCGGCCGCATCGACCGCGACGACGGCGCCCTGGCGCTGAAACTGTTCAAGTCAAACCGCGAGGCCGGCCTTGTCCTGCTGGCCGCCATCGCCCTCGGATCCATCGGTCTGTGAAGGAACCTGTCATGACCTCCGCCCCCCGCATCCTGCTGCTGTCCGTCGCCGTCGCCGCGACCCTTTCGGCCTCGTTGGCCGCCTGCCAGCGCCGCGAGGAGAAGGCCCCCGCCCCGGCGCCGGCCCCCGCCCCGGCTGTCGCGGCGGACGCCACCCCGGTCGGCTACGAGAGCAAGACCCCCTACGCCGACGTCAAACTGACCCTGCCGCAGACGGTCAAGGCGACGCCGGTCCTGCACGCCGCCCTCTACGCCGACATGGTGCGCGACCTGAAACAGTTCGAGGAAGGCGCCCAGGCCGACCTCACCGAAGCCGGCGGCGGCTCCAATCCCTACGAGAAGTCCATCGCCTTCACCCCGGGCGCCGAGACCGCCAGACTGGTCAGCCTGGCCCGCACCGATTTCGAATACACCGGCGGCGCCCACCCCAACACCAGCTTCGCCTCGGTGATCTGGGACAAGACGACCAACAAGCGGCTGGGCTTCGGCGACCTGTTCCGCCCCGGCGCAGACCTGGCCGTGCTGGACAAGGCCCTGTGCGCCGCCGCCAACGCCGCCAAACAGGCCCGCTCGCCGGGGTCCGAGGCCGCCACCCTGGACGGCAAGATGTGGACCTGCCCCAAGGCCGTCTCCACCCCCTTCTTCCTGACCCCCGGCACGACGCCCGGCAAGGCGGGGGGCGTGACCTTCCTGATGGGGCCGTATCAGATCGGCCCCTATTCGGACGGCTACTACTGGATCGCCTTGCCGCAGAGCGCCTTCCGCGCCCTGCTGAACCCCGCCTACGCCGACCAGTTCGACGGCGCGCCCGTCAAGGCCGGGGACGTGACGCCGAAGAACGGCTGACACTCGAAAGATCCTCCCCCGCCTGCGGGGGAGGGGGCGGACGCCGCACGGTCTTTCACCCAACCCGCAGAGACGGCTTTCGTCCCCTCCACCCCGCTTCGCGCGGTCCCCCTCCCCCGTTCCGCTACGCTGCTCGGGGGAGGATCGGCGTCAGTCCGCCAGAAACGCATCGACCAGTTCGGCGAATCGTTCGGGCTGGTCGGCCATGATGAAATGCCGCGATCCGTCGACCCGGATCAGCGTCGCGCCCGGCAGGGCCGCATACTCCCGCCCCCAAATCGCATCCGCACCGGCCGCCGGCGCCCCGCCGTCCGCGTCCGAGGCGTAGAGGGCCGTCACCGGCGTCGTCATGGCCGCAAGCCCTGGCCGGGCGTCGGTGGTCATCACATCCTTCATGGCCGAGGCGACAGCGTGGCGGTCGCTGGCCATCGACCAGGCGACGATCCGCGCCTGCTCGGCCGGCGTCCGCGACAGGGCCTTGGCCGTCGCCGCCTGCTGCGTCCGATAGGTCGCCGCATCGGCGCCTAGGATCATGGCGGCCGCCCGGTCCGCGAACGGCCGCGCGCTTTCCGCCGTCGCGGTCGGGCCGAACAGGGCGCTGTAGAAGGGCAGGCTGTCCACCGTCATCAGCCGCCCGACCAGGTCCGGCCGCTGCTGGGCCAGCAGCAGGCCGCTCAAACCGCCCATCGAATGGCCGATCACCGCCGGGCGGTCCAGCCCGGCCTGGCGGATATAGCGCGCCAGTTCATCGACTTCGGGCTGGACGAAGGCCCCGTCGCCCTGCGTCCACGGCTCGCCCGCGAACCCGGCCAATTGCACCAGATGCACCCGGCGCGTCGCCTTCAGCCGATCCGCCGTCGCCCGCCACACCTCGCGCGAGGAGGCCAGGCCGGGGATCAGGATCACGTCCGGCCCGGCCCCGACCACCTCGACCGACAATCGGTCCGAGACGAAGGGCGCGGCGGCGACCGCTGGCGTTCGGGATTGGGCGCGCGCCGGTTCGTTGGCGACGCAACAGGCGATCACGACGCCGATCAAAACGGCGAGGCGCGCAGGCGGGCGCACGCCCCTGCAAGCGTGAGGGAGCTTCGACATGGCAATCTCCAATTGTAAGGTTATTCTGACTTTTCGCTCAGCCCGCGTGCGGGTTCTCGAAGATGTCCTCGACCGGCCGCTCGAAGGTGGCGGCGATGCGGTACGCCAGGTCCAGCGACGGGTCGTGCCGCTCGGTCTCCAGGGCGATCACCGCCTGGCGCGACACCCCCAGCGCCTGGCCCAACTGCTCCTGGGTCCAGCCGCGCTCGACGCGCAGCAGCTTCAGCCGGTTCTTCATCGACTGCTCCGAATGAAGGGCGAGGTCGCGCCGTAAAGGGCCCAGAACAGGGGATAGATCAACCAGGCCGGCAGATGCGGCGCCCCGGCGAAACTCTCGCCGAAACCCCAGAAGACCGCGACCGCCATGGCCAGGCCGGCCGCCAGGATGAACTGTTTGGCCGTCACCCCGCGCACGAATTCGTCGCTCTCGCGCATCAGCGACAGGGTGGCCCAGATCTGGCCGATCACGGGCGCCGACACCGCGGCGGCCAGCACCCAGCCCGCCGGCTTGTTCATCACCGCGTCGAAGGCGTCGGTCGTCATCATGGCGATGCAGATCGCCGCATAGGGGATCATGAAGGCCATCGTCCTGATCGTATAGCGCCGGTGCGCCGACGTGCCCTTGTTCCAGATGGACAGCATGGATCGTCTCCGTTTGTAAGGAGAACCTGACACCACTCGAATGTCATGTCAACCTGACTTTTTGTCAGGCCTGCCTCACGGTTATCCGTTGCTTTTCCGAACGCGCCGACCGCGGTAGACTGCGCCATGCCCGCCGCCCCGCGCATCGCTCCGTCGCTCCTGTTCACGCCCCAGGAATGGGCGCCGTTCCAGACGCGCTCGGCCTGGGCGGGGCCGTTGCTGGTCGCGCATTGCTGGGCGGTGATCGCCTTCGCCGTGGTCGCGGGGGTTCTGGTCCCCTGGCTCATCCCGCTGTGCGTCATGATCGTCGGCACGCGCCAGCTGGGCCTGGCCATATTGATGCACGAGGCGGCGCACGGGGGGCTGTCGAAATCGCCGCGCCTGAACGACTTTCTCGGCCATTGGCTGTGCGCCACGCCGATCGGCGCCAGCCTGAAGACCTATCGCCCCTATCATCTGACGCATCATCGTTTCGCCCAGCAGGCCGAGGACCCCGACCTGATGCTGTCGGCCCCCTTCCCCGTCAGCCCGTCCTCGCTGCGGCGCAAGCTGATCCGCGACCTGACCGGCCAGACCTTCTTCAAACAGCGCATCCTCTTGCCGCTGGCCCAGCGACGCCAGGTCGAACCGAAGGCCGGGGCGACCCACGATTACGAGGCCGTGGTGACGGGCCGATCCGTCCTGCCCTTCCTGGTCTTCAACGCCGTCCTGCTGGCCGGCTTCGTCGCCGCCGGCGTCGCATGGGCCTTCTTCGTCCTGTGGCTGCTGCCGATGGCGACCTGGTTCCCGATGGTGACGCGGCTCAGGAACATCGCCGAACACGCCTGCGTCGAAGGATCGGCCGTCGATCCCTTCCGCGCCGCCCGCACCACCCGCGCCGCCTGGTGGGAGCGCGCCTTCATCGCCCCCTACTGGGTCAACTTCCATGCCGAACATCATCTGCTCATGCATGTGCCGTGCTGGAAACTGCCGCGTCTGCACCGCGCCCTCCGCGCCCGCCCCCAGGCCCAGGGCATGGAGGTGTCGCCCGGCTATCTGGACGTGATCCGAACGGCGACCCGTCGCCGGGCATGAGGATCGCCGACCCCGCCGCCTTCATCCGCGAAAACACGCGGCTGCAGACCGTGCCCCATGCGCCCGAGATCGCGCTGTGGCTGGCCGACGAGATCACCCCGATCTGGCGCCTGACCGAGGAGGAGCTGGGCCAGATGGGCCTGCCGCCGCCGTTCTGGGCCTTCGCCTGGGCGGGCGGCCAGGCCCTGGCGCGCTATGTGCTGGATCATCCGCACGAGGCGGCGGGCAGGCGGGTGCTGGACTTCGCCGCCGGTTCCGGCCTGGTCGGGATCGCGGCGATGAAGGCCGGGGCGGCCCAGGTCCTGTGCGCCGACATCGACCCCTTCTGCCAGGCCGCCGTCGCCGCCAATGCGCTCGCCAACGGCGTGACGCTGGACTTCACCGCGGCCGATCTGCTCCAGGCCGCGCCGCCGGACGTCGATGTCATCTGCGCCGGGGACATCTGCTACGAACGGCCGATGACCGAGGCGGTGCTGGCCTGGCTGGCCAGGGCGCGGGCGAACGGGACGCGGGTGCTGATCGGCGATCCGGGGCGCACCTATTTCCCGCGTTCCGGCCTGGACTTCCTGGCCGAATACCGCGTCCCGACCACGCGCGAGCTGGAGGACCAGGAGATCAAGCGATCCTCGGTCTGGGCCATGCCCTAGTCCAGGCCCAATCCGGCTCCAGGCCGTCCTCTCAGACAGACTGGCCGTCGTGCCGCCCTTCGGCGAATTCCTCGATCATTTTGGCGTTGAAGGCGGGGATGTCGTCCGGGCAGCGGCTGGTGACAAGCCCCTGATCGACCACGACCTCCTCGTTCACCACATTGGCCCCGGCGTTCTTCAGGTCGGTGCGGATGCTTTCGAAGGCCGTCAGGGTGCGTCCCTCGACCACCCCCGCCTCGATCAGCAGCCATGGGGCGTGACAGATGGCGGCCACCGGCTTGCCCGAGTCGAAAAAGGCCCGCACGAAGGCCACCGCGTCCGCATCGGCGCGCAACTGGTCCGGGTTGGCCACCCCGCCGGGCAGCAGCAGGGCCGAATAGGAGGCGGCGTCCACCGCCGCCACCGCCTTGTCCGCCGTGACCTTGTCGCCCGGCGTCAGATGGTCGAAGCCCTGGAACTCGCCGGCCTTCAGCGACACGATCTCGACCACCGCGCCCGCATCCTTCAGCGCCTTCATCGGTTCTTTCAGTTCGACCAGTTCGACGCCGTCGGTCGCCAGAACGGCCACGGTCTTGCCGGAAAGGGTGTTCGCCATGGGATATGCTCCGTATTGGAAAGGGGTTCGGGCCGATGAACCCGCGGTCGGTCAAAGGGTTGCGGCTCCGCTTGGCGCGGACGGCCGCCGGCCCCACATCTTCCCCATGCGAACCATCCTGACCCTGGCCGCCCTGCTGGCGGCGACCGCGACGCCCGTTCTGGCCCAGACCGATCCCGCGCCGGGCCGGCCTTACGGAGCCTATCCCGGCGGCGTTCCTGCGGCCATCGCCGACCAGCACCGCTACGAGAACGACCGCCTGCGCGACCGGGCCCAGTCCAACGCCGACCAGGCCCGCCAGCAGCAGATCGAGACCCAGCTTCGCCTGCGCGCCATCGAGGCCGCGCGCGAACCGACCCCAACCCAGCCCCGCCCGCTCCATAGCCCGGAGCAGGAGCAGGCGCTGCGTCAGTCCGCCGCCGAGCGCCGCCAGGAAACCGCCCGGGGCGTCAGCCAGATCGACGCCTGGCTCGATCGTCCAAATTGACGCATCCCTTCCCTTGCACCTGCGTTCCTGCCTAGCTTAACGAGGATCGGGCGGAGGAGACGACATGCGCTGGCAGGGCGGACGGACAGGCGGCGGCGGAATCGAGGACCGGCGCGGCATGGGCGGGGGCGCGATCGCGGGCGGCGGCATCGGCGTGGGCGTCCTGGCGCTGATCGGCTATTTCGTCTTCGGCATTGATCCCGCCACCACGACCCAACTGGCCAGTCAGTTCGGCGGCGTCGGCGCGACCGAACAACAGGGACAGGCCGGCACGCCGCGCGACGAAGCCGGCAAGTTCGTCGATGTCATCGGCGGCAACATCAACGACGTCTGGGCGCAAAAGCTTCAGGGCTATCAACCGCCCAAGGTCGTGATCTACGAACAGGGCACGCCCACGGGCTGCGGTTACGGCCAGTCGGCCATGGGCCCCTTCTATTGCCCGACCGACAAGACCGTCTATCTGGACCTGAACTTCTGGCAGGAGATGGAGACCCAGCTCGGGGCCTCCGGGGCCGACTTCGCCCGCGCCTATGTCATCGCCCACGAGTTCGGCCATCACGTTCAGACCCTGACCGGCACCTCCGACCAGGTCCGCCGCGCCCAGCAGCGCGCCATGGCTCGCGGGGGCGGGGGCCAGGCCGAGGCCAACCAGTATTCCGTCGCGCTGGAGCTTCAGGCCGACTGCTACGCCGGCGTCTGGGCCAGGAACGCCTCGGCCGTCTCGGGCGGCCAGGTGGCGCTGGAGCCCGGCGACATCGAAGAGGGGATGAAGACCGCCCAGGCCATCGGCGACGATACGCTGCAACGGCGCAGCGGCGGTCGCGTCTCGCCCGAAAGCTTCACCCACGGCTCCTCGGCCCAGCGGGTCGAATGGCTGCAACGCGGCTATCAGTCCGGCGACCCGGCGTCCTGCGACACCTTCAGCGGGGCGTGAAGCCTATTCCCCCACGGTGATCTGCATCGGCCGTTCGACGAACAGGCGCGGCCCGCCCAGGTCCAGCGCCAGGCGGCGATCCTCGAAGGCCGCCATGCCGACCAGGGCCTTGGGGAAGCCGGGCGCGGCGACGTCGTCATAGATGGCCACCTCCGCCTGGCGGTAAAGCTCGTCGCCGATGGTCAGGGTGCGGACGATCACCGTCTCGGCCCCGACGACGCCGCCCAGGACGATGCTCTGGCCCGGCGTGCGCGCCCGCCCGTCCAGCAGCCCGGCCGCCTCCGCCGTCTCGCGCGTCACGGCCAGGACGGCCGAGGCGCCGGTGTCGATCACCGCATCGACGGTCGCCCCCTCCACCGTGATCGCCGCCTGCAAAGCCCTGCCCGCGCGCGTCACCGAGATGGGCGCCAGGGACGCCGGGGGGGCCCAGCCGTCGCGCGCGACCAGCTTCAGCCGCCGCCGGCGCGTATCCAGCTCCAGCACCAGTTCGCGCAGCACGTCCTGGCCCAGGATCAAGGGCGCGCCCAGCCCCTTTTCGCCGGCCAGCGGCCCCAGGTCCAGGATCGCGGCGCGCAGGCCCTCCAGCCGCAGCTCCTCGGGTTCGCCGATGCGCACGTCCAGCGTCGCGCCCCGTCCGACCTGCGCCTGGCCGCCGACGCCATAGGCGACCATCGGGATGTCGAAGACCTTCGTCAGCCCCAGCGTCTGGACCAGGGATCGGTCGATGACCGAATATTGCGCGCCGGAATCGATCAGGGCCCGCACCGGCCGTCCGCCGACCGAGACCTGAACCGTCGGCGTGCTGGCGCGCGGCTCGGCATAGGGCAGCCAGCCGGTCGCCCCCGACGCCGGAAACCCCACCGACGGCCCCTTCCACAGCACATGGTCGCGCAGCCACCAGGCCCCGCCCACGCCCCCGGCGATCAGCCCCAGCCGGATCAGAAGATCGCGTCGTCTCATCCGTCAGACATGGACCGTCCCGGCCCGCGACGCCAGCGGGGCGATGTCGCATCGCCCGCCGCCAGGCCCGGAGACGAGCAATGAAGTTGCGCCCCTCGCGCCCCGCACGCCCTCGCCGTGCGCCGCCGCGACCACAAGCCGCCGAAACCCGACAAGATCGTCCAGAAACCGGGTGACGCCGCATCCTCGTCTGGCTAGGACCACAGGGCCATGAACACCTCGCCCGACCGCTACGTCTCCACCCGGGGCCGCTCGCCCCAGACCGACTTCGCCGACGCCCTGCTGCGCGGCATCGCGCCGGACGGCGGCCTCTATATGCCGACGGCCTGGCCCGCCCTGTCGCCAGAGACCTGGACCGGCCCGGCCGATTACAAGGCCATCGCCCTGGCGGCCATGGGGCCCTTCGTCGGCGACGCCCTGCCCGCCGGGGCGCTGGACCTGGCGCTGGATCGGCTGATCGCCGGCTTCGACCATCCGCTGGTCACGCCCCTGGTCGAGCTGGAGCCGGGCCTGTTCGTGCTGGAGCTGTTCCACGGCCCCACCGCCGCCTTCAAGGACCTGGCCATGCAGCTGGTCGCGGCCCTGACGGACGAGGCCCTGTCGGCGTCGGGCGAGCGCCTGACCATACTGACCGCCACCTCGGGCGACACCGGCGCCGCCGCCGTGCGCGCCTTCGCCGGCGCCCGGTCCGTCGATCTGGTCGTGCTGCATCCGCTGGACCGCGTCTCTCCGGTGCAACGCAGACAGATGACCACGGTCCAGGCCGACAATGTGCTGAACCTGGCCGTGCGCGGCGATTTCGACGACTGCCAGCGTCTGGTGAAGGGCCTGCTGGCCGAGGACGCCCTGCGCGCGACCGGCCGCCTGTCCTCGGTCAATTCGATCAACTGGGCGCGGCTGGCGGGCCAGATTCCCTACTATGTCTCCGCCACCGCCCAGTTGGGCCGGGCCGCGACCTTCGTCGTGCCGACCGGCAATTTCGGCGACGCCTTCGCAGGGATCGCGGCGACCAGGATGGGCCTGCCGTCCAACGGCTTCGTCGCGGCGGTGAACCAGAACGACGCCCTGGCCCGCGCCCTGAACGACGGCCTTTATTCGCGTCGCGCGGCGGTGGAGAGCGGCAGCGTCTCGATGGACGTCCAGGCGCCGTCCAACTTCGAACGGCTGGTGTTCGAGGCGACCGGCCGCGACGCCGACCGCACCCGCGCGGTGTTCGAAACCTTCGCCCGCGACGGCGCCGTGGCCTTCGATCCCGAGCTGCTGGCCGCCCTGCGCGCCTCGGTCTCGGCCGTCTCCATCGACGAGGACGAGACCCGCGCCGAGATCGCCCACGCCTATGAAACCTGGGGCCGCGTCGTCTGTCCGCACACGGCCGTCGCCCTGGCCGCCGCACGTCGTCAGGATCGGTCCGGGGGGCCGGTCGTGGCCCTGTCCACCGCCCATCCGTCCAAGTTCGGGGCCTTCGTCTCCGAGGTGCTGGGCTTCGCGCCCGAGCCCGCAAACGTCATCGCCGCCCTGGGCGATCGGCCCGAGCGGTTGAGGGTGGTCGATGGAACGATGGAGGCGGCGCTGGAAGCCGTGGCGGCCTTTTCAGGCCGCCACTGAACCGAACCTCAGCGGCGCTTGCCGCCGGTCAGCACCTTGAGCAGAAACAGGCCCGCGCCCGCGACCGACAGGGTCGTGACCAGCGGACGCTTGCGCGCCTCGGCGGCGACCGTGCGGGCCTTGTCGCGGTAATCGGCCGGGGCCTTTTCGACCAGGCGATCCACGGCGTCCATGGCCTTGCCGAAGGTTTCCAGCGACTTGCCCTTGGCGTCGTTATAGGCCCCTTCGACCTGCAGCTTCTGGTCGCCGACCAGCTTGCCCAGGCCCTTTTGCGTCTTGCCCTGCACCTGCGAAGCGGCGCCGTTGATCTGTTCGTCGGTCATGATTGAAATCTCGTTCTCGGGGAGCGCGGCTGTAACCGCATGAACCATCAAACCCCGGACCGCCGTTCAGTTCCAGCGGCAAGACAGCGCGGGGGGTGTGGGAGCCCGACATGACGACGAGCGGCATTGTCGCAAACCGACCCGTAGCGGACGTTTATCGCCCCTTAGTGGGTTGCGGCCATTGCTGCGACCCTGCGCTCGCGGAGAATGGAAATGCTAGCAGTTTTGGTGACGATTGCGGCGATGCAACTCGGCGACCATGATGCGCTTTCATCGGACATCGATCGTTTCGGTCGAATTTTCATTGTGTCCAGCGGATGCGCCCGAATGGGCTATGAGGTTGACTTCGACCCCTTACACGACATGCAGAGGCAGATCGAAAGCCGAGCGTCCGAGGCAGGTATGCCCGAGGCTGAAATAAGCCGGCGCATAAACGAAAGCATAGTGCGACACGAGACCGACCTTCCGCCTCGCAATCTGCCTGAAGATGCGTTTCCCTCACAGATCATGCAACATCTTCGTGATGTGAAGGAGGTCTATCCACTTCGTTGTGGTCAACTGGCTTGGGAAGCGCCTGAAGCGCTGACATCCGAAGGTTTGAAATCAGGGGACGCCCAGCTGATCGAGCGGATGAGTTTTTTCGAAACCCTTTATGCGCGAGCGCCCGAGAGCAAATAGGTCGGCTCGACCCGCCCGAATGGAACCGCTTGCACCCCTAGTTCTGAAAGCGAACCTCTAGGTTTTCAGCGACTTGGCCCGCGTAAACGGCAATCGACCTGGCGCCCTCCGAAACCGTGCCATAATCCCGCGCGGTCTTTGAAAACGTGAACCCCCGACGCGGTCGGCAATTGCACTCTCTGTTTTCGGCGCTTCGCCTCCCCCGATTCCGTCATCCTCGCCCTTGTGGCGAGGATCCAGACTCCCGGTGTTTTCGCAGGGCGCGGCGCCGCCAGACACCGGGAGTCTGGATCCTAGGGACAAGCCCTAGGATGACGGACGGAAGAGATGCGCCTCCACGAAATGACACGAACGGCACGAACTCCACCCCGTTTCGCGCCGGCTGACCGCGGTATCGGCGAACCTCGAGCGTCGATTTCGCACTATTCGCACTATTCAGACTCTGTTTTCGGCGCCTCGCCTCCCCCAAAACCCGTCATCCTCGCCCTTGTGGCGAGGATCCAGACTCCCGGTGTTTCCGCAGGGCGCGGCGCCGCCAGACAGCGGGAGTCTGGATCCCAGGGACAAGCCCTGGGATGACGGACAGAAGAGATACGCCTCCACGAAAGGACACGGACGACACGAACTCCTCGTTTTCGCGCCGGCCGACCGCGTATCGGCGAACCTCGAGCGCCGATTTCGCACTATTCACACCATTCAGACTCTGTTTTCGGCGCCTCGCTCCCCCGATCCCGTCATCCTAGCCCTTGTGGCGAGGATCCAGACGCCCGGTGTCTCCGCAGGACGCGCCGCCACACACCGGGAGTCTGGATCCCAGGGACAAGCCCTGGGATGACGGACGGAAGAGATGCGCGTTCGCGAAACTGTGCGAACTGCACGAACTGCACCCCGTTTTTTCTTACCCCTCAGACCGGCTCGACCGCCCGCCAATGGTCCAGGCGGCGCAGGAAGACGGCCGGGTCCTTGGGCGTCACCAGATTGGCCGGATCGTGGAAGATGCGGTCGTGCAGCCGCGTCACCGTGAACCGCAGCGCCGCCGCCTCGCCCAGGCGCGGCAGGGCCGCCCGCTCGGCCGCGCCCAACGGCCGCACCGCCTCGTAGCCGCCCTGGAAGGCCGCCAGGGCCGGGGCGTCGGCCCGTCCCTCGGCGTCGAACCCCCAGGCCGACAGGGCGATGGCCAGGTCGTAGGCGAAGGCCCCGTCGCAGCCGAAATAGAAGTCGATCACGGCCGAGATCGCCCCGGACTCGAACAGCACATTGTCGGGGAAATAGTCGGCATGGATCGCCCCGCCCGGCAGATCGGCTCCAAGGCCGGGGGCGCCGAACGGATCGCCTAGCCGATCCAGCGCCCCCTCCACCTGTTTCAGCAGGGCGCGGTCGGTATCCGACGCCCGTGCGACGCCTTCGGCGCAGCGATCCGCCAGCCTTCGCCAGGCCGCCGGCCCCACCGGATTGGCGCGCCTCAGGGGAAAGTCCGCCGCCCCCAGATGTAGCCGCGCCAGCGCCGCCCCGGCCGCCGCCTGATCGGCCGGCGACGGGCGACGCAGCCAGGCGCCGGTCTTCCATTCGATGACGGCGGCCGCCCGACCGTTCAGCCGCCTCAGCCATCGCCCGGCCCGGTCCTCGACGGGCATGGGGCAGGGAAAGCCCCGCCCCGCCAGATGCGCCGTCAGCCCCAGGCAGAACGGCAGCGACGCCGCATCGGTGCGCCCCTCGAACAGGGTCAGGACGAAGCGCCGCCCCCGCCCGGCCTGAACCGTATCCAGCCGGTAGTTGGTGTTCTCCACCCCCTCGGCGATGGCGGTCAGCGACGCCGCCTCGCCGATGTCGTAGCCGGCCAGAAAGGCCCGGGCCTGGGCCAGGGAGACGGGGGTGAAGACGGCCATGACCCTAGTTCAGGCCGGCGTCGGCGCGGCGCGCGCGCACGATTTCGGCCAGGTCGGCCATGATGCTTTCCGTCGTGGCCCAGCGCCCGGCGCCGCGCCCCCGGCAACGCCACACCCGGCCGTCAGCGCCATAGACCTTCAGCGCATTGCCCTCGCCGCGCAGGCTGGAGAACAGCGGGTCGCCGTGGTCGGCCGTCAGGCTGACCGAGGGGGTGACGACCCCGTCCTTCAGATGGGCCGCGCCGATCTGGCGCACCCCGCCGTCGGCCACGGTCGTCTCGGTCAGGGCGTCGCGCGACACCTCGCCTTCGGGCGCGCGGCCGAACGCCTCGTGGCACAGCAGCCGGACCTTGGCCGCCGCATCCAGCCCTTCCAGGTCCGAGGACGGGTCCTCTTCCGCGAAGCCCGCCGCGCGCGCATCGGCCAGGGCCTCGGCGAAGGCGGCGCCGTCGCCCAGCCGCTCCAGCATGAAGTTGACCGTGCCGTTCAGGACCGCCTCGAATCCGACCACCTCGCCGGCTGCGCGGGCCGCGCGCACCGTTTCGACCATGGGCGCGCCGCCGCCGACCGAGGCCGACCAGAAGACCCGCCGGCCGCGCCGTTTGGCCAGATCCTGCAGGCCTCCGGGGTCGCGGCTGACCGCCTGTTTGTTGGCGCTGGCCACGTCGCAGCCCGCCTCCAGCGCCGCGCGGATCACCGCATGGCCCGCCTCGCCCTCGGACAGGGCTTCCAGCACGATGTCGGGCTTGCGTGACAGCAAGTCCTCGGCGCTGGCGGTGAACAGCGACGGCGGACAGGCCACGTCGCGCGGCTTGTTCGGATCGCGCACCAGGACGCCGACCACGTCGTAGCGGGGGTCGGCCAGCAGCCGGCCCAGAACCCCGCCGCCCACCACGCCGCATCCCGCGACCGCCACCTTCAGCGGCGGCAGGGCGGGAGCCGGGCCGGGGGGCGCGGACCGGGCGCCGATCACCGTGCCGTCCGCCCGGTCCAGGGCCGCGACCTCGATCTCCACGCCCCGGCTTTCGCCCAGGTCGATGGCGTCGTGCTGCACCAGGGCGCCGCCCAGCTTGCGCGCCAGGTCCCAGGAGGCGCGGCGATAGCGCAGGGCCGGGGCCGTCCGGTCGTTGGGATCGTGGTCGTAGAGCCCGTCCACATCCTTGACCAGCCGCACCTTCTTCAGTCCCAGTTCGGCCGCCAGGAACACCGCCGTCAGGTCCGAGCCGCCCCGGCCCAGCAGGGCCACCCGCCCGTCCGGCCGCACCGCCCCGAAGCCGGGAACCACCACCACCTCGTGCCGGTCCAGCGCCTGTTTCAGATGATCGGGGCGCAGGCCGCAGGGGCGCGAATGCTCGGGCTCGCCTTCCGCCACGATGCCCAGTTCGCGCACCGAAAGGGCGCAGGCGTCCAGGCCGATCCGGTCGCAGGCGATGGCGACCAGGGCCGCCGACTTCTCCTCGCCCAGGGCCACATAGCCGGGCAGCAGGTCGTTGGAATGGGCCAGGCCCAGCGCCCGCGCCTCGGCCAGCAGCCGGTCGGTCGCCCCGCCGAAGGCCGAGACCACCGCCACCACCTTGCGCCCCGCCCGGACGTGGCCATAGACGGCCGAGGCGACCAGCGGCGCCTCGGCCGGGCCGCGCAGGATGGACGAGCCGAACTTCAGCACCACCACCTCCGGGGCCGGCTGACTGCTGGGGTCGGGATTTTCGGATTTCTCTACGACGGCGAGATTGGCGGACATCTGTTTCTCGGATCTGGTGAAGGGCGTGGGGTGAAATGAAAAACCCCGCCTGGCGGACCGGGCGGGGTTCGGGTTCTGCGGTCGCCAGAGTTCGGCGCGCTAAACTCGTCCCGCCCGAATGGGCATGGTGGTGGTGCCGGTCGTGCCGCCGATAATGGTTCCGCCGAGGATCGCGCCCATGCCGAAGGCCGTCGCGGCCAGGCCTGCGACGGTCGAAAGTTCGGCGATGAGCGAGCGCTGCGGCACGGGTCGGGTCCGGTTCAAATCTGAGCCTTAGGGTGGTCGGATCGCCCCCATGCTGTCAAGCGGGCTTGGACGATTTTTTCGCGACAGGTCGATTTCAACCTATTTCGCACCCGCCTCACTAACGCGTAGGTCGCATTTAGGTGGAATTTTCCGCTTGACCGGCGCCGCCCGTTTGATCAACGTAAAGTCACTCATCAAGACCGGCTGAGGGATTAGGCCCTTTGACGCCGGGGCAACCATCGGGTTCCGCCCGAAACGGTGCCAACTCCTGCGGGGTCCTTCGGGCCGCGAGAGATGAGTGGAGCATCGACGAGGCGACGCTCCACGCTCTGTCACCGCATGAGGCTTGCTGAGGCGAGAACGATGCGGACGACATTGATGACCCTGGCTGAAACCGACCTGCTCGAAGACCCCGACTGTCGCCCCGCGACGGCGCCTTCCCCTGTTCGCCCCGCCGTTCGCGAACGCGGCGGCGCCCGCGACATCGTCGTTCCCATTCCCGCCGACTTCCGCCTGGCCTCGGGCGAAAAACTGCGCCAGCCCGATATCGTGGGCCGCCTGCATGGCCGCGCCGGAGCGCCCCTCGTCGTGGTCGCCGGCGGCATTTCGGCCGGCCGTTTCGTGCATCGCACCGAGACCAACGGCCTGGGCTGGTGGTCCGGCGCCGTGTCGGTGCGCGGCCCCATCGACCTTTCGCGGTTCCAGGTCCTGGCTGTCGATTTCGCCCCAAACGCCGAAAGATGGGGCGCCGAGCGCCCTGAAACCCCCGTCACCATCACCACCCATGACCAGGCGCGTCTTCTGGCCCTGGTGCTGAACCATCTGGAGATCCAGCGGGTCGCCGCCTTCGTCGGCTGTTCCTATGGCGGAATGATCGCCCTGGCCTTCGCCGAACTGTATCCCGACTGGGCCGATCAGCTGATCGTGGTCTCCGCCGCCCATCGCGCCCATCCCCAGGCCACCGCCTGGCGCGGCATCCAGCGCCGCATCCTGCAGTTCGCCGTCGCCGCCGGCCGCCCGGAGGAGGGCGTCGCCCTGGCCCGCGAACTGGCCATGACCACCTATCGCACCGCCGAGGAGTTCGACGCCCGCTTCGAGTCCGCCGCCCCGGCGGCCGTCGGCGGCGCCTATCCGGTGTGCCAATATCTGACCGCGCGCGGCCAGGCCTACCGCACCCACACCACCCCGGCCCGCTGGCTGTCGATGTCGGATTCCCTGGACCGCCACAGCGTGACGCCCGAGGCCGTCAAGACCCCCGTCACCCTGGTCGGCTTCACCTCCGACCGGCTGGTGCCGATCGACGACATCCGCGAACTGGCCGCGCGGCTGCCGACCCTGTGGCGCTTCGTCGAGGCGCCCTCCCTCTATGGCCACGACGCCTTTCTGAAGGAGGACGCCTTCGTCGGCGACATCCTCCGCGCCGCCTTCAAGGACATCAAAGCATGACTTCCCGTCCCGCCAACCCGCACACCATCGCCGCCCGGACGGGCGTGGACTCGGACACGGCGCATGGGGCGGTGATGCCGCCGCTTTATTTGTCGTCCAACTATTCCTTCGCCGGCTTCGATCAGAAGCGGAAATACGACTACAGCCGCTCGGGCAATCCGACCCGCGACGTCCTGGCCGAAACCCTGGCCGAGCTGGAAGGCGGCGCCGGAGCCGTCATCACCGCCACCGGCATGGCGGCGGTGGACCTGCCCCTGGCCCTGCTGGAGCCCGGCGACCTGCTGGTCGCGCCGCACGACTGTTACGGCGGCACCTGCCGCCTGCTGAACGCCCGCGCGAGGAAGGGTCATTTCGAGCTGCTGCTGGTCGATCAGGGCGATCCCGTCGCCCTGGAGGCGGCCCTGGCGCTGAAGCCCAAGCTGGTGCTGGTCGAGACCCCGTCCAATCCGCTGCTGCGCTTGGTCGATGTGGCCGACATCTGCACCCGCGCCCATGCGGCGGGGGCCAAGGTGGTGTGCGACAACACCTTCCTGTCGCCGGCCTTGCAGAACCCGATCAAGCTGGGCGCCGACTTCGTGGTCCATTCGACGACGAAGTTCATCAACGGCCATTCGGACGTGGTCGGCGGCGCGGTCGTCTCGGCCGACGTCGAGGATCACCAGACCCTGGCCTGGTGGGCCAACTGCACCGGCGTCACCGGCTCGCCGTTCGACGCCTATCTGACCCTGCGCGGCGTGCGCACCCTGTTCGCCCGCATCGAGCGCCAGCAGGCGACGGCGGGCAGGATCGCCGAGCGGCTGGACGCTCACCCGGCGGTCAAGGCCGTCCACTATCCCGGCCTGAAATCGCACCCCGGCCACGCCCTGGTCGCCGCCCAGCAGGCCGGCCCCGGCGCCATGCTCAGCTTCGAACTGGACGGCGGCGTCGAGGCGGTGCGCGATCTGGTGGAGGCGCTGGAGATATTCACCCTGGCGGAATCGCTGGGCGGGGTCGAAAGCCTGATCGCCCACCCCGCCACCATGACCCACGCCGCCATGACGCCGGAACAGCGCGCGACCGCCGGCATCGGCGACGGTCTGGTGCGCCTGTCCGTCGGCCTGGAGCACGTCGAGGATCTGATCGCCGACCTGTTCCCGGCGCTGGACGCCCTGGTCGCGGTCAAGGCCGAGGCCGCCTGACTTTTCGCTTGCAGAGGGGGCCGAACCGGGGCAAATGCGCCGCCCCGGCCGCGGTCCCTTCGTCTATCGGTTAGGACGTCAGGTTTTCAACCTGAAAAGAGGGGTTCGACTCCCCTAGGGACTGCCACCGGCGCCGCGCATTTGCGCCTTCTCCGGTCCCTCGCGTGCGCATCGCTCCGTCCTCGGATTAATCCTTTAGTAACCACTGTGTTCGGATCGCGGCGTTAAGCCTCTAGATTCATGGACTTTTTTCGGACGCAACAAGGAACTATCCACAGCCGCTGTGGTTAACCCCCTGTGAACGCGGCGCAGAAGCGCCCTCCCCCTCCTGCACCGAGACATCCATGTTCATCGCCATCGCCCGCCCGGCGGTGGAGCCCGACGGCCCCGACGCCGTCGCCGTCCCCGGCTCTCCCGCCATCGCCGAACTGTCGCCCCGCGCCCTGCACGCGCGCCTTCTGGAAAACGCCGCCCTGCGCCGGATGCGCGGGCTGGAACGCCGCCGCGAACACCGGCTCGACGACGCCGACTACTGGCTGCACGCCGCCCCCATCGCCGTGAAGAAGGCCAGCGCCCTGCGCGAAGACCGCAGCTTCGCCCCCCTGCCCTGACGCCCCGATCCGCGCCGGCCCGGAGACCCGGCCTGGCCGTCGGTCCCCGGCAGGGACGGGTCAGCGCAGTTCGGGCGTCCGGCGGCGCAGCGAGGCCTTAAGCCGCCCCAGCTTCTGGCCCAGGGATTTCGGCCGCACCCGCTTGCGATGCTCCAGCCCCGCGCCCCAGCGAGCGTGGACCGGCGCGTCCAGATGGGGATGGCGGTCGTGCTGATGGACAATGGGACTGACGCTGGCGTCGGGATTGATCACCTGGCCGCCCTCGAACCTCAGCCGGTCGCCGGGCGTCAGGCCCAGGGTCGCGACCCGACCGTAGTTGGCGCGCACCGTCGCCCCGATCAGGCCCTGATGGATCGCCAGGTTGAAGGCCGCCTGATCGGCCCCGAACGCCCCGCCGATCTCGGAGCGCGGCGTCGCCGCCAGCGCCAGGATCAGGCGCGACAACCGCGACACCTCCGCGCGCGACCCGACCAATGTGCCGACGCACAGGCATTGCCTATCCGCCAGCCGCCGCGCCTGGGTCTCGCCGAACAGGGCGCGCAGATACTTCATGTTGAAGGCGTGGTCGGCCAACGGCCCGTCCGCCTCCACGAAGACCTCCAGCCCCTGCGGCGCCGGATCGAGGGGCGGGGCCTGAAAGATCACGTCGCGCACGTCGCAGGCGAGGGCCCCGCCCGGCCGCTCCCCCAGCAGGCCGGCGAAGGCGACGAACCGCTGCATCACCGGATGGGGCGCCCATCCGCGCCAGACCGGCGCATCGACGGCCGTCACGGCATGGCGGGCCAGAAAGGCGCGCAGGTCGGGGGCGGCGTCCGCCACCAGGGCGACCGGCCCGTCGAACACGGCTCGCAGCGAGGTCACGAAGGGGGCGATGTCGGCTGCATCGTATCCGGTGGCGTAGCCGACCACGACATCGCCGTCGGGCAGAGGCTCGAACTCTTGCGTCGCCGCCGTCGCCTGGGCCAGCCACTCCAGATAGTCCGATCGCGCCGCGCCCTGTCTCATGGCCTCAGCGGTCGCCCATAAGTTCGGCGAAACGGTCGAACAGATAAAGGCTGTCCGTCGGCCCGGGCGAGGCCTCGGGGTGGTGCTGAACGCTGAAGATCGGCCTGTCCTTGACCGCGATGCCGCAGTTTGTGCCGTCGAACAGGCTGACGTGGGTTTCGGTCACGGCGGCGGGCAGGCTGTCGCGATCCACGGTGAAGCCGTGGTTCATCGACACGATCTCGACCTTGCCAGTGGTCAGGTCCTTGACCGGGTGGTTGGCGCCATGGTGGCCCTGCTCCATCTTCACGGTCCGGGCGCCCAGGGCCAGGGCCAGCATCTGGTGGCCCAGGCAGATGCCCATCAAGGGCTTGCCGCTGGCGACCAGCTTCTGGATTTCCGGCACGGCGTATTCGCCGGTCGCGGCCGGATCGCCCGGCCCATTCGACAGGACCACGCCGTCGGGATCGCGGGCCAGAACCTCTTCGGCCGTCGTCGTCGCCGGGACCACGGTGATCCGGGCGCCGGTCGAGGCCAGGGCGCGCAGGATGTTGCGCTTCACCCCATAGTCGATGACGACCACATTCCTACGGCCTTCGGTCTTCGGATGGCCCTCCGGCCATTGCCACAGCCCCTCGTCCCATTCGAACGCCTGCAGGGTCGAGGCCGGCTTGGCCAGGTCCAGGCCGACCAGGCCGGTCCACTCGCGGGCCTGCTGCACCAGGGCGTCCAGATCGAACTGACCGTTCGGATCGTGAGCGATCACGGCGTGGGGCGCGCCCTTGTCGCGGATGATCTTGGTCAGGGCGCGGGTGTCGACGCCCGCCAGGCCCACGACGCCCCGCCGCTTCATCCAGTCGTCGAAACCGGCGTCCGAGCGATAGTTGGCCGGATCGGTCGGGACATCGCGGAAGATGGCGCCGCGCGCGGATGTGTCGGACCCGCCGCCCATCTGTTCGACATCTTCGACATTGGTCCCGACATTGCCGACGTGCGGGAAGGTGAAGGCCAGGATCTGGCTCATGTAGGAGGGGTCGGTCAGGATTTCCTGATAGCCGGTCATGGCGGTGTTGAAGACCACCTCGCCCAAGGCCGAACCCACGGCCCCGACGCCGATGCCTTGCAGGATGGTTCCGTCCGCGAGCGCGAGGACGCCCGTCGCGCCCGGAAGAATCTTGGTCGTCATGGGCGCGCTCCTAGAACCGAATCCGGCCCAGATGAAGGCCGCAGGCAAACGGCGGGGTCGTTAAGCCCTGCCGTTCCCCCCGTCAACCGAACCCTCAACGCCCGTCGCTGATCGACGGCGGCCCGACCAGTTGGAAGGTCGCCGTCACCCCGCCCTGGGCGTGGGGCGCCAGCCAGATGTCGAACAGTCCCGGCTCGATCCGATAGGTTTCGTCCGCTCCGATGAAGCCCAGCTGGCGCGCGTTCAGGGTGAAGCCGACTTTGCGGCTCTCGCCGGGACGCAGGGCCACGCGCTTGAAGTCCTTCAGCAGCCGCCCCGGCTGGGTCAGGCTGGCCACCCGGTCGTGGATATAGAGCTGCACCAGTTCCTCGGCCTCGCGACGGCCGGTGTTGGTCACTGTCACCGCCACGTCCAGCGTTCCGGCCCATTGCAGCTGGTTCGCCTCCATCTCGATCGGGCCATAGGTGACGGCGCCGTAGGTCAGGCCGTAGCCGAACGGATAGAGGGCGGTGTTGGTCGTCTCGCGATAGCGGGACTTGTATTCCTCGGTCGCCAGGTCGGGATTGGCCGGGCGGCCGGTCGTCTTGCGGTCGTAGGAATAGGGCTGCTGGCCCGACCTGTGCGGGAAGCTGACGGGCAGACGCCCCGACGGGCCGTGGTCGCCGAAGATCACATCCGCCACCGCATGGCCCATCTGTTCGCCCAGGAACCAGGTCACGACGATGGCGTGGGCGTTCCTGACATTGCCCTCCAGCGCCAGGGCCCGGCCGTTGCGCAACAGCACGACCATCGGCTTGTTCAGGGCGGCCATGGCGTCGACCAGGGCCATCTGCGGGGCCGGCACGACGATCTCGGTGCGCGACTGGGCCTCGCCCGACATATTGATCGCCTCGCCGATGGCCAGGACGATGACCTCGGCGTCGCGGGCGGCGGCGACGGCCTGTTCGATGCCGCCGTCCAACGGCGTCTCCACGCCCGAGCCGCGCGCCATCGTCAGGTTCTGCGGATCGCGCATCGCCGCGCGGAACCCGGCCTCCAGCGAGACCCGCCGCTCGGGCGCGCCCCAGATGGTCCACGGCCCCCAGACATTGTCCACGTCGTCGGCGAACGGCCCGATCAGGGCGATCCTGCGCCCCTTGTCCAGCGGCAGCAGGTCCTGGTCGTTCTTCAGCAGCACCACCGACTTGCGCCCCGCCTCGCGCGACAGTTCGATATGTTCGCGCGACCCGACCACGGCCTTCTCGCGCGCCGGATCGGTGCCGCGATAGGGGTCGTCGAACAGGCCCAGCGCCGCCTTGGCGGTCAACACGCGGCGCACCGCCTCGTCCAGCCTTGCCATCGACACCTCGCCCGAGGCCACCAGGCCGGGCAGATGCTCCAGATAAAGGCCCGACACCATCGACACGTCCACGCCGGCGTTGAAAGCCAGGCGCGCGGCGTCGCGGCCGTCCTCGGCGAAGCCGTGGGCCACCAGCTCCTGCTCGGAGGTGTAGTCGGAGACGACAAAGCCCTCGAAGCCCCATTCGCCGCGCAGGATGTCGGTCAGCAGCTTGCGGCTGCCCGACGCCGGTACGCCATTGACGTCGTTGAAGGCGCTCATGATCGACAGGGCGCCGGCGTCCACCGAGGCCTTGAACGGGGGCAGGAAGACCCCGCGCAGCGTCTGCTCGCTCATGTCGGTCGTATTGTATTCGACCCCGCCGACGGCGGCGGAATAGGCGGCCATGTGTTTGGCGGTGGCCAGGACCGCGTCGCGGTCGTCCAGCCCCTTGTCGCCCTGGAAGCCGCGCACCCGAGCGGCGGCCAGCAGGTTGTTCAGCAGCACGTCCTCGCCCGCGCCCTCGACGTTGCGGCCCCAGCGCTGGTCGCGCGCCACGTCCACCATCGGCGCATAGGTCTGGTGCACGGCCGAGGCCGCCGTCTCCACCGCCGCCGCCCGCGCGGTGCGATAGGCCAGGTCGGTGTCGAAGGCCGCCGCCTCGGCCAGGGGCACGGGGAAGATGGTCGACAGGCCGTGGATCACGTCCGCCGCGAACAGCAGCGGAATCTTCAGCCGGCTTTCCTCCATCGCCACGCGCTGGATGCGGCGGCCCGCCTCGGCGCCGATGCCGTTGAACAGGCTGCCGACCTTGCCCTCGCGGATCAGGGCGGTGACGCGTGCGGGATCGCCCGTGCCGTCCAGCGGGTTCACCGCCGTCGGCATCCAGCGGAACGGATCGGCCAGCAGGTTCAGCTGCCCGGCCTTTTCCTCGACCGTCATGGCCGCGATCAGATCCTCGATCCTCTGGCGATGACGGGCGACGGTGCGGGACGCTTGGGCGGAAACAGACATGGGGAAGACTCCGGCGCCCATCAGGGCCAAAAGCCCCAGGCCAGACAAGAAATTTCTACGGGAAGCCGCAGGCTTGAGAGGTCGCGTCAAAAGCGGCGCTCCTTCGGGACGGGATCGAGCAGCGAAGCTCAGACGCCTAGCCCCTGGCGCCCGACCGCTTCAACCCCCGCCCGCCATGTAAATGGATGTAACGCCGCTGCGCCCGATCAAGGTCGGTTTCAGCGTCCGACCTCGCCTATCCCAGGGCGATGTCCAGGAACATCATCCCCACCAGGCCGATCATCAGCCCGATCATCGAACCCTCGCCCTTGGACTTCTCGCGCGTCTCGGGGATGATTTCGGCGGTGACGACATAGATCATCGCCCCGGCCGCCAGACCCAGGCCCCAGGGCAGGGCGCCGGGGACCAGGCCCACCACGCTGGCCCCGATCAGGCCGCCGACGGGCTCGACCAGGCCGGACGCCAGGGCCGCCAGAAAGGCCGGCCAGCGCCCATAGCCCAGGGTCGCCATCGCCGCCGAAACGGCCAGCCCCTCGGGCATGTTCTGGATGCCGATGCCGACGGCTGTGGACAGCCCCTGCTGCATGTCGCCGCCGCCGAAGCTGACGCCCACGGCCGCGCCCTCGGGGAAGTTGTGCAGGGTGATGGCGATGATGAACAGCCAGATGCGCCGCGAGAGGTCGCGCGATCCGGCCGGGCCGATGGCCAGCATATCGACCGGCGCGAACCGGTTCATCAGACCGATCACCGTCGCCCCGATCAGCACCGCCGCCGCCATGATCCCCGCCGCCGCCCCTTGCCCGGCGCCGTCCGCCTGCAGAACGTCCACGCCGGGAATGATCAGCGAGAAAAACGAGGCCGCCAGCATCACCCCGGCGGCGAAGCCCAGCAGCGCGCTCTGGGTCTGCACCCCCGCCTTGCGGAAGAACAGCAGCGGGACGGCGCCGACCGCCGTCATCATGCCCGCCGCCAGACTGCCCAGCGTTCCGGCCAGGATTGGCGACAAGCCGCCGGAGGCTGGGAAAAGCGATTCCATCATTCGTCTGCATTGCGGCGCGATGCGGCAAGAGACAAGCCGGAAAGCGCGCGTTAGAAAAAGCGTCATGTCCCAGGCCGCCGCCCTGCCCTTGCGTCTCGACGCCGCCTCAGCCCTGCGCGGCGCGCGGCGCGTGGTGGTCAAGATCGGCTCGTCCCTGCTGATCGACCCCGCGACGCGGCGGCCGACGCGCGACTGGCTGACGGCGACGGCCGCCGACCTGGCCGCGCTGCGGGCCGAGGGACGCGAGGTGATCGTGGTCTCCTCCGGCTCCATCGCCCTGGGCCGAGGCCTTCTGCCGAAACTGGGGGCGCGGCTGGAGGACAAGCAGGCGGCCGCCTCGGTCGGGCAATCCCTGCTGATGGCCGCCTGGTCCGCCGCGCTGGAGCCGCATGGCCTGGTCGCGGGCCAGGTGCTGCTGACGCGCGACGACACCGAGCGGCGCCGCCGCTGGCTGAACGCCCGCGCCACTGTCCAGGCGCTTCTGGCCCACGGCGTCGTTCCCGTCGTCAACGAGAACGACACGGTCGCCACCGAAGAGATCCGCTATGGCGACAACGACCGGCTGGCCGCGCGCACGGCCCAGCTGGCGCGGGCGGACCTGCTGGTGCTGCTGTCGGACGTGGACGGCCTCTACACCGCCGATCCGCGCCGCGATCCGACCGCCGTCCACCTGCCGCTGATCGAGAGTCTGACGCCGGACATCCTGGCCATGGGCGGGGGCGCCAACGCCGATGCGGGCGTGGGCACGGGCGGCATGGCGACCAAACTGGCCGCGGCTCAGATCGCGCGCTCGGCCGGTTGCGCCACCCTGATCGCCTCGGGCCAGACCCTGTCGCCGCTCGCCGCCATCCGCGACGGCGCCCGCGCCACCCTGATCGCCGCCCCCGACGGTCCCCTGGCCGCCTACAAGCAATGGATCGCCGGCAGCCTGTCGCCGGCCGGGACCCTGACGCTGGACCCCGGCGCCGTCGCGGCGCTGCGGGCGGGCAAGAGCCTGCTGCCCGCCGGGGTCGCGGGGGTCTCGGGCGGGTTCGAGAAGGGCGATTGCGTGCGCCTGATCGACGCCGACGGCCGCGCGGTCGGCGTGGGCCTGGCCGCCTATGCGGCGGACGAGGCCGCGCGCATCCGGGGCCGTCGCTCCGACGAGATCGAGGCCGTTCTGGGCTATCGCGGGCCCTCGGTGCTGATCCACCGCGACGACATGGTGCTGGACGACCGATGACCGACCTTTCGACCCGGATGCTGGAGATGGGCCGACGCGCCCGCGCCGCTGCGGCCGCCTTGCGCGAGGCCCCCGCCGCCGCCCGCACCCGCGCGCTGTCCGCCCTGTCCGAACGCCTGGCGGCGGCCCAAGCCGACATCCTGGCCGCCAACGCCCGCGACGTCGCCGCCGCCGGCGACAACGGCATGAACGCGGCCCTGGTCGACCGGCTGTCGCTGAGCCCGGCGCGCGTCGCGGGCATGGCCCAGGCCGTGGCGACCATCGCCGCCGTACCCGATCCCCTAGGCGTCGAGACCGAGCGCTGGACCCCCGCCAACGGCCTGGACATCGCCCGCGTCCGCACCCCCATCGGCGTGCTGGGGGTGATCTACGAGAGCCGGCCCAACGTCACCGCCGACGCCGCCGCCCTGTGCATCCGTTCGGGCAATGCGGCCATATTGCGCTGCGGCTCGGACTGTCTGCAATCGTCCCTGGCCATCGCCGCCCTGATCGCGGAAAGCCTGGCCGAGGCCGGCCTGCCCGCCGATGCGGTGCAGTTGGTCGACACCCCCGACCGGGCGGCGGTGGGGATGATGCTGTCCGGCCTGGACGGCGCCATCGACGTCATCGTCCCGCGCGGCGGCAAGAGCCTGGTCGCCCGCGTCCAGGCCGAGGCGAAGACGGCGGTGCTCAGCCATCTGGAAGGGCTGAACCACACCTATCTGCATCGCGCCGCCGATGTGGAGACCGCCCGCGCCATCGTGCTGAACGCCAAGATGCGGCGCGTCTCGGTCTGCGGCGCGACCGAGACTTTGCTGGTGGACCGGGCGGCGGCGCGGCGCCTGTTGCCCCCCGTCGCCGCCGACCTGATCGCCGCCGGCTGCGAACTGCGCGGCGACGCCGAGGCGCTGGCCCTGGTCCCCGGCATGGTTCCGGCGCAGGAGGCCGACTGGCTGACCGAATATCTGGCGCCGATCCTGGCCGTTCGCGTCGTGGACGACCTGGAAGCCGCCGTCGGTCACATCGCCCGCTACGGCTCGGGCCATACCGAGGCCATCGTCACGACGGACGCGGCCGCCGCCGAACGGTTCGCCGCCCGGGTCGACAGCGCCATCGTCCTGATCAACGCTTCGACCCAGTTCGCCGACGGCGGCGAGTTCGGCTTCGGCGGCGAGATCGGCATCTCCACCAACCGCCTGCACGCGCGCGGGCCGGTGGGCGCCGAACAACTGACCACCTACAAATACGTCGTGCGCGGACAGGGTCAGATCCGGCCGTGAGGTCTGACTTGCCGACAGTAAGGAAATTCCTTACCATCGCCGCATGATCAAGAGCCGTCTGACATCCAAGGCCCAGACCACCATCCCCCAGGCCGTGCGCGCCGCGCTCAGCCTGCAGGACGGCGACGAGCTGCAGTATGATCTGGACGGCGACCGTGTGATCCTACGCAAGGCTCGCAAAGCCCCGGCTGAAGATCCGTTCGCGGCGTTCGACGAATGGGATGGCGAGGCGGACCGTAAAGCCTATGCCGGACTTTGAGCGCGGCGACGTCGTCCGCGTCCCTTTCCCTTATACCGACCGCAGCATGCGCCAACATCGCCCGGCGCTGGTCGTTTCCGACGGGCCGCTAGGCGACGGCGACAGGCTGTTGTGGGTGGTGATGATCACTAGCGCCGACAACCGGCCGTGGGCAGGCGATGTGTCTTTAGGCGACAGCTATGCCGACGCCGGACTGCCTGCGCCCTCGGTGGTGCGACCTGTGAAGATCGCCACCATCGACGCGGCTGTGGCGACGCGCTTGGGCCGCATCGACGATGCGCGATTGGCGCGGACGATGAGCATCGTCCGCGCCAACCTCTAACATTCATTTCATCGCGGCCTTAAGCCGCGCCAAGTGCGGCAGGCCAAGCCAATACGATTACCTCAGCCGCGTTGCGGCAGGGCGTAGGCGATGACGTAATCGCCCTCGGGCGTCTCCATGAAGTGGTGGCCGGCGGCCACGATCACCAGATACTGGCGGCCGTTCTGCTCGTAGATCATCGGGTTGGCCTGGCCGCCCGCGGGCAGCACGTCGGACCAGATGGTCTTGCCGGTCTCGATGTCGATGGCGCGGATCAGGTCGTCGGTCGCCGAGGCGATGAAGATCAGCCCCCCCGCCGTGACCACCGACCCGCCGTTGTTCGGCGTGCCGATCTCCAGCGGCAGCATCGAGGGGATGCCGAACGGCCCGTTCTTGCGCGCCGTGCCGAAGGGACGATCCCACAGGGTTTTGCCGCTCTGCACGTCGATGGCGCGGATGCCGCCATAGGGAGGCTCCTTGCACAGCAGGCCGGTGAAGGGCATCCGCCAGCCGGCGTTGACGTCGATCGCATAGGGCACGCCCATCTGCGGATCGCCGGCGCCCTCGGCCTTGGACAGGTTGCCGCCCCGGTTGGCCATCTCCTTTTCGCGCTGGATGTAGCGGGGGTCGTCGCGCGGGAACCAGCCCAGCTTGTCGGCTTCGGCGCGCGGCACCAGCCGGTTGTAGTTGGGCATGTCGTTATAGTTGGCGACGATCACGCCGCGCCGCGGGTCCAGCGCCACGCTGCCCCAGTCCGAACCGCCGTTGTAGCCGGGATATTCGATCCAATGACGATCGGCGGTCGGGGCGGTGAACTGCCCTTCATAGGACGCCTTCTTGAACTGGATGCGGCAGATCATCTGGTCGATCGGCGACATCCCCCACATGTCCCGCTCTTGCAGATCGGGCTTGGCCAGGGTGTTGAACAGCGAATAGGGCTGGGTGCGGGCGCGTTGGGCCGGCTCGACCCCGCCGCCGGGGGCCGGACGATCCTCGACGCCGTGCAGCGGCTGGCCGGTGCGACGATCCAGCACGAAGATCTCGCCGCGCTTCGACGGCAGGATCACCGCCGGGGTCACGCCGCCGCCTGTCGGCAGATCGACCAGAGTGACCTGGGATCCCAGATCGTAGTCCCACACGTCGCGGCGCACCGTCTGATAGCTCCAGCGCGGCTTGCCGGTCGTGACGTCGAGCGCGACCAGGGCGCTGGAATATTGGTTCTCGGCCGGCCGGCGCAGGCTGGAATAGTAGTCGGCGGCCGAATTGCCCATCGGCAGATAAACCAGGCCCAGGGCCTCGTCGCCGGTCGCCGTCGTCCACATGTTGGGCGTGCCGGGCGTATAGGTCTGGCCCGCCGGCGGGGTGGTGGCGATGTCGGGCCGCATCATGTCCCAGGCGAAGCGCAGCTGGCCCGTGTTGACGTCATAGCCCTGGATCACGCCCGAGGCGTTCCAGCGCTTCTGGCCGTCCAGCACCTGGTGGCCGGTGACGATGATCCCGCGCACGACGACCGGCGCCGAGGTGATCGACACCATGCCCGGATAGGGGTCGCCCATGCCGGTCTTGATGCTGACCGCGCCATTGGACCCGAAGGCCTGACAGGGCGCGCCGGTCCGGGCGTCCAGGGCGATGATGCGGCCGTCCAGCGTGCCCTCAATGATGCGCGTGGCGCAGGGCTGGGCCGGATCGACGTTCGGCGCCGCGTAATAGGTCACGCCCCGGCAGGCGGCGGTATAGGGGATCTGATCGTCCGGCACGCGGGGATCATAGACCCACTTCTGCTTGCCGGTGTTGGCGTCCAGGGCGAACACCTTGTTGCGCGCCGAGCAGAGATAAAGGGTGTCGGCGATCTTCAGCGGCGTCGTTTCTGCGCCCCAGCGTTCGCCCGGCAGGTCGCCGGTGCGGAAGGTCCAGGCGCGCTGCAACTGGCCGACATTGTCCTTGTTGATCTGCGTCAGCGGCGAGAACCGCTGGGCGGCGTCCGATCCGCCATAGGCGGGCCAGTCCGCTCCGGCCTTTATCAGCGCCGGATCGCCGAAGGGACCGCGCACGCCAGGCACCGGGCTGTCGACGCCCGGCTTGTTGATCTGTCCGATCACCAGGCCGAAAACCACCGTCAGAACCGCCAGGCCCAGAGCCCCGACGCCTGCCGTGCGGCCGCCGCCCCGACCGGGACGCAGCACCGGCAGCGTCGCCAGCACCAGGAACATCAGCACCAGCGGCCCGACCAGGCGCGGGATCATGGCCCAGCCGTTCGTTCCCTTTTCCCACAAGGCCCAGATCAGGGTCGCAAGGAAGGTCGCGCCATAGATCCAGGCGCCGCGCACGTCGCGATAGACAAGGAAAAAGCCGGAGACGATCAGCGCCAGGCCCGCCAGCAGATAATACCAGGAACCGCCCAGGACGGCGAGCTGAACCCCGCCCACGGTCAGCACCAGGCCGATCACGGCCAATAGCAGCCCGAGAAGCAGCGTCAGCCACCCTCCCAGGCCGGTCGGGGTTGTCCATCGAGGCATGATCGGGGTTCTCCTGCTTAGGTGAAGTTGCGGCAACGCTTGAGAGGCGGGGTGGTTCCTATCGCCGCACCGTCGGAACCAAACGCTGTTGCGCCGCGACGGCCCTTTTTCGGCATCATTTGACGACAGAATATCCGTTCTTGGATGTTTTTTTCTTTCTGCCCGACTGAGAACGCCTCGCGGCAATAATATTTGCCTATGGCGCGGGCTTTGCGGCATATGCGAGATATGCACAAGACCCTGAAGCCAGGCGGGACTTTCGTCGTCGAACCCCGCCGCCTGTCCAAGGCCTCGGCCGAACTGCGCGCGCGCGGTTTCGGCGAGATCACGATTCCGCCCTCGACGGAGACGGCCGAGAAACAGGCGTCGCGTTGCACCGACTGCGGCGTGCCCTTCTGCCAGAACGCCTGCCCGCTTCAGAACAACATACCCGACTGGCTGCGCCTCTCTGCCGAGAACGAGGCGCGCGAGGCTTGGCGCGTCGCGTCCCTGACCTCGACCATGCCCGAAATCTGCGGTCGGATCTGCCCGCAGGACCGGCTGTGCGAAGGCGGCTGCACCCTGAACCAGTCCGGCTGGGACGCCGTCACCATCGGTTCGGTCGAGGCCTGGCTGGGCGATCAGGCGTGGGAAAAGGGCTGGGTCGAGCCGATCCGTCCGGCCGCCGAACGGGCCGAAAGCGTCGGCGTCGTCGGCGCGGGACCGGCCGGCCTGGCCGCCGCCGACCGTCTGCGCTCCGAGGGCTATCAGGTCACCGTCTATGACCGGCACGACCGCGCGGGCGGCCTGCTGATCTATGGCATCCCCGGCTTCAAGCTGGAGAAGCACGTGGTCCAGCGCCGCGTGGATCGTCTGGCCGAGGGCGGCGTCCGGTTCGTGCTGGGCTGCGAGGTCGGCAAGGACGTGACCCTGACCGAACTGCGCGAGCGCCACGACGCCGTGCTTCTGGCCATGGGCGTCTATCAGCCGCGCACCCTGTCGGCGCCGGGACGCGGGCCGGATTCGACCGTGGCCGCGCTGTCCTATCTGACGCATCAGAACCGCCGCGACCTGGGCGACGCCGAACAGGACGGCTGGCGCGAGGCGCGCGGCAAGCGGGTGGTGGTCATCGGCGGCGGCGACACGGCCATGGACTGCGTCCGCACCGCCATCCGCCAAGGCGCGGCCTCCGTAACCTGCCTTTATCGTCGCGACCGCGAGAACATGCCCGGCTCGGCCCGCGAAGTGGTCAATGCGGAAGAGGAGGGCGTCGTCTTCGAATGGCTGGCCGCGCCCAAGGCCCTGCTGTCGCAAGGCGACCAGGTCACGGGCGTGCGCGCCGCGCGCATGCAGTTGACCGAGGCCGCACCGGGAGAGCGTCGCGACATCGTGCCCGTGCCCGGCGCCGACTTCGACGTGCCGGCCGACATCGTCATCGAGGCCCTGGGCTTCTCGCCCGAGCCGTTCGCGGCGCACGAACCCGATCTGCGCCTGCGCGACGACGGCACGATCAAGGTCGGGTCCGTCAGCTTCGCCACCAGCCTGCCTGGCGTCTTCGCCGCCGGCGACGCGGTGCGCGGCGCTTCCCTGGTCGTCTGGGCCGTCCGCGAAGGCCAGGACGCCGCCGCAGAGATCGACCGCTACTTCAAGACCCGCACCGAGGAGGTCGCGGCATGACCTTCCTCAAACTTCCGCTCATCCCCGCGAAGGCGGGGACCCAGATCTCTGGGCGCTCCGATGGAGCAGACGGATCAACGATTTTTATCCCTGACGCCGGCGCCTCGCGACAGCATTGGCTCCCCGCCTTCGCGGGGATGAGCGGATGGGGTGGGTAAGCTTATGACCTGGTTAGACACCTACAACGACACCCGCGATCGCCTGGAAGCCGGGAACGCCTATGACCGCGCCTCCGAGCGCGACGCCTGCGGCGTGGGCCTGGTCTGTTCCATCGACGGCACGCCGCGCCGCGACGTGGTCGAATATGCGATCCGCAGCCTGAAGGCCGTGGCCCACCGGGGCGCGGTCGATCCCGACGGCCTGTCGGGCGACGGCGCCGGGATCATGGCCGAACTGCCGCAGGGCTTCTTCGCCGAACAGGTGGCCTCCATCGGCCAGTCCCTGCGACCGGGGCCCATCTGCGTCGGCCAGGTCTTCCTGCCGCGCACCGACCTGGGCGCCCAGGACCGCGCCCGCGCCATCGTCGAGACCGAGGCCCTGCGTGGCGGTTTCTGGATCTATGGATGGCGCCAGACGCCCATCGACCTGTCGGTCGTCGGGACGAAGGCCGGGGCGACCCGGCCCGAGATCGAACAGATCATGCTGGCCCCGCCGTTGGACGACGCAGGACAGCCGCTGGATGGCGAGGCGCTGGAGCGCGAACTGTATCTGTGCCGCCGCCGCATCGAGAAGACGGTCAAGACCGAGAACCTGGCCGGGGTCTATATCTGCACCCTGTCCGCGCGCTCCATCGCCTATAAGGGCATGGTGCGCGCCGAACTGCTGGGCGACCTGTATCCCGACCTGGAGGACCCGCGCTTCGTCTCGGCCTACGCGGTCTTCCACCAGCGCTATTCGACCAACACCTTCCCCGAATGGAAGCTGGCCCAGCCCTTCCGCATGATGGCCCACAACGGCGAGATCAACACGCTGAAGGGCAATCTGAACTGGATGAAGTCGCACGAGATCCGCATGGCGGCCGGCGCCTTCGGCGACCGCGACCGCGAGGTCAAGCCGGTGGTCCAGCCGGGCGGCTCGGACTCGGCGGCGCTGGACAACGTCATGGAGGTGCTGGTCCACGCCGGTCGCCCCGCACCCATGGCCAAGGCCCTGCTGATCCCCGAGGCCTGGGCCAAGGACGATGTGGTCATGCCCGCCGAACACCGGGCCTTCTACGCCTATTGCAACGCGGTGATGGAGCCGTGGGACGGCCCGGCCGCCATCTGCGCCGCCGACGGCCGCTGGATCGTGGCGGGCAAGGACCGCAACGGACTGCGCCCCCTGCGCGCCGTCGAGACCGTGGACGGCCTGCTGATGGCCGGGTCGGAGGCCGGCCTGGTGCCGATCCCCGAGAGCCGGGTGAAGCGCCGCCTGCACATCGGCCCCGGCAAGCTGATCGCCGTCGATATGAAGCACGGCCGCGTCTATGACGAGCATGAGGCCGTCGACGCCCTGGCCGCCGCCCACCCCTATGAGGCGTGGCTGGACAACATGGTCGATCTGGAGCCGATCATCGGCCCCGGACCGGAACCGCGCTCGGCCTCGGGCGAGGCCCTGACCCGTCGCCAGATCGCCGCCGGATACAGCCGCGAGGACCTGGACCTGCTGCTGGACGCCCTGGTGCGCGACGGCAAGGAGGCGGTCGGTTCGATGGGCGACGACGCCCCGCCCGCCGTCCTGTCGGCCCTGCCGCGCCCACTATCGCACTATTTCCGCCAGAACTTCTCGCAGGTGACGAACCCGCCCATCGACCCCTTGCGCGAAGCCGGGGCCATGAGCCTGAAGACCCGGTTCAAGAACCTGGGCAACATCCTGGCCGAGGAAGAGGCCCAGACCGACGTCTTCGTGCTGGACAGCCCCGTCCTGACCAACGGCATGTACGAACGGATGATCGAGACGGTCGGGGCCGGTTCGACCGTGGTCGTCGACTGCACCTACGCCGCGCCTTCGAATGACGCCCGGGCAGGGGCCGGTCTGCGTGCGGCGCTGGACCGGATCATGGACGAGGCCGAGGCCGCCGCCCGCGACGGAGCGGCCCTGATCGTGCTGACGGATCAAGCGGGTTCGGCGGGTCGTCTGGCCGCGCCGATGATCCTGGCGACCGCCGGGGTCCACGGCCGCCTGACCAAGGCGGGCCTGCGGTCCTACTGCTCCATCGTGGTCCGCACGGCCGAGACGCTGGACCCGCACGGGTTCGCCGTTCTGGTCGGGGTGGGCGCCACCACCGTCAACGCCTGGCTGGCCCAGGACCTGTTCCAGGAGCGTCTGGACCGGGGCCTGTATCCCGGCCTGTCGCTGCGCGACGCCTGTCTGAACTATAAGGCCGGGATCGAGGCGGGCCTGCTGAAGACCCTGGCCCGCAAGGGGATCAGCGTCATCTCGGCCTATCGCGGCGGCTGCGAGTTCGAGGTTCTGGGTCTGTCGCGGGCGCTTACGGCCGAATTCTTCCCCGGCGCCCCGTCGCGCATCTCCGGCATCGGCCTGGCCGGGCTGGAGCAGGCGGCGATGAAACGTCACCGCATCGCCTGGGGCGAGGCCGTCCCCTCTCCAGCCATCGGCGGCTTCTTCAAGATCCGTTCGGGCGGCGAGGCCCACGCCCACGAGGCCAAGACCATCCACCTGCTGCAGGACGCCTGCAACCGGGGCGACTATCGCCGGTTCAAGCAGTTCTCCGAGGTCGTCCGCGCCCAGGCCGACCTGTCCCTGCGCGACCTGCTGGACTTCCGCGAAGGGACGCCCATCCCTATCGATCAGGTCGAGAGCGTGTCGGACATCCGTCGCCGCTTCCTGACCCAGGCCATGTCCCTGGGCGCCCTGGGGCCAGAGGCGCACGAGACGCTGAACATCGCCATGAACCGCATCGGCGCGCGCAGCGTGTCCGGCGAAGGCGGCGAGGACCCCGAACGCTATCACCCGCGTCCCAACGGCGACGACGCCAACTCGGCGGTGAAGCAGGTGGCGTCCGGCCGGTTCGGCGTCACCGCCGAATATCTGAACCAGTGCCGCGAGATCGAGATCAAGGTGGCCCAGGGCGCCAAGCCCGGCGAGGGCGGCCAGCTGCCCGGCTTCAAGGTCACGGAATTCATCGCCCGGATGCGCCACGCCGTGCCCGGCACGACCCTGATTTCGCCGCCGCCGCACCACGACATCTATTCGATCGAGGATCTGGCCCAGCTCATCTACGACCTGAAGGCCATCAACCCCGATGCGCGGGTGACGGTGAAACTGGTGTCCGCCTCGGGCATCGGGGCCATCGCGTCGGGGGTAGCCAAGGCCAACGCCGACGCCATCCTGATCGCCGGCCACAACGGCGGCACCGGTGCCTCGCCCCAGACCTCGATCAAGCACGCCGGCCTGCCGTGGGAGATCGGCCTGGCCGAGGCCCATCAGGTGCTGACGCTGAACAATCTGCGCGGCTCGGTCACGCTGAGGACCGACGGCGGGGTCCGCACCGGCCGCGACGTGGTCATCGCCGCCATGCTGGGGGCCGAGGAATACGGCGTCGGCACCGCCGCCCTGATCGCCATGGGTTGTCTGATGGTGCGCCAGTGCCATTCCAACACCTGCCCCGTCGGCGTCTGTTCCCAGGACGAGCGCCTGCGCGAGAAGTTCACCGGCACGCCCGACAAGGTCGTCAACCTGTTCACCTTCATCGCCGAGGAGACGCGCGAAATCCTGGCCTCCATCGGCGCGCGCACGATGGACGAGATCATCGGCCGCACCGACCTGCTGCGTCAGGTGCGTCGTGGCGGTTCGCACCTGGACGACCTCGACCTGAACCCCCTGCTGGTTCAGGTGGACGAGGGCGCGGCCGGCAAATGGGCCGACAAGACGACCCGCAAGCCCATCGCCGACAGCCTGGACGCCGCCGTGCTGAAGGACGCCGTGCGATTCCTGGATCGCGGCCAGACGCTGGAGCTGTCCTATCCGCTGAACAACACCCAGCGCACGGTGGGCGCCGCCCTCTCCTCCGCCATCGTGCGGCGCTTCGGCGCGCAAGGCCCGGCCGGTCGGCTGAAGCTGCGGCTGGAAGGCATAGCGGGCCAGAGCTTCGGCGCCTTCGCCGCCAAGGGTCTGGAGCTCCATCTGACCGGCGAGGCCAACGACTATGTCGGCAAGGGCCTGTCGGGCGGCGAAATCTCGATCCGCACCCCCGAATGGCGCGAGGATCAGCTGATCTGCGGCAACACCACGCTTTATGGCGCGACATCCGGCCGTCTGTTCGTCGCTGGGGCGGCAGGCGAGCGGTTCGCGGTCAGGAACTCGGGCGCGGAGGCCGTGGTCGAGGGCTTGGGCGCGCACGGCTGCGAATATATGACCGGGGGCCGGGTGGTCGTGCTGGGTTCGGTCGGCTGGAACCTGGCGGCGGGCATGAGCGGCGGCGAGCTGTTCGTGCTGGATCGGCCGGGCCATGCCGAACGCGCCCTGAACGGCGACCTGGCGGGCGTCGCCGACATCGACGCGGACGCGGCCGACCGGCTGAAAACCCTGGTCGAGGCCCATCTGGCCGCGACCGGATCGCCCCTGGCGCGTCGCCTGCTGGGCGACTGGGACGCCGCCCTGCAACGCTTCGTCCGCATTGTTCCGCTGACGGAGATTGTCACCCGGTCCGAACGGCTTAAGACTTCAGCCTGAGCCCGTTTTCTTCCTCTCTTCCCCGAGACGAACCCATGACCCGACCCGCCGTCCTCGCCGCTCTCCTCGCTGCGGGGGCGGCGTCCGCGGCGTCGCCCGCTCTGGCGGCGCCCGCCTTGGCCGCACCCGCCCTCCTGGCCCACCAGGCGCCGCTGGCCCTCGACCCGGCGGCGACGGCCTGGATCCTGACGTCGACGGCCCTGGTCCTGTTGATGACCCTGCCGGGCCTGGCGCTGTTCTATGGCGGCATGGTCAGAAAAAAGAACATCATCAGCGTCATCGCCCAGTCGGCGGCCGCTTTCGCCATCGTCTCGGTGCTGTGGTTCCTGGTCGGCTATTCCCTGTCGTTCGGAAAAGGACCGGCGGCGGTCGACGGCCTGATCGGGGGGGTCCAGGCGGCCTTCCTGAACGGGGTGACGATGCAGACGGCCAACGGCCTGCTGCCCGGCCTGCCCGAACTGCTGTTCGTCAGCTTCCAGATGACCTTCGCCATCATCACCCCGGCCTTGATCGCCGGCGCCTTCGCCGAGCGGATGAAGTTCTCGGCCAGCCTGCTGTTCTTCGGCCTGTGGCACCTGATCGTCTATGCGCCGATCTGCCATCAGGTATGGGGCGGCGGCTATCTGGGAAGCCTGGGCGTGCTGGATTTCGCGGGCGGGGCGGTGGTGCATGTCAATGCGGGGGTCGCCGGCCTGGTCTGCGCCCTGGTGCTGGGGCCGCGTCACGGCTTCGGGCGCGACAACATGGCCCCCGCCAACCTGGCCTATAGCGCCATCGGCACAGGCCTGCTGCTGGTCGGCTGGCTGGGCTTCAACGCCGGATCGGCGGGCGCCGCCGACGCCTTGGCCGCCGTCGCCGCCTTCAACACCATCCTTGCCGCCGCCGCCGCGGCGCTGGGTTGGATGACCGTCGAATGGTTCGACCGCCGCCGCCCGACCCTGCTGGGCCTGCTGTCCGGCGTCGTCGGGGGCCTGGTCGCCGTCACCCCCGCCGCCGGCTTCGTCGATCCCAAGGGCGCCTTCTTCATCGGCCTGATCGCCGGCCCGGCCTGCTATGCGGGCGCGGTCTGGCTGAAGCACGCGCTGAAATACGACGACAGCCTGGACGCCTTCGGCGTGCACGGGGTGGGCGGCGTCGTCGGGGCCCTGCTGACGGGCCTGTTCGCCACCACCAGCGTCAACGCCCTGGCCGAGGGCGCCGCCGTCTGGAAACAGGCCGTCGGCCTCGCGGGCGCCATCGCCTGGAGCGCGGTCGGCACCTTCGTCGTCCTGATGATCTGCAAGTTCACCACCGGCCTGCGCGTCAGCAAGGACCAGGAGGTCGAGGGCCTGGACTACACCCAGCACGGCGAAGCCATCCACTAGGGGCGTCACGCCGTCCGGCCGTCTCGAACCTGGAGAGGGCGCCGCATCACGGTTGATCCCGCCCCCCTCCGTCCCCATCTTCATCTGTGACGGAGCGTCTTGCCGATTGCGGGAGACGCCTTCGTCGGTCGCTTTTCCAAGGACCCCAGATGACGACGACGCGCACCATCCTGTTCGACAGCCCCTTCCTGCTGGGTTTCGACCATACACGCGCCCTTATCGACCGCGCCGCCAAGGCGGCGGCCGAGAGCTATCCGCCCTACAATGTCGAACAGATCGGCGATGCGGGCGTGCGGATCAGCCTGGCCGTCGCGGGCTTTTCGCCCGACGAACTGGCCATCACCCTGGAGGGCCGCCAGCTGACCATCGCCGGAAAGCGCGACGAGGCCGGTCGGGGCGAACAGGCCTTCCTGCACCGGGGCATCGCCGCGCGCGGCCATCGCCGCGCGCGGCTTCGTGCGCAGCTTCGTCCTGGCCGACGGGCTGGAGGTGTCCGGCGCCCGGCTGGAGCACGGCCTTCTGCACGTTGACCTGGTCCGGCCCGAGGCCGAGCGTCAGGTGCGGCGGATTCCCATCACGGCCGGCTGAAAAAGGCGGCCATCCGAACCGCCCGGCGATCCGGGCGTTGTAAAACACGAAGGAGGCGGTCCTAATGACGCCGATGACCATGACCAAGGAAGATTTCGCCGGCCTGGGCGCACCCGATCTCGTCTATGTGCGCGAGATCAAGGCGTCGGACCTGCTGGAGGAAGCGGTGCAGATGAAGGACGTGCACATCGACCCCGGCCAATCGCTCTACGCCGTCCACAGCGCCGACGGCGAACGCCTGGCGGTCATGATCGACCGCGACACCGCCTTCGCCGCCGCCGTCGCCCATGAGCTGGAGCCCGTCTCGGTCCACTGACCGAAGGCGCGGTCAGGCGGCGGTCGCCGCCTTGTCCTTGACGAACAGAGCCTTGACGGCATCCGTCGTGCGCGCCTGGCGCAGCTGTTCGCGCAGTTCGGGAGATCGCAGGGCCCGCGACACGGCTGCCAGCGCCCGCAAATGCTCGGCCCCCGCCTTGGGCGGCGCGAACAGGCCGAAGATCAGATCGACGGGCCGGTCGTCCACGGCGTCATAGGCGACCGGCGTGTCCAGCCGCACGAAGACCGCCATCACCCGGTCAATCTCGGCCAGGCGCGCATGGGGCACCGCCACCCCCGACCCCAGGCCGGTCGAGCCCAGGGCCTCGCGCTCCATCAGGGCGTCGAACACCTTGGCCTCGTCAACCCCCAGGGCGTGCGATGCGGCTTCGGACAGGGCGTGCAGGGCCTGGCGTTTGGACGACGCCCCGCCGCGCAGCACCACGCCCTTGGGCGCGAGCAGATCACCGATGTCCATCAGAAACCCTCGATTACGCACAACGGACGGCGCGGGCGCCCCTTTAGAGACTCCCGCGCCGAAGTCAAACTGGGCCGGTCAATTCACGGCGCCGCCCGCCAGGGCGTCGTCGGCCTGGACGTTGTTGGTCTTGCCGTTGGCCGCCACCGTTCGTTCGGGATCGATCCAGCCCACATTGCCGTCCGGACGGCGATAGACCACCGCCAGGCCGCCGTGGGCCGCATTGCGGAACAGAACGACCGGGTATCCGGTCATGTCCAGCTCCAACACCGCCCGGCCGACCGTGATGGTGCGGATCTCGTGCTCGGTTTCGGCGATCACCATGCCCAGGGGCGGCGGACCGTCGTTTTCGGTCGCATCGCCGAAGACCTCGTCGTCGACGCTGTCGGGGTCCCTCAGCACGATGCTGCGGGCGACTTCGCGGGCGGCGTTCTCAGTCTTCTCGGGCGACAGGCCCTTGGGCCCGATGTGGTGGTCCTTCAGCCGACGCTTGTAGCGACGCACCCGCTTTTCCAACCGATCCAGCGCCTCGGTGAAGGCGGAGTGGGCGTCGCCGCCGAATCCGGTCGTCACCAGGGTCTGACCGGACGCCAGGCGGACCCAACAGTCCACCTTGAAGCCGTGGCCGTCCTTGGACACCACGACCTCGGCGTCGTCGCCGCCGCGGGCGAAGTATTTTCCAACCCCTTCCTCGAGTTCCTGGGAGATGCGCGAGCCTAACGCTTCGCCGACATCCACTTGCTTGCCGCTGACTTGGACTTGCATGCCGACAGAACGCGCCCGACCCGGTTTGGTGTCAATCGGGATCACCGTTTTGTGGTCGCGCCGTCAGGCGGTCCTCAACATCCGGCGACGCTGAACGGACGACGGAATTCTTAACGCTTCCCGATACTTGGCTACGGTCCGGCGGGCGATGTCGACGCCCGCCTCCTTCAGGATCTCGACGATCCGGTCATCGGACAAAACGTCGCCCTCCAGCCCCTCGCCGTCGATCATCGTCTTGATCCGATGACGGACGGCTTCGGCCGAATGGGCGGCGACGCCGTCCACCGACTGGATGGCGGCGGTGAAGAAGAATTTCAGCTCGAACACCCCGCGCGGCGTGGCGACATATTTGTTGGAGGTGACGCGGCTGACGGTCGATTCGTGCATGCCGATGGCGTCCGCCACCGTCTTCAGGTTCAGCGGTCGCAGGAACTCCACCCCGAAAGCGAAGAAGGCGTCCTGCTGGCGCACGATCTCGGACGAGACCTTCAATATGGTCTTGGCCCGCTGGTCCAGCGACTTGACCAGCCAATTGGCCTGGGCGGCGCATTCCGCGACGAAGGTCTTTTCGGTGTCGGACCGCGCCCCCGCCTGAACCAGGCCGTGATAGCGCTTGTCCACCAACAAGCGCGGCAGGGTGTCGGCGTTCAGCTCCACCCGCCAGCCGCCGGCCGGGTCGGGGCGGACATGGACGTCGGGCACGACCGTCTGGGCCGGCTCGCCGCCGAAGCCCGCGCCGGGGCGCGGCGTCAGGGCCTTGAGCTCGGCGATCATCTCGGCCAGGTCTTCGCCGTCGACGTCGCAGACCCGGCGCAGGCCCGCCAGATCGCGCCGCGCCAACAGCTCCAGATTGTCCAGCAGGGCCGCCATGGCCGGATCGAAACGGTTGCGCTCGATCAGTTGCAGCTTCAGGCATTCCGGCGCCGACCGGGCCATGACCCCCGTCGGCTCGAACCCGTGGCAGACGGCCAGCACCGCCTCGATCCGCGCCAGCGGGACGCCCAGCCGGTCGGCGAACTCGGCCAGTTCGCCGCGCAGATAGCCGCCCTCGTCCGTCGCGTCGATCAGGGTCAGGGCGATGGCGTGGTCCGCCGCCGTGAACCCGGCCGCAGACGCCTGGGCCTGAAGATGCTCCCACAGGGTCGGCTCGTGCGCGTCGGGCCTTTCGCCCTCGCCCTCGAACGTCTGGCCGCCCTTGCCGGCGCTGGACCAGTCGGACAGCCCTGGCTGGGCCTCGTCGGTCATCCGGTCGCTGGTTCGCTCGCCCGGCGCGGCGTCGCCATAGACGTCGTCGGAACCAGCGTCCATCGCGGCGGCGGAGCCTTCGCCCACCCCGTCGCCGAACGCCATTTCGCCGTCGCCGGCCTCGATCCGCTCGGTCGGCGCGGGCGTCTCGCCCTCCGGCTCATCGCGTTGCAGCAGCGGATTGCGCTCCAGCTCCTGTTCGACGAAGTCGTCCAGCTCCAGGTTCGACAGTTGCAGCAGCTTGATCGCCTGCTGCAGCTGGGGCGTGATGACCAGCCCCTGCCCCTGCCTGACCTCTAACCTCTGCCCGATCACGTCCGAAGAATCCCGCCTCCTGGGCCAAACTGGCCCGGAACTTGCTGAGCAGAATGTCGCCTGATCGGTTAACGCGAGACGAACGCGGCCACGCCTATCTTTCGTCATCCTCCGGCAAGCCGCGCCTTCGCGGCGCGGACCGGGGGACCCAGCGGCGCCGAAGGCGATGTTCAGGCCGCAAGATGTTCGAAGATTTGGTCCGCGACAGGTTCGCGCTCACGCGCGCCGCTGGGTTCCCGGGTCGCTACGCTCGCCGGAGAATGACGAAAGCAGCCATCAGATGTAATTCTCGCCCAGATACACCCGGCGCACCTCGGCGTCGTTGACCGCCTCGTCCGACGTGCCTTCGAACAGGACCGCGCCGTTGGAGATGATCGAGACCCGGTCGGTGATGTCCAGGGTCTCGCGCACATTGTGGTCGGTGATCAGCACGCCGATCCCCTGGCTGGCCAGATAGCGGATCACGGTGCGGATGTCGGCGATGGCCAGGGGGTCGATGCCGGCGAAAGGTTCGTCCAGCAGCATGAAGGACGGCCGCCCCGCCAGGGCGCGGGCGATCTCCACCCGCCGCCGCTCGCCGCCCGACAGGGCGGTGGCCTGGGCGTGGCGCAGATGGTCGATGTGCAGCTCGTTCAGCAGACGGTCGGTCTCGGCCTGGATTCGATCGCGCGGGTAGTTCAGCTCGACCACCGCCCGCACGTTCTTCTCGACCGTCATGCCGCGAAAGATCGAGGCTTCCTGCGCCAGATAGCCCAGGCCCATCCGCGCCCGCTGATACATGGGCTGGCCGGTGATGTCCTCGCCGTCCAGCCAGATCGAGCCGGAGTCCGGCGGGATCAGGCCGGTGATCATGTAGAAGCAGGTGGTCTTTCCCGCCCCGTTCGGGCCCAGCAGCCCCGCCACCTCGCCGCGCCGCACGGTCAGGGACACGTCGCGGACCACCTGCCGCGCGCCGAAGGCGCGGGCGATATGCACGACCCGCAACCCCTTTTCGACAGGCGAGACGACGGGCGCGGGCGCGGGCGCGGGCCGGTCGTCCAGATTCAGGGCGGAGAGTTCCTTGCGCGCCAAATTATTCAATCCCGAGGCCGGACGGCCTCAGTTCCCGCTGGGATAGAAGACGCCCTGCACGCGGCTGCCGGCGCCGCCGCGCGGCGCCCCGTCCATCCGGGCGGTCTCGGTGTTGATGTTGTAGACCAGGCGCGATCCGGTCAGGACGTTGCGCCCCTGGGTCAGGGTGACATCGCCCGTCACCACGATCTCGCCACTGCCCAGATTATAGACGGCGCGGTCGCCGCGCATCGACTGGTCGGGGGTGACGAAATAGACGGTTCCCGCCGCTTCGGCCCGCTCCAGAGCGCCGCCGTCGCCGCTGACCAGGGTCAGGGTGTCGGCCCGGAAGCGGTTGCCGCCCTGGGTCGCTTCGGCCCGGCCGCGCAGGATCACCCGGTTCGGCGCATATTCCACCGCATCGGCGCCATAGGCCACCGGCTGGCTGCTGGCGTTCGACTGGGCGTCCCCGACCGCGGGCAGGGCGACGATCGCCACGGCCGCGACGGCCGCCAAAGCGCTGCAAATCTTCATCGTCATCATCGGCCTGCACCCGCGGGCGTCAGAACGCCCTTCACCTTGTTGTCGCCCGCGCCCTTGAACACTACGCGCTGGCCCTGATCGTAGATGGCATAGGACGATGCGTTGATGGTTCCAAGAGGGCCGGCCCCCTGAACGCCCTTCGAACCCGTCACCACCCCGGTCGTGGTGTCGACCACCGCCTCGGGCGTGGTCAGGACGAAGCCGGTTCCGCCGTCGGAAATCCGCACGTTCGGACCGATGACGACGGTCCTGGCCTGTTCGTCATAGGTCCCGCCGTCGGCGGTCAGCTCCGTCACCTTGCGCCCGCCCAGGTTCAGCTTCAGCGCCGGGCCGATCAGGCGGAACTTGCCGGTGTCGGGGTCGCGCACCGCCCCTTGAGCGCCGACGGTGAAGGCGCGCCCTTGCGAATCCTGGCCGTGGAACAGGGGGCTGTCCAGCCGCACCTCCTGACTCTGGCTGGCCTTGCGCTCCACCCCCGACATCACGGTGCGGAACACGGTCCAGGTCAGGACGCCGCCCGCCAGCACCAGGATGACGATGGGCAGCACCCGGCGATACAGCCTGACCCGGCGCGAGCGCGCGCGCCAGCGGGCGCCGGCCAGGGCGACCCTGGCTTCGTCGGCCTCGATGCGGGACGGATCGACGGGGTCGGTCAAGCGCGCCTCAGCTGTGGGCGAAGATGTCGTCCTCGTCCCAGCCGGCGAGGTCGAGCGCCGAACGGGTCGGCAGGAAGTCGAAACATTTCGCGGCCAGATCGGCGCGCCCTTCGCGCGCCAGCATCTGGTCCAGCCTGGCCTTGGCCGCATGCAGATAAAGAACGTCAGAGGCCGCATAATCCAGCTGCGCCGGGGTCAGGACGTCGGCGCCCCAGTCCGACGACTGCTGGGCCTTGGACAGGTCCACCCCGACCGTCTCGCGCACCACGTCCTTCAGCCCGTGCCGGTCGGTGTAGGTGCGCGCCAGCTTGGAGGCGATCTTGGTGCAATAGACCGGCCGCGTCTCCACCCCCAGGTGCAGCAGGAACATGCCGATGTCAAAACGACCGAAGTGAAAGATCTTGGTCACGGCCGGGTCCGTCAGCACCCGTTTCAGGTTCGGACAGTCGTAGCCGGGTCGGGTCAGCCGCACGACATGGGCGTTCCCGTCGCCCGACGACAGCTGCACCACGCACAGCGGATCGCGCCGGAAACGCAGGCCCATCGTCTCGGAATCGACAGCGACCTCGGCCCCCAGGTCCAGATCGTCGGGCAGGTCGCCCTCGTGCAGGTAAACGGTCATGCTGAGGCTCTTACACGGCGAACGCGGCGGACGAAACAAGCTACAGCGACGCCGAACGTCTTCCGCCCGCCTTCACGGAACGGCCTCAAGCCGCCCCGGGCCGCGCATGGCGAACGGCGTCGCTGAAATCGGTGGACTTCCGGCATGCCGCCCCGAAAGTGCGCCATTGAACACATGTCCAAGGCAGTTCATGGCTAGGAGAGATTACATGTCTGGCCCGCCCGCTTCCTCCGGCGCAGCGCACATCAAGGCGAACATCGTCCTCTACGGGGCGCTGGCCGCCAATCTCGGCATTGCGGTCGCCAAATTCGTGGCGGCGTCGATCAGCGGTTCGTCGTCGATGCTGACCGAGGGCGTCCACTCGCTGGTCGACAGCGGTAACCAGGTTCTGCTCCTGTACGGGCAGCATCGCGCCAAGACGCCTGCCGACGCCGCGCATCCCTTCGGTTACGGTCGCGAACTGTATTTTTGGGCGTTCGTGGTCGCGATCCTGATCTTCGCGGTCGGCGCGGGGGTCTCGATCTACGAGGGCTGGGCGCACATCCAGGCGCCCGAGCCGCTCCACGACCCGGCGATCAACTATATCGTGCTGGCGATCGCCTTCGCGCTCGAGGGCGGTTCCTGGACCATCGCCGTCAAGGAGTTCAACGGCAAGCGGCGCGGCGTCGGCTGGTGGAGAGCGATCCGCCGGTCGAAGGACCCCGCGGCCTTCACCGTCCTGTTCGAGGACAGCGCGGCCTTGCTTGGACTAGGCGTCGCCGCCGCCGGGGTTTGGGCCAGTCACGCCTATGGAGACCCCCGGATCGACGGCGTCGCCTCCATCGGCATCGGCCTGATCCTGGCGCTGGTCGCCGTCCTGCTCGCGCGCGAGGCCAAGGGCCTTCTGATCGGCGAAAGCGCCGATCCCGCGCTGATCGCCCAAATCCGGTCGATGATCGAAGGGCGCGTCGAAATCACCGCCGTCAACCATGTGCGGACCGTCCATACCGCGCCGGACGCCGTCTTCGTCGCCATCAGCGCCGACTTCGACGACCGCCTCCTCATGGGCGAGGCGGAGGCGCTGATCGAGGATATGGAAGCCGCGCTGAAGGCGGAGTTTCCGCAACTCACATCGATCTACATCCGGCCGGAGAAGGCGCGAGACGCCGTCCAAGGCGGAAAGGGGTTGAAGGGCGCATGACCCCAAGGCGCGATCGGAAGGAAAGCGGCGGCGGGCGCTTCTGGCGAAAGCCTCACAGTATCTCGCGCCTGAGCAGGGCGTCCAGCCAGTCGGCGAACAGCTGAAGTCGCCGCGAAAGATGCTGGCGATGCGGATAGAGCAGCGCCATCGGCAGGGATTGCGCGCGGTGTTCCGGCATCACCTCGACCAGTTCGCCCGCCTTCAGATGGGCTTTCACGTCATAGGCCGGGATCTGGATCAGGCCGAGACCGGCCAGGCAGGCGGCGATATAGGCCTCCGCGCTGTTGACGATCACCCGGCCGCGCATCGGCGTGGTGCGGACTTCGCCCTTGTCGACCCACTCCCAATCCTCCACCCGCCCGCTCGACGGCGAGGCGTAGCGCACCGCCAGATGGGATGGCAGATCGTCAGGGCGCATCGGCACGCCCTGACGGGCCAGATAGGCCGGACTGGCGACGTTGATCAGCGGAAGTTCACCGACGGTGCGGGCGATCAGCCTGGAATCGGTCAAGGGTCCGACGCGCAGCACGCAGTCGATGCTGTCCTCGATCAGGTTCACGGCGCGGTCGGTGACGCCCAGGCTGATCTCGATTCCGGGATAGCGATCCAGGAATTCCGGCAAGGCCGGCGCGATGATCAGCCGTCCGATCCGTCCCGGCACGTCGATGCGCAACAGGCCGCTGGGCCCGGTCGTCTCCTGGCGGAACAGGCCTTCCGCCTCCTCGACGTCGGCGATCACGCGCAGGCAGCGCTCGTAGAAGGCGATGCCGTCCGGGGTGGGCGCGACGCGGCGGGTGGTGCGATGCAGCAGGCGCGCGCCGACCCGGACCTCCAGGTCCTGGATCGCGGCCGACACCGACGATCGCGGCATGCCCAGCAGATCCGCCGCCCGGGTGAAGCTGGCGCATTCGACGACGCGGACGAAGGTTCTGAAAAGGTCGATACGATCCAGGCGCCGGCTCCGCTGTTCGATCTGGCTGACATGTCATGTCAGACTGAGCGGCTTTATGCCAACAATCGAGCGGCTATTCCTGTAGTCGCCGGTTCGATCGCGACTCCGGCCATTGCAGGAGACAGGCATGACCCACAGCATCACGGGCAAGACCGTCCTTATCGCCGGCGGCGCGAAGAACCTCGGCGGGCTCCTCGCCCGCGATCTCGCGGCGCAGGGCGCCAGGGCCGTCGCGATCCACTACAACACCGGCGCCACGAAGCCGGCCGCGGACGAGACCGTCGCCGCGATCAAGGCGGCCGGCGCCGAGGCCATCGCCTTTCAGGGCGACCTGACCACGGCCGGCGCGGTCGAAGCCCTGTTCGCCGACGTCATCGCCGCATTCGGCAGGCCGGACATCGCCGTCAACACCGTAGGCAAGGTGCTGAAGAAGCCGATCGTCGAGATCAGCGAGGCCGAGTACGACGAGATGACGGCGGTGAATTCGAAGACCGCCTTCTTCTTCCTCAAGGAGGCCGGCAAGCACCTCAACGACAACGGCAAGGTCTGCACCCTGGTGACGTCGCTGCTGGGCGCCTTCACGCCCTTCTATGCCGCCTATGCCGGGACCAAGGCGCCGGTGGAGCATTTCACGCGCGCGGCCTCCAAGGAGTTCGGCGAGCGCGGCATCTCGGTGACGGCGATCGGGCCGGGTCCGATGGACACGCCGTTCTTCTACCCGGCCGAAGGCGAGGACGCGGTCGCCTATCACAAGACCGCCGCCGCCCTGTCGGCCTTCACCAGGACCGGCCTCACCGACATCGAGGACATCGTCCCCTTCATCCGCTTCCTCGTCTCCGACGGCTGGTGGATGACCGGCCAGACCATCCTCGTCAACGGCGGCTATACGACCAAATGAGCCGGGGGGTCCGCTGGACGCCTGCCACGCATGAGGGCATACGGCGGCGTTGGAGGCCGTGACGCTGTGGCATAAGCCGCTTCTGGCTTTGCGAACGTCGCCGCTGACGAAATCAACGACCGGATGTCCGCCTTAGTCCTGAGCCAAGCGCGGAAAACGGAGATTGACCACGAGCCCTTCGGCGCGCCAATCCCGGCTGATTGCGCCCCGCGCCGATCGCACGACACGATCCACCATCTCGGTTCCAAAACCCCGACGTTTCGGAGCAGCCGGAATGTGGGGGCCACCTGTTTCGATCCACGTCAGATTGAGCTCGCCGTCGTCAACCCGCCAACGCACCGCGACGTCGCCGTCGCTGCTGAGGGCGCCGTATTTGAGGGAATTTGTCGCCAACTCATGAAGCAAGAGCGCGAACGCCGTCATGGCGTCGCGGTGGACCAACGCCTTGTCCCCGATCACCGTGCAACGGTCGCCATAGGGTTCCAGAACCGAACGGACGACGCTCGCCACGTCCACGGGGCCGGTATCGCACCCACCGCCATCTTCCTGGGCGAAAACCGCATCCGAAGCCCGCGACAATGCACCGAGTTTCTCTCGCAGAATCCTAGAAGCGGCTTCCGGGGCATTGCCTGAAGCCGCCTCCTTCTCCGCGATGAGGGTCAATCCATTCACGACGGAGAACAGATTTTTGATCCGGTGCCGCATTTCACGCGCGAGAAGCCTCTCGCCATTGACAGCGTCTTCGAGCCGTCGTTCGAGCAAGGTCTTTTCCGTGACGTCGCGCGATACGCAAAGGATCGACAGAACCCGGCCGTCGGCGTCGATGAGCGGCGTGAGCAGGTTGTCCCAATATATCGTGCCGCCCGGGGAGATGCTCTTGCCCGGAAAGCGCGCTGTGTGACCTGCGGCCGCCTTGCGAAGCGCGTCGGCGCCGGCGGCGTGGACATCGTCTGGAAGCAACGGAAGCCAGGGCATTCCGAATTCGGAATCCTCGGGAACGCCGAGTGCGAGACGCCCGGCCTTGTTCATCGCCAGCAACGCGCCATCGACGGAAACAACCTTGATGCAGTCGGGCGTCGCATCGAGCATCGCCTTCTGCAAATCCGATAGATGCGGATCGGCTTGCGAGGCCATGTCGGGAAACATTATCCGTGTGTAGATTCCGACGGCGGCATCCATTGCTTTACTTCCCTCGTCGGCACAGCGGATCGCTCACCTTAACAGACACCCGGCCTCATGACACGATTATGGCTCATGGGGTCGGCGGACGCTCGGAGCGGACGCCGTCTTGGTTCATCGAGACAGATCGGCTTTCTGAGAAGCATTGGCGGCCTTGGCCCAGAGATAGTCGGCGTCTTGACGGCCTTGCTTCACAACTCGCCGCCGTCGGCCGACATGGCGATGGCGCGCAATCGCTGTTCTTGACTGGGGTTCGATAGCCGCCTTGCCGCACGAGGGCGGCCGCGCCGGTTCAAAGCTTCAAGGCCCTGAGCCGGAGCGCGTTGCCGATGACGCTGACCGAGGACAGGGCCATGGCGGCCGCGGCGAAGATCGGCGAGAGCAGCAGGCCGAACGCCGGATAGAGCAGGCCGGCGGCGACCGGAACGCCCGCGGCGTTGTAAAGGAAGGCGAAGGCCAGGTTCTGGCGGATGTTGCGCATCGTCGCCTGGGACAGGCGGCGCGCCCGGACGATGCCCATCAGGTCTCCTCTCAGCAGGGTCACGCCCGCGCTCTCGATGGCGACGTCGGTTCCCGTGCCCATGGCGAGGCCGACGTCTGCGGCCGCGAGCGCGGGCGCGTCGTTGACGCCGTCGCCGGCCATCGCCACCACGCGCCCCTCGGCCCGAAGCTTGGCGACGACGGCGCTCTTCCGGTCGGGCGGCACATCGGCCTCGACCGTGTCGATGCCGAGCCGGCGGGCGACGGCCTCGGCCGTGGTGCGATGGTCGCCGGTCAGCATGACGATGCGAATCCCGTCCGCCCGCAGCGCCGCCAGCGCCTCGGCGGTCGTCGCCTTGACCGGATCGGCGATGGCGAAGACGCCTGCCGACTTGCCCGCGACGCCGATGAAGATCGCGGTCGCGCCGTCCTGGCGCAGCGCGTCCGCCTGGTCCGACAGCGACGCGACGTCGATGCCGTTCTCCCGGAGAAAGCCGGCGTTGCCGAGCACGATCAGCAGATTCTCGACGACGCCGATCACGCCCTTGCCGGTCGGGGAATCGAAATCCGAGACGGACGAAACGGCGACGCCCTGCTGGTCGGCGGCCGTCACGATGGCGCGCGCGAGCGGATGTTCGGAGGCCCTTTCGACCCCGGCCGCCCATCGAAGGAGATCGTCCTTGGCGAAGCCGTCGCCGGCGACGATCTGGACCAGGGCCGGCCTGCCTTCGGTCAAGGTGCCGGTCTTGTCGATCACCAGCGTGTCGACCTTCTCCATCCGCTCCAGCGCCTCTGCGTTCTTGATTAGCACGCCCAGCCCCGCGCCCTTGCCGACGCCGACCATGATCGACATCGGCGTCGCCAAACCCAGCGCGCAGGGGCAGGCGATGATCAGCACCGAGACGGCGGCGACCAGCCCATGAGCCAGGCGCGGCTCAGGCCCCCACACGGCCCAGGCGGCGAAGGCGGCGAACGCGATCAGGATCACGATCGGCACGAACCAGCCCGACACCCGGTCGGCCATGCGCTGGATGGGCGCGCGGGACCGCTGGGCCTCCGCCACCATCTGGACGATACGCGCCAGCGTCGTGTCCCGCCCCACCCTCTCGGCGCGGATGACCAGGGCCCCGGTCTGGTTCAGCGTGCCGCCGACCACCCGGTCGCCGGCGGCGCGCATGACGGGCATGGATTCGCCGGTGATCAGGGATTCGTCGAGCGACGAGCGCCCGTCCTCGACTCGGCCGTCGACGGGCACGGTCTCGCCGGGCCGCACGCGCAGCCGGTCGCCGATCGCCACATCGTCGACCGCCACATCCTCTTCCACGCCCGTGGCGCTGATCCGCCGGGCGGTGCGGGGCGCGAGATCGAGCAGCGCCCGGATCGCGCCCGAGGTCCGTTCGCGCGCGCGCAACTCCAGCACCTGGCCAAGAAGGACCAGAACGGTGATGACGGCCGCCGCCTCGAAGTAGACCGCGACCGACCCGTCCATGGCGCGGAAGGCGGCGGGAAAGCCGCCGGGCGCGAAAGTCGCCGCGACGCTGTAGGTCCAGGCGACCCCCGTGCCCATGGCGATCAGGGTGAACATGTTGAGGCTGCGGTTGGCCAGCGAGGTCCAGGCCCGGGCGAAGAACGGCCACCCCGCCCACCACACCACAGGCGTCGCCAGCGCGAACTGGATCCAGGCCGAAACCGCCGGGGGAACGAGATGGTGCAGGCCTGGAACGAGGTGCGACCCCATTTCCAGCATGAACACCGGCAGGGCCAGCGCCAGGGCGATCCAGAAGCGGCGGATCATGTCGGCGAGTTCGGGGTTCGGGCCGGCTTCGACCGTCGGCTCCAGCGGCTCCAGCGCCATGCCGCAGATCGGGCAACTGCCGGGGGCGTCGCGCCGGATCTCCGGATGCATCGGGCAGGTCCAGACGACGGCCCCGGGGCGCGGCGTATGGGCCGGGTCGGCGCGGGACGCCGCGCTGGAGGTCGGAGCATCTGGCGCGAACCGCGTCGGATCGGCCTCGAACTTCGCCTGGCAGGCCTCCGAGCAGAAATAATAGTCCGCTCCTGCGCGCTGGGTGCGGTGTTGCGCCGTCCGAGGATCGACCGTCATGCCGCAGACCGGATCGGTCGCGACCGGCGCGGCGCTTCCGGCCTGATGATGCAGATCGGAGCCCCTGTCATTCGAAGTCATCGCCGACGCCCTTTCCCGCGAATGATCGGCCTCCCGCTGCGAGGCCAGGCCGGGTCCGCCTCTTCGACGCACAGACCGGCAGCCGGGTCAGGTGAGCGATCCATTGGCGTCCAGGCTTCTGCATATCATTCCGTCACCGTCGCGTCGCCACACCTTGACGGCGGCGGCTCCAGCTACGCGCGTTCGGGCAATCGTCCAGGCGCTTGCCACCGCAGGGGGCGGACTTCACGGTCTGTAACCGAGGTCGGACGGCGCCTTGGCGAGCCGTCACCTTCCGTTCGTTGTGAGCCGCTAGCGGCGCGACCAAGACGCATATCCGCAACGGGCGGCCCAGGCCACGATCTCGAGCCTGTGACGCCGTCGATCATCACCCGATACGGCGCTGAGCGTTCTTTGGAGGTGTCGCGAAGGCGCCCGGTGGCCCCGAAGGGCCAGTCAAGTGATTCATCGTGCGAATACGACGCGATAAATCACTTGACTGGTGCCCAGAAGAGGACTCGAACCTCCACGGCCGTTAAGCCACTGGCACCTGAAGCCAGCGCGTCTACCAATTCCGCCATCTGGGCCCCGTCGGCAGCGCCTTGCGGCGTTTCCATCGGGAAGGCGCGGACCTCTAAGGGAGGCTCCGGGCGGGGTCAACAAGGATTTTCCGCCTTTGCGCGATTTCTTCCGCGAACGACGTTTGAAGCGTGGCCGCAAGAGCGCGGCGACGGCGATTTAACGCCCGCTAAGCCTGTTTTCTAACCGCGTCTTGAGGCGCGGCCGTCTAAGGATGTCGCATGACGGAGCCGTCCCTGACCCTGGCCGAGACCGAGCGGCGCGCCCGGCCCCGCGCCCCCTTCCGCACGGCGCGGCGTTCCAGCGAACGGGTGCGGCTGCTGGGCCAGGCCGTCGATCTGGTCCGGCCCGAGGAGGTCCAGCATCACATCCAGCAGGCCGTGGCCGAGGGCCGCAAGAGCCTGATCGCCAACCACAATCTGCACAGCCTCTATCTGCTGGACCGCACCCCCGGCCTGGCCGCATTCTACGATCGGGCCGACATGGTGGAGGTCGATTCCACGCCCCTGATCGCCTTTTCGCGCCTCATGGGCCTGAACAGCCGGGGTTTCCACCGCTGCACCTATCTGGACTGGCGCGACCATTTCTGGAGCGTGGCGGACCGCAAGGGCTGGCGCGTCCTTTCGGTCGGCGGCGCGCCCGGCGTGGGCGAGGCGGCGGCCTTGCGCTTGAAGGCCGCCTATCCCTGCGCCGAGATCGCCGTGCATCACGGCTTCTTCGATGCGCGGCCCGATTCGGCCGAGAACGCGGCCGTCCTGGCCCGGATCGCGGATTTCCGACCGGACGTCCTGTTCGTGGGCATGGGCATGCCGCGCCAGGAGTTGTGGATCGCCGACAACTACGACCGCCTGCCGCCGTGCGTCGTCCTGTCGGTCGGCGCCGCCTTCGACTACGAGGCGGGGGTCCAGAGCGCGGCGCCGCGATGGATGGGCAGGGCCGGTATCGAATGGACCTATCGCCTGTTCCGCGACCCCCGGCGGCTGTTCGTCCGCTATTGCATCGAGCCGTGGAGCTTGATCCCGCTGGTTCTGGCCGACATTCGGGCGGCGTGTCGCAGCCGCTGACGAATATATTTCCTACTAGTCAGATAGATATTTATCGCCATGATCGACCCCGGACGCCGTGCTATCCAGGCGGCGTCGAAACCAGGACGGGGGCCCCATGGCCGCGCGAGAGGGACCGCATATCGCGATCGTGGGGGCGGGCTTCAGCGGCCTGCTGACCGCGGTCAATCTGCTCGAAGCTTCGGCCCAGGCGCGGGTGACGTTGATCGAGCGACGCGGCGTCTTCGGTCCCGGCACGGCCTATGACACCGGCAATCCCCAGCACCTGTTGAACGTGCGCCTGGACAATATGAGCGCCTTTCCCGACCGGCCGGGGCATCTGGCCGACTGGCTGGCGGAACAGCCGTCGTGGCGCGCGCAGGACGGCTTCATCACCCGCGGCGTCTATGGCGACTATCTGCGGTCCCTGCTGGAGGCCGCGCTGAGGGACGCGCCCGAGCGGCTGACCCTGGTCGGGGCCGAGGCGCGCGGCCTGGACCGCCAGGGCGACGGCTGGCGCATCGACACCACCGAGGGAGGGATCGTGGTGGACCAGGCGGTTCTGGCCCTGGGCAATCTTGAGCCGGCCTCTCCGCCCGGCGTCGACGAGGCGGTGCGCGCCTCGCCGCTTTATGTGGAGAACCCCTGGCGGCTGGAAGCGGCCTCGGCCGAGACGGCGCGCAACATCCTTCTGATCGGTTCGGGCCTGACCATGGTGGATGCGGCCCTGACGCTGCGACGGCCGGGACGGCGCTTCACCGCCCTGTCGCGTCACGGCCTGTTTCCCCGCGCCCACGCCACGGTGCCGCCGCCGCCGTTCGAGGGCGATTTCTCCGGCGGCCCGGCCCAGGTCCTGCGCCAGATGCGCGCCGCGAGCGAAGAGACGGACTGGCGCGCCGCCTTCGACCGGCTCAGGCTTTCGGCCCGCGACCTGTGGCGCGGCTGGTCGCCTGCGGAGCGGCGGCGGTTTCTGCGCCACCTTCGGCCGCTGTGGGACGTGCATCGCCACCGCCTGTCGCCCGGCGCGGCGCGCGACATCCATTCCATGCTTGCGGGCGGCGAACTGACGGTCCTGGCTGGCAAACTGACCGAAGTGAGGGCCGGCGAGGCGATCGAGGTCGCCTGGCGTCCGCGCGGCCGCCGCCGCGCCATCCGCGACCGCTTCGACCTGGTGGTCAACTGCACCGGCCCGCTCGGCTCCATCGGCTCCAGCGCCGAACCGATGATCCGCGACATCCTGAACAAGGGCCACGGCCGCCCCGATCCGCTGGGCCTGGGGCTTCAGGTCGACGACGACGGCCGGCTGCTGGACGGGGCCGGCCGACCGGCCCACGGCCTTCACGCCATCGGCCCCCTGACGCGCGGCGCTTTCTGGGAGATGACCGCCGTCCCCGACCTGCGCGGCCAGGCGCGGGACCTGGCTGCACGGATATTGGCGGAGCAGGGCTGACCTTCGGTTCCCGTCTGGACCGACACAATCCGAACGGATAGATTTCACGCCTTGCGAGTGCATCCGGGAGACGACCATGCCGCGCCCCTTCCTTGTCGCGGCCGGCGGTCTGGCCCTGGCGTTCGGCCTGGCCGGTTTCTCGGACCCCGGGCTGGACGACTATCGGCTTGCGCCGGCCGACAGAGTGCGGATCGCGGTGTTCGGAGAGCCGGCGCTGGGCGGGGACTTCACTCTGGACGGCCGGGGCCGCATCGCCCTGCCGCTGGTCGGCGAGATCGCGGCCCAGGGACTCAGCGCCGCCCAGCTCCAGGCCGCCGTCGCAGAGGCCCTGGGCCAGGGCTATCTGAACCAGCCGCGCGTCGCCGCCCAGGTCCTGACCTATCGGCCGTTCTACATGCTGGGCGAAGTCAATCGGCCGGGCGAATACCCCTATGTGGCGGAGCTGACGGCGATGCAGGCGGTCGCCACAGCGCAGGGCTTCACCTATCGCGCCAACAGCCGCCGCCTGTTCGTGCGCCGCGCCGGCGCCGCGGCCGAACAGCCGCTGTCGCCCGACGCCCGCATCCTGCCCGGCGACACCGTGCGGGTCGCGGAACGGTATTTCTAGGCTGAATTGACTTTGAGTGTTGGTGGCTCAATCCCGCGTCAGCGGAATAGGACACCTGAGCGACCGGATGCGGAGTGGGGGGGCAGTTCATCACGGCGAACACAGCGAGGTCACAGCGGGCGCGGCGACATGAGCCCCGTTGTGATCGCCGAGCCCTCGCTGTGTTCGCCGTGACGAACCCTTCGCCCTCGCCAAGCCCGCTAACGCGGGACATCCGGCTTGGCCGCCAACACTCAACGCGAAAACAGCCTATTTCTAAGGGCCGACCACGCCGGCCTCAGATCGGCATGGCCATGATTTCCTTGTAGGCGGAAATCACCTGGTCGCGCACCGAGATCACCGTCTCCAGGGACGCCTCGGCCGAACTCAGGGCCGTGACCACGTCGATCAGATTGCCCTGGCCCTGGACCGAGCGGGTCATCTGGGTCTCGGCGGCGCGCGACTGCTGGGCCATGTCGGTCATGGCGCTCTTGACCAGATCGGCGAAGCCGCCGTCGCCGACGCCCGGCGCCGCAGCGGCGCCGGACAGGCCCGTCGGCATGGCCCCGCCCTGGACGGCGGCGTAGGCCTTGGCGGCCATCATCGGATTCATGACCTAGTCCCTCAGCGCTTGATGATGTCGAGGGTGCGGCTGTCCATCGACCGCGCCGTCTCGATGACGTTCAGATTGGCCTCGTAGGCGCGCTGCGCCTCGCGCATGTCCATCGCCTCGACCAGGGTGTCGACGTTGGGCCGCATCACATAGCCTTGCGCGTTCGCGGCCGGATGCGACGGGTCGTAGTCCATCTTGAAGTCGCTCTGGTCGGGCCGCACCTCGGCCAGCGTCACCCCCGTCGCCCCGTCGACCTCGCGGGCCTGGAAGACGGGAACCTGGCGGCGATAGGGCTCCCCGCCCGGCGTGCGGGCGGTCGATTGGGCGTTGGCGATGTTCTCGGCGATGACGCGCATCCGCGACTGCTGCGCCTTCAGCGCGGAGGCGGCCACGGCCATGGCGCTGTTTGAGGGGGCGACGGGATCGGGCATGGGTCAGTCCTTCTCGGCTTCAGCCCGCGCCCGGCTTCTTGGCGGCCAGGCGGATCATGGACATGGATTTCTGGTAGAAGCCGATGGCGGCGTCATAGGCCATCCGGCTCTCGGCCATCTTCAGCATCTGCTCCTCGACCACGACGGCGTTGCCGTCCAGCGTGGTCTCCGAATCCGGGGCCTTGGTCGGATCGAACCGCACCGGCGTCCCGGCCGGGGCCAGGTGTGCGGGGTTGGTGCGCGCCATCTGCAATCCCCTGCCCGCGCGCATGGCGGCGGCGAAGTCGGTCGGCTGCTTCAGATCGCGCCCGACGTAGCCCGGCGTGTCGGCGTTGGCGACGTTTTCGGCGATCACCCGCTGGCGTTCGTCCAGCCAGCCCAGACGGCCCTTGATCTGTCCCAGCAGCGGTATGTCGGCCACGCCCATGGCGATCTCCCGTGCGACGCGGGAATGCGCCCACTAGGCGGAAAATGCCGCCCGCATGGTTAATAACCCCTTATCTCAACGCCTCGTTAACCCTGACGGTTAAGACTCGCATGACAGCGCCGACTGCGCGGGGTCCGACAGCGTCATGAACTTCCTCGATCTTGTCCGGGCCGTCTTCGGCCTGGCCTTCACCCTCGGCCTGATCGGGATCGCGGCCTGGGCCGCGCGCCGCTATGCGCCCCAGCTGCTGGCCAGGCTCGGCGCCGAGCGCGGCGCGCGCCGGCTCCAGGTGGTCGAGACCCTGGTCCTGGACCCCGCCCGCCGCCTGGTTCTGGTCCGCGTCGACGACGAGGAACGGCTGATCCTGCTGGGCGAAGGCCGCGAACTGATCGAGCCGCGCCAGCCGGGAGGCGTTCAGTGAGACGCGCGGTCTTCGCCAAACCCGCCGCCGCCGAGCTGAAGCGCGCGGCCCTGCTGTCGCTGTTCACCACTCTGGTCTGTCTGGCCTGGCCCGTGGCGGCCCTGGCCCAGCAGGCGGCCCAAGGGGGATCGGCGCTCAACATCGATCTGGGATCGGGGGCCGGCCTGACCCAGCGGGTGGTGCAACTGGTCGGTCTGATGACCGTGCTGTCCCTGGCGCCGTCCATCGTCATCATGACCACCAGCTTCGTGCGGATCGTGGTGGTCCTGTCGCTGCTGCGCACGGCGCTGGGGCTGCAACAGTCGCCGCCGAACGCCGTCCTGGTGTCCCTGTCGCTGTTCCTCAGCGCCGTCGTCATGGCCCCGACCTGGCAGGACGCCTATGATTCGGGCATCCGTCCGCTGATGGATCAGCAGATCGAACTGCCCCAAGCCTTCGATCAGGCGTCCGAGCCGGTGAAGACGTTTATGCTGGCCCAGGTGGACCGCGGCGACCTGGCCCTGTTCACCCGCCTCTCCAATATCCAGCCCCCTCAGAACGCGCAGGAATTGCCCCTCCGCGTCGTCACCCCGGCCTTCATGATCAGCGAGCTGAAGAAGGCCTTCGAAATTGGATTTCTTCTTTTCGTTCCGTTTCTTGTGATCGATTTGGTGGTGGCCAGCGTGCTGATGTCGATGGGCATGATGATGCTGCCGCCGGTGGTCGTCTCGCTGCCGTTCAAACTGATCTTCTTCGTGCTGGTGGACGGCTGGCGGCTGGTCGCCGGCAGCCTGGTCGAGAGCTTCCAGCGGGCGTCGGGCGCCGGATAATCCCCGTCCTGATTGGCTTTCCGCGTCATCGGCGCTTGCAAAGCCCGCCGAAATCCGTGTTGATCGCCCGGTCCTCGCCCTGAATCGGGCGAATAACACTGGAAACGCTTCTTATGACCACTCAAGCCGAACTGATCGCCGCCGTCGCCAAGGACGCTGGTGTCTCGCAGGCCGACGCCGGCAAGGTGCTGACCGCGATCGTCGAAAACATCCACTCGACCCTGAAGTCGGGCGGCGACGTCCGCATCTCGAACCTGGGCGTGTTCGACACCGCCGAGCGCGCCGAGCGCGAAGGCCGCAACCCGGCCACCGGCGCGACCATCAAGATCGCCGCCTCCAAGGCCGTGCGCTTCCGCGTCTCCAAGCCGCTGAAGGACGCCGTCAACAGCTAAGCCTTTTGATCCCTTGCGGATCATGAATGCTTCGACGGGCGGGGATCGCGATGCGGCCTCCGCCCGTTTGAATTTCAGGCCGCCTTGGCGTCGGCTTCTTTCCTGAACGCCTGTTTGGCGCTGTTGACCCAGCCGACGAAGGTGTCCGCCTGGCTGGACAGATTGGCGAAATCGCCCACGCCGGCCACGCCCGACAGATTGTCGTCCAGCGCCACCCGGATCGCCGCCGCCGACCGCGCGCCCTGCACGAACGGCCCGTAGCGGCCGCTTAGCCGTTGCAGCGCCGCCCGGTCGCCCGCCAGCGAATAGCCGACGCCCGCCCGGATCAGCCAGCTTTCCTCGGCCGGGGTCAGCACCGTTCCGGCGATCTTGTAACGGTCGCCCAGCCGCGCCTCGTACATCGGCGCCGCGTTGGCCCATTTCTGCTGCTTCCAGAAGATGTCGGCCCGCACTTCGCGCGCGGGGTTGGACTGGTCGCGGTCCAGCACCTCCAGCGCATGGTCGAACCGGCCCAGGTCCATCAGGGCGCGGGCCTCCAGCGCGCGCCGCTCGCTGTTCATCGCGGCGGGCAGCAGGGTGGTGCGCGACCCCCAAATGGCCTGCAACGCCTTTTCGGGCTGGCGGTCCATCAGATAGACGGTGGCCAGATTGGTGGCGACCTGGGCCTTGGCCACCCCGTCTAGCCGCTCGTCCACCTGGTGCTGCAACAGTTCGGCGGCCTGGTCCAGCAGGTCCACGTCGATCAGGCGGCGCGACAGGCGGCGCACCATCTCGTCCCCGTCCGCCCCGATCGGCGTCAGTTCGCGGAAGTCGTAGAACAGGGCCAGCGCCTGGACCGGCTGCAGGCCGTCGGCCGCCCCGTCCAGGAAAAGGGCGCGGAAGGCGTTGGATTGATCGGCCTGGATCTCGGTCGCGCCGGGAATGCCCGCCAGCCGTTTGCCCGCCCCGCGCAGCGCGTCCAGCGCTTCGCGATAGCGCCCCTGATTAAGATAGATGTCCGACAGTTTGCGGATCACCGCCAGTTCGGTCCCGTCCCCGCGCCAGCGCCATTTCAGCTGTTCCAGCTTCTGCGCCGCCTGATCGGGGCTCAGCGTCCCCTGGTCCATCTCCAGGCCGATGGCGCCCAGTTTGGCGGGCGTGGCGATCCCGTCCAGCGGCGCGCGCGACACGGCCTTGTAGACCGCCAGCGCCCGGCCCTTGTCGCCCTGCAGGTCGAACAGACGCGCCTGGACCAGGCGCGCGGTCAGTTGATCGATCGCCGGCGCCTTCTGGCTGAAGCTGTACGCCAGCAGTTGCTGGGCGGCGTTCAGATCGCCAGTCTCTATGGCCGCCAGCGCATGGGCGGCGCCAAAGCGGGCGCGCCAGGCCGGCGGGAAGTCGTCGATGGTCGCGGCCCCGGCGGCGAAGTTGCGCCGGGCCCCCTCCCAGTCCCCCTGTTGGGCGGCGACATAGCCCTGCCACACCCTGGTCGCCGGGTCGCCCGCCAAGGCCGCGCCAGCGAAATCGACCTGGGCCTCCTCCAGCCGCCCGACCCCGACGCGGGCGATCCCGCGCAGGCCCCGCACCTCCGGCTCGCCCTGCAGATTGGGGGCCTTTGCGATCAGGGCGTTCAGGACGCCGATGGCTTCGTAGTTCAGTTCCGACCCGACCAGGAACCGCGCCAGCGCCAGCCGCGCCTCGATCGGCGCGCGCGGATCGTCGCCCGCCGCGATGGTCTCCAGCCCCGCCGCGTCCTGAAGCCGCCGGTAGCGGTCGGAAAAGCCCGCCTGGCCGGTCGCGGCCCAGGTCTCGTCGATCATGGACGGATAGGCCGCCCGCTTGGGCGCGTCGGCCGCATGATCGCCGCTCTCCAGACCCGCCGACGGCGCCGACAGCGTCAGCCCCTTGGGCCGGCTCAGCGTCACCAGATCGCCCGCCGCCTCGATCTTCAGATCGTCGGCGCTGGTCTCCACCGCCATCCCCTGCGCCGTCGGGATCAGGGTCAGATCGACGGTGCGCCGCCCCCCGGCGTAGCCCTTGCCGGGCGCCAGGGCCGTCACCGCCGCGAAACGGTCGCCCATCAGGGGGTCGGTCAGCCAGATCGCCTTGGTCGCCCCGGCCATCCGCGCCACCAGGGTCGCCGAACCGTCGTCGGATCGGCCCACCTCGACGCCGGAGGGCGCCGGCGCGGTTCCACCCAGGGTCACGGTCCAGGTCCCGCCCTGCCCCTGGGCCGCCACGGCCACGCCGTCCGGCGCGGAAACCCGCATGGCGGTATAGCCCGGCCCCGCCGCCCAGCGCGCGTCCTTGGCCGGGCCCAGCTGTTTGGCGCCGCTCATGTCCAACCGGGCGGCGGTGTCGAACACGATCCAGATCGCGTCGCCGCGCCGGAACACGGCCGCCCCGACCGGCGCGCCCCACTGGAAGGTCAGCACGGCCTTGTCGGGGCCGGCCTCGGCCTTGACGGGCACGACGGCGTTGGTCGTCGCGGGCTTGGCCGCGTCCCCGCCCTCGGGCGCCTTGCCCGGCGCATAGAGGTTCAGCCAGACCGCCCCGTCCGCCACGCCCGAGCGCGCGTCGGCCCCGTCCTGCAGGGTGATGACCAGGTCCGTGCCGCCAGCGCGCGCGCCGCCGCGAATCTGGCGCGTCTCGACCGCCTTGACCCCGGCGGGCGGATCGACCTTCAGGCGCGACACGTCGGGCGCCGCCGTGGTCCCCAGCCGCACCACGACCTGGTCGCCCTGGCGGCTGACGCGCGAACGCACGCCGATCACGCCGCCGAACTCGACCCGGGTGAACTCGGCGTTCCGGCCGATGCTGATCGACAGCGGATCGCGCGACCGGCCCGCCTCCTGCGCCAGCGGCGACAGGGGGGCCAGCACGACGGCGCCGGCCGCGGCGGCCGCCACGGTCGTCTTCAGAATACGCTTTGTCGGCGCGGCCCCGGACATATCTTCCGACCCATGCCGCAGAAGGCCTTTAATCGCGGTTAACCGCCGTTCACCCGGCGACGCCGCCGAATCGGACAACCGGTCCACGCGACAACCCCGTCGCCGACCGGCATACTGAAGCCATGACCGACTATCCGCGCCTCAGCACGCTCAAGACCGGCGTGGCCTGCCGCTGCCCCCGCTGCGGCAAGGGGCCGCTGTTCAAGGGCTATCTGACCCTGCGCGGCGAATGCCCCGAATGCGGCCTCGATTACGGTTTCGCCGACCCGGCGGACGGCCCGGCCTTCTTCGTCATGACGGCGGTCGGGGTGGTGGGGATGATCCTGCTGATGGTGTTCGACTTCACCATCCATCCGCCCATCTGGGTCCACGGCGTCGTCACCATGCCGATCCTGGTCGCCCTGTGCCTGGGGTGCCTGCGCCCGTTCAAGGCCTGGCTGGTCGCCGAACAATATATCCACAAGGCCGCGCCGCCGGAGTTCTCCTCCAACGGCAAGCATGGCCCCTTCTAGGGCTCCGCCACCGTCAGCTCCGGCCACCGCGCCCGCGCGTTGTCGACCACCTTCGCCCAGCCCCTGGCCGGCGGCCGGTCAGGATTGGGCCGGAGGATCATGGCGAACACATCCTCCAGCCCGAAAGGCGCCGCGACGCTGATCGCATCGTCCGGCTCCAGCCGCACCCCCACGGCGAAGGCCGGCGCCACGAACCGTGCCAGGGCCTCGTCGGTCGAGCCCAGCGGCGCATAGTCCTCTCCGAACCGATCCCGGAACCACAGGTGCACCCGCGCCTGGTTCCTGACCTCCACCTGGCTGCGGAACGGCGCTTCGAAGGCGGCGGCGACCCGTTTGATGACGACGTCCTCGGCGTCGTAGGACAGGTCCGATGCGTCGAAATAGGCCAGGTCGTAGTCCTTGATCCCATAGCCCGCCGGCCGCCCCGTCCGCGCGTTCCACGCCGCCTGATAGACCGCGCCGGACACCAGCCGCCAGTCTGGCAGGCCCAGCGCCCGCACGGTCGTCAGCACCTTCATCAGCCCCGGGTCGGCGCGCACGATGGCGGTCAGTTCACGCTCCAGGTCGCTCATCCCCGCACCGGCCAGCCGTGGTCCAGCGGCCCGTGCCCGCCGCCCAGGCCCGGCGCGCGGCGGATCGCCTCGCCGACATAGGCCCAGGCTTCGGCGACCGCGACCTCCAGCGGCCGCCCCAGGGCCAGGCCTGCCGCGCAGGCGCTGGCCAAGGTGCAGCCGGTGCCGTGGGTGTGGCGCGTGTCGATCCGTTCGGCCTCCAGCACCGTCTCGCCGTCCGCCGTCATCAACAGGTCGATCACCGTCGGTCCCGGCACATGGCCGCCCTTCATCAGCACCGCCCGCGCCCCCATCGCCAGCAGAGCCTCGCCCGCGCGGCGCTGGCCGTCCAGGTCGTGCACGCCGATCCCGGTTAAGGCCTCCGCCTCGGGCGCATTGGGGGTCAGAAGGGCGGCGCGCGGGACCATCAGCGCCTTCACCGCCTCGACCGCCGCATCGGGCAGCAGGGGCGCCCCGCCCTTGGCCACCATGACCGGATCGACCACGGCTGGCGCGTCCGCCATATCCAGCAGGGCCGCGACCGTCTCGACCACCTCGACCGAACCCAGCATGCCGGTCTTGAAGGCGTCCGCGCCGATGTCCTCCAGAACCGCACGCCCTTGGGCTGCGATCAGGTCCAGCGGCAGGGAATGGACGCCGTGAACCCCCAGGGTGTTCTGCACCGTGATCGCGGTGATGGCGGTGGCGGCGTATCCGCCCATCATCGTCACCGCCTTGATGTCCGCCTGTACGCCTGCGCCCCCGCCGCTGTCGGACCCGGCCAGGATCAGCACCCGGCCCTGATGAAGCGCGCTCACGCCGCCGCTCCCGAAAACAATTTCAGCCCGACGATGCCCGCCACGATCAGAAGGATGCACACCGCCCTGACCGTCGTCGCCGGCTCGCCATAGGCGACGATCCCGACCAGGGCCGCGCCGACCGCCCCGATCCCGGTCCAGACCGCATAGGCCGTGCCGATCGGCAGCCGCTGCGTGGCGACCCACAACAGGGTCATGCTGCCCGCCAGGGCCGCCAGCACGCCCAAAGACGTCAGCGGCCGGCCGACGCCGACGTTCTTCAGGCCCGAGGCCCACAGCACCTCCAGCAGGCCGGCGACCGCCAGGGTCGCCCACGGATTGATCGACATCGCCCAGGACATGCCCCCCAGATGGAACAGGCGACGGTCCGGGGCAAGCGCCCTCACTGCAGCGGCCCCTTGAAGATGAAAAAGGCGCCCAGGCCGATGAAGGCGAAGCCGATCAGATGGTTCACCGTCAGTCGCTCGCCCAGATAGAAGACCGAGAACCCGGCGAACACCGCCAGGGTGATGATCTCCTGCATCGTCTTCAGTTCGGCGGCGGAATAGACCTGATGGCCGATCCGGTTGGCCGGCACCGCCAGCCAGTATTCGAAGAAGGCCACGCCCCAGCTGGTCATGACCGCGATCCACAGGGGCCGCGGATCGCCTTTCAGATGCCCGTACCAGGCATAGGTCATGAATGCGTTGGACGCGACCAGCAGCAGGATCGGCGTGACATAGGGGTTCACCGGCATGGTCCGCCCGCCCCCCCGACCGTCCGGGCCGCCGCCACCGCCGCCTGGACCTTCAGCGCCTGCACCGTCTCGCGCACATCGTGGACCCGCACCATCCGCGCTCCGCGCGCGGCGCCTTCCAGCGCCAGGGCCAGCGATCCCCCCAGCCGGTCCGTCGCCTGCGTCGCGGTGGGATCGACCGCCTGGATCGTGCGCTTGCGGCTGGCGGCGTACAGCACGGGGAACCCCAGGGCGGCCAGCGCCCCCAGGCCCGCCGTCAGGGCCAGATTGTGCGTCAGGGTCTTGCCGAAGCCGATGCCGGGGTCCAGCCATATCCGCTCGCGCGCCACGCCCGCCGCCATCGCCGCCTCAGCCCGGCCCCACAGATAATCGCCCACCTCGGCCACGACGTCGTCATAGGTCGGGTCCGCCTGCATGGTGCGCGGCTCGCCCTTCATATGCATCAGCACCACGTCGCAGCCCAGTTCCGCCGCGATCGCTGCACCGTCCGGGGCGCAGGTCAGGGCCGACACGTCGTTCCACATCGTCGCCCCGGCCGCGACGGCGGCGCGGGCGACGGCGGGCTTCATCGTATCGACGCTGATCGCCCCGCCCCAGCGGGCGCGCACGGCGGCGATCACCGGAACCACCCGTTCGATCTCCTGGGCCTGGTCGACCGGCTCGGCCCCCGGCCGGGTGCTCTCGCCGCCGATGTCCAGCACGTCGGCGCCGTCCGCGACCAGGGCCATCGCCCGCTCCACCGCCTGATCGGTCGAGGCCCAGCGCCCCCCGTCCGAGAAGCTGTCGGGCGTCACATTGACGATTCCCATCACCAGGGGCCCCATACCCAGGGACCGATCCGAGGTTTGACTTTCTCCGCGCATGAGACCAGCCTCTAGCCGTGATCGCTCGTTTCGTCAGCCAGGCTCGACGCCTTTCCCACGCGGGACGCCTCGTCGCAGGCGACTGACCCGGAACGGCCGCGCGCCCTTCGCCCCGTTCCGGGCGCTGCTTCCCTCCCCTTAGACACCCTATCCGTCCGCGTCGCCGCCCTTGCGCGCGCGTCCGCCTTTCATGAGTTTTCCCATGCCCGCCCAACCCCGAATCTATCTGTCCGCCCAGGATCACGACCGGCTGGAGCGGCTGGTCGGCGACCTGCCCGGCGCGGGCGTGGCCGGCCTGTTGCAGCAGGAGCTGGACCGCGCCGTGATCGACGACGACGACCGCCCCGCGCGCGGCGCCCCGCTCTATCGCTGGCTGACCTATGTCGACGACCGATCCGACACACCCCGCCGCATCCAGATCGTCATGCCCGAGGACGCCGACATCGACGCGGGCAAGGTGTCGATCCTGTCGCACGTCGGCGCGGGCCTGATCGGCATGGCCGAGGGCCGCACCATCGCCTGGACCGATCCCTCCGGCGCCCAGCGCCGCCTGACACTGGTGCGGATCGAGGACGCCGGGGACTGAGGCGGCGACCGCCCCTTACCCCGGCCTTCCGATCAGCCGGCCCAGCGCCTCCAGATAGGCGGCGAAGGCCCGCCGCCCCTCGGGGGTGATCGACACTCGCGTTAGGGGCTTGTTGTTCACGAAACTCTTGGCGACGGCGACGTAGCCGGCCTCCTCCAGCTTCTTGATGTGGACCGACAGATTGCCCTGGGTCGCCTCCAGCACCGTCTTCAGCTCGGTGAAGTCTGCGGCCTCGGCGTCGGCCAAATAGACCATGATCCCCAGCCGCATCCGGCCGTGGATCACCTCGTCGATCCGTCCCAGATCGTTCAAGGCCATGGATCAGTCGGCGTCCGTTCCCACGGCCCGCTTCCTCAGGGCGGCGCGGGTCATGATCCCGCCCGGCGCGGCGAACAGCAGGAACAGGGCCGCGGTGCAGACATAGAGATAGATCACCGGATCGCGCACCAGCAGCCCCAGGATCACCGCCGTCGCCCAACCGCCCGCCGAGGTCGCCAGCATCCAGGGCTTCTTCTTCAAGGTCCAGGCCACGTACCAGATGGCGGACTGAAGCGCGAAGATCATGGCCGGATAATACAGCCAGACGGCGAAATCCTCGTCTCGCCGCGCCCCGACGCCGAACACGATGATGATGGCCAGATTGGTCATGCCCCCGGCGCTGAAGGCGGCGTTCAAGGTCCGGGTCACGATGGGGCCCGCCGTACCGGCCTTGCGGTCTTCGCGCACGGCCCACGTCAGCACGACGAAAAAGGCCCCGGTGATGGCGACGACGAAGGCCAGATTGGCCAGATCCGGCCAGCGGATCAGCCCCCAGACCTGGCCCAGGTGGAACAGGCACTGTAACCCGTAGAGCAGGCCGCCGGCCAGATAGGCCACGCCCAGGGTCAGGGTCGCCTTGGGATTGTCGCCTCCCTGGACGATGGAGCGAAGAAAGGCCAGATCGGCTTCGGGGCTGCTGCGGGACGGGTCGGTCATCGTGATTCCTGTGCGGCCGGCGCATCTCCTCGGATGGACGCGCCGGCGGGGCTTGGCAAGCTATTCGGCCGGGGCGAGGGCGGGCTGGAGCCGACGCCAGGGGATGCGCCGTCCATTCAGCCACCGTCCCATGAAGCTGTGACGGACCAGCAGTTCGTAGCTGGCGAAGGAGACGGCCAGAACGCCGACGATCACGGCCGCCAGCTTGGCGGGCCAGGGCCAGCCCCAATCCTGCACCCAGACCTGGGCGGCCATCACCAGGGGCAGATGGACGATATAGATCCAGTAGGAGGCGTCTGCGACGTAGCGGCGCACCGCGCTGCGACCCGCGCAGAACCGCAGCGCCAGCCCCATGACCGCCAGAACCGAGGCGTAGGTCGCAACCCCGAACGCCGACGCCGTCATCGCCTTGACCGCCGGATCGGTCATCGGGCTCAGCACCGGGGTCGGCCCGCCCGCCAGCATCAGGGCGCCGGCGCCCGCGCCGATCGCCAGACCCAGATGGGCCGGCTGCCAGGCCCGGATACGCCCCAGCAGATCGCGACGACGGTCCAGCAGCACCCCCAGGGCGAACGCCAGGCCGAACCCGACCAGGGCAGGGGTGTTGGGGATCAGGCCCGCATCCGGCGTCGGCACGCCGAAAAAGGCGATCCAGTCGGGGTGCAGCCACAGGGCCAGGGCCAGCGGCGCGCCCAGCAGGAACGGCCCCGCAGGCCCGACCAGCACGCCTGTCAGCCGGTCGACCGTCCGGCCCCAACCGCCGTCCCGGTCCAGCGCCGCGAAGGGCGCACGCAGGGTCAGCAGGGCGACGTAGAAGATCAGCAGCACCCACAGAAACCACAGATGGGTCAGCGGAATACTGGTCCAGTCGTATTTCGGGGGCGGGGCATCGGCGGCGGTCAGGCCTTGCAGGCCGGCGTTCCAGATCACCACGGCGACGATGGCCGCCAGCACCGGGCCCCAGAAGACGGCGAGGGGCGCGGCGATCCGGCTCAGCCGGTTCCTGACGAAGCCGACCACGCCCAGCCGGCTCAGCATCAGATGGGCGAACAGGCCCGCGATCACGAAGAAGGTCGTCATGCGAAACAGATGGATCACGAAGAACAGGCCGCCGACCCAGACCGATCTCTGATCGTCGCCGACGATCCAGATCTGGGTCGGAAAGAAGGACAGGGCGCCGTGCAGCACCACGCCCAGCAGCAAGGCCGCCCCCCTCAGCGCATCCAGCCCATGCAGCCGTTCGCTTCGTTCGATATCGGTCGTCGTCATGAAACCCTCCCTAAGCTCGATGACGATGATGTCTCACAGACTTGTTTGAATTGCAAACTTGTTCGCCAACCTCTTTTCCTTCGTCATCCTGGGCCTTGCGCCTAGTATCCATAGACTCCTTCGAGGACGCTGCGCACCGACGGACACCGAGCGTCTGGACCCTAGGCGCAAGGCCTAGGATGACGGCGTGGGAGGGGGCGCCGCGAACCGCGCGGCAAGACGGCGGCCCGAGCGAGGGCGAATATCTCGCCCAAAAAAACCCGCCGGAAGATCGCTCTTCCGGCGGGTTCGTGTTCAGGCCGCAATCGGCGGTGGTCAGTGCACCGTCGGTACGCTGGTCGGGGCGGGTTTGGCCACGGGAACCTCGATCTCGGTTCCGTCCGAAACCGGCGTCACGGGCACGGACACCGACGGCCCGGCGTTGGGGAAGTTGTTCTCGTCGCGGTTCGGCGCGACGCCCTTCTCCAGCAGATCCTTGATCTCCTCGCCTGACAAGGTCTCGTATTCCAGCAGGGCCTGGGACAGCTTCTCGTGGTCGGCCGCCTTGGTGGTCAGGATACGGCGCGCCTCGTCCCAGCCCGAGGACACCAGGCGCCGCACCTCCTCGTCGATGGTGCGGGCGGTCTCTTCGGAGATGTTCTGGCTGCGCGCGACCGAATGGCCCAGGAACACCTCCTCCTGGTTCTCGCCGTAGGCCACCGTGCCCAGTTTTTCGGAGAAGCCCCAGCGCGTGACCATCGCCCTTGCAAGCTTGGTCGCCTGTTCGATGTCGGACGAGGCGCCCGAGGTGATGTTGTCCTTGCCGAAGATCAGCTCTTCGGCGACGCGCCCGCCCGCCATGATGGCGATCCGGTCGATCATCTGCTGGTATTTCATCGAATAGCGGTCGCCTTCCGGCAGTTGCATCACCATGCCCAGGGCGCGGCCGCGCGGCACGATGGTCGCCTTGTGCACCGGATCGGCCATCTTGACGTTCATGGCGACGATGGCGTGTCCGGCCTCGTGATAGGCGGTCAGGCGCTTCTCTTCCTCGTTCATCGCCATCGAGCGACGCTCCGAGCCCATCAGCACCTTGTCCTTGGCGTCCTCGAAGTCGCGGTGCGTGACCATGCGCCGGTCCTTGCGCGCCGCCATCAAGGCCGCCTCGTTGACCAGATTGGCCAGGTCCGCGCCCGAGAAGCCGGGCGTGCCGCGCGCGATGGTCTTGACGTTGACGTCGGCCGCCAGGGGCACGTCCTTCATGTGGACGCGCAGGATGCGTTCGCGGCCAGAAACATCGGGGTTCGGCACCACCACCTGGCGGTCGAAACGGCCGGGACGCAGCAGGGCCGGGTCCAGCACGTCGGGACGGTTGGTCGCCGCGATCAGGATGATGTTCTCGGACGCCTCGAAACCGTCCATCTCGACCAGCAGTTGGTTCAGCGTCTGTTCGCGCTCGTCGTTGCCGCCGCCCAGGCCGGCGCCGCGATGACGACCCACGGCGTCGATCTCGTCGATGAAGATGATGCAGGGCGCGTTCTTCTTGGCCTGTTCGAACATGTCGCGCACCCGGCTGGCGCCGACGCCGACGAACATCTCCACGAAGTCCGAACCCGAGATCGAGAAGAAGGGCACGCCCGCCTCGCCCGCCACGGCGCGGGCCAGCAGCGTCTTGCCGGTGCCGGGAGGGCCGACCAGAAGCGCGCCCTTGGGGATCTTGCCGCCCAGGCGCTGGAACTTGCCGGGATCCTTCAGGAACTCGACCACTTCGGTCAGCTCCTCCTTGGCCTCATCGACGCCGGCCACGTCGTCGAAGGTCTTCCTGCCCTTGTGCTCGGTCAGCAGCTTGGCCTTGGACTTGCCGAAGCCCATGGCCCCGCGCGCCCCGCCTTGCATCTGCCGCATGAAGAAGATCCACACCCCGACCAGAAGCGCGATGGGAAGGATGCCCAGAAGCAGGCTCATCCACACCGACTGGCCGCCCGACTTGGCGTCGATCTCGACCCCGGACGCCAGCATGGCGTTCATCAGTTGTTCGTTGGGATAGACGGTGGTGGAGGTGAAGCGCTGGCCGTTCTTGAACTCGCCGTTCACCTTGTCCAGGCGCACCGTCACCTTCTTGACGTCGCCGTTCTCGACCCGTTTGACCAGTTCGGAATAGCTGACAGGCTCGGGACGGCCGCCGGCCGGCTGTCCGGCCATGCCGGTCATGGCGCCGCCCTGTGACAGGGCCGCATAGCCCGCCAGCAGCGCCAGAATGATCACGCCGGTGATCGCCAGATTACGCAGATTCATTGAGGTCCTCGGTCGTCCGCCGCCCCGCTCGGGCCGGCGGTCTGGATGTGTCTGTCCGGGAAAATAGGAGGTTCCATAGCGTTACGCCATTGCGGGGCGGAAATCAGGTCGTCTTCGTGCGTCGTTTCGTCCAGCGCCAGCCTGAGCCGTTCCGCCACAAGCCCGCGCCGTTCGACCCCCGGTCCTGCAAGAACCAGCCCCGCTCCCCCGTCCCGGACCAGCACGGGCCAGGCCCCGCGCGCGGCGGGCGCCAGGGCCGCCAACGCCGCCCGGTCCGCATCCGACAGCTGCGATATTCGCCCTCGCCCCGCCGTGACCGACCAGCCCGGCTCGGCGGCGGTGAAGGCGAACCGCCCGTCCCACACCGTCTCCACGCCGGGCGTCAGCGTCAGGCGCGCGCCTGGAGGCGCCGCGCCCGTGCGCCTCAGCTCGCCCGCCTCGCGGACCAGGGTCACGGCCGCGCCCGCCGCGGTGATCCGCGCCCCGCACAGGGTGGCCGTGAAGTCCTCGCCGTCCCTCAGCCGGTTCAGCAAGCCCTGCAACCGCCCGCCGCGCGGCGGCCTGTCCCCGCCGCCGATGCAGACCAGGGCGGCCGCCAACGTCCGAGCCGTAACGCCTCGCGACGCCTCCACCGCCGCCTCCCCGACCGCGATCAGGCCTTCGGAGCCGGACCGGCCGCCCGTCCCCGTCGTGGACGCCAGGGTCTCGGGCGCCAGAGTCCCCGCAGCCAGGGCCTGGCGCGCTCGGCTGCGGCCAAAACGGGGATCGGCGTTGGCGGGGTCTTCGATCCAGTCGGCGCCCTGCCCGGCCAGCCAGGCGCGCAGCGGTTCGCGACCCTCGCCCAACAGGGGCCGCAGCAGCAGCAGCCCCCGTCCCTGGGGCCAGACCGGCGACGGCGCCCACTCCCGCACCCGCCCCAGGTTCGCCCCCTCGCGGCGCATCAGTTCGGCCTCGGCGATGTCGTCGGCGGTATGGGCGAACAACACGACCCGCGCCCCGGCCGCCCGCGCCGCCTCGGCGATCAGCCCGTGCCGGGCCGCCCGCGCCGCCGCCGTCAGCCCCGTCGTCGGCTTGTCGCCGGCCCAGGCCAGGCCGCGCCAGTCCGCCCCGGCCGCCCTCGCGGTCCGTTCGGCGAAGGCGCTCCAGACAGCGCTGTCGGGATTCAGTCCGTGATCGACGGTCAGGGCGACGATCCGCCGTCCCCTCAGCCGCCCCCAGTCCGTCGCCAGCCGCAGCAGGGCCACGGAATCCCCTCCGCCCGACAGGGCCAGGGCCAGGGGCCGATCCGTGTTCCGGCTCAGCCGCCGATCCAGCCGCGCGAAAATGCGGGCCTGAAGCCCCGCCTCCTCCCCGCCCCGCAGGGTCAGGCGGCGCACCCGCCCGTGGTCCGCAACTGCGCCGCGCGGGCCTTCTGCGGATCGGCGGCGGTCGGCGCATAGCGGCGCGTGAACTCGGCCAGGGCCGCACACCCCTGCGGCTTCCTCTGCGTCGCGAACAGGGCGTCAGCCAGTTTAAGCGTCGTGTCCGCCGCCCAACCGATGCGCGGCCAGTCCTTCAGCGCGGCGGCGTAATAGGGCACGGCCCCCGCCTTGTCGTTGGCCGCGACGCGCAGGTCGCCCAGACGCGAGTTGGCCTCGCGCGACTGGGGCGTGTCGGGCCAGGCCGCGATCACCGTCTCCAGCGCCCGCTCGCCGCGCGGCCTGTCGCTGGACAGCAAGGCGACCGCAGCCGCCAGGTCGCGCCCGGCGTCGCCGGTGGGCGAGGTCGCTTCGATCGGCGCGTTCAGCTCGGCCTGGGTCTCCAGCTTCTGGATGCGGTTCTCGGCGTCGGTCAGGCGGGTGCGCAGGGCCTGGTTGTCGCGCGTGGCCTCGTCCAGCTGGAACGTCAGCCGCTCGTTGTCGCCGTTGATGCGGCGCACTGTGGCTTCCAGGTCGCCCAGACGCCGGTCCATCAGGGCGAACTGCCCCTGCAGCGTCACCACCTCGGGGTCCGGTTCGACCAGCACCGGCTGGCCGGCGGCGTTCCTCTGGGTCAGGGCGCGCTCCAAACGGCGGACATTGCGGTCCAGCTGGTCCAGACGGCGGTTGTCCCATTCGGTCCGCTCCACGATGTTGGGCGGGGCCTGCTGGGCGACGGCCGCGCCGCCGATCAGGACCACCCCGACAGCGGCGGCGGCGAGGGCGCGAGCGCGAGAGATCGAGAGCTTGGTCATCCGTCTAGCTTTCACCGATTTGGGGCCGCCGCAAGGCCGCAGCCCCGCTCAGTGCCCCAGGCCCAGATAGATGATGGCCGTCACGAACAGGGCGATCACGACGTTGCAGAACAGCAGCAGCGCCAGCGTCCGCCACAGGGCCGAAAACACCCTCAGCGAATAGGCGCCCTTCATCTGGGCGAACATATGCACAGGCACGGCCAGCAGCCCCAGCGGAATGACGATCCCGCCCAGCCATCCCGACACGCTGGCCGACACCACCATCAGCATCAGCAACAGGGCCATGAAGGTCAGGGAATACAGGACGAACACCCCGTGATCGTACAGGGTGAAGCCCCGTTTCCACAGGAACAGCAGGGCCACGAACGGGATCGACAGCGGCACCAGCAGGAAGGCGAACTTGTACAGCGTCTGTTGCAGCTTGTAGAGCGCCAGGTCCGGGTTCTGCAGCTTCTTGGCGATGACGGCGCCCAGGCCGTGCCCCTCGGCCTTGACCTCCTGACCCATGACGCTGGCCTTGGCGTGGGGTTGGCCGTCTTGCGCGTCGCCGGTCGCCATGTCCTTCAGACTGGCCTGCCAACTGCCGGGCTTCAGCCCATCGGCGCGCCCCTCCAGAACCTCCTTTTCCAGCTTGGCCAGTTCGTCGCGTCTCTGGTCCACGACCATCTGCGCGACATGGATGGCCTGGGGCTGGGTGTTTTCGGCGCGCAGTTCGTCGACCGCCTTCTGCGCCGCCTCGACCGCCGCGCGCTGTTGCGCGATCTCGCCGGGCTGGACCGTCGGCGCCTCCTTGTGCGGCGCGAAGCTCAGGGCGAAGAACATCACGAACAGGGTGAACAGGAAGATCGCCAGCGGCGAGACATAGCGGGTGCGCCTGCCCTGGACCCATTCGCGCGTCAGCCGTCCGGGGTTCAGCACCAGCAGCGGCAGGGTGCGCCAGATGCGGCCGTCGAAATGCATGACCCCGTGCAGCAGCTCTTCGCCCAGATGCAGCAGGGTGCGATGCACATGGGTCGGCTGGCCGCATGCGGCGCAGAAGTTTCCGCTGGCGGGCGCGCCGCAGTCCGCACAGACGCCGTGATGGACCTCGCCCGCCTTGCCCGTCGACTTTTCGATCGCGCCCGCGATCAGGCCGCCCGTGACGACGCCGCCCGCCCCTTCGATATCCATGCGGTGATCCCCAAATCCCTGTGGCGACCTTCTGCCGCCGCACGCCGTCGGGGACAAGCGTCGAAACGAAAAGAGGCGCCGACCCTGTGGCCGGCGCCCCGTCAAATCAGCTGTTCGGCACCTTTCAGCGCGGCGCGCCCGACACGATGGCGGTGTGGGCGTTGCGGTTGCGGGCGAAGGCGTCCTCGGTGGAGCCTTCCGCGATCGGCCGTTCCTTGCCGAAGCTGATGGTGTCGATCCGGCCCGCCGGAACGCCGCGGTTGATCAGATAGGCGCGCACCGATTCCGCGCGGCGGGCGCCCAGGGCCAGATTGTATTCGCGCGTGCCGCGTTCGTCGGCGTTGCCTTCGATGCGGACGGTCACGGACGGATAGCGTTGCAGCCACTGGGCCTGGGCGTCCAGGCGCGGCATGGCCTCGGGACGGACCTCATAAGAGTCCAGGTCGAAATAGATGCGATCGCCGACGTTGACGACGAAGTCCTGTTCCGAGCCTGGCTGGGCCGAACCCAGGCCGCCGCCAGTGACCGGTCCTGTCGGCGCGGTCGGATAGGCCGGTCCGGTCGGCGCCGTCGAGGTTCCGTCGTTCGGGCCGGGCACGCCGGCCTCGACAGGGGGCTTTCGGGTGCAGGCGGCCATGGCCGCCACGGCGCAGCCGACCATCGCCAGCTTGAAAATGCGTGAAGTCTTCATGGGGTCGTCTCCTGACGTATCGTTCTTGCGAGGGGGCGGGCCTCAAGCTTGGCTTTACTCTCTGCCTTGGGCGCCCGTCGGGCGCCAGGGGCGATAACGCACTGTTGAGCTTATTGCTCCGCCGCTATTGGGGGCCTCAGGCCGGACAACTGTCCGCGCCCGCGTTCAGGCCCAGATTGGTCGGCGGCCGGTCCAGCAGAGGCGACCAGGCCGGGTCGGTGCCGCGACCGTTATAGCCTGCCTGCGACACCACCCGCCCCGACAGGTCCACGGTCCACAGACGCGTGTCGCCGCCCGGCGTCTGGCGCGCGAACATGACGTAGCGACCGTTGGGGGCCCAGTTCGGCCCCTCTTCGAAATAGCTGGAGGACAGGATGCGTTCGCCCGAGCCGTCGGCGTTCATCACCCCGGTCGAGAACCGGCCGCCGCCCTGTTTGGTGAAGGCGATCAGATTGCCGGTCGGACTCCATGACGGCGCCGTATAGACCCCGCCCCCGCGCGAGATCGGCCGCTGGCCCGATCCGTCCGCGCGCATGACATACAGCCGCGCCGAACCCGAACGGTCCGAGGTGAAGACGATCTGGCTCCCGTCCGGGCTGAACGACGGCGAGGTGTCGATGCCCGGGTCGCTGGTCAGCCGCGTGATCTGGCGGCTTCTCAGATCCATCACATAGACGTCGGTATTGCCGCCCCGGATGATCGAAAACGCGATCTTGTTGCCGTCGTTGGAGAAGCGCGGCGCCAGCACCTGGCCGTCGAACTCGCCCAGGCTCTCGCGCCGGCCGGTCGTCAGATTATAGAGGTAGATGCGGCTGTAATCCTTGCCCAGCGCGACGTAGGTGATCTCGTCCGGCTGCGACAGCGAGAAGCGCGGCGACATGATCACCTCGTCGCCTTGCGTCAGATAGGTCGGGTTGAACCCATCCTGATCGGCGATGGTCAGACGGTTGATCCGGTTCAACTGCGTGCCCTCTTCGGACACGAAGATCACGCGGGAATCGAAGAAGCCCGCCTCGCCCGTCATCCGCTGATAGATGACGTCGGAAATCTTGTGCGCGATCCGGCGCCACTGCTCCTGGGTTGCGGTGAACTGATAGCTGACCAGTTGGCACTGGCGATAGGGGTCGTAAAGGCGGAAGCCCACGTCCATCCGCCCGTCGCCGCGCATCGTCACCCCGCCGTACAGCACCGCCTGCGCCCCGATCTGGGTCCACTGGGGAAAGTTCGGCGCATTGGCCAGGGTCAGGCCGGTTTCGATGAAGCTGGACGGGTTCAGCGGCTCGAAGAAGCCCGAGCGCCGCAGATTGGCGCTGACCACGCCGGAGATGTCCGCGCCGTGCGTCCCCGCGAACGGCACGACCGCGATCTGCAGCGGCCGCAACACGCCCTGGTCGATCTCGACCTCGACCGGCTGGGTTTGTTGAGCCGGCGCGGCCTGCGACGTCTGGGCCGCCGTCGTCAGAGGGGCCGCCATCGCGACAGCCGCCACGGAGGCCAGAAGAAGGTTCAGACGCATAAGATGCTCCCATAAGTCTCGAAGGATCGCCGCCCCTTATCGCCAGGCCGTTCGACTTTCGCCAGCTTCACGGGGAATGGGGCGACATTCGGGACGGGGCGGCCTTCCGGGGCTGAGCGGAGCGAAGAACCCGGAGCCCAGGGCCACAGTCGCTGTCGAACGCCTCCAAGGCCTGACGCCCGCCTCCTGGGTTCCGGGTTCGTCCTGCGGATGCCCCGGAATGACGTTTCATGGGCTGAATGGCGATCGAACCTAGCGATTGCGGCATGCTCGTTCGGTGTTGAACGTCGGGCGATAGACGCCGCCGGGGAATCCTTGCGGCACGTCGAAGGGCGCCGTCTGGCGCAGGGCGCGCAGGGCGCCGTCGGCGGCGGCGCGGTAGACGTTCGACGACTGGGCGTTGATCAGGCTGGGTCCGCGCGTGATCCGCCCGTCCGCCGACAAGGTCAGCTCCACCTGAATTCTCAACTGGTCCGCGCCGGGGATGTCGCAGGGCAGGATCCAGTTCGGATAGACCTGATTGAAGATCGCCGTGATTTGCGGTCCCGTCGCCTGGGACGCCGTCCCCGCCCCCTGTTGCCCCGGTGACGGACGGCCGCGATTGTTCGTCGGGCGCGTCGGTCCGGCCAGGGCGTCCAGGTCCAGGCTCGGCTCGGTGCGTTGCGGCGCTGGGCGGGCGGGGGCGGGCGGACTGGGGCGCGGCGTCGGCTGGGCCTTGGTCGGCGGCGCAGGCGTAGGCGGCTGGGGTCGAGGCGTCGGGCGCGGCGGCGTCGGGGTCGGCGTAGGCTTCGGCGTCGGCGTGGGCGTCGGGGCAGGACGCGGCGGCGTGGGTCGCGGCGGGGTCGGGGCCGGACGCGGCTGCGGTTGCGGCGGCGTTGGTTCGGGCGTCGGCGGAACCGGATCGGGCTGCAGCACCGGCGCGGTCGCGGCGTCGTCGGGCGAGGGTTCGGGCTGGGGATTGTCGGCCGGCGCGGCCTGCATCACTTCCTCCGACACGATGGTCACCGGCACCGAGGCGACCAGCGGCTTGGGCTCCTCGACCGTGTGCGACACCGTCACGAAGGCGAGCGCGACCACCCCAGCGTGCAGGGCGAGGGATCCGAGGATGGCCGGGCTCGGACGGCGCAAGGGGCTCAGGCCTCCGGCGCCGTGTCGGTGATCAGGTTCAGCTTGGTGAAGCCCGAGGCGCTAAGCCGCGCCATGACCCGCGCCACCGCCTGATAGGGGGCGCGCCCGTCGGCCCGCACGAAGACCGGCCGTTCCGACGCCTTGTCCGCCCCGCCCGCCTCGGTCAGCAGCCTTTCGGACAGGGCGTCGAACGCCGTCTCGCTGTCGCCCACGAAGATGGCGCCCTGCTGGTCGATGCTGACCGACAGGGGTTCGGACTTGATCTCGACCGCGCTGGCCTCGGTCTTGGGCAGTTCGACCGGAACCCCCACCGTCAGAAGGGGCGCCGAGATCATGAAGATGATCAGCAGCACCAGCATCACGTCCACCAGGGGCGTGACGTTGATCTCGGTCAGGGGCCCTTTGCGCCCCCGCCGTCCGCGACGCCCGCCGCCGCTTCCACCGCCGCCCAGCGCCACGGCTCAGCCGCCCCGCTTCAGGCTGAGGTCGGCGGCGGGCGGGGGCGGAGGCGGCGGGGCCGACGGCGCGCCCAGCCGGCGCGCCACCGCCGCCTGCAGATCGTCGGCGAACGCCTCCAGCCGGCCGGCGAACTTGCCCGCGTCGATCGAGAACTTGTTGTAGGCGATATAGGCCGGGATGGCCGCCGCCAGGCCGATGGCCGTGGCGAACAGGGCTTCGGCGATGGCCGGCGCCACCGTGGTCAGATTGGTGTTGCCCGCCGCCGCGATCCGGCCGAACGCGTTCATGATGCCCCACACCGTGCCGAACAGGCCGATGAAGGGCGAGGCCGTGGCCACCACCGACAGCACGCCCAGCCCGTTCTCGATCCGCTGGCTCTCGCGCGCGATCAGGCTGTTCATCGCCTTGTCGATGCGGACCAGCAGGAGGTCGCCTTGATGATCGTTCAGCACCCCGCGCTGACGCGCCTCACGCCAGTCCGACAGGGCGATCACCAGCATCCGCGGCAGGGCGTGATCGGGTTCCGGCCCGGCCTGGGTCGCCACCTCTTCCAGCGACCGGCCCGACTGGACCGCCTTTTCGAACTCGTCGGCCTGCCGGTTCAGGGCGGTGAACCGCACCGCCTTGTCGATGATAATGGTCCACGACCAGATCGAGGCCGCAGCCAGCCCGATCATCACGCTCTTGACCACCCAGTCGGCGGTCATGAACAGTTCGACCGGGTTCATCATCGCGGCGTCGACGGGCGTGGTCATTCAGGCGCTCCGGGCGGAATCGGGATCGTTCACGCCTGTTCGAACCAGCGGGCGTGACCATTGTGTGGCGTCCGGCCCGTTTAGCGACGACCCGACCGCGCGTCATCTGACAGGCGCGTCATAACGGTTAACAGCGAGTTACTCCGACGCCAGGGATCAGCCGAAACCGCCGCTTGCGCCCGCCTGCGCGGTTCGTAAGCTGGACCGAACAGACGCCTGGGGTTTCATGCACGCGCGAACCGCTGACATCGACGACGCCCCCGGCCTGAGCCGCGTGCTGCGCGAAATCATCGAACAGACGGGTCGAGACCGGCCGAACGACGAAGCCTTCGTGCTTCGGACCTATATCGCCAATCCGACCCGCGTTCGCTGCACGGTCGCCGTCGGTCCCCCGGGCGAGATTCTGGGTTTCCAGTCGCTGATCCGGGCCGTGGCGGGCAACCCCTACGACGTGCCGGCGGGCTGGGGCGTCATCGGCTCCCACGTCAGCCCCCGCGCGCACCGCCAAGGCGTCGGGACGGCTCTGTTCCAATCCAGCCTGGAGGCGGCCCGGAATGCGGGGCTGGAGAAGATCGACGCCTATATCCGCGCCGATAATCCAGGTGCGCTCGCCTACTATCAGGCTCTGGGTTTCCGCACCTACCGCACCCGAGATGGCGTGGTGCAGAAGGTCTATTCCGTCAGCGCCTCCTGAGGCCGGCCCGCCCTATTCCGCGCCCGTCCGCCGCGCATTCGGATCGACCGCCACCGACACCGGGGCGCCGACGCTGATGATGACGCCTTCGTGGCCCTCCTTGGCGATGGAATAGGTGGCGGCGTCCTTCAGCAGCTGTTCTTCGCAGACCCGGTCGCCCGCGCGGCCCAGTTCGGCGCAACCGCGCTTGGCCGCGTCGGTCCAGCCCAGCACCCGGCGCGTCGCCGCCTCGGCCCGCTTGATCGCCGCCTCGTCTTCGGCCGCCGCCTGGGCGATCAGGGCCTGACGCGCGCCCTGCTGATATTGCAGCTCGGCCTGACCCGCCATCTTGCGTTCCCAGACCTTGTAATAGGGACAACCCACCAGGCCGCCGCCGACCAAAAGCAGCACCAGCAGCACCGAAACCGTCACCGCGCTGGCCGACATATTATAGTTCTGCGTCGTCATGATCTTTTCCCCGTTCGGACGATCCTAGTCGGCGGTCCCGCTCGCCGCCAGCCACGGCGTCACCTTCTCGACCAGCCCCTTCGACGGTCTGCGCGGCCGGCCGTCCAGATGGATGCACACGGCCGTCACCTCGGCCCGGCACAAGACCTCGCCCGCCCGTTCCACGCTCTGGCGGATGATCAGCCGCACACCCTTCACCTGCTCATAGACGGTGCGCACCATCAGGGCGTCGTCGATGCGCGCGGGCTTGAGGTATCTGATGTTCAGCTCCGACACCACGAAGGCCAGCGGCTCGGCCTCTTCCAGCAGGTCGGCGTGGCCCACCCCGATGGCGCGCAGGAAGTCCGACCGCCCCCGCTCGAAATAGCGCACATAGTTGGCGTGATAGACCAGGCCGGTGAAATCGGTGTCCTCGTAATAGACGCGCACGGGGAGCAGGTGCTCTCGCCCGTCGAATCGGCCAGCCGTGGGTTGGTCCTGGGTCATGACGCCAATCTAGCGCAAGGCGCGGCTCAGCGCGCCCCCGCCAGACGCCCCTCCGCGCCTCCCGCCGTCCGGGCCGGCGCGGCCATGAAGCCGGGGCAATACCGCTCCCGCATCTCGCGGAACTCGGTCGGCAGGGGATCGTCGCTGAACAGGATGCGGTTGGGAATGGAAACGAAGGCGGTCGCCGGGGCGCCGGGTCCGCGTCCGATATAGCCGCACACCGCCCGCCTCTGTCCCGGCTCGGAATAGCGCAGTTCGGCGCCCGGTCCCGCCTGGAGACGGATCTGGCGCATCACGCGCTGGTCCGCCGGCTCGGGCGGCGGCGCGCCCTCGGGCCACGCCATCAGCCAGACCCCGATCGCGCACAGGCCCAGCAGACCCGCGGCCAGGATCAGGGCCAATGTCCGTCGCCTGCGCAGGGACGGGCCGCGCATCGCCTCAGCCCGCCTCTGCGGTCTCGATGAAGTCCAGCGGCGCATCCGCCGCCGGCAGGCAGCTTCGGTCAACCGGCTTGGACGGATCGCGCAGGAAGTCGCGCGCCATCTTTCGCGTGCAGGGGCTGGCGTTGATGACCCCGTGGGTGGCGTTGGTCACGATCACCACCTGGCTGTTCGAATAGCCCCTGGCCGCCGCCTCGGTAAGGGGCGGCGGACAGCCCGGGTCGATCTCGGCGGCGACGAACAGGGTCGGGATGTCGGTCTTGACCGGCAGGTTCTCGATGGGCGCGGCCGGGGTCTCGCCCACCGCCTCGCACACGTCGAACAGACGCGACAGCGACGGGACCAGCACCTCCGCCACCGGATCGCCGGCCGCGCCGGCCGCCAGCCGCGCCCTGGATTCGAACGGCAGCTCCTCCTTGCACAGATGCGCCATATGCTGGCCCTCGGTGTAATAGGTGCGGTCCTCGGCGATGGCGGCGACGGGCGACAGGTCGCCGGCGATGATCTTCTCCAGATCGGCCGGCAGACGCCGCACCCCCATCCGATCATAGGTGGTGTCCATCAGAAAGGCCGACAGGTCGTCGACGGTGAACCGCGTCCCGTCCCTGCCCGCGACCGGCCCCGCCAGCCATTTGCGCGCCTCGGCCTCGAACCGGGCCTGAAGGTTCGGATGCCGCGCCGCGCAGGCGGCCTGCGCCTGGCATTTGCCCAGGATGATCTTCACCGCCGCCGACACCTGCTCGGGCGTGCCGACGGCCCAGTTGCCCTCGGGCGGCCAGGGGCTGTCCATCACCGCCGCCCGCACGATCTGCGGCTGATGGGTGATCACCGCCGCCTCGATGCGCGGGCCATAGGAGCCGCCCCACAGGTCGATCTTGTCGTATCCCAGCACCTGGGCCAGATCGCGCACGTCGTCGGCGATGACGGCGGCGTTGTACTGGTTCAGGTCGATCCCTTGCGCCTGATAGGCCTTCAGACAGGCGATCAGCCCGTCGCGGTCCTTGTCCGACGGCGGCCCCGCATCGGTCAGCTGCACGCCCGGACAGTCCATCGACGGATCGCCCGCCCCGCCGCCGCGCTGGTCGAACAGAACCACGTCCTGATCCACGGCCATCAGATCCGGCCGCTGCGACAGGGCGCGAAGGATGGCGCCTGCCCCCGGCGTCATCGCCCCGCCCGGTCCGCCATGGAACATGAAGACCGGCGGCAGGGTCCCACCCGACGCGTCGCGATAGGGTTGGGTGGCCTTCAGCACCACCACCGCCACGTCGATGCGCCGGTCGCTGGCTGCGCCCCGCGCCTCGTCCACCGTCAGGGCGCCGCACCGCACCTCGCGCACGCCTGCGGGCCAATCGGCGGGACAGGGCTTTTCGGTGAAGACGGGATCGGCCGCCCGGGCCGGCGTCAACGCCGCTCCGCCGCTCCACAATCCAAGGCTCAGAACCAATGCCGCGAAAGGACGAAAGATCATGGGGCGCTCCGCTATCGCCCGAGCAAACGCCGATCCGCCCCGCCTTGGCAACGCCTATTCGAACAGGTCGCCGGGGACCGGCCCCGCGACGGGCGGCGGCGGCGCGCTCAGTCCCAGGTGGGCATAGGCCTTGGCGCAGGCGACCCGGCCGCGCGGGGTGCGCATGATGAAACCCTGCTGAAGCAGATAGGGTTCGATCACGTCCTCGACGGCGTCGCGCGCCTCGGCGATGGCGGCGGCCAGGGTGTCCATCCCCACCGGCCCCCCGCCATAGTTCTCGATCAGCGCCTTCAAGAACCGCCGGTCCAGGCTGTCCAGCCCGGATTCGTCCACTTCCAGCCGCGCCAGCGCGCGCGCCGACGCCGCCCTGGTGATCGTCTCGCAGCCGTCGGCGTCGGCGAAGTCCCGCACCCGGCGCAGCAGCCGCCCGGCGATGCGCGGCGTGCCCCGCGCCCGGCGCGCGATCTCCAGCGCGCCGCCCTCGTCTATGCCGGCCCCCATCTTCCTCGCCGTGCCCCGCACCACGGCGGTCAGTTCCTCGGGGCTGTAGAACTCCAGCCGCAGCGGGATGCCGAACCGGTCTCTCAGCGGCGTGGCCAAGAGGCCCGCCCGCGTCGTCGCCCCGACCAGGGTGAAGGGCGCCAGGTCGATCCGCACGCTACGCGCCGACGGCCCCTCGCCGATGATCAGGTCCAGCACATGGTCCTCCATCGCCGGATAAAGAATCTCCTCGACCTGGGGGCTGAGCCGGTGGATTTCGTCGATGAACAGGACGTCTCGCGGCTCGAGGTTCGTCAGGATCGCCGCCAGATCGCCCGCCTTGGCCAGGATCGGTCCCGAGGTCGCCCGGAACCCGACGCCCAGCTCGCGCGCCACGATCTGGGCCAGGGTCGTCTTGCCCAGGCCGGGAGGGCCGAACAGCAGCACATGGTCCAGCGCCTCGCCCCGGTTCCGGGCAGCGTCGATGAAGACCTTCAGATTGCCCTTGGCCTGCGACTGGCCGACGAATTCCGCCAGGGTCTGCGGCCGCAGCGCCCGGTCATAGGCTTCGCCGGGCGCCGACGCAGGGGAGATGATGCGGTCTTCGGTCATCGGGCGCCCGAGTGGCGAGTGGCGAGTGGCGAGTGACGAGTGACGAGTGAGCAAAGCAGTGAGCGAATTGGTGCGACGCGCACCGACGCCAGGCTCACTCCTTGCTCACTCGCACTTTTCACATCTCGCCACTCGCCACTCGCCACTCGCCACTCCAAAATCACCGCCCCAACTCCTGCAGGGCCGCGCGGATCACCGCCGACAGATCGGCCTCCTCGCCCAGCCGGATCAGGGCTTGGTCGACCGCCCGGCGCGCATTGACCTCGACCACGCCCAGGCCCAGCAGGGCCGAGACCGCCTCGCCGGTCAGCGACGGCGGGGAAGGCGCGACCTCGACGTGCATCCCCGGCGCATGGGGAGCAAAGCTGACCTCGCCCAGCGCCTTGCCCTTCAGTTCGGTGACGATCCGCAGCGCCAATTTCGGCCCCACGCCGCTGGCCCGCGCCACCGCCGCCTTGTCCTCGCGCGCCACCGCCCCGGCCAGCTCGCCCGGCGGCAGCACGTCCAGCACCGCCAGCGCCGCCTTCGGACCCACCCCCTGGATGGCCAGCAGGGTCGCAAAGGCCCGCCGCTCGTCGCGCGTCAGAAAACCGTACAGGCGCGGCCCCGCGTCCTCGCTCCATTGCGAATGGATGTGAAGCGTCGCCTCGTCGCCCGGCGCCGGCAGCCGCCCCAGCGTCCGCGCCCCGCACGTCGCCACATAGCCCACGCCCGCGCAGTCGATCAGGCAGTCCGCCTCCCCGACCTCGGCCAGCACCCCTCTCAGACGCCCGATCACGCCGCGCCCCGCGTCATCGCTTCCAGCAAGGACCGTTTCCTCAACTGCGCATGGGTGATGGCCACGGCCAAGGCGTCCGCCGCGTCCGCCTTCACGTCCCCGGCGGTCGGCAGCAGCCGCTTGACCATGAAGGCGATCTGGCTCTTGTCGGCGTGGCCGGCGCCCACCACCGCCTTCTTGATCAGGTTCGGCGAATATTCCGCGACCGCCAGCCCCGCCTTGGCCGGCGCCAGCATTACCGCCGCCCGCGCATGGCCCAGCTTCAGGGTCGAGGACGGGTTCACATTGACGAACACCTCCTCCACCGCCGCCTCCTCGCAGCCGTGGTCGGCGCAGATCGCTCCCACATGGTCCAGCAGATGCACCAGGCGCTCGGCGAAGGGCGCGGCCTCGGGCGGCGTCACCACCCCGTGCGCGATCCAGCGCAGCCGTGACCCTTCGGCCGCGATCACCCCCCATCCGGTGCGCCGAAGGCCCGGGTCCAGGCCGATGATTCTGATCGGTTCGTTCGCCATCCGTTCCCCTCATGCCGCAAAGAGGGTTAGCGGGCAATGAACGGTTTCAGTCGTCGCGCGGGTCCAGCCGATAGGCGACCACGCCAGGGATGGCGCACAGCTGTTCGGCCAGCCGCTTCAGCTGGCCCTCCTCCGCCGCTTTCAGCCGCCAGCTGCGCCGCACCTTCGCGCCGTCGTCGAACAGTTCGAAACGGTCGTGGCGCGCGTCGGCGTCTATGCCTTTCAGCGCCGTCTCGACGGCCGGTTCGGGCGACGCCTCGCGCCGCTCCCAGCAGATTTCGACGTCCACCACCGTCCGCGCCGGCAGCCGTCCGCTGATCAGCCGCAGTCCGACCAGGATCGCCGCCGTCACCCCCGTCGCCGCCGCGCCTAACGCATAGAGACCCGCGCCGAACAGCAGGCCGATGGCCGAGGTGATCCACAGCGAGGCCGCCGTCGTCAGGCCGTGGATCGAAAACCCGGTGCGGAAGATCACCCCGGCGCACAGGAAGCCGATGCCGGTCAGCACCCCGTGCGCCATGCGCGTCGGATCGGTGACGATGTTCTCGTCCGGCAGGGCGCGGAACGCCCAGTCCGCCTGCGACATGGCCGCCACCATCAGCAGCGCCGAGGCCAGGCTGACCAGGATATGTGTGCGCAGGCCCGCCGCCCGCCCGCGCCATTCGCGTTCGAAGCCGATCACCCCGCCCGCGACCAGCGCGCCCAGGATCGGCAGGACCGCGCCTTCAAGACTGCCCAGGTTCATCCGCCTTCAACGACGCGGCCAGACTTCACGTTCCGCACCCGGATGATCAGCCGTGTTGCTCGACATAGGTTTCGGGGTCCTTGTTGACCGGCTTGACCCCGGTGATGTGCTCGGCCTCGAAGGCTGCGAACTTGACCGCCAGGGCGTGCCGCGTGGCGATATCGGCGTTGATGCGGAAGTCGGTCAGACCCTGCCGCTCCTCCTCGCCCATATGTTTGGAGTTGACCACATTGGCTTCGCCCACCGCCTCGAACCAGGCCTTGGTCCCGACCGCGTGCTTTTCCACCGCCTTGACGGCATTGCGCAGCTTGTTGTGGTCCTCGATGGCGTCCTCGGTCTCGCCCTCGACCGTGCCGTCCTCGGCGTCGTTGGCGCCTTCGCCCTGTTTCAGCAGTTCGGGATAGAAGAACCGCTCCTCGGCCTCGGCGTGGACGTCCAGAAAGGCCGACAGCCTCAGCCAGACCGCGCTCAACGCCTCGGTGTCCTTGGGGTCGATCTGCTCGATGATCGAGAACAGCCGGCGCTGTTCGGCATGGTCGTCGAGGATCAGCTGGGTGATGTCCATGGGTCGCTCCGGGCGTAACGGTGAAGCCTCGTTACGCCCGGCGCCAGACCCGGTTCCGTGAGAACGACTCGCGCCCTATTTGGGGATGTGGTCGCGCGAGACCTCTTCGCCCAAGGCCGCGTCAGCCGCCGCGATCAGATCGGTCGCGCCGCCCATCACCCCGCGTATTTGGCGGCGTCCTCGTCTGACACGTCCTCGTTGGAATAGACGGCCGAGACGTCGTCTTCGGCGTCCAGCGCGTCCAGCAGCTTGAACAGGGTCCCGACCGCCTCGCCCGTGACCGGCACTTCGGACTGGGGCTTCCAGACGATGGCGGTGGACTTGGGATCGCCCAGCACCTTGGACATGGCCTCGGCCACCTCGTTCAGGTCCTCGTAGGCGGTCCAGATCACATGGCCCGGCGCGTCCTCGTAGATGTCGGGCTTGACCAGATCGCTCTCGACGTCCTGGGCGCCGGCCTCGATGGCGGCCTCCATCACCGCGTCCTCGCTGCCCGCCTCGGCCGGATAGACGATCTTGCCGACCTTGTCCCACATGAAGGCGACCGAGTTCATCTCGCCCAGCGCCCCGCCGTTCTTCTTGAAGGCCGTGCCGATGTTGGACGCCGCGCGGTTGCGGTTGTCGGTCAGGGCTTCGACGATGATGCCGACCCCGCCCGGACCCCGGCCCTCGTAGCGGACCTCCTCCATCGTATCGACGTCGCCGCCGGCGGCCTTGTTGATGGCGCGCTGGATCACGTCCTTGGGCAGGCTTTCGGCCTTGGCGTTGTTGACCGCCAGGCGCAGGCGCGGGTTCGCCGCCGGATCGGGCAGGCCCGACTTGGCCGCCACGGTGATGTCGCGCGACAGTTTGGAGAACAGCTTGGAGCGCTGCGCATCGGCGCGCCCCTTGCGGTGCATGATGTTCTTGAATTTCGAATGGCCGGCCATGGGATCGTCTTTTGCGCGTTCTGAAACCTTGAGCCGCGCCTCCTAAACGATGGGCGGCATCCTGTCACGATGGGTCGCAGGGGTGGAACCTCGACCGTTTGCGCGTATTGATCCCGACGAGAAAGACGGAGCGTAAAGTCATGACCGCCGACGACACCATCTACGAAGCTGAAGGCTATGCCGACGACGACCTGCACGAGGCCGACATCGTCGAATGGTACGAAGCCCGTCCCGTCACCGTCTCCACCGCCGTCGCCGCCGGCGCCGTCGTCGCCGCATTCACCCTGGGCGCCCTCGCCGCCGTCGGCGCCCTGTTCCTGATCGGCCGCCTGGACGACTGACGCCGTCTTTCATCCTCTAGCCCGCGAAGCAGGTTCCTGCTTTCGCGAGGATGACCGCAAACAGGATCCTCAGGCCGCCTCCACCGTCACCGACTGACGCACCATCTGGCAGCGCTCCTGGGTGGTCAGGAAGGCGATGTCGGCGGCGTCCCGGCCGCAGGCGATCCGCACCAGGCCTTCGACCGGCGCCAGGCCCGTCGCATCGACCAGCCACCAGCCGTTGTCCAGCCAGACCTCGAAGATGGCGTGGAAATCGGGCGGCTCCAGTTGGTGAGCGAAGGCGCTGACCGCACGCGCCGGAATGCCCGAGGCTCGGCACAGCGTCATGCCCAGGTGGGTGAAGTCGCGGCATACCCCGGCGCGGTCGATGAAGGTGCGCGCCGCCGTCGTTTCGGTGTCCGACACCCCATGCTCGTAATCGACGTGTTCGGTGATCCAGTTCAGGATGGCCAGCACCCGCGCCCCGCCGGCGGTGTCGCCGAACTCGCGCGCCACGAAGCGGCCGAACTGGTCCGAGGGGCAATAGCGGCTGGGCTGGAGATAGGGCAGAACCTCGGCCGGCAGTTCGCCCCAGTCGTGCTGCGACACCTCGGGCGGCAGGCCCTTCAGCACGCCGTTGTCGACCAGGGCGTGATAGGTCAGCGTCACTTCGCCCGAGACATGGCAGCGCAAGGTGCGCGCGCCGAAATCGACGTCCTCGTCCTCGTGAAACTGGACCGGGGGATCGAAGGTCAGGCTTTCCTCCAGAATGTCCTGACCGGGCCAGTGGGCCACCTGGATCTTGTAGATGGCGTCCGTCGGCGGATCGAAGCGATAGACGAGCTCGGCGCGCACGCGCAGTTTCATGAGGGCGACCGATCCAGCCAGCGATAAAAAGAGAGACGCTGCTGAACGTCAGGCGACCTGAGCCGTTCCGTTCAGCGTCACGCCTTCTAGCGCGCCCGCGCTTCCGAGAAAATCGACAAGACAACACAGTGTGTTAATCTGAACCCATGAGTGCTTCCCCTGTTCTCCTCGCCCTTCGGGAAGCCACCGCCGCCGCCCACGACAAGCTCGAAATCGAGGCCCGGATCGAGGCGCGTCTGGCCGATGTTCGCACACGGCCGGCTACGGTCGCGGCCTTTTATCGTTTTCATGCGGGGCTGGAGCCCGTCAGCCATATCCAGGTCGCCCGGCTGAACGCCGCGGTCGGCGGCGATTTCGAACCCCGCTCCCGCGCAGACGGGATCGTGCGGGATCTGGCGGCGCTGGGCCTGACGCCGCCCCCTGCCGCCTCTGCCGAAGGCCCCGGCACGGCGGGACAAGCCCTGGGCTGGGTCTATGTGGCTGAAGGCTCCATGCTGGGCGGACGGATCATCCGTCGGCGGCTTGCGGCCGATGGCCTTGGCCTGGACGGTTTGGATTTTCTCGATCCCTATGGCGAAGAGACGGGCGCACGCTGGCGCGCCTTCATGACCTTGATGGACGCGGCCTGCGCCGCCGGGCGCGCCGACATCGACCAGATCGTCAAGGGCGGTGTCGACGGCTTCGCCTTTGCACGCCACACCCTGCGCGTTCCCGCCCGGGAGGCCGCATGACCGAGCCTCTCGATCAGGCCGGGCCGGACCTGACCCAGTGCGACCGGGAGCCGATCCATGTTCCGGGGTCGATCCAGCCGCACGGCTTCTTGCTGGTGTTGGACCTGCGATCGCTTACCGTTCGCCAGGGCGCCGGTCCGATTGAACAGCTGACCGGACGCGACGCCTGGATCGGCGCCTCGGTAGGAGACATCCTGGGCGACGCGCTGGATCGCCGCATCCGCTCGATGGCGGCCCTGCAGGAAGCCGGGTTCGCCTGCCGGTGGCGGGCGGCCAATCGGCTGGAGTACGACGTCGTCGTCCATAGGGTGCCGGGCGACAGGTCCGGCCCGCCCGGCGATCTGATGATCATCGAGGTCGAGCAAAGCTCGCAGCAGGCCCGGCTGGGCGTCGAACTGGTCGCCGGTCTGGACACCGCAGGAGCAGCCCTGGAACGGGCGGCGAGCGTTCAGGGCCTGTGCGACCGGGCGGCCGAGGCGTTTCGCCGCCTGACCGGCTTCGACCGGGTGATGATCTATCGGTTCCAGGACGACGAGGCCGGCCGTGTGGTGGCCGAATCCCGCGCCGAGGGGGCCGGATCGTTCCTGAACCATCATTTTCCCGCCACAGACATTCCGCGCCAGGCCCGCGCCCTTTATCTGCGCAATCCCGTTCGCGTCATCCCCGACAGCCGCTACGTCCCCCAGCCGTTGCGCCCCGTCATCTCCGGCGAACCGCCGCTGGACATGAGCGACAGCGGCCTGCGGTCAGTGTCGCCGGTTCATCTGCAGTATCTGCGGAACATGGACGTGCGGGCCTCGGCCTCGGTGTCCATCATCGTCGACGACGCCCTGTGGGGGCTGGTCGCCTGCCACAACGCCTCGCCCAAGCTGCTGCCGTTCGAACTGCGCGTCGGCTGCACGACCCTGGCGCGGAATCTGGCGCGCCAGTTGAAGGCCAAGAGCGACGCCGAGCTTTATCGGGACCGGACGCGCCTGCGCCGGCTGGAGGACGAACTGATCGCGCGCCTGCCGGCCGACAGGCCGCTGGACGTCGCCCTGGCCGAGCGCGCCGAACCGCTGATGCAGCTGACCGGGGCGGACGGTCTGGCCATCGTGTCCGAGGGCGAGATCAGGACCTTCGGCCATACGCCGCCGGTCGACGGCGTTCGCCGCATCGCCGCCTGGGCGGCGGAACGGCCGGGCGTCCGCCCCGTGTTCACCCACGCCCTTTCCACCGTCCTGCCCGAGGCCAGGGCCTGGACCACCCACGGCAGCGGCTTGCTGGCCGTCGCGCTTCCGATCGAGCATCCGCTGTCGATCCTGTGGTTCCGCGCCGAGGTGCTGGAGACGGTGCGCTGGGCCGGCGATCCCGAAACCGCGCGCAAGACCGGCCCCAACGCCGTCCTGACGCCCCGCGCCTCGTTCGAGAGCTGGTCCGAGGAGGTGGCGGGCCGCGCACGGCGCTGGTCGCCCGCCGCCGTCGAATCCGCCGCACGGCTGCGCGACGCCCTGGCCGACTACGCCGCCATCGACCAGCTGAGGCGGCTGAACCGGTCGTTGCTGGACAGTCTTTCCGAGCGCGACCTGCGGCTGGAGCAGCAGCAGTATCTGATCCGCGAGGTGAACCATCGGGTCCAGAACAGCCTGACCCTGGTGTCCAGCTTCCTGGGACTTCAGGCGCGCGAGCAGACGGGGCCGGCGGCGACGGCCTTGAACGAGGCGCGGCGGCGCGTGCGGGCGGTCTCGGCCGTGCACAGCCTGTTGTACATCGGCGAGAACGCCACCACCATCGACATGGGCCGCTATATCGGCGAACTGGTCGCCGACCTGACCGCCAGCATGGGACCGGATTGGGCCGCCGCCACCGAGACGGACCTGGCGCCGGTCGACATCCAGGCTGGCCGCGCCGTGACCATCGGCCTGATCCTGACCGAACTGATCATCAACGCCCAGAAATACGCCTATCGGGGCAGGCCCGGCCCGTTGCGCATCGCCTTGGCGGCGGATGGAGCCAACTTCCGCCTGACGGTCGAGGACGAAGGCGGCGGCGGCCATCTGGCCGGCAAGGGGTTCGGCTCGATGATGATCCAGAGCCTGGTCGGCCAGTTGGAAGGCGCCATCGACTATCGGGATCGCGGCCCCGGCCTGGCCGTCACCCTGAAGGCGCGGATCGACCCGCTGATTTGACCGGCGGGCTGTGGCGTCGGGTCGCAGGGCGGCGTAAGAGCCCGGCCATGTCCGCCCCGCCCCCGCGATCTTCCCCGCGATCTTCCCGGCCTTCGTTCCTGCGCCCCTCTCCGCGCGCCTTCGCCCTGATCGTCCTGCTGATCGCCGCCTGCGTTCTGGGCTTGGCGCCGATCCTGGTGCGTCTGACCGAGACGGGACCGGCCGCCGCCGGCTTCTGGCGCTTCCTGTTCGCCCTGCCCCTGTTGACGGTACTGGCCGCACGCGAGCCGGGCGGGATCGCGACGCCGTCGAAATGGGCCCTGCTGGCCGGCCTGTTCTTCGCCCTGGATCTCAGCTTCTGGCACTACGGCATCGTCGTGACCTCGGTGGCCAATGCGACCGTGCTGTGCAACCTGACGCCGGTGGTGGTGACGCTGTTCGGCTGGGTGGTGCTGAAGGAACGGCCGCGCCGGCTGTTCCTGGTCGCCCTGGCTCTGGCCATGGGCGGCGCCCTGGCGATGGCGGCGGGGGCGGACGGGGGCCAGGGGACCAATCCGCCGCTGGGCGATGTCTTCTCCCTGTCGGTCGCGGTCTGGTATTCGGGCTATTTCCTGGCGGTGAAGGCCGCGCGCGCCACCGCCGGCGCCATGCGCATCACCTTCTGGGCCACCCTGCTGGGCGCGCCCCTGTTGCTGATCGTCGCCTTGGCGCTGGGCGAGGACATCGCGCCCGCCAGCCTGGCCGGCTGGGGCGCCTGCATCGCCATGGGGGTGATGCACGTGTTCGGTCAGGGAGGCGTCGCCTGGGCCCTGGGCCGCCTGCCCGCCTCGGTCACGGCCGTCACCATCCTGATCCAGCCGATGGTCGCGGCCTTGCTGGGCTGGTGGGTGTTCGGCGAGACCCTGACGCCGATCCAGGCCCTGGGCGGGGTCCTGGTGTTGGGCGCCGTCGTCCTGGCCCAGCGCTCGCAACGGGTCGAGGCGAGCCCGAAGGCCGAATAAAAACAGGCGCGGAAGCCAAGGCCGCCGCGCCTGTCTCAGCCTTTTGAAGGCCGTTCGACTTAGAGGAGCTTGAGGTCCACGGCCGAGGTCTTGCCGCGCTGGTTTTCCAGCTCGTATTCGACCTTGGCGTTTTCATCGAGGCCCTGAAGGCCAGCCTTCTGGACGGCGGTGACGTGAACGAACACGTCCGAGCCGCCGCTGTCGGGCTGGATAAAGCCGTAGCCCTTGGTGGGGTTGAACCACTTGACCGTGCCGGTCGCCATGTCTGCGTCTCCGTAAACGCGCTTTTCCAGGCGGATCCCTCTCAAGGTGATCCGACAATCCATCTGGACAGCTCGTTCAGGCGAAGGAGCGAAACGCGGGTGTGGACCCCACGCGAAATCCGGACTGCCCCAATGTTGTCACCCGGCTTTTCCAGACGGTCAACAGCGAAAGCGATTCGCGCGCGCCGCATTCAGCCTTAACGACAGACGCCCCTCGAAGCCCCGTCGATGTGCAGGTGATTGGCGTGGGCGGCGTTGTAGTCCGGCGTCAGCACCGTGGAGAACAGGCGACACGCCCCGTCGCGGACCTGATGCAGGAAGCGGGACCCCGACTGGCCCGCCGGCCCCTCGCCGCGCCAGTCGTCCAGCACGCTGATCGTGCGCCCGTCCTTCAGGGTGACGGCGGCGACGTCCAAGGCGTTGGCGCGCGCGTGTTCGCTGGGCCGCTCGCCTTCGTCCTGGGAGCCGTAGATGCGGCGGCAGGAGTAGGTCCCATAGTTCTGGACCCGCGCCGGTTCCGACCCCATTTCATCGCGCGCTGCGGGCCGCAGCACCTGACGATCCCAGATGACGTAGCGGACCGCCAGCGGGCACTGCATGACCACATTGGCGGGGGCCAGGGGCGTGACCGCTCCGCCTGCGATCCGCACCGCGCCGCGCACCACGCAAAAGCCGCCGTCGTCGCGGTCGGCGGCCCGTTCCACCCGGACGCCCGCGTCGCGCAGCGCCTTCATGCAGGCCTCTGTCGCCTGTTCCAAGGTCTCGGCGGGGGCGGCGGCGTCCACCTCGAAGGCCGCGACCTTGGCCGCCGTCGCCCCGCCCACCGGGCGGTTCAGGTCCAGCGGTTTCCAAGGCAGATCCTGGGGCGGGGCGAAGACGTTCAGCAGGGCGAAACCGGCGCAGAGCAGCAGGCCGATCTCCCAGACCAGGTTCCACATCTCGGCCAGATCGCGTTTCATTGCGCCCCGTCACGGCCGGAAACGGCCCCGCTGGCAAACGCTGCTCGGCGGAATGCGTTCACGCCGCGAATGCGCGGACCAGTCCCGACATCAGCCCGGTCGCCGCCGCGCCGTCGCCCTGGTTCGTCAGGGCGACGAAGGCCGCGCCCAGCTCCGGCGCCGCCGCCGCCGTCACATACCACAGGGTGTTCGACCCGTCGTGGGTCAGGACCGGCCCCTTCGACCAGGCCCGCTGCGGCGACACGATCCAGCCCAAGCCGTAAGGCGCGCCCTCGCCCGCCAGGGGCGTCCTCAGGGCGGCGAGGGTCGACGGCCCGATCCAGCCGGCGCCGTCGTTCAGAAACACCCCCAGCCATTTGGCGTAGTCGTCCAGCGTCATGTGCGCCGTGCCCGCCGGCCCCAGCGCCAGCGGATTGTCCGCGCCAGGATCGGCAGGGTCCATCGCGACCCGTCCGGCGCCGGCGCCCCGATGCCCCCAGGCGTTGGGCCCGCCCGCCGCATTCTCGCGCGGCGCGCCGAACCCGCCGCTGGCCAGACCCAGCGGGGCGTAAACCTCGGCCTGCATCGCCTCTTCCCAAGCGACGCCGACGAACCTTTCGATCGCGGCGCCGACGATCATGTAGCTGGCGTTGCTGTAGTCATAGACGCCTTTCGCGCCCGCCGGCGGCGCGCCCAGCACCCGTTCGACCAGGGCCGCCCTCTGTTCCGGCAGGGATCGCGGATCGGCGCGCGCAGTCATGAAGAAGGGCATGCCCAGGGCCGCCGCGTCCTTCACACCGGCCCTATGGCCCATGAAGTCCCGGACCGTCGTTCCGTCCCAGCCGGAATGGATCGTGACGCCGGGAAACAGTTCGTCCAGAGGGGCGTCCCAACGCGCTCGCCTCTGTTCGACCAGCCGACCGAACAGGGCAGCCGTCATGGCCTTGGTGTTGGACCCCAGATGCCAGCGATCATCCAATGTCGCCGGATCGTCTCCCCCCAAGCGTCGCACGCCGCGCACCCCGGACCAGATCAGCCCCTTGCGCGTCGTCACCGCCCCGGCCAAGGCGACGGGCGCCTGGTCGGCGAAGGCGGCGTCCAGGACGGCGTCATATCGCGTCGCGTCCCGCGCCAAGGCCGGGCGCGCGCCCAACAGGACGGTCGCGGCCCCTGCGGCCATCATGTCTCGACGATTCGGCGCCATGCGGTTCTCCTCCGAAGTCCTCCGACCTTAGCGCGAAACCGCGCCCCGGCGTGGAGATCGTATCGTCCGCCGCTTGCCCCCATGGCGCATCCGGCCCACTCTCCCGTCATGGGAAAGAAATCCGACGCCTATGACGCCGAACTGGCGCAGATTCAGCTGGCCATCGTCCAGACCCAGGCCTGGAGCATCGAACACGGCTCGCGCGTGGTCATCGTGCTGGAAGGCCGCGACACGGCCGGCAAGGACGGGGCCATCAAGCGGCTGACCGAATATATGTCGCCGCGCCAGACCCGCGTCGTCGCCCTGCCCAAGCCCAGCGACCGCGAAACCAGCCAGTGGTATTTCCAGCGATATGTCCCGCACCTTCCGGCGGCGGGCGAGACGGTGATCTTCAACCGCTCCTGGTACAATCGCGCGGGGGTGGAGCCGGTGATGGGCTATTGCACGCCCGAGCAATACGCCCAGTTCATGACCGACGCCCCGCGCTTCGAGCGGATGCTGACCGACGACGGCGTAATCCTGATCAAGATATGGCTGGACATTTCGCGCCAGGAGCAGGCCAAGCGTCTGAAGGAACGGCGCACCGATCCGCTGAAGAAGTTCAAGCTGTCGTCGCTGGACGCCGAGGCCGAGGCGCGGTTCGACGCCTATTCCGACGCGCGCGACCGGATGCTGGACGAGACGAACCGGGACTATGCGCCCTGGACCGTGGTGGCCACCGACGACAAGAAGACCGCGCGGCTGAACATCGGCCGGTTCGTGCTGTCGGTGCTGAAACACACCGACATGCCGATCGAGAAGCCGGACCCGAACGTGGTCTTCGCGGCCGAAAAGGCCAAGGGTCGGTTGGCGCGCTGATCCGCCGGTCAGGCGGTGCGGACCATCCCGCCCGAGGCCGCGACCGGCCAGGGCGTCAGCCGCCCGCCCGCGCAGGGGCCGCCCCTGCACTCGCCGGTCAGCGGCTCGAACACCGCCCCATGCCAGCCGCACAGGATCAGCGCGCCGTCGGGCGTCAGATAGCGGTCGATCTCCATGGCGATGGGAAAGCCCGCATGGGGGCAGCGGTCGACCCAGCCGGCGACCCGCCCGTCCTTTCGCACCACGAAACCGTGGAAGAAGGCCTCGCCGATCTGCAGCACGAAGCCGCGCGAGCCGGGGTCGGCGATGTCGGCCTCGGCGCACAGGGCCACGCCAGGCGGCGTCTTCCACACCCGTTTGCGTTCTGTCGCGACGTCCTCAGACACGCTCGGCCTTCAGCGGGCGCGACAGAAGGCCGTCGATCAGGCCGTCGACCGTGATCTCGCCGGCCAGCAGGGCGGCGACCCCTTCGGAGATCGGGATCTCCACGCCCAGCCGCCCAGCCAGTTCGCGCACCGCCGGCGCGCTCTCGTAACCTTCGGCCACCGACCGCTTTCCGGCCAGGGCCTGTTCGACCGTCTGTCCCTGGCCCAGGGCCAGACCCAGGCTCATGTTGCGCGACTGGGGGCTGGAGCAGGTCAGAACCAGGTCGCCCAGGCCGCACAGGCCCGCCACCGTCTCGGCCTGGCCGCCCATGGCGACGGCGAGGCGGGTCATTTCGGCGAAGCCGCGCGTGATCAGGGCGGCGTGAGCGCTGCGGCCCAGCTGACGTCCTTCGGAGATGCCGCAGGCGATGGCCAGCACGTTCTTCAGCGCCCCGCCCGCCTCGGCCCCGATCAGATCGGTCGCCATATAGGGCCGGAAGCCCGGGGCCGACAGGGTGTTCAGCAAGGCCTGCCCCAAGGCCTCGTCGGCGCAGGCCAGAGTGACGGCGGTGGGCAGCCCGCGCGCCACCTCGCCGGCGAAACTGGGGCCGGACAGGACGGCGGCCGGCGCGTCCGGCAGGGTCTCGGCCAACACCTCGGTCATCAGCTTCATCGTGCCGCGCTCGACCCCCTTGGAGCACAGCACCACCGGCGCGCCCGCCCGGTGATGGGGCGCGAAGGCCGTCAGGGTGGCGCGCATATGCTGGGCCGGCGGCACGGCCAGGATCAGGTCGCAGCCGCCCAGGTTCGCCAGATCGGAAGTGAACCTCAGTTCGTCGGCCAGGGGCACGCCGGGCAGATAGAGGTCGTTGGCCCGCGTGGCCCGCAGGGTGTCGACCAACTGCGGCTCGCGCGCCTGAAGCGTCGTGTCCAGACCCGCCCGGACGCAGACCTGGGCCAGGGCCGTGCCCCACGCGCCGGCGCCGATCACCCCTGCCGTGCGGAATTCCATGCGCCCTCCCGTGGCGGTTTCTTTGGTCATGCTTTCGCGCCCTTGCGGCCCGGCTTGTGCGAAGGATCGGCCAGGGCGCGCGCTTCGTCCAGCGGCCAGCGCGGCCGGGCGACCACGTCGATGTCGCTGGTCAGGCCGAGCGCCAGCCGCTCGGCGCCCGCCAGGGCGATCATGGCCGCATTGTCGGTGCAATAGGCCATCGGCGGGGCCAGGAAGTCGAAGCCGTGTTTCGCCGCAGCCGCCTGAAGCGTGGCGCGGATCGTCTTGTTGGCCGCGACCCCGCCCGCCACCACGAAAAGCCTGTGATCGCTCGTCTCGGCGTAGTCCTTCATCGCCCGCTCGGACCGCTCGGCCAGCTGCCGGGCGATGGCGGCCTGGACGGCGGCGGCGAGATCGGCCTTGTCCTGTTCGGTCTGGCAGGTCTGGGCGATGCGGAAGGCGGCGGTCTTCAGGCCCGAGAAGGAGAAGTCGCAGTCCTTGCGGCCCAGCAGCGCGCGGGGAAGTTCGTAGCGCGTGGGATCGCCGCTGACCGCGAGCTTCTCCAGCGCCGGACCGCCGGGGTAGCCCAGGCCCAAGGCCTTGGCGATCTTGTCGAAGGCCTCCCCGGCCGCGTCGTCGATGGTGGCGCCGATCCGGCTCATGTCGCCGACGCCGCGCACCTCCAGCAGCTGGCAATGCCCGCCCGAGGCCAGCAGCAACAGGAAGGGATAGGCGACCTCCGCCCCCAGCCGGGCCGAGACCGCGTGCCCCTCCAGATGATTGACCGCGACCAGCGGCAGGCCGCGCGCCAGGGCCGCCGCCTTGCCGAAGCTGAGGCCCACCATGACCCCGCCGACCAGGCCCGGACCGGCGGTCGCCGCGATCCCGTCCAGCGCCTCATAGGCCATGTCCGCCTGGGCCATCGCGCGGCGCGTCACTTCGGCGATCATCTCGACATGGCTGCGCGCCGCGATTTCCGGCACCACCCCGCCATAGGCCGCATGATCGTCGATCTGGCTGTGGACCACCGAGGACAGGACCTCGGCCCGGCCGCCCAGATCGGAAGGATGCAGACGCACCACCGAGGCGGCCGTCTCGTCGCAACTGGTTTCCAGCCCCAGAACCGTCAGCGCTCGGACATCCGGTGCCGACGCCGCCCGGGTTGCCGACTTGTCGGCGCTGCTATAGTCGGCGGACATCTCCATCCGGGTCGAGGTAGCGACCCGGCGTCCGGTACGCAACGCTCATGACCTTTCCTCTCCGCATCGGCACCCGGCGCTCCAAGCTGGCGCTCGCCCAGTCCGGCATGATGCAGCGCGCCGTCGGCCGCGCCTTGGGCGTGCCCGAGGCCGAGATCGAAACCGCCGTGCCCCTGGTCGAGATCGTCACCACCGGCGACCGCGTCCAGGACCGCCGTCTGCTGGAGATCGGCGGCAAGGCCCTGTTCACCAAGGAGATCGAGGAGGCCCTGCTGGACGGGCGCATCGACCTGGCCATCCATTCGATGAAGGATGTCCCCGCCGTTCAGCCAGACGGCCTGTGCATCGCCGCCATCCCCGAACGCGAGGACGCCCGCGACGCCTTCGTCAGCCGGAACTACGCCAGCTTCGCCGAACTGCCGATCGGCGCGCGACTGGGCACCGCCAGCCTGCGTCGCCAGGCCCAGGCCCTGGCCCTGCGTCCGGACCTGAAGGTCGAGATGCTGCGGGGCAACATCGACACCCGGCTGCGTCGCGCCGCCGAGGGTGAGTTCGACGCCATCCTTCTGGCCGTGTCGGGCATGACCCGGCTGGGCGTGACCGACCCCATCTGCGAGAAACTGTCGCTGGACGCCTTCCTGCCCGCGCCGGGTCAAGGCGCCCTGGCGATCCAGACCCGCACGGCGGACGCCGACGCCGCCCGGAACGCGCCCTGGGTCGACGCCCTGAACCACGCCGAGACCGCCCTGTGCGTCGCCGCCGAGCGCGGGGCCATGACCGCGCTGGAGGGGTCGTGCCGCACCGCCGTCGGCGCCTATGCCCGCATTGAAAACGACATGCTGCGCCTGACCACCGAAATGCTCAGTCCGGACGGCTCCGCCCGCTGGCGGCGCGTCGGCGAACTGCCGCAACCTGCCCTGGCCGACGCCCGGTCTCTAGGCCAGCGGCTGGGCGCCGAGGTCCGCGCCGTCGCCGGCGATCAGGACGTCGATCCCGCAACGCTGGACGGATGATCCCGCCCCGCCCGGCCCGCGTCTGGATCACCCGCGCCGAGCCGGGCGCCGCGCGCACCGCCGCGCGCATCCGCGACATGGGGCTGACGCCCCTCGTCGCCCCTCTGCTGGCGGTCCAGCCGCTGAGGCCCGCCCTGCCCGACCTGGCGCGATTCGACGCCCTGGCCTTCACCAGCCCCAACGGCGTCGCCGCCTTTTCCGCCCTGACGTCGATGCGCGACCGCCCCGTCTTCGCTGTCGGCGACGCCACCGCCCAGGCGGCGCGGAACGCGGGCTTCGTCGCGGTCCGCTCCGCTCAAGGCGACCTGGCCGCCCTCGCCCGCCTGATCGCGACCCGGATGTCCGGCGGCGCCCTTCTGGTCCCACAGGCCGAGATTCCCGCCGGAGACCTCGCCGTCGCGCTCACGGCGGCCGGCGGCCCCCACATCGTCGTCCACGGCCTGCCCGTCTACCGCACCCGACCGACGGCCCAGGCGGCGCCCGACGCCTTCGAGGCCGTCCTGGTTCATTCCCCACGCGCGGGCGAATTGTTGGCCGACCGCCATGCGGCGCGACTGGACGGCGTCGCCGTCGTCTGCATCTCACCCGCCGCCGCGGCCCCGCTCGCCGCCCCCCTCGCCGTCATGGGCTTGGCCCCCCTGGCCGCCCCCACGCCCGACGAGGACGCCCTGCTCGCGATCTTGAAACCGGCGCTTGGCAAGCGCGGCTCGCCCGTATAAAGACCCCCTCTCGCGCAGGCGCCCCAAGCCCCTCGCGACCAGAGCCGCTTTAGCTCAGCCGGTAGAGCACCTCATTCGTAATGAGGGGGTCGCGTGTTCGAGTCACGCAAGCGGCACCACCTTTCCAGAGCACCACTAGCTTTGACGCCCGGCAGGGATAAGCCGGAAGGCGCTTTTGCTTGGGGTTGCGTGGGTATGCGGCGGGAAGGCAATGGGGCCGGTCCAGGCTCAGGGCTCATAGCCAGAAGGCTCGGTAGCGCGAGGGCTATGGCGGAGAGGAAGACGGGAAGCCGTGTGGCGCGCCTTGAGATGGGTCGCGTCGATCATGACCGTGCGGCGTTCGGTCTGGACCCCGGACAGGCTCTCCATGGTCCTGAGCTTAGATCAAACTGGCAACGACTCGGCAACAGACGCGCGCATACAGCCCGACAGGCCGGGACAGCGGGCTGAAAAATCCTAACGATTTCAGAGAAAAAATGGTGGACGCGACAGGGATTGAACCTGTGACCCCTACGATGTCAACGTAGTGCTCTCCCGCTGAGCTACGCGTCCGCCGTGGCGGCTCTCGATGGTTCGAGAGCGGGAAGGGCGGTCGTATAGCGGCACGATCCGCCTGCATCAAGCGCCTTTGGCCGCAGGGGCGAGATTTCTGAGAAATCCCTGGCGGATCAACGGCTCAGGCGGCGACCATCCGCTCGACCTCATTGACCAGGTCGCGCAGGTGCACCGGCTTGGACAGGACCTTGGCGTCGGGCGAGGCCTGGGCGGCGGTCAGGGCCACGGCGGCGAAGCCGGTGATGAACATGATGCGCAGACCGGGCTGGCGGGCGGCGGCGACGCGGGCCACCTCGATCCCGTCGGCGCCCGGCATGACGATGTCGGTCAGCAACAGGTCGTAGGGGCCGTGCTCCAGCGCGTCGATGGCGTCGTCGCCGTTCTCGCAGTCGATCACCTGATGGCCCGCGCGCTCCAGCGCCCGCGTCAGGAACCCGCGCAAGGAGCCGTCGTCTTCGGCCAGGAGGATACGCGCCATGGAAAACACCCTTGAAACAGAGGGTCAGCCTTAAGGCTGCAACGGTAAACCGCCCATGAAATTCAACGATCAGCCGACTTCCTTCCACAGCGAAACCCGCTATGCCGGGGCATGACCGACGGCGGCGACACCTTTACGATCACCGCGGCGTCGCCGGCGGCAGGCGCGACGGCCCTGGTCTTCGCTTCGCCCCATTCGGGCGACCGCTACCCCGAGGACATGGGCGCGGCGCCCGGCCTGAGCGCCGCCCGCCTGAGAAGCGCCGAGGACGCCCTGGTCGGGCGGCTGGTCGCCGAGGGGCCGCGACGGGGGGCGCCCCTGATCGAGGGACGGATCGGCCGGGCCTATGTCGATCTGAACCGCGACCCCGACGAACTGGACCCCGCCCTGATCGCGGGGCTGGAGGGACCGACGGGGGCCAAGACGGCCGCTGGCTATGGCGTCCTGCCGCGTCTGGCCGGGGACGGGACGCCCCTTTACGCCCGTCGGCTGACGCTGGACGAGGCCAGGGCCCGGATCGCCGCGGTCCACCAGCCTTATCATCAGGCGCTGGGGGAACTGATGCAGGCGACGCGGGACCGGCAGGGGCGAGCGGTGCTGATCGACTGGCATTCCATGCCCACGCGGGCGACGGGGGCCGAGGTGGTGCTGGGCGACCGCTACGGCTCGGCCTGCGGAGCGCGTCTGACCCGGCGGCTGCGCGCCCTGTTCGAAGGCGTGGGCTGGCGGGTGTCGCTGAACCGTCCCTACGCCGGGGGCTGGTCCACCCAGCGCTGGGGCCGGCCGGAGGAGGGCTATGAGGCGATCCAGATCGAGATCAGCCGGGGCCTGTATCTGGACGAGACCACCCTGGCGCCCGGCCTCGGCTTTCGCCGCACGGAAAAGGCGCTGGCCCGGGTGATCGCCGCCCTGTGTTCGGAGCCCTGGGCGCCGGACGCAGGTGCAAGGTCTGACTGATCGGCGATCAGATCAAAAAAAGCCGCACCCGAGGGTGCGGCGTTTGAAGTCTATAGGGAGGAAACGCCCAGGAAGGGCAAGACGCCCGGAGGCGTCGAAGATCAATCTAGGTTGCGATGCACAATGGGTCAAGACCCTCGGTGAATTTGCTCCGGTCACGCCGTGTTACGCAATTGCAACGGTGAGCCGCCTTGGACCGAGTCGCGATCCTGGGCGTTTTCGCACCTGCGAAGCCGCACCTCAATGTTCCAGCAGCCGCCGCGCATTGCGTATGGCGCGCGCAGCCGGCGAGGCCTCCTGGCGATAGATCAGCAGGCCGAACGCGGAGGCCACCCCCAGCGCCAGCCACAGCGGCCCGAACAGCCAGGCCGCCGCCGCCAGGGCGAAGTAATAGCCCCTCACCCCCTGGCTGAAGGCGCTGAGCGCCGGGTTCAGCAGCTGGCCGGCCGCCGCGCTGAACGCTCTGCGATCGGTGCTGGAATGCACTTCCGGGGCCGAGCCGATCAGGGCCAGGGTGTAGTTCATCTGGCGCAGCGCCCAGATAAAATCCAGGAAGCCGCGCGTCAGACAGACGATCACCAGCGCCAGCTTGGCCTCCAGGATCTTCATCGGCACGGTCTCCGCCCCGACAGCGGCGAACCCCTGCAACGCGCTCTCGCCCCCGAACAGGATGCCGCCCACCGCCGCGATCAGCAGCAGGTTGGTCGAGGCGAAGAAGGACGCCGAGTTGATCGAATGGCCCATAAGCTGGCTGTCCACCAGCCGAATCTCGCGATGGGCCATGGACCGCATCCACACGGCGCGCACATGGGTCATGTCGTCGTTCAGCGAGCCGCCCTTCTTGCCGATGAAGGACAGGATGGGGCCGTAGCCCAGCCAGCAGATGAAAAACAGCGCAAGCGCCGCCCAGTCGATCCAGCTCATAGGCGCATGATGTCCGCGATCCGCCGACCCTGTGCAAGTCCGTTCGCCACAGGTCGCGCTTGCCGCGGGCGCGCCCACGGCCTATCACCCTTCGCCTTTCGGAATTTCGCAGTCGCAGCAAAGACCCGCCATGAACCTGGACGCCATCCCCGTCGGTCCGAACGCCCCCTGGGACATCAACGTCGTCATCGAGATCCCGCAGGGCGGGCTTCCGGTGAAATACGAGATGGACAAGGAATCCGGCGCCCTGTTCGTCGACCGTTTCCTGCACACCGCCATGTACTATCCGGGCAACTACGGCTTCATCCCGCACACCCTGTCGGACGACGGCGATCCCTGCGACGTGATCGTGCTGAACCCCACGCCGGTCGTGCCGGGCTGCGTCATCCGCTCGCGCCCCATCGGCGTGCTGATGATGGTGGACGAGGCCGGCGGCGACGAGAAGATCCTGGCCGTGCCGGTCGACAAGCTGAACCCCTATTACACCGAGATCGCCAGCTATCGTCAGCTGCCGGCCATCCTGATCGAGCAGATCGAACACTTCTTCACCCGCTACAAGGACCTGGAGAAGGGCAAGTCGGTCACGGTCAAGGGCTGGGGCGACGCGGGCGAGGCAGCCGCCCTGATCGAGGCCGGGATGAAGGCCCATCAGGACAAGCTGGCCAAGAAGAAGGCCGCCGACGCCGCCTGATCCCGGCGCGGACGCACGACGCACCGAGGCGTCCCCCGGTTCGGGGGACGCCTTTCTTGCAGGTAAATGCGGGGGATGCGGCGCCGCGACGCCGTGGCCCCTCCCGCAACGGTTTGCGACCTCCTATCTGCACCGCATGACTGAACTGACCCCCCGCGAGATCGTCTCGGAACTGGATCGCTATATCGTCGGCCAGGACGACGCCAAGCGCGCCGTCGCCGTCGCCCTGAGGAACCGCTGGCGCAGGAAGCGCGTCCCAGCCGAACTGCGCGACGAGGTGACGCCCAAGAACATCCTGATGATCGGCCCGACCGGCGTCGGCAAGACCGAGATCGCGCGGCGCCTGGCCAAGCTGGCCGGATCGCCCTTCCTGAAGGTCGAGGCGACCAAGTTCACCGAGGTCGGCTACGTCGGCCGCGACGTGGACCAGATCGTGCGCGACCTGGTCGAGAGCGCCCTGGTCATGGTGCGCGAGCGCCGGCGCGGCGACGTGCGGGCGCGGGCCGAAGCCGCCGCCGAGGACCGCATCCTGGACGCCCTGGTCGGGCCGGGCGCGGGGCCGACGACGCGCGACAGCTTCAGGAAGAAGCTGCGGGCCGGCGAACTGGACGACAAGGAGATCGAGATATCCCTGGCCGACAACGCCTCGCCGATCCAGGGGCTGGACCTGCCGGGCGGCGGCGCCGTCGGCCTGCTGAACCTGTCGGAGATGCTGGGCAAGATGGGCGGCGGGCGCACCAGGTCGGTCAAGCTGAGCGTCCGCGACGCGACCACGCCCCTGATCGCCGAGGAGGGCGACAAGCTGCTGGATCAGGACAGCCTGACCCAGGAGGCCCTGCTGCTGGCCGAGAACGAGGGCATCGTCTTCCTGGACGAGATCGACAAGGTGGCGGCGCGCCAGGGCGCATCCGGCGCCGACGTGTCGCGCGAGGGGGTCCAGCGCGACCTCTTGCCCCTGATCGAAGGCACCACGGTTTCGACCAAATACGGGCCGGTCAAGACCGACCACATCCTGTTCATCGCCTCGGGCGCCTTCCACGTGGCCAAGCCGTCGGACCTCTTGCCCGAGCTTCAGGGCCGGCTGCCGATCCGGGTCGAGCTGAAGGCCCTGACGCGCGACGACTTCAAGCGCATCCTGACCGAGCCGGAGGCCAATCTGATCCGTCAGAACCAGGCGCTGCTGGCCACCGAGGACGTGACCCTGGTCTTCACCGACGACGCGGTCGAGGCCATGGCCGATGCGGCCGTGGCGGCCAACAGCGCGGTCGAGAACATCGGCGCGCGCCGGCTTCAGACCGTGCTGGAGCGGGTGCTGGAGGAGACCAGCTTCAAGGCCTCCGACCTGTCGGGCCAGACCGTCGCCTTCGACGCCGAGGCCGTGCGCGGCCGCATGGAGGCCCTGACCAAGGACGTGGACCTGAGCCGGTTCATCCTCTGAGCCGCTGGCTCAGCGATCCCGCTTCAGGCGGCGTTTCAGCAGCTTGTCCGCCACCGCCTCGGCCTGGCGCTGGGTGAAGGCCAGGGCCGCCGGATTGCCGCGCCGGGGCCCGACGCTGTCGGCGACCATGGCCCCGCGCTCGCCCAGCGGCAGGGGCTTGCCGGTGGTGGTGTCTATGGCGGTCTGGTGCTCGATCTCGGCGTTCAGCGCGGCGCCCAGCAGGATCACCTGCACCGACAGCCAGGTCCACAGCAGGAAACCCATCATGGCCGCCAGCGGCCCATAGCTGTCGGTCCGAACGAAGTTGGACAGATACCAGCTGAAGACCAGCGACAGGCTGACGCTCAGCGTCGCCGAGAAGATCGCCCCCGGCGTCAGCCAGCGCCAGCGCGCGTTCTGGCGGCACGGCCCATAGCGATAGATGACCATCAGGGCCAGCACATAGCCGGCGAACAGCAGCGGCCAGCGCAGGGGGGCGAACAGGCCCCACTCCTCCTCCAGGCCGAACAGGCGCACCACCACCGGCACCCCGACCACCAGGCCCGAGGTCACGAGCACGGCCAGCAGCCCCCCGACGGTGAAGGCCAGGCAGACCAGGTTGTAGCGGATGAAGTTGCGCTTCTCGGTCTCGTGGTAGGCGACGTTCAGCCCGTAGAACAGCATCTTGATCGCCCCGTTGGCGGCCCACAGCGACAGGGCCAGGGTCCAGATCAGGGTCAGGGTCAGCTGGGTGCTGGAATTCTCGGCCAGGCGCTGCATCTGGGCGCCCAGGAACTCGGCGATGGTGGCGGGCATCATGGCCGAGAGGAATTGCAACCGCCCCCAGGCGTCGGACGGATCGGCGAACAGGCCGTAGACCGTGACGAACGAGCCCATCAGCGGAAACAGCGACAACAGGGTGAAGAAGGTCACGCCCCCCGCCACGAAGCCCACCCGGTCGCCGAAATAGGAGGCCCCGGCGCGCCAGACGATGTCGGTCCAGCCCTTGCGCGGAATGCGGTGCGGCTGGTCGGCCAGCCGGCCGCGCCCCGGCTCCTTGGCGTCGTAGTCGGCCGGCGTGGGCGGCGGGGGCGGCAGGATCTCGGGCCGGGGCGCGCGCAGCTCCACCCCCACCTTGTGCCCCTGGCTGTAGAGCAGATGCGCCGCGCCTGCGCCCGCCGCCAGACCGCCGAAGACGGCCGCCAGATAGCGCCACAGGCCGCCTCTCGCCCGGCCGCGCCCCACCGGCGAACGGGCCGAGACGTTTGCGGTCAGACGGGACAGGAAGGCGGCGCGCTTGGACATGATGTGGCGAACGGTATAGCTGGCGACCCGTTCCGCGAAGGCTTGAAATCGTCGTCCGCCGGGGCCAATCAACGCCGATGACCGACCCGATCTCTCCAAAGCCCGCCCCCGATCAGGCTGACGACGCCCCGACCCTGCTGGCCGCCTGGAAGGCGGCGCAGGCGCGGCTGAAGACCGGCCGCATCGACAGCCCCGCCATCGACGCCCGCCTGCTGCTGGAGGCCGCCGCCGGCGCCAGCCGCATGGACATCCTGACCGACCCCTATCGCATCGTCACCGCCGACCAGCTGGGCGCCTACGAGGCCATGGTCGAACGCCGGCTGAAGCGCGAGCCGGTGTCGCGCATCGTCGGCAGGAAGGGCTTCTGGAAGATCATGCTGAACGTCACCCCCGACGTCCTCAGCCCCCGCCCCGACACCGAGACCCTGATGGACGTGGCCCTGCTGGCCTTCGCCCGCAACGAGACGTTCGAGGCCATCGACCTGGGGACCGGCTCGGGCGCCATCCTTCTGGCGCTGCTGTCCGAGCGGCCGGCCGCCAAGGGCGTCGGCACCGACATCTCGACCGAGGCCCTGGCCGTGGCCCGGGAGAACGCCGCCAACCTGGACCTGAACGACCGCGCCGCCTTCCTGCGCACCGAATGGGCGGCGGGCTTCGGCGACGCCAGCTTCGATCTGGTGCTGTCCAACCCGCCCTATATCCCGACCGACCATATCGCGACCCTGGACCCCGAGGTCCGCGACCACGACCCGCACCTGGCTCTGGACGGCGGGCCGGACGGCTTGCAGGCCTATCGCGACCTGGCGCCCGAGGTGAAACGCATCCTAAAACCGCTGGGCGTCTTCGCCGTCGAGATCGGTTTCGACCAGGGCCCGCAGGTCAAGGCCCTGTTCGAGGCCGCCGGCTTCACCGACGTCAAGATCGTCAAGGACCTGGCCGACCGCGACCGCGTCGTCACCAACGGCCCCGACCCCCGGACCAACCCGATCCCGCAGGCGTGAAGGTTTTCAGACTCTGCGGCGTGAAAAACAGAGTCTGAATAGTGTGAATCGTCTGAAATCCCCCCTGCCCGTTCCTGCGGCGCGTTCGATGCGGACGCGCGAGGACAGGATCGCACGGTTTCGGGGCATGGGAGGAAAAATGACGCTGGCGGGCGGCAGGGGGTTGAAATCGTTGGACTGATCTCCCGCGAATAGGACGGCTATCCGTCCTTTCGTCATCCTCCGGCGAGCCGCATCTTCGCGGCGCAGACCGGGGGACCCAGCGGCGCCGAAGGCGATCCATCCGGCTCGTGATGTTTGGACATCGCGTCCGCGACAGGTTCGCGCTTTCGCGCGCCGCTGGGTCCCCCGGTCTCGCTCCGCTCGCCGGAGGATGACGAAAGTCAATCTTCCACTGCGGTCGCCAGTTCGGATCGTTCACCGGATACCAGCCCTCGGCCAGATCCCTCCAGTCCGGGTTCCCGTCCTCGATCAGCTTAAGCTTCCAATCCCGCAGCCACTTCTTGATCCGCTTCTCGCGCGCGATGGCCTCCACCACCCAGGCGTGCCGCTCGAACCAGACCAGCCGCGTGCGATCGTGCGCGTGTGAGAAGCCGTCGAACACGCCGCTGCGATGCTTCCACACCCGCGCCTCCAGATTCGCCGTCATGCCGGTGTAGAGCGTGCCGTTTCGACCACTGGCCATGATGTAGGTCGCGATGAACGTCCGATGCGTCGGCATGCGCACAACCTAGACGACACCCTCCCTTTCGTCATCCTCCGGGCCGCGAAGCGGAACCGGGGGACCCAGCGGCGCGCGAAAGCGCGACCCTGTCACGGACGAGGGCTTCCTGCATCGTGCGGTGGAAAGATTTCGCCTGACGGCGCCGCTAGGTCCCCCGATCTGCGCCGCGAAGACGCGGCTTGCCGGAGGATGACGAAGTGTGCGTCGGGATACCGCTTCAATCAATGTATCCGAGATAGTCGGCGAAATCAGAGATGGGCTGTCCATCAAAGACAAACTGTTTCAAACGAGCCTGATCGGCAGGTATCCGAAAACTGCTTCGTGGGTATGGCTCCTAACCAAGTCCCCGCTTTTGTTCAACCGTGAGCTGGTCATCAATGATTGGATAGAGATACCACCAAATGAAGTCATTGAGAAAAAGAGCATCATAAGCCGTAAATTCGCTATCACGATCCCATCTTGACACCGATTCTGCTGAGTTCAGGATTGAGATAGCATCCAGCCAGCGATCTAACCTGAGAATATGTTGGTAGATATATTTCTCTTCGCCATAAGCATTCTTCGTTACTTCATCGAAGTGTTCTGACATCAATATTTTGAGTGCCTCGACAGAATAACGCGAACGATCCAAGCGGACTGTCTCGTTGCCTTTCATGGCCACGAGTTGCGTCAGTAAATCTGAGTTGCTTCGCAGTTCCTGCGCTGCTCGAAAAATGAGGATTCGTCTTTCCTCAGACTTCTCAAGAGCTCTTTCGTGGCTGGGACCTGTGACCGCCACCCATAAGGCTAGCGCCGCGAGCATGACACCGACTACAGTTGCCACGCTGGCCAAGACGCTCCAGCGTGTCGGCAAAGCCCACTGTCGAAACTGGCGAACTTTTGGGATCATTATTCTCTAATGCACCCGCACCTTCCCGATCTCCAGCCCGCCTTCCCCAGCCGTCACGGCGATCACCCCGCCGTCCTCGATTTCGCCGGCCAGGAGTTTGCGCGCGATGGGGTCGACCAGGTCCTTCTGGATCACCCGCTTCAGCGGCCGCGCGCCATAGGCGGGGTCGTAGCCGCGGTCGGCGAGCCAGGCCAGGGCTGCGTCGTCCAGGTCCAGGGTTAGGCGGCGGTCGGCCAGCAGCTTCTCGAACCGTGACAGCTGGATGCGGACGATGCCGCCCATCTGGTCGCGGCCCAGGCGGCGGAACAGGATGATCTCGTCGATCCGGTTCAGGAACTCGGGCCGGAAGTGGGCGCGGACGGCCTCCATGACGAAGGGCCGCACGGCCTCCACGTCGTCCCCCTCGCCCTGATCGGCCAGATACTGGCTGCCCAGGTTGGAGGTCATGATGATCAGGGTGTTGCGGAAGTCGATGGTGCGACCCTGCCCGTCGGTCAGGCGGCCGTCGTCCAGCACCTGGAGCAGGATGTTGAAGACGTCGGGGTGGGCCTTTTCGACCTCGTCGAACAGGACGACCTGATAGGGACGGCGGCGCACGGCCTCGGTCAGAGCGCCGCCCTCGTCATAGCCGACATAGCCGGGAGGCGCGCCGATCAGGCGGCTGACCGAGTGCTTCTCCATATATTCCGACATGTCCAGCCGGGTGATGGCGGCCTCGTCGTCGAACAGGAACTCGGCCAGGGCCTTGGTCAGTTCGGTCTTGCCCACGCCGGTCGGCCCCAGGAACAGGAAGCTGCCCAGCGGTCGGTTCGGGTCGTTCAGCCCGGCGCGCGCTCTACGCACGGCGTCGGAGACGGCGGCCAGGGCCTCGTCCTGGCCGACGACGCGGGCGGCCAGGGCGTCCTCCATCTTCAGCAGCTTCTCGCGCTCGCCCTCGAGCATCTTGTCGACGGGCACGCCGGTCCAGCGGCTGACGACGGCGGCGATCTGTTCGGCGTCGACGACTTCCGGCGTCAGCGGGCCTTTGGCCGAGGTCTGGTTCGCCTCGGCCTCTTCCAGTTGCTTCTCGATCTGCGGGATCTGGCCATAGGCGATTTCGGACGCGCGGCCCAGGTCGCCCGCCCGCTGGGCGTTGGCCAGTTCCAGGCGCAGACGGTCCAGGGTCTCGCGCAGCTGCGCCCCCTGGCCGACCTTCGCCTTTTCCGACTTCCACTGGGCGGTCAGGTCGTCGGACTGGCCTTCCAGGTCGGCGATCTCGTCCTCCAGCTTCTCCAGACGGTGCTGAGAGGCCGTGTCGGTCTCCTTCTTGAGGGCCTCGCGTTCGATCTTCAGCTGGACCAGGCGGCGGTCGATCTCGTCCAGGGCCTCGGGCTTGGAGTCCACGGCCATGCGCACGCGGCTGGCGGCCTCGTCGATCAGGTCGATGGCCTTGTCCGGCAGGAAGCGGTCGGTGATGTAGCGGTTCGACAGGGTGGCGGCCGCCACGATGGCGCTGTCGGAAATGCGCACGCCGTGGTGGACCTCGTACTTCTCCTTCAGGCCGCGCAGGATGGAGACGGTGTCCTCCACCGTCGGTTCGGAGACGAAGACCGGCTGGAAACGACGGGCCAGGGCCGCATCCTTTTCGACGTGCTTTCTGTATTCGTCCAGGGTGGTGGCGCCGACGCAGTGCAGTTCGCCGCGCGCCAGCGCCGGCTTCAGCAGGTTGGAGGCGTCCATCGCCCCGTCGCCCTTTCCGGCGCCGACCAGGGTGTGCATCTCGTCGATGAACAGGATGATCCCGCCCTCGGCGGCGGAGACCTCGGACAGGACGGCCTTCAGCCGCTCCTCGAACTCGCCGCGGTATTTGGCGCCGGCGATCAAACTGCCCATGTCCAGCGCCATGACGGTCTTGTCGCGCAGGGATTCGGGCACGTCGCCGTTGACGATGCGCAGGGCCAGGCCCTCGACGATGGCGGTCTTGCCGACGCCGGGTTCGCCGATCAGGACGGGGTTGTTCTTGGTGCGGCGGGCCAGGACCTGGATGGTGCGGCGGATCTCCTCGTCGCGGCCGATGACCGGGTCGATCTTGCCGTCGCGGGCGGCCAGGGTCAGGTCGCGGGCGTAGCGTTTCAGCGCGTCATAGCCGTCTTCGGCGCCCGCGCTGTCAGCGGTCTTGCCCTTCCTGACTTCGGCGATGGCGGCGTCCAGCTTGTCGGCCGTGACGCCCGAGGCCTTCAGCACCTCGGCGGCGACCCCGCCCTCCTTGGCCAGGGCGGCCAGCAGGCGTTCGGTGGTGACGAAGGCGTCCCCGGCGTTCTTGGACGCTTCCTCGGCGGCGGCGAAGACGCGGGCGGTGTCGCCGTCCAGATAGAGCTGGCCCGAGCCGCCCGTGACCTGGGCGCGCTTCCTCAGGGCGGTTTCGACGTCGGCCTCGGCGCGGCGGGCGTCGCCGCCGGCGGCGGTGATCAGATTGCGGGCCAGGCCGTCGCGTTCCTCCAGCAGCACCTTCAACAGATGCTCGGGCGCGAACTGCTGGTGACGACGGGCGAGCGCCAGCGACTGGGCCGACTGGACGGCCTGTTTGGCGCGGTCGGAATAGAGTTCGAGATTCACTTGTTCGATTCCCCTCGTAAGGCGGATGGTCTCTCAATGCGTCCTTTCAGGAAGCGGCGCCTTGAGCTTTCGCAAACGAGATGGTGTCGCCTATTTGCCGCACAAGAGCGTCCGGCGGAAATCAGAGCCGCCGCAAAGCCGCGATGTCGGAATCGTCTGGCTGGGAGTTGAAGGCGAAACGCGCGGCCGGCGCCTGCTCGTGCAGCAGGTTCATCAGTTGCTCGAACCGCTGGGCCATGGGCGGCAGGACCCGCAGCCCTGCGCCGATGACGATGACGGTCCAATCGCGCCTGGCCAGGGCGGCGACGACCTGGGTCTCCAGAGCGTCCTCCTCGCCGGTCAACAGGATTTCGGCCTCGAAACCCCGCGCTCGCAATCGATCGCGCGATCCCTCCAACCCCTCCATGACCTTTGCGGCCGACATGTCAGGCGGGGCGTCAGGCGCGTCGAAGTCGATCAGGCTGGGATCTTCGCCGATGATGAGGACGGAAGAGGACATGGTCGCGGTCTCCGGCTGCCCATGCCCAACTCTGACGCCGGCGAAAAGGTTGCTTGTCGTGGGTCCGCATCACGCGCCCCTTGGCCGCGTCTCTTCCGGGCGCTAGCGTCGCGCTTTCCCGTTCGCCGGAGCCTGCCCCATGACCGTTCGCCTTTCGCGCCGTTCCCTGTTCGCTTCGGGAGGCGCGGCGGCGCTGGCGGCGCGGCCGGCGTTCGCCCAGACGGCCGCGAACGACGACGCCTCGCTGGCGCAGGCGGTGGACGCCTATGTGGCGAAATGCATGGCGGCCTGGCCCGACCAGCCGGCCCTAGGCGTCGCGGTGGTCAAGGATGGGGCGACCGTCCTGGCGCGCGGATACGGCGTCAAGGTTCAGGGCCGGCCGGCGCGGGCCGACGAACACACCCTGTTCGCCATCGCCTCCAACACCAAGAACGTCACCGCCGCCGCCCTGGCCATCCTGGTCGACGAGGGCAAGGTCAAGTGGGACGAACCCGTCAAGACCTATCTGCCCGGCTTCGCGCTGTCCGACCCCTATGTCGCCGACCACATCACGGTGCGCGACACCCTCAGCCACCGGGCCGGGTTCGGCCTGGGCGCCGGCGACCTGCTGTTCTGGCCCAACAGCGACCGGACCCGGGCCGAGGTGCTGGCCCAGGCCGCCTTCGTGCCCATCGAGGACGGGTTCCGGGCGCGATATCATTACTGCAACCTGATGTTCGTGGTCGCGGGGGCTGTGCTGGAGGCGGTGTCGGGCATGCCGTGGGAAGCCTTCGTCCAGACCCGGATCCTGGACCGGGTCGGCATGACCGAGACCGTGCCGCTGGCGCGCCTGGCCGACGCTGGCCGGTCCGCCCTGCCCCACGCCCGCGTCGGACCGCCGCTGCGCACCCACGGGCCGATGGTCCAGATCGCCCAGTCCATCGCCGAGGTCTGGAACTGGGATTCGGCGGCGGCGGCGGGCGGCGTCTGCACCACCCCGACCGACTGGGCCAAATGGATCGCCGTGCGCCTGGGCGACGGCAAGCTGCCGGACGGCTCGCGCCTGTTCTCCGAAGAGGCGGCGCGCGAGATGTATCGCCCCAACATCATCGTCGGATCGTCGCCAGGGCCGACGGCGGAACTGCCCAACCGGGCCATCGCCTCGACCTATGCGATGGGGCTTCAGGTCCAGGACTATCGCGGCGAGCGGATCGCCAGCCATGGCGGCGGCTCGCCCGGCGGCATATCGGCGACGGTGCTGATCCCCGGCCGCAAGACCGGATTCTGCATCTTCTCCAACGCGGAAGAGAGTTTCCTGCTACGCGCCCTCCGCTCGGGAATCTCCGACATCTGCATGGGCAAGGTCGACGTCGACTGGATCGCCGATTCCAAGCGGCTTGAGGCCGAGGGCGAGGCCAAGTCCCAGGCGGCCGCCATAGAGATCGACGCCAAACAGGCGGCCGGCGCCCCGCCCGCCATGCCGCTGGACGCCTACGCCGGGACCTGGCGCGACCCCTGGTACGGCGACATCGTCGTCGAACCCCGGATCGAAGGGCGGGGCCGCAGGCGCAAAAGCGGCCTGTGGCTGCGCTTCACCCATACGCCGGCCCTGCAGGGCTGGCTGGAGCCGTATGACGGCGAAACCTTCCGCACCCGCTTCCCGGACAAGCGCGAGGAGGACGCCTTCGTCACCTTCGCCATCCAGACGGCCAAGCCGGCCACCGCGACGATGAAGGGGGTCAGCCCCGACATCGACTTTTCCTACGATTATCAGGACCTGCGGCTGACGCGGGTATAGGGCGGGTCTGGCGGGCCTGGATCAGCCGGGAGACCCGCCCCGTCCGTCCTGGTTCGAAGCCCTCGGCGGGGCGCTCTGCTGCTCGGGCGTCGCCGCCGCCTCGGGCGCCGCCTGGCCGGGCACGCCTTCGGCCGGCGCCGAGACGGCGGGCGACCTTTCGGCCGGGGTCGACGGACTGTTTTCCCCGCACGCCGCCACGGCGGCGGACAGGGCGACAGCGGCGGTCAGCGTCAAGATGGATGGGATGCGGCGCATGGGCGTCTCCTTCGGTTCCAAAGGATGAACGCCGCGCCCCCTGCCCGGGTTCAGACCTCGGCGCCGGTTCAGCCGGGCCTGCGGCCGGGGACCAGTTCGATCAGGTCCAGGTTCGATTCGTTCTGCGGCCAGGGCAGGACCAGCCGCCAGCGCGCCTCGCCGATCCGCTCCAGCACCGCGACCAGGTCGCGCTCGGGATTGCGGCCATAGGTGCTGGCGGCCGGCTCCTGCGCCAGGGCCATGGAGCCCAGCATCACCATATGCCGATCGTCCTCGGGAAACAGCAGGCCCGACGGCCGTTGCGAGCCGGTCAGCTTGGAGAATTTCAGCCCCTGCGGCGTCTGTTCGATACGGCAGGCGAACCAGCCGTAGACGACATAGCCCAGGCCGTCCTCGCCGCCCTGCGAACCCAGCTTGACGGTGCGGCAGCGATAGTCGCCGGGCGGGGGGGCGACGCCCGGCCGGGCCGCCTGGGGCTGGATCAGTTCGCCCAGGGCATTCAAGTCGCCCGATCCGGGCTGGCGGCGCGCCTGCTGCAGGGCCAGGGTCCAGGCCGCAGCGACGCGGCGGTGGCGGTCCCGGTCGGCCGAGGTGATGACGCCCCGCCAATCCATCAGGGCCGCCCCGGTCGATGCGGGCGGCGGCGGAGGCGGCGGAGGCGTGGCGGCGCAGGCCGCGACCCCGCCCAGCGCGCCCAGAGCCGCCAGGCGCAGCAGGGCGGGGGCGCGCAGAGGGGACGAAACCAACCGGACGAACTGACGCATAGAACGCTGACCTTGGGCGGACCTGACGGCGGGACCGCTCCCTTAGGCCCTTCGTCGCGGGTGCGCGTCAAGGCCGGGGCCGTTCCCAGCACGCGACGAATGGGCGGACAACGCCCGGGTCAGGGCGTCGGCCAAGGCGTTCAGATCCAGCGGCTTGGTCAGATAGGCGCCGAACCCCGCCGCCCGTCCGCGCCGGCGATCCGCCGGCGTGGTCGCCGCCGTCAGGGCCAGGACCGGCGTGTCGCGCGTGACGGGATCGGCGTCCAGCGCCGCCTTGACCTCATAGCCGTCCATGCCGGGCAGGCCCAGGTCGAGCAGGATGACGTCCGGCCCCAGCGCCCGCGCCAGCTCCAGCCCCTCCGGCCCCGTGGTCGCGGCGTGCAGCGTCAGGCCCAGCGCCCCGGCCGCCTGGCGCATCAGGGCGACATTGGCCGGATTGTCCTCGACATAGAGCGCCGTCGCCGTCGGCCGATCCCGCGCCGGGAGATCGGGCGCCTGGCCCGCGCCCGCCGCCGGAAAGCCCAGGGAATAGGTCGTCGCGCCCCAGGCGTCGCGCGCGGCGTCCAGCCGCCCGCCCATCCGCTCGGCCAGTCTTCGCGCCGTCGACAGGCCCAGGCGCGTGCCGCCCCGCGCGTCCTGGCCGTCCAGGGGCTGAAACGGCCGCGCGGTCGCCGGCTCTTCAGGCGGCTTGGCGGGATCGTGCACGGCGACGACGACATGGTCGTCCTGTCGCGTCGCCGTCATCCGCACCGCGCCGCCGCGCGGCGAATGGCCCAAGGCGTTTTCGACGAGACGGCGCAGGATGCGTCGCACGGCGACGGGATCGGCCATGACCGCCAGCCCCCACTGGGCCGCCGGGCAATCCAGCGTCACCCCCGCCCGCCGCGCCTGAGGCTCCAGTCCGTCGCACGCCTGACGCAGGGCCAGACGCAGATCGACGCGCTGGACGAAGGGCGCGGCGCCGGCGTCGCCCGAGGCGACGAAATCGTCCGCCTCCTCCACCAGGGCCAGCAGCACGGCGCCCGCGGCCTCGATCCGGCGCAGCCCCTGCGACTGTCGCGGCGTCAGCCGATCGGCCTCGGCATGGGTCTGCAGCAGCTGGGCGAAGCCCATCACCGTGGTCAGGGGCGTGCGCAGTTCGCGCGCCAGGGCCAGGGCGACCTCGGCCTTGGCGGCGTCCTCGGCGGTCAGACGGCGAACCTCGGCCTCGGCGGCGGCCAGAGCCTGGCGCTGGGTCTCTGCGGCCTGGGCCAGGCGCCGCTCCAGCCGCGCCCTGTCCTGCGTCAGCCGGACGACCGCCGCATGGGCGTGCAGCCACAGCCACAGGCCCGCGCACATCGCCGCCAGGGCCAGGGACAGAACCAGCAAGACGATATCCATGACGCCCTCCCACGCGCCACCGATGACGCGTCAGAGTTGCGATATCGTAAAACGCGCGCTTGGGTTGTCGTCAATCCTCGGTGGTCGCGGCCTCGGCCTTGCGGCGCGGCGCGCGGCGGCGGACAGGCGGCTCGGCCTCGCCGTCGGGGGCCGCCGCAGCGGCGGGAGCGGGCGCACGGGTCAGGAAACCGGGCAGGGCGGTCGGGACCTCGCCCTCGTCCGCAGCGGCCGGGGCGGCGCGGCGCGGACGGCGGGCCGGGCGCGTCTCGGCGACGGGCTCGCCGGCCTCCAGGACGGGCTCGGCCGGAGGGCTTTCGACGGCGGGCGCCGCCGTCTCGGCGCTGTCGGCATCGGCGCGGGCGGCATCGGCGCGGGCGGCGACATCCTCGACCCCCTCCTCGCGGTTGTCGAAGCGGCGGTTGCGTTCCTCGCGGCGACGCTCCCAGCGTTCGCGGCGGCTTTCGCGACGACCGCCGTCGCCCTCGGCGCGGGCCTCGCCGTCCTCGCGCGGCTCACGCGGCTCGCGGGGTTCGCGCGGTTCGCGCGGTTCGCGCGGTTCGCGGTTCTGATCGCGGTCGCGGTTGTAGTCACGGGGTTGAGCCTGGTTCTGCTCGGCGCGTTCGGCGGCGTCCTGGGCCTGGCGTTCGGCGGCCTGCTGGGCGGCCAGGAAGGCGGCGGCCTGGACGCCGGATTCGTCCTCGAAGTCGATGTCGAAGCCCTGGTTCGACTGTTCGCGCGCGGCGATGTCGGAGAAGGACCGCTGGGGCTGCAGCGCCCTCAGCACGCGGTAATAGTGTTCGGCGTGCTGCTGATAGTTTTCGGCCAGCACCCGGTCGCCGCCGGAGGAGGCGTCGCGGGCCAGCTGCTGATAGCGTTCGTAGACGGTCTGGGCGTTGCCCCGGACCTTGATGTTCTCGGGGCCTTGCGAATCCCACGAACGATTCGGATTGGCGTTGTTGGCGTTGTTGGCGCCCGCCTTGTTCCGATTGCGTCCGCGCTGACGCTTCATGCCCTTGAAATCTCTCATTCGCGCTACCGTGTGCAGGGGCGGGCCTGAGCCCTGGGGCCGGCGCCGTCCGTTTCGTGGTTCCGTTTCGCCCGGGGCCGATCCCCGATTGTCGATCTGTCGGAATGCCTTGCCGCCCGCATGGTGCGCCGGTCCTTTCGGGACCGACCGTCATGATCGGCTCAAGCCGCGAACAGCCGGGTATGCGCCCGTAAAGCTGCGTTTGAGTGGGAGACAGGCGAGACTTAGCCTGTGTGAGACGCCTTTCCAAGGGGGATTCGTCAAAGCGTCGCACCCGCCTGTCAACGGCGCCGCTTTGCCGAGGGCCCGCGGGTGGGCTAGGCATGGCCTTCGAGACGACGAAGAGGCTTTCATTCCATGCGCGTTCTGGTTCTGGGCGGCGACGGTTTCTGCGGCTGGCCGACGGCCCTGCATCTGTCGGCCGAAGGTTGGGACGTGACCGTCGTCGACAACCTCAGCCGCCGCAACATCGACAACGAGCTGGAGGTCCAGTCCCTGACGCCCATCCGCACCATGGGCGAGCGGATCAGGGCGTGGAAAGAGATTTCCGGCCGCGACATCGGTTTCGTCAACATGACGGCGGGCAAGGAGTTCGACCGCCTGGTCGCCCTGATCCGCGACCTGGCCCCCGACAGCGTCGTCCATTTCGCCGAACAGCGGGCCGCGCCCTATTCGATGAAGTCGGCGCGGCACAAGCTCTACACCGTCGACAACAACATCAACGCCACCAACCATCTGCTGGCCGCCATCGTCGAGAGCGGCCTGGACGTGCATCTGACCCACCTGGGGACGATGGGGGTCTATGGCTACGGCACCGCCGGCCTGCGCATCCCCGAGGGCTATCTGAAGGTCACGGTCGACACCGACCACGGCCCGGCCGAGCAGGAAATCCTGTTCCCGCCCAATCCGGGCAGCATCTATCACATGACCAAGACCCAGGACGCCCTACTGTTCCAGTTCTACGCCAGGAACGACCAGCTGCGGATCACCGACCTGCACCAAGGCATCGTCTGGGGCGCCCAGACGCGCGAGACCCGGGCGGACGAGCGTCTGATCAACCGCTTCGACTACGACGGCGACTACGGCACGGTGCTGAACCGTTTCCTGATGCAGGCGGCCCTGGGCCATCCCCTGACCGTGCACGGATCGGGCGGCCAGACGCGGGCCTTCATCCACATCCAGGACACGGTGCGCTGCGTCGAACTGGCGCTGAAGAACCCGCCGAAACGCGGCGAGCGGGTCAAGATCCTGAACCAGATGACCGAGAGCCGGCGCGTGCGCGACCTGGCCCGGATGGTCGCCGACATGACCGGAGCGGAAATCCACAACGTGCCCAATCCGCGCCAGGAGGCCGACGAGAACGACCTTGTCGTCGCCAACGACCAATTCCGCGAACTGGGGCTGAAGCCCATCACCCTGGCCGAGGGGCTGATGCAGGACGTGACCGACATCGCCCGCCGCTACGCCGACCGCGCCGACCTCGACCGCGTCCCTTGCGTCTCGGCCTGGAACCAACGCCGGGCCGAGGCGCTGCAAAACGAGACGCCGTCGGCCGCCGCCGCGCCCGTTCCGATCGCTTCCGCCCGTTCCTCCGCCGCCTGAGTTCCCCTCCCGATGCCCGACGCCCCCGCCCTGAATCTGCTGGTCTTCGGCGGCGGCTATCTGGGGGAGGCGGCGGCGCTGGAAGCCGTCCGGCGCGGCGGGCGGGCCGTGGCGACAGCGCGCGATCCCGAACGGCGGCGCGCGCTGGAGGCCGAAGGGATCGCCGCCCTGGACCCCGCCGACGCCGCCGCCCTGAAGACGGCGCTTGAGGCGGCCAGCGCCGTCCTGATCACCGCTCCGCCCGACGCCCAGGGGTGCCCTGCCCTGCGCGCGCTGGCCCCTCTGGCCGGCGACGCCTGGCCCGACTGGATGGGCTATGTCTCCTCCACCGCCGTCTATGGCGACCGGGCGGGGGGCTGGGTGTTCGAGGACGGGCCGCTGAACGCCGCCAATCTGGAAGGGGCGCGCCGGGTGCGGGCCGAGCGCGACTGGCTGGACGGGGCGCAGGGCATGGGCCTGACGGTCCAGATCTTCCGCCTGCCCGGCGTCTACGGCCCCGGCCGCAACGTGGTCGAGCGGCTGCGCGACGGAAGCGCCCGGCTGGTCAGGAAGCCCGGCCAGATCTTCAACCGCATCCATGTCGACGACGTCGTCTCGGGCCTGTTCGCCTCGATGGCCCGGCCGCGTCCGGGCGCGGCCTACAATCTGACCGACGACGAACCGGCGGCGTCCGACGTGGTGATGGAATGGACCGCCGCGCGCATGGGCCTGCCCCGCCCGCCCGAAGTCGACTGGACCGACGACAGCGTCAGCGAGGCCATGCGCCGCTTCTACCTGGACTCCAAGCGCGTCTCCAACGCCCTGGCCAAGGCCGAACTGGGCTGGCGGCCGCGCTATCCGACCTGGCGCGAGGGACTGGCGGCCCTGCTGGACGCCCCGCCGCCGTTGCGGTTGGTCGGCTGATGTAAAGCGATGATCGCGCGCTCAAGCCGAGAGCGACCGCGTCGCGAGCATAGCGCGCTTAAAAGGGCAGCAGATTCCGCTGGCGGCTGTAGCTCATGGTGCCGACGTTGGCGCCCAGGCGCAGGCCGACGCCGGTGCGGATGGGGGCCAGGACGATGCCGTCGGCGCGCTGGTAGTTCACGCCCAGGCCGGCGACCAGATAGGCCGAACCCTCGACCCCCGGATAGCGGCGATAGATCATGTCGGGGTGGTACAGGCCATAGACCAGGGTGAAGACGCGGCTGGCGTTGCCGCCCCAGTCCCAACCGATCGACGCGCCCTGCCAGAACACCTCCTGCGAGGCCGACAGGTCCTTCATGTGCAGTGCGCCGCGGCCGTAGCGGGCGCCGACCACGACGGCGCCGGCCCCCTCCTCGCCCGCGATATAGGCGGTCGGACGGTCGCCCTGGTCGGCGAAGACGCGCTCGATGGCGCCGCCCACGACCTCGGCCGCGATGCCCAGTTCGCGCGAACCGGCCGCCACCAGCTCGTCGAAACTATAGGCTTGGGCCGTCTGATCCGAGGCGATGGGATAGTTGGGATCGCGCGCCGGGGTCGAGGCGCAGGCCCCCAGCGACGATGCGCCGGCGGCGGTGGCGAGGCCCGAAAGGATCAGTTGGCGACGATGCATGGGGGCGCTCCGAAGTCGGCGAGAGGACAGCCGGCCGGCGCGCCGGCCCTTGTCGCACCGTCCCCGACCTTTGCGGCAGCCTTGCGGCTCTAAGGTTAACGGGAACTTACCGAACAGGCACCACCCAGCCAACAGCATGCAATGTTGCGTGGATTCGCCATGGGCGATTAGCCCGCAAATGTTTGCAGTCTAAACCTAAATGTAACTAAGGCGCGCGACTTTGAAACCCACCGCTAGGGAGTCTTTGCATGCCGTTCGCGCGCGGGCTTTTGTTTTCTCTCGCTGTCCCTCTGGCGAACCTCGCTGCGATACACATCGTCGCGTTTCTCGCGACTTGTCTGCTTCGTGGCTTCACGCCGGAATTGGTCGAACAATCTCTCGGTATCATTGCCAAGCAACTTACGCTTGGTTGGTTCATGGTTCTCGCGATAGCTGTCATTGTTTCGTTCGGTGCTTGGCTCATCGTCCAGCGCGCCAACTCGACCTCTGGCCCATCGCGGCTTATCCTGCTTATTTTAGCAACGCTTGCTGCTGGTATCCTTCCAGCAGGTCTTGCGCTTGTTGTCTTTGGCGAACCTGTTCTCGGGCTTGTGGTCGTGTTGGCGATCTCAGGAACGGGGGTCTTTATCGCTTCGCGAAATCATGTAATCGAAGAGGCGTCCGTGTCGCTCAATCTTCCCTCAAGCCAGCGCATGGGTTTCGGTCAGCGCGATCGTTAAGCTACGCGCGTTTCAGCATGGGCCATCACGAAGCCGACATTCAGAATGTCTCCGATGGATCAAAGCGGGCTTCGACATCGCGTCTCAAAGCCGCTCTGATAGTCACGCCCGCAACTTGCCGCCCTGTTTCTCGACCGCGGCCACGACCTTCCTGGTCAGGGCCTCGATCTCGGCTTCCGCCAGGGTGGCGTCGCGCGGCTGGATGACGACCTCCAGGGCGACGGACTTGAAGCCGTCTTCCACGCCCTTGCCGCGATAGACGTCGAAGACGCGGACCTCGGCGATCAGGGCCTTGTCGGCGCCGGCGGCCGCGCGGACCAGGTCGCCTGCGGGCTTGCCCTCATCGACCACGAAGGCGAAGTCGCGGGTCAGCGGCATCAGGGGCGCCAGGTCGGCCGAGCCCCGCGCCTTCGATCCCTTGCCGCGCGGTTCGGGCACATTGTCCAGCACGATCTCGAAGGCCAGCATGGGGCCGACGGCGTCCAGCGCCTTCAACACGCGCGGATGCAGTTCGCCGAACTCGACGATCACGTTCTTGGGGCCCAGTTGCAGCCGGGCCGAACGACCGGGGCGCCACCAGTCGCGGTTCTGGCCCTGAACCAGTTGCAGCGCGGCGACCGGGGCGCCGATCTCTTCCAGCAGGGTGGTCAGATCGCCTTTGAGCGTGAACAGGGCGTCCTCGCCCGCGCCGGCCCAGTGACGGGCGGGATGCGGCGCGACCAGACCGGCGACGACGGTGCGCTGATCCGCCGGGCCGTCGCCCAGGTAGATGGGGCCGATCTCGAACAGGGCGGCGTCGGCGTGGCCGCGCGCGGCGTTCCTGGCCGCCGCCTGGATCAAGTTCGGCAAGGCCGAGGGCCGCATGCAGTCCAGATCGGCGGCGATGGGGTTCTCCAGCACCAGTCGTTCGTCCCCGCCGCCGAACAGGGCGGCCGTCGACTGTTTGGTGAAGGACCAGGTGACGGCTTCGGCGTAGCCCAGGGCGGCCAGGGCCCGGCGCGCCGTGCGGACGCGGGCCTGGCGCGGGTTCAGCACGCCGCCGGCGGGGCGGGCGACCGGCGGCAGGGCCAGGTCGGGCAGGCTGTCGAAGCCCTCGATCCGCGCCACCTCCTCGACCAGGTCGGCCGGCCCCTCGACGTCGCGCCGCCACGACGGCGGGGTGACGATCCAGGGCTTTCCCTGTCCGGCGGGCGCGGCCTGAACCAGAAAGCCCAGCTGGCCCAGGATGGTCCCGATCCGGTCGTCGGCCAGGTCCATGCCCGTCAGCCGCTTCACATGGGCGGGGTCGAAGGCGAAGGGCGCCGGACTGGCGGGCGGTTCGCCGACGAAGACGATGTCGGACGGCTCGCCGCCGCACAGGTCCAGGATCAGCCGCGTGGCCAGCTCCAGCCCCGGCGTCACCGAAACCGGATCGACGCCGCGCGCGAACCGGTACTGGGCGTCGGAATGGATGCCCAGCGCGCGTCCCGTCTGAGCGACCACCAGCGGGTCGAACCAGGCGCTTTCCAGGAAGACGTCGGTGGTCGCCTCGTCGCAGCCGGTGCTCTCGCCGCCCATGACGCCGCCCAGGCCGATGGGCCGCTCGCCGCCCGCGTCGGCGATGACGCAGTCGGTCGGCGACGCCGCATAGGTCTTGCCGTCCAGAGCGATCAGACGTTCCGCCTCGCCGGTTTCGGCCGACGCTTGCCCCGCGCGCACCACGATCTCGGTCCCGACCAGCTTGGCCACGTCATAGACGTGCAGCGGGCGGGCGCGGTCGTAGGCGATCAGATTGGTCACATCGACCAGCCGGTTGATCGAACGCAGGCCGATGGCGGTCAGCCGCTTCTGCAGCCAGGCCGGCGACGGGCCGTTCTGGACCCCACGGATCACGCGGCCGGCGAAGACCGGGCACATCTCCGGCGCCTCCAGCCGTACCGAGATCGGCGAGGGGAAGCCGCCGCGCACCACGGCGATGTCGAAATGCTTCAGCTTGCCGACGCTGGCGGCGGCCAGATCGCGGGCGATGCCCGCGACGCCCAGCCAGTCGGGCCGGTTCGGCGTCACCTCGAAATCGATCACGGGTTCGGCCCCGAACAGGCCGGCGACCGGGGTTCCCACCGGGATTTCGGGCGGCAGTTCCTGAATGCCGTCGCTCTCTTCCGACAGCTCCAGCTCCGAGGCCGAACACAGCATGCCGTTCGACACCACGCCGCGCACCGGCTTCTCGACCAGGGTCACGCCCAGGCCCGGCACATAGGCGCCGATGGGCGCATAGATGGTGGTCAGGCCCGCCCGCGCGTTCGGGGCGCCGCAGACGATCTCCTTCATTCCATCGACCGTCTCGACCTGGCAGACCTGAAGCCGGTCGGCGTTCGGGTGACGCTCGGCCGAGACGATCCGGGCCACGGTGAAGGGGGCCAGCTTGGCGGCGGGGTCGAGCACCGCCTCGACCTCCAGGCCCGCCATGGTCATGGCCTCGGCGATCTGATGGACGTCCGCCTCGGTCTCGAGATGGTCCTTCAGCCAGGACAGGGTGAACTTCATCCTTGCGGCCCCGCCACGGTCGGCACCGCCGCCAGCTGCTCAAGGATATCCTTGGAGCCGGTGAAGCCGACATTGTAGAATTCGCAGCCGACGAAGGCGCAGTCGTGCATGGGCACGGTGCCCAGCGCCTTGTCGCCCATCGGCTGCAACAGCAGGTTCTTCATCCCGCCGCGCGAATCGCCGAAATTGGTCTCGTCGAACGTCGTGCCCCCGCCGATCAGAACGATGGCCGGCCCCTGAAGCCGACATCCCGTAAAGGTTCGGCCGACAATGGCGCCCTGCTGTTGATGCGCGGTGTAGAGATCGTACAGATTGATGTCGACGTCGATGAAATCCATCTGGGTCAGAGATTTTGCGATGCTCATCGGGCGGTTGATGGGCAGGCGGCTCATGCCTGAGCCGCCCGTGCGCCGAGCAGATTCGCTTCGATCTGCTCCAGAACTTCCGGCGATCCGGTGAAGCCGACCTGGACGAAGCGGCATCGGATGAAGCTGCAATTGGACATGCCGACGACGCCGGCGATCATGTCCCCCAGCGGCTGCAGCAGCAGGGTGCGGGGGTTGGACGCCACGCCCATGTTGCAGCCGTCGAACGTCGTGCCGTTCATCACCGCCATCACGGCGGGGCCTTCGATCAGGCACTCGGTGAAGGTCTTGCCTTCGATGAAGGTTTGGCCGGCGTTCATATGATGCACCGCCAGCGAGGGCAGCCACACGGCCTCCTTTTCAAAGGTCTCTCGCGCCACCAGTTCGCGCCCTGACCTTTCGTCAGGCGACATCGGCGTTTCGGTTTGATCGGTCATCGTGGAACTCGTTCAGCTCAGGCCCGAGGCCGGATTGGGCGCGGCGAAGGCGGAGAAGCCGTAGTGGGCCAGCCAGCGGGTGTCGGCCTCGAACATCGGGCGCAGGTCCGGCACGCCGTATTTCAGCATGGCCAGACGATCGACCCCCATGCCGAAGGCGAAGCCCTGCCATTCGTCCGGGTCCAGGCCGCAGTTGGTCAGCACATTGGGATGCACCATGCCGCAGCCCAGGATCTCCAGCCAGTCGTCGCCGGTGTTGAACACCAGTTTCCCGCCGGACCTGTCGCAGCGGATGTCCATCTCGGCCGACGGTTCGGTGAAGGGGAAGTGGTGCGGGCGGAACCGCGCCTGAACCTCGTCCAGCTCGAAGAAGCGGGCGATGAAGGTCTCAAGCGTCGTCTTCAGATGGCCCATGTTGATGTCGCGGTCGATCACCAGGCCTTCGATCTGGTGGAACATCGGCGTGTGGGTGGCGTCCGAATCCTTGCGGAAGGTGCGGCCCGGCGCGACGATGCGGATCGGCGGCTTCTGCGACATCATGGTGCGGACCTGCACCGGGCTGGTGTGGGTGCGCAGCACCTTGCGCTCGCCCGTCTCGGGGTCGGGCTTCAGGAAGAAGGTGTCGTGCATCTCCCGCGCCGGATGTTTGGGCGGAAAGTTCAGGGCGGTGAAGTTGTGGAAGTCGTCCTCGATGTCGGGACCTTCCGCCACCGCGAAACCCATCTCGGCGAAGATGGCGATCATCTCGTCCATCGTCTGCATGGTGGGGTGGACCCCGCCTTTGCGGCGCGGCCGGGCCGGCAGGGTCAGGTCGATGCGCTCGGCCAGCAGCCGCGCATCCAATTCGGCGGCCTCCAGTTCGGTCTTTTTCGCGGCGATGGCGGCGGACACCCGGTCGCGCAGACCGTTGATGATCGGCCCCTGTTCGCGCCGCTGGTCGGGGCTCATCGCGCCCAGGCCCTTCAGCAGGCCCGAGATCGAGCCGGACTTGCCCAGGGCGGCGACGCGCATTGCCTCCAGGGCCGCGACGCTCTCCGCGCCGCCGATGGCGTTGATCAGATCGAGTTCGAGTGTGGCGAGATCGGTCATTGTGGCTGACGCCTTAACGGCCCCGAGCCGTTTCGTCACCCTTCAAGGCGCGGTTTGGTTCGCCGCAATGGCCGTCAGTTCCGATGCTGGCGCCGCATTGGCCGCGACAATCCAGGCGGGCGGTAGCGGCCCCCAGCGGATCGGCCGACCGTCGGTCTGGGTCCAACGATGCAGCCATGACACGCCGTTGGCCGCCACGAACGTATCCGCATGGGTGTAGATCGGATCGGCCAGCGCCGCCTCCAACGGCACGAAGCGATAGCCGCGCGCCAGATACAGGGCGTGAATCTGCGGATAGTAGGCCTGGTTCAAACTGTTGGCGTGCAGCAGCAGAACCTGCGCCGGTTCGCGCCCGCCGGTCAGTTCGGCGCTATAGGGTTCCATGACATCCAGCACTGTCGTCATATAGGCCACATAGGCAGCGCCGATCCTCTGCTTCAACGCCGCGTCGCCGATCCGTTCGGCCTTGCGATAGACGTCGGCGAACATCCAGTCGTTGTTGTCCAGGGTCACGGGCGCGATCACATAGCCGCGCTGGGCCAGGCCTGCGGCGAGGGCGTCATGCTTGGCCTGGGTCTCGCCGGTGAACAGATAGGGGTGGCGGAACCAGCGCAGATGCATCCCGCGCGCCTCAAGCGCCGCCCGCACCGGCGGCGCCCCGGCATCGACGTCGGCCAGATAGGCCTCTGGGGTCGTGCGGTGGATGTCGATGTGGCTGAAGGTGTGGTTGCCCAGGTCCAGCCCCGCATCCAGCCAGACGTTCAGCACGCGCGGCAACACCGCGTCGCGCTGCGCCTCGCACACCCGCCCGGCGTTGACGAAGGCCGTCGCATGGGTGTTCAGCGGCTTCAGCATGGCGACGAAATCGTGCGTCACCGTCATTATTCGCGCCGGATCGCACAGCGTCGCCGCGTCCGCCTGGAACGGCAAGTCGTCGAAAGTGACGGCGACGCGCCGATCCTGCGCCATCGCGGTCTGTGCAAGAACGAAGGCCGCCGTCAGGCCGCAGATCAGGGCGCGCATCATGGGGCGAGGCTAGCGCCGAAAACCGGGCAAGGAAACGCAGATCGTCGCCCATGGCTTCGTTTCCGTCCGTCCACGGATCGACTGTCGAAAACCCGCCGCGAAAGCTTCATGAACGGCAAAGCCGGCGTTAAACATCGGTGGCTAAGGCGGTGGCGGAACAGGTGGGGACCTTGATGCCGCTGATCGGTGATTTCGTCGACTTGATCGCGCCCGTGGCGCCGTCCACGCCGGGCGCGGAGGTGTTCGAACGGTTCCAGAGCGAGCCGAACACCCTGGCCCTGGCCGTCGTGGACGAGGACGGCCGCCCGGTCGGCATCATCGAACGCAACGCCTTCACTCTGAGGATGGCGGCCGAGTTCGGACGCGCCCTCTACGCCAGGAAACCGGCCGACAGCCTGATGGACCGCAACGCCCCCGTCGCGGATGCGTCGACCAGCGCGGAGGCCTTCTTTCAGGCCTATGGGGCGGCGGAGCTGGGCGCGCTGCTGACCGGCTTCATCGTAGTCTCGAACGGCCGCTACGTCGGGGTCGGCACGGCCTTGCAGGTCGTCCAGGCCGGCGCGGCCCTGCACCGCCAGCGCGCCGAGGAGATGGGCGCCCTGGCCCGCGACCTGGCCCTGGCCGAGGCCGAGGCCGTCGCCTCCAGCCGCGCCAAGTCCGAATTCCTGGCGGTGATGAGCCACGAGATCCGCACGCCGCTGAACGGGGTGCTGGGCGTCGCCGCCCTGATGGACAAGAAGCTGGAGCAGGAGGAACTGCGCCCCTACGTCCGCACGGTGATCGATTCGGGCCAGAGCCTGCTGCGGCTGTTGACCGACGCCCTGGACATGTCGCGCGCCTCGGCGGGGATGCTGACCCTGGAGGAGGAGCCGCTGGACCTGTCGGCCGTCGCCTTCGACATCGACGCCCTGTGGCGCGCGCGGGCCGAGGAAAAGGCCCTGTCCCTGACCGTGCGCACCGACCTGACCGTCCCTTGCGTCCAGGCCGACGGGATGCGGCTGAAACAGCTCCTGAACAATCTGATCGGCAACGCCCTGAAGTTCACCGCGGCCGGCGAGGTGGCCGCCCTGATCGAAAGCCGCGCGGACGGCCAGGTGGTCCTGACCGTGGACGACAGCGGCCCCGGCGTGCCTGCGGCGGCGGCGGCGACCATCTTCGAGCCCTTCAACACCGGCAAGGCGGGCCGGGAGGGCGCCGGCGCGGGGCTGGGCCTGGCCATCTGCCGCCAGATCGCCGAGCGGATGGGCGGCGACATCGCCCTGACCACCTCGCCCCAGGGCGGCGCCCGCTTCCAGGTGCGCCTGCCGCTGCGCCTTTCGGACGGGATCGGAAAGCCGGTCCCGGACATGGCCGCGCCGACGCCGCACGATACGCTTCACGTCCTGGTCGTCGACGACAACGCCGCCAACCGCTTCGTCGCCGGCAAGCTGCTGGAGATGTTCGGCTGCACCTGCGAAATGGCCGAGAATGGGCGCGAGGCTTTGGACGCCGTCGCCGCCCGGCCCTTCGACCTGGTCCTGATGGACATCAAGATGCCGGTGATGGACGGGGCCGCCGCGACGCGGGCCATCCGCGCCCTGCCCGCCCCGGCCGGCGCCGTGCCCATCCTGGCCCTGACCGCCAACGCCGACGAACGCGACGAGCTGGACTATATCGCCGCCGGCATGAACGGGGTGGCGCAAAAGCCGATCCAGCCCGACGCCCTCTTGAACGCCATCCGCATGGTGCTGGCCGCCGCCGCGGAAACCGCCCCAGAGCGCCAGGCCGCCTGAATTCAGGTCGTCATTCCGGGGGCGCCGGCGGGACGGACCCGACATCCAGAAACGAAAACGCCCGCCCCGGCGAACCGGAGCGGGCGTCGTTCTTGTTACGCCAGGCTCGCGACGCGGTCGCGCGCGGCTTGAGCGCGAGCCTCAGGCCAGGGCGGCGCGGACCTTGTCGGCGACGGCCTTGAAGCCGGTCGCATCGGCGGCGATGGCGGCCAGGACCTTGCGGTCCAGTTCGATGCCGGCCTTGTTCAGGCCGTTGATGAACTGGCTGTAGGTGAAGCCTTCGACGCGGGCCGCGGCGTTGATGCGCTGGATCCACAGGGCGCGGAAGTTGCGCTTCTTGGCGCGGCGGTCGCGATAGGCGTATTGCCCGGCGCGGTCGACGGCGGCCTTGGCCGTGCGGATGGTGTTCTTGCGGCGGCCGGAGAAGCCCTTGGCCTGCTCCAGAACCTTCTTGTGCTTGGCGTGCGAGGTTACGCCACGTTTAACGCGAGCCATGATGTTTTTCCCTTCGGGAAGTCCCTATCGCGCGCCGCGCGGCGGCTTGCTGCTTGAGGGACTGTTGTTCAAATTCAGTGCGGAAGATCGTCTGTGAACCCGGCGCCGATCAGGCGTAGGGCATGTAGGACTTGATCTTCTTGGCGTCGGCGTCGGCCATGACGGCGGTGCCGCGGTTCTGGCGGATGTATTTCGAGTTGTGGCTGATCAAGCGGTGACGCTTGCCCGCAACGCCGGCCTTCACCTTGCCAGTGGCCGTGAATTTGAAGCGCTTCTTGGCGCCCGACTTCGTCTTCAGTTTCGGCATTTCAGTCTCCTTTTTGGAGGGGCTACCGTCCTTCGGACTACTTGAGCCCATTGGGTGCGGTTGTCCCTCCTGAGTTTAAGAACCGCCCAGGCATGCCTGTTCGCCCGGCGGTTCGGTACGCGAAGGCGCGGCTTCTACGCCAAGACGCCCCGCGACGCAAGACGAGTCTGGCCCGGAGTCTGGCCCGCCGCCTTCGACCGCCCGACAAACGAAACGCCCCGGCTTGCGGCCGGGCGTTCCATGTTCGGCGAGGAATCGCGATCAGCGCGGGGCCAGGATCATGATCATCTGGCGGCCTTCCATCTTGGGCGCGAACTCGACCTTGGCGATTTCGTCGAAATCGGCCTGGACCTTGTGCAGCAGCTTCATGCCCAGTTCGGGGTGCGCCATCTCGCGACCACGGAAGCGCAGGGTGACCTTCACCTTGTCGCCCTCGTCGAAGAAGCGGTGCATCGCCTTGGCCTTCACCTCATAATCGTGGGTGTCGATATTGGGCCGCAGCTTGATTTCCTTCAGCTCGACGACCTTCTGGCGCTTGCGCTGCTCGGCCTTCTTCTTCTGCTCCTGGAAACGGTGCTTGCCGTAATCGAGGATCTTGGCCACCGGCGGCTCGGAGGTGGAGACGATCTCGACCAGGTCCATCCCGGCTTCCTCGGCGGCTTCCAGAGCGGCGGAGGTGGGCATGACGCCCTGTTTTTCGCCGTTCTGGTCGATGAGCAGAACGCGAGGGGCGCGGATATCCTGGTTCATACGCGGCCCGTCTTTCACGGGCGGCGCTTGCATGGGACGGCGAATGGGCGTCGTTTCCTTATGTGGTCAAAGAAGGCGTATGTCGTGATGAGCGAAATGGCGCGGCGAGCGCCACGTTCCCCTCAAGGCCGGCAATATGACGCCGAGAGGCTGTTTTTTCAAGGCTTGGTCGTCGATCCCCCGCCGATGAACTCGGCGTGCAACGACAGAACCGCGGCGAGCACCCGGTCCACCGTCAGCGCTTCGATGGGTTGGAACTCGCCGCGCGTCTGGCTCGAGGCCACGAAGCGGCTCTTCGGCCCCCAGGGCGCCTTGTGCCACCACTCGCTGGGGCCGAAGAGGCCCAGCGTCGGAGTTCCCGCCGCCGCCGCCACATGCATCAGACCCGAATCGTTGCCGACGAACAGGGCCGCGCGCTGGATCGCCGCCGCCGAGGCCAGAATGTCCCCTTTTCCGACCGCATCGATCCCCCTCGGCCCGGCCGCCGCCAGGGCCGGCGCCGCCGCAGGCTGGTCGCCGGGGCCGCCCACCGCCATGAACCGCCACCCGTCGAACGCCGGCTCCCGCGCCAGCCGCTCGATCAGCCGCCCCCAGCGCTCGGCCGGCCAGCTGCGCGCCGGGTCCGTCGAAATCGGGGCGAAGGCCAGCACGGGCGAGAGATCCTCGCCCAGGATCGCGCAGGCCGCGCGCCGCGCCGCCGCGTCCGGGAATATTTCGGGAGCCAGCGTTCCGGCCGCCCTCATCATCTCCGAAACCATCTCGACCTTGGGCCGCCCCTTTTCCCAGCGCCGGTTGTAGATGCGCCGCTCGCGCGCCCGCAGCAGATAGGCCAGGCCCGAGCCGCGGATGTCGACGACCATGTCCCAGCGGGTCGTCCCGACCGCCTTCAGCAGATCCAGCCAGTGTCCGCCGGCCTTCTTCTTGGGCAGGGGAACGACCCGCTCCACCCCCGGCGCCGCGCGAAACAGGGCGGCCGCCGACGGTCCGCAGGCCACGGTGATGCGCGCGCCCGGCAGCTGGCGATCGATCTCGCGGATCACGCCGGAGAACATGACGCAGTCGCCGATTCGGTCGGAGTTGACGAAAAGGGCGCGCGGCGCATCGCTCATGCCTCGGCCTCCGTTCCCTGCCCCCGCGCGACGAAGGCGTCGTGAAGATCGAGCACGGCGGCGAACACCTGATCGACGGTCAGCGCCTCGATGGGCGCGAACTCGCCCCGACGCGGATTGGCGGCGACGGTGCGCGTCTTCGGCCCGCGCGGTCCGTACAGCCACCATTCCGTCGGACCGAAAAGACCCAGGGTCGGCACGCCGGCGGCCGCCGCCACATGCATCAGGCCCGAGTCGTTGCCCACGAACAGGGCCGCCCGCTGGATCGCCGCCGCCGAGGCCAGAATGTCGCCCTTGCCGACGAAGTCGATGCCGGCCGGTCCGGCCGCCGTCAGGGCGGGCGTCGCCGCCGCCCGGTCGCCCGGACCCGGTCCGCCCACCAGCATGATGCGCCAGCCTGCGAAGCGGGGCTCGCCTCTCAGCCGACGGGTCAGTTCGCCCCATCGTTCGGCCGGCCAGCTCTTTCCCGGCTGCACCGCGATGGGCGCCAGCGCCAGGATCGGGCCGGGCGCCGCAGACGTTTGCGGATCGACGACGGCCGCCGCTTCGGCCCGGGCGCGGTCGTCGATGAACAGTTCCGGCTCCAGCGCCCGGGGGGCGCCCAGAAGCCGCGCGATCATCTCCACCTTCGGCGCGCCGTGTTCCATGGCGCGAGAATAGACCCGCCGCCGCCGCGCGGGCGTCAGCCACGCCAGGATCGAGCCTCGACCGTCGATGATCAGATCCCAACGGGTCCCGACCACCTGGGCCCAGAGTTTGGGCCAGTGCATCTTGGACTTCAGCTTTTCGACCACCAGGACCCGCTCGACCCCGGGCGCCGAGCGATAGAAGGGCGCCGGCGGTCCGCCCGAGGCCACCGTGATCCGGGCGCCCGGCGTCTGGCGCAGGATCTCGCGGATCGCGCCGGAGGCGATGACGCTGTCGCCGATGCGATTGGGCGCGATGAACAGGACCTTGGGTGCGGGCAAACGATCGGCCTTTATCGACTTCGACACCCCGTGTGCTGCACCCTCGATCCTCGGGTCAAGCCCGGGGATGACGGAGGCCGAAAGTCCGGGCACAACGCCGCCATGACCGATCTCCGCTCCCTGTCCCGCCCCGATGGCGAAACCCTGGCCTATCGTCGCGTCGAAGGCGACGGCCCGACCGCCGTCTGGGTCGGCGGCTTCCGCTCGGACATGGAGGGGACCAAGGCCCTGGCCCTGGACGCCGCCGCGCGCGAACGCGGCTGGAACTTCGTCCGCTACGACCATTTCGCCCACGGCCGGTCTTCGGGCGACTGGCGCCAGGCCACAATCGGCCGCTGGCGCGAGGACGCCGTGGCCCTGATCGACAGCCTGTCGGGACCGGTCATCCCGGTCGGCTCGTCGATGGGCGGCTGGGTTTCGCTGCTGGCGGCGCTGGCGCGTCCGGCGCGGATCAAGGGACTGGTGCTGGTCAATCCGGCCCAGGACTTCACCGAACGGCTGATGTGGCCCGGCCTGGCCGACCACGAACGCCAGGCCATCCTGCGCGAAGGCGAAACCCTGGTCGTCGAAGAGGGGCTGGGCGAATACGTTCTGACCCGGCGCATGTTCGAGGAGGCGCGGGACTGGCTGTTGCTGGCCGGGTCCATCCACATCGCCGCGCCCGTCCACATCCTGCAAGGCCGCGCCGACGACGTCGTGCCCTGGCGCCATCAGATCGAACTGGTCGAGCGCCTGACCGGCGGCGACGTGCGCCTGGACCTGATCGAAGGCGGCGACCACCGTCTGTCGCCCCCCGCCGACCTGGACCGACTGGTCGCGGCGGTCGAGGCGATGCGCGTCTAGGCCCTCCCCCGTTCACGGGGGAGGGGGACCACGAAGTGGTGGAGGGGGCGGAAACGAGGCAGACCTCGACCGTTCCACATAGGGTGCGGGGCTCGCCCCCTCCACCGCCTACGGCGATCCCCCTCCCCCGCTGAGGCGGGGGAGGATCGGGTCAGCCCTTGCCCGTCAGCACCCCGTACAGGTCCGTGCGCCGGTCGCGGAAGAAGCCCCAGGCGGCGCGGTATTTGTCCAGTTCGTCCAGGTCGAAGCCGTGCACCAGCACCCCCTCCTCCTCGGCGCCCAGGCTTTCCACCAGTTCGCCCTGCTGATCGGCGATGAAGGAATGGCCGTAGAAGGTCTGGCCGACCTCCGTCACCGTCTCGTGGCCGATGCGGTTGGCGCCCACCACCGGCACGGCGTTGGACACCGCATGGCCCTGCATGGCGCGCCGCCAGGGCTGGGCCGTATGCAGGGTCGCGTCGTGCGGCTCGGTGCCGATGGCGGTCGGATACATCAGGACATCCGCGCCCATCAGCATCATGGCGCGCGCGGCTTCCGGGAACCACTGGTCCCAGCAGATGCCGACCCCGATCCTGCCGAAGCGCGTCTTCCACACCTTGAAGCCCGTGTCGCCCGGCCGGAAATAGTATTTCTCCTGGTAGCCGGGGCCGTCGGGGATGTGGCTCTTCCTATAGACGCCCAGCGCCTCGCCGTCCGCGTCCAGCATGACCAGGGAGTTGTAGTATTGCGGCCCGTCCTTCTCGAAGATCGAGACCGGAATGGCCACGCCCAGGTCCTTCGCCACGGGCGACAGCGCCGTCACGCACGGATGCTCGCGCCATTCATAGGCGTGGCTGAACCAATGCTCCTCCTGCGACACGCAGAAGTACGGCCCCTGGAACAGCTCAGACGGCAGGATCACCTGCGCGCCCTTGGACGCCGCCTCGCGCACGAAGTCGATGGTCTTGGCGATGTTGGCCTGAATGTCCTCGCCGTACGAGGTCTGGATGCCGGCGACGGTCAGTTTGCGGGTCATGCGGGCTCCTGCTGAGAAATGCAGTGGAACGATCCGCCGCCGGTCAGGATGGCGTTGGACGGCAGGGGGATGATCTCGCGATCGGGGAAGGCGTCGGCCAGCGCGGCGCAGGCGAAGCGCGCGGCCTCGTCGTCGCCGTATGTCGGCACGACCACGGCGCCGTTGGCGATCAGGAAGTTCATGTGGCTGGCGGGGATCGGGCGCTCGTCCTCGTCCAGCACCAGACCCGGCGACGGAATCCTCAGCACACGGATTTTCCGCCCGGCCGCGTCGGTCATGGCCGACAGATCGCGCGCCGTGGCGTCATAGACCTCGGCGTTGGGATCGTCCTTGCCCCAGGCGATGGGGCAGGCGACGACGCCCGGCGCGACGAAGCGGGCCAGGTTGTCGACGTGGCCGTCGGTGTGGTCGTTCAGCAGGCCGTCGCCCAGCCACAGCACGACCCTGGCGCCGATCGCCTTTCCAAGCGCGGCGGCCGCGACCGCCTCATCCTGGTTCCAGGCCGGGTTGCGGTTGGGGTTCAACAGGCACTGGCGCGTGGTCAGGACCGTGCCCTCCCCGTCGTGATCCAGGGACCCGCCCTCCATGACGAAGTCGTTCCAACTCAGGGCCACGCCGGCGTGTTCGCCGATCTGGGCCGCGACCAGATCGTCGCCCGGCATGTCGTATTTGCCGCCCCAGCCGTTGAACCGGAACGCCGCCGCCGTCCTGGACCCTGCGCCGAAGATCGGTCCGGTGTCGCGCAGCCAGACATCGCCGAAGGTTCCCGCCACGACCTCGACATTGTCCACGCCCGCCAGGCGCGCGCGAACCCCGGCCGCCAGTTCGGGCTTGCCGACCATCAGCCTGACCCGTTCCCGCCCCGGCCCGGCCAGCGCCCGAACCAGCCCCTCGACCTCGTCCTGCGCCTGTTCCAGCGCCTCGAACCAGTATTCCGCATGGCTGGGCCACCCCACCCACATGGCGCGGTGCGGAGCCCATTCGGCGGGGACGGCGGCAGGGATGGGGGCGGTCATGCGGGCGTCCTAGACAGGCGGCGACAGGGGGCGAAACACGGAGCCGCGCCATATGGCCCCAAGTCCCGCCGACTTCAACGTCGCCGCTTCCAGACAAACAAAAAGGGCGGCCCGCGAACGAACCGCCCTTCGTTGTCAGTTTCGGCTAAGCCTCAGAAGCTGTAGCGAACCGAGGCTTGGATCGTGCGCGGCGCGCCTTGAGAGGCATAGATGCCCGAGGTGCCGCTGATGCCCGTGACCGGCAGCGCATTGGTGCCCGTGCCCAGCGAGCCGAAATATTCTTCGTCAAGCAGGTTGATCACGTTCACACGCAGCTCGGTGCCTTCCATGCCGAAGTAGCCCAGGTCGAACGAGGCGTCGGCGTTGACGACCGTATATGACGGCACGTTCAGGTCGTTGACGTCGGTGATCCAGCGCTCTCCGACGTATTTGGCCTGGATGCCCGCGTCCAACGGGCCGGCGTTGTAGCGAGCGCTCAGAGCGAAGGTCCAATCCGGCACTTCGACCAAGGTCTTGCCGCCGACCGGGATGGTGCCGAACGAAGCGGCATAGTCGCTTTGAATCTCGCTCTCATTGTACGAAGCCGAGGCATAGAAGGACAGAGGCTCGATCGGCGAATAGCCGATCTGGGCGTCAAAGCCCTTCATGTCCACATCGCCGACGTTGCGGTCGGTGCTGATGCCCAGATCTTGATCGTAGGCCGACAGGATGCGGTTCTCAAACTTGGTGAACCAAACGTTGGCCGAGGCGATCAGGGTGCCGGACTGGTAGCGGTAGCCCAGATCCCAGGTCTTGCTCTTCTCGGGCAGTATTTCCGGGCTGAACAGTTCGCCGTCAGCGTTGTAGAGCACCGTATACAGGTTATCGGTACGCGGCAGCGTCAGGCTTTCAGCATACGACGTGTAAATGCTGTTCGCGTCGTCGAACCGCCAGGAAGCGCCGACGTTCGGCAGGACATCGTCAAACTTGGCTTCGCGGCTGTAGGGGGCGATGTACTGGGTGCCCGAAGTCGCGCTGCCGAAACGATAGTAGGTGTAGTTGGCGGTCGAGGTGTCGGCGATGACCGGAGTCTGGGTGGTGCAAAGCACCGAACTCGAACCACGTGCGGAGTAGCAGTACTGGTTCATCTCGCGTTTGAAGAACGGCGCGCGGACCCCCAGGTTCAGGCGCAGTTGATCTTCAAAAAAGCGGCCGCGATATTCGAACGCCACCTGGTTCAGTTCGGCGTATGACAGGCGATCACGCGAACGCAAGTCGTAGCCGTCCAGGTTGGTGATGGTCTCGCCGTTACGGCCGCCGAACGGGTTGCTGAAGCGCGGCTCGGTCGGGTTCGAGAAGTCGATCGTGCCATAGGCGCCGGTCTGACGGTGACGGGCGCGGTCGTAGGTGTAGGCCAGACGGACCGATTGGCCTTCGGCGAAGTCCCACAGCAGCGACGAGATCAGGCCATAGCGCTGGGTGTGGGTGTTCGACGGCGTCATGACCCGGACATTGTCCAGGGTGTCGCCGTCGCCGTTCAGGTCGACGCCGCCCGAAGTCTTCGAACCACGCAGCAGAGCGTTGGTTTCCGACAGCACGGTCTGCTGCGAGCCGCCGTTGGCCAGGACGTACTGGAACGACGGATCGATCGTCAGGCGCAGCCCGTCAGCCAGGGTGAAGCGCGACTGGGCGCGAATATTGCCCGTGTCCGACGGGTTGATGCGCAGACCCCAGTAGGTGTTGCCGTTGGTGTCGCATTGGGCCTGTGGATTCGGCACCGCGCCGTTGACGACGCAAGGGGCCGGAGCAGTATAGGTCGGCGCCAGATCGACGTTCCAGCCGAACGGGCTGGTGTCTGCGTCCGAAGTGAAGCCGCCGTTTCCGTCGGCGTACAGGTTCGGGCCGTTGTAGGCGTTGTTGCGGTTGCGGTTCCAGTGGAAGCCGACCGAGACGAAGTCGCCGTTGTCGCGGATGGGCTGGTAAATCTTGGCGTTGTACTGAATCTTGTTCAGGCTGCCGATGCCCTTGAACTTGTCATAGGACTGGTCGGAATAGGCGAACCAGGCGCGCGTGCCCCAAGGACCGAAGGCGCCGGTATTCACGAAGGCCATGGCGCGCTGATAGTTGAAATCGCCGAGCGATCCCTTGACCCAGCCGCCGAAGTCTTCGGACGGCGTCAGCGACGAGATGTTGATCGTGCCGCCGGAGGCCGAGGCGGTCGGGCTGTCGACGTCAGTCGTGCCGGTGTTGACGGTGGCGCTGTCGATCAGCTCCGAATCGACTTGCTGGTTGGTGTAGAGCGCGTAGTTGCCCGAATCGTTCAGCGGCATGCCGTCGAAGGTCTGGGCGATGCGGTTGCCGTCAAAACCATGCAGGCGAATGTTGCCGCCTGACGAACCGTAGGGATCGTTGTTGGTGAAGTTCACCCCCGGCACGAGGTTCAGGATCTCGTTGATCGTTTGACCCGACGCTTGCGTCCCGATGAACTCCTGCGTGACAGTCGAGCGGCTCTTGGCGACGCTTTCCGCCACGATGGCGCCGTCGATCGTGCGCGGGCCGCGCGCGCCGGTGACGACAATTTCACCCAGTTCCGCAGCCGTGGTTCCAGACGATTGCGCCGAGGCGGCGCCCGCGAAGGCCAGTGAGCCGGCAAGGGCGGTGGTCGCCCATATCAGGCTTTTACGAGTGTTCATTCATCTATCCCCAGATGGTCGGCGGCATAGGGCCAGGACGACAGGCGGCCATCGCCCGTCGCAATCCAGCCCCCTCTAGGACCCATGTCGGACCGTGGGGCGACAGTTATGTAACAACAATATGACAGCGCCCGAGGGTGGCGCGCGCGACACACTGCGCGGATCAGGCCCCTGAGCGCCTAGCGACCGGCGCGTTCGAAGACCTCTGCGACGCCGCGGGCGGTGGGCAAGATGGCGTGGGGCTCGTGAAAGTTGCCGTTCACCTGGCTCTGGGCGATGACGTGGGCGCGGAATCGGGTGAACAGGGCCGCGTCCGGCGCCTCGGGGGCGGACCAGAAGTCGTCGAGGGGCTTCTGATCGGTCAGGCCTTCGAAATCGAAGAAGGCGTCGCCCATCACCTTGACCGGCGTGTGGAACCCCAGGGCCGACAGGGCGGCGCTGGAGTTGTTCACCACCATGCCCTGCGAGGCGCGGCACAGGGCCGCCAGATTGCCGCCGTCGATGAAATCGACGCGCCCCTCCAGCCCGTGCTCCCGGGCCAGACGAAGCGTGATCTTTCGCAGGTCGATGACGCCCGGGTCCAACGGGTGGTTCTTGACCACCAGCCGGGTCGCGACGGGCGCCTTGCGCGCGAAGCTTCCGATGACCGCCGCCAGGAAGGCGCAGTTGTCGGCGTAACGCGAATAGCGCAGCAATTGGGCGTCGCCCTCGCGCTGCAGGCAGGCGATGAAGAAGTCGCCCCGCGCCTTGATGACGTCGGCGTCGCAGTTCTCGGGCCGGCGGAACGCCAGGCTGATGTAGCGGCGAATATGGCCCCAGCACTGTTTCAGGGGCGAGAAGACATAGGGCGCGGCGTAGTTCGGAAACAGCGGGCCGCCCAGGATCTGCACCGTATGATAGGCGCTGATGTTGGCGACGTGGTGCGGCAGGATCTTGCCGACCTGATGCGGCTCGGGCAGAAGCGGCGCCGGTTCGGGATAGCCGTCGCGGAACCGCGGCAGGGCGCTGGAGCCATTGACGCCGTTGCGCTCCACCGTGACCCAGTCGGGGCGGAAATAGCCGTTCTCCAGCACCCAGATGCGGCACGAAAGACCGTCCGCCGCCGCTAGGACGGCGCGATTGTAAGGTCCCGCCTCGCCGAACACGATGACGTCGGTGTAGGCGTCAAGCGCCGAGATCGAATCGGCCCAGGTCTGGGCCGCGCCCTTGAACGCGATCCCGCCCGCGCGCCGCCAGTTCAAAGCGTCGCCCGCGTTGAAGATCATGCGGTTCACCTGGGCGCCCTGCCCTTCCAGCACCCCCGCCAGGGCCATGCCGAAGGCGCCGAAGGGCGCCGTGACGATCAGAAAACGACGGCCGGTCAGACCCGCCCGCGCATGCAGCGGCGGGGTCGACGGGAAGGTGGAAATCGTCGCCGATACGCCGGACTGGGGGACGCGCGCGCGAGAGGCCGGCCCGCGCTGAGGCGGTTCCGCGCGCAGGCGGTAACGGCGGCGACGCCGCGCCGACAATAGTCTGGAGGACGATCTGAGGTCCGACATCTAAATCGTCTTGGCCTCCGACGGTCCAGACTTCAGGGCCGGCCCGCTGGCGCGGCCGATGCAATCAGGACGTTCAAGGCAGGCGGTCATCACCTGACTTGTGTCGCTACGTTTGCGCGCGATCAACAGAAAATATCGGCCCCGGCGACGTTTCCCGAAATGGGGCGGGGGGCCGTCGCCCGAACGCACAAAAACCGCCATCGCTGTTGAGGCGACGGCGGCTCCATGTCTCTGGATCGACATTGTCATCGTCCCCGGTCTGCCGGTCTGGTTTGTCCAGACCGGCTTTCCGTCGGGTCTTAGAAGTTGATGTCGATGGTCGCGCGGCGGTTGAGCGGTTCGCGCACGCCGTCGGCGGTGGGCTTGGCCAGGTTGGTTTCGCCCTTGCCGTCCAGGGCGATCACGCTGCCGTTGACGCCTTGAGCCACCAGGGCGTCCGCGACGGTGCGCGAACGACGGTTGGACAGGCCGACGTTATAGGCGGCCGAACCCGAGGTGTCGGTGTAGCCCACGATCAGCACGCGCGTCGGACGACCCGACTTGGCGTAGTTGGCGGCCTGCGTCACCACCGAACGGGCTTCCGCCGTCAGGTCCGAGCGATCCCAGTCGAAGTAGACCACGAACTGGCGGGCGACCGGGGCCGGGGCCGGGGCCGGCGGCGGCGGGGGCGGCGGGGGAGGCGGCGGAGGCGGAGGCGGCGGGGGCGGAGGCGGCGGCGCGTCTTCGGCGCCGAAGCTGTAGCGCAGGCCCAGGGTCACGGTGTGCGACTGGTCGTAGTCGCCGTCCCATTCGCCGAACGACGTGGCGCCCACGCCCGTCCCGGCCGTCGTCGAGGCGAACTTGGCGTCGCCCGTCAGATAACGGTAGGTCAGGTCGATGTTGGCGCGGTCGCCGATGGCCCAGGCCAGACCCGCGATCGCCTGAGCGGCGAACTTGGTCGAGGTGTCGTCCGCCGTGAAGGTGGCCCCACGGTTGGCGCGCAGGGCGCCGATCGTGTCGACGTTGACGCGGTTCACGCCGGCGCCCAGACCCACGAACGGGCGGATGCCCCAGGCTTCGTAGCCGAAGTCATAAATGACATTGGCCATCAGGGTGGCGGATTCGATGTCGCCTTCGGGCGAGTGGCAAGGACCCGTCGCCGGCGTCAGGTTGCACAGGCCTTGCGTGCCCGACACGGCGCGGACCGTGCCGATGTCGCCCGAGCGATAGCCGCCCTCGAGCTCCACGCGCCAGTTGGGGTTGAAACGATAGCCCAGGCGCGCAAAGGCGGCCCAACCGTCGTTCACTTCATAGTTCCAGTTGGCACCCGTGGTCGACGACTCGGCGTTGATGTCGTCGATCATGTGATAGCCGGCGTCGATGGCGCCGTACCAACCATTGGGTTCCGCCGATGCGGCGCCGGCTGCGAACAGCCCGGCCGCGGCGACGGAGGCGAGAAGTTTGAGCTTCATGGCTTCCTCACTGTGTGAATGCGCGAAGCTGCGCACTAGCACAGCATTCCCGAGCCGAACGACGTGGCTGGCGAGCGGTTCCGCATTCAGGTTAGGATTGCGGCGACTGTGGCGCCGTTTCAACACATTGGGCGCCTGCGAGGGAGAAGACGATGACGATACGGTTCGACGGACAGGTGGCGATCGTGACCGGCGCGGGCGGCGGCCTGGGGCGCGAGCACGCCCTGGCCCTGGCCGCGCGCGGCGCCAAGGTGGTGGTCAACGACCTGGGCGGCGCCCGCGATGGTTCGGGCGGATCGGCGACCGCCGCCGAATCCGTGGTCGCAGAGATCGAGGCGGCCGGCGGAGAGGCCATCGCCAACGCCGCCTCCGTCACCGATTTCGCCGCCGTCCAGGCCATGGTCGATCAGGCCGCGGAGAAATGGGGCCGCGTCGACATCCTGGTGAACAACGCCGGCGTCCTGCGCGACAAGTCCTTCGCCAAGATGCAGCTGGACGACTTCCGCTTCGTCGTCGATGTCCACCTGATGGGCGCGGTCAACTGCACCAAGGCGGTTTGGGACATCATGCGGGGCCAGAACTACGGCCGCATCGTCATGACCACCTCGTCCTCGGGCCTCTACGGCAACTTCGGCCAGGCGAACTATGGCGCGGCCAAGATGGCGCTGGTCGGGCTGATGCAGACCCTGGCCATCGAGGGCCAGAAGAACGACATCCGCGTCAACTGCCTGGCGCCCACCGCCCACACCCGCATGACCGAGGATCTGGGCGCGGCGCTTCCGCTGGAGGCCTTGGCCCCGGCCCTGGTCACGCCGGGCCTTTTGTATCTGGTCAGCCAGGACGCCCCCAGCCGCGCCATCCTGGCCGCGGGCGCCGGCGGGTTCGAACGCGCCTATGTCACCCTGACGCAAGGCGCGTTCATCGCGGGCGAGGACGCCCCCGAACAGGTCGCCGCCCGCTTCGACGCCATTTCGGACCGCACCGGCGAAATCGTCCCCGACATGGGCGCCGCCCAGGGCATGATCGAACTGACCAAGGCGCAGACGGCGCATGGTTCTTGAGGGCCTATCGCAGGGTCTTAAGGGGCCTATCGCGCGTTCGCTCGACTGAGGCCGCTATATTCTTAAGGGGCCTATCGCGCGTTCGCGCTACTTGAGGCCCGCTATATTCTTAAGGGGCCTATCGCGCATTCGCGCGACTTGAGGCCGCAATGCATACGGCCTTGCGTTGACGCGGCGGCAGGCGCCTAACGTCGTCTCAGAGGAAACAACGGCCTCAAGTAGCGCGAATGCGCGATAGGCCAAGCTGAAGAGAGCATCCATGCGCGAAGCCGTCATCGTCTCAACCGCCCGCACGCCCATCGGCCGCGCCTATCGCGGCGCCTTCAACGACACCCAGGCTCAGCAGCTCGGCGCCCATGCGGTCAAACACGCGGTCGCCCGCGCCGGCGTCGATCCGGCCGAGATCGAGGACGTGATCATGGGCGCGGCGCTTCAGCAGGGTTCGACCGGGACCAATGTGGCCCGCCAGATCGCCTTGGCCGCCGGCCTGCCGTCCTCGGTCCCCGGCATGAGCCTGGATCGCCAGTGCGCGTCCGGCCTGATGGGCATCGCCACGGCGGCCAAGCAGGTGGTGTTCGACCAGCAGAAGATGGCGGTCGGCGGCGGCCTGGAAAGCATCTCCCTGGTGCAGAACCAGAACATGAACCTGTATCGAATGAAGGACGAGGCGCTGCTGAAGCTGTCGCCGCACATCTACATGTCGATGCTGGAGACGGCCGAGGTGGTGTCGCGCCGCTACGGGGTGTCGCGCGACCGACAGGACGAATATGCGCTGAAATCCCAGCAACGGACCGCCGCCGCCCAGGAGGCTGGTCGCTTCGACGCCGAGATCGCGCCCATGACCACGACCATGCTGGTCATGGACAAGGCCACCGGTCAGACGTCCTCAAAGGAAGTCACCCTGTCCAGGGACGAGGGCAACCGTCCCGACACCACGCTGGAGGGCCTCAAGGCGCTGAAGCCCGTGTTCGGCGGCGGCGAGGAAATCCAGCAGGGCGAGTTCGTCACGGCGGGCAACGCCTCGCAACTGTCCGACGGCGCCTCCGCCGCCGTGGTCATGGAGGCGGGCGAGGCGGTGAAGCGCAACCTGCAACCGCTCGGCGCCTATCGCGGCATGGCCGTGGCGGGCTGCGAACCGGACGAAATGGGCATCGGCCCGGTCTACGCCGTGCCCAAGCTGCTGAAGCGCCACGGCCTGACGGTGGACGACATCGGCATCTGGGAGCTGAACGAGGCCTTCGCCGCCCAGGTCCTGTACTGCCAGGACCAGCTGGGCATCCCCGACGAACGGATGAACGTCTCGGGCGGCGCCATCTCCATCGGCCACCCCTACGGCATGTCCGGCGCCCGCATGACCGGCCACGTCCTGATCGAGGGCAAGCGTCGCGGCGCCAGATACGGCGTCGTCACCATGTGCGTCGGCGGCGGCATGGGCGCGGCCGGGCTGTTCGAAATCTTCTGAGAACGCCCGAAAGCCGCGCCCATACTTTTCAAGCCGTCATCCTAGGGCTTGTCCCTAGGATCCATACGCCCGGTCCTTGGGCAGGTCGCACCCTGCGGCGACACCGGGCGTATGGATCCTCGCCACAAGGGCGAGGATGACGAAGGGAAGAAGGGCGTCGCCGTCACACCTTCTCGCTGACCTTGATCGCAACCCGGCACCCCGCCTTGATCACGCCCGACAGCAGGCGATAGGCCGGGGCCTCGCGGCTGCCGTGTTCGACCGCGTGATCGTGGTGGGCCAGTTCCTCGTCGCGGAACTGTTTCAGCTCGGCGGCCAGTTCGGGGTCGCGCTCGCCGATCTCGGCGATCTGGTCGGCATAGTGTTTCTCGATCACGCTCTCGACCGCCTCGGTGCAGGCGTGGGCCGCCTTCTCGCCCATCAGGGCCGTGCCGGCGCCCAGGGCCGAGGCCGCGATCCGCCACAGGGGCGTCATCGCCGTGGGCCGCACCCGGCGTTCGTTCAGCAGCCGGTCGAACCGCGCCAGATGCGCCGCCTCCTGATCCTGCATCTCCGACAGGTCGCGCACCATGTCGCCATGGGCCTTGCGCCCCTCGAACACCGCCTTCTGGGCGCGATAGATCAGAACGGCGGCGTATTCCCCGGCGTGATCGACGCGCAGAATCTCGTCCATCCGGGCCTTGTCGGCGCCGCGACCGGGTCTGGGCAGGGGAATGGAGCCGCTCATCGTATCAGGCCTTTTCGATCCGGGGGGCGCGGGCGTCCTTGGGCCGTTTGGCGGCCAGAAGGCTGAAGACGGCCAGGGCGGCGCTGATGACCGCGTTCCAGCCCGCCATCGACAAGCCCAGCCAGCTCCAGGCCACGTCGCCGCAGCCGATCACCCTGACCGCCGGTCCCGTCCCCAGCGCCAGGGCGGCCAGACCGTCCATGTCGATGGGGCCGCCGGCCGACGAACAGGTCGCCGGCAGGGCCCACCATCTGTATTCGCCGCCCATGTGGAAGACGGCCGTGATCGCGCCGGTGGCGAAGATCGCCGCCAGCAGGAAGGCGGCGATGCGCGGCGTGCCGCGCCGTCCGCCGCTGAACAGGGTCCAGGCCGTGGCCACCCCGCCCACCGCGACGGCGGCCCAGTAGACCTCGCGCTGCTTCAGGCACAGATTGCACGGCTCCAGCCCGCCGAACCGTTCGAACGCATGGGCGGCGCCCAGCATGGCCAGCGAAGCCGCCAGGGCGAAGGCGGTCCACCAACGGGTCAGAAGGCGATAGGCGTCTGTCATCGTGCTTCGCTCTTACCCCGCCCCGACCCGTCCGTCGACTTACAGAACCTTCAGCACGACGATCAGCGCGATCAGGGCGACCAGGCCCGCGCCGGTCCACAGGGCCAGCCGCTTCTCCACCTGGGCCAGCATGGCCGGGCCCCAGGTCTTCAATATCCATGCCTCCAGGAAGAACCGCCCGCCCCGCGTCGCTACCGAGGCGGCGATGAAGACCGGGAAGCTGAACGCCGCCAGGCCCGAGGCGATCGTCACGAGCTTGTAGGGAATGGGCGTCAGCCCCTTGATCAATATGACCCACAGCCCCCACTGGTCGAACCACTGGCGGAACTGATCCAGCCCGTCCGAATGGCCCAGCACCCGCATGATGGCTAGGCCCAGATCGGTCAGGAAATAGCCGATGGCGTAGCCCAGCACGCCGCCCAGCACCGAGGCGACGGTGCAGACCGCGGCGTAGAAATACGCCTTCTGCGGCCGCGCCAGGATCATCGGCGCCAGCATCACGTCCGGCGGAATGGGAAAGAACGAACTCTCGGCGAAGGAGACCACGGCCAGGGCCTTGGTCGCGTGCCGGCTGCGGGCCAGTTCGAACACGCGGTCATACAGTTTGCGAAGCATGAAAATCCTCGGCGTCGACACCGGCGCCCTTCGCGCAGGCCGATACCACGCCGCCCGCCGCCGCGTCATCCGCCCGCGCCCGATGCAAACCGTCGCTGGCCCACCCTCATCACGTCCCTGTGGCCGCGTCTTGGCTCCGTCGTCATCCGCGACTAGGTTCCGCGCCAATCGGCGGCGCCTTCGGTTAAGACCGCCTCAAAATCCGTGCGGGAGACGCGCCATGAACGACATGACCCAGGCCCAGGTGGAAGAGCTCGACCAGGAAAACCCCCTCGGCGTCGACGGTTTCGAATTCGTCGAATTCACCGGCCCCGAGCCCGAAGCGATGATCGCGCGCCTGGAGACGATGGGTTTCACCCAGACCCATGTGCATCCCAGGACCGACGTGGTGCGCCTGAAGCAGGGCGACATCAGCTTCCTGGTGCACCGGACGCCCAAGGGACAGGCCGCCGACTTCGCCCGCGATCACGGCCCCTCGGCCAACGGCATGGCCTTCCGCACCACCGACGCCAAGGCCGCCTACGAGGGCGCGGTCGAACGCGGCGCCCGGCCGGCCCAGGGCGTCGACGGCGGAGCGCTGGGGGACGACTATCCCTATATCCTGCAAGGCATCGGCGGCAGCCTGCTCTATGTCATCGACCAGTACGGCGACGCCGGTTCGCTGTACGACGCCTGGGACGAGATCGAGGGCTGGGAAGAGGCCGAGCGCAGGAACAACGTCGGGCTGGAGGTGCTGGACCACCTGACCCACAACGTCCGTCGCGGCCAGATGCGCACCTGGTCCGGCTTCTACGGCTCGGTGTTCAACTTCGAGGAGCAGAAGTATTTCGACATCAAGGGCAAGGCGACGGGCCTCTTCTCCCAGGCCATGATCGCGCCCGACCGCGCCATCCGCATCCCGCTGAACGAAAGCCAGGACGAGAACTCCCAGATCGAGGAGTTCATCCGCCGCTACAACGGCGAGGGCATCCAGCACATCGCCCTGACCACCGAAAACATCTTCGAGACGGTCGAGGCCATGCGCGAGCGCGGCGTCGAGTTCCAGGACACGATCGAGACCTATTTCGAACTGATCGACAAACGCCTGCCCAACCATGGCGAGGACGTGGAGCGGATGCGCAAGAACCGCATCCTGATCGACGGTTCGGACGAGGACGGCCTGCTGCTGCAGATCTTCACCCAGGACGCCTTTGGCCCGATCTTCTTCGAGATCATCCAGAGGAAGGGCAACGAAGGCTTCGGCAACGGCAACTTCCAGGCCCTGTTCGACTCGATCGAGCTGGACCAGATCCGTCGCGGCGTCATCAAGGTCGACGCCTGAATGAAGATGCGGCCGCCCGCCTGGCTGCCCTGGCTCGGCCCGGTCCTGGCGGCCGGCGCCGGGGCCCTGGCCGGCGAATACTGGCTGGGCGGCGGCTTCTGGATGGTCCTGATCGCCGCCCTGTTCTGCGGCTTCGCCCCCATCGTCGGCTATCAGGTGTGGAAGCGGCTGCATCACCGGGGGTGACGCGCGCCCTCTCGCATCAGCGGAGCGGGGTGTAGCGACAGGTGAAGCTCGGATCGCCGGACATCGGACGCGGCGTCAGGTGGATATGCATCCGTCGGGCCTGGGCGGCGGCGTCCAGCGCGAAAGCCTGTTCCGCCTCGTACATCTCGTCGCGATGGGCGTCGCTCCAGCCCGACGCCAGTTTTATGGCGCGTGACTTGGCGGACTGAACCGTGGCGGCGACGACGAAGACGTTGCGGTGCTGCTCGGCGAAGGCCACGCCGTCGTAACCGCCCAGGTTCACGTAATAGAGCTTTTCCTCGCCTGCATACGGCTCGGGACGCAGGCTGACGTCATAGCCGTCCGCGTGCGAAATCTCCGACCAGCAGTCGATGTGCAGACTGCCGGCCCTGCCCCACCATTGCGCACGCAGGGTGTCGTAGGTGGCCTCTATCGAAGGGGCGGCGATAAAGCGCATGTCGTGCACTTCGATGTTGGCGCCGGGGTGCTCGCCGCCGATGTAGATCGCAAACAGCTTCATCAGGTCTCGCTTCAGGCCGCCGAGGCGGCGGGAAGGGGCGCTCGCTTGTCGCCTTCGACCACCAACGCCAGCCGGCGCCCCACGATCCCGCCCATTTCAAAGGAGCTGGTGATCCCCTGGGCGAAGGGGTGGCGGCCCATCAGGAACGGCAGCGCCAGACAAAAGAGCCTGTCCGGCGGCAGAGGCGCATCGACGGGTCGGAAGACCTCGTCGACGGCGATGCCACGGACCACATCCGGGGCGTCGTTGGCGATCTCGTCGCGAACGATGCCCTGTTCCAGCAACGACAGGAAGGGAAACTGGATCGCGGCCAAGGCTTGCTGACCCGTCGCCTCGATGAACACCGGAAAATGCCGGGTCCGTCCGGCGATCGTCACGTCAGCCCCGCTTTGCGGATTGCGGATGTCGATGTCGTAGTCTTCGCCAAGGGCCAGAACCTCCAGCTTGCCCGCCTCGTGCAAGGCCAGCATCCGCTCGATCGATTCGTGCGGGACCCCGGCGTAGACGTCGACGAAGACCGGCTTGAACACGCGATTGAATCTGTCGAACTGCGCCGCATCCAGATGGGGCACGATCACGGCGACCACCTCATGCATGCGCAGGATGGCGTCGCGCCACGCAACCGTGACCTTGGCGGCGTGATTGGCCCGCGCCTCCTCGAGGTTGAGAGCGGCCCAGATGAACGGGTCGCTGGCCGCACGCCGCGCGAAATAGGCCTGGGCGAACGTCTCCAGCGTCGCCTCGCCCAGTCCGGTCTGTGCGGCGTAATCGGGATCGACATGGCTCAACTCGCGCCGAAACAGATCGAACACTTGGTCCAGCAGCTGGCCCGTGTCCTGGGCCTCCAGGGCCGCGACCGCCTCTGGGGTGCAGATTTCGAGCGGCGCGTGCGGGAGCGGAAAATAGAAGTCCGCTTCCGGCAGGACGCCCTTGCGCGACATCATGGTCAGGCGGAAGGCCTGGGCGTCCGGCGCAGGCTCGTAAACCAGCTTGCCGCCGCGGCGCACGAAGGCCCCATGCGATCCCGCCAGTGCGACGGCGGTGTCGATGGCCGTCAGGGACGAGCCGCGGATGCCGATGTCTGTCGCCGGAACGTCCGCCAGCGCAGAGGCCGGCCACGGACTGAGGAAATAGCCGGGTCGTCTCTGCTGGCGCGTTGGCCATTGGTGCCCGGTGGCCAGGACCACATGGTCGAAGACCGCCTTGGTCGCGCGAAGCGAGGGCGGCGAGACGAAGGTCAGTTCGATTCCGTCGCGCGTATTGGCGGCGTCGACGACGCGACAGTCGGTCATGACCTCGATGACGACGCCGTCGGCCCTCGCCCGCTTCACGATGGCCGCGAACTGGTCCTCGAAATAGCGGCCGAGGGCGAGACGGGGCACGAAGCTGCGTTCGTCCAGCGAGGCGGCGTCCACATCAAGCGCCTGCAACTCGGACCGGGTGCGCGAAGCCAGCCATTCCGCCAGGGTTTCGGTGACGGGAGGGATCTCCACGCTGGCGATGTTCGAAAGCATCGCGCGGTCGTTCCATTCGGCGCTATAGGGGCTGCCCGCGCCTGCGGAGCTACGCGCCTCGATCACGGTGATGCGCGCCGCGACGGCGCCTTGGGACAGCAGGGCGTGAAGGGCGTAGAGGGTGGTCGGTCCCGCGCCGACAAAGGCGATTGATGGCGTCATGGCCCCACAATGCGCGACACGCGCAAAGGCGCCACGGCGAATGATTTTTCCAGCGCGAACAGCCGCCTCGGGCCAGCCAGCGCGTCCGATCTGCACGATAATCGCACACGGAACGTCGCCAGGGCCGCGCAGGCGTCGTCGTCGCCGATCCGCTTTTTTCTTTGCATGATCGGCCTGACACGCAAGAGCCTTGGGCTACAGTGGCGAGGCCACGTCCTGCCGACGACGGCGCCCGGAGGAGTTTCGTGATGCGCGCGGCCATTTCCCTGCCGACTGCACTCTTTGCCCTGTGTTTTGCATCGGCCCAGGCGCAGGAAACGCCGCGCTGGTCGCTGGCCATCCACGGCGGCGCGGGCGTGATCGAGCGGTCGAGCCTGACGCCCGAGCAGGACGCCGCCTATCGCGCGGCGCTGCAAGGCGCGCTGGACGCCGGTTCGGCGGTGCTGACCAGCGGCGGCTCGGCGCTGGATGCGGTCCAGGCCGCCGTCCAGCTCATGGAGGACGATCCCCTGTTCAACGCCGGGCGCGGGGCGGTCTTCACCGCGGCCGGCCGTAACGAACTGGACGCCGCCGTCATGAACGGCGCGGACCTGACCGCCGGCTCCGTCGCCGGCCTGACCACCACCCGCCATCCCGTCGCCGCCGCCCGCGCGGTGATGGAGAAGTCGCCCCACGTCATGCTGATCGGCCCCGGCGCCGACGCCTTCGCCGCCTCGGTCGGGCTGGAGCAGGTCGACCCGGCCTTCTTCTTCACCGAGCGACGCTGGCAGGGCCTGGTCAAGGCCCTGACCGAGGCCGGCCAGCCCATCCCAGACCGGCCCGCCGGCGCCCCCTCACCCCACAATCAGGGCGCCGAGGTCGCCCCGCCCCTGAACGAGAAGAAGTTCGGCACGGTCGGCGCCGTGGCGCTGGACAGCCAGGGCCGCCTCGCCGCCGCCACCTCGACCGGCGGCATGACCGCCAAACGCTGGGGCCGGGTCGGGGACGTGCCGGTGATCGGCGCCGGCACCTACGCCTCCAACGCCGACGGATGCGCGGTGTCCGCCACCGGCGACGGCGAATATTTCATCCGCGCGACCGTGGCCCGCGACATCTGCGCCCGGATCGGCGCGGCGACGCGGGCGCAGACCGCCGCCCAGGTCGAGATCGACGAAGCCAGGACGCTGGGCGGCCTGGGCGGCGTCATCGTCATGACCCCGGCCGGCGCCCCCGTCTTCGCCCTGTCCACCTCGGGCATGTATCGCGGCTCGGTCTCCGCCTCGGAGCCCGCCCGCGTCGCCATCTACGCCGATGAGGATTGAGCCGCTTCAGACTCTCGTTTTCCAGGCCGACCCACGCCGCCTTCCCTTCCATCCCCGTCATCCTCGGGCTTGCCCGGGGATCCCTACGCCAAGTGCTTCCGCAGCGGACCCGATCTTCCAAGTCGGGAATATGGATCCCATGCACAGGGCCTGGGATGACGAAAGGATGGGCCGAACCCTCCTATTCACGTCGCTACATACTTTGAAAAAATTCGCCTTTTCAGGTTTTCCGTCCAATCGACCTGACATGACCCCGCACGGGGTTACAATGCCCGGTCGGAGAGCCGGGCCAGACAGCGACTGCACGAACTGCACCCTGTTTTTCCGCCGCCGCCGATAAGCCCGCTCGCCGATTTCACACCATTCATACTATTCACACCCTCTTTTTCAGACCGAGCCCATGCCCGCCCTCGACGACGAACTGACCGTGATGGCCAACGAGGAGCTGGACGCCGCCTGCGCCATGCCCTTCGTGGAGTTGAAGAAGATCACCCCCTGGGGCGACAGCTACGAGGGGTTCGCCCCCTCCGGGCGCACGGTCGAGGTCGAGCGTCGCTATCTCTGGGCCGTCGAGCCGGAAGGCGGCGTCGTCGTCGAGGTCGAGGTGCGCGACCGCGCCGCCCGCACGGGGGCCGAGGCCCGCGCCCTGCTGACGCCCGGCGAATGAGCCGCGTGATCGCCGCCCGGTTTCCAACCGAATCAAATCCGTCTAGGCCCAAGTCATGAAACTCGCCTCGCTCAAGCACGGCCGCGACGGCCGCCTCGTGGTCGTCTCAAAGGACCTGAACTGGTTCACCGACGCCTTTCTGATCGCCCCCACCCTGCAGGCGGCGCTGGACGACTGGGACGTCTGCGGCCCGCGTCTTCAGGCCCTGGCCGACAGCTTGGAGCACGAGGGCGTGCCGCGCGGCCGCTTCCACGAGCGCGACGCCGCCTCCCCCCTGCCCCGCGCCTATCAGTGGGCCGACGGCTCGGCCTATGTGAACCATGTCGAGCTGGTGCGCCGGGCGCGCGGCGCCGAAATGCCCGAAAGCTTCTGGACCGACCCCTTGATGTACCAGGGCGGCTCGGACGGCTTCCTGTCGCCGCGCGATCCGATCCCACTGGCGGACGAGGCCTGGGGCTGCGACCTGGAGGCCGAGATCGTGGTCGTGACCGGCGACGTGCCGCAAGGGGCGACGCGCGAGGAAGCCCTGGCCGCCATCCGCCTGGTCGGCCTGGTCAACGACGTCTCGCTCAGGAATCTGATCCCGGCCGAACTGGCCAAGGGCTTCGGCTTCGTCCAGTCCAAGCCCGCCAGCGCCCTGTCGCCCGTCCTGGTCACGCCCGAGGCGCTGGGCGACCGCTGGAAAGACGGCAAGCTGCATGGCGTGCTGACCGTCCAGTTGAACGGACAGGATTTCGGCCGCGCCGACGCCGGGGTGGACATGACGTTCGACTTCGGAACCCTGATCGCCCACCTGGCCAAGACCCGGTCGCTGGTCGCCGGGACCATCATCGGCTCGGGCACGGTGTCGAACAAGGACGCCGACGGCGGCCCCGGCAGGCCGGTCTCCGAAGGCGGCCTGGGCTATTCCTGCATCGCCGAGGTCCGCACGGTCGAGACGATCCTGCGCGGCGCCGCCGAGACGCCCTTCCTGCGCCACGGCGACACGGTTCGCATCGAGATGCTGGACGACCGCCACCACACCATCTTCGGCGCCATCGAACAGACCGTGGAGCCGCTTCCCAGCGACGCCTGACACGGCTAGGTTGATCGCCTTCGCCTCGGGGGAGGCGATCATCCTTGGGGAAGACGCGCCGTGCCGCCTGAAAAACTGATCCCGCTGGCGATCATCCCGATCATGCTGGTGGTCATGTTGCTTAAGAACCGCAGGAAGCGGGTACTGCGTCCGCATCTGCTGTGGATCATGCCGGCCATCGTCGTGCCGCTGATCGCCTTGGGTCTGTGGGGCGCGGCCCAGACCCCGCACGTCGCCCATGCCCCGTTCGGCCCCGCCGCCTGGGCGGTGCTGGCCATCGGCGGCGTCCTCGGCGGGGTCGCCGGCTGGTATCGCGGCAAGACCGTCACCATCGAAAAGGAGCCCGACGGCTCCTTGATGGCCCAGGCCTCGCCGCTGGGCCTGATCCTGCTGGTCGTGCTGTTCGCCGGCCGGTCTCTGTTGCGCGACCTGATCGAAAGCCACGCCGCCGACTGGCATCTGAACGCCCTGGCCGTCACCGACGCCTTCCTGGTCTTCGCCCTGGGGCTGATCGTCCTGCAGCGCGTCGAAATCTACATCCGCGCCCGCCGCATCCAGTCCGGCCGTTTGGACAGCCATGTGGAGGTGGTCGCTTGACCCGTTCCCTCGTCGCCGCCGCCGCCGTCGCCCTGACCGCCCTGTCCGGCGCCGGCCAGTCCGTCGGCCAGTCCGTCGGCCAGGAAACCGCCCCCGCCGGCGAGGACTGGGATCTGATCCGCGACGCCAAGACGCGGACCACCCTGGCCTACGTCACCACGACGCCGGGCCTGTCCATCGCCATGCGCTGTGTGAAGGGCTCCTATTCCGCCCTGCTGGTCGGCCTGCCCGAGGCGACGCGCGGCGCCAAGACCCGCCCCCTTCAGATCGCCTTCCGCGACGATGAGCAGAAGGAATGGCGCTTCAACGTCACGACCAACCGCACCGGGGCGGTCGCCGACTTCCCCGCCCCGCTGGCGCGCGAACTGCGCCAGGGCGGCCGGCTGCAGATCGTCGTGCCGGACGGCGCCGCCCCCGGCCGCAACCTGCGCTACGATCTGAACCTGCCCGGATCGGGCGCCGCCATCGACGAGACCCTTCGGGCCTGCGATCGCCCCCTGGTCGATCCGCGCGATCAGGAGTTGGACGCCATCGGCGAGGACGGTCTTCAGGTCGGCATGCGCTGGGACCGTCAGATTCGCCCCCGCTATCCCGTCAACAACTATGCCGAAGGGTTCGCCGTGGCCACCTGCGTCGCCCAGCCCGACGGCAAGCTGCGCGACTGCGTCATCGAAACCGAACACCCGGCGGACGGCCGCTTCGGCGGCGCGGTCCTCGACGCCGTGCGCAGCGCCACCGTGGCCTATGACGGCGACCAGCCCGCCGCCCCGCGGATGATGGCCTTCCGCGTCAACTTCGTCATGCGGTGAGACAAGGGCTGGACCCGTCTCGCCCCTCTGTGGCATGAGGCGGTCCTTCCGCTGCGGGCGTGGTGGAATTGGTAGACGCGCTGGACTCAAAAAGGGATTTGTCTACCAATCCACAGAAAATCACGGTGAAGTGAAAGCGTCGTGTTTTCAACGGACTGGCGGTATGGAAGTGAAGTGAGAGGTTTCCGTCGAAATGGCGCTAGGGGTCGGCTAGGAGCCGAGACCTAGAGTAAGATCGGCGGCAAAGTGCGGGCGTGGCGGAATTGGTAGACGCAGCGGATTCAAAATCCGCCGTCCTTACGGATATGTCGGTTCGAGTCCGACCGCCCGCACCATTGTCTCATTCACTGCAAAAGGCGCTTCTTGATAACGCGAAGTTCGCACTACCTGTCGAAGGACTTCACCAGATCATCGACGGCCTTCTCCTGCGAAAGGGACGCGGGGAGTGCAGCGAGACACAAGGGGCTTGGACCGTCGCACAATGCGTGGTCAGGATCGGGATGGGCTTCAAGGAATAGTCCAGCCAGCGACAAGGCCATTGCCGAACGGACGAGTGAAGCCGGTGGCGCGTGTAAAAGACTTCGGGGTATCGCCCTCAATGGCTTCCCGGCGCTTCATCGCGTAGCATCTACCTAGCCGGGGCTCTCAATGAACACGTCCAATCGACGAGCCGCGTGCGCACATGTTCCGGTCGGAAGCCGATCCCAATGAGGCGGCCGGTCAGCCGCGGCAGTAGGTGTGACTGGGCAATCAGGCGCATGAAAAGCGGAGGTCTTCGAATTTGCGTGTTGCCCGCTTCACCGGCACGCTTCCGGCTGCGCATCATCAATTGCAGTTTCTGGGTTGCCTTGGTCGGGAAGTTGCGACGGCGCTGTACGGCTTCGAGCATGCGCGTTTGCAGCCGCCCCTCGCGAAGAGCCTCCGCCAGCGTGTTGGCGGTGGCGATCGCGTCCTGGATCGCGAGATTCACACCGACCCCGCCAATGGGCGACATGGCATGGGCCGCGTCCCCAATGCAAAGCACGCCGGGTTTCCACCACGACTTGAGACGGTCGATGCGAACACTGAGCAGATGGATGTCATCCCAGGAACGGATTTCTTCAAATCGATCCGCCGACAATGGTGCTACGTCGGCAATCCTGGCGCGAAGCGCCTCAAGCCCTTGCTCTTTCAGCGAATCAACGGTTCCCTTCGTGATTACATAACCGCATTGCCAGTAAACGCCACGATCGATCAAGACCAGCCCTTGGCTCGGACCGGCGTGGCCCATTGCCTGCTGCGGATCGCCTGCTTTTTTGGAGATCTTCATCCAGAGAATGTCGGTAGCGATACCGAAGCTCTGAACCTCAAGTCCAGCCGCCTTGCGGATGATCGAATTGCGTCCGTCCGCCCCGATGACGAGAGCGGCTTCCATGGCGAGTTCACGTTCGCCCTGGCGAGCATTCAGGCCGACAACCCGGCAATTGTCCCAACGGAGCGAAGTTGCCTCAGTGGACATGATCAACCGAAAGCGCGGAAACTCGCCTGCCTTTCGCGCAAGAAAATTCAGGAAGTCCCATTGCGGCATGAAGGCGATGAACTTAGCGCGCGTCGGTAGTCTGGAGAAATCGGCGATCGTGGCCTTGCGGCCGGCGATCTCAGCGTGGAGATGGTAGGCTCTCTGATGGGGGAGAGAAAGAAGCTCATCGAGCAAGCCAAGCTCATGAATCGCTTCGAGGGTCGATGGATGGATGGTGTCCCCGCGAAAATCGCGCAGAAAGTCTTGATGTTTTTCGATGACCGTAACATCGACGCCCGAGCGGGCCAGCAAGAGCCCGAGCATCAGGCCCGCCGGTCCCGCACCGACCACGACGCAGCTCTGGCTCCTTTTCACATGGGAATAGTATCTCAACGTCGTCGGTCCTTGGGATGAGGCTAGTGAATCGATTCGCGGCCTTTGCTTGAAGTTTTCACCTCAGCATCGCCATCGCGGCTGGTGTCTTTCAAGGGCAAAATATCGAGCGGGATCAGATCCCCGTCATTCTCGCTTTCGGCAACGAGCTGGATCATCTTTTCGAGTGTTTCCAGTTGAGCGATTTTTTCCTCGACCGCAGCGAGTTGCTCCTTTGCGATGCGGAGCGCTTCGGCCGGACTTGAGAACGAGACGTCGGCAAGTCGAAACAGGTCCTTGATCGCCTCGATGCTGAAGCCGAGATCGCGGGCGCGGCGGATGAAGAGAAGGCGATGGACCGCGCCGTGGTCATAGCGTCGCTGGTTTCCCTTGCTCCGCAAGCGCTCGCTGTGGATCGGCGTGGAAAAGGGACCCCGTTAGCGGTGTGATCGGCGTCGAATAAGGACCCCTCATTCCTGAGGTCTAACGGTGGCGGCTTGGCGGATGTCAGGCGGCGAGTTCGGGATGTTGGTGTTGGAGACGGTGTTGAGGATTCGGCGCGAGTTTGCGTCCGGGAAGGCGATCAAGGCGATCGCGCGTGACCTTCGATTGTCGCGCAAGGTGGTGCGCAAGGCGATCCGGGAGCCGGATGCGGAGTTCGCCTATCGGCGGGCGGTGCAGCCGTTGCCGAGGCTGGCGCCGTTCCAGGCCAGGCTCGATGAGCTGCTGGAAGAGGACGAGGCGCGGCCGCGGCGCGAGAAGCTGCGGATGACGCGGGTTCATGACCTGCTGGTGCGCGAGGGGTTCGACGGGTCGTACGACGCGGTCCGGCGCTACGCGGCGGGGTGGCGGCTGAAGCGACGCCGGGGCGTGGCGGACGCGCCATCGTTCATCCCGCTGATGTTCCGGCCGGGCGAGGCCTACCAGTTCGACTGGAGCCACGAGGACGTGGAGATCGCGGGCAAGCCGATGCGGGTGAAGGTGGCGCACATGCGGCTGTGCGCCTCGCGGGCGATCTATGTTCGGGCCTATCCGCGCGAGACCCAGGAGATGCTGTTCGACGCGCATGCGCGGGCGTTCGCCTTCTTCGGCGGCGTGCCGACGCGCGGGATCTACGACAACATGAAGACGGCGGTGACGACGGTGTTCACGGGCAAGGACCGGGTGTTCAACCGGCGCTTCCTGGTCATGGCGAGCCACTACATGGTGGAGCCGACGGCCTGCTCCCCGGCGGCGGGCTGGGAGAAGGGCCAGGTCGAACACCAGGTCCAGACGGCCCGGGGACGGTTCTTCCAGCCGCGCCTGCGCTTCACCAGCCTGGAGGAGCTGAACGGCTGGCTGGAGGCGGAGTGCCGGCGCTGGGGCGAGCTGCGTCAGCACCCCGAGCAGAAAGAGCTGACGGTTGCTCAGGCCCTGGCCGCCGAGCGGCCGGCGCTGCAGCCGATGCTGGGCCCGTTCGACGGCTTCCACGAGAGCGAGCACGCGGTGACGGGGACCTGCCTGATCAGCTTCGACCGTAACCGCTACTCGGTGATGGCGAAGGCCGGGCGCCGTACGGTGCAGGTCCGCGCCTATGCCGACCGGATCGTCGTGCGCTGCGAGGGTGAGGTCGTCGCCGACCATCGCCGGTTCTTCGGTCGTGACCGGACCCTCTACGATCCCTGGCACTACCTCCCGGTGCTGGCGACCAAGCCCGGAGCCCTGCGCAATGGCGCGCCGTTCCAGGACTGGGAGTTGCCGCCGGGGCTGGCCCGCCTGAGGCGCAAGCTGGGTGCGGGCGACGAAGCCGATCGCCGGTTCGTGCGGGTTCTGGCGGCGGTGCTGGAAGACGGCCTGGAGCCGGTCGAGGCCGCGGCGCGCGAGGCGCTCGCCGCCGGGACCGTCAGCGACGACGTCATCCTCAACATCCTGGCGCGCCGGCGCGAACCGCCCCGGCCGCTGAGCATCGTCACGCCCGATGACCTGGCGCTGCGGCATCCGCCTCTGGCGGACTGCGACCGCTACGACAGCTTGCGAGGCATGCATGCAGCGGCATGAGATGATGGCGGCCCTGACCGGCCTGGGCCTCAAGGGCATGGCCGGAGCCTTCGACGAGGCGGTCACCACGGGCCTGCAGCGCAAGCGCACGACCATGGAGATCCTCGCCGACCTGCTGCGCGCCGAGACGACCCACCGGCATGCGGCTTCCATCCGTTACCGGATGGCGGCGGCCAGGCTGCCCGCCGTGAAGGACCTCGACGCCTTCGTGTTCGACGACACGCCGATCAACGAGGGGCTGGTGCGCTCGCTTCACAGCGGCGCCTTCCTGGCGAACCGGCGCAACATCGTGCTGGTCGGCGGGACCGGCACGGGCAAGACCCACCTGGCCACCGCCATCATCGCCAACGTCGTGCGGGCCGGGGCGCGTGGCCGGTACTTCAACACCGTCGACCTGGTGAACCGCCTCGAGGAGGAGACCCGCCTGGGCAAGGCCGGTGCGCTGGCTGCTCACCTCTGCCGCCTCGACGTCGTGGTCCTCGACGAGCTTGGCTACCTGCCGTTCGCCCGCTCGGGCGGCCAGCTGCTGTTCCACCTGATCAGCAAGCTCTACGAGCGGACCTCGGTGATCGTCACGACCAACCTCGCCTTCGGCGAATGGCCGACCGTGTTCGGCGATCCCAAGATGACCACGGCCCTGCTCGACCGCATCACCCACCACTGCGACATCGTCGAGACCGGCAACGACAGCTGGCGCTTCAAACACCGCAGCTAACCCTCCACGAAGAACGCCAGGCGAGGGTTGAGCCTCCGGTCGGGCTACGCCCTCCCTACGCCCCAACCCTCGCAAGCGGTGCGCTCGTGACGTCCATCCCGAACCTCAAAAGGGGGTCCCTATTGCACGCCGATAGGGGGTCCCTTTTAGACGCCGATTGACACGTATGTCTTGCACCAATTGTGGCTCGTCTCTTATCGGTCAGACCGACCGCGACAATATCGAGAGCGAAGCGGCCGATGCCAAATGCTTCCAGTGTGGCCATGAGTACGATCAGCGGCAGCTTGCTGAGATGGTCGTGTCGGCGAGCTACGAGATCGACGCCTATTATGCCGCCAAGAACGGTGACTCGTCACCGATCGCGACATGCCCCGAATGCAGCGCCGACGCCTATGTCGAGAATGGAGAAATGAGCATTTGCTTTGCATGTAAGGAAACGATCGGTGGCGAGTGCAGTCGATGCAGTGCCGACATCACGGTCCATGAGTACAATCCAGACTATCCCGGTTTGTGCAGCTACTGCGCTCACACCTGGGAAAAGGTTATGCGAGAGTGACGAAGGATATTGTCATCCGCACCGCCGTCGAGACGGATAATTTGATGGAGATGGTGCGAGCCTCTGCCGCACGGGCTCAACAATGGATGGCGTCGCAATCGGGGGACCCGCTGGACCTGTTGCGCCGGATGAAGTTCGATCCAATTGGCTTCCATCCCCTCGAGGATCGGCCGTTAAATCTGATCGAGCAAATCAATCAGACTTGGACCTTCGCCGTCGCCATCGCGGCTGCCCGCCAATTGTTGAACCTACATCCAGACGTGAGCGGGTTTCGGCTCGCCCCTGGCGCGCACGCATCGCTTGAACTCGACATCATGAGTGAGGAAGCCGGCTATGTCGGCGCCGAGACCTTTGCGGCTGTCAATCCACGCAACAACGGCAAGCTGGCAGCCGATCTTGTTAAGCTCGCATCTCGCATGGAGCGATATAAGTACGTATTCTTCATGTCACCCTTGTTCCCCGGCAACGAACGCCGACCGCAGTTCGAACGCAATGGGATAGAGGTCTGGTCTGTCGATTTCTGACCAGGACGAAAGGGTTGTCCGACAGGGTGGTCGTCGGTGGTTGCAGCAGACTGAGAGAGGCGATGAACCCAAACTTCTTGGGTCACGCACGCGGTGATGCGACTACTGTCCCTTTCTCTCCTGGTCGTCCGTCCACCATGTAGATCTGCCAGCCGAGCATCTCGACGTCGCTGGGTAGTTCCCAAGATGTCAAGACAGTTTGGTATAGGCACTCGGGACTGCCGAAGAAGTCCAAATAGGGCTGGATAGCACCCCAATCCATTCCAAGCGACTTAAGCTCGACCAATAGCAGCGTCGGCCCGAATTGGGTTCCTTCACGGGCTAGCGCCATCGCGAGTTCAAGTAGAACGCGCCCCCTTTCGCCACCCGATAATTGCTCGAACCTCATCACTCGACCATTGGTCAGATGACTTTCCAACACGTAGACAGGTGCGTCAAGATCATCTCTCTGAAGCTCGTCCTCGTCGTCTTCCTGCTGCGTCCGCTGGACAAATTCCACTTTCTTTACGAAATCACCGGATACGCGAGTGCCCAAGCTGCGCAACGCGAACTCATCAATCTGGAGCAAGTCCATGATTCGACGAAGATCGCACACAATGCGGTTGTCACCGCGTCCGCTTAGATAAACCGCGCTTGATCGGGCGTGGTTTCGGCTAACCGTTTTTCCATCAAGGTCTAGAGTGAGGATGCCTTCTGTTTGAACGGAGAGCCGATGTTCGGCGGGGGCGTCGAATATGATATCGTAGTGGACGTTGTTGTTTGCGAGCCAACGCCGGATATTGTCACTCGCCTCAAGTATGCTCACCCACTCGCAAATAGCGGATTTGCCACTGCCATTAGGCCCGATTAGAAATGTGGTCTTGGCGAAATCGATCTGCGTGCCGGGCGTGAAGAGCGGTGAACGCTCAAGCCTTAGAGTTCGCACGAATCCGAAAGCTGCCTGATTTCCGCTATGTTCAAACGATGTGCGGTATTCGTGGAGCGCTTTCCAGCTCTGCAACACATTGACGGGAAAGCGCACGCCGCTTTTCTTGTCGATCAGGTTCTCGTGCGCTCCGCACATCCAAATACCATTGGATGCGTGTTTTAGTTGCGCAGGCTTTAGCCCGCCCTGCCCACGGGGGCCACGAAGAGAGGCGGCGTGAATATGGCTGGCGAAGCCGGTGTCCTCGTACTGGTCAGGTGCGACCGCTGGCCCGAGGGTCAACTTCTGGCAGCCCGGATAGGAACAACGATAGCCTGCCCTGGAAGCGATGACATGGCGCGTCGTTGATGTAAAACCGTGCCGCGTCACGTAGATCGTACTCCGATTTGCGAGGCCCTAAGATACACAACTGAATAGACCAAATTACCTTCATTCACTTAAAATCGCGCGTTTTCACGCGAATTTCTCCGATATGCCCATATCCGTCCGTGAGCGTGCGCCCCCGGAATGGGCGCGGTGGCAACCGAAGCGTTCCGAAAATGAAGAGCCAGACCCGACCATGTGCGCCCCCCAATCAGTACCGGAATCCGAGCAGACTACCGCTCGCGTCGGTATCCGTCAGACGCAGCCGAACGAGCGCTTCATAGTCGAAGCCCGGCGAAAAGTCGCTGACCGGGACCATGTCGGTGTTGAGGGTGCAGATATATTGAAAGTCGTATTTTGCGGCCATCGCTGCCGCTAGTTCGAGCGCGTGGGCTCGCTGACGGGGATCAACGCCGTCGAAGATCGTGCTGTCGTGAATCAGGAAGTCGATCCCGAGACCGCGCTGCCGCGCGAATGAGATCAGCATGAGATCGTAGCAGAAGATTTTCATCTTGCTGATACCCTCGCTCGGGCTACCGGCAATCTCTACGTCGAACTTGTAGCCCGTATCATCGATGTCGATGACTAGGCGACCGGGCGATTTGTAGAGACTCTCGGAGAATTCAGAGAACAGGCTGAGCGCCTGTGACCAGAGTGCGCGCCGTTCTTCATAATCGAGTGCTGTCGCTCGCTTCAACTCCACGGTCTCGACCTTGATCGTGTCCGCCTTCGTGGTCATCTGGCGAAGCTGTGTGATCCTGTTGGTCAGTTCATCGACCTTCAGCCGGGTGGCGGCATGCAGCTCCTGTAGCTGCGTCAGTTCCTCCAGCGCGCCCTGTCCGGCAAGCGCGCTAAGGTAGCCGGCACGGCGATCCGTGAGAGTCGCTATGTTCGTCTCGCGCTCGCTGACAGCAGCCTCAAGCGCGGCAATCTCGCTGGCGATGAACTCGCGGCGGTTGGCGATAATCTGCGCATTGAAAGCCCGCGCATCCTCCAGCGTCTTCTTGACGGCGCCAGGCAGGGCGATGCCCGCCTCACCGTAGAGAGCTTCCAGCCGGTCTTCGGTCGGGACATCTTCGCTGACCAGCGAGTCGCGGTAGCGATCGAGCCGGCGCTTATCCACGATATTGGCGTTGACCAAGCCGTGGATTTCGCCGGTCAGGACGTTCGCCTGGCCCTCGATCTCACGGTACTGGGGAAGCACGCGGAAGCTTGAGAGAGCATCGCGCTCGCGTTCGAGCTGTGTCGACAGGCGAAGGCGTTCGGCTTCGAGTTCACCGAGGGACGCCAGTTCGCCGTCGACCGCTCCGGTCTTGATCGCCTGTTTGAGCGCATCGAGTGCGTTCTTTTGATCCTTGAGCTGCTGCCAGGTCGCAGCTTTCTCCCAGTTCAATCCGAGAAGGAATGCGTTGTGGACCTGGATATCCCAGGTCTTCTGATTATCGAAATACTTGAAGGGGATGTTGTACGCGGCTGTCTGGTTACGCACGAAATAGGAAAGCAGCGACCGCGCCGAGGGCTTGTAGCCCGACTCGGCAGACAACTCGCTGATGCCGAACAGCGCCCAGGCGAGGACCGCTCGCCATTTCTTCGCGTCGAGACCGGGCACGCCTTCCTTGTTAGGGGTCGGGCGGACAGGCCAGTCGTCGGTCGCGCCTTCGATCGCGAAGAAACCGGGCGTGTCGGTGGCTCGCGTTACCGCGACGTCGCGGCCGGACAGGGAAAGCTCCAGCGTGAATGCCCAACCCTGCAAAGCCTCGATGCGAAGTCCCTTTCCGGGTGAGGTATTGCTTGCGAGACAGAAGTCGATGATCTCGATGAGCGTCGATTTGCCAAGTGCGTTCGTCGTGTCCTTGTCGCCGGCCGAGGTGGATCGGTCGGCCAGTATGAGATTGACTCCTGGCTGAAGCAGAGCGGCGTGGAAGCCTTTGTGATTGGCGCGAACAGCTCGGATCATGAGGCGGTCCTGACGATGAGGCCGTCTCGAATGTCGATGGCGCCGATGAGATAGAGGAGATTCGAGGCCAGCACGAACCGCTCGAAAGTTCCGACGTTCGGCTCCGTGCGCAGACGCTCCCAAAGGCCCGAGACGGTCATGGGCATGCTGAGGTGGGCAAGCAGCGTCGCGCCGACACCGATCAGCGCCTCGTTCTGCGGGATATGTTTGGTCGGAAGAATCATTTCTCAAACACGTCGCAGATTTCGAAAAGATAGATCAGCACCGCGATACCAGCAGTCTTGTCCGCCTGCCGACGCAACCCGCGTTGGGCAAAGGCGCACATCAGCTCGAACAGCTCGTCGCCCTTATGGCCCTCCTTCCGACGCGCGTAATATTCCTCAAGGAAGCCGGCTTTCAGGCGTTCGGGAAAGTCCGGATCGAGCTGCGCTTCGGCCTCGACATAGTCGCCAACGGTAGCTCGCGAGGTCAGACCGGCAGCAATGATATGCCGAGATCCGTTCGATAGAGCGTTCTTCTTGATCTTCTCGTCGGGCGCGGTGAGATCGAACGATCCATTGCCTACAGGAGCTTGGCTGGCGACCCACGACACAGCGTTCTGCAATTCGGGAAAGGCAACGTCCGCAAAAGCCGCCTCCATCGCCTGGCGAACCTGCTCTTCGTGGCTTTCCTTCAGTTGCTGCAACGTCGCGGTGGGCCAATCAGCCTCGACCTTGTCGATGATCGTATGGTGGTCGGTGCAGAGATAGATAAGGTTGCGGACGTTATCGCGCTCCGCATCGGTCATGGAGGCGTCGTAGCGCGCGGCGGTCGGCTTTTCACCCCGAATATGTGCCGCCTCGCCGACATAGGTGTCGTCTCCCACCTGGGCGTCGTAGGTGAGATGCTTGCCGCATTTCGGAAAGGCGCAGACGCCGCCGCTTCGAAACGCCAGGATGATTCTCGTCGGATAACTAGCGCCCACGCCGACCGCCCATCTGCGCGCGCGTGCCAGGACGGCGGGTCGTTATCTGTGGAGGAGCGCTGGCATCGCCGAGCTGGTGAATCCGCAATGCGGGCCGCTGCGGCAGCTTGACCGTCAATTCGAGCTCTCCCCCCACAGCTTCCACATAGCTGCGGAGAGTGGAGAGATACATATCGGTCTGTCGCTCGATCTGAGAAACCGAGGGCTGCTTGATGTTGAGCGCGGATGCGATCTCAGCCTGGGCCTTACCCGCAATCTGCCGCAACTCGCGAAGGCCCTCGACTTCCTGCTTCAAATCCTGATAGCGGGCGTCGATCGCTGCCTGCTCTTCGGCAGGGAGCGCGGCAATGATGTCATTCAGGCTCCGACCCATCTCATTTGCCCTTCTTTGCGGATTTCAGGCTTTCCAGATGCTCGGAAAACCGTAGATCCGCCTTTGCGATCAGCGTTTTGTAGAAGCGCTTCTGACTGACGCCCGATTTGTCACCCGCTACAAGAACGATGGCTTTGCGCTCGGGATCGAAAGCGAAGGCCGCACGCCATTCGCCATCGCTGCCTTCGAAGCGCAGCTCCTTCATATTGGCGTGTTTCGATCCTTTGAGCGTGTCGGCGTGAGGCCGGCTAAGCTGCGGTCCGTAATCGGACAGCAGCTTGGTGGCGGCGATCAACGCGACCCGGACATCACGCTCAAAAGTCAGAACCTCAGCCTCGAAGGCGGAGTGGAATTCGACCTCCCATTCCATATAGGTTAGAACCTATATCCGGTCAATGGGAAGGATGCGGGGCGGTTCTGGCGATACCGTCGTGGTGCGACGGCAGCTCTTAGCCCAAGCGTCCAGATCATCGACTGCATAGCGGACCCATTTGCCGAACTTATGATAGGCGGGGCCTCCTCCTCGCGAGCGGTAGCACTCCAACGTATGTGCTTCGAGGGCGAGGTAGCGCGCCGCCGCCTCAGTGTCGACGAAACGAACTGGTCCCGCCTCGTCGACGAACCTGGCGCGCTTGAGGATGTCCGGCGTTGGCCAGCGGCGATCCGGCTTTGCTCTATCGGACATGACCGGCCTCCATCGCTTCGGTGCGCTTCGAGCCAGGCGGAACCGAGCGGTTTTCGCCGCTGCGGTGACGATAGGGTCTGTAATTGCCGAGACGGGTGGGGGACTAGCGCCCCGACCGCAGATAATTCGAACATCCCTGACTCCGCGCGACAGTCCGGGGAGCGGGCGTAAACATGAGTCATGGCGTTCCCACATAGATTGAAAACTGTCAGAAAACTGCGTATATTTCTGACAGGAGATTTATCATGCAGCGACTGACCGAACAGATTCTGGCGCATACCGAGGGTTTGCCCGAGGGCGCTCCGATCGCCGCGAAAAGCCTGCTCCATCTCGGCAACCGCCCCGCATTGGACCAGGCATTGTCGCGACTGGCAGAACGTGGCCGGCTGATACGGGCCGGGCGCGGCGTTTACCTACGTCCGGTTTCGAGCCGGTTCGGCGTTCGCGCGCCCTCCGTCGATAAAGCCGTTGAAGCCCTTGCGACGCAGCGTGGTGAAATCATCGTGTCGAACGGAGCGGCGGCTGCCAATGCGCTCGGGCTCACGACCCAAGTACCGGTCCGGTCGGTCTATCTGACCTCGGGCCGAAGCCGGACCATGACTCTGGGCCAGCAGACTATTGAGCTGCGCCATGCGCCACGCTGGCAGTTGGCGTTGGCCGATCGCCCTGCCGGGCAGGCCGTGCGCGCACTCGCCTGGCTGGGACCGGAGAAGGCGGAAGCGGCCTTGAAGACGCTGAAACACAAGCTGCCGTCTTCTACGTTCGGCGAGCTTGTCGCGGCCGCGCCGCAACTACCGAGCTGGCTCGCCAGATCGGTCGGCAAGGTCGCTCATGGCTGAAGCCTTCGTCACATTGTCAGCGAACGATCGGCGCGAGGCTCTTGCCGTTGCCGCCGATCGATCCGGCCGCCCGGCCCATCTGCTTGAAAAGGACGTGTGGGTCGTCTGGACTCTCGCAACGCTGTTCGGGTCAAATTTCGGCGAACATCTCGTGTTCAAGGGCGGCACATCACTGTCAAAGGCTTATCACGTCATCCGGCGTTTTTCCGAGGACGTGGATCTCACCTACGACATCCGCGCCATCGCCCCCGACCTGGTGGGCGAAAACGGCGAGGGCCTGCCGAAAAACCGGAGTGAGGAGAAGCGATGGTCGAAGGCAGTCCGCCACCGGCTGCCAGAATGGGTCGACGGAACAGTCCGACCTCTCCTTGCCCGCGCGATCGACGCGCAGTCGTTGCCTGCAACGTTCAGGGCCGAAGGCGACAAGCTGTTCATCGACTATGAGGCGACCTCTTCGGGATCGGGCTATGTGGCTCCGAGCGTGATGCTGGAATTCGGCGCCCGCTCGACCGGGGAGCCGGCCAGCCCGCGCGATGTTGTATGCGACGCGGCCGGATTGGTCGACGGCGTCGAATTCCCAACGGCTCGTCCCCGGGTCATGCATGCCGAGCGAACCTTCTGGGAGAAAGCGACGGCAATGCATGTTTATTGCCTCGAGGGCCGGTTGCGGGGCGATCGGTTCGCCCGTCATTGGCACGATGTCGTCCGACTGGATGATGCGGGGGTCGCCAACGCCGCAATATCGGATCGTGAGCTCGCCGACGCGGTTGCCCGCCACAAAACCATGTTCTTCGGGGCGAAGACGGTTGATGGCGAGGTTATCGACTACGAAGCCGCCGTCGGTGGAAAGCTGCAACTCGTGCCGGACGGAGATGCGCGCGCTGCGCTGGCAACGGACTATGCGCACATGGTCGAGGATGGGTTGCTGCTTGACGACGCGGAACCCTTCGAGGCGCTGATCATGCGATGTGCGGACATCGCCGGGCGAGCCAACCGTGCTGCGAAGTGATGATGGGAGATAGGGTGTCGAGCTATTTTACGGATCGTGAATATGGGGCACGCCCTGCAACAATCGATGTCATTGGTGACCGTCTGTGGGCGGGTCTTTTCACCTTGATCGAGACGAGGATTGGCGATGGCTCGTTTGGCTTTCGCTTTCCGGAACAGTGCCCCGACGGGAATGGTCCGTGCGGATGTGACGTCCAAGCCTTCAGCCGGGTGCTGGGCGCCGAGGTGCCGTGGATCGAATGGCCGTTCTCTGTGAACGAAGTGCCCGATACGCCGGTGATCCTCGATCTGCTCGAGTTTTGCGCCAGCGCCGTCGGCGAGCCGATTCAAGGCAGTTATCATTCCTACTTCGGTCACCATCACTTGAGCTGGAACCGGGACGGCGGCCTTGCTCGGTTCGTAGCCGACGTAAACCTCCTGTTTCGCCGGAACGCGATTGCGTATGAACTCACATCGAGCGGACAGGCCCGCCGGCTTCTCCCACAGCCGGTCGCCGATGTTCTCGGTTGGGCGATGTTTCATACCGGTGATGCGGAGACGGACCGCCTGCTCGAAGCCGCTCGCCAACGGTTTCTATCGCCCAAACCTGAAGACAGGCAGGACGCGCTGGAGAAACTGTGGGATGCCTTTGAACGGCTGAAGACACTGGAACCCGGCGCCAACAAGCGCGCTCAGGCCGAAGCGATGCTGGACCGTGTCGCCACGCCGGACTCTGGATTCCGGGAAGCCCTTGGGCGGGAGGCCGCTGAGCTGACCTCCATAGGGAACAGCTTTCGCATTCGTCATTCCGAGACGACCCAAGAAACCCTGACCTCTCTGGATCAGGTGGATTATCTGTTTACGCGGATGTTTGCATTTGTGCGTGTGATCCTGAGAGGGACCGGGCGTGGCGGATGATCTTTATCGGCTTATCTTCGGAATTCTGCACGGGATGAGCCACGCCCAAATGAGTCAGGAGCCGGGGCTGGTCGCTGGGCTGGTCGTGCCGGCACCAGAGGGCTTCTCAAAACGGCAGCGTATCGAACTTGCGCTCGAAAACCTCACGCAGGCGGACTTGGCTCGACTGGCGCTCAAATTCGCTGCTGCTCGCAGCGACATCCCGCTTGATGAGGCGGGCCGCAAGGTGCTTGAGGCTGATGATCCACCGCTGACGCAGATCACACGACGAGACGTCGCGCGGATTCTCGGCAACGACCTCGCCGGCGAGCGTAGCACCGTGGAGGTCGTCGAGAGCTACTTCCCGCTTTCCTCACCATTCGAAGCCCTTTTTGGCAGCAAAGGCCAGAGCCTGCGCGACCGCATCGCCCGGCACATGGATCACAATCCCGGCGATTGGTCGGTCGAACAACTGTTTGGAGAAATCGGGGCCTTCGATTGTTCCAGGGCCAGGTTCGGCGCCTTGCTCGAACAAGCTGTTCACCCCCTTTCCCGATCAGGTGATGAGCAGACGAAGACAGTCGAAGCGTTGAACAGGGTGCTCGCGCGGGATGGATATGAGCTTGCGCAGGATGGCGAGGTATCCGGCCATCCGCTTTTCAGTTTCCGCTCTCTGGTGCGGGGGGTTGGCGGCCGGCCGAAAAACCTGATCTTTGCGTCACGAGGACCGAAGCCGGAAATCGGCTTCGCCGATGCGATCAACAACGACATCGTCATTCTGTCCGGCGAAGAGAGCTGCCTGATCTACGACCGGCCGATCAGCGCGAGCGGCCTTCTGTGGTCGGAACTCGTTTCCTGGTGGGGCGACGTTACGCCCGGTGCTGATGCCGCAAGACTCGGAGCGCGTCTCCAGGAATCCCTGGCCTCGGATGCGGAACGCAAGCTTTTCGCGGCCTACTTCAAGGCTTATCGGTCTACCCTCGGCGAGGCGCTGCCCGCGCTGCTGCCGCAGGTCTACCTTCACTATGATCCTGCCGTCGTAAAAACCCTGCGTCACCGGCTTCCATTGCCGCGTCAACGCATGGACTTCCTGCTTCTGTTACCCAGCCGTCAGCGCGTCGTGATTGAGGTCGACGGTAAGCACCATTTCTCGGAAAACGACCTTCCTTCATTGAAGGTCTATGCCGATATGGTGTCGGCCGACCGCGAGCTGCGCCTTGCGGGATATGAGGTCTATCGGTTCGGTGCAAATGAACTGGTCGGTGACGGCGCCGAAGCGAAGATCAAGGATTTCTTCGACAAACTTTTTCGCCTGCATCGCATTCGCCAATGAACTCACTCGCTGATCGGTTGGCGTATGATCAAATCAGGGCGCATTCTCGATCTGGCGGGCAACCCATTGGGTATGTTCACGAGAGAACGCTCGCTCGGCTTCATTTACGAAGGCAGAAAACTTCTCTTCGCTGTCAATCGTGCCAAGCCGCGTCTGCAAGATGCCGATCTCGTGGGCGGTGAGGCTGTAGGCAGAAGCGAGTTCGTTGAATTTCTTCAGTTGGATCCAACCTATGGCGGAAGACGCTATCACCAGCAAAGGTTCGGTTGGCCAAATCATCCATGGTGGATCATGGCGGATTCGGAGGAGAGCTAAAGCGATTGCGGCACCTTGAACGAGGACGCATATCAATATCCATAGGCGAAAACGCTGCCTATTCCAGGTAACCTTTGCTACATACCATTCGCGTTGGTCCGTAATCCGGTCAGTATTATATCGTTGAACACGCTCTGCGAGAGGCAGAGCACGAACCGCATTCATTTCGTTGGTGATCTGATCGCCGGTTACCGGCCGACGGCTTATCGAGTCGCGGACGTGGCTGTTGGCATCCAGAATCGCCCTCAGAAACTCCGAGAATTTCTCTGCTACTGTTGAGAGTTTCGGGGCATCTTCGAATGGCTCAGCTCGCATCATGTAACGCCAGGTTGATGTCTTGATCGACTCCGCCAGCGCTCGGCACCCGTACCACTCTTTCTCAGGTTTTTGGACTGCCATATATAGTAGGAGACCCGTAGAGGCGGCCAGAACTAACGCATAAGCGATGTATAGATCAGGAGACGCTCCAAACCAAATAGAGATCGTCGCTGCGACAGTGAGCAGAAGGTACTGCAGCCGAATAAGCCTTAGATAGGTGGACTGGGCATCGGCGGCGGAGCCGTCTGCCGAGCGGTACAGGGCGGGAAAACTATCAGGCGTCATATCGACGGATCTCCGGGCTATTTCAGTTCAGCGGCCAATTGATTCCACTGGACGACTTTCACGCCGTGCTTCGCCACCCAAGGCGGATTTTGCCGTGGGGCGCCCCCCTTGGGGTGAACCGCCACCACCTTTTTCCCAAGAGCGAGGCTGGTCTCCACTTCCCAAGTCACCCAACGGCTTTGCGCAGTATTGTCGGAGATGTAGACGACACAAACAGATGAGCGCTCTATCCGCTCGCTGATCTTTTGTTTGATATATTCTGCGCGTTCGCTGTCGTAGGGCTCGCGAACAGAATGATCGTTGAACTCGATATCACTGTTCTCGTTCTTCGCATGCGCGCGCAGAAGATTGACCTCGTCCATATCTTCGGTTGCAAAACTGATAAAGACATTTCGTTTGCCGCCCTGAAGCGCCGCCTTGGCTTTCTCCTCCAGGGACCGAATGTCGCCTAACCTGCTCCAGCTCCCGCTACTCCCGCCGCCCATATCAGACCCCCTCAGCCTTGAATTCATTACATGCTATGCACGCTCCACAAGGTGTTTCACCCCCGAGATGACAGGAATAAGTGCCCTCGATGCCTTTAAGCGTCGCGAGTTCGATGACTTCCTGCTTGTGGAACGACGAGAGCGGTGCAAGGACCTTTATTTCACGCCCCATGCTCCTTGCGATCATTGCCTCCGCCTCCTGCAAGAACGCCGATGTCTGGTCAGGAAACAGGCTGGTTTCCTCATGGAGGAGTCCAATCGATATCGCATCGGCGTCGCGCTGAAATGCGTAGGCTGCTGCTACAAGCAGAAAGAGGAGATTTCGACCAGGAGTAAACGCATCCTCCAGCACTCGCTGGTTCGGGTCCGTCAACCCGGACTTAATGAGGCGGCCATAGCCCGACAGGTCGGCCACCTCCAAATCTGGTAGCTGCAACTTGGCCATCGCTGACCGGCAAGCCGCGTGCTCTCGATCGCGGGATCGCTGCCCATAGTCGATGAAAATCGGATATTGCTGAATCCCTTCCTCTTTTGCGAGGTAGGCGACCAGCGTGGAATCAAGCCCACCGGAAACGAGAGTGACAATGCTCATGCTAACGCGCGCTCCGTATCTTGAGAACCCGCAACCCGCATCACTATCCAGATCGCCCAATCCATAAGGCCGACTGCAAATCCGAGCCTATTTGCATGTGAAATCAGTTTATCTTCTTGCATGTGATAGTGTGAAAGCTTCGAGATGGCTCGGCCGGCCCCTGTGTAGAGTCCAATAATCGTCATGTAGTTCAATACGTGGCGATCCAGGACTGCGAGATCGTAGCTGATACCTGCGTTACGCAGGAACATACTCGCCTGCTTTGGCCCGATTCCAGCTACGTTCGACACAAGCCACGAGCGAGCGGTTGCCGCATCTCCGAAGGCATGCACGAGTGAGCACAGGTCCCCGCTTTCCTGCGAGACCGATTCGCGCGCAGAGGCCAATTGCATCGACTTTGATCGAGGAAAGCGATAATTTCGAAGGCTGCCGTTCACCAGTACAGGTTGACGGAGAACCCCGAGGATTTCATCGGCGAGTTCGGCCCGGGGTGCCGATGTGTTGAGGAGAAGCTGCCGTTTATCCAAAGCATCGGCGGTGGCTACGGCAAGCCCATACGGTACTTGACTGCTGAGCAGGCAGCATGAGAGTTCCCACCAGAGATTTCGCTCGTCAAGCGCACTCTGAGAGCGCTTAGCCCGCTCTTCAATCTCCGGGCATATTGCGGCAACGGCGTGCTCCAGCCTGGCAGCATCGTTTCTCATCTGAACAAATCCGGCATTTGATCCCTAAGTTGTTTTGAATTGGATTGGCCCAACAGGCCGACGGCAAATGCTTCTAAGCGATTTGTTGAAGCGGCAGCCTGCAAGTCGTGGGTTAGCTCCCGATAGTAGTCCAAATTATGGAAGGCAACTTTACCTGCGTAGTCTATATTATCGTCGGAGAGCGCAGAAACAGTGATGGCCGAAGCCGCCATCTGCGCCTGGTATGCGAAAAAATCGAAATGTTGGTAGTGATTTAATCTGTGCTGCTGTCGGTCAACGGCAACCCGGCACCACTCTAACCCATCGAAGCTGTCTGCTCCAGCTGCCGTTAGGATCGCTATACTCCATGGATTTCCCGTACCCAAGAGATGGATCGGCTGATAAAAGGATAAGCGATCAAGCTCGTTCCGGACGCGCCTCATGGTCTGTGCGCGCTGGATCAGCCCTCGGCCCAACTCGCGCTCCGCCAGCGCGATCATCGGTGGCTGGAGCTGGTCGGCGACATCCCGCACGACCTCGGGGAGAATAGTAAGATCGTACCCTTTCGACCTAGTGGCGGGAGCATGAATGATTGGAAGGACGGGGGCTTTGGTGAACTTCCTGTCTCGTTCGACCGCTGCAATGACTTGCCCAACCGCACGCTTTCTGTCCCTCGACGGATCCATCTCGTCGAAGCAATACACCCAATCGTGTGAAATCCCTTCCAGCGCCAATTCGAAATCTTGGGGCTTCCAGCTGTCGTCGTCGCGTCGCGTCGCTTCATAATTGCCTGAATCGACGAGGACAAATCCGCCTTGCGCGCGGATACGCTTCAGCTCCTGCTGGATACCTCGAGGGCGGCGGGGTGGAAACAGGTCGTAGGCGGAGACAAGGACCGTCGATGTACCGAAGAGACGAAGAGCCTTAAGAGCTTCGAGAGGAACGAGTTGTGTCTCGTGTGATGACACGGAGAGGAACAAGCTCGGAAGGGGGACTCTACCCGCAGCGATGGCTGATGGGCGGGTTGGCGCCATCCTCGGCGGGACGACAGTCGAAATCTTGCGCATCAGGTGCTGGATACCAGGATGATCGTCTTCTCCGGTCCAGCCCAGAAGATCAACCGCACTATAGCCGTTAAAGCCGTACGGCGCATTTGTCGGAATGATCTTAGCGGGAATAATCGGAATATTATATTGCTCAGCTAAGCGGAGTTCGTCCTTTACATTACTCTTGTCCTTAGCTGTCGGCGACCAGAGCGGAACGACGCATTTTGTATTCTGGATTTCACGTTCGATCACGGTCGAGAAGTCGCCGACGATTTTATCGTCCCACCAAACATCCCATCGGGTTGAAAGTGTTTTTACTAATCTCTCCGCCTGTCCGACATCTTCTCGTGAATAGACTATGTAGACGTCTGACATACGTAATTACTCCCCCCAGAGTAGTGAATCAGAAGTCTCACAAATTATGCGTCGCCGCAACTGTCTAGGCTACGGCAAGATGCACGAGGCCAGGCAGCTCGGTACAAAGACGAGGCGAAGTCGGGAACAATCGTAACGCCGAGATCGGAGAGTGCAGCGATATCGGACCGCTGCTCCTCGTCCAGTATTACAATATTTTGGTGAGATCGCGTTGCGCAGAGTCGTCGAATTTCCGTTGTGCTCAATCCGTCCGCCACTAGAAGTGAAGGTGCATTTTCGAGGAATGAATCTGGGACCTCATCGAGTTGAGGTGAGAGCACTTCAACACCAAGCTCTTTCAGGCGGAAGCGCGCCTCCTCAAGCGTATACCGCCTTCCGATTGTAGATGTTGAGCCATGCAGAACAATCCGGTTTGGTGCCTGCCCTGTTATGGGCTCGCGGCTACTGAGCAAGTCGGTTTGCACCGGAAGGGTCATTGTCTCACAGTAGGCGGACACCGATCGGGAGGCGAGGTCCGCGGCTTCGGCCGCGGAAGTTCCGGCTTCGCCCCAATGATATGCAAACACGGCACTGAAGACATCCCCTGTTCCGATCTTGAAGACCCGAGATGAATAATATGCGGGAATGGTATTAGGTTCGGCATGACGCTCAAAGACGGTGACCCCCCGCACCCCTCTTTTTACGACTATCACAGTCACCCGATCGCCATGCGACATGGCTTTCGCGGCGGCAGTCGCCAAGTCGGTGCAACCCGCATAGCGGCAGAGCTCTAGCTCATTCATAACCAAAGCAAGCCGTTTCGCTGTCGAGCCATTGGCTCCAAATGGCTCAGGACGGACAGCTGTCTGAGGATCGTAAATCGCGCGGACAGCGTGCACGATGGCAGATCCTTCCAGGAACCCGAATCTCAGGACCACATCTCCCGAAACATGTATCGGAGGCTGCTGAGGAAATGACCCAGGTCGCGGCTCGATGTGTGGTTGAGACAGTGGGTGGAAGTACGCAAATGCGATCGCAATATCGGAATGGGTGCGGGATAGCCGCACACCGAGGTCCGACAGTTCGTCCGCTCCCGGGCTGCTCTCGTCCCGTGCATAGGTGTGAAGAGTGCTCCCTGGCGAAAGAGCACTGACGGCTGCCGCCGCGCGCCCGCCCGAGCCAAACTGTGCGTTCCACTTCGGCGTTTCGCACAATTCGCGATATAGTCCACCTGCGATTTGCATGATGCATACGTCCAGCTAATGGCCGATGATTGTCTGCATGCGGGCTAGTAGCGTCGCGGACAACTCGGCCCGACCTTGGTCGTTGTTGAGGTAGCGCACATATCGGAGATGGCGCAGGTCGAACGGGATATCGTGATCGCTTTGTGCAATGAGGATGACCTCTCGACCTAAGGTGTGTGCAATCCCGGCTTCGTAAAATACATTCGGATTTCGACCTGAGCAGTCACAGATCACGATGCGCGAACGATCAATCAGGGAAACGACATCCTGAATAATTGACGCATTCTCCCAGATGTCGTCCGCCCGTCGGCAACGAAGTCCGACACCTTGAGCAGCGTTTCGGATAGCATCAAAAACAGGATTAAACGCCGCATCGAAGGGCATCATGGCGGATGCAAGATGGGGGTCTAAATTCTCATGCTCGGCCAATGGGAAGACCGTTGGCCGCTGTCGCCGGGGGCGTACCTGGCGAAGTAAAAAGCGGTACAAGTCGACCTCTTTCACGGCCCAATGGTTGCGAGAGAATTCGAAATCTCGGGGCATGTCCAGTTCAGCCCGGCTATCATAAAGCAGCGAGTTTGTTAGGGGAGGAACGTCGGGGTCAAAGCTTACCTCGAGTGAGACTTCGCCCCCTACGATGCGCGCCCGGTTTATCTGCCCGACATACGCGGACTCATCGCCGGTCCCCTCTTCGCAGAAGAGACAAGGCAGAGCCGTAAGTTTGTCCAGAAGTGGCGTATTGTTCAATCTGAATAGTTCGGCGATATGCGCTTCCGTATATTCGAACATCCGGCCGATCGGCACAGTGACTCTTCCCGATGGCCAATCAGCATTAAACATCAAAAGATTGAAAATCGACGTCCCCTCCGCGTTAAATTACAGGCCCCAGCTACGATACTGATCCGTGCCGTAGTGCCGTGCTCCCCCGGCCCTTTCGGTGCGGCTCAAATGTTGGAATTCAGTTGGCCAATGTCTTATAGCATGTTCTATGGCCTTCAGTTTGAATGGTACGTGTACAACACAATGATCCCTAATGATCGGCGGGCACAAACTGTCCTGTACGCGGCTTTCATTGAGGTTGACGGCAATAATCGGCAGATCCAAGCTCAACGCGAGTTCTAGCTCCCACCTTACAAAGCGGAAAAGATTCTTGGTCGAGTTTCCAATCAACACCATAACTGCTGTCGATTGTCGCATTCGCTCCCGCAATTTCGATTTTACGTAATCCTCATTCTGAGCACGCGACGTCATGTTGTCGAGATCATGAGAGTCCACGAACTGGAACGGTATTCTGGGGTTGGCATGCCACCCCCGGACATACCGGTAAGCCCATTGGTCGTTATCGCCATCGAAAACGACGTAAGTCGACATTTTCCGTTCCCCCCAAGACTACTTAACGCTGAACCCGATCTACAAAACTCAGAAGCTTCCTTCGCCGCGTGCGAACCCCAACGCGATTCAGAACTCTCGGTCAAAGGCTCGAATCTCATCCTCGAAGGAAGAGTGAGCGTGCCCCTCCAAGAGACATAGCCTCAAACCTATGTTCGATTAAGAGGGAGAATGCGCGGTGCTTCCGGAGAAGCGGTCGTCGAACGTCGGCAGCTTTCCGCCCAGGCATCAAGGTCGCCGACCGCGTACCGGACGTAGCGTCCGAACTTGTAGAATGCCGGCCCCGTATCGAGAGATCGGTAGCATTCGAGCGTATGGGCATCGAGCGCCAGATATCTTGCCGCTGCGTCTGTATCGACAAAGCGGACGGGGCCAGCATCTTCCACGTAGACCGCGCGCGCGAGGAGGTCTGCGGACGGCCATTTTGCTCGGTTGTTAGGTCGCGACATGACGCACCTCCGTTCGTGCTTCGGCAGGGATCGATGTGAAACGGGGCGCGCTCATCGCGTTGCCTCCCTGTTTTCATCATGTCGGGCGCCGGGCGGGGTGGCGCGATTGGCCCCGTTGCGATGGCGGAATGGCCGATAGTTTCCGACCTTGGTGCGCGACGAATACTTGCCGTCTTCCAGGCCGGGAGGCGGCGACGCGGGCTCGGCAACGTCCGCTGTTTCCAGCGCGGCGCCGACCTCGATCTCGACCTCTGTCGACGGTTCCTCAGCGACCGGGGCTTCGGCGCCGACGACGATGCGCCTGCGCGCGGCGACCGCATCCGCAGCCATGCGCACCGGGTCTTCCTCGTTGTGAACGTAGCGCATGAACATGGTGACGGTCTTATGCGCCGTGAGCGCCATACCGACCTTCAATGGCACGCCCGAGTTCGCGATATCGGTTGCGGCGCGATGGCGGATGCCGTGCGTACCGACATGGGGGACGCCCGCTCGGGCAAGGATGCGCCGCCATCCGTGTTGATAGGTATTGTCCGTCATCGGCTTCGAGGGATCGAAGATCGACGGGCACACATAGGGCGACGTCTCGAAGCGCGGAGCCTTGCTGAGCAGCCGGTGAGCCTCGTCGCTGAGAGGCTTCGTCATTCCTCCCGTCTTGCTGTCAGGCCAGGTCACGCGCCGGCGTTCGAGGTCGATCCAGGCCCATTCGAGCGTAAGCACCTCGGACTTGCGCGCCGCCAGCTCGAACTGGAGCCGGATGGCGAGGGTGATGAAGGGATGCTCCAGGCCCTCCCGGTCCGAGCGGTCGAGATAGGCGAAGAGCTTGCGCATCTCCTCGTCGGTGATGAACCGGGTCGATCCGTTCTCCGCGAATTTCTGGACGTGCCTGCACGGATTGGAGCCGTCTGGCCGATATCCCCACAGTTCGGCGAGGTTGAACATCTTCCGAAGGGCAGCGAGCGTTCGATTGGCGTTCACCGGCCGGTCGGCCATGCCGGTCATCAATTCCGAGATGTGGGCGCGGGTGACTTCATGAGCCTTGTAGCGGCCCAGGCGCGGAAGGATGTGGTTCTTGATGTTCAGTTCGTTCGTCGCGACGGTGGAGGGCTTGTTGTGAAGCTTCGAGTGCTCCTCGATGAACTTGGTGCACAGCTCCTTCATGGTCGGTGCTGCGCGCGCGGCTGTCTTCTCCGCGCACGGGTCGCGTCCATAACGAACCTCCGCGAGCCAGTCCTGTGCCAGGTTGCGGGCCTGATCGACGGTGAGTTCTCCGAATCGACCTAGCGCGGGCTTCCGGCGGACGCCGGAATTGGTCACGTAGGCGAGCATGAAGATCTTGCCGCCGAACGGTGTGACTTTCAGCATGAAGCCCGGTACGATCGTATCGCGGAGTTCGTATTCGCGCTCCTTCGGGCGCGCGGCGTCCACAGCCGTCTTGGTGAGTTTGATTTTGGCCATCAGAGGTCTCCAAACACGTTAGTCGTAGGAGTCGCGCGAGGGTGTCTAGGAGCACGATTCCCGGCTATTGCCGGCAAGTATGGAGAAGTTTGAAGCCTACGATGGTCAAGCTAAATCATTGATCGTAGTAGGTTTTCGCGCTTTTACTTGCAATCGGCGGTGTTTAGAATATCGTCCTTTGGGCCGCTCAAAATCCAGTTCCGAAAGGAGTGCCGGTTCGACCCCGGCCGCCCGCACCACTCTTCGCCGGTTCAGCCCAGCTGCCGGTGGAAGAACCCCGTCACGTCGGCCAGCACTGTCGCCTTCTTGCGGAACAGGGGCGAGAAGGTCGCGATCAGGTCGGCGTGGTCCAGGCCGGGATAGAGTTTCGCCTCCGACCGGCCGCCCACGGCCCGCATCCGTCGGTCCAGGATGATCGTGTCCTCGTCGTGCACCACCGCATCGGCCGTGCCGTGGCCCAGCCAGATCGGCGGGGCGTCGGCGCGCACGAAGGTCACGGGCTGGGTCAATGTGAGGTCCGGCGCCCGGCCGAAGGCGTTCCTCGACGCCGCCACGTCCAGGGGCAGGAAGTCGTAAGGTCCGGCCAGGCCCGCCGCCGCCCTGATCAGGCCGGGCCGGCCGACGGCGGCCATGTAGCGCCGGTCCAGCGCGATCATCATCGCCAGATGCGCCCCCGCCGAATGGCCCAGCACGCCCAGACGCGCCGGATCGCCGCCATGAGCGCCCACGACTTCGGCCGCCCTGGCCGTGGCGGCGGCCGCATCCTCGATGAAGGCCGGAAACGCGACCTGGGGCGCGATCCGATAGTCCGGCAGGGCCACGACGAACCCCCTGGCCGCCAGGGCCTGGGCCGCCCAGCCATACTGGTCGCGCGAGCCGGATTCCCAACCCCCGCCGTAAAAGAAGACCAGGGTCGGATACGGTCCCGGCGCCGTGGGGGCGTAAAGGTCCAGGCGCTGGCGGGACTCGTCGCCATAGGCGATGTCGCGCGCGACGCGGCGCACCCCGGGATCGCGCGGCCCCAGGGCGTTCAACAGGTTCAGCGGCGAACAGGCCGCCGCGACCAGGCCCAGGGCGGGGGCGAACAGGCCGCGGCGGGTCATGCGTGATCTCTCATGGGCCTCGATACGTCCGGCGGGCCGATTCGGTCGTCGCCGCCGCCGCATTTCCTATCACCTGGCGCTGGCGATCAGTCGACCGCAGTCGGCGTCCTCGGCCAGGCCCGGATCGACAAAGGCGAACAGGGCCGTCACCGGCGCCACCACCGCTCCCAACAGACCGGCCAGCCCGCCCTGTCCGACCACCTCGCCCACATCGACCCCCACCTTGGGCGCGGTGAGCGGGCCGGAGACCGTGATCGGCGCCCAGAGCCGCAGCAGTCGCGGCTTCTTGGATTCGCCGTCGATGCGCAGGTTCAGCGTCTCGGCGCCCAGGTCGATCGACCCCTTGCCCTGGGCCAGGACCACGTCGGTGTCGATCACGAAGGTCCGAGCGGTCGCCGTGCCGTTGTTGACGCCGAAATCGGCGACGGCGCAGCGGATCCGGCTTTCCGACTGGTCGCCGCTGAGCAGTTTCAGCAGACCCGCGCTGGCGTTGATGCCCAGCAGCTCGGCGAAGGCGGCGCGCATCCGTCCGTTCGGCACCACCAGGCTCAGCGAGCCCTTCGAGGCGGCGGCGAAGTCGTGGATCGAGGCGCCCGGCCCCTCCAGCCGCGCCCGGCCCAGGGCGCGACCGCTCAGCGGGACCGATCCGTTGCGCGCGGGCACGATCGATTCCAGCGGATAGCCGGCCAGGCGCAGATCCACGGCGTTGTACGGCGTGTCCTTGGTCGCATCGATGCGGGCCGTGCCGTTCAGTTCGCCACGATTGAAGTTGAAGCTGATGGGATCCAGCTTCAACACCCCATCCTTCAGGTCCGCCCCCAGGTCGACCGCGCGCACGTCGAACTCGTTCGCCTTCACCGAGGTCGCGCGATAGGTCAGGGTTCCATCCATCGTCCGCAGCCGTTCGGTCTGCAGCTTGGCGTCGGGCAGCAGCTTGCCGCCGACCACGACCGGGGCCTCGGTGTCCGTGCCCGCCGCATTGGTGCGGGTCCGCGCACCCAGGACCGCGGCCAGGTCGTCGATGTCCAGCCGGCGCGAGCGCAGTTCGGCGTCCACGCGCAGGCGCTGGGCGGCGTCCACCCGCACCTCGCCCGACAGGTCCGACGCCCCGACCCGGCCGTCGAAATCCCTGAAGGTCCAGACCCGCTCGTTGCGGTTCAGCGCCCCGGACAGCCGATAGGGCGGCGTGTTGGGCAGGGTCACGCCGGTCAGCAGATAGAGGTCCGACAGGTCGCGCCCCTGCATCGTCAATGTGGCGTCGAACCGGCCCAGGTCGAACGGGCGGGTGATGGCGCCCCTGGCGCTCAGGGACGATCCTGCGCCGCTGACATCGGCCTGGAAATGATAGGGCCGGTTGCGCCGGATATTGATGAAGGGACCGCCCTGGATCTTCAGCTTCAGCGGCGAGCCGTTGACCGCGCCGCGCCCCTCCAGCAGGAAGCCCGCATCGCCGTTCGCCCCCTCGCGCGCGTCGACGGCGGCCTGCAGCGTCATGCGCCGCCGCTGCTCGTCGAACGACAGCTGGCCGTCGGTGATGACCAACTGCTGGATGACCGGCAGCTTCATCCCCTCGCCCGTGTCGGGCTTGTTCGGGTTCAGCTGCCAGCTCTTTCGCCCGTCCCTGGTCGCGATCAGCACCACCTTGGGCCGGGTGAAGCTCAACAGCGGCATTTCGATCTGGCCGGCCAGCAGCTTGCGCAACCGCACCGAGGCGCGGATTTCGTCCACGTTTGCGGTGTCTTCCTGGCGCGCCCAGTCGGGGCCTCCGATCTTCAGGCCGCGCACCACCGCCGAAGGGGTCCAGCTGAACAGATCGACGTCCAGATCCCCGGTCAGGGCGATCTCCCGGTCGTATTTGGCCGAGGCCCAGCGGCCGATGGGTCCGCGCAGCATGTTCCAGTCGAAAAGGGCCAGGAACAGCGCCACCGCCAGCGTCAGCGTCAGAACCAGGCCCAGCGCCCATTTCTCCGGCCTCCCCGGATGGCGGGCCGCCGCATAGACCGGGTCGTTGTCGCGCACCCAGTCGCGCCAGACGCGCGCCCTGGCCGTCGCCGGCGCCACGGCCCGACGGTGGAAGTCCGATCCGAAATCTCGCCAATTCAGGGGTTTCGACAAGCGCACGCCTCCATCTTGGGAAAACAAACGCGCCAAGGGCGGTTTGGCGCCGCAGCGTCAACATGGCCTCGCTTGTCGCCGATCTGACGTCGAACTGTCGTATATTCTTTACAATCGAACGGATCGGCGCATATTTCGTCCGGGCCCTGATCTAATCCGGGGCTGGAGGAGGTTCCGATGACCCGTTTCGCTGCGCCTGCCCTGATCGCCGCCGTCCTGACGGCCGCCGCCGTTCCCGCAACGGCTCAGACGCCGCGCGAGGTGTCGCCCCGGACGCTGCGCGCCGAGACCCTGCGGTCCGTCATGGTCTGCGCCAGCGACATCGAGGCGCGACGGACCTATCAGCAGGCTTATGGCGCGCCCCCGGCCTTCGTCACCGCCCAGGAAGCCCTGGCCGCGCGCCAGTCGGGCCGACGCTGGGCCGCGCCGCGCTGCATGACCGCGCACCAGTACGACCGCCTGGCCGGCCCGGCCGTGCAGCGCGCCTCGCTCTGACGCGCCGAGAACCGCAATGAAAAAGGGGGCGCGGTCGCCCGACCACGCCCCCTCGTCTTTGTCCGATGCGCCGATCAGCGCGCGGGCGCCAGATATTTGTTCAGCCAGCCGAACACTTCGTCGTGCCATTGCAGGCTGTTGGCCGGCTTCAGCACCCAATGGTTCTCGTTGGGGAAGACGATCAGGCGGCTGTCGATCCCGCGCCGCTGCAGGGCGGTGAAGGTCGACAGGCCTTGGGCGGTCGGAATGCGGAAATCGCGGTCGCCCTGGACCACCAGCATCGGCGTCTTCCAGTTCTCGACGTGGTTGGCGGGGTTGAACTTCTGATAGCCCTCGGGATTGGCCCAGGGGGCGCCGCCGTATTCCCACTCGGTGAACCAAAGCTCCTCGGTCGAATAGCCCATGCCGAAGGTGTCGAACACGCCGTCGTGGTTGACCAGGCATTTGAACCCGTCCGACCAGTTCCCCGCTATCCAGTTGATCATGTAGCCGCCGTAGGAGGCGCCCAGCGCACAGGCGTTCTGGCCGTCCAGGAAGCCGTATTTCTGCTGGGCGGCTGCCCAGCCCTTCTTCAGGTCTTCCAGCGGGCGGTCGCCCCAGTGCTGGCTGATCGCGTCGGTGAAGCCCTGGCCGTAGCCGGTCGAGCCGTGGAAATCGATCATCACCACCGCATAGCCCGCGCCCGCATAGGTCTCGGGGTTCCAGCGATAGGACCAGCCGTCGCCGAACGACCCCTGCGGTCCGCCGTGGATCAGGAAGGCGACCGGATATTTGCGCCCCTCGACGTATCCGACCGGCTTGATGACATAGCCGTGGACCGTCTCGTTGTTCCAGCCGGCGAAGCTGAACTGCTCGTATTCGCCGAACGCCTTGGCGGCGAAGGCGGGGTTGGACTGGGTCAGGCGGCGCGGTAGTTCGCGGCCCAGGAAGGTCTTGAAATAGAGGTCTCCCGGCTCGTGCAGGCTGTCCTGGGCGAAGACGAAGCCCGACGGCGTCTGCTGGAAGGCCGAGACGTGGCCCGCGCCCGTGATCGGCGTCACCACGCCGTTGCGCGTATCCACGGCGAACAGTTTGGTCGATCCCACGTCGCCGGCGGTCGTGTACAGGGTCTGGCCGTCGCGCGACCATTGCAGCGTATCGGCCGAACGGTCCCAGTTCGAGGCGATCTCGCGCTTCTGGCCCGTCTGCACGTCCATCAGCACGATCTGATAGCGGTCGGCCTCGAAGCCCGGCCGCGCCATCGCGCGATAGGCCAGGGTGCGGCCGTCGGGCGAGAAGACCGGGCCGGCGTCCCAGGCCTTGTTGTCGGCCGTCAGGTTGGTGAAGGTCCCGTCGCCGGTCAGGCCGTTGGTCTTCCACAGGTCGAAGTTGGTGCTCCACGGCTCGGTCTGGCCGGCCAGACGCGCGGAAAAGACCACGGCGTCGCCCGCCGGGGTGAAGACGAAATCGCTCTCGTCGCCGAACGGCTTGGAGGGCGTGTCGCCGTCGAAGCCCTTCGTCACCCAGGCCGGGGTTCCGGTCGCCTTGCCGTCGCGGCCGATGGACTGGACGAACAGATGGTTCTGGGTGTGGTCGTTCCACGCATCCCAGTGGCGCACGAACATCCGGTCATAGACCTGGCCGGTCGATTTCCGATCGGCGGCGGCCTTGCCCATCTCGACCGAGGCGTTCAGGTCGGCGGCGTTCGGATAGACCGCCAGAGAGGCCGCCACCTTGTCGCCGGTCGGGCTGATCCGATAGGCGTTCACGTCCAGCGGCAGGTTCGTCACCTGCACCGGCGCCGCCGTGGGCGAGGCGACGCGCCAGACCTGGCTGGTCCCCGACTTGCCCGACAGGAAATACAGATTGCCGTCCCCGCCCCAACGCGCGGTGTTGGCGCCCTGGTCCGAAATGGCCAGGCGGCGCGGCGCGGCGTCCGGCGTGTTCAGGTCCAGCATCCACAGGCTGCCCGTGCGGCGGTTGGCCTCCACGTCCGTCGTCGTCACCGAATAGACGACATAGCGCCCGTCCGGCGACACCTGCGGATCGCCGAGACGGTTGGCCGAGATCATGTCCTGATAGGTGAAGGCGTCCGACGTCGCCGCCGCCGCCGGCTGGGGCGCGGGCGGAACCTGCGCCAGCGCGGGCGCGGCGGCCATCAAGGCGATAGCCGCACAGGCGGCGGACAGAAGGGAACGGTGGCGCATGGGTTCTTCCTCGGCGATCAGGCTGCGGCAAGGCGTAGCACCGCCGCCGGCCGGGCGAAAGTTGCCGTGGACGGACGGGGTCGGCGCCGGCCGCTGCGCCATCTTGCCCCGTCCCTGCGAACCGGCGACAAGCGGACTTCCATGGATTCACCCGCCCTTCCCGCCAGACGCCCGCCCCACATCGTCGATGTGTTGATCGCCGAGCGCGCGCCGCGCCTGACCGCCTCGCCCCTGTGGCCCTGGATTCGGCCGGCGCTGTACGCCGTGTTGGGCTATGGGGCGGCGGTGCGGATGGCCGATGCGATCCGGCCCCTGTCGGGGGCGGAAACCTTGGACCATGTGTCCGGCCTGCTGAGCCTGAAGGTCGCGGCGACCAACCTGGACCGCCTGCCCGCGACCGGCCGATGCATCGTGGTGTGCAACCATCCCACCGGCATCGCCGACGGGGTCGCCGTGTTCGATGCGATCAAACGGCGTCGCGGCGACATGATCTTCTTCGCCAACGCCGACGCCATCCGCGTCTCGCCCCGCCTGGTCGAGACCATCATCCCCGTCGAATGGGTCCACGAGAAACGCACGCGCGACAAGACCCGCGCCACCCTGAACGCGGCCAGAGAGGCGTTCGAGGCCGAACGCTGCGTCGTCATGTTCCCGGCCGGCCGTCTGGCGCGGGTGGAGAATGGCGTTCTCACCGATCCCGAATGGGCGCCGACCGCCGCCTCCCTGGCGCGCAAATACGATGCGCCGGTGGTCCCGATCTATGTCGCCGGCCCCTACAGCCGCCTGTTCCACCTGTTCGACAAGGTCTCGCAGGAACTGCGCGACGTGACCCTGTTCCACGAACTGCTGAACAAGAAGGGCCAGCGGTTCGTCGTCGACGTGGGCCTGCCCATCCCCGCCGAACGGCTGGACCCGGACGCCGCCAAGGCGACCGAGGCGCTGAAACGGTTCACCGAACGCACCCTGGCCGCCGACCATGACGCGGTGTTCCTATGAAGATCGAACTGCCCGACGCCGAGGCCACGACTCGCCTGGGCCAGGCCGTCGCCCCCTTGCTGGCGGCCGGCGACAGCGTCCTGCTTTACGGACCGCTGGGCATGGGCAAGTCGACCCTGGCGCGCGGCCTGATCCGCGCCCTGACCACGCCGGACGAGGACGTGCCCAGCCCCACCTTCACCCTGGTCCAGTTCTACGACGGCGACCCGCCCGTCGCCCATTTCGACCTCTATCGCCTGACCCGGCCCGACGAGGCGTTCGAGATCGGCCTGGACGAGGCGCTGGACGAGGGCTGCGCGATCATCGAATGGCCCGAGCGGCTGGGCGACGATCCGGGGCGGTTCCTGGGGCCGGACCGGCTGATCATACACCTGTCCGAGATCGCGCTCGATCCGCATTCGGAACGCCCTCAAGCAGTCGGGCTCCGCGAGCCCGATGATAGGGCTTCGCCAGGAAGGCTTGCGACCGTTTCCGGCGTAGGCGCATGGGAGGCGAGGCTGAAGGAACTGCATGTCTGACCGCGAAACCCTCCGTCTCGACTTCCTGAAGGCCGCCGGCCTGGCCGGAGCCGCGCGCGCGCCTCTTCCCGGCGACGCCTCGACGCGGCGCTACGAGCGGCTGACGCCCGCGGCCGGCCCGACCCTGATGCTGATGGACCAGGCGCCGGCCGCCGAAAGTCCGCCGTGCGACCCGGCCTGGACGCCTGAGCAACGTCGGGCCGCCGGGTGGAACGCCGTGGCCCGCCTGTCGGCCGGCCGGATCGAGGCCTTCGCCGCCGTCGCCGCCCATCTGAAACGCCTGGGCCTGTCCGCCCCCGAAATCCCGACACTGGACGCACCGAACGGCCTGGCGGTGCTGGAGGATTTCGGCGACGCTCTGTTCGCCCGCGTGATCGCGGACGGCGCCGACGAGACGCCGCTCTACCTGGCCGCCATCGAGGCCCTGGCCGTCCTGCACGCGGCGGGCGATCCACCCGAGACCCTGCGGGGTCCCGGCGGCGACTGGCCGATGCTGACCTATGACGAGACGGCCTTGCAGGGGGGCGCCGATCTGTTCGTCGAATGGCTGCCCAGGCTGGACGACCGCATGGCCTTCGACGCCGCCGCCGTCGCCGACTGGCGCGGGGCCTGGGCGCCGATCGTCGCCGCCGGGGCCAGGGGCGCCTCGGTCATGGCGCACCGCGACTATCACGCCGAGAACCTGATCTGGCTGCCGGAACGCGGGGGCGCCGCGCGCGTCGGCCTGATCGACTTCCAGGACGCGGTGCGCGCCCACCCGTCCTGGGACCTGCATTCCCTGCTTCAGGACGCCCGCCGCGACGTCTCCCCCGCCCTGGAGGCCCAGGCCCTGGACCGCTATTTCGCCCTGCGCCCCGGCGTGGACCGGGCGGCCTTCATGGCCGACTACGCGGGGCTGGCGGCGCTGAACCAGGCGCGGATCATCGGGATATTCGCCCGGCTGATCGCGCGGGACGGCAAGCCGCGCTATCGGGCGTTCCTGCCCCGGATGTGGCGCCATCTGAACGCCAATCTGGAACAGCCGGCGCTTGCCCCCGTCGCCCGCTGGTTCGACCGCCATGTGCCCGCCGAGGCACGCGCATGACCCGCGCCCCGCGAACGGCGATGGTCCTGGCCGCAGGGCTCGGCACCCGGATGCGCCCCCTGACCGACGACCGGCCCAAGGCCCTGGTCGAAGTGGGCGGCCGCGCCCTGATCGACCATTTGCTGGACCGGCTGGCCGATGCGGGGGTCGAGACGGCGGTGGTCAACGTCCACTGGTTCGCCGACCGGCTGGAAAGCCATCTCAAGGCCCGCAGACAGGGACCGGACATCCTGATCTCCGACGAGCGCGCCGAACTGCTGGAGACCGGCGGCGGGCTGAAGAAGGCCCATCCCCTGCTGGGCGACGATCCCGTCTTCGTGGCCAATATCGACAGCGTCTGGATCGACCGGACCAAGACGCCTGGGGGGGCCTTGGCCGATCTGGTCCGCCTGTGGAACCCAGAGACGATGGACGCGGCCCTGCTTCTGGCCCGCCGCGAAGGCTCCATCGGTTTCGAGGGCGACGGCGACTTCTTCCTGCGCGACGGCGGCGGCCTGGCCTTCCGCGGCGCGGCCGCTTCCGCCCCCTTCGCCTATATGGGCGTCCACATCACCCGGCCCGGATACGCCGACAACGGCCCCGACGGTCCCTTCTCCCTCAGCCCCCTGTGGCGCAAGTCCGCCGCCGAGGGCCGTCTGTTCGGCTGCGTTCTGGACGGCGACTGGATGCACGTCGGCGATCCCCAGGCGCGGGATCGAGCCGAGGCCAAACTGGCGGGGGCCGTGTGACGAAGTGGGACCCCTTCGCCGGACCCGGACCGCGCTGGTGCGCCATACCGGCGTATCGTCCGTTCCTGGAGGACCTGGCGGCGGGCGTTCTGGCCTGGCTGGGCGCCCTGCCGCCCGAGACCCTGTCGGACGCGACCATACTGCTGCCCAATCGCCGGGCGGCGCGGGCCTTCGCCGAGGCCCTGGCGAAACGGTCCGAAGGGCGGCCGGTGCTGCTGCCTCAGGTGCGGCCGCTGGGCGATCTGGAGGAGGACGAGCCGCCGTTCACGCCGGGCGCCCTGGGTCTGGACCTGCCGCCCGCCATCGCCCCCCTGACGCGCCGCTTCGAAATGGCGCGGATGATCGTGGAGCGGTTCGATCCCGACCTGACGCCGCTGCGGGCGCTGGACCTGGCGGACGCCCTGGGCGGCTTCCTCGATTCCTGCCAGTTGGAGGAAGTCCCCGAGCCTGAGCGGGTCGCCCGTCTGGTCGAGGGCGAGATGGCCGAACACTGGGAACGGTCGGCCCGGTTTCTGGGTCTGGCGGTCCAGGCCTGGCCCGAGCGGTTGAAGGAACTGGGCCTGGTCGATCCGGCCTGGCGCCGCGCGACCCTGCTGCGCCGCCTGGCCGAGTTGTGGGACGCCCATCCGCCGCGCCAGCCGGTCATCGCCGCCGGTTCGACCGGCACCGTGCCCGCCGCCGCCGACGTCCTGGGCGCCGTGGCGCGCGCGCCGCTGGGCTGCGTGGTCCTGCCGGGGCTGGACCTCGATCTGGACGAGCGGGTCTGGCGCCAGATCGACGCGGACAACGAACAGCATCCCCAACGGGCGCTGAAACGCCTGCTGGAGCGGCACGACGTCGCCCGCGCCGCCGTCCGCCCCTGGTTCCGCCCCCCCGTTGCGGACCCCGTCGCGGACCCGGTCGCGGTCCGGGCGGAGCAGCGCGGCCTGGCCCGCCAGCGTCTGCTGAACGAGGCCCTGCGACCGGCCGATGCGACCGGGGACTGGCGCGCCGCCATCCAGGCCATCCGCGCCCGCGCCGCAGCGGCCGGCGCCGGAGCCGATCCCATCGCCCAGGGGCTGGAGGGGCTGTCGGTCCTGACCCTGCGCCACGACGAGGAGACCGCCGCCGCCATCGCCCTGATGATGCGCGAAACGCTGGAAACTCCCGGAAAGACCTGCGCCCTGGTCACGCCGGACCAGGCCCTGGGCCGCCGCGTCGCCGCGCGGCTGGAACGCTGGGGGATCAGGCCGGACGCCTCGGCGGGCCAGCCGCTGAACCGGATGCCGGCGGGGGTCCTGGTCGAGCTGTGCGTTCGCTGGATGGCGGCCCCCGCCGATCCGCAGGCGATCCTGGGCCTGTTGAAACATCCGCTGGTCCGACTGGACCTGGGCGAGATCGACGTCGAACGCGCCGCCGCGGCGCTGGAGGGGATGGGCCTGCGCGGCCCGCCCGTGTCCAGCTTCGCCCGGCTGAACGCCCGGCTGGACAAGGCGCTGTCCGACGACCGCGACGGGTCGGCCCCCTCCGAAAGCCGGACGCGCCGCCACGCCCTGGCGAAGGTTTTGGCCGATCGTCTGGAGCGGCTGGTCGCGACCGCGCGCGCGGTCTTCGCCCCCCAACCCGACTCGTCGGCCGCCCTGGACGCCGCCGCCCGCAGCCTGACGGCCCTGATCGAGGCCTTGGCCGGCCAGAATGCCTGGGCCGGGCCGGACGGAGAGGCCGCCGCCGGCCTGCTGTCCGATCTGATCGCGGGCGGGGCGGCGCTGGGCGCGGCGACTCCGGGCGATCTGGTCGAGCTGGTGCAGGGGCTGCTGGCCGATACGGTGGTGCGGACCGGCGGGGCGACCCATCCGTCCTTGCGCATCCTGGGCGCCATCGAGGCGCGTCTCGTGCGGGCCGACCGGATGATCCTGGCCGGTCTGGAGGAAGGCGTCTGGCCCCAGGGGGCGCCGGTCGATCCCTTCCTGTCGCGGCCGATGCGCGCGGCCCTGGGCCTGCCCCCGCCCGAGCGCCGCATCGGCCAGAGCGCCCAGGATTTCGTCCAGGCCGCCTGCGCCGAAGAGGCCGTCCTGGTCCATACCGAAAGACGCGGCGGCCAGCCGTCGGTGCGGTCGCGCTGGCTGTGGCGGCTGGACATGCTGACGCGCGGGGCGAACACCCGGGATACGCCGGTCGCCGTCGCCAGCCCGGCCCATGTCGCCGACTGGACCCGCGCCCTGGACGCCCCGGCGCGGTCCACGCCCGACTACGCCCGCCGCCCGGCGCCGACCCCGCCGGTGGACCGCCGTCCGCGCAAACTGCCCGTCACCGGGGTCGAACGCTGGGTGCGCGACCCCTACGCCGTCTACGCCCAGCGCATCCTGGGGCTGAAGGTTCTGGAACGGCCCGGCGCCTCGGCCGAGGCGATGGCGCGCGGCGACGCCGTCCACGCCGCTATCGAACAGGTGGTCCGCACCTGGCCCGACGCCCTGCCCGACGACTGCGCCGACCAGATCGAGGGCTTCATCATGGACGCCATGACCGAGGCCGGGTTCGAGGACGCGGCCCTGGCCCGCGAACGCCCCCTGGCGCGCAACTGCGCCCGCTGGTTGGAGCGGTTCGAGCGCGAGCGGCGCGAACGCGGCGCGACCCTGCTGATCGAACAGTCGGGCGCCCTGACCTTCGACGGACCGGCCGGTCCCTTCACCCTGACCGCCCGCGCCGACCGGATCGAGCTGGACGCGGCCGGCGCCGCCGTCATCGACTTCAAGACCGGATCGACGCCCAGCCAGAAACAGGTGGTCCAGGGGTTCGCGCCGCAACTGACCCTGACCGCCGCCATCCTGGCCGAGGGCGGCTTTCCCGCCCCGCCGACCGAGGCGACCGAACTGCTCTACGTCAAGGTCACAGGCCGGCGAGAACCGGGCGTGGTCACGGATGTCGCCAAACTGGGGCGCGGCAACAGCCTGTCGGCCGCCCATCTGGCGGCGCGCGAGCTGGAGCGGCTGAAACAGGGGGTCGCCGCCTTCGACGACCCGGCCACGCCCTACGCCTCCTGGGTCGCGCCCCAGTTCATGGGCAATTTCGGCGGCAACTACGACCATCTGGCGCGCGTGTGGGAATGGCACGTCGTCGGCGGCGAGGACGAGGCGCCCGAATGACCGATCTCTCTCCGGTGGATATGGCCCGCGCCCATCAGGCGACCGCCGCCGACCCGGCCCTGTCGGTCTTCGTCACCGCCAACGCCGGATCGGGCAAGACCACCACCCTGGTCAGCCGGGTGGCGCGCCTGCTGCTGAAACGGGTCAAGCCCGGCGAAATCCTGTGCGTCACCTACACCAAGGCCGCCGCCGCCGAGATGCAGGCGCGGCTGTTCGAGCGGCTGGGCGAATGGGCGGTGGCCGACGACCGCGCCCTGGCCGACGACCTGGCCAGGCTTGACGGGCGCGACGCCGAAACCCTGAGCGACGCCGAACTGTCAGAGGCCCGCGTCCTGTTCGCCCGCGCCCTGGAGACGCCGGGCGGATTGAAGATCCAGACCATCCACGCCTTCTGCGAAAAGCTGTTGCGGCGTTTCCCGCTGGAGGCCGGGGTCGCGCCGGGCTTCGAGGTGCTGGAGGATCAGGCGGCGCTGGCCCTGTCGCACGCCGCGCGCGAGGACCTGGCCCGCTATGCGCTGAACGATGCGGACGGCCCGGTCGGCGCCGCCTACGCTCATTTCGCCGTCGAACTGGCCTGGAGCGATTTTCACGCCCTGCTGGATGTGATCGAGGCGAAACGCGAGCCGCTTCTGGACTATCTGGCCCGCATCGACGCCGGGACCACGCCGGGGCCGCACGCCCTGTGCGGGGTGACGACGGACGACACGCCCCAGACCATAGAGGGCGACTTCATGGCCTGGCTGAACCCCGCCGACTGGCTGGCGGCGGCCGATGGTTTCGCGACCGGAAGCGCCAACGACCAGAAGCTGGCGGCCCAGATGCGCGCCGCCGTCCCGCCCGAGACGACGCTGGCCGCCATGACGCGGATCTTCGTCGATTCCAAGGGCGTGGCCCGCGACAGGTTCGGCACGGCCAAGGCCCCGCCCGGCGCCGCGGCCTATCTGGCCGACGTCTCGCTGAAATACGCCTCGGCCCTGGACCGGATGCGCGCGGCCCGGGTGGCCGACGAGACGCAGAAGGTGCTGACCCTGGCCCGCGTCCACGCCGCCCTCTACGAAACGGCCAAGCGCGCGCGCGGCGCCCTGGATTTCACCGACCTGGTCGGGCGCACGGTCGAGCTGCTGACGAAGCGCGCCACCGCCGCCTGGGTGCTGTTCAAGCTGGACGGCGGGATCGAGCACGTTCTTATCGACGAGGCCCAGGACACGGCGCCGGACCAGTGGGACATCGTGCGCGCCCTGACCGAACCCTTCTTTTCCGGCGCCGGCGCCGAACGCCGCCAACCGGCCATCGCCCGCACCGTCTTCGCCGTGGGCGACGAAAAACAGTCGATCTATTCCTTCCAGGGTGCCCGGCCCGAGCGGCTGCGCCAGGAGGCGCGCGTCTATGACGCCCTGGCGCGCGGGGCGGGGGCGGATTTCAGCGAGGTTCCGCTGGACACCTCCTTCCGCTCGACGGAGGAGGTTCTGGCCTTCGTCGACGCCGCCTTCGACGGGCCCGACCGCGCCCGCGCCCTGGTCGGCGAGACGGGCGACATGGCCGTGCACCGCCCCGCCCGCCTGGGCCAGCATGGATCGGTCGATCTGTGGCCCCTGTTCGAAGACCCGGCCGCCCCCGACCGCGAGGCCTGGAACGCCCCGGTCGACAAGGAGGACAGCCGCAGCGCCCGCAAACAGCTGGCTCAGGCCCTGGCGCGCGACATCGCCGCCCAGGTCCGCGACGACGTCGCCATCCACGATCCGAAAAGGCGCGGCGAGATGCGCCCCGTCCGCTACGGCGACTTCCTGGTGCTGGTGCGCCGCCGCGACGCCACCTTCGAGGAGATCATCCGCGCCCTGAAGACCGAGGGCGTTCCGGTGGCCGGCGCCGACCGGCTGAAACTGTCCAGCCACATCGTCTTCGACGACCTGATCGCCCTGGCGCGCTTCGCCCTCTATCCCGACGACGATCTGTCGCTGGCCGAAATCCTGCGAAGCCCGCTGTGCGACGTGGCCGATTTCGGCCCGGCAGACGCCCTCTATCCGCTGGCGGACAAGGTGGAGCGCCAGGGCCGCAGCCTGTGGCGCGAACTGCAGCGCCGCTCGGGCGAACATCCGGCCTGGGGCCAGGCCCGCGCCCTGATGGACGATCTGATCGCCGCGCGCGACCGCGATCCGTTCGCCTTCTTCTCGCTGGCGCTGAACCGCGTCGGCCCCGACGGCCGGTCGGGCCGGGCGCGCATCCTGGACCGGCTGGGCCGCGAGGCGGAAGAAGCCATAGACGAAAGCCTGGCCCAGGTGCTGGCGGCCGAGGAGCGCGGCGGCCGCGATCTGGAGACCTGTCTCGGACTGCTGGAACAGGCCGATGTCGAGGTGAAGCGCGAGATGGAGGGCGCCCGCGACGAGGTGCGGGTCATGACCGTCCACGGCTCCAAGGGGCTGGAGGCGCCCATCGTCGTCCTGCCCGACACCACCGCCCGGGCCAAACCCCAGGGGCCGACCCTGATGGCCGCCGCCCTGGACCATGGCGGCGAGGCCTGGCTGATGTGCCCGTCCAGCGCCAGGGCCGATTGCGCCGTCTCGGCCGCCGTGCGCCAGGCGCGGATCGACCGCGCCGACGAGGAATCCCTGCGCCTGCTCTATGTCGCCCTGACCCGCGCGCGCGACCGGCTGATCGTCATGGGCCGAAAGACCCGGTCGCCCAAGGCGGGCTACGAGGCCGGCAGCTGGTGGGACGTGATCGCGGGAACCTTCGACCGTCTGAAGGCCGAGGGCCGGGCGCGCGACCTGCCCGGCGACCGGCTGCGGTTCGGGCCGGACCCGCAAACCGGCGCGGCGGGGTCGACGCCGTCCCCGGCCGCGACCGCGCTTCCGGCCTGGGCGACCGCCGCGCCCCCGGCCGACGCCGCCGCCCGCTTCGCCGCCCCGTCGCGGATGGAAGGCGGCGCGATCCGCATCCCCGCCCCCTCGCCCCTGGCCAAGACCCAGGCGGGCGGCGCGGCCCTGGGGCGGTTCCGGCGCGGCGACCTGATCCACCGGCTGCTGGAGCGCCTGCCCGAGATCGCTCCCGAAGACCGGCCCGACGCCGCCCGCCGCCTGCTGTCGCGCGAGACCGATCTGGACGACGATCAACGCGCCGAAATGATCGCCGCCGCCTTCTCCGTGCTGGACGACGCCCGGTTCGCCCCCGTCTTCGGCCTCGGCTCCCGCGCCGAGGTCGCCCTGACGGGTTCGGCCCCCGACCTGCCCGCCGGGGTGACGATCAGCGGCCGGATCGACCGGCTGGTGGTCACGCCCGAACGGGTGCTGGTGGTCGATTACAAGACCAACCGCCCCGCGCCCGACACGCTGGACGGCGTCGACCCGGCCTATGTGCTTCAGGCGGCGGTCTATGCGGCCGTCCTGCGTCGCCTTTATCCCGACCGGCCGGTCGAGGCCGCCCTGGTGTGGACCGACGGCCCCCGGCTGACGCCCATCCCGCAGGCCATGCTGAAGGCGGCGCTCACGCCTTGATGTCGGTCCCCCTCGGGCTTGACGCCCATGGCGCTTCTTCGCGCGGCTCTCAGGCACGCAACGCCTTTCTCGTCATCGAGCGCGCACTCGATCAGGCGGGGGCTTCACTGGATCGCCGGCGGATGATCCGAGTTCGCGTCTCGTCCCGGCCAATCGCCGCCGAGACTGGAGCGCTGAGGCTCGGCGCAGCGAAATGACGCACGGCTGGCGCGGCCGTCCGGTGAACCATTTGGCCGTCAGGCGGTTAGCCCGTCCTGGACACAGGGATGAGGGCTGGAATGAACACCCACGAGATTTCCGGGGCGGTGGCGCGACCGCTGCACAGGCTGTTGCTGGCGTTTCCGATCGCCCTGTTCACCATCGCCCTGTTCACCGACATCGCCTATCTTCGGACGGCCGAGATGCAGTGGTCGAACTTTTCGGCCTGGCTGATCGCGGGCGCTCTGGTGTTCGGCGGCGTGGCGGGGGTCTTCTCCATCGTCGATCTGGTTCTGTCGCTGCGCCGTGGCCGGTCGAACTGGCTGATGGTCCATGTGGCGACCCTGGCTCTGGCCTGGGTCCTCGGGTTGGTGAACGCCTTCAAGCACAGCCAGGACGCCTGGAGTTCGGTCGGCGCCTTCGGCCTGACCCTGTCCCTTCTCTGCACGCTGCTGGTCCTGATCGCCGGCTGGACCGCCTATGCCTCGCGGGAGATCGTCCGATGAACAAGAACCTTCTCGCCGCCAGCGCCGCCACCCTGGCCATGGCCCTGACCGTCGCCTCCTGCGGCAGGACCAGCGATCCCAAGCTGAACCAGACCGGCGCCGCGCCGGACCTGCCCAGGATTCACGAGACCCTGACGCCGACGCTGAAGATCAGTCCGCCGGCCGGCTGGAACGGCGAGACGCCGACGGCGCCGCAGGGCTTCGCCATCTCCGTCTTCGCCACCGACCTGAAGATTCCGCGCCAGATGCTGGTTCTGCCCAATGGCGACGTGCTGGTCGCCGAGGGGCGGGGCGGCGGCGCGCCGGCCGTGCGGCCCAAGGACGTGATCGCCGGCGTCATCAAGAAGCGGGGCAACACCCAGATCGAAGGCGGGAACCGCATCACCCTGCTGCGCGACGCCGACAACGACGGCGTGCCGGAACTGCGCACCGTTCTGGTCGACAATCTGAATGCGCCCTACGGCCTGGCCTGGGTCGACGGCTATCTTTACGTCGCCGAACAGGACGCCCTGGTCCGCTTCCCGTTCCAGCCGGGCCAGACCGGCATCGCTGCGCCGTCCGAGCGGGTGACGGACCTGCCGTCGCGCCTGAACCACCACTGGACCAAGGCCATGACGGCCAGCGCCGACGGGACCAAGCTCTATGTCGGCATCGGCTCGAACTCCAACGTCGGCGAGCGCGGGATGGCGGTCGAGGAGGAGCGGGCCGTGGTGTGGGAGATCGACCGGGCGACCGGGGCGCGGCGCACCATCGCAACCGGCATCCGCAACCCCACCGCGCTGGCTATCGAGCCTGGCACGAGCCTGCTTTGGTCGGTGGTCAACGAGCGCGACGAACTGGGTCCGCAACTGGTCCCGGACTATCTGACCCAGGTGCGGGACGGCGCCTTCTACGGCTGGCCGTACAGCTATTGGGGTCAGAACCTGGACCCGCGCGTGACGCCGCAGAAGCCGGATCTAGTGGCGCGTGCGGTCAAGCCGGACTATGCGCTGGGCTCGCACGTCGCGGCCCTGGGCCTGGACTTCGCCCGCAATGGCGGTTTCGGCGGCGCGTTCGCCAACGGGGCCTTCATCGGCATGCACGGCAGCTGGAACCGTCAGGATCCGTCCGGCTACAAGGTCGTGTTCGTGCCGTTCAGCAATGGCCGTCCCGCGGGTCGGCCGGTCGATTTCGCCACGGGCTTCCTGAAGGACGGCAAGGCGCGGGGGCGCCCGGTGGGCGTGTCGTTCGATCCGAACAAGCGCATCCTGCTGGTCGCCGACGACCTGTCCAACACCGTCTGGCGCATCGCGCCTCAGGGCTAGTCAGTCGCGCGGGACGAGGCGCAGGGACGGCCTCTTGGCCGCCTGCGCCGCCTGCGCCGCCGCGCGTCGGCGACGCAGGCGGCGGTCGGCGCGGGCGATCTCGCCCAGCGTCTGGTCCGGCGAGCGGCGGAAGGTGTGACGCAGCTGTTCGATGCGTCCGGGCGCCCAGGCGGCGGATACGCCCGCCGAGCCGGCCAGGAAGTCGACGATGGAGACGCTGCGTCCCGTCAGGGCCTGCAACAGTTCGGCGGCGAAGGCGGCGGCCACGACGAACAGGGCCAGGTCGTCGCGTCTCTGGCGCGGGGCGATCAGGAACAGGCCGCTGGCCACGCCATAGAAGGCGACCGCATGGGCGGCCTTGTCATCCAGGCCGAACATCTGCTCCAGCCCCTGGAACGGCCCCAGCATCAAGATCGCCATGCCCAGGCTGGCGGCGACGAAGATCAGGCGGGCGGCCATGACGATCTGGCGCGGCGTGAACATTTGGCGGCGTTCCTGAAGTCGATCCTGCTCCATCGTGCACGCCCCGAACCAAGACGAGGTGAAGCGACGTGCTGAACGCTTTGCGAACGCCTCGACCCCGAAATCTTCAGCGCAGCACCGACCAGTCCAGGGCGTGGACGCGGTCGCGGCCCAGGGCGGCGGCCAGGGGCGGGGCGGCGAACAGGCCGGCGATGGCCGGATCGCGCACGTTCAGCCCGCCGGTGAAGGCGCCGAACGCCGGCAGGACGATGCGGCCCCCGTCGGTGACGAAACAGGGCCGGCGCACCCCCCGGCCATAGGCGGCGACGCGGGCGGCCGGATGCAGATGGCCCGCCACCTCGCCCCGGCGGTCGTCGTCGGCCGACAGGGCCCCCGGCTCGTGCGTCAGGCGCAGCGCGCCCAGGGTCATGTCGCCGACGATCCGGCCGGGCAGCCGGCCGATGCTCCGCGCATCCCGGTTCAGGGCCTCGCGGTCGTGATTGCCCTCCAGCCACAGCCAGTCGCGCCCGGCGGCCAGCCGATCCAGCCGCATCCGGTCGTCCGCCGCCATGCGCGGCACGGCCTTGGCGTCGTGGAAACTGTCGCCCAGCAACACGACCAGGGACGGGGCCAGATCCTCGATCTCGGCCTCCAGCCGATCCAGGGTCGCGCGGCTGTCGTAGGGGGGCAGCATCTGGCCGCGCGCGGCGAAGGCCGAGCCCTTTTCAAGGTGCAGGTCGGCGACGATCAGGGCGCCGTGGGCCGGGACCCACATCGCCCCCGAACAGCGCAGCACGCAGGCCTCGCCCGCGATCCGCACGCTCAACGCGCCGCAGGTCCGGCGCGCGGGGGCCAGGGTCCGGCGCAGGGCGGCGTTCATGCCCGGCCGCCAGCGTGCGTGTCCGGTTCGTCGTCGTCCATCACCTCGGCGATCAGCATTTCGGCGCTTTCGTCCAGGATCATCTCGGCGGCGTCCCCGCCCACCCGCTCGCGCCCGATCTGGACCAGCACAGGCACGCAGAAGGGCGAGGGCCGGGCCAGGGGCTGGTGGCGGATGCGCCCTTGGATCCGCGTCAGCATCTGCCCCAGGCGCGCCACGTCCAACAGGCCGCGCGCCGCATCGGCGCGCGCGGTCTTCAGCAGCAGGTGATCGGGTTGGTGGCGGCGCAGCACGTCGTAGATCAGGTCGGTGGAAAACGTCACCTGCCGGCCGGTCTTCTCGGCGCCGGGCTGGCGGCGCTCGATCAAGCCCGAGATCAGGGCGCAATTGCGGAAGGACCGCTTCATCATGAAGCTTTCCTCCAGCCAGGCCTCCAGATCGTCGCCCAGCATGTCGGGCTGGAACAGGGCGTCCAGGTCGATCCTGTCCATCGGTCGAATCGACCATATGGCCAGCGAATAGTCGGTGACGACGAACCCCAACGGCCCGACGCCCATCCGATCCAGCCGCCGCGTCAGCAGCATGCACAGGGTGGTGTGCGCCAGATTGCCCTCGAACGGATAGGCGACCAGGAAATGGCGGCTGCCGCGCGGAAAGGTCTCGACCAGCATGGATTCGGCCTCGGGAATGGCCGAGCGCGTCTCCTGAAGCTCCAGCCACTCCTGGACGTCCGGCGGCAGGACGCGCCAGTGATCGCGGTCCTGCACCATGGCCCGGACCCGGTCGGCCAGCGAGGTGGACAGCGGGAATTTCGACCCGCCCCAGGAGGGGATCTTGGGCTCCTTGTCGTTCGCGTGAGTCACCAGGGCGTCGGTCCCCACGATGCCCTGAAAGGCCCAGACCTGGCCGGCGAACAGGAAGGTGTCGCCGGGTGTCAGCTGCTCGAAATACCATTCCTCGGCCTCGCCCACCTTGCGGCCGCCGATCAGCTGGCGCGACGTTGCGCCCCGGCGGCTGGCGACCCGCACGTTCAGGGTGCCCGCCGAAACGATCGCGCCGACGTTCATCCGGTGGCGCTGGGCGATGTGCTGGTTTCTGACCTTCCAGCGGCCGTCGGGCATGCGCACGATCCGGGCGAAGCGGTCATAGGTCCTAAGCGCGTATCCGCCGGTGGCGACGAAATCGACCACCTCCTCGAACTGCTCCCAGGTCAGGTCGCGATAGGGGCCGCAGCCGACGATCTCGTCGTACAGGGCCGGCATGTCGAACGGCTCCGAACAGGCCACGCCCATGACGTGCTGAGCCAGCGCATCCAGAGCGCCGATGTGGACCGGCTCCCAGTCGAAGGCGTTGGCGGCCACGGCTTCGCGCGCCGCCTGGCACTCCAGCATCTCGAACCGGCTGGCGGGCACCAGAAGCGCGCGCGACGGTTCGTCCAGCCGGTGGTTGGCGCGGCCGATCCGCTGGACCAGGCGGCTCGATCCCTTCGGCGCCGCCATCTGGATCACCAGGTCCACGTCGCCCCAGTCGATGCCCAGATCCAGCGTCGAGGTGCAGACCACGGCCCGCAGGTCGCCGCGCGCCATCGCCGCCTCGATCTTGCGCCGCTGCTCCGCCGCCAGCGAGCCGTGGTGCAGGCCGATGGGCAGATTGTCGTCGTTGATCGCCCACAGTTGCTGGAACACGAACTCCGACTGCCAGCGGGTGTTGACGAAGATCAGGGCCAGGGTCGATCGCTGGATGGCGGCGTAGACCTCCGGGATGGCGTGCCGGCCGGTGTGGCCCGCCCAGGGAACCTGACCCTCGGAGATCAGAACATCGACCACCGCCGGCGCGCCGGGATCGCCCCGGACCAGCGTGACGGCGTCAAGCTTTCCTCCGCGCGGCGCCAGCCACGCCCGGATCAAATCGGGGTCCTCGATGGTCGCGCTCAGCCCCACCCGCCGCATCCCGGGCGCGAATTGCTGCAATCGCCCCAGCCCCAGCGACAGCAGATCGCCGCGCTTGCCGCTCCAGATCGCGTGGACCTCGTCCAGCACCACGCATTTCAGGTCTGCGAAATAGGCCCGCGCCCCTTCCCAGGCGCAGAACAGGGCCAGCTGTTCGGGCGTGGTCAGCAGGATGTCGGGCGGAAAATCGCGCTGCCGCTGGCGCTTGGATGGCTTGGTGTCGCCCGTGCGCGTCTCGACATGGATGTTCAGCCCGATCTCGCGGATCGGCGTCGTCAGATTGCGCTCGACGTCGGTGGTCAACGCCTTCAGCGGCGACAGATAAAGCGTGTGAATCCCAGATCCCGGCCCGATCGCCGGCTTGGGCCCACGCTCCGCCAGATCGATCAGACTAGGCAGGAACCCCGCCAGCGTCTTGCCCCCGCCGGTCGGCGCCACCAGCAGGGCGTGCGATCCCGCCTCGCCCGCCGCGACCATCTCCAGCTGATGCCGCCGAGGCGACCAGCCGCGCCCCGCGAACCAGTCGGCGAATAGCGGAGGAAGCGTTCTCACGCGCTCCACGGCGACAGCAGGCGACAGCCCGAATGCTCGAAATGGCGCAGGTTGCGTGTGACCAGCGTCAGACCATGAACATGGGCGGTCGCAGCGATCAATTCGTCGATCAACCCGACCGTGATCCCGTTCCGTTTGTAATGCTCAGCCAAAACGGCCCACCGTTCTCCGACTGCGAGGTCTACGGCGAGAAGGCGGTCGTTGTAGTCTTCGACCATCTCCGTGATCCGCTTTTCGATAACCTCGCGTCTCGAACCGGGCGCTAGTTTCAGGGCGCCGCGACGCATCTCGGCCAAGGATAGAACACTGACATATAGGGTGTCGTCGAGGTCTTCCGGCGGCGAGACGACCGTGTCGAGCCAGTCGAGAAAACCTTCATCTGGACGGGATTTCAGCGTTTCGCTGATCGCATTGGTGTCGAGAAGATACTTCAAAAAGAGAAGTCTCGGCTGGGGCGGGGATCGCGCTCGATCTCAACGTCGTCAAGCCGTGGACCTGTCAGAAGCCATTCCTTGAAACTGGGCTTTCTTTCGCTCAATCGCCTGAACTCGGCCTCGGCGACCAAGGTCACGCGGCCGTGGCCGGCGACGTCCACCGTCTGGGGCCCTTCGGCCTCGATCTTGGCGGCCATGGCGGCTAGCCAATCCGTGGGATCAATCGGCTTGTTCACGGCGATCTCCTTGTTCTCTCGACGTATAGAGCCATAACGCGCTCGAAACCAGATGTTCCCGTTCCGTTTCGCTGGGCGGCTCGCTATATTCACGGCGTGTCCGACGAATCCGTCATCGCCGAAATCTCGACGCCTAGGACCGTCACAGGTGCCGAGCCCTGGGCGGACTTGCCGCCGGCGCTCGCCACGCCGCCCGGCGCCGGGGCGGTGTGCGACGATCAGGGCGCCCGGAAGATCGGGCGGGGTGCGGCCGAGGGGTTCTTCAGCTCCGGGCCGGCGATGGTGGCGCATGCCTCGCTGACCGCGCGGCGGCTGGGGCTGACGCCGCCGCCGCGGTCGCCCGATCTGATGGATGTGCTGGAACTGTACGCCTTCGTGCGGCCGGCGCGGTTCTGCGCGCCGTCGCCGACCGGGCTGGCCCTGTCGCTGGGCCTGGCCGAGCCGAAGTCGGCGGAGGCGCAGGCGGCGGCGCTGCGCGAGGCGGCGGGTCTGCTGCTGCGCGAATTGGCCGAGCCCGCCTATCCAGAGCGCGAGGCGGCCTATGTCCTGGGCCTGACGATGCAGCGCGCCGGCTGGGCCTGGGGCGAGCGAGTGGCCCAGGCGCTGGAGGCCGGCGGCGTGCGCGCGCGCCAGCATCGCGGGTCGGGCCTGGACGTCTGGTCGCGCCTGACCGAATGGGAGGACGAGGCGCCGCGCGGCGAGGCGGGCTCGGCGCCGGTCGATTCGGAATCCGCGCGCATCCGGCTGGAAAAACTGCTCCAGGCCTCGGGCCTGGACGAGACCCGCCCGACCCAGTCCGACTACGCCGCCGAGGCCGCCTTCGCCTTTTCGCCCCGCAACGAGGAGGGGCGGCCGCGCGTCCTGCTGGCCGAGGCGGGGACCGGCACGGGCAAGACCCTGGGCTATCTGGCGCCCGCCTCCCTGTGGGCCGAGCGGAACCAGGGGGCGGCGTGGATTTCGACCTACACCCGCGCCCTGCAGCGCCAGATCGACCGCGAAAGCCATTCGCTGTGGCCCGATCCGGCCGAGCGCAAGAAGAAGGCGGTGATCCGAAAGGGGCGCGAGAACTATCTGTGCGTCCTGAACCTGCAGGATATGGTGCAGGCGGCCCAGTTGGGAAACGGCGACCTGATCGGCCTGGCCCTGGCCGGGCGCTGGGCGCTTCACACGCGCGACGGCGACATGACCGGGGGCGATTTTCCCGGCTGGCTGCCCGGCCTGTTCGCCCTGCCGGCGGCCCATGCGGCGGGGGCGGCCAATCTGGTGGATCGGCGGGGCGAGTGCGTGCACGCCGCCTGTCCGCACTACCGCACCTGTTTCGTCGAAAAGACCATCCGCGCCAGCCGCCGGGCCGATCTGGTCATCGCCAACCACGCCTTGGTCCTGACCCAGGCGGCGTTCGATGGGGCGCGCTCGGCGCGGGGCCAGCGGTCGGACGGGGAGACGGCGGCGCTGAAGCGCATCGTCTTCGACGAGGGCCACCATCTGTTCGACGCCGCCGACAGCGCCTTTTCCGCCTGCCTGTCGGGCCAGGAGGCGGCCGAGCTGCGTCGCTGGATCAGAGGGCCGGAGGGGCGGGGCCGTCGCGGACGCGGGCTGGAGCAGCGGCTGGGCGACATGGTCAACGACAACGAGGCGGCGCTGAAAGCGCTTCAGGACGCCATCCGCGCCGCCGCCGCCCTGCCGGGCGAGGGCGTGTCGGGCCGGGTCGCCCCGGCGTCGGGCGAGGTCAATCCCATCGGGCCGATCGAGGCCTTCCTGGCCGCCGCCCTGGACCAGCTGCGCGCCCGCACGGCCGAAACCAGCACATATGGCGGGCCCGAGTTCGGCATGGAGTGCGCCCTGAAGCCCGTGACCGATCCGGTTGCCGAGACCGCCCGCGCGGCGGCTCAGGCCCTGGCCGCCATCGAGGCGCCCTTGCTGGCCCTGTCGCGCCATCTGGAAGACATTCTCGACGACGAGGCGGCCGAACTGGACGGGTCGCAACGGTCGCGGATCGAGGGGGCCTTGCGCGGTCTGGACCGGCGGGCGCGGATGACCCTGCCGGGCTGGCGGTCGATGCTGGCGGCGCTGGAGGACGGGGGCGATCAGCCGGACCCCGACTTCGTCGACTGGCTGTCGGCCGAGACGGCGTTCGGCCGCATCCACGATGTCGCGTTGCGCCGCCACTGGATCGACCCGACCGTGCCGCTGGAGGCCGCGGTGATCGCGCCGTCGCACGGCGTGCTGGTGACGTCCGCCACCCTGTCCGACCCGTTGCAGGAGGATCCGTTCGACCTGGCGCGGCTGCGAACCGGATCGGCGCGGCTGATCGAGCCGCCGCGCACCCTGAAGGTCGAAAGCCCGTTCGACTATGCGGCCAACAGCCGGGTCGTCGTCGTCAACGACCTGACGAAGGACGATCCGCGCCAGACGGCGGCGGCGATGCGCGAACTGTTCCTGGCGGCGGGCGGCGGAGGGCTGGGCCTGTTCACCGCCATCCGCCGGCTGAAGGCGGTCTATGAACGGTTGGGGCCGGACCTGGCCAAGGCAGGTCTGCCGCTCTACGCCCAGCACGTCGATCCGCTGGAGGTCGGGGCGCTGGTCGACATGTTCCGGGTCGAGGAGAACGCCTGCCTTCTGGGCACCGACGCCGTGCGCGACGGGGTGGACGTGCCGGGGCGGTCCCTTCGCGTCCTCGCTTTCGACCGCGTGCCGTGGCCGCGCCCGGACCTGCTGCACAAGGCCCGGCGCGAACGGCTGGGCGGCCAATTCTCGCAAGGCAAAGGCTATGACGACGCCCTGGCCCGCGCCCGCATCGCCCAGGCGTTCGGACGGCTGATCCGGCGCGGCGACGACAAGGGGGTCTTTCTGATGCTGGACGCCGCCACCCCCACCCGCCTCTTCGCCAGCCTGCCGCCGGGTACCGAGGTGCAGCGCATGGGTCTGGCCGATGCTGTGGAACTGACCCGCAAATTCCTGAACCCCCATCCAGGCTGAGCGATGTCCAAGACCACCCCCGCCACCGTCGCCCTGATCCGCGCCGGGATTTCCTTCGACCTGCACCCCTACGACTACGATCCCGACGCGCCGCGCGCGGGCTTGCAGGCGGCCGAGGCGCTGGGCTGCGACCCGGAGCAGGTGTTCAAGACCCTGATGACCCTGGTCGACGGCGCGCCGGCCTGCGTGGTGGTTCCTTCCGACCGCGAGGTCGGCATGAAGAAGCTGGCGGCCGTCTTCGCCGGCAAGTCGGCCCAGATGATGAAACCCGCCGACGCCGAGCGCCTGACCGGCTTCAAGGTCGGCGGCGTCAGTCCGTTCGGCCAGAGGAAGGCCGTCAGGACCGCCCTCGACGAGACGGCGATCCTGTTCGACCGCATCCTGATCAACGCCGGCCAGCGCGGCCTGCTGCTGGAGATCGCGCCCGAGGATGCGCGGCGGGCGACGGGCGCCGTATTGGCCGACCTGACCGCCTAGAAACCCGTCCTTCCCCTGCGGTATAGGACGGTGAACACCGGAGCCTGCATGACCCGAACCCAGCCCCCGCGACACGGCCGAGCGGGCCTCTATGCGCCCTTCGTCCTGGTGCTGATCGTCCTGGCGGGCTGGACCGGCTGGTGGTTCTATCTGACGCGCCAGATCGACGCCCGCCTGGAGACCCAGGTCCAGGCCCTGCGCCAGGGCGGCTGGACCGTGCGCTATGACGACAAGACGATCACGGGCTGGCCCTTCCGCACCCATGTCGTTCTGGATCGGCTGGTCGTGGGCATGCCGTCGGGCCACGCCCTGGCCGCGCCGGAACTGACCGCCGAGGCCAACGCCTATCAGCCGACGAAATGGGTGGTCGTGGCGCCGCAGGGACTGGTCCTGACGCGCGCCGGCAAGGGCGAGGTGGCGGTCAAGGGCGACGCCATCCGCATGAGCGCCAGCGGCGTCGACCAACGCTGGCCCAATCTGGCGCTGGAGATGGTCAATCCGGTCTTCACGACCCAGACGGGCGCCGAGCCCTTTCCCATCGCCCGCGCCGAACGCATCGAAATCTACGCCCGCCCGCATCTGGAGGGCTCCGTCGCGCCGGCCGACGACGTCGATGTGATGTTCCGTCTGGTCGGCGGCCAGGGCCGGGCCGACGGGCCGGTGGAAGGCTTCGCGCAGGACGGCTATCTGACCACCCAGATCGAGGCCGTGATCGGCCAGGCCGGTCTGCTGAAGACCGGCGGGGACGCCGGCGGGGTCTTTTCCGCCTGGACCAAGGGAGGCGGCGCCTTTCGCGACGTGCGCGGCGATCTTCAGGCCGGCGACAGCCGCGCGACCCTGACCAGCGACCTGTTGAAGGCCGACGCCGACGGTCGTCTGACGGGCCAGGTGGCGCTTCAGGCGCAGAAGCCGCTGCCGGCCCTGTCGGGCCTGATGGCCACGCGCCAGGGGGCGGTGAACCGGATCGGCGCGGCGGGGGCGGCTGCGGCGGCCGGCGCGGCTCAGGCGACGGGGCAGGAGCAGCTTCCGCTGACGCTGGTGTTCCGCGACGGGCGGACCTGGCTGGGGCCCTTCCCCCTGGCCCCGGCGCCGAAGCTGTTCTGATGACCCTTTTGGACGAACCGCAGATGGACCACGATCTGCTGGCGCTGGACCGTGCGGTGGCCCAGGCCGTGGCGGCGCGGCTCGCCGCCGGGCCGCGCGATCGCCTGGACGCCGCCGCCATCGCCCTGCGCTCGCTGCTGGACGGACTAACCCCGGCCCAGGTCGGGGTGATCAAGACGGTCTGGGGACGGCTGGAGGCGGCGACCGGCCCGGCCCTGGTCGCCAGCGGCGGGGTGGCCCAGGCCCTGGCCACGGATCGGTTCGGCCTGGGCGTGCGCCCCTTGTCGGCCGAGGAGGCGCTGAAAGCGGCGGACGCCGGATCGCGCGCGGTGATCGACCTGACGCCGGATCGGCCCTGGTGGGGGCGGCTTCTGGCGCGGCCGGACCTTCGGATCGTCGCCGCCCTGCCCGACGACCGGCGCGGCCGGCCCCAGGCCTTCGTCGTGGCCAGGGACGCCTCCGGTCCGACCGGCGACGACCGCAGCTTCTGGGTCACGGACAGCGGCTGGTCGGAGGGCAAGATCGTCGACGCCCTGGGCCAGGCCGGGCTGGCCGCGGACCTCCTGGCGGCGGCGGGCGGCTTGAAGCTGTTCGTGCTGACGGGCTATGTGCAGGCCGACGACGGGCGGCTGAAGAGCGCGCCCGGCCGTCTGAACGGCGTCATCGGCGCCGCCCCCATCTTCTGAGATCAAGGCTTTCCATGACCGACGCGACCGCTCCTCACGGCCCTGTGGCGAAGCCCGGCATCCTCGACATCGCCCCCTATGTCGGCGGCAAGTCGTCCATCGCCGGCGTGGCCGAGCCGATGAAGCTGTCCTCCAACGAGAACATGCTGGGCGCGGGCGAAAAGGCGCGCGCGGCCTATGAGGCGGCGGTCAGGAACATCCACGTCTATCCCGACGGCCGCGCGGCCAAACTGCGCGCCGCGGTCGCCGAGACCCACGGCCTGGAGCCCGAGCGGCTGATCTTCGGCAATGGCTCGGACGAGGTCTTCGCCCTGCTGAACCAGACCTATCTGACGGCCGGCGACAACATCGTCTGCGGCCAGTACGGCTTCCTGGCCTACCGGATCAGCGCCAAGGCCTGCGAGGCCGAGGTCAAGCTGGCGCCCGAGCCGAACTTCAAGGCCGAGGTCGACGCCCTCCTGGCCCAGGTCGATGAGCGGACCCGGATCGTCTATGTCTCCAATCCGTCCAACCCGACCGGCAGCTACAACACCGGCGAGGAAATCCGCCGCCTGCACGCCGCCCTGCCCGCCCATGTCGTCCTGGTGATCGACGAGGCCTATGCGGAATATGTGACCGAGGCCGACTGGGAGACCGCCTTCCCCCTGGCGCACGACGCCGCGAACATCGTCGTGACCCGCACCTTCTCCAAGATCCACGGCCTGGGGGGCCTGCGCATCGGGTTCGGCTATGCGCCCGTCGCGGTCGCCGAGGCCGTCGACCGCATCCGCCTGCCGTTCAACGTCTCCGTTCCGGGCCTGGAGGCGGCGGCGGCGGCCCTGTCCGACACGGCCCACCAGGCGGCGTCGCGCGACCTGGTCGCGACCTGGAAGCCGCGCCTGACCCAGGCCCTTCGCGGCTTCGGCTTCGAGGTCCTGCCCAGCGCCGGCAACTTCGTCCTGGTGGTGTTCGAGGGGCCGGAAGAGGCGACCGCCGCCAACGACTATCTGAACCTGAAGGGCGTCATCGTGCGCCCCGTCGGCGGCTACGGCCTGCCCCAGGCCCTGCGCATCACCATCGGCACCGAAGACCAGAACCGTGCCGTCATCGACGCCCTGAGCGAATTCGCGGCGGGATAGGCCGCGACCCGGCCGCGCCCCGTCAGGCGGCGTCAGTCCGGCACATTGGCGTCCAGTTCGTCCAGCCATGCCCGCGCCGCACCGTCCGAGGGCGCGCGCCAGTCGCCGCGCGGCGACAGCGAGCCGCCCGTGACCACCTTGGGCCCGTTGGGCAGGGCCGAGCGCTTGAACTGGGCCGTCTGGAAGAAGCGGATCAGGAACTTCCGCAACCAGGCCTTGATGGTCGCCAGGTCGTATTCGACCTTCTCGTCCTCGGGGGTGTTCTCGGGCCATTCGCCCGCGCCGGCGTCGCCCCAGGCCTGGTGCGCCAGATAGGCGACCTTGGACGGCTTCAGCCCGAACCGGCTGATGTAGAACAGGAAGAAGTCGTTCAGCGCATAGGGGCCGACCGTCCCCTCGGTCGACTGGATCGCGCCGTCCTTGGCGGGCACCAGTTCGGGCGAGATCTCGGTGTTCAATATGGCGTGCAGCGTGGGCGTCGCCGCCGCCCCGACCAGTTCGCGCGACGCCACCCAGCGGATCAGGTGGCGGATCAGCGTCTTGGCCACTCCGCCGTTGACGTTGTAGTGGCTCATGTGGTCGCCCACGCCATAGGTGGCCCAGCCCAGCGCCAGTTCCGACAGGTCGCCGGTGCCCAGGACGAAGGCCCTGTTCTGGTTGGCCAGGCGGAACAGATAGTCGGTCCTCAGCCCCGCCTGCACGTTCTCGAAGGTGATGTCGTGCACGGGCTGACCGTCCGCGAACGGATGGCCGATATCGCGCAGCATCTGTTCGGCGGCGGGCCGGATGTCGATCTCGGCTCCCGTCGTCCCCAGGGCCTTCATCAGCGCCCAGGCGTTGGACTTGGTCCCCTCCGACGTGGCGAAGCCCGGCATGGTGAACCCCAGGATATTGGTCCGCGGCAGGCCCAGCCGGTCGAAGGCCCGGCACGCGACCAGAAGGGCCTGGGTGGAATCCAGCCCCCCCGACACGCCGATCACCAGCCGTTCGCCGTTCGTGGCCCGCATCCGCCGCATCAGGCCCTGCACCTGGATGTTGAAGGCCTCGTAGCAATCCTGGTCCAGCCGCGCCGGCTGGTCGGGCACGAAGGGGAAGCGATCCAGCGGCCGGATCAGCTCGCTCTCGGTCTGGTCCGCGCGCGCCAGGAAGGGCACGACCGTCGCCGTCTCGCCCTCGTTGCGCGCGCATTCGGCGAAGGTGCCGTTCCTCAGCCGGTCCAGGCCGATCCGGTCCACGTCCACGTCGGCGATCGTCAGATGGCCGTCCAGGGCGAACCGCTGTCCCTGCGCCAGGGCCGCGCCCAGTTCATGGATGGTGGCCTGGCCGTCCCAGGCCAGGTCGGTGGTGCTCTCGCCCCAGCCCGCGGCGGTGAAGACATAGGCCGACAGGGTCCGGGCGGAATGGCTGGCGCTCAGCATGGCCCGCTCGTCGGCCTTGCCGATGACGATGTTGGACGCCGACAGGTTCAGCAGAATCCGCGCGCCCGCCAGGGCCGCGCGGGTCGAGGGGGGCAGCGGCGCCCAATAGTCCTCGCAGATTTCGACCGAGAAGACGAAGCCCGGCCGGTTCGCCGCCTCGAACACCAGGCCCGGCGCGAAATCGACCGTCTCGCCGTTCAGCCGGATCACGTCCTCGGCGCGGGCGGTCGCCGGGGCGAACCAGCGCTTCTCATAGTATTCGCGATAGTTGGGCAGATAGGTCTTGGGGACCACGCCCAGAACCTCGCCCCCGCCCATCACCACGGCGCAGTTGAACAGGGCGTCGCCGCTGCGGATCGGCGCCCCGACCACGGCGATCAGATCGTGCTCGCCCGTCGCCTCGGCCAGGACCGGGATCTGGCGTTCCACCTCGTCCAGCAGGGCCGCCTGCATGTGCAGGTCGTCGATGGCGTAGGCCGACAGCGACAGTTCGGGAAAGACCATCAGGTCCACGCCCTGTTCGCCCGCCTGACGGATCAGGGCCAGATGCTCCTGCGCATTCGCCTTGGGGTCAGCCACATGAACCACCGGCGTCGCCGCCGCCACGCGCACGAAGCCGTGCGTCTTGGGCGAGAAAAAGGGAAGTGGCTCGGCCATGGCATCGTCCGCATCATCCGGCCTGCGCCGGTCGTCGGCCTTCATATAGGCGCGAAAGACCAAGGGACGGAATCCCTCCTTCGCGCCTGTATCCTTCGTCATCCTCCAGCGCGCCGCGACCAGGGGGATGGCGAAAGATCAGATCAGCCTCAGCCCGCACAATGACGCTGGTCCCGTCCCAAGGATTTCAACGCCTTGCCGATTTCTTTCGTCCGCTTCCTGCCCGCCCCTCCCCGGCGCCCCATACTGTCGCGCGCACGACCGCACGCAGCGGGGGTGGGGGGAGAACCGATTTCACACCATTCACACTATTCGGACTCAGTTTTCCCGACAGGCGTCGTCTCTTTTTCCGACGGGCGTCCGTGGCGCGGCGGCGACGCATCGGGCCGTCGGCCGGCGATTTCACACTATTCACACCATTCAGACTCTCTTTTTCCGGCCAGGCTCGAAATTCCGTCCGCGCGCCCCGGTCGATCTGTCCGCCTGCGGTCCTTGCGAATGCGGATGACGTCCGCCTTCGCCCCGGCTAAAGCCATCTGATGAACGACACGCCGAAAAAGGGCTGGTTCCAGCGCCTGTCCGCTGGGCTTTCCCGCTCTTCAAAGCAGATGACCGACCAGGTCGTCGCCACCTTCGTCAAGGAACCCCTGTCCGAGGCTTCGCTCGAACAGCTGGAGGAGCATCTGCTGGAAAGCGATCTGGGGCCGGCCGCCTCGGCCCGGATCGTCCAGCGGTTTCGCGGCCTGAAGTTCGGCAAGGATGCCCAGGAACGCGAGGTCAAGGAGGCGCTGGCCGAGGCGGTTGCGGCCGAGCTTTCGCCGCGCCAGGCGACCTTCGATCCGCTGAACGGCCCCAAACCCTATGTCGTGCTGTTCGTGGGGGTGAACGGCTCGGGCAAGACCACGACGCTCGGCAAGATCGCCGCCGACCTGACGGGCAAGGGCGCCAAGGTGATGGTCGTGGCCGGCGACACCTTCCGCGCCGCCGCCCGCGAGCAGCTGAAGGTCTGGGCCGAACGGGCCGGCGCCCATTTCGAAAGCCGTCGCGACGGCGCGGACGCCGCCGGCCTGGCCTTCGACGCCTATCAGAAGGCCAGGGCCGAGGGCTTCGACGTGGTGCTGATCGACACGGCCGGGCGTTTGCAGAACAAGTCCGCCCTGATGGACGAACTGCTCAAGATCGTGCGGGTGCTGAAGAAGATCGACCCCGAGGCGCCGCACGACACCCTTCTGGTGCTGGACGCCACGGTGGGGCGCAACGCCCTGGCCCAGGAGCAGATTTTCGGCCGCACCGCCTTCGTCACCGGCGTCGTCATGACCAAGCTGGACGGCACCGCCCGCGGCGGCGTCCTGGTTCCGGTGGCCCAGGCGTCCGACGCCCCGCTGATGCTGATCGGCGTGGGCGAGGGAGTGGAGGACCTGCAACCGTTCGACGCCCGCGCCTTCTCGCGCTCGCTGGTGGGGCTGGAGGACTGAGATGACCGACGCCGCCCCCGCGCCCGCCCCCCGGAAGAACCGCCAGTGGATCCGCCAGGCCGTCGACTTCGGCGCCCTGGCGGCCTTCATGGTCAGCTATTTCGTCACCCGGGACATGATCCTGGCGACCTGGGTGCTGGTCGGCGCCTCGGCGCTGGCCCTGGTGGTCGGCTATGCGGTCGAGCGGCGCTTCGCCCCCCTGCCGCTGATCACCGGCCTGTTCGCCCTGGTGTTCGGCCTTCTGACCATCTTCACCCACGACGACCTGTTCGTGAAGCTGAAGCTGACGGTCCAGAACGGCCTGCTGGCCGTGGTGCTGCTGGGGTCGATCCCGCTGAAGAAGTATCCGTTCAAGGCCCTTCTGGGCTCGGCGATCCGGGTCAACGACGCGGCCTGGCGCACCCTGACCCTGCGCTACGGCCTGTATTTCCTGACCGTCGCCGTGCTGAACGAAGTGTTCCGCAGTCCCCAGGCCGTGACCGCGATCTGGCACGCCTTGGGGCGCGACACGCCCAATCCCAACGACGTCTGGACCGGGTTTCGGGGCGTTCTGTGGATCGCCGCCTCCGTCTTCGGCCTGTCGCAGGTGCCGCTGATCATGAGGAACATGATCAAGGAAGAGCCGCCGGGGCCGATCTCCCCCGATCCAGGCCTGTAGATCGGCAAGCGGAACTGTCACGGAAACGACGCGCTTTTCCCGTCAAATCGTAAAGCTGGGCTGATACGTGTTCGGACGAAACTGAAGGGGAGCGGTTCGATGGTGAAGCCTGGCAAGTCGGCGCGCAAGGTGGGGCCGCTGGGTACGTCGCCCAGCCATCTGATGCACCGCGCCCTTCAGCTCGCGCTCGATATCTACGCCGAGGAGACCGGCGCCGACGGCCTGACCCAGCGTCAGTTCGCGGTCCTGGAGGCGGTGTCCCTGAAGGCCGGCCTGACCCAGACCGAACTGGTCCGCATGACCGGCATCGACCGCTCGACCCTGGCCGACCTGGTCGCCCGCATGACCGCCAAGGGGCTGTTGGAGCGCGAGCGTTCGACGGTGGACGCCCGCGCCAAGGCGGTTCGCCTGTCCCCGGAGGGCGCCGCCCGCCTGGAGGCCGCCCGCCCCCGGGTGGAGGCGGCCGACAAGCGGATCATGGGCCTGCTGCCCAAGAGCCAGCGCGACGCCTTCCTGTCTCAGCTGGCCGAACTGGCCGCCGCCGCCGACGCCGCCCCCGACGCCGCCAGGGCCGAGGCCAAGGCCGCTAAAAAAGCCCTGAAAGCCGCCGAGAAAGAGACCCGCAAGGCCGAAAAGGCCGCCCGAAAGGCCGAACGCCCGGCCAAGCCCGTCAAGATCAAGAAGCCCAAGCTGAAGGTGGTGGAGACGGTCTAGCTCGGCCGATAGCGGGAACCCGCTAGGTCGTCTTGCGCAGCCTTTTGGCGTTGGCCGTGGCTGTTTGGTGGATCGGCGCCACCGTCTCGGCCTGGGCCGTAAGCAAGGCGTCGTTCAGCGTCAGGGCCTGGCGTGCGGCCCGGCTGCACCAGCCCATCGCATAGGTGAACTGGGCCTCCGCCGCCTGGGCCGGGGTGCGCGACTGGCCGATGGCGGCGGCGGCGTGCAGCGCATGGGCGCCCTCGTCCATCGCCGCCCGGCCCAGCCGCCGGCCGATGGCCTCGGCGTTGGCGAGGGCCGCCCCGGCCGAGGCGGCCAGGGCCTCGGCCTTTTCCGAACCCATCAGCGACAGTTCCTTCAGGTCCGGTCCCCTGGCGCCGGCCAGGCTGTGCGCGATCCGGCCGGTGCGGACGGCGATCACCTCGGCGGAGGCCGCCAGCAGTTCGGCGCCGACCACGGCGGCGTCCGCGACCGTGGGGGGCCGCCGGCTCAGGACGCGATCTCCGGTCGGGCTTCGGCGGCGAAGGCCGCGACGTCGCTCAGCAGGGCGGGGATCGCCGCATCGATGATTTGCTGACCCTTCTCGGGGCTGGCCTGGGCCGGGTCCGAGCCGATCCGGCCGTCGGGGAAGCGTGCGCGATAGTCCAGGGCGTCGCGGATCGGGCCGCTGGGCGCGATCCGGGGGCTGTAGTCGGCCGTCTTGATCCGCTCTGGATAGGCGGCCTGCGTCACCGCGATCTCGGAAGGGGTGGCGTGCATGCCGTGGCCGGTCGGAAACAGCCGGTTGCACAGGCCGTTGACGCCGGACAGGTCCCACCAGTTCCTCAGCTTCAGGATGAAGGGCGGGCTGTCCTCGACGAAGCTCCACTCGGCGTAGATCTCCGAGATCGTCGCCTCGATGGTCGCGACGTTGCCGCCGTGACCGTTCAGGAAATAGATCCGCTCGAACCCGTGTCGGCTCAAGGACGACACCCAGTCCGTGATCGCGGCCATGAAGGTCGAGGGGCGCAGAGAGATGGTGCCGGGAAAGGCCAGGTGATGCTGGGCCATGCCGATGTTGAAGGTCGGCGCCACGATCAGGTTGGCGTCGGTCTTCTCGGCCGCATGGGCGATGATCTCCGGGCACAGCCAGTCGGTGCCCAGAAGGCCGGTCGGTCCGTGCTGTTCGTTGGAGCCGATGGGCACGACCACGGTCCTGGACAACGGCCCGCCGTCGTTCAGGCGGGCGTCGATCTCGGGCCAGGAGGACAGGTGGATCAGCATGGAGACGCTCGCAATCTACAGGACGGCGGGAGGTCTAGCGCGCCCGGCTCAGGAAGTCTCGCACGGCGGCGGGACGGGCGCATGGGCCGCGACGAAGATGCGGGCCGCCTCCCTGGCGCGCGCCGCGCGCTTGTCGGGCGCCAGTTGCGGCACGTCCAGCATGGCCCGCAGATGGGCGTGGCCCAGCACCAGGCCCGAGAACATCTCTGCCGCCTGTTCGGGGTCGGAGACCGCCAGCCGCCCCAGCCGCGTCTGTTCCGCCAGCCACAGGGCCATTTCGCGCAGGCTGCGGCGCGGTCCGGCCTCATAGATCGCGTGGGCGATCTCGGGCGCCTCGGTCGAGATCAGGGCCACCCCGCGCATGGAGCCGACCTTGTCGGCGCTGCACACCCGGTTCAGCAGGGTCAGGGCCAGAGCCTCCAGCACCGTCTGCGGATCGCCCGCCGCGCGCAGGGGCGCGACGATGTCCTCCACCCTCTTGCTCGCCAGGGCCTGGGCGATGTCCAGCTTGGAGGCGAAGCGGTTGTAGACCGTCTGCTTGGACACCCCGGCCAGTTTGGCGATCTCGTCCATCTTGGCCTGCAGCCCCTTGTCGGCGAACAGGGCGGCGGCGGCGTCCAGGATCGCCTCGCTCTTTCGTTCATCCACCTGACCGCGGCGGCGCGCCATCAGTGGGCGTCCGTGGGCGGGGCGCCGGCCTGGGCCCGGACCGGCTGGGCCATCAGGGTCACGAAGGCCGCGCCGGCGCACAATATCCCCAACAGGGCGAAGGCGTCGCCGAAGGCCATCGTCGTCGCCTGTTTCTGCAACAGGCCATAGATGGCCTTCATGGCCGAGGCGGCCGGATCGATGGAGCCGGAGAACCGCTGGGCCATGCCGGCCATCATCTGGCGCATCGCCTGATCGCCCTGACCGATGGCGCTGGTCAGTTCGCTCATGTGCAGGGCGGTGTTGGAGGTCAGGCTGGTGTTCAGGATCGCCAGGCCGAAGGCCCCCCCGACGTTGCGCGCCAGATTGACCAGGCCCGAAGCGTTCTTGACCATGTGCGGCGGCAAGGTGGCCATCGTCACCTGCTGGGAGGCGATCATGGCCAGCATCACGCCCACGCCGCGGAAGGCCTGGACCGAGGCGAACTCCCAGAAGCCCCAGTTCTCCGTGACCAGGCGGGCCTCCCACATGCCCCAGGCGCACATCATGAAGCCGCCGAACATCAGAACCCGCGCGTCCAGCTTTCGCACCAGCCGCCCGGCGAAGGGGCCGGTGGCGAACATGGCCAGACCCGAGACGACCATGGTGGTGCCGACCTCGGCCGAGGAATAGCCCAGCACCCGGCCCAGGAAGAGCGGCAGCAGGAAGGTGCCGCCGAACAGGGCGAAACCGACGATGAAGGTCATGATGAAACCGACCAGGAAGTTGCGGTTTCCAAAGGCCCGAAGTTCCACGATCGGCTGGCGATAGGTCAGGGAACGCCAGACGAAGATCGGCCCGGCGACGACGGCGACGACGGTCAGCAGCAGGATGTGGGTGTCGTCGAACCAGTCGTTCTTGGCGCCTTCCTCCAGCACGAACTGCATCGACATCAGAAAGGCCGCCATCAGACCCAGCCCCCACCAGTCGAACCCCTTGGCCAGGGACGGGTCGCCCTTGTCGAAGTTTCCGTAGCGTCCGACCAGGAACAGCACGATCAGCCCCGGCCCGACGTTGATGAAGAACAGCCAGCGCCAGCTCAGCCATTCGGTCAGGTGCCCGCCCAGGGTCGGGCCGACGGTCGGCGCCAAGGTGACGATCAGTCCCATGACCACGCTGGCCGTGACCCGCTTGTCCGGCGGAAAGGCTGTGAAGGCGACGGCGAAGACGGTCGGGATCATGGCCCCGCCGACGAAGCCCTGGATGGCCCGGAACAGGATCATCATGTCGATCGACGACGACAGGCCCGTGGCGATGCTCATCAGCACGAAACCGGCGCACGAGGCCAGGAACAGCCGCTGGGTGCCCCACAGCCGCGACAGGAAGCCCGACAGGGGGATCATCACCACCTCGGGGATCAGATAGGCGGTCTGAATCCAGCTGATCTCGTCGGCCGAGGCGCCGACCCCGGCCTGGATCTGGGGCAGGGAGGCGGCGACGATCTGGATGTCCAGAATGGCCATGAACTGGCCCACCACCATGCCGGCGAAACCCAGCAGCAGCATGGTCCAGTTGATCTCGGGATGGCCGGCGACGGGCCCCCCGCCCGCAGCGGGAACCGCGGCGGGGTTGGCGGCGTTCACTGGCCTGCGGCTCCGTTCGCGCCGTTCGCGGCTCCGGTCGAGGCTTCGGCGAAGCTCTGACCGCCCTGGCTCTTCAGGTCGATCTTGACGTCGACCGACAGGCCCGGCCGCAGGGCAAGGTTGCGATCCGCCCCGCTGACCACGATCCGCACCGGCACGCGCTGGGTGATCTTGGTGAAGTTGCCGGTGGCGTTCTCGACCGGGATCAGGGCGAACTCCGAGCCGGTGGCGGGGGCGAAACTGTCGACGCGGCCTTCGATCTTGCGGCCGGGGAAGGCGTCGGCGGAAATCTCGACCGCCTGGCCCAGGCGCACCTTGTCCAGCTGCGTCTCCTTGAAGTTGGCGACGATATAGGTGTGGCTCAGGGGCACGATGGACAGCAGCTGCGTTCCGGCGTTGACGAACTGGCCGGGGCGCACGCTGCGGGCGCCGACCACGCCGGCCACGGGCGCCCGGATCACGGTGCGGTCCAGGGCGATGCGGGCCTGATCGACCACGGCGCGGGCCTGTTCAACGGCCGCGACGCTCTGCTGGCGGGTCGAGCCCAGCACGCCGGCGGTGCGCTGTTCGGCGACCAGGGCGGCCTGGGCCTGTTCGACGCTGGCGGCGGCGGTGGCCGCGCTGGCCCGCTCGGTCTGGATGCGTTGCTGGGAGACCCAGCCCTGCTCGGCCAGCTTGCCGTAGCGGTCGACCTCGGCGCGGGCCAGGCCGGCCTGGGCGTGGGCCTGGCTGACGGCGGCGGCGCGGGCGGCGATGGTGGCCTTTTCCTGTTCGGCCTGGGCGTCGACATGGCCGACGGCGGCGATGGCGGCCGCCAGATTGGCCTCGGCCTGGGCCAGCTGGGCCTTTTCGTCGGAATCGTCCAGCTTGACCAGGATTTGCCCGGCCTCGACCCGCTGATTGTCGCCGACCAGAACCTCGGTCACGCGGCCCGACAGTTGCGGGCTGACCAGGGTGGTGTCGGCCTGGACGAAGGCGTTGTCGGTGCTCTCCCAACGCTGGCCGTTCAGCCACCAGATCGCCCCGCCGACGATCAGCGCCAGGCCGACGATCCCCGCCGCGATCAGCGGCAGGCGTTTCTTGAGTTCAGGCGACATGACGAAATCCGCAAAGGGTGCGACCAATTGAAGCGGCGCTAAAATGGACTGCGCCGTCCAGAAATCAATGGGCCGCCGCGCGAATGTTTTGCGGCTTGCCGGGGCGGGCGGGATTTCGTGTATCTTCGCCACCGCATGACCGACTTCTCCAAGGCCTCCAATCCCCTGCCGTCCCAGGTCGACGTGGTCGTGGTCGGCGCCGGGGCGGCGGGCATCGCCGCCGCCCGCCGGATGATGCGGGCGAATCCGGCCTCTCGGGGCCTGTCGATACTGATGCTGGAGGCGCGGAATCGGATCGGCGGCCGAGCCTTTACTCAGCGGGCCGAAGGCGAAGGGCTGGATATGGGCTGCGGCTGGCTGCACTCGGCCGACGACAACGTTCTGGCCGCCCGCGTCGAGGCGGAGGGGCTGACGCTGGACCGGACCCCGCCGCCCTGGCGCACCCAGGCCTTCGACCATCAGATGACGCCGGCCGATCAGGACGCCTTCGGCCAGGCGTTCGCCGCGTTCGACCGGCGGGTGTCGGAGGCGGCGGCGCGGGGCGAGGATCGTCCTGCCTCGGACTTCTTCGATCCCGACGGTCGCTGGAACGCCCATATGGACGCCATATCGGGCGCCCTGAACGGCGCCCGGTTCGCGGAGGTCTCCAGCCTGGACTACGACGCCTATGGCGATACGGGCGTGAACTGGCGAGTGCGCGAGGGGTATGGCCGGCTGATCGAACGGCTGGGCGAGGCGGTGTCGCCGGTCACGGCGACGGACTGCGCCGTGCGCCGCATCGACCGCTCCGGGCCCCTGTTGCGGCTGGAGACCAGCCGGGGCGCCCTGACCGCGCGGATCGTGATCCTGACGGTCCCCAACAGTCTGATCGCCGACGAGACCATTCGCATCGGTCCGCCGGTTCCGGCCCTGCTGGAGGCGACGGCCGGCGTGCCGCTGGGCCTGGCGTCCAAGGTGCATATGACGGTGCGCGGCGCGGGAGACTTCCAGCCCGACACCCAGCTTTGGACCCGCACCGACACGGCCCAGACCGGCGGCTACCATCTGCGCCCCTTCGGCCGGCCGATGATCGAGGCCTATTTCGGCGCGGACCTGGCCTGGGGGCTGGAGGCCGACGGCCCGGCCGCCCTGTTCGACTTCGCCGCCTCCGAACTGGTTTCCGCCCTGGGGTCGGGGATGCGGCGGCGGCTGGAGGCGGTCGCCGTCAGCGGCTGGGGCGTCGATCCCTGGTCGCGGGGCGCCTATTCCCACGCCCTGCCGGGCCATGCGGCGGATCGCGCCCGGCTGCGCGTTCCGGTCGAAGATCGCATCTTCCTGGCCGGCGAGGCGACGGCGCCGGTCTATTACGGCACGGCCCACGGCGCCTGGATGGAGGGCCGACGCGCGGCCGACGCGGCCCTGGCCGCCCTGGGCCTTGCGCCGTGCGACCCGGGCGAGGTCCCGTCGTGAAATCGCCGAAGCCCGTAAGGCCCCTGTCGAGGCCGGCGCCGAAACGGCCGTCGGTGATGACCGGGGCGGCCATACCCATCCTGCGCTGGCCGCCCGACGAGGACCGGGTGGAGCGCATTTTCGAACGGCTGGCCGGCGTCATGCCGGACCCCAGGACCGAGCTGAACTTCTCCAATCCTTTCACTCTGGTCGTCGCCGTGGCGCTGTCGGCCCAGGCCACGGACGTCTCGGTCAACAAGGCGACCGAGCGGCTGTTCAAGGTCGCCGACACGCCCGAGAAGATGCTGGCTTTGGGGGAAGAAGGGCTGATCCCATACATCGCCTCCATCGGCCTGTATCGCGGCAAGGCCCGGAACGTCATCGCCCTGAGCCGCATCCTGCTGGAGCAGCACGGCGGCCAGGTCCCGCTGAACCGCGCCGACCTGCAGGCCCTGCCCGGCGTGGGACGAAAGACCGCCTCGGTGGTGCTGAACGAACTGGGGATCGAGGCCGCCATCGCCGTGGACACCCATGTCTTTCGCGTCTCGCACCGGCTGGGCCTCGCCAACGCCGCAACACCCGACAAGGTCGAGGCGCAGCTGTTCAAGGTCGTGCCCGAGCCCTGGCTGCCCAAGGCGCACCACTGGCTGATACTGCATGGCCGCTACACCTGCACGGCCCGAAGGCCGAATTGCCTGGCCTGCGTCATCGCCGACCTGTGTCCGTCTCGGGCTGGGCTGGCCGTCCTTGGTCAAACGGCGCCGGATCCTGGGCGCTGAGGGTCAGAACGACAGGAAAAGCGGCATGGTCGTGTCGCGCAAGAGGGTGCGGGTGACGCCGCCGAAAATGGTCTCCAGGGTCCGCGAGCGGCTGTAGCAGCCGATGACGGCCATGTCCGCGCCCAGGCCGACGGCCTCGCGCGTGATCGTATCGGCGATGCCGGCCTCGCCCGAGGCGACCGAATGCAGGACCGGCTGAATGTCGAACCGGGCCAGATACTCGGCCAGATCCTGCCCCGGGACATGGCCCGCCTCCAGGGCGTATCGGTCGCCGTCGACCACCAGGATCGTGACCCGAGACGCCCGCGACAGCAGGGGCAGGGCCTCGGTAACGGCCCGCCGGGCCTGGCGGCTGCCGTTCCAGGCGATGACGACGTGACGGCCATGGTCATCGCCCGGCCAGACCGACGGAAGCAGCAGCATCGGCCCGCCGTTCAGGCTCAGCAGACGTTCGGCGGTCCAGCTGGGCGGCAGATGAGGCGGCGACGGATGGGCGGCGACCATCAGATCGCAGTCCAGAAAGCGCAGCGCCTCGTCCTCGCCGCCCGACCAGACCACCTGAAATTCGACGGGTTGGCCCAGCGCCTCGGCGGCCATGCGCAGAGGTTCCATTTCTTCGGCCGCGTGTGCGCGGTCGGCCGCATCGTGGCGTCGGACGACCTCCGTGATCGCCTTCATTCCCCGCGTGAAGGTCTCGTCCGGCGTCAGCGGGCTGCGTTCTCCGCCATAGACGGCGATAAGCTCCGCGCCGAGACGCCTGGCCAGCAGCGCCGCCCGGCCGAACAGCCGCAGGCCCTCGGGCGTCGCATCCGCAAAGACGGCGATCTTGCGATAGGAGGTGGTCATGGTCGTTCGCCCCTTGAATACCGACTTCACTGCCACGCTTGAGGTGGGGCGGCCTTGCCCCAGATCAAGACGCCCGCGCGCCTCGGGCCCGCTCTTTCGCGGTCTGACGCTCTGCGACCGCCTGGGCCAGACCCGCGCCGTCCGATGGGTCGTGGTCCAGATAGAAGTCCGGCTCGATCAGTTCGGCCTCCATCAGCACCCAGCGCCCGGCGTCGTCGCGCGCCAGGTCGATGCGGGCGTAGAGCAGCGGCTCGGCGATGGCGGCCAGCACCCGTTCGGCCAAGACCATCGCCTCGGCGTCGGGGGTCACGGCCCGATAGAGGCCGCCGAACTGCATCTGGATGCGGAAGTCGCCGGGCACGGGCCGCTTGTTGACCGCATGGCTGAAGCGACCGCCGAAGAACAGCAGCGAGGTCTCGCCCTCGGTCTCGATGGATTTCAGATAGGGCTGGATCATCGCCGCGCCCTGGGGCGGCTCGGTCAGGGGCTCGCCCGGCGACAGGCGCAGGGTGCGGAACGCCCCGGCCGACACCGTCGGCTTGACGATCAGCATCGGCGCGCCCGTCTCGGCGAAGGCGGCGGCGACCTGGTCCGGGGTCACGCTGTCGGTCCAGCGGGTCGGCGGGATCGGCGCCCCCTTGTCGGCCAGCCGGGCCAGATAGGTCTTGTCCGAGTTCCAGCGCAGCACCTCGGCCGGATTGGCGACCGGCAGGCTCGCCCGGCTCCAGGTCCCGCACGCCGCCAGCCAGCGTGGGTGATCGCGGTGATAGCCCCAGGCGATGACCGGCAGGATCAGATCATAGTCGCCCAGCAAGGCGGCGTCCTCGACATGATCGGTCCAGGGTATAGCCGTGACGGTCGCGCCCGTCTGCTCCAGCACCGCCTTCAGCCGGTCCAGCACCTCGGGCCAGCGACCGATATAGGAGCGGTCGGACGGATCGGGGATCAGGACGGCGATCTGGGTCATGGCGTCCTCATACCGGAGCGGGGTCGGCCATATAAGGGCTTCCTTATATGATTTCGGATGACGCGAGGCCCGCCGCAGGCTAAGGCGCGACCATGACTCAGAACACCGCCCGATACGACGTCTGCGCCGTCGGCAACGCCATCGTCGACGTCCTCAGCCCCTGCGACGCCGCCTTCCTGACGGCCCAGGACCTGGCGCCCAATTCCATGCAACTGGTCGACGCCGAACGCAGCGCCGCCCTGTACGACGCCATGGCGCCGGGGGTCGAGGCCTCGGGCGGTTCGGCCGGCAACACCGTGGCGGGCGTCGGCTCCTTCGGCGGCCGCGCGGCCTATATCGGCAAGGTGGCGGACGATGTGCTGGGCCAGGTCTTCACCCACGACATCCGCGCGGCGGGCGTCCACTTCGACACGCCGGTCCTGACCGGCGGCGCCGACCAGGGCTTCGGCACCGGCCGCTGCCTGATCAACGTCCTGTCCGACGGGGCGCGCACCATGGCGACTTTCCTGGGCGCGGCGAACCAGCTTTACGCCGACGATATCGACGAGGCCCTGATCGGCGCCAGCGAGATCGTCTATCTGGAAGGCTATCTGTTCGATCCGGCGCCCGCCCGCGCCGCCTTCGAACGCGCCGCCGCCGCCGCGCACAAGGCGGGCCGCAAGGTCGCCATCACCCTGTCCGACACCTTCGTCGTCGCCCGCTGGCGCGCCGAACTGCTCGCCTTCATCGAACAGTCCGCCGACATCGTCCTGGCCAACGAGGCCGAACTGGGCGCCCTGTTCGAGACGGAGGACTTCGACGCGGCCGCCGCGCGACTGGCCGCCATCGTCGAGATCGCCGCCGTCACGCGCGGCGCGGCCGGCTCGGTGGTGATCCGGGGCGACGATCGCGTCGCCGTCGCCGCCTGCCCGGTCGACAAGGTGATCGACACAACCGGCGCCGGCGACCAGTACGCCGCCGGCTTCCTGCTTGGGCTGGCGCGCGGCCTGCCCCTGGAACAGGCTGGAAAGCTGGGCTCCCTGGCCGCCAGCGAGGTCATCGCCCATTGGGGTCCACGGCCGATGGTCAGGCTGGCCGATCTGGCCGCCGAGCACGCGCTTGATCTCTGACGCCGCCATCGAGCCGTCCAAGAAGACGGGAATCGCTTCGCCCCGCACCTGACCCGCTGTAAGACTGTCGCCATGACGGACAGCGATACGAATCTGGACGGCCCGCCCTGGGAAGAGGACGAGGTCGCCGAGCGGGATCAGAACACCGACGACATGTTCGGCGCGCCGCCCGCCGCGCCCGAAACGCTTGCGCCCGCCGTCGCCTCCGCGCCTGCCAAGCCGTCTCCCGAGCCGACGCCTGACGACGGCGCCGCCTATCAGGTCCTGGCCCGCAAATACCGTCCGCGCACCTTCGAGGACCTGATCGGGCAGGAGGCGATGGTCCGTACCCTGACCAACGCCTTCGCCACCGGCCGCATCGCCCACGCCTTCATGCTGACCGGGGTGCGGGGGGTCGGCAAGACGACCACCGCCCGCCTTCTGGCCCGCGCCCTGAACAACGAGACGGAGACCATCGACAAGCCGTCGCTGGCCCTGACCGCCCACGGCCGGCACGACGCCGCCATCATGGCCGGCCAGCACATGGACGTGATGGAGATGGACGCGGCGTCCCACACCGGCGTCAACGACATCCGCGACATTCTGGAAAGCGTTCGGTATGCGCCGGTCGAGGCGCGCTACAAGGTCTATGTGCTGGACGAGGTCCACATGCTGTCGACGCAGGCCTTCAACGCCCTGCTGAAGACGCTGGAGGAGCCCCCGCCCCACGCCAAATTCATCTTCGCCACCACCGAGATCCGCAAGGTTCCGGTGACGATCCTGAGCCGCTGCCAACGGTTCGACCTGCGCCGGGTCGAGCCGGAGATACTGGTCGAACACCTGGGCCGGATCGCCGACCGCGAGGGCATGAAGATCGAGGCCGATGCGCTTGCCCTGATCTCGCGCGCGGCGGAAGGGTCGGTGCGCGACGGCCTGTCGCTGCTGGACCAGGCCCTGGTCCAGGCCGAGCGGGGCGAGACGGTCAAGACCGATACGGTGCGCGACATGCTGGGGCTGGCCGACCGCACCCAGACCATCGCCCTGTTCGAAAGCGTCATGGCCGGCCGCACGCCCGAGGCGCTGGAGAGTTTCCGCACCCTGTACGGCTTCGGCGCCGATCCGGTTCAGGTGACCAACGACCTCTTGGAGCATTGCCACGCGGCCTCGGTCGCCAAGATGCTGGGGCCGAACGCGACGCGGCTGCCGAACGACCAGGCGCAGAAGCTGGCGGCGTTGGGCGCGGCCATTCCGGCCGCGACCCTGTCGCGCACCTGGCAGATGCTGCTGAAGGCGCTGGACGAGGTGCGGCGGGCGCCCAATCCGGCCGATGCGGTCGAAATGGCCATCGTCCGCCTGGCCTACGCCGCCGACCTGCCCGGCCCGGAAGAGGCGCTGAAACGGCTTCAGTCGGGCGAACCGCTGGGCGGCGGCGCAAGCCCGCGCGGCGGCGCAGGCGGAGGCGGCGGAACCTCGGCGCAACTGGCGGCGCGCCCGGTCATGGCCCCCGCTCTGCCCGATCCGCAGACCTTCGAACAGGTCGTGGCCCTGATCGGCGAAAAGCGCGAGGTCGGGTTGCAGATGGATGTGGAGCGGTTCGTCAAGCCGGTCTCGTTCAAGCCCGGCGCCATCGTCTACGAAAGCGTCCAGGGGGCGCCGGTCGAACTGGCGCGCAAACTGGCCGCGCGCCTGCGCGAATGGACCGGCCGGACATGGCTGATCGCCGCCAACGGCCAGGGCGGCGGCGAGACCCTGATCGAACAGCAGAAGAAGGCCCGCGCCGCCGAACGGGCGGAGGTGGAGGCCAATCCCTTCGTCCAGGCCGTTCTCATGGCCTTCCCCGGCGCCAAGCTGGGCGAGATCAGGACCATCGCCCCGACCGTCGTCACGCCGGAAATCCCAGACGCGGTGGATGACGAAGACTGAACCCGCTTATCGCGGCGCGCGCTTGGCCAGGATGCGTTGCAGGGTGCGGCGGTGCATGCCCAGGCGCCGCGCGGTCTCCGAGACATTGTGGTCGCACAATTCATAGACGCGCTGGATATGCTCCCAGCGGACCCGATCGGCGCTCATCGGGTTTTCCGGCGGCTCGGGCGTCTCGCCTGAGGCCAGCAGCGCCTTGACGACGTCGTCGGCGTCGGCGGGCTTGGACAGATAGTCGACGGCGCCGGCCTTGACCGCCGCGACGGCGGTGGCGATGGCGCCATAGCCGGTCAGCATGACGATGCGGGCGTCCTGACGCTTTTCGCGCACCGCCTCGACGACCTTCAATCCGTTGCCGTCCTCCAGCCGCATGTCCAGGACGGCGAAGGCCGGGGCCGCGTCGCGCAACAGCTGCGTCGCCTCGGAAACGGACTCGGCGGTAGTCACCTGAAAACCCCGCGCCTCCAGCGCCCGGCCCATTCGGGTCCGCAGGGCCTGGTCGTCGTCCAGCAGCAACAGCGACTTGTCGGGCAGGGCGGCGATGCGGGTTTCGAGTTCGGACATGGTCGTGATTTCTCCTGCCTCTTCAAGTCGGGAGCGGCGACGCGCGGGTCAAGGCCGGGGTTTGGCCTGCGACGCTTCGACCCAGCGTCCGGTCAAGCCGCAACCTCCAGCGCGGGCCTGGCCCAGCGCACCGCGACGCGCGCGCCCCGCGGGACGGCCTTGGCTTCGGGCGCGGCGCCGGGCTGGGGCAGGCCCTGGCCGACGCTGACCGATCCGCCGGTGCGTTCCAACAGGGTGCGGGCGATGAAGAAGCCCAGTCCCATGCCGCCCTGGCTGGGGGCGACGGGGGCCTCCAGACCGCCCGTCGCGGGGGCGCGGCGCCTGGACGAACGGGCGGCGGCGGCGATCTGGGCGGCCAGGGCCTGGCGCGCCTTGCCCTGGGGCCGGCTGGTGACATAGGGCTCGCCTAGCCGGGGCAGGATGTCGCTGGAAAAGCCCGGCCCGTCGTCCAGGATGTCGATCTCGATCCAGCCGGCGTCGACCACCGCCTGGACCCGCACGGTGGTCGCGGCGAAGTCCGCGGCGTTCTCGACCAGGGTGGAGAGGCCGTGGACCACCTCGGGCATCCGCCGCACGCGCGGCGCCGGCTGGCCGGGCGGGGTCTTGACCAGGACGTCGAAGGCCAGGTCGAACCCCCGGTGCGGCTCCACCACCTCTTCCAGCAGGGCCTTCAGCGACACGTCGGCGTACAGCGCGTCGTCGCCCTCGGGCTGTTGCGACAACTGGGTCAGTATGCCCCGGCATCGTTCGGCCTGTTGCAGGATCAGCGCGGCGTCCTCGGCCGCGTCGCTGTCGGGCGCCGAGGCCCGCTGCAGCTCCTTGGCCACGACCTGGATGGTCGCCAGCGGCGTGCCCAGTTCGTGCGCCGCCGCCGCCGCCAGTCCGCCCAAGGCCGCCAGCCGCTGTTCGCGCTGGAGCACGTCCTGGGTGGTGGCCAGGGCCAACTCCAGTTTTTCCGCGTCGGCCGCCACCCGCCAGGCGTAGCCGGCGGTGAACACCACCCCCGTCACCAGCGCCATGGCCATGCCCAGCCGATAGAGCAGGGGCAGGTGGAAATCCTCGTAGGGCCGCCACGGCAGCGGCTCGGACCAGAAGAACAGGACGCCCACGGCCACCAGGGCCAGCACCCCCAGCATCAGGGCCTGGCGCGCCGGCAGGGCCGCCGCCGCGATCGTCACCGGCGCCACCAGAAGCAGGCAGAACGGGTTTTCCAGCCCCCCGGTCAGGGCCAGCAGCACGCCCAGCTGGAAGATATCGAAGCCCAGGTGGATCGCGGTCTGCTTGCCGTCGGGCAGGCTCGCTTCCAGCCTCCTGACCCGCGCCATGGCCCCCACGTTCACCGCCGCGCTGACGGCGATCACGATCAGGCAGGGCCATAGCGGCAGGGGGAAGTGCAGCACTTGGTGCGCCGTCAGGATCGCCGCGCTCTGGCCCAGAATGGTCAGCCAGCGCAGCACGATCAGCGTCCTGAGCGAAAATCCCCGCCCCCGGCGCGGCGCGTCGCGCCACCCCTCCAGCGGATCGGACGCCAGGGCGAAGGGCGCCAAAGCCTGGGGCGATGAGGCGCCATGCGGCGCGATGCGGGCTTCTGTCGAGGTCACGCGACTTCTATAGACCGGTCGAAGCCGTTTCGTGAGAGGGTCGTCATGCCGCGTCGTTCCATACTGCTGTTCGCCGGCGCCTGCATCGCCGTGGCGGTCGCCCTGGCCATCGTCACCGTGGTGGTGGTCAGCGGCCGCGGCGGCCCGTCGAACGGCGCCGAGATCGCCTCGACCGGACAACCCCTGATCGGCGGCGATTTCCAGCTCGTGAACCAGGACGGCCGGACGGTCGACCAGACGATGCTGAACGGCAAATGGAGCCTGGTCTTCTTCGGCTTCACCTACTGCCCGGAATACTGCCCCACCACCCTGGCCGAACTGGCTGCGGTGCAGCAGCGGCTGGGCGACAAGGCGCGTGATCTCCAGATCGTCTTCGTCAGCGTCGATCCCGAGCGCGACACGCCGCAGATGCTGAAGGACTATCTGTCGTCGGACGGCTTTCCCAAGGGGACCATCGGTCTGACAGGCACGCCCGAACAGGTGGCCCAGGCGGCCAAGGCCTATCGCGCCTTCTACCAGAAGGTCGGCGAGGGCGAGACCTATACGATGAACCACTCCCTGACCGTCTATCTGATGGGGCCGGACGGACGGTTCCGCACGGCCGTCGCCTATGGAATGGGACCCGACAAGACGACCAGGATCATCGAACAGGCCATGGCGCGGGGATAAGGCCCACCCCATAATCCTTTTGCAGGACGATGCGTTCTATGTTGCCCTGCGTCAGAGCGGCGCCAGGCCGTAACGGATCGTCATGCTCTACGCCTTTCACGAACTCGCCTACCAGTCGGCCCTGCCGTTCCGCATCGGCGCCCAGATGGCCCGAAGCTTCTGGACCTCGCCGCTTAATCCGGCGGCCGACACCGCCATCGGCCGCACCGCCTACGCCTCGGCCGAACTGTTCGAAAGCGTGACGCGGCGCTACGGCAAGCCGGCCTGGGGGCTGGAGACGCTGGAGATCGGCGGCAAGGCCGTCCGCACCGCCGAGCAGGTCATCTGGCAAAGCCCCTGGTGCCGCCTGATCCGGTTCGCGCGCAACATCGGCGACCTGAAACGCGCTGGAAAGTCCGCCGCCGGACCTGCGGTCCTGATCGTGGCGCCGCTGTCGGGCCACTACGCCACCCTGCTGCGCGGCACGGTCGAGGCCTTCCTTCAGGACCACGACGTCTATGTCACCGACTGGACCAACGCCCGGCAGGTTCCGGTGTTGGAGGGGCGGTTCGACTTCTTCGATTATATCGACCACATCCGGCTGATGCTGGCCGAGATGGGCGGCCGCCCCCACGTGGTCGGCGTCTGCCAGCCCGGCCCGCCCGTCCTGGCCGCCGCCGCCGTGATGGCCGAGGACGGGGACGAGAACCGGCCCCTGTCCATGACCTTCATGGGCTCGCCCATCGACGCCCGCCTGTCCCCGACCGTGACCAACCAACTGGCCGAGGAAAAACCCTTCACCTGGTTCAAGTCCAACATGATCCACACCGTGCCCCTGCCCTATGCGGGGTTCGGGCGGCGGGTCTATCCGGGCTTCGTCCAACTCTACAGCTTCATGTCGATGAACGAGGCGCGCCACCGCGACGCCCACTGGGACTATTTCAACAGCCTGATCGCCGGCGACGGCGACGGGGTGGAGAAGCACGAGGAATTCTACGACGAGTATCTGTCGGTGCTGGACCTGACCGAGGAATTCTATCTCCAGACCATCGACATCGTGTTCCAGCAGCATCTGCTGGCGCGGGGCCTGCTGGAGCACCGGGGACGCAAGGTCGATCTGACCAGGATCACGGACATCGGCCTGATGACGGTCGAGGGCGAGAAGGACGACATCTCCGGCGTCGGCCAGACCCAGGCCGCCCACGGCCTGTGCTCCAATATCCCCCAGGATCGCCGCGTCCTCTACGTCCAGCCGGGCGTGGGCCACTACGGCGTGTTCAACGGCCGTCGCTTCCGCGACGAGATCTATCCCCGCGTCCGCGATTTCATCGCCCAGAACGAGGCCCTGAGTGGCGTATCGCAACGGTCAGCGACTGCCGCTTGACGCGGCGGGCGGGGACTCAGGTTCCGGCCCGATCCTGAGACTGTCCGTCAATCCGCGCGCCCGGCGCCTGTCGGTGCGGATCGACGCGCGCGCGGGCGAGGCGGTGGTGATCGCCCCCACCGAACGCGGCCTGACCCAGGCCGTCGCCTTCGCCCGCACCAAGGCCGTCTGGATCGGCGAACGGCTGGCGGTCCGCCCAAAGAGTCGGCCGCTTGAGCCGGGTCAGGTCATCTCTCTGCGCGGCCGCCCCGTGCGGCTGGAGGCCGTCCCCGGCGCCGGGGCCGCGCGCCTGGTCGAGGAGGGAACGGTCATCCGCTCGGGCGGCGAGGGCGAGGCCTATGCCCGCCGGGTCGAGAACCTGTTGAAACGCGAGGCGCGCCAGACCCTGGTCGAGCGCACCGACCATCATCTGCGGACGCTGGGCCAGAGGTCGGTCCAGGTCTCCATCGCCGACACCCGCTCGCGCTGGGGCTCGTGCAGCCCGCACAACCGCACTATCCGCTATTCCTGGCGCGTCGTCATGGCCCCGCCCCCGGTCATCGACTATCTGGCCGCCCACGAGGTCGCCCACCTGGTCCACGCCGACCACAGCCCGGCCTATTGGTCGGTGGTCGAACGGCTGGTCGGGGACCATAAACCCTGGCGCAAATGGCTGCGCGACCACGGCGGCGCCCTGCACGCCGTGGGGCGATAAGGCGAATCCTCAGCAGGATTGCCGATAAGACGCCGTGCGATATGGACCGCCGGTTCACCGCCCATCAATATTGGAATACACTCTGTGGACGGGTCTTCGCTGAACGTGAAGGCCCTCGACCGCTCGCCGTCCGGCCGGCTGACCGTTCGCAGATCAAACGCGCCAAGGTACGTCCAACGTCCAGAGTCGCTCACAAGAGGTTTGGACGTTTGTTTGAGAGGCTGCAAGGTGAAGAACATTTCTTCCCCTGCCGGCCCGAGAATGGCGATGCCGTTTTCGCCCATCTGATAAACGCTGGTGCGAGTGGCAGGTCCCCAGTCGTCCAACATATCCAAACACAACGTTCTGTCGCCACGCTGGATTTCTAATTTGCGCTGGTGTTCAGATCGGCCGATGGGCGAAGATACGACCATCGTCACCTTTAGACGCGCGCCGTTGGGTGTCCGGATTTCGGCAGAGTGATCCGGTCCGAAGAGCTTGCCCCGCAAATCATAGTCGAAAGACAACCATATCTGGGCGGCCAGCCACAGACCAAACATCCCTGTCGCGCAACCGAGTAACCAAACGCTTCCGACCGCAACCGCTGTGACGCGCCGCATCAGAAGAACAGGGCGTCCGGCTTGCGTTCGGGCGCCGGGCGTCCCTCGGGCTGTTGGTTCGGCGGGTCGCGATAGCCGGGCGGCGCTCCAGCGGGCCGGGGCGGTTGCTGGGGCGCGGTCTGTTTCGGCTGCATCGGCTGAACCGCGACGCCGGGCTGTTCGACATAGGGTTCGCCCTGATCGGGATCGACCGGTTCGACCAGGGCGCCGCCCTGATCCAGGCCGCTCATCAGGTCGCCGACCGGATCGGGCGCGACCCAGCCTTCGGGCATGGGCGGGCCGTTGGGGATGGCCGGGGCGTCCAGGCGCGGCAGGGCCGCCTCCATGAAGCCCTTCCAGATGGCGGCGGGCGACGATCCGCCGGTTACGCCGCGCATGGCGGTGTTGTCGTCCTTGCCCACCCAGACGGCGGCGACGAAGCCGCCGGTGTAGCCGACGAACCAGGCGTCCTTGTAGTCCGAGGTCGTGCCGGTCTTGCCCGCCAGATCGCGGCCCGGGATGGCCGCCGACCGGCCCGATCCGCCCGTCACCACGCCGCGCAGCATCTGGTTCATGTAATAGAGCGGCGGATTGTTGATGGCCTGGCCGCTCTGGCCGCTTTCGCGCTGATAGATGACGCGGCCCTGGGGGGTGCGGATGCGGCTTATGCCATAGGCTTCGACGCGGCGTCCGCCGTTGGCGAAGGCGTCATAGGCGGTCGCCATTTCCAGCGGCGACACCTCCACGGCGCCCAGGGCCATGGCCGGCTCCAGGCCGATGCGGCTTTCGATGCCCAGGCGTCGGGCGGCGCGGGCCACGCTGTCGCGCCCGACCTGGTCGGCGACCTGGGCCGCCACCGTATTGGTCGACTGGGCCACGGCCTGGGCGATGGTCATCGGCCCGCTGAACGTGCCGGAATAGTTCTTGGGCGACCAGGCGCCGATGGTGATCGGCTGATCGATCACCGGGGTCTGGGGCGTATAGCCGGCCTCCATCGCCGCCAGATAGACGAAGGGCTTCCAGGCCGACCCGGCCTGACGGCGCGCATCGACCGCGCGGTTGAACTGGCTGTCGGCGTATGACGAGCCGCCGATCATGGCGCGCACCCGCCCGTCGCCGTCCAGGGCGACCAGGGCCGCCTGCTGCACGCCGCGTCCGCCGTCCCGGTCCAGGATGCGGCGCACCGACCGTTCGGCCGCCGTCTGCAGCGTCAGGTCCAGGGTGGTCTCGACCACCATGTCCTCGGACGGTTCGCCGACCAGGCCGCGGATCGACTTGTCCAGCCAGTCGATGAAATACTGGGCGTGCTGCGTCGCCAGGGTGCGCGAGACGATGACCGGCTGGGTCACGGCCTGTTCGCGCTGGGCGGCGGTGATGACCCCCGCCTCCTCCATCTCGTTCAGGACGACGGTGGCGCGGGCGGCGGCGCGTTCGCTTTCGGACACCGGCGAATAGCGCGACGGCGCCTTCAGAAGGCCCGCCAGCAGGGCCGCCTCTCCGACCGTCAGATCCTTGGCCGACTTGTCGAAATAGCGTTGCGAGGCCGCCTCGATCCCATAGGCACCGGCGCCGAAATAGACCCGGTTCAGATACAGGGCCAGGATTTCCTTCTTGGAGAATTTCATCTCCAACCAGACGGCCAGCATCAGCTCCTGCACCTTGCGGCGCATGTTCTGGTCGGGCGTCAGGAACAGGTTCTTGGCCAGCTGCTGCGTCAGGGTCGATCCGCCCTGCACCACCCGACCGGCGCGGACATTGGTGGCCATGGCCCGCATCATGCCGATGGGGTCGAAGCCGGGGTGGTGATAGAAGCGCCGGTCCTCGATGGCGATGAAGGCCGCCGGCACATAGTCGGGCAGGGCGTCCAGATCGGCGGGCGGCGCCATCTGCGTGCCCCGCGTCGCGATCAGCGCCCCATTGCGGTCCAGATAGGTGATCGAGGGCTGGCGATCGACCTGATACAGGCTGGAGGTGTCGGGCAGGCCGCGCGCGAAGACGGCGAAGAAGACCACCAGGAAGATCAGCCCCCAGACCGCAAGCACAGCGCTCCAGTAGAACAACCGTCCCAGGGCCGACCGACGGGGCTTGCCCTGCGCCTGTGGTCCGCCCGCATTCACCGGTCCCGCCATGTCCGTCCTTCAGATGCCGCGCTGGGCGAGTTCTCGTTCATCGGCTGTGTATCGCGTATGTACGCCCGCCGAAATGGTCCCGCCGACTTCACGAGATCGTGAGCGGCTATTTCGCCGAAAGAAAGGCGCGCTCGGCCAGCCAGACGCCGGTTTCCGCTCCGTCGTATTCCACGCGCAAGCCGGCGTCGATCAGCAGGGCGCGATAGGGCTCTGGCCCCAGACTGGCGTGATAGAGCGGCTCGCCCCGCCAGTCGCCGATGGTCTCACCGTGGGCCTGGCCGGAGGTGAACATCAGCCGCCCGCCTTCTGCGACGCACGCCGCCAGTTTCGGCAGCACCTTGCTCTGGTCGTCGGGGCTGAGATGAAACAGGCTGTGCCAAGCCAGAACGCCGTCGAACGGACCTCGTGGCAAGGACTCACGCATATCTCCAACCGACCACGCACCCATCGGCACAGTCGCCTGAGCATGGGCGATCAGGCCCGGCGACGCATCCACCCCCGTCACCTGAAGCCCCCGCTCCAGCAGAGCGGCCCCAATAGGCCAGCCCGAACCGCAGCCGGCGTCCAGAATCCTCGCCCCTGCGGACAGGTCGGCGGCGAAGCGATCCAGCCAGATCGCTTCGTCCACCCCGCCCTCGCCGCAATACAGGGTCGCGTCCCGATCCCGGACCCAGTCGTCGGCCTTGTCCCGATAAAGGCCGACGATCCGTTCCGCAGACGGATGGGTCACGGCGTCTATTTCGCCAGGAAGGCGTCTAGGTCGGCGTAGAAGGCCTGGGGCTGGTCGAACATGACGAAATGGGCGCTGTCGTCGATCCGCTTCAGGGTCGCGCCCGGCAGGCCGGCGTAGGACGCCTGATAGACGGCGTCGGTGATTTCGGGCGTCATGCGGGCGTCGTTGAACTTGACGTACAGCACCTCGGTCGGGGCGGTGATCCGCGGCAGTTCGGGGCGCAGGTCGGTGGCGACCAGTTCGCGGAAGGCGGCGGCCGAGACCTTCTGGTCGCTTCGCCTCATGTCTTCAAGCGCCTCTTCGCGGCGGCTTTCGGTGTTGATCATGCCGGTGATGGAGGCCGTGGCCTGGGCCACATAGGCTTCGCGCGGACTGTTCGACTGGGCGGCCCAGATCTGGTCCGCGACCGGGGCTACGGTCTCGGCGGTCGCGCCGGGGCCCGAGAACATCGCCCCCATGAAGGGGATCATGTCCACCACCATCAGACGCCCAACATGATCGGGATGGCGCGCCGCCAGCATCAGGCCGATGGTCCCGCCCATCGAATGGCCGACGACGGCGGGGCGGGACAGGCCCTGTTCGCGGATGTAGCGGGCGATCTCCTCGGCTGCGGGGGCCGCGACGGGCGTCGGGGCCGGTCCCGTCTGGGCGTTCGCGCCGGCCGGAGCCCCGGCGAACCCGTTGACCTGGATGCGGTGCACGCGCCAGCCCGCGCCGTCCTGCGCCGTCAGATGGTCGACCGTCCCCTGCCAGATTTCGGGGGAGGAACTGAGGCCGGGGATCAGGATGATGTCGCGCCCGTCCATATCTCCATCGACCCGGACCTGGATGCGGTCGGATTCAAAGATCGCGTGGGGGTGGATCCGGTCTTGGGCCTGCCCCTGGGCCTGGGCCATGGCGGGGGCGGCCAGGACGGCGGCGGCGACGGCGGCGGCGAGCATTCTGAACATGGCGAAACATCCCTTCGACGCCGTGTGCGGCGCTCTTCGATCCGATTTAACCGCGTCCGGCCGGTCGGGGAAAGGCGCCGCCTGGACAAACCGTCCGAGCCTTGCCCCGGCAGGGGTCTATGGCTCGGCCCGCAGCGCTGGTAAACAGCCGGTCATGACCGCCGAACCTGTCCAACCTTCCGCCCGCGCCGCCAAGGCCCCGCCGACCGCCTTCGGCAAGGGATTCGTCGCCGACGCCTGGTATTTCGTCGCCCTGGGCCGGGACGTCGCGCCCGCCAGCCTGAAACGCTACGAGATCATGGGCGAGCCGGTGCTGATCGGGCGCACCCGCGCGGGCCAGGTCTATGCGATGCGCGACATCTGTCCGCACCGCGCCGCGCCCCTGTCGGCCGGTCGGCTGGTCGAAAAGCCCGGCGAGGGCGAGACCATCGAATGCCCCTATCACGGCTGGCGCTTTCGGCCCGACGGCGTCTGCGCCAGGATTCCCTCCCTGGTCGAGGATCAGGCCTTCGAGGCGGATCGCATCCGCGTCCGGTCCTATCCGGTGCGCGAGAGCCAGGGGATCGTCTTCGTCTGGATGGCGTCGGACGCCCGCGATCCGATGGCGCCGGATCACGAACCGCCGGTCTTCCCAGGCGTCGTGGGCGGCCAGCCGAAACTGGTCGAGGCGATGGATTTCGACAGCCATATCGACCACGCCGTCGTCGGCCTGATGGACCCCGCCCACGGCCCCTATGTCCATCAGCAATGGTGGTGGCGATCCGAACATTCGATGCACGAAAAGGCCAAGGCCTTCGCGCCGGTCGAGTTCGGCTGGGCCATGGTGCGCCACGCCCCGTCGTCGAACAGCCGCCTCTACAAGATTCTGGGCGGCGCTCCGGCGACCGAGATCACCTTCCGCCTGCCCGGCTTCCGCTGGGAGCATATCCAGGTCGGCCAGAAACAGGTGCTGGCCCTGACCTGCCTGACCCCGATCACCGAAACCAGGACCCGCATCACCCAGATGTTCTGGTCCGACCACTGGGTGTTCGACATCGCCAAACCCTTCCTGCGGATGGGGGTGGTCGCCTTCCTGAAACAGGACGGCGGCATGGTGAACCTTCAGAACGAGGGGCTGCGCTACGACCCGGCCCTGATCTGGATCGACGACGCCGACAAACAGGCCAAATGGTATCAGCAGCTGAAGCGCGAATGGACCAGAAGCCGCGCCGAGGACCGGCCCTTCGTTAATCCCATACAGCCCACGACGCTGAGGTGGAAAAGCTGACTGGCGCCCCCCACGGCCGGGTTCTAGATCCAGCTTTCGTAGCGCCCAAGACCCCGCTCAGGCGGCAAGAAACCGCGTCGCGAGCGTCAGCGCACAAACGCGCCCAAGCAGCAAGCCGCCGCGCGGCGAGCGTTAGCGCAAAAAACCGCTCAAGCAGCGAGCGACCGCGTCGCGAGCGTTAGCGCAAAAAAGAAATGGAAAGGGTGGAGACCGCGACCCGAAGGGGAATTCGTTGTGGCTGCTGCCTTCCGGCCCTGACCAGATTGGCGAAGCCTTCGCCCGCGATCTCCGTTGGGGGATATGACGGGTGCGGGCGGCGGAATCAAGAGCTACAAGGCCGCATGGCTCATCAGAACATCTTCGCCGGCAATCCGCTGGACCGGGCCGGCGATCTCAGGAACGACCCGGACTGGCTGGCCGAACAGGCGGACAAGCCCTACGCCCAGGCCCTGGCGCTGTGGGAGGGGCGTCCGCTGATCGAGGAGACCGATCAGGGACCGCGCCTGGTCTGGCTGTCCATGACCCACGCGCGAAATCTGGTGCGCGACCGCGAGGTCTTTCTGGGTCTTTGGAAGGAAGAGCCGGTCTTCGCCATAGAGTTCGAAGGCTCCATCGACCCGGCCGAGGGGCCGGTGCGGGGCCTGGGCGTCTTTTACGACATGCGCGGCGCGGCGGCCATCCTGCCGGCGGCGGATGCGGCCATGGCGGGCGGGGCCAAGAGCCTGTTCGACTGGCGCCGCCGACACGGTTTCTGCGCCAACTGCGGCGCCCTGTGCGAAACGGCCTCTGGCGGCTGGAAACGGCGTTGCCCGGCCTGCGGGACGGAACATTTCCCGCGCGTCGATCCCGTCACCATCATGCTGCCGATCTACAAGGGCGGGGCCGAACCGCTCTGCCTGCTGGGCCGTCAGGCGGCCTGGGCGCCGGGTCGGATGTCGGCCCTTGCCGGCTTCCTGGAGCCGGGCGAATCCATCGAGGAGGCTTGCGCCCGCGAGGTCAAGGAGGAAGCGGGACTGACGGTCGTCGACACGACCTATCACTCCAGCCAGCCGTGGCCCTTCCCGTCGCAGCTGATGATCGGCCTGTTGGCCGAGGTGTCCGACGATCAAGCCCGACCGGACCAGACCGAACTGGAAAGCGTCGCCTGGCTGACGCGGGATCAGGCGCGAGCCGTCCTGGCGGGCGAACATCCGACCATCACCGCCCCGCCTCCCTTCGCCATCGCCCACAGCCTGATCCAGGCCTGGGTCGACCAGGGCTAGGGCGCTTTCCGCTTGCCTGAGCTTGGCCCTGGGAACCCGACCAATGAGCGGGCGGTTGATGCTGCGCCCCATCAACGGAGACGCCGCATGAGCGACCAACTGACCCCGGCCGAGGCCGAGAAGGAATTCTGGAAAAGCCTGAAGGAGTCCAACACCGGCATGCTGGGCGTCGACCGCCCCGGCTATCACCACCAGCCGATGACCGGATTCGGCGAGGACGAGACCGGGACAATCTGGTTCTTCACCCGCGACGACACCGATTTCGCCCGCGACGTCGCCTCTGGCGGCCAGAAGGGCATGTTCTGCTACCAGGCCAAGGACCAGAAGGTTCAGGCCTGCATCCACGGTGGCCTGACCATCGACCAGGACCGCAGCCGGATCGACAAATACTGGAATCCCGTCGTCGCCGCCTGGTACCCGGAGGGCAAGGACGACCCCCATCTGACGATGATCCGCTTCGACGCCGAAGACGGCCGCGTGTGGGTGTCCGACAAGGGCGCCCTGGGCTTCGGCTACGAAGTCCTGAAGGCCAATCTGACCAAGACCATGCCCGACGCCGGCGGCGTGTCGGATGTGAAGCTGTAGCAGACAGACCACCCAATACGTGGCGATCTGGAGGGCCGGGGAGCAATCTTCGGCCTTTGATTGTCAGCAGCCAGCGATGTGCTCGACCCCGGATATTCGAGAGCGGTCCACTCCCAGCGCATGGAGCCGATCGGCACAGTCAAGAATGACGTGATCGTTCGAGGCCAGGCGGACGATCACGTCTTCAGCTAACGGCCAGAACTTAACTCTTATAAACCCGACTTCGACCTGCTGGTCTTGGCGGAGCCCTCTGAACAGCGCCAAATCAACGCATGCCTGTTCCCGATCATAGGGATTGCATCTCGACGCATGATTGCGACCTTGTCCGTCAACGATCACAAGCACTGGCTGGCCCTTGTAGGACGATATGCCAACGCGCCCTTTAAGGATGACGGCTTCATATGAGAACTTACCGGGATCAAGCGTCGGCGCCGCCAGGGTGAAGACCGAAAAAGCGCCGACCGAGACCGCCAGAAGCATTACAACGGACAACCAGAATCGCGACGCGGTCGGCATCGCCTTCCAATCGTCCAGCGTCATCCCCCAAAACACCAGGCCAGGACCGCCTTCTGGGCGTGGATGCGGTTTTCGGCCTCGTCCCAGACCAGCGAGCGCGGACCGTCGATGACGGCGTCGGTGACTTCCTCGCCGCGGTGGGCGGGCAGGCAGTGCAGGAAGACGGCGTCGGGCTCGGCCAGGTCCATCAGGGCCTCGTCGACCGAATAGGCTTCGAACGCCGCCAGCCGCGCCTCGTAGTCCTGGTCGCCCATCGAGACCCAGGTGTCGGTCACGACGACGTCGGCGCCCTTGACCGCCTCGCGCGGGTCCGAGGTCAGGGTCACGGCGTTTCCGCCCTTGGCCAGATCGCGCAGGTCGGGGTGGTATTCCGCCGGACAGGCGACGTTCAGATGGAAGCCGAACTTGGGCGCCGCGTGCATGAAGCTGTGGCAGACGTTGTTGCCGTCGCCCACCCAGGCGATGGTCTTGCCCGCGACCGGGCCGACGTGTTCCTCGATCGTCTGAAGGTCGGCCAGGATCTGGCACGGGTGGCTGCGGTCGGTCAGGCCGTTGATGACCGGCACGGTCGAGACGCGGGCGAAGCGTTCGACGTCCTCGTGGTCGTTGGCGCGGATCATCACCGCATCCACCATGCGCGACAGAACACGGGCGGTGTCCTCGACCGGCTCGCCCCGGCCCAGCTGCATGTCCGACGCCGTGGCGATGATCGACGCCCCGCCCAGCTGGCGAATGGCCGCATCGAAGCTGAAACGGGTGCGGGTCGAGTTCTTCTCGAAGATCATGGCCAGGACGCGGTCCTTGGCCGGCGCGTCGGCGTCGACGCGCCCCTTGGGCCAGCCTTTGCGAGCCGCCTTGCGCGCATGGGCGTCGTCCAGAATGGCGCGCAACTCGGCGGCTTCGAGCCGGTGAATGTCGAGGAAATGCCGGACCATCGCCTAACTCCGCTCATCCCCGCGAAAGCGGGACCTAGTGCCTTGGGCGACATGCGCCCGTTGTCTGTCACGCCCGCCGATCCCACGCCTTTCGTGCGAAAGGTCTGGGTCCCCGCCTTCGCGGGGGACGAGCGGTTTCGGGGATCAGGCCGCCAGCTTTTCTCGGGCCGCCTCGCAGGCGCCTTCGAACCGCGCGATGGCCTCGCGCGCTTCTTCCAGCGTCAGGTTCAACGGCGGCAGCATCCGCACGCAGTTGTCGCCGCCGCCGGCGATCAGCAGCTGCTGCGTGTCGCGCGCCAGGGCCATGAAGTCGCGGTTGTTCGGAACCAGCTTGACCCCGATCAGAAGCCCCTTGCCGCGCACGTCCACGATCACGTCGGGAAAGCGCGCCTGGAGACCCGCGAGCTGCTGCTTCAGATAGCCGGCGATCTCGGCGACATTGTCCAGGGTCTCGGGACTGTTGATCAGGGCGAGCGCCTTCTGCCCCACGGCCATGGCCAGGGGATTGCCGCCGAAGGTCGATCCGTGGACGCCGACCGTCATGCCCGACGCCGCCTTGGCCGAGGCCAGGCAGGCGCCGATGGGAAAGCCGCCGCCCAGGGCCTTGGCCACCGCCATGATGTCCGGCGCCATGCCGGCCCATTCGTGGGCCCACAGCTTGCCGGTCCGGCCCATGCCGCACTGGACCTCGTCGAAGATCAGCAGCACGCCGTTGTCGTCGGCCATCTGGCGCATCCAGCGCAGATCCTCGACCGGCGTCTCGCGGCAACCGCCCTCGCCCTGGACCGGCTCCAGGATGACGGCGGCCGTGGTCGGGTTTTCGAAGGCGGCCTTCAGCGCGTCCTTGTCGCCCCATTTCAGCTGGTGGAAGCCCTGCATCGGCGGGCCGAAGCCCTCGGTGTAGCTGGGGTTGGCGGCCGCGTTGATCGCCCCATAGGTCCGGCCGTGGAACGAGCCGTCGAAGCCGTAGATGTCGATCCGATCGGGCGCGCCATTGGCCGAATGATATTTGCGCGCCGTCTTCAGCGCGCACTCGACCGCTTCCGTGCCCGAGTTGGTGAAGAAGACCACGTCGGCGAAGCTGGCCTCGCACAGGGCGTCGGCCAGGGCTTCCTGGCCCGGAATGCGGAAGATGTTGGACACGTGCCACAGCTTCTCGGCCTGATCCTTGACCGCCTGGACCAGTTCGGGGTGGGCGTGGCCCAGGCCGTTGGTCGATATGCCGGCGACGCAGTCCAGATATTCGGTCCCGTCGGTCGACCACAGACGCGCGCCTCGGCCGCGTTCCACTTCCAGCGGCGCGCGATTGTAGACACCCATCAGATGTTCAGTGGACACGGGACCAAGACCTCCAAAAGCGAGACGGCCCCGCCGCTGAACGACGGAGCCGATAGTCATCAAGGACAGGCGTTGTCGGACGCGCGCCGGTGTTAGTCAACACCGGCCGATCGCGCGGTCTTATTGCGGATCGCCGGCTGGCGCAGGCGTGGGGGGCGCGGTTTCGGCGGCGACGGCGTCGGCCTTGGCCTGGATCTCGACCAGCCGCTTGTCCAGCGCCAGGCCCAGGTCAGCGATGAACAGGCCGAAGCGGGCCACATCCACGCCCTTCAGATAGGACAACCGATCCTCGGCCGAATGGATGCGCTGGAACACGGGCGGCGCGAAGCCCTCCTTCAGGCCGTTGTCCTCGCCGCCGTTGAGGGCCAGCCACATCTGGTGGGCGCCCGCCGCGTCCTGCGTCCCCAGGGACACCACCGGCACGCCGGCGGCCGAGAAGGCGCGGTCGTCGCTGGGCGGATAGACGGGATAGGGCATGCAGTCGAAACCGCGCTCGGCGCACAGATTGCGCAGGGTCTCCAGCACGAAGCGCGACTGTTCGCCGTTGTTCTCGCCATACATGACCGTCTGGCCATAGGCGGCGACATCGGCGTTGATCACGGCGGCGATCCGGTCCTTGCCGTGCGCGGCCAGGAAGGCCTTGGCGCCCAGCAGCCCCAGCTCTTCCTGATCGGTGAAGACGAAGACGAAGCGGTGGGCGACCGGCTGGCCCTCCAGCGCCATGTCCAGCGTCTTGGCCGCCTCCATCATGGCCATGACCGCGCCGACATTGTCGACGATGCCCTGCGACAGGGTCCCGTCGCGCAGCTTGACCGCATCGTAGTGGGCGGTCAGCACGATGTCCTTGTCGCCCTGCCCCACGGTGACGACCACGTTCGACCCCTGCATCGGGCCGGTCGAGCGGTTGCCGCCCTCGAAAGTCTGGACCTCGGGCGTCAGGCCCAGGGTGGTCAGGAAGCCGACCAGGACCTGGGTGCGTTCGGCGTTGGTGGGCTTGATGAACTGGGCGGCCCCGGCGGCGATGTCGGGGCGGTCGCCGGCCTGGGGCGTGGCTTCCTGGGCGAATGCGGGCGCGGCGGCCAAAAGCGCCGTGGCGGCGACGAGCGAGCGGAACAGCATGGCGGACCTTCCTGGGAGAGGAGCGATCCGCAACAGGTAGCGATCTAGCTCTTGAGACGCCAGCCTGACCGGAACACCAGCCAGCAGACGCCCCCCAGGGCGACCATCAGGACCGCTGACCCGACGACCCCGACCGTCAGATCGCTCTCCGCATGGCCGATGAAGCCGTAACGGAAGCCGTCGATCAGATAGAAGAAGGGGTTGTAATGGCTGATCGCGCGGAACGGCTCGGGCAGGTTGTCGACCAGATAGAAGGTGCCCGACAGGAAGGTCATCGGCATGACGATGAAGTTCTGGACCGCGGCCAGATGGTCGAACTTCTCGCTCCACAGCCCGGCCAGCACCCCGACCATGCCCATGATGAAGCTGGCGGCCAGGGCGAACCAGACCACCGCGAACAGATAGGCGATATGCAGGGGCGCGAACGGCAGAACGCAGATCGCCGTGACCAGCCCCACCGACAGGCCGCGCGTCGCCGCGCCCAGCGTAAAGCCCATGGTCAATTCCAGCGGGCTGAGCGGCGGCGTCAGGAAGTCGGTCGCCGTGCCCATGATCTTGGCCTGGATCAGGCTGGACGAAGCATTGGCAAAGGCGTTGTTCAGCATGGCCATCATGATCAGGCCGGGCGCGACGAACAGGGCGAAGGGCGTGCCGTGCAGCGGCGGGCGTGCGTTCTGCAAGGCCACCACGAACACCAGCATATAGAGCAGGGTCGTCACCACCGGCGCCGCCACCGTCTGCGCCCCCACCTTCCAGAAGCGCCGCACCTCGCGCAGGTAAAGCGTCTGCACCCCGATCCAGTTGATCCCCGGATAGCGGCGCGGCTGCGGCAGGCCGGCGGGACGGGTCGAGATCAGATCGGGCGTATCGGTCATGGGCCGCCAAATGCGCTTTGGGACCTTGCTGCGCAAGGGAGTGCGAGTGGCGAGATCGGGAACAAACCCATCGCCGCGTCGGGCGACAGGTCGCGTTTCGCCACTCGCCACTCGCCACTCGCCACTCGCCACTCGCCACTCGCCACTCGCCACTCGAAGAAGCTTAACCTTAACGATGATTCAACATCTGGTTTCTGTGGACAGGATGATTCGCACATCTTGCGGTTCTTAACGGCTGGTTTACGATTAGTTGTAGGTCAAGACCCCGGAGGGGGAGCCTGGCCCTAGATATTGAATCCAAACTCGCTGGAGGGTGGCATGACCGCAGGCTGGACCGACGACCGCGTAGGCGCGCTGAAGAAGCTCTGGCTGGAGGGCCAGTCCGCGAGCCAGATCGCCAAGCAACTGGGCGGCGGCGTCACCCGCAACGCCGTGATCGGCAAGGTGCATCGCCTGGGCCTGTCGGGCCGGGCCGCCCCGTCCCAGCCGGCGCGCACCGTCGCCACGACCTTCCGCACCAGCCGGCCGCGCCCGGCGACGCCTGCGCCGGCGCCGACGGCGGCCCAACCCTCGGCTCCGCGCCGGCTGGAAGCCGTCCAGCCCAAGCCGGCCCAGCCGGCCGCGCCCGTCCCGGCGCCGATGCCGGATCTGCCGGGCACCGCCACGGTCATGACCCTGGGCGCCCATATGTGCAAATGGCCGATCGGCGATCCGTCCTCGCGCGAGTTCAGCTTCTGCGGCCGCCGCGCCTCGGAAGGCGTCTATTGCGTCGAACACGCCCGCGTCGCCTATCAGCCCCAGGTCAAGCGCGGCAAGGACGGCTCCTCCGACCTGGCCCGCAGCCTGCGTCGCTACATCTAAAGGGCGCTATCGCTCGCGACGCGGTCGCTCGCTGCTTGAGCGCGTCGTCTCACGCGGGTCACGCGCCCGTCACAGATGCTCCTTATGGAGCCGCCTTCCCCCTCGCCGGTTCGCGCAAGCGGCCGGCGAGACTTCAGGGGGCGGGGCTGCGGTTCATCCGGGTTGACGCAGCCCCATCCGCCATCTCGATCCCCCCGCTGCGCGTCTCAGGGGGAGGATAGTTCAGTTCAGCACCCGTCGCGCATCCGGCGTATCCAGCGAAAACGCCGGAATGGCCGCCTCGAAGCCGCTCCCGTCCGCATCCGTCATGAAATAGGCCCCGACCATCGACCCGCTGTCAGTCGTCAGCGGACAGCCGGACGCATAGGCGTAGCTGGCGCCCGCCGCGATCACCGGCTGTTCGCCGACCACGCCGGGGCCGCGCACCTCCTCCACATGGCCGTGGGCGTCGGTGATGGTCCAGCGGCGGGCCATCAGTTGCACCGTCCGGCCGCTCAGGTTCACGATTTCGACCTGATAGGCCCAGACCCAGCGCCCGGCGTCGGGATCGGACTGGCCCGCCAGATAGCTGGGCCGCACCCGAACAAGGATGCCGTTCGTTTCGGCGCTATAGGCAGGTCCGTCGTGCATGGGCTATATGCTCGCCCCGCCGCGCGCGGGCTGCAAGCGCGACTTGAAGACAAGTCGCGAAAACCGTGTGAGACAGACGCCATGAGCATTTTCCAGGCGCCGCGCCCCGGCATCCTTCCCGCCCAGTCCATCGAGACGCTGATCGCCACGGGCGCCATCACGTCCGACACGGCCTTCGATCACGACCAGGTCCAGCCCGCCAGCCTGGACCTGCGCCTGTCGGACCAGGCCTGGCGCGTGCGCGCCTCCTTCCTGCCGGGCCGCCGCAAGGTCGAGACGCGGATCGCCGATGTAGCCATGCACGCCATCGAGATCACCGACGCCGGCGTCGTGCTGGAAAAGGGCTGCGTCTATATCGTGCGGCTGCAGGAGCGGCTGAAACTGCCGCAAGGCCTGATCGCCCGCGCCAACCCCAAGAGTTCGACCGGGCGCGTCGACGTCTTCGTGCGTCTGCTGACCGACCAGGGCGCCAGTTTCGACGATGTGGCCGAGGGTTATGACGGCCCCCTCTATATGGAGGTCGCGCCCCAGACCTTCTCCATCCTGGTCCGCCCCGGCACCCGGCTGAACCAGTTGCGTCTGAAGGCCGGCGATCCGCCCAAGCTGGAAACGCGCTCGGTCGGCGTCGACCTGCAGAACGGCGACATCGTCGGCTTCCGCGGCCGTCGCCACGCCGGGGTGGTCGATCTGGACCGTATCGACGGCCACGACCCGCGCGACTTCTGGGAGCCGCTGTCGCTTCGGCGCGGCGAACTGCTGCTGGATCCGGGCGAATTCTACATCCTGGCCTCGTCCGACGATGTGGAGATTCCCGTCGATCAGGCCGCCGAAATGACCCCTATCGACCCGTCGGTGGGCGAGTTCCGCGTCCACTACGCCGGCTTTTTCGACCCCGGTTTCGGCACGGACGAGGCGCATGGCGCGGGCTCCAAGGGCGTGCTGGAGGTCCGCACCCACGACACCCCCTTCCTCTTGGAACACGGCCAGATCGTCGCCCGCCTGGTCTATGAGCCCCTGACCGAGCGCCCCAGCCGCCTGTATGGCGAAAGCGGCAGCCACTATCAGAACCAGGGGCTGAAGCTGTCGAAGCACTTCAAGGTGTGGTGATCGAGATGAGTGGCGAGTGGCGAGCCGTTCTCTCTCGCCCGCGCCACTCGCCACCCGACACTCAGGTGAGCTTGTCCGCCTTCCTCAGCCCCGGGAACATCGCCGACCAGGCTCCGGTCGCGGCCAACGCCCCGAAGCCGCCGAAGACCGCCGCGCCCACCGCGCCCAGCAGGCGGACCATCACGCCGGAATAGGCCTCGCCCAACTCGTTGGAGGCGCCTATGAACAGCATGGACACCGACGACACCCGCCCGCGCATATGATCGGGCGTGGCCAGCTGGATCAGGGTCTGGCGCACATTGACGCTGATCATGTCGGCCGCCCCGCCGATGAACAGCGCCAGCCCCGACAGCCAGACGATGCGCGACAGGCCGAAGGTGATGGTGCACAGGCCGAAGACCGCCACCGCCGCGAACATCCACCGGCCGCCGTTCTGTCGGATCGGATAGCGGCTCAGATAGATGGCCATGACCATGGCCCCCACGCCGAACGAGGCCCGCAGCAGTCCGAACCCTTGCGGCCCCACATGCAGGATGTCGCGCGCAAAGATGGGCGTCAGCAGGGCCACGCCCGCCAGCAGCACCACGACCAGGTCCAGCGAAATGGCGCCCAGGACGATCTTGGTCTTCCAGACATAGGCCAGGCCCTCCTTGACCGATTCCACCGGCGACAGGGCGTTGGGCTGGGCCGCCGGCTTGCCGCTGGTGCGGATCAGGACGAAGGCGGCGACCGCCGTCAGGAACATCCCCAGCGACACCGCATAGGCTAGCGGCACGTTCACCCCCACGATCACCCCGCCCAGAGCCGGGCCGGCGATGGCCCCGGTCTGGAAGGCGATGGACTGGGCCGCGATGGCCGGGGGCAGGGCCTTTCGCCCCACCACCATCGGCAGGAAGGCCTGGCTGGCCGGCGCCAGAAAGGCCCGCGCCGCCCCGAACACCGCCGCCACCGCCAGAAGTCCCCAGAGCGGCGGCGCGCCATGCAGGGCCATCATCAGGAACGATCCGGCGCAGGCCGCCTCGACCAATATGGAAATCCACACCGTGCGCTTGCGGTCGCGCCGATCCGCCATCGCCCCGGCCGGCAGGGTGAAGGCCAGGAGCGGCAGAAACTGACACAGCCCCACCAGCCCCAGATAAAGGCTGGCCTGCTCGACCGGATGATCCCGCCTGGCGATCTCGTACACCTGCCATAACAGGGCCGAGGACTGGATCTGAATGGCCAGCACGGCGACGACGCGGCCGAACCACAACAGGCGGAAGTCGCGAATGCCCCACGGACTGGACGGGCCTTCGGGGGGTGCAGGCGGAACGGGCGGGGCGGCGGGGCCTGTGTCGATGGATTCTGTGGTCACGGCGTCGGATTGTGCGGGGCGGCGCGGGCTTCTCGCGGGGGTGGAACATCCCTAAAGCATAGGCGCATGAACCGCGCACCTGTTGATCCCGTCGAACTGACCCGTGACCTGATCCGCCGCCCCTCCGTGACCCCCGCAGACGAAGGCGCTATGGAGGTGCTGGAGCGCCATCTGACGGCCCTGGGCTTCAACTGCCGCCGCCTGGCGTTCGAGGGACCGGGCGGAGAGGGCGTCCATGCGCGGATCGAGAATCTCTACGCCCGGCGCGGGACGGCCGCGCCCAATCTGTGTTTCGCCGGCCATACGGACGTGGTCCCGACCGGCCCCTCCGACCAGTGGTCGGCCGGGCCGTTCGAGGCGGAGGTGCGGGACGGGGTCCTCTATGGCCGGGGCGCGGTGGACATGAAGGGCGCGATCGCCGCTTGGGTCGCGGCCGTTTCGCGCGTGCTGGCCGATGGAGAGCCCCAAGGCTCACTCTCCTTCCTGATCACCGGGGACGAGGAAGGCCCGGCGCTGCACGGCACCAAACGGGTGGTCGAGGCCCTGGCCGCCGAGGGCGAGGTCATCGACGCCTGCGTGGTCGGCGAACCGTCGTCGTCACAGCAGTTGGGCGACATGATCAAGGTCGGGCGACGCGGCTCGCTGAACAGCTGGATCACCGTCCACGGCAAACAGGGCCACGTCGCCTATCCCGAACGGGCCGCCAACCCCGCCCCGGTGATCGCGCGATTGATGACGCGGCTCAGCGCCCATGTCCTCGACGACGGCTATCCCGAATTCCCGCCGTCGAACCTGGAGATCACCACCATCGACATCGGCAATCCGGCGACCAACATCATCCCGGCCGAGGCTCGGGCGCGGCTGAACATCCGCTTCAACCCCCGCCATACCGGCGACAGCCTGATCGACTGGCTGAACCGCGAGGCCGGCGCCGTCCAGGCCGAGACGGGCCTGCGCATCGAACTGGAGCACCTGTGCTCGGGCGAGGCCTTCCTGACCGAGCCAGGCGGCTTCGTCAGCGCCGTCCAGGACGCCGTGGAGGCCGAGCTGGGCCGCCGCCCCGAGGCCTCGACCACCGGCGGCACCTCCGACGCCCGCTTCATCCGCGCCCTGTGCCCGGTGCTGGAACTGGGCCTGGTCGGCCAGACCATGCACCAGATCGACGAGCGGGTGCCCACCGCCGAGCTGCAAACCTTGACCGCCGTCTATCGGCGCGTGATCGAGACGGTGCTGCAACGCATGGCGGCCTGATCGGCCTCGCCCGCCCTATTTCGCCTGGAAACCGGCCATGAGGCTGTCGACGAAACGGCGGTTCAGCCGGACCAAGGCCTGGCGGTCGGCGGCCGACCAGCTGGCCAGGGCCTTGGAGAGCAGCCGACGCCGGGCCGCCCCTATCGCCTCGGCGATCGCCTCGCCCTCCGGCGTCAGGGCGGCCGGGCGCGTGCGGGCGTCGCCCTGCGCCTGGGGGCGCCAGATCAAGCCCAGGCTTTCCAGCTTCGCCAGCTGGCGACTGACCGTCGTGTGGTCGCGTCCGGCCTCGGCGGCCAGCTCCGCCACCGCCGTCGGCCCGCGGACCGACAGCCGGACCAGATGCGGAAACAGGGCGCGATCCAGGCTCACGCCCGCTTCGGCCAGCAGCAGATCGTCGCGATCCGGCCGGTTTACGATCCCGGCGAGTTCAAGGACGACCGAACCCAGCTCGTCCATTTCATGTGCACTATACACGCTTTACTTCTCCGCGCTTCGGCGCATAATGGGTGCATGATACACGCAAAAACCATTCTGGTCATCGCCGGCAGCGTCCGGCCCCGGCGACGCTGCATCGCCATCGCCGAATGGATCGCAGACCTTGGCCGACCGATCGTCGACGCCGCCGTCGAAGTGGTCGATCTGAAGGACTGGCCCCTGCCCCTGGACGCCGAACCCGGCGTGCCCGCCAGGGGCGGCTATGTTTGCGACGGCACGCGCGCCTGGAGCGCGAAGATCGCGCCCGCCGACGCCTTCGTCTTCGTCACGCCCCAGTACAACTGGGGCTATCCGGCGTCCCTGAAGAACGCCCTGGATCACCTGTATCGCGAATGGGCGGGCAAGCCGGCCCTGATCGTCACCTATGGCGGCCACGGCGGCGACAAGTGCGCCCGCCAGTTGCGGGAGGTCGTCACCGGCCTGCATATGACGCCGGTCGCCGCCATACCGGCGCTGACTCTGCCGCGCGCGATGATCGAGGCCGACGCCCCGCTGGACGATGCCGCCGCCCTATTCGACGGGTCGGCCGATGTCGTGCGCCAGGGATGGACCGAACTCGCCCAGGCGATGGCGGCGGCCGACGTCCGCGACCGGGCCTAACTCCGCTCCAGGAACCGCAGCGCCGTCAGGACGTGGGCCTTCACGCCCAAGGGCAGGACCTTTTCGTTCGGCGAGAACTCGGGCGAGTGGTTCGGCGCCGACGTCGCCGGATCGACGCCATCGGGACTGGCGCCCAGGTGATAGAAGACGCCGGGGACGACCTGCTGGAAATAGCTGAAGTCCTCGGCCACCGTCGTCGGGGGCGTGGCGGGGTTGACGTTCCCCTGGCCCGCTGCCTCGCTCAGGACCGGGGCCAGCCAGGCGGACAGGCCGGGGTCGTTGAACACCAGGGCCGCATTCTGTTTCACGCTGAACTCGGCGGCCGCCCCATAGGCCTCGGCCACATGCTCGATGGCGGTCTCGGCGCGCGCGACCAGCGCGTCGCGCTGGGCCGTGTCGAAGGTGCGCAGGGTGCCCGACAGCGTCGCGTTGTCGGGAATGATGTTGTAGCGCACGCCGGCGTTGACGGTGGCGATGGTGAAGACCGTCGGGGTCGTGGTCGGATCGACCGTGCGCGCGGTCAGGGTGTTGACCGTCTCGATGACCTGACCCGCCACCGCCACGACGTCGACCCCGCGCCAGGGCCAGGCGCCGTGGGTCTGCTTGCCCTTCAGGCCGATGTCGATCCGGTCGGAGGCGGCCATGAAGCCCTGCGGCCGGTAGAACACCGTGCCCGGAACGCCCGGCACGACGTGCAGGCCGAAGATCGCCTCGGGCTTGGGATCGGTCAGCGCGCCCTCCTCGATCATCAGGGCGGCGCCGCCCTTGGGCTCGCCGGGAGGGGCGCCTTCTTCCGCCGGCTGGAAGACGAAGACCACCGTGCCGGCGATCCGGTCCTTCATCCCGGCCAGCACCTCGGCCGCGCCCATCAGCATGGCCATATGCATGTCGTGGCCGCAGGCGTGGGCCACCGGAACCGTGGCGCCCATATAGGCCCCCGTCGCCGTCGAGGCGAAGGCCAGCCCTGTCGCCTCCTGCACCGGCAGGGCGTCCATGTCGGCGCGCAGGGCGACGACGTGTCCAGGCCGTGCGCCGCGCAAGACGCCCACCACCCCGGTCTTGCCGACCCCGGTGCGCACCTCCAGCCCCAGCGACCGCAGATGGTCGGCTATGATCCCGGCCGATCGCGTCTCGGCGAAACCCAGTTCGGGATGCCGGTGGAAATCGCGGCGCCAGGCGATCACCTGAGGCGTCACGCGCTGGACGGCGGCGTCCACGGCCGCTGCTGCATCGGCAGGCTGGGCGTGGGCGGACCCGGCCGCCGACAGCAGCCAAAGCGTGAAGGCGGCGAACAATCTGCGCATATGAAGGTCCCGTGAAATTTCAGCCCGCCGACAGGTGACGGCGCCGCGACGGCTTGTGCAAGGCTCCGCGAACGGCGATTTCTCCTCGCATGGGCCAGAAGGACTTCAAGAGCGCGAAGACGGAATGGCGGGACGTGGTCCTGGTCTGCCGCAAATGCTCCAAGAAGCTGGATGGCGGTTTCGGCCCCGACGGCGACCTGACCCTGAAGAAGGCCCTGCGCAAATATCTGCGACTCAAAAAGGGCAAATCGGGGCGCAAGGGCGAACTGGTCGTCACCGGAACCGACTGTTTCGACATCTGTCCCAAGGGGGCGGTGGTGGCGGTCAACGCCGCCCAGCCCAAGAAGCTGCTGATCGTGCCGGCGGGGGCGGACCTGTTCGAGGTCAAGACGCGGCTGGGGCTGGACGACGGGCGTCGGCTGAAGACGGTCGAGCCCGACTGAAGGCGCGCGGGCGAGCGGCCTGGAACGGGCGTCCAACTGGCGCCTTTCTTCGAACGGCCAGCCGTGTCAGAGCGAACCCATGGATGACACTCGCATCGAAAAGCGAATCGGGGTCCGGGCGACGTCCGACCGTATATGGGACCTGGTCGCGGACCTGCCCGGCTGGCGCCGCTGGAATCCGGTCGACGCCGAGGTCGAAGGGGTGATCGCCTTCGGCGGCCGCCTGACCATGACCGAAGCCTGGCCCGAGATGCCGCCCCGGCAATCCCTGGCCCAGGTCGCCGAATGGCAGCCGCGCGTGCGCCTGGTCTGGGCGGAAAAGCGCGGCTTCCTGTTCCAGAGCCTGCGCTATATCGAGATCGAGGAGTTGGCGCCCAGCAACTGCATCCTGGCCATCGGGGTCAGGTTCTCGGGCCTGCGCGGCGAACTGTTCCACGACAAGCACCGACCCGCCATCCGCAAGGCGCACGAGGCGATGGCCGAGGGGCTGAAGACCGCCGCCGAGGCCGGCTAGCTTCCCGACTTCATCATGTCGATGACGTTCAGGATCGCCGGGCCCAGGATGACGATGAACAGCACCGGCAGGAAAAACAGGATCATCGGCACGGTCAGCTTGGCCGGCAGGGCGGCGGCCTTCTTCTCCGCCGCCGACAGGCGCAGGTCGCGGTTCTCCTTGGCCATCACTCGCAGGGCGGTGGCCAGCGGCGTGCCGTAGGTCTCGGCCTGGGTCATGGCGGTCGCCACCGACTTCACGCCCGGATGGTTGGTGCGCTTGCCCAGATTCTCGTAGGCCATGCGCCGGTCGGGCAGATAGGACAGTTCGGCCGACAGCAGCGACAGCTCCTCGGCCAGGTCGATCGACGACGGCCCCATCTCCTGGCTGACCTTGGTGATCGCCGCCTCGATCGACATCCCCGCCTCGACGCAGATCAGCAAAAGGTCCAGCGCGTCGGGAAAGGCCTGCATGATCGAGGTGCGGCGCTTGTCGATGCGGTTCTTCAGATAGAGGTTCGGCGCATAAAAGCCCGCCACCGCCGCCGCCATCACCAGCGTCAGCTTGTTCATCGTGGGCCAGTCCACGACCTTGATGACGAACATGTAGAAGACCGCCACGGTCATGAAGATGAAAGGCGAGGCGAAGCGGAAGAAGTAGAAGGTCGTCAGCGGCCGCGGGCCGCGATAGCCGGCCTGGGCCATCTGGCCGGCGACCTTGGGGTCTTCAAGCAGCTTGGTCAGGTTCAGCCGGTCCACGACCCGTTTCTTGAAGCCTTCGTCGGTATGGCGCAGCGCCCCCTGGCCCGCCGCCATGCCGGCGCGCGAACGGCGCTTCAGGTCGTCGCGGCGTTCGGCGACCGCCTTCATCCGCTTGTCCAGCTTGACCCCGCCGGTCATCGACGACAGCAGGGTCAGCACGGTGGCGAAGACCAGCACGCCCACGCCGATGCTGAGCAGGTTCTGCGGATCGGTGATGAAGCGGATGAAGCCTTCCATGACGCCGCCTCAGAACTTGAACGAGATCATGCGCTTCATCACGAAGACGCCGGTGGCCATCAGGAGCGCCGCGATCAGCAGCAGGAAGTTGCCGCGGATGTCGTTGAACAGCGGCATCATATAGGCCGGGGTGGTGAACATCACCATCGTCATCACCGCCGGCGGCAGGGAGGCGATGATGCCGGCCGAGGCCAGGGCCTCCGACGACAGGGCCTTGATCTTCTCGCCCATCATCCGCCGGGCGCGCAGCACCGCCGACAGATTGCCCAGCGCCTCCGCCAGATTGCCGCCGGTCTTCTGCTGGATGGCGATGACGATGGTGAAGAAGCGCAGTTCCGGCGTCGGCATCCGCTGGAACATCTTGTCCAGCGCCTGTTCCAGCGTCAGCCCTACACCCAGCCCCTCGACCAGCTTCTGGAACTCCGGCCCCAGGGGGGCGGGGCTTTCGCGGGCGATGATCTTGAAACATTCGTGGACCGGCAGGCCCGACTTGATGCCGCGCACGATGACGTCGACGGCGTTGGGGAACTCCAGCGAGAACTTCTTCATCCGCCCCTTGGCCAGGAAGCCGATGACCCAGCGCGGCAGGCCCAGGCCGAAGATCAGGGCCAGCCCCAGCACCACCAGGATCGGCAGCCCCAGCACCAGGGCGGCCAGGGCGGCGATCACGCCGACGGCGGCCGAGATGATGTAGAAGGCGCGCACGCTGAGACTCAGTCCCGCCTGTTTCAGCCGCGACCCCAGGGTGGTGCGGGCCTTGCGCTCGCGCCGGTCCGCCTCCTGCAGCTGGACCAGTATCTGCTTGCGGCGCGCCTCGGGCGTATTGGCCGCAGCCGCCTTTCGCGCCAGGGCCGGGCTCTTCTTGTTGGCCTCGCCCAGGTTCTGGGCGCGCTTGATCGCCTGGGACGAGGAATCCTCGCCCCCGACGAAGACCCAGCCCAGGCCGCCGATGGTGATGAAGGCCAGGACGGCGGCGAGGATCGGCAGCATCGCTTACTCCGCCGCGTCCAAGGCGTCGGCCAGTTCGCGCTCCAGCCCATAGTAGCGGGCGCGATCCCAGAAGCGCGGGCGGGCGATGCCGGTCGAACGGTGACGCCCCACGATCCTGCCGTTCTCGTCCTCGCCGGTGATGTCGTAGACGAACAGGTCCTGGGTCACGATCACGTCGCCTTCCAGGCCCACGACCTCGGTGATGTGGGTGATCCGGCGCGAGCCGTCGCGCAGGCGCGCCGCCTGGATGATGACGTCCACCGAGCCGACGATCATCTCGCGGATGGTTCGGGACGGCAGGCCGTAGCCGCCCATGGTGATCATCGATTCCATCCGGCTGATGGCCTCGCGCGGGCTGTTGGCGTGCAGCGTGCCCATCGAGCCGTCGTGGCCGGTGTTCATCGCCTGCAGCAGGTCGAACGCCTCGGGTCCGCGCACCTCGCCCACGATGATGCGTTCGGGGCGCATCCGCAGGCAGTTCTTGACCAGGTCGCGCATGGTGATGGTGCCCTGCCCTTCCAGGTTCGGCGGGCGGGTTTCCAGGCGCACCACGTGCGGCTGCTGCAACTGCAATTCGGCGGCGTCCTCGCAGGTGATGACGCGCTCGGTCGGGTCGATGAAGGCGGTCAGGGTGTTCAGCAGCGTCGTCTTGCCCGACCCCGTGCCGCCCGAGATCACCAGATTGCATCGCGACGCGCCGATGACGCCCAGGACGCGCGCGCCCTCGGGGCTGATGGAGGCGTACTCCACCAGATTCTTCATCGTCAGCTTGTCCTTCTTGAACTTGCGGATCGTCAGCGTCGGGCCGTCGATGGCCAAGGGCGGGGCGATGACGTTGACGCGCGAGCCGTCAGGCAGGCGGGCGTCGCAGATGGGGCTGCTCTCGTCCACGCGACGGCCGACCTGCGACACGATCCGCTGGCAGATGTTCATCAGCTGGGCGTTGTCGCGGAACCGGACATTGGTCAGCTGGACCTTGCCGCCGACCTCGATGAAGACCCGTCCGGCGCCGTTGACCATGATGTCGGCGATGTCGTCGCGGCTCAGCAGCGGCTCCAGCGGCCCATAGCCCAGGACGTCGTTGACGATGTCCTGGACCAGATGCTCCTGCTCGGCCACCGACATGGAGACGTTCTTGATCGCCACCAGTTCGGCGACGATGTCGCGGATTTCCTCGGACGCCGCCTTCTGGTCCAGATGCGCCAGCTGGGCCAGGTCGATGGTGTTCATCAGCGCGTTGAAGATGGTGGTCTTCGTGGCGTGATAATAGTCGCTCTGTTGGCGGACGATCTCGGCGACGGCCTGGGCCTTTTTCAGCTGCTCCAGCCCGGCGGTGGGCTTGGGGCCGGCTCCGGCGGGGTTCGTCGCGGGACGCAGGGCCTCGGGCTTGGGACGGGGACGCGACGCCAGGGCGTCCAGCCGGTCGGCGGTCGGCGCGGCGGCGGCGGGCGCATCGGCGCGGGCGAAGGCCTCGGCCGCCGGCTCGAAGTCGTCGTCGGCGAAGGCGTAGGCAGGCGCGTGACCGGACGAAGGCGCGGCGGCGCTTTCGGCGTTGAACACCGACACGGGTTCGTTCGCGGCCGGCGAAGGCGCGGAACGCAAGGACGCCGCGACGCCGGGCTGGCCTGTGCGCTTGCCGAACATCCGTCAGCGCTTCTTGAACATATTGGCGAACAGGGATTTGGAAGCGCCGTCGGCGGGCTTGGCGGGCCTTTCCGCCTTGCCGGCCTTGCCCCCCTTGCCCTTCGGCCCGGCGACGGCCGGCAGTTCGCGGCGCGACACGATCTGGGCCAGGGTCTGGAACGCCTCGGCCGCCTTGGTCTTGGACCCGGCGTCCAGGATCATCTGGCCGTTGTTGGCCGCCGCGCCGAAGGTCTTGGCGTCAAACGGGATCGTCAGGCTGGCGTGCACCCCCAGGGCCGCGCCGAAGTCCTTGGCCGGAATCTCGGGCCGGCCCGGCACGCCGATCTGGTTCAGCACCAGACGCGGCGGCGCATCGTTGGGGCGGCCCTGGCGGATCAGGTCGATCATGTTCTTGGCGTTGCGCAGGCTGGCCAGGTCGGGGGTCGCCACCACCACCACCTCGTCGGCGGCGATCAGGGTGCGGCGCATCCACGGCGACCACAGATGCGGCAGGTCCAGCACGACGAAGGGGGCGGTGGCGCGAATCCGGGTCGTGACCTCCTCGAACGCCTCGGTGGAGATGTCCCAGTCCGCGTCCAGGCTGGCCGGCGCGGCGAACAGGCTCAGCTTGTCGGTGCAGCGGACCATCATCCGATCCAGCAGGGTGGCGTCCAGCCGGTCGGGCTGGCCCAGGGCGTCGGCGACGCCGCTCAGGGGATCCTGGTTGAAGTCCAGCCCCGCCGTGCCGAACGGCAGGTCGTAATCGACGATGACGGTGTTGGCGCCGATCCGCTCCGAGATCGCATAGGCGGTGTTGTGCGCCACCGCCGAGGCCCCCGCCCCGCCCCGCGCGCCGACGAAGGCGATGGTGCGTCCGACGAAGGGCTGGGCCGGATCGTTGAACAGGCCGCCGATGGCCGCGATAAGCTGCAGCGGCTGCAGCGGCGCGACCAGATATTCGCTGACGCCGCGCCGCATCAGTTCGCGGAACAGGATGATGTCGTTGGTCGCCCCGACCACGATCACCTTGGTGCCGGCGTCGCAGACCTCGGCCAGTTGATCGACCTCCCACAACAGGGTCTGGGGATCTTTCAGGCATTCGACGATGATCAGCGGCGGCGTCGGCTCGTGCTGATAGGTTTCGACGGCGGCGGCGACCCCGCCGATGCGGATCTGGGTCGTGGCGCGCGACAGACGCCGGTCTTGGGCCGCCCGTTCGGCGGCCGCCAGCGTGTCCTGGCGCTCGGCGAAGACATGGATGGCGATGCGCGGCACCGACACCTCGCCGATGGCCGCCGCGGGCGCCAGGCCGGTCGGGGCGAGCGTCGCCAGGGCCGGTTCGGCCGTCGCCGTCGGGGCCGCTGGATAGGGTTCGGCCAAGCTGGCCTCGGCCCTGGCCATCACCGCGCCGACGGGATTGTAACCGGGGGTCGGCGCCGCTTCCGGGGCGGCGCTGAACGCGAGGGGAACGTGCGACGCCTCGGTCGGCCCCCCCGCCGGCGCGGCGTCGAACTCCAGGTCCACGTCGAAACCCTCGTCGAAGGCCTCGAAGGCGCGGGGGGCGGGCGCTGTGCTCATGGCTTAGTTCACCGCGCGGGAGACGGCGGTCTCCCGGATCAGGGTTTCCGCCTCGGCCGAGGTCTGTTTGCCGGCGCGGTACTGGTCGAAGACCACGGTGCGGCGGCTGGCGTCGGCGGGGGTCATGGCGCGCGGTTGCTGGATGTCGCGCGGATCGGCGATCTGGGCCGCCAGATTGGCGGTGACGGCGCAGCCGAAGTTGGAGGCGGACTGGTTGTCGCCCGACCGGCTCAGATTGCCCCACGTCCGTCCGCACTGGGGCACGACGGCCCGCACGGTCTCGAAGCCGACGACCACCGGCGCGCGCGGATCGGGCGCGGCGTAGCTGGCCAGGCGGATTCGATCGGCGGGCACGCCCCATCCGGCCAGGGCGGCCTGGACGGCGTAGGCCTGGTTCAGGGCGACCGGATCGTCGCCGGCCGGCGTCTCGATCACCAGCGGCCCGCCCTCGGCCTGGGCGTAGCGGCCCGCCAGGGCCTGGAGGGCGGCGGCCTGCGCCGGCGACAGACCGGCGTCGTGCACGGCCAGGGCGATCCGGTCCAGGTTCGGCTCCACCTGAAGGACGTAGCGCGACGTCGGCGTCAGCGGCGGTTCTCCCCCCAGGCTGGCCGGCCCGCCGACGCAGGCGCCCAGCGACAGGGCGAGGGCGGTCGAAAGGGCGGCGAGGGCGGTGCGGTTCATCGTGCGGCTCATGGGGCGCTCACTCGATCACATAGCCGACCGAACCGGCCGGGGGCGCGTTCGGCAGCCCATAGACCTGGTTCAACTGGCCGAAGAGGATGGTCTGGCTGTCCGAGGCGATGCGCAGGCCGTCCGCCGGCGTCTGCATCCGGTCCGGCGAGGTCGGGCCGACGATATAGGGCTCGACGATGACCACCAGTTCGGTCTCGCCCATCAGATAGTCGCGCGAGCGGAAAAGCTGGCCCAGCACCGGAAGATTGGTGACGCCTGGCAGGGAATCGACGGCCTGGCGGCTGTTTTCCTGAAGCAGGCCGGCGATCATCATCGACCCGCCGGAGGGGATTTCGATGGTGTTCTCGCTGCGCCGCACGGTCAGGCCCGGCAGGGTGATCGAAGACGCCGTGCCCGCGCCGATGGTCAGGCCGCCCTGGGACGTCAGTTCCGACACCTCGACCTTGACCTGCAGGCTGATGCGCCCGCCCGAAAGGACGACGGGGCGGAACGACAGGCCCACGCCATAGGGTTTGTACTGAACCGTGATCTGGCCCTCGGCGTCGCGGCTGGCCGGCACGGGGAATTCGCCCCCGGCCAGGAAGCTGGCCGCCTCGCCGTTGACCGAGGTCAGATTCGGCTCGGCCAGGGTCCGAAGCAGGCCGACCCGCTCGAATGCCTTGACCATGGCCTCGCCCTTGTTCAGCCCGTCCGAGCCAGGGCCGGTGCCGGGCTGGGCGGTGTCCCAGTTCGACGGATCGCCCGGCGCGCCGCCGTTCACCGTATAAGGACACAAGGCGCCGGGCTCCCAGCCCGGCCCGATGCAGGGCGCCTGCATCTGATAGTTCTTGGTCGTGTCGATCGACGTGCCGGCGCTGATCCCGCCCAGCAGGGCGCCGTTGACGCCCCAGCTGGCGGCGTTGCCCAGCAGCCATTGGGTGTCGCCCAGCCGCCCGACGACGGCCGAGGTGTCGAAGCCCAGTTGTTTGATGACGTTGCGCTGAACCTCGACCACGCGCACCTTCAGCGTCACCTGGTCCGAACCTGGCACGGTGATCAGGTTCAACACCTTCTCAGGGGCGGAGACGAAGGCCGCGGCGATGCGCGTCGCCTGGACCGAGGCGGCCGGATTGTCCGCCACGCCGCTCAGGATGATGCTGTCGTTGACCGCCTCGGCGCGGACCTGCCCGCCCGGGATCATCCGGTTCAGCGTATCCTGCAGCGCGCTGGTGCCGGCGTCCACCCGCACCCGCAGGCTCAGGATCGTCCGACCCGCGCCGTCCAGGAAGACCGCGTCCGTTTCGCCGGGCGCCACGCCGATCACGGTGATGCGGCGGGGGGAATGCAGCATGGCCTCGGCCACCTGCGGATTGGACACGATCACGTCGCGGGCGTCGGCCGGCAGGTCCACGGCGAAGGAGGTGCCGCGCGGCAGATTGATCAGTTGCGGGGCCGCGCCCATCGACACGGCGGCACGGGTCTGGGCCGCGCCTGCGGGCGCGATCGCCACGCCAGCCAACAGGGCGCAGGCGACGGCGGCGGCCTTTCGAAACGAAGTGTGGCGCATCGGATCGGCTTTCATGGAACGGCCACCACCTCGGGCGCGCCGCCGCGATAGATGCGCACGGCCTGGGGCTGGGCGGCGGCGGCGCGTCGCCGCGTGGCGCCCGACGGCCCGGCGGTGTCGGCATAGGAGCGCAGCGCCAGCGACAATTCGCCCTCGGCCTTGGCCTGGGCCAGGAGCTCGGCGTCCTGGGGCCGGACCTCGAGCGTCGCGGTCGCCCCGACCACGGCCTGTTCGTCGTCGCCCGCGCGGGTCGACTGGTCGATGGCCAGGACCTTCAGATTCTGAAGCACCGTGCCGGACACGAATTTGGACTTGGCGGAGCCTTCGGCCGCGCCGTTGCGGCTGGTCTCGGCCGTCAGCACCACATCGACCCGGTCGCCCGGCAGGATGAAGCCGCCGGCCGCCGATTCCACGGTCACGGCGATGGCCATGGCCCGCATCCCCGGCTCCAGATAGGCGGCCAGATAGCCGCTGTCGCCGGCGCGGACGATCTTGCGCCCCACGATCGGCTCGCCGGCCAATATGGGCTCGCGCACGACCGCGCCGATATAGTCGGACTTGGCGCCGGTGACGGCCATGTCGGTCGCCGCCTTGGCGACCTTCTCCACGGCGCCGGCGGCCTTCTCGGCGGCGTTGGCCGCGGCCGGCTTGGCCGGAACGGGCGTTGCGCCGTCGGTGATGAAGACCGGCGCGACCTCGTCGACCGGCCAGTCCTTCCAGGACAGATCGGCCTCGGCGATCCGCTTGCCGGGTTCCAGATTCTTGGCCGCGACCAGGACCTTGGCCATCGGCCGGACCTCGACGGGCGCGGCGGCGGCGGGCGCGGCGGGTTCTTTGGACGACGATCCCATGGCCCGGACCACCAGGGCCAGACCGATGGCGGCGACGGCGGCGATACACAGAACGGCGATGCGGGCGGGCTTCATCCAGAATATCTCCGGCTGGCGCTCTGATCTCGGATTCAGTCCCCGACGCCTACCGTTAACGATCATGCCGGGTATCGGTTAACGCTTCCTAAGCGCGCCGAACGCCGGTCGGCCCGGCCCTAGCGCCCCGAAGCGAAGGCCAGAACCAGGCCGCTCTCGGGCAGGGCCATCAGGGCGCCGATGGCGATGGCGACGCCGTACGGAATGTCGCCCTTGGGCTGCATCAGATTGACGACCCAGCCCTGGGTCACGAAGGGCGAGACCGCCGAGAAGTGCTGACGCGCGGTCATCAGCAACAGGCAGAAGGCGCCGCCCACCACCCCTGTCGATAACAGGAAGGGCGCAACACCGCTCAATCCCATCCAGAGACAGCTGGCGGACAAAAGCTTGGCGTCGCCCCCGCCGATCCATCCCATGGCGAACATTCCCATGCCGACGGCCAGAGCAGCCAAGCCGACGCCGACGTGGACGGCGATATCCACCGGCGCGACGCCGACCAGCAGGGCGACGGGGAAGAAGGCGCCGACCAGAGTCAGGGAAATCCAGTTTGGAATCTTCATCGTCGTCAGGTCGTTCAGACCGCCGACGATGACGAGGGCTGGAAACACGCCGAGCGCAATGATTAGGATGATGTCCATGCAGCTATCGTCTCAGACAGGGCTTAAGGTTGAGTTGCCAAAACAGAAAAGGCCGGAGCTTTTCAGCCCCGGCCCGGCATTCTTAAACGTCTGCCAGTCTTAGCCGGCGGCGGTGTTCGCAGCGTCAAGCTTGGTCGAGACCTTCGTGAAGGTGTTCTTCAGGCTGGTGCTCATTGTGCCCAGAACGGCGATCAGGGCGACGGCGATCAGGGCGGCGATCAGGCCGTATTCGATGGCGGTGGCGCCGGATTCGTCTTTGGCGAAGCGCGAGATGAACTTGGTCATTGGTAGTCCCTTTTTGAAAATGATCTGGCGAGCAACTGGCGGGGGGAGCCGGTAGCCCGCTTGACCCCCAAACGCAGGATCACAATGCCGCACCCCCGTTAAATCTGAGTCACGAGACTTGGTTACGCACGGATTCACCAAAGAAAATTCTCGTACGTCGGCTTCAGCCTTTGTTGAGGATCGTCGGCGCATCATGCGCGCGTCCGCGTCTGCACGCGCCCTTCATCAGAGCCGCCGATGTCTCGCATCCCCGCCGTTCTTCTCGCCGCCGCCCTTTGCGCCCTGCCCGCCGTCTCCATCGCCCAGGACGGGGCGCTGAACGTCGAGATCGACCGTTCGGCGCGCGTCCAGCTGCGCGGAGCCGCCGCCTCCGTGATCGTGGCCAATCCCCAGATCGCCGATGTGTCGATGGTGGACGCCAACACCCTGTTCATCGTCGGCAAGGGCTATGGCGTGACCGAGGTGGTCGCCGTCGACGGCGTGGGCCGCACCCTCTTCCAGCGCGAGATCGTGGTGTCGGGCGGCGCGACCGGCTCGGTCAGGGTCTGGCGCGGCGCCCAAGCGACCGAAATGACCTGCGGCGCTTCCTGCTCGCCCAGCGTCCGCAGCGCGCCTGCGGTCGCGTCCAGCGCCCCCTGACCCCACCATGATCGCGCGCACCCTCCTGACGGCCTGGATGCGTCGCGCCCGCGTGCGGCGGGGTCGCGACGGCGTCGCCGCCGTCGAGTTCGCTATGGTGGCCCTTCCCTTCTTCCTGATGATCTTCTCGATCCTGGAACTGGGCATGGTCTTCGTGCTGGATTCCCTGCTGGAAACGGCGACGATGGAATCCGGGCGCCTGATCCGCACCGGCCAGGCCGATCAGCAGAAGTTCACGGCGGCCCGCTTCAAGACCGAACTGTGCGACCGGATGGTGTTGTTCAAGAGCGATTGCATCACGCGCGCCACCATCGACGTGCGCGTCATCCCCCAGTTCGCCACGCCCGACCCGCCCGATCCGATCACCAACGGCGAGATGGATCCAAGCAAGACCTTGTTCGACGGCGGCGATCCCGGCGATCTGATCCTGGTGCGCGTCTGGTACGCCCATCCGATGGCCAGCCCCCTGCTCAGCCAGGCCGCCTCGCGCATCGGACCAGGCAAGGTTCTGCTGCAATCCGCGACCGCCTTCCGCAACGAGCCGTGGACGAAGGCGGCGACGCCATGATCCGCCTTCGCAGACTGGCGCGGGACACGCGCGGCGTGGCGGCGGTGGAATTCGCCTTCCTCGCCCCCATTCTGATCCTGCTCTACTTCGGCCTGGTCGAGTTCTGTCAGGGTTATATGGCGCTGAAGCGCACGGGCCATGTGGCCTCCATGGTCGCCGACCTGGTGTCGCAGAACGACAAGGTGACGAAGACCCAGCTCACCGACATCTTCGCCATCGGCGACCAGATCATCAAGCCTTTCCCCAACAGCCCCCTGACCCAAAGGGTCAGCAGCGTGACCCGCGTCGACGCCACGACCTACAAGGTCGACTGGAGCGTCGGCCGCGGCATCGCGGCCAAGCTGACGCCAGCCCAAGCCAACATCCCGCCGAATATGCTGGGCCAAGGCGAGTCCGTCATCGTGGCCGAGGCGAACTACGACTATTCGTCGCCGTTCGATCAGGTCGCGCCCTATTTCACCCGGTTCGAGCGGGTGGCCTATCTGCGTCCGCGCACGGTCGACGTCATCCCCTGCTCCGGGGGCTGCTGAACCGCCGGGTTCACGCCCCGATCAGGGCCTCGCGCATGGCCGAAATCTTGACGTCCGTCTCGGCCTCCTCGGCGGCGGGGTCGCTGTCGGCGACGATGCCGGCCCCGGCCAGGGTGCGATAGCGCCACACGCCCCCCGCCCGTTCGAAGCTCGCCGTGCGGATCAGCACCGAGGCGGTCAGCGACCCGCCCTCGCCCACCAGGAACAGCGAGCCGCACCAGGGGCCGCGCGGCGGTTCGTGGGCGGCGATCACCTTCATGGCCTGGTGTTTGGGCGCCCCGGTGATCGAGCCGGGCGGGAAGGTCGCCTCCATCAGGTCCGCCGCCCCGACGCCCGCGCGCGCCCTGGCCGTCACGGTCGAGACCAGATGATGCACGGTCGGATGGGTCTCCACCGCGAACAGGGTCTCCACCCGCACCGAACCGGGCGCGGCGGCGCGCGCCAGGTCGTTGCGCATCAGGTCCACGATCATCAGGTTTTCGGCCCGGTCCTTGGCGCTGGCCAGAAGATCGGCGGCCAGGGCGGCGTCGGCCGCCGGGTCGTCGGCGCGGGGCCGGGTGCCCTTGATCGGGCGGGCCTCGATCCGGCGGCTGTCGGCGTCGAAACTCAGGAACAGTTCGGGCGAGTTGGAGACCAGCGCACGGTCCCCGATCCGCCAATAGGCCCCGAACGGCGCGGCCCTGTCCCGTTGCAGCCGCAGGAAGACGTCGAACGGATCGGCGTCGGGCTTCAACCTCCCCGACCAGGCGCGCGCCACATTGGCCTGGAACAGTTCGCCCGCCGCGATCCGCCCCACCACATCGGCGACCGCCGCGCGATAGGCGGCCGCCGTGGTCTCGGCCTGAAAACCTTCGGCGGGCGGAGGCGGCGTTTCGAGCGCGCGCGCCGTCGTCAGCCAGTTCAGGGCGCGATCCGCCGCCGCCTCGGCCTCCGCGACCGTCGCGCCCCGTCCGACCGCCCGCACCGCCCGCGCCCGGTGGTCGAAGGTCAGCATGGCCGGATAGCGGGCCAGCATCAGGTCAGGCCAGGCCGTCTCGCGCCGCCCCGTCGCCGGGCGCGCGCCCGCATCATAGGCGGCCAGGCCGGCCGTCCCCGCCGCGAAGGCCGGATCGCGCAGGGCCTCGAAGGCCGCCCGGTCCTCGATCGGCCCGACCTGGATCCGATCCGGCTGGACTGCGACATGGGACCAGCGCCCGCCCGGTCCGCCGTCGGACAACAGGGCCAGCAGCCCGTCCCCGCCATCCTCGGCCTTCGCCAGCCCCGCCGCCACCGCGACCGGATCGACCCAGGCCGCCGCGCGCACGACCTGGTGGTGAAAGTCGTCGCTCACGCCGACAGCCGGGCCGCGATCCGCTCGCGCCGATCCGCATCGACCCCGAGGGCGTCGCGCAGATAGGCGTCGACCGCGCCGTGGCGCGCCTCCACCTCCGTCAGGGCCGCCTCCAGATAGGCGGCCTCGACGCCCAGGAAGGCGACCACCGCGTCGTCGGCGGCGACGCGGCCGGTCATCTTGTGCAGTTGGCGCGCGATGGACGGCGCCCGCCCCGCCAGGTCCACAGCGACATTGGTCAGCAGATAGTCCTCGACCATGTCGTCGCGCGACACGCCCAGCAGATGGTGGGTCAGGGCGGCCAGGAAGCCCGTCCGGTCCTTGCCCGCCGCGCAATGGATGACGACCGGCCGATCCTGGTCGGCCAGAGCCTGGAAATAGCGGGCGAACACGTCCTGGTGCGCCGCGTCGAACGGCAGGCGGCGATAGACGTCCTGCATGAACCGCCGGCCCGAGGCGGGCGTCAGATCCTGGGTCTTCAGAAAGGTGATGTGCGGCGCCTCGACCCCGTCGTCGATCCCGCCCTCGATCACCAGGCCGGACCAGCCGTCCGGCCGGCGCGACGGCTGGTCCCGCCGCTCGCCCGGCCGGCGCAGATCGACCACCGCGCCGATGTCCAGCGCCTTCAGCCGCTCCAGGTCCGCCGCGCTGGCCCGCGCATGGTGGGCCGAGCGGAACAGCCGGCCGGGCCGCACCCGGCGGCCCGCCGCCGTGGCGTAGTCGCCATAGTCGCGAAAGTTGTCGATGGCCTCGAAGGCGTGAAGACGGTCGCTCATGCGCCGCCTTCTACCCGTTTTTCATCGCGCGGGCAGCAGGTCCGCCATCGCATCCAGATAGGCCAGGAAGGCGGCCCGGCCGGCCTCGGTCAGACTGGCCTCCGTCAAGGGCTTTCGGCCCCGGAAGCTCTTGGTCACGGCGACGAAGCCCGCCTCTTCCAGCTTGCGCAGATGGACCGAAAGATTGCCGTCCGTGGTCTGAAGCCGCGCCTTCAGCGTGGCGAAGTCCGCTCCGCCCGCCCCTGACAGATAGGCCATGATCCCCAGCCGGATGCGCCCGTGAATGACGTCGTCGATCCGGCCGATGTCGAAATCGTCGGCCATGCTCAGGCGGTCTCCGCCGGTTCCTGGCGCATCAGGATGATCCCGGGAACCAGGGCCACGGCGACGAGAACCACGGTGAAGACCCCGTAGATCGCGGCGCTGTCGATGAACCAGGCCACGCCCACCGCGGCCGCATAGGACAACAGCGCCGTCATCGACATCCAGCGCGTACGGGTCATGGCCGCCCCGATCAACCAGGCCGAGCCATAGGCGACCAGGACCGCGGTCGGCATCACCGCCATCCACGACCAGTTCCCGGTCTTCACCGACAGGGCGACCAGGGCCAGCCAGGTGACGAAGATGCCGTAGCCGACGGCCGACCAGGCCGCGCCCACCGCCTGATTGCCCGACGAGCGATGGCCGGGCTTGGACTGGATGCGGCCGATCAGGACCGTCAGCCCGACGGCGAACACGACGCCGGCGCCGATCCAAAGCCACAGAGACGCCCAGGGACTGAACTGCGCCAGCCCGCTCTGGATCGCCCACTGCCCCAGGCTGGCCGCGCCGAAGACGACGGCGGCGAGAACCAGAACGGGGCCGGCCAGCAAGGGGGCGTTGCGACCCTCGCGGGCCAGGTCGCGCATATAGGCGATATCGTCTTGAAGGGTATGGGTGTCGCGGGTCATCGTCGGCGCTCCTGAATGAGGACCACAGGATCGACGATAAACTTTGTTTTGTAAAGTGCTTTTACTCATGCAGCCCGCGCCATGAAAAAGGGGCGAAGCCTGCGCTTCGCCCCTCTTCGCATCGATGCGGTCTCGCCCGTTATAGTCGGGGCGCGCCGCCGCGTCCGCGAAGTCCGCCGGCCACCAAGGCGATGACGAACAGGATGATCGCGACGACCGCGACGAATTTGGCGATCTCGAACGAGAAGTTCGCGATGCCGCCGAAGCCTAGAACGGCCGCGACCAAGGCCACGACCAGGAAGATAATCGCCCAGCGCATCATGGGTTTAGCTCTCCTGCGTTGTTATGACCTCCGGCGACCCGTGAGCCGTTCGTCGGTACGCCCGATCAACGCCGCCGCGCCCTGGCTGTTCCCTGATCCAGCGCGATCAGCGACGGCGGCGGCGCGAATAGCCGCCGCGGTCCATCTTGCGATCGGCGACCATGCTGGCCACGATCGCCGCCAGGGCCGGATTGCGCAACAGCAGGAAGGCGGCGCCCAGGCCGCCCACGGCGCCGATGACCGGACGTTCGCGGATGATGTGGACGACCTTGCCCAACAGGCCGGACGGTTCGTCCTCCTCTTCGTCCCCCTCGTCCGACCCGCCGCGAAGGAAGACGAAGATCACGATCAGGGCGACCAGGGCGAACAGGCCGAAGGTGACGGCGGCGGCCCCCAGCGGCGTCAGCTTGAGGCTGAGCGCATAGAAGATCGTCAACCCCAGGAAGATGACGGCCAGAAAGGCGCTGGCGGCGACGACGGCCGTCGCGACCAGCTTTTTGACGAGCGCCTTGAACATCAGCGGCGACGACCGGCCAGCAGCATGCCCAGGATCACTCCGACGCCCAGCGCCACGGCGGTCGATTGCAGCGGACGCTCCTGCACCCGCTCGACCACATAACGTTGCGCCTCGTCCAGGCGCTCGGCGGCGTCGTCGTAATATTCGCGGCCGCGCGTGCGGGCGGTGTCGTAATAGCCGCGCGCCTGTTCGCGCACTTCCTCGCTCTTGGCGCGCAGCTTGGCCTCGGCCTCGGCCGCCTTTTCGCGCAGGCGCTGGGTCTCTTCGCGGGCGCCGGTCTTCAGATCCTCCTTGAGGGTCTTCAGGTCGGCCTTGATGTCTTCTCGGGCCTTGGTGCTGGCCATGATGCGCGCTCCGTTGAAAGCTTGGCGGTAGAATAGAGAACCCCGTACGGCAACGCCACTCCCGGCGCGAAGTTCCCGCCAGGCGACGATCCTACCGGTCTTCTCCGCCCCCTCGCCAGACCCTGGCCGGCGCATTAGAACACGGCCATGACCCAATGGCTGTTCCCGCCCCGTCCCGTCCCTTCCCTGCCCGTCGTGGGCCGCGACGCGCGTTTTCCCGTGCGCCGCATCCTGTGCGTCGGTCAGAACTACGCCGCCCATGCGCGCGAGATGGGGTCCGACCCGGACAAGCAGACGCCCTTCTTCTTCTCCAAGCCCGGCGACGCCCTGGTGTCGGACGGCGCGGACCCGGCCTATCCCCCCGCAACCGACGAGCTGCATTACGAGGCTGAACTGGTCGCCGCCATCGGCCCGACGGCGGACGGCGGGATCGGGATCGTCGGCTGGGCGGTCGGCTGCGACCTGACGCGCCGCGATCTCCAGGCCGAGGCCAAGAAGGCCGGCCGCCCCTGGGACGCCGCCAAGGGGTTCGACCAGTCCGCGCCGTGCGGCCCCCTGACCTTGGGCGCCCTGCCCGACCCCGCCGGCGCCATCCGGCTGACCGTCAATGGCGAGACCAGACAGGACAGCGTGCTGAACGACATGATCCTGAACCCCGACCGCATCGTCGAGGCGGCGGCCGCCCTGTGGTCGCTCCAGCCCGGCGACCTGATCTTCACCGGCACCCCGTCGGGCGTCGGCCCCTTGAAGCCCGGCGACCGCGTGGTCGTGACCATCGCCGGGCTGGAGACGCTCCGCTTCGAGATCCGCCCGTGATCCTGCACGGCTACTGGCGCTCGGGCGCCAGCTACCGGGTGCGGATCGCCCTGGCGTTGAAGGGGATCGGCTACGACCTGGCCGCCCACGATCTCAGAACGGGCGAGCAGAAGGCCCCGGACTATCTGGCCCTGAACCCCCAAGGCATGGTGCCCGCGCTTCAGACCGGCGACCGCGTCCTGATCCAGAGCCCGGCCATACTGGAATGGCTGGAGGAGACCCATCCGTCTCCGCCGCTTCTGCCCTCGGCCGCCGACGACCGGGCGGCGGTGCGGGCCATGTGCGCCCTGATCGGCTGCGACATCCATCCGCTGAACAATCTGCGCGTGTTGAAGGCGCTGCGCGCCGACTTCGCCGCCGACCAGGCCGCGGTGAACGCCTGGGCCGCCGCCTGGATCGCGCCGGGCTTCGATGCGCTTCAGGCCCTGGTCGACCGGCATGGGGCGGACTGGTGCTTCGGCGACGCCCCGACCCTGGCCGACTGCTATCTGATCCCGCAGCTCTATTCGGCCCGCCGGTTCGACATGGACCTGTCGCCCTGGCCGCATCTCCTGGCCGTCGAGGCGCGGGCGCAGGCCCATCCCGCCTTCGAAGCCGCCCACCCGGATCGCCAGCCGGACGCCGATTGAAACCATCCCCCGCCGACGCATATCGGCGGTGGATAAGTAGGGTTCGCTTAAGGTCTCGCTCAGCGTCCCTTAAGCATTGCGCGCCACAGTGCGGGGGTGTCGTATTCCCCCGCCACACCTTCGGCGTCCTCGCCCACCCATCGCCTGGCCCTGGCCGTGGTGACGGCGCCCGAACGCGCGCCCGGCGCCTTCATGAGCGCCCCGTCCGGCGCGCGCGAGGACGCCATGCGGTTCCTGCTTCAGACCGGGGCCGACGCGGGGGTCAAGCTGATCGCCACCCGGCCGGAGGGCGATGGCGAACGTCTGCTGGGCCAGGCCTGGCCCTTCCCCTCGCCCTTCCAGGTCACGGTCCGCACCGTCGCCCTGAGCGAGGGCCTGGACCGGGTCGAGGCGCGCGCCCGCCGCTCCCTGGAACGGATGGGCCTGCCGCGCGGCGACGTCCTTCTGATCTCCAGCGCCGCCGACCTGGCGGGCGCCGAGGGCCGCGCCCTGTGGGACCGCGCCCGCAGCCTGAAGGATCGCGGCCTGTTCCGCCGCATCGGCTTCTGCGCCACGCTGGAGGACGGCCCGGCCCTGCTGGCCCGCCGGCTGGAGGCGGACGTGATCCAGATTCCCTGCAGCCTGCTGGATCAGCGCGCGGCCCAGGAGGGCGTGCTGGAGGCCGTCGCCGACGCCGGCGCGGCGGTGCATCTGTCCTCCGTCTTCGCCGACGGCCTGCTGTTCGCAGGCGGCGAGGATCTGCCGCCCGAACTGGCCAGCCACGCCCAGGCCCTGTCGCGCACCCGCCGCCGCCTGGCCGAACAACGCTGCGACCCCATGCAGGCGGCCCTGGCCTACGCCCTGTCGCTGAAGGGGGTGGACAAGGTCGTGGCCAGCGTCGCCTCGGCCGCCGAACTGCGCGCCATCCTGGCCGCCGCCCACGCCCCCTGCCCCGATCTGGACTGGTCGGCCCTGGCCCTGGAGGCGCCCGCCGCCTTCACCGACGCCCGTTTGCGCATCTCCAGCGCCGCCTGACCCCGCCGACAAGCCTGTGCAAGGTCCGTCGTTCGCCCTTGAGGCGCGCGGCGCGATCCTTCACCCTGTCGGGGCATGAACGCCCCGGTCTCTCACCCCCCTGAAATCGCCGCCTCGCTGGAAGGCGCGACGCCCTTCATGGCGCAGTATCTGACGGCCAAGGCGGGCCAGCCGGACGCCATCCTGTTCTTCCGCATGGGCGATTTCTACGAGCTGTTCTTCAAGGACGCCGAGGTCGCGGCCGCTGCGCTCGGCATCACCTTGACCAAGCGCGGCAAGCATCAGGGCGATGACATTCCGATGGCCGGGGTGCCGGTCCATGCGATGGAGGGCTATCTGGCCCGGCTGATCCGCCTGGGTCACAAGGTGGCCATCTGCGAACAGCTGGAAGACCCCGCCGAGGCCAAGAAGCGCGGCGGCAAGGCCGTGGTCCATCGCGGCGTGGTGCGCGTCGTCACGCCCGGCACCCTGACCGAGGATTCGTTGCTGGATGCGCGCGGCGCCAACCGTCTGGCGGCCGTGGCGGTGCGCAAGGGACGGGCGGCTGTCGCCGTGATCGAACTGTCGTCCGGCGCGGTCGACAGCGTGGCCTGCGCGGTCGAGGACATGGGCGCGGCCCTGGCCGCCTTCCGCCCCTCCGAGGTCCTGGTCACGGACCGCATCTATTCGGACGCGACGACGCGCGACGCCCTGGACGGGTCGGGCGGGGTGGTCCAGGCCCTGGCCGGCGCCATCGCCGAACCCCAGGCCGCGCGAACGCGGGTCGAACGGCTGTACGGCGTGGCGGCCCTGGACGGCTTCGGCGCCTTCGAGGAGGCCGAGGTCTCGGCCCTGGGCCTGATCGCCGCCTATCTGGAAACGACCCAGGCCGGCAAGGTTCCTGCCCTGGCCCCGCCGCGCCGCCTGGGCGAAAGCGGCTTTCTGGCCATCGACCCGGCGACCCGCGCCAGTCTCGAGATCGACCGCACCCAGAGGGGCGAGCGCGAAGGCAGTCTCTTGGCCTGCATCGACCGCACCGTCACCTCGGGCGGCGCCCGCGCCCTGGCCGAACGGATCGCCCGCCCCTTGCGCGACCCCCTGGCGATCAACGAACAGCTGGACGCCGTCGAATGGCTGCTGGAGCGCCGCGACCTGCGCCGCAATCTGCGCGAGGGCTTGAAAGCCTCCTCCGACATCGCGCGCGCGGTGGGCCGCCTGGCCCTGGGCCGCGGCGGACCGCGCGACCTGGCCGCCGTGCGGATCGGCCTGTCGGCGGCCGAGCGTCTGTCGGGCCTGTTCATCGGCCAGGTCGATCCCCTGACCGGCCGGCCGCGCCGCATCGCCGTGGCGCTGGATCGCCTGGGCCTGTCGCCGGACCTGTCGCGCCTGATGGCCGACCTGATCGACGGTCTGGTGGACGAGCCGTCGCATCTGGCGCGCGACGGCGGCTTCGTCCGCCCCGACTATCGCCCCGAACTGGACGCCGCCCGCACCCTGCGCGACGACAGCCGCCGCGTGGTCGCCGATCTGGAAGCCCGCGCCGTGGCCGAATCCGGCGTGCCGTTCAAGGTCAAGCACAACGCCGTCCTGGGCTATTTCCTGGAGACCTCAGCCAAGGCCGCCGAGGGATTGCTGCGCGCCGGCCCCGACAGCCCCTTCATCCACCGCCAGACGCTGGCCAGCCAGGTCCGTTTCACCACCGTCGAACTGTCCGAGCTCGACGCCCGGATCAGCCAGGCCGGCCACCGCGCCCTGGCGATCGAGACCGAGACCTTCGAGACCTGGCGGCGCGAGGTCGCACGCCTGGCCCAGCCGCTGCAGGCCGTGGCCGAGGCCCTGGCCGAACTGGACGCCCACACCGCCCTGGCCGAGTGGGCGCAAGAAACCGGCGCCGTCCGCCCGGTCGTGGACGACACCCTGGCCTTTTGCGTCGAGGCCGGCCGCCATCCGGTGGTCGAGGCGGCGGTCAAGGCGGCGGGCGATCCCTACACCCCCAACAACGCCCGGCTGGATGGATCGGGCCGGGACGGCGCGCGCCTGGCCATCGTCACCGGCCCGAACATGGCCGGTAAATCGACCTTCCTGCGCCAGAACGCCCTTCTGGTCATCCTGGCCCAGGCCGGGGCCTTCGTGCCCGCCCGATCGATGCGGCTGGGCGTGGTGGACCGGCTGTTCAGCCGCGTCGGCGCCGGCGACGATCTGGCGCGCGGCCGCTCCACCTTCATGATGGAGATGGTCGAGACGGCCGCCATTCTGACCCAGGCCACGCCCCGCAGTTTCGTGGTGCTGGACGAGATCGGACGCGGCACGGCGACCTACGACGGCCTGGCCATCGCCTGGGCCACCGCCGAGGCCCTGCACGAGACCAATCGCGCCCGCACCCTGTTCGCCACCCACTATCACGAGCTGGCCCAGCTGGAGACGCGGCTGGATCACGTCTGCAACCTGTCGATGGTCGCCAAGGAATGGAACGGCGACCTGGTCTTCCTGCACGAGGCGGCGCCCGGCGCCGCCGACCGCTCCTATGGCGTGCAGGTGGCCAAGCTGGCCGGCGTGCCCGGCGCCGTCGTCGCCCGCGCCCGCTCGGTGCTGGAGCGGCTGGAGGGCGAAAAGGCCGCCGCCGCCCGTCTGGACGACCTGCCCCTGTTCGCCGTCGCCGAACCGGAGCCGGTGCGCGGTCCGTCGCCCTTGGAACTGGCCCTTCGCGACGTCGACCCCGACGAATTGACCCCGCGCGAGGCGCTGGAGGCGCTTTATCGGCTGAAGGGTCTGGCCTGAAAATCCTCCCCCGTGCAGCGCAGCGAAACGGGGGAGGGGGACCATGCGCAGCATGGTGGAGGGGGCGGATGCCGCACCCATCGCTTAGGTGGCGACGGCAAACCTGGCATCGACAGCGGAGACGCGTTCGCCCCCTCCACCGCTTCGCGGTCCCCCTCCCCCGCTAACGCAGGGGAGGATTTTCAAAATCAGGCCTGCATCATCCAGCCTTCGACATCCATGGCCGCCTGGCGGACGGCTTCCGAACGGGTCGGGTGGGCGTGGCAGGTGCGGGCGATGTCTTCCGACGCCCCGCCGAAGCTCATGGTGATGGCGGCCTCGTGGATCATTTCGCCGGCCTGCGGGCCCATGATGTGCACGCCCAGCACCTTGTCGGTCGCGGCGTCGGCCAGCACCTTCACGAAGCCGTCGGTCTCGTGGTTGATCTTGGCGCGGCTGTTGGCGGCGAAGGGGAATTTGCCCTTCTTGTAGGCGACGCCTGAGGCCTTCAGCTGGTCCTCGGTCTGACCGACCCAGGCCACTTCGGGGAAGGTGTAGACGACGCTGGGCACCAGGGCGTAGTCGACGTGGCCGTATTTGCCGGCGATGGTATCGATCACGGCAACCGCGTCCTCTTCCGCCTTGTGCGCCAGCATCGGGCCGTGGGTCACGTCGCCGATCACCCAGACGCCGCCCTCGTTGACTTGGCCAGCCACCTTGAAGTGGTCGTGATCGATGAAGCCGCGCTTGTCCGGCGTCACGCCCACGCTCTCCAGACCCAGACCATCCGTGTACGGACGACGACCAATGGCCACCAGAACCACGTCGCCCTTGATCATCTCGGCGGCGCCGCCGGCCGACGGTTCGACCGTCAGCTCCACGCCGTCCTTGCCGGACTTGGCGGCCGTGACCTTGGCGCCCAGTTTGAAGACCATCCCCTGTTTGGTCAGGGTGCGCTGGAAGGCGGTGGCGACTTCCGCGTCCATGCCGGGCGTGATCCGGTCCAGGAACTCCACCACCGTGACCTCCGCGCCCAGGCGGCGCCAGACCGAACCCAGCTCCAGGCCGATGATGCCCGCGCCGACCACGATCAGCTTCTTGGGCACGGCCGGCAACGACAGGGCGCCGGTGGAATCGATCACCTTGCCGTCCTCGAAGGCGACGCCCGGCAACGGGGTCGGCTCGGAGCCGGTGGCGATGACGATGTTCCTGGCGTCCAGCGTCTGGACCGCGCCGTCGGCGGCGGTCACTTCGACCCTGCCCTGCCCGACGATCTTGCCCTTGCCCTTGATCCACTCGACCTTGTTCTTCTTGAACAGGAACTCGATCCCCTTGGTCAACGTCAGGACGCTGTCGTCCTTGGCCTTGTGCATCTGGCCCAGGTTCAGCTTGGGCGAGACCTCGATGCCGATCTTGGCGAACTCGCCGTTCGCGGCGTCCCACAGTTCCGAGGCGTGCAGCAGGGCCTTGGAGGGCATGCAGCCGACGTTCAGGCAGGTGCCGCCCAGGGTCTCGCGCATCTCGACGCAGGCGACCTTCAGACCCAACTGGCCGGCGCGGATCGCGGCGTTGTAGCCGCCCGGCCCTCCGCCGATGATGACGACGTCGTAGGAAGCTTCGGCCATGGTGTCCTCTGATCGTTCGGTGCGGGGGAGAGGCCCCGCGAATACAGGCTCTCGGGGCTGTAGGCAGCCGCCCCGTCGGGGTCAACCGCCCCACCGGCATATGGGGTCGCGAATGCGACCTTTGGAGGGGCGCCGCCACGCAAAAGGGCCGGACGTCGCCGCCCGGCCCCCTTCGTCGTCTGGAAAGGCTAGGCCTCAGAAGGCCATCCGCGCCACCAGCTGGAACACCGGGCCGGCGTTCTCGGATTCGATCTCGAACTCGTCGTAGTCACGGTCGATCTGGTCGGCGATGGTGTTGAACTTGTCGAACACCTCGTCCTTGGAAGAATCGAGCAGGTTCGAACCGGTGAAGCGGATCACCACGTTCGAGGCGACCTGCTTCTCGATGAAGATTTCCAGGTCGCCGCCGTACGAGGTGACGACTTCTTCGCCGACGATCCGGCTCTTGGCGTCGCCCTGTTTGCGATAGGTGGCGCCGAAGGCCGCGCCCCAGGTCGGGATGTCCTGGGTGAAGCCGACGTTGAAGACATAGTCCGACTGCGAGTTGAAGCGGCGCTCGCCCAGGAAGTCGTCGACCGAACTGTCCAGCCACGAGTAGTTCACGAAGACGCCCGTGTGCTCCATGCCGATGAAGTCCAGCGGCGTGGACAGGTCGAACTCGACGCCCCAGACCTGGCCGTCGCCGACGTTCTCGGCCGTCAGGACGTAGGACACCAGTTCCTCGGCCGCTTCGTCCGGCGTCGCGCCGTCGTCGATGGCGTCGTCATAATCGTCCTGGGCCTGCTCGGAGAAGGCGCCCGTGTTCGTAATTTCGATCAAGTCCTTGATGTCGCGATAGAAGGCGTTGACGCCGATCACGCCGCGACGGCCCAGACGACGCTCGAAGCCGAGGTCCGCGCCCCATGCCGTTTCCGGCTCTAGGTCGGGATTGCCGATGAAGTCGTTGTCGCCGTATTCGCCTTCCAGCAGGGCCGGCGACAGGAAGTCGAAGTTCGGGCGGCGCACGGTGCGGGCCACCGAGGCGGTGATCCGGTCGCTGTCCGACAGCTTGAAGCGCACGCTCGCGGACGGCAGCAGGATGCCATAGTCCTTGTCGTTGGTGCGGTCGGCGGCGGCGACGGTCTCGTCCGTGATCGAGAAGTCGGTCGTCTCGTAACGCAGGCCGGCCTCCCACTTCGCCGGGCCGTTTTCGCCCGACAGCATGATGTAGGGGTCGATCCGGGTTTCTTCGATAGAGTTGATGCCGCCGTCGACGGCTTCGAAGTCACCGTACTCGCTGTCGAGCAGGGCGCGGAAGACCGGCTCGTCCTCGGCTTCGGCCTCGGCCGAGAAGACCGTGCTGTCGCGGTTCTTCTTCGAATACTGGACGCCGAACTCCAGCTCCAGCTCGCCGCCCAGCTTGATCTTGTGCTCGATGGCGGCCTGAATTTCCTCGTCCGTGACGTTGGTGCGGGTGCGTTCGCCCTCGATCACCTCGTCGCCGACGTCCAGTTCCTCTTCCTGCTCGAACTGTTCGTCGTCGATGCTGGCGTAGCCCAGCTTGAAGGTCGTCTCGCCGCCCAGCATCTCGCGCTCGTAGCGGCTGTTGACCGCCCAGTTGTCGGTCAGGATGTCGAGCGGGTTCGCATTGACCTTGGCCACGTCGTTGACGTCGCCCTCGTCGTATTCGATCGAGCTTTCGTCCTGGACGCGGTCGGTGCGCACGAAGACGCCGCTCAGTTCCAGATTGCCGCCGGCGACCGGCATCTCATACGACAGGTTGGCCGAATAGTCGGTGCCGTCGCGGGTGTCGGTCTGGGCCTCGGTGTCGGTCAGTTCGCCGCCCGGCTCCGAATAGCGTTCCGAAAACTTCTGCTTGGGATTGCGGCGGTCCTGGATGTTGCCGCCGATCAGCAGGCGGCCCGGCCCGACCTGGCCGCCCCAGACGGCGCCGTAGGTGCCGCCCCACTGGCCGTATTCGCTGTCTTCCCAGTGCAGCGCGCCCAGGCGGATATAGCCGCCGTCCAGCGACAGGGCGTCACGCAGCACGATGTTGATGGCGCCGGCGACCGCATCGCCCGAGCGGTTGGCCGACGAAGAGCGAACGACTTCGACCCGCTCGATCAGTTCGGCGGGGATGCGGTCCACGAAGAACGAGCGGTCCAGGTTGGCGCCGGGAACCCGCTCGCCGTTGATCAGGATCTGCGTCTAGGCCGAGTCCAAACCGCGCATCCGCACGCCGTCCGATTCCAGCACGTCCGACAGGAAGGTGACCGAGGGCACGCGCTTCAGGGCGTCGCCGGCCGTCAGCGGCTCGAACCGCTGGAAATAGTCCAGGTCGTAGGACAGGGTCGGCACGACGTCGTCGGTGCGGTTGCGCATGGCCGGCTCGCCGGTGACGACGACTTCTTCCAGCGCCGTGACGGGCGTCTGGGCGGTCTGCTGCGGCGCGATCTCGTCGGCGGCGAATGCCGGAGCGGCGAAGGCGAGCGGGGCCAATGCGGCGCCCATGAGCAGTTTGATTTTCATCTCGATGATCCCCAGCGGCGGGCGACGTTTCACCTCTGCCGATGGGCGGCCCGATAGCGGGGACTGGCGACGCGAAAGCGACGTTTCGGCGACGGCGACTTCGCGGTTTCAGGACAGTTGCGCGACGATCCGTCCCGACACCGATCATGCGTCATCGAACCGCATTCAAACCGTCACCATAAGTCCGTTGACCTGTCGGCGGTCGGCCTTGATCTGGGCCCCGACGAAATCACGTGACGAAATCACATCCGGGAACCTGCCATGACTTCGCCGATCCGACGCGCCGCCCGTTTCACCGCCGCCGTTTCCGTCTTCGCCCTGCTCGCGGCCTGCGCCACGACGGAAGTGGATTATCAGGGTGAGGGCGAAGGCTTCGTCGGCCCCGGCGCGTCGGTCCAGGCCGTACTCGAAACCCCGTCGGTCGGCACGGCGGGCCAGGACGCCGCCGACGACCCCGCCGTCTGGGCCAGCGCTGCGCCGGTCACGGTGATGGGCAAACAAACCCCCGGCTTCGTCGCCGGCACGGACAAGAAGTCCGGCCTCTACATCTATGGCTTCGATGGCCAGATCCTGCAGTTCCTGCCCGAGGGCCTGCTGAACAACGTCGATGTGGTCGAGGGCCTGTCGGTCGGCGGCCGCCCGCAGGTGGTGCTGGGCGCCAGCGACCGCACGCCGGGCAAGACCGGCATCTCGCTCTACACCTTCGACCCGGCCGGCACCGGCGACAACGGCGTGCGCTACTGGGGCGCCGTCGCCACCGACGTGATCGAACCCTACGGCTTCTGCTTCGCGCGTCGCGGGGCCGAGGTCCACGCCATCCTGGTCGGCCATGAGGGCGAACTGCGCCAGTTCATCCTGAGCGTCGGCGCCGACGGCAAGCCCGCCGCCCGCGAGGTCCGCCGCGCCGAGATCGGAACCATCTCCGAAGGCTGCGCCGCCGACGAGGCCACCGATGCCCTCTATATCACCGAGGAGAATGTGGGCCTGTGGCGCTACGGCCTCAACCCGGCCTCGGGCGCGGCCCGCACCCTGGTCCAGCCCATCGCCAAGGACATTCTGGTCGCCGACGCGGAAGGGTTGACGACCATCACCGACGCCTCGGGCCGTTACCTTATCGCCTCCAGCCAGGGCGATTCCAACTTCCCCGTCTGGCGCATCGACGGCGCGGCGCCGGAATATAAAGGCCGGTTCAAGGTCGTGGACGGCGCGGTGGACCGCATCACCGGCACGGACGGCCTCGCCGCCGCCAGCGGCCCGGTCGGCCCCTTCCCCGACGGCCTCGTCGTCATCCAGGACGACGTCAACGACGGCGGCGCCCAGAACTTCAAATACATAGACTGGCGCGACATCCGCCGGGCGCTGGGGCTGTAGCCTTCCGTCAGCCTCGACCTACTGATCCTCGTCGAACTTCCTGGCGACCAGGTCGGTCAGGGCTTCCATCGCCTCTTCGGCGTCAGGCCCCTCGGCGGAGACGTCGATGCTGCAACCGATGCCGGCGCCCAGCATCAGCAGGCCCATGATCGAGCGGGCGTCCACCGTCACCCCGTCTCGGGTCACGTGGATCTCGCTTTCGAAGCTGGAGGCCAGTTTGACGAACTTGGCCGAGGCGCGGGCATGCAGGCCGCGCGCGTTGCAGATGTTCAGGGTGGCGTCGACGCTCATTTTTCGCCTGCGAGCACCCAGGACGCCACCGAGATGTATTTGCGCCCGGCGTCCTGGGCATGGGCCACGCACGCCTCCAGCGTCTCGCGCCCGCGCACGCTGGCCAGCTTGATCAGCATGGGAAGGTTCAGGCCGGCGATCACCTCGGCGTGGGTCTGCTCCATCACCGAAATGGCCAGGTTGGACGGCGTGCCGCCGAACATGTCGGTCAGCAGGATCACGCCGTCGCCGTCGTCCACGGCCGCCGCCGCATCGACGATGTCGCGTCGGCGGCGCTCCATGTCGTCGTCCGGCCCGATGCAGATGGCCGCCACGCCGCGCTGGGGGCCGACCACATGCTCCATGGCCGAAAGGAATTCTGACGCCAGCCCGCCGTGGGTGACGATGACCAGACCGATCATGAGGACTTCACTCGCATCCCGCCCCGAACCGTCCCGAACGTTCCCCCGTCCGGCGAGGAGGCCGGACGCCGCCCTTTCTTGGACCGCAAGGGGGGTGTCATAGACCCGTCTTCCAGGGTTTCAAAGCGTCTCCAACGCCGCTGCGACCACATCGACGGCCGAGGCCGGTCTGGGGTCCAGGGTCAGGAAGGGCAGTCGGACCCCGGCGAAGTCCCGCTGCTGCGGCTCCGGCAGGCGCTCCAACGGCCCCGGCGCACAGTCCAGCGCCAGCGCCACTCGAACCAGCGGCCGTGTCGCCGCAGACACGATCCCCAGCCCCCGGACCTCGATCCGGCCGGCGATGGCGGCGGGGGCGCGGGCGTAGAGCGCGCCCGCGGAGGGCCAGACTTGGGTGTAGTCGTCGCTGACCAGCCGCCAGCCGCGCCCCGTCAATCTCAACGCCAGGTCGCTCTTGCCCGCCCCCGACGCGCCCAGGATCATCACCCCGCGCCAGCCGCCGCCCCGGCGCACGGCGACCGTGGTGGCGTGGATCGGGGGGCGTGCCGGACTCCGGGGCGTCATGCCCAGCGGCCGACCGCCGGAAAGACGATCTCGAACCGGGCGCCGACGATCCGGCCCGCGTCCATCCGGTTCTCGGCATGGACGCGCCCGCCATGGGCCTCGACGATCTGGCGCACGATGGACAGGCCCAGGCCCGAGTTGGAGCCGAACTTCGCCCCCTGCGGCCGGGAGGTGTAGAAGCGTTCGAACACCGTCTCCAGGTTCTCGGGCGGGATGCCCGGCCCTTCGTCCTCGACCCGCACGCGCACCGGCAGGTCGTCGCCCGTCTCCTCCAGGCTGACCCTCACCGCCCCGCCCTCGGGGCTGAACGAGCGGGCGTTGTCGATCAGGTTGCGGAACACCTGGCCCAGCGGCCCGTCGCGCCCCATGACGCGCAGCGGCGTCTCAGGCGCCTTCAGGATCACCGGCACGTCGCCGGGCTTGGCCGTGGTGTCGTAGACGCCGACGATGTCGGTCAGCAGCCGGTTCAGCTCGACCGGGCGGGGCCGGTCGCGCGACAGTTCGGCGTCCAGGCGCGAGGCGTTGGAGATGTCGGTGATCAGCCGGTCCAGCCGCCGCACGTCCTGCTGCAACAGGGCCGTCAGCTTCTCGCGGTGGGCGTCGGTCTTGACCAGCGGCAGGGTCTCCAGCGCCGACCGGATCGAGGTCAGCGGATTCTTGATTTCGTGCGACACGTCGGCGGCGAACCGCTCGATGGCGTCCATGCGGGTGGACAGGGTGTCGGTCATGGATTCCAGCGACCGCGCCAAGTCGCCGATCTCGTCCTTGCGATCCTCCAGGTCGGGCAGGGAGATGGCGCGCGCGCGCTGCAGCTTGACCTGGTCCGCCGCCGCCGACAGCCGCATGATCGGCCGCGCCACGAAAAGATGCAGCAGCAGCGAGGCCAGCAGATTGACCCCCAGCGCCACCAGGGCGAACGGCACCAGGGCGCGGCGCTGGGCGCTCAGGATCTCGTCCACGTCGCCGGATTCGACCGTCAGAACCCCCAGCACCTGGCGCACGTGCCGCACGGGGATGGAGACGGACACGACCCGGTCCCCGGATTCGTTGCGGCGAAGCGTCGCCTGAGGCGCGCCCTCCAGCGCGGCGCCGACCTCGGCGGCCAGTTCGCTGTCGGCGCGGGCGATGCGCCGTTCGGACACCAGCCTGGCCGCCGCCCCGTCGTCGGTCGGCGATCCGGCCGCCTTGGCGGCGGGCAGCGGCCGGCCGCCGATAGCCTCCGTCACTTGGTAGCTGTCGACCAGCAGAAGGCCGTTGATGTCGTACAGGCGCACCCGCTGCCCCGCCGGAATGAAACGGTCGGTCAGCCACAGGGAGGCGCGGATAGGGTCCAGTTCGGGGGTAGGCTCGCCCCGCGTCACCCCCTCCTCTCGCAACACATTGGCCAGCAGTTCGGCCTGGACCGTCAGCGATTCCTGGCGCGCCCCGACCAGCCCCTTGCTCCATTCGTTCAGCAGCAGGGCGCCGCCGAACAGGATCAGCAGGCTGAGCAGATTGAGCGCCAGGATGAAGCCGCCCAGCCGCGATCCGCCGAAACGGAACAGCGGCCTACGCCCCTCCTCGGGCTCGCGCCCGCCGGGACGATCAGCTCTCGCGGTAGCGGTAGCCGACGCCATACAGGGTCTCGATCGCGTCGAACTCGTTGTCCACGGCGCGGAATTTCTTGCGCATCCGCTTGACGTGGCTGTCGATGGTGCGGTCGTCGACATAGACCTGGTCGTCGTAGGCGGCGTCCATCAGATTGTCGCGGCTCTTCACGAAGCCGGGCCGCTGGGCCAGGGCCTGCAGCAGCAGGAACTCCGTGACCGTCAGCTTGACCGGCTTGCCGTCCCAGGTGCTCTCGTGGCGCGCCGGGTCCATCGACAGCTTGCCGCGCTTGATGGCCCGGCCGGACACCTCGGCCGCAGCCTCGGGTTCGCCGCCGTCGGCCCCGGTGCGGCGCAGCAGCGCCTTGACCCGCTCGATCAGCAGCCGCTGGCTGAACGGCTTGTGGATATAGTCGTCGGCGCCCAGGTTGAAGCCCAGGATCTCGTCGATTTCCTCGTCCTTGGACGTCAGCATGATGACCGGGATCTGCGAGGTCTGGCGCAGGCGGCGCAGCACCTCCATCCCGTCCATGCGCGGCATCTTCACGTCCAGGATCGCCAGGTCGGGCGGCGTCGATTCCAGCGCGGCCAGGCCGGAGGCCCCGTCGTGATAGGCGGTGATCTTGTGGCCATGGCTTTCCAGCGCCAGCGACACGGACGCCACGATGTTCTCGTCGTCGTCGACCAGGGTGATGTTCGCCAAGGGTGTCTTCTCCTGAACTTTGCGGTCCCGCGAGCAGGAACGCGCTTCAAGCGTAACCGTTCGATCACGGTCACATTAGGGCTAAGGGGCCGCGACCAGAAGGCGATTCGCTGCGAAGCCTCCGCGCCCAGACGGCCGAAGATGGTGGGTTCCGCGCGGGATTTCAACGCGCGGGCGCTCGGGCTGCGGCGGCGCACGAAAACCTCGCCTTAAAGCCTTGGGGTCCAAGGGTGGCGCCATGGCCGGTCCGATCCACTACGAAGTCTATGTCCGCAGGACCGCCCCTTCGGCGTGGACCCTGCTGATCGCCACCGAGAACCGAAAACAGGCCGTCGAGGCGGCCGAGGACCAACTTCAGGATCGGCTGGCCGTCGCCGCGCGCGTGACCAAGGAGACGCTGGACCCCGAGACGATGGAGTTCGCCTCCATCACCATCCTGACCCTGGGCGCGCCCGAGGAAAAGAAGAAGAAGCCGGTCGACCCGACGCCGCGTCCAGCCTGCGCCGGGCCGGCCGAACTCTATTCCCCCCACGCCCGCGCCCTGATCGGCCGGGTGCTGGAGGACTGGCTGCGACGCGAGGGCGTCACCGCCTTCGAACTGCTGCACCGTCCCGACGTGGCCGAACGGTTGGAGGCGGCGGGGGTGGAGCTTCAGCACGCCATCCAGAAGGTCGCCGTCCCCGAAAGCCAGGCGACCGGCCAGGATGTCCACGCCGTGGTGCGCCACTACCAGAAGCTGACCGAACAGGCGATCGTGCGCCTGCGCAAGGCCGGACGCGATGGCCTGTTCCCGACGCTGGCCGACCGATCCATCGCCGATCTGGCGCATCGTCTGGCCGGGGCGTCGGACCGAGCCTTTCGGATGGGCGGGGTGGTCGCGGGCGCGCTTGCCGGCCGGCGCGACGCCCGCGCGCGGCTTTCGGCCCTGATGGACCTGATGGACGCCGCCCCGCAGGACGGCCCGCCGCGCGCCCTGATCGTGGTGGCGGTGGAGCAGATCGTCGCCGAGATGCTGGCGGTGCGCCAGAACCTGAACGAGGTCCTGGGCCCGGCCCTGGACCAGGGCGCCAATCTGGCGGCCATCGTGCGCATGGTCGCGCCGGACGAGATGGACGGCCTGCTGGCGATGGACCCGCGTCTGGAGCTGATGATGCCGTCGGTCGACGGCCCCGCCGCCCGGTTGGGCGTGCATCTGGCGGCCGGAGAGTTTCCGCTGCTGGCCGCCGCCCTGGCCCGGATGGTGACGCGCGAACTGACCAGCCCGCGCCGTCTTCGGCCGAACGACGCAGTGGGCGAGATCGACATCCTGCGGCTGCTGGCCATGGCCCTGACCGCCTCGGCCGGCCGCCTGCTGACGCTGGAAGAGGTGCAGTCCGCCTTCGTCGAACGCTCCAAGAGCCTGGTCACGGCCGATTTCGTCGCCGCCTATGTCGCCGGCTGCCAGACCGTGCTGGCCGAAGCCGAGCACCTGACCCGGCTGTGCGAGAACGTGACCGGCGGCGCCAACAAGCGCGCGGCCGCCCGCTGGCTGGGCGCCTGCATCGGCTCGTTGCGGTTCGAGACCGAGATGCGCCAGCCCGCGCCCGGCGGCCCGTCGCCGTCGCAGAAACTGGCCATACTGGCGCGGCTGCAGCGCGCGGTGCGCGCCGCCCATCTGGGCGAACACGATCAGACGCAGATTTCGGACGCCATCGGCGCGGTCGGCGCCCATCTGGAGGCCGACGCCGGCTTGGTCGCCCAGATCGCGCGCGCGCCCGCCTCCGCGCCGCAGAAGATCGCCGCCCTTCTGAAACTGGCTACGGGCGAGGCGGGACCGCTGGGTCCGTCGGCCGAGCGGGCCAGGACCGAGGCCGTCCGCCTGCTGCGCGCCCCCGATGTCCGCACGGCCCTGTCGGCCGCGCCCGAAAGCATGGCCGCCCTGCGCGGCCTGATGCAGGCGGCGGGTCTGGCGGCCTGAGAGCGACGGCGTTCACCGTCCCAGCCTGTCTCGACATCGTCATTCCGGGGCGTCCGCAGGACGAAGCCGAAAGCCAAGGGGCCTTCCGGCTTTCCGAAGTCCTTCGCTGCGCTCCGGCCCCGACCGACGAACAGAGGCGTCCGCCGATCAGCGCCGCCGCCTCAATCGAAGATGTCGAAGATGCTGTCGCGCTTCTTTTTCTTGTGGCGATAGTCGCCGTCGCGATAGCGGTCGTCCCGGTATCGATCGTCGCGATATCCGCGATCGTCGCGATAGGGCTGGCCCTGGCCCCAGGGCTGGGCCTGGGGCGGGGGCGCATAGGACTGCGGGGCGGGCGCGGCCTGGACCGGGGCGGCGGCCCGACCCTCGTCGACGGCGGCGGCCATCAGCTTTTCCAGCTCGCCGCGATCCAGCCAAACGCCGCGGCAGGTCGGGCACATGTCGAACTGCACGCCGCTGCGCTCCATGGTCTGCATGGCGGCGTCGTCGTTGGGGCACATCAACAGGGGCATTCGGGCATCCGATCCGGTTCCAGGAGTGATCGGGCGGTCGACGCGACAGGCCAGGAGGGGAGAAGCCCCGCCGCGCCGACCAACCCGTGCGGTCCGACATCACGTCGCGCGATCCGGCGAAAGCAAGGGGGAAACGCCAGGCCGCGGCGACGCCAGAGGGGCCCGTTCCGCCGCTTCAAGCTAGGCGCCGCCCCCCGTCGCCGCCATGCGTCGCGCGGCCGCAGGGGCGTTTCGTCGTCGCTCCATCCTATCGCCGCGGACGATGGCGCGCCTTTTCCGGGACTTGCGTCGGACCAGCGACCATTCGCCCGCCACGGCGTCAAACCCGCTTAGACTGGCGCCCCGGTCTTTGACATCGTCGCTCTGCCCAGACCGAGCCAGCCCCGATTCATACTATTCACACTATTCAGACGGTCTTTTTCAGCGACCCTTCGGCCGCGTCGCCGCGAAAAGCGCACCGATTGCACCCTGAAAAATCAACAGACCTGTCCGGCCGCCCAGCCCGATGACCAGGCCCATTGGAAATTATAGCCGCCCAGCCAGCCGGTCACGTCCACCGCCTCGCCGATGAAATACAGGCCCGGAACCGCCTTGGCCTGCATCGTCTGCTGGTCCAGCGCGGCCGTGTCCACCCCGCCCAGCGTCACCTCGGCGGTGCGATAGCCCTCGGACCCCACCGGCTTGACCGACCAGGCGTTGACCGCCCGGTCCAGCCGCCGCAGCACCTTGTCCGACAGGTCCGCCAGATTGCCCGACGCCCCCTCGCGCTGGCACAGGCTCTCGGCCAGACGGCGCGGCACGATGTGGCCCAGCGCGGTGTGCACGGCCTGGCGCCCGTTCGACGCCTTGGCGGCCTTCAGTTCCTCGAACACATCGCGTCCCGGCGCCATGCTGGCCACCACCGCCTCGCCCTCGCGCCAATAGGAGCTGATCTGAAGAATGGCCGGACCGCTCAGGCCCCGGTGTGTGAACAGCATCGCCTCGTTGAAACTGGCCTTGCGCGCCCTGGCCCCTTCGGGCGCCGAGGCGACCGTGGCGTCCACCGACACCCCCGCCAACGGCGCCAGGGTCTCCAAAAGACCCGCCTCGAACGTCAGGGGGACCAGGCCCGGCCGCGTCTCGGCGACGCGGATGTCGAACTGGCGCGCGACCTCATAGGCCCAGCCGGTCGCGCCCATTTTCGGGATCGATTTGCCGCCCGTCGCCACGACCAGCGACGCCGCAGCGACCTGCGTCCCGTCCGAAAGGCCGATGCTCCAGCCGTCCCCGCCACGCGCGATCCGCCCCACGCCGGTCTTCATGTTCAGGGAGACGCCCGCCGCCGTCATGTCGTCCGTCAGCATACGGACGATCTGCTTGGCGCTGTCGTCGCAGAACAGCTGGCCCAGCGTCTTCTCGTGCCAGGCGATGCCGGCCCGGTCTATTCGTTTGATGAAGTCGTGCTGGGTGTAGCGCCTCAGGGCCGAGGTCGCGAACCGGGGGTTCTCGCCCAGGAAGTTCGCCGGCCCGCAGCCCAGATTGGTGAAGTTGCAGCGCCCGCCGCCCGAGATGCGGATCTTCTCGCCGGGCCGCTCGGCGTGATCGACGACCAGCACCCGGCGTCCGCGCCGTCCGGCCTCGATGGCGGCCATCATGCCCGCCGCGCCGGCCCCCACCACCAAAACGTCGACGAGGACGTCCAAAGACGCCCTCCTCATTTGACGCCCCCTGCCAACAGAGGCTTAGGCGGGGGCTCAGTAACGGTAGTGATCCGCCTTGAACGGGCCTTCGACCGGCACATTGATATAGTCCGCCTGGTCCTTGGTCAGCTTCGTCAGCTTGGCGCCCAGCTTGGCTAAATGCAGGAAGGCGACCTTCTCGTCCAGGTGCTTGGGCAGGGTGTAGACCTTGTTCTCGTACTTGTCGGCGTTGGTCCACAGTTCGATCTGGGCCAGGGTCTGGTTGGTGAAGCTGGCCGACATCACGAAGCTGGGGTGGCCCGTGGCGTTGCCCAGGTTCACCAGACGGCCTTCCGACAGCAGGATGATCTTCTTGCCGTCCGGGAACTCGACGTGGTGGACCTGCGGCTTGATCTCGTCCCACTTGAAGTTCTTCAGGCCCGCGACCTGGATCTCGCTGTCGAAGTGGCCGATGTTGCAGACGATGGCGTTGTTCTTCATCCGGCGCATGTGCTCGACGGTGATGACGTCCTTGTTGCCGGTCGTCGTCACATAGATGTCGGCGCGCTCGGCGGCGTCGTCCAGCGTCTGGACCTCATAGCCTTCCATCGCGGCCTGAAGCGCGCAGATCGGGTCGATCTCGGTCACGATCACGCGGGCGCCGCCCTGGCGCAAGCTCGCGGCCGAACCCTTGCCCACGTCGCCATAGCCGCAGACCACGGCGACCTTGCCCGACAGCATGACGTCGGTGCCGCGACGGATGGCGTCGACCAGCGATTCGCGACAGCCGTACAGATTGTCGAACTTGGACTTGGTGACGCTGTCGTTGACGTTGATGGCGGGGAAGGGCAGCTCGCCCTTTTCGGCCATCTGGTACAGGCGGTGGACGCCCGTGGTCGTCTCTTCCGACACGCCGCCGATGGCGTCGCGGATGGCCGAATAGAAGCCGGGCTTCTCCTTCAGATACCGCTTCATCACGGCGAAGAGGGCCTCCTCCTCCTCGTTCTGCGGGTTGGAGATGACCGAAATGTCCTTCTCGGCCTTGGGGCCCAGCACGGTCAGCAAGGTGGCGTCGCCGCCGTCGTCCAGGATCAGGTTCGGATAGCCCCCGTCGGCCCATTCGAAGATCTTGTGGGCGTAGTCCCAGTATTCGACCAGCGTCTCGCCCTTGGTGGCGAAGACCGGGGTGCCCGAGGCGGCGATGGCGGCGGCGGCGTGATCCTGGGTCGAGAAGATGTTGCAGGACGCCCAGCGCACCTCGGCGCCCAGGGCTTCCAGCGTCTGGATCAGGACCGCCGTCTGGATGGTCATGTGCAGCGAACCGGCGATGCGGGCGCCCTTCAGCGGCTGGCTGGCGCCGAACTCGTCGCGCAGCGCCATCAGGCCCGGCATCTCGGTCTCGGCGATGGCGATTTCCTTGTCGCCCCAGGCGGCCAGGGAAATGTCGCGGACGATATAGTCGGTCATGGCTCGGGCTCCTGGCCTGTCGTGGGCCGAAACAGGGATTTGGCGCCTCATAGCCCGACAGCGGCGCGGGGGCAATGATCGTATAAAGATATCCTTATGCGATCCGCCACCAATGGAAGCGGTGCGTTAACGTCCGCAAAACCCCCATTGGTTAAGGGGATATCGCCGCGACAGGGGCGTCCGGCCAGATTTGGAGTTCAGGACCATGCCCGACGCCGCGATCCAGCAGCGGACCGACTTCGCCGGCCTGTCCCATCCCTCGCCCGACTATCTGGCCATGCAGGACATCCTGCGGGCCGCCGCGCCCGGCGCCCTGGACGCCTTCTACGACCGCATCCGCGCCACGCCCGAGACCCGGCGCTTCTTCCAGGACGAGACCCACATGGGCCGCGCCAAGTCCGCCCAGATCGGCCACTGGGACGCCATCATCGATGGCCGGACCGACGAGGACTACGGCCGCGCGGTCGCCGCCATCGGCCGCACCCACGCCCGTATCGGCCTGGAGCCGCGCTGGTATATCGGCGCCTATGGCGTCCTGCTAGGCGAACTGATCAAGGCGGTGGCGACGCGGCCGCGCAAGGCGTTCGCCGGCGCCGCCCACGACCGCCGGACGGGTCAGGCCCTGGCCGAACTGAGCCAGCGCGCCCTGCTGGACATGGACCTGGCCATCTCCATCTATCTGGAGACCCTGGAAGCCGAGCGCGATCAGGCCGCCGCCGCCAAGGCCGAGGCGGACGACCGCCAGGAACAGGTGGTCGCGGCCCTGGGCCAGGCGCTGAAGACCCTGGCCCAGGGCGATCTGGGCGTGTCGATCCAGGCGGACTTCCCCCCCGAATACGAGACGCTGAAAGCCGACTTCAACGCCGCCGCCGCCAGCCTGCGCCAGGCCTTCGGCGCCGTGGCCGACAGCGCCGAGGCGGTCAGGACCGGCTCGGGCGAACTGGCCATCGCCTCGGACGACCTGGCCGTGCGCACCGAACGTCAGGCGGCCGGGCTGGAACGCACCGCCGCCACCGCCGAGGAGATCGCCGCCGGGGTCGAACAGGCCGCCAAGGGCGCCCAGAACACCGCCCAGGCCGTCGTCTCGGTCCGCCGCGACGTCGAACATGGCGAGGCGGTGGTGGACGAGACCACCGAGGCCATGACCGCCATTCGCGACTCCTCCGTCGAGATCGCCCGCTTCACCTCCCTGATCGACGAGATCGCCTTCCAGACCAATCTCCTGGCCCTGAACGCGGGGGTCGAGGCGGCCCGCGCCGGCGACGCCGGCCGCGGCTTCGCCGTGGTCGCCGCCGAGGTTCGCGCCCTGGCCCAGCGGTCGGCCGAGGCGTCCGGCGAGATCCGCACCCTGATCGCCACCTCGGCCGCCCAGGTTGCGCGCGGCGTCGAACTGGTCGAACGGGCCGGCCAGGCCCTGCACAGCATCGGCGAGCGGGTCGCGGCGGTCGACGACTTGGCCGGCGGCATGGCCTCGGCCTCGCGCCATCAAGCCGACCGTCTGGCCGAGGTGCGCCGGGCGCTGGGCCAGTTGGACGAGATCACCCAGCAGAACGCCGCCATGACCGAACAAGCCACCGCCGCCAGCCGCCAGTTGGCCAACGAGGCCGAGGTCCTGGCCCGCCAGATCGCCGGCTTCCGCTTCGACGCCGACGCCTCCCTGGCCGAACAGGCCGCCCGCCATGCGGCGTGAAGCTTTCCCAAAGCGGTCGCAGCCTAAAGGACATCGCATGGAACGCCGCGCCCTACTCGGACTGGCCGTCGCCGCGACGGCGGCCGCGACGACCGCCCCCGCCGCCCGCGCCTCGTCGGGCGGCGGCGCGGCCTCGGCGGACACCTATTTCCGTCTGCCGATCATCACCGCCTCCATCCTCCACGCCGACGGCCGTCGGGGGGTGCTGTCGATCGAGACCGGGGTGGACGTGCCCGACGCCGCCCTTCGCGCCCGCGCCCAGCAGTCGGCGCCGCGCCTGCGCGCCGCCTACAACACCGTGGCCCAGCGTTTCGGCGCGGGGCTTCGTCCCGGCGCCGTGCCCGACATCGACCGCCTGGCCGCCGAACTCCAGGCCGCCACCAATACGGCCCTGGGCCGACCCGGGGTCCGCGTGCTGCTGGGCACGGTGATGGCGGTCTGAACCGGGCCGTCCTTAGAGGAAGGAATAGGGGTCCACGTCGACGGTCAGCCGCACCGACCCCGGAACCTTCACCCGTTGCAGCCAGGCGCGCAGGAAGGCCTGGATGTTCACGTCGCGGTCCGCCCGGACCAGCAGCCGCTTCCGGCGTCGACCCCGGACCAGGGCCAGGGGCGCGTCGGCGGGGCCGTATACCTCCAGCCGCTCGGCGTTGGGAATGGCCTGGGCCAGGTCGGCGGCGGTCTTCTCCACGGCGGCCGCATTCTCGCTTGACAGGATGATCGCGGCCAGCCGGCCATAGGGCGGCAGGGACGCCGCCTCCCGCTCGGCCATCTCGGCCTCGACGAAGGCGTCGCGGTCGCCCGCCGCCAGGGCTTGCAGCACCGGATGTTCGGGGGTCCAGGTCTGCAGCAGGGCCCGGCCCGGCCGGTCCGCCCGCCCCGCCCGCCCCGTCGCCTGGGCCAGCAGCTGATAGGTCCGCTCGGCCGCCCTCAGGTCCCCGCCGCGAAGCCCCAGGTCCGCATCCACCACCCCGACCAGCGTCAGGCGCGGGAAGTTGTGCCCCTTGGCCGCCGCCTGGGTGGCCACCAGAATGTCGATCTCCCCGTCCGTCATTCGCTGGATCAGGGCGCGTGCAGAGCGGGCGTCGGGTGCGGTGTCGGAGCTGAAGACCGCCGTGCGCGCCTGGGGGAACAGCTGGCGCACCTCCTCCTCGACCCGCTCGACCCCCGGCCCGACCGAGACAAGCGAATCCTCGGCCCCGCACGACGGGCACAGTCTCGGGCGCGGTATCGAGAAGCCGGTCAGGTGGCAGACCAGGCGGCCGGTGTAGCGATGCTCGACCAGCCAGCTGTCGGTGTCCGGCGCCGTCAGCCGATGCCCGCAGGCGCGGCACAGGACGACGGGCGCATAGCCGCGCCGGTTCAGGAACAGCAGCGTCTGTTCGCCGCGCAGCAAGGTCTCGCCGATGGCCAGACGCAGAGGCTGGGACAGCCAGGTCTGCGGATCGGGCGGATTTTGACGCAGGTCGATCAGGTCGATGTCGGGCAGGACCGCCGTCCCGTGCCGCGCCCCCAGCTTCAGCCAGTCGTAGCGCCCGCCCTGAGCGTTCCACAGCGTCTCCAGCGACGGCGTCGCCGAGGCCAGGACCACCGCCGCCCCCTCGATCCGCGCCCGCGCGACCGCCAGGTCGCGGCCGTGATAGACCAGCCCTTCTTCCTGTTTGAACGAGCCGTCGTGCTCCTCGTCCACCACGATCAGGCGCAGGTCGACGAAGGGCAGGAACAGGGCCGAGCGCGCGCCGACCACGATGTTGCAGCGGCCGGCGATCACCGCCTCCCACACCTGGCGACGGCGCGGCGGGGCGACGCCGGAATGCCATTCGGCCGGGGCCGCGCCGAACCGGACCGCGATCCGCTCGATCAGGGCCTGGGTCAGGGCGATCTCGGGCAGCAGGATCAGGATCTGGGCCGCCGGATCGGCGCGCAGCACCCGCGCGATGGCCTCCAGATAGGCCTCGGTCTTGCCCGATCCCGTCACCCCGTCCAGCAGGAAGGGGCGGAAACCGCCGCCGATCGCGCCGTCCGCCATCGCCGCCGCCGCCGCCGCCTGATCCCCGTTCAGGGACGCCGGCGCATGGGCAGGATCGGGCCGGTCGAAAGCGGCCTCGGCCGCGATCTCGACGACCTCCAGCACGTCCTCGTCAATCAGCCCCTTGACCACGCCGGACGATACGCCCGCCGCCCGCGCCAGATCGGCCGCCGTCATCGCCCGCTCGCCCAGCGCCTCCAGCACCCCCGTCCGCGCCGGCGTGGCCCGCGCCGGCGTCCGCTCCCCGACCCGCCTCACCCGCCGTTCGGGCCGCGGACGCGGCGCGCGCAAGCCCTTCAGCGCCGTCGCCGCCATTTCGCCCGGGGCCGACAGGGTCCAGCGCCCGGCCCATTCCACGAAATCCATCACCCCGGCCGGCAGGGCCGGATCGTCCAGCAGCGCCTCCACCGCCTTCAGCCGCCGGTTCGAGCCCGTCGTCTCGAACACCTCCGACACCACGCCCCGCATCAGGCGCGGCCCCAGGGGCACGGCGACCTGATCGCCGCGCGTCAAGGTCAGCGCCTCGGGAACCGCGTAGTCGAAGGCTTCCGGCACCGGCAGGGGAATGAGGACCGAGGCGACTTTCACCGAACTTCGCCCTCGGCTATGAAGCCGCCCATGAAACTCTTTCTCGATACCGCAGACGTCGCCGTCATCCAGGACCTGGTCCCCACCGGCATGGTGGACGGCGTCACCACCAATCCGTCGCTGATCGCCAAGTCGGGCCGGAACATCGCCGAGGTCATCGCCGAAATCTGCGCCCTGGTCGAGGGGCCGATCTCGGCCGAGGCCGTCTCGCTCGATTTCGAGACCATGCTCAAGGAGGGCGACAAGCTGGCCGCCATCGCCCCGAACGTGGTCGTGAAACTGCCCCTGACCTGGGACGGGCTGCGCGCCTGCCGGGTCTTCTCCGACAAGGGCGTCAAGACCAACGTCACCCTGTGCTTCTCGGCCGCCCAGGCGTTGCTGGCCGCCAAGGCCGGCGCCACCTTTGTCTCGCCCTTCGTCGGCCGGCTGGAGGATAATGGCGCCGACGGCGTGGGTCTGCTGGAGGAAATCCGCGTCCTGTATGACGTGCATGGTTTCGAGACCCATATCCTGGCCGCGTCCCTGCGCAACGTGGCCCACGTCGCCGCCGCCGCCGTCGCCGGATCGGACGCCGCCACCTTCGGCGCGGACACCTTCAAGGCCCTGGTGAACCACCCGTTAACCGACAAGGGGCTTGATGCCTTCGTGGCGGACTGGGCCAAGACCGGCCAGTCTATTCTATAGCATCGCACGTTCCGGAGAGGTCTGTTGAGCGGCTCATTGGACCTTTTCGAAACGTCGGAAACGGACGCAACCCCGCATATCGGCGACGGGCTGCATTGGCCCGAGGTGCGCGGCTGGCTGCAGACCCATGCCCAGACCCTGCTGGACGACCGATCCCTGCTGGAAGAAATCGGGCTGCGGCCGCACGGGCGCAATGTGGTCGACTTCGGCGCCGCCGCCCTGACGCGGCTGGAAGCCGTCGCCGAACGCGAGGCCGGCGCCCGGCGCGAGATCGAGATGATCGCCCGCGCCAACTTCGCCGCCCAGACCCAGACCCATGTCGCGACCCTGGACCTGATGGAGGCGCGCAACCACTCCGACCTGGCGCGGCGCCTGGACGGCGCGGCGCAAGGCCGCTTCGGCCTGGCCGGCGCCGCCATCGCCCTGGAAAAGCCTGGCGGCGTGCCCTTCGGCTGGCGCGCGCTGGAGGAAGGCGACGTGGACAATCTGCTGGGCGAGCACGGCCTGACCTGGCTGGGACCGATGATCGCCGGCCTCAACTTCTTCGGCGCGGCCGAGGATCAGGTGAAGTCCATCGCCCTGATCCGCATGGCCCCGCATCTGACTCCGGGCGCCCCGCCGCGTCCCTGCATCTGCGCCTTCGGCTCGCCCGAACCCGAAGGGTTCACCCCCACGATGGGCTGCGAACTGGCGGCCTTCCTGGCGCGGGTGGTCGAACGGATGGCCGAGCGATGGCCGGTCCTGAACTGACTGCGGCGCCCATGACAGCCGCCGACGCCCTGCGCGCCTGGCTGGATCATCTGGCGCATGAGCGTCGGCTGTCGCCGCGCACCCTGGAGGCCTACGGCCATATCGGCCGGCTCTATGTCGCCTTCCTGGAGCGGCATCGCGGCGAGGCCCTGTCGCTGGCCGACCTGGGAACCGTCGCCGCCGCCGAGGTGCGCGCCCATATGGCCGAGCGCCGCCAAGGCTCAAAGGAGGCGGGCGACCACCCGCTGGCGGCCCGCTCGCTCAGCCAGACCCTGTCGGCCATACGCGGTTTTCACGCCTTTCTGGACCGGCGACTGGACACGCCGGCGCCCCAGCTGGCCCTGGTGCGCGGTCCCAAGGCCAAGCCGTCCCTGCCCCGCCCCGTGACCGAGGATCAGGCGCGCGGCCTGCTGGCCGAACCCGACGCCGATCCCGACGCCGCACCGTGGGAGGCGGCGCGCGACCGCGCCGTCCTGACCCTGCTCTACGGCTGCGGCCTGCGGATTTCCGAAGGTTTGTCCCTGACGCGCGCTGAGGCTCCGTTCGGCGAGACGCTGCGCATCGTCGGCAAGGGGGCAAAAACCCGCATCGTTCCAGTCCTGCCCGCCGTGCGACAGGCGGTGGACGCTTATCTGGCGCTCCAGCCCTTCCCGCTCCAGCCCGCCGACGCCCTGTTCCGCGCACGGCGCGGCGGCCCTCTGAGCCCCCGCCACGTCCAGGCTTCGGTCCAGCGGCTGCGCGGACGGCTGGGCCTGCCCGAACGCACCACGCCCCACGCCCTGCGCCACAGTTTCGCGACCCATCTGCTGGGCGCCGGAGCCGACCTGCGGTCGATCCAGGAACTGCTGGGCCACGCCAGCCTGTCCACGACCCAGAAATACACCGGCGTCGATGCGGACAGGCTGCTGAACGCCTATGCGGCGGCCCATCCTCGGGCCTGAAGCGCGCGTCAGCCCTTGCCGAACAGCTTGTTCCAGCGGCGCTTGTCTCGGGCCTTCCAGGCGCCGCGGTGATAGGCGTCGGAGCCGATCAGGGGCACGACGGTGGTGGCCTCGGCGAAGACCATCTGTTCGTGGGTGGTCTGGACCTTGCCCCACGACGCCGCCTCCTTCAGCGTCGAGGACGAGCAGGCGCCGTCGCGCACGTCGGCGACGGTGATCTGGACGGCATAGCGGTGCATTTCGGCCTCGACGCCCAGGATTTCGGCGCAGACGACGGTGTCCTGGGCGAAGTTCTTGGGCACGCCGCCGCCGACCATGAACAGGCCCGTCACGCCTGCCGCGATCTTGATGTCGGTCAGTTCGCGGAAGTCGGCGATGGCGTCCAGCATCAGATAGGGCTGGCCCGCCGCCGCCCGTTCCTTCTGGTGCTTGACCAGACCGAAGCCGGCCGAGGAATCGACAAAGGCCGGGCAGAAGATCGGCACGCCCTCTTCATAGGCGGTCTGGATCAGCGAGCCGGGCTTCTTGGCGTTGCCCTCGGACAGCCATTTGCCCATTTCCCAGATGAACTCGCGGCTGGAATAGCCGCGCGGCTCCAGCCGGTTGGCGATCTCCAGAATGGTGTGATCGCAGGCCTGAAGCTCTTCCTCGTCGATATAGGTGTCGTAGATTCGGTCGATGTAGTTGTCGCGCAGAACGTTGTCGTCCACCTGGCCGGCGGCCTGATAGTGTCTGAAGCCCAGGGCCTCGAAGAAATCCATGTCGACGATGGAGGCGCCAGTGGCGACCACGGCGTCGACCATGCCGAACTTCACCATGTCGCGATAGACGTGCATGCAGCCGCCCGCCGAGGTCGAGCCGGCCAGGATCAGCCAGGGCGAACAGTCCTTGTCCTCGATGGCCATGGAGAAGATGTCGGCGGCGCGGGCGGTGTCGCGCGACGAGAAAGACATCTTGCGCATCGAGTCGATGATCGGGCGCGCGTCGAAGCGGGTGATGTCGACGTGCTCGACGACATTTTGCAGCAGCTGGGCCTTATGGTTGGACGAGACGGGTGCGTTCATTTCGGCGGTTTCCCTGTGATTTGAGCGCCCGTCGAACAAGCAGACCTGCCGGGACGGAGCGACCGACAGGACCGATAGACTTCCAACACCCAGCCGTCACCCTCGGACTTGATCCGAGGGCCAGACGCGCCGCCACGACCATCCCGCAAGGGAGTCGCGCACGACCCGATCCTCGGGTCATGCATGAGGATGACGGCTAGAGTTGGAGCGACCTACTTCCGGCGCGACTTGCGCTGGCCGGCCTTGCCCTTGGGGCGCGACAGGCGGACGACCTTTCGGGCGTTCTCTTCCGCCGTGGTGCGGACCGTGGGGATGGAGCGCGGGGCCAGGCCGTACAGCGAAGCCATCGGGGCGTCCTCGACCGCGGCGATGTCGTGTTCGCCATAGCCGTTGAAGCCCGTCGACATAGCCACGCCGTAAGCCCCCAGCATCCCGATCTCGATGAAATCGCCTTCGCGCACATCGGCCGGCAGCCAGAACGGGCCCGGCATGTGGTCGATGGAATCGCAGGTCGGACCGTAGAACTGGAAGGCCTTCAACTCGCCTGCGCTTTCGCCCCCATTTACGCTTTCTGGCCGCACCAGCTTGGTCGGGAAGGGCCAGCGCGAATGGGTCGCGTCGAACAGCGAGCCGTAAGACCCGTCGTTCAGATACAGGGCGTCGCCCTTGCGCAGATCGACGCGAGCCAGGATCGACGAGGATTCGGCGACCAGCGCCCGGCCGGGCTCGCACCACAGCTCGGTCGTCTCCGACACCGGCATCTCGTTGAAGCCGCGATGGATGGCGTCGGCGTATTCGCTCATGTCCGGCGGAACCATGCCCGGATAGACCGAGGGGAAGCCGCCGCCGACGTCGACGATGTCCACGATCACGCCGGCGCGGCTGATCGAACGGCCGACCTGGGCCATCGCCGCCTGATAGGCGGTGGGGCGCATGCATTGCGAACCGACATGGAAGCTGACGCCCATCAGCCCGTCCTTGACCGCCTGGCGCGTGGCCAGCAGCAGGGCCGGGGCCTGGTCCGACGACACGCCGAACTTGCCCGAAAGCGTATAGGCCGCGCCATCGGCCGAGACGGCCATGCGCACGATCAGGTTCAGGTCGTCGGCGCCGCCAGTGGCGTCGAGAATCTTGTTCAGCTCTTCCACGCAATCCAGCGAGAAGGTGCGGACGCCGTGATCGAAATAGGCCTTGGCGATCGCAGAGCGGCTCTTGACCGGATGCATGAAGGCCAAGCGCACGTCATGGCTGACCGAACGCACCAGTTCGATCTCGGCGATGGAGGCGACGTCGAAGGCGCGAACCCCGGCCTCGACCAAGGTCTCGATGACCCAGCGCGAAGGGTTGGCCTTCACAGCATAGAAGACGTCGGCCTTTAGATTATCCTGGAACCAGCGCGCCGCTACGGAAACCGAACGCGGCCGCACGAGGGCGACGGGACGCTCAGGGGACCGCTCACGGACCAGGTCCAGGGGAAACTGGTACGTGCGCAATTCACGTAACCCCCTGCCAATTGTTAACCCAGACCGGCGTTAGCAGCGCTTAACGGTTAGACCACGGGGTCCGCCGGAAGGCGCGATATGGGGACTTCGCACCGTCATGTAAAGTGGTAATTTCGTGGCGGGGCACGCATTCGGGCTGCGTGTCGCCCCGTGCACGAAGCGACGCACTGGACGAGATTGCGCCCGCCGTGCGATTAGGACTTGCCCAAACGCCTTCGTCGCGTCATGCGGCGCCCCTTCGCCACAGCCTCCTAGCGAGTTCATGAGTTCCTCCGCAGCCGCCGTCGCCCCCGGGCTAGTCCTGGCGCGTGACGTGTCGAAGACCTTCGGATCGCGAAAGGCGCTGGATGGCGTCTCGATTTCGGTCGCCTCGGGCGAGATGGTCGCCCTGATCGGTCCCTCGGGGTCCGGCAAGTCCACGCTGCTGCGCTCCATCACCGGGCTTCAGTCCATCGACCCCGGCAAGGGAACCATCCAGGTCTTCGGCGAGACCGTGCAGAAGGACGGCCGCATGACCGGCGCGGTGCGCAGGGCGCGCGGCAAGCTGGGCATGATCTTCCAGCAGTTCAACCTGGTCGGCCGCCTGAGCCTGTTCTCCAACGTCATGCTGGGGGCGCTGGGCCGCCTGCCGTCGTGGCAGGGGCTGCTGGGCCTGTGGCCCCAGGCCGACAAAGACAAGGCCATGGCGGCCCTGCACCGCGTCGGCGTCTCCGACTACGCCGCCCAGCGCGCCAACACCCTGTCGGGCGGCCAGCAGCAGCGCGGCGCCATCGCCCGCGCCATCGTCCAGGGCGCCAAGGCCATCCTGGCCGACGAACCTGTCGCCTCCCTGGACCCGGTGTCCGCCCGCAAGGTGATGGAGCTGCTGGTCGAGTTGAACAAGCGCGACGGCATGGGGGTGATCGTCACACTGCACCAGGTCGATTACGCCATCCGCTATTGCGACCGGGTCATCGCGCTCCAGGGCGGCAGGATCGTCTACGACGGCCCCTCCACGGCGCTGGACCAAAAGCGCCTGATCGAAATCTACGGTCCCGAATTCGAGGATGCGTTCTGGGAGACCAAGGCATGAGCCTGTTCCGTAATGCCGCCGCTCGCCGCCTGTTCGCGGCGGCCGGCGCGGCCGCGATGATCCTGGGCCTGGCCGCCTGCGGCGGCGGCGAGGACAAGCAGGCCGCTGACGGCGCGCCTGGCGAGATCACCTTCTCCATCCTGTCGGCGGAAGGCCAGGCTTCGGCCGGCCCGCTGTGGCAGCCGCTGCTGGACGACATGTCCAAGGCCATCGGCGTGCCGGTGAAACCCTATTTCGGCTCGAACTACACGGTTCTGGTCGAGGCCATGCGCGGCAACCACACCCAAGTCGGCTGGTTCTCGGCCAAGCCCGAGGTCGAGGCCATCGACCGCGCCAAGGCCGAGGTCATCGCCCGCACCGTCAACCGCGAGGGGCTGGACAGCTATCAGTCGACCCTGATCGTCAAGAAGGGTTCGGGCATCACCCTGGATAAGGTTCTGGCCTGCGGCAAGCAGTACAATTTCGGCATCGGCGACGCACAGTCGACCTCGGGCACCCTGGCGCCGCTGACCTTCCTGTTCAATCCGCGCGGCGTGGTGCCGGCCCAGTGCTTCAAGACCGTGCGCTCGGCCAATCACCAGGCCAACGCCTTCGGCGTGGCGACGGGCGTGATCGACGTGGCCACCTCCAACAGCGTCAACACCCTGTTCATGCGCAAGGAGAATCCGCAGCTGGCCGGCCAGATCGAGGACATCTGGACCTCGCCCCCCATTCCCGAAAGCGGCATCGTCGTGCGCGAGGACCTGGATCCCGCCTTGAAGGAAAAGATCCGCAGTTTCTTCCTGACCTACGGCCAGGGCGAGGGCGCCGAGGCCGAGCGCCAGCGCAAGATTCTGGCGGACCTGGAGTATTCGCGCTTCGCCGCCGCCGACGACAGCTATCTGGACCCGGTGCGCGAGATGATCGCCGATCAGAAGCTGGGCGAGGCCCGCGCAAAGGGCGACACGGCCGGGGCCGCCGCCGCCGAGCGCGAGCTTCAACGCCTGCGCAGCCTGCGCGAGGTTCGGCCTTGACCGCAGCCGTGACGCCCGTCGCCATTCCGGCGGCGCCGAAGAAATCGACCCTGGCCTGGGTCGCCGACATCCTGGTGTGGGGCGGCGTCGCGGCCGCCCTGCTCTACAGCATCGACGCGGTGGACCTGGGCAACATCTCGCGCCTGTTCGCCGGCAACGACAGCACCCAACTGTTCGTCCACGACCTGATGCGGCCCGACTTCTCCGACTGGAGGATGTTCGTCGCCAAGATGTGGGAGACGATCCAGATCGCCCTGTGGGGCACATTCCTGGCCGTGATCCTGGGCATTCCGCTGGGTCTGGCGGCGGCGCGCAACATCGCCCCCGTCTGGATCGTGACGCCGGTGCGCTGGATCATGAACCTGCTGCGTTCGGTGCCGGACCTGGTGATCGGCCTGCTGTTCGTGACCGCCGTGGGCCTGGGGCCGCTGGCCGGCGTCCTGGCCATCACCCTGAACACCGCCGGCGTGCTGGCCAAACTGTTCTCGGAGGCCGTGGAGTCCATCGACAAGGGGCCGGTCGAAGGCGTGCGCGCCACCGGCGCCGGCAAGCTGCACGAGATCGTCTGGGGCGTCCTGCCGCAGGTGGCGCCGCTGTGGACCTCGTTCGCCCTCTACCGCTTCGAATCCAACAGTCGTTCGGCGACGGTGCTGGGTCTGATCGGCGCCGGCGGCATCGGCCAGGTGCTGTTCGACAGCATGAACGCCTTCGACTTCCGCGCCGTCTCAGCCATCGTCATCGTCGTCGTGGTCGCCGTGACCCTGATAGACACCCTGTCACAGGTCATGCGCCGCCGTCTGCTGTGACGGCGTTCTGATCGGACGAGAAAACGCCGCGCCCGTCTCTTCGTCGGACTGTCACAATCCTCTGCTCTAAGCATCGCGAAATCGATACTCAGGGAGAGCTCAGGATGATCCGCATACTGAAACTGGCGGCTTCGGCCGCCGCCCTTCTGGCCCTGGCGGCCTGCGGCGACGGCGGCGGATCGTCGTCCGGCGCGCGCGCGGGCATCTGGGCGGCGGGATCGTCCACCGTCTTCCCGTTCGCCACGCGCGTCGCCGAAACCTTCGCCCGCACGTCGGGCGGCGGCGCCCCGCGCGTCGAATCGCTGGGCACCGGCGGCGGCATCCAGGCCTTCTGCCAGGGCGTCGGCCCCAACACCCCGGACATCGCCAACGCTTCGCGCCAGATGAAGGCGTCCGAATTCGACCTGTGCGCCAAGAACGGCGTCACCGAGATCGTCGAGATCAAGATCGGCTTCGACGGCATCGTCATCGCCACCGCCCGCAACGGCAATGGCTTCAACTTCGAACTGAACGATCTCTACGAAGGCCTGGCCAAGGAAGTGCCTGGTCCCGACGGGACCTTCATCGCCAACCCCGCCAAGACCTGGAACCAGGTCAACTCCGGCCTGCCGAACCAGCGCATCCAGGTCTATGGCCCGCCGCCCACCTCGGGCACGCGCGACGCCTTCTTGGAACTGGGCATGACGCCGGGCGCCAAGCTGGTGCCCGCGGTCAAGGCCATCGAGGGCGACGAGGACCGTTTCGAGGCCACCGCCCACACCCTGCGCGAGGACGGCGCCTGGATCGACTCGGGCGAGAACGACAACGCCATCGTCCAGACCCTGACCCGCACGCCGGGCTCGCTGGGCGTGTTCGGCTATTCCTTCCTGGAGCAGAACCTCGATACGGTGAAGGCCGAAACCATCGACGGCGTCCCCCCGACCGCCGACACCATCGCCAGCGGCGCCTATCCGCTGTCGCGCAGCCTCTACATCTATGTGAAGAAGGCCCACATCGGCGTCATTCCGGGCCTGCAGCAGTTCGTGCAGGAGTTCCTGTCGGAAGGCGCCGCCGGCAAGGGCGGCTATCTGGCCGACCGCGGCCTGATCCCGCTGCCGGAGGATCAGCTTCAGGCCCAGCGCGCCGTCATCGCCGCCATGACCCCGATGTCGCGCCCCGCCCGTTAGGACGGAACCGACAGTTCTCCCGCCCCTTTCTTTCGCCGGACCGCACCGGCTAGAAGGGGCGGCATAGCTGTCAGGAAACATCGATGACCTCCACGCCCGCGCGCCTGCGCAAGGCCGTACTGCCCGTCGCGGGCCTCGGCACCCGCGTTCTCCCCGGCACCAAGACGACGCCCAAGGAGCTGCTGAACGTCGTCGACCGGCCGATCCTGTCCTATATCGTCGAAGAGGCGCGCGAGGCGGGGATCGAGCACATCGTCTTCGTCACCGGCCGCTCCAAGGGCGCCATCGAGGACTATTTCGATCACCAGATCGAGCTGGAGGCCCAGCTCCAGGCCAAGGGCAAGACCGAAATCCTGGAGATGATGAACGCCGAACTGGCCTCGGCCGGGGAGATGAGCTTCACCCGTCAGATGCAGCCCAAGGGCCTGGGCCACGCCGTCTGGTGCGCGCGCGACATCGTCGGCCACGAGCCCTTCGCCGTCATCCTGCCGGACGTCATCGTGGACGGTCAGCCCGGCGCCCTGAAACAACTGGTCGAGGTCTACGCGGAGACCGGCGGAAATCTGATCGGGGTGGAATCGGTCGATATCGAACAGGCCCACAAATACGGCATCGTCGATCCGGCCGCCCGCGACGGAAACCGCATCACCATGAAGGGGATGGTCGAAAAACCCGCCCCCGGCACCGCCCCGTCCAACCTGTCGATCGCGGGCCGCTACATCCTTCAGCCGGAAATCTTCGACCTCCTGGCGACCCAGGAGCGGGGGGCCGGCAACGAAATCCAGCTGACCGACGCCATGGCCCGGCTGATGGCGCATCAGGCCTTCACCGCCGTCGAATACGCCGGCGTGACCCACGACTGCGGCGACAAGATCGGGCTGCTGCGCGCCAACGTCGCCCTGGCCCTGAAACGCCCCGACCTGGGCGAGGCGGCGCGCACGGCGGTTTCGGCGCTGCTTTGACCTTGGGCAATGCGGCGGGGGTTCCGGTTCGCCGCGCCCCCTGCTAACCCTCCGCGCACATCATCAGGAGACGAACCATGGCCGCTTCCGAGGGCTGGGACATGCCGACCGGCGAACTCATGAAGGGCAAGAAGGGCCTGATCATGGGGGTGGCCAACGCTTCCTCCATCGCCTGGGGCATCGCCTCGCAATTGGCAGCCCAGGGCGCCGAACTGGCCTTCACCTATCTGGGCGAGGGGCTGGAGCGCCGTGTGCGCCCGCTGGCCGAAAGCGTGGGCGCCAGACTGCTGATCCAAGCCGACGTCGCCGACGACGCCTCCATGGACAAGGCTTTCGCCGAGCTGGAGAAGGAATTCGGAACCATCGACTTCGTGGTCCACTCGGTCGCCTTCGCCAACAAGGACGAATTGAAAGACAGCTTCGTCGACAACACCACGCGCGACGGCTTCCTGCTGGCCATGAACATTTCGGCCTTCAGCTTCGTGGACGTGGCGCGCCGCTCGGCCAAGCTGATGCCGAACGGGGGTTCGATGATCACCCTGACCTATCTGGGGTCCGAGCGGGTCATTCCGAACTACAACACCATGGGCGTGGCCAAGGCCGCGCTGGAAGCCGCGACCCGCTATATCGCGCGCGACCTGGGGCCGAAGAACATCCGCGTCAACGCCATCTCGGCCGGAGCCATGCGCACCCTGTCGCTGGCCGGCATCTCGGGCGGGCGGGGCCTGCATTCCAAGTCGGCCCAGTTCTCCCTCATCAAGGAGGAGACCTCGATGGAGGGCGTCGCCGGGGCGGCCCTGTGGCTGTGTTCCGACCTGGGGCGTTCGACCACCGGCGAAGTGGTTCACGTCGACGCAGGCTTCCACGCCGTGGGCCTGCCGGAAGACATCGAGGGCTGATCCGGCTCTTCCGGGTTTCACGACGACGATTTAAGGCCGGGGCATGACTGCTCCGGCCTTTTCCGCACGCGCCCTGCCCCCGTCCGTCTTTTCGTCCGCCGCCGTGGCGACCGTCGTCGGGTTCGGAGGCACGGTGGCTCTGGTGGTCCAGGCGGGACAGGCCCTGGGCGCCGCGCCGGTCCAGATCGTCTCCATGGTGACGGCGCTCTGCCTGGGCATCGGCCTGACGGGCATGGGGCTGAGCTTGGCGCTGAAAACGCCTGTGGTCCTGGCCTGGTCCACGCCGGGCGCAGCGCTTCTGGCCGCATCGGCTCTGGGGCTGGGCTGGGCCAATGCGGTGGGCGCCTTCGTCGTCGCGGCCGTGCTGATGATCCTGACGGGCCTTCTGCCGGTCCTGGGTCGATTGGCCCAGAGGATACCCCCCGCCATCGCCTCGGCCATGCTGGCGGGGGTTCTGCTGCCCTTCGTCCTGCGTCTGTTCAAGGCGGCGCCCGAGGCGCTGACCCTGGCTGTCGCCCTGCTCGGCGTGTTTCTCGTCATGCGGCGGCTATGGCCGGCCTGGGCCCTGCCTGCGGTGCTGGCCGCAGCCTTCACGATCCTGGCCCTGACGGGCCGAGTGGAACTGCCCGCAAGCACGGGCCTGTTCGGGACGCTGGCGCCCGTCACGCCGACCTTCGACTGGAAGGCGGCGATCAGCCTGGGTCTGCCGCTTTTCCTGGTTACGCTGGCTTCCCAGAATCTTCCCGGATTGGTGGTGCTGAAGGCCGCAGGCTACGCCCCGCCGGCCGACCGGCTGATCCTGGCGACGGGCCTGGCCAGTCTGGCGGCGGCGCCGTTCGGAGCGCACGGGGTCAATCTGGCCGCCATCACCGCCGCCCTGTGCACCGGGCCGGACGCCCATCCCGATGCGGATCGGCGATGGGTCGTGGGCGTCATCTATGGGGTCTTCTATCTGGCGGTCGCCCTGTTCGCCGCCCCCCTGGTCGGACTGTTCATCGCCATGCCGTCCGCCATCCTGGCCATCATCACCGGCCTGGCCCTGGTCGCGCCTCTGTCAGGGGCGCTGGAGACCATGCTGAGCGACAGGGGCGAACGAGAGGCGGCGGTGCTGACCTTCGCCGCCACGGGATCGGGCTTGGCCCTGTTCGGCGTGGGATCGGCCTTCTGGGGGCTGATCGTGGGCTTTGCGGCCCTGATGGCGAAACGCTGGATCAGACCGAAGGCCCGACCCAGCGTTCATCCTGTCCGGCCTATCGCCCGAACGCGATCTTAGTCGCGCAGCGACGCCGGCACCTGGCCGCCGTTTTCGGCGAGCTTCCGCCAGACGGCCTTGGACAGGGCGATGTTCTGTTCGGCCGAGCCGTGCTCGCCGGCGTGGACGTTCAGCTCCTCGGCCAGTTCCTTGCGCGCCGACAGGCTGGAATCCAGGTCCAGCAGCTTCAGCAGGTCGACGATGGAGGTGCGCCAATTGCCGCCGCCGCCCTTGGACGCCGCCAGATCGCTGAGCACCGCTTCGACATCGACAGGCGCCAGCGTGGGGGCGGGGGCGGCGGTGGGCGCGGCGCCGGGAACGGGCGGGGCGCCGGCGGCGGGCGTCTGTTGCGGGGCCGGCTTGGGCTTGTGGCCCGTGATCCTGTTCCAGATCGAAGAGAAGATACCCATGAGTTCGCGCTCCTGTTGATGCGTTTCGATAATGCCCAGAGGCCGCGACGGTTCAGTGACGCCGCAAAGCTTCCGCCCCGGCGTCCGGGTTCGGCGCCCTCAGCTTCTGGCCGGGATTTCCAGGCCGCGCTGCACGGCCGGCCGGGCCAGCCCCCGCTCCAGCCAGGCGGCGACGCGGGGGAAGTCGGAAAAGCCCACGATCTCGCCCGCTTCGTAAAAGCCGATCAGATTGCGCACCCAACCCAGCGCAGCGACATCGGCGATGGAGTAGTCGTCCACTATCCAGTCCCGGTCCTTCAACCGCGTCTCCAGCACGCCCAGCAGGCGGCGGCTTTCGGCGACGTAGCGGTCGCGCGGACGCTTGTCCTCGTAATCCTTGCCGGCGAAGCGGTGGAAGAAGCCCAGTTGGCCGAACATCGGGCCTATGGCGCCCATCTGGAACATGACCCACTGGATCGTCTCGTAGCGGGTCGCCGGATCGGCCGAGAGCAGCTGGCCGGTCTTTTCCGCCAGATAGATCAGGATGGCGCCGGATTCGAACAGGCCCAGCGGCCTGCCTCCCGGCCCGTTCGGATCGATGATGGCGGGAATCTTGCCGTTGGGGTTCAGCGACAGGAACTCCGGCCCCCAGGTCTCGTTGGCCATGATGTCGACCAGGTGCGGCTCGTACGGCAGGCCGATCTCTTCCAGCATGATCGAGACCTTCACCCCGTTGGGCGTCGGCAGGGAATAGAGCTGGATCCGGTCCGGATGCCGCGCCGGCCAGCGGCGGGTGATGGGGAAGGCGGACAGGTCGGTCATTGGGCGGGCCTCCGGCGGTTAGGCCCACATGTCGGGAGGACGCCGCCATTTGGCAACCGCCCCAGGCGCGGTTGATCGCAAGCTTGTGTCTGGAACCGAACACGTCCTGGCGCCAAGCTTGGCCGTGACCGCCGATCGGTCGCATCAAGGGAGACGCCCGATGGCGCACAAGTTCGAAGTCTATCAGGACAAGGCCGGCGAATACCGAGTCCGCTTCAAATACAACGCCGAGGTCATCTTCTCGACCGAAGGGTATTCCGACAAGTCGGGCGCCAAGCGGGCGATCGAATCGATCAAGAAGCACGTCGGCGACGCGCCCGTCGAAGACGCATAGGGGGGCGACGCCCCTAGTCGGGTTCGCGCTCGCCCACCTCGATCGGCGGCACGGCGACCAGCCAGCCGTCGGCCAGATGCAGTTCGGGCGTCGCCGCCTTGGTGAAGGGCAGGTACCAGGTCGGGCCGCCCGTCGCCGGGGCGATCTCCAGCATGTCGTCGGCGCCGAAGTTCTGGACCGACTTGACCGCGCCCAGGACGGCGCCGGCCATGTCGCGGACCTCCACGCCGATCAGATCGGCCAGGTAGAATTCGTCCTCGTCCGGTTCGGGGAAGCGGTCGCGGGGGACGTGAAGCTTCAGGCCGCGCAGGGCGTCGGCCTGTTCCTTGGTGGCGATCTCCTTGGCCCGACCGACGACGCCGTTCTTGTCGGGCCGGGTCGAGGTCAGGGTCAGGGCCACGGTTCCGTCGGCGCGCAGCAGCGGCCCATAGGCAGTCAGGGCCAAGGGATCGGCGGTGAAGGCCGTGACCCGCACCTCCCCCCGAACCCCGAAACCGCCGCCGACCTGGCCGACGAGGATGAGTCTGCTGCTGTCCTGGGTCATGTCGATCCTTAGCGCATGAAAAAGGCGGCGCCGAAAGACGCCGCCCTGATCATCGACGAGGCGAAAGGCTCAGCCTTCAGCCTTTTCCTCGGTCGCTTCCTCGGCGGCCGGGGCGTCTTCGGCGGCGGCTTCCGCAGCCGGCGTTTCTTCGGCGGCCGGGGCGGCCGCGGCGGCTTCGGCTTCGGCCTTGGCGGCAGCGGCGGCCTCAGCGGCCTCGGCCTTGGCGGCGGCTTCGGCTTCCAGGCGGTCGGCTTCGCGCTGGGCGCGCTCGGCGGCGCGTTCCTGCGCCTTCTTGCCCGGCTGGGCCTTGTTGGGGTTCTGGCCTTGCGTCCACTTCACCTTGGCGCCCAGGGTCTCGTCCTGCGACAGGAAGCGAGCGACGCGGTCGGTCGGCTGGGCGCCCTTGCCAAGCCATTCGGCGATACGCTCGACCTTCAGGGCGACGCGGGGCTGGGCGCCGTCCTTGGGCAGCATCGGGTTGTAGCTGCCGACCTTCTCGATGAACTTGCCGTCGCGGGGCGAGTGCGAGTCGGCGACGACGATGTGGTAGTAGGGGCGCTTCTTGGCGCCGCCGCGGGCCAGACGAATCTTCAGCATTTTCAATCTCTTTCTATATTATTTCTTCTTGGGGAAACCCGGCAGCCCCGGAAGGTCGCCCGGCAGGTTCGGGAGTTGACCGCCGCCCAGACCCGCCAAGCGGTCCTGCACGGCCTTCAATTCATCGGCGCTGGGTTCGGGCATCTTGCCGCCGCCCAGGGCCTTCAATCGGTTCAGGTCGGCGCCGCCCATGCCGGGCATTCCGCCGCCGCCGAGACCGCCGAGCATGGCGGCCATCTGCTGCATCTTCTTGGGTCCGCCGCGCGCCATCGACTTGACCACATCGGCCATCTGGCGGTGCTGTTTCAGAACCCGGTTCACGTCCTGCACATCGACGCCGGCGCCGGCGGCGATGCGCTTCTTGCGGCTGGCGTTCAGCAGGTCGGGCTTCTTGCGCTCGGCCTTGGTCATCGAAGAGATGATGGCTTCCTGGCGCAGGATCATGCGGTCGTCGATGCCGCTTTCGGCCATCTGGCCCTTCATCTTGGCCACGCCGGGCAGCATGCCCATGATGCCCTGAAGCCCGCCCATCCGCTTCATCTGTTGAAGCTGGGCCGCCAGGTCGTCCAGGTCGAACTGACCCTTGGCCAGCTTGCGGGCCATCTTCTCGGCCTTGGCTTGGTCCAGGTCCTGGCTGGCCTTTTCCACCAGGGCGACGATGTCGCCCTGGCCCAGGATGCGGCCGGCGACGCGGCGGGCGTCGAACACGTCCAGCGCATCGACCTTTTCGCCGGCGCCCAGATATTTGATCGGCAGGCCGGTGACGGCCCGCATCGACAGCATGGCGCCGCCGCGCCCATCGCCGTCGGCGCGGGTCAGGACCAGGCCGGTCAGGGGCAGGCGCTCATGGAAGGCCTTGGCGGTGCGGACCGCGTCCTGGCCGGTCAGGCTGTCGGCGACCAGCAGGGTCTCGACCGGCTTGGAAATCTCGGCGACCTCGGCCACCTCGTTCATCAGCCCCTCGTCCAGGGTGATGCGGCCGGCGGTGTCCAGAATCAGGACGTCGAAACCCTGCAGCTTGGCCGATTGCAGCGCCCGGCGGGTGATCTGGACCGCGCTTTCGCCGGCCACGATCGGCAGGGTCGCGACCTCGATCTGCTTGCCCAGGGTCGCCAACTGCTCCATCGCGGCCGGACGACGCGTGTCCAGCGAGGCCATCATGACCTTCTTGCGATCGAACTTGGTCAGGCGCAGCGCCAGCTTGGCCGCGGTCGTGGTCTTGCCCGAGCCCTGCAGGCCGGCCATCAGCACAACGGCGGGCGGATTGGCGTTGGTGTTCAGCGGGACCGGCTCTTCGCCGCCCAACATCTCGATCAGGCCGTCATAGACGATCTTGACCACCTGGTCGGCCGGCTTGACCGAACGGATGACCTCTTCGCCGGTGGCGCGCTCGGTGGCGAAGGCGATGAAGTCCTTGACGACCGGCAGGGCGACATCGGCCTCCAGCAAGGCCACGCGCACTTCGCGCATCGCCTCGGCCACATCCTTTTCGGACAGGGCGCCGCGCCCGGTGATCCGGTCGAAGACGCCTGTCAGCCGCTCGTTCAGAGCCTCGAACATTCACTACCTCATATCGACGGGTGAAACGGCTCCATACGACAACGGCCCCCGGCGACGATCACGTCGGCGGAGGGTTCTCGCCCACCTCGTTCTCTTTATAGCGGGCTATCGGCCTTGCGGCCTGCTTGAGCCCGAACGGGCCGTGCTCAAGCAGCGCGGAGCGCGGTAGCACGACAAAAAGAGCTGTCGTGTGGGTGGAGACGCGAGGTTCACTTGCGTCGGAAGCGGCGGCTTATGAAGGAAAACCGGCGGCAAGGCAACCGCAGCAAGCAATCGACATATAAGGCGCGGCATAAGGCTGGCGTTCGAAGGCATTTAGCGGATCGTCATCATCGTGCTAAGAGCCGCGCCCTTTATAGGGGCGGCGCTGTCGCCAGGGTTTTTGACTTCGGGAGAAGCACGAATGAGCAAGGTGCTGGTTATCGGCGCGGGCGGCGTCAGTTCGGTGGCCGTCCACAAGATGGCGATGAACACGGACATCTTCTCGCAAATCACCCTGGCCAGCCGCACCAAGTCCAAGTGCGACGCCATCGCCGAGTCGGTGAAGGCGCGCTTCGGCGTGGCCATCGACACGGCCGCCATCGACGCCGACGACGTGGCGGCGACCACCGCCCTGATTGAGCGGGTCGAGCCCCAGCTGGTGGTCAACCTGGCCCTGCCCTATCAGGATCTGTCGATCATGGACGCCTGCCTGGCCGCGGGCGTCGATTATCTGGACACCGCCAACTACGAGCCGCGCGACGAGGCCAAGTTCGAATACAGGTGGCAGTGGGCCTATCAGGACCGTTTCAAGGACGCGGGCCTGATGGCGCTGCTGGGTTCGGGCTTCGATCCCGGCGTGACCTCGGTCTTCACCACCTACGTCAAGAAACACCTGCTGGATTCCATCGAAACGCTGGACATCCTGGACTGCAACGGCGGCGACACCGGCCTGCCCTTCGCCACCAACTTCAACCCCGAGATCAACCTGCGCGAAGTGACGGCGAACTCGCGTCACTGGGAGAACGGCCAGTGGGTCGAGGGTCCGGCCCTGAGCCGCAAACAGACCTTCGACTTCGAGGGCGTCGGTCCGAAGAACATGTACCTCATGTATCATGAGGAACTGGAATCGCTGGCGAAATTCTATCCCGAGATCAAGCGCATCCGCTTCTGGATGACCTTCGGCGACAGCTATTTGAAGCACCTCGAAGTGCTGGAGAACATCGGCATGACCTCGATCGAGCCGATGATGTTCCAGGGTCGCGAGATCGTTCCGATCGAGTTCCTGAAGGCCCTGCTGCCGGAACCCGCCTCGCTGGGGCCGATCACCAAGGGCAAGACCAATATCGGCGTCATCGCCACCGGCCTGAAGGACGGGGTCAGGAAGACGGTCTACGTCAACAACATCTGCGACCACGAAGAGGCCTATGCCGAGACCGGCAACCAGGCCGTCAGCTACACCACCGGCGTGCCCGCCATGATCGGCGCGGCCCTGATGCTGACCGGCCAGTGGAGGGGCGACGGCGTGTTCAACATGGAGCAGCTGGATCCCGACCCCTTCATGGCGATGCTGAACCAGCACGGCCTGCCGTGGAAGGTTCAGGACCTGGACGCCCCTCTGGACTTCTGATCGGACCGACTGAATGCAGACCCAGGCCGGCGATCCGGGCGCCTTTGCGCATTTCGACCTGAACCGCGTCGCCTCGCCCGCCTTCGTGGTGGACGAGGCGGCCATCCGTCGCAATCTGTCCGTGCTGAAGGGCGTGCGCGACGGGGCGGAGGCGCGTGTGCTTCTGGCGCTGAAGGCGTTTTCGATGTGGTCGCTGGCCAATGTGGTCGGCGAATATCTCGACGGGGTCTGCGCCTCGGGCCTGTGGGAGGCGCGGCTGGCGCGCGAGTTCTATCAGGGCGAACTGACCACCTATTCGCCGGCCTATACGGCGCAGGATCTGCCCGAGATCCTGCGGCTGTCCGATCACGTCATCTTCAACAACCCAGCCCAGATCGCCCGGTTCGCCGACCTGATCGCCAAGGCCCGCGCCGAGGGTGAGGCGTTCGAGATCGGCCTCAGGCTGAACCCCGAACATTCCGAGGGCGAGGTCGCCAAATACGATCCGGCCCAGCCCTGTTCGCGCCTGGGCTTTCCCGTATCGCAGTTGAAACCGGAACATCTGATCGGAGTGGACGGCCTGCACATCCACGCCCTGTGCGAGCAGGATTTCCAGCCCTTGGCGCGCATCTGGGCGGCGGTGGAGCCCAAGCTTCAGCCGCTGCTGGGCGAGATCAAATGGCTGAACCTGGGCGGCGGCCACCATATCACCCGCGCCGATTATCAGCGGGACGATCTGGTCGCCTTCGTGCGCGACCTTCAGGCGCGTCACGGCGTTCAGGTTTATCTGGAGCCGGGCGAGGCCGCGGCCCTGGACGCCGGCATCCTGGTCGGCGAGGTGCTGGACGTCTTCGACAACGGCATGCCCATCGGCGTCACCGACATCTCCGCCACCTGCCATATGCCCGATGTGATCGAGGCGCCCTATCGTCCGGCCCTGCTGGGCGAGGCGGAACACGGGGTGACGGTGCGGCTGGGCGGACCGTCGTGCCTGGCCGGGGACATCATCGGCGACTATGTCTTCGCCCAGCGGCCGGCGCCCGGAACGCGGATCGCCTTCCTGGACCAGGCCCATTATTCGATGGTCAAGACCAACACCTTCAACGGCGTGCCCCTGCCGTCCATCGTACTGTGGAACAGCGAGACGGATGCGCTGAAGACGGTGCGCGACTTCGACTATCCGGCCTTCCGCGACCGCCTGTCCTGACGAGGGGCCGTCCAGGAAGGAGCGGCGACAACCGCCCCTTGCCCTCCTACTGGTCTTCGGGCGCGTCCGGCTCGGGCGCCTCGGGCTTTTTCGCCTCGGGTTGGGCCGTCGAACCGAGTTCGGTGACGATGATCCCTTCTGGCGCCTTGGACAGCTTGGACAGATCGCCGCCGGCGCGCAGCACGTCCAGCGCCCGCTCCAGCTGATAGTCCTTGTCTTTGGGGAAGTCCTCGCCCGGCGCCTCGCGCGGGGTGTGCGGCCCCTTGCGCTCGGCCCCGATGGAGGCGTCCAGCGCCGTGGCGTAGGCGGCCTCGGAATAGATGAAGCTGGAGCGCGAGACGATGCGCGCCTCGGCTTCCGACCGGGCGACTTCCAGGTCCGGCTCGATGCCGATCTTCTGGATCGAGGCGCCAGACGGCGTGTAGTAGCGCGCCGTCGTGATCGACAGGGCGCCGTCCTGCCCCTGGCGCAGGGGGATCACCGTCTGCACCGACCCCTTGCCGAAGCTGGTCAGGCCGACGACCGTGGCGCGCTGATGATCCTTCAGGGCGCCGGCGACGATTTCCGACGCCGAGGCCGAGCCGTAATTCACCAGCACGACCAGCGGCAGGCCGCCGGTGATGTCGCCGGGCTTTGCCGAATAGCGCTGAATCTGCTCGGGCTTGCGCCCCCGCTGGCTGACGATTTCGCCGCGCTCCAGGAAGGCGTCGGACACGTCGATGGCGGCGTTCAGCAGGCCCCCGCCGTTGTTGCGGAGGTCCAGCACATAGCCCTTAACGCCAGGCTTCTCGGCCTTGATCTTGGCGATGGCTTCGTTCAGCTCGCGGCCAGTGTTTTCGTTGAAGGTCGAGACGCGCAGATAACCGAAGTCGCCCTCGACCCGTCCGGTGACGGACTGGACCTTGATGACCTCGCGGGTCAGCGTGACCTCCAGCGGGTCGGAACCGTCGCGAAGGAACGTCACCTTGACGCTGGCGCCCACCGGACCGCGCAACTTCTCCGATACCTGGCTGACCGTCAGGCCGGCGGCGTTCTGGCCGTCGATGGAGGAGATGACATCGCCCGCCTGGACCCCGGCGCGGGCGGCCGGGCTGTCGTCCATCGGCGAAATGACCTTCACCATGCCGCCGTCGGCGCTGATGGTCAGGCCGACGCCCGAATACTGGCCCTCGGTCCGCTCGCGCAGTTCGTCGTAGTTGGAGGGCGGCAGGTAGTTGGAGTGCGGGTCCAGCGCCGTCATCATGCCGGCCAGGGCCGCCTCGATCAGCTTCTTGTTGTCGACGGGGACGACATAGGCCTGCTCGACGATGCCCACGACATCGCCGAACAACTCCAGCATGCGGAAGGTTTCGTTGCGAGGGGTCTGGCTGGAAACAGCGGCGGCGGACCCGCCGAGCACCAGTGCGGCGCAGCCGACGAGGAGCAATTTACGCATTCGGTCTCTTTCGGTCGGGCCGATCATTCAAGGCGCCCGTTGGAAGGGTAAGGCCCCGCAGACACGACCAAATCGTGGCGACGCAGCGTCCCTCCGATAAAATCAGCGTCAGGCGAGAATGCAAAGGACTATTGCAGCTTCACCGCAACCACGGCCCCGGATCTATGGGCCTTTCGTCGCGGCGCAGTTCGAAATAGACATCGCCGTCCGGCCCGCTGCGGCCCAGGGTCTGGCCGTCCGCGACGCGGGCGTCGCCATGGACCTCTATGCTCTCCAGCCCGGCGACGACGGCGCGCCAGCCAGGCCCCAGGTCCAGCACCACCACATTGCCCCAACCGGTCAGCGGCCCGGCGTAGGCGACCTTGGCGTCGGCGGGCGCCTTGACCGCCGCCCGGTCCGCCCGCCAGCGCCAGCCCGATGTCCCCTGCCCCCAGGTCTGGGTCGGCGCCCCGGCGACGGGCGGGCTGAGGCGGGCGCGATTGGCCGGCAGGCTGGCCGTGGGGGTCTCGACAGCCTGCGCCTCGGGCACGGCTCCGCCCAGTTCGCGGATGCGCCGCTCCAGCACATAGGCGGCGCGTTCGGCGGCGCGCGCCTCGGCGTTCAGCACGGCGGTCAGGGCGGTCTTGCGCGCCGTCAGCCCCTCGATCTCGGCCCGCCGATCGCCTTGCGCGCTCTCGGTCGTCAGCAGGCGTTCGGAGGACAGGACGGCCAGGCGGCGGATGCGCATGATCTCGGCCTGGCGCGCCGCCAGGGCCTTGGCGCGGGTCTCCAGGTCGGGGGTCATGGCCTTGAGCAGGATGGAGGCGCGCACGGTGTCGATGGCCTTGTCCGCCGGGACCAGCAGGGGCGGCGGCGGGCGGCGGCTCATCATCTGAAGCGCGCTGAGCAGCCGGCTCTGGGCGCCGCGCTCGCGCGCCAGGCCGGAGACCAGTTCGGCCTCGCGCTCGCTGAGTTGCCGCAGGCGGGCGCGCTGATCGTCGATCTGACGGTCGTCGTTGCGTTCGTCGACACGCAAGCTGGCCAGCCGCCGCTCCAGCTGGGCCAGTTCGGCCTTGGCGGCGTCGGCATCCGCGCGCAGCCGCCGCGCCCGCACCGCCTCGTCGCGATACTCGGCCTGGATTCGCGAAAGCTCGCTTTCGGGCGCCTGACGTCCCGTCGCCGGGGCGGCGATCAGCCCGGCCAGCAGGGCGACGACAACAGGAACGGGGGCGCGACGCATCAGTCGCGATGATACGGCGATCCGGCCAGGATGGTCACGGCCCGATACAGTTGCTCGGCCAGCAGGACTCGGGCCAAGGCATGGGGCCAGGTCTGGGGACCGAAGGCCAGGGTCGAGGCCGCGGCCGCGCGCACGCTGTCGTCCAGCCCGTCCGCCCCGCCGATGGCGAAGACCAGACGGCGCTCGCCCTGATCCCGCAGCCTGGCGACATGGTCGGCGAAGGCGCGCGAACCATAGGTCCGGCCCCGCTCGTCGCAGGCGATCAGGTGCGCCCCTTCGGCGGCGGCCAGGATCAGCTCCGCCTCCGCCGCCTTGCCCGGCTTCCTGGGCTCGAGGTCGATCAGTTCCAAAGGCCCCAGGCCCAGCGCGCGCCCCGCCAGGGTGGCGCGCCGGGCGTAGTCGTCGGCCAGCGTGGCCTCGGGCCCCCGGCCCGGTCGGCCGACGGCGACGATGCCCAGCTTCATCGGTCAGTCGCGCGCGGTGCGGTGCGCGGAATCGACGGCCCAGATCTTCTCGATGTTGTAGAAGGTGCGGACCTCGGGCCGGAACAGGTGAACGATCACGTCGCCCGCGTCGATCAGCACCCAGTCGCAGTGCGGCAGGCCCTCGACCTTGGCCTTGCCCAGCCCCTGTTCCTTCAGGGTGCGCAGCAGGTGGTCGGCGATGGCTCCGACATGGCGGTGCGACCGGCCGGACGCCACGATCATGGTGTCGGCCATGGCGCTCTTGCCCCTCAGGTCGATCAGGACGAGGTCCTGGGCCTTGTCCTCGTCGAGGCGGCTCAGCAGGGCTTCTTCCAGCGGGGTTGCGCCGATCGGGCGCGGCGCAGCGTCGTCGAAACCGCGCGGCGCGGCATCGAAATCGGCGTCGTCTTCGGAATGGAGAGGTTCGATAGGGTCCATCTCGTGCGCCGTATTCGAGACGGCGGCGTCTTGCGTATCGTACGCGGGCGAGGGGGTCAGCGGAGGGCTCCGGGAGCGTTGACTAAAGACGCCCTCTAGCACGGATGGGCCGAAACGTGAACCGGCGTCGAAATCACGCCCCCGTGGGCGCGCCGGGGCGGCGGCTTCCGGCGCCGCGAATGGCCGTCGAGGACAGCGGATTGAGCGGCGCGGTCAGATAGGTCCAGGCGGGAGCGGCCAGGACGGGCAACAGCCCCGCCTCCCGATCCGGCACGCGGAAGCCGGCGAACCGGGCGGCCGCCGGCGCCGTGCGGCTGTCAAGCAGCGACCCCGGCCGGGCGATCACCGCGACCGGCATCAGCCGCATGATGTCGGTCCAGCCGCGCCAACGGTGGAAGCTGGCCAGATTGTCCGACCCCATCAGCCAGACGAAATGCACGCCGGGATGCCGCGCGGCCAGCAGGCGCAGCGTGTCCACCGTCCAGGCCGTTCCCGCCCGGCTCTCGAAATCCGACACGATCATGGACGGGCCGCGCGCATGGGCGCGGGCCGAAGCCATCCGTTCGTCCAGGGGGGCGCTGTGAAGGGCGTCTTTCAGCGGGTTCTGAGGCGAGACCAGCCACACCACGCGGTCCAGCCCAAGGCGGCGCATGGCCGTTTCCGCGACATGGGCGTGACCGTCGTGCGCCGGATTGAACGACCCGCCGAACAGACCGACCTTCATGCCCGGCGCCAGGGTCAGGCCGTCGCGCAGCGCCCCGGATCGGGGGCCGGCGCCTTTGGGCGCGGGACCGGCGTGGAAGAAGGACAAGCGGCGTCTCGGGCGGCGGGGTTTTGCTCAGCGGCGCCCTTATAACGCGGGACTTTGTTCAGCCTACAGAAATCGTCGTCAGACCGCCGCCTCGAACAGGGCGTCGCGGGCGATGTCGGCGTGGGTCATGGGAAACAGGTGCCCGCCGCCCGCCACGATCTCCACGGTCACATTGGGCATGACGCGCGGCGCGACCGGCAAATGGGTCAGGGCGCCGTGCTCGGCCTTCAATATCCGCACCGGCCCCGGATAGCGCCGCAGCGCCCGCCACGGATCGTGCGCCTGGGCGACGTAGTTGGCCGCCTCCCACGCCGGGGCGGCGGCCAGGTCGAAACCGCCGCCGTCCGCCTTCAGACCCTCGGACAGATAGTCGGCCAGCACCGTGTCGGGCCAGCCCTTGAAGCCCCCCCGCCCGCGGTAGGCGGCCATGGCCTGTTCGCGGCTGTCGAACCGGCTGCGGCGGCGAAGCGTGGATTTGGCGATGGGGATGGCGCCCATGAAACGATGGGCGAAGGGCAGGTTGAAGGCCAGGACCGTCATCCGCCTCCAGATCACCGGATCGAAAAGCACCAGGCTGGAGACGCGGTCCGGCCGCTGGGCGGCCGCCAGCAGCGAGGCGGTTCCCCCCATCGAATGGCCGGCCATGACCACCGGCGGCCCGTCCAGGGTTTCCAGCAGGGCCAGCAGGTCGTCGCGATGGTCAAGCCAGCTGGTCTTTGGCCGGGTGAAGACCGGCAGGGTCGAACGCCCGTGGCCGCGCAGGTCCGGCGCCCAGATGCGCAGCGAGGTCGACAGCGGCGACAGCAGACTGCGATAGGTGGCGGCGTTGAAACCGTTGGCGTGGCTGAAGATCAGGTCGACCGGCCGGTTCGGATCGCCGAAATCCAGCACCGCCATCTCGCCGGCGCCCCAGCGGTTGTCGATCGGCACGGACAGGCGGCGCGGCGGGGACAGCAACGCCGCATCCATGATCACGCCGCCTCGCGACAGGCGGCGCAGCGCCCGTGCGCCTCTATGGTCGTGCGGGCGATGGCGTAGCCGGCGGCCGAGGCGGCGGCGCTCATGGCGCCCTGGTCGGGCCCGCTGACCTCGCGCGTCGCGCCGCAGCAGTCGCAGATCAGGAAGGCGGCGGCGTGGACGGCGTCCCCCTCGTCGCTACAGGCGACATAGGCGCTGATGGAGGCGATGCGGTGCGCCATGCCCAACCGCTCCAGAAATTCCAGCGCGCGATAGACGGTGGGCGGCTTGGCGGCCTGGCCGTCCTCGCCGAAGCGGGCGATCAGGTCATAGGCCTTGACCGGCTCTCCGGCCTCAAGCAGCAGGGCCAGGACCCGACGGCGCTGGGCCGTCATCCGCTCGCCCTGGCGGATCGCGCGCGCCTCGGCCGAGGCCAGGGCGCGATCCAGCGCGCCGCCCTTCAGGCCGGAATGGTCGTGGTCGTGATCGCAAGCGGCGCCCATGGCCCACAGCTAATGGCTGACGCCCTTCGCCGCAACACGCAAGCCGACGGTTTGCCGCTGGGTCGGGGTTGGGCTAGAAGGCCCGCCGCATACCACCATTTCCAGAGCGTCCTCGCTTCATGACCGACACGAACAACTCGCCGCTCGAAGGCAATGTCCTGTTTTACACCAATCCCGAGCCGCTGGATCAGAGCGTTCACGGGACCTTGGGCGTCAATCCGTCCGACAAGCCCTACGCCTTCGTGGCCCAGACCAACATCGTGCCGCTGACGGTCACGGAATTCGCGGCCGCCGCCCTGTCCTATCCGATCATCTTCACCGGCGAGAACCGCCAGCCGGTGGTGGTCATGGGCCTGCGGCAGGGCGAGAACCTGTTCGTCGCCGACGACGGCGAGTTCCGCGGCGACGCCTATGTGCCCGCCTATGTGCGCCGCTATCCGTTCGTCTTCGCCGACGACAAGCAGAACCAGCGCCTGATCCTGTGCATCGACCGCGGCGCGGCCATCGTCGCCGAGGGCGGCCAGAACCCGCTGTTCGTCGATGGCCAGCCCAGCGACTACACCAATATGGCGATGGAGTTCTGCAACAACTTCGAGCAGGAGCGCCAACGCACCGAAAGCTTCGTCCAGTTGATCAAGGACCTCGACCTGCTGGACACCCGCGACGCCGTCTTCACGCCGCGCAACCCCGACGGCACGCCGGGCGAGCCGCAGAAGCTGGCCGAATACTTCGCCGTGTCGGAAGACAAGCTGCGCGCCTTGCCGGCCGAGAAGCTGGCCGAACTGCGCGACAACGGCGCCCTGGGCCAGATCTACGCCCACCTGGTGTCGCTGCTGGGCTGGGACCGCCTGATCGCCCTGGCCTTCCTGCGCCAAGCCCAGCCGGCGACCGTCAACTAGGACGGACGTTCGGACCAAATAGACGCCCCGACGGTTCGCGCCGTCGGGGCGTTTTGGTTTTCAGCGCCGCGAGAAGACCGCCCGCGTCAGGCATGAGAAGACCAGCCGCCCCGCCTCGTCCAGCAGGTCGTGGGAGGCGATGACGATGCCCTTTTCGTCCCCGACCGGATCCTTGCCCATCACCGTCATCCGCCCGCGCAGCAGCTCGCCCGCCGGGGGATTGCGCATATAGCGCAGGCCGTCGACGGCCAGGACCTTGGTCTGGGCCCAGCCGCCGGACTTGTCGGCGGCCAGGCGGCTCCACAGAACATAGACCATGGCGTCCGGCGCGCCGTAGGCTGCGTCCCAGCCGGGCGAGAACCGCTCGACGAAGACGTCCAGCGCCGCCTGATCCACCGCACAGGCGCCCAGGGGCACGACCCGACCCACCTCCAGGTCTTCGAAATGGACGTGCAGCGGGTCGCTCATGCGCGGGGCCTTGTCTAAGCGGGGTCGGGCGGGATCAGGCGGGTTCCTCGGAAACCCGGACCAGCAGCTTGCCGTCGTGATCGCCGGTGAACAAGCGATTCAGCGAATCCACGGCGCCTTCCAGGCCGTCGTCGACGTGCACCTTCCACTTCACCCGGCCGTCGGCCAGCCACGGCCCCATCTCGGCGACCATCTCTCTGGCGCGCGCGGCGTAGTCCAGGACCAGGAAGCCCTGGACGTGCAGGCGATGGGTGATGATGCGCGCGAAGTTCGGCGAAGGCGGCGCCTTGGTGGCGTTGTAGGACGACACGAGACCGCACACGGCCATGCGGCCTTGCACCTTCAGGCGATTGAACACGGCGATCATGATGTCGCCGTCGACGTTCTCGAAATTCAGATCGACGCCGTCTGGGGCCAGACGATCCAGCGCCTGGCCCACATCCTCGTTCTTGTAGTCTATGGCCGCATCGAGGCCGAGCTCGTCGACCAGCCAGGCGCATTTCCGCGGCCCGCCAGCGATGCCGACGACGCGGCAGCCGCGCTGTTTGGCGATCTGGCCGGCGATGGAGCCGACCGCGCCCGCCGCCGCCGAGATGACGATCGTCTCGCCGGCCTGAGCCTTCAGCACGTCGGTCACGCCGAAATAGGCGGTCAGGCCGGTCATGCCGAGCACCGACATATTGGCCGTCAGCGGCAGACCGGGCGCGCGATGGACGGGACGCAGGGCCGCCTCGGGCACGACGGCGTAGTCGGCCCAGCCGCCGGAGATCGGCATGACCACGTCTCCGGCCTTGAACCGCTGGGCGCGGCTGTCCTCCACCACGCCCAAGGTCAGGCCGCGCATGACCTCGCCCAGGCCCACCGGCGGCAGATAGCCTTCAGAATCGTTCATCCAGGTGCGGTTGGTCGGGTCCAGCGACAGATAGACGGTACGGACCAGCACCTCGCCCTCGGCCAGGTCGGGCACGGGCGTCTCGATCAATTCAAGATCCCCGGGCTGTAACAATCCTTTAGGGCGCTGGCGCAGCACCCACTGACGATTTGTCCTGTGTTCCCGCGAAGCCATCGACGTCTCTCCTGAAGGTTCTTTGACCACCATCTTGGCCCGGCCGCTGCCGTCGGTCGAGCGGCAGGCCAAGAAAAAAGCGGCCCTTTCGGACCGCTTTGAAGTGGCGTCATCGAGAATGAGGCGCGGAGGCGGCAGACCGGCAGTGGCCAGTCTAAGTCGGGGGGGCGTCGCCGCCTCCGCATGCCGATAACGACGCCGACCAACGGGGGTTCCCGCCGCGCATCTTTTCTTTCGCCCCGGCGCCGCCCAGATAAGGAAGCCCCGTCGCTTCGAGCGAACGGGGCCTCCGACATTATAGGATTCGAGAAGGATCCAGGGGCTTAAGCGGCCTGTTTCTGTCGCGAGGGATGGAAGAACAGGGCTTGGCTGATCGCCGCCTTCACTGTCTCGGGCTGGAACGGCTTGGTGATCAGGAAGGTCGGTTCGGGCCGCTCGCCGGTCAGCAGGCGTTCCGGGAAGGCGGTGATGAAGATCACCGGCACGTCCATCGTCTTCAGAATGTCCTTGACCGCGTCGATGCCGGAAGAGCCGTCGGCCAACTGGATGTCGGCCAGGACCAGGCCCGGCTTGTGGCGAGCGACAGCCTCGATGGCCTCGTCATGGGTAGTGGCGGTGCCGGTGACTCGGTGGCCCAACTCCTGCACCAGGCTCTGGATATCGGCCGAAATGATGGCCTCGTCCTCGATCACCAGAACGTCGGTGGCCAGTTCGGCGTCGATGTCGGCCTGAGCGTCGGCGATCAGCCGTTCGACGTCGCGGGGATCGGCCGAAAGAATTTGGGCGGCTTCGGACGGAGTAAACCCTTCCAGGGCCGTCAGCAGGAAGGCCTGACGCGATCGAGGCGCGATGCGCAGCAGACGCTGGGAGGCGTCGGCGCCCGTCGTCTCCAGGCCGCCGCTCTCAAGCTGGGCGCCGGTCGAGGACCAGATGGCGTGAAACACGTGATACAAGGCCACGCGCGGCGTCATGTCCGGCGACAGCTGTTGCTCGCCCGCCGCCAGAGCTTCGAGCGCGACGCGCACATAGTTGTCGCCCGTGGATTGATCGCCGGTCAGGGCGCGGGCGTAGCGACGCACATAAGGCAGGTGCGGCGCGAGTCTAGCCAAAAGGCTCATTCAGAAAGTCCCCGACAAATCTCCGCCCTCCCGGCAAGGGAAAGCGCTACAGCGGACATAAACGTATCATATCCGTCGCGGTTCCCAGCCTTCGACCAAGCTTGAGCTTAAAATATCGGCGTCGCAGGAACCGGCGCGCGGGGACGACGTTAGGTTGGCATCTCGCGAAGACGTTGGGTGGGCCTTGTTCTGTCTATGATTGATTCTACCGACTCCTCGGGCGCCAGCGGCGCGGACCGCAAAGGGGAGGCGGACCTCGAAGAAGCGCGCCTTCGCCAACAGGCCATCGGCGTCAAGCTGCGGCATATGTTCGACGAAGTCGTCAACGAACCGGTGCCGGACGAGTTCCTGGAAATCCTGAAGCGCGCCGACGCCAAGGCGGCGTTGGACGGTCCCGCATGAGCACCTCACGCCTGGGAGCCGCCCCCAAGCCGGCGTCCGCCGACGACGAGGGCTTCAAGCGCGAGCTGGTCCTGCTGATCCCGCATCTGCGCGCCTTCGCCCGCACCCTGACCGGCGATCCCACCGCCGCCGACGATCTGGCGCAGGACGCCATGATGAAGGCCTGGGACGCGCGCGCCAGCTATCAGATGGGCACCAACATGAAGGCCTGGACCTTCATGATCCTTCGCAACCAGTTCTATTCCGAGAAGCGCCGATCGTGGCGTCAGTCGCAGCTGGACCAGGAAGCCGCCGAACGCACCCTGGTCGCCGTGGACGACCCGGAAGCGCCCGTCGCCCTGGACGAGTTGCGCCAGGCGCTGAAGACCTTGCCGGAGGAACAGCGCGAAGCCCTGATCCTGGTCGGCGCCGGCGGCTTCGCCTACGAAGAGGCGGCCGAAATCTGCGGGTGCGCGGTCGGCACGGTCAAGAGCCGCGTCAGCCGCGCGCGCCGCGCGCTTCAGGCCACGCTGGAGAAGGGTGGATACAGCCGCGACGGCCAGGCGGCCGGAGAGGCGATGCGGACGATCTTGGGCGAGGCCGACAGGCTGGCCGGCGCACGGGGCTGATCGGCGGTGAATGCGCCGTCCCACGCCGCAGGGCCGCGCCCGGGTCGCACGTGGACGAAGGACCGATTCCAAGGCATTCGTTTTCGACTGGGCGCGGCCATGGCCATGGCCCTGCTGCCGATCTTCGTCCTCAGCCTGATCCAGACCCAGGCCGATTTCCGCCGCCAGGCCGAGGATCGGCAGGTCGATCTGCAACTCGCGGCGGAACGCAGCGCCTCGGACGCCAAGGCCCAGCTGGACAGCGCCCAGGTGTTGCTGCGCGCTCTCAGTCCCGACGCCACCGGCCCTTATTGCGCTGCGCGGCTGACCGCCCTGGTCGGCCAGCTGGAGGGCTATGAGGGCCTCTATCGCATCAGTCCGACGGGCGAGGCCGTCTGCGCCTCGGGCCGGCCCGACGGCCTGCGTTCGGGCGTGGCCCCGGCCGCGCGCGCCCAATGGTTCCAGCGTCTGCGCGAAGGCGAGGAAATGGTCGTCATGCGGGCGCCCGACGACGCCGGCTATCGCGCCGCCCTGATCGTCGCGACGCGGGCCGAGCGGCCGATGGGCCGGTTCGACGGCGCCATGGCCGCGGTCATTCCGCTGTCGGCGCTGCAAACCGATCTGGACGATCCGGCCCTGCCCTCCGGCTCCCAGGCCGCCCTGACCGACGGGGCGGGACGCATTCTGACCGCCAGCGATCCCGGCGCCTTCATTCTGGCGGGCGACGACGACATCGCCGATTGGGTGGAACGGGCGCGAAGCCAGGGCTCGGCCGTGTTCGACGCGCGCGACGCCGCCGGCGCCCGGCGCGACTACGCCGGGGCGGCCCTGGCCGGCGGCGACCTCTACGCCCTGCTGTCCGCGCCGTCGCAAGGCCTGTTGTCCTGGGCGCGGCTGAATCCGATCGGGACGCTGCTGCTGCCGCTGGGGGCGTGGCTGACGGCCTTCGCGGCGGTGATGCTTCTGTCCGAGCGCATCTTCATCCGCTGGCTGGACTATCTGGAGCGGGTGGCGGCCATCTATGCGCGGGGCCGGTTTTCTGTGCGCCCGCTGCAAGCCATGAACGCGCCCGCCGAGATCCGCACCATGGCCAAGACCCTGGACGAGATGGCCGAGGCCATCACCGTGCGCGACCGCGAGCTGACCGACGCCCTGGCCGAAAAGGACGCGCTGATGCGCGAGATCCACCACCGGGTGAAGAACAATCTGCAGATCATCTCGTCCCTGCTGTCGATGCAGCAGCGGGCCCTGACCGACGCGCCGGCCAAGGCGGCCCTGGGCGACACGCGCCAGCGGATTTCGGCCCTGGCCCTGATCTACCGCACCCTCTACCAGAGCGCCGACATCCGCCACGCGGACGCGTGCGAGTTCCTGAACGAACTGGTCGGCCAGCTGGTGGCCAGCGAGGCAGGCCGCGGGCCCGTGGTGGTCAGTTCGGTGGACGCCGATTCCCTGCACGTCGATCCCGACAAGCTGGCGCCCTTGGCCCTGTGGCTGGTCGAGGCGGTGACGAACGCCCAGAAGCACGCCTTCGCCCTGCGCGGCGGCATGCTGAAGGTGCGTTTCCGCGTCCAGGGCGACACCTCGGTTCTCGAAGTCGAGGACGACGGGCCAGGCGCCCCCGCCGGCGCCGAGGTCGGGGTGGGCCGCACCCTGATGAGCGCCTTCGCCAAACAGCTTCGCGGCGAGACCGAGTTCTTACCCGCGCCGACCGGCGGCACCATCGCCCGCATGACCTTCGCCACGCCCGAGGCGCTCATCCCCGTCGACCCGGCCGACACGTCGTCCGCAGCCAAAGGAACCGGAGCCGTGGCGTCGCGTTGATCCGGCAGGACCGAGGCGTTCACCTCGGCTAACCCCCGGAGTTTCCTGATGCGCAAGATTTTCGTTCTGGTCGCCGCCGCCGCCGCCCTGACCACCGCCGCCTGCAACACCGTCGAAGGCGTGGGTCGCGACACCCAGGCCGCCGGCCAAGCCGTGACCGGCGCCGCCCAAGACGTCAAGAACTGATTTCGAAGCAGCCTCGGCTGCTTCGACAGACTTGCAAGGCCCCGCTTCGTCGGGGCCTTGTTCGTTTACGGATCGCCACAGGAGTTCGCCGTGAACCAGACCGCCCGCAACGCCGGCCTCGCGCTGCTTCGTCAGCACGCCCTGATCGGCGGCGAACCCATTCCCGCGAACGGCGCCGGGATCGCCGTGGACGACCCGGCGACCGGCGAGATCATCGGCCATGTGCCGGACCTGGGCGCGGCCGAGACCGAACGGGCCGTTGCGGCGGCCGCCGCGGGTTTCGCATCGTGGTCCCGCAGCGATCCCCACAAACGCGCGGCCTTCCTGCGCGCCTGGGCCACGCTGATCGACGATCACACAGAGGGTCTGGGCGCCCTGATGGCGCTGGAGAACGGCAAGCCGTTCGAGGAGGCCAAGGGCGAGGTCGCCTACGCCAACGGCTTCTTGAAATGGTTCGCCGGCCAGGCCGAGCGGCTGATCGGCGAAACCCAGGACAGCCCGCTGGGCCATCTGATCCTGACCTATCGCGAGGCGGTCGGACCGTGCGCCCTGATCACGCCCTGGAACTTCCCGGCCGCCATGCTGACGCGCAAGCTGGGACCGGCCTTCGCGGCGGGATGCACCGCGGTGGTCAAGCCCGCCAGCCAGACCCCCTTCACCGCCATCGCCCTGGCCGAACTGGCCTATGAGGCCGGACTGCCGAAAGAGGCGCTGTCGATCGTCACCGGCGATGCGGCGACCATCGGCAAGGTGCTGACCGACAGCCCCGACATCCGAAAACTGTCCTTCACGGGCTCGACCGGCGTGGGGCGAAAGCTGGCCGAGCAGTGCGCCGCGACGTTGAAGCGCCTGTCGATGGAGCTGGGCGGGGCGGCGCCGCTGATCGTCTTCGCCGACGCCGATCTGGACCTGGCGGTGGCCGAAACCATCAAGGGCAAGTTCAGAAACTCGGGCCAGACCTGCGTCTGTCCCAACCGCGTCTATGTCGAGCGATCGGTCGCGGACGCCTACGCCGAGAAGCTGGCCGCCGAAGTGGCCGGGATCAGCGTCGGGAACGCCTTCGAGGAAGGGGTGAAGGTCGGGCCGCTGATCGAGGACAAGGCCGTCGACAAGGTCGAGAAACACGTCGCGGCGATCAAGGCCGACGGCGGCCGCGTCCTCACCGGCGGATCGCGCCACGAACTGGGCGGGCGCTTCTTCCAGCCGACCGTGACCCTGGGCGGGGACGACGCCCTGTTTCGCGACGAAGAGACGTTCGGCCCGATGATCCCGGTCTTCGCTTTCGACACCGAGGAAGAGGCGTTGGAGAAGGCCAACGCCAGCGACTATGGCCTGGCCTCCTATCTGTTCACCCGCGACCTGGACCGGGCCATGCGCTTCAGCCGCCGGATCGAAGCGGGGATGTGCGGGGTCAACACCGGCCTGATCTCCACCGCCGTCGCCCCGTTCGGCGGGGTGAAGCAGTCGGGCTATGGCCGCGAAGGCTCGATCCACGGCATCGACGAATATGTGGACATCAAGACGGTGACGCTGGCGCTGAAATAGAGCCGGGCGGCCGGGCCTGTAATTCGCCGCACATCTGCGGCATAAGCCCGCGATGAAGTTCCTCGACCAGGCCAAGATCTACATCCGCTCCGGCAACGGCGGGGCGGGCTCCGTGTCGTTCCGACGCGAGAAGTTCATTCCGAACGGCGGGCCGGACGGCGGCGACGGCGGCAAGGGCGGCGACGTCTGGATCGAGGCGGTGGAAGGGCTGAACACCCTGATCGACTATCGCTATCAGCAGCATTTCAAGGCCCAGACCGGCCACCACGGCCAGGGCCGGCAGATGCATGGGGGCAAGGGCGAGGACGTCCATCTGAAGGTGCCGGTCGGCACCCAGGTCCTGGACGAGGACAAGGAGACCGTGCTGCTGGACCTGGATGCGCCCGGCAAGGTCGAACTGCTGCTGAAGGGCGGCAACGGCGGCTGGGGCAATGTGCGGTTCAAGGGGCCGACCAACCAGGCGCCGACCTACGCCAACCCCGGCCAGGAAGGTCAGGAACGCTGGATTTGGCTGCGGCTGAAGCTGATCGCCGACATCGGTCTGGCGGGCCTGCCCAATGCGGGCAAGTCGACCTTCCTGTCGGCCGCCAGCGCCGCCAAGCCCAAGATCGCCGACTATCCCTTCACCACCCTGGCGCCGAACCTGGGGATGGTGGACCTGTCGCCGTCCGAACGGTTCGTCATCGCCGATATTCCCGGCCTGATCGAGGGCGCCAGCGAGGGCGCGGGGCTGGGCACCCGGTTCCTGGGCCATGTCGAACGCTCGGCCAGCCTGATCCACCTGATCGACGGCACGCAGGACGACGTGGCCGAGGCCTATCGCATCATCCGCGGCGAGTTGGAGGCTTACGGCGAGGGCTTGGCGGACAAGGCCGAAATCCTGGCGCTGAACAAGATCGACGCCCTGACCCCCGAGGCGCGCGAGGAGAAGGCGGCCGAGCTGGAAGCGGTCGCCGGTCGGCGCCCAATGCTGGTGTCGGGCGTGTCGGGCGAAGGCGTGCCCGCCCTGCTGCGCGCCGCCTGGGCCGAGGTGAAGAAGACGCGCGGCGCCCTGGACGGCGAGACGGAAGCGGACCAGGTCAGCGGCTGGCGGCCCTGATCAGGTGTCGGCGGTCGGCTCCGGCCTGGCCCTGTGCCGGGTCGCGGCCTTCTCCTCGGCATAGGGCTGGCCGTCGCCGGACAGCAGCACGGCCATCCAGCGCGATCCCCTGAACTCGGCCAGGATGGCCATGGCCATCACCGCAAGCGGCGTGGACAGGAACATGCCCGCGACGCCCCACATCTTGCCGCAGAAGGCAAGGGCCAGCAGCACCACCACCGGGTCGATATTCTGGTTGTCGCCCTGCATGCGCGGCTGGATGAAGTTGCCGACCACGAACAGGATGAGCTGAAGCCCGACCAGCAGGATGGCGGCCGGCCAGTAGCTTTCGAACTGGACCAGGGCGAACAGCGGCGGCGCCAGGCCCGCGACCGCCCCGCCCAGCACCGGAATGAAGCCGACGACGAAGATGACGAAGGTCCAGAACTCCGCGTTCTGCAGCCCTACCGCCCGCATCAGGCCCCAGGCCACGACGCAGATCATCGCGCCCGTCACCGACTGGACCCAGATATAGCCCTCGACCCCGCCGCGCACGCGCTGGAACACCGCCACCGCCTCGTCGCGCTGGGCCTTCTGCGGGAACATGGCGACGATCTTCTTTCGAAAACCAGCCTGGGAAGCCAGGAGGAATCCGAGATAGACCAGGACGAAGAAGGCGCCCGAGGCGATGCCTTGGACCTGGAAGGCCAGGGTCGTCAGCCAGCCGCGCACGTCCACGCCATTGACCAGATCCTGGGCCGTGGGGGGATTGTCCAGCCGGAACAGGGCGTAGCCGTCGCGGATGATCTGGTCGATCCGCGGGCCAAGGTTCTGCGACACGCCCGAGGCCTCGCCGAAGAAGCCGGCCGCTCCGTTCACGATGATGGCGATGGAGGCGAAGAAGGCCAGCACCACCAGCGTCAGGGCCGCGATTCCGGCCCAGCGGTGGCCCAGCGGCGTTCGCGCCTCCACCGATCGCTTCACCCCGTCGATCATGATCAGCAGGAAGATGGCCATGGCCAGGGGCGTCAGTATGTCCCGCAGCCAATACAGGGCCGCCCCCGCCGCCACGGTGGCGATCAGGGCCACGGCGTTTCGAGACACGCTCGAGGACGGGACGGCGACAGGGGTTTTCATCCCTGTGTTGTCAAGCCGTGCGGCGGCCGCGTCAATCGCTGTTCCGACCGTGTTTGGAACGCGCTAAGGCTTAGGCTGACGCCCCAATCGGAGACCCTGATGTCCGACACCCCGCCCGGCCTGTTCCTCGGCCAGTCCGACGCCGCCCAGCCCGAGAACCTGCTGTTCAACCGGGCCAACCGCCATGGCGTGGTCGCCGGCGCCACGGGCACGGGCAAGACGGTGACGCTGCAGATCATGGCCCAGGGTTTTTCCGACGCGGGCGTGCCGGTCTTCTGCGCCGACGTGAAGGGCGACCTGTCGGGCATTTCCCAGGTCGGCGCGCCGAACGAGAAACTGTTGGCCCGCGCGGCCGAGATGGGCCTAACCCTGACGCCGCGCGCGGCGCCGGTCGTCTTCTGGGACCTGTATGGCCAGAAGGGGCATCCGATCCGCACCACGGTCTCGGAGATCGGTCCGGTGCTGATGGCGCGGATGCTGGATCTGAACGACGTGCAGGAAGGCGTGCTGACCGTCGTCTTCCACGTCGCCGACAAGGACGGCCTGCTGCTGCTGGACCTCGACGATCTGCGCAGCCTGCTGGTCTATGTGGGCGAGAACGCCGAGCGGATCGGGCGCGAGGTCGGCAATGTGGCCCCCGCCTCCATCGCCGCCATCCAGCGGTCCCTGCTCCAGATCGAGCAGCAGGGCGGCGCCGCCTTCTTCGGCGAGCCGGCCCTGAAGCTGGAGGACATGATCCGCGTCGGCCTGGACGGCCGAGGCCAGGTCAACGTGCTGGATTCCACTCGGCTTATGAACAGCCCGCGCCTGTATGCCGCCTTCCTGCTTTGGCTGCTGTCGGAACTGTTCGAACAACTGCCGGAGGTGGGCGACCCGGAAAAACCGCGTATGGTCTTCTTCTTCGACGAGGCGCACCTGCTGTTCGACGACGCCCCGCGCGCCCTTCTGGAAAAGGTCGAACAGGTGGTGCGGCTGATCCGGTCCAAGGGCGTCGGGATCTATTTCGTCACCCAGAACCCCGCCGACATCCCCGACACCGTCCTGGCCCAGCTGGGCAACCGCATCCAGCATGCGCTGCGGGCCTATACGCCGTCGGAGCAGAAGGGGTTGAAAGCGGCCTCCCAAAGCTTCCGCGCCAACGTCGCCTTCGACACGGCCGAGGCCATTCAAGCCCTGGGCGTGGGCGAGGCGCTGGTGTCGGTGCTGGATGAAAAGGGCGCGCCCACCGTCGTAGCCCGCACCAAGATCAGGCCGCCCGCCTCGCGTCTGGGGCCGGCGACGGACGCCGAGCGGGCGGCGATCATGGCCGCCAGCCCGGTGCGGGGCCTCTACGACCAGGTGCTGAACCGCGAGTCCGCCGCCGAAATCCTGTCCAACCGCCACACCGCCGATCAGGCCGAGGCGCAAGCCCAGGCCCAGGCGAAAGCCCGGGCAGAGGCGGACAAGGCCGCCCAGGCGCAGGCCAGGGTCCAGGCCAAAGCTCAGGCGCAGGCCGGGCGCACAGCCGCGACAGGCGCCCGCCGCTCCACCCGCGAGACGCCGATGGAGGCCCTGACCAAGTCCGTGCTGCGCACGGCCGGATCGACCCTGACCCGCGAACTGATGCGCGGCATTCTGGGCGGACTGAAGCGCCGCTAAGGATGGGGGCGGGACTTGCAACCGGGCGGGGGCGAGCGCATCTCCCGCCCATGTTCATCCAGACCGAACCCACGCCCAATCCCAATGTGCTGAAATTCCTGCCCGGCCGCGACGTGTCCCCGGCCGCCGCGCTCGAATACCGCACCATCGACGAGGCGACCGCTTCCCCCCTCGCCGAGGCCCTGTTCGAACTGGAGGGCGTCGACGGCGTCTTCTTCGGCGCCGACTATGTCTCGGTGACGCGCAAGGCTCAGGGGCCGGACTGGTCGGAGATGAAGGCGCCCATACTGGGCGTCGTCATGGATCATTTCGTCTCCGGCCAGCCGCTGACGCGCGGCGGCGAGACAGACGACCACGCTCAGGACGACAGCGAGGTCGTCACGGAAATCAAGGCCCTGCTGGACAGCCGCATCCGCCCGGCGGTCGCCCAGGACGGCGGCGACATCCTGTTCGATTCCTTCGACGAGGAAACGGGCGTGCTGGCCTTGCGGATGCGCGGCGCCTGCGCCGGCTGTCCGTCATCCGCCGCCACGCTGAAGGCCGGCGTCGAGCAGATGATGCGCCACTATGTGCCCGAGGTGACGCGGGTCGAGCAGACGCTCTGACCGCCTGAAACGGTTTCATCCTCGCCACGGACGCCGGCTTGCGCCATCCTGGCCGCGATGCCGCGTTTCACCCCCGATCCCGAAGCCCTGCGTCTGGGCGAGGCCCTGGCCGCGCTGCGCCGAGAGCGCGGGCTGTCCCAGGCCGAGGCCGGCGCGCGTTTGGACATGACCAGCCAGGGATGGGGGCTTTACGAGGCCGGTCGCCGATCCGGCCTGTTTCGCCCCGATGTGCAACGCCGCCTGACAGGCGCCCTCGATTCGACCCCCGAGGCGCTGGCGCTGCTGGCGACCGCCGGCGAATCGCACGGCGACGCCGATCCTTCGCCTTCCGGGGTCGAGAGCCGCGGTCGGGCGTTCATGGACAGCCCCCCGTCGGACGTCGTGCGGCGTCTCCAGATCTCGGACGATCGGCTGTCGCCGTGGGCTGTCTCGGGCGTCGTCGTGGAATACCGGCCCGGCGTCTGGCCAAGGCGGGGACAGGGTTGCGTGATCGAGACCGTCGAAGGCGACATAAGGGTCTGCGTCTATGAAGGCAGCGACGCCGAAACGATCAAGGTTTTCGGCGCCGGTTCCCTGGACCTCGCAGAGACCATCGCGCGCGACCGCATCCGCCGCCTGTCCGCCGTCACCGCGCGCATCGAAGTATAATGAAACGAAATCGTTGCGTTTCAAGCCGAGCCGTGAAACATTGCCGCCATGGTCGAGAACGCTTCAAGATCGCCCCGCGCCTCGGAACCCGTCGATCGCTATGTGGGATCGCAGATCGCGGCGCGGCGCATGGCGCTGGGCTTGTCGCAAACCGCCCTCGCCGAGCGGGTGGGCGTCAGCTTCCAGCAGGTTCAGAAATACGAAAGCGGGCGTAACCGCATATCGGCCTCGCGCCTGCACGGGCTGGCGCAGGCGCTGGGCGCGCCGATCCAGGCCTTCTTCCCCCAGGCGACGGACCGCCCCGACGACGGCGACCTGTCCCTGATCCGGGCGGTCGGCGCCACGCCCGAGGGCCGGGCCATGGCGCTGACCTTCTCGCGCATGGAGAACCGCGCCATCCGCCAGGCCTTGACGAGGCTGGTGGAGGTTCTGGTCCAGGCCGCCTAAAAGGCCGTCATGAAACTTCTGGTGATCGATACGGCGCTGGGCGCCTGCACCGCGGCGGTGTTCGCCGATGGAGGCCCCCTGGCCGTTCGGTTCGAGCCGATGGCCAAGGGCCACCAGGAGCGTTTGGGCGGGCTGGCGCGCGACGTGGTGGCCGAGGCCGGCGGCGGTTTCGAAAGCCTGGACCGGATCGGCGTCACGGTCGGCCCCGGTTCCTTCACCGGCCTGCGCGTCGGCCTGGCCTTCGCCCAGGGGCTGGGCGCCGCCCTGGATCGCTCGGTCGTGGGGATCTCGACGCTGAACGCCCTGGCGGCCTCTTTGGACGCCGAGGACCGGCCGGTCGCCGCCCTGGTCGATGCGCGGCGCGGCCAGGTCTACGCCCGGTTGTTCGCCGCCGGCGCCCCGCTCGGCGAGGCCCAGGCCCTTTCGCTGCAAGAGGCGGCGCAGCGGATTGCGGACCTCGGCCCGGCGGTCTCGCTGATCGGCAATGGCGCGACGGTCCTGACCGAAGCCTTCCCCGACCTGGCCTTTTCGCAAAGGGACGACCGGGTCGCGCCGGCCCCGCAAGCCCTGGCCCGTCTAACCGCCGACCGAGACCCGGTTAGCAATCCTCCCCGCCCGCTCTATCTGCGCGCGCCCGACGCCACGCCCCCCAGCCGCCTGCCGGGCCAGTCGCGCCAGACTGCGGCATGACCGAAAGCACCACCGAGTCTGAGATGGCGGAACACCTGGCCGCCCTGCACGCCCAGGCCTTCGCCGCGCCCTGGGAGGCGGGGGCCTTCGCCGATCTGCTGGCCCAGCCGGGCGTCCTTCTGGGGGTCGAGCCGGACGGCTTCATCCTAATCCGGGTCGTTCTGGACGAGGCGGAAATCCTGACCCTGGCGGTCCGGCCCGGTGCGCGTCGCCGGGGCCTGGGCCGCCGCCTGGTCCAACGCGCCTGCGACGCCGCCGCGACGGCCGGCGCCCACAGTCTGTTCCTGGAAGTCGCGGAGGACAATGCGGCGGCCCGCGCCCTCTACGCCCGCGCCGGCTTCGTCGAGATCGGCCGACGCAAGGCCTATTACGCCGGAGCCGACGGGCGCCGGACCGACGCCCTGGCGCTGCGGCGCGACCTGTCTGGCCCGCGCGTCACGCCGACGCTTCCCTGACGCGCGTCGAACCCCTATTCTAGGGTCATGGACCGGATCGAAAAACTCTGCGCCGAACGCGGCATGCGCATGACCGAACAGCGTCGGGTGATCGCCCGGGTGCTATCCAACGCCGAGGATCATCCCGATGTCGAGGAGCTGTACCGCCGCGCCTCGGCCATCGACCCGCACATCTCCATCGCCACCGTCTATCGCACCGTGCGCCTGTTCGAAGAGGCCGGCGTGGTCGAAAAGCATGACTTCGGCGACGGCCGCAGCCGATACGAAGAGGCGGGCGACGATCATCACGACCACCTGATCGACACCAAGTCGGGCGAGGTGATCGAATTCTTCGACGCCGAGATCGAACGGCTGAAGTCCGAGATCGCCGAACGTCTGGGCTTCCAGCTGATCGGTCACAAGCTGGAGCTTTACGGCGTCGCCATCGAGGGGGCCGAGCCGTCCAAGCGCGAAGGCTTGATCTTCACGCGCCACGCCGCCCGCGTCGATCCCGCCGACGTGGATGCCGGTTGAGGCCCGCCTTGCCGGGATGGACGCGGGCGACCATAAGCCCGACATGACCCAGACCCCGTTTTCCCAAGCCGAGACGGCGGCCGAGAAGCGTCTGTTCATCAAGACCTACGGCTGCCAGATGAACGTCTATGACTCGGAGCGCATGGCCGATGTGCTGCGCCCGCTGGGCTACGCCACGACCGACGACGCGGCCGAGGCCGACTTCGTCATCCTGAACACCTGCCACATTCGCGAGAAGGCGGCCGAGAAGATCTATTCCGAGCTGGGCAAGCTGCGCGAGATGCGCGACGAACGCCGCCAGGCCGGCCGGGACATGACCATCGCCGTCGCCGGCTGCGTCGCCCAGGCCGAGGGCGAGGAGATCATGCGCCGCCAGCCCGCGGTCGACATCGTCGTCGGCCCCCAGGCCTATCATCAGCTGCCCGAACTGCTGACGCGCACGGCGCGGGCGCGGGGCGAGCGGATCGGCGCCGACTTCGCCCCCGACGACAAGTTCGACGCCCTGCCCGTCGCGCGGGGTACGACGGGGCCGACCGCCTTCCTGACCGTGCAGGAGGGTTGCGACAAGTTCTGCACCTTCTGCGTGGTGCCCTATACGCGCGGGGCGGAATGGTCCCGGCCGCTCCACGCCGTGCTGGAAGAGGCGCGCCAGTTGGCCGGGCGCGGGGTGCGCGAAGTCACCCTGCTGGGCCAGAACGTCAACGCCTATGACGGCGAGCGCGCGGACGGCAAGAAGGCGACCCTGGCCGAGCTGGCTTACGCCCTGGCCGACATTCCCGGGCTGGACCGCATCCGCTATACGACCAGCCATCCCAACGACATGTCGGACGACCTGATCGCCGCCCATGCCGACCTGGACGCCCTGATGCCCTATCTGCACCTGCCGGTTCAGGCGGGATCGGATCGCATCCTTCGGCTGATGAACCGCAAGCACGGCCGCCAGAAATATCTCGACCTGATCGCGCGCATACGCGCGGCGCGGCCCGACATGGCGCTGTCGGGCGACTTCATCGTCGGCTTCCCCGGCGAGACGGACCGGGAGTTCGAGGAGACCTTGGACCTGGTGCGTCAGGTCCGCTACGCCTCGGCCTTCGCCTTCATGTATTCGCCCCGCCCCGGCACGCCCGCCGCCGGCATGGGCAGGCAGGTCGAACCGGAGGTCGCCAGGGAACGGCTGCAAAGGCTGATCGCCCTGGTGAGCGAACAGCAGGTCGCCTTCAACCAGGCCCAGGTCGGACGGCCCCTGAACGTCCTGTTCGAACGGCCGGGTCGGCACCCCGAACGGCGCCAGGCCATCGGCCGTTCGCCCTATCTGCAGTCGGTCCATGTCGACGATGCGGATCATCTGATCGGCCGGATCGTTCCTGTCCAGATCCTGTCCGGCCGGCAGAACAGCCTGCATGGCCGTCTCATCTCCCAGCAAAAGGCGGCTTAGTGGCGCGCGAGTCCGAGTTCATTCCCCTAAACGACGCCGAATTGCGCGCCGTGATCGGACCCAACAGCCGCCACGTCGCCCTGATCGAGGACGCCTTCAAGGTGTTGATAGAAGCGCCGGGCGGCGGCGTTTCGGTCAATGGCGGCACGCGCGATCGCTCCGACGCCCGCCGGGTGGTCGAGGACCTGGCCAAGCGCGCGGCCCTGGGCGCCGATGTCACCGAGGCGGACGTGCGCGCCGCCCTGGGCCAGGCGCGCGGCGGCAAGGGCACGCCCGGCATGACGGCGGCCGGCGTCTCCCTGCCCGGCGGCAAGCGGGGCGCCATCGTGCCCAAGACCAAGGCCCAGGCGGCCTATCTGGACATGCTGGGCCGTTGCGAACTGAGCTTCGGCGTCGGGCCGGCCGGGACGGGCAAGACCTTCCTGGCGGCGGCCTATGGCGCATCGCTGCTGCGGCGCGGCCAGGTGGACCGGCTGGTCATCACCCGGCCGGCGGTCGAGGCGGGCGAGAAGCTGGGTTTCCTGCCCGGCGATCTGAACGAGAAGGTCGATCCTTATCTCGCCCCCATCTGGGAGGCGCTGAACGACATCCTGGGGCCGGAAGACGTCCAGCGCCGTCGCGACAAGGGCGAGATCGAGGCCGCCCCCATCGCCTTCATGCGCGGCCGCACCCTCAGCCACGCCTTCGTCATCGTTGACGAGGCTCAGAACACATCGCGGCTGCAGATGAAGATGGTGCTGACGCGCCTAGGCGAGGGCGCGCGGATGGTGGTGACGGGCGACCCGTCGCAGGTCGACCTGCTGAATCCGCGCGATTCCGGCCTGGCCCACGCCCTGCGGATTCTGGACGGGGTGCAGGGGGTCGGCGTCCTGAAGTTCGAGGCCTCGGACGTGGTGCGCCACGCCATGGTCGAGCGGATCGTGCGCGCCTATGACGCCGACGCGGCGAAAGGGCGCCCCGCGCCGGACCTCGAAGACCCCGCATGATCGAGATCGAGGTCGAGGCGGACGACTGGACCTTCGCCCTGGCGGACGTAGAAGCCGTGGTCGAACGCGCAGCCGGCGCGGCCCTGGGCGCGGTCGAAGGCGATGTCGTCGTCCTGCTGACCGACGACGCCGCCGTGCGCGATCTGAACGCCCGGTTCCGCGACAGGGACAGGCCGACCAACGTCCTGTCGTTTCCCGCGCCCGAAAGCGCCGCGCCGCACCTGGGCGACATCGTCCTGGCCTATGGCGTCTGCGCGGCCGAGGCCGAAACCCAGGGCAAGACCCTGGTCGACCATCTGAGCCATCTGGTGGTCCACGGGGTGCTGCATCTGCTGGGCCGGGACCACGAGGACGACGCCGAGGCGGAGGAGATGGAGGCCGAGGAGCGCGACGTCCTGGCCCGGATCGGGGTCGCCGACCCCTATGCCGGCGATTTCGCCTAGAGTTCAGCCAGGACCGACCGATGTTTCCCGACGCCCTGCTGAACCGTATCGCCGCCCCGATCCGCGCCCTGCCCCAGCGCCGGCGCGCCTGGATCTGGCGACTGATCCGCGTGGCCCTGGCCCTGCTGGCCGGAGCCGGGACGGCCTTGGCCCATCCGCCGTTCGGCGTTCTGATCGGTCTGTTGGGCTATCCGCTGCTGATGATCCTGTCGGAGCGGTCCGACACGGTGCGCGGCGCCTTCTGGATGGGTTGGCTGGCCGGTTTCGCCTATTTCTTCATCGGTTGCTGGTGGGTGGCCGAGGCGTTTTTCGTCAATCCCGACCAGGCGTGGATGGCGCCGTTCGCGGCCAGCCTGCTGCCGGCGGGCCTGGGCCTGTTCTGGGGCGCGGCCTGCGCCCTGTATCGTCGCTTCGCGCCGCTGGGGGCGGTGCGGGTCCTGTTGTTCGCCGCCCTGTTCTGCGCCGCCGAATGGCTGCGCGGCCATGTGCTGACCGGCTTCCCGTGGAATCCGGCCGGGGCGACCTGGCGCGCGGGCGGCGGCATGTCCCAGTTCGCCTCGGTCGTCGGCGTCTACGGACTGAGCCTGATCACCGTCGCGGCGACCGCCGCCTTCGCTCCGCTGATCGGGCCGGGCGAGAGGCGCAGCCGCCTGGTCTCGGCCGGTCTGGGCGCCCTGGCCCTGATCGCGGTCGGCTTGTTCGGCGCAGTTCGGCTGGCGCAATCGCACCTCGAGTTCACCGATACGGTCGTGCGTCTGGTCCAGGCCGATGTGAAGCAGGAGACCAAATGGTCGCCCGAGGCCTATCGCTCCATCGTTGATCGCTATGTGGCTCTGACCGGCCAGGCGGCGGCGCGAACGCCCGATGTCGTGGTCTGGCCGGAGGGCGCCCTGCCCGCGTCGGCCAACGACGTCTTCGCCTCGGCCGACGCCGCCGCCATCGCCGGCGCCCTGCGGCCCGGCCAGACCCTGCTGATGGGACTGGCGCGCGGCGAGGCCGACCCGGCCTCGCCAGAGGGCGCCCGCTATTACAACAGCCTGTTCGCCCTGGCCGACGAGGGCGGGGCGGGTCTGCGGATCACGGCGGTCTACGACAAGCACCGGCTGGTGCCGTTCGGCGAATATCTGCCGCTGGGTTCGCTGATGACGTCCCTGGGTCTGCGCAGCCTGGTGCATATGCCCAGCGACTTCTCCGCCGGCCCGACGCCGGCGCCGATCGCGATGCCGGGCGCGCCGCCGGCCCAGGTTCTGATCTGCTACGAGAGCCTCTATCCCGGCTTCACCCCCGGTGCGGCAGGGCGGCCGGACTGGATCGTCAACGCCTCGAACGACGCCTGGTTCGGGGCCACGTCCGGCCCGCGCCAGCATCTGAACCTGGCCAGTTATCGCGCCATCGAGACCGGCCTGCCCATCGCGCGCGCCACCCCGACAGGGATTTCGGCCATGATCGACCCGTGGGGCCGAATCGTGGACGGAGAACGGTTGGAGCCCGGCGTCATGGGGGTTATCGACGCCCCTCTGCCCCGTCCTGTCGGGATCACCCCCTACGGCCGGCTGGGCGATTGGCCGCTGGCGCTGATGTTGCTAACGGCGTTCACCATGTCCTTGGCGCCGTCCTTTCGCCGATCTAGGGTCCGGTCGAATCGGTTGGCGATCTGAGGCGGGGGAGCGAGACCATGGCGCGTGAAAAAGGCGAAGAGTCGCACCCCGTCGATCGCCATGTCGGCCGCCGCGTGCAGGAGAAGCGGCTGGACCTGGGCCTGACCCAGACGGCGCTGGCCAAGGCCGTCGGCGTCAGCTTCCAGCAGGTGCAGAAGTATGAAAAGGGCGCGAACCGCGTTTCAGCCTCGAAACTGTTCGAGATGGCCGAGTTCATGCAGGTCGGCATTCCCTTCTTCTTCGAGGGCTTCCATCCGACCCAGCCGGGCGTGGCCGAGGACGACGCCCCCGGATTCGATCACGAACACCGCCCGACCAAGAACAGTCTGGAGATCGCCCGGCTGGCGCCGCGCTTGCCCGCGCGCAGTCAGAAGCTGATCCTGGACATGATGCGCGAAATCCTGGGCGAAGGCGGCGACAAACCGCGCTGAGCGCCTTATCCGACCCCCGTGATCTCGGCGGCCTGACCCGCCACGATCACTTCGTCTCCCACGCGGCGGCCCATGACGGCGCGGGCCAGGGGCGAGACATGGCTGACGGAGCCGCTCGCGGGATCGGCCTCGTCCTCGCCCACGATGCGCCAAGTCTGGGTGCGGCCGTCGTCGCGTTCGATGGCGACCCAGCCGCCGAAACGCACCGCGCCCTCATCCTCGCCCGGCTCGACCAACTGGGCCGAGGCGCGGCGGGCGGACCAGTAACGCAGGTCGCGCGTGGCGCGCGCCATGGCCGTGCGGTCGCTCTCGATCGACCCCTGGACCTGGGCGGCCGTATAGGCGGCCCGCGCGGCGGCCAGTTCGGCCTCGATCATCGCCAGGCCCTGCGGCGTGACCAGGTTGGGATGGGGCGAGATCGGGCGGTCCGCCAGGTCGGCGGCGGTGGCCTCGAGATCTTCCTCTCGGGTGAAGGCGACGCTCATGACACGGAACATAGCGAAGCCGACGGCTATAGCCAGCGCGGCCGCGACCGGGCAAAGCGGGGCGATGACCCCGCCCGCAAATCAGGTCCATGTGATCGGCGCCGGCCCCGCCGGGCTGATGGCCGCCGAATGGCTGGCCCAGGCCGGTCTTCGGGTGGTCGTCCACGAGCGGACGCCGTCGGTCGCGCGAAAACTCCTGATGGCCGGGCGGGGCGGGCTGAACCTGACCCATTCCGAACCCCTGGAGGCGTTCGTCGGGCGCTACGGCGACGCTCGAACCACCGTGGCCGGCTGGCTGGACGTCTTTTCGCCCGCCGATCTGGTCGCCTGGGTCCAGGGCTTGGGCCAGCCCGCCTTCGTCGGCTCCAGCGGGCGCGTCTTCCCCAAGGCGATGAAGGCCTCACCCCTGCTGCGGGCTTGGCTGACGCGACTGGAAGGGCTGGGGGTCGAGATGCGCACCCGCTCGCGCTGGATCGGCTGGCGCGACGGGGCGCTGGCGTTCGACACCCCCGACGGCGAGCGGCTGGAAAGGCCGGCCGCCGCGGTCCTGGCCCTGGGCGGCGCCAGCTGGCCGCGTCTGGGATCTGACGGCGCCTGGATGGCCTGGCTGGATGCGCCGACGACGCCGTTCCGCCCTGCCAATGCTGGCTTCGACGTCGCCTGGTCGCCCCGGTTCCGCGATCGGTTCGCCGGCCGGCCGCTGAAGGGGATCGCCGTAACGCACGCAGACCGGACCGTGCGGGGCGAGGCGATGATCGCCCTCTATGGCCTCGAAGGCGGCGCGATCTACGCCCTGTCGGCGTCTCTTCGCGAGGCGGTGGCGGCGGAGGGCAAGGCCGAGATCCGCATCGACCTGAAGCCCGACATGGCGGCCGGGCGGCTGACCGAACGGTTGTCGAAACCGCGCGGCAAAGCCAGCCTGTCCAATCATCTGCGTAAGGCCGTCGGGCTGGACCCGGCGGCCGTCGCCCTGTTGCATGAGGCCGGCCCCCTGCCGTCGTCGCCGCGCGCCCTGGCCGAACGGGTCAAGGCCTCGCCGCTGAATCTGACGGGGATGCAAGGCCTGGAGCGGGCCATATCCTCGGCGGGCGGGGTCCGGCTGGACGGCGTGGACGACCGGCTGATGCTGCGCGGCCGGCCGGGCGTCTTCGTCGCCGGCGAGATGCTGGACTGGGAGGCGCCGACGGGCGGCTATCTGCTTCAGGCCAGCTTCGCCTCGGGGGTGGTCGCGGCGGCCGGGGTGATCGCCTGGCTCGACAGATAAGGCCGAGGCGGGCAGGGTCGGCCCATCCCAGCAGGAGTTTTCCGATGCGCCTCGCCTACGCCGCCGTTTCCGCCCTGGCCCTGACGACGGCCTGCGCGCCCGCCCTGGCCCAGCCGGCGACCGTCATCGACCCGGCGCGGATGAATGAAGCGGTGCGGGTGCTGGCGTCGGACGAATTCGAAGGCCGCGCCCCCGCCTCGCCCGGCGAGGAGAAAACGGTCGCCTGGCTGGTCGAACAGTTCCGCGCAGCGGGCGCCCAGGGCGGCGGACCCGACGGCGCCTTCGTCCAGATCGCCCATCTGTCGCGCACGCGCCAGGACGGTCCCGCCAGCGTCGCCGCCCATGTGGGCGGCCGCACCATCGCCCTGGAACGCGGCCCGGATGTGCTGGTCTCCAGCGATCGGCCCGTGACCCGCATCACCGTGACCGACGCGCCCGCGGTGTTCGTCGGCTATGGGGCGACCGCGCCCGAGCGACAGTGGGACGATTTCAAGGGCGTGGACGTGCGCGGCAAGATCGTCGTCGTCTTGGTCAACGACCCCGATTTCGAAGCGCCCGAGGGCGATCCTGTCGCGGGGCGGTTCGACGGGCAGGCCATGACCTTCTACGGCCGCTGGACCTACAAATTCCAGGAAGCGGGCAGGCGGGGCGCAGCGGGCGTGCTGGTGGTGCACGAGACGGAGGGGGCCGGATACGGCTGGTCGACGCTGCAGAACTCGTCCGCCGCGCCCAAGTTCGATATCGTGCGCGCCGATCCCGACGCCGAACGCGCGCCTTTCCAGGGGTGGATTCAACAGGCGAAGGCGCAAGAGTTGTTCGCCGCCGCCGGCCTGGATTTTGCCGCCTTGAAGGCCAGCGCCCGCCGCGCCGACTTCCGCCCCGTCGCCCTGCCCGGCCTGACGATGAGCGTCGATTTCGGCCAGATCGCCGACCGGGTCGAGACCAAGAACGTCATCGCCCGCATTCCGGGCGCCGAACGGCCGAACGAGACCGTGATGTACGGCGCCCACTGGGACGGCTACGGCGTCGGCACGCCGAACGCCCAGGGCGACAATATCTATAACGCCGCCGTGGACAATGCGACCGGCGTCGCGGCCCTGCTTGAGCTGGCCCGCGCCTTCGCCGAAGGCCCGCGTCCGAAACGGTCGGTCCTCTTCGCCGCCTGGTCGGGCGAAGAGGCGGGCCTCCTGGGCTCGACCTATTACGCCGCCAATCCGGTCTGGCCGCTGGAGACCACGGTCGCCGACATCAATGTCGACAGTCTGTTGCCGGGGACCGAGATCGATCCCAACGTGGTCGTCATCGGCAAGGGCAAGAATCAGCTGGACGACGTCCTGGCGCGTCATGCGGCCCAGGCGGGCCGCGCCCTGATCGCCGACCCGGCGCCCCAGGCCGGGGCCTTCTATCGTTCCGACCACTTCCCCCTGGCCCTGAAGGGCGTGCCCGCCCTGTTCCCGGCGGCGGGCTTCACCGGCGCCAGCGCCGCCAGTCGCGACTATGTGCGGAACCGCTATCATCAGCCTACAGATGAATGGGATGAAACCTGGCGCATGGATGCGGCGGCGGCCGACGTGGCCCTGATCTACGCCGTCGGTCGAGAACTGGCCGACAGCGAACAGTGGCCGGAATGGAACGCAGGCGCGGAGTTCGGACCGGCGCGGGATGCGTCGAAGACCGCGCGGCGCTGAAATCCCCAAGGTCGTCGCTCGGGCGTCGAAGGACGAACCCGGGACGATCTTACAGTTCCAGTTGAAGTTCCGGCGCAGCGGCGGTGGTCGCGGCGCCCAGCGGCAGGTGCAGGATGAAGGCGGCGCCCTTGCCCGGCTCGCTCTCGACCTCGGCCCAGCCGCCGTGCAGTTCGACCAGCGCCTTGACCAGGGCCAGGCCCACGCCCGGGCCGCCCCGCTCGCGCCGCACGAAGCGGTCGAAGACGTGGGCCTGCAGATGATAGGGGATGCCGCGCCCGGTGTCGGACACGGTCAGGCGGATTTCGCTCGGCCCGGTTTCGGCCTTCAGCACCACCGCCCCGCCGTCGGAAACCGCCCGGGCGGCGTTTTCCAGCAGGTGATCCAAGGCCTGACCGATGCGGTGCTGGTCCGCGCGGATCGGCTTCAGATCGTTCGGACAGACGATGCCGAGGGTCGCGCCACGCCCTTCAATCCGTGCACGGACTTTTTCACCGGCCTCGACCAGTAAATCGCGGACGCGCAGGTCGCCCAGCGACAGCTCCATTTCGCCGGCGTCGATCTGGGCCATGTCCAGAACGTCGTCAATGGAACGGGCCAGCTGGCTGGCGGCGACGCGGATGGCGCCCGCGTGCTGGCGGCTGCGCTCGGGCAACTCGCCCATCGTCTCCAGCAGTTCGGAATAGCCGACGATGGTCGTCAGCGGCGTTCGCAACTCATAGGAGACGCTGCCGACGAACTCGCGCTTCAGGGCCTGGCTTTCGGCCAGGGCCTGTTCGCGCTGGACCAGGGCCTGTTCCAGGCCGCGCCGGGCGGTCACGTCGGAAAACGCCACCAGGGTCGCGCCGTCCGGCAAGGGGCGGGTCTGCCAGGCGGCGACGCGGCCGTCGACCGTGCGCCCCTCGCCCGAAATGGCCACGCGGCTTTCGGGATCGGGGTCGGCGACGCGCGCCTTCAGCCCCAGCCAAAGAGCGGGATCGGGCAGCACGGCCTTGCACAGTTCGGCCAGGGCGTCGAAATCAGAGGCCGTGGCGATCCGCTCGGCCGACAGGCTCCAGAAGGTCTCGAACGCCTCGTTGTGCAGCCTCAGCCGTCCGTCCGAGCCGAACACGGCGACCGCGTCGTTCAGCTTGTCCAGGGTCGCGCGCTGGACCTGGATCTGGGCGTTGAAGCGACTGCGCAGCTTGAGCTCGTCGGTGATGTCCGAGAAGATCAGCAGTATGCCGCCCAGCGGGTGGGGCTGGCGGACAACCCGCAGGGTCCGCCCGTCGGGCAGGGACCAGCTGTCGTCGGGCGAGGCCTCGGACGCGCCGTAGAAGTCCAGCTCGTGCGCCTTCCAACCGGCGTAGTCCACCACCTCGGGCAGGCTGCGGCGCTGACGCAGGCGGTCCAGCAATTCGGCGTGGGTCGGGCGTTCGTCCAGCCAGGCCGGGTCGATGTCGAACAGGGTCTGGAAGGCGGTGTTGTGGAAGGCCAGCCGCTTTTGCGGGCCGAAGATGGCCACGGCGTCGGCCAGATGGTTCAGCGTTTCGTCATGCGCCTCGACGTGGCGGCGCAGGGTGTCGCGAGTCTCTTCCGCCTCGGTCACGTCGATGGCGAAGGCGGTGACGGCGCCGCCGCCGGCCGGTTCGGCGATGATCCGCCAGGCGCGTCGGGCGCCGCCGCCGGTGGTCCAGCGGAAACCCTCCTGGCGCACGCCCAGCCGCGCAGCCTCGGCCACCAGGGCGTCGGCGCCGCGATCGAACGACAGCCCGCTCTCGATGGCGGCGTCCAGGCTCTCGGCGTTGATGGCGGTCAGCCATGCGCGGTTGGCCCAGGCCAGCTTGCCCGCGCCGTCCACCACCCAGGTCGGGGTCGGCGAGGCGTCGCCGAGCATGGCCAGGCCGCTTTCGGTCGCATCGGCCCCGGTCAGGGTGATGCGCGAGGCCGGCGACAGGCGCAGCCAGGCCACGCCGCCCGCGACCCGCCCCTCGATCCGCCAGGGTTCGACCGAGTCCAGCGCCGTCAGCCCCTCGAACGCCTGACCCTGATCGACCAAGGCGTCGACAAGGGCGCCGTGGCTTTGTCTCAGATGGGCCAGGACGGCGGCGCCCACGTCGTCGCCTTCCTCGGCCAGCCGCGCCACCAATTCGGCCGAGCCGATGGGGGCGCCGGCCGCCCGGCCGTCGGGCGTCAGGGCCAGGCTGACGTCGTCGAAGGCGCGCAGCATGGCGTCGTGGCGGCCCAGGCTGTCCAGGGCCTCGGCCCGTTCACGCTCGGCCGCGTCGGCGGCCGCTTTCAGCCGCCCGCGCAGCAGCAGGGCCCAGGCGCTGACGGCCATGGCCAGTCCGGCTGCGCCCGCGGTGGCGACATAGGCGATGTCGGCCTCGGCCATTCGTGTCCCTGGAGAGTTTCAGCCCCGATTCGCCAACCATAACGCCAACCGCGCGAAAATGCGGCAGTCTCGTGCTCGCGTCATCGCGCCTCGTTGCGAAGCCGGGCGAGGACGGCGATATCGCAGCGATGACAGACCTGCTCGCCCCCTCGCTCGACGACTTCGCCCGGCTGGCGCGCGAGGCCTTCGACGCCCTGCCCGCCCCCTTCCGCCAGGCGGCGGGCGAGGTGGTGATCCGCATCGACGACTTCGCCGACGAAGCCACCCTGGCCGAAATGGAGATCGAAGACCCGTTCGAACTGACCGGCCTGTATCACGGGGTGGACATCGGCCGGCGCGACAGCCTGGGCCCGGCGGCCGAGCCCTCGCGGGTCTTTCTCTATCGCCGCCCGATTTTGGACGAATGGTGCGAGCGGGGCGACGTGGGGATCGGCGAACTGATCGCCCACGTCCTGATCCACGAGATCGGCCACCACCTGGGACTGACCGACGACGACATCGACGCCATCGAGGACGAAGCGGACTGAGCGTCGGTCAGCGATCCGCCGGATAGGGCGTCGTCACCGCGCCCGAAATCATGCCCGGAACGGCCTCGCCCAGCCCCAGCAGGATGAACTGGATGGCCAGGGCGCACAGGATCAGGCCCAGCACCCTGACCACGATGGCCATGCCCACCTCGCCCAGCAAGCGGCTGAGCGAGCCGGTCAGGGCGAAACAGACGAAGGACACGGCGCAGGCGGCGGCTATGGCGACCAGAGAACCGACCGTTCCGGCATAGCCCAGCTTGGCCGCCTCGCCCGCCTGGATGATGACCGCCGAAATGGCGCCCGGCCCGATCATCAGGGGAATGGCGAAGGGCACGACCAGCCGCTGGAACCGGCGACGCGCATAGCCGCGCACGTCCTTGGCGTCGGTCAGCGCGTCCTTGTCGGCGAACATGGCCAGGAAGTCGCCCCGCGCCATGTCCAGCCCCAGGAACAGCAGCAGGATGCCCCCCGCGATGCGGAAGGCGGCCAGCGAAATGCCGAAGAACTGCAGCAGCCCCAGGCCCGTGAACAGGAAGAAGGCCAGGAAGAGGGTGGCGAAGGCGCAGATCAGGGCCGAGACGGAAATCCGCTGGCGCAGTGTCGCCCCGGCCGTGGCGGCGGCGAAGATGGGCAGATTGCCGATCGGGTCCAGCAGGGCGAACAGGGTCACGAACAGGTTGACACCCAAATCGACTGCGTTCATCGCCTGCCCTCGCCTTCAATCCATCCACGCCGCTCGCCGACGCGCCCCTGGCGTTCGGCATAGCCGCTAAGCGCAAGTCCGTCGATGACCCAGCCCCCTGTTGCGACGCCCAATCGCGCGCCCGACGAACGGATCATCTGCGCCCTGGACGTGCCGACGCCCGCCGAGGCCGCCGCCCTGGTCGAACGGGTCCAGGACGCGGTCGGTTTCTACAAGATCGGACTCCAGCTGTTCGCGGCCGGCGGCATGGGCCTGGCGCACGACCTCAAGGCGCAGGGGCGCAAGGTCTTCCTGGACTGGAAGCTGCACGACATCGGCGCGACGGTGGAGAAGGCGACGGCCAGCCTGGCCGGGTCCGGTTGCGACTTGCTGACCGTCCACGCCCGCCCCCAGGTGATGGCGGCGGCGCGGCGCGGAGCCGAGGGGTCGAGCCTGAAGGTGCTGGGAGTCACCGTCCTGACCAGCCTGACGGCCGAGGATCTGGCCGCCGACGACCACAGCCTGCCGCCGGCCGAACTGGTGGAGTTGCGCGTGCGTCAGGCGCTGGACGCGGGGCTCGACGGCGTCGTCTCCAGCCCGCACGAGGCGGCGCGCGCCCGCGCCCTGGCCGGCGCGGCGGGGCGCGCGGACTTCCTGGTCGTGACGCCCGGCGTGCGGCCGGTCGGCGCGGCCCTGGACGACCAGGCGCGGGCCGCGACGCCGGCGGCCGCCCTTCAGGCCGGCGCGACCCATCTGGTGATCGGCCGGCCGATCACGGCGGCGGCCGATCCGCGTGCGGCGGCCCTGGGCATCGCCCAAGACATCGCCCTGATCTGACACGGACCAGGGCGACGATTCAGCCGGGGCTGCGCGGGACGCTCAGCCGCGTTCGCCAGGCTCCTGGGCGTAGCCGTGGCGGGGCGGCGCCTGGGGCGCGGGCGCTTCCGGCGGCGGCAGGTCGCCGTAATAGCCCGAGGGCGGCGGTGGGGGCGGAGGGGGCGGCGGGGCCGTGTTCACTTCCGGCGGCGCCACATAGACCTGGGCCGGCGCGACGTTGACCGGGGCCGACTGCACATAGACCGGCGACTGATCGACATAGACCGGTCCGCCGACCTCGACCTGGGCGGGGGCGACATTGACCTGGGCCGGGGCGACCTGCACGCGCTGCGGACCGATGTTGATTGGCGCCGCCTGCACATAGACCGGGGCCTGATCGACATAGACGGGCGGGCCGACATCGACCTGGGCCGGGGCCAGGTTTACCTGCGGCGGAGCCACCTGGACACGTTGCGGCCCGATGTTGACCGGCGGCGCCTGCACATAGATGGGCGGCTGTTCGATATAGGTGGGCGGCCCCATCTCGATCTGGGGCGGGGCGATGTTCACCGGCGACGGGGCGACATAGATGCGCTGGGGCGCGACATGGACCGGCGGGGCCTGGAGATAGGCAGGGGCCGGTTGGACGTAACGCTGCTCATAGCGCTGCTCGTAGCGGACGGGCGGGCGGCAGTCGCAATCGGCGGGACGGCCCTGCTGGTACGGACGCCAGCCGATATAGTCCCGACCGAAGCCGTAGACGGGGTAGCCGACCGGAGCGCTGACCGGCGGACGGCCGATCAGGACAGGCGGGGAAGCGATGAAGCCGCCGCCGTATCCCCCGCCGTAATAGCCGTCCGAATAGCCGCCCGATCCCACATAGGTCGCGCCGCCGCCGACATAGCCGCGCTGGAAGCTGGACGAACTGGAATAGGAACGGGCGTTGATGGCGGAATAGCCGGTCGCGCCGGCATAGGCGCCGGCGTTCGCATAGGCGTGCGATCCGCCGTTCACGTTCACATTGACGTTGTGGTTGGCGTTGTAGTTCCCGCCGCCGTAATGGCCGCCGCCGCCGCAGCCGCCGCAACTACCGCCATGGCCGCCTCCATAGCCGCCGCCGTGACCGCCGGGGCCTCCGGCCAGAGCGGGCGCCGCCGAGAGCAGCAGGGCCGCCGACGCGGCGGTGATCATCGACTGTATCGTCACGGGACAGACTCCTCTGAGTTGTCCCGACACTGGCAAGAGCGGCGCCTGTTTCTTAAGCGACGGTTAATGTCCGAGACGCCGCGTCAGAAATCGACGGCGATGCCCTTCTTCTCCCAATCGCCGAACCGGGTCGGTTCCGGGCCTGTCGGGCCGCCGTGCTCGGGGTCGGCATTCGCGGCCTTGGCCTGGGCGCGCCGATCGGCCGCCTCCTGCAGGGCGCGCCGGGCGATCTCGCTCAGCGGACGTTCGGGCGTGGCGTGGGGGACATCCGCATTGAAGGGAGGGCTTTCGGCCGCCGTGCGGCGGTCGCCGTCCGGCGCAGGGGTGGGATGTTCGGTCACAGGGCGGCTCCCTTGAGGCTTCGTGCGCCTTTCCTCAAATAGACGATCAGACCCGTGACGCCAGACGCTGCGGCCGGATCGGGCAGGAACCGCGATGAACCATCTGAAGACCTTCGTCCTGCTGGCCGCGATGACCGCCCTGTTCATGGGCGTCGGTTATCTGATCGGCGGCGCGACCGGCATGGTGATCGCCCTGCTGTTCGCGGGCGCGATGAATCTGTTCAGCTACTGGAACGCCGACAAGATCGTGCTGAAGATGTACCGCGCCCAGCCGGTCGACGAACAGCATCCCAACGCCGTAGTTCGGAACTATGTCGCCGACGTGCGCCAGATGGCGCGCGACGCCGGCCTGCCCCAACCCCGGGTCGCCATCATCCCCAACGACCAGCCCAACGCCTTCGCCACCGGCCGCAACCCCCAGAACGCCGCCGTCTGCGCCACCACCGGCCTCCTGGACATGCTGACGCGCGAGGAGGTTCGCGGGGTGATGGCGCACGAGTTGGCCCATGTGAAGAACCGCGACACCCTGATCATGACGGTGACGGCGACCATCGCGGGGGCCATCGCCGCCCTGGTCAACTTCGCGATGTTCTTCGGCGGCGGCCAGGATCGTGAACGGCCGGGCGGGATCATCGGCACCCTTGCCCTGATGCTGTTGGCGCCGATGGCGGCGGGTCTGGTGCAGATGGCAATCAGCCGGGGCCGCGAATACGAGGCCGACCGCGTCGGCGCCGAGATCGCCGGCGATCCCCAGGCCCTGGCCAGCGCCCTGCAGAAGATCGAGGCCTACGCCAAGCGGATCCACAATCCGACGGCCGAGCGCAATCCGGCCTCGGGGCAACTGTTCATCATCAATCCGCTGGCGGGACGCGGTGCGGACAATCTGTTCTCGACCCATCCCGCGACGGGCAATCGGGTGCGGGCGCTGATGGAGCTGGGCGCCCGGATGGGAATGCAGCCCCGGCCGCAAACGCCAGGCCTGACCCAGCCGCGTCCCGCCGCCGGTTTCGCCGCGACCACGGGCGTCCCCGCCACCCCGGCCGAGCCGCGCGGCCCCTGGGGATAGCGGCCCCTGGGGGTTAGCTGTCGCGCAAAGACGGGTGAGGCCGATCGCCGCGCCGGAAAAGCGTTGCTCGGGGTTTGCACTCGGGTCACGGATCGCATCAGATGCGCTCCTGTTCAGCTTCAGGGGATATCATGTCGCGTCTGCTCGCCTTCGTCTGCGCCTCCGCGCTTCTCGCCACGCCCGTCGCCGCCCAGTCGGTGGACCGCGTCGCCGTCAACGGCATCATCGACCAGGGGCTGAACCACAGCCAGGTGATGCAGACCGCCGCCTATCTGACCGATCGGATCGGCGGACGCATGACCAATTCGCCCCAGATGCGCGAGGCCGAACGCTGGGCGCAGCAGCGGTTCCGCGACTATGGCCTGTCCAATGTGCGGGCCGAGGGTTTCGAGTTCGGACGGGGCTGGTCCATCGTCCGCTCCAGCGCTCGGATGACCGCGCCGCGTCCCCTGGACCTGCGCGCTATTCCCGTGGCCTGGACGCCCGGCACCGATGGACCGATCAGCGCGGGCGTCATCGTGGCGCCCCTGTCCAAGGTCGAGGATTTCGACAAATGGCGCGGCAAGCTGGCGGGCAAGATCGTCATGATCTCCCAGCCGGGCGCGGGGTCGGAGCCGACCGAGCCGGCCTTCCGCCGCTGGACCAGCGCCGAACTGGCCGAACGCAACACCTATAACCAGCCGCAATATTCGCCCGCCGCCATCCGCAAGTCGCTGGAGACGGCCGACTTCGCCGCCAAGCTGGACGCCTTCCTGGTCGAACAGGGCGCCCTGGCCTGGGTGCGGATTTCCCAGCGCGACGGCGGCCTGCTGCACGGCACGGGCTACACCTATCAGGTCGGCGCCACCCCCAAGCTGGCGGGTATGGAGCTGGCGGCCGAGGACTATCGCCGTCTGGCGCGCCTGGCCCTGACCGACGCGCCGCCGACGCTGGAGCTGAACAGCGAGGTTCGGTTCCACGACGAGGACGTCAACGCCTACAATATCCTGGCCGACATTCCCGGCACGGCGCGCGGGACCGAATATGTGATGGCCGGCGCTCACCTGGACAGCTGGGTCGCAGCCGACGGGGCGGTGGACAATGCGGCCGGCAGCGCCGTGGTCTTGGAGGCGGCGCGCATCCTCAAGACCCTGAACGTGCAACCCAAGCGCACCATCCGTTTCGCCCTGTGGAACGGCGAGGAGCAGGGCATTCTGGGCTCGCTGGCCTATGTGGACCGGCACCTGGCGACGCGCGCGCCGTCGAACGACCCGGCGCTGGCGAACCTTCCGAACAACCGCACCTGGCGCAGCCGCTGGCCCATCGAGCCGCGCGCCGGCTATCGCGACCTGGTCGCCTATTTCAACCTGGACAATGGCTCGGGCAAGATCCGAGGCATCAACGCCGAGGGCAATGTCGCCGCCGCCCCGATCTTCCAGGAATGGCTGGCGCCGTTCGCCAGCATGGGGGCGACCACCGTCTCGCTGCGCAATTCGGGCGGCACCGACCATGTCTATATGCAGACCGTCGGCGTGCCGGGATATCAGTTCATCCAGGACCCGCTCGACTATTCCAGCCGCCTGCACCACACCAGCATCGACAGCTACGACCACCTGAAGGCCGACGACCTGCGCCAGGCCGCCGTCATCCTGGCCAGTTTCCTGCTGAACGCCGCCAACCGCGACGAGCCCCTGCCCCGCATGCCGCTTCCGACCGAGCCCACGCCCAGCGACCCGTTCGAATATCCAGCCGACTGATTAGCGCCTGCCTCTCCCATTGGGAGAAGGTTCGAGCGTCCGAGACCCGTCAGGCGATCGGCCTCGCGAAAGGGTGAGGGTCGGACGGTGCGACTTGCCCGAAAACCGACCCTCATCCGCCCCGGCTCCGTCGGGCCACCTTCTCCTATCGGGAGAAGGGCTCAGAACATCAGCCCCGCTCGACGCACAGGGCCACGCCCATGCCGCCGCCGATGCACAGGGTCGCGAGGCCCTTCCTGGCGCCCGAGCGCTTCATCTCGAACAGCAGGGTGGTCAGGATGCGGGCGCCCGAGGCGCCGATGGGGTGGCCGATGGCGATGGCGCCGCCGTTGACGTTGACCTTGGCCGGGTCCAGGCCCAGTTCCTTGACCACGCACAGGCTCTGGGCGGCGAAGGCTTCGTTGGATTCGACCAGGTCGAGGTCGGAGACGCTCCAGCCCGCCTTCTCCAGCGCCTTTGTCGAGGCCGGGATCGGCCCCGTGCCCATGATCGACGGATCGACGCCGGCGGTGGCGTAGGAGGCGATGCGCGCCAGCGGCTCCAGCCCGCGCGCCCTGGCCTCGTCCGCGCTCATCAGAACCAGGGCGGCGGCGCCGTCGTTCAGGCCCGAGGCGTTGGCCGCCGTGACCGACCCGTCCTTGGCGAAGGCCGGACGCAGCTTCTGCATGGCCTCCAAGGTCGCGCCGTGGCGAATGTATTCGTCCTGATCGACCGTGACGTCCGCCTTCTTGCCGGGAATGACGACGGGGACGATCTCCTCGGCGAATTTGCCGGCGGTCTGGGCGGCTTCGGCCTTGTGCTGGCTGGCCAGGGCGAACTGGTCCTGGGCCTCGCGGCTGATCGCCCATTTTTCGGCGATGTTCTCGGCGGTCTGGCCCATGTGATAGCCGTTGAAGGCGTCCCACAGACCGTCCTTGATCATGGTGTCCACGAAGGCCACGTCGCCCATCTTGTGGCCGTTGCGCAGCTGTTGGGCGTGCGGCGCCTGGCTCATGCTTTCCTGTCCGCCCGCGACGACGATCCTGGCGTCGCCCAAGGCGATCTGCTGGGCGGCGATGGCCACGGCGCGCAGGCCCGAGCCGCAGATCTGGTTCAGGCTCCAGGCGGCAGCCTCCTTTCTGACGCCCGCGCCGATGGCCGCCTGGCGCGCCGGTCCCTGACCCGCGGCGGCCTGAAGAACATGACCCAGGATCACCTCGTCCACCGCCTCGCCCGAGACGCCGGCCCGCTCCAGCGCCGCCTTGATGGCGATCTCGCCCAGCTTCGACGCCGGCAAGGAGGCCAGTCCGCCCATAAAGGCGCCGACGGGCGTGCGGGCGGCGGAGACGATGACGACCTCGGTCATGGATTTCACTCTATGCGGAATAAAGATGCGTGGCCGTTCTGCCGCATCGCGAGGCCTCCGTCACCTGCGACGACATGCGCCCGGTCGGATTCAGCCATTCGTCACCCTGTCGGCGCATTGTGGCGGAACGATAAGGGCGGTCTGGAATTGGATTGGCCATGCTGCGCACGTTGAAACGTCTGATCACCCACGTCTGCACCCCGGACGAACTGGACATGATCGACCATTATCCGACCCGGGCCGAGAAGCTGGCGGACCTGTGGGTCCATGTCGTGGGACTGATGCTGGCGGCGGTCGGCGGCATCATCCTGGCGGGACTGGCGGGCGTCTACACCGGCATCGGCGGCGTCCTGGCCACCGCCATCTACGCCCTGTGCCTGGTGGGGATGCTGACGGCTTCGACCATCTACAACTGGACCAATCCCTGCGCGGCGCGGCCGGTGCTGCGGCGGCTCGACGAAGCGGCCATCTTCCTGATGATCGCCGGCAGCTATACGCCCTTCACGACCCAGCGGTTCGAGGGGCTGTGGGCCGTGGGCTTCACCACCCTGATCTGGACCCTGGCCTTCGCGGGCGCCGGGGTGAAGCTGTTCGCGCCGCGCATCTCCGATCGGTTCTGGAGCGGGGTCTATGTCGTATTCGGCTGGCTGGCTGTCGCGGCGCTGAAGCCGATGGTCGAGACGGTGCATCCCGTCGCCCTGGCCCTGCTGGTGATCGGCGGGCTGATCTACACCGCCGGGGTCTTCGTCTTCATCAGCCCCAAGCTCCGATTCCGCCGCGCGATCTGGCATGGGTTCGTCGTCACCGGCGCGACCGTCCACTGGGCCGCCGTGCTGGTGGGCGTGGTCCTGGCGCCCGCCCTGACTCACTGAACGGCGGCGGCGCCCACGGCGGATCGTCGCCCCCTCTGGCGCTTCGCCGCGCAAGGGGGGATAGTGATGCGTTGCAACATCGCGAGAACAAGCGTGGCTGACGAAAAAAACAAGGGCGGAAACAAGAGCGAGGCCGATGCGGTCGTCATCAAGAAGTATGCGAACCGGCGCCTCTACAATACGCGGACCAGCGCCTATGTGACGCTGGAAGACTTGGCGGCCATGGTGCGCGAGGGGGTCGATTTCGTCGTCTATGACGCCAAGACCAACGACGACCTGACCCGCCAGATCCTGACCCAGATCATCTTCGAGGAGGAAAGCCGGGGCGAGGCCCTGCTGCCGGTTCAGTTCCTGCGCCAGCTGATCGGCTTCTACGGCGGCCAGATGCAGGAGGTCCTGCCCTCCTATCTGGAGATGTCCCTGGCCAATTTCGGCCGCCAGCAGGAACAGTTCGCCAGCCAGATGAGCCGCGCCTTCGGAACGGCCGCCGGCGCGACGCTGATGGAGGACGCCGCGCGCGCCAACATCGCCATGTTCGAACGCGCCATGCAGATGTTCCCCGGCTTCGGCTATGCGCGGGCCGAACCTGCCGAAAGCAATGTCGGACCGGCGAAGCCGCCCGAACCTGCCGGACATGCGCCCGACGCCCTGGACGAAATGCGTCGTCAGATGGACGAGATGCGCCGCCAGATCGACAGGCTTGCGGGGGCCAAACCCGAATGACCGACCCTATCGCACCCATCGGCGGACCCGAGCGCATCGACCGGCGCGAGGGCGAACGCCGCGAGCGCGAGCGCCGCGCCCGCCCGCCGTCGCGCGAGCTGGTCGCCCTGGACGCGTCCGAGACGGAAGCCAAGGCGCAGACCCGCCCGGCAAGAGCTGCCGTGCAACCGGCCGCCGAACCGGGAGCGGCCGCCTTCGTCGCCCAGCAGATGGGTCAGGGCGGCCACAAGCGCGGCCTGCGCGGCGGCCCGCCCGTGCTGGACGCGGCCCGCTCCGCCTATCTGGGAGCCGAATATTCCGGCGCGGCCGAACGCCGCCCGGCCGCGGGCAAGACGGCCAAGACCGACATCTGAGGGGCGGCACGGGGTTTGCTGGACCGGGGGCCTGACGCCTCGATACGGACCCGCCCATGCCCGCCGCCCTGAGCCTCGCCGCCAAGATGTTCGACGTCGCCGTCGTCGCCCTGATCTTCACGGCTTTTTCGTAGGCCCGCCGCGCTGCTTGAGGCCGCACCTTTAGGGTTCCATCGACCCCTCGGCCGGTTTCAGGCGCTCACGCCCCGCCGAAATCCAAGTCCTTGCGCGAGGCGACGATGGTGACGATGAAGCCCGCCAGCACGTCCAGCAGGATCATGGTCACGATCAGGAAGAAGGTCGACGTCGCGAAGCCGGGCAGCAGAAGGAACTCGATCAGCACGCCGATGAACAGGATCATCGACAGGGCGTGATTGACGATGGCCACCCGCTGGCTGGAGGTCGATTTCAGCAGTTCGAAGAACAGCAGGATCAGGCCCAGGAACAGGATCAGGTCCCCCGAACCGATGGTCCACTGCGCGCCCGAGGTCATGGTGACGGCGAACAGGGGATCGCGCAGCAAAACGTCCGCCTGGGTCACGCCGCCGTCGCCCGATCCGCCGAACAGCACCACGATATTGTAGAGGACCGCCGGGATCAGCAGCAGCGGAATGGCGATCAACATGGTCGGTCCTTTGCGCCGGCCGCCCCGGGGCCGCGTCGTTCCTTCATCATGAATAGCGCCGTTTGCGACACGCCGCCACAGGGGCGCGTCTGCGAGCGGAGCTTCAGCGCCTGGGGAAGCCGCCCGCGCGGCTGAGCGCCGACGGCGCCGGCCGGCCGATGGCCTGGCCGATCCAGCGCGCCGTCCCGATCATAGCGTCCAGGTCGTAGCCGGTCGAATATCCGCCCCGCTCCAGCATATAGACCAGGTCCTCGGTGGCGATGTTTCCGGTGGCGCCCGGCGCGAAGGGACAGCCGCCGATGCCGCCGACCGAGGCGTCCAGCACGTCGATCCCCGCCTCGATCGCCGCATAGGCGTTGGCCAGGCCGGTGTTGCGGGTGTCGTGGAAATGCAGGCGCAGGGTCGCATTCGGCGCTGCGGCTCGCGCCGCCTCGACCTTCGTCGTCACCGCCCAGGGATCGCCGGCGCCGATGGTGTCCGCCAGGCCGATCTCGTGGACGCCCATCTGCGCGATCGCGCCGACCATGTCGGCGACCTGATCCGCCGAGACCTCGCCGTCGAACGGACAGCCCCAGACGCAGGAGATCATGGCCGACAGCGAGGGCGCGCCCTCGATCGCCTTCGCATTGTCCCGCCGCGCGACGATGCCGCCCAGCATGACCAGCTGATCCTTGACCGCCAGCCCCTGGTTCTTCAGCCCGAAGCCGTTCGTGACGGAAACCGAGACATTGACCTCGTCCACGCCGGCCGCCAGCGCCCGGTCATAACCCTTTCCGTTCAGGACCAGGCCGATGCGGCTGCGCCCCGGCCGATGCGGCAGGGCGGCCATGACGTCTTCGGCCCCGGCCATCTGCGGCACGTATCGGGGGTGGACGAAAGAGACGGCCTCGATGCGTTTGGCGCCCGCCGCCTCCAGCCGCCGCACCAGGTCGGCGCGGACGGCGGGGTCCAGCACGGTCTTTTCGTTCTGCAGACCATCGCGCGGTCCGACCTCGACGACCTGGATGAACCGGCCCATCAGGACGCCCCGTCCACGTTTGCGGTCCCGTTTCTGGGCGGCGGCGCATAGACCGTCAGGCTGACCTCGTCGCCGGCGGAATAGTTGTAGCCGTCGACCACCCCGACCGCCCGGCCGGACACCCCCAGGCGGGCGGCGGCGGCGCGGAAGGCGTCGGCGTCGCGCGCCTCTACGATGGCGGGCCGCCCGTCGGCCAGGGCCTCGGCGGCGCCCTGGGCGTCCGTCAATTCGGTTTCGCGCCCGGTCAGGAAGACGAAGCTGGGCTCATGATAGCCGGTGATGGCCACCGGGCCCGGCGTGCGGCCCTGGCGCGGGTGCAGGTCGGCGGCCTCCAGCGTCCTTTCCAACTGAGGCGCGACGGCCAGGGGACGCAGCTGCCGGATGGTCCCCGCCAGGGCCGCATGGGCCGTGATCCCGAAAGCCAGCGAGGCGACCAGCGCCGCGACCGGGGCGCGGTTCAGCAGCAGGAAGGCGCCCCCCGCCCCGGTCGCCAGCGCCATGACCACCGTCAGCGCCGCCCAGGTCTGGGCCGTCGAGGTGCCATAGGCCGTCAATCCATAGATGGTCACGCCGATCACCAGCACCGCGGCGAACACCGCCAGCACGGCCCCGGAGATGCGCGACGCCTTGCCGATCGGCCGGGCCAGGGCGGCGGCGGCCAGCAGGGCCAGCGCCCCGAACGTCGGCAGGGTGTAGTGCCACAGCTTGGTGGGGGCCAGTTCGAACATCAGCCAGCCGGGAACCAGCCAGCAGACCAGGAAACGTATCGCCGGCTCGGCCCGCCGGCTCCAGCCGGTCGAGACGGCGGCGGGCAACAGCAGGGTCGAGGGAAAGAACAGCAGCGGCGCCAGCAGCACATACATGCCCGGGAACCCCGAATGGCTTTCGTGGGCGCCGGCGATCTTGGGCGCCAGGTCGCCGCCGATGGCCTCGCGCCAGAAGCCTCCGTCGGTCGCGATGGTGATGGCTATGGCCCACGGGCCGACCATCAGGGCGACCAGCGGCAGGCCCCAGCCCCAGCCGAGGCGATACAGCCATCTGACGTTCCGATCCCAGATCGACAGGGCGACGACGGTCAGGGCCACGATCAGGAAACCGATCGGCCCCTTGATCAGGATCGACAGGCCCAGGCCCGCCCAGAACAGAAATTTGTGCAGGCGTTCGGGCCTCTCGCCCGCCCGCGTCGCCATATAGATGCGCGCCAGCGCCGCCATGGCCAGGGTCGTCGCCCCGCACAGCATGGCGTCGGTCTTGGCGATGCCCGCCTCGGTGGACAGGAGGAAGGTCGCCCCCATGATCGCCCCGCCGAAGAAGCCGACGCGGCTTCCCAGCAGGGCCGCCCCGGCCCAGGCCACGGCCCATGCCGCCAGCATGGCCCCCAGCAGGGAGGGGATGCGATAGGGCGCGATCTCGCGATCCTCGACATCCGAGGTCAGGGCCACGGCCGCCGCCTGCATCCAATAGATGCCGACAGGCTTCTTCCAGCGCGGCTCGTCCTGATAGCGGATGTCGACATAGTCGCCGCTCTCCAGCATCTGGGACGTCGCCTGTGCGAAGCGGCTCTCGTCGCGGTCCAGCGGCGGCAGCAGCAACAGCCCGGGCAGGCCGGCGATCAGCGTCAGCAGGGCCGCGAGAACCGGGCCGCGCCAGCCGGCGATGCGGCTATCCAGATCAAAAGTCTTCATTCAAGACTCTTTACACGGCGACCGGGCCGCCGTCAGCCGTCTCCCCTAAGCGTTCGATCTCGTCTATGGAGCGGCGATGACCGTCGAAACGCCCGAAATCTCCGTCGTCGTTCCCGTCCATGACGAGGCGGGCGCCGCCGTGCCCCTGGCGCGCGAGATCGCCGCCGCCTTCGCGGGACGGTCCTATGAGATGATCTTCGTGGACGATGCGTCGAAGGATACGACCCTGGCCGAGTTGAAGGCCGCGATGACGGACCTGCCGACCCTGCGCGTCCTGTCGCACGGGGCCAATGCGGGACAGAGCCGGGCGGTGCGCACCGGCGTCCTGGCCGCCCGCGCCCCGATCGTCGTCACCATGGACGGCGACGGCCAGAACCCGCCCGCCGACGCGCCCCGCCTGGTCGACGCCCTGCTCGCCGCCCCCGCCGACGTGGGCCTGGTCGGCGGCCGCCGCGCCAAGCGCCAGGACAGTCAGGCCAAGCGCCAGGCCTCGATCTGGGCCAACCGCATCCGCCGCCGCCTGCTGGGCGACGACGCGGACGACACCGGCTGCGGGCTTAAGGCCTTTCGCCGCGACGTCTTCCTGCGCCTGCCCTATTTCGATCACATCCACCGCTACCTGCCGGCCCTGATGATCCGCGAGGGCTATCGCAACCAGTATCTGAACGTGGACCATCGCCACCGCGAGACCGGCCGCTCGAAATACACCAACTGGGGCCGCCTGCGCGCGTCGGTCTCGGACCTCCTGGGCGTCATGTGGCTGAAGACCCGCTCTCGGCCGCCGGGCGCGATCTCGGAGTTCTGAAACACCGTCTCATCCCCGCTTCGCCGGGATGGGGTGCAAAGAAAAGGGCGAGGTCTTGCGACCCCGCCCTTCTGCGTTTCGGCGTCGGAGGACTTGGACTTAGAAGTCCATGCCGCCCATGCCGCCCATGCCGCCCATGTCGGGAGCGCCGGCGCCGGCCGAGGCCTTCTTGGGGGCGTCGGCGACGGCGGCTTCCGTGGTGATCAGGATGCCGGCCACCGAAGCGGCGTCTTGCAGGGCCGTGCGGACGACCTTGGCCGGGTCGATCACGCCCATCTGCACCAGGTCGCCATACTCTTCGGTCTGGGCGTTGAAGCCGAACGAGGCTTCGTTGTTTTCCAGAACTTTGCCGACCACGATCGAACCTTCGACGCCGGAGTTTTCGGCGATCTGACGGATCGGAGCCTGCAGGGCGCGACGGACGATGGCGACGCCGGCGTTCTGGTCGGCGTTGTCGCCCTTGACGTCGGCCAGGATCTTGGAGGCCTTCAACAGGGCGATGCCGCCGCCGGGAACGATGCCTTCGTCAGCCGCGGCGCGCGTGGCGTTCAGGGCGTCGTCGACGCGGTCCTTCTTTTCCTTCACTTCGACTTCGGTCGAGCCGCCGACGCGCAGGACGGCGACGCCGCCGGCCAGCTTGGCCAGACGTTCCTGCAGCTTCTCCTTGTCGTAGTCGGAGGTGGTGTCTTCGATCTGGCGCTTGATCTGGGCCACGCGAGCTTCGATCTCTTCCTTGCCGCCGACGCCTTCGACGATGGTGGTGTCGTCCTTGGTGATCGAGACCTTCTTGGCCTTGCCGAGCATGTCGAGCGTGACGCTCTCCAGCTTGATGCCCAGGTCTTCGGAGATGACCTGGCCGCCCGTCAGGATGGCGATGTCTTCCAGCATGGCCTTGCGGCGGTCGCCGAAGCCCGGAGCCTTGACGGCGGCGACGCGCAGGCCGCCGCGCAGCTTGTTGACGACCAGGGTCGCCAGGGCTTCGCCTTCGATGTCCTCGGCGATGATCAGCAGCGGACGGCCCGACTGCACCACGGCTTCCAGGATCGGAAGCATGGCTTGCAGGCTGGTCAGCTTCTTCTCGAACAGCAGGATCAGCGGCTCTTCGAGAACGGCCTCCATCTTGTCGGCGTTGGTGATGAAATAGGGCGACAGGTAGCCGCGGTCGAACTGCATGCCCTCGACGACATCGACGGTGGTGTCGGCGGTCTTGGCTTCCTCGACGGTGATGACGCCTTCGTTGCCGACCTTGGCCATCGCCTGGGCGATCAGCTCGCCGATTTCAGAGTCGCCGTTGGCCGAGATAGTGCCGACCTGGGCGATTTCCGAGTTGTTGGAGACCGGCTTGGAGTTGGTCTTGATCTCCTCCAGCACCAGGCCGACGGCCTTGTCGATGCCGCGCTTCAGATCCATCGGGTTCATGCCGGCGGCGACGGCCTTCAGGCCCTCTTGCACGATGGCCTGGGCCAGGACGGTGGCGGTGGTGGTGCCGTCGCCCGCCTTGTCGTTCGTCTTCGAAGCGACTTCGCGGATCATCTGGGCGCCCATGTTCTCGAAGGCATCTTCCAGCTCGATTTCCTTGGCGACCGAAACGCCGTCCTTGGTCGAGCGCGGGGCGCCGAAGGACTTCTGGATCACGACGTTGCGGCCCTTGGGACCCAGCGTCACCTTAACGGCGTTGGCGAGCACGTTGACGCCGCGCAGCATCTTGTCGCGCGCGTCGGTGTTGAAGTGTACGATTTTAGCGGCCATGTGGGCTGCTCCTATCTATTGATTACGTTGAAGAAGGTCGTCGACGCGGGTGCTTAGGACAGCACGCCCAGGACGTCGGATTCCTTCATGATGATCAGGTCTTCGCCGTCGATCTTCACTTCCGTGCCCGACCACTTGCCGAACAGGATGCGGTCGCCGGCCTTCAGTTCCAAGGCGTTGACCACGCCCTTGTCGTCACGGGCGCCCGGGCCGACGGAGACGACTTCGCCTTCCTGCGGCTTTTCCTTGGCGGTGTCGGGGATGATGATCCCACCCTTGGTCTTGGATTCTTCTTCAACGCGCTTGACCAGCACGCGGTCGCCGAGCGGACGGAACGCCATCGGACTTCTCCCTGTAAAACCCCCGGATCGGGGCGTTCTGAAACGGTGAACGGGTCCTCTCGCGATCGCCGTTTTGGCAGCCGACCGGCGAGAGTGCCAACACCGCGCAAGTAGGAGCGGACGCCGAAACCGTCAAGGCGGAACACGCGAAACAAATGCGACAAATCCACATCGGCTGCCCGTCCGCCGGTCGCGCGGCCAGGCCTGCGCCCGGGTCGCGGCTGTGACGCGGGGTCGGCAGGGTGAACCCACGATGAACGACGGTCTGGCGGTGCGTTCAGATGCGGACGGCTAGAACCGTCTCAACGTCGATGCGCTTTCCAAAGGCGCCGACCCCGAAACATAAGGAGACGGATATGTCCAAGCTGCTGAAGATCACCGCCGTCGTCGCCGCGCCGGTCATGGCCATGAGCCTGATGGCGGCCCCCGCCTCGGCCCAGTCCCGCGACCGCGACGACACCGGGCGAAACGCCCTGATCGGCGCGGCGGTGGGCGGCCTGGCCGGCGCCATCTACGGCAACGGCGACGGCAGCTATATCGCGGGCGGCGCCCTGGCCGGCGCGGCCCTGGGCGCCGTGGCCAGCAATCGCGGTTCCGGCTGCGAATATTATCGTGGCGGTCGCTGCTACCGCAACCAGGGCCACTGGGAGCGCGAGCACGGCATCGACCGCAGCCGTTCGGGCTATGACTACCGCTACGACGGTCGCCGCTACGATTCCCGCTACGACCGTCGCGATTATCGCCGGGACGACCGTCGCGACTATCGCTACGACCGCCGCTGGTAAGCGCGCCGTCGCTTGAAACCGGAAGGGCTCGGCCGAAAGGCCGGGCCCTTTTCCCTATCCCATCAGCCGTGTCATCAGGGCCGCCGTGGAGGGGTCCAGATCGGCCGAAGGACCGCCAGCGTCGACATCCTTCAGGATCGCCTTCGCCAGCACCTTGCCCAGTTCGACGCCCCACTGGTCGAAGCTGTTGATGTCCCAGATCACGCCCTCGACGAAGGTCTTGTGCTCGTAGAGGGCCAAAAGGGCGCCCAGGGTCCGGGGAGTCAGCCGGTCCATGACGATGGCGGTCGAGGGACGGTCGCCGGTGAAGGTGCGGTGGGGCGCCAGGCGGGCCGCCTCGTCATCCGACAAGCCCTGGGCCAGGCCTTCCGCCTTGGCCGCCTCGGTCGTCTTGCCTGTCATCAGGGCCTGGCCTTGCGCCAGGGCGTTGGACCAGAGGGGCGACTCGGGCGCATCTTCATGCGTCCTGGCGACGATCACGAATTCGGCCGGCACGACTTCCGGCCCCTGGTGAATCTGCTGGAAGAAGGCGTGCTGACCGTTGGTGCCGGGCTCGCCGAAGACGACGGGGCAGGTCTGACGCGTCACCGGCGCACCATCACGATGCACCCGCTTGCCGTTCGACTCCATCTCAAGCTGTTGCAGGAAGGACGGCAGGCGACGCAGCGCATGGGCATAGGGCGCGACCGTCCGCGCCGGCCGGTCCAGACCATCGACGTTGAAGACCTGGGCCAGGGCCAGCAGGATCGGCGCGTTCCTCTCCAGCGGCGCCGAGACGAAATGGTCGTCCATCTCGGCGGCGCCGGCCAGCATCTGTTCGAACACGTCCCAGCCCAGGGCGATGGCGCACGACAGGCTGACCGCCGACCACAGGGAATAGCGTCCCCCGACCCAGTCCCTGAAGGCGAAGGTGCGGCCGCAGCCGAAGGCCGCCGCCCGGTCCGGCGACGCCGTCACCCCGATGAAGTGTTTCGTCATGCCTTCGAAAGGCAAGGAAGCGGCCAGCCAGGCCTTGGCCGCCTCGGCGTTGGCCAGGGTTTCCTGGGTGGTGAAGGTCTTGGACACGACCACGACCAGGGTCGTTTCGGGATCAAGGCCGGTCAGGGCCTCGGCCATGTCGCGCGGATCGATGTTGGCCACGAAGCGCAGGTCGATCTCGGGGTCTAGCGGGCGAAGCGCGTCCCAGACGACGCGCGGCCCCAAGTCCGACCCGCCGATGCCGACATGGACGATCGCGTCGAATTTTTTGCCCGTCGCCCCCGCCTCGACGCCGGACCGCACGGCGTCGGCATAGGCCTTCATGTCCGCCCGCACGGCGTCCACCTCGGCCGAGACCGGCTCGCCCAGGGCCTTGAAGGCAGCGCCGGGCGCGGCGCGCAGGGCCGGGTGCAGCACCGCCCGCCCTTCGGTCAGGTTGACGGCCTCGCCCGCGAACAGGGCGGCGCGACGCCCCTCCACGTCGCTGGCGCGGGCCAGGTCCAGACAGGCGTCGAAGGCCGCGCGGGTCCAGCTCTGTTTCGACAGGTCCAGATAAAGCCCCGCCGCCTCGACCGACATCCGCGACAGCCGGTCGGGATCAGCCACGAACTGATCCACGATCCGCGTGCGGGCGGCCTCGGCGGCGGCTTGGTCGAAGGCGGTCCAGGCGGCGTCGGTCGTCATCGTCGGCTCCATCAGGCGGAAAGTCAGGGTAAACACTCGTTTACGGCTGGGGCGTATTCAGGTTCAACGTCCCAGCCGACGATGAAACAGGAAGTCACCTCAATGTCCTGCGGCCTTGCTCTCACGATCGCGCTCGCGATGTCCAATCCGGCCGTCGCCCTGGCCGCCGAACAGCCGGCGGCCGCGCCCGGCGCGCCGATCTCGGTGGCGGGCGAGCCGCTGTTCGCCGACATCGTCTCGCGCTCCCACAGCCTGAAGGCCGTGGTGGACGGCTGGGCGGCCGCCAAGGCCGCCGACGACGCCGCCTTCTTCACCAGCCAGGCCTTCGTCGGCTTCAAGGCCCAGGCCGAGCAGTTGGCCGCGCTCGACATGCAGGGCCACCTGATCCTGAAGGAACGCGGCACGGACGGCGATCTGAAATGCATCCTGCGCGGCATTTCCGAGGACATGCCCAAGAAGGTCGCCGCCGTTCAGGCCGCCGCCAGCCCGGCCGAACGCGCCACAGCCCTGTCGGAACTGTCGTATCTGCTGAACGACAATGTCGAAGTCATCACCGCCCCGCCCAAGCCCGAAGTCTGACGCGGACTAAAGGGCGGCCAGCGTGTCCAGCACCCCCTTGCCATAGCGATCCAGCTTGGACTGGCCGACGCCGGAAATGGCGCCCAGGCTGGCCATGTCGCCCGGCTCGGCGTGGGCGATCTCCAGCAGGGTCTTGTCCTGGAAGATGACATAGGGCGGGACGTGCTGTTCCGCCGCGCGGTCGCGGCGCCAGGCGCGCAAGGCCTCGAACCGGGCGCGGACATCGGCGTCCATCGTCTCCAGCGCGGCGTTTCGCCCCTCGCCCGAACGGTCGCGACGGCGCGGGGGGGCGTCGGCCCGCAGCGGCGCGCGGCGCACCTCGATCCGGCGTTCGGATTTATAGACTGCGCGCACGGCCTCGGGGTCGCCGAGACCCACCAGCGGCTTGCCGTCGTTGGGGTCTTCGACCAGAAGGCCCTCGAACAGCAGGTGATCGACGATCTCGCGCCACGAGGTCAGCGAGATGTCGCGCCCTATGCCCCAGGTGGAGAGCTGTTGCTCCCACGGCTGCACGTCCCTGGTGCGGGCCGTCAGGTGGTCGACCACGCGATTGCGCCCGAACCGCCCGCCCAGCCGCTGCACCGCCGCCAGCGCCTTCTGGGCGGGGACGGTGGCCTCATAGAGTTGGGGCGGGTCGCCGCAGATGTCGCAGACGCCGCAAGGGGCCGCATCCGTCTCGCCGAAGTATCGGCGCACGGCCTGGGCGCGGCAGACGGCCCCGTCCAGCATGGCGAACAGCTGGCGGGTCTTTCGCACCTGGACCGACTTGACCTCTTCGGCCATCGGGCGGCTGTCGAGCCGGCGCAATGACCAGGCGATGTCGGACGGGCCGTACAGGGTGATGCCCTCGGCCGGTTCGCCGTCGCGCCCGCCCCGGCCGATCTCCTGCCAATAGGCTTCCAGCGACCCCGGCGGATCGGCGTGGATGACGAAGCGGACGTCGGCCTTGTCCACCCCCATGCCGAAGGCGATGGTGGCCACCATGACGGCCCCTTCCTCGGCCAGGAAGCGTTCGAGGCGCCGGTCGCGCTCCTTCGCATCCATGCCGGCGTGATAGGCGATGGCGTTGGTCCCGGCGTCGCGCAGCGCCTGGGCCACGCGGTCGCAGCCGTCGCGGCTGCCGCAATAGACGACGCCCGACTTGCCCCGCCGCTCGCGCACCAGTTCGATGACCCGCGCGTCGGTCTTGGCGCGAGAGGCGCTCTCCTTGCGCTCGGCCGACAGTTGCAGGTTCGGACGCGCGAAACTGTCGACGAAGACGGTCGCCTCTTCCAGCCGCAGCGAGCGCAGGATGTCGTCGCGGGTTCGGGCGTCCGCCGTCGCGGTCACGGCGATGCGGGGCGTGTCGGGAAACCGCTCGGCCAGCAGGCCCAGATTGCGATAGTCAGGGCGGAAGTCGTGGCCCCACTGAGACACGCAGTGGGCCTCGTCGATGGCGATCAGCGACAAGCCGTTCTGGGCGGACAGTTCGGACAGCCGGTCCAGCATGGCCCCCGCCGCCAGACCTTCCGGCGAGACATAGAGCAGGTCCAGTTCGCCCGCCCGCGCCGCCGCCCAGATGGCCGAACGCTCGTCCAGGGACACGCCGGAATCGAGCCGCGCGGCGGCCACGCCCTGCTGTTTCAGCGCCTCGACCTGATCGGTCATCAGGGCGATCAGGGGCGAGATCACCAGACCCAGGCCCGGCCGCAGGATGGCGGGGATCTGATAACAGACGCTCTTGCCGCCGCCGGTCGGCAGGACGGCCAGCACGTCGCCGCCGGATAGGATCGTCCGCACCACCTTGCCCTGCAGCCCGCGGAAGTCGGCGTGACCCCAGACGCGCGACAGCAGGGCCCGCGCGTCGTTCAGGTCAGGCGTATCGGTCGGGGAGAATTGGGGCTGCGTGGCCGGCATCCTGAATCTGTGCGCTCTTTGTTCCCGCAAGCGAAGTCCCGCAGACCGCGAAATGCGGCCTGCGGTCGCATCGGATGGGGATTAATCCGCAACCCGCTCAGTGCGCCGGGGCTTCGGCGAATTGGCCGCCGACGCGGTAGCGCCACAGATAGGAGGGGGCGATGGCGGCCATGCCGGTCGGATGCTCCACGCCCAGGGCCGCAAGGCCCAGGGCGTCCGGCGCCACGACATTGTCGCGCTCCAGCATCAGCACCTGATCGCGCGTCAGGGGCGGGGTCAGGCCGACGAACCGGCTCAGCTCCAACAGCGAACCCAACGGCTTGGCCACGGCGAAGGGCACGGAGACCAGCAGGCGGTCCCGCCCGGTCTCGCGCCGCACCAGCTCCAGCACTTCGCGGAAGGTGCAAACGCTCGGCCCGCCCAGTTCGAAGGTGCGGCCGGCCGCGTCGGCGCGGATCACGGCGCGCGCGACGGCCTCGGCGACATCGCCGACATAGACGGGCTGGAACCGCGTCTGGCCCCCGCCGATCAGCGGCAGGAAGGGCGAGATCGTCGCCATGGAGGCGAACCGGTTCAGGAAGCTGTCGCCGGCGCCGAACACCAGGGAGGGGCGCAGGATCACCGCATCGGGATAGACGGCGCGGACCGCCGCCTCGGCCTGGGCCTTGGTGCGTCCGTAGGCCGAGGGGCTGGCGGGGTCCGCGCCGATGGCGGACATCTGCACCAGACGCTTCACGCCGGCCGCCCTGGCCGCCTCGGCGACGGTCCTGGCGGCCCCGATGTGGATGGCGTCGAAGCCGCGCTTGCCGCCCGCGTCGTGCAGGACGCCCACCAGATTGACCACGGCGTCCGCGCCGCGCACGGCGGCGGCCACATCGGCGGCGTCGGTGACGTCGCAGCGCATGAACTGGATCTGGCCCGGATCGCCCAGCGGCTGGATCTCGATGGCCAGGACGGGGTTGCGCACGGCGATGCGGATGCGCCAGCCGCGCCGCGCCAGGGCGCGCACCGCCTGGGACCCGATGAAGCCCGATCCTCCGAAGAGTGTCACGACGCCGGGGGCGAGGTCAGCCATGGGAAAGCTCCAGTGAAAAGCGGTGTCGGCGGGATAGCCGATGGGGCGCCGCGCCGCAACGGAGGCCGCATATTCACTGGACGGACGCGGTTGATCGGCTTCGCGCCGGACGGCTGCGAAGTTGGAGGGCTGGGCGGAGCGCCGGGCCTTCGCCCGGAGTATGAGTTTGTAAGTACCGTTTCGACGAAGTTCGACGCTCCGCGCGGTTGGTTGGCCTGCAAGCTCGGGGCGCCGAGCGGTGGCGGTCTTATCGCCTAACCCCATAAGCCTGCGACGGGTCGGCAGCCCCTGCGAAGGGCTGTCCCGAGTGCGGCCGAGTATCCCCCTCGACCCTCCGACACCGCTCCATGAGTCGATGTCGGCGCGGGCCGTTGCAGACCCGCTCCCGTTCCATCCGCTCCCGCCGCCGCAAGGTCGCAGGCCTTACGAGCCCTCCGATGCGACGAGACGGGGTGAGAATACGCGCGTTTCGGAGGGGGGATGGATGATGGGGGAGATAATTCGATAGGTCGTTGAATTGGCTGGTGATGGACCAGCCGCATTGTGATGGCTGGCATTGAAACCCGTCATCCTCGGCCTTGTGCCGAGGATCCATAATCCCGGTGTCCGCCGCCGTGCCCCGACCTTTGAGACCGAGCGTATGGATCCTCGGCACAAGGCCGAGGATGACGAGGCGGGTGGACGGCTTGGCCGTGACGGAGGGCTCTCGGCCGCATCAACTGCGCCTGTGGGACGTCAAGAGCCCCTCCACCGCTGCGCGGTTTCCCCTCCCCACGATTTGGGAGGAGACGCCTCCCCGACCTTACGGGCGGCCGACCAGTTGATCGACCGAGCCGCTGGTCACGGGGTGATACAGCGGCCGGGCCTCGGCGTAGATGCGGCGGGCGATGGGGCGGCCCCAGTCGCCTTCGTTCCACAGGGTCTGGAACAGGGGCAGGACGAATTTGCGCCGGCCCTGGCTGGTCAGGAACTTTTCGGCCGTGGCGACGGCCGGCCGATAGCGATGGGCCAGGGCGATCTGCAGCCAGGCGAAGGTCAGTTCGCTGTTGCCCTCGTCGGCCAGGTTCAGGGTCCGCTCCAGATCGGCCAGCTGGGCGGCGGTCAGCCAGTCGGCGCCCGCGCGCAGCCCCTCGGGCCGCCAGCCCAGGAAGCGCTGGCGCTGCTGGGTGTTCCAGTCGCCCCACGGGATGGCCGAGGCCGGTCCCTGGTCCTTGAAGAAGGCCACGGCGGCGGCGTCAACGGGCGTGAAGGCGTCCGACACGGGCGCGACCGCGTTCGACGGCAGGCCCGGCTGATAGACCCAGGCGTCTAGTTGCAGTTCGGATTCCAGACCGGCGTCGCCCTTCACCAGATGGGCGCGGATGTCGTCCAGGAACATGGCCGTGGTCATCGGGCGATAGGCGTTGCGGTCGAAATAGCCGCGCAGCCAGGCGTCGAACCTGGGCCGGCCGACGATCCGTTCGATGGTGCGCAGGAAGGCCGAACCCTTGTCGTAGGCGATGGTGTTCATGCCGTCGTCGGGATCGCGGCCCGTCAGGTCCAGATGCAGGCGGGTGTCGGGCGCCGGCAGGGTCTTCAGCTCGTCCTGAAGCCCGTCCCAGCTCAGCACCTGTTCCTGGACCGCCCGGTCGTGGCCGTAGATCGATTCCATGATGCGGTTCTCGAAATAGGTGGTGAACCCCTCGTTCAGCCAGAAGTCGTTCCAGGTGGCGTTGGTCACGAGATTGCCCGACCAGGAGTGCGCCAGCTCGTGCGCCACCAGCGACACCAGCGACCGGTCGCCGGCGACGATGGTCGGGGTGGCGAAGGTCAGTTTGGGGTTCTCCATCCCGCCGAACGGGAAGGAGGGCGGCAGGACCAGAAGGTCGTAGCGGCCCCAGCGATAGGGGCCGTAAAGCTTCTCGGCCGCATCGACCATCCGGGCTGTCGGCTCCAGCTCCCACTGGGCGGCGGCCAGGCGGCCGGGTTCGGTCCAGACGCCGGTGCGGCGGTCGAAGGGCGCGAAGGCGATGTCGCCGACGCCGAGGGCGATCAGATAGGGCGGGATCGGATTGTTCATCCGAAACCGCCAGGCCTTCCTGCCGGGACCGGCCGGTTCGCCGTCCGGGGTCAGGTGGTCGGCGCTCATGACCACCGTCAGGTCGTCGGGGGCGACGATGCGGGCCGAATAGGTCTGGCGGACGCCGGGGCTGTCCTGGGTCGGCACCCAGGTGCGGGTCAGGATGGCCTGGCCCTGGCTGAACAGATAGGGCTTCCGGCCGCCGGCCGTCTGGCTGGGGCTCAGCCACTGCAGGGCCGAGGCGTCGGGCCGGGTGGCGTAGCGGACCACGATCTTGCGCCGCTCGTTCTCCGCGAAGGCGGGGAAATAGACCGTCAGGGGCTGGCCCTTGATGGCGTCGTCGCCGCCGACGACGAAGCGCAGCGGCTGGCCGGCGGCGTCGCGCACGTCCTGGATGTCCAGGTTCTTGATGTCTAGGATCACCTCGTTGGCGCCGGGGGCGGCCAGGATGTCCAGCGTCGCCGTCCCCGACAGGGTCCGGGCGTCGAAGTCGGCGGTCAGGTCCAGGGCCACATCGACCACGCGGGCGATCTCGGGCCGGGCGTAGGTGTGGGTGTCGACCGCCTCCGGCCCCGGCGCGGGGGCGACCGCGGGCGGGGCCAGGGACGCGCCGCCGGCCGTGGTGGAGCAGGCGCCGACCCCGAAGGCGGCGGCGATGGCGAGGGCGGAGACGAGACCGAGCGCTTTGCGCGTCATCGAGGCATTCCTGAGCTGACCGTTGCGATTGGCCGGACAACGCGCGGAAACGCCGGAAAGATCAAGCCTCGCGAAACCCGCGTCAGGCGGCCTTGATCGGCGGCAGGTGATGCGACCGGAACAGCCGCCCGCGCTCGGCGAACAGGACGCACCCCAGGGCGATCAGGCCGAACAGGGTGAAGCCCGCCGCCATCGGAACCGTCGTGCCGTCGAACTGCTGGCCTACCGCAAAGCCCAGCAGCGAACCGGCGATGGTGGAGACGAAGCCCTGGATCGAGGCGGCGGTGCCGGCGATATGGCCCATCGTCTCCATGGCCATGGCGCCGAAGTTGCCGGCGATCAGGCCGAAGCAGAACATGGTCAGGGTCTGGAGCACGGCGAAGGTCCAGATCGATTCGTGGCCGCTGATCGCCACCACGGCGTGGACGGCGGAAACGGCCGTGAAGCCGATCAGGGCCGTGTGCGAAATCTTGCGCGACCCCAGGCTGACGACCAGGCGCGCATTGACCAGCGACGCCACGGCGATGCCGCCCGCGATCAGGGCGAAGATGGCGGGGAAGGCCGCCTCGGCGTGGAAGACGTCGGCGAAAATCTGCTGGGACGAGTTGATGAAGCCGAACAGGGCCCCGGTGATGGCCGTCATGGCCAGGGTGTAGCCGACGGCCGTCCGGTCGGTGACGGCGATGCGATAGGCCGAGGCCAGGCGACGGAACTGGATCGGCAGTCGATCCTCCGGCCTCAGCGTCTCGGGCAGGCGCAGGGCCGCCCAGACGATCAGGCCCACGCCGATCAGGCCCAGGCCGGCGAAGATCCAGCGCCACGGACCGACCAGCATGATCGCCTGGCCGATGGACGGCGCTAGGATCGGCACGCCGAGGAAGACCAGGAAGCTGAAGGACATGACCCGGGCCATCGTCCGCCCCTCGAACCGATCGCGCACGATGGACACGGCCAGCACGCGGGTGCAGGCGCTGCCTAGGCCCTGGCCGATGCGGGCCAGGATGAGGGTGTCGAAGGTCGGCGCCAGCGTGGCCAGCAGGCTGAACACCACATAGACGCCCACGCCGAACAGCAGGACGGGCTTCCTGCCGAACCGGTCGGCCAACGGCCCATAGATCAGCTGCGCGCCGCCGAAGCCCAGCAGATAGGCCGTGACCACCCACTGGCGGCTGTTGGCGTTGGCCACTCCCAGCTCGTCGCCGATGTGCGGCAGGGCCGGCAGCATGGAATCGATCGCCAGGGCGTTCAGCGCCATCATCAGGGCGATGAGGCAGACGAACTCGACGAAGCCGAGATCCTTCTTGGCGGGGGCTGACGCGACGGAAGACGACATCGCGGCCAGATGCCCGCTCCTGCCGGATTTCGCAACCGCAGCCCTGTCATAAATTGCTGCGATGCAGGGAAGTCGAGGTCGCACGCTGAAATCCAGATTGAACCCCGGACGCCTCGCCAAAGCCAAGAAGCTTCGCTAGAGGAAGTCATGACAGAACAGATGACAGCACAGGCGGCGCTGGACCGCCTCGAAACCCTCTACACCCGATCCGTTACCAACCTGCGCGACGCCGTGCGGGACTTCGTCGCCACCGGCGAGCGGCCGGATCCGCTAAAGCGCGCCGACGGGGTGTTCGCCTATCCCGAACTTCGCATCCGCTGGGACGGGGATCGCCCCCAGGACCTGGAGCCGCGCGCCTACGCCCGGCTGTCGAAACAGGGCAGCTATTCCACCACCGTCACCCGGCCGGACCTTTTCCGCCCCTATCTGACCGAACAGCTGGGTCTGCTGGAGCAGGAGTATAACGCCGCGTTCGAGGTCGGGCTGTCGCGCCAGGAAATCCCCTTCCCCTATGTGACGGACGGGCTTGAGGTCGCGCTGGACCGGTCGATGACGGCCGCCCTGGCGCGCTGGTTTCCCACCACGGACCTGGCCCATATCGGCGACGAGATCGCCGACGGCCTGTTCGAGATGGGCGGCGACTTCCCCCTGTCGCACTTCGACGGCCTGCGGACCGACTTCTCGCTGGCGCGGCTGAAACACTATACGGGCACGCCGGTCGACGACGTCCAGTCCTACGTCCTGTTCACCAACTACAATCGCTATGTCGACGAGTTCGTGCGCTGGGCCATCGAACAGCTGCAGTCGCCCGACAGCCCTTACGAGACCCTGTCCTGCGCCGGCGGCGTCATCATCACCCGCGACACGCCGAACCCCGAGACGGCGATCAGCGACACGGCCTGGAAGAAGCACCAGATGCCGGCCTATCACCTGACCGCGCCGGACCATAAGGGCGTGACCCTGGTCAACATCGGCGTCGGCCCGTCCAACGCCAAGACCATCACCGACCACCTGGCCGTCACCCGGCCGCACGTCTGGCTGATGATCGGCCACTGCGGCGGCCTGCGCGCCAGCCAGACCATCGGCGACTACGTCCTGGCCCACGCCTATCTGCGCGACGACCATGTGCTGGACGCGGTGCTGCCGCCGGACATCCCGATCCCGTCCATCGCCGAAGTGCAGCGCGCCCTCTACGACGCCACCAAGTCGGTCAGCGGCATGCCGGGCGACGAGGTCAAGCTGCGCCTGCGGACCGGCACCGTCGTCACCACCGACGACCGGAACTGGGAGCTGCGCTATTCCAAATCGGCCCTGCGCTTCAACCAGAGCCGCGCCGTCGCCATCGACATGGAAAGCGCCACCATCGCCGCGCAGGGGTATCGGTTCCGCGTGCCCTACGGCACCCTGCTGTGCGTGTCCGACAAGCCTCTGCACGGCGAGATCAAGCTGCCGGGCCAGGCCAACCGCTTCTACGAAGGCTCGATCTCGGAACACCTGCAGATCGGCATCCAGGCGGTGGATCTGATGCGGCGCGAAGGCCCGCGCCTGCACTCGCGCAAGCTGCGCGCCTTCGACGAGCCGCCGTTCCGGTGATCTCGGCCGTCTCCTCCCACCTGTGGGGAGGGAGACCGCGCGAAGCGGGGTGGAGGGGCTCTTGAAGTCCCACAGGCGGCGGTGATGCTGCGGACAACCCCTCCGTCACGGCGCGAAGCCGCGCCGCGCCACCTCCCCGCGAAGCAGGGAGGAGACGGGCATCCGGTTTTTCAGACCGCCGCCTTCTCCAGTTCGCCGGGCTCGACCGGACTGGGGGCGGTGGCGGCCTTGCGGGTGTCCTGACGACGCGGCAGCCGCCAGACCTGCTGCGAGCTGTAGCGCATGCCATCCCAGGCCAGGGCCGTCACCGTGATGGTCTTGGCGTCCCAGTCGATCTGGTTGAAGCCGGGGGGCGAGCCCCGCTCGCGGTGCGACAGGGTTCCGCATCCGACCGCATAGGAACAGTGGTCCGCCAGCGGGATCGGCATGGCGAAGGGGACATGGACATGGCCCGTCATGATCAGATCGACCCCGGCCTCGGCGAAGATCAGGGCCGCCTCGTCGCCGCGCTTGACGTCGCCGGTCATCGGCGTGCCCACCATTTCGATCAGCGGATGGTGACAGGCCAGGATTCGCAGCGCGCCGATGGGCGCCTGGCGCAGCGCCTCGGCCGCGCGACGCGTCTGGTCCAGGTCGATGACGCCCTTGGACCAGTTGGGCCGCGCCTGCCAGCCGCGCGCGGTGACGACGCCGCGCACCATGACCGCATCGCTGCGGAACTGGCCGTCGTGGGCGGGAAAGCCCGTCTCCGTCTCGAAGGCGCGCCAGGGATGGAAGATCCGCGCCACCGCGTCCCAGTAGGGCACGTCGTGATTGCCGACGATGACGAAGCGCGGCTCGGGCATGGCTCGCATCCAGGCCCCGGCGGCCTTGAACTCGTCCGGGAAGCCCTTCTGCGTGATGTCGCCGGTGATCAGCACCAGATCGTTGGGCGTGGCGTGAGCGTAGTCCAGGGCGGCGGCGCAGGCGTGTTTGTGCTCGCATCCGAAATGGACGTCGGAAAACTGGAGAATGCGCCCCATTACAGGCTGTCCTCGGCCGACGGCGGCTTGGGCGCCAGGGCCTTGAAGGCCTTGGGCACGAAGCGGATCACGGCCTCGGGCTTCAGCAGCAGCGGCTCGCCGTCGATCACGGCGGGGATTCTGGAGCGCGCCCGCACCTCGATCCGCCGGGCCGGGCGGGTCGAGACGGCGGGGTCGTGGCGCCAGTCGCTGAACAGGGCGTTGGCGGCCAGGCGGAAGGCCTGGGTCGCGTCCGACGGGTCCATCGCCGCCGCCTCCAGGCCGACGGGCTCCTCCATCGCCTTGGAGATCATCGGGCTGATCAGCACCAGCGCCTCCGAGCGCCGCTTGTCGCCGCCGTCCAGGGTGAAGCGCAACCGGCCGGAAAAGGCGCGTTTCAGCGCGCGCCGACCGTATTGCCAGGCCAGTCTGATCTTCCCGGTTCGCATGGCCTCGCGCGCCGGCGCCCACAGGGCGGGCGACCCCAGGATGGCCGCGCAGTAGAAATACTCGCCCTGGACCTCGCCGCCCGAGACGGACTGGGCCTCGCCCTCCTCCAGCGCCCGCCTCAGCGCCAGCTTCCAGTCGGCCGTGCCGTAAAGCGCCTTGGGCAACATGTTCATCGTGCCGCCCGGCAGGGGGGCGATCATCGGGCCGTTCGGCTTGGCCTTTGACGCCACCGAGCGCGCGGTCCCGTCCCCGGCCAGCACGAAGATGACGTCGGGCCTCGCGGCGAAGGCCTCGGCGATCGCCTCGTCGAACGCCCCCGCCTCCAGGGTGACGACCTTGGCCTCCAGATCGTAGTCGGCCAGGATCGCCTCGGCCTCGGCGACCGCGCGCGGCCCCACGCCGCCCGACAGCGGATTGACCAGCATCACCGCCTGCTTCAGCGGCGCGTGCGGCGTCAGGGCGCGGGTGTCCGCGGCATGGGCGGGCGGGGTCGAAACATCGGTCATGTCGGCCGAACGCCTTGCAGCCCCGCCCGTTCCGAACAAGCGTAGCCATATTTCGCTTGACGGGGGGAACCTATGCCGGGACATCACGTTTGGGCTCAAGGGGCGACACCCAGGCAAGAGGATTTCACCATGAACAAGGCGATCATCGCGATTGCAGGCGCCGGGCTGCTGGCTTCGGCCTGCGCCAGCGACCCGTACGGCTACAACAGCGGCCCGAACCAGACCGTCCGCCAGGGCGCGGTGGGCGCCGGCCTCGGCGCGGTCGCCGGCGCCATCATCGGCAACAACGTCGGCGGCGGCAACGCAGCCACCGGCGCCCTGATCGGCGGCGCCCTGGGCGGCGCGGCCGGCGCGATCCGCGGTTCGAGCCAGGACCGCAACAACCAGCAGCGCTATCGCGACAGCCAGGGCCGCTACTACTACTGCTACGACAACCGCCAGGACGAATGTTACTGGGACAACGGCCAGCGTCGTTACTGACCGCTTCGAAACGCGTCGGATCGCGGGACGCGCGGACCGGCACCACGTCGAAGAGGCGGCTTGTCCACGGACAGGCCGCCTCTTTGCATATTGGGGCATATTGGGCCGGTTCGCCGGCGGGAGGGCTGAGATGAAGTTTGCGAAAGGGGCTGCGGGCCGGATCGGCTTGGCGGCGCTGACGGTCGCGGGGATGGCGGCCTGTGCGCCGACGGCGAAGCGGACGGACCTGGTGGTGGGGGAATCGATCTGCGCCTCGGGCCGGTTCGACGTCTATTTCGTGGAGAACCAGGCGCGGCTGACCGATGCGGCGACCCTGCTGCTGAACACCGCCGCCGAAAAGGCCAGGGACTGCCGCATCCAGCGCGTGCGCGTGATCGGCCTGGCCGACGCCACGGGCGCGCCGGACGTCAATCTGAGCCTGTCGCAGCGGCGCGCGCGGGCGGTGGCGGACGCCCTGGCCCGCGCCGGGATGCCCGCCCCGGCCTTTGAACTGAACGCCGTGGGCGATGCGGGCGCCGTGACGCCGTCGGGCGCGGACGAGCTGCTGCGCCGTCGCGCCGAGGTGATCATCGAGGCCCTGCCGCGCTAAGCCGACGATGGCGCGCGGGGGACGGAGGGGTTAGAGGTCGGTCCGCCCCGCCCGCCATTTCGGATACCGCCGCCCTTGCGTTCGCTCCCCCTTCTGTTCGGCCTTCTGTGGCTTCTGCTGTCGGCGGGGGCGGTCGCCGCCCAGCCGGTCACGGGGCCAGTCGCTGGACCGGTCGCGGGGCCGGTCGCGGGGCCGGCGACGGGCCGGGTCGCCTTCGGGCCGCAGCGCACGGAACGGATCGAGGCCGAACTGGTGCCCCTGTCGCAATGGGCCGCGCCCGGATCGACGACGGTTGTGGCGGTGCGACAGAAGATCGCGCCCGGCTGGCACACCTATTGGCGCAATCCCGGCGACAGCGGCGGGGCCACCAGCCTGACCTGGACCCTGCCCGCCGGGGTCGCGGCCGATCCGATCCTGTGGCCCCTGCCCCGCCGCCAGCGGCTGATGAGCCTGATGAACTACGGCTATTCGGGCGAGGTGCTGTTGCCCGTGCCGATCCATGTGCCGGCTTCAGCCCGGCCGGGCGAGGTCCTGACCCTGACGGCGGACGCGCTGTTTCTGGTGTGCAGCGACCAGATGTGCGTGCCCCAGCCCCTGACCCTGTCGCTGGCCCTGCCCGTGCGCGAAGACGCCGCCCCCCTGGCCCGCCCGTGGGGCGCCGAGATCGAGCGGCTGGTCGAGACCGCGCCGCGCCCGGCCGGGATCGAGGCGCGGCTGACGGGGCGGGACGGACGTCTGGTCCTGACGGCGACGGGCGGACCGCTGGCGGGCGGCGATGTCGGCCAGGCCTATTTCTTTCCCTATGACGGCGACCGCATCGACCATGCGGCGCCCCAGACCGGCCAGGTCGGCCCCGACGGCCTGACCCTGAGCCTGACGCCTGGAAAGCGCGGCGCGGACACGGCCCTGACGGGCCTTCTGGCGACCGACAAGGGGGCCTGGGAGATCGAGGCTCGTCCCGGCCCGCCCCTGCCCGGCGCCCAGGGCCGGGGCGGCCTGGCCCCCTTGCAGGACGAGGACGCCCCGCCAAGCGGCGGCGGCGCATGGCGCTTCGTCCAGGCGATGGGGCTGGCGCTGCTGGGCGGCCTGGTGCTGAACCTGATGCCCTGCGTCTTCCCCGTGCTGGCGATGAAGGCGGCGTCCCTGTCGGCGGCGGCGCACGATCCCCGCCGGGCGCGCCGCGACGGCCTGGCCTTCGCCGCCGGGGTGCTGGCCAGTTTCCTGGTCCTGGCCGGGGCGCTGCTGGCGCTGAGGGCGGCGGGCCAGGCCGTGGGCTGGGGGTTCCAGCTGCAGTCGCCGGGCGTGGTGGCGGCCCTGGCCCTGACCATGCTGCTGGTCGGGCTGAACCTGTCCGGGGTCTTCCATGTCGGGGCCGGGTTGCAGAGCGCCGGGTCCGGGCCCCTGTCGCGCCTGCCCGGGGCGGCCGGCGCCTTCTTCACCGGCGTGTTGGCCGTCGTCGTCGCGGCCCCCTGCACCGCGCCCTTCATGGCGGCGGCCCTGGGCGCGGCCCTGGTGCTGGCCTGGCCCCTGGCGCTGGCGGTGTTTCTGATGCTGGGGCTGGGGCTGGCCCTGCCCTATCTGGCGATCAGCCTGTCGCCCGCCCTGCTGGCGCGCCTGCCCCGGCCCGGCGCCTGGATGACGCGGCTGAAGGGCGTCCTGGCCTTTCCGATGTATGGCGCGGCCCTGTGGCTGGTCTGGGTGTTCACGAAACAGGGCGGGATCGACGCCCTGGGCCTGTTGCTGACGGCGGCGCTGCTGCTGGCCTTCGCCGCCTGGCTGACGGGCCTGGCCCAGGACGCGCGCCAGCATGGGCGGCGGCCGGCGATGGCGACGATCTGCGCCGCCCTGTCCGGGGTCCTGGCGCTGGGGCTGGCCGGGGTCGCGGCCGGGGCGGCGCGAACCGCCGACCCCGCGCCCGCAGGCGAAGGCGGCCCCCTGGCCGCCCAGCCCTGGTCGGCGGCGGCGACGGCCCAGGCGAGGGCCGAGGGACGGCCGGTGCTGGTCAATCTGACCGCCGACTGGTGCGTGACGTGCAAGATCAACGAACGGGCCGCCCTGTCGTCGCCGCGCGTGGCCCAGGCGATCAAGCGGGCGAACGCCCTCTATCTGGTCGGGGACTGGACGCGCCGCGACGACGCCATCACCCGCGAGCTTCAGGCGCACGGCCGGTCGGGGGTGCCCCTTTATCTGGTCTATCGGCCCGGCCGGACCGAGCCGGAGATCCTGCCGCAACTGCTGACCGAAGGCGTGGTGATCGACGCCCTGAAGCCCAAATCCTGAGCCTCAGGCCAGGAAGCGGCGCACCGCCGCCAGGAAGGCCGCCGGCTGTTCGATCATGACCTGGTGGCCCGCCCCCTCGATCCGTTCGAACCGGGGCGGCTGACGCAGCCCCTGGAAGCCGTAGCGATAGAGGCCCTCCAGCCGGTTGCGCGGATTTTCGCGATCGCGGGTCCAGCCATAGACCACTGTGACCGGCGCCGTGATCTGGGCCAGGCGCGGGCGCAGATCGACGGTCAGGGCCTCGTAGAGTCCTTGGGCCAGGACCCGCCGGTCGCCGCCCTGAAGCCCCAGGCCCTGGAACACCATGTCGCCGGCCAGGCCCATGTCGACGCCCAGGGTCGCCGCCTGGCTCTTCAAGGCCTGGTCGCCGAACAGCAGAAGGGCCTGATAGCCCAGCCGGGCCAGCGGCTCGACCTGGGCCGAGGTGGCGCGCGAATCGACCAGGGACGGGAAGAAGGGCGAGGAATCGACCACCATCACCCGGCCCACCCGCCCGCCCATGTCGGCGGCGACGCGCAGGGCGATCTGGCCGCCCAGCGAATGGCCGATCAGGGCGGGGCGCTCGATCCGCTGCTCGCGGATGTAGCGTTCGATCTCGGCCGCCGCCGGCCCCGCCAGGCCGCCGTCGGCGTTGCCGTCGATGGGGGTGCCCCCGAAGCCGCGCAGCGTGACCAGATGCACGCGGTAGCGGTCGTCCAGCCGATCCGCCGTGGCGCGCCAGGCCGCGCCGGTCGACCCCAGGCCCGGAATGAAGACGACGTCCGGCCCGGACCCGCGCGTCTCGACGATGATCCGGTCCGAGGCGAAGGGCCGGGTCTGAACCTGCGCCTGCGCCTGCGCCTGGGCCTGGGCCTGGGCCTGGGCGGGCGCGGGTGCGGTCATAAGCGCGACCGCCAGACATGGGGCGACCAGCAGGAGAACGAGGAGACGAAACATGATCCCCGCCTAACGCCCGATCGCGGCGATCGGTTGACGGTTCAGCGGCCCTTGAAGTCGGGCTTGCGCTTTTCGACGAAGGCGGACATGCCTTCCTTCTGATCCTCGAAGGCGAACAGGGAGTGGAACAGGCGGCGTTCGAACTGGACGCCTTGCGTCAGGGTGGTCTCCAGGGCGGCGTTGACCATCTCCTTGTTGGCCATGACCGCCAGGGGGCTTTGCGCGGCGATCCGGGCGGCGATCTTGCGCGTCTCCTCCATCAGGGTCTCGTGCGGGAAGACGCGCGAGGCCAGACCGGCGCGTTCGGCTTCGGCCGCGTCCATCATGCGGGCGGTCAGGACCATGTCCATGGCCTTGGACTTGCCGACCAGACGGGTCAGGCGTTGCGAGCCGCCGATGCCGGGGGCGACGCCCAGATTGATCTCGGGCTGGCCGAACCGGGCCTTCTCCGAGGCGACGACGAAGTCGCACAGCATGGCCAGTTCGCAGCCGCCGCCCAGGGCGAAGCCGTTGACGGCGGCGATGATCGGCTTCCTGAAGCGGGTTATGCGGTCGTGGCCCAGGGCGAAATAGTTGGCCGTGTACATCTGGGCGTAGGTCTGGTCCGCCATCTCCTTGATGTCGGCGCCGGCGGCGAAGGCCTTGTCGCCCGAGCCGGTCAGGATCAGACAGCGCACGCCGTCGTCGTGTTCGACGCTGTCGAGGAAGTCGGCCAGATCCTTGAACAGGGCCGCGTTCAGGGCGTTCAGCGCCTCGGGCCTGTTCAGGGTGACGACGGCATAGCCGTCTTCGCTGCGTTCGATCAGCAGGTTGGAATAGGCGTCGGACATGGTCGATCTCCTCGTTTGGTCGGTCATATCGGATCGCTTTCCTTTCGTCATTCCGGGCGAAGGGCGGCGGAGCCCCGGAATGACGAAAGGAAAAACGTCAGCGGCGCGGCATCAGCGCCAGGGTCAGGGCCGCGCGGACCAGTTCGGCGACGACCACCAGGGCCAGCAGCAGATTGGCCGCGATCACCTGGCCGCGCGGCGCCGCCAGGTCCGGACTCCAGCCGAAGACGGACGACAGGGCCAGGATCAGGGCGGTCAGCAGGATCAGCCCGACCAGCAGCATCAGGGCGACATGGCCGGCCTTCAAGGCGGCCAGCAGGGTCGGCCCCTCGTCCAGCACGCGGGCGCGACGGCGGAACAGGCGGGCGATCAGGCCGGTCGCGGCGGCCTCGGCCAGGGCGGCGACGACCAGGGCGGCCGCGAACCACCAGACCAGGTCCGACAGGTCGCCCGTCCGCACCCCCTGGACGAAGTGGGCGAAATAGGCGCCCCAGACCAGGAGGCCGACGACCAGACTGATCCAGAGGTGAATCTTGCGCATGGGTCGAACCTCTCGGGCCTAACGTTTCTGGCAGGACGGACAGTAGAAGGTGGAGCGGCCGCCCTGGACGATGCGGGCGACGACGCCGGCGCAGCCCTGCCCCCGGCAGGGCTGGCCGTCGCGGCCATAAACGTCGAACCGGTGCTGGAAATAACCCTGGCCGCCCTCGGCGTTGGCGAAGTCGCGCAAGGTCGAGCCGCCCGCCGCGATGGCGTCGTTCAGCACGTCGCGGACCTGGGTCGCCAGCCGTTCCAGCCGCGCCTTCGACACCGACCCGGCCGCCACCAGGGGCGAGATGCGCGCGCGGTACAGCGCCTCGCACACATAGATGTTGCCCAGGCCGGCGACGATCCGCTGGTCAAGCAAGGACACCTTGATGTTCTGCGTCTTGCCGGCGAAGGCCTGGATCAGATGGGCGCCGGAAAAGCCGGCGCTCAAGGGTTCGGGACCCAGGCCGGCGAACCAGGGATGGGTCTCGACCTGGTCGGTCGGGATCAGGCGCATGAAGCCGAAGCGTCGGGCGTCGGCGTAGCCGATGCGGGTCGCCGCGCCGTCGCGCACGGCGCAGGCGGTGAAATGTTCGTGCTTGCCGGCGATGGGGGCCGGTTCCTCGAACTCGCCGAGCTGCGCTCCATCCAGGGTGAAGCGGCCGGTCATCCCTAAATGGGCGATCCAGGTCTCTCCGGTCGACAGGGGCATGAGCAGATATTTGGCCCGACGGTCGATCCGCTGGACCGTCGCCCCCTCCAGCCGCTCGACGAACCGCTCGGGGAAGGGGAAACGCAGGTCGGGCCGGTTGATCCCGACGCGCGACAGCCGCGCGCCCTGAAGCACCGGCGTCAGGCCGCGTCGGACGGTTTCGACCTCGGGAAGTTCGGGCATGGACGGGTCGTAGCCCGCCCCGAGGGCCAGGCCAAGGCGGCCCGATCCGCGTCGCGTCGCCCGCCGCGCGAACCGAGACGTGTTGCCGCCTGCGACATAATGCGCTTACGGTCCGCGCGAACGTGGGACCCCTTTCTATGACAGACGCCTCCGCCGCCCCGAAGGGCCGGCTCGAACTGACGCTCCGCGCCCTGGTGCTGGGCTGCCTGCTGGCGGTGATCTTCACCGCCGCCAACACCTATCTGGGCCTGCTGGTCGGCCTGACCTTCGCCTCGGCCATTCCGGCGGCGGTGATCTCGATGGCGGTGCTGCGGGCCTTCCGCACCTCGACCATCTGGGAGAACATGACCGTCCAGACCGTGGCCTCGGTCGGCGGGGCCATGAGCTCGATCATCTTCGTCCTGCCCGGCCTGGTGATGATCGGCTGGTGGCTGGAGTTTCCGTTCTGGCAGTCGGTGGCCATCTGCATCCTGGGCGGCGTCCTGGGCGTGACCTTCTCGATCCCGCTGCGCCGGGCTTTGGTCGTCAACGGCGGCCTGCCCTATCCCGAAGGCGTCGCCGCCGCCGAGGTGCTGAAGGTCGGCTCGCGCGGGGCCGAACAGACCGAAAGCGCGGTGCGCGAGAACAAGTCCGGCCTGTGGGTCGTGGTCGCCGGGGCCGTCGTCTCGGCCGGTTACGCCCTGCTGGTCGCGGGGCGGGTGTTCGCCGGCGAAGCGGCCCGGTTCTTCAAACTGCCCGCGGCCCTGGGCGGCGGAGCGACGGGAATGGGCTTCGGCATGCAGTTCGCGCTTCTGGGCGCCGGGCATCTGATCGGCCTGACCGTGGGCCTGGCGCAGCTGTTCGGCCTGGTCCTGGCCTGGGCGGTCGCCGTGCCGATCCTGACCAGCCCCGACACCGTCGCCTGGCTGACGGCGCACGGCATTCCGTCGATCGCCTCGACCCTGCCCGCCGGCGCGCCGGCCGAGGAGCTGGCGAGCACCGTCTGGGCGCGCGAAGTGCGGTTCATGGGCGCGGGCGTCATCGGCGTCGCCGCCATCTGGACCCTGATCAAACTGGCCGGTCCGCTGATCGGCGGCCTGACCTCGGCGCTGGCCGCCAACGCCCGTCGTTCGCATGGCGAGGTGCTGGACCGCACCGAACAGGACCTGCCCATCAAGCTGGTCGGCGCTGTCTCGGTCGCCTGCCTGGTCGGCATCGCGGGCCTTCTGGCCTGGTTCGCCCAGAGCGCCCCGGCCCTGGCCGCCTCGACCCCGCTGCTGGTGATCGGCGGCCTGGTCTATGTGGTGCTGATCGGCTTCGCCGTGGCGGCCATCTGCGGCTACATGGCCGGCCTGATCGGCTCGTCCAACAGCCCGGTGTCGGGCGTCGGCATCCTGGCCATCGTCATCGCCTCGCTGCTGATGCTGGGCGTCATGGCCGTCGCGGGCGTGCCGGCCGATCCGTCGATCATCGCCTTCGCCCTGATCGTGACGGCGGTCGTCTTCGCCGTCGCCGTCATCGCCAACGACAACCTTCAGGACCTGAAGACCGGCCAGCTGGTCGAGGCGACGCCGTGGCGGCAGCAGGTGGCGCTGATCGTCGGCGTCGGCGCCGGCGCCCTGGTGATCCCCTTCATCCTGAACCTGCTGAACCAGGCGTTCGGCTTCGAGGGCGGCCCCCCGGCCATCGTCGAAGGCGCCAAGACCCTGGCGGCGCCGCAAGCCACCCTGATCTCGGCCCTGGCGCGCGGCGTCATCGGCGGCGACCTGCGCTGGGACCTGATCGGCCTGGGCGCGGCGATCGGCGCGGTGATCATCGTGCTGGACGCCGTGGTCTCCAAGGCCACGAACGGCAAGATCAAGCTGCCGCCCCTGGCCGTCGGGATCGGCTTCTATCTGCCGGCCGCCGTCACCACCATGCTGGTCATCGGCGCGGTCTGCGGCTGGATCTACGACAAGGCCGTCTCCAGCACCCGCTACGCCGATGTGGCGCGGCGGATGGGGGTGCTGCTGGCCTCGGGCCTGATCGTGGGCGAGAGCCTGTTCGGCGTCTTCACCGCCGGCGTCATCGTGGCCACCCGCGACGACGCGCCCTTCGCCATGCTGCCCGAGGGTTCGGCCTGGCCGGCCATGCTGGCGGGGATCGTCGGCTTCGCGGCGGCGGTCTATGGCCTCTACGCCTGGACGAAGAGCCGCGCGGCGAAGGTCTAGGGGGCGCAATCGCTTCTCCCTCCCCGTTCCGGGGAGGGGGCTGAGCCGAAGGCGAAGCCGGGTGGGGGCGGCAGGGCAATACGTCGCAAGTCTGTCGTGGGTCAGGCAGTTGCGACCTTGCCTGGCCGCCCCCACCCGGTCGCTGCGCGACCACCCTCCCCGAACGGGGAGGGAGAAGCCGTGGTCAGCTTCTGACGGCGACCATCATATAGTTGATGCCCGCGTCGTCCGACGGGCTCCAGCGGTCGTTCAGCGGGTCGTAGTTCAGGCCGTAGGGGCCTTCGACCGTCACAGGCTCGGCGGCCAGCATGTCGCGGATCTCGTCGGGCTTGAGGAACTGGCGCCAGTCGTGGGTGCCGGCGGGCACCCAGCGCAGGATGTATTCGGCCGCGACCTTGCCCAGGGCCAGGGACTTCAAGGTTCTGTTCAGGGTGGCGACCATCATGACCCCGCCCGGCCGAACCAGACGCGAACAGGCGCGCACGAAGGCTTCCGGGTCGGCGACGTGCTCGATCACCTCCATGGTCAGGACCACGTCGAACGGCCCCGCGCCCTCGGCCTCGATCTGCTCGACCGTGGCGGCGCGATAGGCGATGTCCAGACCGACCATGTCCGCATGGGCGCGGGCGGTGCCGATGTTCTCGGACGAAGCGTCGATGGCCGTGACGTCGAAGCCCATCCGCCGCATCGGCTCGGCGATCAGCCCGCCGCCGCAGCCGACGTCCAGCAGGGTCAGCCTTTCGAACGGGCGGATCGCGCCCGCATCGCGGCCCAGACGGGCGCACAGCTGGTCGCGGATCAGCTTCAGACGCGCCGGATTGAACCGATGCAGCGGCGCGAACGGCCCGCGGGCGTCCCACCATTCGGCCGCCTGGGCCGAGAAGCGGGCCACGTCCGCCGGATCGATCGACGGGCCGAAAGCGGCTTCGGACGAATTTTGCGAAAAACCCTGCCCGGAACGGGGTAGGCGAGGCGAGGCGGCGCCGTTAGAAGCGGTCATGACGCGAGGGATGAACCTTTGCGGCCTTTCACGCAAGCAGGGGGCGGAACGCCACGATGACGCGGCCTGATTCTTCACGATCTGCGACGACAAGGCTGGTGATGAAGTTCGGCGGCACCTCGATGGGCGACCTCGAACGCATCCGCCGCGCGGCGCGCATCGTCGCCGCAGAGACCGCGACCGGCAAGAAGGTCGCCGTGGTCGTCTCGGCCATGGCCGGCAAGACCAATGAACTGGTCGCCTGGACCGACGGCGCCGGTCCGGCCGCCGCCGGCCTGCCCCTGTCGGACGACGAATACGACGTGGTGGTCGCCTCGGGCGAGCAGGTGACGTCGGGCCTCCTGGCCATGACCCTGCGCAACATGGGGCTGGACGCTCGGTCGTGGATGGGTTGGCAGGTGCCGATCGTCACCGACGACGCCCATGGCCGCGCCCGCATCGTCGACATTCCCGCCGCGAAACTAGGCGCCGCCCTGGACGCCGGCCAGATCGCCGTCATTCCCGGCTTCCAGGGCGTGACCCCGGAGGGCAAGATAACCACCCTGGGCCGCGGCGGGTCCGACACCTCGGCGGTGGCGGTGGCGGCGGCGCTGGAATGCCCGTGCGACATCTATACCGACGTGGACGGCGTCTATACGACCGATCCCCGCATCGAGAGCCGGGCGCGCCGGCTGAACCGCATCTCCTTCGAGGAGATGCTGGAGATGGCGTCCCTGGGGGCCAAGGTGCTGCAAACGCGGTCGGTCGAACTGGCCATGGCCAAACAGGTGCCGGTGCGCGTGCTGTCCAGCTTTATCGAACCTGACGAAAACGGCGCCCTGCCCCACGAGGCCGGCACCCTGATCTGCGACGAGGAGGAGATCGTGGAAAAACGCATCGTGTCCGGCGTGACCATGAGCCGCGACGAGGCCCGGATCACCCTGCTGGGCCTGTCGGACCGGGTCGACGCCCCCGCCGACGTCTTCACCCGCTTGGCCGAGGCCAATGTGAACGTGGACATGATCGTCCAGAGCCAGGCCCGCACCGCGGGTACGGTCAACCTGACCTTCACCACAGGCCGCCGCGACGCCTTGCGCGCCGCCGACATCATGAAGGCCGCCCAGGCCGACCTGGCCTTCGAGGAGATCCGCGTCGACGAGGACGTGGCCAAGGTGTCGGTCGTGGGCGTGGGCATGAGAAGCCACGCCGGCGTCGCCCAGACCATGTTCAAGGCCCTGGCGGACAAGGGGGTCAAGTTCCAGGCCATCTCGACCTCCGAGATCAAGATCAGCGTCCTGATCGACGCCGCCTACGCCGAACTGGCCGTTCGCGCCCTGCATTCGGCCTATGGGCTGGACGCGCTATAGGTGATCTGAACAGGGCGCCTACATCACAGGAAAGGGCGCGGGAGGGATGATGCCGGCAGGCGGCGCGATGACCAGGGGACCCAGGATCCTCCTGCGCCAGATCCGCGAGGCTCTGGGCGGGGCCGGCGCGGGCGCCACGCCGGCGCAGGACCGGCTGAACATGGTCGTCCGCATCATCGCCCGGTCGATGGTCGCCGAGGTCTGCTCCATCTATCTGCGCCGCGCCTCGGGCGAGCTGGAGCTGTTCGCCACCGAGGGTCTGAACCCCGACGCCGTCCACAATACCCGTCTGCGCCCCGGCGAGGGTCTGGTGGGCGAGGTGGCGCGCATGGCCCAGCCGATCAGCCTGTCGGACGCGCCGTCGCATCCGGCCTTCTCCTATCGGCCCGAGACGGGGGAAGACCCCTATCACGCCTTCCTTGGGGCGCCGCTGCTGCGCGGCGGGCGGGCCATCGGCGTCCTGGTCGTGCAGAACCGCACCGAGCGGCGCTACGACGAGGAAGAGGTCGAGGACATCCAGACCATCGCCATGGTCCTGTCCGAGACGGTGGCGTCCGGCGAACTGCTGGCCCAGGACGAGCTGCGCGACGTCGAACTGGCGCCCCACCGGCCCGAGCGGCTGAAGGGTCAGAAATTCGCCGACGGCCTGGCCTTCGGCCGGGTCGTGCTGCACGAGGCGCCGCTGGCCCCCGAACGGCTGCTGTCCGACGATCCGGCCATGGAGGAGGCGCGGCTCAAGCTGGCCCTGGCCACGCTGAAGACCGGGCTGGACGTCATGCTGGACAAGGGCCAGGGCCTGGCCGGCCCCTCGTTCGAGGTGCTGGAGACCTATCGGATGTTCGCCGACGACCGGGGCTGGAACCGGTCGCTGGAAGAGGCGGTGCGCAATGGCCTGACCGCCGAGGCGGCCGTCGACCGGGTGCGCAACGAACACCGCGCCCGCTTCGCCCAGGCGCGCGATCCCTATATCCGCGAGCGGCTGCACGATTTCGAGGACCTGGCCAACCGGCTGCTGAGGGTGCTGGCGGGCGACAAGCCGGGCGAGCGTGAACTGCCCGACGACGCCATACTGGTGGCCCGCAACCTGGGGCCGGCCGATCTGCTGGAATATCCGCGCGACAAGCTGAAGGGGCTGTTGCTGGAGGAAGGTTCGGCCGCGAGCCACGCCGCCATCGTGGCGCGGGCGCTGCAGATTCCCTGCGTCGGGCGGCTGATGGGGCTGCGCGACCGCCTGTCCGAGGGCGACATCGTCATCGCCGACGGGGAGACGGGCGAGGCCTATCTGCGGCCCCGCCCCGACATGCTGGAAGCGGTGCAGTCGCGCATGGCCGTGCGCGACCAGCGCCGGGCCGAGTTCGCCCAGTTGCGCGACACCCCGGCCGTGACCCTGGACGGCCAGCGCATCAGCCTGTTGACCAACGCCGGCCTGGCGGTGGACCTGGAGAACCTGAAGGAGACGGGGGCCGAGGGGATCGGCCTGTTCCGCACCGAATTCCAGTTCATGGTATCGGACGAACTGCCCCGGCTGGACGCCCAGACGGCGCTTTACAAACTGGTGCTGGACGCGGCCGGCGACCGACCCGTCACCTTCCGCACCCTGGATATCGGCGGCGACAAGGTGCTGCCCTATCTGGAGGCCGAGCGGGAGGAAAATCCGGCGCTGGGCCGGCGCGCCATCCGCCTGGGCCTGGATCGGCCGTCGCTGTTGCGGATGCAGCTGCGCGCGCTGCTGGCGGCGGGGGCGGGACGAGAGCTGCGCGTCATGTTCCCGATGATCGCCACGGTGGACGAGTTCCGGGCCGCGCGCGAACTGGTCGACGTCGAATGCGCCTGGGCCCGGCGGCGCGGCCGGGCCCTGCCGGCCCTGTTGCGGGTCGGGGCCATGGTCGAATGCCCGTCGCTGCTGTGGCACCTGGACGCCCTGCTGCCGCTGACGGACTTCGTCTCCATCGGCACCAACGACCTGTTCCAGTACATGTACGCCGCCGACCGGACCAATCCGCTGGTATCGGACCGTTACGACCCCCTGTCGCCGCCGACGCTGCGCGCGCTGCAGACCATTCAGAAGGCCTGCGCCGACACCGGCACGCCGGTGTCGATCTGCGGCGAACTGGCCGGGCGGCCGCTGGAGGCCTTTGCGCTGATCACCCTGGGCTTCACCCGGCTGTCGGCTCCGGCGGGCGGCGTCGGTCCGGTCAAGCGGATGATCCTGTCGGCGGACCTGACGGCGGCGCGGCGCGGCATGACCAATCTGCTGAACCTGTCCACCGGCTCGGTCAGGAACGAGATCGAATCCCTGGCGCGCAAGCTGAACGTCTCGGTCTGAGCGCGAAGGCGCGGCGTCGGCGGCGTTGCTGGCGATGGCGCAATCGTCTATCCCGGCGGCTGTTGCACGGCCGTTTCGAAACGGTCCCTTCCCGGACAAGGGTCAGGCCTGATGGCGTCGAATGCGGGGATCGGCCCCGATGCGTTGAAGACCCCTGCGGAGGGGGCGGACCCGGCCGCCGCCTTCGCCGAGGCCGCCACATTCGGCGAGGGCCTGCGCCAGGCGCGCGAGCGGTCGGGCAAGTCGATGGCCGAGCTGGCCGCCGAGACCAAGGTGCATCGCCGTTTCCTGACCGCCCTGGAACAGGGGGACTGGTCGTCCCTGCCCTCGCGCGTCTTCGCCCTGGGCTATGTGCGGGCCTACGCCTCGGCCCTGGCGCTGGACGAGCAGCTGGCGGTCGAGCGGTTCAAGCAGGAAAGCCCCGACACATCGGTTCCCCTGAAGGCGCCGATCGGCGTGGCCTTCCAGGACGTGCGCCGCCACTCGCCCCGCATCGTCGCCGGGATCGCCGTCCTGATCGTGGCCGTGATCGGCTGGAACGTGTTCCAGCGGGTCAGCCTGCGCCAGGCCGCCCATCCCTCCGACATCGCCATGACGCCCCAGACCTGGGCCGGGGGGGACGCGCCCGACCCCCGGTTCACGCTCAGCGCCCCCATGGCCGCGCCGCCCGACCAGACCACGCCCGCCCCCTACATCACCCGCGGGCTGGAGGCGGAACTGACCGGCGTCGATCCGGCGGACCCCGCCGCCGTGGCCGCCGCCGCCCATCCCGAGCCGGTTCAGAAGGCCTTCAACCCGCGCGGCGCCGTCTATGGCGCGCCGGCCAACGCCTCGATGGTCGTGATCCAGGCCCGCACCGCCGGCGCCCTGGTCGTGCGCCTGGGCGATGGACAGGCGCTGTTCGCGCGCCAGATGGCGCCGGGCGAGGCCTGGCGGGCGCCGATCGGCGTCGCCGCCACCGTCGACGTGTCCGATCCGGCCGCCTTCGACGTCTATCTGAACGGGGAATACGGTGGGCCGCTGGCCGGGGTGCTGACGCCGCTGGCCCAGTTGAACAGCCGCGCCGACCAGGCCGCCAAACAGCTGGCCGCCGCCCAGGCGCGCGCCCAGGTCCAGGCCCAGGTCCAGGCCCAGATCCAGGCCCAGGCGGTCCGCGCCCAGGCCGCGACCGCGACGCCTCAGCCGGGGTCCGCGCCAGCCGCGACGCCGCGCGCGCCGAACTGATCGGTCGGCCGTGGTCCCGCCGTCATCATCGGCCTATATGATCCAGTCATGAGCGACCACACCCACGTCCGACCCTGGCGCCATATCGAGCGCCGCAAGAGCCGCCAGATCCGCGTCGGCTCGGTCCTGGTCGGCGGCGACGCCCCGATCAGCGTCCAGTCGATGACCAATACGCCGACGTCCGACGCGGCGGCGACGCTGAACCAGATCCGCCAGTTGGAGGAGGCCGGGGCCGACATCGTGCGCGTCTCCTGCCCCGACGTGGAATCGACGGCGGCGTTTCGCACCATCGCGCGCGAGGCCAGGGTCCCCTTGGTCGCCGACATCCATTTCCACTACAAGCGCGGCGTCGAGGCCGCCGAGGCCGGCGCCGCCTGCCTGCGCATCAATCCGGGCAATATCGGCAGCCCCGACCGGGTGCGCGAGGTGATCCAGGCCGCGCGCGACAACGGCTGCTCGATGCGGATCGGCGTCAACGCCGGCTCTTTGGAAAAGGAGCTGCTGGAGAAATACGGCGAGCCCTGCCCCGACGCCATGGTCGAGAGCGCGCTGAACCACGCCCGCATCCTCCAGGACAACGACTTTCACGAGTTCAAAATCTCGGTGAAGGCGTCAGACCCTTTCCTGACCGTCGCGGCCTATCAACAGCTGGCCGAGGCCATCGACTGCCCCCTGCACCTGGGCGTGACGGAGGCGGGCCCCTTGCGCACCGGCACCATCAAGTCGGCCATCGGCCTGGGGTCGATGCTGTGGGCCGGGATCGGCGACACCATCCGCGTCAGCCTGGCCGCCGATCCGGTCGAGGAGATCAAGGTCGGGTTCGACATCCTGAAATCGCTGGGCCTGCGCCACCGTGGCGTCAACATCATCGCCTGCCCGTCCTGCGCCCGCCAGGGCTTCAACGTCATCGAGACGGTGGCGGTGCTGGAGGAAAATCTGGCCCATATCTCGACCCCGATGAGCCTGTCGGTGATCGGCTGCGTCGTGAACGGACCCGGCGAGGCCCTCTATACCGACATCGGCTTCACCGGCGGCGGCAAGGGCGCGGGCATGATCTATCTGAACGGCAAGATCGCCCACAAACAGGCCAACGACGGCATGATCGACCACATCGTCGCCCTGGTCGAGGAAAAGGCCGCCGAACTGGACGCCGCGCGAGCGGCGGAGCTTCAGGCGGCGGAATAGGCCGCGATCCGCAGCGCCGGGTAGCACCCTTCACATTCCCCGCGCTAGAAACGGGCGATCGGCGTTGGCCGATTCTCTTAGTTTCCTTGGGGGAAAATCAATGAAAGCGAACATCTTCGCCGGCTTGGCCTTGGCCAGTCTGATGGGCGTTGGCGCCTGCGCCACGTCGGAAGACATCGTTCCGGTGCCCTATGCCGTCAGCACGGCCGCCGCCACGCCTGGCGCTCAAAACATCCACGTCACCGTGGCGTCCAGCGATGCCCGCACTGAAAACCGCGCGCGCATCGGCGTCCAGATCAACGGCTACGGCATGGAGATGGCCGCGATCCGGTCTCAGGTCGAAGTGACGGATATCGTGCGCGACGCCATCGCCGCCGAATTGCGTCAGCGCGGCTATCAGGTAGGCGACACAGGCGCGCGAGTGAATGCCGAGGTTACGACCTTCTACAACGACTTTTCCGTCGGGATGCTGGCGGGCAAGTCCAAGGCCGACGTCGGCCTGACCGTCACCGTGACCAATGCGTCTGGCGCGGAAGTCTATCGCCGGGCGATCGCCGGGCAGGCCGAGCGGACCGTGCAACTGGCCAACGGCGGAAACGCCGCCACGACCCTGTCGCAGGCCTTGAGCCTCGCCCTCAAGGAACTGATGGCCGATCCGGCCTTCGTCGCGGCCCTGGCCCGCTGAGATGGAAAGGCGGGGGCGCGCCCGGCGCGCCCCCGCCGACGATCAGACGCCGAACGCCCGCTTGCAGATTTCTTTGCCGAAGGCCTCGGTCATCTGTTCTTCGGCCTGGCTCATGCCGGCGGCCGCGATCAGCCCGCCGCCGCCGACCGAGCGCGTGATATCGAAGTCGGCCACCTTTCGTCCCGTCGCGGGGTCGATCAGAACGGCTTGGCCCTTGATCACGTTGGAATCGCCGACCAGGAACGTCATGGCCGGGTTGGCCTTCTTGAACTCCGTCACTCGAACCTCCAGCCGCAGAGGCGTCGCGCCCGTGGCGCAACGATCGGTTTCCTGACGGACCTGAGTGGCGAAGACCTGTTCGAAATCCGCCGACACGTTTTCAGGGCGGCCGGTGAGGACGATTTGTCCCACCGACATCGCCGCAGCCTGTTCACGCGGTATGGCGAGGATGGTGTCTCCGCTGCCGGACGACACGCAACCGCTGACGCAGAGCGCAGCGAAAGCCGCGCCAACATATTGAATCTTCATGATAAGCCCCATGCGCGAAAATTGCGCAAGGCGAACATATCCTGAAATGCGCCGCTTGCAACCGAGCGTGAGCGTCAGATCACCTTGAACAGGCGCAGGGCCTGGTAGCCGGCGGAGATCAGGACCACGACTCCAACCCCGTAGGTCAGGGCGCGGCGGGGCGCGATGCGGGCGACGATTCCGGCCAGGGGGGCGGCGATCAGGCCGCCGACGATCAGGCCCAGCACCGCCATGGCATGGGTGGAGATGCCCTCGGCCTGTTCCCAGTGGCCGGTCAGCAGCGCGGCCAGGAAGGTGGCGGAAATCGCCGAGGTGACGAAGAACTCGGCCGTGTTGGTGGTGCCGATCGAGGCGCGCGGGTCCTGGCCCGTGCCGACCAGGGTGGTGGTGACGCTCGGCCCCCAGCCGCCGCCGCCGATGGCGTCGAAGAAGCCCCCGATCAGGCCCAGCGGCCCGGCGAACCTGGGCGGGAATATCCGCTCGCGCGTCTGGCGGGTGGCGCGCCAGACGATGACCAGGCCCATGACGGCCAGATACGCGGTGATCCACGGTCTCAGCACGTCGCCGTCGATGCTGGTCAGCACGAAGGCCCCCAGCCCGCCGCCGATCACGCCGCCCAGGGCCAGCGGCGTGAACAGCTTCCAGTTCACGTTCTTGTTGACGGTATGCGAACCGGCGGAGGCGGCGGTGGTGAAGACCTCGGCGGCGTGAACGCTGGCCGAGGCGGTCGCGGGCGGCACGCCGAACGACAGCAGGACGGTGGAGGAGATCACCCCATAGGCCATGCCCAGCGCGCCATCGACGATCTGCGCCAGGAATCCGACGGCGAGGAAGAGAAGGAAATCTTGCATTGCGGCCCCTGAGACGCGCGGACGGTGCGGTTTATTTCCCTAGCGGGTCAATAGGAGAAGTTTTGGCGGCGGCTTGCAGAAGCGTTCGCGCCTCGAACACCGAGGCCAGGGCGTCGCGTCCGTCGCGCAGGACCGGCTGAAGCGGGCAGGTTTCGACGTCCGGGCAGGTCTCGCACGGGCCGTAGGCGGTGCGCGAGGCGCAAGGCGTCAAGGCCAGGGGCCCTTCCAGGGCGCGGATCACATCGGCGAAGCTGATGGCGTCGGCCGGGATCGCCAGCGCATAGCCGCCCGATCGACCGCGCCTGGACATCAGAAGCCGCTGACGCCGCAAGTCCAGCAGAATGGCCTCCAGGAACTTGCGCGGGGCCGCGGCAGCCTCGGCGATCTCGGCGATGGTCGCGGGGCCGCCGCCGGGCAGCCCGGCCAGATGGACCATGGCGCGCAGGGCGTAGCGGGACCGATTGGACAGCATGGCCTGTGATCGCGCGCCGCCGCCCCGGGCGCAAGACGCCATCGCCCGGCCGATCCATCCGTCAGGCCGCCTGGCCGATCCGGGCCACGGCCTCCAGGATCTGGGCGCCGTTGTAGGGCTTCAGCACCAGGGCCTCGGCCATGTCGGCGTGCCGGGCGGCGGCGGCCACGTCGCCGGAGACGAAGACGACCGGCACGTCCCAGCGCGCCGTCAGCATCCGGGCCAGCTCCACCCCGGTCATTTCGCCCGACAGATTGATGTCCAGCAGGGCGGCGTCGATGGAATGCAACGCCGCGGCGGCCTCGGCGGCGGCCGCGTTGTGGAAGGGGCCGACGACGCTGTGACCGGCCTCGGACAACAGTTCGGTCAGGGAGGCGGCGGCGTCCGCATCGTCCTCGACCACCAGCAGGGTCAGGGGGCGCGCGTCGGCGTGCGGCGCGGCGTGCGGGTCGACCGCCGGCTGCTGGCGCGTGACGACCGCGCGCAAGTCCTTCCACACCTCTGCGGCGGGCCGATCGGTGTCCAGATCGTAGATGGCGGCCATGGCGTTCAACTCCCTGGCGTCTTCCGGCGACAGGGCGCCGCCGGTCTCGGCAAGGCGGCTGTCATAGAGGCGGCACAGACGTTCGACGCTGTCCGAGACCAGGTCCGCGGACGCGGCCCGGCCCTGAGGTGCGGTTTCCGAAACGGCGGGTCGATCGAACAAGGCATGCTCCTCACGCTGGTCAGACAGCCAGCTAAACGGTCGGGCCGCCGTTCGTAACCATGACTGACGCCATCGTTATCGGGGATCACAAAGGCGGCGCCGGCCTTGATCGCCCATTGGCAGGTGAAACGCCTGCGCCGCCGCGCCTTCCGGCGCGTGCGGCATCGACAGGCGCCGCCCGCAGGGAGTAGAGACCAGCCCCTCCACCAGAGGGACTAGAACTTGCGACTGCCCCAGGCCCGTCTCGACCAGGTGCTCGACCGTTTCCACGAGGTGGAGGCGCGAATGGGTTCGGCCGCCGACGGGGCCGAGATCGTCCGCCTGTCCAAGGAACACGCCGAGCTGAAGCCGGTGGCCGACGCCGTCCAGGGTCTGGCGCGCGCCCGCGCCGAGATGGACGATCTGAAGGCCATGACGGCCGATCCCGAAATTGCGGCGATGGCCGAGGACGAACTGGCCGCCCTGACCGAGCGGCTGCCCGAACTGGAGCGCGAGGTCGCCCTTCTGCTGGCGCCGCGCGACGCCGACGAGAACGCCTCGGCCGTGCTGGAGGTGCGGGCCGGCACGGGCGGCGACGAGGCCGCCCTGTTCGCCGGCGACCTGTTTCGGATGTATTCGCGCTACGCCGCCGCGCGCGGCTGGCGGATCGAGCTGGATTCGGCGACCGAGGGCGACGCCGGAGGCTATAAGGAGATCATCGCCACCGTCACCGGCGAGGGGGTGTTCGGCCGGCTGAAGTTCGAAAGCGGCGTGCACCGGGTCCAGCGGGTGCCGACCACCGAGGCGGGCGGGCGCATCCACACCTCGGCCGCCACTGTCGCCGTCCTGCCCGAGGTCGAGGACGTCGAGATCGAGATCCAGGACAAGGACATCCGCATCGACACCTTCCGCGCCTCCGGCTCGGGCGGCCAGCACGTGAACAAGACCGATTCGGCCGTGCGGATCACCCACCTGCCGACCGGGATCGTGGCCACCAGCTCCGAGAAGTCCCAACACGTGAACCGCGAAAAGGCGATGAAGAACCTGCGGGTGCGCCTCTATGACATGCAGCGGCAGGCCAAGGATCTGGCCCGGGCGGATTCGCGCAAGTCCCAGGTCGGGTCGGGCGACCGTTCGGAACGGATCAGGACCTACAACTTCCCGCAAGGGCGGGTGACGGACCACCGGATCGGCCTGACCCTGCACAGCCTGCCGCAAATCCTGGAAGGCGATATCGACCCGCTGCTGGACGCCCTGATCGCCGAGGACCAGGCGGCGCGACTGGCCGACCTGGAAGCCGAGTTCGGCTGAACCGTCAGCCCAGCACGCCCATCAGCGGCATCGTCAGGACCAGGGCGGTGGCGGCGGTATAGGCCGCGAAAGCATGGACCGCGCGTCGCCGACCGGCTGCAGCCGGGTCGTTCGGATAGGCGCGATTGGCCCAGAGCAGATAGGCCGCCTGGATCGTCCAGCCCGCCAGGAAGGCGACGACGGCCCAGGCGCTGAGCGCGGCCAGGGCCAGCCCCGAGGCCAGGACCAGCAGCCCGCCCAGGGCGATCACCCCGTCCGCCAGATGGTCGTCGAACGATGTCGACACCAGCCCCGACAAGGCCTGCTGGAGCCGCCAGTTGAGCCACGCCTGATACAGAAGCATCAGTCCGCCCAAGACGTAAAACACCCCGATCGCGCGCGCCGCCCACTCCATGGCGAGAATAAGGCCATGAAATCGGGCGGCCTGAAATGCGTTAAATCAAACGGCCGCGACGATGCTGGCGGACCGACGCCGCAAAGACACAACCGTTGGTATTTCAGCGCGCCCGCTCGGCTTCCCAGGCCAGGACGCGCTGGACGGCAGGACGCTGCCACATTCGCTGGAAGTGGGCGGCGACCCGGGGGAAGCGGGCGATGTCGACCCCGTCGCCGTCCAGCCAGCCCGAGAAGACGAACAGATAGGGGTCGGCGACCGAATAGGCGTCGCCCATGACCCAGTCGCCCGTCAGGCCCGCCTCGATCAGTTCGAAACCGGCGCCCATGTTCTGGGCCACCTTGGCGGCCATGCTGGCCTGAGCGGCGGGATCGTCGCTCCAGCGGGCGGCGCGGCGACCGTGGGCGTGGGCGACGTGGATGGTCGAAGCCAGATAGAGGTTGAAGGCCTGCATCCGGGCGAAGTCGAACGGATCGGCGGGCGCCAAGGCGGCCTCCGGCGCCAGGGCCGCGACATAGGCCAGGATGGCCGGGCCCTCGGTCAGGACGCCGCGGTCGGAGACGAGCGCGGGCACCCGCCCCTTGGGATTGACGGCCAGGAAATCGGGCCTGGTCTGGTCGGCCTTGGCGAAATCGACGAAGCGCGGCCGATAATCCAGCGCCGCCTCTTCCAGCGCGATATGGCTGGCGCGACTGCACGAGCCGGGCGAGGTGTAGAGGGTCAGCATCGGCGAGGCCTTTCGGTCGAAACGAAAAGGGGCGACCGAACCGGCCGCCCCTTCGTGACTTACAGGTCCAGAAGCGCCCGCTGCGGGTCTTCCAGCAGTTCCTTGACCCGGACCAGGAAGGTCACGGCCTCCTTGCCGTCCACGATCCGGTGGTCGTAGCTGAGGGCCAGATACATCATCGGCCGGATCTTGACCTCGCCGTTGATGGCCATCGGGCGCTGGACGATGTTGTGCATCCCCAGGATACCCGACTGCGGGGCGTTGAGGATCGGCGTCGACATCAGCGAGCCATAGGTGCCGCCGTTGGTGATGGTGAAGGTGCCGCCTTGCATCTGATCCATGGTCAGGGCGCCGTCTCGGGCGGCCTTGCCCAGGGCGCCGATGCCCTTTTCGATGCCGGCGAGCGACAGGGTGTCGGCGTCGCGCAGGACCGGAACCACCAGACCCTTGTCGGTGCCGACGGCCACGCCGATGTCGTAGTGGTTCTTGTAGATGATGTCCGTGCCGTCGATCTCGGCGTTGACGGCCGGGATTTCGTGCAGGGCCGCGACCACCGCCTTGGTGAAGAAGGACATGAAGCCCAGCTTCACGCCGTGGCGCTTTTCGAACACCTCCTTGTACTGGGCGCGCAGGGCCATGACGTTGGTCATGTCCACCTCGTTGAAGGTGGTCAGCTGGGCGGCCGTGTTCTGGGATTCCTTCAGGCGACGGGCGATGGTCTGACGCAGGCGCGTCATCTTGACCCGCTCCTCCCTAGGCTGGTCGGCGCGAGGCGCGGCCGGGGCGGCCGGGGCGGCCGGGGCGGCGGCAGGAGCCTGGCCGATGGCGGCGAGGGCGTCGCCCTTGGTGATGTTGCCCTTGGGCCCTGTCGCGTTGATGGCCTTGGGGTCCAGGTTGTTTTCGGCGACCACCCGCTGGACGGCGGGCGACAGGGCGTCGTTCCGGCCGACCTGGGCCGAGCCGGTGTTGGCGGGCGCGGCGGCGGCCTGAGACGCCGCCGGGGCGGCCGGGGCGGCGGAGGCGGCGCCCGAGCCCGAAACCGAACCGATCTTCTGACCCGGCGTGACGGTCGCGCCTTCGTCGGCGGCGATGGTCAGGACGCCGTCGGCGGGCGACGAGACTTCGACGGCGACCTTGTCGGTCTCGATCTCGACCAGCAGCTCGTCCTTCTTGACCGCATCGCCGTTTTTCTTGAGCCACTTGCCCATCGACCCCTCGGCGACGCTTTCGCCCATGACCGGCACGGTGATGTCGATGGCGGCGGCTTCCGCGGGCTTGGCCGAGGCGGCCGGGGCCGGCTTGGCCTCGCCCTTGGCGGCCTTGGCGGGGTCGGCGGCCGGAGCGGCGGCGGCGCCGCCGCCCTCGGTCACGGAACCCAGGACCGTGCCCGGAACGACCGTGTCGCCCTCGGCGGCGTTGATGGCGCCCAGGACGCCGTCGGCCGGGGCCACGACCTCAAGCGAGACCTTGTCGGTTTCCAGCTCGACCAGCAGTTCGTCCTTCTTGACCGCGTCGCCGACCTTCTTGGTCCATTTGGCGATGGTGGCTTCGGTGACGGATTCACCGAGGGCGGGGGTCAGGATGTCGGCCATGTCAGGTCCAGCTCGTCTCTAGATCGGGTCTTCTACAGGTGTATCAGGCGAAGGCTTCGGTGGTGAAGGCTTCCAGTTCCTTCAGGTGGCGGCTCATCAGACCGGCCGCGGTGGAGGCGGAGCCGGGCCGTCCGACGTAGCGGGCGCGCTTGGCCTTGACGTCCAGCTTGTCCAGCGTCAGCTCCAGCCACGGATCGACGAAGGTCCAGCCGCCCATGTTCTTCGGCTCTTCCTGGCACCACACCAGTTCGGCGTTGGGGAAGCGGGCCAGCTCCTTGCGCAGCGACTGGATCGGCCACGGATAGAACTGCTCCAGGCGCAGGATGTAGACGTCGTCCACGGCCTGACCGTCCTTGGCCTTCTTCTCGCGCGCGTCGAGCAGGTCGTAATAGACCTTGCCCGAGCACAGGATGACGCGGCGGATGTCCTTGTCGGCCTTGATCGTGACGCCGGCGATCTCGGGCCGCGTCTGGGCGTCGTCGTGCAGGACGCGGTGGAAGGCCGAGCCCTCCGCCAGGTCCGCCATGGACGAGACCGCCTTCTTGTGACGCAGCAGCGACTTCGGCGTCATCAGGATCAGCGGCTTGCGGAACGGCCGGTGCATCTGGCGGCGCAGGATGTGGAAATAGTTGGCCGGGGTGGTGCAGTTGGCGACCTGCATATTGTCTTCGGCGCACTGTTGCAGGAACCGCTCCAGGCGGGCCGAGGAGTGTTCCGGCCCCTGCCCCTCGTAGCCGTGCGGCAGCAGCATGGTCAGGCCGCTCATCCGCAGCCACTTGCGTTCGCCCGAAGAGATGAACTGGTCGATCACCACCTGGGCGCCATTCACGAAGTCGCCGAACTGGGCCTCCCACATGACCAGCGTATTGGGGTCGGCCAGCGAATAGCCGTATTCGAAGCCCAGCACCGCCTCTTCCGACAGGGCCGAGTCGATGACCTCGAAATTGGCCTGGCCTTCGCGCAGGTTGTTCAGCGGGACGTAGCGCTCTTCGGTGGTCTGGTCGATGATGCCCGAGTGGCGCTGCGAGAAGGTGCCGCGCACCGAATCCTGGCCCGACAGACGGATCGGGAAGCCCTCGTCGAGCAGGGAGGCGAAGGCCAGGCTCTCGGCCGTGGCCCAGTCCAGGCCCTGGCCCGAGACGACCGCCTCGCGGCGGGCCTCGATCACCCGCTTCAACGTCTTGTGCATGTCGACGCTGTTGGGAATGGTGGTCAGGCGGTGGCCCAGGTCGGTCAGCTTTGCCAGCGGAACGGCGGTGTCGCCGCGCAGCTCGTCCTTGGGCGCCTGGAAGCCCTGCCATTGACCGTCCAGCCAGTCGGCCTTTTCGGCGGACCAGGTCTTGCCGGCCTCGAACTGCTCGTCGAGGAATTTCTCGAACCGCTCGACCTCGGCGTCGACCTCGGCTTGGGTGATCACGCCTTCGGCCACCAGACGCCGCGCATACAGCTCGCGCGTCGAGGGCTGGGCGCGGATCTTCGAATACATCAGCGGCTGGGTGAAGGTGGGGTCGTCGCCTTCGTTGTGACCGAAGCGGCGGTAGCAGAACATGTCCACCACAACGTCCTTGTGGAACTTCTGCCGGTATTCGGTGGCGACCTTGGCGGCGAAGACGACCGCTTCGGGGTCGTCGCCGTTGACGTGGAAGATCGGCGCCTGGACCATCAGCGCCACATCCGACGGATAGGGCGACGAGCGCGAGTTGCGCGGGCTGGTGGTGAAGCCGATCTGATTGTTGATGACGAAGTGCAGGGTGCCGCCGGTGCGGTAGCCCTTCAGCCCCATCAGGGCGAAGCATTCCGCGACCACGCCCTGACCGGCGAAGGCGGCGTCGCCGTGGATCAGCAGCGGCACGACCTTGGAGCGGTCCAGCGCCCACTGGCCCTCGGGCACGCCCTCGTTGGCCTCGCGGATGTCGAACGCCTGTTTGGCGCGCGCCTTGCCCAGAACGACCGGGTTGACGATTTCCAGGTGGGACGGGTTGGCGGTCAGCGACAGGTGGACGTGGTTGCCGTCGAACTCGCGGTTCGACGAGGCGCCCATGTGGTATTTGACGTCGCCCGAGCCCTCGATGTCGCTCGGCACGGCCGAGCCGCCCTGGAACTCGTGGAAGATGACCTTGTAGGGCTTGCCCATCACGGCGGCGAGCACGTTCAGGCGGCCGCGGTGGGCCATGCCCAGCACGACCTCGTCCACGCCCAGCGAACCGCCGCGCTTGATGACCTGCTCCAGCGCCGGGACCATGGCCTCGCCGCCGTCCAGGCCGAACCGCTTGGTGCCGGGGAAGCGTTTGTGCAGGAAGCGTTCGAAACCCTCGGCCTCGACCAGCTTGGACAGGATAGCCAGCTTGCCTTCCTTGGAGAAGGCGTTCTGCTCGAACTTGTCGGCGCCCTCGAACCGCTGCTGCAGCCAGGATTTCTCCTCCGGCTCGGCGATATGCATGAACTGGATGCCGACCGTGCCGCAATAGGTGCGCTTCAGGATGTCCAGGACTTCGCGGATCGTGCCGGTCTGCAGGCCCAGCACGCCGTCCAGGAAGATCGGACGGTCCAGGTCGGCGCCGGTGAAGCCGTAGAATTCCGGCGTCAACTCGGGGTTCTCGACCGGCTGTTCGATGCCCAGCGGGTCCAGCTTGGCCTGCAGGTGGCCGCGCACCCGATAGCTGCGGATCAGCATCAGGGCGCGGATGGAATCGTGGGCGGCGGCGCGAATCTCGTCCCCAGAGGCGGGGGCCGAAACCTCGGCGGGCGCGGCGGCCTTGGCGGGGGCCGCAGACGCGCCCGGCTTCTTGGGATCGGGCTTCGGAGCCGGCCAACGGCCGTCGAAGACGGCGGTCGCCTCGCTGGGCTCGGCGGCGACATCACGGCCCCAGGCGCCGGCCTCGGCCGAGGCCTTCACGCTGGCGGCGTTGTCGCGAAGCTGGTCGAAGAAGGCCTTCCACTCCGCCGAGACCGAGCCGGGATCGTTGGCCCATTTCTCGTGAAGCTCCTCGATATAGGCCGCGTTGGACCCGTAGAGGAAGGAGGTCTCGGCAAAGACCTGATTCAGCCGACCCGCATCGTCCGCCATCGTTCTCGCAATCCTTTGGCCGCCCTTGGACACATCTCCGTGAGGGGTGCGCCCGTCATATAGGCGCGCTTTCCTTATGGGTCATGACCGAAACAGGGCAATTCGAAGAGAAAATGGTCGAACGCGACCAAAAATTGCGTCCGCCCCCTCGGCGGCGTCGGCGCTGCGACGGAACGCCACAGGAAATCCTGCCGTTAGCTTCTGTGGTCTCTAGGGTGAAAAGGGAACGTGTGATGCGCAAGTACGGCTACGCCTGGGTCACCCTGGGTTTCTTCCTGTTCTCGCTCGTTCTTCACTGGGTCTTCGGCTGGTTCGCCTATGTGGACGAGGCCCGCCAGCACGCCCAGGCGCCCGAGACGATGGGCTATGTCATCGAGATGGGCCGGGACACGTTCGAGAACTGGCAGTCGGAATTTCTTCAACTGCTCTGGCAGGTCGCCGGCCTGGCCTATCTGCTCTATGTCGGCTCTCCCTCGTCCAAGGAAGGCGACGACCGCGCCGAGGCCAAGCTGGACGCGCTGCTTCAGCTGGTGGGGCGTGAACGGGGCGAGGAACTGATCCGCCAGATCGACGAAAGGCATGACCGGCGAACCGGCCATGCCTCCATCCGCACATGATCGACGCTTGCGACGGACCGCGTGGCGGTTCCGTCTAGACGATCCTGCCTTAGCCCTTCAGCACTTCGACCAGGGTCTTGCCCAGGCGGGCCGGCGATTCCGACATGCGGATGCCGGCGGCTTCCATCGCCGCGATCTTGGATTCCGCGTCGCCCTTGCCGCCCGAGACGACGGCGCCGGCGTGGCCCATGGTGCGGCCCTTGGGCGCGGTGCGACCGGCGATGAAGCCGGCCATCGGCTTCTTGCGGCCCTTCTTGGCCTCGTCGATCAGGAACTGGGCGGCGTCTTCCTCGGCGCCGCCGCCGATCTCGCCGATCATGATGATCGAGGTGGTTTCCGGGTCGGCCAGGAACAGTTCCAGCACGTCGATGAACTCGGTGCCCTTGACTGGGTCGCCGCCGATGCCGACGGCCGTCGTCTGGCCCAGGCCTTCGTTGGTGGTCTGGAACACGGCTTCGTAGGTCAGGGTGCCCGAACGCGACACGATGCCGACCGAGCCCTTCTTGAAGATGTTGCCCGGCATGATGCCGATCTTGCATTCGTCCGGCGTCAGGATGCCCGGGCAGTTCGGGCCCAGCAGGCGCGACTTGGAGCCTTCCAGACGGCGCTTGACCTTGACCATGTCCAGCACCGGGATGCCCTCGGTGATGCAGGTGATGAAGGGGATCTCGGCGTCGATGGCCTCGATGATGGCCGCGGCCGCCCCCGACGGCGGGACGTAGATGACCGAGGCGTCGGCGCCGGTGGCGTCCCTGGCTTCGGCGACCGAGGCGTAGATCGGCAGGGTTTCGCCGTGCGAGCCGGTCCAGTTGGTCCCGCCCTTGGTCGGGTGCACGCCGGCGACCATCTTGGTGTGGTGATAGGCCAGGGCCTGTTCGGTGTGGAAGCCGCCGGTCTTGCCGGTCAGGCCCTGGACGATGATCTTGGTGTCTTTGTTGACGAGGATGGACATGGGTCTATCGATCTCTGGAATGTGTCGGTCAGCAGGGCGGTGGCGGTGAGGGCGAGGCGCCTCAGCCGACCGCCGCGACGATCTTCTGGGCGGCGTCGTCGAGGTCGTCCGCCGCCGTGATGGCCAGGCCCGACTCGTTGAGGATTTTCTTGCCCAGTTCGGCGTTGGTGCCTTCCAGGCGCACGACCAGCGGCACCTTCAGACCCACTTCCTTGACGGCCGCGACCACGCCCTCGGCGATGACGTCGCACTTCATGATGCCGCCGAAGATGTTGACCAGGATGCCCTCGACCTTGGGGTCGGCGGTGATGATCTTGAAGGCCGCAGCGACCTTGTCCTTGCCGGCGCCGCCGCCGACGTCGCAGAAGTTGGCCGGCTCCTTGCCGTACAGCTTGATGATGTCCATCGTCGCCATGGCCAGGCCCGCGCCGTTGACCATGCAGCCGATGTTGCCGTCCAGGGCGACATAGGCCAGGTCCCATTTGGAGGCCTCGATCTCCTTGGCGTCTTCTTCCGTTTCGTCGCGCAAGGCCTTCATGTCTTCGTGGCGGAACAGGGCGTTGCCGTCGAAGCTGACCTTGGCGTCCAGGACGCGCAGATGGCCGTCCTTCATCACGATCAGCGGGTTCACCTCCAGCAGCGCCATGTCCTTGTCGACGAAGGCGGCATAGAGGGCCGGGAACAGCGACTTGGCGTCCTCGGCGGCCGGGCCGGTCAGGCCGTAGGTCGAAACGATCTTGGCCACGTCGGCGTCGGTCACGCCCGTTTCCGGGTCGATGGCGACGGTGATGATCTTTTCGGGGGTGTCGTGGGCGACGGCCTCGATGTCCATGCCGCCCTCGGTCGAGATGACGAAGGCGACGCGGCCGACTTCGCGATCGACCAGCAGCGAGCAGTACAGTTCGCGGTCGATGTCGGCGCCGTCCTCGATATAGAGGCGGTTGACCTGTTTGCCGGCCTCGCCCGTCTGGGCCGTGACCAAGGTGGCGCCCAACATTTCCTTGGCGTGGGCGACGGCCTCTTCGACCGAGAAGGCCAGGCGCACGCCGCCCTTGGCGTCGGCCGGCAGTTCCTTGAACTTGCCCTTGCCGCGTCCGCCGGCGTGGATTTGCGATTTCACGACATAGAGCGGGCCGGGCAGGGATTTGGCGGCCGCCTCGACCTGATCGACCGACGTCACCGCGACGCCTTCGGCGACGGGCGCGCCGAAGCCTTTGAGAACCTGCTTGGCCTGATATTCGTGAATGTTCATGGAAACCGCCGCAATCTTCGCTGGGGAGAGTTGCGGGGCTTATAGGCCCCGCCCCTTCGCGGGTGCAACAGCATGTGAACCGCGAATTAGTCGACCCAGTCGCGTTTCAGCGTGCGCGAGGCCCCGATCAGCAGGATCGCCGCCAGCAGATAGAAGCCCATGCCGGTGTAGATGGCCCAGCGCAGGCTCTCCTCGCCGAAGGTCGGCGCCAGCAGGTCGCTCATCCAGCCGAAATAGTAGAAGCCGACGGCCAGTCCCAAGAGGTTGTTGATCAGCAGGAACAGGGCCGAGGCGGTCGAACGCATCGCGGCCGGAACCAGATGCTGGACCGCCGCCGTGATCGGCCCCAGCCAGGCCAGGTTCAGGCCCGTGGGAACCAGGAAGATCAGGAAGGCCAGAACCAGTTGCTGGGTGTGGCTGCCCCCGCCCGGCAGGACCAGGCCGATCAGCCAGGGCGAATTCATCGCCAGGATGAAACAGGGCGCCGAGATCAGGAAGGCGACGGCCGGCGTCAGCGGATAGGCGCCCTTGCCCTTTCTGGACAGTTTGTCGGCGATCATTCCGCCCATCCAGATGCCCAGCACGCCGCCGATCAGGGCGATGCCGGAATAGTACCAGCTGGTCTGGCGCAGGGTCAGGTCGAAGCTGCGCATGAAGAACAGCGGCAGCCAGCCGGCGACCCCGTAGCCGCAGACCGAAGACGAGGCGGCGCCCAGGGCCAGCAGCCAGAAGCTGGGCTTCCTGACCACGACCGAGGCCGTGCGCCGCGCGATCATCAGGCTGACGCCGATGACCAGGGCCAGCAGACCGCCGAAGCCGAACACCAGCGGATCGCCCGGCGAGACGCCGGTCAACCCGGAGACGGCCGCCAGGATCAGCAGGCCTGCGCCCAGGCCCAGCATGATCTGGGCCGCGATCCTGCCGGCCCGGTCGGAGGCCGCGACGGGGGCGGGAACGGGGTTCGAGGCAACGGCGGCGGTCGCCGCGGACTTGACCGGATCGGTCCCGCCGCGCTGGGGATCGCGCACGGTCAGGCGCAGCAGGGGCGCGACCAGCACGCCCAGAAGCCCGACGACGACGAAGGCCGTGCGCCAGCCGTAGGTCGCCGCCAGCAGCCCGCCCACCAGCGTCCCCGCCGCCGTGCCCAACGGAATGCCGAAGGCGAAGGCCGCAAGCGCCCGCGCCCGCTGGTGCGGCGGGAAATAGTCGGCGATCAGCGAATAGGCCGGGGCCACGCCGCCCGCCTCGCCCACGCCCACGCCCATCCGGCACAGGAACAGCTGGCCGAACGAGCCGGCCATGCCGCACAGGGCGGTGAAGCCCGACCAGACCGCCAGGGCCCCGGTCATGATCCACACCCGGCTGAACCGGTCGGCCAGCCAGGCCAGGGGAATGGCCAGGGTCGAATAGACCGAGGCGAAGGCGATGCCGCCCAAAAGGCCGAACTGGCTGTCGGACATGCCGAACTCGGCCTTCAGCGGGGCGGCCAGGATGCCGATGATCTGCCGATCCAGGAAGTTCAGCATGTAGATCAGGATCAGCACCGCCAGCACATAGAAGCGGTAGCCGGGCCGCTGGGGCCGCGTGTCCCGATCCGCCCTCTTCTCGACCGTCAGCGTCTCCGTCGTCATCGGCGTTTTCCCTCGGCTTCGTCTTTTCGTTGGAGCGAGCCTAGCCCTAGGCCGGCCCCGAAAGCAAAGGGCGGCGGCCCGTCGGACCGCCGCCCCTCGCATGTCGAACACCCGTTCACGGGGTCAGTATTTGGCCGTGAACTTGATCATCCAGGTCCGCGGCGCGCCGTAATAGGCGGTGCGGATGTTGCCGATGGACGAGAACTCCTGGGCGTCGGTCTTGTAGACCTCGTCCGACAGGTTCTGGCCATAGACGCCGACCGTGTAGCGATCCGCCGGGTCCGACCAGACGACACGGGCGTCGTATAGCCAGTATTCGTCCTGATACATGCCTGGCAGTTCGGTAGCGGTGTTGATGAGGGTGTTGTCCACCGCCAACGCCATACGCGATCGGTACTTCGCCGCCGCTCCGAAGGTCAGGGTCGAACCGCCCGTCAGGCCGTATTCGTACTGGCCGCCGTAACGCACCGTCCAGCGCGGGGAGAAGGCCGGATCCTGAAAGGCTCGGCTGCCGCCGAAGGCGGTGAAGCGCGCATCGGCGAATTCCTTGTAGTCAGCGTCCAGGAAGCCGACCTGGGCGTCCAGGGTCAGACCCGGAACGGGGACCAGCACGCTCTCGATCTCGAACCCGGCGATGTCCAGCGAGCCGGCGTTGATGACCGACAGGACCGGCGTGGGCACGCCGCCGCCGGGAGGCGTCTCGATGCCCGAGACCCGCGCCTGGAAGTCGTCGTACTTGGTGATGAAGGCGGCCAGGTTCAGGCGGAAGCGGTTGTCCCAGTATTGGGTCTTGGCCCCGACCTCGAAAGTGTCGGCGGTTTCGGGCTGGTATTCGGTCGCCTCGGTCGCCGAATTGGCCCGGCCGTTGAACCCGCCCGACTTAAAGCCCTGCGCGTAACGGGCATAGACCATGGCGTCCCGGTTCAACTGATAGTCGACCGACAACATGATCGAGGTGTCGTCATAGGTCCCGGTCGGCGGGGCGAAGGCGTAGGTGGTGTTCAGGACGGGCAGACCGCCCAGCAGAAAGCTGCTGACCACCGAGGTCGACCGGGCGTACTCCTTCTCTTCCTCGGTGTAGCGCACGCCGGCCGACAGGCGCAGGGCGTCGGTCAACGCATAGCTGACGTTGGCGTAAGCCGCCTTGGAGGTCGTCTCCAGCGCATCGTCGATCAGGCGCAGGAAGGTGGCGTCGCCGTACAACGGACCCAGCAGGGCGTCATCATAGCTTTCCTGATGCGAAGCGACTTCTTCCTTCAGGTAATAGAGACCGCCGACCGCCGTCAGCGGACCGCTGTCGTAGGTCAGCTGCAGTTCCTGGCTGACCTGGTCCTGATCGACCGCCACCAGGGCGTCGGCCAGTTCCAGCTCGGTCGCGTCGAAGTCGATATAGTCGTCGGTGCGCAGCTCGCGGTAGCCGGTGATCGACTTCAAGGTCAGGGCGTCGGACAGGTCCCAGGTCACGCGCGCCGAGGTCCCCCAGGTTTCCAGCCGCGTCTCGTTCGGCAGGCCGGGAGTGGTGCGGGTCTCGAAATTATACTCCGGCAGCGGCGTTGGCACGGGATAGGCCAGGCCATAGCCGAGATAGGTCAGATTATTGGTCGGCTGGCCCACCGTCAGGCCGGCGTCGTCCTTCGAATAGTCGGCGTTCAGGTCGACCTGGATGTTCGAGACCGGATCCCAGGCCAGGCTGGCGCGGACGGCGGTCGAATTCTTGTCGTTATATTCCGCCCCGGTCGCCGGATCGGTGACATAGCCGCCGCGCTCCGAATGCAGGGCCGACAGGCCCAGGGCCAGGTTGTCGGCGATCGGCCCGGACACCGCGCCCTGGACGTCGATCTGGTCATAGTCGCCATAGGCGGCCGAGGCGCGGGCGCGGAAATCCTGGCCTGGACGACGCGACACCAGCTTCAGCGCGCCGCCGATGGTATTCTTGCCGTACAGCGTCCCCTGCGGCCCGCGCAGGATCTCGACCCGCTCCAGGTCCAGCAGGTCGAACTGGGTGCCCCGGATGCGGCTGTAGTAGACGTCGTCGACATAGACGCCGACGGCCGGATCGAAGGTCTGCAGCGCATCCGGCTGGCCCACGCCGCGGATATAGATATTGGTCGAGTTGGATGAGCCGCGTCCCTGGACCAGGTTCAGGTTCGGCACGGCTCCCTGCAGATCGGTGACTTGCTGCGCGCCCGTGCGCTCCAGCGTTTCGCCTGAGAAGGCGGTCAGGGCCAGCGGCGTGCGCTGGGCCGACTCCTCGGTGCGGCGCGCGGTGACGACGATGTCCTCGACCGTGGCCGCTTCGGTCTGGCCGGACTCCTGGGCGACCGAAGCCCCCGCAAGCACGCCCCACGCCGCGCCGGCCAGCAGCGCGCACTTCACATGACGGTTCATGATCGAAACCCCTTTGTCGTTTCCAGCCCGTTGACGCTTTTATTCAGCGTTCAATGATTTTCATGGAAACTGACCCGGTTTCGCGCCGCTGTCAAACACTGCGCTTACGTCGGGTCATTCGAAGGCGTCATTGGCCGACGAACGTGGCGCCGTTGCACCGGCGCCGAGGCGCGCCTAGCCTCGTCCGATGAGCAAGACCGACGACGCCGCCGTTTCGTCCCCCCGCCCCGTCGCCGCCGCACGGCGCAAGCCGGCGGGCGCGACGCCGGCCCGGCGGGGGCGCCCGCCCAAGGCCAAGGCAGAGGCGGCGGGCGAGACCCGCGACCTGATCCTGGACGCGGCCGAGGACCTGTTCTCCAAACACGGCTTCTATGGCGTGACCATCCGCGAGGTGGCGCGCGAGGCGGGCGTGGACACCGCCCTGGTCCACTACTATTTCGGGGCCAAGCGCGACCTGTTCGACGCGGTCTTCCTGCGCCGGGCCGAGGTGTGGAACGCCGACCGGGTCGCCGCCATCGACCGCTATGCGGAAGGCGCCGGCGAAGACATGACGCTGGAGGGGCTTCTGGAAGCCTTTCTGCGGCCGCCGTTCGAATGGTCGCTGAAGGGCGGGCCGGGCTGGAAACACTATGCCGCCCTGGTGGCCCAGACCAACGCCAACCCCAGCTTCGGCGGGGAGACGATGGCGCGCTATTTCGACCCGGCCATCCACCGCCTGATCGAGCTGATCGCGCGGGTTCTGCCGGACGCCAGCGAGGTCGATCTGTATTGGGGCTATCACAATCTGTCGGGCGCCCTGACCCTGACGCTGGGCGAGACCGGACGGCTGGACCGGCTGTCGAACGGACGGGCGCGGTCCGGCGACCTGGAGACGGCGGGCGACTATATGGTGCGGTTCGCCGCCGCCGGCTTCCGCGCCGTGGCCGGGATGTCGGCGCCGAAGCCCTGATCAGGCCGGGCCGAAGAAGATCGCCCACATCAGCCGGCCGGGCAGGAAGGTCAGCAGCCCCGCCACGATCAGACCGCCGACGAACATGCCCGTCATGGCGCGCCGGTGATCCGCCGCCCGATGACGCCGGGCGGCGTAGACCGCCATCGGCAGGCCGACCACGGTCCAGCCGCTGAGCAGATGGATCAGGGACAGGCCGCCGGGGTTCAGCCGGTGAATGAAGAAGGAGCTGATCGCCGTGGTCGCCATGGCCAGCACCCAGACCCAGCCCAGGGTCCGGTGCAGCCGGTTCCCCTTCACCCCCGCCAGCAGGACGACGCCGATGGCCAGGGCCGCAAGGGCCGCCGCGACATGGATCTGGATGGCGCCGGGCGCGGCCAGCATCAGGCCCCAGCGCGGGGCGTGCAGCCCCCGCGCGCCCAGGCCGAACAGCCGGCCGTCGTCGCGCGCCAGATAGCCGGCGATCGGAATCCCGAGCAGCAGCAGGGCCACGACGGGGCCGAGCCGGTTGAAGCGGATCGGGCGGCTCGAGCGGGTCATGACGGCGTTCTCCTTTCCGCACGTCGTGGCGGAACCGGGGACGGCCCGCAGCCGGGATTGCGCCAACGGCCATGCGGACTGCGCCAACGCCCACCGCTTTCGCCGAACGGGAAATCATGGTCTCAAGACCCGAACCGACCGCCAGCCGAAAGCCGCCCGCCGTCATGACCTCCGCCGCCGCAGACCGTCGCCGCACCTTCGTCAGGGGGCTGGTCGTCGCCGTGGCGGGCGGGGTCTTCCTGGCCGCGACGGGCGCGTTCGGAACCTCGGGCGCGCCGTTCTGGCCGCGTCTGGCCTATTGGGTGATGGTGATGGTGGCGGGCGGCCTGTGGGGGCATCTGTGCGGCGGTCTGGTCAGCCGGTTCCTGGACGTGGACGAGCGGCCGTGGCTCAACATCGCCGCCCTGACGGCGGTCATCACCGGGCCGCTGAGCGTGATGGTCTGGGCGGCGACGGGCCTGTTCTTCGCCGGTCGCCTGTATCCGCTGGCGGCCCTGCCGCGGCTGGTGGCGCCGGTGCTGATCGTGACGGCGGCGGCGACGACGCTGAACGTCATCCTGGGGCGCGCCCGGCCGGTGCAGACCCACGCCCCGGCGCCCAGCGCGCCGGCGCGCCCGGCGCGGTTCCTGGACCGGCTGCCGATGCGCCTGAAGGGCGCCACGATCCGGGCGGTCCAGGCCGAGGACCATTATCTGCGCATCCACACCGACCGGGGATCGGACCTGATCCTGATGCGGCTGTCCGATGCGGTGGAGGAGCTGGAGGGTCTGGAAGGCGCCCAGACGCATCGCAGCTGGTGGGTGGCGAAGGACGCCGTGCGGGGGGTCGAACGCGGCGACGGCCGGGCCACCCTGACGCTGGAGGGCGGACTGTCCGCGCCGGTCAGCCGCCGCTACGCCCGGATGCTGCGCGACGCCGACTGGTGGTGACGGATCAGGGCGCGGGCCGGGCCGTCAGCAGGGCGGCCGGGGCCGCGCATCCGGTCAGGGTGTCCGCGCCGATCTCGACCCGCGCCGTCAGCGGATAGGTGCGGTCGCTCATCCCGTCGGAACATTCGGTGGCGATCAGCACGACGTTCAGCGCCTGGTTCAGATTGGTCGAACTGGCGAAGGTCGCGACCGTGCCCTGGACCGTCGCACCGCGATTGGGCGCGCGCTGCGTCGGTTGATCGACGCGGGTGTAGACCAGGGCGTCGGGGGTGATCTCCACGCCCCAGAAGGGTTCGGTCCCCAGCGCCCGCACCGGCTTGCCCAGGTCCACCCCGCCCAGGACGGCGGCGGCCTGAGGCTGGGGCGCCGCCTTGGGCTTGGCGTCGTTCCGGTCATAGCAGCCCGCAATGCCCAGGCCGGCGAGGGCGGCGGACGCGACGAGGGCGAGCGGGACGGGACGCATGGCGGTCTCCTCGGCGGACGGCTTGAGCTGGGCCGCAGGTGAGGAGCCGGACGGCCTCGGTCAAGGGGCGCCGCTGGGTTATGCTGGCGCCATGTCGATTCGCCCGACCGCATACGAGTTCTTCGCCGGGGGGGGCCTGGCCGGCCTGGGCATGACCGGGATCGAGACCATCTTCGCCAACGACATGGACCCGGCCAAGGCGCGGGCCTTTGCGGCCAACCATCCGGGGACGCCGTTCCGCCAAGGGGACGTATGGGGCCTGACGACGGCCGACCTGCCCGGACGGCCGGACCTGGCCTGGGCGTCCTCGCCCTGTCAGGACGTCAGCCTGGCCGGCGCGCGCGGCGGGCTGGAGGCCGGGCGGTCCGGCGCCTTCTGGGGGTTCTGGCGTCTGGTCGAAGGACTGACGGCCGAGGGGCGCGGGCCGCGCGTGGTGGTGCTGGAGAACGTCATCGGCCTGTTGACGTCTGGCCCGAAAACCGAAACGGGCCGGGATTTCGCGGCCGTCTGCGCGGCCATGGCCCAGGCGGGCTATACGGTCGGGGCGCTGGAGATGGACGCGGCCTGCTGGCTGCCCCAGTCCCGGCCGCGTCTGTTCGTGGTCGCGATCAAGGGCGAAGCGCCGCGCGCCGGCGGACCCGGCGGCCCCTTCCATTCGCCGCGTCTGGTCGCCGCCCACGCCCGCCTGCCCGAGACGGTCAAGGCGGCCTGGGCCTGGTGGCGCCTGCCCCAGCCGCCCCGACGCAACCTGGACCTGGCCGCCCTGCTGGAGCCGGACGCGGCGGTCGCCTGGCTGGACGATCCCGAGGCGCTCCTGACGCTGGCGGCGCCGCTGCACCTTGCGCGGATCGCGGCGGCCCTGGCGTCGGGCCGGCGCGCCGTCGGCGCCGCCTATCGCCGGGTGCGGGTCGAGAACGGCCGCAAGGTCCAGCGGCTGGAAATCCGTTTCGACGGTCTGGCCGGCTGTCTGCGGACCCCGGCCGGCGGATCGTCGCGGCAATATGTGGTGGTGTGCGACCAGGGCCGGGTCAGGGTGCGGCGGCTGACCGGACGCGAGGCGGCGCGGCTGATGGGGGTTTCCGACGCCTATCGCCTGCCGCCCAGCGAAAGCGCGGCGCTGAAGCTGATGGGCGATGCGGTGGCCGTGCCGGCGGTGCGCGCCCTGACCGAGGGGCTGCTGGCGCCCGCCCTGGCGGGAGGCCGGGCGGCGGCCTGAACCGGCGAGGCCGCGCCCGGATCCGGGCGGTTCGTTCGGGCGAAGTTGGACTCCGAAAAAAACAGTCCAACGAGTCCAAGAGTCCAAGTCGGGATGGCGATGTCAAAGACCGGACCGACATCATACGCCGGTCTGGCGCACCGATAGGCAAGATGACGACGCCGCCAGACAGACGCCTGAAAAGGCGTCTCTTTTTCTCGCGGAATATGATGGCGGGGACGCCCGTTCCGCCATCGTCTCGTCGCGGCGGCCGTCACGCCCCTCGGGACACGCCCCTGGGGACACGCCCAAGGGCGAAGGTGTCAGGTCAGCGCTGGACCCACTGGCCCTGGGCGTTGCGATACCACTGGCCCGAGCTGATGCGGGGCAGCAGCTGGGCCTCGAACATCCGGGCGCCGGCGACATCGGCCGAGGTGCCGGCGTCGGCGGCGCTGCGGGCGTAGGCGGCGCGGCGGCCGGCGTTGGTGGCGTCGACGGCGGCGCGCAGGCCGGCGTCCGAGGTCGGGGTGCGGAAACCCAGATAGCCGTCGGCCTGTTCGCCGACCACGCCGGCGGCCTTGGCCTGGTCGATCTGGGCCTTCTGGGCGCTGGTCTGGGCGAGGGCGGCGCCGGCGAAACCGAGGGCGGCCATCGCGGCGCCGACGACGAAGAGTTTGCGGAAGGTCATGTCAGCCTGTCCTTTCAAGAAAAAAGCGGGCGATCAGAAGAGGTTGGGGTTCTGCTGCAGCAGTTGCTGCAGCTCCTGGTCCAGGCGGACGCGCACGTCGGCGTCCAGCTTGGCGTAGATCTGGATCGGCGCGACCTCCAGACGGATGGTGGGGGCGCAGGCCGAGACGGCGACGACGGCGGGTCCAGCCAAGGCGATGGGGCCAAAGCCCGCCAACTGGCGCTTGTTGATCATGACATAGGCTCCGGTTCGGCCAAGGTGATGAGGCTGAATAGCACGCCGAGGGGTGAACGCGCGCTGAATGGCGACGATCCCGGCGCAGGATCATGGCCGTCCCGCCGGAACGGGTGCGGGGGCAGCCTGCGGTGCGGACTCGTCCCTCGCCTGCTGGCCCTGGCGGGCGCGATTGACCGCCATCAGGTCCGAGATCAGCTGGTTGGCGTTCAGGGTCGTGTCCAGCGTCAGGTCGATCCGGGTGTCTGACGGCAGGGGCAGCTTGCGGTTCAGGAAGCTGCGGCTGATCAGCTCGGACAGGGTCAGGCGCAGCTCCTGGCGCCGGGGCGGATCGTGACGGCCGCGAATGTGGAACAGGACCGCGACGCGGCCGCCGTCCAGGCTGTTCACCTCGGCGCTGAGTTGGTCGAAGGACAGGTTCTCCATCGCTTGATAGGCCAGGTCCTCGACCATGTTTTCCGACACTTCCGCGCCGCCGCCGCTGGCCGCGACGTCGGTCAGGACCTCGCGCTTGATCGACAGGCGGCCCGGCTGGACGGCCTCCAGCCTGCCGGCGGTGATCTTAAGGCCGTTCTCGGGGTCCATGATGAAGGGCAGCCGGCCCGAGACCACCGCGTCCAGCAGCACCTTGTCGTCGAAGCCGGTATCGGCGATCAGGTCGCCCAACTGCACCCGGTCCAGCACGATCACGCCGCTGTAGGGCTGGGTCGCGTCCAGCGGCACGGTCAGGGGCTCGACCGAGACCGTCCCGCCCCCGGCGACAATCTGCGCGCCGTCGATGACGACGCCTGCCTGATCGATGGAGAAGGTCAGGTCCAGGGCCGTGACCTCGGCCCCGGCCGACAGGCTGTCGGCGGTCAGCCGCTGGTTCGGGGCCGTGACCAGGGGCGTCAGGCTGGTGAAGGCGATGTCGCCCTTCAGCCCCTTCACCGCGCCGGCGGGGCTGACGAAATCCAAGCCGGGCGTGCTGAGACGGCCGCTGGAGGTCGGCTCGGCGTCCTTGGTCCAGTCGAAACGCCCCTCGAACCCGACCGAACCCTCGACAGGGGACTGGATGAAGTCGGCGACCAGGGGACTGAGCATGGCGGGCTGAAGGCCATGTTCGGCGAAGGTCAGGTTCGGGGCGGAAACGGCGACGCCGCCCGCGCCGGCGCGCCCGTCATGCGCCAGGGTCAGCCGCCCCAGGGCGTAGGCGGCGGCCGGCCCCGTTCCCTTCAAATCGAACGCGCCGCTCCAGCGTTCGTCGGCCAGGGCGACCTGGCCGCTGGCCGACAGCGGCTCGAACCGTTCGGGCTTGGCGGTGTCGAATATCCGGGCGTCCGCCACGCTGGCCCTGAGGCCGACGCCCGACCTGGCCCCGTCGACCGCCACGCGGCCCGAGGCGTCGGCGAACCGCATCCCCAGGAAGGGCGCCTGGGCCGTCAGCCGGTCGAAGCCGGCCGCCACGCGCCAGACCCCGTCCTTGGACGTCAGCAAGGGTCCGGCCTCGGGGCACAGGCGGCCCGCGACCCGATGGACATCGTTCTCGTCCATCTCCAGCCGTTCGACGGTCAGGTCCACGCAGTCCCGGGTCGTATAGGTCAGGCGGCCGGCGGCCAGGGCCAGGACGCCGCGCGTCCTGGCGTCCAGGCCCCGCGCCAGGTCGAAATCCAGCCGGGCGCGGCCGTCCAGCGTCGCCTCGAACCCACCTTCGGTCAGGCGCCAGTCCGGCACGGCGACCGCCAGTTCCGGCAGGCCCTCGCCGCGCGTCGCCGTCAGCGTCAGGGCGCCGCCGCCCAGCCGGCCCGGCTCGGCCCGATAGGCGCCGCCTCCCCCCTGCGCGATCGTCAGCACCCCGCCATTGGCGGGCGTGAGCGTCGCCGGGCGGGTCAGGTCGATCATCGTCCCGGCCGAGCCGGTCGAGAAGCGCACCGCGGGCGCGTTCACGGCGAAGGCGGACAGCGCGCGCTTCATCCGACCCAGTTCGACGATATCGTCGCGCCCGGCCGGGCCGAACAGGGGCCAGGCGCCGTCGGCGGCGCGCAGCGAGCCTTCGGCGCCGATACGGACGGCGCCGTCGCTGACGATGTCCAGATTCAAGTCGGCCCGGCCGCGCTTCAGCGCCAGGTCTCCGAAACCGATACGGTCGAAGGCCGCCGACAGCGGGCCGGTCGCCTCCAAGGCCGCATCCCGGCCGCCCAGGGTCAGGCCGCCGGACGACAGGACCAGGTTCCGCACCTGGGTCTGGCCCAAGCGGGCCGAGGCGGCCGTCAGCGACAGCGGCGTCTGAACGCTCCAGCGCAGGGCGTCGTCGCGCGAGACCCTGACCTGGGCCCTGGCCGCCGTGACGACGGCTGCGGCGGCGTCCAGACCGGAGCCCTGAACCGCGCGGGCGGCCAGGCGGGCGTCGGCCGCCCCGTCCAGCCTGAAGGTCTCGATCCACCCCGAGACGGCGCCGTCGAACCGGGCGGTCAGTTCGGCGTCGCGCGCCCGAACGGACGGGGACCCCAGCAGGTCGCCGGTCAAACGCGCGTCCAGCACGGCGCGACCGTCGCCGCGTCGGGTCTTCAGGTCGGGATAGGGCAGGTCGCCGGTCAGGTTCAGGATCGCGCCCCGGCCCTGGGCCGCGCGGGTGCGGAACCGATCGGCGGCGGCGGCGAGGCGCAGGGCCACGCGGTCGCCGGTCGTGGTCAGGTCCAGGACGGCGGACAGACCCGAAGCCTCCACATCGCCGCTCTTGAGGGCGCCGGCGGGCAGGCGCGCGGCCAGGCGCATCAGCTTGCCGTCGTCGATCCGCGCGTCGGCCAGTAGATCGACGGTCCCGTATTCGGTGGACAGCCGGCCGCGGCCGCCCTCGACGACGACCAGGGGGCCGCGCTGGTCCGGGCGAGGCGGGCCGCCGGTGAATTCCTCGACCAGCGGATCCAGCGATCCCAGCGACAGCCTGCCCCCTTCCAGCTGGCGCGCACCACCGGGCGGACCAGGCGGATGCGGCTGGGCGCGACGCCCAGGCCGGTCTTCGACCACGGCAGGGCGACGGCGTAATCGACCTCGGCCCGCTCGACCGTCACGTCGGGATTGCGCGGATCGCCGATGCGGATGCGGCCGACGAAACCGTCCAGCTCGATCCGTTCGATCTCGACATCGGCGGGAACCCCGCGCTGGTCCAGCCAGCCCACCAGCACCTCGCGCGCCACCGCCCGGCGGTTCAGGTAAAGCAGGGCCGCCGCCGCGCCGATCAGCAGGATCGCGACCAGGATCACGGTCGCGACGAGGCGAACGCGCCGGCGCGGACGGGCCGGCTGGGGCGCGGATGCGGCGGTCTGTGGCGTGGCGTCGGTCAAACGGGTCGATCGGCAGTTTCGAAAACGGCGTGGCGCCCACCATCGCCATCCTGATCCCCAGCACAAGATCAAAGCGCAGGCCGAACGCCGAACCTTGCATGACCTTCAAGCTGGGCCGGAAAGGGGCGCGGCGACGCTTTATCCGGTCGTGAAGAATCGCGACAGGGTAAGCGCCGCGTTAACCCTTTGTAACAGTCTGCTTCCCAAAGTGAGACGAGCAGGCTATACGACCGCCTTTCGCGCCACGGGCGATGGGCGCGGACTTCGAGAACGAGTAAGGCTTTGGCGCCGCCTGGCGTCGCAATACGACGGGGACCGATGGCTCAGTTCGACCCACGCCGCCAGCCCATGCGGTTGGCGCCGCATGCACTTACCGCTGTGGCTGCGATCTCGGTGGCGATGATCGCCGGCAGAGCCTATCAACCCGCGCAGGCCGAAGAAGTTCCCGCCCTGACCTCGGCCCAGATGGCCGCGATGGAGGCCCGGGCCTTCGCCGCCGCCAACGCCCCCGCCGGCCTGACCGCGCCGGAAGCCGTTCCCGTCCAGATCCGCCGCGGCGAAACCTTCGAACAGGCCGTCGCCCGCACCGGGGTCGCCCCCGAAGAGGCCAGCGCCGTCGCCGCCACCGTCGCCAACGCCTTCGACCTGGCCGACCTGCGCGCAGGCCTGAAGTTCGAGACGGCCATCGCCAAGCCGCGCGACGGCCGGGGCGACGCCCGCCTGATCGGCCTGACCATGCGCACCGGCCCGGCGTCGCAACTGACCGTGTCGCGCAGTTTCGACGGCGCCCTGCGCCTGCGTTCGCTGGAGGAGAAAGTCACCCAGGAGACCGTGGTGCTGAAGGGCGACGTGGAACGCAGCCTGTCGGCCAGCGCCCGCGACCTGGGCGCCACCGCCTCCATCGTCCGCGCGGCCAGCCGCCTGTTCGCCACCAAGTTCGACATGCAGCGCGACATCCGCGCCTCCGACGAATTCACCATGGTCTTCGACCGCGACGTGACCGAGGCGGGCCGCACGGTCAATGTCGGCGACCTGATGTACGCCGAACTGCGCGGCGTGACCTTCTATCGGTTCAAGCCGGCGGGCGCCAAGGAGGCCCAGTTCTTCGACGCCAACGGCAAGAACCTGCGCTCGGCCATGATGCGCACGCCGCTGCAAAGCTTCCGCCGCGTCTCTTCCAACTTCGGTTTCCGCACCCATCCGATCTCGGGCTTCAAGAAGATGCACCAGGGCATCGACTTCGCCGCCGGCGCCGGCACGCCCGTCGTGGCCCCCGCCGACGGGGTGGTGGTCGAGGCGCGCCGCTGGGGCGGTTACGGCAACTGGCTGCGCATCCGCCACAACAACGGGCTGGAAAGCGGCTACGGCCACCTGTCGCGCTACGGTTCGGGCATCCGCGCCGGCCAACGCGTCAGCCAGGGCCAGATCGTCGCCTATGTCGGTTCGACCGGCGCCTCGACGGGTCCGCACCTGCACTATGAGCTGTGGCGCAACGGCCAGCGGATCAATCCGGCGGGCGTGCGCACCCAGGAAGGCACCGAGCTGAGCGGCGCCGACCTGGCCGCCTTCCGCGCCGAAAAGAGCCGCATCGACCGCATCATCGCCTCGGGCGGGCAGAAGCGGCCGGCCCTGCAGCAGGCCTCGGCCGAGGGCCTGCGTCCCGCGCGCGGCTGAATCCGCCTCAGCCGACCAGGCGCGGCGTGGAGCGCTGCTGGTCCGGGCAGGACAGACCATGGACGGCGACGTCCGCCTCGCCCAGCTTCAGCCCGAGCAGGTCGAGGACGGGGTTCAGCACCCCGTCCAGCACGGGCCCCAGCGGCGTCAGCAGCAAGCCCAGGGCCTTGGTCAGGTCGCCCAGACCCAGGCCGAGGCCGATCACGTTCACCGTCACCTCCAGCCGCTGGAGCAGGCTGGCGACCAAGCCGCCGACCAGGCCGCGCGACGTCATGGTCTTGATCCGCTGCGCCTGGATGTCGGCCGCATCGAACCGCAGGGGCCGAAAACCGGCGTCGGCGACCTCGATGTCGGCCTTGGCGGCGACCGAGACCAGGCCCAGCACCGACAGAAGGGTCGCCTGACGCGGGACCAGCGCGGTCTTGAAGTCGTGCAGCCGCGCCTCGTCCACCACGCCGATGGAGGCGCGCGCCAGGCCCGGCCGCACATCGACCTCGACCGACCGCGCCGGATCGCAGGACAGGGATTTCAGCCGAGCCTCCGACGCGGCGAGGTCGATCAGGATGGGCAGTTCGACGCGCGCCAGGCCCGACAGGGACTGGGCCGTCCGTGCACGGACATAGAGGCGCGCCTGGGCCGTGCGGATCACGGGCCGGCCGTCCGCCGTGACCGTCAGCCAGGGCGAACGGTTCGGGCGTTCGCCGATGGCCAGGGTGGTCTTCAGGTCCGCCAGGCCCGCCGGCACGCCAAGGTCCAGGGCGATCTGGCGCGGCCCGGCGCCGACCTCCAGCAGGGCCATGACCAGGTCCAGGGCCGAGACCGAGGCGTCCAGCCCCTGGCGCAGGCCGTCGGGCGCCTGAACATCCGCGCCGATCAGATCGCCCAGCTTCACCTCGACCCCCGCCGAGGCCGAGGCCAGCCGCCCCAGCGCCCCGCCGTCCTTCCCGCCGGCCAGCGCCTCCAGAACCTTCAAGGCCCGGCCCGCATCGACCTGGGTCGCCAGCAGCCGGTCGTAGTCGCCGACCTCGACCCCCAGATCGACGGCCAGGGCGTCGGTGAAGCCCAGCAGATTGACGTCCAGGTCGATCAGCCGCCGATAGTCCATCAGGCTGAGCGACACCTTGGAGCCGGTCAGGGCGCCCAGCAGCTGATTGACCAGGCCGCCGTCCAGCCGCGCCAGACGCGAGCCGATGGAGATCATGGCCTTGGGCGGCGCGCCGCCGACGCGCGCGGCGACGGCGCGGCGCACGACGACGACCCGATCCCGCCCCAGAAGGAGGGGGGCGAAGAACAGGGGCGCGGGACTGGCCACCTCGACCCGCGCGGCGTTTGCGGACCCGCCGGGCTGGAAGCGCTGGTTGCGCGGGGTCCCGGGGTCGGGCCTGTAGACGCCCAGCACGGTGGAGACGGCGACCACCGCCTCGGGCGAGACATTGGCCTGGACCGTTCCATCGGCGGCGCTGCGGGCCGGCGCCTCGCCCCGCTCCAGGACCCGCGCCGCCGACAGGGCCGCCAGATCGGCTGCGCCCTGGACCCGGCGCGTATGCAGCGCCAGGACGCCCAGGTCGACCACGGCGGCGGTGAACAGGCACAGAAGCCCGCCCGCCACGGCGGCCATCACCGCGACCGCGCCGTCCCGATTCCGACGAAAGCGGACCAGGCGAAGCCGGGCGGCGCCGCGGATCACGACGGATCGCCGACCTGGACCACGGCCGCGCGGCGGATGACCGCCGGCGGGCGGGGCAGCATTCCGCCCATCAGCATCAGGGGACTGTCGCTGGCGTCATAGGCGACGACGATGCGCAGGCGGCCGGCCTCCTCGGCGACCTGGACGCTTGTCCGCCGGGGGTCCAGGGCCACGCCGCGCACGGCGGTCGCGACCTCGCCGCGCGCCAGGGTCTCGCGCTCGGCGGCGTCAAGTCCCCCGACGGCGGCGCGGGCGCCTTCCGACGCCACGGCCTGGACCGTCTGGGCCGTCAGGAACCAGCCGCCATAGACGACGATGCCGATCAGAAGCAGGATCAGGATCGGCCCGACTAGGGCGAACTCGACCGCCGCCGCCCCCTCTCGCGTCCTGAGCCTATCGCATGAGATGGGACCGCGCCGCGCCATGGCAACCTCGTCAATACTCGTATTGGTTGTATGCCTGCGCGGTTAAGAGATCGTATCCGCCGAAGGCGCCTCAGCGGCGGTCGGCGGAAAGTTCGAGCACGAAGGTCGCGCCGGTCGCGGTCTCGGCCCCCCGGCCGATGTCTCCAATGGCGCGGGTCAGGGCGCCGCCGCCGCCCAGCCGGTCGTCGGCCAGGGCGACCAGCCGCGCATTGGGGGTGGCGAAAGGGGCGGCGGCGCGCAGGCGGGCGGCCAGGACCGAAGCGGCGGCCGGCCCCTCGACCGCGCAGCCGACGGCGTAGGCGGCGGCGGGGGAACGGCTGACCCCCGCCCAGCAGTGGATCAGCAAGGGCGCCTGACCCGGCCAGGCGCCGGCGAAGTCCAGAAGGTCCGCGACCTGGCCGGGCGTGACGGCCTGAAGCCCTTCGCGCGGTTCGGCGATGTCGTGAAAGGTCAGGACCAAATGCGACGCCCCGGGCGGGGTCGGAAAGGCCTCGGCCCCCGGCGACCCCAGGCTGACCAGGTGCGAGGGCCTCCACCGGCGGATCGCCGCCTCGACCTCGTGCAGGGGGGCGACGACGATCCTCACGCCAGGACCGCCGCCAAGGCCAAGAGAAAGCCGATCTCGAACGCCTGTTCGGCCGCGCCCAGCACATCGCCGACCCAGCCGCCGATCAGCCTGCGCGCCAGAAGGGCGACGAAGGCGGCGCAGGCGGCGCCGGCGATCACGGCGGCCATCGCGGCGCCCAGAGCGGCCATGGCCAGGGGCGCGACCGCCAGGGCGGCGAAGGCCAGGGCGGCGAAGGTCTCGCGGCCCGTCACGCCGTCGGCTGTCGGCTTGACCTTGGTCCGGTCGCGGTCGCCGGCGTAGGGCGCCAGCCGCATGATCAGGACCGCCGCGCCGCGCCCGCCCCCATTGGCGGCGATCAGGGCTGCAACCGCGAGCGGGAGGGCGTGCGCCATCGCCTGGAGCGCGCCGATCCTCAGCGCCACCGACAGGATCAGGGCCAGGGCGCCGAAGGTGCCGATGCGGCTGTCCTTCATGATCTCCAGCCGTCGCGCCGGGGTCTGGCCGCCGCCCAGGCCGTCGGCGCTGTCCGCCAGCCCGTCCTCGTGAAAGGCCCCGGTCAGGGCGATGGCGGCGGCGACGGCCAGGACGGCGGGAACCGGGCCTGGCCAGAGCAGGGACGCCCCGGCCAGAACCGCCGCCGACACTGCGCCGACCAGGGCCCCGACGACGGGGAAATACCGGGCCGAACGGGCGATCCAGTCGGGCTGGAACCCCGGGATCGCCGGCACGGGGATGCGCGTCAGGAACTGGAGGGCCGTCAGGAACAGGGCGATCTGGCGCGCCACGTCAGAGACGGCCGGCCATGACGTCGTCCAGGCTGGCGACATCGGACAACAGGGCGGCGGCGCGGACCAAGGGCGCGGCCAGAAGGGCGCCGGTCCCCTCGCCCAGCCGCAGGTTCAGGTCCAGCAGCGGCCGGGCGTCCAGCGCCTGGAGCATCCGGCCGTGGCCCGCCTCGGCCGAGCGGTGGGCGAACAGGCAGACGCGGCGCGTCGCGGGCCTCAGGCGCACGGCGACCAGGGCGGCGGCGGTGCAGATGAAACCGTCCACGATCACCGGCGCATTGCGATCCGCCGCGCCATGTATGGCGCCGGCCATCATGGCGATCTCATAGCCGCCGAACTGGCGCAGCACCTCCAGCGGCGCAGTCGCGTCGGAGCGTCCGGCGGCCCGCGCCAGCACCGCCCGCTTGTGCGCCAACCCCGCCGCATCGTGGCCCGTGCCGACCCCGACGCAGTCGTCCAGAGGCGCGGGCGCCAGCCGGTGCATCAGCAGGGCGGCCGAGGCGGTGGAGCCGATGCCCATCTCGCCCAGCGCCAGGACATCGGCGCCGCGATCCAGGGCGGCCGTCGCCTGTTCGGCGCCCCGCGCCAGGGCCAGGCGCGCCTGATCCGGGGTCATGGCCGGCTCGCGGGCGGCGTTTTTCGTGCCCCGGCCCGTCTTGGCGTCGACCAGGGCGGGATGGGACAGGTCGGCGGCGACCCCGGCGTCGATCACGGTCGTCTCGACGCCCACGGCGCGGGCGAAGGCGTTGGCGGCGGCGCGCCCGGCCAGGAAGGTGGCGACCATCGCCGGGGTGACTTCGGCCGGATAGGCGGAGACGCCGTCCTGGGTCAGGCCATGATCGCCGGCGAAGATCAGCAGGGCGATCCGATCGGCGCGGGGCGTGGCGGTGCGCTGGATCAGGGCCAGCTCGACGGCCAGATCCTCGATCCGGCCCAACGAACCCGGCGGGCGGGCCTGGGCGTCCAGCCCGGCGCGCACGGCCGCTTCGGTCGGGAAAGGCTCGCTCATGATCGCAACTCTCCAAGGCCCGCCAGCCGCGCCAGGGCCGCCACGTCCAGATGGGTTTCCAGAACGGCGGCGATCTCGTCCAGGGCCTGGTCGACCTGCAGCCGGTGATCCAGCGCCGTAGAGGCCGCGCCCAGGCCGGCCAGAAGATCGGCGCGGGCCGGACCGCTGTCGAACAGCCGATGGACATAGGCGCCGAACACCCGGCCGTCGGCCGAGATCGCCCCCTCGCCCGTCCCGTCCGACCGCCGCAGCCAGGGCCGCGCCAGCCCCGGCCCGGTCGTGCGTCCCATATGCATCTCGAAGCCTTCGTAAGGCGCGCCGCCGCGGGTGAAGCCGCGACACGGCGCCAGCACCTTGTCCCCGGTCAGGACGGTGTCGATGGCCAGAAGACCCAGGCCCGGCGTCGATCCGGGCGGACCCTCGATCCCGTCGGGATCGGCGACGCTGCGGCCCAGCATCTGGAACCCGCCGCAGACGCCCAGCACCCGGCCGCCGCGCCGCACATGGGCCGCGATGTCGATGTCCCAGCCCTGCTCGCGCACGAAGGCCAGGTCAGACAGGGTCGCCTTGGAGCCCGGCAGGATGATCAGGTCGGCGTCGCCGGGCAGCGGGCTTCCGGGCGGAACATAGGTCAGATCGACCGACGGTTCGGCCCGAAGCGGGTCGAAATCGTCGAAGTTGGCGATGTGGCGCAGGATGGGGACGGCGATCTTCAGCCGACGCGCGCCGCCCGTGACCGCCCGGTCCAGCACCACCGCATCCTCGGCCGGCAGACGGCGCGCGGCCGCCAGCCAGGGGACCAGGCCCAGGTCGGGCCAGCCGGTGCGGGTTTCGATCCAGCGCCGTCCGTCGTCGAACAGGGCGGGGTCGCCGCGGAACTTGTTGACGACGAAGCCCTTGATCGCCGCGGCGTCCGCCGCATCCAGCACCGCCTGGGCGCCGACCAGGGCGGCGATGACATGGCCCCGGTCGATGTCCCCGACCAGGACCACAGGCACGCCGGCGGCCAGGGCGAAGCCCATGTTGGCGATGTCGCCGTCGCGCAGATTGATCTCGGCGGGACTGCCCGCCCCTTCGACGATCACCAGATCGGCCTCGGCCTCGAGCCGACGGAAACTGTCCAGCACCACTTCCAGCAGGGCGGCCTTCCTCGCCTGATAGGCCATGGCCGGATAGCTGGCCTCGACCTGGCCCCGAACGACCAGCTGGGCGCCGACATCGCTCTGGGGCTTCAGCAGCACCGGGTTCATGTGGACCGTCGGGGGGGTACGGCAGGCGACGGCCTGAAGCGCCTGGGCGCGACCGATCTCGCCCCGCCGCCCTGTCGCGTCGGGTTCGGTCACGGCGGCGTTGTTGCTCATGTTCTGGGGCTTGAACGGACGCACGACATAGCCGCGATCAGCGAACAGGCGGCACAGGCCCGCCGCCAGCACCGACTTGCCCACGTCCGAGCCGCAGCCCTGGATCATCAGGGCCGCCATGCGCGCCCCCCGACGGCGACCGCCGCCCACAGCAGGCCGCAGGCGCGGACATGGATGTCCAGCGCGCGCCTCAGATCGCCGGGCGTCGGCGCCGGGCCCTCGCCGAAGGTCGGACGTTCGGTCATGACCCCGTCATAGGCGACCGGGCCGCCGAGACGAACCCCCAGCGCGCCCGCCATCGCCGCCTCGGGCCAGCCGGCGTTGGGCGAGGCGTGGCGACGGGCGTCGCGGGCCATGACGCGCCAGCCCGCGCTCCGTCCGCCCGCCGCCGCGATCAGCGCCCCGGCCAGACGCGCGGGCGCCAGGTTCATCACATCGTCGGTCCGGGCGGCGGCCCAGCCGAAATCGCGCCAGCGCGGCTCCTTGTGGCCGATCAGGCTGTCGGCGGTGTTGACGGCCTTGTAAGCGTAAAGGCCCGGCAGGCCCGCGACGACCAGCCAGAAGGCGGGGGCGACCACCCCGTCGTTGAAGCTTTCGGCCAGGCTCTCGATGGCGGCGGCGGCCACGCCCGAGGCGTCCAGGGCGTCGGTGTCGCGTCCGACGATCCGGCCCACGGCCAGGCGGGCGGCGTCCAGATCGTCCGCCTCCAGCGCCAAGGCGACGGCGGCGACATGGTCGTGGAGGCTGCGCTGGGCCAGGCCCAGGGTGGCGGCCAGCACCGGCGCCGGGCCGGGCAGGCGCGCGGCGAAAAGGCCGGCCAGGGCGGCGACCCCGGCCGCGGCCGCAACCGTCGCCACGCCCGCGATCCGGCGTTCAGACGGCGAACGGTCCGGCCGGTTCAACCGCCGCTCGCCCGCGTCGATCAGGGCGCCCAGGCCGACCACCGGATGCGGCAGGACGCGGTGCAGGGCTTGCGGATAGCCCACGGCCGCCTCGCCGGCCAGGGCCGCCAGGGCCAGCCGGGCGCGGCGCCTAAGCACGGCGGACGACGTCTATCAGCGGCCCGCCGGCGCCTTGGGCCACGGTCGCCTCCACCCCATAGGCCCGGCGCAACACCTGGGGCGTCAGGGCCGTCTCGGGCGGATCGTCGGCCAGCACCCCGCCCTCGGCCAGGACGACGATCCGGTCGGCCAGCCGCAGGGCCAGGCTGAGATCGTGCAATGTCAGGACCACGCCCGCCCCGTCGTCGGCCAGGCGGCGGAACAGGGCGGCGGCGTCGATCTGGTGCGCCGGGTCCAGGCCGGTCAGCGGTTCGTCCGCCAACAGCCATTCGGGCTCGCCGGCCAGGGCGCGGGCGATCAGGACGCGGGCGCGCTCGCCCCCCGACAGGGTGTCGACGATCCGGCGTTCGAAGGCCGAGACGTTGGCGGCGGTCATGGCCCGATCGACGGCGGCGCGGTCGGCCGCCGTCTGGCCGCGCGCGCCGACGAAGGGGGTGCGGCCCAGTTCGACCAGGGTGCGCGCCTCGACCGACCAGGCGATCTCGGGCGTCTGGGGCAGGAAGGCGATGCGGCGGGCGCGGGCGCGCGGCCTCATCGCCGCCAGGGCCTCGCCGTCCAGGGCGACCGCGCCGGTCGACGGCGCGCGCAGCCCGGCCAGGCAGGACAACAGGGTGGACTTGCCCGCGCCATTGGGACCGACGACGGCCGTGACCCGGCCCACGGCGATGTCCAGGGCGACGTCGGACAGGATGCGGGTCTGACCGATGACGACCGACAGGTTCCGGCAGGCCAGGACGCTCATGCGACGGTCCTCCTCAGACGCAGCAACAGGACCAGGAAGAAGGGCGCGCCCACGGCCGCCATGGCGACGCCCAGCTTGACCTCGCCCGCCGCCGGGGTCAGGCGCACCAGGACGTCGCCGGCCAGGACGATGACCGCCCCGCCCAGGGTGCTGGGCACAAGAAGCGCGCCCGGCCGCGCCCCGACCAGCGGCCGCAGCAGGTGCGGCGTGACCAGGCCGACGAAGCCGATGACGCCCGTCACCGCCACGCTGGCCCCCGCCGCCAGCCCGACGCCCAGGGCCAGGGTCCAGCGGGTCAGCGGCATGGAGACGCCCAGCGACCGCGCGCCCGTCTCGCCCAGGGTCAGGGCGTCCAGCGCCCGGCCCAGGGTCAGCAACAGGCCGCAGCCGACGACGATGAAGGGCAGGGCCGTCCTGACCTCCTCGAAGCTGCGGTCGGCCAGCGATCCCATCAGCCAGTCCACGATCTCGTTCACCGCCCAGGGATTGGGCGCCAGCGACAGGGCCAAGGACACGCCCGCGCTGGACAGGATGTTCAGGATCGCCCCGGCCAGGATGAAAGTGACCAGGCTGGAGGCCGAACCGGACAGGGCCATCAACACCCCCACCCCGATCAGGGCGCCGCTGATCGCCGCGACCGGCAGGGCCCACGGCGCCACGGCCGTCACCCCGTAATAGAGGGTCAGCACCGCCCCCAGGGCCGCCATCGCCGACACGCCCAGCACGCCGGGATCGGCCAGGGGGTTGCGCGTATAGCCCTGCAGCACCGCGCCCGACAGGCCCAGGGCCGCGCCGACCGCGACGCCCAGAATGGTGCGCGGCAGGCGCAATTCGAAGACGATGGCCCAGCGCGGGTCGATGTCCGGGGATATCCAGGCGGTCCAGGGGACCCAGACCTTGCCGGCGATCAGGCTGACCCCCGACAGGATCAGCAGCAGGACGACAAGACCCGCATAGAGAAGGGGTCGGCTGACAGGTTTCATCTTCGGCTCGCCAATGCGTCGTCGCGCGCCCGGGCCAGGGCCGCCGCCGTCTGGATCAGGACCGGGCCGCCGCAGAACAGCAGCCGCTCGGGGAAGGTCGCCCGGTTCATTCCGCCCGCCAGATGCGACAAGGCCGGATGCTCCATCACCCGTTCGGCCCAGCTGGGCGCGCCGGGATAGGGTTCGCCGGACAGGAGGACATCGGGCGGATCGGCGATGACCTGTTCCAGCGGCACGTTCATGGTGCGGCGCAGGCCATAGCGGCCGGCGGCGTTGATCAGGCCCGCGCGGCGCATCATCTCGTCCATCAGGGTGCCGGGGCCGGAGGCGAAGCCGCCGGGCATGAAGACCAGGGCCGACAGGGGCGGGGTTCCGGGCGGCGGGGCGGCGGCGGCCAGGGCCGCCTCGATGCGGCCGACCAGGGTCTCTCCGCGCTCGGGATGCCCGACGGCGGCGGCCATCTCGCGCACCTGGGCCAGGCTTTCGGCGACGGTGTCGGGCACGCCGAACAGGGCGGCGGGAATCTTCAGCCGATCCAGGGCGTTGCGGGTGGCCAGCGACGAATGCCGCCCGGTCAGCACCAGATCGGGGCGAAGGGCGATCACCTCCTCGGCCGTCTCGTAAGTGAAGGGCAGGGTCCGGGCCAGGGGCGCGATGGTCGAGCCGTAGTCCTCGCGCGCATAGTGGCTGAGGGCGGCGATCTGGTCGCGGTCGGCGACCTGCACCAGGATGACATCCAGACAAGGGTTCAGCGACACCACGCGACGTGGCCGCCCCTCCGTATTCGCTGTGGACGGCGGCCGCGCGACCGGCGCAGGCGTGCATCCGGCGGTCATCGCCAGCCCTGCAACCAACAGCCCTCGCCGGTCGATGGTCATCAGAAGTCGATCCCCCGCTGGGCCTTCACCCCCTGGTCGAAGGGATGTTTGACCAGGGTCATCTCCGTGACCAGATCGGCGGCGGCCAGCAGCTCCGGCCTGGCGTTGCGGCCGGTGACGCAGACGTGCTTGCCCTGCGGCCGCGCCGTCAGCCCCGCCACCACCGCATGGACGTCCAGATAGTCGTAACGCAGGGCGATGTTCAGCTCGTCCAGCAGCACCAGGTCCAGCGTCGGATCGGCGATCATCTCCAGCGAAATCGCCCAGGCCGCCTCGGCCGCCGCGATGTCGCGCGCCCGGTCCTGGGTGTCCCAGGTGAAGCCCTCGCCCATGACCTCGTAACGGACTTGGTCGGGGAAGTTGCGGAAGAACTGCCGCTCTCCGGTGATCCACTTGCCCTTGATATATTGCACCACCCCGACCCGCTGGCCCCAGCCCAGGGCGCGCGCGACCATGCCGAAGCCGGCCGTGGACTTGCCCTTGCCGTCGCCGGTGTTGACGATCAGCAGGCCCCGCTCCTCGGTCTTGGAGCGCATCAGCTCGCGCCGTTCGGCCTGAAGCGCCTTCATCGCCTCGGCGTGTTCGGCGTCGGTCTTGGTCTCGTCGGTCATCGCGACATCTCCAGGGCGGTTTCAAGTCGCCGCCAGTCCTTGGCCCCCGGCAGGCCGAAGCGGATCAGGGTCGGGTCGTGATCGAAGGTTCGCACCAGAACCCCCTGCCCCGCCAGCCGCCGCGCGCGCGCCATCGCGTCCGCGCACCGGGTCAGCCGGAACAGGTCCGCGCCGCCCGCGATCTCGAACCCGTGCGCGGCAAGAAGCCGATCCAGCCGCGCCGCCTCGCGCGCCAGCCGCATCCGCATTCGCGCCGCCCATCCCCCGTCCGCATAGGCGGCGCGCCCCAGGGCGATGGCGTCGGCCCCGACCGGCCAGTCGCCGATGCGGCGCCGGATATCGACCGCCAGCGCGGGCGCGCAGACGACGAAGCCCAGCCGCACGCCCGCCAGGCCGTAAAATTTTCCGAACGAGCGCAGGACGACCGTGCGATCGCCGGCCAGGGCGGCCGCGCTGATCTCCGGCCGCGTCTCCACGAAGGACTCGTCGACGATCAGCCAGCGCCCCTCGGCCGCCGCGACCAGTTCGGCGCCCGGCGTCGCCGCCCCGTCCGGATTGTTGGGATTGACCACCACCAGAACCTCGGCGTCGCTGCGGAACAGGTCGGCGCGCGCCACCGCCTGGACCGTCGCGCCGGCCAGGGTCCAGGCGTCGGCATGGCTGCCATAGGCAGGCGAGGCGACCGCCGCCCGCCGCGCCCCGATCACCGAAGGCAGGAGGCGCAGCGCCGCCTCCGCCCCCGCCGTCGCCGCCACCCGCGCGGGCGGGACGCCGAAGGCCCGGGCGGCCACGGCCTCCAGCGCGGCGACGTCGGCCGGGTCGGGCAGGCGCCCCAAGGCCGAAAAGGGCGCGCGCCCTCGGCGCCATCCGTGGGGATTGATCCCCGTCGACAGGTCGAGCCAGGGCCGGGGCGCAAGCGGATGATCCGCCTGCGCCTGCCCCAGTCGCCCGCCATGCGGAACGGCGCCGGTCATTTCAGCCCTAGAAGCGCGCCCGCACGCCCACGAAGGCGCCGCGACCGGCGACCCCGTAGTTGCGCGTCGTCTCATAGTGTTCGTCGCCGACGTTCTCGACGCGGCCATAGACCTCCAGCGTCGCGTTGATCGGATAGGAGGCGCGCAGATCGACCAGGGTGTAAGGCTCCAGCCGGGTGCTGTTCGACGCATTGTCGAAGCTTTCGCCCGCATACTGCACCGCCACCGTGGTCGACAGGCGGAACGGCCAGACATAGGTCGCCGACAGATTGGCGGCCTCCTCCGGGCGGCGCGCCAGCCGCCGGCCGAAGTTGGCGCCCGGCGTCTCGTTGGTCGCGTCCGTATAGGTGTAGTTGGCCTGAACCTCGACCGGCCCCAGCGACGCCGCCGCCGCCAGTTCGACGCCCTTGGCCTGGGTCTTGGCGGTGTTGTCGTAATAGCCGAACCGACGCACGCTGTCGACGAAGCACAGCGGCTGAGCCGCCGGCGTCGCCGAGGCGGCGCAGGACACATAGTCGATCTGGTTGGTCGTATCCCGGTCGAAATAGGTCGCCGAAACGATCAGACGGCCATCGAACAGATGCTGTTCGACGCCGGCGTCCCAGGCGTCAGCCTCTTCCGCCGCCAGGCCGGTGTTCCCGTATTCGCTGTAGAGCTGATACAGGCTGGGGGCCTTGAAGCCCTGGCCGAAGCTGGCGCGCAGGACGGTCGCGCCCTGGTTCAGCGACCAGGCGACGGCGGCCTGGCCCAGGGTCTTGCCGCCGAACGTATCGTGCTCGTCGCGACGCACGCCGCCGGTCAGGGTCAGGCCGTCGATCACCTCGCCCTGGACCTGCAGATAGGCGCCGTCGATGCCGACCGAGGCCCGCGCCGGCGTGGGATCGGGTGCGAAGGCCGAGGGCGAGGCCGAACGGAATTCGCTGTCCTCGTGCTCGGCGCCGAAGGTGGCGACCCAGCCCTGGCGGATGTCGAACACGCCCTGGTATTCATAGCGCTCGTTCTTCCCCTGGGCGTCGAAGGTCAGGGTCGTGACCGCCTGGTCCGGGTTGGAGTTCTGGCGGTCGGTCCGGGTGTAGGCGTAGCCGATCCGGTTCGACAGGCGGTTGTCCAGCAGGCCGAAGTTCAGGCCCGCATAGGCGACCAGATCCTTGGTCTCGGCGTATTCGCGCGTGTCGCCGAACGCATAGCTAGGCGCCGGAAAGCCGTCGATATCCACCCGGCCGTCCGAATAGACCGAACGCAGGTCCAGCGACACGTCCTGGGCCAGCTTCAGGTTCAGGCTGCCGCTGAGGCCGGTGTTCTCATAGCCGTCGTCCTCGGTCCCGCGCGCGAAGGTCGAGAAGCCGTCGGTGGTGAAATGCGACGCCGCCAGGCGCCAGACCGCGCGTTCGCCCGCCCCGCCGACGCCGCCGCGCAGATATCGCGTGCCGCGCTCTCCGGCCTCGGCGTCCAGCGAGGCTTCCAGCGGACGCCTGGGCCGGGCCGTCTGGATGTCGACCACGCCGCCGATGGCCTGGCTGCCCCACAGGGTTGACTGGGCCCCGCGCAGCACCTCGATCCGGGCGATGTCGCCGACCAGAAGGTTGCCGGCGTTGTAGCCGCCGCCGGTCGAGGACGGGTCGTTCAGCTTGACGCCGTCGATGACGACCACCGTCTGGTCGGTCTCGGCGCCGCGAATGCGCAGCGAGGTCGCAGCGCCCACGCCGCCGTTGCGCGACAGGGTGACGCCCGGCGTGCGGACCAGCAGGTCGGCGACCGCGACCGCCTGGCTGTCCTGGATGTCGGCGGTGGTCAGCACCGTGACCGACTGGCCGACGCGATCGGCGGCTTGCGCAGAACGGTTGGCGGTGACGACCACGTCGCCCAACAGGGCCGGGTCGGTCTGGTCCTTCGAGGCCGGCTCGGGCGTTTCGGCAAGCGCGCCGTTGGCGCTCAGCAGCAGCGCGGCCGCGGCGGCGCTCAGATATAGTTCGGGTCTCATGCGGGTCCTATCCCTTGCTCGACAACGAGCCGGCCGCACGACGCCGCGACGGGACATGGACGCGCCCCGTCGCGACCGCGCGCGAACGCGGCCCAACAGACGTCGTCATTCGGGATATTCCCCGTTCCGCCCGGCACACCACGTCCGCGCGAAGGACGACCGCGACGGGCAGGTCTCCTGGCTCGCGGGTCTACGCCGGTGCGCACCGCCTTCCCAGATCCTCCGGCTTTCGCCTTTCGGACCCAGTGGCTATTGGTGCGCGGGCTCGCCGCTTACAGTTGCGTGGGCAGCCCAGGTTTCACACCTGAGTTCCCTTTTCATCCCCATCGCTGGGGAACCTGTCGCGCTGCGGGCCATAAGCCATCGCGACGCTTCAGGCAACGGAGTGATTGGAATGGCGACGCTGGTTCTGGGCGGGGCGCGATCCGGCAAGACGACCTACGCCCTGACGCGGGCCGAGGCCCTGGCGGCCGAAACGGGCGGACGGCGGATCATGATCGCCACGGCCGAGGCCTTCGACGACGAGATGCGCGCGCGGATCAGCCGTCACCAGGCCGAGCGCAGCTCCGCCTGGTCCACGCGCGAGGCGCCGCACGACCTGATCGCGGCGATCGACGCCCTGGCGCCCGACCAGGTGGCGGTGGTCGACTGTCTGACCCTGTGGCTCAGCAATCTGATGGCCGGCGGAAAGGACATCGACCAGGAGACCGACCAGCTGTGCGCCGCCGTCGCCGCCTGCCCCGCCCCGCTTTTCCTGGTGTCCAACGAGGTCGGCTGGGGCGTCGTGCCCGACAACGCCCTGGCCCGCGCCTTCCGCGACCACGCCGGCCGCCTCCACCAACGCCTCGCCGCCCAGGCCGACGAAGCCGTCCTCATCGTCGCTGGCCTGCCGCTCGCGCTGAAACCCGCCCCGCGCTGACGACGCGCCCGGCGAACAGAAAACTTAAATCTTCAGGGAAAGTGGCGCGCCGCCGTGGACGAAACTGAGAACTATTTTTGCTTGCGTCGCCCTAGCTATCTGAAGTCTTAAACGCGCCAAACGCGGACATCTAAACCGTTCTGCAAAAGCGACATCGAAGCGGGAAGTTAAGCTAGCAAGCGAATAGGGATCACCGCTCATCGATTGCTAGTGACGAATGGATGCGGCAGCGGCTTGATCGGCACCATGGGCGCCTGCGTCGAGGAGGCGCTCGTATAGGTCCATGGCGCGGACCCTTTGTTCCCCTTGGGAGCGCTGAAGAGCGATGGCGATGGATACGAAGTCGCTGTCGAGCCCTCTTCTCGCGGTGTCTTCGGCGACCAACCGGTCAACGCACTTTTCCGAGATGGTCAGCACGATTTCCTCGAAACCGGGATGCAGAAGAAGGACTTGGAGCGCATCGGCGAACCGATTGCTCAGCGCAGCGGCAAGCAAGGCTTCATTCTGCAACGCTTCGCCTAGCATGGCCTCGGTCTCTGGGTCAGGCAGTAGAACTCGACTTCCGTCCAAGGCGGTCGAGATGGCCTCCGCTTCATCGCCAAACGCGGTGCCAGCAAACCGCATCAGAATGGCATGGGAGCTGTCGCGCAGCCTGCCAGCGTTCTGCCGCCAAGCCGATGCGGCGGCGAACAGGCCTCCCAGGCGACCGGCGCTCGGTCCGGCATTCATGATCCCCTCAGCGAGGCTGGCCAGAACCGAATCCGAGCCGTCGACCAGTAGAGAAGCGATGCCGAACTCGCCGGCCGCCTGCGTCCCGATCTGGTTTTCCGTATCGGCCCAGTGGTCGAGCATGCCGGTCTGGACCTCGGCCGGAATCATCTCGCGATAGCTCCAAAGCTGACCACCCACAGTTACGGAGAATGCGTCCGGGAATTTTGCCCAGAGCGCCTTGAACAGCGCACCGACACGTTCCCGGTCAGCCCAGAAGAGGTAGCTGCCATGGTAGGCAAGCACGGTCTCCCAGATATGCGGGTCCTCGGCTCGTTCTGAGTGTCGTTCTAGAACCTCCAACCAGGCCTCGCAGTTGACCGGGTCTTGGCAAAGAAGTCCGGCAGCGATCGCGCTCAGGTGTGCATAGTTCCCCTGCGGCAAAACACCGAAGCCACGGCCTAATCCATTTCCAAAAATGACCGCCGAGGCCGCCCTGACCTTATCAGGCTTGTGGTTGCGCTCCTTGTTCAAGGCATCCAGTTCAAGGCGGCGAGCCGTTCTGGATGCAGCGACGTCGATGTCGTCGATGATCCAGCCTTCAATGAGTTGGAGATCGTTCCCTTCGAGCCCGCCCATACGACGCGCCAGCTTTTGAAAGGCCCAGGCGGCATCACGGCGCCAGTCCTCGCTGACGAACCCATTTGCATCCAGGAAGCGGATCAGATCGATGATCTCGGAGGCGGGCACGTCGACGTTCTCAGCCATTTCACCAACGGCACTGCCAGCCGCCTGTTGGTGTCTTTCGGCCGAAAGGCGTGTCCTTATGAGCCTTATGACGCGTTCCGGCTGTTGCTTGCTCAAGGCGGCGAAGGTTCGGCCGACCTGGATTGCACCGCCACTCTTGGAAATGTGCCTACGGCGACCATTTCTCCGATCTCCCCACTCCGTGCCGTCATGGCATTCATCGAGAAGGCGCATCAGATCGTTGTCGGTCGCCTTTGACATCTGTTCTGTCGACATCGGCGCACCAACGAAACTGGCCATGCTACGGCCAGGTCTGAGGACGGGCTGGCCAGCGCGCCATTCGCGAATTCGGCGCATCTCACGGGCCGTGAAGAGATTCTCGGGGAGGCGCTCAAGCAGCGCCAACCGCGCATCTTCCGTCCATCGGCGGCGATGCATTCTGTCCGCCACACTCCAGTCGTCAGAGATTCCTGCATACTGGTCCCAAGTCGCGATGAGCTCCTTAAGTTGAGAGAGCTCCTCAGGACCCAGGTATGGGGAGATGGCGCTGATCAACTGCTTGGAGGCCCAGCCGTGAACATGGCGGCCGCAACCAGTCTCATCTTCGAAGTAGCCCTCTCCGACCGCTAGCCGGCGTGCGTCATCGAGAAGAAACTGCAAGCCAGCTTGCGCAAAGGCCTCCGGGTTCTCGGTCAGCGTCTCCGCAGCAAGCGCTTGAGTCTCGGCAACGGGTAAGGCGGCGAGGCTATGGACCAGCGACAGCGTATCTCCAGGATCGGCTTTGGCCGACAGCGCGAGCGCATGCCTTAGTGCAGTGAAGACGTTGTCCCCCTCTTCGTTCCTGTCCCAATCGAACGGCAACGCGTGTGCGCTGTAGAACGCCGTTCGGTCTTCTGGTGCTTCCTCCGCCGGGGTCACGAGGGAAATGAACCAGGGCGTCAAAGCCACCGCCAGTTTCTGGGGGGCCGCCTGGACTAGTTTGTCGAGATCATGAAGCCGTCGTCTCTGCCGCCGCTCCACGGGTTTTGCCGTCAGGTAAAGCGTGACGAGTTGCACCGCTTCATCGAACCGGCCGGCTTCTGTCAGATCGTTGACGTAGTGCGTGACGGCAAAGTCCTGGATGTCATGACGTTCAAGGATTTCGCCGAACCGCCTTGCGATCCAAGGGCTCCAGAGTTTAGCGCGCCAGAACGCTTCGAACAGTTCCAGATCGCGCTCTGACGTTGCCCAATGGCTGCTGAGTAATTCGATCGCTCCATCGGCGTCCACTTTGGCCTCGGCTTGAACGAAGCGGATGGAGGCCCAGCGGAGCTCTGGATTGGCGAGAATTGCGGGAAGCAAGCCTTGCATCGCCGCTCGCCACCCCCCCCACCGTTCAGCCACTTTCCCGACGGCACGACGAGCGAGCGGCATGTCGGTCTGAAAGGTTCTTTGAATCCACGCCAGCTCGCGGAAGGTCGGAGAGTCTTGGCTCGAAATCAGATCAATAACGAGGTGTTTGAGGTGTCTCCTCGTCTGAGGTTCGCCGAGCATAAGATCAAGGCCAGCCTCATAGGCATGGACGTCGTGTCGTCGCAGGCGCTCCAGGGCTCTCAAGATGGTGGCTCGGGCAAAAAGCCCGTCCTGTCTCTCCCACGCGAAAGTCGCGACCGACGCGCCCGTCGAAAAGGCCTTTGCCTGGAAGTCATCGAGCCAAGACTGATGGCTGAAGCCAAGCTTGGCGTCTTGCCGGATGACGATGCCTGCGGCCTGAGCGATCTTCACGTCCGCGAATGAGGTGAGATCAAAGGTGTCCGAGGGCCGCCAAAGGGTCTCCGTTTCCGTCATGTCGGCGGCGAGTTGTTCGAGAAGCTTCATGACCGTCGGCCTACGCTGCTCATCCCCCAAATCCGCCGAGATCAGCCACGCGTTGAGCAACTCCGAAGCCGTGACCTTCGTCACATCGACCCCTCGCCCGACGAGTTCGACAAACAAGCGAAGAGCGAACGGACGTCGCAGCGTTTCCTTCAAACCCTCCGTTACCAAGGCGGCGTCGATCCCCAGCTCCTTGAGAAGACCGTTGACGCTCTCACTCGATGGAAGGCCAAGCTTGATCGTCTCGGCGCCCAGGCTTTGAAACCGGCCATCATGGGCCGCTTCGAAGGGCCTGGACGAGACAATGACGTGGACGGGGGGGCCATCCAAGAACCGCCTGTCGCGCGTGAAGCCGTTGGCGACGCGCAGCAGAAGCTTCATTCGCTGTGACGTCCGGTCCATCACGTCGCTCACGGCGTCCATCTGGTCGACGATAAAGACCACAGGTGCGGACGCAGCGAGCAGGTTCAGCTCATCGTCGAGGTTGCCTTTCAGGCCCAGGGCATTTGACAGATCGGCGATCGATGCGATGCCGGAGGGCAGCATGTCCGCCTTGACGGCGAACACCGTCATGCCCTGTGCTTGCAGTCGTTCGGTCAGTTCCGAGAGGAGGGCGGATTTCCCAGCGCCCGCCTCGCCGACGAGCAAGGTCCGACCGCGCGGCTCAGTTCGGATGCGATTGGCCAGCAGGTCAAGCTCTGCGCGTTCCATAAAGAGACCACCGATTGTCCGCTGCCACTCCAAAAGGTCCTGTGATGCAGCCTTCGAATCCGACTTGGCGGTTTCAACGTCGACCGAGCTCGGATGGGCACGCCGGCTCTGAACGTCGTGAAGTTCCGAAACCTTTCGATAGGTTTCGGCGATGGTGCGATCTCTGCCTTCATCCTTCCAGTGATCCGAAGCGAACAGACCGGTTCTGATGGCGTCGACAACGGCTTCCATCGACCGTTCGACCGACGCACGATCCGTCTGGAAGATGCGGGTCAGTGCATTGTCGCGACTGCCGTCCTTCGCCCAGGGCGCAACAAATCGCTCTATGTATTGCTGCGCTAGCTGAGCAGAAGGCGTAGCGATCGACGGGTCGCCGAGACGATCGATGACAATCGGCCCCACAACGCCGTGAATGAAGGTCTCAGACCGAAGGTCTTCACCGATACTGGGCGTGACTGCGATGCCGGCTTCGATGCCCGCGATCGCGATCTGGGTCAGTTCGTCCTTTGCAGCCGAGTCGCGAAGCTTGGTTTTGAGCCCTGAGAGGCTCTTGTCGACGATCCGCTCGCCTGCCCATGTCAGGGCTCCAGTGACGATAGCTGCAAGTACAACGCTCATGCGAGAAGCTTACCGCCCGTTCAACATTTGTTCCATATCCATACAAGGTGAAATGTACGGATCGGATGCTCTTAGAACTGATGCCCGACAGCAGACCTTCCGAAAGTCCGCTGGGAGTTAAAAGCGGTGCAACTGGACCCTTGCGCAAAGCGGACGTTGGGGAGATTAGAGCTCCTTTCGCATCCGGTCGGCGCGACGCTTCACACCGATTTTCGGATCGAGCGCCAGAGCTAAATCGTAGCTCCGCAGCGCACCGGGATAGTCGCCCAAGACCTCAAGGCAGGAACCTTTGAGTTTTAATGCCAAGGCCCGCGTGCGCGGGTCGGGATCACCTGCGTTGACAAGGAAACTGTCGAGGCTCAGCACGCATCGGTTCGCCAAATCCGGCGGCGGCACGTCGCCGGCAGCGCGCAGCACGCGATGGACGAGATACACGTCACCCTTGGCAAGGGACGCCTCGACCCATTTTTCTCGCTCCAGGAACGTGCCGTCGAGGCCGTAATCGAAGCCTTCACCCTTGAGATAGACCAGCCGCACAACGGGCCGATCCGTCGGAAACTCGTAGCTGGCCGCCCAACCCGATTCCGGCACGCAGCTCCCTGTCTCAACCCCGGCTTCGAGGTCGAAGATGACCAGCCGCGAACTATCCTCAGAGTTTGGCTGTGGATCGGCGTGGAAAAGGGACCCCGTTAGCGGTGTGATCGGCGTCGAATAAGGACCCCTCATTCCTGAGGTCTAACGGTGGCGGCTTGGCGGATGTCAGGCGGCGAGTTCGGGATGTTGGTGTTGGAGACGGTGTTGAGGATTCGGCGCGAGTTTGCGTCCGGGAAGGCGATCAAGGCGATCGCGCGTGACCTTCGATTGTCGCGCAAGGTGGTGCGCAAGGCGATCCGGGAGCCGGATGCGGAGTTCGCCTATCGGCGGGCGGTGCAGCCGTTGCCGAGGCTGGCGCCGTTCCAGGCCAGGCTCGATGAGCTGCTGGAAGAGGACGAGGCGCGGCCGCGGCGCGAGAAGCTGCGGATGACGCGGGTTCATGACCTGCTGGTGCGCGAGGGGTTCGACGGGTCGTACGACGCGGTCCGGCGCTACGCGGCGGGGTGGCGGCTGAAGCGACGCCGGGGCGTGGCGGACGCGCCATCGTTCATCCCGCTGATGTTCCGGCCGGGCGAGGCCTACCAGTTCGACTGGAGCCACGAGGACGTGGAGATCGCGGGCAAGCCGATGCGGGTGAAGGTGGCGCACATGCGGCTGTGCGCCTCGCGGGCGATCTATGTTCGGGCCTATCCGCGCGAGACCCAGGAGATGCTGTTCGACGCGCATGCGCGGGCGTTCGCCTTCTTCGGCGGCGTGCCGACGCGCGGGATCTACGACAACATGAAGACGGCGGTGACGACGGTGTTCACGGGCAAGGACCGGGTGTTCAACCGGCGCTTCCTGGTCATGGCGAGCCACTACATGGTGGAGCCGACGGCCTGCTCCCCGGCGGCGGGCTGGGAGAAGGGCCAGGTCGAACACCAGGTCCAGACGGCCCGGGGACGGTTCTTCCAGCCGCGCCTGCGCTTCACCAGCCTGGAGGAGCTGAACGGCTGGCTGGAGGCGGAGTGCCGGCGCTGGGGCGAGCTGCGTCAGCACCCCGAGCAGAAAGAGCTGACGGTTGCTCAGGCCCTGGCCGCCGAGCGGCCGGCGCTGCAGCCGATGCTGGGCCCGTTCGACGGCTTCCACGAGAGCGAGCACGCGGTGACGGGGACCTGCCTGATCAGCTTCGACCGTAACCGCTACTCGGTGATGGCGAAGGCCGGGCGCCGTACGGTGCAGGTCCGCGCCTATGCCGACCGGATCGTCGTGCGCTGCGAGGGTGAGGTCGTCGCCGACCATCGCCGGTTCTTCGGTCGTGACCGGACCCTCTACGATCCCTGGCACTACCTCCCGGTGCTGGCGACCAAGCCCGGAGCCCTGCGCAATGGCGCGCCGTTCCAGGACTGGGAGTTGCCGCCGGGGCTGGCCCGCCTGAGGCGCAAGCTGGGTGCGGGCGACGAAGCCGATCGCCGGTTCGTGCGGGTTCTGGCGGCGGTGCTGGAAGACGGCCTGGAGCCGGTCGAGGCCGCGGCGCGCGAGGCGCTCGCCGCCGGGACCGTCAGCGACGACGTCATCCTCAACATCCTGGCGCGCCGGCGCGAACCGCCCCGGCCGCTGAGCATCGTCACGCCCGATGACCTGGCGCTGCGGCATCCGCCTCTGGCGGACTGCGACCGCTACGACAGCTTGCGAGGCATGCATGCAGCGGCATGAGATGATGGCGGCCCTGACCGGCCTGGGCCTCAAGGGCATGGCCGGAGCCTTCGACGAGGCGGTCACCACGGGCCTGCAGCGCAAGCGCACGACCATGGAGATCCTCGCCGACCTGCTGCGCGCCGAGACGACCCACCGGCATGCGGCTTCCATCCGTTACCGGATGGCGGCGGCCAGGCTGCCCGCCGTGAAGGACCTCGACGCCTTCGTGTTCGACGACACGCCGATCAACGAGGGGCTGGTGCGCTCGCTTCACAGCGGCGCCTTCCTGGCGAACCGGCGCAACATCGTGCTGGTCGGCGGGACCGGCACGGGCAAGACCCACCTGGCCACCGCCATCATCGCCAACGTCGTGCGGGCCGGGGCGCGTGGCCGGTACTTCAACACCGTCGACCTGGTGAACCGCCTCGAGGAGGAGACCCGCCTGGGCAAGGCCGGTGCGCTGGCTGCTCACCTCTGCCGCCTCGACGTCGTGGTCCTCGACGAGCTTGGCTACCTGCCGTTCGCCCGCTCGGGCGGCCAGCTGCTGTTCCACCTGATCAGCAAGCTCTACGAGCGGACCTCGGTGATCGTCACGACCAACCTCGCCTTCGGCGAATGGCCGACCGTGTTCGGCGATCCCAAGATGACCACGGCCCTGCTCGACCGCATCACCCACCACTGCGACATCGTCGAGACCGGCAACGACAGCTGGCGCTTCAAACACCGCAGCTAACCCTCCACGAAGAACGCCAGGCGAGGGTTGAGCCTCCGGTCGGGCTACGCCCTCCCTACGCCCCAACCCTCGCAAGCGGTGCGCTCGTGACGTCCATCCCGAACCTCAAAAGGGGGTCCCTATTGCACGCCGATAGGGGGTCCCTTTTAGACGCCGATTGACAGAGTTTGGCGCATTGCACGCTTGGCAGGTGGCCAAACGCCCGTCTGGTGACAAGCCGCTCTCATAGATGTTCGCCGCGAAATCACGGGCGATGATCGGGCTACCGTCCGCGCGGAAGGCGAGGAACCTCCCACAGAGCGCGGAGGTGAACTGCCAGTCGTTGAGGGTGAAAGTGCCGTTGTCCGCAACATGGCCACTGTTAGGCCGCTCGACCTGACCCTCAGCCACGACGACATCGCCATCAATGAGATAGTAGCGGCCCAAGCCCGATTCTCTGGCCCCGCCCCTTGTCCCTTCGTCGTTGCCGTCCCGCCAGAGGAGCGCGTAGCACCCATTCGGTGACCGGACACAGTGACCGATGAACTTCAGCTCAGGGATATGGACAATGCTGCCGAGGCTGTCGTCCAGAGTTTGTCGCCGAATGCGGCGACCGGCTGAGGCGCGCGTGGCCGTCTCAGCTGAACCCTCTTTGGCTCCGAACAGCCATTTCAGCATGTCGCCCCCAGCGCCCGCTTATCGACCGCTGGCGATCGGCACCGCCGCCAGCAGCCGTTCAATCTCTGCCGCTACATCCTTCGAGACGGGAAGGTTTGCCCGCTCTCGCGGCCAAACATCCCGGAAGCGTTCGACGGCTTCGAGCGCCGCCGTCCGCGCCAAGGTTTCCGGGAGCCCCGCCTTGGCGGCCATGTAGGTGATTTCGTCGATGCTCAGATCGGTCATGAGCTTGGAGCGGCCAAACCGTAGCGCCATGCTGTCGTCGGGAATGTAGACCGTCGTCGACAGGAAATCGTAGGCTGGAGCGAGTTGCGGCGTCCGGCCATCCGGGTAGATGAGCGACCAGTTTTTGAGGTGCATATCGGCATTGCCGATGAGGGTGTTGAATATGAGCCGCGTGATGAACTCGCGGATGCCCGCCTCGCCCGTTTCGATCCAGAGCACCCGTGCGATCGAGCGGTAGCTGCCCTTTCCATACTTGTCTTCGGGATAGATGCCGAAGACCTGGGCGAAGTCCTCGATATGAACCAGACCGCCATCACCCGTGCGGTCGAAACGACGGATAGCGAAGGCACCCTCCTCGATCTTGCCGATCCCGTCGGGCAAGCCTTCGATTTCATCCAGCGGCATGAGGCGGACTTCCGGCACATCCATGCCCATCCCGCTTGCCAATTTCATCATCGAGAACTCGTTCTCGGATACGCCGGCAAAGCGCGTCGAAGGCAGCTTGATGATCCAGTCACCGCCCGCACCACTCGTCGGGATGGTCAACCCGCCCCGCGCCTTTTCGACTGCTGAGAACTTGAGCTGCACGCCCGCCAGCGAAAAGCGAAGCGGGCCTTTCCCCGGCTTCGCCTCGACAGCTTCCGGCAGCTCCTCATCGTCAACCGTCCCCGCCCCAGCCGGGCGGACAGTGACCGCGCCGGGTAGATCCGGCCCAAGCACTTCGAGCAGTGGATATTCCCGCACGACCTTTACATTGGCGCGCTTCGCCAAATAGTCGCGTAGCGATCCTTCCGGCAGCAGGTTCGAGAAGAACGGCAGCAGCCGGGTTTGCTGGTGGTTGAAGTCGCGGATCAGGCCGCCATGCGCATCTTTGAACGAGAGGCTGAGCGTCGGCCGCGCGGCGTCATCGGCATACTCATCCGCGAACGAGAACACCGAACGGTCCCCGTTGAGTGCGGTGAGTGCGCCAATCGGTCTGCCACCAAGGAGAACTTCAAGAACGTCAGCGGCCATCTAGTCCTCCTCATCGAGGCTATAGGCTGGCATCTGCTTGAGGCCTTGGCCGTGCACGGCGATGTTGCGCAGGGTGCGCAGCTCGTGGGTTGCGGCCTTGATGTCGCGGGAGAACCGGGCAGGCGACCTTTTTTTGGTCGTTGCTAAATCTTCGAGACGTTGAGCAACGCCGCCGATCACCTGATTGGCCGCTTTCGGGACGAGGATATAAGCCATTTCCTCGACTTCGAGCGCCGCATCCTTGAGGTGCAAAATGCTCGTCAGATGAGGGTGCGTCTGCTCAAAGGTGCTGACCACCTGGATAAGGCGTTTGAGCGTTTTGCGTAGCGCCGCCTCTTCGGCCTCCCCCTCGCGCTCCTTCACGACCGCAGCGACCGCTTGAACGGCTGAGCGGGGGACAAGCTGGAGATCGAGATCGAGCGTCCTGGCCAACTCGATCAGGCTCGACAGCTGCATGTCGACATCGCCATTTTCAAACCGCGAAATCTGCGGTTGGGCAATGCGCGAACGAGCACTCAGCTCACGCTGACTCCATCCTTTGGTGTGGCGAGCCTCTTTGAGCGCGCTGGCTATTTGTTCAAGGCTATACAACTTCGATATATTATCCCGCATCAAACAAATCCTTTGATGCCGTATTACATATCACACGGAGGATGAAGTGTCAAGTTTTGATATATAAAAACATATCAAAATGACGTTTGATATGTTTTTATATATCACATGAGCTGATAGGCACAAGCGAACCTAGCCAAACACCTGAGCCTTGGGCGCTTCCTCCAGAGCCTCGCGAACCTTCGCTTGATCCCTTCCGCGCTTGGCAACCTGAATACGGAAGGTCTCAGCTCGTCTAGGTCGGCTTTCATGTCATCAGGCGTAGGCGCAGTGACGTGACCCCCTGAAACTCCTCCAGGAATAGCTAGAGTCCGCCCCTTGAAAGGACGGACAGAATGAAGCGATCACGGTTCACAGAAGAGCAGATCATCGGGATCCTGCGCGAGCAGGAGGCCGGTGTTCCGGTGGCGGACCTGTGCAGGAAGCACGGGCTGAGCTCGCCGACCTTCTACAAGTGGAAGGCCAGGTATGGCGGCATGGACGTGTCGGAGGCCCGGCGGCTGAAGGCGCTGGAAGACGAGAACGCCAAGCTGAAGCGGATGCTGGCGGACTCGATGCTGGACAACGTCGCGCTGAAGGATCTGCTGGGAAAAAAGTGGTGACGCCCGCTGCGCATCGAGAGGCGGCGGCGCACCTGCAGTCGGCCTACGAGATGAGCGAACGGCGGGCCTGATCTTCCCCCGTAAAAGTGGACGGGGTTAAGCCGCTTTGCGCTCGGCCTCAGCGGGGCTGATATAGCCCAGTGCTGAGTGCAGGCGATGGGGATTGTAGAAGCCCTCGATGTATCCGAACAGGTCTCGCCGCGCCTGGTCTCGGGTGGCGTAGACGCGGTGATGAACGCGTTCGGTCTTGAGGGTGTGGAAGAAGCTCTCCATCGGGGCATTGTCCCAGCAGTCGCCCTTTCGGCTCATCGACGGGGTGATGCCGGATCGGGCCAGGGCTGATCGATAGGCTTCGGCTGCGTATTGGATGCCCCGGTCCGAATGATGGATCAGGCCGGGCGCGGGGCGCTGACGTTCGACGGCCATGTTGAGGGCGTCGAGGGCGATCTCGGTGTGCAGGGTCTGGCGCATGGACCAGCCCACGATCTTGCGGGTGTGCAGGTCGAGGATGGCGGCGAGATAGAGCCAGCCTTCGCCGGTCGGGATGTAGGTGAGGTCGGCGAGCCAGACCTGGTTGGGCGCCGCCGCCTCGAAGTTCCGGGCCAGCCTGTTGGGCGCGATGGGATAACCGTGGCGGCTGTTCGTCGTCCGGGCGCGACGCGGCAAGGCCGCCAAGCCCCGCAGGCCGGCGCGGCGCATCAGCCGCTCCACGCGGGATCGACCGACCCGACGCCCATGCCGCCGCAGGGTGGCGTGAACGCGCGGCGAGCCGTAACAGCCGCTGCTCTCCGCATGGATCAGCCGGATATCCTCGGTCAGCTCGCGATTGGCGACAGACCGCTGGCTCTCGGGGCGACCGCGCCAGGCGTAGTAACCGCTGGCCGACAAGCCCAGGACCGCGCACATCACGCGAACCGGCCAGACCTGACGATGCTCATCGACGAACCCGAACTTCATCGGGAGGCCGCTCCGAAGATGAGCGCGGCTTTTTTTAGGATGTCCCGCTCCATCCGCAGCTGACCGTTCTCTCGCCGCAACCGGGCCACCTCCGCCGCCAGATCCGACGGCGACGGGGACGACGCCTGCGTTGTGGGGCGCCGCGACGCCCCCGTCGCCTGCACCCCGAACTGCGTCATCCATCGACGAAGCACCGTCTCGTGCAGCCCAAGCTCGCGGGCCACCGCCCCGACGCTCAGGCCGCCGTTGGCGACGCGGTCAACGGCCTCGCGCTTGAAAGAATCCGGAAAGTTCCGGCGTTGAACACTCATCAGACACTCCTCTCCAGCTCCGAAAAGCTAGCATGGGTGTCCACCAAACCGAGGGAGGATCAAGGGAGGATCACTTCCGCCACGCGGAGCGCGTTTTGGTCGTAAGCTGGGGCTTCACCCCACACCCAGTTCCGACCTGTCCAGTTTTCGATCTTCTCGTAGCAGAGGATTTCGAGAGCGCTTCCGACTTCGTTCGGCAGTCTGTCGCCATGCTCATAGTCTGATCGGATGGCGGCTTGGAGTTCCTCGATCTCATCCCAGTGCATGATCATGTAGTCCATGATCATGCCGGTGAGCTGCTTGCAGCTGTGGTCGTTCAGGGCTCGCCGAACTCCAGCGTTAAACGGCGCGATGCGCTCTTTGACCAAATAGAGAAGGAAGGCCTTTGCGAATTCCTCCTGTGCGATCATCGCCATGAAATAGCGAGTCGCTGGCGGGCTTCGGAACTCCAGATCGTCGGTTTCCTCAAGCAGCCGGTATCCATTGTCGATGGAGGCTTTGACCGCTCTGACGAGATCCACGTCTTTCGGAGAGGGCACCTTCGTCATGCGGCGATTTCAGCATGAGCAGGGTAATCTGCCTACAGACAAACCCTTTCAAGGCATCGCACGCTGCGGACCAAACTACTTGCTCCACCGGTCGCACCACGCCGTCCGGCCTATTAGCTCGTTTCACCTCGCCTTGCGCATCCGCCCATCTTCGCGACAGGCTGCGTCCTAGGTTCCTCCGGCAGTCCTGCCGTCCGCCAGACCTGACAGGTTGACCCTTGAGGGAGACGGCCTGTTGGCTCGATGGAATACACGATTCTAGCTCTCGTGCTGAAGGCCGGTTGCTGGAGTGGTCGGCCTAGTTCACCTCTGCGAGTCTCAAACGAACTCCCGGCCCACCCATGGCATCGGCTGACACGAAGACGGCACCGTCAGCTTCGAGAACTGCCTGGAGGCGGTCGAGTGTGCCTGTCTGCATCCCACCTCGCCCAGCTTCAAAGCGATGGATGGTGGATTCAGCCACACTGGATCGTTCTGCCAACACTCGAACGCTTATGCCGAGGCCAGCGCGAGCCATGCGAATTTGAGCAGGATTTATCATTCTTAGAGAAAACCTCCGACTAGTTGCGGAATTCCGTTGACTAAGTCGGCGAATTCCGCTGAACTCTAACTGAAATACTCCGAAACTCCACCGCTCAGCATGTTCTGAGCGACCGGGCGGCTGCGCGGGAGGTCACGCATGCCTAAGCGTCAGCGGATACCGTCTGGAAACCGGAAGTGGCGGCGACGCCCTCCCCAGCGCCGATTGGCCATCGCCTTCGTCCGTAACGCCCGAGGCTTCCACGCGATGGCTTGGACCGATGAGGACCGCGTAGGTGCCCAGTCGGCTTATCATTCCGCCATCGCCATCGAACTGGGCCTCAAAGCCTATCTCCTGCATCGCGGCTTCTCTGATGACTGGACCCGCGTCTGGCTCCGTCACGATGTCAGCAAAGCGCTCCGCTGCGTCCGGATGCTGGGGTTCCAGGGCGTCCCTGACGGCATTACCGAACTCGCAGCGGTGCTCAGTCCGCTTTATGGCTCCGGTGCCCTGCGCTCTGGCGTAAAGCCGGACCTCCCGCTCCCACCTGATGCTGCCGATCAGGCCATTTGCGACCTTCTGAGCGCCGTGGAGGCTGCGATAGAGATCGACCACGGGACAGATCGATGAGCGGTCCGCCATCGCATTCCACTGAGGAAGCCCGGGAACGACAGATTCTTATTCGGGCGATGCAGCGACTGCCCCGGCGATACCGCGATTTCTTCGTCCTCCATCGGTTCGCCGAAATGCCTTTGGAGCTGATTGCCGAGCACTTGGGCATCGAGACAAGAGTGGTCGAAACGCGTCTGGCGGCGGCGCTCGTACGCCTAAGCCGAGCCGTCGATGATGCGAACGGTGGAGAGGCTTCTGAAGGCTCGTGAGGGTCTAGGGCAGGATAGGCTTTGCGCCGGCATTGTCTGACAAGCTTGGCCTTATCGACCCTCAATTTCGGAGTGGGGAGCAGCGCCGTCCGCCCGCTTCAACCCCGCTTCGCGCCCTGCGGGCTGCGGCTGGCACCGCAGGCGTTGACCCGGTCAGCCGCCGCCGCTGAGGGCTTGGCGTGGATCGATGGATCGATCCGCTTTGCAAGAAAGCGGCGGCCGGAGATTTGCGAGGGAGAGGTTACGAGTATGCGCGCAGTTTCAGAGCGATCAGCCTGGCGGCTATGTACGTCCAACCGTCATCAGAGCCGGAGGCGCATCGGCGTCGGACTCCGCAAGTCCGGCGGGTTGGCGTACAATCGGCTGTCCGCGTCACCGACACCTGGCCTGATGATCTCCCGATCACCCCGGCCGAGCTTTTGGCGGTGGAGGCGTGGCTTGGCGAGGTGCTCGACGAGGTTCTGGGTCCGCGCCTCTGAGAGGAGCCGGATATGAGCGGTAAGATCACCAGCCCAGGCGTTCAGACCCGAGCCGCCCTCTATCTTCGCGTCTCGACCGGAAGGCAGGCCGTCAACGACCTCTCTATCCCGGACCAGCGCCGCCAGCTTGAAGCCTACTGCGGGACGAAAGGCTGGGAGGCCACGGCGGAGTATGTCGAGCCGGGCAACACCGCCACCGACGACCGGCGCCCCTCCTTCCAGTCCATGATCGAAGCGGCGCTGACCAAGCCGCCCGCATTCGATGTGATCATGGTGCACAGCTTCTCGCGGTTCTTCCGCGACCAGTTCCAGTTCGAGTTCTACGTCCGGAAGCTGGCAAAGAACGGGGTGCGTCTGGTCTCCATCACCCAAGAATTGGGCGACGACCCCATGAGCGTGATGATGCGACAGATCATGACGCTCTTCGACGAGTATCAGTCCCGCGAGAACGCCAAGCACACGCTGAGGGCCATGAAGGAGAACGCCCGTCAGGGCTTCTGGAACGGCGCCAGGCCGCCGATCGGCTACCGCATCGTCGCCGCCGAGCAGCGCGGGGCCAAGATCAAGAAGACGCTGGAGATCGACCCGCTACAGGCCGAGACGGTCCGCAACATCTATCGCTGGGCGCTGACCGGCGACGGCGCGCAGGGGCCGATGGGGCTGAAAACCATCGCAACGCGGCTGAACGACCAGAACATCCGAACCCGAGACGGCGGACGCTGGGGGATCGTGACGGTCCACCAGGTCCTGACTCGCTCGACCTACATGGGCGAGCATCGGTTCAACACGCGCGACCACAAGACCAAGACGCCGAAGCCGGAGTCTGAGCACGCGGTTATGGCTGTGCCGCCCATCGTCTCGAAGGCGGACTATGAGGCTGTTCGGGCGCGCTTGAAGTCGCGAAACCCCAAGTGGACCCCGCCGCGTGTTTCGACGGGGCCGAACCTGCTGACGGGCATCTGCTTCTGTGGCGTCTGCGGCGGCGCGATGACGCTCAGAACCGGGAAGGGGAGCGCTGGCGGCCAGTATCGCTACTACGCCTGTTCCACCAAGGCCCGCATGGGTGAGACCGGCTGCACTGGCCTAGCCGTCCCCATGCACAAGCTGGATGACGCGATCATCGACCATCTCGAAACGCGACTCCTCGATCCGGACCGCCTCGCATCGCTCATGGAGCAGCTTCTGGATCGTCGGGAGGAATGGGCTGACCAGAGGCGAGGCCACATCGCGGAGATGCGCAAACGCGCCACCGAGGCCGAGGCCAAGCTCAATCGGCTCTATGAAGCCATCGAGAACGGCCTGCTGGCGCCGGACGACGCTTCGCTGAAAGATCGGGTCGCCGAACTTTCCGGCACTCGCGATCAGGCCAGGGCGGACGCTGAGCGGATCAGCGCGTCAGTAGAGCGGTTGGCGCCGACGATCACGCCCGACGCCTTGGCGCGGTTCGCTACCGCCGCCCGGCGCAAGCTGAGAGATCGGACCAGCGGCTACAGGCGGGATCACCTGCGCGCCCTGACGCAACGAGTGGAGGTCATCAGCAAGACCGAAGCGCGCATCATCGGCTCACGAACCGAGCTTCTGCGGGCCTTAGCGTCCAGCGATGGTGGAAGTTACGCCGCCTCAGGCGGAGTTCTCAGTTTTGAACGGAAGTGGCGCACCCGGAGCGATTCGAACGCCCGACCCTCAGATTCGTAGTCTGATGCTCTATCCAGCTGAGCTACGGGTGCGGCTGCCTTGCGGCGAGGGCGGGTCTTTAGCGGGTGGATGGGTCGGACGCAAGCGGGGGAATGCAGTTTCTGAGGATCGGGAGGTTGGCGCGGAGCCGCGGACAGCTTAGGCGTTGAGGCGACGCCTCCGTTCGACCCATTCTTCCCGTTTCGGATATCCTCATGCGCCCTCTTCGCCGCCGGCTGGCCGCCCTGCTCGTTCCCGTCGTCCTGGCCGGATGCCAGACGGGGGCGCCGACGGGCGGGGCGCGGCCGGTCGCGACGATCGAGACAGGCGCGTCCGCCGATGCGGCGACGCGGACGGCGGCGCGGGGCCCGTTCGTGGCGGCGGCCAATCCGGTGGCGGTCGAGGCGGGGATGGCGGTGCTGCGGCGCGGGGGATCGGCGGTGGATGCGGCGGTGGCCATCCAGGCCGTGCTGGGTCTGGTGGAGCCGCAATCGTCGGGCCTGGGGGGCGGCGCCTTCATGATGGCCTATGACGCCGAAACGGGGGCGGTCACGGCCTATGACGGGCGCGAGACCGCACCGGCTTCTGCGACGCCCGAACTGTTCTACGAGGACGGCGAGCCCCTGCCTTTCATCGACGCGGTGCTGTCCGGGCGCTCGACCGGCGCGCCGGGGGCGGTGGCCATGCTGGCCATGGCGCAGAAGGATCACGGCAGGCTGGCCTGGCGCGACCTGTTCGGCGACGCCGAACGGCTGGCGCGCGACGGCTTCACGGTCAGCCCCCGTCTGTCCGCCATGATCAACGGGAACAGCCCCCAGGCCAGGACCCGATGGGCGAGCGCCTATTTCACCCGGCCGGACGGGCGGCGATACCAGGCCGGAGACACGCTGAAGAACCCCGCCTACGCCGAGACGGTCGCGCGGTTGGCGGCGGAGGGGCCGGGGGCGATCTATGGCGGGTCCATCGGGCGCGAGATCGCGGCGGCCGTGCGCGAGGGACCGCGGCCGGGCGGCCTGAGCGAGGCCGACATCGCCGCCTATCGCCCCTTGCGCCGGGACGCCCTGTGCCGACCCTATCAGGTCTATGTGGTCTGCGTGCCGCCGCCGCCGTCCAGCGGCCTGGCCCTGCTGCAGTTCCTGGGCATGGCCGAGAAGACGCCGGACCTGGACAAGGGCGCCCGGAGCCCCGAGGCCTGGGTGGCGTTCGGGCGGCTGCAGCGGCTGATGTATGCGGACCGCGACCGCTATGTCGGCGACAACGACTTCGTCGGCGTGCCGGTCGCGGGACTGCTGGATCCCGACTATATCGCCCGGCGCGCGGCCCTGGCGCCCCAGGTGAACGGGCCCGTTCCCGCCGGGGCGCCGACGGGTTCGCCGCCGCGCGGCGCGGACCAGACCGCCGAGCCGGGCGGAACGACCCATTTCGTCGTCGTCGACGCCTGGGGGAACGCCGTCAGCATGACCACCACGGTCGAGAGCCTGTTCGGCAATGGGCGGATGGCCGGCGGCTTCTTCCTGAACAACCAGTTGACCGACTTCTCCTTCACCCCGCAGGAAGACGGCCATCCGGCGGCCAATGCGGTGGCGGCTGGCAAGCGCCCCCGGTCGTCGATGACGCCGGTGCTGATCCTCGACCGGGAGGGGAGACTGGTCGGAGCGGTCGGCTCGCCCGGCGGCTCCAGCATCCTGGCCTATGTGGCCAAGGCCCTGGTGGGGACGCTGGAGTGGAACCTGTCGATGCAGGAGGCCGTCGCCCTGCCCAATCTGGTCGTGCGGGGCGCCATGGTGGGCGCGGACACCGAGATGATGTCGCCGGAGATCCGGCAGGCCCTGGGCGCGGCCGGCATGCCGCTGCGGCCCAATGCGACCGAGACGTCGGGCCTGCACGGGGCGATCTGGCGCGACGGCCGCTGGGATGCGGGGGCCGATCCTCGCCGCGAAGGCGTGGCGGTGTCGGAGGTCCGCTGAAGCTTCTAGCGGCCGGGGCGGATCGACAGCTGGAAGGCCAACAAACCCTCGCTGACGTCGGTGTCCACGCCGTTCATGCCGCGCAGCCCCTTGCCGGCGTCGATCTCGCGATAGACGACGCCGATGGAGGTCTGCATGGCGCCCTTGCGATAGGCCACGCCGACGGAGGCGTCGCCCAGGAAGCTGCCGCGATCCTGGGTGTAGCCGGAGCGGGCGTAGTCCCCGTCGCGGGTGCGGGCGAAGTTGTAGCCGACGGCCCGGCCCGAGCCGGCGGCGTACAGATACCATCGCGGCCGCTCGCCGAACCGTTCCGCGCCGTTGGGGGCCAGACGCTCCAGCCCCTCGCCGATCTTGAGCGTGACGCCCGCCTCGGCCGAGCGGCCCTCGCTGCCGACGCCGAGGCCGGCATGGGGCGTCAGGCTGACCTCCAGGCCCGAGGCGGTATGGCCGTGGGCGCCCCGGAAGCCGCGGACATAGCGCAGGTCGTAGGCGTCGGGCGACAGTTCGGCCCGGTCGGCCGGCGTGACCGGCAGGGGCGAGCCGTCGGCGCGGCGCAGGCGGCCGGCCGTCTCCAGCGTGACCCGGTCGGTGAAGGCGGCGTGGTCGATCCACACGTCGCGGCGGGTGCTGGCCTCCAGGCCCGAGCGATTCTGGGGCTGGAAGGCGGGGGGCAGTTCGATGTCGCCGCCGAAGCGGGCGTCCGGCGCCACCCGGAAATGGGTCCGATCGGCCAGACGGGCGGCGGCGTTGTCGGGCGGCGTGTCGAAGGCGTTGGGGGCCCAGGTCTGGGCGCGGGCGACATCGGCGCCGATCCCGGCCGAAGCCAGGACGCCGCAGGCCCCCATCATCATCGCCTTGGAACGCATTCGGTCTCCCCACCGATCCGCTGGCGAACACCCTGCAACCAAGAGACGCGGGAGTCCAACGGAGTTTTCGACACGGTTTTGTCGCTTTTCAACGGCGGGTCCGTGCGATGGGTTCCCGAACGAAAAAGGGCCCCGCGATCGCGGGGCCCTTTCGGAGGTCTCGACGCCAAGCCTATTGGCAGGCCAGGCACTCGTCATAGTCGGTCTTGGGCATGGAGAAGAGGTCGGGCTGATTGGGGTCGATCTCGGCCTCGGCCTTGTCCTCGGCGCCGGCGAAGGCGGCGCGCTGCACCGACTTGGAGCGCAGATAGTACAGCGACTTCACGCCGCGCTCCCAGGCGGACCAGTGCAGCATGTGCAGGTCCCACTTGTTGACGTCGCCGGGAATGAACAGGTTCAGCGACTGGGCCTGGCAGATCTCCGGCGCGCGGTCGGCGGCCAGTTCGACCACCCAGCGCTGGTCCAGTTCGAAGGCGGTCTTGAACACGCCCTTCTCGTCTTCGTTCAGGGCGTCGATGTGCTGGACCGAGCCTTCATGCTCCAGGATCGAGTTCCAGACGGCCTCGGTGTTGACGCCCTTCTCGTCCAGCAGGCGCTCCAGATAGGGGTTCTTGACCGCGAACGAGCCCGACAGGGTCTTGTGGGTGTAGATGTTGGCCGGGATCGGCTCGATGCCCGCCGACGTGCCGCCGCAGATGATCGAGATGGAGGCGGTCGGGGCGATGGCCAGCTTGTGGCTGAACCGCTCCATGACGCCGCGCTCCTCGGCGTCCAGGCAGGGGCCCTTCTCCTCGGCCAGCAGGCGGCTGGCCTTGTCGGCCTCGCGGCGCAGGTGCTTGAAAAGCCGCATGTTCCACGACTTGGCCATGGCGCTTTCGAAGGCCACGCCCTGAGACTGCAGGAAGGAATGGAAGCCCATCAAACCGAGGCCGACCGAACGCTCGCGCTTGGCCGAATAGACCGCGGCGGCCATGGCCGGCGGGGCGCGGCGGATGAAGTCCTCCAGGACGTTGTCCAGGAAGCGCATAAGGTCCTCGACGAAGCGGGGCTCCTCGCGCCACTCCAGGAAGGTCTCGGCGTTGACCGACGACAGGCAGCAGACGGCGGTCCGGTCCACGCCCAGGTGGTCGCGGCCGGTGTGCAGCATGATCTCGGCGCACAGGTTCGACTGTTTGACCTTCAGGCCCAGGGCGCGCTGGTGCGGCGCCAGCTGGCGGTTCACCGTGTCGGAGAAGATCATATAGGGCTCGCCAGTCTGCATGCGGATGTCGAGCAGCTTGGTCCACAGCGAGCGGGCGTCGACGGTCTTCATGACCGCGCCGTCCTTGGGCGACTTCAGATCGAAGGTTCCGCCGACCTTGACCGCCTCCATGAACTCATCGGTGATGTTGACGCCGTGGTGCAGGTTCAGGGACTTTCGGTTGAAGTCGCCCGACGGTTTGCGGATTTCGAGGAACTCCTCGATCTCCGGGTGGTGGATGTCCAGATAGACGGCGGCCGAGCCGCGACGCAGCGAGCCTTGCGAAATCGCCAGCGTCAGCGAGTCCATCACGCGGATGAAGGGGATGATGCCCGAGGTCTTGCCCGCGCCCTTGACCTTTTCGCCGATGGAGCGGACGCCGCCCCAATAGGTGCCGATGCCGCCGCCGTTCGAGGCCAGGGCCACGTTCTCGTTCCAGACGTTCTGGATGCCGTCCAGGCTGTCGCCCACCGCGTTCAGGAAACACGAGATCGGCAGGCCGCGATCGGCGCCGCCGTTCGACAGGACGGGCGTGGCGGGCATGAACCACAGTCGGCTCATATAGTCGTATAGGCGCTGGGCGTGTTCGGCGTCGTCCGAGAAGGCGGTCGAGACGCGGGCGAACATGTCCTGATAGCTTTCGCCCGGCAGCAGATAGCGGTCTTCCAGGGTCTTCTTGCCGAAGTCGGTCAGCAGATCGTCGCGCGAGCGGTCCACCTGGACCGATCTGACCACGGTCAGATGGGGGCGCTCAGGCGTCGGCGTCGCCGCAACGCCTTGGAATTCCGTCGTCTTCAATGCCTCGCCGCCAGCCATGGTCATCTGCGTCCTGAACAAAAAATCGCCTGAGCCGTCGCGCCTGAACCACATCATCTAGTGGGCTTCGCGCTCGCCGTGCCCACATATAGGGCGCACATGCCTAATAACCCGTCAACGGGCTTGACGCGGGCTTTGTGGGCGAATCGGTCGGACAATTGGTCCGGGACTGGGGAAAAGCCCCACAGCAAGCCATCGCATCCCTAGCGACGACCGGACCGCCGGCGATCACGACCGCGTGATCGGAACATAGCGCCAGCTTTACCGTTCGCCTGCCTATGACCCTCTCCGATTTTCGCGTCTTTTCCATGCGTGTCCTGACTGTCGCCCGCACCGAGATCGCAGCCCTGACCGCCCTGCTGGTCGTCGCGGGCGGGGTGCTGAGCTTCATCGAGATCGCCGACGACATGACCGAGGCGGACGGCCAGGCCTTCGACCGGCGCGTCCTGGCCTTGATGCGGCCCTATGCGGACGATCCCGGCCGGCCCTGGGGACCGTGGTGGCTGAAGGAGGCGGCGTCCGACATCACTTCGCTCGGCGGCATATCGGTTCTGGGCCTGTTCGCCCTCATCGTGATCGTCTTTCTGCTGAGCCAGAGGAAGTGGTTGTCGTCGCTGCTTCTGGTCCTTGGGCTGGCGGGGGGCGTGATGCTGAGCGAGGGGCTGAAGGCGGTTTTCGAGCGTGAACGCCCGCCGGCCGCCATGCAGGCGGTGGAGACGATCAACGCCAGCTTCCCATCGGGCCACGCCCTGCTGTCCACCGTCTTCTATCTGTCGATCGCGGTCATGCTGACCCGCGCCTTTCCGCGACGCCGGCTCAAGGCCTTCGTGCTGGGGGTCGGCATGCTGATGGCCGTGCTGGTCGGGCTCACGCGGGTCTATCTGGGGGCGCATTGGGCCTCGGACGTTCTGGCCGGATGGGCGGTGGGCGCGGCCTGGGCCATGGCGCTGTGGCTCGTCGCCTATGTGGTCGAGCGACTGCAGAAGCGCCGCCACGCCCCGTTGCAGGACGAACAGTCCCTGGAAACGGCGGACGCCGATCCGACCAAAGTCTAGGCCCCCTGTCGCGCGCGACAGGGGATAGTGAACCCTGGACGCCTCCGCAGCATCAGGAGAGAGGCCCAGACGGAGATACGCCATGGACGCCGCCGCCCTCTACGCCGAACGGCTGAAAACGCCCGACCAGGCCGCCGCCCTCATCGCTTCGGGCGCCAAGGCGGCCATGGGCCTGGGCGTGTCCCAGCCCCCGGCCCTGCTCAAGGCCCTGGCCGAACGGGCCGAGCGCGGCGAGGTGGAGAACGTCAACCTCTACTATCTGCTCAGCACCGCCATCGCCGGCCAGACCGTGCTGCGCGACGAACTGATGGGCCGCATCCGGCCGTGGAGCCTGTTCCATTCAGCCATCGAACGCGGCCTGGAGCAGCGCGCCCGCGAGGCCGGACGGCCCAATCCGGTCCAGTTCATTCCGACCGGCTTCCAGCAATCGCCGCGCCTGCTGTGCGACGAGGTCGGGGTGGACACGCTGATCTGCACCGTGTCGCCGATGGACGAGGACGGCTTCTTCTCCTTCGGCACCAACACCGACTACGCCAAGCCGGTGTCCGAGACGGCCCGCACGGTGATCGTGGAGGTCAATCCGCATATGCCGCGCGTGTTCGGCGACTGCACCGTCCATGTGTCCCGGGTCGCCGCCGTCGTCGAGCATTCGGCCCCGCTTCTGGTCGTGCCCAAGGCTCAGCCGCAGCCTGCGGACCTGGCCATCGGCCAGATCATCGCCGGCCTGATCGACGACGGCGCGACGCTGCAGATGGGCATCGGCGCCCTGCCCAACGCCGTCTGCGACGCCTTGAAAGGCCATCGCGGCCTGGGCGTCCATACCGAAATGCTGACGCCCGGCGTGGTCGAACTGATGCAGGCGGGCGCGGCCGATCATTCCCGAAAGACCCTGCACCCCGGCGTCGGCGTCTTCGCCTTTTCGATGGGCGACCAGAACACCTACGACTTCCTGGACGGCAACCGCGGCATGGAGGCCCATCCGGTCTCCTATGTGAACGATCCGGCGGTGATCGCACGCAACGCCAAGATGGTCTCGGTCAACGCCACGCTTCAGATCGACCTGTCCGGCGCCTGTTGTTCGGAGTTCCTGAACGGGCGCCAGTTCACGGCCGCCGGGGGACAGCTGGATTTCGTGCGCGGGGCCTATGGCTCGGACGGCGGCAAGTCGATCATCGCCTGCCATTCGACGGCCGCCAAGGGAACGGCGTCGCGCATCGTGACGCGCCTGGACGGGCCGGTCACGACGCCGCGCAACGACACCCATATCGTCGTCACCGAACACGGCTGGACCGATCTGAAGGGCAGGTCGACCAGCGAGCGGGCGCGCGCCCTGATCGCCCTGGCGGCGCCCCCGTTCCGCGACGCTCTGACCGCCGAGGCGCGCGAGCAGGGCCTGATCTGAGGTCTCGCCGTCCCGGGTTCCACGCCGCGTCGGTCCATGGCTAAGATGTCGACATGAGCGAACCTCTCTTGTCCATCGACCGCGTCGGCGTCGCCTGCGGCGGCCGCGTTCTGCTGGACGGGGTCAGCCTGGTCATTCCCGAGGGGCGCCACACCGCCATCCTGGGCCGCAACGGCTCGGGCAAGTCCACCCTGGTCAAGCTGATCACCCGCCAGATCTATCCGACCGCGAGCCCGGCGGGCGAACGGGGCGAGACGCGCATCTTCGGCCGCACCCACTGGGATGTGTTCGAACTGCGCGGTCTGCTGGGGGTGGTCTCGCCCGCCGTCCAGTCGGACTTCGCCGGCGAAGCAGGGCTGGAGGTCTTCGACGCCGTGGTCTCGGGCTTCTTCGCGGCGCGTGGCGTATGGAACCACAGGGTGACGGAGCCGATGCGCGACGCCGCCCGCGAGGCGCTGGACCGGATGGGGGTCGCGCACCTGATCGGGCGCGACATGGCCAGCCTGTCGACGGGCGAAGCGCGGCGCGTGCTCATCGCCCGCGCCCTGGTCCACCGGCCTCGCGCCCTGCTGCTGGACGAGCCCTGCGGCGGACTGGACCCCGCGACGCGCCGGCTGTTTCTCGAAACCCTGCGCGAGGTGGCGCGGTCAGGCGTCACCCTGGTGCTCGTGACCCATCACATCGAGGAGATCCTGCCCGAGATATCGCATCTGGTCCTGCTGCGGGACGGCCGAGTGCTGGCCGACGGCGCCAAGGCGGACCTGCTGACCGGCCCGGTGCTGAGCGACCTGTTCGGGCTGCCCGCCACGGTCGAGCGACGCGGAGACTGGACCTGGGCGCACCTGGACTGAGCGCCCAGGCCGTCGTCGTCTTCCTCACGCGCGTGTCGAGAGGGAAGGAGAGCGGCCCTAGCTGTTGCGCGCGTCGCGCTTGGCCAGAACGCGCAGGCGGAGCGCGTTCAGCTTGATGAAGCCGGCCGCGTCCTTGTGGTCATAGGCCTGGACGCCTTCCTCGAACGTGACCAGATCCTGGTCGTAAAGGCTGTAGGGGCTCTCGCGGCCGATGACCGAGACATTGCCCTTGTACAGCTTGACCTTGACCGTGCCGGAGACGTTTTCCTGGCTCTTGTCGATGGCGGCCTGGAGCATCTCGCGCTCGGGCGAGAACCAGAAGCCGTTGTAGATCAGCTCGGCGTATTTCGGCATCAGCTGGTCCTTCAGGTGCATGGAGCCGCCGTCCAGGGTGATGCTTTCGATGCCGCGGTGGGCGGCGATCAGGATGGTCCCGCCGGGGGTCTCGTAGACGCCGCGCGACTTCATGCCGACGAAGCGGTTCTCGACCAGATCCAGGCGCCCGACGCCGTTGTCGTGGCCGTACTGGTTCAGGGCGGTCAGGATCGTCGCCGGGCTCATGGCCTCGCCGTTGATCGAGACGGCGTCGCCCTTCTCGAAGCCGATCTCGATGACGGTCGCCACGTCCGGCGCGTCCTCAGGGCTGATCGTGCGCTGGTGAACGAATTCGGGGGCCTCGACCGCCGGGTCTTCCAGAACCTTGCCCTCGGACGAGGAGTGCAGAAGGTTGGCGTCGACCGAGAAGGGCGCCTCGCCGCGCTTGTCCTTGGCGATCGGAATCTGGTTCTTCTCGGCGAAGTCCAGCAGCGCCTCGCGGCTGCGGAACGCCCACTCGCGCCAGGGAGCGATGACGCGGATGTCGGGTTCCAGCGCATAATAGCCCAGCTCGAACCGGACCTGGTCGTTGCCCTTGCCGGTCGCGCCGTGACAGACGGCGTCGGCGCCGACCTGGCGGGCGATCTCGATCTGGCGCTTGGAGATCAGCGGGCGGGCGATGGAGGTGCCCAAGAGATAGTCCCCCTCGTACTGCGCATTGGCGCGGAACATCGGGAAGACGAAGTCGCGCACGAACTCCTCGCGCAGGTCGTCGATGAAGATGTTCTCGGGCTTGATGCCCAGCTTCAGCGCCTTCTCGCGCGCCGGGCCAAGCTCTTCGCCCTGGCCCAGGTCGGCGGTGAAGGTCACGACCTCGGCGTTGTATTCGGTCTGCAGCCACTTCAGGATGATCGAGGTGTCCAGGCCGCCGGAATAGGCGAGGACGACTTTCTTCACGGGCTTGTCGGCGGGGGCGGACATGGCGGCTCTTTCGGTAAAAACTCGGGCAGTCGGGATCGGGAAGTTGACGCGCGCATAAGACCGGGGGTCCGGCGATGCAACCTTTTCCGGGCGTCAGGACGCGGACATGAACCTTTGGTCATGTTTCATTCCGCCGCGTTGCCCGAGCGCCGACCGGCGTTATGGTGCGATCCACCTGTAATCCGAGGATCACATATGCGCCGCACCGGCTCTCTCGTCGCCGCCGCCGCCCTTCTGGCGGTCTCCACACCTGTCTGGGCCTCCGTCGAGGCCGCGCCCGCCGCACAGAGCGCCGCCCTGGCCTCAGCGCCCGCGACCCAGGCTGCGCCGGTCGCCGATCTGGTCGCCGCCGTCGACATCCCCTACACCCGGTTCACCCTGGACAACGGCCTGACCGTGCTGGTCCACGAAGACCGCAAGGCGCCGGTCGTCGCCGTGTCCGTCTGGTACAACGTCGGCTCCAAGGACGAACCGGCGGGCAAGACCGGCTTCGCCCACCTGTTCGAACACCTGATGTTCGGCGGTTCGGAAAACGCGCCCGGCAGCTATTTCACGCCGATGCGAAACATGGGCGCGACCGACATGAACGGGACCACCTGGTTCGACCGCACCAACTATTTCGAGACGGTCCCGACCCCGGCGCTGGAACAGGCGCTGTTCATGGAAAGCGACCGCATGGGCTATATGCTGGGCGCAATCAGCCAGGAGACGCTGGACCTGCAGCGCGGGGTCGTCCAGAACGAGAAGCGCCAGGGCGACAACCAACCCTATGGCCTGAACCAGTACAAGCAGCTGGAGGCCCTGTTCCCCGAAGGCCACCCCTATCGCCACTCCACCATCGGTTCGATGGCCGACCTGGACGCCGCCTCGATGCAGACGGTGCGCGACTGGTTCACCTCCAATTACGGCCCCAACAACGCCGTGCTGGTGCTGGCCGGCGACATCACGCCCGCCAAGGCGCGTGAGCTGACCCAGAAATATTTCGGCCCCATCGCCAGGGGGCCGGTGAACAATCCCGCGCAGGCCCCGGTCCCGACCCTGGCCGCCCCGCTCAGCGAGACCACGCACGACCGCGTCTCCAACGCCCAGGTCGAGATCAGCTGGGCCGTGCCCGGCATGCTGGACGCCGATTCCGTGCCCCTGAGCGTCGCCGCCTCCGTGCTGGGCGGCCTGGCTTCGTCGCGGCTGGACAACGAACTGGTGCGCGGCGAACAGACCGCCGTCTCGGTCAGCGCCTCCAACGGCGCCTATCATCGTGTCGGCATCTTCGAGATGAGCGCCATGGTCAAGCCGGGCGAAGACCCGGCCGCCGTGGAGGCGCGGATGCGTGAAATCCTGAACGGCCTGATCGCGGACGGCCCGGCCCAGGACGAGATCAACCGCGTCGTCACCCAATACGCCTCGCGTCGCATCCAGGGGCTGGAGCAGGTCGGCGGCTTCGGCGGCAAGGCCACGGCCCTGGCCGAAGGGCAACTCTATGCCGGCGATCCCGAATTCTACAAGAAACAGCTGGCCGCCTACGCCGCCGTCACCCCGGCCCAGGTCCAGGCGGCGACGCAGAAGTGGCTGACGCGCCCGGCCTATACGCTGACCACCCTGCCCGGGCAGCGCGAGGCCTATCAGGAGGCGGCCGACGCGCCGTCCGGCGCCAATCACACGCCGGCCCCTGAAATCCAGCGCAAGCCGCGCATGCCCAGGCCCGAGATCGGCCAGGTCGCCAACGTCGATTTCCCGGCCGTCGAACGCGCCCGGCTGGCGAACGGCATGGAGGTGATCTACGCCCATCGCGACGCCACGCCGACCACGAAGATCGCCATCGACTTCGACGCCGGCCTGGCCGCCGACGACCGGTCGAAACTGGGTCTGCAGACCCTGATGCTGGACCTGATGGACGAGGGCGCCGGCGGCCTGAACGCCACCCAGCTGGCGGAGGCGCAAGAGGCCCTGGGCGCCAGCATCACCACCGGCGCGACCATGGACAGTTCGGTGATCCAGTTGTCGGCCCTCACGCCGAACCTGCAGCCGTCCGTGGCCTTGCTGGCCGACGTCGTGCGCAATCCGACCTTCGCGCCGGCGGAGCTGGAACGCCTGCGCGCCACGCGCCTGTCGCGCATCGCCGCCGAGCGCACCCAGCCGGCGGCCCTGGCCAGCCGCGCCCTGCCCGAGCTGATCTATGGGCCGGACAGCCCTTATGGCCGCCCGTTCAGCGGCGCCGGCGACGAGGCCAGCGTCAAGGCGATCACCGACGCCGACATCCGCGCCGACTACGCCAAGTGGATCCGCCCGGACAACGCCAAAATCTTCATCGTCTCGGACAGGCCCCTGTCGGAAGTGACGCCGATCCTGGACGCCGCCTTCGGCCAGTGGGTACCGCCCGCATCGGCCAAGCCGGTCAAGGACTTCTCGGCGCCCATCCCGGCGACGACGCGCAAGATCGTCCTGATCGACCGCCCGCAATCGCCCCAGTCCTACATCATGGGAGGCGAGGTCCTGGGCGTCACCGGCAAGGACGACCTTCTGGTGCTGAACGCGGCCAACAACGTGCTGGGCAACGACTTCCTGTCGCGCATCAACACCGATCTGCGCGAGACGAAGAGCTGGTCCTACGGCGTCAACGCCTCGGTCAATCCGTTCGCCGGACGCGTGCCCTATCTGGTGACCGCCCCGGTCCAGGCCGACAAGACCGGCCCGGCCATCGAGGCGCTGAACCAGCAATTCGCGGACTTTCTGTCGGGCGGAAAGGGCGTGACGGCCGAGGAACTGCAACGCACCATCAACGGCAACACCCGCCGTCTGGCCGGCAGCTACGAAACCTCGGCCGCCGTCCTGGGGACCATGCGCACCAACGACCTGCTGGGCCGCCCGGACGACTATCCCGAGACCGTCGCGGCGCGCACCAACGCACTGACGGCCGCCCAGTTGGACGCCGCCGCAAAGGCCGCCATCGATCCGTCCAGGTTCGTCTGGGTCGTGGTCGGCGACGCCTCGGTGGTCAAGCCGCAGCTGGACGCCCTGGGCATTCCGGTCGAGGTCCGCTCCGCGGAGCCGGCCGCCCAGTAGGGCGAAGGCGGTCTGAAACGACGAAGGCCCGGAGAACGATCTCCGGGCCTTTTCGTTTGCGTGCTTTTCCTTCGTCATCCTCCGGCGATCCCCGCGACGGAGGGGGAGGGGGAGACCGGAGGATGACGAAAAGGACTTAATCCAGCGTCGCGCCGGTGGTGCGCATGATCTCGGCGCGCAGTTCGGGCAGGCCCAGGCCCTTTTCCGACGAGGTCAGGGCCACCACCGGAAAGGCGGCGGGGCGTTTGGAAATGGCCTTCAGCGTGGCCGCCTGAACCCGTTCGCCCTCGCCTGTCTTCAGCTTGTCGGCCTTGGTCAGGACGATCTGATAGCTGACGGCGGCCAGATCGAGGGCGTCCAGCGCCTCCGCATCCACCGACTTCAGGCCATGGCGGCTGTCGATCAGCAGATAGACCCGCTTCAGCGTGACGCGCCCGCGCAAATAGTCTCGGCCCAGATCCTGGAACTTCTTGACCGTGGTCTTGGACGCCTTGGCCCAGCCGTAGCCGGGTAGATCGACCAGGCGCAGCCGGCCGTCCAGGTCGAAGAAATTCACCTCGCGCGTCCGGCCCGGCTCGTTGGAGGCGCGCGCCAGCTTGTGCATGCCCACCAGCCCGTTGATCAGGCTGGACTTGCCGACGTTGGACCGGCCGGCGAAGGCGATCTCGGGCAGGTCGGGATCGGGCAACTGCTCGATCTTGGCCGCGCCCATGACGAAGGTCGCGGGACGCGCGAACAGGATGCGCGCGGCCTCGATCTCCTGGTGCGTGAACGCGGTCTCTTCGATCACGCCGGCGACTTCTTGAAGCGCGCCAGGAAGTCGTCGATCGGATTCTCGGCCTTGTAACGGTGCATGATGACGTACTGCTGCAGAATGGTCAGGACGTTGGACCAGGCCCAGTAGATCAGCAGGCCCGCCGCGAACGGCGCCATGATGAAGGTGAAGATCAGCGGCATGAACTGGAAGATCTGGCGCTGGATCGGATCCGTCGCCGGCGGGTTCATCGCCGTCTGCAGCCACATGGTCAGGCCGTAGGCGATGGCCAACAGGCCCAGGTGCAGCGGGCCGGCCAGAAGGCCGCCGATCAGCGGCGCGGCCGCCGGATCCCACGGGATCAGGCCGAACAGGTTCCAGATCGACGACGGATCGCGCGCCGACAGGTCGTGGATGAAGCCCAGGAACGGCTGATGGCGCATTTCGATGGTGACGGTCAGCACCTTGTACAGGGCGTAGAAGACCGGGATCTGCAGCACCAGAGGAAGACAGCCGGCGACCGGATTGATCTTCTCGCGCTGATACAGGGCCATGGTCTCCTGCTGCTGCTTTTGCGGATCGTCTTTGAACTTCTTCTTGATCTCCTCCATCTTGGGCTGGAGGTTCCGCATCTTGGACATCGAGGCGTAGGCGTTGTTGGCCAGCGGGAACATGACCAGCTTGACGATGACGGTCAGCGCGAGGATGGCCACGCCGAAGCTGCCGACCAGGCCGTAGACGTTCTCCAGAATCCAGAAAATCGGCCGCGTCAGGAACCAGAACATGCCCCAGTCGATCGCATAGACGAAGCGCGGCAGGTTCAGGCTCTGCTCGTAGGATTTCAGCACCTCGGCGCGCTTGACCCCGGCGAACAGGCGCTGGGTCTCGGTCGCGGTCGCGCCGGGCTGGATGGTGCGGGTCGTGCCCAGGACATTGGCTTCCAGCTGCTGGCCGGCGCCCTCGCCGCGCACGCGGAATTCGGTCTCGACCGCCTCGTTCTGCTGGGGCAGCAGGGCCGCCAGCCAGTATTTGTCGGTGATGCCCAGCCAGCCGCCCGTCGAGGCGTTCTCGATGCGCGGCTCCTTCAGCCAGTCCTTGTACTTCTTTTGCTCGGTCCGGTAGTCGCCGGGCTTGCCGAAGGTGCCGATCGCGCCCTCGTGGACGATGTGCGAGGAGCCGGCCGAGGGCGGCACGCCCTGGCGCTGGACGCTGCCGTAGGGGGCGATGGTGATGGCCTGGGTTCCCAGGTTCTGGACCGTGTCCTGGACCGAGAAGACATATTTGTCGTCCACCGACATGACGCGGGTGAAGCGCAGGCCCTGGCCGTTATCCCAGGTCAGGGTGATCGGCGTGGTCGGCGTCAGGGTCGAGCCGCTGGTCAGGCGCCACAGGGTGTTGGGGCCGGGCACGCCGCCGGCCACGTTCGGCCCGGTCCAGCCGAACTGGGCGAAATAGGCGTTCTGCATCCCCTGCGGGCGGAACAGCTCCACCGGCTGGGGCTTGTCCTGGACCTCGCGATAGTCGGTCAGGAAAAGGTCGTCGATCCGCCCGCCCTGTAGCGACAGCGAACCCTTCAGCGTGCCGGACTGGATCGGCACCCGCGCGGCGCTGCTCAGCGCCTGGCTGCGGTCGGTGACGAAGGTCGGCCCTTGGGGGCTCAGCGCCGTGCGGGCGGCGTTCTCGGCCGTCTGCGACTGTTCGGCGTGGGCCTTCTGCTGAACGGCCCGGCGCTCGGCCTGGGGACGCAGGACGGCGAAATAATAGATTCCCATGATCAGGGCCGAGCACACGATGAAGATGATCGTGTTGCGCGTGTTCTCGTTTTTCATGGATTCTGGCGGTCCTGGCCGGATGGGGCGCGGGCGGGCGGAGGCCGGTCGGCCCCCCGATCGTGTCTCGGTGTCGCCAGCCTTGTAAGGGTGGATTTCACGTCGTCAAGCAGACGGTCCCACGCACGCTCGGTCGTGCCCATGCGGGCGATGAAGACATAGTCGCTGCCGGGCATGCCGTGTCGGGGCAGCATGGCCCGCGCCGCCTCGCGCAGACGGCGTTTGGCGCGGTTGCGCTGAACCGCCCCGCCGATCTTTTTCGTCGCAGTGAAACCCAGGCCGATGTGCGGCGAACCGTCGCCGCGATCCAGCCGCTGGATCACCACGGCCCCGCGCGCCTCGGAAACGCCTTTGGCGGCCGCCAGGAACTGGGGCCGCCGCAACAGACGCTTGATCTGTAAAGGGTCGCTCATGCGTCCAGAGACCGGACGCGATAAGCCGCTTACGCCGTCAGACGCTTGCGGCCCTTGGCGCGACGGCGCGCAACGATCTTCTGGCCGTTCTTGGTGGCCATCCGGCTGCGGAAGCCGTGACGGCGCTTGCGCACGAGTCGCGACGGCTGATAGGTCCGCTTCACGGTCGGCTCCTGACGTTAAAAGGTTGGGCGACGGGGCAAGAGGCGTCCGCCGCAGGAAGGGCGGGCGTATAAGTCGCAAGACCGCGCGAGTCAACGCTCGGTCGGCATTTCGGGAATGACGAGCCTATGGCGAAACGAACGGCGAGGGAATGGGGCCTGCGGCTGGCGCCGCTCGCGGCCGTCGCCGGTCTGGTGGTCGCCTTCTTCGCCCTGGGCTGGAACCGCTATCTGTCGATGGACCTGATCCGCGAGCACGGGCTGAACCTTCAGGCCTATGCGCAGGACCACTGGTGGACCGCCCTGGGCGCCTTCGTCGCCGTCTACGCCCTGGCCACCGCCTCGACCATTCCGGGGCCTGTCTTCCTGACCCTGCTGGGCGGGATGATGTTCGGCCCCCACGTCGGCGCCCTGGCCCAGTCGACCGGGGCCACTCTCGGCTCGGTCGTCATCTATTACGTCTATCGGACCTCGATCGGAACCTGGCTGCGCGCCAAGTTCGAGGCGGACGCCGGCTTCATGGACCGGCTGGCCAAGGGGATCGACCGCAACGCCTTCACCACCCTGTTCACCCTGCGCGTGATCCCCAGCGTCCCCTTCGTCCTGGTCAACGCCACGGCGGGGATGATGGCGGTGCCGCTCAGGCCCTATGTGATCGCCACCTTTATCGGCCTGTTGCCGTCCACCTTCATCTATACCTGGATCGGTTCGCGGCTGGGCGACCTGCTGAAGGCGGGGGTGCGGCCGGACCTGCCGCTGCTGCTTCATCAGTTCTTCTGGCCCCTGATGGGGGTGGTCTTCCTGTCGCTGCTGCTGCCTGTCGGCATCAAGCTGTTTCAGATGATCCGCGCCCGGCGCATCGCGGGCAGGCCGGCGTGAGCGCCCTGTTCGACCAGGTCGCGGCGCGACTGAAGCTGACGCCGGAACAGGCGGCGGCGTGGCGCGAACGGCTGACCCCGCGCGCGCCCGACGGCCTGTCGGCGCGACTGCTGCTGCTGACCGCCGCCTTCACCCTGGCGGTCGAGGCCCTGATCATGGGGCCGAACCTGGCGGCCTTCCACGAACGCTGGCTGCGCGACCGGCTGCAGGCCGCCGAACTGGCCTCGGTCGGGGTCGAGGCCCTGCCCTACAGCGCGGTGGAGGACGACACGGCCGCCGAACTGATGCGGATCGGCGGGGTCCAGGCCGTGGCCCTGACCGAACAGGGGGTGCGGCGGCTGCTGCTCCAGGCGCCCAATCTGCCGCGCGCGCCCGAGCTGATCGACCTGAGACGCCAGGACAGCTGGGCGCGGCTGACCGACCCCTGGCGCACCCTGTTCGGCCACCCCGACCGGTCGCTGCGGGTCCAGGCCAAGCCCCGCTATCGCTCGGGCGACTTCATCGAGATCGTCACCCCGGCCCAGCCGCTGAAGATCGAATTGCGGGCCTTTCTGCTGAACAGCCTTCTGGTGTCGCTGCTGATATCCGTGACGGCGGGCGCGCTTCTGTACGGCGGCCTGGCGCTTCTGGTGCTGCGGCCGCTTCGGCGCGTGACGCGCTCGATGGAGCGGTTCGCCGCCGACCCCGAGAGCGAGGCCGAGACGCCGTCGGATCGCCACGACGAGATCGGCCGGGTCGAGCGCGAACTCAGCCGGATGCAGGAGGAGGTGCGCCATTCCCTGCGCTCGCGCGCGCGCCTGGTGGCGCTGGGCGAGGCGGTGGCCAAGATCAACCACGACCTGCGCAACATGCTGACCTCGGCCCAGATGGCGTCGGACCGGTTGGCCTCCTCGGCCGACCCCCAGGTGGCCAAGGCCCTGCCGCGGCTGGAGCGCGCGCTGAGCCGCGCCGCCAGCCTGTCGCGCAACGTGCTGGAATACGGAAAGAGCGAGGAGCCGGCCCCGCAGAAGACCCGGGTCGTCCTGACCAAGGCCCTGACCCTGGCCGCCGAGGACGCCGGGCTGGACCCCGACGGCGTGCGCCTGGTCAAACAACTGCCCCCCCGGTTCGCGGTCGAGGCCGACCCGGACCAGCTGTATCGCATCCTGGTCAATCTGATGCGCAACGCCCGCCAGGCGATCGAGGCCGATCCCGCCCGTCCGCCGGAACGGCGCGGCCGCGGCGCCGTCACCGTCAGCGCCTTCGGCGAGGACGGCTTCTGCGTGGTCAGGATCGCCGACGACGGGCCGGGCATTCCGCCGCGTCTGGCCGAGCGGCTGTTCGAACCCTTCGTCAGTTCCAAAAGCTCGGACGGCACGGGCCTGGGCCTGACCATCTCGCGCGAACTGGCCGCCCTGCACGGCGGGGATTTGCGGCTGGTCGAGACGGACGGGTCCGGGGCGACGTTCGAACTGCGCCTGCCGGCCTGAGGTCGGAAGGCGCCTATTCCAGCCCGTCGTCGGACACGACGAAGGCGCGGTTCTCGGCCTTGGCCTGGGCGGCCAGTTCGTCCTGCACCAGATGCCAGCGCCGCAGCCGCTCGTAGTCGATGGCGTGCTCGGGCGAAGCGTCCAGCCAGTGACGAAAGTCCTCGATCTGCAGCCGGGCGTCGGCGGCCGAGGCGTCCGGCAGGGCCGGCACATTGGGCAGCTGGCGCGCCACTTCGGCGGGAATGGGGAAGTCGCCGGACGAGGTGCTGAGGATCATGCGTCGTCTCTGAATCGAGGGTCGGGAAGGCTCTTGGCGGACCATGCCGCGAAGCTGGGCCGCGCGCCACCTTTTCATGGCTTCGGCGTTGTCCAGAAGGTCCGATATGGCCAAGCTGCGCATGACCGGCCGCCGCAAGGAGAAGTCCGATGATCTTACGTCCCGCCCTCTTCGTCCTGGCCCTGGGGACGGCGGGCGCGCCGGCCCTCGCCCAGACGACGCCACAGACGACGCCACAGACGACGCCCCGCGGCGCGGCGCCGACCGCGCTCGACCAGACCCGGCCGTATGCGGGGCCCGACGCCTATCGCGACCAGCGCGCCCTGCCCGATCCGGCGGATCGCGACGCCCTGCTGAGGACGCGTGGAGAGGCCTATCGCCGCGCCGGAGACGACAAGCAGACTGAGGAGGAACTTCGCGCCACCCGCGCCCTGAACGACGAGATCGCGGCCCGGAACGCCCTGGCGGACAAGGCCGACGCCGCCGCGCGCCTGGACTATGACGCGGCCCTGGCCCGCCACCAGATCGCTGTGCGTCAGACCGAGGAACAGGCCCGCGCCGCCGCCGAGGCGACCCGCGCCGCCCAGGATCGGTACGATCGCGACTAGCGGCCTGGCGCGAACAGGTGCGTCTGTGCCAGTCGGGCGTCCGCTCGGCCTGCGGGACGCCGGTCGGCCCGGCGCGCCAGGCGGCGAGCGAGCGTCTGCGGCGGGTCAGCCCGCGACCAGGCTCATGTCGCGACGGGCCATCATCCGGTCGAACTCGGTCCAGACGCCGTCGGCGCCGTGCCAGTTCCCTTGCGTGGCGGCCTTGGAATATTCGGTGGCGCGCGCCTCGAAGAAGTTGGCGTGTTCGACGCCCGACAGCAGCGACTGCAGCCAGGGCAGTGGGTTTTCCGTCACCCCATAGACTTCCGGCAGCTTCAGCTGGCGCAGGCGCCAGTCGGCGATGAAGCGGATGTACTGTTTGATGTCCTCGGGCGTCATGCCCTCCACCGAACCCATCTCGAAGGCCAGGTCGATGAACTTGTCCTCCATGTTCACCACCGTCTTGCAGCAGTCGACGATGTCGTCGGCCACGGCCTTGGTGACGGCGCCCGTCTCCTTGTTGAAGGCGTGGTAGAGCTTGATGATGCCTTCGCAGTGCAGACTCTCGTCGCGCACCGACCAGGACACGATCTGGCCCATGCCCTTCATCTTGTTCATGCGCGGGAAGTTCATCAGCATGGCGAAGCTGGCGAACAGCTGAACCCCTTCCGAGAAGCCGCCGAACATGGCCAGGGTCCGGCAGATGTCGGCGTCGCTGTCGACCCCGAACTGGCCCATGTAGTCGTGCTTGTCCCGCATGGCCTCGTATTCCATGAAGGCGCCGAACTCGCTTTCGGGCATGCCGATGGTTTCGAGCAACAGGGCGTAGGCCGCGATATGGATGGTCTCCATATTGCCGAAGGCGGCCAGCATCATCTTCACCTCGGTCGGTTTGAACACCCGGCCGTAGCGTTCCATGTAGTTGTCCTGAACCTCGATGTCCGCCTGGGTGAAGAAACGGAAGATCTGGGTCAGCAGGTTGCGTTCGCCGTCGTTCAGGGTCGAGGCCCAGTCCTTGACGTCCTCGCCCAGCGGCACCTCTTCGGGCATCCAGTGGACCTGCTGCTGCTTCTTCCACATGTCGAAGGCCCACGGATACCGGAACGGCTTGTAGGCGAGGGACGGGGTCAGAAGACCGGCGCGTTCGGGATGGATGATCGGGGTGCTGGCGCTCATCGAACTGGACCTGAAAGCGATTCCGAAGACGCATTCACCATGCGACTCCGAACCGGCGGCGCCAAGCCGAAATCGCTCTATCTTGCGGTCAAAATTGTCCTACCCGCTACATCTAGTGGATTTGCCGAGAGAATCCTGGGGAGGAGGCTGGGGACCGATTTATCCGGTCCCGCCAGGCGGCCTGGGTCTCTGTTGGGACCGCCCTCGCGCGGCGAACACGGCCTCGAAGGCGGACGACCGCATCGCCTCGTCGAGAGACGGCCCCTGTCGCGCGACGGCCATGAAATGGAGGCCTGACGATCCCGTGTTCGACGGCTTAGGCGCCTTCCCCGGAACCGGCGCGGACCGGGCTCGTTTCCCAGCCCTCGCCAGGGAGGGTGCAGCCGATGTCAGACGTGATCGCCGAACCGACGTTCGAACCCCCGGCCGACGCCCTGGCCTTCTACGAGGAAAGCCTGCGCCTGCTGAAGGAAAGCGGCATTCCCTTCCTCCTGTCCGGCACATACGCCGTCACCGCCTACACCGGCATCCGGCGTCCGACCAAGGACCTGGACGTGTTCTGCAAGCCCGGCGACTATCCCCGCATCCTGGCCTTCTTCCAGAAGCACGGCTACCGCACCGACGTCGAGGACGAACGCTGGATCGCCAAGGTCTGGAAGGACGAGAAACACTTCTTCGACGTCATCTTCGCCATGTCGAACGGCACCATCGCGGTGTCCGACAGCTGGTTCGGCGAGGATCGGATCACCGTCTATGGCCACCAGGTGCAGATCACCCCGCCGACGGCCCTGATCCTGTCCAAGGTCTTCATCCAGGACCGCTATCGCTATGACGGGGCGGACGTGAACCACGTCATCCTGAAACAGTCCGACGCCATCGACTGGAAAAGCCTGCTGGACCAGATGGACCTCTACTGGGAGGTTCTGGCGGCGCATCTGCTGAACTTCCGCTTCGCCTATCCGACCGAACGCGACCGCGTGCCGCGCTGGCTGATGGAGGAGTTGGTGGCGCGGCTGACGGCCCAGATCGACCTGCCCGCGCCGCGCGTGAAGGTGTGTCGCGGCCGACTGTTCAGCCCGCGCGATTATGTCGCCGACGTCGCCGAATGGGGCTTTGGCGACGTGGTCGGCAAGGGGCTGGAGGAGCGCCACGACCCCGTCAACCTGGGTCGCTGAGGAGGCCGCCGCATGACAGACGCAACCGCGGCCGCCCAGACGCCCCAGCCGGGCCTCGAGCCGGGTCCGGCCAGGAAGATGCGCGTCGCCGCCGTCGGCGACTTGCATGTCGGCGAAACCAGCGAGCGCCCATACCGCGATCTGTTCGAACGGGTGTCGGACGACGCCGACGTCCTGTGTCTGTGCGGCGACCTGACCAACTACGGCAAGACGCCGGAGGTGGAGCGGCTGCTGGAGGACCTGAAACTCTGCAAGATTCCGATGGTCGGCGTCCTGGGCAATCACGAACACGAGTGCGGCCAGCCCGAGGAGGTCGAGCGGATGCTGACCGACGCCGGGGTCAGGATGCTGAACGGCGAGGCCTATGAGATCGACGGCGTAGGCTTCGCCGGGGGCAAGGGGTTCGTCGGCGGTTTCGGCCGCTATATGCTGTCGTCCTTCGGCGAAGCCTCGATCAAGCGGTTCGTGCAGGAGGCGGTCGAGGACGCTAATCTGATCGAGAACTCCATACGCAAGCTTCGCACCGAACGCTCGGTCGTCCTGCTCCACTATGCGCCGGTGGTCGAGACCGTGACCGGCGAGCCGCCCGAGATCCACGCCTTCCTGGGGTCGTCGCGCCTGGCCGAGACCATCGACCGCTACGACAACGTCAGCCTGGTGGTGCACGGCCACGCCCATCGCGGCGGGCCGGAGGGGCGGACCAACCGGGGGGTTCCCGTCTATAACGTCGCCCTGCCGGTGCTGAAGACCCTGGGCGACAGACCCTATCGGGTCTTTGACATCTGAAGCTTATGGGCCAGGATGGGTGATCGCGGGCCGGACGAGGGTTCGCCCATCGGCCGCGCGCGGCCTGTCCCGGAGCGTTCCATGCGTAGTCTGTCCTCCGTCACCGTCGTCGCGATCCTGGCCCTGAGCGGCCCGGCCCTGGCCCAGGCCCGGCCCCAAGCCGCCCCCGACGCCCCGCAGCAGGCCGCGCCTCCCGCCGCCGACGAAGACAGCGACGCCGAAGCGGCCTTCGAAGCCAAGGGCGAAGCCTTCCGCAAGAGCATGGAGACCATGGCCTCGGAAATGCAGGCCGCCGCCGCCCAGGGCGACAAGGCCAAGGCCAAGACCGACCTGGACGCCCTGCAGGCGCGCTATCAGATCGAGACCGACGCCTTCGCCGCCGAAATGCAGACCTTTGCAGCGGCCCAGGGGGTGCCCGCCGACCAGATGGCGGCCGCGGCGACCCAGATCAAATCCATACCGGCCATGGTGCGCGCCCAGGTCGAACAGGCCGCTGCGGCGCCTGCGCCCGCCCCGGCCCAGCCGCAGTAGGTCGCGCCTTACCGCGATTTCACTTGAGGCGGGGCGACGGAGGGCGGAGGCTGCGCGGGTCGTTCCCAGGGAGCCGTCCCATGATCCGCCTTCTCGGCCTCAGCGCCGCCCTGATCCTCGCCCCGCTGTCCGTCCATGCGGCGACGGCCCAGGAGGACGCCGCGCCCCATGACGATGCGCCCCGCGCGGCCGAAGCGCGGCTGGAATCCGCCGCCAGCGCCTTCGAGGCGCGGATGGAGACCTTCGGCAAACGCGCCGAGGCCATTTCCGAGGACCAAAGCCTGAGCGAGGCCGAGCGCGGCGCCCGGATCGCCGCCCTGTGGTCCGAATACGCCCCCGACGTGGCCGCTTTTACGGCCGAAACGACCCAGCACGCCGCCGAAATGGCGGCCGAGGCGCTGAAGGAGATCGACGTCGACGCCCTGGTCGCCGAAGCCCTGAACGACCCCGAGGTCAAACAGGCGATGGAGGAGGGAGCGCAGCACGGCGTCGCGGCCGCGACCGGCATCGTCCGCAACAGCGCCTGGACCAACCCCGACCCCGATCAGATGGTCACATATGGGCTGATCGCCCAATATGCGCTGGACCAGGCCGCCGACGCCGTCACGGGGGAAGCGGTCGAGCCGCCAGCGCCGCCTGCCCCGCCGCCCCCGCCCGAAGCCCCCCGGCGTCCCGGCGCCTGATTTCGTCCCGGGCCGTCGACCAAGCTTGACCGTCAGGCTTGACCGCGCGCGGCGGACCGGCGACATCGCGCCGCATGTCCGCCCTGCCCGTCGATCCGCACCTGTATTCGACCTTCCTCGGGGTCATGGCGGTGATGGCGGTCACGCCGGGTCCGGCCAATCTGTTCGCCGTGGGGACGGGGATCGAAAAGGGCCGCGCCTCCGCCCTGGTCGGGGTGATCGGCATGAATGCGGCGACCCTGGTGTGGTTCGGCGCGGCGGCCCTGGGCCTGGGCGCCCTGGTCAAGGCCTTTCCCGCCGCCTTCAAGGTGATCGCCGTCCTGGGCGCCCTCTATGTCGCCTGGCTGGGGGTCAAGGCCTTGCGCGGCGCCTTCGCCAGCGCCGCCCAGCCCGACCATGTCGAGGTCCGCCGGGGCCGCAGCGCCCTGATCGACGGCTTCACGGTTCAGATCGCCAATCCCAAGGCCATATTGTTCTTCACCGCCGTCCTGCCGCCTTTCGTGGACGTGAACAGGCCCGTCGCGCCGCAGATGGCTCTGTTCGCCGTCGCGGCCATCGGCATGGACATGATGTCGATGAGCGCCTACGCCCTGTCCGGCGCCGCCCTGTCGCGAAGGATGCAGCAGCCCCGCTTTCGCAAGGGATTCGGCGTCTTCGTCGGCGTGCTGCTGATGACGGCGGCGGTGCTGATCGTCGCACGGCTCTAGACCTGGCCAAGCTTCGCCCTAGATTGGTCGGGAACGCCGCCGTTCATGCTCCGTTCAGCCGTCAGCGCGCCCGAATGGGCGATCAAGGAGTTTTGATGTCATGAAGTCCCTACCCATGAAGACCCTGGCGATGACGGTGGCCGCGGGGCTGGCCCTCGCCGCCTGCGCCACCGCCACGCCGTACCAGCCGGCCGGTCTGAACGGCCAGCGCGGCGGCTACGCCGAGCAGCGGCTTGAGACCAACCGCTACCGCGTCAGCTTCTCCGGCAATTCCGTGACCTCGCGCGAGCAGGTCGAGATGGGCCTGTTGCTGCGCTCGGCCGAACTGACGGTCGAAAGCGGCTATGACTGGTTCGCCACCGTCAACCGCGCCACGGACCGCGACACCCGTTACGTCGGCACGCCCGATCCCTTCTATTCGCGCTACAACAGCTTCTACGGCCCCTATTGGGGTCCGTCGTGGCGCTACTATCGCGGCGGCTTCTGGAGCCCGTGGGACCGCTGGGGCGCCAACGACTTCGACGTGCGCCAGATCGACCGTTTCGAGGCCAACGCCGAGATCGTCCTGGGCCGCGGACCCAAGCCCGCCAACGACCCCAACGCCTTCGACGCCCGCGAAGTGATTCAGAATCTGGGCCCGCAGGTCACGCGCCCGGCCTCGTGATCCGAACCTCGGCCCTTCGTCTCGCGACGGAGGGCCGATGGACCGCCCTCAGCCGACGCGCGGCGATTTCAGCCGGCGCTTGTTGGAGTGGGTGGCCGGCGCGGCGCCCAGGTTTTCCGGCACCTCGCCCTTGAAGTAATAGCGTTGCCACGCCTCCTTGGCCGCGTCGGGGTCTCCGCCGGCCAGGCGCTGATTGAAATCGGTGCGCGCGCGGTTCCAGGCCTCGAACTGGCCCTTCATCACCGGGTTGGACTCCAGGGAACGGATGATCGGCTGGAATTGCTCCACCTTCTTGTGCTCGATCAGATTGACGAAGCAAAAGGGTTCGCCCTTCTCGAAGGTGATCCGCCCCGGCCGGGTGAATATCCAGTTCATCGTGAAGGGGAAGGGCAGCCAGTCGGTCTCGATCAGGCCGACCAGCGGCTGGATGCCGTCCTTCACATGGTTGGGCGACCCCGAACACATCATCCCCCAGCCCGGCGGCGTGCGGAACAGATATTGGGGATGCATGGTCAGGACCCCGCGCGAGAAGTGCGAGGTGACGAAATGATCCAGGTCGTGCTGTGGCCGGTCGGGCGTGATGACGATGTCTTCCTGGCGCGGACCTCCGTTCCACTCGGCGGAGAAGCCGAACGGGCACAGGATTTCCCACCCCGTGGTGTTGGCCATGTTCAGCGGCAGGCAGCGATAGGGATGGCGGCTGATGAAGGCGTCCATCCAATTGCGCGACTGGCGGCCGGGCACGAGGTCCGGCGGCCGGGCCGTCATCGGATAGCATTCCAGTTCCAGCGGGCGCGTCTGCACGGTATCGACCATGGACGTTTCCTACCGCCCGAAACCCGACGGCTCAACCATGACGACCCAACCCGCCCCGACGCCGGCTTTCGACCGCGACCGCCTGATCGCCTGGCTGGCTGAGAACGGCGTGGCCCACGCGACCCACGACCACCCGGCCGTCTTCCGCGTGGAAGAGGGACTGGACCTCAAGGCCGACCTGCCCGGCGCCCACACCAAGAATCTGTTCCTGAAGGACCACAAGGGTCGGCTGTGGCTGATCTCGGCGCGTCAGGACACGGTAATCGACTTGAAGCGCGCGGCGGGCGTCATCGGCTCGGGCCGGCTGTCGTTCGGAAACGAGACCCTGATGTGGGAGACGCTGGGCGTCCGCCCCGGCTCGGTCACGGCCCTGGCTCTGATCAACGACATCGACCGCCGCGTGACGTTCGTGCTGGACCGCCGCCTGTGGGACGCCGACATCGTGAATTTTCACCCAATGGTGAACACGGCCACGACCGCATTGGAGCAGGAGGCGTTCCGCCGGGTGCTGTTCTTGTTAGCGCGGGAGCCGGTGGTGGTGGATTTCAGCGCATTGAACTGTTCATGACTCCTGTGACGAAACCCGCCGCCCCGTCCGCCGAATATCGGCTTCGGGACTGCGTGCCTATTGCCTCGTTCGACCGAGGCCGTGTAAAAACGTGCTGAGCGACGGCGGGGCGGAGGTTGAGACGAAGCGCAGGACGCCTCGTGCTCAGGCCCGGATCGCCTCCATCAACGGCCTGGTTCCCATCACCGCCATCACCCGCTTCATATTGTAGGCCAGGATGTGGAGGCTGATCTCGGTCTTCACGTTGGGCAACCGCTTCATCAGGAAGTGGGAGTGGCCCATCCAGGCCTTAATGGTGCCGAACGGGTGTTCGACCAGGCTTCGCCGTTCACGCATGGCTCTGGGCCTCAGGTCCATTCGGGTTTGAAGGGCATCGATCACCGCTTCATGCTCCCACCGCGTGACCTTTCGTTCGACCGCAGGCGTGCACTGAGCCTTGATGCTACAGCCTGTGCAACTGGCCCGATCCCAGTACCGATGCAGCGTCATGCCTCTTTCGACGACGGTCATGTGGTACGGAAGCAGGGAGCCGGCCGGGCAACGGTAGACGTCTTGATCTGGCAGATAGACGAAGTCCTGCTTGCCGAAGCGCCCATTCGCCTTTGCGCCTGACGTCAGCGTCTTTGGCACGAAGGGCGTCGCGCCCAGGGCCTCACAGGCCAGGATTTCTTCGCCGGAGAAGTAGCCCCGGTCCGCCAGCACATCGAGCCTCTCCACGCCCATGGCCTCCTTGGCCTGACCCGCCATGTTCGCCAGCTGTTGCTTGTCCGAGCCGGTCATCACCACCTCGTGGGCGACGATCAGGTGATGCTCGCCCTCGACGGCGGATTGGACGTTGTAGCCGACGATGCCACTCCCCCGGCCTGACGTCGCCATGGCGCGGGCGTCGGGATCGGTCAGGGACACCTGGCCGTCCGGCGACGCCTCGACCTCAGCCTCCATGACCTTCAGCATCGCCATCTGGGCGCGAAGGCGATCGATCTTCTCGACCAGCCTCACCGACCGTGCCTCCACGCCATCCCCCTCGTGCCGATCGGCCGTATCGAGGTCCTCGAGGTAGCTGGCGATGTGCTCGGCAACCTGCTCGATCCGCCGCTTCACCTTGTAGGCGGTGAAGTTCTTGTCGCGGGTGTTCACCGCCTTGAACTTCGAACCGTCGATGGCGACGAGGGCCGATCCGAACAGGCCCAACTGTCGGCACAGCACCACGAACTGCGCACAGGCCGCCTGGATCGCAGGGCCATTCTCGCGGCGGAAGTCGGCGATGGTCTTGTGGTCCGGCGCCAGCCGCCCCGTTAGCCACATCAGTTCGACGTTGCGCTGCGCCTCACGCTCCAGTCGCCGGCTCGACTGCACCTTGTTCAGGTAGCCGTAGACGTAGAGCTTCAGCAGCATGGCCGGGTGGTAAGCGGGCCGTCCCGTCGCTGCGGGCGTCATCCCCTCAAACCCCAGCCCCTTCAGATCCAGCTCGTCGACGAAGACATCGACCACCCGGACCGGATTATCCTCGGCCACATAGTCATCAAGACACTCGGGAAGCAGCGTCTGCTGCCGGCGATCTGCACCCTGAACGAAGCGGCTCATACCCACCTCCTGCTGACCTCAGAAGGCTAAGCTAATTCGCTCCATACCAAGACGTTTTTACACAGCCTCGACCCATTGTGGACGTTCGCCACGTTGCTTGCGTGCCGATCTTGCCTGCTGCAAGCTGTTACAGGCAGTAGGTTCTCGTCACGCCGCAGGACCTTCGTGGACGGCGTTGACTAGCCGACGCGCTTCCCCCCTTACTGCACCTCCCCAGGTTGAGGTGAGGTCCATGTTTTCGAGACTGAAAAGCCGGTCTTGGACGACAGCTACGATAAGCTTGGCCGTTCTGGCCCTGACCGCTGGAATGGCCGATGCTCAGCAGGAGTCGGAGAGACCTGCTGTTCAAGATGAGACCGCCACAGATGACGCTATGGTCTCCCTGCTCGATGGTCGCAGACTTCACTTGAAGTGCGCCGGGGCAGGCGAACCCACAGTCATCTTAGATGCGGGGCTTGGGTTGGATTCTTCCATTTGGGCGCGGGTTCAGCCACGGCTCGCCGAGATAACCCGGACCTGCGCCTATGACCGCGCCGGCTATGGCCGAAGCGACCCTGGACCGCTGCCACGCGACTATGCCCGGCGCACCAGCGATTTACTCGAACTGCTCGACGCCACTGCGGAGACAGGGCCTTTCGTCTTGGTGGCGCATTCGGCGGCCGAAGTTTCGGCGCGCCTCGCCGTGGTGCGGCGACGAGAAGTTATAGCCGGATTGGTCCTCGTTGATCCGGGCGCCGACCTGGAGACTTTAGCAGGTATCGGACCAGTCTGGGCCACCGCGCACGAGGCGGGGCAGTCCGCCGCCCTGAAATGCATCCGCGCCACTGCGGCTGGTGAAATGAGGCCTGGAAACGCCATCTACGTCGAGTGCGGCTCACCGCCGACGGACGGTCCCTTGGGGAGCCGGGAAATGGCCGCCGCTGTTCTGTCGGAGAACGAGCCTGATCCCACCGGCATGGGCGAAGTGAAGACTGCGGCAGGCTCACTTGGTGATGTGCCGGTGATCGTCCTAACGGCGGCGAACAAGTTCGGAGCAAATGAGGGTGCGGCGCCAGCTGAGACCATCCCTTTGCGGCGGGCCTGGTCAGAGGCGGGCGCGAGAATAGCGGCCTCGTCGACCCGGGGCGAACAGCGGATGGTTCAGGACGCCTCCCATGTGATCCAGTTTGAAGAACCGCAAGCGGTGATCGATGCCGTCAGAGACGTGTTGGAGATGACCCGCTCCGGGACTGCCAGAGCGGGGCCAACCTCTTGAAATGGACGGGCGTGATCCTGCTGACCAGTTTGGCGGCCTGCTCGTCGCAGGCGGCCGCGCCATTCGGTGCGGGCATCTGCTGGCGGATGTTGGAGGTCGCTGACGAGAAGCCAAGATTCGAGATCGTTGGACAGGATGTTCCAAATCTCGAAAGCTGCGCGGCTCGGCTTGAAGGTGCACGGATGATGGAGGGGCGGTCGATATCTGGCGCCTACAACGGGCACTTCATCTTCGCCACGGAGGAACAAATCACCTCGGCTAGGGGAATGGACGGCGCGCGAATTCGCGTCTTTGAAGCTGAGGACCGGCGGGAGGTTCAGGCTGGCCTTCGGGTGCTTATTGAGCGCCAAGCGGCGCTGGCCTCGCGCGAGCCGACCTCGTCAACCGACTAAGTCTTTCATCGCCTGAATTCAGGCGTTCCGTCTCGAAGTAAAGTCCGCTAACCGCCCTGGCGGAACTCCGAATGGTCGGCTCACCGGCATATTGGTCTGGGTGTATTAGCCAAAGAACATCGTCAACTTCCATCCCCTGACCAACACGGCGACGACCGCCCTGGATCAGGCGGCGTTCCGGCGGGTGCTGGACCTGCTGGGACGCGAGCCGCTGGTGGTGGATTTCGCGACGCTGAATTAAGCCGGCGAGGCGGCGCCGTCCGTGCACCTGACGAAAGAGGGTTCGGCTACTCCGGCGCTGAACCGACCGCGGCGATAGTGGCTTGACGGGCGATCAGAACCCAGGCGCCGTCGCGCCGGGCCCAGATGTCTGTGAAGGGCCGCATCACATGCTGACCCGCACCAGGCCCCTTGAGGGGGATCATCGTGTCGTAACCCATGACGACCGTGATCTCGGGCTTCTGGCTCACGAAGGTGATGTGTTTGCGAAAGTCGCTGTATTCCAAAAAGTCGGACGCCATCACGGCGATGACCTGCTCGCGCGTCAGGACCTCGTTGTTGGGCGAGTTGACCACGAAGTCTTCGGCCCACACCGACCGGACGCCCTCGGGGTCATGAGCGCGGATCGCGGCGCCAAGGCGGCCGTAGGCCGCGCCAATGTCAGGCGGGACGCGGACGGCGTCCGAACTCTCGCTCAGCGCAGGCGATGCGAGCAACCCGACCGATGCCGCCATGGACGCGAGGAATATCTTGAGGGCCATAAGGCGCCGCCATTTCAATGATACGCGAACCCTACATCACCAGGGTCGCCGCTTCAACGACCTTGTCGTTGCGGCCCTGACGCCGCCGCCCTATCTGGGGCGAGCCGTTCATCGCTTTGAGACGGGATTTTGGACAGATCGGACACTTCGAATCTGTTTTGCGGCTGCCCAAAACCGTCAGGATCGCATCGCCGCTTGATGGGGGCGCATCCTGACGCCATCTGAGCCGTTGAACACGACACCGCCTTACGGACGCCGCCCATGACCTTTACCGACCCGATGCTGAACACGCGCGAAGACCTGATCAAGGAAGGCACCGACGCCTCCTTCATGACCGACGTGATCGAGGCGTCGAAGCAGCAGCCGGTCATCGTCGATTTCTGGGCGACCTGGTGCGGGCCATGCCGGACGCTGGGGCCGGCGCTGGAGAAGGCCGTGCGCGCCGCCAAGGGGGCGGTGAAGATGGTCAAGATCGATGTGGACGCCAACCCGGCCTATGCGGGCCAACTGCGGGTGCAGTCGATCCCGACGGTCTACGCCTTCGTCGACGGCCAGCCGGTCGACGGCTTCCAGGGCGCCATTCCCGACAGCCAGATCAAGGCCTTCATCGACAAGCTGACCAACGGTCAGGGTGGATCGACCGAGACGGCGCAACTGCTTGAGCTGGGCGAGGAATCGCTGGGCCTGAACGACTTCGGCGGCGCGGCCCAGGCCTTCGCCCACGTCCTGTCGATCGAGCCGGAGAACGAGAAGGCCATCGCCGGCATGGCGCGGGTCTATCTGGCCGGGGGCGATCCCGAACAGGCGGCCCAGACCATCGCCATGGCCCCCCAGGACTCCAAGGAGCCGGCGGTGCAGAGCGTGCGCGCGCAGCTGGCCCTGGCGTCCAAGGCGCCCGCTGGCGGCGCGTCCGCCGAGCTGGAAGCCAAGGTCGCCGCCGACCCGAACGATCATCAGGCCCGCTATGATCTGGCCGAGGCCCAGAGCGCGGCGGGCGACTTCAAGGGCGCGGTCGACAATCTGCTGCACATCGTCAAGGCCGACCGGGAATGGAACGACCAGGCGGCGCGCAAACAGCTGCTGGTCATCTTCGAGGCGGCGGGCCTCAGTTCGGACGTGGCCAAGGACGGGCGGCGGCGTCTGTCGTCGATCCTGTTCTCTTGAGGATGGGCCGAGGCCCGCGACGGGCCAGGGAGACATCATGCCCCAGGGCTATGTGAAAGCGTTCGACCTGCCCCAGGTGATCCCGGTGTTCCCGCTGGGCGGGACCATCCTGTTGCCGCGCGGCCAACTGCCGCTGAACATCTTCGAGCCGCGCTATCTGAACATGGTGGACGACGCCATGGCCGGGGATCGGATGATCGGCCTGGTCCAGCCCAATGGCGGAACGCCCGTCCTGCCCAGCCTGTCGCCGGTCGGTTGCGCCGGGCGGATCACCAGTTTCGCCGAGACTTCCGACGGGCGCTATCTGATCACCCTGACGGGCGTGTCGCGATTCCGCATCGCCGCCGAACTGCCGTCCAAGACGCCCTATCGCCAGGTTAGGGCGGCGTTCGACGCCTATGAGGCGGACCTGACCTCTCCGCCCGAGGAGCCGGACTTCGACCGCGACGCCTTCCTCGACGCGTTGCGCGCCTATATGGCCCACCGGCTGCTGGACATCGATTGGGAGACGGCCGAAACCGCGCCGATGGAGGCCCTGGTCAACAGCCTGTCGATGGCCCTGCCGTTCGAACCGGCGGAAAAACAGGCGCTGTTGGAGGCCGTCAGCCTGATGTCGCGCGCCGAGGCCCTGACCGCCCTGCTGCGCATCGACGCCGCCGACGCCGGCGACGACGCCGCGCCCTCCATCCAGTAGCGCAATGCGCGGCAGGCCGCTAAGGACTCCCTCGAACAGCGCCAGACGCGATAGGCCAGAACAATGAGCGACGCCTTCAACACGCCGGTCTCCGTCGATCCCCGCCTGCTGGAGGTGCTGGTCTGCCCCGTCACGCGCGGCAGGCTGACCTACGACCGCGACGCCAACGAACTGATCTCGGCCGGCGCCAAACTGGCCTATCCCATCCGCGAGGGCGTGCCGATCATGCTGGCTGAGGAAGCGCGTCAGATCGACTGATTCCATACTCCGCTCATCCCCGCGAAAGCGGGGACCCAGCGCCTTGGGCGATCCGCGCATCACCCGCTTTCGTTCTCAATCCAACGCACTGCCGAGCGACAGAACTGGTTCCCCGCTTTCGCGGGGATGAGCGGGTAAGGTTGCGGTGGAGCTTCCTCATTCCCATTCCATTCGTGCCTTCCAACGCAAGGAAAGCCTCAATGCTCAGAATCGCCATCCAAATGGACCCGATCGAGGCCGTCGACATTTCCGCCGACACCACCTTCCTGATGGCCGAGACGGCCCAGGCGCGCGGGCACAGACAATGGGTGTATGATTTCCGCACCTTGGCGCTGGAGGAAGGCCGCCTTTACTGCCGCGCCCGGGCCGTCACCGTGCGCCGCGAGGCCGGAAACCACGTCAGCTTCGGCGATTGGGAAAGGCTGGACCTGGCCGAGGACGTGGACGTCATCCTGATGCGGCAGGATCCGCCGTTCGACATGGCCTATGTCACCGCCACCTATCTCCTGGAGACGGTTCACCCCGGGACCCTGGTGGTCAACGATCCGGCCCAGGTGCGGTCCGCGCCCGAAAAGCTGATGGTCACGGCCTTCCCCGGCCTGCAGCCGCCGACCCTGATCTCGGCCGATCCCGTCGCCCTGACCGCCTTTCACAAGAAGCATGGCGAGGTGGTGCTGAAGCCCCTGCACGGCAACGGCGGATCGGGGGTGGTCAAGCTGCGCGCCGACGATCCCAATCTGGACGCCCTGATCGAAATCCATGCGGCGGGCAGCCGCGACCCCCTGGTGATCCAGAAGTTCATCCCCGCCGTGTCCAAGGGCGACAAGCGCATCCTGCTGATCGACGGCGAGCCGGTCGGCGCCATCAACCGCGTGCCGGCCGAGGGGGCGGTGCGTTCCAACCTGCACGTCGGCGGCAAGGCCATGCCGGTGGAACTGACGCCGCGCGACCTGGAGATCTGCGCCCGAATAGGCCCGACGCTGAAGGCCCGCGGCCTGATCTTCGTCGGCATCGACGTCATCGGCGACTATCTGACCGAGATCAACGTCACCTCCCCCACCGGCGCCCAGCAGTTGAAGACCTTCACCGGCGTCGACGCCACGGCCCGGATGTGGGACGTGATCGAGAAGAAGCGCGCCGCTCGGGTTGCGTGAACGCCACTTGAATTAGATTTCAGTTCATGGTTCGTTCTCCATGGTGGAGCGGGAGAACGGATATGGTCGCGCGGGTCGTCACGGTCGCCTTCGACGGGGTGGAGGCCCGGCGCGTGGATGTCGAGGTCCAGCTGATCGGCTCCGACGGACCGACGATCTTCAACATCTTGGGCCTGCCGGACAAGGCCGTGGCCGAAAGCAAGGAGCGGGTGCGCGGCGCCTTCGCCGGCATCGGCCTGGCCCTGCCGGCCAAGCGGATCATCGCCAATCTGGCGCCCGCCGACCTGCCCAAGGAGGGCAGCCATTTCGACCTGCCCATCGCCCTGGCCCTGATGGCGGCCATGGGGGTGATCGCCCCCGACGCCCTGGACGGCTGGGCGGCCATCGGCGAACTGGGGCTGGACGGCCAGATCGCGCGGGTGGGCGGCGCCCTTCCCGCCGCCGTCGCCGCCGACGCCATGGGGCTGGGCCTGATCTGTCCCGAGGCGACGGGGCCGGAAGCCGCCTGGGCCGGCGGCGCGCGCATCCTGGCGCCCCGATCCCTGATCGGCGTGGTCAATCATTTCAAGGGAACCCAGGTGCTGCGCGCGCCCGAACCCGGTCCTCTGGCGGCCGGGCGCGCCGCACCCGACCTGCGCGAGGTCAAGGGTCAGGAAAGCGCCAAACGCGCGCTGGAGATCGCGGCGGCGGGCGGACACAATCTGCTCATGGCAATGACGTGAAGACCCTCGCCCCGATCTCCCTTGGCGGCCGCTCTCGTTGGGCTAGTGTGACCTTCGCGCGCAGGATGCATTAGGGGAGCGGCCATGGATGAGACTGCCGACTGGATCGAGAAGAGGCTCACCGCTGCATTGGAAGCGGCGGCCACGGACGACCATAACTTCCCAGAGGCGGTGGCGACGGAGCTTAGGAAGCTCTTGCAGGGCCCCCTTCAGGAGCCGCGTAGAAAGCTAGAGCTTGAGCAATTCGCCACAGCGTTGGCCCTCGCCAATCGGGGAACGACGTGAGACTGCAGTCGATAGAGCTTCAGTGGTTTCGTGGTGGGGCGGCCCACGCGGAACTTCCGCTGAACGGTAAGTCCACCGTTGTTTTCGGGCCGAACGGCTCAGGCAAAAGCTCGTTCGTCGATGGCCTCGAAGTCCTTCTGTGCAGAGGCAGGGTGGACCACCTCAGCCACGAGTACGCGGGCCGCAATCAGGAAAACGGCCTGATCAACACCGCGCGTCCTGACGGTCAGGAGACTGCCGTACGCGCCACCCTCGCTGACGGCTCAAGCGAGAAACTCACGTGGAGAACGGGCGCACCGGTCCATAGCCGGGACGGCGCAACGCCGATGGGGTGGGAGTACCGCCGAACGGCTCTCCGACAGGAAGACCTCAAGGTGTTCATCACTGCGGCGAAGCGCGAGAAGTATAGCGCCATCGTGCCGCTTCTGGGCCTCTCGCGGCTGGAGACGATGGCGGACAACCTGCATCAGCTCGTCGCGGCCATAGACCGCAACGGCGACCTTCAGAAGCTCAGAGGAAAAGTCGAGGAAGCGGAGGCGCGGCGGAGGGAGGCTTTCGGGGACGCTGACGGCGGCCAACTCCGCGCCCGGCTCGGAGAACTCAGAGCCGCCTACGTGCCCGAGAAGCCGCAGGAGGGTTTGGTGAAGACCCTCGTGGATGTTTTGGCGGCAATCAACATTCAGAGCGGTTCAGCCAGTGCTGAGCAGCGACAGGCCACAGCCATCGCGGAGATTGGATCAAGCGACCTAGGTAAGAAGCTGGCGAAAGTCGATGACTGGGCGGCGCGGATTTCCGACGTGGCTGCGCCATTGATTAAGGAGCGGCTCGATGTGCTGGCCGCCGCCGACAGGTTCGCGGCAGCGGATGGAGACGCGGTCGGTTCAATGCACTGCCCGGCCTGTGGCTTAGAGTTGCCTGTCGATGACTTCCGAACCCACATCGCGGACGAGCAGCGGCGGTTGAGCGAGGCACAAAAGCTCTACGGGGAGCATCGTGCCGCCATTAACGAGGTCTGCGAAGAGGTCGGAAGGCTGCGGCTGTGGGCCAACAAGGAAGACCTCAGTAGCTGGAGGGCGGGGCTGCCACCCGAGCTTGAGGCTGGGGTCACTTACCTTGTCGGGATCACCGTGGCGGACTTGCGGACAACCTGCGGCGCTGCGGATATCGCGGAGCTGAAGCAGAAGGTTGAACCGCTGGTCGCCCGCGCCGTGGAGGACTCGAAGGAGTTGCCACCGGAAGCCCAGACCCTCCTCCGAGACCTGCGGGATGCCACGGCCCTGTTTGACTCTTTCAAGGCCGACGCTCAGCGCGCGGGCATCCAGCGGGGTGATGCTCTTATCGGCCTTGTCAAAGCGATGGAGAAGGAAGTCAGGCAGGAGATGGCGGATCGGGCGCGCCAAACCTTCGAGGCGATTTCCAGCGATATCCAAAAATACTGGCAAATCCTCCAGCCCGATGAGGCTGTCACTAAGGTGCGCCTGATCATCCCCGAGGGGAACGACAAGGCTATCGACGTGGCCCTACAGTTTCACGGGAAGGAACTAGACAGCCCTCGCCTGACCCTGTCGGAGGGCAGGAGGAATGCGCTGGGGCTCTGCATTTTCCTCGCCATGGCGAACCAAGCGAGTGCGGCGGACCGACCAATAGTGCTGGACGATGTGGTGATCAGCTTTGACCGAGAGCACCGAAATCGGGTCGCGCCCCTGTTGGAGCAGCATTTCGCTGGGCGACAAGTCATTGTCCTGACGCATGATCGGGAATGGTACTTTGAGCTTCAGCATATGTTGGATGCAAAAAGGTGGTCGTTCCTCAAGCTGCTGTCCTTCGACTCCCCGGCCGTCGGGTTGAAGTTCGCGGACCAGCCGATCGACTGGGAAAAAGCCAAAGAGCGAGTTAGGTCTGATCCCGAGGACGCGGTCGCCAACGTGCGGCGGATGATGGACGTATCGCTTGGCCGGATCGCCGAGAAGATTGGCCTAGCAGTCCCCCACTTGAGAGGTAGCGCCAATGACCGGCGAAGCACGGGCGAATTTATCCTTGCGCTCCACCGCACAGCTAAAGACTGCTTCCGGCTCAAAACCAACGGCTCCTACGGTACGCACGAGGCGGCCGTCGCGACCATCGCGCAAGCAAAGCCTCAGCTAGAGGTCTGGAGCAACCGCAGCACGCACACTTTCAGCGGCAGCGATACAGAGGCGCGCGACCTCATCGCTACATGCGAGGCTGTGCTTAGTCTGTTCCAATGCGACGAATGCGGTTCCCGCGTCGGATTGATGGAGGGCAATCCGGGGGCCCAGTGCGGTTGCGGGAAGCTGCGGTGGAAGCCGGAGTAGCGCCCTGCGCCCTTTGCGGCACCCACGGGGCCCTCAAGGTCAGCCACATCGTCCCCGCGTTCGTTTTCCGCTGGCTGCGGGAGACCTCCTCCACCGGCCACATCCGGGCCGGGGACGCGCCCGCCCGCCGGGTACAGGACGGGCTCAAGAAGTCTTGGCTCTGCGGCCCCTGCGAGGCTCTGTTCAGCGGCCTAGAGCGGCGGTTCTGCAACGAGCTGTTCAACCCGTGGAGCGCGGGGGACGTGCGACGCGTCGACTACGGCGATTGGCTCATCCGGTTCTGCACCTCCGTCTCATGGCGCATCCTGCGGCATGGCATGGACGCTCAGCCCATGGACCACCTCAGCGAGGACCAACAGGCTGCCGCAAGGGGTGCCGAGGAGACGTGGCGGCGCTTCCTGCTGAGGGAGCTGCCACACCCCGGCCGGTATGAGCAGCACATCATCCCGTTCCTCGGGCCCCTCGGGGGTGGCCCGCAGCACGACCTGCCTGTGGATCGGCGTGGAAAAGGGACCCCGTTAGCGGTGTGATCGGCGTCGAATAAGGACCCCTCATTCCTGAGGTCTAACGGTGGCGGCTTGGCGGATGTCAGGCGGCGAGTTCGGGATGTTGGTGTTGGAGACGGTGTTGAGGATTCGGCGCGAGTTTGCGTCCGGGAAGGCGATCAAGGCGATCGCGCGTGACCTTCGATTGTCGCGCAAGGTGGTGCGCAAGGCGATCCGGGAGCCGGATGCGGAGTTCGCCTATCGGCGGGCGGTGCAGCCGTTGCCGAGGCTGGCGCCGTTCCAGGCCAGGCTCGATGAGCTGCTGGAAGAGGACGAGGCGCGGCCGCGGCGCGAGAAGCTGCGGATGACGCGGGTTCATGACCTGCTGGTGCGCGAGGGGTTCGACGGGTCGTACGACGCGGTCCGGCGCTACGCGGCGGGGTGGCGGCTGAAGCGACGCCGGGGCGTGGCGGACGCGCCATCGTTCATCCCGCTGATGTTCCGGCCGGGCGAGGCCTACCAGTTCGACTGGAGCCACGAGGACGTGGAGATCGCGGGCAAGCCGATGCGGGTGAAGGTGGCGCACATGCGGCTGTGCGCCTCGCGGGCGATCTATGTTCGGGCCTATCCGCGCGAGACCCAGGAGATGCTGTTCGACGCGCATGCGCGGGCGTTCGCCTTCTTCGGCGGCGTGCCGACGCGCGGGATCTACGACAACATGAAGACGGCGGTGACGACGGTGTTCACGGGCAAGGACCGGGTGTTCAACCGGCGCTTCCTGGTCATGGCGAGCCACTACATGGTGGAGCCGACGGCCTGCTCCCCGGCGGCGGGCTGGGAGAAGGGCCAGGTCGAACACCAGGTCCAGACGGCCCGGGGACGGTTCTTCCAGCCGCGCCTGCGCTTCACCAGCCTGGAGGAGCTGAACGGCTGGCTGGAGGCGGAGTGCCGGCGCTGGGGCGAGCTGCGTCAGCACCCCGAGCAGAAAGAGCTGACGGTTGCTCAGGCCCTGGCCGCCGAGCGGCCGGCGCTGCAGCCGATGCTGGGCCCGTTCGACGGCTTCCACGAGAGCGAGCACGCGGTGACGGGGACCTGCCTGATCAGCTTCGACCGTAACCGCTACTCGGTGATGGCGAAGGCCGGGCGCCGTACGGTGCAGGTCCGCGCCTATGCCGACCGGATCGTCGTGCGCTGCGAGGGTGAGGTCGTCGCCGACCATCGCCGGTTCTTCGGTCGTGACCGGACCCTCTACGATCCCTGGCACTACCTCCCGGTGCTGGCGACCAAGCCCGGAGCCCTGCGCAATGGCGCGCCGTTCCAGGACTGGGAGTTGCCGCCGGGGCTGGCCCGCCTGAGGCGCAAGCTGGGTGCGGGCGACGAAGCCGATCGCCGGTTCGTGCGGGTTCTGGCGGCGGTGCTGGAAGACGGCCTGGAGCCGGTCGAGGCCGCGGCGCGCGAGGCGCTCGCCGCCGGGACCGTCAGCGACGACGTCATCCTCAACATCCTGGCGCGCCGGCGCGAACCGCCCCGGCCGCTGAGCATCGTCACGCCCGATGACCTGGCGCTGCGGCATCCGCCTCTGGCGGACTGCGACCGCTACGACAGCTTGCGAGGCATGCATGCAGCGGCATGAGATGATGGCGGCCCTGACCGGCCTGGGCCTCAAGGGCATGGCCGGAGCCTTCGACGAGGCGGTCACCACGGGCCTGCAGCGCAAGCGCACGACCATGGAGATCCTCGCCGACCTGCTGCGCGCCGAGACGACCCACCGGCATGCGGCTTCCATCCGTTACCGGATGGCGGCGGCCAGGCTGCCCGCCGTGAAGGACCTCGACGCCTTCGTGTTCGACGACACGCCGATCAACGAGGGGCTGGTGCGCTCGCTTCACAGCGGCGCCTTCCTGGCGAACCGGCGCAACATCGTGCTGGTCGGCGGGACCGGCACGGGCAAGACCCACCTGGCCACCGCCATCATCGCCAACGTCGTGCGGGCCGGGGCGCGTGGCCGGTACTTCAACACCGTCGACCTGGTGAACCGCCTCGAGGAGGAGACCCGCCTGGGCAAGGCCGGTGCGCTGGCTGCTCACCTCTGCCGCCTCGACGTCGTGGTCCTCGACGAGCTTGGCTACCTGCCGTTCGCCCGCTCGGGCGGCCAGCTGCTGTTCCACCTGATCAGCAAGCTCTACGAGCGGACCTCGGTGATCGTCACGACCAACCTCGCCTTCGGCGAATGGCCGACCGTGTTCGGCGATCCCAAGATGACCACGGCCCTGCTCGACCGCATCACCCACCACTGCGACATCGTCGAGACCGGCAACGACAGCTGGCGCTTCAAACACCGCAGCTAACCCTCCACGAAGAACGCCAGGCGAGGGTTGAGCCTCCGGTCGGGCTACGCCCTCCCTACGCCCCAACCCTCGCAAGCGGTGCGCTCGTGACGTCCATCCCGAACCTCAAAAGGGGGTCCCTATTGCACGCCGATAGGGGGTCCCTTTTAGACGCCGATTGACACCGTCGCCCAGGACACGCGCCACAGCCGACGATAATAGGGCGCCTGTTCCAAGCAGGCCGGGCAGTATTGCAGCCCCGGACTAAGTCGGGTGCGCGCACGGACACCCAACGGCATGATCCAAGTGGTGCGTCCGAGGGGCTGATGGGATTCGAAGAGTACGCCTTCGTAACTAGCGAGCGTAGTGGCGCGGCATTGCTCGATGGGCGTCAGCGTCGAAGCCGAAAGTATAGCGAGAATCCGATCATCGGCGATGCCGTCGATATCGCGTGTCAGAGGAGGAGGGGTCGAACGCCAGGCGATGTGAGCCAGCGCGTAAGGCTTCATTTCCATGGCCTCCGCCGCGCGCAGGAACCACGACGACAAAAGCTCATCGGGCTTCGGGCGCCCTCGAAAGGGCCACGGCCGGAAATCAGCGGTAGGAGCATCGCCACCGGGTGATGCTCCTGCCGCCATCAAAGCGGCTTGATCAGATCGGCGGTGATCCGCTCCTCGCCCGACTGCACGGCGAGCAGCGCCGCGTCATGGAGAACATAGGAGAGATCGCCGATCCGGCCGCTCGACACCTCGTGCAATGTTCTCGCGATGTCCTCATCATCTAGGCATGACGGCTTGCGAAGAGGGATCAGCGCCTGGAAGCTGCGAAGCAACGTGCGCCAATCTTCGTCATACGGCCAACGCTCCAGTGTCGCTCGCGAGAACCGGCGGTGTAGCTGATCGTCCTTCTGGAACACCTGATCCACCATGTCGGTGCCGGCGACTAGAAATGGAATGCCGGTTTCGTTGGTCAGGTTCTTGAGGACCACATTGAAACGGAGGAGCTGTTTGAAGTGTGCGGGGAGGGCGTTGTGAAACTCGTCGAGAATGATGAGGCCGACCCTGTTGGCCTTTATCAACTTCACAACCGTCCTGAGTTTGGCTGAGGTCGAATAGGACGCCGGAAGAGGGAAACCCAACTTTTCGAGGATGTTTTCGTAAAGCCGCGCCTCATCACCTAGCGGTGGCGTTTCGACGCATACGACAGGGATATGAGCCCATTCACCGAGTAAGGCGGGATCGCACAGTCGCTCAGCTTCCGCCGCCGCGTCATTCTTCCGCTCCGCCCAACGGCGAAGCATAGTCGTTTTCCCGACGTTCGATTCCCCTAGGAGTAGCAGATTACGGGGCCGCGTTGTTGGAGGCGTCATCAGCATAACCTCCATTTTGTCGTAGATTTTTTTGAGCCTAGGGTAGCCGACCCATAGGTTGCCCCAGCGAGAAACAATCCGCTCTGGCCCTTCGAGGTCGATGACCTGGAGAGCCTTCGGGGCGAGGTGCGCGTAACGCGAAGCGGCGGTATCGGTCATCAGATGTCCAGATCGTCGAAGGTGTCGGTGCGGCGCGGCGCAGCCGGGCTCTCAGGCGGCGGCGGCTCAGCCGACAAGGGAACTGCGATCGGCCTGGGCACGGCGGCCGGCGGCCCGGAGCCGGTGACGACCGCCTTCTCCCGCTTTCTCGCGTCTTCATGGCGCCGCTTCTGTTCGCGTTGGCGCCTGGCTTTCACCGTGTCCTGTTTGGAACTGGCGACCAACTCCTGACGCTTGATGCGCTCTTTGTGAGCGTCGAAGATCTCGTTTTCTCCGATGTGCATTAGGCCCTGTTCCTCCAGGGCGCGCTTCGTTGCTCGTTGGTCCCATAGGGACATGCCGATGCTCATGGGGCTTCTGTAGCGGACGGTCAGATAGACCTTGTTGTCCGGATCCCAGACGTACACCTCCGAAACATCGCGTGGGTCGCGGCGGACAGTGAAGGTCTTGCTTGGGGTCTTCGCATGTCGCTGACGCAGGGCGACCAAGCCGTCGGAATCGTAGTGGAAGAGATCCCACTGAACGCCATAGCTTTGTAGCGTCCGCTCGGTCTTCGGCATCAGTTCCTTGCGCCAGAAATCGAGATTGTCGACTTCGTCAGGCAGCTTGTTGATCTGCTTGGTCCCTTCGAAGAAGTACGAGCGCCATTTCTCCAGCGGGGTCATGCCCAGCGTGGAATGCTTGGTGTTGATGTGTTCCTTGATGACGCTGAGGAGGTAGAGTTCAAGCTCCCCAAGCGTGAGGCTGGCGGACTTCCTCGGGTCGGGAAGCTTTGCGCGCTCGCGAATATTCGATCCGGTCGCGCCAGGGAGGTGCTTCACGCTGAACGCTAGCTTGCCAAAGTAGCGTTCGATGTGGGGGCCATATCGAGGCGTCTTGACCTTCCGGTTCATCAGCTCCCCGTCCACGTTCGCCATGAACTGTCGAAGCATGGAGCCCCTGAACTCCTTGGCATTGTCCGCATGGATCATCTTAGGGAAGCCCCAAACGGGCCACTCCATCTCCACGCCCAGGTCGGCGAGCCATCGTTCTTTGCGTGTGATCGAATGGAAGATCGCGAGGCCGGCGCTGGAGGCGCCGGTAGGGTCCAGAGAGAGATAGTAGCCGATGGGCATGAAGCTGAATGTGTCGATCACCATCGTCAGCCGAGGTCGGCCGATGGGGAGGCGATCAACGCTGTCCACCACTTCGAGATCGTAATCCCAATAATCGATCTGGACTGAACTGAGCGGCGCCTCGGCGAAAGGATAGCTGCCCATCAGGCGCTTCTTGGCGTCGTGCGATGCCCGCTTGCCCTGGCGCGCCTCGATGACCTCGATCGGGTCTAGCGCCGCGATGCGAGCGTAGAAGGTGGCGAGAACCGGAGGGCGTAAACCCGCCTTTGCGAATTCGATTTCAAGGTGTTCCTTGTACACCGTCATAGGGGCGGGCTGATTTTTGACCAGGTAGTGCTTCCTGATGATGGCATCGAGGAGGGCGTCTCGCTCGGCGCTCATACGCCGCTGTCCGCGCGCGCCTTGCCCGCCCTTTGGAAGCAAGCTCATGACCGAGCCGGTGTAGCCTTTCACACGGCGATAGACGGTCGCTCGATCAACCCCGAGCACCTTGCCGGCTTCGATTATGAAGTCCGACTTTTCACCACGCGAGATGGCGCCGGTGAGAAGGGGTTTGAGGACTTCCCACCAACGGTAAGCTTCCTCGGTCTCTTTAGGGCTATAGTCGTCCAAAGCGCGGATCGGTGCGCTTACGCTTCGTGGATCGTCGATGTCCTTACGCCCGACGACGCGATGTTCCTCGCTCTCGAAGCGGACCAGATAGCTGTCCAGGTCGAGTACGCGAACGATAGTGGCAGGGCGATTGCCGATCGTGACATTGACGCCGGCGTCTAACCTAAGTCCCTTCAAGCAATGCTCCGATTTTCGCATTCGCCCACCACGTCAGAGGCGTATCGTCGGTGAGAGGCTTGTTGAGGTCGCCAATCAGAAGCTCCGCACCCAGCATGTAATAGAGGGCTTCCATAACAACGCCGCGAATGGCCCCTTCCTCCTCCAGCCGGAAACGGATGTCGCCTAGTCGGTGCGTCCCCTTGGCGAGGACAATCGCCTGCACCCGACGCACCATTTCCTGATCCACGCTGCCTCGCAGGGTCGGGGCGATCAGTTCGGCGTTCACCTGACGCTGTGTGCGAATGGTGCGTTCGGTCACCACGCGGTAGCCGACATTTCTCTCGGCGAAATACCGGCGAGCGGCGCGGTACTTCGGCGCCAGTGTTCCATATTCCGAGCGTAGGATCGCCAGCGGTTTCACCTCGAAGACCACGCGTCGAAAGCCGTGAGGCCAAGGCGAGCGTGTCTGCCAGACCGCCATGATGTCGGGCGTATAGGTACGCGCCTGGCCATCGACCGTAAGACTGATCGTCATCGGCTGAGTGACCACGTCGCGGATGTGGCCGTCCACCTCCAGCAACATAAGGAAATCGCGTTCCAGTTTGGACTCGTAAAGAAGCGGTCCGCTCGGATAGCGCGAGGGCATCTGCCCTGTCACTGAGCGACGGCCCGGTGGAATGCGTCGGCGCTTATGCACTTCGGTATCTTGTCGCATTATTTGCCAGAGTCCTAGATTTTGTCGCAGTTCTTGGTGGATGAAATCGGAGCTTTGGGCACCGTTAACGGGTCATCTCAGGCTTGGTTTGTCGCATCGGGTGCCGGAACTCACAACTCCGCCTCCATGGCCGCCCTGACCGGCGGGGGCCTGCGCGCCAAGCCGGGCGAGGCGTCCCTGGCGCACAACGGCGTGTTGTTCCTCGACGAACTGCCCGAGTATTCGGCCCAGGCCCTGGATTCGCTGCGCCAGCCGCTGGAGACGGGCGAGATCGTGGTGGCGCGCGCCAACGCCCATGTCCGCTATCCGGCGCGGTTCCAGCTGGTGGCGGCGATGAATCCCTGCCGTTGCGGTTTGGGCGGGGCCGGACGCGGGGCCTGCGGAAAGGCTCCGCGTTGCCAGCGCGATTATCAGAACCGCATCTCCGGCCCGATGTTCGACCGGATCGACCTGACGGTGGAGACCCCGCCCGTCACCGCCGCCGACATGGCCCTGCCGCCGCCGGCCGAGGGCACGGCGGAGGCCCGCGCCCGCGTCGCCGTCGCCCGCGCCATGCAGGAGGATCGGGTGCGCACCGCCGGGCTGGACCCGGCCCAGGCGCTGAACGCCCGCGCATCGGGCGAGATATTGGATCGGTTCGCCACGCCCGACGAGGCGGGACGAATGCTCTTGATGCGGGCCGGCGAGGCCGGGGGGCTGACGGCGCGCGGCTGGACCCGCACCCTGCGGCTGGCCCGCACCATCGCCGACCTGGAGGGCGCAACCGGGGTGCTGCGCCGCCATATCGCCGAGGCCCTGATCTATCGCCGCGCCACCCTGGGCGCCGAGGCCGATTTCGACCGCAGCGCGGGTCGCCGCGGCGATGCGCCGTTCGGCCTGCGCGAAGGCGACGAGGAACAAGCCCCCTTCGCCCACGACGGGCCGACGCCTTTCGCGCCTCGCGATGGCGTGGGCGCGGAGGAACGGGACGGTTCCTTAACCCCAAGCCTCTAACCTCGTCGCCATGGAGACTGGGATGGCGCGACGCCGGGCGACCGACAGGACCGACGAGACGGCGCCGCCGAACGCGGCCGCTCGGCAGTTCCTGCGGCTGATGAGCCACGAGATGCGCACGCCCCTGAACGGCGTTCTGGGCATGATCGGCCTATTGGAGCGGACCAGGCTGGACGGCGCCCAGCGCGCCTATGCCGAAAACGCCCGCCAGTCGGCCGAACACCTGCTGGGCCTGGTCAACGACCTTCTGGATTACGCCCGGCTGGAAGCCGGGGCGCTGGAGTTCGACCTGACGCCGGTCGATCTGGAAGGGTTGGTCCAGGGCGTCGCCGAACTGCTCAGCCCGCGCGCGCACGACAAGGGGCTGGAGATCGTCTGGTCCGTCGCCGCCGACGCCCCCGACATCCGGGCGGACGAGGGCCGGCTGCGTCAGGTGCTGTTCAACCTGGCCGGAAATGCGGTCAAGTTCACCGAAACAGGCGGCGTCCGCGTCACGGTGGAGAGGGTTGGCGGCGACGACATCCGTCCACGCCTGGCGTTCCTCGTGGACGACACCGGCCCCGGCGTGCCGCCCCACGCGCGATCGCGCATCTTCGAGGAGTTCGGCCACGCCGACGCCTCCGACGCCGTGCGTCACGACGGAGCCGGCCTGGGGCTGGCGGTCGTACGCAAGCTGGCGACGGCCATGGGCGGATCGGTGCAAGTCGAAGATCGCCCAGGCGCGCCCCTGGGCGGCGCCCGGTTCCGTTTCGAGGCCGCCTTCGACGCCGTCGGCGCCCCGCGCGCCCGGTCGCTGCAAGGACGAACGGTCGCCGTGCGCTCGCCCGACCCCTTCGTGATGTCGACCGCGAAGGCCCAGATCGAAGCGTCCGGCGCCATGCTGTCGGACTCGGCGCCGGTGATCCTGATCGATCACGCGCCGACGACGCCCGGCCAGCCTGTCGCCCTGCCTCAGGGCGGGCGCGCCGTCGTCATGTTGAAGCCCGGCGAGCGGGATCTGATCGCGGCCTATCGCACGGCGGGCGCCGACGGCTATCTGATCAAGCCGCTTCGGCGGACATCCTTGGTGGAGCGGGTGTTGGCCGCCGCCGGGGACCAGACCCCGGAACCGAGCGGCGCGAAATCCGTCGAGGACGACCGGGTCGCGCCGGCGCGCTTCGCCGGAGTTCGCGTCCTGCTGGCCGAAGACAATCCGGTCGGCGCCCTTCTGGCCCGCACCCTGCTGCGCCGCGAGGGCTGCGTGGTCGAGACCGCCGCCACCGGCGACGAGGCCGTCGCCGCCGTCCGCCGCGCCCGCTACGACCTGATCTTCATGGACATGCGCATGCCGGGCATGGACGGACCTGCCGCGGCGCGCGCCATTCGCGCGACGGGCGATCGGACGCCGATCCTGGCCCTGACCGCCAACGCCTTCGCCGAGGATCGCCGCCTGTGCCTTGAGGCGGGCATGGACGACCATATCGTCAAGCCGCTGGACGCCGAGGCGCTGCGCGCCGCCCTGGCGCGCTGGACGAAGCGCGACATCCGCGCCAAGGTCGGCTGAGTCAAGGCTGCCGCGTTCCGGTCGCCGCCGGAGCCGTGCATGATCGACCAGACCACCCCCGCCGCTGCCGGAAAATCGGCCAGTCGTTTCGGCGGCCTGGCCGTCTATGGCGAACGGCGTGTCTTCATCATGCTGCTGCTGGGCTTTTCCGCCGGCCTGCCCAATCTGCTGATCTTCGACACCCTCTCGGCCTGGCTGCGCGAAAGCGGCCAGACGCTGGAGGTGATCGGCTTCTTCGCCCTGGCCACCCTGTCCTATTCGCTGAAGTTCGTCTGGGCGCCGCTGATCGACCGGACCGCCGTGCCGGGCCTGACGCGCCTGCTGGGGCACCGCCGCGCCTGGATGCTGGTGACGCAGGGCGTCATCGTGTTCGGCCTGTGGTCGATCTCGACCCTGAACCCGTCGAACGCCCTGATCGCCGTGGCCGGATTCGCCGCCCTGGTCGGCTTCTTCGGCGCGACCCAGGACATCGTCATCGACGCCTGGCGGATCGAGGCGGCGGACGACAGCCGCCACGGCGCCATGGCCGCCGCCTATCAGATGGGATACCGCGTGGCGATGATCGTCGCCGGCGCCGTGCCGCTGGTGCTGGCCGACCTTTACAACTGGAACCTTTCCTACGCCGTCATGGCCGCCCTGATGGGGTTCGGCATCGCCGGCGTCCTGTTCGCCCCGCGCGAGAAAGCCCACAAGATTCGGCCGATCCCGGTCGGAGACGTGCCGTCGCGGCCGAAGCTCGAAGTCGTGGAATGGATCGTCCGTCTGGCCGTGATCGGGATCGCCGCCATGTTCCTGGGCGCGGGGCTGACGGGTCAGTCGGCACCGCTGAACGCCCTGTTCGGCCTGTTCGGCCTGGGGGCGGACGGAAAGGCGTCGGTCGCAGCGGCACTGTCGGCCAAGCCCGAGGGGGTCTATCTGCAATTCGGCCTGGTCCTCATTGGACTTGTCGTCATGGTCATGGCCTGCTGGCCCCTGCCGGGGGTCCGGACGCGGCCCGGCGCCTATCTGGCCGGGTCGTTCGGCCAGCCGCTGGCGGACTTCTACAGGCGGTTCTCCGGCGTCGCGACCCTGATCCTGGCCTTGATCTGCGTCTATCGGCTGGCGGACTTCGTGCTGAACATCATGCCGCCCTTCTATCTGGACCTGGGCTTCTCGAAGACCGAACTGGCCGAGGTGCGAAAGGTGTTCGGCGTGATCATGACCACGGTCGGCGTCTTCGTCGGCGGCTGGTCGGTGGCCAGGCTGGGGCTGATCCGCACCATGGTCATCGGAGCCTTCATGAGCCCGGCGTCCAATCTGGTCTTCGCCTGGCTGGCGACCCAGGGCCACAGCCTGCCGGCGCTGACGGTCGCCATCGGGGTCGACAATGTCTCCAGCGGTTACGCCGGGACCGCCCTGATCGCCTATATGTCCAGCCTGACGTCGATCGGCTTCACCGCGACCCAGTACGCCCTGTTCACCTCGCTCTACGCCCTGCCCGGCAAGCTGATCGCCTCGCAGTCTGGGCGGATCGTCGAGGCTTCGGCGCGGGCGGCGGAGGGGAACGGTCCTTTCGCCGGCCTGCGCGGCCTGTTCGCCAATCTGCAGGAGGGCGTGCTGACCGCCGGCGCGGCGACCAGCGGCGTCAGCCCCGCCGCCCTGGGCGCGGGCTATGTCGCCTTCTTCCTCTATTCCTTCGTCATCGGCCTGTTCGGCATCGTCCTGGCCTTCGTGGTGGCCGGAAAACAGATCGCATTGCAGAAGCGGCGCGAGAGCGAGGCGGCGGAGGACCCCGCCGTCGCGGCGACGGAGGGCCAGCCCTCCTGAAGGCCTACTTCTTCAGGAAGCCGCCGATCATGTCGCCCAGGCCGCCAAGACCGCCCGGCAGCGTGTTCAACAGGTCGTCGGCGCCGTCGATCTGGCCGCCGGGGGTCAAGCGATCGATGGCTTCGGGCAGAAGGCCCGCCAGGGTTTCCCCGGCCTGCTGGGGCGAGACGCCCATCTTGGCGGCCATGTCGGCCAGGGGGCCGTGGCCGATGACGGCGACGATCTGTTCCGGGGTGATGCTGGCGTTGGCGCCCTTGCCGACCCAGGAGCCGATGACGTCGCCGAGTCCTGCCTGACCGAATTTCTCCGCCAGACCGCCGACGCCGCCCTGGTTCTTCAACAGGTCGCCGAGGCCGCCTGCGGCGTCCTGGCCCAGACCCTTCACCACATTGTCCAGAAAGCCCATCGTCCGTCTCCTGATGCGAGACCGGCAGCGTAACATCGACTTGCGACGGATACGAGAAGGCCCGCCGGGTCGCCGGCGGGCCCTGGGTCAGGATCGAGAGGATCGATCCTTAGTTCTTGGCTTCGTTGGCGCCCTGGGTCACGGCCGAACCGGCGGCGGAGACATCGCGGCCGGCGCCGGCGATGGTGTTGCAGGCGGAAACGGCCAGGGCGGCGGCGACGATGGACAGGGTGATGATCTTGCGCATTTTGGGGAACCCCTTGGTTGGTATGGTCAAGCTCCGTGCAAACGCCGATCTGCGCCTGGGGTTGCATGGCCGGCGACGAATGCGAACCCGGCGAGGCGACGGCCGCGGCGTTGTGGTGTATGAGCCGCCGCCATGCCCTTGACCGCCCCCCCCTTTCTGGCGACCGTCCTGACCATGTTTCCCGAGGCCTTTCCCGGTCCGCTGGGGGTGTCGCTGATCGGCACGGCCTGGCGCGAGAAAGGCCTATGGAGCCTGGAGACGGTTGACATTCGCGCCTTTTCCACAGATACGCGCGGCTTCCTGGACGACACCCCTGCGGGCGGCGGGCCGGGAGCGGTGTTGAAGGCGGACGTGGTGGCCCGGGCGGTGGATAGCCTGCCGGGACCAAAGCGGCCGCTTTTGTACATGAGCGCCCGGGGTCGGCCCCTGACCCAGGCGCGCGTCAAGGAATGGGCCAAGGCCGACGGGATCGTCGTGCTGTGCGGCCGTTTCGAGGGGGTGGATCAGCGGGTGCTGGACGCGCGCGGGTTCGAGGAGGTCTCGGTCGGAGACGCGGTTCTCGCCGGCGGCGAGGCGGCGGCGATGGTCGCGATCGAGGCGTGCGTAAGACTGATCCCCGGCGTGCTCGGCTCAGGCGACAGCCTGTCGTCCGAAAGCTTCGAGGACGGGCTTCTGGAACATCCGCAATATACGCGGCCGCGGACGTTCGAGGGGCTGGATATTCCCGAGGTGCTGCTGTCGGGCGACCACAAGAAGGTCGCTGAATGGCGTCAGGCGCAGCGGGAGACGACCACGCGGGATCGGCGTCCGGACCTCTGGGCGGCGCATTCCGCCAACTCACAGCTAAAGGGCGCAAAGCCCGAGGAGAAATGACATGAACATCGTTCAGCAGTTGGACGCCGAAGAAAAAGCCCGCGTCCTGGGCGAACGCAAGATCCCGGAATTCCAGCCCGGCGACACTCTGCGCGTCAACGTGAAGATCAAGGAAGGCGAGCGCGAGCGCGTTCAGGCCTTCGAAGGCGTCTGCATCGCCCGTGACGGCGGCGGCGTCAGCGAGACCTTCACCGTCCGCAAGATTTCGTTCGGCGAAGGCGTCGAGCGCCGCTTCCCCATCCTGTCGCCGAACATCGAGTCGATCGAGGTGAAGCGCCGCGGCGTGGTGCGTCGCGCCAAGCTCTATTATCTGCGCGATCGTCGCGGCAAGTCGGCGCGTATCGCCGAGCGCCAGACGGTGCGTCCGGCCAAGGGCGTGGTGGTCCCGGAAACGGGTTCGGTCGACAAGGCCGGCGACGAAGCCTGATCGCATCCAGTGCGCCAACGCGCTTCGCGTTGCTTGAGCGCGGATGACCAGCGACATGACGAAGGCCCCGGCGTCGCCGGGGCCTTTTCGATTCCAGCCTGGGGCCAGGTCTATTGCGGGAACAATGGATTGTCGGCGTCCCGCTGGCCCTCGAGACTGCGTTTCAGCGCCTCCATCTGATCGTGCTCGACCTTGACGGCGGCATAGGCGCGCCGGATCGTTTCGCGCGTCGTGGCGGAAATGCCGGTGTCCTCCAGCGCCTTTTCGTATTTTCCGGCGATGAAGCCTTCGCCCGAGTTGATCGAGCCGACGACGGAATCGTCGTTGCGCAACAAGGCGTGCTTCACGTCGAGAAAGGCGCGGTGAGCCTTGGCCAGGATGGAGCCGTGCGGTTCGGGATCGCCGCCCAGACCCCGCACGGCGGCGGACAGGTCTTCGACCACCTGCTGACGCTCCCCAGCGCGACGTTCGAACAGCGTGCGGAAATGGGGATCCTGGGTCTGTTCGGCGGCCTCGCGGTAGCCGTCGGCACTGTCCAGGGTGGTTTCGATCAGGCCGTTCAGGACCTTGATGTCATGAGCATTGGGATTGGTCATCTCGGTCTTCCTTCCGCTATGCGGTCGAACGGCGAAATGGCCGGGCGGGGCGTTGGTTTCCCTCTGCGACATCAAAGTTTGGTGCGGAGCGACCACAATTCGGGGAAACACCGCTTGGTCAGGGTCGAGGCCAGATAGGCCGCGCCTTCGGTGCCGCCGGTGCCGCGACGCCGGCCGATGATCCGCTCGACCGTGACCACGTGCTTGTGCCGCCAGGTCAGCAGGGCGTCGTCCAGATCGACCAGCTTCTCGGCCAGCTGATACAGCGCCCACCAGCGCTCGGTGTCGCGATAGACCTCCAGCCAGGCGGCCTCGACCCCCTCCGACGGTTCATAGGGCTGGGTCACGTCACGGTTCAGCACCTCGGCCGGCACGGGCAGACCGGCCTTGGTCATCTGGGCCAGGGCGTCGTCATACAGGCTAGGCGCCGCAATGGCCGCTTCCAGCGCGGCGAGGGCTTCGGGCCGGCCGATGTGGAACTTCAGGAAGCTGGCGTCCTTCAACCCCAGCATGGCCTCCAGCCGGCGGAACTGGTCGCTCTGAAAGCCCGAGGACGCCCCCAGCGCGCCGCGAAAGCGCAGATAGTCAGCCGGGGTCATGGTTGACAGGATGTCCCAGCTCTGGGTCATCACCGCCTGTATGCGCGACACCCGCGCCAGGCTCTTGTAGGCGGGCACCAGGTCGCCGGCCCGCACCATCGCCTGGGCCAGGGCCACTTCGTGTAGGATCTGCTTGAGCCACAGCTCCTTGGTCTGGTGGATGACGACGAACAGCATCTCGTCGTGCTGGTCCGACAGCGGGCGCTGGGCCGAAAGCAGGTCGTCCAGCGCCAGATAGCCGGCATAGGTGATGTCGCTGGATCGGGTCATGCCCGCCTATCGCCCGCCGGGGCGAGCGGTGCAAGCCGGGGACTTTTAGTGCTGGCCCTGGGCCGAGACGTTGGCGGCCATCTGGCGACCGGCGTCCAAGGCGTCGCGGGCGCCTTTGTAGATGAATCCGTAGGTCGGATAGACCGTGGTGCCCAGGTCGTTGATCGGATTGTACCAGACCTTGACCTGCGACCAGTCGTTGGAGGGCGAGACGTCGACGACAGTGACGTTCTCCTCGACCTTGCCGCGGCTGCCGCCCCAATTGGCGTGGGTCACACGCACCACGCGGTCGGTCAGGATGTCCGAAACGACGGCCACGTGACCCCGGCTCATGCGCCCCTCGGGGCGGAACACCAACACCGATCCCGTCTCGGGCGCCTTGCCGGTGCGAAATTTGGCGGCGGCCTGGCGCCACCAGGTCCAGGCGTCGCCGAAGATGTTGATGCCCGAGAACATGCGCGCGAAGGTCACGCACTGCCAGTACGGCTCATCGGCCTTTGCAGCGGAGGGGACAGCGCCCAGGGCGAAAAAACCGAGGGTCGCCGCAACTGCGGCGGCTTTGAGCCGTTTCATCATAATTGGGGTATCCCGACCCGCCTATGGAAACCCCTTTAGGCCACGGGATCACGGCCTGTCGCAAGTTGTTTCGGCATATCGCCGTGCGGCCGGGTTTTGCTTGCGCCAAAGCTTCGCTTTTCCGTCAATCCGCGCAAAGCCTTGCGCGCCGGGCGTTCGACCAGATGATAGGACGCCGCCGCCATGACCGGCAGCAGGGCCAGGATCGCCAGCCACACGAAAATTTGAAACTGCTTGTCGGGCGCATCGAACACCTTGGCCGCCAGGCCGACCGACACCAGCTTCCACGGCACGCAGACCATATAGACCGAATAGCTGATCTCTCCCAGATAGACGGCGGGCTTGGAGGCCAGCCATCCGGCCCGGTCGTTGGTCAGGGAGGCCAGCGACAGGATCAGGGCGCCGGACAGCAGCACCGTCACCCCGTCCCACAGACCGAGCGCGGCGCTGAGGATCATCAGGCCGAACGATACGGCCGCGCACAGCCAGGGCGCCTTCAAAGGGGCGCGGCGATAGACCAGATAGAGGGCGCACCCCAGGGCGAAACAGGGCACGATCCGAAGCGCGCCCCAGCGGATGGTCGCCTCGGTCAGCGAAAAGCCGGCGATCTGTTCGAAGGCGAAATACAGGATGACCATGAAGGCGGCCGTCCCCAGCAGCGCCGCGACCGGCCGCGACCGCACCCGCCAGAACGCCAGGGCGAACAGCGGAAAGCACAGATAGGCGAACCATTCCGCCGAGATCGACCAGGATGGGTGGTTCCACCCCGCCACCGGCGCCAGGCCCCAGGCGTGAACCATCAGCAGATTGGCCGGCAGGGCGGACCAGTTCCGCACGTTCGGATCGACGCTCACGCCCACGGCCAGCGCCGCCGTCGCCAGGACGCCGACCCCGATCAGGGTGAACAGATGAAGCGGATAGACCCGCGCCAGCCGGGCCCACAGAAAGCCGCGATAGGAAAACCGTCCCTCGCCCGCCGCCTGCAGATAGACGTGGCACAGGATGAAGCCGGACAGGACGAAGAAGAGCTCCACCCCCAGATAGCCCTTGGCGACGAGGTTGGACGCGCCCGCCCCCGCCAGGTTCTCCCAGAAGGTGTAAACCGCCACCCAGATGGCCGCGCCAAAGCGCAGGGCGGTGATCGGTCGAAGATCGGCGGGCGTCTGGACGGGGGTCATGGCGTCACCTTGGCACATCGGCCTTTTCGAACCGTGAAGGCGCGCAAAGGTTGTGCCGCGCCGTCCTCAGCCCGCCCAGACGCCGTGGAACCCCGCCGGCAGAGCCGTATCCGCCTGCCAGGTCGCCACCGGCCCGTCCTCGATCCGGGCCACGTCGAAGACATGCAGTTCGGTGCGGCCGGCCCGAAGATTGACCGACGGCCCCACCAGCCAGGCGTCGCGTTCGGCGGTCGCGCCGGGCTTGGGCACGAAGACCGCCTCCTCCACCACCTGATGGACGCCGAATTCGAAGGCGTGCGAGCGGCCGCTGTCCCAGTCCTGCACCGCCAATCCCGTCGGCAGGGGCCGTCCGCGGGTTTCGCCGGAGGTGTGGGCCGTCAGGCTGCGTTGTCGGCCCGCGCGGCGCGGATCGGCCTTGGGAAATTCGCCCACGACGGCGCTATGGGCCATATCGGCCCGGCCGTCGGGACGCAGGGTGATCAGCGCCAGCCTGGCCGGATCGCCCGGCACGACGCCATGTCCCTCGACCAGCACCCGCGCGCCGTCCACCGCAAAGCGCGGATCGCCGCTGGCGGCCACGTCGAAACGGATCGTGCCGTCCCGTTCCGCCCAGGCGTCGCCCAGATGGAAGTGGAAGAAGGCCGGCAGGTCGTAGAGGCGGCGTTTGGACAGGTCGTCCTTGTCCAGCACCAAGACCTGCGTGCCGGTCTCGGGGCGCCAGGCCAGGCCCGCGATCACCGGCATGGCGCGGGTCTCGAACACCCAGGGCTGAAGCACCAGGATGATGTGCCGGTCGGTGGCGGTGAAGTCGTGCATATAGCTCGCGCGCGGCAGATCGACGATCTGGGCGTCGTTCAGGCTGCGGTCGGGGTTCAGCCGCCAAATCACCGCCCGGCGTCCGGCCACGCCCACGTTCCAGATGGAGCCGTCGGACGCATAACGGGGGTGGGGCTGGAAGGGCATGCCCTTCAGATCGTCGCGCAGGGTGACGAAGCCGGCCGTGGACAAGTCCGACGGGTTCATCGCCAGGGGCGATCCCGCCTCCCAAAGGGCCCAGATCTGGTCGCCCGCGACCATGACGGCGGTGTTGGCCGCATTGGCGTCGTCGTTGGAGCCGATGCGGGCCCGCGCATCCCCTTTGGAGCCGAAGCCGGGCGTGACCACGGCCGCCAGTTCGGTCTCGTTGCGGCGTTTGGGGGTGTCGGCGAACCGGGCCTGAAGCGTCGCCCGGCCGTCGTCGATGCGGAAGGCGCGCATCATGCCGTCGCCGTCGAACCAGTGGGTCGCCGAACCGCCCGGCCGCCGGAATTTGGCCGGACCGTTGCGATAGAGCGTCCCTTCCAGCCCGACCGGCGCGCGGCCGTGGATCAGCCGCATAGTCTGGCGCGGCAGGTCGGCTTCGACATCACGGGTGGCCAGCGCCCAATCGGCGCTTGCAGCGGCGTCCAGGGCGGCGGCGGCGCGCGCCATCTCGGGCGTGGCGACGGCGGCCGACAGGGCGGCGGCGCCCATCAGAAAGGAACGGCGGGAAGGGGTCATGATCGGGCTCCGACGCTTGGGAAGCTTATTTCAGGTCGATGGTCTGGACGACGGCGCCGGCGGCGGAGAACTTCGCCCTGTCCCAGCCGGCCGGCCCCATGTTCCCCACCGCATTGTTGGAGAAGGCATAGGGTTCGGTCGGCATGCCGAACGGATTGGTGTTCATCTTGCCGTCGCCGTTCAGATCGTGAAAGGCGCGCACCGCATAGTCCCCGTCCGGCAGGCCGTCGAAGGTGACGCGCGTCTCTCCGCCGGCCGCGTCCAGCATGGCGACCTTGGCCGGCTGGCCATGGCCGCCGTAGGTTTCGGCGGTGTCGAAGACGGCGACCATGATCTTGCCCTGGGGCGCCGCCGTCGGGAAGGCGACGGTCAGGTCGGCGGCGAAGGCGGGCGCGGCCACGACGGCGGCGACCATCAGGGCGGCGACGGGGGCGAGGGTGAAAGACAGGGTCTTCATGGCTTTGGTCCGGTTCTGTCGGAGGACCGCCGACCGGCCCTCGATGACCCGACCGTGCCGCCGCCATCGTCCGTTCGCCATCACGTCTGCGGCGACGCACGGGCCGCCTTCGCCAACGACCGCGCCCGTCCATTGGCGAAGCGTGAACGGACACGCCCCGGCGCCAGCCCAGTCGAGCAACGAAAAAGGCCCGGAACCAGCGTTCCGGGCCTTCGTCTTTATCGGGCTTCGCGCGCCAGGATCTAGTCCAGGGTGCGCTTGATCTCCTCGACCGTGAAGCACTCGATGTAGTCGCCTTCCTTGATGTCCTGGAAGCCTTGGAACTGCATGCCGCATTCCTGGCCAGAGGGCACTTCGTTGACCTCGTCCTTGAAGCGTTTGAGCGTGTTGAGCACGCCCAGCTCCAGCACCACCACATCGTCGCGGATGATGCGGACGCGGGCGCCCTTGCGCACCACGCCCTCCGTGACGCGGCAACCGGCGATCTTGCCGATCTTGGAGATGTCGAACACCTGCAGCACCTGGGCGTTGCCCAGGAAGGTCTCGCGCTGCAGCGGCGCCAGCATCCCCGACAGGACGCCCTTAATGTCGTCCAGCAGGTCGTAGATGATCGAGTAGTAGCGGATCTCCACGCCCTCGCGCTCGGCCAGGTCGCGCGCCTGTTTCGAGGCGCGGACGTTGAAGCCCAGGATCGGCGCGCCGGCCGACTTGGCCAGGTTGACGTCGCTCTCGGTGATGCCGCCGGCGCCCGAATAGACGGTGCGGGCGCGGACCTCGTCGGTGCCCATCTTGTCCAGCGAACCGACGATGGCTTCCGCCGAACCCTGCACGTCCGCCTTGATGACGACCGGCAATTCCGAGGCCTTCTTGGAGCCCAGCTTGGCCATCATGTCGACCAGCGAGACCGAGCCGCCCGAGACCTGGGCCTTCTCGCGCTTCACCCGCTGACGATATTCGGTCAGCTCGCGGGCGCGGGCCTCGGAATCCACCACGGCGAAGACGTCGCCGGGCGACGGCGCCTCGTCCAGGCCCAGGATCTCGACCGGGACCGACGGACCCGCCTCGTCCAGCTGTTCGTTTCGCTCGTTCAGCAGGGCGCGGACCTTGCCCCACGATCCGCCCGCGACGACGATGTCGCCGCGCTTCAAGGTGCCGCGCTTGACCAGGACGGTGCCGACCGGGCCGCGACCCTTGTCCAGCTTGGCCTCGATGACCACGCCCTCGGCCGAACGGTCGGGGTTGGCGCGCAGGTCCATGACCTCGGCCTGGATCAGGATGGCCTCCAGCAGGCCGTCCAGGTTCATCCGTTCCTTGGCCGACACCTCGATGATCTGGGTGTCGCCGCCCAGGCTCTCGGCGATGACCTCGTGCTGCAGCAGTTCGTTGACGACCTTTTGCGGATTGGCGTCCGGCTTGTCGATCTTGTTGACCGCCACGATCAGGGGCGCCCCGGCGGCCTTGGCGTGCTGGATCGCCTCGATGGTCTGAGGCATGACGCCGTCGTCGGCGGCCACCACCAGGACCACGATGTCGGTCACATTGGCGCCGCGCGCCCGCATGGCCGAGAAGGCGGCGTGGCCCGGCGTGTCCAGGAAGGTGACTTTCTGGCCGTTTTCCAGACGCACCTGATAGGCGCCGATGTGCTGGGTGATGCCGCCGGCTTCGCCGCCAGCGACATCGGTGGTGCGCAGGGCGTCCAGCAGCGAGGTCTTGCCGTGGTCGACGTGGCCCATGATGGCCACGACCGGGGCGCGCGTCTCGGTGGCGCCTTCGTCGTCGGCGTCGGCCAGGAAGCCCGTCTCGACATCGGATTCGGATACGCGCTTGACCGCCATGCCGAACTCCTCGGCCACCAGTTCGGCGGTGTCGGAATCGATCACGTCGTTGATCTTCATCATCATGCCCTGACGCATCAGGAATTTGATGATGTCGACGCCGCGCACGGCCATCCGGTTGGACAGCTCCTGCACGGTGATGACGTCGGGGATGACCACTTCGCGCGGACGGTTCGGCGCGTCGGTGGATCCGCCCTTGCGCTTTTCCTTCTCGCGTTCGCGAGCGCGGCGGACCGAGGCCAGCGAACGCATACGTTCGGCGGCGTCGCCGTCTCCGACCACCGACTGGATGGTCATGCGGCCTTCGCGGCGTTTGGGCTCGCCGCGCGTGCGGCTGACCGCCTTGCCAGCGTCGGAGAAGCGCTTCTCCCGGTCGTCGTCGCGACCGGCCGGGCGGCCGAAGCCGGCGCCGGGGGCGCGGCTGGGGCGGGCCACTTCCGGCGTGGCGGGCGGAGCGTTGGGCGCGGCGCGGCCGCCGGGGCCGGTGCGCGGGCCGCCTGGCCGCGCGGCGCCGGGGGCCGGACGCGGATTAAGGGCCGAATAGCGCACGGGCTCGGCCGGCTTGGCGCCTTGCGGACGCTGGCCCGGACGGGCGCCTTGCGGGCGATCGCTCTGCGGACGCTCGGTCGGTTGCGGACGGTCCGAATAGGACCGCTCTCCGCCGCCCATCGCCTGTTCGCGCGCCGAACGGCCGCCGAACGCGGGGCGTTCGGCCGGGGTGCGTTGCGGATTGCCCGGCTTGGGCACGCGCTGGCCGAAGTTGACCACGGGGCGAGCCGGAGCCGCCGGACGGGCGGGAGCGGCAGGCGCAGCGGAGGCTGCGGCTGGGGTCGCCGGGCTGGAGGCCGGAGCCGGAGCCGGGGCCGGCGTCGAAGCGGCGGGCGCGGCCGGCTTGGGCGCAGGCTTTGCGGGCTGGGGCGCAGCGGCGGCCAGTTTGGCGGCCTCGGCGCGCGCGGCCTCGGCGGCGGCCTTGGCGGCGGCGGCTTCGTCGCGGGCGGCCTGGGCGGCGCGCTCCGTGGCGGCGGCCTGTTCGCGCGCGGCGGCGTCGGCGGCGGCCTTGGCGGCGGCCTCGGCGGCGGCCTTGGCGGCGTTGGCCTGGGTGGCCAGGGCGATGGCGCGGCGACGCGCTTCCTGCTCCTCGGCCGACAGGGCGCCGCCGGCGGGTTGCGACGGACGCGGTCCTTGCGGACGCGCGGCCTGGGCGGCGGGTTGCGGACGTGCGACATCGAAGCCCTGCGGCCGTTGCGGACCGCCGGCGCCGGGGCGGCGCTTGGTCTCGACCACCACCGTCTTGGAACGGCCGTGGCTGAAGCTCTGTTTCACCGTGCCGGTCGAAACCGAGCCCGCGGCGCGCGGCTTCAGGCTCAGCGGGGCGCGCGGCCCCGACTGGGAGGGCGCGCCCCCCGCATTGCCTTGTCCCGCGCCTTGGCCCTGGTTGGTCTTGTCGTTTTCGTCGCTCATCCGGTCGCTTTACTCGGGGCGGAAAATCCCGCCGTCGTCATCCAATACCCATGAACGACCGTGAGCCCGTCTCCGCCCTTGGAGACAGGCCCTCGGCCGTCAAAATCCTCAGCTCGCCCCTGGGGGGAGCGCTCCCGCCGGTTCGCCCTCGCCACCGGAAACCTCCCAGTGGGAAGGGCGAAGCGGCCGAAATCCAGCCAGTCGTTCGACCTCGATGGTCCAGCGATCAGCGCGTCCGCCCGCAAGCAGGACGGCGTGTATCGCATTTTCCAGGCCAAGGGCCAAACTCAAATCGTCCGCCGTGAACGCGCCGCAGACCTTGGCGGTCTGATGACGGGCCAGGGCCAGCATCTTTGCGCGCCCGTCAGCCGCCCCGTCGGCGGCCTCGATCAACCAGGCGGCCTTGCCGGAACGCAGGTTCGCGGCGGATTTTTCGAAGCCGGATATAAGAACGCCTTCGCGCCGGGCAAGACCCAGCTGGTCGAGACAGCGCTTCGCCAGCAGCCGTTCGACCGTATCGGCCAGGTCGGCCGGGGCGTTCAGACGGGTCTTGGCCGCGCGGGCGAAGCCGTTCTTCCTGACCGCCGCCTCGACGGAGGCGCGGCTGGCCTCGACCCACAGGCCGCGGCCGGGCAATTTCCTGCCCAGGTCGGGAACCACCTGGCCATCGGGCCCGGCGACGAAACGGATCAGACGAGATTCATCCATGACCTGGTGCGAAACCAGATCCCGGCGTTCCCTATCGATCGTTGCGTCGCGCAAGCTCATATGCGGCCAGGTCTCCCATCACGCGTTCGACGGTTCGGAGCCGTCCTCGGCGAGGACCTCCGCGTCATCGGCTGCGGGCGCGTCGCCGAACACCTGGTCCGGATCGTATTCGCCGTCGGCGTAGTCGCCCTCGTCTTCGTACTCTTCGGGTTCCGGCTGAGGCAGTTCCGAGGCGTCGATCCAGCCGGCCGCCACGCGGGCCTGCAGGATCAGCAGTTCGGCGTCTTCCTGGGCCAGGTTGAAGCTTTCCAGCACGCCGGGGACCTTCACCCGCTCGCCGTTCCTGACCTCATAGCCGCCGCGGATTTCGTCCGTGGCCAGGTCGGCCAGGTCCTCGACCGTCTTGACGCCGCCTTCGCCCAGGGCGACGGCCATGGCCAGGGTGACGCCGGGCACGTCCAGGACGGCGTCCTCGACGCCCAGTTCGACGCGCTTGGCGTCAAGCTCGGCGGCTTTCTTGTCCAGATATTCGCGGGCGCGGGCCTGAAGCTCCTCGGCGGTCTCCTCGTCGAAGCCCTCGATCTCGGAGACTTCGTAGGCGTCGACATAGGCCAGGTCCTCCACCGTGGCGAAGCCTTCCGTGACCAAGAGCTGGGCGATGACCTCGTCCACGTCCAGGGCTTCCTGGAACAGGGCGGTGCGTTCGCTGAACTCGCGCTGGCGGCGCTCGCTATCCTGCGCCTCGGTGATGATGTCGATCTGCCAGCCGGTCAGTTGCGAGGCCAGGCGCACGTTCTGGCCGCGACGGCCGATGGCCAGCGACAGTTGCTCGTCCGGCACGACCACCTCGACGCGGCCGGCTTCTTCGTCCAGCACGACCTTGGAGACCTCGGCGGGCGCCAGGGCGTTGACGATGAAGGTCGGCTCGTCGGGGTTCCACTGGATGATGTCGATCTTCTCGCCCTGCAGTTCGGCGACGACCGCCTGAACGCGCGAGCCGCGCATGCCGACGCAGGCGCCGACGGGATCGATGGAGCTGTCGTTAGACAGCACGGCCATCTTGGCGCGCGAGCCGGCGTCGCGCGCGGCGGCGCGGATCTCGATCACGCCGTCATAGACCTCGGGCACTTCCTGGGCGAACAGCTTGGCCATGAAACCGGGATGGGCGCGCGACAGCATGACCTGCGGGCCCTTGGCCTCGGGCCGGACGTCGTAGATGTAGGTGCGGATGCGGTCGCCGATGTTGAACACTTCGCGCGGAATGGACTGGTCGCGGCGCATCACGCCCTCGCCCCGGCCCAGATCCACGATGGTGTTGCCGTATTCGACCCGCTTAACCGTGCCGTTGACGATCTCGCCGACGCGATCCTTGAACTCTTCGTACTGGTTGGCGCGCTCGGCCTCGCGGACCTTTCCGGTCACGACCTGACGGGCCATCTGGGTCTGGACGCGGCCGAACTCGAACGGCGGCAGCTGTTCGACATATTCCTTGCCGACCTCGGCCTCGGGGTCGCGCTTCAGGGCGTCCTTCAGGCGCACCATGGCGCTGTCGTTGAACTCTTCCAGCTCGTCTTCCGGCGCCCAGTCGTCGGCGACGATGGTGACGTGACGGGTCAGGGACAGTTCGCCCGTCTTGTGGTCGATCTTGGCGCGGATGTCGTGGTGGGCGCCGTAACGCGACTTGGCGCCCTTCTGGATCGCCTCCTCGATGGCCTCGATCACGATCTCGCGGTCGATGTTCTTCTCGCGGGCGACCGCATCGGCGATCTGCAGCAGTTCGAGGCGGTTGGCGGAAATACCGGTGACGGCCATCAGGCGTTGTCCTCAGAAGGGGTCGTGGTGTCGGTTGCGTCTTCGGCCCCGCCTTCCGGCAGGCCGTCGTCTTCGGGTTCGCCGCGCGCGGCGCGGATGGCGGCGCCCCGTTTCATCAGGGCGTCGGTCAGGACCAGCTTGGCGTCGGCCAGCCAGTCGAAGGGGATCAGGGCGGTGTCGTCCTCGCCGTCCAGGTCGATCAGGACATTGCCGTCCTCGAACCCGGCCAGCACGCCCTTGAAGCGTTTGCGGCCCTCGATCATCCGGTCGGTCTCCAGCCGCGCCTCCTCGCCCTCGAACAGATCGAAGTCGATGGGACGGGTCAGGGGCCGGTCGACGCCGGGCGACGAGACCTCCAGCAGATATTCGCCGGAGATGGGATCGGCGGCGTCGAACACCTCGGACACCGCGCGGCTCAGCTTGGCGCACTGTTCGACCGAGATGTCGTGGTCGGTCGGGCGCTCGGCCATGATCTGAAGCCGCTGGCGCTTGGCGCCGGACATCAGGCGCACGCGCACCACATCCAGGCCGAGCGAGCCCGCGATGGGGTCGATCAGCTCAAGCAGTTGGCGATCCTGGGCGGTCTTTGCGCGCAAGCGACGAATATCCAAAACAAAAGCGGCGGTCCGTCCGGGCCGCCGCTTGGAACGACGCCGTTGGACGCCGGTCTAACGATGTGAAGGGCCATATAGGCGCTTCACGACCGCTTGTCAGCCCTCTTCTGTTCAGACCCGCCTGAACTGCAAGAAGATCGGCGCGGTGTCGCCCAGCTTCTTTTCCTCGTAGCGGGTCACGACATGGTCGGCGGGCGGGACGAACCAGTCCTGGTCGGCCTCACTCTGGTTCTCTGGACCGATGCGCTCCAGCCCCGGCGTCCGTTCCAACCGCTCCAGCGCCCATTCGGCGTAGTCCAGCCAGTCGGTGACGAAACGCAGGGTTCCGCCCGGCTTCAGGATGCGGGCGAAGGCCTGGGCCGTCTCGTCCTGCAGCAGGCGGCGCTTGTTGTGGCGCGCCTTATGCCAAGGGTCGGGAAACAGGATCAGCACGCGGTCGACCGAGGCGTCCGGCAGGGCGTCGACCACGTCGCGCGCGTCGTCGGCGTGGATGCGGACATTCTTCAGCCCGCCCTCTTCCACATGCCGCAGGGCCGAGGCGACCCCGTTCAGAAAGGGCTCGCAGCCGATCACCAGGGCGTCGGGCCGTTTCGCAGCCTGGGCCGCCATATGTTCGCCGCCGCCGAAGCCGATCTCCAGCCACACCTCGGCGGCTTCGGGCATCATCGCCTGCGGGTCGAGCGGCCCGGCCTTGGGGTCCGGCACCGCGATGGCGGGCAGCAGGGTTTCCATCAGGGCCGCCTGGCGCGGCTTGATCGGACGGGCCTTGATACGGCCGAACGACCGCAGCGGGCGGTCCAGGCGGGGGGTGGCGTCCTGGGGACGGTCTTCAGCGCTCATCCGCCTGCCGTTAGCCGCCGTGCGAGAAGGCGTCCAGAGAAGGCGCAAAACCTTTTGACGGTCCGGGCCGAACACCCTTCTATGTCGCCCGGAAAGACACGTCGGGCTGGCGCGTCGTCGGCAAGAGGGAATTCGATGATCGGAAATCATCTGCGGGGCGCCGGCCTCGCGGCCATAGGCTGCGCGGTTCTGGGCCTTTCGGCCTGCGCGACCACGGGCCAGACATCGAGCCAGAACGCCGCCGCCAAGCCGTCGCGCGACCGGACGCTGGATGCGGGCCTCGACCCGGCGACGACGCTCGATCCCTATCCTTCGACCTACCAGCCGCTGCCGCGCGAGAATTTCGCCGTGGTCGGCGCCACCGTCCTGACCGGCACGGACCGCAAGATCGACAACGGCGTGGTCGTGGTCACGGACGGCAGGATCGCCGCCGTCGGCGACGCCTCCACCCCCGTCCCGGCGGGCTACAAGGTCGTGGACGCGCGCGGCCGCTACGTCACCCCCGGAGTCATCGACGTCCACAGCCATCTGGGCGTCTATCCGTCGCCCGGCGTTCAGGGCATGAGCGACGGCAACGAGGCGACCAGTCCGAACACCGCCCAGGTCTGGGCCGAGCATTCGCTGTGGCCGCAGGACCCCGGCTTCAACACCGCTCGCGCAGGCGGCGTCACGACGATGCACATCCTGCCCGGTTCGGCCAATCTGTTCGGCGGGCGCGGCGTGACCATCCGCAACGTGCCGTCGATCACCATGCAGGGGATGAAGTTCCCGGCCGCCCCCTATACGGTCAAGATGGCCTGCGGCGAAAACCCGTCGCGGGTTTACGGGTCCCGCAACCAGAGCCCGGCGACCGGCATGGGCAATATGGCCGGCTATCGCGCCGCCTTCATCGCCGCGCGCGAATACAAGGCCAAATGGGACAAGTGGCATGAGACCGGCGAAGGGACGGCCCCGACCCGCAACCTGCAGAACGAGACCCTGGCGGGCGTTCTGGACGGTTCGATCCTGATCCAGAACCACTGCTACCGCGCCGACGAGATGGCGCTGATGATGGATATGGCCAAGGAGTTCGGCTACCGCATCGCCACCTTCCACCACGCGACCGAGGCCTACAAGCTGGCGCCGCAACTGGCTCAGAACGGCATCTGCGCGGCCATGTGGACCGGCTGGTGGGGCTTCAAGATGGAGGCCCTGGACGCCATCGAGGAGAACGCCGCCCTGGTCGACGCCCAGCCCGGATCGTGCGCCGTCATCCACTCCGACGACGCGCTTCTGACCCAGCGCCTGAACCAGGAGGCCGCCGCCGCCCTGTCGGCCGGACGACGCGCCGGGCTGAACATTTCGGAAGAACACGCCATCAGCTGGTTCACCTCCAACGCCGCCAAGGCCATCGGCATCGCCGATCAGACGGGGTCGCTGACACCCGGCCTGCGCGCCGACGTGGTGATCTGGAGCGCCGATCCCTTCTCCATCTACGCCCGCGCCGACCAGGTCTTCGTCGACGGCGCCCTGACCTTCGACCGCGCGAACCCGGCCTATCAGCCGACCAGCGATTTCGAACTGGGCCAACCCGGCTACGGCCTGACCGCCGCCAACGTCTCGGAAGGAGCTCGCTGATGCGCCTCTCGTCCATCCTCGCCGGCGCCGTCGCGGCCCTGGCGCTCGCCGCGCCCGCCTTGGCTCAGGAAACCGTAGCCATCGTCGGCGGGCGCATCCTGACCGGAACCTCGGTCATCGAAAGCGGCACGGTCGTGCTGCGCGACGGCAAGATCGTCTCGGTCGGCGCCGGCGGCGCCCCGGCCGGCGCGCGCGTGATCGACGCCGCGGGCAAGACCGTCGCCCCCGGCTTCGTCGCCGTGGATTCGGGCCTGGCCGGCGCGGAGGTCAGTTCTGTTCGCGGAACCAACGCCCTGAGGAACGCCGCCAACAATCTGTCGGCCGCCTTCGATGTCTCTTACGGCCTGGATCCGTGGTCTTTCACCCTGCCGGTGGCGCGTCTGGGCGGGATCACCCGCGCGGTCGTCGTGCCCCAGCATCCGGGGTCGTCGGGCGGCCATGTTCACGAGGACGAAACGGCCGGCGTGGGCGACGGCGGCTATCAGACGCCCGGCCTGTTCGCCGGCCAGGCCGCCGTCATCAACCTGGGCCCCGATCTGGCGGGCGGCGGGGCCGACATCCTGGTCAAGCCGCGCGTGGCCATGGTCGCCCCCTTCGGCGAGGCGGGGGCGGCGGTCGCCGGCGGCGCTCGGGGCGCCCAGTTCGTCCTGTTCAAGGAGACGATGGCGGAGGTCAGGCTCTACGCCCGCAACAAGGCCGCCTACGACCGGGCGGCGCTGCGCGATCTCAGCCTGTCGCGGGCCGACCTGGAGGCCCTGATCCCGGTCGCCAATGGAACCCTGCCTTTGATCGTCACCGTACATCGGGCGTCCGACATCCAGCAGGTGCTGCGCCTGGCGCGCGAAGAAGGAATCAAGCTGATCCTGGACGGCGCCGAAGAGGGCTGGCTGGTGGCGGGCGACATCGCTGCGGCCGGCGTGCCGGTGCTGCTGAACCCCATCGACAACCTGCCCTCGGACTTCGAGATGCGGGCGGCGCGGATGGAGAATGCGGCGGCCCTGAACGCGGCCGGCGTGCTGATCGCCATCAAGGGCAACGAGGGGTCGACCCACCGCGCCCGCGACGCGCGCTACAACGCCGGCAATGCGGTCTCGCACGGCCTGCCCTATCAGGCCGCCATCGCGGCCCTGACGGTCAATCCGGCCAGGATTTTCGGCATGGCGGGCCAGTTCGGCCAGATCGCCCCGGGCGCGGCCGGCGACGTGGTGGTCTGGTCCGGCGATCCGCTGGAGCCGCTGAGCCAGCCCTCGGTCATCTTCGTCAACGGGGTCGAACAGCCGCTGGCCAGCCGCCCGCTACTGCTGCGCGACCGCTACCGTCAACAGACGCCGATGCCGCCGGCCTATCGTAACTGACGGCCGGTTCGGTCTCAACGGAAGGGCGGGGCCGTTCGGTCCCGCCCTTTTTATGTCCGCCTTGTTCCGTCGTCTGAAAGGGGGAGCCGGCGAGACACAGGTGACGCTCGCCCCTGTCCGCGCTAGGTCACGCCTATGCCCACCGTCCTCTACATCGACGCCGACGCCTGCCCGGTGAAGGAGGAGGTCTATCGCGTGGCGCGCCGCTACGGGCTGAAGACCTACGTCGTCTCCAACGCCTGGATGCAGGTCCCGCGCGAGGCCCTGATCGAACAGGTGGTGGTCGACGCCGGGCCGGACATCGCAGACGACTGGATCGCCGAAAGAGCCCGGACCGGCGATGTGGTGATCACGGCCGACATCCCTCTGGCCGACCGCTGCCTGAAATCGGGCGCCCAGGCGCTGAAATCCAACGGCCAGCCCTTTACGCCGGATTCCATCGGTTCGGCCCTGGCCGGGCGAATGGTGGGCGAGCATCTGCGGTCGATGGGGGTGGCCACGTCCGGCCCGCCGCCGTTCTCCGCCGCCGACCGCTCGCGCTTTCTCCAGGCGCTGGACCAGGCCGTGGTCAAGGCGCGCAGGACCGCGTCATGACCGCCGTCATTCCCGAGGACGAACTGGAGTTTCACTTCTACCGCGCCGGCGGCCCGGGCGGCCAGAACGTGAACAAGGTGGCGACCGCCGTTCAGATGCGGTTCGACGTCAGGCGCTCTCCCTCCTTGACCGAGCCGGTCAAGACGCGGCTGATGAAGCTGGCGGGGAGTCGCCTGACGCAGGAGGGGGTCATACTGATCAACGCCGTGCGGTTCCGCACCCAGGAGCGCAACCGCGCCGACGCCATAGCTCGGCTTCAGGAAATGGTGGACGACGCCTCGGTCCGGCCGGTCTTTCGCGTGCCGACCCGTCCCACCAAGGCCTCGAAGGAGAGACGGCTGAAGGCCAAGACCAGTCGCGGCGCCATCAAGTCCGGGCGAGGCAAGCCCGCCCTCGACTGAGGATCAGCTTTCGGCCGGGCGGAACAGCAGGGCCGCGATCTTGTCGTCGGCGTCGAAGCCGATCAGCCATTCGGTCGCCTGGTTGTCGAACGTGACCTTGAACAGCTGCGCCTCGCCCTCCTGACGCGCATATTCGACCGTCTTCACCGCGCCGAAGCCCTTGATCAGGGCCGTGACCTGCTCGGCCTGAGCGCGTATCTGCGTCGCCAGATTGGGTGTGAAATCGGCATAGTCGAAGCCGCCGCCCTGAACGTCGGCGATCACGCCGCGAAGGGCTTCTTCAGCGCGCGCGACATCCGGCGCCGAAGCCGTCGCGGGGGCGACCGGTCGTGCCGGCGCCGCTTGGGCGGGGGTCTGGGGCTGGGTCTGCGCCGGGCGGTCGAAGGCGTTGGGGACGGACGCGGCCGCCGCCTGGGCCAGGGCCGGGGCGGGCGTCAGGATCAGGGCTGCGCTCACCAAGGTCTTCGTCAGCATCGTGTGCATGGTCGTCGGGCTCCGGTCAGGTCAGATAGGGCCAGAGCGAAAGGCCCAGGGCCGTCAGCGCCGCGATAACCGCGACCGTAACGGAAACCGCCAGCCAAGCCGGAGTTCCCGACTTTTCCATGACCACCGTGGTCGGGCGCGGCGGTTCCTGCACCAGGCGAGACAGGGCGCGGGCGGCCGCGATCATCTCGTTCAGGGCGTCCCGGGCCTGAGCCTGGGGGCCCAGCTCGCGCCGGATCCAGCGTTCGACCACCGGCTGGGCCGCCTTCCACAGGTCGTGGTCGGGCTGAAGGCGGCGCGCCACCCCCTCGACCGAGACCATGGTCTTCTGCAGCAGGATCAGTTCGGGGCGCAGCCGCATGTCGAACAGGGCCGTGATCTCGAACAATTGGCCCAGCAGCCGGCCCATCGACACCTGGCTGGCGGCGCGGCCGATCACCGGCTCGCCCACCGCGCGCAGGGCTTGGGCGAAGGTCTCGACCGAATGGTGGGCGGGCACATAGCCGGCCTCGAAATGCACACGGGCGATCCGGTCGTAGTCGCGGCTGATGAAGCCCCACAGGATTTCGGCCAGATAGCGCCGCTCCGCCGGACCCAGCCGCCCGACGATGCCGAAGTCGATAGCGGTCAGATGGGCGGGCGCGCTGGCGAACAGATTGCCCTCGTGCAGATCGGCGTGGAAGGCGCCGTGGTCCAGCGCCTGGACCAGGAAGGCGCGCACGACATTGTCGGCCAGCTGGTTCTTGTCCAGTCCCGGCAGATCCATCAGCGCCGGGTCGGTCATGGGCACGCCTTGCGCCCACTCCAACGTCAGCACCCGCTTGCCCACCCCGTCCCAGATAACGGCGGGGGCGGACATATAGCCGTCCTTGGCCATGACTTCGGCCATTTCGCTGGCGGCGGCGGCCTCCAGCCGCATGTCCAGCTCCAGGTCCAGGGAGTTGGCGATGGTCTCGACGAAGGCCTGCGGCTCCAGCCGGCGCGCCATCGGAACCAGCTTCCACACCAGGGCGGCGGCCAGCCGCATCGAATCCAGCCCGTTGGCCACGCGACGCTCGACCCCCGGGCGCAGCACCTTGACCGCCACGGCCCGGCCGTCGGCCAGAGTCGCGCGGTGCGCCTGGGCCAGGGAGGCGGCGGCGACCGGCGGTTCAAGGCCGACGAACAGGCTTTCGACCGGCCGGCCCAGCGAGCGTTCGATCTCGCGTCGGGCCTCCTCCAAGGCAAAGGCCGGCAGCCGATCCTTCAACCGACCCAGGTCGCGCGCGAACGCCAGGCCGAAGATGTCGGCGCGGGTGGCCAGAACCTGGCCCAGCTTGATCGCCACCGGCCCGAGGTGTTCGAAGGCGGCGCCCAGCCGCTGGCCCGGCCGCCCCTGCCGCCCGGCGCGACCCGAGAACATCTGTACGAAGCGCGCGAACGGCCGCAACCAGGCGGGCAGCAACGGCGTCACCTCGCGCGGGACCAGGGCGTCGTGGCGCACCAGGACCCACAGCCAGCCCAGCAGCCGCAGAAAGGCCGCGACCGGGTTCTGCACCGCCACGGTCGCCGGCGGCGGCGGAGCCGTGCGATAGATGCGGCTGGTCAGATCGCCCACCCGTGATGGATGGCGGCGATCCCGCCCGACAGATTGGTCACGGAGACGCGGCGGAAGCCGGCGTCCTCGATCATCCCCTTGAACGCCGCCTGGTCGGGGAAACGGCGGATGCTTTCGACCAGATACTGATAGCTGTCGCGGTCCTTGGCGACCCAGCCGCCGATGCGCGGAATGGCGTGGAAGGACCAGGCGTCATAGACCTTGCGGATCGGCGCGGTGGTGGGCCGCGAGAACTCCAGGCACAGGAACCGGCCGCCCGGTTTCAGCACGCGACGCGCCTCCGCCAAGGCCTTGTCGATATGGGCCACGTTCCTGATGCCGAAACTGATCGAATAGGCGTCGATGGAGGCGTCGGGCAGCGGCAGATTCATCGCGTCCCCGACCGACCAGCTCATTTCCGGCTCGCCGCCCTTGTGCACGCCCGCCAGGATCATCTCGGCGTTGTAGTCCAGCACGACGACATTGGCGTCCTCGCCGCCCCGCCGCTCCTGGGCCGCGCGCGCCATCTTCGAATAGCGTCGGGCCATGTCGCCGGTGCCGCCCGCGACGTCCAGAATGGTCTCGCCCGGACGCGGGTTCAGCTTGGCGGCGGCGACGTCCTTCCAGATGCGGTGGACGCCCACGCTCATCAGGTCGTTCATCACGTCGTAGTTCGAGGCGACGGAATCGAAGACCCCGCGCACCATCCTCACCTTCTCGCGCGCATCGACGTCGCGAAAGCCGAAGGAGGAACGATCGCCCTGCGAATGCGGGCCGTGGGAGGAGGCGTCGGTCATGTCCATCGTCTAGCGCGTCGCCGCGCCGCCGTCACCCGATCAGAACGGCGATCAGGCCGCTTCCGGTCGCGGCAGCTCCAGATCCTTCATCACGTCGCGCATCAGGCCGTAACAGCCGCAGGAGGCCGCCTCCAGTCCGTCGCGGTCCAGGACCTTGACCCAGCCGCGCCCGCGCTGGATCAGGGACTTGCCCTCCAGCACCGATCCGACCTCGGACACGGTGGCGCGGCGCACGCCCAGCATTCCGGCGATGTCGGCCTGGGTCAGTTCGAAACGGTCGTCCTCGGCCCGGTCGTGCAGCGTCAGCAGCCAGCGCGCCAGCCGCTCGTCCAGCCGATGCTGGGCGTTGCAGGCGGCGGCCTGCTGGACCTGGGCCATCAATCCCTCGGTGAAGCGCGCCAGGGCCAGACGCAGGCTCTCGCTCCTGTCCAGCGCCTCGCCGAACACCTCGGCCGAACAATAGGCCGCCAGGCCGTCGCGCTGGGAGATGGCGCGGCTGGCGGCGCGGGCGTTCAGCGGTCCGCACGTCACGCCGATCAGGCCTTCGCGACCGATGGCGGCGGTCTCGACCATCTTGTCGTCGGGCAGGACCGTCATCAGCGACACGACCCCCTTGATCGGAAACCAGACCTGGTCGACCGCTTCGCCGGCGTCGTACAGCATCTGGCCGCGCGTGATCGCGGACTGTTTCAGATGCGGTTCGATCCGCCTTCGGTCGGCCGCGTCGAGGGCGCCGATCCACAGATTGTCCATCCTCATCTCCTCGGCCTGGTTTTCCTGGTTTCGCATAAACGCACAGCCACGCTTGACCGGGAGATCAACGCCCAAGCTTGGCCAGATGTTCCCGACGCTTGCCGGCCGCGCGCGGGCGCCTTACGCCAAGGGAAAAAGAGGAAACATCCATGACAGACGCCCGCCCTGACGTTGCGGAAATCCTGAAAGGCCTGCCGGCTTGGCGCGCGGCCGGCGGCGCGCGGCCCGCCATCGAACGGAGCCTGACCTTCGAGGATTTCAACGCCGCTTTCGGCTTCATGGCCCGGGTGGCCCTGATGGCGGACAGGATGGACCACCATCCCGAATGGTCCAATGTCTACAATCGCGTCGAAATCGTGCTGACGACCCACGACGCCGGCGGCGTCACCGAGCGCGACGCGACCCTGGCCCGCTTCATCGACGCCGCGGCCGCCGGCATGGGGGTGCGGTCATGAGCGCCCGCGCCGGCCGCGTGGCCGGCAAGACCGTCCTGATCACCGGCGCCGCCGGCGGCCTGGGCGAGGCCATGGCCCTGATGATGGCGCGCGAAGGCGCCCGCGTCGCCGTGACAGACATCGACGGTCCGCGCGTCCGGGCCCTGGCCGAGCGGATCAATGCGGAAGTCGCCGGCGGCGCCTTCGCCTATGTCCATGACGTGGCCAGCGAGACCGACTGGGAGAGGGTGATCGCCGCCGCCGTCGCCGACCTGGGCGGGCTTTCGGTCCTGGTCAACAACGCCGGGGTCGGCGGGCCTCTGGCCTTCGTCGAACAGGACACGATCGAGAACTGGCAGCGTCAGTACGAGGTCAATCTACGCTCCATCATGCTGGGCGCCAAACACGCCATGCCGCATCTGCGCGCCGCCGCGCCGGCCTCCATCGTCAACATCTCGTCCATCGCGGGCCTGGCCGCCGCTCCCGGCATGGGCGCCTACAACGCCACCAAGGCCGCCGTCTGGATGTACACCAAGACCCTGGCGCTGGAGGCGGCCAAGGCCGACTGGAACGTGCGTTGCAACTCGGTGCATCCGGTCTTCATCAAGACGCCGATCCTGGACCCCTTCATCGCCATGGCCGGCGGGGACGAGGGCAAGGCCCACGAACGCCTGGCGCGCGGCATTCCGCTGAAACGGATCGGCGAGCCCGACGACGTCGCCTGGTGCGTCCTCTATCTGGCCTCGGACGAATCCAAATTCGTCACGGGCGCCGAGTTCAAGATCGACGGCGGCATGACGGCGCAGTAAGCGCCCCGCCGTTTGCCGGTCTGGCCTCGTCCGGCCTTGAAAGACGGTCGGACGCTTATTCAGGTTGAGGCCGCCCGCGCCATGCTGTAAGCGGCCTTTTCCGGCGTAACGCCGCGCACGCACCCGTAGCTCAGCTGGATAGAGTGCTGCCCTCCGAAGGCAGAGGTCACAGGTTCGAATCCTGTCGGGTGCGCCAGCCTTCCAAACATCGTTGAAAACGCTGCGGAAATACCGTCCGCCGGACCGTCTTTCGACGATTGCTACACATCCTTGCTACATAATTCGACTGACGATCAGGGGCTAAAGCGTTCTGATCGTTCAGGAAAGTGGCGCAAGGCTTGCTACACAAACCCGCTACACAATGTTCGAACGCATTTGGTCGAACGAGGTGGTGGTCGCATCTACTACCGGCGGCGGGTGCCCGAGGCCCTTCGGGGTATTATCGGCAGGAAAGAAATCTGGAGATCGTTGGGGACGGACAGCCCAACGGTGGCCAAGCGTCGCGCCCTACGTGTCGCCGCGCAGATCGAGCATGAGTTCGAAGTTGCGCGTTCGAAGGTCGGCCTGACCATCGATAAGATCGTGTTGGAGAGATTTGACGAACGCGCGCCAGTCGTGGCGGCGCCGATAGTCGCAGAAGCGGAAGCTCCGACCGGCGTCACGCTCGACGACCTCTACGATGCCTACATGAATGATCCGACGCGGGATTGGTCGCCGACTACGCGCATGGCCTACCAGACGACCAAGCGGACCGTGCTGTCGATCCTCGGCAAGGACACGCCAGTCCGAAGCATCACCCGTAGCCAATGCCGCGAGATGATCGAGGTCCTGCGTTGGCAGCCGCGCAACGCCTCAAAGTTGTTCCCCAAGCTCGATCCCATCGAAATCGCAGAACGAGCGAAGACCGAAGGACGCACGGACCTGATCAACGCCTCCAACATTAACACCTACCTGAACAAGCTCGGCGGGGTGCTGAACTGGGCGGTGAAGGAGGAAATGCTCGACCGCAATCCGGCGCAAGGCCTGCGCGTTCCCGACCCTGTGGCTCGCCGGGACAAGCGGCGTCCATTCGCTCCAGCCCAGTTGCAGGCGATTTTCTCGGCACCTCTCTACACCGGCTGCCGCGACGACGGACACGGCTACGCCACGCCCGGCCCAGAGCAACCCCGCAACGCTCGGTTCTGGATTCCCCTCTTGTCGCTTTTTGGTGGCCTACGTCTGAACGAGGCCTGCCAATTGGACGCAGCCGACATCCGGCGGGTCGACGAGGTGGACTGCTTCGTCATCACCGAAAGGTCGGAAGGCGAGCAGACCGACAAGCGACTGAAGACCGCCTCCAGCGAGCGCATCGTGCCGGTCCACGCGACCTTGCTCGATCTCGGGTTCATGGATTTTGTGCGCCAACGAAAGCGCGCTGGCGAGATTAAGCTGTTCGGCGAAGTGGCGATGGGGGCCACGGGGTATAGGTCTTCGACCTTCTCTGCGTGGTTTCGCCGCTTCGTCGTCAAAGCGGGAGCAGATTCACCAAAGACCTGCTTTCACAGCTTTCGGCACGGCTTCCGTGACGCCCTCCGTGAAGCGCGCATCGACCGTGACATCGCACTGGCGTTAGGCGGCTGGACGACAGCGAGCGGCGGGACTTCTGTTTCTGACGCCTATGGCAGCGGCTACCGGATGGCGACGTTGAAAGAAGCCATCGACCGCGTAAGCTATCCCGGTCTTGATCTGTCGCACCTCGCAATGCGGAGATAGTGCGGAAATGCTCGCAGCGTGTTGCTGATAGGTTTTGGGCACTTCATGCCGCTCACTTCAAAATCTATCGGTCCGAGGGAAGGCAGCAAGGCGTTCTATCAATTCCAGTCGCTCCGCCTTTAGGCGTGAAACTTCCCTCGCAATCAGCGTGCCTCCATCGCCAGTGCTGCTAAAAGAGGGGTCGAAATTATTTAGCTCTTCGTATCGTTTCAGGTCATCTCCCATCAGAAAGCCGGGATCAGGCGTGTATGGTTCAACTTCGGCCTCGTAGGTTATTATCAAATCGTCTATTTCGATTATTCTGTTCAGTATTGTTTGGCGTTCTGTGATGGAGTGGCCGTCTTTCCTTCCAGTGAACATCAGCTTCGGATCGCGATCTGGATCGTAGTTGGCTGGATCGCGTTCATTTGGGGGATCATTCCAACGAAATTTGGTCATCTGGGCTCCCTTGGTCTCAACGATCAGAACGCTTTAGCCCCTGATCGTCAGTCGAATTATGTAGCAAGGATGTGTAGCAATCGTCGAAAGACGGTCCGGCGGACGGTATTTCCGCAGCGTTTTCAACGATGTTTGGAAGGCTGGCGCACCCGACAGGATTCCTCGGGTGGCGTGGGACGTCGGTCATGACTGCGGTCTCGATCTGAAGCGTCCAGCCATCGTGATATGAGCGATTCCCGTCAACGCTTTGGGCAGCGACGACCAGACGCTTGCGACCGATCTAGTCGGCACCCGGCGGCCCTATAATCAGCAAGTCGTGGTCGATTGAATCCGTCTGGCGAACGGACTTCCACGACCGTCTCTGACGTCAGGCGCGCGCCTTTGCTGACGATCTTCCACCGCTATGGTCAGCAGGTCGCGGCAGGTCGCGTTGAGGGGAAGTTTAGCCATGTGGAAGCTGGATCATGTCGTCCCGGCGTCTGACGTTGATTTGGAGGAACGGCGCCTTGGCGAAGTTCTGGCGAGCGCGGGCTACGATGTTGGGAAGTTGACGTTGAGCGGTTTGGCCCAGCAGGTGCTGGCCGAGCGGGCGAAGGCCACGGTGATGGCCATCGGGATCGAACCGTCGAACTGGCCACATTTTCCGCTGGGCAATGGCGGCGTCGAAGTGCGCTTCCAGTTCAGCCGCGAGGCGGATCAGGTGAACGCGAAGATGGCCTTGGCTTAAAAGCCGTTGAATTTAACGCTACGTCGGCTTGCTTTCGCGTATCATTGGTGGCCAGATCACATGGGGGCCACCATGACGCTTGAGACTTTCCGCCAAAGCCTTCTGTCTTTCTCTATCGCAGAGTGGGCAGTTGTCGCCGTCGTCGTCATTTCCTTTGTTGCCGTCACAACGACGGTCGGCTTCGTGATGGGGCCGATTGTTGGCTACTCTGTCGTCATGCTCTCTCGACGTGCCAAACGTCGGGGAACAGCCTTTGAGGCGGAGAAATCGGCCTCTACGACCAAATAGCTCATCCGGCGACGCACTCCTGACGGTCTTCTTGAACCGTCTTCAGCGTGCGCGAGATGGCCGTCACCGTGGTCGTGGAGGCACGATGTAGGCGGGCGGTTGCTCGGATGCCCTGACCGTCCTCCAACGACCTCCTGATCGCTTCTACGCGGTCCTGCGGCATGGGCTTGCGCCCGCTCTTCTTGGTCGTCCGACGAAGGCCCGAGAGGATACGCTCACGGATCATGGCCCTTTCGTAGGAGCTAAAGACCGAGAGCATCTGGAACATCATGGCGCCCGAAGGCGTCGAGGTGTCGAGGCCCTGCGTGTGGACGTAGAGGTCCACGCCCTTGGCTTGGATGTCGCCGAGGAAGTGGATCAGGTCGGGCAGGGATCGTCCGATCCGGCACACCGAGAAGGTCGCGATCAGATCGAAGTCCTTGCGCGCCACGCCCTTGAGCAGGTTGTCGAAGCCCGGTCGTTTGTCCCGGCCCTTGGCGCCGGAGATGCCCTCGTCGAGGAAGGTGGCGACGATCTCCCAGTCCTGCCGCTGGACGACTGCTCGCAGATCACGAAGTTGGTTCTCGACGGTCTGGTTCTTATCGGCCGTGCTCACACGACAGTAGAGGGCCACGCGCTTGGTCAGGGGTGTTCTCCGATCTGGTGTTGGGAGAACAGACTCTCACGGATCGGCAGGCCGTCAATCAGTTGCGGGCTGTATCTGGGTTCGGAGTTGTCATCCCTCGTCTGCGAAGTTTGCCCAGAGAACGGGCCTCCAGATCGGCGATGCCATCATACTGGTAAGCGAGACGTAGGTAGGACTGGCGATGCTCAATTACAGAGGTTTGACCCGCGAGTTCCCGCAGATTGGCTGCCCGCGTTCGATTGTAGCCTTCCAACCGCATGCGGGGGTCAACGCAACTTCAACGATATGGTTCCTCGCCGACTGCCCTTCAGTCAGACGTCAATGGCCAATCCAGTGGCATAACGAACATCTCGCTGTAGCGATGGCCTCCCTCACTCACCGCAAAGACGACAAATTCCTCGCCGAGCGCGCAGCAGCTTCCCGCACAAGATCGCTGAACTCGTCCAGATGGTCGGGATCGCCGATTAGCATGAAGCCGTCCGCCTCTCGCACCACGCGATAGGCGGAAGAGCTTTCCAAGAGACTGTCCAGCAGCCTTCCCATGCCGAAAGGAAAACACTGTTCGATAAAGCTGGCAAGTGGGCGCCTCTCAAGCGGAGGCTGTGTCAAAATCTTGCGCCATGTCGAGCATCAACTTCAGGGCCGATCCATAAGAGCCTCCGCACCTCTCGACTAATTTGCGGAGGAGGGCTGTCCGTTCGGGGCGCATCTTCGGCGTCTCCATCGCCCAGACCGCGAATGCCCGTTGTGAGCCGAAGTCCTCACCCAACACAGTGAGATCGCGGTGTCGGGTGTCGGCTCGCAGTCGGTCCATCAGCCGGTCCACTGCCGGTGGCGTGCCTTCGATAGCTTGAATGAACATGCCTTCCGCGTAGGCGAGCAGCCCGGTGATCTCGTCGCGTCGGTTGTTGCGTGCGGACGCTCCCAGAAGTTCGGCGAGGTTCAACGAGTTTTCCAGCGATACGGTCGAGCGGCTGCAATAGATGACTCGTTTCCAGCGCATCTGACGGCCCTCCTACCGCATCGCTTCATGCTCCTTTGATGAAGCATCGCGCCCAGCCGATAGTTCCGTTCTCCCAATCAGATGGAAGCGGGCACAAAATATCGACTACGCCACGACTGGGTTTGCGGGCCGTGAAACACAGCCATTTCCACCCCCGTTTGGGAGAACGGTCGAAGCGGCGGATATCAACCGATCTTCCAGCCGATGACATCGCGATCCGGCCGAAGCCTCTTTCAGGATCGCAGCCGACATCGCTCCCCTTAAACCGCCATCTTCCAGATCGGTCTGGCGGCGGCACCCTCGGGCACAGGGGGAGGAGGTGTTTCCACCTTTAACGGCTCTCCTAATAAGACCTCTATTAGCAAGTCCGTTAACGGGGGAAAGTTCGGCTGGAAGACAAACTGGTCGCTCCGCTCCTTCCAGCCCCCCCTCTGCCTACGTCGAAAGATATGGCCGCCGCCAGTTCTCGAAGGTTATAAGTAAGGGAAGGTGGCGGACACCGTTGGAGGTCATGTTCCAACGAGGATCAGCAGGTCGATCACGTCCGCCATCACAACCTGACCTGACACGACCTTACTATGACCATCTATGAACCCATGTGGGCGAAGTATTACGCCCCGCAACTGTCCGCGCACGAAACCAATCAGTTCCGCCGAGCGGAGACACGAGGCCCATCGCTGCTTCTCACCGACGTCATCCAGCCAGAGTCTTTCGATCCCAAGACCCGCCGCTACATGGCCGTCGCGAACCGAAAGGATGTCGGGGGAAGAAGCCATTTCCTGCGGGCCGAACTGGGCGAAGGCCGGGCAGAATGGGAACTGCAATGCCTTTTCACGAACGCATTGAAGATGTCGTCGCCGTGGGCAGGCGACTTCAGGCATCCGTCAGATCGCGTGGAGATCGCGCCCCATCACATCCTCACCATCGAATTCGATTCGATGAGCCTTCCCTTCTTTAAGCAGCAGCTTTCTTGGTTCCGTTTCGAGAAGAAGCCGACCGACAGCCCCATCGGCAAATTCGTTCGTCACCTGCGCGCCAACTATGCCGACGTGGCGGGTCTGAACGTCACCTACTCCGGCAACAAGAGTTTTCACTACCACTTCGTCGTCGAGACCTCCTTGATCGCTGGGGCTGTGTCAGAGCCGTCGAGTGCGCGGCTTGGCCTCCAGAAGGCGTGGGACCGTTTGCGCGACGAGTTCGTCAATTCCACCGATCTCATGGTCCCACCAACCGAACGACCGGATGAGAGCCTGCGGATGCCGGAAATGTTTCGACGCCTTCCCAACGGCATGTGCCTGAATGACAAAGAAGACCACTTTTTCGGCGTGCCGCTTGGCGATGTGCTGATGCAGGTCGTGATGTGGGAGCACCTGACGATCCAGCGAAGCCGGGGAGGTAGTCAGACGCTTCTCGTTCCCGCCGACTTCTCGATGGCAGCACCAACGTCGGCCACGGCGCCTCGGACGGGGGGCACGCAGGTTCAGACATCCGTTCAGCCGGGTGAGGAGGCATACTGCGCCGCCAAGCTCGAAGCGATCTTCAATGGGGTTGAGGCTTGGCCGAAGTTCGCAGGCTTCGACCGTTCGCAAGGTGATCTGCGGGCGCAGTTCTTCAACTCGCTCGGCGACAAGAACCCGACGTCGATGATGCGACCCGACTTCGCGACCGTGCTGGTGCAAGGCGCCAATCCCCACGGCCTGACAAACGTCGAGGATGGGGGAGGCTCTCTGATGCCTCGACTTCCGCGTCCACTCGGCGAGATGATCGAACTCTGGTCCGAAGAGCACCGGCAGAAGCAACTCGGCCCCGGCGGTCGAGTGCGGACGCCGATTGAACAGCAGTTCGCGGACTCTGCCTCGACCAAGGTCGCTGCCACCAGCGCGCTCGGCGAGGTTATCCACGACCTGATCCCCGCCAAGATCACTCGACCGGGCGTCGATCTGCTGTGTGCCCCAGAGGGCATCAGCAAGTCGGGCACCTTGCTCGCGAATCTGCCTCGATATCACCGGCTTCTCTCGGGCCATGGTTTGCCATCGCGGATGATGTTCGCGTCTCCGACCTACGACGGAGCGGAAGAAAAGGCTCAAGCCTTCGAGGACGCGATGAGGGCCGCCGACAAGGACCATTTCGCCGCTGTCGTGCTGCCCTCCTTCTCCAGAATCTACGAGGAGGAGTTCGGCGGGCGTGGAGGAAACTTCATCACTCACACCGCAGCCGCCGAGATGGGCTTTTCATCTCGGTTCGATGCAATCCAAAAACGCCAACCTCAGATCATGGAGCACATTCGGAAACGCTATTCAGCCTTGCACTCCTCTTACGAGGGGCGTCACCCCGTCTTCTTCACCGTCCATCCGGTTGCTCAGTCATGGGGCAGCGGCCCTGACAGCCGCTTGCTGCTCTCGCCGATCTTCTGGGACAACCCGTCACAACGAGGCGCGCTCCGGTCAGGACTGATGGAAGACACTCGGTTGGGCTTCCTCATTCATGACGAGATCGACGCCAAGAGCATCGTCGATTTGCAACCTGCCGAGACAGTCGTGACGGTGCGCGCATTGGCTGATGGTGCTGGCTGGACATCGAAGACGACGAAGGCTGACAAGTTCCGTGACCATGAGCGGTTTATGGCCCAGCTTCCACACGCGCAGTTCGTGTCCTTCGAGGATGCATGCCGCATCGCCGAGGTGGGAGAGGCGGAGTGGAACGTCATCGCGGCGCATCCGGCTGGTGAGTATGGTCCGCGCTCAAACGGCGTCGAGAATATTTACGATCAGGCGGAAGAGCGTCACTGGTGCGTGCGCCCCCACAAATGGGCCAACATCGCTGCCCACAAGACGCTCATACTCACGACAGAGGCAGTTCCTGTCGCCTTGGCCCAACAGGTTGGCCACTGGGCCATCACCAGTCTCGACACGCCTCTGATCGAAAAGGATCGAGTCGATACGCACCCTATGCGGTCCTTGAAGTCATCAACGGCCGCCGAGCACGTCGCTGATTGGACAAAGGACGCTGAAGAGGCTGGATGCGAGCTTTTTGCGATTGGCAACAAGCTCGACACGCTCGAAAACGCGCGGTCGCACATCGCCGCGAAAGGTTCGAACGATCTCATCGGCAAGGACATCATCCAGACGATGACGCTGATGACCCCCGATGAATATGCGCGCTATCAGGCCCTCAATGCGTGGACGGGCCGAGGTGACCTCGCCCGCCTCAAGCACATCGACGACCTCAACCAAACCGCCGGACGGAATCTTGGATTTCGCGCACCTCACACTGGGCCGAAGCCCAGCCACACGCTGCTGATCAACCGACGCCTGTTCGACTGCCTCGTTCCGCTGTTCAGCCACCTGCGCTACGATCTCGTCGATGCGACGGCGGCCCAGTCGCGGAAGAATGCTCGGAAACGCGGCCAGAAGGTTCTGCATCCGCTCCTGACCAGTGGAAGCCGTCAACTCCAACGAGTTAGAACTGCACTGACCGACCTCGCCGCCTGACTTCGCGGGGCCATGACGCACACCTTCCTTGTCGGTTAGGCCCGCACTTCCATTAATTCCTCGATTCGCGTGGTGTATCTGGGCGAACGGTTGTTGGCCCGCGTGGACCATGGTGTCACCTGACGTATCCCGCCGGGTCGTAGTGTTCCCCGGCCAAAGCGGGCGTTCACCGTATCCAGCGCAGTCATCAACTTCTCTGACCTGACGGGATCGACTGTCGGCAGCAGATCGCGGGGTGCGTCCTGTCGGGCCTGTAGGTCCAGCAGGATCACGCCCGCCTTGGCGTAGCGCGTGTCTGGTTTCCACATCGACCGCCCGGCCGCGACAGCCTGACTGATGATCGCAAAGCTGTCGGCAGTCGGCTCGATCTCGAACGACCGCTGCCCGTGATACCAAGGGTCGCCGTTGTGCGGATGGGTGTGGAAGAAGACCTGCATCGCGCTGGCGACCAGACCGTGCTGGCGACACTTCTCGGAGGCCCGAGCGGCATGAGTAGCCAATGCCTCTCGCATGTCGGTCCATGTCTCGACAGGACGTCCGAACATCCGCGTCACCGCAGCCGTCTGCTTCTGATCCGGCGCCAGCGTGAGAGGCAGACAGGACACGCCATTCAACTCGGCATGCGTCCTCTGCCCGGTGACGGTCATCAACTTCCGAACGCTCGCTGACGGCAGCGCGGCAAACTGCTCGACGGTGAAGACGCCGAAGTCATTGAGCTTCATCTGGTTGGCTCGGCCGACGCCCCAGATTTCGTCGATGGGCATCGTGGCGAACGCCTCCCGGCGGGTGTCGATGTCGCTGAAGTCGGAGACGCCGGTTGCAGTCTTGGCGTGCTTGTTCGCCAGCTTCGCCAACGTCTTGGTCGGCCCAATGCCGACGCACGTCGGAATCTTGGTGATGCGGCGCACCCGTTCTCGAACCCGGCGGCAGTAATCCACCCTCGCGAAGGCGGTCAGGTCCAGAAACATCTCGTCGATGCTGTAGGGTTCGACCCGCGCGAAATGGTCGGAGAGAACCTCGAAAACCCTCCGGCTCATGTCGCCGTAAAGGGCGTAGTTCGAGGACTTCGCAACGACGTCGCGATACTCCGGCTTCCTTTTCGACAGGTGCCAGACCTCGCCCATCTTGATCCCGAGAGCCTTCGCCTCGGCCGATCTGGCGATGGCGCAGCCGTCGTTGTTCGACAGCACGATCACAGGCTTGCCAGTCAGGCTGGGATCAAAGGCTCGTTCGCACGAGACATAGAAGTTGTTGCCGTCGATCAGGCCGAACATCAGACATCGGTCCTGACCAGTGCGGCGATCATGGCCCAGACCTCCGTCTCGTCAGACACCGGCTGCGGCGCATCATTCGAAGGTTCGAGCCACCACTGCCCATCCTTCTCGGTAAGGATCGCGAGGACGACATCGCCGTGCAGGAAGGCGACGCAGACCTTCCCCGACCGTGGTTCCGCGTCGGTGTTGACCACGAGGATGTCGCCTCCGTGGATGCCGCGCTTTCGCAGCCCTTCGCCCTTCACTCTTACGGCGTATCGCTGCGGGCGCCGAAGCTCCAAAAGGTCAGCGAGATCGGGCACGCCTTCGATGTGATCCTGCGCCGGGCTTTGGAAGCCCGTCGTGTCATCGCCCTTGTAAGCGGCTACTCCCATATGAGAACGTATGGAGAACATTTAACCGGCTGGGAAGTGAGATTGATCGCCCTGCTGTGGGCGGAACGTGGATGATGTGGTGGTCAGCCGTGGCGACATCCTCTGAATGCATTTTCAGATCGGTTCGACGGAAACACCAGCGACCTTCCCGCCGAGGAAACTCGTCATCAACCGATGTCGATTAAAGGGTCCGATAAGCAAGGAGGGGACTATGGATCGGGCAGAGTTCGAAGCCATACGAGAGAAGGTCAGGGCACGGCGAGAAGCGAGGGAGGCAGAAGCCGACGCGACATGGGCGGAAAACTACGCCGCGATGGTCGAGCGTAATGGTGGACCCGAAGCCTATTTTGGACCGCTGACCACTTACGGGACCGCTGACCAATTCTTGGCCGCTCTCACGAAGAAGACACGCGGCTAGACCTGCGACGATTCCAGCAGCATGCCCCGACCGCCCGGCAACGTCCGATAAAGCGTGCTGGGCGCCACCCCGACCTGTCGGGCGATCTCGGACATCGAAAGCTGGTCATCGGCCATCAGCGCCTTCGCGATCTTGAGCTTGGTTTCGTCCATCGCCTTGGGACGACCGCCCATGCGACCGCGCGCGATGGCCGCTCGTCGGCCCGCCTCACAGGCTAGTCGCTTCTGTTCGACTTCATACTGGCCGAGCGCCGCCAACGTATGGACCGCCAGCCGACCGCTCGGCGTCGTGCTGTCGATGGCCTCGCTCAACGACTTCAGGCCGATATCCCGGCGGGTGAACTGATCTACGAGGTCGAGGATTTGCCGAACATCTCGGGCAAGCCGATCCAAACGTAGGATGACCACTGTGTCTCCGGGTCGGGCGAAGTCGAGAAGTTCGGTAAGCTGCGGCCGATCAGATCGCGTGCCGGAAGCGGTCTCGATGAAGATGCGTTCGCACCCTGCTCGCTCCAGCGCGTCGATCTGTGACTCGTGGTTCTGTCCGCGAGCCGAGCACCTCGAATATCCGATCAGCATCCGTTTCCGAAAACCCCTGAAAACCCCGCGTTGTCGGAGATAGATTTCAGGATACGGTATTCGGAGAGTCTGTCATCCATATCTGATGATTAACGCGAGACTTCCGGTGCCCCTCCTCGTCATCTCCTAGAAGTATACCTTTTCGGACTGCTTTTTTAAAGGAAGTCTGGGGCGAGTGGTCGGTGACTGCCGGGTCGTTCAAGGATCGGCTTGACCGTCCAGCGGCACCACGAACATCCGGCTGTAACCTTGGTGACCGTCGCTCGTCGGGAAGACCACGAAGTCCTCGCCCGAGTGGTCTACGGCTTCCCGCACGAGATCGCTGAACTCGTTTAGACGGCCGGGCTTGCCGACCAGAGAGAAGCCGTCGTTCTCGGCCTCCACATCGTAAGCCGTGGAGCCTCGGATCAATTTATCCAGCAGCCTTCCCATGCGGAAAGGAGAACACCGGTCTTTCCCGGCTGTCAAGCTGGGAGACTTCAGGACCGTCACGGGCGCACCCTCCGGCCGCTTCGCGACCGTGAAAAGGGCTGGGCTTTCGAGCCGACGAGATACGAACTGATCTGGACCCACGCCAATCGACTGCACCGACTTGAAGAAGGCATTTGGGGCCGACGCCCATCGCGTCGCCAGCAACTTCGAGATCGGCGGAAGAGGCCGATCTCTTTGTTGCAATGCATTCGCTTTGATTGGGGGAGGAGCCGGATTCCTCGACCCCATCCAGTTCACGACGTAGCTACACGGCTCTCGATAGGCCGAGCGGCTCGCCGGGAGGCCGTGATCGAAGGCGTGGAGCCGTCGCGTGTAGCGCGGCGCAATGTCTCGGCAGCCGAGGATCAAACAACGCCCCAGCGCGTCACACCAATCCTCTAAATACTATTAGATGAATGACGTGACGGGATGCGCTCGTGACGGGATGGTTTAGAAACTACAGTCACGAAGTTTATAGTCAGCACGATTATTTGCGTGTTAAATACTGATTGTGTCGCACGCATAGGGGCTGCGACCACAATCAACGCCAAATCAACATGCAGACTATTTACTACAGCGACGCAGCATGCGGTGCTGGGAAGACCAAATGGGCCGTCGAACGCATCGGCCGCACGCCCGGACGCTACATCTACGCAGTGGATCGCACAGAAGAGTTCGCCGTCCGCCAGAGCCTTATCATCAACAATGCCATCCAGTCGGGTGCTGCGGTGAGGGTTTGCTCGCTGTCCAGCGAGGCTGGCAACGTCGTCTCCCGCGACTTCCCGCTGATGATTGAGCGTTGCAGCGACGAAGAGCACGTCGTCCTGATCATGACCCACGAGGCGGTCAAGAGGGTGGATCACTCGGCCGCCGAGGGTAGGGGTTGGACGATCATCATCGACGAAGACCCCAAGGTCTGGACATCGGGATCGTTCGACCTCGGTGCCTCCACACCGTTCTGGGAAGCAACCTACAATCTGGAGCCGTTCGCCAAGGGCTACTCCAAACTTCTTCCGAAGGCCGACGCTCCTTCCTCCCGTGCTCTTGCTGCCGACGACCTCACCCGCCCGGTCGCAGCGTTGCACAACCGGGTTCAGCGCGGTGGAGCCGTGATCAATCTGGAAGCTTGGGGAGAACTCCAGCACCGCCAGAGACTGACCTACTTCAGCGTCTGGGATGTCACCGAACTGGCCGTCTACGACCGGGCCGTCATCCTCGCGAACAGCTTCACAAGTCTCATTACCTATCGGCTGTGCACGACGCTTCATCCCGGCGTGATCTGGAAGCCGATTTCCATCGGTCAGAACGCCGTCTGGCAGGGTCGTGATCTGACGATCAGATACGTCGCGAAGGATCATCGTGCCGGTTCGACATTTTTCGAGACGACCGAGGCTGGCCAACGAGCCGTTCAGGCATGGTGCGCTTGGGTTCGAACGAACGTCACCGCCGGGCAGCACTATTGGGCGGCGAACAAGAAGCGAGGTGACCTGAAGCTGCCGGGCGAGCAGGTCTCGCCCAAGATCGCCGGGTCAAACAAATACCGGTTTCTGACCGAGTGCTCGGTTCTCTACAGCGCCAAGGCAAGCGATGCGGAGAACAAGGTGTTCGCCGCCATGACCTGCGGGCTGCTCGATCACGAGGCAGTGCGCCGAGATCGTGAGTTTGAAGACCTGATCCAGATCGTGTTCCGGTCGTCGCTCCGCATGCCCGACGATGTGCGCCCGGTGACGGTGACTGTCTATGACAAGGAACAGGCGACCTTCCTCGCCGACTACTTCAAGGCGGCTGGCTTCCCGTTCCGCACATCGTTGGAGTTCATCGACCTCGGGCTGACCCGCACGAAGGCCAAACCCGGCCCGAAGCCTGATCCGCTGAAGCCGCCAAAGAGTGCCGCTCAACGTGCGGCTGATTACCGTGCACGAAAGGCAGCAGCGTGATGACTCAGGACGAGATCAACGGGATGTTGGCCGCAGCGCTGGACGATGCCCAGAAACGCCTCGACGTGCAGGAGAAGTGCATCGAGATGTTGGTGGATCAGATCGAGGACATGGCCCACCAGATGACCGGCGTATTGGAAGAAGCAAGAGTTGCTCGCCTCCACTACGCGGAGCAGCGAAAGCGGCTGGGTCTGACCGTCGATGTGACGGGTGGAAGTCTGATCGGAGGAGGCTTCGGAATTCCGGGGGGATGATCTTGACCGCGAGAGCGGACTCTCATCCGGTGTTGCCTGTCGCTATTCCCCTTGGGTTATGCTCCCTTCACAGGGTGGGAGAAGACAATGAAACGCAGACAGATTTTGACGATCCTCGCGGCGGCGACGTTGGCCGGTTGCGCGTCCACTTCGTCAATGATCGTTCCAGAAGCCACGGGGGCGCGCGTCGCTATCGTCAGCTTGGAAGGACCGCTCGGTTCTCAAGCAGTTGATTTGATATCGCAAGAGTTAGCCACCAGAGGGATCGCGGTCGTAGAAGCGGCCCGAGCGAGAGAAGTCATCGGAATCGACACCGATCTGTCGAATGCCTCACCGGCATCAGTGCAAGCTCTGTCGTCCTACGGCGATTGAAGCGCCCCGGGTTTTCCGGAGGCTATCCGGTTTGGCTCAGGCAGCCATATCGAGGGTCTCGATGGCTGCATAGTAATTTGCCTCTGCCTCGGCGGGCGGAATGTAGCCGATGGGACCGAAGAGGCGATGCTCGTTGTACCAGTGGACCCAGCGCAAGGTGGCCATTTCGACGGCCGATGCACTCGGCCAGGAGCGCTGGTGCCAGATTACCTCTGCCTTGTAGAGACCATTGATTGTTTCGGCCAAAGCGTTGTCGTAAGAGTCCCCGACACTGCCGACTGAAGGAACCAGGTTGGCTTCGGCAAGGCGCTGGGTGTAGTTCATGGCAAGGTATTGAACGCCCCTGTCACTGTGGTGGATCAGGCCATCCTCAGGTCTAGGGCGACGTGCATGAATGGCCTGCTCGAGGGCATCCAGAACGAACCCTGCGGTCGCCGAGGTGCTGACCTTCCAACCCACAATACGCCGCGCATAGGCGTCGATCACGAAGGCCACGTAAACGAAACCTGCCCAGGTCTGCACGTACGTGAAATCCACCACCCACAAGGCGTTGGGCCGGGCGACACGGAACTCCCGGTTGACCTTGTCTAGCGGGCACGGAGCCTTGGGATTGCTGACCGTGGTGACGGTCCTCTTGCCCCTCCGGATACCGGCCAGGCCCATGCTGCGCATCAATCGTTCCACCGTGCACTTGGCAATCGAAATACCCTCGCGGCGCAGTTGATGCCAGACCTTGCGCGCGCCGTAGAGGCCAAAGCTGTTCTCGTGCACGCGCTTGATATGCTCGCGCATGTCGTCATCGCGCCGGGCACGTGCTGAACGCCTGGCGGGGTCGGCCAGACGGGCAGCATGTTCACGATAGGAGGACGGGGCGATCGCCAGTTCGCGGCAGATCGGCTCGATACCCAAGTCCTCGCGATGCGCGTCGATGAACGACATCATCACCTCTCGCGGCGGTCGAGCTCCGCCAGCGCAAAATACGCCGATGCCTTGCGCAGGATCTCGTTCGCGCGCCGCAGCTCCTTTACCTCGCGCTCGAGCAGCTTGATCCTGGCCTTCTCATCAGCGGCAAGCGCCGCTGGCCCCGCTCGTCGGCTCGCCTCCTCGCGGCACCAGCGGCGCAGCGTCTCGGCCGTACAGCCAATCTTGGCGGCAATCGAAGACATCGCCTCCCACTCCGAACCGTAATCGGCGCGATGTTCGCCAACCATACGCACTGCACGATCGCGGATCTCAGGTGAAAACTTGTTCCGGGTTCTACTCATAACGAAAGCTCCTTCTCATAAATCGGAGCCTCCGGAAAACCCGGGGCGCTTCAGAGGAACTCGGTGTGAGGTATCTCTTTACCGGCACGGTTTCAGCGGTGGGTGGTCCGCTTTACTCGTTCGACCATGTGAACATGACCCTTCGCCTGATCGACGTTCAGTCAGGTCAGACCCGTTGGATCGGTCGCTACGGCAACTCGATGTGGACGAGTGCGATATCAACCCAAGGAGACCTTCAGCGAGGGACCAAGGCAATTGTCGCCGAGTTTGTTTCGGCGGGGGGGCCGGCCTTGCTGACCGCACCATAGGGATCAGCCTTGTCGAAAGCCGCTTTTCGAAAATCGGTGAGAAGGCCTGTCAAATGCACCTCGTTCACGACTTTCAATATGCTCGATAGTCAACCCGCCCACTGAACAAGCTCCGCAAGAAGCATGGCCTTTTTCAAGAAACAGACTCCAGCGATGGTCCCTGTCGTTGGCGATATTTTGGGTGGACGTTATCTCGTTCACAAAATCTTCGAAGGCGGACTTGGCGTAGTTTGCGTCGTTGAAGACAAATCGCAGTCTCCCGACAGGGGCGACGCGCGTTTCGTTTTGAAGTTTGCCAAAACGGAGTTGCCCTTAAATCAACAAGAGGCTTTTCGGCACGAGGCCGCAGCTTGGGTGGCAATGGGCCGCCACCCCGCCATCGTCCCTGCATTTTGGGTCGATCAAGTAGGCAGTCGGTTATGCGTGGCCGCTGAATACATCGCGCCTGACGACATGGGTCGGGGCTCTTTGTTTGACCACCTGAATGGATCGCCGAAAACACCGCGCCAAGTGTTCCGATGGACTGCTCAGTTTTTGGACGGTTTGGCGCACGCGACGTCAAAAGGCTTGATTACACACGCTGACGTTAAACCCGCGAACCTTCTGATTGATCGCTCTAACGATCTTCACATCACCGACTTTGGAATGGCCAAAGTGCGCGGGCTACAAAGCAGCGCCGGGGGAACGCCGCGATACATGTCGCCGGAGCAATGGCATGGAAGACAGGGCACTTACAAATCTGATCTATACTCTTTTGGGTTCATCCTCCACGAGCTTTGCTTTGGGTTTCACCCCTTTGCGTCCACAGATTTCCATAGGCTTCGGGAAAGCCATCTGAGCGGCATGCCGCGACTGGATGATCATCCGCTCTCTCCATTGATTTCCCGACTTTGGGCAAAAACCCCTTCTGAAAGGGCTGAACTTCCAGAAGCCAAATCATTGTTGAGTCAAGTTGCACAACGTCACGGCATAAAGCTGCCTGTCGCTATCGCATCCACTGAATCTGCACTGGAGGAGCTTCGAGCCAAGGCGACGGTTGAGGGGCCATCTGGCTTCCAAGATGCGCTTGATGCGGCACACGAAATCACCCGGCGCTGGCCTGACGATGCGAGCGGCTGGACACAACTTGGCAGGTTGTATCTTTCCGGCGGAAATCTTCGCGAGGCCCACGCAGCGACGTCTAAGTCGATCTCAATCGACGACACGCGAACAGCACCGTGGAACAATCTCGGTGTAATTTGGGGAGGTCTGGAAGAGCCGGAGCGGGCAGTCTTGTCGTTTCGAAAGGCTCTGGAATGTGATCCTGATAACACTGGCGCGATGCTGAATATGGCTAAGCCCCTTAGCTTGCTCGGCCGAAACTCCGAGGCCATCCTCGTCCTCAAAGGTGCGATCACGCTTGCGCCTGACAAATATGCTGCTTGGGTCAATTTGGCGGGATGCATGAAGGCGACGGGCGATCTATCCAGCGCAATCAAGGCTCTTGATCGGGGCTACGATCTCGCCCCCCATTCAATGAGGAATGCGATCCTTCAACAGCGTGCTCACTGGTTAGGGACTTGAATCGGTTTGCTCCGGCTTTAGACCTCCGTGGCGGCACCCTCCCCACCGAGGCCCTCGCGCACCATTCTGGTTGACGGACTCAGCTTTCATGAGACCCTGAAACCTCCCCAGAAAAGGAGGTTGAATGGCACCGGAAGAAGCCCCGCTGCGATGTCTTGCCGTGCGCGCCAACGTTGACGAGGCGGGTGAGATCGACGGTCTCGAACTCGAAGTTTTCCTCAACGATGTCGCCGGGCCTCACCAGTGGATCAGCACGACCGAATGGCTGTTCATCAGCCCACCGGCGGAAGCTGACGGGGAGATCACCGTTCCCGTGGTGGTCCCTGAAGCAATCGCGATTAAGGCGATCCTGAACGACATCACCAACGAGCCACAGCGTATCGTCTTTGACCACTGCACCACCCCCGGCGAAACCCGGAAATGGCGCTGGGTTGCCTTCCAGACCGCACCAAACGCGCAAGGCCAAGGCCGCTTCCCATGGGAGCGCTTCAATGCGTGAGGGCGGGCTTCTGGGATGGAGCACCGACGCTCTGGTGAAGCTCGACGATGAAGTGCCGGGCATCTTGTCTCGCGTGCTCACGGCGGCGCCCCCGCGTCGTCAGGCGATCTTCGCTTCGCTGGCGGCGCGAGAAGAAAAGGCTGATTTTAACAAGGCCCACGAAGATCTCTTCCCGTCGTCGTTCGCCGAGGTTGTTCGCCATAGGCGCGCGAACGACATTCTGCGCCATAGCTTCGGCGACGTGCCGGATGGTCTCCCCGGTCTCTTGACGCAGATCGGTGACCGACCGCTACCTCGGGCAAAGGACTATCTCGCCCTCTACGACTTGCTCACCAGCGACGATGTGCGCGGAGCTGAAGCCTTGCGCGCCTCTGGCCGCATCACCTGCCGGAAGCTGGAGGTGTTACTCGCTCTCGATCCGCGATGGCGCCATGCCCACACACTCGACCGCATCGACACCGGCGCCGAGGCCATGACGTTCAACAGGGCGGTCACCTTTATTCAGTCGGTGAACTCGAAAGCATCTGACGAGGTGGTAGCGGAAGCTATCGCCCGCATGGGACCGACCTCCTCGCTGCCCCGACTTCTCGACCGGCTGCTACGCCGTGCCGACCGGTTGCCCCCTCACCCTGTGCCCGAAGGCGACAACGAACTCCGGCCGCTCGCCTCCATGCGTGACCTGCTGGAAGCTGGCCGGAAATACCGCAACTGCCTCGCTCACCGTCTGTCTGACGTCGCGGCGGGAAAGATGGCCGTGGCCGAGTTTCGCGGCGAATGTCTTGTCGAATTCCGGCCTACCCGTCCTGAGGGCTGGTTGTTGCGCGAGGTTCACATCGAGCGAAACCGTCCTGTCCCGCTGACCCTCTTCGCGGAGGTGGAGCAGAAGTGCGACCAGATCGGCATTCCTCGCATCGACGATGCGGGCGGTGGCGACGGCTGGAAGAGCTATCGCCGTTTCACCGGCGAACTGGAATGGGGCTGATCGTCATGCTGACCCCGGCACTATGATCCAGCCTTCGAGAGGCGGATATCCCATGGGTGGCTCGACGACGGTCTCTGGATGTTCCGACGCAGAATAGGCCACGACGGCGCATGCGAGGGCGTCCCTGACATCTGTTAGAGCCGGTTTGGTAATCGACTGCCGGGACAGCAGAGCGTCCATCAATTGCCCATGCCGCGCCGAACACCCAGCGTTCTTCAGTGCGACGGCTGGGTAGGTCTCGATGGCCGTCACGCTACCGGCACACCATCTCGCGCGAGGTTGAGGAGCGAGATCGGCGGCGCGCAGGAAATGCATCGCCTTGGTCGATTGGCTCCCAATCATGTCGCGAACATTGGACAGCGGGGCGAAACCCTGACGGATCAGGTCCAGTTCGGTCTGGCGCCTCGTGTAGGGGTTCTCGAAGTCACGATCCGATACGTCGGTAAGGTCGCCGCCGTTTGCCAAATCGAGCATTGCTCTCGGCCATCCGAGCGGGGCATCAATCGCGATCATGATGGCCTCGGCGCCGTCAAGGCTGACGTCGCAGTGGCGCAGCATCGCACGAACGAGATCGAAGCCTTTGTGGCTCGTCAGAGTTGACCGCAGACTTCCGCGCCAAGCCTTCCCAGCCAGTGTGAGCTGGCCGTCCCTCCCCAAGGTCAAAACGACAAGAGCATCACGGGATTCACGATTGCGGTCGCAATGCCAGCCGCCGACATCCCAGCCGACGAAGAGCCTCATGCAGCGATGTCCAAGAAGGCCGCGTCCAGCGCGCCCTGATGGGTGTCGAGCCAGCCCTTTGGCCGCTCATAGTCAGGCATCAGCGCAGCCATGTGTGCCCAGAAGTCGGGGCCGTGAGACCGCACCGTCAGGTGCGCCAGTTCATGGGCCACGACGTATTCCAGCACCGCCTTCGGCGCGAACACGAGGGTCCAGTTGATCAGGATGGAGCCGGTCGGGCCACAGGCGCCCCAGCCGGTCTTCATGTCGGCGACGCGGATCGTGCGCGGCTTCAAGTCGAACCGGCGGCGATAGGCGGCTGCGATGTCCATGACGTCCCGACGCACACGACGCTTCAGCCATAGCTTGATCTCGGTGGCGACAATGGCGTCCTGATCCGCGTCGCGGACCCATGATGGAAGATCGACCAGAAAGCCGTTGCGGTAGTCGATCTCGATGTGCGCGCCGTCGTGTCGGCGCACGGTTAGCCGGGCCATCCGTCCGCGATACGGAATCTTCGAGCCGGTCATGAACCGGGGCACAACTGCGCGCTTGGACGTCTTCGCCTCAAGCTCGCGCAAGGTATTGAACAGCCACTGCCGCTTGCGGCCGAGGAAGGCGTCGATCTCGGCGTCGTCGTCGGTCGTGAGAGCCAGCACCTCGACGTGGCCGGGCGTGACTGTGATCCGCCGTTCAGACGCAGCAGCGGATCGGCGAAGCTCGTAGGCGACCTCGGTCTGACCGATGCGGACGACGCCCATCAATTGCCCTCGGCGTAGGCGTGGACGGCGTAGTCCTCGATCTCATCACGGACGACGTTGGCGTCGTCCAGTTCGAGCGGGCGCAGTAGTTTGCGGACCTCGCGGCGAAGCTCCCTTTTGTATCCGTCCATAAAGAACCAAGACGGCTGGCTGGACTGCGCTCCGGCGTAGAGTGCACCAACCTCAACAGCCACGCCCTGAAGCGTCGTATGCTCGGCATCAGGCGTATGCGGCTCGATGATCCGAAGGATCGCGAAGGCGCGCTCATCCATGCCCAGTTCGTCGTGGGCGCCCGCCTCGGTGGCAATGCCGCCGGTGAGGTCTTCGAAGTCCTTCAGGCCCTCGGCGGCGGCGATCTGGCCTTCCTCGAAGCGACGGATGATCTCCAGCACGCGCTCGGAGAATCGACCGTATTGAGCCGGGTTCTTATCGACCAGTTCGCGGGTGACACGCTTCAGTTCGGCGGCCTTCCGCACGAACGCCTCGTGAAGCTCCTCTTCGGATTTCTCCTCGGTCTGGAAGTCGTCCTTAAAGTCGGGATCGGTGATGTTGCGGAGGCGGACGGTCGTGGTCAGGCCGGTGGCCCGGACGTGCTCCTCCAGCATGTCCCTGATCTTGCCCGAGTAGGTCAGGTGATCGAGGCTCTCGTCTTTGGTGATCGCCTGTTGGGCCAGCCGCAGGAAGGTCGCGGCCCACTTCATATCCTCGGTGAAGTCGAGGATTGCCGGATCGGGCGACAGGTCGCCGTAGGTCCGCACGAAGTGACGGCCCAGCCGCTGAAGCTCGAACCAGTCGTCCTCGCGTCCATCGCCCACAAGCTTCTCGATGGCGTAGGCGGCGGCCTTCTCTTCCATCCCGTCGAGGCCCAGCAGCCGAAGCTGACGCTTGAACTCGGCGTGGGTTTTCCGCAGGTCGCGACGCAGCAGGTCGAGGTCTCGCAGAGCGTTCTGAACGTCATCGGCGCGGTAGGACGACAGGGCGTCGTCGAGGTGCTGGGTAACTCCGATGTAGTCCACGATCCGGCCGTGCGGCTTATCGACAGTCGAGCCGTCCGGTCGCTTGATCGAGCATGTCCGATTGGTGCGTGCGATGGCCTGAAGCAGGCCGTGCTCACGCAGGGGCTTGTCCAGATACATGACGTGCTCGTTCGGCGCGTCGAAGCCGGTCAGCAGCTTGTTGCAGACGATCAGGAAGCTCGGCTCGTCACCGCTGCTTTTGAACGCCTTCTTGGCCGTCTTCTCGCCGTCCGTGTCGAGGTAATGGGCGCGCAGTTCGGCGCGAACGGTCTCGACGTCCGCGTCCTCGCTCGGCTTGTCGTCCTCTTGGCTCTTGGAGAAGACGCATTTGATCATCCGCTCGGCCTTGGCCGCCGCGTCCGCCTCGACCATGCCATCCTTCGCCAGATCGACGGCGATCACCTCGGCCAAGGCCAATCGGTAGAGCACGACCGACTCGCGGTCGATGGCGACGATCTGGGCTTTGAAGCCATCCGGGCGACAGGTCTGTTTGAAGTGCTCCCAGATGTCGCGCGCGATCAGCTTGATGCGCTCCGGGTGCTTGGCGATCAGGGCGAGGCTGACGCCCTTCTGCTTCAGCTTCTCACGCTTCTCGTCGGACAGATCGACGAACCAGCGGTCGAACAGGATGTCGATCTCGGCCTCGTTGATCGACCATTCGGTCTTCCGGCCCTCGTAGAGGATCGGCACGGTGGCACCGTCACCCACGGCGTCGTCGATCCCGTATTTGTCGAGGTAGGTCTCACCCGGCTCGCTGAACCGGGCATAAGTGTCCTTGTCGGCCTTCTTGATCGGCGTGCCGGTGAAGCCGAAGTAGCGGGCGTCGGGCAGTGTCGCTTGTAGGAAGGCGCCGAGGTCTTTCTCCTGCGTGCGATGGCACTCGTCCACCAGAACGATCCAGTCCTCCGAGTTCGGGATCGGCTCTTTCGAGCCTTGGAACTTGAAGATGGTCGAGAGCAGAATTTGGCCCGAGCCGCCGCGAGCCACGGCCTCGCGCAACGCCTTCACGTCCGCCGCCTGTTTTGGGTTGGGCAGACCACAGGCGACGAAGGTCTTGGATATCTGATCGTCCAAGTCGATGCGGTCGGTCAGGACGAGAATGTTCGGGTTCTGGAGCGTCGGCGCATCCAGCGTCAGATGGGTCTTCAGCTTCAGGGCGAGGAACACCATCGTCAGGCTCTTGCCGGAGCCTTGGGTATGCCAGATCAGACCCTTCTTCTTGGTCCCCTCGGCGACCCGGTTCACCGCCTTGTTGACGGCCCGGAACTGCTGATAGCGACAGACCTTCTTGATCCGTCGTCCGGTGTCGGGATCGGTCTCGAAGACGATGAAATGAGCCAGTAGGTCCAGCAGTCGCGACGGCTCCAGCAGACACCACAGGTCTTTGGTCAGATCGTCGGCGAACTCGTCGCGAGCGCGCGGCCACGGGTCGGGCCAAGGCGCATAGAACTTCGCCTTCGCATCGGTCGCGCCATACAGCGTCGCCATGCCGTCCGTGACGATGTTGAAGGCGTTGGGGTAGAACAGGCGCGGGATGTCACGCTCATACTGCTTGATCTGCTCGAACGCCTGACCGGAGCGATCCGCCGCCTTCAGCGGACACTTCGCCTCGATCACGACCAGCGGGATGCCGTTCACGAACACCACCAGATCGGCGATGCGCGACCGCTGCGCCTCGACCTTGAACTGGCGCACGACGTGGTAGCGGTTCCTATCGGGTCGCTTGAAGTCGATCAGGGCGACGGGGCGATCCTTGGCCTCACCCTTCACCCGCCGGGAATAGGCGCCGCGCAGCCGCCGCTGCCATTCCTCGTTGTCGGACAGGGTGGACAGATCGCTGTAGATCGCCTCGGCGTCCTCGGCGCCCAGCCCCTCGTTCAGAGTCTGAAGGGCTTCTATCATCACCGGTTTCAGCAGGACGCGGTTCGCCTCCTGTCGCATCAGCATCGCCGCCTCGTGATGAAGCACGACGTAGCCCATCGCTGTCAGCGCATGGAGCGCAGGCTTCTCGGCGAGGCGATATTCGCTCATGCGGGCACCCTGACGAGACCGGAGAGGAGGTCGGCAGTCACTTGAGAGCGCACGGCCTCCACCTTCGTGCGAGCGGTAGATGCGGCTTCAAGTTGGCTCAAGACATCGTCCAATACGGCGGCGACGGAGTTCTGCTCTGCCAAAGGAGGAAGGGCTATTTCGATGCCATTCAACGACTGGCGAGTGATCTGTGGCTGCGCCGACCCGGCAATGCTTTTCGCAACTCCCCAAGCTGAAAGATAGTGGAACAGGAATCTCTCATTGATGAGTTCGTGACGAACCTCATCCAAAGCCATGGCATTGCCTGTCACATACGATTGAGCGGGAATCCAATTCACCGTTCCACAGGTCGCGCCTCGGCAGGTAATCGCGATTACCGGAGCAGCGTGAGTGTAGGACGTGTAGAAGCCAATCTGGCCGTTGGCTCCATAAGCGGGAAAGCCAGTCGATGTAAGCTGTTGACTTGATATCGTTGGATGCTGTCGAGGACGACACAGGTCGTGAAGGGAAACTCGACCAACTCCATCAAATGTGAGGTCTGGATGGTGCGTTAGTTCGCGACGCAAAGCCGAAAGAAGATCATCAAACTTCTTTACCGCAATATCTGCAAGGTGGAGAGAGTGACCTATCGATCCCAACACATCGGCGATCCTCCGCTGCTCATCAAGCGGAGGGAGGAGGATTGGAAGCAGCTTTGCGGTTCCTCTTCCCAACTCCTTGAATGTGCTCCCGCCTGCTGCGGCCGTTAGCGCAGTTTTATTTGCGTTGAGCCAGTGGCAAAGGAAGTCCGGGTCGCATATGTCAAAGCATGCGAAAGCGAGGAAGCCCTGATTGGTCGCCATCGGCACGTCGTTGATTGCGGCGTAGCCGATAGTCGCACGCGAGGTCATCAGAACCGTGCCGGGTGGGTTGAGCTTTAGCGAACACTCCTTCAGCGCAAGCTCGGCTACATGCGTTTCAGTGGCGGCTATGCGAGTTTTCGCGAGCGGTAGCGAAGTGATGTCTGATGGAGTCGCCCACGGCACAACCCCTTGCGTCCAATAGGCATCGTTGGATTTCGATGGCGTCGTCCCGCCTGATAAAGCAGCAATTTCGCCAAGCTTTGCGTGCCGCCACCCTTTTGGCACCTCACTCGACATAACCGAGCCTCTTGAGGTGTCCGAACATCACCACCTCGGCTTCGTCGCGTTTGGCGATTAGGTCTTTGAGCTTGGCGACCTCGGCTGCAACATCGACTGCCTCGGCGTCCGCGCCGATCTGCACGTAGCGGCTAATGTTCAAATTGAAGCCATTGGCCGCGATCTCATCGACGGGCACGGTGCGGGCCAGCTTCTCTATGTCGGAGAAGCCATGGAAGGTGTCGGCCAGCGTCCGCACATTGGCATCCGTCAGATGATTTTGCGCTGTTCCTCGCTGGAATGTGGCGTCGCCGTTGACGAGAAGCACCTTACCCTTCCGCTCGACAGGCTTGGTCTTGCGGATGATCAGGATTGCCGCCGGAATGCCCGCGCCGTAAAATAGATTGGGCGCCAACCCGATCACCGCTTCGATGATGTCGGCCTTCAGCATGGCCTCGCGAATGCGGCCCTCGGCGCCGCCCCGGAAAAGCACGCCATGCGGCACGACGACACCCAGCATGCCGTCGTCTTTCAGCGAGGCGATCATGTGCTGGACGAAGGCGAGATCGCCATACCCCTTGGGGGGCACGCCATATATGTCGCGGCCGAATGGGTCACCGTTGGTCCAGACCTCGTGACCCCACACCTTCTGTGAGAACGGCGGATTGGCCATCACCCGATCATAGGCGCCGACGCCGGGCGTGAACTCCTGTGCGCGTGGATCGTATCGCTTGGGGTCGAGGATGGTGTCGCCCTTGGCGATGAAGGCGTCGTCGATGTCGTGCAGGAACAGGTTGATCTGGGCGATGGCCCAAGTGTCCAATTCCTTCTCCTGCCCATAGAGCGACAGGCTGCGCGGGTCTTGGCCCTTGTCCTTCAGGTGCTGCGCCGCCTCCAGCAGCATGCCGCCTGAGCCGCAGGTGGGGTCGTAGATCGACATGCCCGGCTGGGGGTCAAGGCATTCGACGATCAGCTTCACGACCTGTCGGGGCGTGTAGAACTCGCCGCCCTTCTTGCCCGCGCCTTCGGCGAACTGCTCAATCAGATACATGTAGGCGTCGCCCAGCATGTCGGGCGGCACGTCGCTATTTCGCAGTCGATGCTTCTCAAAGTGGGCGAGCAGCTTCTCCAGCCGGGCGTCGGGGAAGCGTTCCTGATTGGCGAAGTCCACATCGCCGAACACGCCGCGCAGACGCAGATTGGCGTCTTCAATGGCGGCGAAGGCGTTGTTCAGATGCTGGCCGATCTGGGTAGCGTGCTTCCTGACCGCGTTCCAGTGATGCTGCGGCGGAACATGGAAGCGGTGCTCGTCAGGATCGGCCGCCTCTTCCCGGTCGCCGCTCTCGGCCAGCAGAACCTCGAACTCCTCGTCCCACACGTCGCAGAGGCGCCGGTAGAACAGCAGGGCGAAGATGTAGTCCTTGAACTTCCCCGCATCGACGTGGCCGCGAAGGATGTCCGCCGCTTGCCAGAGATGCCGTTCAAGTTCCGATTGCGTAAGCGTAGCCACTGAAACCCCCAGTGCGCGCTGTGGTGGGCGCGTCGGGAACTGTTGAATCGACTGGCGAGCGAGCGGTCAACCCGTGCGCCGACAGTCTTGGATCAGCGGCCCTTCATGACCTTGTTAAAATCTATGTCGTAGCCCGCCACGTCTAACTCCTTCGCGAGGCTCATCTTCCATGCTCCAGCGTCGTCCCATTTGACGTAAACGACACCGACATAATCGGTCGGCATTTCGATGTCGCCTTTAAGCAGGGCGCAGACCTTTTCTCGTCCCAGCCGTCCGACGAAGTAGCCGAGTTCGAGGATGACATTCTGGCGGGCGCGCGGCCTGTCGATGGTTTCGGACGCCGCTCGGCCGACATCATCCGGCGTGAGCAGAACGACTGCAAAACCAACATTGCCATGCTTGATCAGCTTCTCGGGGACAGTCATTCCCGCGTTGGCCTGTTCGTGAAGGATCACGGCTTCAAGGCCCTGCTGACCGATAAAGCGCGCCACAGTTTCGCGAGGAGCTTCGTCGTGGCCGTGCACGATGAAGACCTTGGTCTTGTCGGGATCACCGAGCACCGCTTGTGCGGCGGGAACCCTCCCCATGATGTAGTTTTTGTAGTCGCGATCGAACGGGATGATGACCGATTTGGTCATCTTGCGGATGCCCGCAATCAGCTTGCTTCCGTCGTGGAACCAGTGGTGACCGAATTCCATAAACCAGTTGGGGTCGGCCGCTCCACGGTCGATCAGAGTCAGGATCAGGCCGAACTCCTGTTCCTTGTCATCTGGCCACTCCAAGCTCGCGCTGCCCAACATGCTGCCGCCTTGGTTCGATCCGGCCACGAAAGCATCGAAATCCACGGCCGCCTTGAGCGGATCGTTCACATCCTTCAACGACTCCGCGTTGAGGGCATTGGCGAGCTTCTTCAGAGGGCGTTCGAACGTGTTGTAGTCGGCCTGTTGGAGATCGAGGACCGCATTGTTCATGGCCGCCAAAGCGTTGGCCACGGTCATTCTTCGTCCGCCTCCAGCCGCGACGCCGCCGCACGTTCCAGTATTTGCTCGCGGAAACTCTCCTTCGCCTGCTCCGCGAGATTCTGAACCATGTCATTCAGTGGGTAGGAGTTGGCTCGTTCATCGACCGCATCACAGGCCTCTTGGATGGCGGTCTCAATGCTGGATGGATCGTTCGGGTCGAACGATACTCGCGCCAGTTCGCCATCAATCTCGGAGGCAAACTTCGCGAGATCGTCCATTTTCTTCTGAAGCTCCTTCAGACCAGTGATTTTGATCACCGTGGCCTCCGTTCAAATGGCGCGTCTTCCACCAGTATCTGTTCCCGATTCGTTTGCCGCGCAAAGGACGCGAAACGGCGGACGGAGGCAGAGATAAATATCGGAAAGGAGACACTCCGGTATGGACATCTACCACCACTTTCGCGAGCGCGGGCTGACGGACTCTTATCGCCACTTCAGCAGCGCATGGCTCGGGCGCGCTGAGAACTATCTCTGTCTTCGTGGCGGTCGCGGCCCTTCAGCGGACGCGCTCATCGCACTCTTCCAGACCCTATGGCGTGAAGGCCGCCTCGTGCTCGCGGCGAGGGTCGCGTGGGCGGTGCTTTGGCTCCCAGAGGGCGCGCGTCGATGAACGACGACGATGCCTACGATCTGCTGTTCTCGACGGAAGACATCGAACGCTGGAAACGTCGTGAACTCCCGCAGGACTGGTTGGCGCAGCAGACCGACATCTTGATCGCCCGCTCCCGTGCTCAGTCGGCCCATTTCAAGAAGATGCTCGTGTCGGCTGCCCCCGCAACGGCCAGCCGACTGAAAAAGCCGCTCTAAAGTCTGACCGCTAATCGTCATGCGATCAGAGGGATATCCTCGGAAAGGGTGTTGTCGTTGTCGCCCGACCCGACTTTCTTCCGATCTTCCATAGGGACGGCAGCCAGCCGCTCTTCGGCCATCCGGCAGTAGGCCGCCGACTGCTCGATACCGACGAAACGACGCCCTTCCAGCAGGGCGGCAACGCCCGTCGAACCCGAACCGCTGAAGGGATCGAGGATCGTTTTGGCGGTCGTCGCCGCAATGATCGAGCGCGGCAATTCGACCGGGAAGGGGGCCGGATGCGGGTTACCGCGATCAGGCAAGATCTTCAGCACATCCTTCAGCCCATGTCCCTTACGGAAGCGGAACTTGGGCTTGGCGAAAACATAGATCACCTCATGGCTGGGCGTCGCGAACGCCTTGCTAAAGTTCATGCCAGACCCGCGATCCCAGATGATGATCTGGCGCAGAAGCAGGTCAGGATTCAGATCGTGCGGGGTCCGCAATACGCCATTCTGAACGCGGTTCTTGTGCTGGTAGAAGATGGCGCCATCGTCGGGGATCAGGCGCCAGCACTCTCGCAGAAACGCCTTTTGCCACGCGACGTAATCTTCGTAGGGCATGGCGTCGTCGTGCCCGTCGTAACCGTCACGGAGCTTAGCCGACGTCCACTTGCCGGTCTTACCACGGCCCTTGAAGCCGCCTCCGCTTGACTGTTTGATGTTGTATGGCGGGCTGGTGATGATGATGTCCACCGATTCGTCGGCCATCTTTTTCATCTCGGTCAAGACGTCGCCGTTGATAAGGGAGGCTCCGACAAGGGCGCGCGCCGAGCCTTTATCGCCGATGCAGTCGTTTGCGGCGAGGGTCGTGGCGGCATCAACGGTCACGTCGGCGGGAGGCAGTGCCGGGATCGTATCAGGCGACAAGCTAGGTTCGACCGCTTCGATGCGTTGCTTCGCGATGCCAAAGAACTCGGGTTCGCGTTCGATACCGATGAACTTGCGCCCCGCAGCCACCGCCGCGCAGCCGGTCGTTCCGCTTCCCATCGTGTTGTCGAGCACGACGTCGCCGGGATTGGAGTAAGTGCGGACGATCCAATCGAACAGTTCGAGAGGTTTTTGGGTCGGATGAACGCCCTTGTGGACCGAGGGAAAGCGCAAAACCGAGCGTGGGTAGTTGGTATGCGTTTGGCGACGCTCGTAAGCGCAGCGATAAGGGTGGTTCTTATAGAGCTTCGATCCCACGTCGCCGTTGCGGCTAACGCGAGCTTCGGGAAGTTCGACCAACCCTTGCGGATTGTAGGTCATGGGGTTGGAAGCACGGTTTCCGATCCCGCCCTTCGAGAAGACCAGAACGTCCTCATGCTCCATCAGAACTTGCGACTTCGCGTGGACGAAGCGGGTGGCGCGCGTCTTCTCCCACACCAAGGAATATTTGTAGAGGTCGGGCGCGGCGATCATCAGCTTGGCCGAGAACATTCCCGCCGACGTCATGACAACGGAGCCGGTAGGCTTCAGGATTCGACGATATTCGGTCCAGAGAGCATCCATCGGGATAGTCTCATCCCAAGGTGCCCGCGTGCAGCCATACGGAAGGTCGGTCGCAATGAGGTCCACCGATTGGTCGGCGATGTCGGCCATGCGGGCGAGGCTCTCGCCGAGCAACAGACGAACGGCATCTTCTTGCAGGCCCAGACGCTTCTCGATGATCGGCCAGTAGGTCGGCTCACGTTCGATGAGGATCGCAGAACGACCCTGTTCGATAGCCGCCGCACCCGTCGTCCCAGAGCCGCCAAACGGATCAAGCACAACGTCTCCGTGGTTCGAACATGACAGCACGATGCGCTCGATCATGGCTTGGGGGAACGGGCACGGATGTTCGGTGCGCTCCTTGGCCGTGCCGTGAACCTGCGTGTAAGCCCAGATGTCGGCGGGATTGGCTCCCGCAGGGTTGTTGCGCTTGTCGGCCGAAGTCGAAGGACGTCGCACATCGTCGAGATTGAAGGTCGGAGTGATGCTCTTCGGACGACCGCGCCCGCCCTTCACCACGCCGGGCTTCACCAGATAGAGCCAGCGTTCCGAGCGAGTGGAGAAGCGTTGGGTGGTGTTCTGCTGAGCGCGGCGGTCCCAAACAATCTCCTGAACGAAAGTCAGGCCGGTGCCCGCAATCAGCGGGAACAGATAATACGTCAGGGGCACGCGGCTGTTCGGCCCAGCCTTATGCATGCCGACGTTGATCCACATCGCACCGCCCGGCTTGAGAACACGAGCCGCCGCCGTGATCCATTGGCGAGAGAACTCAATGTAGTCCTCGATGCTCGCGAAGCTGTCACCGTAAGGCATGCCGATGTTCAGGTAGGGCGGCGACGTCACGATCAGATCAACCAATCCAGCGACCATGGCGTCCATGGAAACGATGCACTCACCCTTCACCAGTCGCGCGGTCGGCGCGGCGGGCGGCGGCGGCGTGGTGGTCGGCAGGTTGTCGTTAGCGGCGTGGGCCTTCTGAGCTTGAGCAGCCTTCTGGCGGCGGATGACCATATGTTTTCGACGTCCTCATCGGTTGGTGATGAGGCCATAGGTCACGGATTTGGGCCGAATCCGAGCGATGATAGATGAGGTTAATCAGACCCCTTTTCATATCGGCTTCCAAGTTTTCACATTGGCCTCCGATCCTTCACATTGATTAATTTCGAAACCGGATAGAAAGCTTCAGAGTGCGAGCGTTGACGCATGTCCGACGCCTCTTCTCCCCATCGTTCGATATCGAAATCCGCTCTCGCTGCGCTGCTGGGCATTCCTGACGAGCATCTTCTCACCAGAGATGAAGCAGCCGAGGAGATCGGCGTCAGTTCGGGCTATCTCGCTAACTTGGCCAAGGCCGATGAGAAGGGCGTGGGTGGAGGTCCAGCCTACTACCGCTCAACAACCAGTCCTACAGGCGGAACAGCTTGGTATCCATTATCGGAAGTCAGTGCTTTTAGGGACCATCGCCGTTCAAAGATCAAAAAGAGTTATGATCGCGAACGGAAAACCGGTCAGCAGGATTGGACCAAGCTCCAAGACGATTCGGAACGGCTCCCTGTTCACACCGTGGTCTCGATGATCGAAGATTGGCGGGCAAGTGAACTTTATCGACGTGCCCAAGCCATCCTCCACGACCCTAATCCGATGGCGGGAAGACTGACCTATGAGGAAGAGTGCCGATTGTTCGGGGCGGCGCAGAAAGGCGGCCGCGTCGAGGCGTTTGCCGCCATCGCTGTTTCAGAAGATGCCGCCGCCCAGCGAAAGGCAATCTTCGAGAGTCTCGACGATCAGACCAATGCCGTAGAGACCCACCTTCTCGCGCTGACGGCTTCGCGAGGTCTATCCGTCTCATCAACCCATCCATCCTTCTTTGTCCTGACAACGATGTTCGAACGGGCATGGGGCGAGGTTCTGGAGGCCGAAACGCGCTGGCGAAACTTCGACTACACGGGGATGCCCAAGTACAAGCCGAGCACCACTAATGAGATCACGATATCCGTAAGTGTGAAGACGTGATCGACCTGCTGATCCTCGTTGGAACATGACCTCCAACGGTGTCCGCCACCTTCCCTTACTTATAACCTTCGAGAACTGGCGGCGGCCATATCTTTCGACGTAGGCAGAGGGGGGGCTGGAAGGAGCGGAGCGACCAGTTTGTCTTCCAGCCGAACTTTCCCCCGTTAACGGACTTGCTAATAGAGGTCTTATTAGGAGAGCCGTTAAAGGTGGAAACACCTCCTCCCCCTGTGCCCGAGGGTGCCGCCGCCAGACCGATCTGGAAGATGGCGGTTTAAGGGGAGCGATGTCGGCTGCGATCCTGAAAGAGGCTTCGGCCGGATCGCGATGTCATCGGCTGGAAGATCGGTTGATATCCGCCGCTTCGACCGTTCTCCCAAACGGGGGTGGAAATGGCTGTGTTTCACGGCCCGCAAACCCAGTCGTGGCGTAGTCGATATTTTGTGCCCGCTTCCATCTGTTTTGGATGACAGCGGCGAAGGCTTAAGGTGCGGTAGCGGACACGAGCGAGGGAGTGACGATGGCGATCTACTTCTTCTATCCGTGCGCCCCTGATGGCTCTGCCGGGATGTTCCTCGCCCAAGAGTGCGACGACGACGAAGGTGCGCTGGCCCATGGGAGGACCGTTCTGGCTGAGCACCTCTCTTGCGTCGAGGTGACGGTCTGGGAACTGGACCGGCTGGTCGGCTCTCTTCCGCGCGGGCCTGAAGACTGATCTCGTCGGGGCGGCCAAGCTTGCGCCGTTCATCGAGCGGTGTTTATCTGACGTATGGGAAGGCTGCTGGAAAAACTGATCCAAGGCACCCCGGCTTGCGATGTGAAGCCCGAGAAGGATGGCTTCACGCTGGTCGGCAAGCCCGAACATCTGGACGAGTTCAGCGACTTGGTGCGCGAAGCCGCAGACCACGCGGGCGACGACTTCATCGTCTTCACGACCAGCGATGGCCATCACGGCTACAGCCAGATGTTCGTCATGCCGATGGACGACGCGCCTCCTGCTGAATGAGGCGTGGTTAAGGAACGAACTGCCCCGCTTGGAGTTTTTGCCGGATGGGTTCTGGGGTCAGCTACAATCGACAGCGAGCAGCGAAGGCGCGTGAGCTTGCGGGTCTGACCTCGCTCGTGGAGCACCGTCAGAGCTATCTGCGCCTTGCCTTCCAGTATGACGCCATCACCGACCTTGAGGCGTCTCGCCCCCTGATCAGACTGCCCAGACCATCGGGTCTGGCGAGGGCGTCCGAGCTATGCCAGTCACTGGCTCATGAGCGCAGCCGTTCACATCCGTCTCTATGACGACGCCGATCTCGACACCCTGATCGATCTGTTCGCCGGATCGGTGAGGCAGGTGGCCAGCCGAGACTACGGCCCTGCTCAGATCGACGCATGGGCGCCAGTCGCGGTGAACCGGAAGCACTGGACGACCAGACTGGGCGGCCGACCGACCTATGTCGCTGAAGCGGGTGGCGAGATCGTCGGCTTCAGCGATCTGGAACCTGACGGCCACATCGACATGCTGTTCGTCCATGCCGATCATCAAGGCCGAGGCGTCGCCCATGCGCTGCTGGATCACATCCATACCCGCGCCCACGAGCAGGGCCTCGACCGTCTGTTCACCGAGGCCAGCATCACCGCTCGCCCCTTCTTCGAGCGCAACGGATTCGAAGTGATCGAGGCTCAGGACGTCGAACTGCGCGGGCAGACCTTCCGCAACTACCGCATGGCCAAGCGGCTCTGATGGCACACGAGACCTGAGCCGTTCTGAACTATCTGTGGGCTGGGGCCTTCAAGACTGATGCCCATGCGTCTCGACACCCTTCTCGAAGGCTCCCCAGCCTACGGCGTGCTCGACACCAAGGACGGCGTGTTGCTGTTCCGACGCTCCGGCTTCGAGCAGGAGTTCACCGAACTGGCGGCCGAAGCCGTCGAGGCACTGGGGGACCAGTGCGAGATGATTCCGTTGACCAACGCCGAGGACGACTGCGACCGGCTCTTCGTCGCTCCGCTGAACGAAGATAGGTCGTTCAACCCTTCTCGTTGACGCCCGGTCGATCCGTGAGACCCTGTGCTCCCAATATCGGATCGGAGCACACCCCTGACCAAGCGCGTGGCGATTTACTGTCGTGTGAGCACGGCTGACAAAAACCAGACCGTCGAGAACCAGCTTCGCGATCTGCTGGCAGTGGCCCAGCGGCAGGACTGGGAGGTGGTCGCCACCTTCGTCGATGAGGGCATCTCCGGCGCCAAGGGCCGCGACAAACGACCCGGCTTCGACAGCCTGCTCAAAGGCGTGGCGCGCAAGGACTTCGATCTGATCGCGACCTTCTCGGTGTGCCGGATCGGACGATCCCTGCCCGACCTGATCCACTTCCTCGGCGACATCCAAGCCAAGGGCGTGGACCTCTACGTCCACACGCAGGGCCTCGACACCTCGACGCCCTCCGGCGCCATGATGTTCCAGATGCTCTCGGTCTTCAGTTCCTACGAGCGGGCTATGATCCGCGAGCGCATCTTGAGCGGTCTTCGACGGACGACCAAGAAGAGCGGGCGCAAGCCCATGCCGCAGGACCGCGTAGAAGCGATCAGGAGGTCGTTGGAAGCCGGTCAGGGCATCCGGGCCACCGCCCGCCTACATCGAGCCTCCACGACCACGGTGACGGCCATCTCGCGCACGCTGAAGAGGGTTCAGGAAAGCCGTCAGGAGAGCGTCTCCGGGTGAGCTATTTGGTCGTAGAGGCCGATTTCTCCGCCTCAAAGGCTGTTCCCCGACGCTTGGCACGTCGAGAGAGCATGACGACGGAGTAGCCCACAATCGGCCCCATCACGAAGCCGACCGTCGTTGTGACGGCAACAAAGGAAATGACGACGACGGCGACAACTGCCCACTCTGCGATAGAGAAAGACAGAAGGCTTTGGCGGAAAGTCTCAAGCGTCATGGTGGCCCCCATGTGATCTGGCCATCAATGTTACGCGAAAGCAAGCCGACGTAGCGTTAAATTCAACGGCTTTTAAGCCAAGGCCATCTTCGCGTTCACCTGATCCGCCTCGCGGCTGAACTGGAAGCGCACTTCGACGCCGCCATTGCCCAGCGGAAAATGTGGCCAGTTCGACGGTTCGATCCCGATGGCCATCACCGTGGCCTTCGCCCGCTCGGCCAGCACCTGCTGGGCCAAACCGCTCAACGTCAACTTCCCAACATCGTAGCCCGCGCTCGCCAGAACTTCGCCAAGGCGCCGTTCCTCCAAATCAACGTCAGACGCCGGGACGACATGATCCAGCTTCCACATGGCTAAACTTCTCCCCCTCAACGCGACCTGCCGCGACCTGCTGACCATAGCGGTGGAAGATTGGCAGGAAAGACTCCGCCTGACGTCAGAGACGGTCGTGCGGCACCGTTCGAGACGTTGACCCCAGCCCATCCGAGGACTCTGCTTCGCGGCTCATCCATCCGAGTCGCGGAGTATCATCATGGCTGACGACGCCCAATCAGCAGCCGATAGCTCGGCCTACCAGCAGGTCGGCACGAGGAATCCTGTCGGGTGCGCCATTCTTCCTAAAAATCGACGCACCATGAGCCGATCGGGCGAGCGCCTCGGCGTGCCTTTTGGGCCGCACAAGGGCCAGGAACGCCAAGACCGGCTTGACCGGTCGTGATGTTATCTCATAACACACCTTCTTCCTCCCTCGAAGGTCATCGCCATGCGTTCCTCCCCCGCCCTGCGTTCGCTGCTTCTGGCTGCGGTCGGCTCAACCGTCCTGGCCGGCGCGGCCGCCGCCCAATCGACCCCGCCGACCGCGAATGCGCCGACGACGCTGGACGATGTCGTCGTCACCGGCGCCCCTTACGGTGTCAGCCAGCGCGCGGCGGTCATCGCCACCGACGTGCTGGACGAGGAAACCCTGGCCACCGCCCCGGCCGCCTCGTTGGGCGACTTGCTAAACGGTCGGCCCGGCGTCCGCTCGACCGACTTCGCCCCCGGCGCCAGCCGGCCGGTCATTCGCGGTCTGAGCGGTCCGCGCGTCCAGGTTCTGACCAACGGCATCGGCCTGATCGACGCCAGTTCGGTTTCGCCCGACCACGCCGTGGCGACGGACCCCGCCGAGGCTGACCGGATCGAGATCATCCGCGGCCCCGCCACATTGGTCTATGGCGGTTCGGCCATCGGCGGCGTGGTCAATGTGCTGGACGACCGCATTCCCACGGCCATTCCGGAAGGCGGCATCGACGGCGTCGTCTCAGCCCAGGCCTCCAGCGTCGACGACGGTCGCGGCGGCTTCGCCCGCGTCACGGCCGGCGCCGGGAACTTCGCCTTCAACGTCGATGCGGTGAAGCGCAAGACGGACGACTATGAAATCCCCGCCCCGGCCGTCTCGGCCCGTCTCGCCGCTGCCGAAGGCATCGCGCGCGACGACGGCGGCAAGCAGCCGAACAGCTACACCGACCTGGAGACCTGGGGCGTCGGCGGCGCCTATATCGGCGACAAAGGCTTCGCCGGCGTCTCCTACAAGGACACCGACAGCGAATACGGCACGGTCGCCGAGGAATCGGTCTTCATCAAGCTGAATCAGAAGCGCTGGGACGCGCGCGGCGAATATCGATTCGACGACGGTCCTTTTGCGGCCCTACGTGGCTCCTACGGCCATGCCGACTACACCCACACGGAGTTCGAGGATGTCGGCGAACCCGGCACCGTCTTCAACTCCGACGGCTGGGAGGCGCGCGCCGACCTGGTTCAGCGCCAGCGCGGCGGCTGGAATGGGGCCCTGGGCGTGCAGGCCCTGTCACGCAACTTCGAGGCCATCGGCGAGGAGGCCTTCGTCCCCACCGTCGATATCGACGAGATCGGGGTCTATACGGTTCAGCGTCTGGACCGGGGCAACCACGGTTTCGAAGGGGGACTGCGTTATGATCGACGCGAACTGTCCGGCACGCCCATCGGCAGGATCAGCCAGGTCGATCGCACCTTCGACAATTGGTCCGCCTCGGCCGCCGCCTTCCTGCGCCCGGCGCCCGGCCTGTTCCTGGGTCTCAGCCTGGCCCACAACGAACGGGCGCCCAGCGAGGTCGAGCTGTACGCAGACGGCGTCCACATCGCCACCGCCGCCTATGAGACCGGCGACCTGACCCTAAACAGCGAAAAGGTCACGACGCTGGAAGGCACCGCCCATTACGACCGCGGCCGGTTCACGGGCGATCTTCACGTCTATCATTCCTGGTACGATGGCTTCATCGACGAGCGGCCGACTGGCGAGCAGTTCTATTTCGAGGAAGAGGACGAGTATTTCCCCGTTTATCAGTTCGTTCAGACCGATGCGAAATTCTACGGCTTCGAGATCGAAGGCGCCTACGCCGTCTGGCAGGACGGCGACCGCAAGCTGTCGCTGGAAGGCGCGGCCGACTTCGTTCACGCTCAGACCGACTTCGGCCCGGCCGCGCGTATTCCGCCCTATTCCGTCACCGGACGCCTGGCCTGGACCTCGGCCCGTTTCGACGCCAGCGCTGAGGTCCGCCATGTGGGCGAACAGGACCGCGTCGCCAACGAATTCGAACTGCCGACCGACGACTATACGCTGGTCAACGCCGCCCTGGCCGTGCGGCCCTTCGCCCAGCAGAACGTCACCCTGTTCGCCGAAGCGCGGAACCTGACCGACGAGGAGGCGCGCGAACACGCCTCCTTCCTCAAGGACATCGCCCCCCTGCCGGGCCGCAACCTGCGCATCGGCGTCGCCTACCGGTTCTGATTCTGGTCCGAGTGCAGAAGGGCGGCGTTGTAATTGACGCCGCCCTTTTTGCTTGGGAGCGCTTGACCTGAGCGATACGTAATAACATTACATATTCCTCTTTCGGGGATTCATCGTCATGTCGCTTTTCACGCGTTCCGTTTCACGGGCGGCGCTCGCCGTCGCTTTCGCCTCACCCGCCGCCCTAGGCTGGGCCGAGGAGGCCGCGCCACAACAGTTGCCCGAGGTGGTCGTCACCGCCACCGCCACGCCGCGGACGGTTGCGGACGCGCCCGCGAGCGTGAGCGTCATCGATCGCGACGAACTGATGCGCCGCCCGATTCAGGATCTGAGCGATGTGCTGCGTGACGTGCCGGGCGTGACGGTCAACGGTGCCGGCCTGACGCGACGCGGCGTGTCGATCCGGGGCATGCCCAGCGAACACACCCTGTTCCTGCTCGACGGCCGCCGCGTCAACGCCGCCGCCAACGCGATCCAGCATGCCGATTTCGACCTGGGCTGGGTGCCGGCCGAAGCGATCGAGCGGGTCGAGGTCGTGCGCGGGCCGATGTCGTCGCTGTACGGGTCGGAAGCGCTGGGCGGCGTGGTGAACGTCATCACCCGCACCGCGACCGACGAATGGAGGGGCAGCCTCACCGCCATGGGCGGCCTGCGCGAAGACGGCCGCGGCGGCGAAACCTATCAGCTCGGCGCCTACGCCGGCGGCCCGCTGGTGCAGGACAAGCTCGGCCTGAGCCTGTTCGCCGAGTCCAAGGCGCGGGCCAATACGCCCCAGGAGACCAATGAGCGGCTGTCGGACCTGGAGGATCGCGAGAGCCTGACCGGTTCGGCGACCCTGAGCTGGACGCCCGACATGGCCCAGCGCATCGATCTGACGGTGCTGGCCGGGCGCGACGACCGCTACCGCGACACGGTGAGCACGGGAGCGCGCCCCGTCTATTACCGCTACGCCGACACGGTGGACCGGCACCAATACGCTCTGTCGCACACCGGCCAGTGGGGCTGGGGCGAGACGGTCGTGCGCGCCTATCGCTCGACCCTGGATCGGGAGAACGCCGTGACGGCCGGCCAGACCGCCTCGCGCCCGATCGGCATGCAGGAGGACATCCTGGACGGCCGCGCCACCTTCGACCGCCTGACCGACCACCGCGTCAGCGTCGGCGGCGAATGGCGGCATGAAAAGCTGGAGGACTCGGCCGCCTCAACGTCGGGCGAACTGAACGGCGAACGCTACGCCCTGTTCGCCCAGGACGAATGGTCGCTGACGCCGACCCTGTCGCTGACCGGCGGGGCGCGGTTCGACCATCACGAGGACTACGGCTGGCAGACCAGTCCGCGCCTCTACGCCGTCTGGGCGCCGGTCGAAGGCCTGACGCTGAAGGCGGGCGGCGGGCGCGGCTTCAAGTCGCCCAGCCTGAAGCAGCTGTCGCCGGAGTTCGTCACCGTCGCCGCCGCCGGCCGCTTCACCGTCTACGGCAACCCCGCCCTAAAGCCGGAGATCGGCACGTCCTACGAGGCCTCGGCCGAATACCGTCGTGACGGCTGGATGGGCCGCGTCGGCGTGTTCGACAACGACATCGAGGACCTGATCGAGACGCGCTGCACCGAATTCTGCGGCATCCGCGGCCGCGAAATCCGCCTGTACCAGAATATCTCGGAAGCCCGCATCACGGGCCTGGAACTGGCCGGCGAGGCGCCGCTGCCGGCGAGCTTCAGCCTGCGCGCCGACTACACCTACCTCGACAGCGAGAACAAGGAGACCGGTCAGGCGCTGACGGAACGGCCGGAACACAGCGGCCATGCGACGCTGCGCTGGCAGCCGGACGACCTTCGCTTCGTCCAGCTTCGCGGCGAATACGTCGGCGAGCAGTTCATGCTGTCCAACTCGGTCCAGCAGCCGGTTCCCGACTACACCCTGGTGTCGCTGGAGGGCGGCTACCGCCTGCAGCCGAACCTGTGGGTCCGAGCCGGCGTGCAGAACCTGGGCGACGTCCAGCTGTCCGATGAATCCGCCCACTTCTCCTTCGCCGAGCCGGGCCGCTTCTACCATGTCGGCTTCAGTGCGGCCTTCTGAGACAGCGCGCCTGTTCCTCCGGGCGCTGCTGGTCCTGGCGCTGCTGTCCCTCCCCCAACTGGACGGCGGCGCCAGGGCGCAGGCGGCTCCGGCCGCGCGCGTTCAGGTGATCGGCAGCGACTTCGTCCTGCCGTCCAAGTTCCGACGCCTGGCTGGCTATGCGGCGCAGGAGGGCGTGGTTCTGCGGGGCGCGACACTGTCGACTTTGGAGAGCCAGCCGAACTGGGCCCAGGCCGACCTGGTTATTCTCGATACGCCCCGACCCGCCGACGCCGAGGCGGTCCAGTCGCGGATCGGCGAGGCGCTGACGGCGTCCGGCGTCGCCTGGGTCCGCGTCGGCGGCGGCCCGCCGGCGTCCAGAGGCCTGCCTGCCGACGTCGCCCGCCGCATCGCCGCCTATTACGGCTCGGGCGGTTCGGCCAACTTCACCGCCCTGTTCCGCTATCTCGCGCGCCGCCAGGCCGGCGCTGCGACGGACGACCTGCCCCCGCCCGCGCCTTTGGGCGAGACCGGCTACTATCACCCCGCCGCCGCCGGCCATGCGCCGGAGACATTCAGAGCCTGGCTGGACGCCCGCCCCGCTCGGCCTCGCGTCGCCATACTGATGTCCAGCTCCAGCGTGTCGGACGACGACACCGCCGTGCCGGACGCCCTGATCGCGGCGCTTGACGCGCGCGGGATCGACGGCGTCGGCGTCTGGTTTGACCAGCGCCAGGCGCGCGGCCTGATCGAGGCCGTCGCTCCTCTGAACCCCGATCTGCTGATCAACACCCAGCACATCGTCGCCGGCGGCGTGATCCGCGACCAGTTGGCCGAACTCGACATTCCGATGACGACGACCTTCTCCTGGCGCGACGGCGACGCCGACGCCTGGCGGGGTTCCTCCAGCGGCCTGCCCATCCGCTCTGCCGCCGCCCTGCTGGCGCCGGCAGAGACCTGGGGCGTGTCCGATCCTATGGTGATCGCCGCCGTCGACGACGGCGCCCTGGTCCCCATTCCCGAACAGATCGAGGCGGTGGCGGCGCGCGCCGCGCGTCAGGTTGCGCTGCGCCGCACGCCGAACGCCGACAAGCGGCTGGCGTTGATGTTCTGGAACCACCCGGGCGGGGAGGCCAATATCTCGGCCTCCAACCTCAATATTCCGCGCAGCCTGGAGGCGCTGAGCCAGGACCTGAACGCCGCCGGCTACGCCGTTCCCGCCTTGCCTGAAGCGCGCTGGATCGATGTCGGGCGGGCCATGCTGGGCGCCTTCTATCGTCACGAGGAGTTGGACGGCCTTCAACCGCGCGGCCTGGCCGTCGCCCTGCCTGTCGCCCGCTACCGCGCCTGGCTGGACGGCCTGCCGACCGCGCGACGCGACGCCATCCTGGCCCGCTGGGGCGACCCCGCGCGGCACTGGGCGGTGCGTCGCGTCGACGGCGAACCCGTCTTCCTCATTCCCGCCTTCCAGGACGGCGCCCTGACCGTCCTGCCTCAGCCGCCGCGCGCCGCGTGGGTGGGCGGGGCCTATCACGACACGGCCTTGCCGCCCGACCATCTCTATCTGGCCGCCTATCTCTGGGTGCGGGAGACGGCCCGCGCCGACGCGCTTATCCACCTGGGCACACACGGCACGCAGGAGTTCCTGCCGGGCAAGGATCGCGGCCTGTCGGCGCACGACGACGCCTTTCTGGTGCTCGGCGACCTGCCGGTGATCTACCCGTACATTCAGGACAATGTGGGCGAGGCGACCCAGGCCAAGCGCCGGGGCCGCGCCGTGACCGTCAGCCACCAGACCCCGCCGTTCGCGCCCGCCGGCTTGAACGACGAACTGAAGGACCTGCACGCCCTGATCCACCAGCATCAGCAGCTGGACGACGGCCCGGTAAAGGATGCGGTCCGCGACCAGATTCTCGCCCTGGCCGCCGCGCGAAGCATCGACGCGGACATGGGGTGGACGGCGGCGACGGCGCGGGCCGATTTCACAACCTTCGCCGCCGAACTGCATGACTATCTGCACCAGGTCGGGGGCGCGCCCACGCCTATGGGGCTGCATACGTTCGGCCGCCCGGCCTCCCCCGATCACCGGCTGATGACGGTGATGCAGCAGCTTGGCCGTCCCTTCTTCGACGCCCTTGGGATCGACCAGACCGAGACCCTGGCCGAGGACGAGGCGGCCCTGCGCCAGAGCCCCGCCTTCCTGCTTCTGCACCATCATCTGCGGGATGGCGCCTCCTTGGATGAGATCGTCGATCCGACCCTGCGTACCCAGGTCGAGCGCGCGCTTATGCTGGACCGACGGCTGCGCGACACAGGAGAGAGCGAGGCGCTCCTCGCCGCCCTGTCCGGCCGTTTCGTCCTGCCGGGCGAGGGCGGCGATCCGATCCGCAACTCCGACGCCGTGGGCGGCCGAAACCTCTACGCCTTCGAGCCGGACGAGGTCCCCGCCCCGGCCGCCTACGAGGCCGCCGCCGGCGCCCTGGACAGCCTGCGCCAGGCCTACGCCGCCGAACACGACGGCCGGCCCCTGACCAAGATGGCGGTCAGCCTGTGGTCGTCCGAGACCATCCGCACCCTGGGCCTGCCCGAGGGCCAGGTTCTGCAGGCCCTGGGCCTGCGTCCGCGCTGGGACGCCGGCGGGCGGGTCGCGGCGCTCGACATCATTCCCGCCGCCGAGCTGGGCCGGCCGCGCATCGACGTCGTCGTCCATGCGACCGGCGTCTATCGCGACCAGTTCGACGGCTTCCTGCGCCTGCTGGCGGACGCGGTGGATCGGATCGTGGCTTTGGACGAGCCGGGCGATCCCGTCGCCGAGAACAGCCGCCGCGCCGCTCGACGTCTGGTCGATCAAGGCGTCCCGGCCGACGAGGCCCAGGTCTTGGGTCGCGCGCGCATCTTCAGCAATGCGCCGGGCGACTATGGCAGCGGCCTGCCCGACGCCGTGCGTGACACGGAGGCGTGGAATGACGCACAGGCCCTGGCTGACCCGTTCCTCGACCGTCTCGGCTATGTCTACGGGGCGGGCCGTTGGGGCGAGAAGCCGGCCGGCGCCGGCGTCTTCGCCGCCCAGCTGGCGGACGTCCAGGCCGCCGCCCTGTCGCGCTCGACCAATCTGCATGGCGTGCTGTCGACCGACCACCCGTTCGAGTATCTGGGCGGCCTGTCGCTGGCGATCCGCCGCGCGGGAGGCGAGGCCCCGTCGCTGTACATCACCGACGCCCGCGCCGGCGCGCCCAAGGCGGTCGCCGCGCGCGACTTCCTGGCCGCCGAAATCCGCAGCCGCTACACCAACTGCGCCTGGATCGCGGCCATGCAGGCCGAGGGCTACGCCGGGACCCTGGCCATCGTCGACCTGGCCGACAATCTGTTCGGCTGGCAGGCCGTGGCGCCCGGCATGGTGCGTCAGGACCAGTGGCAGGCCCTGCATGACGTCTATGTCCGCGACGAACGCGGCCTGGGCCTGCGGGAATGGTTCCAGTCCAACAATCCGACGGCCGAGCGCCAGGTGGTGTCGCGTCTGCGCGATGCGATCCGCAAGGGCTTCTGGTCGCCGGACGCCCGGACGCGCGACGAACTGGAAAGCCGCCTGGCCGAAATCGATGCGGCGACGACGCAAGCCTCCCCCGCGCCGACGGGGTTCGGCCGCGGCGCGCAGGCGCCCGCCCCCGCACGGCGCGATCGCTCGTCTCCGTCGCCGCAGACGCAGGCCGAGGCGTCTCCGCCCGACGTCGTGCGCGGCCAGGTGCTGGAAAAGATGGCGCCGCCGTCGCCCGCCCCCGCCGCGCCTGCGCCCTGGGGCGGGCTGCTGCTCCTCATCGCCTTTCTCGCCGGCGGCCTCAGCCGTCTCGTTTCCTCCCGCCGAAAGTCCACCCATGCCCCAGCTTGAAGCCGGCCTCTATCAGGTCGCCAGCCTGTTCCTGATCCCGGCCCTGGCGCTGATCATCGCCGCCCTGGCCTACGCCCTGTTCGCCCTCGGCGCCTTCCTGGTCGAAGACCTGCAGCGGCGGCGGGACGACTGGCGCGCGCCGTTGGCGCGCCGGGCGCAGGCGACCCAGGCCGTCAGCGATGATCTGGAGCTGATGATCCTGAAGGACCTTGAGGGCCTGCGCATCGTCTCGCGCAGCGCGCCGATGCTCGGCCTGGTCGCGACCATGATCCCGATGGGCCCCGCCCTGCTGTCTCTGGGTCGGGGCGACGCCTCGGGCGTCGGCGAGAACATGGTGGTGGCCTTCTCGGGCGTCACCCTGGCCCTGATCGCCGCCAGCATCGCCCATTATGTGCTGACGGTACGCCGCCGCTGGCTGCTGCAGGACCTGCGGGCGATAGAACGCGCACGGGAGGCCGGCTGATGCGCTTCCTCGACGAGGACGACGACGATCCGATCAGCGCGGTCGTCAATCTGATCGACCTGTTCGTGGTCATCATCGCCGTCCTTTTGGTGGTGCTGGTCCAGAACCCGCTGAATCCGTTCAACGCCCGCGACCTGGTGGTGGTCGAAAACCCCGGTCAGGCCGACATGCGCATCACCGTCAAGGACGGCGACGAACTGACCCGCTATGAATCCCAAGGACAGATCGGCGAAGGCCAAGGCGTCAAGGCCGGCTCGGCCTATCGCCTGCCCGACGGCAAGATGATCTATGTGCCGGAGTGAAACGTCGAGGCGAGCCGCGCTCTCGTTTGACGCCTGACCTGTGCCGCGATGTCGCGGTCCGTAGCAAAAGCACCTGAGCCGTTGACGACCGGCCGTCCCACTGTCTATCCGCTGCTTGCTGAAAAGCCATATCGTATCTAGGGCATATCTGTTCACCATGACCATAACCCGCCCCACTCGCACCCCCCCCTGTCGTGGTCCGTCGCCTCGCTCGCCCTGACGCTTCCAGCGACAGCCGTCGGACAGGAAGCGCTTCAAGAAACCCAGGACCGTCGGCGTCCAGCCCTGCTGAGCGAGATCGTGGTCGCCGCCGAGGCCCTGGACGGCCAACCGGCGATGCAGCCGGTGCAGGTGCTGGCGGGCGAAGACCTAGTCCATCGCCGCCAGAGCGGTCCATCACCGCGGACCCGCCCCCTTACGAACCCTTCGCCGAAATGCTGCCCGAGAACCCGCACGTGCGGTATTTCGAAAGCCGGGCCCACGGCTTCGTGACCCTCGATTTCACCCCGGACCGGCTGGAGACGCGGATGCAGGCGATCAGCGACCGGACCCGCGTCGACGCCTCGCTTTCCACGCTCAGGACCTTCGTGGTGGAAGACGGCCGACCAGGAGCGGTCTAGTCGGGAGATGGGTCGCGTCCAGACGCCATCGGCCCGGCCGTTTTCAGCGAGGAGGAAATCCATGAACCGGCAGACGGCGACGCCCGCGACGCCAAACTTCTTCGACCGCACGATGGCTCAGGCCTACGACCAGCGGAACAGCGCATTGGCGCCGATCTCGCGCAATCTCCATTTCCTGATCCAGCTCATGCTGGAAGATCTGCCCCCGCCCGCCCGCGCGCTGTGCATTGGGGTCGGGACGGGCGCGGAAATCCTATCGCTGGCCGAGGCCTATCCGGAATGGTCCTTCGTCGGCGTCGATCCGTCGGCCGACATGCTCGAGGTTTGCCGGGACCGGTTGAGGGCGGCGGGCGTTGAGAACCGATGCGAGCTTATCCAGGGCTATGTGGAGGCTGCGCCTCGCGGCAATCCCTTCGACGTCGCCCTGTCCATCCTCGTCGCCCACTTCATTCAACGGGAAGGCCGGCCGTCCTTCTACCGGAACATCTGTAACCGATTGAAGCCGGGAGGTCATTTCGTCACAGCGGAAATCAGCACCGATCTCGACGGGCCCGACTTCCCCGACAAGCTCGAGGATTGGAAACGCATCCAGAGGCGGATGGGCGCCACACCTGACTCGCTGGCTGGTCTCGAGAAGGGAATGCGAGACACGCTGGGCGTCCTGTCGCCCCTCGAGACCGAGACGCTGTTGCAAGACGCAAGATTCGCCCCGGCCGTGGCCTTCCTTCAAGCCTTCATGGTTCGCGGCTGGCGCACCCGAAAAATCTGAGAGAGCTGACGCTGCCCAGCCAATGCATGGCGCCCATCGTCGCACCTTCTCACCACAGGCTCGGTTGGGTTTCGCCAAAAGTTGTAGCCGCTTGCGCTGCGTAGGCTGAGAATTACTCTAGATCGATATGCGCCCAGGCGGGCTTGCCCGCGCAAAGCTTAGCCTTAGCGTCTGGTCAGGCAGCGGGTTTGAAGATCCCGCATACCGCTCGATCCATTCGACCGTCCTGCCGACGCCTCCGAACGGGTAGAACTGCAGTCGGAATGGCGTGACCCCCGTTTCTCATCCAGCCATAACGAGAGTCCTGGGTTGACCTGAGCTTGGGTTGTCGGGGTTGGCAAGAGGCCGGTCAGCGCAGCCTCCAACCAGCGCAGCGGACCGGCCGATCTGTCCGCTGAGCGCTTCTGCATAAGCCTGTGGTGTCAGCCACCCGAGCTTCGAGTGCGGACGCCGTTCGTTGTAATCGATGACGGCGTCCAGCTCCCGCACGACCCGCGCGCCCGACAATGAGGTGTCGGCCACCAGCGCCAGGCATTCGCGGGTGCAGTTATCGATCACCGTCAGGATGCGGAAGCGCCGCCCGTCCGTCATCTGGTCGGCGACGAAGTCCAGCGACCAGCGCTGGTTGGCCGCCAGCGGCAGGTCCAGTGGTCGCCGCGTGCCCATCGCTCGCTTCCGACCGCCGCGCCGGCGCACCGTCAGTCGCTCCTCGCGATAGATCCGCTGAACCCGCTTCCTGTTGACCGTATGGCCCTCGCGCCGCAGCAGGACGTGCAGGCGGCGATAGCCGAACCGGCGACGCTCCTGGGCGAGGGCCTTCAGCCGGTCGCGCAGGGCGCCGTCGTCCGGGCGCGTCGCCTGATAGCGCACGCTCGTCCGATCGACGCCCAGGACACGGCACGCCCGCCGTTCGCTCATCTCATAGGCGGCCTGTAGATGACCAGCCGCCTCGCGCCAACCGGCGGGCGTCACCACTTTTTTCCCAGCAGGTCCTTCAGCGCCACGTTGTCCAGCATCGCGTCCGCCAGCATCCGCTTCAGCCGGGCGTTCTCATCCTCGAGCGCCTTCAGCCGCCGAGCCTCCGACACGTCGAGCCCGCCGAACTTGGCCTTCCACTTGTAAAAGGTCGCAGAGCTGACCCCGTGCCACCGGCACACCTCCGCCGTCGCCACACCGGCCTCCTGCTCCCGCAGCATCCCGATGATCTGCTCTTCCGTGAACCTTGATCGCTTCATTCTGTCCGTCCTTTCGAGGACGGACTCTAACTATTCCTGGAGGAGTTTTAGGGGGTTGATCTTCCCCCGTAAAAGTGGACGGGGTTAAGCCGCTTTGCGCTCGGCCTCAGCGGGGCTGATATAGCCCAGTGCTGAGTGCAGGCGATGGGGATTGTAGAAGCCCTCGATGTATCCGAACAGGTCTCGCCGCGCCTGGTCTCGGGTGGCGTAGACGCGGTGATGAACGCGTTCGGTCTTGAGGGTGTGGAAGAAGCTCTCCATCGGGGCATTGTCCCAGCAGTCGCCCTTTCGGCTCATCGACGGGGTGATGCCGGATCGGGCCAGGGCTGATCGATAGGCTTCGGCTGCGTATTGGATGCCCCGGTCCGAATGATGGATCAGGCCGGGCGCGGGGCGCTGACGTTCGACGGCCATGTTGAGGGCGTCGAGGGCGATCTCGGTGTGCAGGGTCTGGCGCATGGACCAGCCCACGATCTTGCGGGTGTGCAGGTCGAGGATGGCGGCGAGATAGAGCCAGCCTTCGCCGGTCGGGATGTAGGTGAGGTCGGCGAGCCAGACCTGGTTGGGCGCCGCCGCCTCGAAGTTCCGGGCCAGCCTGTTGGGCGCGATGGGATAACCGTGGCGGCTGTTCGTCGTCCGGGCGCGACGCGGCAAGGCCGCCAAGCCCCGCAGGCCGGCGCGGCGCATCAGCCGCTCCACGCGGGATCGACCGACCCGACGCCCATGCCGCCGCAGGGTGGCGTGAACGCGCGGCGAGCCGTAACAGCCGCTGCTCTCCGCATGGATCAGCCGGATATCCTCGGTCAGCTCGCGATTGGCGACAGACCGCTGGCTCTCGGGGCGACCGCGCCAGGCGTAGTAACCGCTGGCCGACAAGCCCAGGACCGCGCACATCACGCGAACCGGCCAGACCTGACGATGCTCATCGACGAACCCGAACTTCATCGGGAGGCCGCTCCGAAGATGAGCGCGGCTTTTTTTAGGATGTCCCGCTCCATCCGCAGCTGACCGTTCTCTCGCCGCAACCGGGCCACCTCCGCCGCCAGATCCGACGGCGACGGGGACGACGCCTGCGTTGTGGGGCGCCGCGACGCCCCCGTCGCCTGCACCCCGAACTGCGTCATCCATCGACGAAGCACCGTCTCGTGCAGCCCAAGCTCGCGGGCCACCGCCCCGACGCTCAGGCCGCCGTTGGCGACGCGGTCAACGGCCTCGCGCTTGAAAGAATCCGGAAAGTTCCGGCGTTGAACACTCATCAGACACTCCTCTCCAGCTCCGAAAAGCTAGCATGGGTGTCCACCAAACCGAGGGAGGATCAGGTCACGTCAGCCGCACCATCACCCGCGCCAAGATCGAGCAGCGCGTGCTCGCCGGACTCAGAGACAAGCTCATGGCGCCCGAAGTCGCCGCCGAGGCAGTCCGCGCCTTCGTCGCCGAGACCAATCGCCTGAACCACGAACGCAGCGCCAACAGCGCCGCCGACAAACTCGAACTGTCCAAGGCCGAACGATCGATCTCCGGCATTCTCGACGCGATCGAAGACGGCCGACGGACGCCAGCCCTGATGGCACGCCTCTGCGACCTGGAAGACCGTGTCGCCGTCCTGCGCGCTCAGCAGACAGAGACAAGTACGCCCACCATCGACCTTCACCCCAACATCGCCGAGACCTACCGCAAGAAGGTCAGCCGCCTCGCAGAGGCGTTGAACCAGCCTGCAGATCGCGACGAGGCGACCACGGCCCTGCGCGGCCTGATCGATACTGTGGTGCTGACGCCAGGGACCAAGCGCGGCGAGATGCACGCGACGCTGCATGGCGAGTTTGGCGTGATCCTGGACTGGCTCGAGGACAATTCCCTGGACCCAAAACGACAACACCCCCGGCGCGTGGGCGACGGGGGTGTCGTTATCGTTGGGTGCGGGAGTAGGATTTGAACCTACGACCTTCAGGTTATGAGCCTGACGAGCTACCGGGCTGCTCCATCCCGCGGCAAGCGGTCGTTCGCGAAGGAAGAAAGTGTTCGAGAAGCGCGCTCGATTAGGCCGAAGGCCGTTAGCGCGCAAATCATATGTGCTTGGTAGACCCGGCGACGACCTACTCTCCCGCGCCTTGAGACGAAGTACCATTGGCTCTGGAGGGCTTAACGACCGAGTTCGGAATGGGATCGGGTGGGGAACCTCCGACATAGTCACCAGGTCAACCAAGCACATATGATGTTGGCCTATCGGGCTTTCGCCCTACTTGAGGCCAGACATTATCCAATGTTCAAACAGCGCTAGCGCTTAGCTTGAACAAGGATGAAGAAGACATTGTCTGCGATCGTTCAGGTCTGAACGATCATCGAATGAGTTTTGCTGAGAAACGATCAAACCGATCGGATTATTAGTACCAGTAAGCTTCACGCGTCGCCGCGCTTCCACACCTGGCCTATCGACGTGGTAGTCTTCCACGATCCTCAGCGAAGCCTTGTTTTGAGGTTAGTTTCCCGCTTAGATGCTTTCAGCGGTTATCTATTCCATACTTAGCTACCCTGCTGCACAGCTGGCGCCATGACAGGTACACCAGAGGTATGTCCATCCCGGTCCTCTCGTACTAGGGACAGATCCTCTCAAGCTTCGAACACCCACGGCAGATAGGGACCAAACTGTCTCACGACGTTCTGAACCCAGCTCACGTACCACTTTAAATGGCGAACAGCCATACCCTTGGGACCTGCTCCAGCCCCAGGATGTGATGAGCCGACATCGAGGTGCCAAACTTTGCCGTCGATATGGACTCTTGGGCAAAATCAGCCTGTTATCCCTAGAGTACCTTTTATCCGTTGAGCGATGGCCCTTCCACTCGGGACCACCGGATCACTATGGCCGACTTTCGTCTCTGCTCGACTTGTCAGTCTCGCAGTCAGGCGAGCTTATGCCATTGCACTCGACGAGCGATTTCCGACCGCTCTGAGCTCACCATCGCGCGCCTCCGTTACACTTTGGGAGGCGACCGCCCCAGTCAAACTACCCACCACGCCATGTCCCGGGACCGGATAACGGCCCTCGGTTAGACGTCAACGACAGTAAGGGTGGTATTTCAAGGACGACTCCGCCAGAGCTGGCGCCCCGGTTTCATAGTCTCCCACCTATCCTACACATACGGTCGCTAACGCCAAGGCGAAGCTATAGTAAAGGTTCATAGGGTCTTTCCGTCTGACCGCGGGAACCCCGCATCTTCACGGGGAATTCAATTTCACTGAGCCTGTGCTGGAGACAGTGGGGAAGTCGTTACGCCATTCGTGCAGGTCGGAACTTACCCGACAAGGAATTTCGCTACCTTAGGACCGTTATAGTTACGGCCGCCGTTTACCTGGGCTTCAGTTCGACGCTTTCACATCTCCCTTTAACCTTCAGGCACCGGGCAGGCGTCAGACCCTATACGTCGCATTGCTGCTTCGCAGAGCCCTGTGTTTTTGCTAAACAGTCGCTACCCCCTGGCTTGTGCCACTCAGTCCTGGTTGCCCAGGGTGAGTCACGCTTATTCCGAAGTTACGCGTGCAATTTGCCGAGTTCCTTCAGCACAGTTCTCTCAAACGCCTTGGTATGCTCTACCTGACCACCTGTGTCGGTTTCGGGTACGGTCTCTGCTGGAGTTATTTCCTGGGACGACGCCCCCGCACCCACAATCCAATAAGTGGGTACGAGTTATGCCATCCGTCACTTCCAGCTGGTGCAGGAATATTTACCTGCTTCCCATCGACTACGCTTTTCAGCCTCGCCTTAGGGGCCGACTAACCCTGCGCAGATTAGCTTTACGCAGGAACCCTTGGTCTTTCGGCGAGAGTGTCTCTCACACTCTTATCGTTACTCATGTCAGCATTCTCACTTCCGATACCTCCAGCCAGGCTCACGCCTGACCTTCACCGGCCTACGGAACGCTCCGCTACCGCTTGCAGTAAACTGCAAACCCATATCTTCGGCGCACGGCTTGAGCCCCGTTACATTTTCCGCGCAGGATCGCTTGATCAGTGAGCTGTTACGCTTTCTTTAAAGGATGGCTGCTTCTAAGCCAACCTCCTGATTGTCAAAGCAATCCCACATCGTTTCCCACTTAGCCGTGACTTGGGGGCCTTAGATGATGGTTAGGGTTGTTTCCCTTTTCACGACGGACGTTAGCACCCGCCGTGTGTCTGCCCGATAGTTCTCTTGGGTATTCGGAGTTTGGTTAGTATTGGTACCGCTCGCGCAGCCCGCAACCATCCAGTGCTCTACCCCCCAAGGAATTCGTCGGACGCTCTACCTAAATAGATTTCGCGGAGAACCAGCTATGTCCAGGTTTGATTGGCCTTTCACCCCTATCCACAAGTCATCCCAGAATTTTTCAACATTCACGGGTTCGGTCCTCCAGTTGGTGTTACCCAACCTTCAACCTGCTCATGGATAGATCACCTGGTTTCGGGTCGTCATACGTCGAACTTAGCGCCCTATTCAGACTCGCTTTCGCTGCGCCTACACCTAACGGCTTAAGCTTGCTCGACACATGAAGTCGCTGACCCATTATACAAAAGGTACGCCGTCACCTCGCGTGGAGGCTCCGACTGCTTGTAGGCTTCCGATTTCAGGATCTGTTTCACTCCCCTTGTCGGGGTGCTTTTCACCTTTCCCTCACGGTACTTGTTCACTATCGGTCGTAGAGGAGTACTTAGGCTTGGAGGGTGGTCCCCCCATGTTCAGACAGGATTTCACGTGTCCCGCCCTACTCGAGTCTCTTGCTGTTTGATGACTACGGGGCTTTCACCCACTATGGCCGACCTTTCCAGATCGTTCGTCTTTATTTCACAAGAGCACTGGCCTGGTCCCGGTTCGCTCGCCACTACTACGGGAGTCTCGGTTGATGTCCTTTCCTCCGGGTACTGAGATGTTTCAGTTCCCCGGGTTCGCTTAATGAAGCCTATGTATTCAGCTCATTATACCTTTCAACAATCCGCCAATCGCTGCTTCCGAAGAAACAGAGTTGGAAGACTGTAAAGGTGGGTTTCCCCATTCGGAAATAACCGGATCAAAGGGTGCTAGCGCCTCCCCGGTTCTTATCGCAGCTTGCCACGTCCTTCATCGCCTCTCTACGCCAAGGCATCCGTCAGAAGCCCTTCAACGTTTGATCGTTTCTCAGCAAAACTCATGCCTGGTATGTTCCGCCCGACTGGAAAGATGCCGGGGGACCAGGCCTGATTTTTGTCAGACAATGTCTTCTTCTCGAACACGACCTAGAAGCTCAGGGGAGCCGGCCTAGTTCTTCCTTCACGATTTCAATGCCAGTCGGCTTTTCAGCCGGTGACAAACCATTTGCGATGCGCGCCTCGGGTCAATTCCAAGGCCGCGGGTGCGGCCTGGTGGAACCAGACGGAGTCGAACCGACGACATCCTGCTTGCAAAGCAGGCGCTCTACCAACTGAGCTATGGCCCCGTTCCAAGAACGGTGCGAAGCCCAGGAGAGCCGTCGTACGATCTGCCTAAAGGCTTGAGTCCAGCAGGGCTGGTAGGCCCGGGCAGACTCGAACTGCCGACCTTACGCTTATCAGGCGTACGCTCTAACCACCTGAGCTACGGGCCTATGGCAGCGACAGCCAGGCTTTGAAGCCCAGGCTCGCGATCGCGTCACCAACTCAACGATCCGAATGATCGAGGCGTCGATGACGAAAGTGGAAAGAGAAACGGAGACGGCGGCGTTCCGCCGTTTATTGGAGCCTCAATAGACAGCCTCGTGAGAGACAGCCTGGAGAAGCATCCTTAGAAAGGAGGTGATCCAGCCGCAGGTTCCCCTACGGCTACCTTGTTACGACTTCACCCCAGTCGCTGACCCTACCGTGGTCGCCTGCCTCCTTGCGGTCAGCGCAGCGCCTTCGGGTAGAACCAACTCCCATGGTGTGACGGGCGGTGTGTACAAGGCCCGGGAACGTATTCACCGCGGCATGCTGATCCGCGATTACTAGCGATTCCAACTTCATGCCCTCGAGTTGCAGAGGACAATCCGAACTGAGACGACTTTTAAGGATTAACCCTCTGTAGTCGCCATTGTAGCACGTGTGTAGCCCACCCTGTAAGGGCCATGAGGACTTGACGTCATCCCCACCTTCCTCCGGCTTAGCACCGGCAGTCCCATTAGAGTTCCCAACTGAATGATGGCAACTAATGGCGAGGGTTGCGCTCGTTGCGGGACTTAACCCAACATCTCACGACACGAGCTGACGACAGCCATGCAGCACCTGTGTCCTAGTCCCCGAAGGGAAAGCCACGTCTCCGTGGCGGTCCAGGCATGTCAAAAGGTGGTAAGGTTCTGCGCGTTGCTTCGAATTAAACCACATGCTCCACCGCTTGTGCGGGCCCCCGTCAATTCCTTTGAGTTTTAATCTTGCGACCGTACTCCCCAGGCGGATTGCTTAATGCGTTAGCTGCGTCACCGAAATGCATGCATCCCGACAACTAGCAATCATCGTTTACGGCGTGGACTACCAGGGTATCTAATCCTGTTTGCTCCCCACGCTTTCGAGCCTCAGCGTCAGTAATGAGCCAGTGTGTCGCCTTCGCCACTGGTGTTCTTCCGAATATCTACGAATTTCACCTCTACACTCGGAGTTCCACACACCTCTCTCATACTCAAGACACCCAGTATCAAAGGCAATTCCGAGGTTGAGCCCCGGGATTTCACCCCTGACTTAAATGTCCGCCTACGCTCCCTTTACGCCCAGTAATTCCGAGCAACGCTAGCCCCCTTCGTATTACCGCGGCTGCTGGCACGAAGTTAGCCGGGGCTTCTTCTCCGGGTACCGTCATTATCGTCCCCGGTGAAAGAATTTTACAATCCTAAGACCTTCATCATTCACGCGGCATGGCTGCGTCAGGCTTTCGCCCATTGCGCAAGATTCCCCACTGCTGCCTCCCGTAGGAGTTTGGGCCGTGTCTCAGTCCCAATGTGGCTGATCATCCTCTCAGACCAGCTACTGATCGTCGCCTTGGTGAGCCTTTACCTCACCAACTAGCTAATCAGACGCGGGCCGCTCTAAAGGCGATAAATCTTTCCCCCGAAGGGCACATTCGGTATTAGCACAAGTTTCCCTGAGTTATTCCGAACCTAAAGGCACGTTCCCACGTGTTACTCACCCGTCCGCCACTAACTCCGAAGAGTTCGTTCGACTTGCATGTGTTAGGCCTGCCGCCAGCGTTCGCTCTGAGCCAGGATCAAACTCTCAGGTTGAGTTGACTTCTGACCTAAGCTTGAAGCCCGCCGTAGCGAGCTTGGCGTTAGTTCTACGTATTCTATTGACGAGTTCCCACGTCGTCGATCCAAAGACCGACGCATGGTATCTTTTCAAAAAGACCGCAGATAGTCAGTGTCGTATGATGACCTCGAAGGGCCATCGCAAGAACACCGCCGCCTGCGTTTCTCTTTCCATATCAACAATGTCAAAGACCCAGAACCGCCTCGGCGGCCCGACTTGTTTAGCGCCTCGTCGTCGGCGGAGGCGGCGATTTAGAGACCGCCGAACCTCATGTCAACCGCTCTTTTCAGAGATTTCGCAGACCCGAAAGGCGAACCCTTCAAACCGCAAAAAACCGCCGGAGAAAACCAAGAGGCTTGCCCCTTCACCAAACCGGCGATTCGATTGAAGCGCGGAACCTAATCAAACCAACCCCGAAAAGCAAGACGTTTCTCAACACCCCGCTCCCCAAAAACCCCAGGAACCAAAGCCCCAAGGCCCAAAAGGCCGGCCCGTCTCCGAGCGAGGCAGCCCTATACGGAGCCCAAGATTTGTCCGCAACCAGATTCTGACCCGACGGCGAAAATTCTCGCGGAATCGGAATCGATGAACAGCGCCCCGACCCGGAATCGTGGCCGCCCTTTCAGGCCCCGCCCAGCCTGGACATGAGTTCGGGATCCTTTTCGACCGCCGCGACCTCGGCGTCGAAGGCGCGCTGCGCTTCGTCTTGGCTGTCGAAGCTCGTCGCCTGTTCCAGCCTCAGACTAGCGACGGCGAACCGATCGCCGTGCCGTTCGAGGGTCACGCCGCTGCGGCGTGGAGAATTCGCGTTTGCGTCGCTTCGCTCATGGTCTGGGTCTCCGGTTTGGCGAAACAACGCGCCAGGACCCGGAATGGCCGCGCCGTTCATCCGACAGCGATCAGCCGCTCGAGTCGTTCTGCAAGGGTGTCATCGCCCAACCCTTCGACGGCGATCATCTTCAGGCGAGATTGACCGCCCCGCATCAGTGTCACGGCGGACTTCGGCAAGTCCAGGCTTCTAGCGAGAAAACGGATCAGCCCGGCATTAGCCTCGCCGTCGACGGGACGCGCCCGCACACGGATATTCAGAACACGGCGGCCGGACGCATCGACGTCCCAGCCGTCGATCCGGTCCGAAGCGGCGCCGGGTCGGAGATTCACGGCCAGCGTCGCCATCGTCTTGCTCACGGATGCGAACAGGGGCGCAACGTCGGCTTGGACATCGCGCCCCCTCCCCAAGTTCGACTATCGCCTCGGCGCCTTAGCCCAGGGCGGCCATCAGGTCCGGCACGGCGGTCTTGTAGTCGGCGACCAGGCCATAGTCCGCCACCTGGAAGATCGGAGCGTCCGGATCCTTGTTGATGGCGACGATGGTCTTGGAATCCTTCATCCCCGCCAGGTGCTGGATCGCGCCCGAGATGCCCACGGCGATGTAGAGCTGGGGCGCGACCACCTTGCCGGTTTGGCCGACCTGATAGTCGTTGGGCGCATAGCCGGCGTCGACGGCGGCGCGCGAGGCGCCGATGGCGGCCCCCAGCTTGTCGGCCAGCGGCTCCATCACCGCGTGGAATTCGTCCGCCGAGCCCAGGGCGCGGCCGCCCGAGACGATGATCTTGGCAGCGCCCAGTTCGGGACGATCCGACTTGACCATCTCCTCGGAGACGAAAACGGTCTTGGGCGCATCGGCGCCGGCGACGCTCTCCACCGGGGCCGATCCGCCCTCGGCGGCGGCGGCGAAGGCGGTCGGCCGCACTGTGATCACCTTCTTGGCGTCGGACGACTGGATCGTCTCCAGCGCATTGCCGGCGTAGATGGGACGCACGAAGGTGTCGGGCGAGACCACTTCAACGATGTCCGAAATCGGGGCCACGTCCAGCTTGGCGGCCAGACGCGGGGCGAAGTTCTTCCCGTCCGTGGTGGCCGGCGTCAGGATGGCGTCGTAACCGGCGGCCAGCGGCAGGACGGTCGCCTCGACCGCCTCGGCCAGCATCTTGCCAAGACCGGCGCTGTCGGCCAGCAGCACCTTGCGGACCCCGGCGATCTTGGCCGCGCTGTCGGCGGCGGCTTGCGCTCCCTGGCCCAGGACCAGCACGTCCACGTCGGACGACAGGCCGAGCGCGGCGGTCACGGTCTTGTGGGTGGTGTCGCGGACGGTCGAACCGTCGTGATCGGCGATGACGAGGACAGCCATATTACAGCGCTCCCGCAGACTTGAGCTTGGAAACCAGTTCGGCCGCATCCGCGACCTTGACCCCGGCCGACCGCTTGGGCGGTTCGGTCACTTTCACGACCTTCAATCGGTCGGCGACATCGACGCCGTAGTCGGCGACCGCCTTGACGGCGATCTCCTTCTTCTTGGCCTTCATGATGTTCGGTAGCGAGGCGTAGCGCGGCGTGTTCAGCCGCAGGTCCACCGTCACCACAGCGGGCAGGTCGACCGCAAGGGTCTGAAGACCGCCGTCGACTTCGCGCGTCACGGTCGCCTTGCCGCCGTCGACGACCAGCTTGCCGGCGAAGGTCGCCTGGGGCCAGTCCAGAAGGGCGGCCAGCATCTGGCCTACCGCATTGTTGTCGCCGTCGATGGACTGTTTGCCCATCAGCACCAGGTCGGGCTTTTCTTCCTCGACCACCGCCTTCAGCAGTTTGGCGACGGCCAACGGCTCAAGATCCGTGTCCGACTGGATCAGCAGGCCGCGATCCGCGCCCATGGCCAGGGCCGTGCGAATGGTTTCCTGGGCCTGGGCGACGCCGATGGAGACGACCACGATCTCGTTCGCCGTGCCGGCGGCGTGGTGCTCCTTGCCTTCCTTGAGGCGAACCGCCTCTTCGACGGCGATCTCGTCGAATGGGTTCATGCTCATTTTGACGTTGGCCAGATCGACGCCCGACTGATCCGCCTTGACGCGGGCCTTGACGTTATAGTCGATCACCCGTTTGACGGGGACGAGTACCTTCATGGGTCTATCCGTGAAATCGCCTGAATGCAGGGGCAAGGACATGGAGCGGTCGCGAAGGCCTGTCAACGTAACGCCGCGTCAGGTTTCCTGGCCGTCGTCCCCTAACGGATCCCGAGATGAAGCGTTTCCTGACATTCCCCAGGCTGGCGATGCTGTTCGGAGCCGCCTTCGCCGTGGTGCTGGCGGGCATTTTCGTGCTGCAGACCTATTGGGTGAACCCGGGCGCGCGCTGCGAAGCCAAGGGCAGCTGGTACGATATCGAAAGCCGCACCTGCGCGACGCCCATCTATATTCCCGACATCACCGGCCGCCCCGCCGGCGTGACGCGCGCCGAAGCCTCGGCCGAGAAGAACAAGGATCTGGTGCGCCTGGAGGACGAGGTGAACGCCCAGCAGCGCGCCGTCCGCGCCGAGGTCGCCCGGGAAAAGGCCGAACTGGCCGCCCGCCAGGGACGTTGACGGCCGATACGGCGGTTCAGCGGGTCGCGCCCGGCTTCCACTTGATGTCGCCTGCGCCATTGGCGTTGGCGCGTCGGGCGGCGACGAACAGGTGGTCCGAAAGCCGGTTCAGATATTTGACGGCCGCCTCGTTCACGGCCTGCCCCTCTTCGACCAGGCGCACGGCTTCGCGTTCGGCCCGGCGACAAACGGTGCGCGCCAGGTGCAGATGCGCCGACAGCGGCGTCCCGCCGGGCAGGATGAAGCTGTCGAGCGCCTTCAGGCTCTCGTTCATCCAGTCGATTTCCTGCTCAAGCCTTTCCACCTGGCTGTCGATGATGCGCAGCGCTTCCCAGGCCGGCGGCGGGTCCAGCGGCGTGGCCAGGTCGGCGCCCAGGTCGAACAGTTCGTTCTGGATACGGCCCAGCATGGCGTCGATCCGGTCGTTCTGGCCGCTGTTCAGCCGGGCGACGCCGATGACGGCGTTCAGCTCGTCCACCGCTCCATAGGCTTCGACCCGGGCGTCGCTCTTGGAGACGAGGGCGCCGGAGGCCAGCCGCGTCCGGCCGCCGTCGCCGGTCCGGGTGTAGATCTTGTTCAGCGTCACCATGGTCAACCCCCCCGCGTCGCCTTCCACATCATGCCGACCGCCAGCAACAACACCGCCACCGCCTGAAGCGCGACCCTCAGGCGCATCAGCCGATTGGAGTAGGTCCGCGCATAGTCTCCACCGCGAAACAGCGAATAGAGACCCAACCCAAGCGTCACCGTCACGGCGGTGATGGCGACGGCGATCAGGATGTCGAAAATCTGCATGGGCTCGTTCTAGACCCGGTTGGCGAGACGGCGCCAGCGCGGCGCGCGCGAGACGCCGCCATGAGGCTCCGCTTGAGCCGCAGAGTTCCCCGGAACCTGAGGTGAAGATTGAGGGAGGCCTTGCCGAACCCTGATCTCTTTTGCGGCAACCTAAGCCATTTGGTGACGATTTCGCGCCTAGGATGATCGCATGACCGATCGCGCCGTCCGCAGCCTGGAACATCTGAAAAGCTCCGCCTCGACGGCGAGGGTGCTCAATCTGCTGCGGGTCTGGGAAGAGAACGGCGACAGCGGCCCGGACGGCGCGGTGCGCAACCCGGAATGGGCCGCCTATCCGATCTTCCGCACCACGGCGCTGAACCGCGCCCTGATCATCAAACATCGCCTGCGCCGCAACGAGACCGACCTGTTCACCGGCCGCCGCCAGGTCGTCACCAAGGTCGTCATCCCCATCGACGATACGGACCTGAAGACCGGCGGCCGCTACGTCTTCGTCAACCAGATCGGTTTCGAGCGAATGATGATGGAGGCGTTCGGCGTCGCGGCGAACCATCCCGATATCGAGACCCTGCGCCTGATCGACAAACTCCCGTCGCTCGATCCCTTCCTGCTGCGCGAGCAGCTGCGCCGCGGCGGGCTGGACCCGGCGCCCTGCTATTTCTCGATCAGCGACAGCGACCTGCAGCGGATGCTGGCCTTCGTGCGCAGCGAGATCGAGCCGCTGGTCACGCTCAGCCTGGGATCGGACACGGTGGCGGTGAACGCCGATTCGGCCGGACGCATGGCGGCCAAGATCCTGTCGAACACCCCTGGCGATCAGTTGGACGCCCTGCGGCTGACGCTGCGCCTGGCGCCGGAACAGTATCAGGAGGGCGTCTTCTGCTGGAAGGGCTTCCTCTATTACAAATGGACCCTGGCGGCCCTGCTGGGCGAGGTCGCGGGCGTCGCCGAGGCTGTGCGCACCATTCGCCCCGTCGGCAAGGTCGACCGCGCCGCCAAGGAATATCTGGCCCGCAGTCGCGACGTCCTGCGCGGTCGCATCATCAAGACCTGCGACGAGGTCAGCCGGACCCTTCGCATCTATGACGACGCCTATTCCAAACTGACCCAGGAGGGCCGCCCCACGGCCTTCCGCGACTTTCTGCTGGACGCGCCGTCCATGTTCGCCAAGTTGGGCGACCAGCTGGGCGCGGTCCAGCATATCGTCAGCTACTGGCGCTTCCGCTTCGGCCCCGGCGCCGCCCCGGTCAATGTGGAGGAGTTGATGGACATCTTCATGGACTTCGAGACCGGCCTCCTGGGCCGCGGCGAACTTCCCGACGACATCGGCATGATCGCGGCCTGACGTCCGATCAGTGCGCCTCATCCCAGTTGGCGGCGGCCCGGGCGTCCACGACCAGGGGCACGGTCAAGGCGACGGCAGGTTCGGCGGCGTTTTCCATCACGCGACGGATGACGGGAATCGCGGCCTGGGCCTCGGCTTCGGGGGCTTCGAACACCAGTTCGTCGTGGACCTGGAGCAGCATCCGCGTCGCCAGGCCCGCCTCGACCAGGGCGGCCGGCATGCGGATCATGGCGCGGCGGATGATGTCGGCGGCCGCGCCCTGGATCGGGGCGTTGATGGCGGCGCGTTCGCCGAACTGGCGCTCGGCCCCCGACTTGGAGTGGATCGCGGGAATGTGGATGCGCCGGCCGAACACGGTCGAGACGAAGCCAGCCTGGCGCACCTCGGCCTTGGTCCGGTCCATATAGTCGCGGATGCCGGGGAAACGTTCGAAATAGGTCTTGATATAGGCCCCGGCCTCGCCCTGATCGATGCCCAGCTGGTTGGCCAGGCCGAAGGCGGAAATGCCGTAGACGATGCCGAAATTGATCGCCTTGGCCCGGCGGCGCGTCTCGGACGGCATGCCCTCGACCGGCACGCCGAACATTTCGCTGGCGGTGGCGGCGTGAATGTCGAGCCCCGCCTTGAAGGCGCGCTTCAGCTCGGCGATGTCGCCGATATGGGCCAACAGCCGCAGTTCGATCTGGCTGTAGTCGGCGCTGATCAGCACGTGGCCGGGCGCGGCGATGAAGGCCTGGCGAATCTCTCGCCCCGTCTCCGTGCGGATCGGGATGTTCTGCAGGTTCGGATCCGAGGACGCCAGGCGCCCGGTCGAGGCGGCCGCCAGCTGATAGCTGGTGTGCACCCGGTCTGTCGCCGGATCGGCTGCGGCGATCAGGGCGTCGGTATAGGTGCCCTTGAGCTTGGACAGCTGGCGCCAGTCCAAAATGGTGCGCGGCAGGTCGTGGCTCAGCGCCAGGTCCTCCAACACGCTGGCGTCGGTGCCCCACTGACCGCTGGCGGTCTTCTTGCCGCCCGGCAGGTTCAGTTCGCCGAACAGGATGTCGCCGATCTGGCGCGGCGACCCGATGTTGAAGGGGCGGCCGGCGATCCGCTCGGCCTCGGTCTCCAGTTCGGCCATCCGCAGGCCGAACTCGCTCGACAGGCGCTTCAGCCGATCCGGGTCGATGCGAATCCCCGCGGTCTCCATGTCGGCCAGGACCGTCGGCATCCCCCGCTCCAGCGTTTCATAGACGGTGGACAGGCCCTCGCGCGCCAGGCGAGGCTTCAGAATGCGCCACAGGCGCAGCGTTACGTCCGCATCCTCGGCGGCGTATTCCGAGGCGGGCCGCAGGGCCACGTGCTTGAACGACTTCTGGCTCTTGCCGACGCCCGCCACGCTCTTGAACGGGATCGGGTCGTGGCCGAGATGCAGCCGCGCCAGCTCGTCCATGCCGTGTCCGTGCAGCCCGCCCTCCAACACGTAGGAGATCAGCATGGTGTCGTCATAAGGGGCGATGCGGATGCCCCGGCGCGCCATCACGGCGATGTCGTATTTGGCGTTCTGCAACACCTTCAGGACCGAGGGGTCTTCCAGCAGCGTCTTCAGCTTGGCCAAGGTGGTCGGCTTGTCCAGTTGCTGGATCGGTTCGCGCGGGTCGGCCGCCTCGCCGAACAGCCCGCCCTCACCCGCTTGCGGCTCGTGCTCGTGGGTTAGGGGGATGTAGCAGGCCGCATTCGGCCCGATCGCCAGCGATACGCCGCACAGGCCGGCGTGGGTCGCCGACAGGGCGTCGGTCTCGGTGTCGAAACCGACTACCCCGGCCTCGGTCGCGCGCGCGATCCAGCGATCCAGCGCCTCTTCGGTCTGAACGCATTCATAGGTCGAGTGATCGAAGCTGTGGACCTCGGTCGGCGCCGCGACCGCCTGGCCATAGCGCGGCGTGGCGACGGGCGCGCTCAGGTTCGGGGCGCGCTTGGGCGCGAAGGCCGAGGTCTCGCTGGGGCCGGCCTTGCCGTCGCCGACGCGCCGCTGCAGCGACCGAAACTCCATCGTTTCCAGGAAGGCCGACAAGGTTTCCGGGTCGGGGTCGCGCACGGCGAAATCGTCAATAACTTCCGGGGCCGGCGCATCGCAGGTCAGGCGCACCAGTTCGCGCGACAGGCGGATCTGATCGGCGAAATCGATCAGGGTCTGGCGTCGCTTGGGCTGTTTGATCTCGCCGGCGCGGGCCAGCAGAGCGTCCAGGTCGCCGTATTCGTCCAGCAGCTGGGCGGCCGTCTTGGGGCCGATGCCGGGGGCGCCGGGGACGTTGTCGACGCTGTCGCCGATCAGGGCCTGAAGGTCGATCATCTTGTCCGGGCCGACGCCGAACTTCTCGAACACCTCGGGCTCGGCCAGGCGACGGTCCTTCATCGGATCCCACATGACGACGCCGCCGCCGATCAGCTGCATCAGGTCCTTATCGGAACTGACGATCACCGCCTCCCCGCCCGCGTCGCGCGCCTTGCAGGCATAGGTGGCGATCAGGTCGTCGGCCTCGTAGCCGGCCAGTTCGACGCAGTGCACGCCGAAGGCCGCCGTGGCCTCGCGCACCAGGGGGAACTGGGGGATCAGGTCTTCCGGCGGGGCCGAGCGGTTGGCCTTGTACTGGTCGTACAGGGTGTTGCGGAACGTCTTCTCCGAATGATCGAAGATGGCGACCAGGTGGGTCGGTCCGTCCGCGCCCTTCATGTCCTTCAACAGCTTCCAGAGCATGTTGCAATAGCCCTGGACCGCGCCGACCGGCAGGCCGTCCGACTTGCGCGTCAAAGGCGGCAGGGCGTGGTAGGCGCGAAAGATATAGGCCGAGGCGTCGATCATCCACAGCCGCAGCGCGGGCCCGTCCTGGGTCAACGGTCGGTCGGTCTCAGTTGTATCGGGCGCGGTCGTCTCGGTCATGCCCGGAACATAGGGTGCCCAAGGGCCCGCGTCAGCGTCAGAATTCCGTCCAGCTCGAACCCGGATCGCGCTGGCCGGGTTGGGCCTGTTGCTGACCCCAGGACACGACCATGAAGGCCTTGTGGCTGCGGATGCGATAACTGCCGATCATCGGGGTCACGGCGCCCAGGGGCGCGCCCGTCTTGGCCTCGTAAAGAAAACCCGAAAACTCGGCGACGCCCACGCGGTCGCGGTGGCTGTAGACCGACAGTTCGGGCAGGGAGACGACGTTGAACGTCTCGTTGATCGGGATGCGCATCTCGGGAATGCCGAAGACCCGCCGCATCTGCTCCAGCGACAGGGCGCCGGCGCGGATTTCGAACACGGCGTTGGCGTCGTCCTTGGTGCGGGCCAGGCTGAAGCCCGCGTCCGAGATGGCGCCCCGGATGGCGCTGACGGCGTAATGGGCGCCGTCTCCCTGGAAATAGGCGTCGTCCACGAAGACCGACGCCCCCAGGGGCAAGGGCAGCACCAGCCCCTCGATCGCCCGGTCGGAGGCGCGGGCCAACAGCAACTGTTCGGTGGCCGTGCGCCCCGTATTGCTTTCGGTGGTCGAGGCGCAGGCCGACAGCACGCACGCCGCAGCCGTCAGCGCCGTCCCCGCGCGCAAACGCATCACCAGACTCCGGTGTTGGTCATCGAAGCCCAGGGTTCCGCCGGCGCCAAGGGCGCGCCTTTCAGAAGGAGTTCGACGGAAACGCCGTCAGGCGATCGGACGAAGGCCATGTAGCCGTCGCGCGGCGGACGATTGATCGTCACGCCGCCGTCCATCAGCGTCCGGCAGGCGGCGTAGATGTCGTCGACCTCATAGGCCAGGTGCCCGAAGTTGCGGCCGCCCTGATAATCCTCGGGCTCCCAGTTGAAGGTCAGTTCGACCTCGGGACACCGCTCCGCGGCCGACTGGGCCAGATTCTCGGGCGCGGCCAGGAAGACCAGGGTGAACCGGCCGGCCGCGTTCTCCGTGCGTCGCACTTCCTGGAGCCCCAGAAGGTCGCAATAGAAATGCAGCGAGGCGTCGAGGTCCTTCACGCGGACCATGGTGTGCAGATAGCGCAAAGGCGAGGCTCCATCCAAACAGGTTCTCAAGCAATCCTATAGACCGGGATCGCCCGACTTCGCGACTGAACTGAGGTTACGGCCGAAAGCAGGCGAGAGCCTGATTCACGCTTCAGGCGTAACCGCGAAAACGGTCCCGTCTAAAACGATCAGTGCTTAATGGGCCTCGGGCGCGCGCGCCGCCGGGCTCAGATATTCGTTCTCGTCGTGCGGGTGGGCCGACAGGACGAAACGGCGGTCGCAATAGCCGCATTCGATGAAGTCGTCCTCTCCCATGTCCATATAGACCAGAGGATGGCCCAGGGCGCCGCCGCCCCCGTCGCAGGCCACGCGCTTGGTGGAGACGACGATCTCTTCAGGCGGGGGGATGATGGCGTCGGCGTGGCGCGGGGGCATGATGCGGTCCGGGTCTGGAAGGCTGCCGACCCCTTGGCCGGAGCGAAATCTGAGACGCGACCGACGAAAGGCCGACGCGACCGATTTCCGCTCTAAGCGGGCCGGGCCGGAAGGTCAAACCTCGGCGGGCTTGCTCCGGCCCAGCAGGCGATCCATCAGGGCCTTGCGCTTCTTGAACAGCGTCAGCCCCAGACATCCGGCCCCGACCCACAGACCGACCTCGCCCACGACCGCCAGCCCCGCCGCCGCCAGGGCGGCCTGGCTCATGTCCATCTGGCCAATCTTGCCGACCCACAGGGCCAGGCCCGCCCCGACATAGCCGACCGCGCAGACAGCCATGGCGAAAAATCCGATCAGGCGGGTGCGCGTCATACGAGGTCTGACAGACGGCGTCGTCATAATGTTCTCCATCAAGTCGAGTTGTCCTATGACAAGGAACCTAGACATCCCGACCTCATAAGTCAAGGGTCATTGACATAAAGTCTGGCTCGCTTGTCTCTTAATACGGCTTGGCCAGCTTGGCGGATGGTCCAGCGCGCCCTACCTATGCGCCTCGCCACGCCGCCCTGAGTGAAGCCATGCCTGAGACCCTCGCCCTGCCCGACAACGCCATCGCGGTGCGGGGCCTGAAGAAGACCTACGCCGGGTCCAAGAAATCGCCGCCCAAGATCGCCCTGCGCGGCGTCGATCTGGTTATCCCACGCGGTTCGGTTTTCGGCCTCTTGGGTCCGAACGGCGCCGGCAAATCCACACTGATCAACATCCTGGCCGGGGTTGTGAAGAAGTCCGAAGGCTCCGTCGTCATCTGGGGCCGCGACATCGACAAGGAGCCGCGCGATGCCGCCGCGGCCCTTGGGGTCGTGCCGCAGGAGATCGTCGCCGACGTCTTCTTCACCCCGCGCGAGTCCCTCGAGGTCCAGGCCGGCTTCTACGGCGTGCCCAAGAACGAGCGGCGTTCCGACGAACTGCTGGCGGCGCTGGGTCTGTCGGACAAGGCTGACGCCTATGTCCGCGCCTTGTCGGGCGGCATGAAGCGCCGCCTGATGGTGGCCAAAGCCCTGGTCCACAATCCGCCGATCCTCATCCTGGACGAACCGACGGCGGGGGTGGACGTCGAACTGCGCCGACAACTGTGGGCCTATGTCCGCCGCATCAACGAAGACGGCGTCACCATCGTCCTGACCACCCACTATCTGGAAGAGGCGCAGGAGCTCTGCGACACCATCGCCATCGTCAATCGGGGCGAGGTGGTGGCCTGCGAGCCGACGCCGCAGCTGCTGCGCCGGCTGGATAGCCGAAACGTGGTGGTCACGCCCGAAACGCCCCAGGCGACCCCGCCGGCCCTGCCGGGCTTCGAGGTCACGCCGCGCCCCGGCGGCGCGTTCGCCGTCGCCTACAAGAAAGGGCAGTCTTCGGTGGAGCAGGTCATCAACGCCGTCCGCGCCGCCGGCGTGACCATCGCCGATATCACCACCGAGGACCCGGACCTGGAAGATGTTTTCCTGGCCCTGACCTATGGCGACGCCTCGCGCGTCGATCCGACCCGGGATTAATCGACCTCCGCCAGGAATTCGAAGATCGCGGCGCGGGCCTCGGGCTCGTCCAGCATGGGGGCATGGCCCACCCCGGGAACCTCGACATAGACCATGTTCGACGCCGCCTTTCTCATCCGCGCGGCGATGTCGGCGCTGAGCAGGTCGGACGTCCCGCCGCGCACCAGCAGAGTGGGACGTTTACGCGTCATCCGCCGGAACATCGGCCACAGGTCGGGGACCAAAGCCTTCGCCCCCGCCGCCTGGATCGGCACGGCGATGTCGGGATCGTAGTCCAGCGCGATGCGCCCATCCGGCAATTCGCGGAAGATCCGCCGCGCGAACGCCGCCCAGTCCGCATCGCCGTAATGCGGGAAGGCCACGGTGTTGATCCGTCGGGCATAGGCCGCCGCATCGGCCCAGGAACCGATCTCGACCGGCTGGCCGCTGTAGGCGGCGATGCGCGCCAGGCCTTCCGGCGCCACCTCCGGCCCGATGTCGTTCAGCACCGCCGCGACCACCGCCCTGGGCCGCATCGCCGTCAGCGCCATGGTGATCAGACCGCCCATCGAGGTGCCGACGAAGACCGCCCTCGCAATCCCCGCCTGGTCCATCAGGGCCAGAGCATCCTGGGCGTAGATGTCGGGCCTGTAGGTCATCGGATCGGGCGCCCGGTCCGACAGACCCCGCCCGCGCACATCGACCGCCAGGACACGCCGGCCGCTTTGAGCCAACAGGGGGGCGACGGCTTCGAAATCCGCGCTGTTTCGGGTCAGGCCGTGGATGGCGATGATCGGCGTTCGCGCCACGCCGCATCCCGGCGCATAGTCGCGGGCGAACAGACGAAGACCGTCCGGCGCGGTCCAGCGCCGCTCCGCGAAGGGCCTTGCGTCAGGCGACTGCGGATGGGCCATTGAGATTTCCTCCGACGTTTTCGTCAGGGTAATTCACCGGACGACGAAATGCGACGCCCTTAGAGGCCCACCGTGTCGTGCACGAAGGCGTCCAGATCGCCGCCCGCGAACAGATATCCCTTCACCCCCGCGCGCCGCCCGGCCTCGAGATCGGTCGGCTGATCGCCGATGATGAAGCTGCGGGCGGGATCCAGATGGTGTTCAGCGATGGCGCGTAACAGCATGCCCGGATTGGGCTTGCGGTCTGGATGGTCCGGGTGACGATAGCGCGCCTCGACCGCGTCGGCATGGAAGGGGCAGGCGTAGACGGCGTCGATCACCGCGCCCTGTTCGGCCAGGGCCTCGATCAACAGGGCGTTGAAGGCGTGCATCCGGTCTTCGCTGAACAGGCCCCGCGCCACGCCCGACTGATTGGTGACGATGATGGTGCGATAGCCGCCCTGGTTCATTCGCCGCACGGCCGCAGCGGCGCCCGGCGTCAACTTCAGGTCCTCGGGGCGATGCGGATAGCCGCAGTCCTCGATCAGGACGCCGTCGCGATCCAGAAAGGCGGCGGGGGCGGCGGTCATGCGTCCAATCTCAACAGTTCGGAGAAGGCGGTCATCAGGTGATAGAGGCTGGACGCCGGCGCGGCTCGATCCTGCGGCCGACCGTCCGCATCGTAGCTGTCGATCCATAGCCCCGGCACGGCCGTCGCCAGATGGGTGTCCAGGATGCGGTCGATCAGGTCGACGGCGCCGTCGTCGCCGAAGCTCAGGCCCGTGCGCGCCGCCTCGGTCTGGGCCCACAGCCGTCGCCCCGCATCCAGGGGCGCGCCGGTCGGGTCGATCTCCCGAACTACGAAACCGTCGCGGCGCCCTTGCGTCATGGCGCGACGATGAAGCGCCTTGGCCGCATCGTCCGCCGCCGGATCCAACGTCCTGGCCTGGCGCAGCAGCCAGGCCCACTCTTCCAGATGGCCCGGCTCGATCACCCGCCCCTGGTGCGGATCGAGCCGCCAGTCTTCGCCGAAGTATTCGCGGATCGCGCCATCGACCATGAAATGACGCCGACAAAGATCCAGCGAGACGCCCGCCGCCCTCGCGAACGCCGGATCGGCGGCCGTCGCCTGCCAAGCCAGCATCGCCTCCAGCATATGCATGTGCGGGTTCTGGCGACGCGGCAGGCGCGGCGGCAGGGCCTCGTGCCAACCGCCGTGGGGGGCGGTCATTTCCCTGTCGATCGCCTCCAGCGTCTGCAGCGCCAGCGGCCGCGCGCGCGGATCGCCCAGCACGCGATGGGCGGCGGCCAGGGCGAACAGCACGAAAGCCAGGTCGTAGAGATCCGGCGCCGCGTCCGTCACCGCCCCTTTGTCGTCGGTCGCGCCGATCCACAGCCCGTCGTCGCGGCGTCCGCTCGCGATCAGACAGTCCAGCCCCGCCTGGGCCGGGCCGCGCCCCCCCGCCCAGCCCAGGGCCGTCGCTTCGCAAAAGACATAGATCTGGCGCGCCTGGACGCGGGTGCGCCGACGCTGGCCCACGACGGGACGACCGCCGAAATCCAGTTGTTCGAAAAACCGCCCCTCGGCGTCCAGCCCCCGGTCGGCCCATAGCGGCAGGGCGTGGTCGAACAGCCAGTTCGAGACCCTTGTCTGGGCGGCGGCGCGGGCGATCATGGCGCTGGCTTAGAGCATGATCCCGGCCCCCGCCAAGCGAAAGCGACGGTAGCAAAGGGCAACGCGATGTGACGCCGCACGATTTGGCCCGCGCGTCCGATCTTGCTAGGACGGCGCGACAGATGACGGCCCAACTGGCGTCCTTGACGCGGCCCGGCCCAACGCCGCCCCGATCCAATTACGGAGAGTGCGACCCCATGATCCCCTTCATCGACCTTCAGGCCCAGCGCCTGCGTCTCGCCGGCAAGATCGAGGCCGCCGTCCAAGAGGCCGTCGTCGGCGGCGCCTGGGTCATGGGTCCGCAGGTTCGCCAGTTCGAGGCCGATCTGGCCGCCTTCGGTCAGGCCAAACACGCCCTGGGCTGCGCCAACGGCACCGACGCCCTGGCCCTGCCGTTGATGGCCTGGGGCGTCGGACGCGGCGATGCGGTCTTCGTCCCCAGCTTCACCTTCGCCGCCACGGCCGAGGTCGTGCCCTGGTTCGACGCCGAGCCGGTCTTCGTCGATGTGGACGCCGAAACCTACAATATGGACCCGGCCGCGCTGGAACGGGCCATCGAGGGGATCAAGGCCGAGGGTCGGTTGACGCCCCGCGTGGTCATCGCCGTGGACCTGTTCGGCCAGCCCGCCGACTATCCGGCGATCAAGGCGATCTGCGACAGGCATGGGCTGAAGCTGATCTCGGATTCGGCGCAAGGGTTCGGCTGCACCATCGACGGCGCCCATCCGTTAAAATGGGCCGATGTCACCACCACCAGCTTCTTCCCGGCCAAGCCGTTGGGCTGCTATGGCGACGGCGGGGCGGTGCTGACCGACGACGACGAACTGGCCCAGCTGATGGATTCCGTGCGGGTGCACGGCAAGGCGGTCGCGGTGGATCTGAAGGACCGCACCTTCGACCACGACCCCAAGTATCTGAACATGCGCATCGGCCTGAACAGCCGTCTGGACACCATCCAGGCCGCTGTCCTGATCGAGAAGCTGAAGGTCTTCGGCCAGGAGATCGAATGGCGCAACCGCATCGCCGGCCGCTACAACGACGCCCTGCGGCCCCACGTCGCCAAGGTCCCCGACGTGCCGACGGGCAACATCTCCAACTGGGCGCAATATACGATCGAACATCCCGACCGTGACGGACTGGCCGCGCACCTCAAGGCCAACGACGTGCCCACCGCCGTCTATTATCCGATTCCGCTGCATCTTCAGCCGGCCTATGAGCACTATCCGCGCGGCGCCGGAGGCCTCCCCGTGACGGAGCGGCTGAAGGACGTGGTCGTCAGCCTGCCGATGCACGCGGATCTGGACGCCGAGACCCAGGACCGCATCGTCGCCGCCGTCGCCAGCTACAAGGCCTGAACCCGATGCCCAACACTGTCCCCCTCAAGTTCGGCGTCGCCGGCGTCGGCGTCATGGGCCGCAACCATGCCCGCGTCGCCTCGGAGATGCGCGAGTTCGACCTGACCACCGTCTTCGATCCCGACGCCATCACGGTCGAGGGCGTCGCGGCGGCCTATGACGCCGCGCCCGTCACCACGGCCCAGGCCTTCGTCGACGCCGACCTGGACGCCGCCGTCGTGGCCACCCCTAACCGTGTCCATGCCGAGATCGGCGTGGCCCTGCTGGAAAAGGGCGTCCACGTCCTTGTCGAAAAGCCCATCGCCGCCACCGTGGCCGACGCCCAGCGCATGATCGACGCGGCCAAGGCCAACGACCGCGTCCTGATGGTGGGCCAAGTCGAACGGTTCAATCCGGCGGTCGAGGCGGTCAAGCGCGCCATCGACGGCGACGAGATCATCTCGATCCAGATCACCCGCGTCGGCCCCTTCCCGCCCCGGATGGGCGAGGTCGGCGTCGTCATCGACCTGGCCGTGCACGACATCGACATCATCCGCCACCTGACCGGGTCCGAGATCGTCGAGGTTCAGCCTCAACTGGCCCGCACCCGCGCAGACCGCGAGGATACGGCCCTGTTGCAGTTCCGACTGGACAACGGCGTGATCGCCCACATCACCACCAACTGGGTCACGCCCTACAAGACCCGTACGCTGCAAGTCGCCACCAAGACCAAGTTCGTCGTCGCCGACCTGATCACCCGCCAGGTGACGGAATATTTCGGCCAGCAGCCTGACGGCTCCTACTCGACCCGGATGCTGAACAGCTGGCCGGCCGAGCCGCTGAGGAAGGAGCTGGAAGCCTTCGCCCGCGCCATATCCACCGGCGAGACCCCGGCCGTGACCGGCGAGGACGGCCTGCGCAATCTGGAAGTCGCCTTGCGCTGTCTGGGCGAAGCCTAGTTCTCGCCGCAAAACCTGGGGAAGAAGCAGGAATGCGCCGTCCGACCCGCCCGTCTTTCAGCCTGCCTCTCGGTCTGGCCGCCGCCATCCTGATCGCGGCCCCGGCCCACGCGGACACCCGCTTCCTGTCCTACAACGCCTCGGATCGCATCACCCAGGCCCTGACGAAAGGGATCACGCTGGAGGTGCGGCGCGGTCTGTTCGGCGCGGTCCAGGTCGAGCGGCTGTTCTCCACCACCGCGCGCGGCACGGCCGGTTTCACCCGGGGCGGCCCCGACGCGGCGCGGCGCGTCCTGCCTGACGGCGCGCCGGAGAACGACATCTACGCCGTGAATCAGGACGGCGACGGCCGGGGCCTGGCCCGCGCCCTGTGCCCCGGCGCCGACGAGGTCTGGCTGATCATGAACCGGGTGCGCGCGCCGCGTCCCCTGACCATGCATGCGGTCGGCCGCTGGTCCGACGGCGCCTACCGCCATTGCGTCACCCTGAGTTACGAGTGGCGCGGCGAATGGGCCGCCGCGCCGGCCGCACGCGGAAGCGTCGACTGAGCCGCGACCGCCTGGTTCGTCCGGCGTCGGACTGTTTCATAATGAGCACGCGCAAGCGGCAATTGTGACGGTTTGACTTTTCTGTCCGACAGTGACACTTTCGGCACATGAACGGCGGCGGCCGTTCTACCGCCACGGAAGATATCCCCCTCCCCGGCGGCGAGAGAGACGAACCTCCCATAGCCCGGCCATCGCGGCCGGGCTTTTTTTACGCCGCGCGCCTGCTAGACGGAGGCATGACCCTTCGCCTCGCCACCTGGAACATCAACTCCGTCCGCCTGCGCATCGACCAGGTCGCCCGTTTCGTCGCCGACCGCGCGCCCGACGTCCTGATGCTGCAGGAGATCAAATGCACCACGGACCAGTTCCCGCGCGGCGCCTTCGAGGCGATGGGCCTGCCGCATCTGCGCGTGGCGGGCCAGAAGGGCTGGCACGGGGTCGCCATCGCCAGCCGCCTGCCGCTGGAGGACAGCCAAACCTTCCAGGTGTGCAAACTGGGCCACGCCCGCTGCGTCTCGGCCCAGGTCGCCGGGATCGACGTCCAGAACTTCTACATCCCGGCGGGCGGCGACATCCCCGACCGGGCGCTGAACCCCAAGTTCGATCACAAGATGGACTTCTACGAACAGTTGACCGCGCTCGTGGCCCGCCAGGACAAGGCCCGGCCGCTGGTCATGGCCGGCGACTTCAACATCGCGCCCGGCGAAAACGACGTCTGGAACCATCGCTACATGTCCACGATCGTCAGCCATACGCCGATCGAGGTCGAGACGCTGAACCGGCTTCAGGCGGCCGGCGGTTTCGCCGACGTGCTGCGCGACCGCTTCCCCGAACCGCAGAAACTGGCCAGCTGGTGGAGCTATCGCGCCGCCGACTTCCGTAAATCCAATCGCGGCCTGCGCCTGGACCACATCTGGACCTCGCCGGGCCTGACCTCCGCGGTGATCAGGGACACCGCCCGCATCCACGACGACGTCCGCGAATGGGAACGCCCCTCCGACCATGCGCCTGTGACGGTGGACCTGGACGTCTGAAGGCGGCCGACTTCCCCCGCCGCCCAGATCCTTCAGGGTTGCAGCCGATAGCCGCCCGCGTCGGTCAGCAATAGCCGCGCATGGCCCGGCTCCGGCTCGATCTTCTGGCGCAGCCGATAGATATGGGTCTCCAGCGTGTGGGTCGTGACCCCGGCGTTATAGCCCCATACTTCGGTCAGCAGTTCCTCGCGCGACACCGGCTTGGCCCCCGCGCGATAGAGGTATTTCAAGATGTTGGTTTCCTTCTCGGTCAACCGCACCTTCTTGCCCTTGGCGTCCATCAGCACCTTGGCGGCGGGCCGGAACTCATAGGGACCGATGGTGAAGACCGCGTCCTCGGACTGTTCGTGGCTGCGCAGATGGGCGCGGATGCGGGCCAGCAGCACGGCGAAGCGGAAGGGCTTGGTCACATAGTCGTTGGCCCCGGCGTCCAGGCCCAGGATCGCGTCGGCGTCCGCCGACTGGGCCGTCAGCATGATGACCGGGGTCGACACCCCATCCTTGCGCAACAGGCGACACGCCTCGCGCCCGTCCATGTCCGGCAGGTCGACGTCCAGCAGGATCAGGTCGGCGCGAATCTCGCGCCCCATCCGCACCCCGTCCGTGGCGGTCGCGGCCTGCTGGGTGCGAAACTCCTCGTGAAGGTTCAACTGCTCGGCCAGGGCCTCGCGCAGGTCGTCGTCGTCGTCGATGATCAGGATGGTCTTGGGCGTGGGCATGGACAGACAATGGCGAGGCTTGACCCCCGCGCCAAGGCTTGAGGGTGCGAATATTCACATCGGGTTACGGGTTAGAGGGGCTTTAGCGCCGATTTCGTTCCCCGAACAGCGCCGTTCCGACCCGCACATGGGTGGCCCCGCATCGGATCGCGGCCTCGTAATCGCCGCTCATTCCCATCGACAGGACCGCCAATCCATTACGGTCGGCCAGGGCGGACAGGGTTTTGAAATGGGGTTCCGGGTCCTGCGCCGCCGGGGGAATGCACATCAGCCCTTCGACCGTCAGCCCATAGGTCAGACGCGCCGTCGCGATCAGATCGTCGGCCTGATCGGCCCGGACGCCGGCCTTCTGTGGTTCCGCCCCCGTATTGACCTGAACCAGGACGCGCGGCGATCGGCCGCGTTTCATCGCCGCCTCGGCCAGGGCGCGGGCCAGCTTTTCACGATCCAGCGTCTCGACGACATCGAACAGGGCGACGGCGTCCGCCGCCTTGTTGGTCTGCAAAGGGCCGATCAGCCGCAGTTCCAGGTCGGGAAGCCCCGCGATCCGGGCGGTCCAACGCGATTGCGCCTCCTGCACCCGATTTTCGCCGAACACCCGCTGGCCGGACGCCAGTATGGCGTCGATCGCGTCGGGGCCCTGAGTCTTGGATACGGCGGTCAGGGTGACGTCATGGGGATCGCGCCCGGCCGCGCGACAGGCGGCGTCGATGCGGGCGCGGACCTCTGCGACCCGTTCGGCGATGGACGGCGGGGCGGAAGCGGGAGATGAAGGGGTCATGAACCTGCCGGCCGGTTACAGCGACGATGCGCGCACGCTCTGGAACGTCGCGACCGCTCTAAACCGCGCCGCCGCCGCTGTCAGCCCAGGCGCCGCCTGGCTGCCGCCCCTTCTGTTCTTCACCGATCCCGACCGAACGCCGCGCCCGTGGGAGACGGCGGCCCGGCTGCCTGCCGGTTCGGCGGTCGTCTATCGCGCCTTCGGCGCGGCGGAGGCCGTCGAAACGGGCGAGAGACTGCGCGAAACGACAGCGACGGCGGGGATCCGGCTCCTGGTCGGACTGGACGCGGAACTGGCCGAAACGGTCGGGGCCGACGGCCTGCATTTGCCGGAACGCGCGGCGCATCGGGCGATCGAGATACGCAGCGCCCGCCCCCAATGGCTGCTGACCGCCGCCTGGCATGGCGGGGAAACGGCGCCGGGCGGCTTGGACGCCCTGGTGCTTTCGCCCGTCTTCGCGGCCGGGGGCGTTTCGGCGTCCAGACCGCCCCTGGGGGCCGAGCGGTTCCAAATCCTGGCGAGGGGCGCCGGTCGGCCGGTCTATGCGCTGGGTGGGATCGACGCGGCCAACGCAGGCCGGATCGGCGGCGCCTGCGGCCTGGCCGGGGTCGATGCGATCAGGACGGCGTTCGATGCGCCGTCCCAGATCAGAACTTGAAGATGGTTTCCAGACGCACGCGCGGCTGGGCGCGGCTGTTGGTTTCCGGGGCGCGGGCCGGGTCGGCTTCGGGCGTGGCCACGGCGGCGGCGGCGCCCACGCGCAGGCGGTCGTTCAGGCGATAATACGCCCCGGCCTCGACATCGCCCCAGTCGGTTTCACGCCCCACGGGCTGGTTCAGGTTGAAATCCAGGCCCCAACGGCCGTTGTCGTTCAGGCGAAGGCCGCGACGCTGCGGCGCCGGCGCATTGCGCTGGGCCGCCTGGGCTTCCGACAGGGACACCGTGTTGGACGCGCTCTGGGCAAGCGCGGACGTCGAGACGGCAAGCGCCGTCGTCGCCAACATCACAGCAAGAAAACCGCCGAACCGCATAACCAAACCCTTAGAACCCCGCCAACGGCGACGTTTCGACCCCGAACCGACCTTATATGGTCGTGAGCCCGGCGATTAGACACCGGGCGCCGGCTCGGTCAACGGAATGACCGCTCGATAACAAGGTTCCTCTTCATTGTTGTCGGCGCATGTGTCTCAGGCGTCACGGGATTTGGGTCGCTTCGGGTCGGATGACGCGCCCCTGTCGCGAAACCGCTGCTTCGACGGACGCCCTCGGGCGCGACTTCGCCTTGTCATCGCCCCTTTTCACCGTGTTATAGAGCGGTGCAGTCGGCGTTTCATCGCGCCGTGCGCGCGTGCGAGCGAGGGCTCCCACGTCCCTGGATTTACGGAGACTTCTCTTGATGAGCCTCAACAAGGCCCTGGTTCGCAACGTCGCGGTCGTGCTGGTGTCTGGCGTGGCCCTGGGCGCGTCGCTTTCGGCCTGCTCGAGCATTCCCTTCGTCGGGGGCAAGAAGTCCGCGCCCAAGACGAACGCCCAGCAGGGCATCGGGGTCAACGCCTATCTGTGGCGCGCCTCGCTCGACACCCTCAGCTTCATGCCGCTGCTGACCGCCGATCCGTGGGGCGGCGTCATCAACTACGACTGGTATATCAACCCCCAGACGCCGAACGAGCGCTTCAAGGCGACCGTCTTCATCCTGGACACCCGCCTGCGCGCCGACGCCCTGAACGTGACGGTGACGAAGGAGGTGAAGGGCGCCGACGGCCAGTGGACCGCCGCCCCGGTCGCCGCCCAGACCGAGGCCGACCTGGAAAACGCCATCCTGACCAAGGCGCGACAGCTGAACCTGTCGAATGCTGGCTGATCGCCAGCATTCGGTTTTGGCAAGCGCTATCGCCCTTCGGGCTGCTTGAGCGGCATTTTCGGTTGCTATCGCCCTTCGGGCTGCTTGAGCACGCTGGTTATCGCTCATTGGGGCGCAATTTTCTTGGGCGCTGCCGTCCTTCGGGCTAGTTGAGCCGGGAGGGCGTCAGCGCCCTTTTCGACTTTCAGGACGACCGTGGCCCGATACGACCCCAAGACCGCCGAACCCCGCCAGCAGGCCCGCTGGGCCGAAGCCTCCGCCTTCGTGACGAAGGACGCCGGCCGTCCGAAATACTATGTGCTCGAGATGTTCCCCTATCCGTCGGGCGCCATCCACATGGGTCACGCCCGCAACTATGTGATGGGCGACGTGGTCGCGCGGTCCAAGCGCGCGCAAGGCTACGATGTGCTGCACCCGATGGGCTGGGACGCCTTCGGGATGCCGGCCGAGAACGCGGCCATGGAGCGCGGCATCCACCCCAAGGGCTGGACCTATTCCAATATCGCCAACATGCGCGAACAGCTGAAACTGCTGGGCCTGTCGCTGGACTGGTCGCGCGAGTTCGCCACCTGCGACCCGGAATACTATGGCAAGCAGCAGGCCTGGTTCCTGGAACTGTATCGGCGCGGTCTGGTCTATCGCAAAGACGGGGTCGTCAACTGGGATCCGGTCGACAATACGGTCCTGGCCAACGAACAGGTGATCGACGGGCGCGGCTGGCGCTCGGGCGCCCTGGTGGAGAAGCGCAAGCTGAACCAGTGGTTCCTGCGCATCACCGACTATGCCGACGACCTGATCGACGGTCTGAAGACCCTGGACCGCTGGCCCGAGAAGGTCCGGCTGATGCAGGAAAACTGGATCGGCCGGTCCAAGGGTCTGCAGATGACCTGGAAATGGGCCGGGGCGGCGCCTGCCGGCCACGACCACGGCGTCGAGATCTACACCACCCGTCCAGACACTCTGTTCGGGGCCAGCTTCCTGGGCCTGGCGCCGGATCATCCGATTTCGAAACAGCTGGCCGACGCCGATCCGCACATTGCCGACTTCGTCGCCAAATGCCGCGAGGGCGGCACGTCCCAGGCCGACATCGAACAGGCCGAAAAGATCGGCTGGGACACCGGGTTGAAGGCCGTCCATCCCTTCACCGGCGCCGAGATTCCGGTCTGGATCGCCAACTTCATCCTGTCGGAATACGGCACGGGCGCCATCTTCGCCTGCCCGGCGCATGACCAGCGCGATCTGGACTTCGCCCGAAAGTACGACCTGCCGGTTATCCCGGTCGTTCGCCCCGAGGGCGCGGGCGACGACTTCGCCGTTGACGACGAAGCCTATGTCGGTCCCGGCCTGATCTACAACTCCGACTTCCTGAACGGGCTGGATATCGAGACCGCCAAGGCCGAGGCCATCCGACGGGTCGAGGCGGCCGGCGCGGGTCAGGGCGCGACCATCTATCGCCTGCGCGACTGGGGCGTCTCGCGCCAGCGCTACTGGGGCTGCCCGATACCGATCATCCACTGCCCGTCCTGCGGCCCGGTCGAAGTTCCCGCCGACCAGTTGCCGGTCGTCCTGCCCGAGGACGTCACCTTCGACGTGCCCGGCAATCCGCTGGACCGGCACCCGACGTGGAAGCATGTCAAATGCCCGTCCTGCGGCGCGGATGCGACGCGCGAGACCGACACCCTGGACACCTTCGTCGATTCCAGCTGGTATTTCGCCCGCTTCACCGATCCCAAGGCCGAAGCGCCGATCGACAAGGCCGCCGCCGACCGCTGGCTGCCGGTGGATCAGTATATCGGCGGGGTCGAGCATGCGGTGCTGCATCTGCTCTACGCCCGCTTCGTGACCCGCGCCCTGACCGACGCCGGCCTGATGAGCGTCAAGGAGCCGTTCGCCGGCCTGTTCACCCAAGGCATGGTGGTCCACGAGACCTATCGTCGGCCCGACGGCGCCTGGGTCGAACCGACCGACGTCGAGCTGAGCAACGACAACGGCGTCCGTTCGGCCCGCCAGCTGTCGACCGGCGACGCCCTGATCATCGGCGACATCGAAAAGATGTCCAAGTCCAAGAAGAACGTCGTCGCCCCGGCCGAAATCCTGGAAAGCCACGGCGTGGACGCAGGGCGCCTGTTCGTCCTCTCGGACAGCCCGCCCGAACGGGACGTGCAGTGGACGCCGGGCGGGGTGGAGGGCGCCAGCCGCTTCGTTCAGCGCGCCTGGTCCCTGTTCGACGCCTACGACCCGGCCTTCCCCGGCGAGGACACGGCCAACGGCGAACTGCTGCGCGAGACCCACAAGGCCGTCAAGGCCGTGTCCGAAGGCGTAGAGGGCTTCCGCTTCAACTCGGCCATCGCCAAGCTTTATTCTTTCGTCGCCGCGATTCGCGACGCGGACCAGGCCGGCGGCGACGCCAAGCGCCAGGCCCTGTCGGCCCTGGCCCGGCTGATCGCCCCCTTCACCCCGCACCTGGCCGAGGAATGCTGGACCCGGCTGGGCGAGGACGGGATGGTTCTGGACGCGCCGTGGCCTGTGTGGGACGCTGCTCTGGCGGCCGACGACGAGGTGGTGCTGCCCATCCAGATCAACGGCAAGCGTCGGGCGGAAATCCGCGTGGCGCGCGGCATGGAGCCGGCCGAGGTCGAGGCGGTCGTCCTGGCCGATGCGACCGTGCAGGCGCGACTGGAGGGTCTGAGCGTGAAGAAGATCGTCGTGGTCAAGGACCGCATCGTCAATCTGGTGGCCGGCTGATGCGTATCGCGGCGGTCTTTGCGGTGTTGACGGCCCTGGGCGTATCCGCCTGCGGCTTCACCCCCATTTACGCCGAGCCGGCCGTGGGGTCGTCCCTGCGCCGGATCGCCGTCTCGACCCAGGACGACCGACTGGGCTATCGCCTGCGCGAGCAGTTGGAGGACGTCCTGGCCTGGGACCGGGGCGAAGCGCCCCTGTACCGTCTGACCACCCAGGTCGAGCAAAGCCGCCGCTCCCTGGGTCGCCGCATCGACGACACCGCGACCCGCTATGAGTTGACCGTCAAGGCGACCTGGATCCTGACCCCCGCCGCGGGCGGCGCGCCGATCACCGGCGCGGAGACGGTGACGACCACCTACGCCGCCGCCGACCAACCCTATGCCGCCATCGCCGCCCAGCAGGACGGCGAGGAGCGCGCGGCCTCGGAGCTGGCCCGCCTGATCCGACTCGACCTCATGCAGGCCCTGTCCAACCCGTGATCCTGGCCAAACGTCCCGAGATCGAACGCTTCCTGAAGGCGCCCGATCCGGCGATCCGGGCGGCGGTCATCCACGGCAAGGACCGCTCCGGCGTCGCCGAGCGGGCCGAAGTCCTGTGCCGGACCGTCACGCCCGATCTGAACGACCCCTTCAACGTCACCGTCCTGACCGACAGCGACATCGACAGCGACGAGACGCGGCTGGAAGAGGCCTTGACGGCCATGTCCCTGATGGGCGGGCGGCGTCTGGTGCGCATCCGGCTGGCGGCGCTGAAGCCCGGCGTGGACAAGGCCGTCGCCGCCGCGCTGAAGACCCACGCCCAGGGCGGCTACAACCCCGACGCCATGCTGGTGGTCGAGGCCGATCAGTTGGGTCGCGAATCGGCGCTGAGAAAGACGGCCGAAAAGGAAAACGGGGCCGTCGGCATCGTCTGTTACGAGGACGAGACCGGCGATGTCGCCCGCATGGTTCGAGAAGCCTTGGCGGCGGACAAGGTCGGCCTGACCTCCGACGCCCTGGATCGGTTCGTCGCCCGTCTGCCCCGCGAACGCGGCCTGATGCGTCAGGAGATCGAGCGCCTGGCCTTGTTCATCGGTCCAGGGTCGAGCCGGACGCTGGACATGGACGCGCTGGAACTGCACTTGGGGGTCGAGCCGGACGCCTCGCTGTCCGATGCGGCGCTCCAGGCCTTCGGCGCCCGCCCCGCTCCGGCGCAATCGGGCCTGAGGCGCGCCTTCGCCGAGGGCGAATCGTCGGTCATGGCCGTGCGATTCGCCGCCATTCATCTAGGAAAGCTTCGCAGGATCAATATCTTGCAAGCCAACGGCGCACACGCCAAAGAGGCCGCCAAGGCCGCCGGCGTCTTCTGGAAGCAGGAGGCGGAAATGCTGCGTCAGGCCCGATCCTGGCGCCTGGAGGCTCTCGACGAGGTCATGGACAGCATCAACGTCGCCGATGTCGCCGCCAAGACGACCGGAATGCCCGACCAGCTGATCGCCGAACGCCTGCTGCTGGAAATCGCCGGCCGGGCGAGACGGCTGGGGCTTTAGGCGGCCCCCAGGAAGCAGGCTCACCCGCGCTTGGACGCCTTGCGGAACGCCGGCTTGGCCATCGCCACATTGCGGGCGGCCATGCTCTTCTCCTCGGCCTTGGCGCCGGGCTGCACATTGAATCCGTGTCCGCCTTTCGCCTTCTTGGCGGCGAGCGCCTGTTTCAACTTGTCGGCGGCTGTGGGCGTGTTCTGATCGGTCATACGCCCACCCTACCACATCCCCGGCGTCAACCTCGCATCAGACGACGGCACAGGTCGTCCAACTGCTCCAGCGTGCCATAGCGGATGGTCAGTTCGCCCTTTCCGTCGCGGTCGGTCAGCTGGACGTTCAGCCCCAGGGCGTCGGCCAGGTCCTGTTGCAGGGCTGCGACATCCGCAGAGCCGCCGCCGGACTTGACGCCGCCCGACCGCGCCTTTGACGGTTTCGGCCCTTCGACCGCGCGCCGCGCCAGGGCTTCGGTCTCGCGAACGCTCAGGCCGTCGACAAAGGCGATATCGGCCAACCGGCCGGGATCGGGCGTGTTGATCAAGGCCCGCGCGTGGCCGGCCGACAGCTTGCCTTCGCGCACATAGAACAGCACCCGTTCAGGCAGCTGCAGCAGACGCAGGGTGTTGGCCACATGGCTGCGGCTCTTGCCGACGACGCCGGCGACCGCGTCCTGGGTGCGCCCGAAACGCTCCATCAGGACACGGTAGGCCTCGGCCTCTTCCAGCGGATTCAGGTCGGCGCGCTGGACGTTCTCGACGATGGCGACCTCGAACACCTCGACGTCGTCCATTTCATGGACCACGACCGGCACTTCGGTCAGGCGAGCGGCCTGGGACGCGCGCCAGCGGCGCTCGCCGGCTATGATCTGCCAGACGCCGGGCTCGCCGGGCTGGGTCCGCACCAGGATCGGCTGAAGCACCCCCTTGTCGCGGATCGAGGCCGTCAGTTCTTCCAGGTCCTCCTGGCGGAACACCTTGCGCGGTTGGTCCGGGTTGGGCTTGACACTCTCGATCGGCACGCGCCGCACGCCGGCTGACACGGGCGCGTCCGCCGCGACGGGAGCCTCCGCATTCTCGCCCATAAGCGCCGACAGACCGCGGCCCAAACCTCTTTGTCGTTCAGCCAAGATACTGCTTCCGTTTCTTTTCTAGGAATCAAGCGGCCAGCGCGAGGCGTCGCCGCTCGCGCTTGACCACCTCGCGCGCCAGCCGCAGATAGGCTTGGCTGCCGGCGCATTTCAGGTCGTAGATCAGGGCCGGCTTGCCGAAGGACGGCGCCTCGGCGACGCGCACGTTGCGCGGAATGACGCTGTCATAGACCTTGTCCCCGAAATGGGCGCGGACATCGTTGGCGACCTGGCCCGATAGGGCGCTGCGCCGGTCGAACATGGTCAGGACCAAGCCCTGGATTTCAAGCGTGGGGTTCAGGCTGTGCTTGACCATGTCGATGGTCCGCATCAGTTGGCTCAGGCCCTCCAAGGCGAAGAATTCGCATTGCAACGGCACCAGCACCGCATCCGCCGCCGCCATGGCGTTCAGCGTCAACAGGTTCAGCGACGGCGGGCAGTCGATCAGCACATAGTCATACGCGGTAGGCCCGTCGTCATGCGCGCGCAGGGCGTCGCGCAGCCGGTAGGAGCGGCGGTCCGCCTGGCTCAATTCGATCTCCACCCCCGACATATCGGCGTCCGCCGGTACGATCCAGAGGCCGGGCACCGTCGTCTGCACCGCCGCGTCGTCGATTGAGCGGTGGTCGACGACGACGTCATAGATGGTGACGCGACGTGTTTCACGTGGAACACCGAGGCCGGTAGAGGCGTTGCCTTGCGGATCCATGTCGACGATCAGCACGCGCTCCCCAATGGCGGCAAGAGCGGTGCCCAGGTTTATCGCCGTCGTCGTCTTGCCCACCCCGCCCTTCTGGTTGGAGACGGCCAGGACCCGGGCGGGCTGTTTTTCACGAGCGGATGCGGGCACGTCGAACACTCCGAATTGTCACGATGCGGCCACGCGGGTCGCTCTGCGACGGGGCCAGTTCCGCTTCGAAATGCCAGGATTTCCGTGCGGCGATCAACTCGGATTCGGCCTTCTCGCCCTTGAGGAAAAGACCTTGTGCACCCCTTTCGAAGTAGGGCTGTGCATAACCCAGCAACTTATCCATCGGCGCCACTGCCCGCGCGGTGACGATATCGCATCTCACCTGCTGCTCTTCCGCCCGACCATTGATGACAGTCGCGGGCAGACCCAGTGCGTCGACCGTTTCCCGCAGGAACCGACACCGCTTTCCCAGACTGTCGATCAGCCATATGTGGCTGCCGGGACGACCTTTCAAAAGGATCGCCAGGATCACGCCGGGAAATCCCGCCCCCGCCCCCAGGTCCGCCCAGGTGGATGCATTCGGCGCATGAGACAGCAGTTGGGCGCTGTCCCAGGCATGGCGATTCCAATAGTCCGGCAGGCTGTCGGGTCCGACCAGGTTCATCACCGCGTTCGCATCGCCCAATCGCAGGCGAAACGATTCGAGATCGGCCATCTGAATATCGGTCGCGTTCGTGCGTACCTGAAAGATCGACCGTTCGGCCGCCAGCATCAGGCGGCCGCCACAGCGCGCGGCGTGCGCTTCACATGGGTCAGAAGGGCCGTCAGCGCGCCGGGCGTCATGCCCTCGATCCGCCCCGCCTGTCCCAAGGTCATGGGCCGCACCCGAGCCAGTTTTTCGCGCACCTCGTTGGACAGTCCCCCGACGACCTCATAGTCGAGGTCGGCCGGAAGGCTCAGCGCCTCTTCGTTCCGCAGGGCCTCGGCGTCCATGGCCTGGCGATCCAGATAGTTGGCGTATCCTGCGTCGATGGCCACCTGCTCCCGAACGTCTTCGTTCCAGGCCATGACCTCGGGGATCACCGGCGCGAACTGGTCCAGCATCACGCCGGGGAAGGCCAACAGTTCGCGCATCGACCGACGACGGCCATCGGCGTTCACGGCGATTCCGATCGCCCCGGCCTCATTCGGGGTGAAAAGGGTTTCACGTGAAACAGCGCTGGCGCGCTTCAGGGCGGCGGACTTTCGCTCGAACCGAGTGCGACGCGCTTCCCCGACAATTCCGAGGGAAATCGCCAGCGGCGTCAGACGCTGATCGGCATTGTCGGCCCGCAGGGTCAGTCGATACTCGGCCCGGCTGGTGAACATCCGATACGGCTCCGTCACGCCCCGCGTCACCAGATCGTCGATCATCACCCCGATATAGGCTTGGTCGCGGCCCAGGATCACCGCCTCCTGGCCTGCCGCCGCGCGCGCCGCATTCAGGCCCGCCATCAGCCCCTGGGCGGCCGCTTCCTCGTAGCCGGTGGTGCCATTGATCTGTCCGGCCAGATACAGCCCGGGCCGCGTCTTGACTTCCAGGGCGGGCGTCAGTTCGCGCGGATCGACATAGTCGTATTCGATGGCGTAGCCGTACCGGAACACCTCAACCTGCTCCAACCCCGGAATAGTGCGCAGAAAGGCCAGCTGGGTCGTTTCGCTGACCGAGGTCGAAATGCCGTTGGGATAAACCGTCGGGTCGTCCAACCCCTCGGGCTCCAGAAAGATCTGATGGCTGGTCTTGTCGGCGAACCGCACGACCTTGTCCTCGATCGAGGGGCAGTAGCGCGGCCCCCGACCCGACAGCCGCCCGCCATAAACCGCGCTCTCGCCTAGGTTCTCGGCGATGATCCTATGGGTCTCTTCCGTCGTATGGGTGACGCCGCAGGCGATCTGCGGCACGGCGATCCGCTCGGTCAGAAAGGAAAAGGCCGAAGGGACCTCGTCCGCCTGCTGCATCTCCAGCCGGTCCCAGGCGATGGTGCGCCCGTCCAACCGTGCGGGCGTGCCCGTCTTCAACCGACCCATCTGCAGATCGGCCGCACGCAGATCGGCCGCCAATCCCGTCGAAGGGGCTTCGCCATGACGCCCTGCCGCGATGCGCTGTTCGCCCCGATGGATGACGCCGTTCAGGAAGGTTCCCGTGGTCAGGACGACCGCTCTGGCCCGCACGCGTTCGCCGGTGCCGGTGACGACGCCCACGACACGGTCGCCTTCCAGGATCAGGCTTTCCGCCGTGCCTGCCATCAGCATCAAATTCGGCGTGACGCCGAGTTCGGCCTGCATGGCTTCACGGTAAAGACGGCGATCGATCTGACTGCGCGGGCCGCGGACGGCGGCGCCCTTGGACCGGTTCAGCAGACGAAACTGGATGCCCGAGGCATCGGCCAGGCGGCCCATGATTCCGTCCATCGCGTCGATCTCGCGCACCAGATGCCCCTTGCCTAGGCCGCCGATGGCCGGGTTGCACGACATCTCGCCGATGGTTTCCAGCTTCTGGGTCAGCAGGAGCGTACGGGCCCCGGCTCGCGCCGAAGCCGCCGCCGCTTCACAGCCGGCGTGGCCGCCGCCGATGACGACGACATCGCAGACGATTTCAGAGAGGGTACGCATCCGCGCCACATAATGCAAAAGGGCGTTGGTCGCCAGTCTCACGCCCTCTTCTCCCGCGAAGGGCGCAAAGCAAGTCGGGTTGTTTCACGTGAACGCCGGTATGGCGGCGGAACTATTTTCCTATGCAGAAAGAAGCGAACACCTGGCCCAGTATGTCCTCTACGCCGATGGCGCCGGTCACGCGGGCCAGGCTGTCGGCGGCGCGCCTCAAATCATCCCCTGCCATTTCGGGCGCGACCGCCAAGGCCGAACGGCCCGCTTCGACCGCAGCCAGGGCTTCCATCAACCGCAGCCGATGCCGTTCGCGAGTCACAGCCGGAAAGTCGGTCCCCGACAGGTCACGGGCCAATCGGGCGGCAATCCAATCGTGAAGCGCCTGCAGCCCCTCGCGGTTGGTCGTACTGACGCGAACGACTTCGAGCCCAGGCTCCACTTCGTCCACACCCAAATCCGCCTTGTTGGCGACGATCAGATCGCCAGGCCGGACATAGGCGCCGGCTGCGCCCTCCGGATCGCCTGGGGCGCGCACCCATAGACGCAGGTCGGCCTGTTCGGCCCGCGTCCGGGCCCGCCGGACGCCTTCGGCCTCGACCGGATCGTCGCTGTCGCGCAGGCCGGCGGTGTCGGAAAGGGTCACGGCATAGCCCCCAATCACCAGTTCGGCGTCCAAGACATCGCGCGTCGTTCCGGCGATGGGGGTCACGATGGCGGCTTCCCGCGCGATCAGGGCGTTGAACAGCGACGACTTGCCGGCGTTGGTCTCGCCGATCAGAACGATGCGATACCCGTCGCGAACCCGCTCGCCGCGCCGCGCCGTCGCGACCGCCCGGCGCAAATCCTCGGCTAGCCGATCCAGCACCGGCCCCGCCGTTCGCGCCAGATTGTCGGGCACCTCTTCGTCGGGAAAGTCGATTTCCGCCTCGACCAACGCCAGGGCGGTCAGCAGATCGCGACGGAAACCCGCATAGGTCTCGCTTAGCCGCCCGTCCAATTGGCCCAGCGCCTGCTTCGCCTGGGCGGCCGTTTCGGCGTCGATCAGGTCGGCGACCGCTTCCGCCTGGGCCAGGTCCATCCGGCCGTTCTGAAAGGCGCGGCGGGTGAACTCTCCCGGTTCCGCAGGTCGGAGGCCGAGCGCGATCAGGGCCTGGCTCGCCGCTTCCACCACAGCCCGGCCGCCGTGAAGATGCAACTCGGCAGCGTCTTCCCCTGTATAGGAGTGAGGCGCGACGAAACGCAGGACCAGAGCCTGGTCGATATGGCCGCCATCGTGGCTAAGATTCCGCACCGAGGCCAGGCGCGGCGGCAGGGGAGTCGCGCCAAGCGCCGTCAAAGTCGGTTCGACCTCTGGCCCGGACAACCGAATTACGGCGATGGCTCCACGGCCCGGAGGCGTGGCGAGGGCGAAGATGGTCTCGTTCATGTCAAACAGTCATCCTGCTTCATGAAGGCGAGGAGGCGATGGCGGCGTATCGGCATCGCGGCCGGACGCGCGGCCTCACTTGACCGCCGCTTCCATCAATCGACGGAACTGATCCTGGGCCTGAAGGCCGAAGCTTGCCCAGGTCTTCATCAATTCCTCGGGTTGCATGGCGGCGACATTGGCCTGCATCCGCTGCTGCATCTCCGCGACCAGAGCCTCGTTCAATGGGGCCACGTCGGGCAGACCCAGGAAGGCCCGCGCCTCGGCCGGGGTGCAATCCACCTCGACGTTGATCTTCATCGGTCTTGGCTCCGTTTCACGTGAAACAGAACGCCTGACGACCGAATCCGCCTCAAGTGTTCATAGACTGGAAGAAGTCGGCGTTGTTCTTGGATTGACGCAGCTTGTCGAGCAGGAACTCGATCGCGTCCTGCGGCCCCATCGGATTCAGGATACGGCGCAGGACATAGGTCTTGGCCAGCTGATCCTTGGGCGTGATCAGGTCTTCCTTGCGGGTGCCGGACTTCAGCACGTCGATGGCGGGGAAGATGCGCTTGTCGGCGACCTTGCGGTCCAGCACGATCTCGGAGTTGCCGGTGCCCTTGAACTCTTCGAAGATCACCTCGTCCATGCGGCTGCCGGTGTCGATCAGGGCCGTGGCGATGATGGTCAGCGATCCGCCCTGCTCCACATTGCGCGCCGCGCCGAAGAAGCGCTTGGGCCGTTGCAGGGCGTTGGCGTCGACGCCGCCGGTCAGCACCTTGCCCGACGACGGGACGGTGGCGTTATAGGCGCGGCCCAGGCGGGTGATGGAGTCCAGCAGGATCACCACGTCCTTCTTGTGCTCGACCAGGCGCTTGGCCTTTTCGATCACCATTTCGGCGACGGCGACGTGGCGGGTGGCGGGCTCGTCGAAGGTGGAGGCCACGACCTCGCCCTTCACAGTGCGCTGCATGTCGGTGACTTCTTCAGGACGTTCGTCGATCAAGAGGACGATCAGGAAAACTTCCGGGTGGTTCTTCTCGATCGACTTGGCGATGTTCTGCAGCATCACCGTCTTGCCGACGCGGGGCGGCGCCACGATCAGGCAGCGCTGGCCCTTGCCCAACGGGGCGACGATGTCGATGACCCGCCCGGAACGGTCCTTCAGCGTAGGGTCCTGGATTTCCATGTGCAGCCGCTCTTCCGGGTACAGCGGCGTCAGGTTGTCGAAGAGGACCTTGGTCTTGACCAGCTCCGGGTCTTCCAGATTGATCGTGTCGACTTTCAACAGGGCGAAGTAACGCTCGCCCTCGCGCGGGCCGCGCACGGCCCCGTGCACCGTATCGCCCGATCGCAGCCCGAAGCGTCGAATCTGCGACGGCGAGACATAGATATCGTCCGGCCCCGGAAGATAATTGGCGTCCGGGCTGCGCAGGAAGCCGAAACCGTCGGGCAGGATCTCCAGCACCCCGTCGGCGATGATCTCCACCTCCTCGTCGGCCAGGGCCTTGAGGATGGCGAACAGCAGGTCCTGCTTGCGCAGGTTCGAAGCGTTCTCGACCTCCAGCTGTTCGGCGAAGGCGACCAGGTCGGCCGGCGTCTTCTCGTTCAGTTCGGCCAGCGTGATACGGCCGTTGGCGACGACCGGCTCGCCATCGTCGTCCTCGTCGGCCGTGGTGTCCACGCCGGAATCGGCGCCGGCCGCCTCGCCCGGCGAATGGACGGCGCCGTGATGTTCAGCGGGTTCGAGGGCTTCAGCCTCGGGGGAATCGGGATCGGTGTCGCGGACGTCGGTCATGATGCAGGCTCGTGGGCGCGCGCAGACGGTCTCTGCGGCGTCGGGTCTTCGAGATGTCTGGCCTTCCGGCCGGAGGAGGATGCGACGGGCTCCTGCGGGTCGAACCGGCAGGCGTCGCGAAGAAGAGAGGGGCCGCCGGCGCAAGGGTCGAGCAGTTCGCCGCCAGCGGAACCACAGGCCGCGCCCGACGTCAAGCGCAGCCGCCTAGCCCAAGCGCCATTCGGTCGTCACAGACAAGACCATGACGATGGCCAGCAGGAACGGGATCTCGTTCGTCATGCGCCAGAACCGGCCGGAATATTTCGATGTTCCCGCCGCGATCTTCTTCCTCTGGGCGGCCAAGAAGCCGTGCCAGCCGCTGAGCAGGAGGACTCCGACCAGTTTGACGATCATCCACGGCTCGGCCAGAAAAGCCGCACCCCGGGCGGAGACGTCGATGTGGATCAGCCATAGTCCGAAGCCCCAGGCCAGGATCATGGCCGGATTGACGATGATGCGCAGCAGCCGCGTCTGCCACAGACGCAGCAGCCGCTGCATCTCGCCGCGCAGAGGCTCGGGCTTGGCGTTCTGTTCGACGTCGTAGGCGTAGAGGCGGGGCAGAAACAGCAGGCCCGCCATCCAGGCGATCACCGCCAGAATGTGCAGGCCGCGCGCCAGGTCATAGAGGGTCATGCCGCGTGTCTCCCGTTACGATGCGGACAGGCCTTCCAGTCCGCCTTGCAGCCCTGGCCATGGGGCGCGACGCCGGTCCGGCCCAGGGCGCCGACCGCCGCCTCGGCCAGGGCGTCGATGAACAGCGGTTCGATCCCGACGGCGGGAGTCCTCAAATAGGGGACCACGCCTTTGTCCCGGGCCAGCTCCGCATATTCGATATCCAGTTCGACCAGGGTTTCGATATGCTCGGAGACGAAGGCGACGGGGGTCACGACCACTCCGACGCCGTCCTCGGCCGCGCTCTGGATCGCCTCGGGAGTCGAAGGACCCAGCCATTTCATCGGGCCGACCCGGCTTTGATAGCAGATGGCGTGGTCGATGGGTCCGCGACGGGACTCTATTTCCGCGACCACGGCGGCGACCGTGGTCTCGACCTGTTCCTGATAGGGATCGCCCTTTCCCGTCACGAGCTTTTCGGGGATGCCGTGGGCGGAGAACAGCACCCGCACGGGCGCCTCGCCGGCCTCATCCAGTTTTTCCCCGATCGCCTGGGCCTGGGCCGCGATCCAGCCGGCGGCCCGGGGATAGCAGCAGACGGCCCGACTGACGCCCGATCCGGCGTAGGTCTCGTTCCAAATCTTCAGAGAGGATTGAGTCGTCGTCGTCGAATACTGCGGATAGAGCGGCAGCAGGATGACCTCGTCCGGCCCGAACACGGCGACGTCGGCGGCCGTCTCCTCGGTCAGCGGGTTCCAGTAACGCATGGCGATAAAGACCCGGATCTCGTCGCCCGCCAGCCGCTCGGCCAGCGCGGTCTCCAGCGCCCGGGCCTGGGCCTGCGTTTCCCCCAGCAGGGGCGATCCTCCGCCCATCAGCCGGTAGTTAGCCTGGGCGGCGGCCTCGCGCCGACTGGAGATCAGCCGGGCCAGAGGGGTGCGCGCCAGGCCAGGCAGGCCGATGATGGCCGGATCGTTGAACAGGTTGAACAGGAAGGGTTTGACCGCGGCCTGGTCGTCCGGTCCGCCGAGATTGAACAGGACGACGGCGATGCGCCTGCCCCTCAGTCCTGTTCCGTGGTGCTCGGTCATTGGGCGCCGATCCGTTCCAGCACCTGCTCGACATGACCGATGGGCACGTCCGGCAGGATGCCGTGGCCCAGGTTGAACACCCACGGCCCCTGGCCCCAGGCCTCCATCAGTTGATCGACGCGGCGGTGCAGAGGATCGCCCCCGGCGCGCAGCAGCAGCGGGTCCAGCGCGCCCTGGATCGGCTTGATCTGCTGAACCCGCCGTCCGACCTCCAGCGGACAGGCGGTGTCGAGCGCGACGGCGTCCACCTCCACCGCCTCGGCATAACGCTCAGCCAACGCCGCAGAGCCCCGGGGAAAGCCGATCAGAGGGACTGCGACCCCCAGCTCTTTCGCGCGCTTCACCAGCGCCTGGTGCGGCTTCAGGACCAGTCTCTCGAACAGATCGTCCGGCAGGCCTTCCGCCCAGCTTTCGAAGATTTTGAGCACCTGAGCGCCGGCGTCGGCCTGCATCTTCAGATAACGGGCCGTGGCTTCGACCAGGACCTCCAGCGTCTCGTCGACCCGTATGGGATCGGCATAGGCGTAGGTGCGGGCCTGGGCGCGTTCGCCCTTGCCGATGGTCCGATGCTCGCCGTCCAGCATATAGGTCGCCACCGTCCATGGCGCGCCGGCGAAACCGATCAGGGCGCGTTCCGGCTCCAGCGCCGCGCGCACGATCGCCAGGGTTTCGCCCACCGCCGACAGATGCTCGCCCGCCGCCGGGGCCAGTTCCGCCATCCGGCCGGGGATCGGCATTTCGCCCAGCCGCGGCCCCTCCCCCGTCTCGAACCAGACGTCCTGGCCCAGGGCGCGGGGGATCAACAGGATGTCGGCGAAGACGATGGCCGCGTCGAAGCCGAACCGCCGCATGGGCTGAAGCGTCGCCTCGGCCGCCATCTCGGGATTCAGGCAGAAAGCGATGAAGTCGGGCGCCTCGGCCCGCAGCCTGCGATACTCGGGCAGATAACGCCCCGCCTGACGCATGAACCAGACCGGCGGGCGCTTCAGCGTCTCCCCCCGAAGCGCCCTCAGCATCAAGGGCGTCTGACTGGCGTTCTGGCTCGGATCGGTCATGCCGGACGATTAAGGTCACAGCCCCCCGCTCTCAATCCCTAATCAAGATAAGAATTAAAAGATTCGAAGTGGCAGGTAGGGCGGTGGAACGACGGGGAGGATTCCGGCCGCAGCGGCGGAACAAAACCGGATATCCCCGGTCCGGCCATCGTTAACGGGGATGGTCGCGCAGGGTTTCCCGGCCGTGGACAATCCCTAACGAAACCTTAACGCCAAAGGCTTTCCGGGACCTTGCGCCTGTGAACGCGGTTAAGCGCCGTTAACCCTTCGTTAGGATTTTCCACAGGCGATGCGAAACCGGTTTTCCGACCGGGGATGATCCCGGAGCGGACCGGCGACGCGATCCACCCTCATCCCCGCTCGCGGCCGGGACGCGGACCGGCTAAGGAAAACGGCGCCCCGGCGGCCCCCCGCCTTCCACCAGGTTTCAACAGGGAGCCCGACCGCATGAGCCCTGCCCGATCGACCGGCGCCCGGCCGCCCAATCCCGGCCGCCTCGCCACCTATTTCCACGTCCACCTGGTGTCGGACTCCACCGGCGAGACGCTGAACGCCATGGCCAAGGCCGTGACCGCCCGTTTCGATGGCGTCATTCCCATCGAACACATCTACGCCCTGGTCCGGTCGGAAAAACAGATGGAGCGGGTGCTCCAGGAAGTGGCCTCGGCGCCGGGCGTGGTTCTCCACACCCTGGTCGACCGCGACCTGCGCGAACAGTTGGAAGAAGGCTGCCGTCGGCTGGACATGCCCCAGATCGGGGCGCTGGACCCCCTGGTGGGGGCCATGTCACGCTATCTGGGCGCGGCCCTGTCGACGCGCGTCGGCGCCCAGCACGCCCTGGACCACGACTATTTCAACCGGATCGCGGCCTTGGACTTCGCCATGGCCTATGACGACGGCCAGGGGACCCTGGATCAGCTGGAGGGCGCCGATGTCGTGCTCTGCGGCGTCAGCCGGACCTCCAAGACCCCGACCTGCATCTATCTGGCGCACCGGGGCATCCGCGCCGCCAACGTCCCCCTGGTGCCGGGCCAGGAAGACGGGGAAAGGCTGACCAAGCTGAAGAACCCGCTGGTGATCGGCCTGACGGTCTCGCCGGACCGGCTGGTTCAGATCCGGCGCAACCGGATCGACAATCTGAACGCCAATCCCTCGTCGGCCTATACCGATCAGGAGGCGGTTCGCGAGGAGACCATCAAGGCCCGGCGCGCCTTCGAGCGTCGGGGCTGGCCCACCATCGACGTCAGCCGCCGCTCGGTCGAGGAGACGGCCGCCGCCATCACCAATCTGCTCAGCGAGCATCGCAACCAGAAGATCGGGACCACCTGGTGAACGACGGCGCGATCAAGCTGATCCTGGCGTCCAAGAGCGCCGCGCGCCGAGCCATGCTGGAAAACGCCGGCGTGCCGTTCACGGTGCGCGTCGCCGGGGTGGACGAGGATGCGATCAAGGCCGTCTCCGGCGATCTGCACCCCGCCGCCCTGGCCGTTCGCCTGGCCGAGGCCAAGGCCCTGGCCTTATCGCGCGACGACGCCGGCGCCTGGGTGCTGGGATCTGACCAGACCCTGGCGTTCGACGGGGGCCTCGTGTCCAAGGCCCGGTCGCTTCAGGAGGCGCGCCAGCGTTTGCGGACCATGCGCGGTCGGACGCACCAGCTTCATTCGGGCGCCGCCCTGGCCGCCAAGGGCCGGATCGTCTGGTCGGGCGTCGACACGGCGCAGATGCGGATGCGCGATTTTTCCGACGCCTTTCTGGACGCCTATCTGGCGGCCGAGGGCGAGGCGCTGTTGTCCTGCGTGGGTTCCTATCGGCTGGAAGGCCGGGGATCGCAGCTGTTCGAAGCGGTGGAGGGCGACTATTTCACCGTCCTAGGCCTGCCCCTGTGGCCTGTCCTGGCCGAACTGCGCCACGTCGGGATCCTGCCGTCATGACCGTCCAGGCCGGTGTCGTCGGCTCGCCCATCGCCCATTCCCTCAGTCCCCTGATCCACGCGACCTGGATCGCTGCGGCGGGGCTCGACGCCCGCTATGTCGCCTACGGACCCGAAACGCCCGAGGCGTTCGAAGCCTTGTTGGACCAGGGCCGTCGCGGCGCCCTGCGGGGACTAAACGTCACCGCTCCCTATAAAGAGCAGGCCTATGCTGCGGCGGACCAGGTCTCGGAGGCCGCCCGCCTGGTCGGATCGGCCAATCTGCTGGTGTTCGAGGATGGACGCATCCGGGCTGACAGCACCGACGGGCTGGGGTTGATGAACGCCCTGGGCGAACAGGCGCCGGATCTGCAGGTGGATGCCAAGCCGGCGGTCATCCTGGGCGCCGGCGGGGCGGCCCGCGCGGCGGCCGGCGCCCTGGTTTCGGCCGGCGCCCAGGTTCGCATCCTCAATCGGTCGCGCGATCGGGCCGAACGCCTGGCCGCCGACCTGGGCCCGGCCGTCGCCGTGGTCGAGGATGCATCCGCCTTCGTCGGCGCCACCCTGGTCGTCAATGCGCTCAGTGTGCAGCCCGATCTGGACGTGGGGCGGCTGGAGGCCGGGACGGTGGTGATGGACATGACCTATCGCCCGCTGGAGACGCCCCTGCTGGCCGCCGCCCGTGCACGCGGACTGGTCGGCGTCGACGGTCTGGCCATGCTGATCGGCCAGGCCAGACCCTCGTTTCAGGCCATCTTCGGCCACCCGGTTCCCGAGACAGACGTGCGCGAGCGCGTGTTGCGACACCTGGGAGAGGCGGCGTGATCCTGATCGGCCTGACGGGCTCCATCGGCATGGGCAAGTCGACGACGACGGCCATGTTCGCCGATCTGGGCGCCGTGGTCTGGAACGCCGACGACGCGGTGCACCGTCTGTATGCGCCCGGCGGTGCGGCGGTCGCGCCGGTTCAGGCCGCCTTCCCAGGCGTGGTCGTGGACGGGGCGGTGGACCGCGCCCGCCTGGCCGAGGCCCTGGGCCGCGACGACGCCGCGTTCAGACGTCTGGAGGCCATCGTCCACCCCCTGGTCGCCGAGGGTCGCCTCGCCGATCTGGAGGCTGCGCGCGCGGCCGGAGTCCGGCTGGCGGTGCTGGACATTCCCCTGCTGTTCGAGACGGGCGGAGACGCCAAGGTGGACGCCGTGGTGGTGGTCACGGCCGATCCCGCCGTCCAGGCCGAACGGGTTCTGGCCCGGCCCGGCATGACGCGCGAACGGTTCGACGCGATCCTGGCCCGCCAAACGCCCGATGCGGAAAAGCGCGCGCGGGCCGACTTCGTCATCGACACCGGCCGGGGTCTGAAGGCCGCCCAAGCCCAGGTCGCGGCGGTGGTGGAGACGGTGCTGGATCCGACGTGGATATCTCGGCGTCGGGACGCCGCGACCCTTTCGGACCGGGACGAACATCGCCATTAAAGGGCGCATGGCGCGCGAGATCGTTCTCGATACGGAAACTACCGGCTTCGACCCCAGGACGGGGGATCGGCTGATCGAGGTCGGCTGCATCGAACTGCAGGATCTGTTGCCGACGGGTCGCACCTTCCACCGCTTCGTCAACCCGGAACGGCTGATCCCGCCGGATGCGATCCGGGTGCACGGCATCACCGACGAGAAGGTCAGGGATGCGCCCAAGTTCGCCGAAATCGCCGACGAGCTGATCGACTTCATCGGCGATGCGAAGATGATCGCCCACAACGCGGCCTTCGACCGGAACTTCATCGACTTCGAATACAGTCGCTGCGGCCGGCCGATCACCGGCGAGGCGCGCTGGATCGATACCCTGAAACTGGCCCAGAGCCGGTTTCCGGGCATGCCCAACTCGCTGGACGCCCTGTGCAAACGCTACAAGGTGTCCCTGGTCGAGCGCACCCTGCACGGCGCCCTGATCGACGCCCGCCTGCTGGCGGAGGTGTATCTGGAACTGCGCGGCGGCAAGGAGCGGGTGCTGGACCTGTCGTCGGGTCCGGTCGGCCGGGGTCAGGGCGGCGTTGTTCAGGTCGCCGCCTATGGCCAGCGCCCCCGCCCCCTCGCCCCGCGCTCCACGCCTGAGGAACAGGCCGCCCACCTCGCCTTCCTGGCCAAGATGCTGAAAGACCGGTCCCTGTGGGACGCCTATGGCCTGCCGGCGCAAGAAGATGCGGCATAGGCCAGGCGGCCGTTGAGCGCATTCCTCTTCAAAATTGCGCTCAAGTCGTGAGCGACCGCGTCGCGAACATACGCGGCGTGAAGCGCCTCGTTGGGTTCAGGCTTGCCTGAACCCGAGCACGTCCTGCATGTCGTAGAGGCCCGCCTTGCGGGTGCGGACCCAGGCGGCGGCGGCCACCGCGCCGCGCGCGAACAGCGACCGGTCGATGGCGGAATGGCTGAGGGTCAGAACCTCGTCCTCCGAGGCGAACAGGACGGTGTGTTCGCCCACGATGCCGCCTGCGCGGATCGAGGAGAAGCCGATCTTGCCCGTTTCCCGCTCGCCCTGCACGCCGTCGTAGGGGGCGGTGCGCAGGTCCGCCAGATCGGCGAACCGGCCGTCCGCCGCCGCTTCGCCCAACATCAGGGCGGTGCCGGAGGGCGCGTCCGCCTTGCGGCGGTGGTGGGCCTCGGTGATTTCGATGTCCCAGTCCTGGGCGTCCAGCCGCTGGGCCGCGTGCTGCACCAGGCCGACCAGGATGTTCACGCCCAGGGAGAAGTTGCCGCTCTTGACGATGGCGACCTTCTCGGCCGCCTTCAGCAACACGGCTTCCTGCTCGGGCGTGAAGCCGGTCGAACCGATGACGAGGGCGGGGCCGCCGCGTTCAGCCGCCTTCTCCGCCAAGGCGACCGAGGCGTCGGGCGTCGAAAAGTCGATGATCACGTCGCACAGCGACAGGTCGGCCGTTTCGCCCCAGTCGAAACGGGCGGCCACCACCACGTCGTCGCGAGCGTCCAGAACCTGGGACACCGCACGGCCCATTCGTCCGCGATAGCCGGAAATTCCGGCGTGGAAGATTGCGCTCAAGCCGCGTTTTCTTTCGACCCGTCCGCGTCCTGGTTGCCCAGGATGTCGGCCCAGAAACGCTTCGCCTTTCCGGCGAAGCTGGAATTGCGGGGGTTTTGCCCTTCGCCGAACGACAGGGCAAGCTCTTCCAGCAACTCACGCTGGCGCGGGGTCAGATCGGTAGGCGTCTCGACGAACAGCTCTACAACCAGATCGCCCCGATTGCGGCCGTTCAGATGGGGCATGCCCTTGCCCTTGATGCGCACGGTTTTGCCGGTCTGGGCGCCGGCCGGCACGGCGACCGAGGCCTTGCATTTGCCGTCGCAGGCCGAGGACACCAGGCAGGGAGCGTCGATCTCGCCGCCCAGGGCCGCCACCGTCATCGGCACGGGCACGGTGACAAGAAGGTCCAGGTTATCCCGTTCGAACAGGTCGTGCGGCGCCACCGAGATGAAGACGTACAGATCGCCGCGCGGGCCGCCGCGCTGGCCGGCGTCGCCTTCGCCCGACAGGCGGATGCGCGATCCGTCGTCCACGCCGGCGGGAATCTTCAGGTTCAGGGTGCGGGTCTTGCGCACCTGGCCGTGGCCGTGACAGGTCGGGCAGGGATCGGCGATCATCTGGCCCTGCCCGTGGCAGCGGGGGCAGGTGCGCTCAACCTGGAAGAAGCCGTTCGCCTGGCGCACCCGGCCGGCGCCGTTGCAGGTGGTGCAGGTGACGGGCTTGGTGCCCGGCTTGGCCCCCGATCCCTCGCACGCGTCGCAGGTCAGGGTGGCGGGGATGTCCAGTTCGACCTCTTCGCCCTTGTAGGCCTGCTCCAAGGTGATCTCGAGGTCGTAGCGCAGGTCCGATCCGCGACGCGGCCCGCCCTGCTGGCCCCGGCCCTGTCGTCCGCCGAAGGCGTCGCCGAACGCATCGCCGAACACCTGGGAGAAGATGTCGTTGATGTCCGAAAAGCCCTGCTGGCCCTGACCGAAGGGATTGCCGCCGCCGTTCACGCCCGCATGGCCGAACCGATCATAGGCCGCGCGCTTCTCGGCGTCCGACAGGACCGAATAGGCCTCGGATATTTCCTTGAACTGGGCGACGGATTCTTCCGATCCGCCGTTGCGGTCCGGGTGATGGATCATGGCCAACTTGCGGTAGGCGGCCTTCAGACCGGGCGCGTCGATGGTGCGCTCGACGCCCAGTACCTCATAATAGTCACGCGCCATAGGGCGATCGTCCTCATACTTCCCCTGCCGCGTTCCCTCCGCCTCTTTGCGAGAGCCCGACCTGCGCTCCTTCAAAGGGAAGGATCAGCCTCTGGCCGGCTATGACGGAACTACGGTGTCCCGGCTGACATGGGGGCCGGGACGAATGATGCAAGTTTCATGAAAAGGCCCCGCCTATCGCAAGACAAGCGGGGCCGTATCATTTCAGCGACCTGTTGCGGATCAGGCGCTCTTCTTGTCGTCGGCGTCCGACACTTCCTCGAACTCGGCGTCGACCACGCCGTCGTCGGCCGGCTGGCCTTCTGCGGCGTCGCCCGAACCCTGCTGGGCCGAATACATGGCTTCACCCAGCTTCATCGAGGCCTGGACCAAGGTGTTGGTCTTGGCGCGGATGTCTTCCGGGTCCGAGCCCTCGCGCGCGGTCTTCAGATCGGCCAGGCCGGTCTCGATCGCCGCCTTCTCGTCGGCGCCGACCTTGTCGCCGTGTTCGGCCAGGGCCTTTTCGGTCGAATGGATCAGGCTGTCGGCGGCGTTCTGCGCCTCGACCAGGTCCTTCTTGGCCTTGTCGGACGCGGCGTTGGCCTCGGCTTCCTTGACCATCTTGTCGATGTCGGCGTCCGACAGGCCGCCGTTCGCTTGGATGCGGATCGACTGTTCCTTGTTGGTCGCCTTGTCCTTGGCCGAGACGTTGACGATGCCGTTGGCGTCGATGTCGAAGGCGACCTCGATCTGGGGCATGCCGCGCGGCGCGGGCGGGATGCCCATCAGGTCGAACTGACCCAGCATCTTGTTGTCCGCCGCCATCGGCCGCTCGCCCTGGAAGACCCGGATGGTCACGGCCGACTGGTTGTCGTCGGCGGTCGAGAAGGTCTGGCTCTTCTTGGTGGGGATGGTGGTGTTGCGTTCGATCAGGGGCGTGAAGACGCCGCCCAGGGTTTCGATGCCCAGGGTCAGCGGCGTCACGTCCAGCAGCAGCACGTCCTTGACGTCGCCTTGCAGCACGCCGGCCTGAACGGCGGCGCCCAGGGCCACGACCTCGTCGGGGTTCACGCCCTTGTGCGGCTCCTTGCCGAAGAAGGCTTTCACCGCCTCCTGCACCTTGGGCATGCGGGTCATGCCGCCGACCAGCACCACCTCGTCGATGTCCGAGGCCTTCAGCCCGGCGTCGGCCAGGGCCTTCTTGCACGGCTCGATCGTGCGCTGGACCAGGTCTTCGACCAGGGATTCCAGCTTGGCGCGCGTCAGCTTGATGTTCAGGTGCAGCGGACCCGAGGCGTTCATGGTGATGAACGGCAGATTGACCTCGTACTGGGTCGTGGTCGACAATTCCTTCTTGGCCTTTTCGGCCTCTTCCTTCAGCCGCTGCAGGGCCAGCTTGTCCTGGCGCAGGTCGACGCCCTGCTCCTTCTTGAACTCGTCGGCCAGATAATCGACCAGGCGCAGGTCGAAGTCCTCGCCGCCCAGGAAGGTGTCGCCGTTGGTCGACTTCACCTCGAACACGCCGTCGCCGATCTCCAGGATCGAGACGTCGAAGGTGCCGCCGCCCAGGTCATAGACCGCGATCTTCTGGCCGTCGTTCTTCTCCAGCCCATAGGCCAGGGCCGCCGCGGTCGGCTCGTTGATGATCCGCAGCACTTCCAGGCCGGCGATCTTGCCGGCGTCCTTGGTGGCCTGGCGCTGGCTGTCGTTGAAATAGGCCGGCACGGTGATGACCGCCTGAGTGACCTTTTCGCCCAGATAGGCCTCGGCCGATTCCTTCATCTTCTGCAGGATGAAGGCCGAGATCTGCTGCGGGGAATAGTCCTTGCCGAAGGCGCGCACCCAGGCGTCGCCGTTCGGACCCTTGACGATCTCATAGGGCACCATGCCCTTGTCCTTTGCCACCACCGGATCGTCGAAGTTGCGGCCGATCAGGCGCTTGATCGCGAAGAAGGTGTTGGAGGGATTGGTCACGGCCTGACGCTTGGCGGGCTGACCCACCAGCACTTCGGCGCCGTCCTGGATCGCGACGACCGACGGGGTCGTGCGGTTGCCTTCGGCGTTCTCGATGACCTTGGGGTTCTTGCCATCCATGGCGGCCACGCAGGAGTTGGTGGTGCCGAGGTCGATGCCGATAATCTTGGCCATGGGCGTTCTTCGTCTCTCTCGTTCAGCGGGCGATGCGGCGGCCTTCGACGAAGCGCCGCGCGTGACCGCCCCCGGGTTGGGTTGGCGTTGTTCGGGCCGGATAGCCCCAGTTTTAGCGGGGTTTCTCCGAAGCTGGCCCCGATATGGGAAAATCCCCCGGGCCCGCAAGGGCGATCTGCGATTCGTATGGGGCAAAGAACGACGGGACGCCGCGTTGCGCCGGGAAAGACCTCCAAGGCTCGGATTCGCGCAAGGACGACTGGGAGGGCGACATCCTGGGTTCGTGCGCTGGAGGACGGCCGAAACTTGCGTCAATATCGATGACGGCTCGGGCGGCTGCGTCTATGCTTTCGAAGCCGAGCTCACGAAGGGCCCAGGAGCCGAGGCGCTCGCGATGTCCGTCAGACCAGCGATCACACCCGCCCCCGTCGAGGTCGCCACCGCCGTCGAGGGCTTTCGGCTGTGGCCGGGCGCGCTCGATGCGGCGGCCCAGGCGGCCCTGGCCGCGACCGTGTTCGCGCGCTTGCGGCAGGCCCCGCCCTATCGGCCGCTCACGCCGGGCGGGCGGCCGTTCTCAGTCGAGATGAGCAACTTCGGCCCGCTGGGCTGGGTGTCAGACCGGGCGGGCTACCGCTATCAGGCGATCCACCCCGAAACCGGGCGCCCGTGGCCGGCGATCCCGTCCTTCCTGCTCGATCTATGGCGACGGACCGTGGATTGGCCGGGCCTGCCTGACGCCTGTCTGGTCAATCTGTATCGCGAGGGCGCCAGGATGGGCCTGCACCAGGATCGCGACGAGGCCGATCTGGGGGCGCCGGTCCTGTCAGTGTCCCTGGGCGACGCCGCGCGCTTCCGCATCGGCCCGGCCGAGGGCGGGACCACCACGACCGTCCGGTTGGACAGCGGCGACGTTTGCGCCCTGACGGGCCCGGCCCGCCTGGCCCGGCACGGAATCGACCGCATACTGGCCGGCTCGTCCCGTTTGCTTCCCGGCGGGGGCAGGCTGAACCTGACCCTGCGCGTGGCGGGCCGGGGCCTTTAATCCTCGATGACCTCGTGCGCGCCGGCGCCGCCCAGCCGCCAATAGCCGGCCGCCTTCATCGCTCTGGGCGAAAAGCCCATGTCCAGAACCTTGGCGCGCAAGGTCTTGGCGACGTCGGATTCGGCCGCGATCCAGACATAGGCGTCGCTGCGGTCGACCAGGGCCAAGGCCGTTTCGACCGCCGCCGTCAGCGCTTCGGCCCGGCCGCGCGGGGCGCCGTCGCGCACGGCCCAGGTCACAGTCGCCTTGGCGGCGCTGTCCAACGTCAGCCGCGACGCCGCGCCGGCGACCTCGACCACCACATGGGCGCGGGCCTGGGCAGGCAGTTCCTCCAGCCGCCGCGCGATGGCGGGCAGCGCCGTCTCGTCGCCGATCAGCACATGGTCGGCGAAGGCGGTCGGCACGACGAAGGAGCCGCGCGGTCCCCCGACGCCCAGCACCGAACCCGTGCTGGCCGCCATGGCCCATTCGGTCGCCGGCCCGCCGTGCCCCGTCACGAAGTCCAGCGTCAGGCGGTTCTTCGCGGAGTCATAGGCGCGGGGCGTATAGTCGCGCGCGACCGGACGCGGCTCGGGAAAAACCGGCCCGTCGGGCCCGATGGTCGGCAGGATCGGGGCCTGGCCCTCCGCCACGGGAAAGATCTTCACATGGTCGTCGAACCCCAAAGAGACGAACCCGTCCAGGTCCGCCCCCTCCAGCACGATGCGGCGCAGGGTGGGCGTCAGGTCCTGAACCTCGGCGACGCGCAGGGTGCGGAACTTCAGTTCGTGCCGCAACCGTCGGGGCGTGCGAAGCGCGTCGCTCATGCCCGCTCCACCTTGTCGGCGGCCTCGTTCAGGATGGCCGCGATGCCCTGGACCTGGGCCTCGGTCAGGGCGGCCTCGCCCGTCAGCCGCGCATGGATGGCGTGGCGCAGCCGGCCGACGGCGTCTTGGATGGCGGCCGGGCGCAGGGCGCGGGCGGCGAACTTGTCCATGGTCGCCTCGGCGGCCCTCAGAACCTCTTCGTTTTCGGCCAGCATGGCGCGGCCGGCGCCGGTGATGGAATACAGTTTCTTGCCGCCCTGGGCCTCGGATTCCAGCGCGCCCATTTCCTCCAGCAGGGTCAGGCTGGGGTAGATGACGCCGGGGCTGGGCGAATAGGCGCCGCCCAGTTTGGTCTCCACCGCCTTGATCAGCTCGTAGCCGTGGCTGGGCTTTTCGGCGATCAGCGACAGCAGCACCCAGCGCAGCGTGCCGTGGTCGAACAGACGCCCGCCGCCGCGCCGGCCATGGCCGTGACCGCGTCCGCGCGTATCGCGTCCTTCCCAGCCGGGACCGAAGTCAGCGCCGCGCGCGCCGCGCATCCCCCGGCCGAAGCCGTTGCCAAACCCTTCCGGCCGGCCGTGTTTTCCGCCGCATCCGTCGCGGCGGCCTTGGAAGATCCCCTTGGACCTCATGATCGATTCCTTTTCGATATATCTGTGCTCGTGGTTTAGATATATCGGAATATCGAAATGCGCAAGAGGGGCTGGCGTTCGCCGCTCGCCTGCGGCGTAAAGCGGTCATGGACGATCTGAAGCGCCGCTGGTCTCGCCTCGAACCTCATGTGACCGTCGTCGGCCCCGACGACGACAGGCCGCGCCCGGCGGTCCTGCTGTTTCATGGCTGCGGGGGCCTGCGGGACCACCTGCCCCGCTACGCCGCCGTGGCCAAGGCGGCGGGGTGGCGCGCCTTCATCGTGGACTCCTACGCCCCGCGCGGTTGGGGACGGGCCTTCACCCTGACGGCCGTCTGCACCGGCCTTTCGTTCCGAGGCTATGAGCGGGCGGGCGACGTGCTGGCCGCGATCCATGGCGTATCGGCGCGGCCCGACGTGGATGCGACGAAACTGGCTCTTGGCGGCTGGAGCCATGGCGGCTGGTCGATCATGGAGATGATGAGCGAGACGCCCGGCCCCGGAACGATGGGCGTTTCCAACCCTGCCGAAGCGGACCTGTCGGGAGTGCGCGCGGTGTGGCTGATGTATCCCTATATCGGTCCCTTCGCCTTCAACCGGATGAAGCCGTGGCGGCATTGCCCGCGGGTCCTGGCCGTGACCTGCCGGCGTGACCACCTGACCACCGTCCGCAACGCCGAACGGGTCAACGCCATGATCCGCGACTGCGGCGCCGAGGTCGAAAGCTGGGTCGCAGGTGGCACCCACGCCTTCGACGAGCCGACCAGCAACGGTCCGATGCGTCACGATGCGCACCTGACCGAAGAGGCGTTGCGCCGCTTCCGCGCCTTTCTGACCGACGTCGCCCCAACGCTTTAGACGCCGTTTCAGCCGGTAGTCGCGATGGTCGTAATCGTCGCCCGTACCGAATGGGCCATCTCGCAACGGTCGTGGGCCTGGCGGTGCAGGGCGTCCAGTTCCTCCTGCGACGGAACGCGACCGGTGAAGCGGGTGCGGGGACGAAGGACGACCTTGGCGATGTAGCGGCGGTCGCCGTCGTCCTGTCCCATTTCGCCGGAGGCCTCGTCGACATAGGTATCGACCGTCAGGCCCGCATTGGCGGCGAAGGCCAGAAACCACAGCATATGACAGCTGGACAGGGAGGCGATCATCGCCTCCTCCGGGTCCACCCCCGAAGGATCGGACATCGGCACGGGCACGCTGGACGGGGCCGAAGACGCCGGCACGACCGCCCCGCCGTCGAAGGGCCAGGAATGGGCGCGGCTATACCGCTTGTCCAGGAAGGGCTGACCGCCCCGTCTCCAGGCGATCTTCGCTTCGTAAGCGCCCATCAGGCCCTCCAGAAACCGACGATTTTCTTGACCTCGTCCACGACCGGATCGGCGACGGCGGCGGCGCGTTCGGCCCCGTCCTTCAGCACCCGGTCGATCTCGGCCGGGTCGTCCATCAGGCGGCGCATCTCGGCCGTGACCGGCGCCAGAGCCGAGACGGCCAGGTCCGCCAGCGCGGGCTTGAAGGCGCCGAAGCCCTGGCCGCCGAAATCGGCGATCACCTGTTCGCGCGTCGTCCCCGCCAGGGCGGCGTAGATGGCCACCAGATTCCTGGCCTCGGGCCGCTCGTTCAGCTCCTCCAGGGTTTCCGGCAGGGGCGCCGGGTCGGTCTTGGCCTTGCGGATCTTTGACGCGATCGTGTCCGCGTCGTCGGTCAGGTTGATGCGGCTGTTGTCGGACGGATCCGACTTGGACATCTTGGCCGCCCCGTCGCGCAGGCTCATGACGCGGGTCGCTGGGCCCTGGATGATCGGCTCGGGCACGGGGAAGAAACCGGGCACGCCGAAGTCGTTGTTGAACTTGGCGGCGATGTCGCGGGTCAGTTCCAGATGCTGCTTCTGGTCCTCGCCCACCGGCACCTCGGTCGCCTTGTAGAGCAGGATGTCGGCGGCCTGGAGCACCGGATAGGTGTAGAGGCCGACCGAAGCCCGTTCCTTGTGCTTGCCCGACTTCTCCTTGAACTGGGTCATCCGGTCCAGCCAGCCGAGGCGGGCGATGCAGTTGAATATCCAGGCCAGGTCGGCGTGGGCGCGCACGGCCGATTGCGGGAAGATGATCGCCTTTCTCGGATCCAGGCCCGACGCCAGATAGGCGGCGGCGATCTCGCGCGTCTGGGCCGCCAGCTTCTCCGGTTCCTGCCAGACGGTGATGGCGTGCATGTCGGCGACGAAGACGAAGACCGGCGCGCCCTGGTCCTGCAGTTCGACGAACCGCTTCAGCGCGCCCAGATAGTTGCCCAGATGCAGGGCGCCGGAGGCCTGGATGCCGGACAGGATGCGGCGCGGGCCGGTATAGGCCGGAGCAGCGGTCGGCGGAATTTGATCTGTCATGAAATCGGGTCTCGAAAAGTCGGAAGGCAGGCGTGGCGAAGCGGGCGGCGGATCAGCAGCGCCATCGCCGGTCGAAGGTCGGGCCCGAGGTCGTCATGGTCTCGCGCTTATCGGTTCGCCGCCGGTCAGTCCAGACCGGAGACCGCCGTCCCGCCCGGCTCGCGCCGCAGCGTCGCCTTCAGTTCCGACAGGGTGACGGCGCGGAAGGCCAGCAGACAGAAGCCATACAGACCCGCCCCCGCGCCGCACACCGCCAGGATGGCGATCTCCTTGGCCAGGAACAGGCGGCTCAGTTGCGGATAGAAGACGTCGGCCGCGAACAGCAGGGCGGCCATCATGGCGCTGGCCGCGGCCACGCGGGCGAAGCGGGACACGAAGGCCGGCGACGGCCGCCAGCTGTTCTCGCGGACCAGCACCCCGCCCAGCAGGGCGACATTGATCCAGGCCGAGGTGCTGGTGGCGATGGCCAGGCCCAGCACCCCGTCCCAGCCCTGGCTGCGGAACCAGAAGAACAGGACCGAGCCCAGGACGATTGTGATCGCAACGCTGGTCACGGCGAAGATCATCGGCCGGCGGGTGTCCTGGCGGGCGAAGAACGGCGGGGTCAGGACCTTGGCCAGGACGAAGGCCGGCACGCCCCAGGCGAACTGGCGCAGCACGTCGGCCGTGCGGGCGGCGTCGGCCGAGGTGAAGGCGCCGCGCGTCACCGTCGCGTCGATGATGAAGAAGGGGATGACGAACAGGGCTACGGCGGCGGGCAGGGTGAAAGCCATGGCCAGGTTGACGCCGTCGTCCAGGGTGCGCTGGCCGCCCTCGTGATCGCCGGCCACGAAGGCCTTGGTCAGTCGCGGCACCAGGGCCAGGCCGATGGCCACCCCGACAAGGCCCAGCGGAAGCTGGTACAGGCGATCGGCGTTATAGAGAACCGAGCGCGCGCCCTCGTCCGAGCCTGTCAGGAACTGCGACACCAGGGAGTTGATCTGAAGCGCCCCGCCGGCCAGGGCGCCGGGCACGGCCAGGGCCAGAGTGTGGCGCACATTGGGGGTGATGCGCGGCAGGCCGATCTTCAGACGCACGCCCAGCCGCCGCACGCCCCACCACAGCAGCCCCGCCTGGATCAGGCCGGAAACCGTCACCGCCGCCGTGACCATCAACAGCACCGCCTCCTGCGCGATCGGCAGGATCAACGGCGGCATCAGGGCGGCCAGGGTGCACAGGTTCAGAAACACGGGCACGGCCGCCGACAGGGCGAACCGACCGCCCGTGTTCAGCACCCCCGACAGTAGGGACGCCACGGTCATGCAGGCCAGATAGGGCATGGCCAGCTGAGTGGCGATCACGGCGGCGCGCAGCACCTGGGGCTGATCGCGATAGGCCGACAGCAGCCACGGCATGATCCACGGCATCACGATCTGCAGCAGAATGCAGAAGCCGGCGACCACCGCCAGCATGAAGCTGAGCGCCTCGGACGCCGTGACGGCGGCCGCCGCTTCGCCCTCGCGCGCCCGGACCCCGCCATAGACCGGCACGAAGGCCTGGGCGAAGGCGCCCTCGGCGAACAGGCGCCGGAACATGTTGGGCAGCATCAGGGCGGTGGTGAAGGCGTCCATCATCGGTCCCTGGCCGAAGCGCGCCGCCAGCGCCATGTCGCGCACGAAGCCCAGGATGCGGCTGCCCAGCGTCAGGCTCGACTGGACCAGGGTGTTGCGGGCGAGGCTCATGCGGACATTCGACAGAGGCGAAGGATCGCTTCGCTTAGCGCGCTTCCCCAGGCGGCGATACGGGCTTGCGCACGCGCCGGCCCAGTTCCGAGACGTCGCGGGCGCTGGCGCGGGCCGAACGCACCTTGCGGCCTTCCGGAGCGGGGGCGCGGCTGTTCAGCACCGCCTCCAGCGCCTGGCGCAATTCTTCGATCCGCTGTTCGGACGCCAGTTTTCGTCCCTTGCGATCCACCACATAGAAACTGTCCACCGCCCGCTCGCCATAGCTGGCCACATGGGCCGAACGTATGCTGAGCCCCTCGTCGGTGAACACCCGCGACAGATCGGCCAGCAGGCCGGGCCGGTCGGCGCAGGACACTTCGATCACCGTGGCCGCCTCGCTGGCGTGATGATCGACCATGACCACCGGCCGAACCTCGAAGGCGGCCTTGCGGGCGTTGCCGGCCAGCCGGGGCGCCTGTCCGATCCGACCCTCGCCCCGCGCGGCCTTTTCCAGCGCCTGGACCAGGGTCTTCAGCCGGCGCGGCTCGGCCTGGCCATAGGGCAGGCCCGCCCCATCCTGAACGCGAAAGACATCCAGCACCACGCCCGCCTCGGTCGCGACGCGCGCGTCGGTGACGTCCGCGCCCAGGGCGGCCATGGTCTGGGCCAGGTCGGCGAACAGGCCGGGCCGGTCGGCGGCGGCGATGGAGATTTCGGTCGCCTGGACCGGCAGCCCCTCGACCGGCGACACCGGCGCCGCCTCGGCCGCCGCGCCGTCCTTGCGTGCGCGCTCGACCAGGGCGGGGTGGGCCGACAGGGGATCCTCGCACATCACGTCCTCGCCCCGGAACAGGGCGGCGACTTGGTCGTAGAGGGTGCGCATCAGCTGGCCCTTCCAGCCGTTCCAGACCCCTGGCCCCACCGCCCGGATGTCGGCGACGGTCAAAACCAGCAGCATTCGCAACCGCTCGGGATCGCCGACCAGTTCCGCGAAGGCGCGGATCGTGGCCGGGTCGGACAGGTCGCGCTTCTGGGCGTAATCGGACAGGGCCAGATGGCTGCGCACCAGCCAGACCACCAGTTCTATCCGCCGCGGATCGACACCCAGCCGTTCGCACGCCCGGCGCGCGGCGATGGCGCCGTCCTCCAGCTGTCCCCGTTCGCCGCCCTTGCCCACATCGTGCAGCAGCATGCCCAGCATCAGGGCTTCAGTGTCCGAGATCAGCTGCACGATCTCGGTCGCCAACGGGTGGTCGCCCTTCAGCTTGCCCCGCGCGATGTCGTTGATGATGCCGATGGCCTGCAGCGTATGCTCGTCCACCGTATAGGCGTGATACATGTTGAACTGGGTCTGGCCGACGATCCGGCCCCATTCGGGCAGGAACCGGCCCAGCAGGCCCGTCTCGTTCATGATGGTCAGAACCCGGTAAGGCCTTTGTCCGTGCGCCAGAACGTCCAGAAAGGCGCGGCTCGCCGCCGGATCGCGTCGCAGACGGGGCGTCACCAGCGACAGCGAGCGCGTCACCGCCGAAAAAGCGTCCGGGTGCAGATCGAGGTCATGCCTGTCGGCGGCTACGAACAGGGTCAGCAGCTTGACCGGATCGGCGGCGAACACCTCCGGGCCCTCGACCGACAGCCGGCCCTGGTCGATCCAAAACCCGTCGATCTCCAGCTTGCGCCGCGCCGGGCGAAACGGGATCATCAGCCGCGACAGGCCTTGGGCCGTCTTCTGATGGCGCGCCTCCAGCTTGGCCGACATTGCGCGGGTCAGGGCGCCGACATCGCGGGCGATCAGGAAATAGCGGCGCATGAATCGCTCGACCGCCGGTTCGTCGCCACGCCCGCGCCACCCCATGCGCCGCGCGACCTCGGGCTGCATGTCGAAGGTCAGCTTTTCCTCGGGCCGTCCCGCGATCAGGTGCAGGTGGGTGCGCACGCGCCACAGGAAGTCGAACGCCTCGTCGGATGTGCGCCGCTCGCGTGGGGTGAACAGCTCGTCCATCACCGTCGCGCCCAGCCGGCTGTCGGGCGCCAGGGAGCGAGCGACCCAGTACAGGGTGTTCAGGTCGCGCAGCCCCCCCTTGCCGTCCTTGACGTTGGGTTCGACCTTGTACCGCGTCACGCCCGCCTTCTGGTGGCGAAGGGTCCGTTCTTCCAGCTTGGCGGCGATGAAGGGGCGCGGGTCGGTCTTTGACACCATGTCCCGGAACCGCCCGATCATCAATTCGGCCAAGGCCTGATCGCCCGCCAGCGGCCGCGCCTCGAGCAGGGTGGTCCGAACCGACATGTCGGTGCGCGAAAGGCTCAGACACTCCTCGACCGAACGCACGGAAGGCCCGACCTTCACCCCCAGGTCCCACAGCACATAGAGGACGAATTCGATCACGTTCTCGCCGCGCGGCGTGGCCTTGGCCGGGCGCAGGAACAGCAGGTCCAGATCGGAGAAGGGCGCCAATACGCCGCGCCCGTAACCGCCCACCGCCACCAGCGACAGGCGCTCGCTCTCGACCGGCGATACGGGGAACAATATCTGCGTCGCCACCCGCCACAGGGCGGTCAGCATCTCGTCCGCCGCGGCGGCGTAGAGCCGGGCCACCTCGCGCCCCTTCAGGCCGGCGTCCAGCTTGCGCTCTGCGCGGGCGCGGGCGGCGTCATAGGTCTCGCGCAATACGAAAGAGACCGCCGCGCGCGGATCCTGCGCGGCGGCGGCCTCGTCTAGTCGGTCGTCCAGGCTGGGCGAAGCGGGGGTCATCCGCCGATATAGGCCTCAAACCCTCGCCGCGTCAGTGGACGATTATTCGGGACGAACGCGCTTCTTGCGGAACGACGGGTTCAGCACCTGCTTGCGCAGGCGGATGGACTTCGGCGTCACCTCGACCAGTTCGTCGTCGTCGATATAGGCGATGGCCTGTTCCAGCGACATCTGGCGCGGCGGGGTCAGGCGCACGGCCTCGTCCTTGCCGGCGGCCCGGACGTTGGTCAGCTGCTTGCCCTTGATCGGGTTGACGTCCAGGTCGTCCCAACGCGCGTTCTCGCCGATGATCATGCCCTGATAGGTCTTTTCGCCCGCGCCGACAAACATGACGCCGCGATCTTCCAGGTTCCACAGGGCGAAGGCGGCGGTCTCGCCGTCCGAGTTCGAGATCAGCACGCCCTTCAGACGGCCGGCGATGGCGCCCTTGTGCGGCTCATAGTGGCTGAACACGCGGTTCAGAACGCCCGAACCGCGCGTGTCGGTCAGGAACTCGCCCTGATAGCCGATCAGGGCGCGCGACGGCGCCTTCAGGCTGATGCGGGTCTTGCCGGCGCCGGACGGGCCCATGTCCGACAACTCGGCCTTGCGGGCCGACAGCTTCTCGATGACGACGCCGGTGAACTCGTCGTCCACGTCGATCATGACGTCCTCGATCGGCTCCAGCTTCTCGCCGTTATCGCCGGTCTGGAACACCACGCGCGGACGCGAGATCGAGACCTCGAAGCCTTCGCGGCGCATGTTCTCGATCAGAACGCCCAGTTGCAGTTCGCCGCGCCCCGCGACCTCATAGGCGTCGCCGCCTTCGGTCGTCGTCACGCGGATGGCGACGTTGGCCTCGGCCTCCTTCAGCAGGCGGTCGCGGATGACGCGCGATTGGACCTTGTCACCTTCGCGGCCAGCCAGGGGGCTGTCGTTGACCGAGACGGTCATGGAGATGGTCGGCGGGTCGATCGGCTGGGCGTCCAGCGGCTCGGTGACTTCCATGGCGCACAGGGTGTCGGCCACGGTCGCCTTGGACATGCCGGCGATGGCGACGATGTCGCCCGCTTCCGAACCCTCGTCCAGCGGCTGGCGCTTCAGGCCGCGGAATGCCAGGACCTTGGTGATGCGGCCGCGCTCGATCTCCTTGCCGTCGCGGTCCAGGGCGTGGATCGCCATGCCGGGGATCGCCTTGCCGCTCTCGATCCGGCCAGTCAGCAGGCGGCCCAGGAAGGGGTCGCTTTCGATCAGCACGTTCAGCATGCGGAACGGCTTGTCCTTGTTGGCCTGGACGGCCGGCGGCGGAACGTGGTCGACGATCAGGTCGAACAGCGGGGCCAGGTTGTCGTTCGGGACGTTCAGGTCCAGCGTCGCCCAGCCGTTGCGGCCCGAGGCGTAGATGTGCGGGAAGTCCAGCTGTTCGTCGGTCGCGCCGATGGCGGCGAACAGGTCGAAGGTCTCGTTGTGGACGCGGTCCGGGTCGGCGTGGGCGCGGTCGACCTTGTTGATGCACAGGATCGGACGCAGGCCCATCTTCAGGGCCTTGGTCAGCACGAACTTGGTCTGGGGCATGACGCCCTCTTCGGCGTCGACCAGGATGACGCAGCCGTCCACCATGCCAAGGATGCGCTCGACCTCGCCGCCGAAGTCGGCGTGGCCCGGGGTGTCGATGATGTTGATGCGGGTCTCGCCCGCCTTTCCGTTCCAGAGCACCGAGGTGCACTTGGCCAGGATGGTGATGCCGCGCTCCTTTTCCTGGTCGTTGGAGTCCATGGCGCGCTCGGTCGTCGCCTCATTGGCTCGGAACACGCCGGACTGGGCGAGCAGTTGATCCACCAGGGTCGTCTTGCCGTGGTCGACGTGGGCGATGATGGCGACGTTGCGCAGGTTCATGAAGGGCTCGGGCGGACTGTGTTCGGTCGCGGAGAATCCGCGCCGCTGCAAGGGATGCAGGCATTAGGGGGAGAAAGTTTCGCGCGCCTCTTACAGGCAAGAGCGGCGAAACGCCAGAGCAGGCGGCCAAGACCCGTTCAGGCGTCAGCCCAGGTCGCGGGTCATGTAGCGCGCATCGGCGCCGTAGCTGGCCAGCTTGGCCGCCATGCCCGGGACCGTCTTCTCGGCGAACCCCTGGCGCGACCAGAAGCCGACGGCGTCGTTGACCGCCACCAGGGCGATGACCGGCCAGCCGTCCTCGGCCGCCTGCTCGGCCAGCCTTTCCACGATCGCGCCGGTCGCGCCTGCGCCCCGCGCTTCGGGATGCAGGGCCAGGTCGTGCAGATAGATCAGGTTGGGGTCGGCCGGCAGGCCCTCGATCACCGTGTTCAGCGGCGGCGCGCTGTCGGCCTTCCACGGATAGGCGATCAGATAGCCCCTGGCCGGGGCGTCGCCGTCGGCCAGGACGAAACAGCCGCGCGGATAAAGCGCCAGCCGGTTCTCGAAACAGGCCTGGTCCTCGAAATGATCGGGAAAGGACAGCCGCGCCACTCCGACCACCGCCGCGATGTCGCCCGGCCGCATGGGCCGCCAGCTCAACCCGCCGTCGGCGCGGGGCAGCGTGCGTTCAGTTCCGCCTTCTGGAAGCGCCATCGAATGGTCCTTTCCCGCCCGTCGACCACGCCTTCGATCCGCGCGTTCAGGGCCTCGCCGTCGCGTTCATAGACGACGCGCTTGGGAAAGTCGTCGGCGGCCGCCTGTTCGAACACGACATGGCCGGGGCCGGAGGCGACGACGGCGAACACCGTGACCGGCGCTCCTCCCGGCTGGGCGAAATAGGCGTAGGGCGCGTCAGGGGCCGGGCCGGTCGGCGCGATGCGCGACTGTTCGAAGCCTATGCGGTCGCCCCGGATCGTCACATTGACGCCCAGCATCAGCGACAGGCGCGGATCGGTCCAGATTTCCGAAACCTCGCGTCCCGGCTCGCACGAAAGCCAGGCGCCGGCCATCCAACCCAGGTCGGGTCGCAGGTTTGGGGTTTGCAAGGCGGCGGCCATGGTCAGCGCGATCAGCATGATGGGATATCCCTCTCTCCAGCGCCGAGACCCTAGTCGGCGTGAGGCGGACCCGGCTTGTAGGTTTGCGACGCTATGGCGCGGGCCAGTTCGTGCTGCTCTCGCGCCCATTCGGTGGCGGTGCAGCCTAGAAATCGGCGAAAGTCGCGCGCCATCTGTGGTTGGTCGAAATAGCCGGCGTCCAGCCCCGCCTCCAGCCAGCTGGCGTCGGCGCTGGGCGTTGCGGCGTGATCGAACACGCGCCGGAAACGAAAGATCGAGCGCAGCATGCGCGGCGAGACGCCAACGCGATCCGCGAACCGTCGTTGCAGGGCGCGGCGGTCGCCGGGCGAGCGGCAGGATATGGGCTTGTCTTCGGCGGCGGCCTCGATCTCGGCCCGGATGACCGGGTCGATCGCCCAGTCCCCGCGCCGTCTCAGGTCGTCAAGCCAGGCGACGAAGGCGGCGGCCTGTCCTTCGGGATCGCCGGGCGGCGGGGCGAAACCGGCCAGGCGCGCCGTCATGTCCAGCCGCCGGTCCGTCGCCGTCGCCAGGGGCAGGCCCAGAAAGTCCCTGGCTCCGTCGGGTTCGAAGCGGATAGCGACCAGTTCGGTCGGGCCGGTCGGCCGCATCACCAGGGGACGGGTCATCTGGCCGGCGAACAGGGCGGGCGGTTGCAGATGGAAGGCGCCGTCCGGGGCCTGCTCCGCATAGGGCGCGCCCAGGTCGAAGATCAGTTCGGGGCAGCCGTCCGGCGCGATCCGCTGGATCGTCATGCTGGGGTCGGGGGCGGCGTAGGTCCAGATGACGCGGACGAAGGGCCGCAGCGCTGCGGGCGGCACGAACTCCCGGTAGCGGTCCTCCCCCGAGGCCACCTCAGTTCACCTTCGACGGGTCCGGCGGCGCCTCCGGCAGGGCGGACACCGGGACGCCGTCCGCCTTCAGCTTCTCGACGTCGGCGGGCGTGGCCTCGCCATAGATCTCGCGTCTTTCGGACCGGCCCTCATGGATCGCGCGCGCCTCGCGGGCGAAGGCGTCCCCGACATAGTCGAAATTGGCCTCGACATGGGCGCGCACCTCGCGGGCGGCCTCCATCATCATGGTCTGCATCGTCTTCACGGCCTCGAGAGCGGCGGGGGGCGAGCGTTTCGTCCCGCTGACGGAGGGCGACATCACCGCCTTTTCGACCTCGCCGGAGCCGCAAAACGGGCATTCCACCAGGCCGCGCGCCGCCTGGTCGTCATAGTCGGAAGACGAACCGAACCAGGCTTCGAAACCGTGGTCGTGGTCGCATTTCAGGGCGTAGCGGATCATCGGCGGTCAGGAGGCAGGCAGGAAGTCGCGGTCATGGGTCAGGGCCGGCACTGCGGCGCGGGCGCGTCGCACCGCCTCCATGTCCAGTTTCGCCGTCACGATGCAAGGCTCGTCGTGATCGGCCTTGGCGATGATCTCGCCCCAGGGCCCGACGACGGTGGAGCGGCCCCAGGTGCGCCGGCCGTCTTCGTGCGGACCGCCCTGCGCCGGCGCCAGGACGAAGGCTCCGGTCTCGATGGCGCGGGCGCGCAGCAGGGTCTCCCAGTGGGCCTCGCCAGTCGGGGCGGTGAAGGCGGCGGGAATCGCGATCATCGAGGCGCCCGCCTTGGCCAGCTGGCGATACAGGTGGGGAAAGCGGATGTCGTAGCAGACGGTCAGACCCAGGCGTCCCCAAGGCGTATCGGCCGCGACCGCCCTGTCGCCCGGCCGCACCGTGGCGCTCTCGCGATAGCGTTCTCCGTTCGGCAGGTCGATGTCGAAGACATGCAGCTTGTCATACCGCGCCGTGATCGCGCCCGACGAATCGACCAGAAACGAGCGATTGGCCGCCCGCCCCTCCCCGGCGCGCCCCGACCGCACGATGGCCGAGCCGATAAGCAGCCAGACGCCTAGTTCGGCCGCCAGGCGCCGCAGGCCGAGAACCGCCACATCCTGATCCTCGTCGATGACGGCGGCGTCGCGACGCTCGCGGCGCTGCTCCAGGACATTGGTCCCCTCCGGCGTCAGGATGAACCGCGCCCCGGTCGAGGCCGCCTGGCGGATCAGCGGCTCGACATGAGCCAGTGCGTCCCGCGCCGTCGCCGGCGTGCGGGTCTGGATCAGGGCGATGTCGATCCCGCCGCTCATCGACATCAGGCGGCCAGCAGGGCGTCCAGCTTGCCGTCGCGGTCCAGCGCGTGGATGTCGTCGGACCCGCCGACGTGCCGGCCGTCGATGAAAATCTGCGGGAAGGTCATGCGGCCGCCGGACTTCTCGACCATTTCGGCCTTCTTGTCGGCGTCGTTGGATGCCACGATCTCGGTATAGTCCACGCCCTTCTTCTTCAGCAGCGACATGGCGCTGAAGCAGTAGGGGCAACCGGGCTTGGTGTAGATGACGACGTCGGCCAAAGGGATTCTCCACTCAAAAATTTCACGCCCTCAAGTCGAGCATCGCCATGCAGCGGGCGGCGGGGCGCATTCTACATAGTCAGTTCACGGGCGTTTCGCACCCGTGCGATCACGGCCAGGTCCACCGCCCGCGCGCCCGCCTCGATCAGAGCGCGCGCGCAGGCCTCGCCGGTCGCGCCCGTGGTCAACACGTCGTCGATCAGAAGGATGCGCCGTCCCCGAATGCGCCGCCGCCCCGCCTCGGTGACGACGAAGGCCTTTTTCACGTTCAGCCGCCGCCCCCGTCGGCTCTTTCCGCCCTGGCTTGCGGTGTGGGACGTGCGGATCAGGGCGTCGGGCAGATAGTCGCGCGCCGCGCTGCGGGCCAGGGGGCGGGCGATCTCGGCCGCCTGGTTGAACCGGCGCGACAACAGGCGAAACGGATGCAGAGGCACCGGGACCACGGCGTCCGCCGCTTCGACCAGTTCGGCCGCGGCCCGCCCGATCCAGCGCGCGAACAGGGGGGCGAACTGCTGCTGGTCCCCATGCTTGAACCGCAGGATCAGGCCGCGCGACGCCTCGTCGTACAGGCATGCCGCCCGCGCCCTTTCGAAGACATAGGGCTGGGCGACGCAGGCCGCGCAACGGGCTTCGGCGAAGGCGCCGCCGTCGTATTCGAATGCGGCGCCGCAGCCGTCGCAGACCGGCGCCTCCAGAAACCGAATGCGGCTCCAGGCGTCGGGCGTCAGGCCGGCCGCTGCCGTCGCCGCGCGGCTGTCATGAGCCGTCGGGGGCAGGATCAGATCGGCCAGTCCGCGGCCCCAACCGGCGCCGCCCGACCGCAACCGCCGCGCCGCCCCTTCCCAGGCGCGCCGCCAGCCCCCATCCTGTGCGTCCATGACCGTCTCCCCCGTCCCTTTCGAAGGCCCCCCGCGCATCTTCGACGCCGCCCGCCGCCAGGCTCGCCTGGCGCGATCGGCCCGCCGCTTCCATCAGGCCGATTTCCTCCACGTCCGCGCCGCCGAAAACGCCGCCGAGAGCCTGGAGGCGATAGTGCGCGATTTTCCCGTCGTGGTCGATCTTTCCGCCCATTCCGGCGTGTTTGATCGTGCAGTACGCGCCAGCGACGCCGCGCCCCGCATCGGCGCCGTCTCCGCGCCCCTCGGCCTGGACCGGCGGGCCGCGCCGGGCGCCCAGGCCCTGCCCCTCTCCGACGCATCGACCGACCTGATCGTCTCGCTTCTGACGCTGCACTGGGCCAACGACCTGCCCGGCGCCCTGGCGCAGATCCGCCGGGCGCTGAAACCGGACGGCCTGTTCATCGGGACCCTGTTCGGCGCGGGAACCCTGAAAGAGCTGCGTGCGGTGTTGACCGAGGCCGAACTGGCCGAGCGCGGCGGCGCCCAGGCGCGCGTGTCGCCTTTCGCCGACGGCTATGACGGGGCGGCCCTTCTGCAACGGGCCGGCTTCGCCCTGCCGGTCTCGGACGTGGATCGGTTCACGGTGCGATACCCCGACCTGTTCGCCCTGATCGGCGATCTTCGGGCGATGGGCGAGACCAATGGGCTGCACGGCCCCGTGCGGCCGTTGAACCGTCGCATCGTCGCGCGCGCCGCCGCCCTTTACGCCGAACGCCACGGCCTGGAGGACGGCCGCATCCCCGCGACCTTCGAGATCATCCACCTGGCCGGCTGGAAGCCGCACGACAGCCAGCAGAAACCTCTGCCGCGCGGTTCGGCCAAGACCCGTCTGGCCGATGCGCTGGGCGTCCGGGAAATGACGGGCGAGGAACCGGACTAGCCGCTTATGGCGGCCTTCATGGCCGTCGTCAGCTTTTCGACGGTCACGGCCAGGCCGCCGTTCTGGGCGTTCGCGAAGGCGTTGATGGAGCCCACTATGGCCAGGAAGATCAGGGCGCAGATCAGGCCGTATTCGATGGCGGTCGCGCCGCCCTCGTCGCGCAGGAATCGGCCGATAAGACGTCGCATGACCGGCCTCCCTGGTCGGCGGTGGTTACAGCAGGTCGCGCAGCCAGGCGACCAGGGGTTCGTCCGCCGGCGGCATGGGATAGTCCGAAAGCTTCTCCGGCTTCACCCAGGCCAGGCCGTCGTGCTCACGCGCCGTGACCACGCCGTCCCAGCGCCGGCACAGATACAATGGCATCAACAGGTGAAATGAATCGTAAGCATGGCTGGCGAAAACGAACGGCGACAGGCAGTTTTCGCTGACGTCGATCCCTAGCTCTTCCTTCAGCTCGCGGATCAGGGCCTGTTCAGGCCGTTCGCCCGGCTCCACCTTGCCGCCGGGAAATTCCCAAAGCCCGGCCAATGTCTTGCCCTGCGGCCGTTTGGCGATCAGCACCCGCCCGTCCACATCGATCAGGGCGACGGCGACGACCAGGACGGTGGGGATCGGCGCTTCGTTCACGAGCGATAATCGCCGTTGATCTCGATGTAGCCCTTGGTCAGGTCGCAGGTCCAGACGGTGGCGGACGCCCGGCCGGAACCGACATCGACGGTGATGTCGATCTCGGGGTTCTTCATATAGGCCGTCATCTTGGCCTCGTCATAGGTCGAGGCCGGGGCGCCGTCGATGGCGGCCTGGTGCGGGCCGAACTTGATGGCCAGGCGGTCGCGGTCGACCGGCTCCTCGGTCTTGCCCACGGCCATGACCACCCGGCCCCAGTTGGCGTCCTGACCGGCGATGGCGGTCTTGACCAGGGGGCTGTCGGCGATGGACTTGGCCAGCTTCCGCGCCGAGGCGGGGCTGGCCGCGCCGTCCACCGTCACCTTTACGAACTTGGTCGCGCCCTCGCCGTCGCGCACCAGCTGGTGCGCCAGGTCCAGCATCACCTTGTCCAGGGCGGCGGAAAAGCTCTTCAGCCGCCGGTCGCCGACCCGGCCGATGCGCGGCGCGCCCGAGGTTCCTGTGGCGAACAGAAGCGCCGTGTCGTTGGTCGAGGTGTCGCCGTCCACCGTCACCGAGTTGAAGGTGGTGCGGACATGCAGGCCCAGCAGCGCCTGCAGCACGTTCGGATGGATGTCGGCGTCGGTGACGATGAAGGCCAGCATGGTCGCCATGTCCGGCGCGATCATGCCCGACCCCTTGGCGATCCCGGCGATGCGGACCTTGTAGCCCTCGATCTCGGCCTCGGCGTAGGAGCCCTTGGGGAAGGTGTCGGTGGTCATGATGCCGCGCCCGGCCCTGGCCCATTGATCGGATGGATGGGCGGCCTCCAGCCCGTTCTCGATCTCGGGCAGTTTGGCGACGATCTTCCTGTCGTCCAGCACCACGCCGATCACTCCGGTCGAGGCCAGCATGACGTCGCGCTGGCGGCAGCCGAACCGTTTGGCGACCTCCGAGGCGGTGCGTCGGGCGGCGTCGGCCCCGGCCTTGCCGGTGAAGGCGTTGGCGCACCCGGCGTTGACCACCAGGGCGCGCACATCCTTGCCGCCTTCCGCGCCGCCCAGATGCTTCTTGCACCAATCGACGGGCGCCGATCCGATCTTGTGGCGGGTGAAGACGCCGGCGCAGCTGGTCCCGCGGGCGAAGCGGAACACCACCAGGTCGTCGCGCTCGTGCTTGTAGAAGCCCGCCCGGGCGGTGGCGATCTCGACCCCGCCGATGGGCGGAATGGCGGGAAAGGGCGTGGCCAGGGGCGAGATCGCCAGGCCAGGCTTGCCGGCGGGGGCCGGTGCTGGCGCGGCGGCGGCGGCCGAAGGCTCCGTTCCGGCGACCCGGGTCGCGCGCTTCAAGGCCGTGGCGAAGGGGTCCAGCGCCTTTTCGAACACCTGTTCGATCTTCTGGCCGGTCGTGGAGGGGGGCTTGGTCATGTCAGGCGGCCGGTTCGGAGGGCTGGGCGGGCGCGGCGGGGGGCGTACTGGCGGGCGGCTTCGGCGGGGCGGGCAGGTGGATATCGACCTTGGCCTTGCCCCGAAGCTGCTCCAGCAACTGGCGCACGCCCTCATACGTCAGATAGCGCACGATCTGCGGCCGGGCCTGCTCCAGGGTGGGCGGCGTCTCCTTTCGCCGGTCCTCGACCCGCAGCACGGCCCAACCGCCTTCCGTCTGAAAAGGCCCGACGACGGCGCCTGCCGGCTTGTCGCGCAGGGCGTCGGCATAGGCCTGGGGCATGACGTCCAGCGTCGAATAGCCCAGGTCCCCGCCCGAGAATCGCGTCGCCTCGTCGATGGACCGCTCCATCGCCACCGCCTCGAACCCGGCGTCCTGGCCCAATATTCCGATCACCGCGTCGGCCTCGGGCCGGGTGCGCGACAGGATCAGCCGCACGCGGATTTCCTCGGCGTTCTTCGCCAGCCGCAGCTGCTCATTATAAAGCGTCTGCACCGCTTGGTCCGACACGGCCTTGTCGACCACGCTCTCCACCAGCATGTCGCCCAAGATGCGCTCGCGCGTCGCCTCGAGGCGACGCTGGGCCAGGGCCGAGGAATCCAGGCGACGGCGCTGGGCCTCTCCGGCCAGGAGCTTCTGGTCGATCACCTCGTCCAGCACCCGGCGGAACAGGTCCGACGTCGCGTCCAGCGGCTCGCCCTCGCCGATCAACCCTTGCGCAACCGCCTCGCGCCGCACGTCGGAGGCCCAGATGGTGCGATCCTGCACCGTGGCCACGGCCTGGTCGCCCGGCTCCGGCGGCCGGTCGCCCCCGTCGCGCGAACAGGCCGCCGTCGTCAGTCCGGCGGCCAGAAGCGCGGCCAGGACCGCCGTTTTTCGCCAGGTCGAGGGTCGCCGGAATGGGATCAAGGAGGCGCTCCGTCGAAGGCGGCCGAAAGCCCCTCGCGTTGACAGGGGTTAGGCCGGTGCTTAAGTCCGCCCTGCGCCCAAGTCGAGGGGTTTTGATCGTCTGCGCGGCCCTTCGCGCGCGCCTGGTTCCGGCGCGCCGCGGCCGCCGTCGGTTCGGGCCTCTCTCGCGGCGTCCCTATCGCCGCCCTCACGGGATTTCAGAGCCGCTCCTCGTTGACGCTCGACCTTTACCGGATCTGACATGCTCGGCTTCGCCAAGAAATTTTTCGGTTCTTCCAACGACCGCAAGGTCAAGGCTTTTCAGGACCAGGCTCAGCGGATCAATGCGCTGGAGCCCAGGTTCGCGGCCTTGTCCAACGACGAACTGCGGATGATGACCGACGCCTTCAAGGACCGACTGGCGAACGGCGAGACCCTGGACAAGATCCTGCCCGAGGCCTTCGCCGTCGTGCGCGAGGCGTCCAAGCGGGTGCTGGGCCAGCGTCAGTACGACGTCCAGCTGGCCGGGGGCATGATCCTGCACGAAGGCGGCATCGCCGAGATGCGGACCGGCGAGGGCAAGACCCTGGTGGCCGTGGCCCCCGTCTATCTGAACGCCCTGGCCGGCAAGGGCGTGCACGTCATCACCGTCAACGACTATCTGGCCCGCCGCGACGCCGAGACGATGGGCAAGGTCTATCGCTTCCTGGGTCTCGAGGTCGGGGTCATCGTCAACGGCCTGTCCCAGGGCCAGCGCCAAGCCGCCTACGCCGCCGACGTCACCTATGGCACCAACAACGAGTTCGGCTTCGACTATCTGCGCGACAACCTGGTCTATGACCGACGCGAGATGGTGCAGCGTCCGCACAACTTCGCCATCGTCGACGAGGTCGATTCCATCCTGATCGACGAGGCGCGCACGCCCTTGATCATCTCGGGTCCGACCGAGGACCGTTCGGACCTCTACAAGGTGCTGGACGCCCTGATCAAAGACCTGATCAAGGACAAGGACACCTATGAGCTGGACGAAAAGCAGAAACAGGTCCTGCTGACCGAACTGGGTTCGGAGCGGATGGAAGAGGCGCTGGAAGCCGGCGGCCACTTTGCCGCCGACACCACGGGCCTGTACGACGCGGCCAACATCAGCCTGGTCCACCACGCCAACCAGGCCCTGCGCGCCAACACTCTGTATCAGCGCGACAAGGACTACATCATCAAGGGCGGCGAGATCGTCCTGATCGACGAATTCACCGGCCGCATGATGACCGGCCGTCGTCTGTCCGAGGGCCTGCACCAGGCCATCGAGGCCAAGGAGGACGTCAAGATCCAGCCCGAGAACCAGACCCTGGCCTCGGTGACGATCCAAAACTACTTCCGCCTCTATGAAAAGCTGTCGGGCATGACCGGCACCGCCGCGACCGAGGCCCAAGAGTTCGGCGACATCTACAAGATGGATGTCTTGGAGGTGCCGACCAACCGGCCGATCCAGCGCAAGGACTACGACGACGAGGTCTATCGGACCCACGAAGAGAAGAACCAGGCGATCGCCAGGCAGATCGCCGAATGCCACCTGGCCGGCCAGCCGATCCTTGTCGGCACCGTCTCGATCGAGCGTTCGGAGCAGCTGTCGGACCTGCTGAGCCGCTATGAGCACAAGGTGGAGGTGTCGCGCACGCTGAAGCCGGAGTATGCTGGCCGGGCCAAGGAGGCCGAGAAGATCGGCGACGCCGCCTATGACATCGTCTACGAGACCAAGCTGCGGGGCATTCCGCACAACGTCCTGAACGCGCGCCAGCACGAGCAGGAGGCCTATATCGTCGCCGACGCGGGCCTGCCCGGCGCCGTCACCATCGCCACCAACATGGCTGGCCGCGGCACCGACATCCAGCTTGGGGGCAACCTCGAGATGAAGATGCAGAAGTGGCTACTGGAACAGCGCAACATGGCTGTCGAAGTCACTCCCGAGATGGAGGCGGCCAAGGAGGCCGAGTTCAAGGCCGAGATCGCCGTCCAGCGGGAAATCGCGCTCGCCGCCGGCGGCCTGTTCGTCCTGGGCACCGAACGTCACGAAAGCCGTCGCATCGACAACCAGCTGCGCGGCCGCACCGGCCGCCAGGGCGACCCAGGCGTGTCGAAATTCTACCTGTCCTGCGAGGACGACCTGCTGCGCATCTTCGCCGGCGACCGTCTGGACTCGATCATGAAGACCTTCGGCGTGGCGCAGGGCGAGGCCATCACCCACCCCTGGCTGAACCGCGCCATCGAAACCGCCCAGAAGCGCGTCGAGACCCGCAACTACGACATCCGCAAGAACCTGCTGAAATACGACGATGTTGTGAACGACCAGCGCAAGGCCGTCTTCGAGCAGCGCCAGGAATTCATGGACTCCGAGGACCTGTCCGAACTGGTCGGCGATTTCCGCCGCGACGTGGTTTCCGACCTGGTCGAACGCTATATGCCGCCCAAGGCCTATGCCGAACAGTGGGACATCGACGGCCTGGACGAGAAGGTCCGCACGACCCTGGGCCTGGAGCTGCCGCTGCACGACTGGGCCGCCGAGGAAGGCGTCTCCAACGAGGAGATCGAGGAACGCCTGCTGGCCGCCGCCGACGCCCGCGCCGCCGAACGGCTGGAACTGATCGGCGCCGAACAGACGCGCGGTCTGGAAAAGCAGTTCATGCTGCAGATGATCGACATGCAGTGGCGCGAGCATCTGGTCCACCTGGACCATCTGCGCGGCGTCATCGGCCTGCGCGGCTATGGCCAGCGCGACCCGTTGCAAGAGTACAAGACCGAAGCCTTCTCCCTGTTCGAAAGCCTGCTCTACGATCTGCGCCACAATGTCACCCGCTGGCTGATGACCGTGGAGTTCCGCTTCCAGCCCCCGCCCGAACTGCCCGAGTTCCAGGAAATCCACCTGAACCCCGGCACCGGCGAGAACGAGATGACGAATCCGTCGGCTCAGAACCCGGAACAGGCCCTGATCGGCGACGACCGCTCCAAATTGCCGGTCGAGGCCCTGCCGCCGGGTTGGGAAATGACCGGCCGCAACGCCCCCTGCCCCTGCGGCTCCGGCCGCAAGTTCAAACACTGCCATGGCGCTCTGGCTTGAGAGGCGCGCCGTGCGCGGCGGCTTGTCGCCTGTGCGCTTGGTGAGACGTTCGTTCGACGGCTAAGGAAGAGGGATGACCTACAAGTCCCTCTTCTCCCGCGCCCTGGCGGCGGCGCCGGATCGGCTGCATTTCGCGGCGCATAGCCATCATCTGTGGCCCGACGCCGGTTTCGAGGGCCAGCAGCAGGCCTGGCTCGACGCCAATCGGCACGCCGATCACAAGTGGGACCTTGTGTTCGGCCAGGTGATCCCCGAGGCTCAGGCCCATGTCGCCGCCGAGCTGAACCTGGCGTCGCCAGACAGCCTGGTCTTTTCCTCCAACACCCATGATTTCCTGCTGCGCCTGTTCTCGGGATTGGAGCGGTCGCCGGCCCGCATCCTGTCGACCGACGGAGAGTTCCATTCTTTCCGGCGTCAGGCGGATCGGTGGGAAGAGGTCGGCGCGGCGGCGGTGACGCGCGTGCCCCTGGCGCCCTTCGACTCCTTCGCGGATCGCTTCGTCGAAGAGGCGAAGAGCGGGGGTTACGACTGGATCGTCGTCAGCCAGGTCTTCTTCCGCACGGGCGGCCTCTTCGACCGTATGGAAGACTTGGCCGCCCTGGCCCGGCCGGAAGGGCCGTGGGTCCTGATCGACGGCTATCACGGGTTCATGGCGACCCCGACCGATCTGTCGGCGGTGGCCGACCGGGTCTTCTACGTCGCCGGCGGCTATAAATACGCCATGGCGGGCGAGGGGGCCTGTTTCCTGCACGCTCCGCCCGACTTCTGCCCCCGACCTGTCGTCACCGGCTGGTTCGCAGAGTTCGGCGACCTGTCCGGGCCGCCCGGCGGGGTCCGGTATCGCAGCGACGGCGGCCGCTTCTGGGGCGCGACCTTCGACTGTTCGGCGCTTTATCGGTTCAATGCGGCGCGGCGGATGCTGGCCGAGCAGGGCCTGGACACTGCGGCCGTCGCCGCCCATGCGCGCGGCTTGGCGGCCCGGTTCCAGGCGGCGCTTGCGTCTGGCGAGGCGGGCGCGCCGGCCCGGGCGGAGGTGCTCAATCCGGTGCAGGGCGAGGCGCCCCGGGCGCGCTTTCTGGCGCTGCGCCATCCCGACGCCCCCGCCTGGCGCGCGGCGCTGAGGCAGGCAGGCGTCGTCGCCGATGTTCGCGACGATGTCATCCGCTTCGGCTTCGGCCTTTATCAGGACGCCGAGGACGTGGAACGTCTGATCGCCGCCTCGGCCGCCCTCTGATCAATAGAAGGTCGTGTCTTCCTGCTGGCTGGCGGCCGGTGCGGCCCGGCGAGGGGGCTGCGGACGCGCGGACGACGCGGCGGGCCGCGAGTTTCTCTGGTCTTGGCCCTGCGGACCCAGCGGGGCGGGGCCGGACGGGGATTCGATCGGCGGTATCGCCGGCAGATCAGGATAGGGCATGGCCGCCGTCCCGTCCGGCGCGCTTGGCTCTTCTTCGGACGGCGACAGCGCCTCTTGGGGGGCCCCCAGCCTGTCCGGCGCCCCGACATCGTCGCGGATGAAGGCCCAGGCTCGGCTGTCGGCGCAGCCGCAAGCCTTCAGGAAGCCGTCCCGGTCGCGCCACAGGATCAGGGGATAGCTGATCCGCACCCCGGCATCGCGCAGCAACCGTCCCAGCTGATCGTCGAACCGCCGCCCGGCCTCCACCACGGCGGTCCGCGCCAGATCGTTGTCCGCCTGGGGCAGGCCGGCCGCCGTCCAGCTGTTCGCGGGCGTCGCCATCCAGCGTTGGTAGAGCGGCCAGTCGCGGCTCAGCCACAGTTCCGAGACCGTGGCCCGCTCGGCCGCCGTTGATCGCGGCGTTCCCTCCGCATCGGCGCGCGCGAACACGATGAAGCGGGTCTCGACCCCCGCCGCCTTCAGCTTGGCGACCTCGTCTCGCAGATAGCGATGGCTGGCGGCGCTGTCGCGATAGGTGACGATATAGAGCGGCTGGCCCCCGCCGCCGTCCGAGACCCACGACGCCTCGTCCAGCAATCGCTGCACCTCGCCCGCATTGCGGCTGATCGTGACCGGCTGGAACCGGGAATAGAAGTTCCAATAGGCCCAGTAACCCCCGCCCGCGAGCAGCAGGCCGATCACGGCCGCGACGACCGAACCCATGAAAAAGCGACGCATGTCGACCCTGGCGCTCCAGCTTCACCTTTGGAAGTCCTCAACGCTTAGCATCGAAATCCGTTGTCCGCGCCCCGATCCCCGGCGATGCCGGTGCGGCGGCCTGACAAAATGTCGCGAAAATTCGTTTGCGCGGGTTCTTGAACCCGCCGGCGCCCTCCCCATCTCCCGTTCCGACGCTGCGGAACACCCCCTCCGAACCGCAGCGAAGCGAGACCGGCGCCCTCCCCTCCCCCTCCAGGCGCCGCTCGCGCAGGCCGCCGGACTCCCCCAGTCCGGCGGCTTTCTGCTTTGTGGCGCTGCACAATAATTCCAGGCTTATCGTCGATCACCAGAATGATCGGTCGCGGGGGGCTTCCCGCGCGACCGGACCTGGCCTAGTCAGCAGGCGTGGCGCCACGTCGCGCCGCGCATCTAGCGGCCGCGCCGCGTTGTTCGAGATTGCTCGTCCATGACCGCCCCCGATCTGCGCCAACCCGTCCAGCCTATAACGGAAGCTGCGCTGGAAGCGGCCTTCGCCCGGCTCGTGGGAACCGAGCCCGGCGCGGCGGAAAAGGTCTATCTGACCCAGGCGTACGAGGACTACGCCGCCGACGAGACCCCGGAACTGGACGGCGAGGACCTGGCCGCCCTTCTGGCCGCCTCCTGGACGGCGGCGAAGACCTATCCGCACGACGCCGCGCCGCCGGCTATCACCGTCGGCCCCTTGCAGGGCGCGGACGGCAAGGCGTTGGATTACGACCTTGTCCGCATCGTCCAGGCCGACGCCCCCTTCCTGGTCGACAGCGTCATGGGCGCCCTGGCCGAGGCCGGCGTCTCCGTGCGCGCCCTGTTCCACCCAGTGGTGGATCTGGACGGCCGTCGCCTGTCGATCATCATGCTGGTCATCGACGGCGTGCCCCAGGAGCGGCGCGACGCCTTGGGCGAGGGCCTGGCGCAGAGCCTGGCTGATGTCCACGCCGCCGTCGCCGACCACGAGGCCATGACCGCCCTGATGCGCCAGGCGGTCCAGCGGCTGGAGGCGACCCCGCCCGCAGTCGATCCGGCGGTCCTGGCCGAGAACATCGCCTTCCTGAAATGGCTCAAGAGCGATCATTTCGTCTTCTTGGGCGCGCGCGACTACGACTATCCGCTGAACGCCGCCGGAGAATACGAGGCCGAGGCGCCGCTGGCTCAGTCGGGCCACGGCCTGGGCATACTGGCCGACCCCGAACGCACCGTGCTGCGCCGCACCTCCGAACCCGCGGTCCTGACGGCCCAGATGCGCCGCCAGCTGGACCTGTCCGAGCCGGTCACGGTGGCCAAGGCCAACGCCCGATCTCGGGTTCACCGCCGCGCCTACATGGACTACGTCGGGGTCAAGCGTTACGGCGCGGACGGCAAGGCGACGGGCGAGACCCGCTTCGTCGGCCTGTTCACCTTCGAAGCCTACGATCAGCTGGCGACCGAGGTTCCGCTGGTGCGCCGCAAGGTGGCCAACGCCCTGGCCCGCGCCGACAAGGCGCCGGGCAGCCACAACGAGAAACGCCTGAAGAACATCCTGGAGAACTACCCCCGGGACGAGCTTTTCCAGATCAGCGAGGACGAACTCCTGTCCATCGCCCTGGGCATTCTGCACCTGTACGATCGGCCGCGCATCCGCCTGTTCTCGCGCCAGGATCCGTTCGACCGCTTCGTCTCGGTCCTGTGCTTCATCCCGCGCGAGAAGTTCGACGCGGCGGTGCGCGAACGCATCGGCCAGATCGTGGCGCGCGCCTGGGGCGGTCGCATCTCCGCCTGGTATCCGCAACTGTCCGACGCGCCCCTGGTGCGCGTCCACTACATCATCGGCGTCAAGCCGGGCGACCATCCGATCCCCGATCCGGTCCAGTTGGAGGCCGATGTCGCCGAGGCCGGTCGCGGCTGGGTCGACCGCTTCGAGGCGGGGCTGCGACGTTCGGGCGTGGAGGAGGTCTCGGTCGGACCGCTCAGCGCCAAATGGGCGCGGGCCTTCGGCGCCGGCTATCGCGACCGCTACGACGCGGACGAGGCTGCGGTCGATCTGCAGTTCATGACCCGGCTGAACGACAGCGGCGCGCCGGGGGAGGGGGAGCCGGTCGCCGTGCGCGCCTTCCGCACCCCGGACGACAGCCGCCTGCAGTTCCGCTTCAAACTGTATCGCCGCGGCTCGGCCGTGCCCCTGTCCGACGTCCTGCCGATCCTGGCGGCCATGGGCCTGAAGACGCTGGAGGAATACGGCAACGCCATCCGTCCGCTGGGCGACGCCGAAATCCACATCCACGAATTCCTGATGGAGGATCCGCGCGGCGAGGCGCTGATCTTCAACGACGTGAAGGGACCGTTCGAGGAGGCCTTCGCCGCCGTCTGGACCGGCCGCAACGAAAGCGACGGCTTCAACCGCTTGGTGATCGAACTGGGCGTGCAATGGCGCGACGCCGCCTTGATCCGCACCCTGGCCCACTATCGCCAGCAGACGGGCCTGGACCCATCGCAGACGGTGCAGGAAGAGGCCCTGCGCGAATACCCCGACGTGGCGCGCGCCCTGCTGTCGCTGTTCAAGGCCAAGTTCGCCCCTGAAGGTGGTTCGGCCGATGCCCGCGCGCCGGCCGTCGCCGAGCTGGACGCCAAGATCGTCACCCTGCTGCAGGACGTGAAGAGCCTGGATCACGACCGGGCCCTGCGCCGCATCGCCGCCCTGATCGGGGCGATCAAGCGCACCAACTATTTCCAGCTGGACGCCGACGGTCAGCACAAGCCGCACATTTCGATCAAGATCGCCTCGCGCGAGCTGGACGACCTGCCGCTGCCCAAACCCTATCGCGAAATCTTCGTCTGGGCGCCGCATGTGGAGGGGGTGCATCTGCGCTTCGGCCCGGTCGCGCGCGGCGGTCTGCGCTGGTCGGACCGTCGCGACGACTTCCGCACCGAGGTCCTGGGCCTGGTCAAGGCGCAGCAGGTGAAGAACGCGGTCATCGTGCCGGTCGGCTCCAAGGGCGGCTTCTATCCCAAGCAGCTGCCCCGCACCACGGACCGCGAGGCGATTCAGGGCGAGGCTATCCGCGCCTATCGCACCTTCCTGTCCGGCCTTCTGGACATCACCGACAATATCGCCGCCGACGGTTCGGTGACCCATCCGGCCAATGTCATCGCCTGGGAAGGCGACGACCCCTATCTGGTCGTGGCCGCCGACAAGGGCACGGCGACCTTCTCCGACATCGCCAATGGCGTCTCGGCCGCCTACGGCTTCTGGCTGGGCGACGCCTTCGCGTCGGGCGGCTCCATCGGCTATGACCACAAGGCCATGGGCATCACCGCGCGCGGCGCGTGGGAGGCGGTCAAGCGCCACTTCCGCGAAATGGGCAAGGACATCCAGACCCAGCCCTTCACCATGGTCGGCGTCGGCGACATGTCCGGCGACGTCTTCGGCAACGGCGTCCTTCTGTCCAGGGCGACGCGCCTGGTCGCCGCCTTCGATCACCGTGACATCTTCATTGATCCGAACCCGGATCATGCGACCAGCTGGACCGAGCGCAAGCGTCTATTCGACCTGCCGCGCTCGTCCTGGCAGGACTATGACAAGCGTTTGATCTCCGAGGGCGGCGGCGTTTTCTCGCGCTCGGCCAAGGCGATCCAGCTGACGCCCCAGATCAAGGCGGCGCTGGACGTCGCCGACGACGTGCTGGACCCCGTCGGGCTGATCCGCGCCATCCTGAAAGCGCCGGTCGAACTGCTCTATCTGGGCGGGATCGGGACCTATGTGAAATCAGCCGCCGAGACCGACGCCCAGGTCGGCGACAAGGGCACCGACGCCCTGCGCATCAATGGCGACGAACTGCGCGTCAAGGTCGTGGGCGAGGGCGCCAACCTGGGCTTCACCCAGGCGGGCCGCATCGCCTTCGCCCATAACGGAGGCCGCATCAACACCGACGCCATCGACAACTCCGCCGGGGTCGACACGTCCGACCACGAGGTCAACATCAAGATTCTGGTCGGCTCGGCCGTGACCAACGGCGTCCTGCCGACGGACCAGCGCGCCCCGCTTCTGGCTTCCATGACCGATGAGGTGGGCCAGAAGGTTCTGGCCCACAACTACGACCAGACCCTGGCCCTGACGCTGCAACAGGCCGAAGGCCCCGGCGCCCTGGACGCCCAGCAGCGGTTCATGCAAGCCCTGTCGGCGCGTGGAAAGCTGGACCGCAAGGTCGAGGGCCTGCCCAACGACGCCCGCGTCAAGGAGCTGATGACGGCGGGCATCCCGCTGGCCCGGCCGGAGCTGGCCGTCCTGATGGCCTACGCCAAGCTGGAGCTGTCAGACGACATCGTCGCCTCGCAGGCGCCCGAGGATCCCTTCTTCGAACAGATCCTGGTCCGCTACTTCCCCGAGGCCCTGGCCCGGTTCGAACCGGAGATGAAGAGCCACCGTCTGCGGCGCGAGATCATCGCCACCGTCATGGCCAACGAAGTCGTCAACATGTGCGGCCCGACCTTCCCCGACCGCCTGCGCGGTTCGGCGGAATGCGACACCACCGCTCTGATCATCGCCTTCGAGGCTGCGCGCCGCGTCTTCCGCCTGGACGAAGCATGGGACGCCGTGTCGGCCCTGGACCTTAAGATCTCGGCCGAGGCGCAGATCGCCCTGTATCAGGAGATCGCCGTCGTCCTGCGTCGTCAGACCTTCTGGCTGGCCCGCCGCGCCAAGGGCGGTCTGTCGGTTCAGGCCCTGATCGACCGCTATCGTCCGATCGCCGACGCCTTGCAGGCCGAGGGCGCGCCGGTCCTGTCGCGCTTCGAACAGGGACGCCTAGATGCGCGCGTCAAACGCTTCGCCGACCACGGTGCGCCCGAGGATCTGACCCGCAGCATCGCCATCATGCGCCCCCTCGTCGCCGCCTCCGATATCGGGGACCTGGCGCAGGAGGCGAACTGGCCGGTCGGGGCCATGGCGCGCCTGTATCACCAGGTCGGGGCCGCCTTCGACTTCGACCGGCTGCGCGCCGCCGCCGGCTCCATTCCGTCTGCGGATCATTTCGATCGTCTGGCCGTGCGTCGCCTGATCGAGGATCTGATGAACGAACAGGCCGCCCTGACCCGCGCCGTCGCCCGCGCCTCCGATCCGTCCGTCGGTGTCAGCGAGGACGCGGCCGAGGCAGCCGTCGACGCCTGGATCGGCTCCAAACAGGCGACGGTCGAGGGCGTGCGCGCCTCGGTGGACGAGATCGAGCAGTCCGGCTCGGGCTGGACCTTCGCCAAACTGACCATCGCCAACGCCACCATCCGCGACCTGGCTTCGGCCGCGACGCGGGGCTGAGGCGGGCTCGAGGCTCAGGCCGCTTGACGGGGCGGCCGTCTGGCGGCCTCTTCTCGTCCGACATCAGGCTGGGGAGGCCGCAATGCCGAGAAAATTCCTCGTCGTCGTCGACGACAGCCCCGAGTTCGACGCGGCCCTGCGCTTCGCCTCGCGCCGGGCCAGATCGACGGGCGGGCGCGTGGTCATGCTGCGCGTCCTGCCGTCCGACAGCGACGCCCACTGGTCCGGCGCCCGCGAGGAGATCGCCCGTCAGCAACGCCAGGAGGCCGAGGTCCTGCTGAATCGTCTGGGCGAGGAGGCCATGGCCCGCTCGGGCGCGGCGCCGGTCTTCTTGATCGAGACCGGCGACGCCCAAGGGGCCATCAAGAAGGTCGTCGCAGCCGATCCCGACATCAAGATCCTGGTCCTGGCGGCTGGAACCGGCTCGCGCGGGCCTGGGCCGCTCGTCTCGGCGATCATCAAGCACGGCGCCCAGATCGGCGGCCGAAAACTGCCCGTCACCATCGTTCCGGGCGAGCTGACCGAGGAAGAGATCGAAGACCTGGCTTGAGGGCTTGGGCGGTGGAGCGGGCGTCTATCCCTTCGGGACCAGCCGCCACATGCGCAATGGATGACGCACGGTCCCCGCCTCGGCGCCGGCCGCATCGCCCCGGCCCATGTAGAGGTCCGCCCGCACCGGCCCGCGAATGGCCGAACCGGTGTCCAGCGCCATCGCCAGGCCGCGATAGCTGGCGCTGGCCCCGCGCAGGTCGCCGCCGTCCGCCTCCAGCCAGACCAATTCGCCGTAACGCCAGTGCGCCGGATCGACCGCGATGGCCCGCCGCTCGGTCAGGGGCACGCCCGCGGCCCCCGCCGGATGGCCGTCATCGTCCGGGTCCAGGCGGAAGAAGATGTAGCGGGGGTTCAACGCCATCACGGCCTGCGCCTGATCGCCCCGATGGTCCGCCAGCCAGGCCCGGATCGCGTCGCCCGACGTGCCGTTCTGGGCGAGCAGACCCTGCTGGGCCATCGGGCGGGCGATGCCGACGAAGGGTCTGCCGTTGTCGGCGGCGTAGGCGGCGCGTTCCCGCGTCCCGTCCTCGAAGGTCAGATAGCCCGACCCCTGGATCTGCAGAAAGAACAGATCCTCGGCCCGCATCCACGCCAGGGCCTGGTCGGGCCTGGCGGAGTATTCGATAGAGGTCCGGTCGCCCGCCGCGCGCGGATCGGCGGGCTTGGGCAGGACGGGGGCGGAGAACTCGGCGTCCGGCCGTCGACGCGCGGGATATTCCGGCGCGAAGTACGATGTCAGCAGTCCGGGCCGTCCGTCGGCCGTCGCGGCGGGCGCGGCGCTGAAACTGGCCTCGAAGAAGGCCCGGGCGTCCGACGGGGTGACGATCATGGTCGTCGCCATGGCCTTGGCCCGTGCGCAGACCGCGCGCGCGGCGGGGGCGCGCGCCGCGTCGCATCCGTCGACATAGGCTCGGAAAGCGGCCAGGTGGTCCTCGTCGTTCCAGCCCGGCAGGACGGCGGGGCTCAGTGCGCCTGACGGCGTCGACGGCGGCCCTCCCGGCGTCGGCGAGGGCGTATAGGGGATGGGGCCGCCCGGAACCCCGCCGGCCGGCGGGGTCTGTCCTTGGGGCCGCGTCGGACCGGACGAACAGGCGGCCAGGACCATCAGGGCGACCAGGCCCAGCGCCCCCGACGCCGGCCGGCTGACGCCCCGCATCAGGCGTTGGCCGGCTCGACGCGCGCCAGAACCCAGTTGGGATCGGCCGCGCCCAGGGTTCGTTCGAAGGTCCAGTGCTCGGCCGTGCGGCGCTCCTCGACCAGCGGCTCGCCGGTTTCGGAATCCGCCGTCTCGCCCGAGGCCTTGGTCACGCGGCTGCGCAGTTCGGCCAGGAAGCGCACCTTGGCCACGGCCTTGTCGCCCTCGGCGACGGCGCCTTCCAGATCGGCGCGCGGCGGGAACAGGAACTCCACCGTTTCCGTCTCGCCGCGCGTCTCGCGCGCCGCGATCCCGGCCTCGAACGAGGCCATGACATTGGGCTTCAGCAAGGGTTTCAGCGCCGCCCGGTCGCCGGCGGCGTAGCCCCGTACGATGGTCTCATAGGCCTGGCGCGCCCCGTCCAGGAACCGAGCCGGATCGAAGGCCGGATCGCGCGCCTTCAGCGAGGCGATCGAGGCTAGGGTGGCCGGGTCGATGGCGGGCGCCGCAGGCCTGTCGTTCGCCGCAGGGCTGGGCACGACCGCCTTGGCGTCTTCCTGCGGCTGGCGTCCCACCCGCTTGCCCAGCACATTGTAAAGCTGGAACAGGACGATGGCCGCGATCACGGCGAAGACGACGATCTGGAACTGGACCGGCAGGTTCAAGGCGGGATTCCTGTAGCGACGGGCGCGCCAAACGGCTGTCTGGCGTGATTAGGGTGTCATATAGGGCGAGGCAAGGCGAACCGCGCCCCCAATCGCGCGCTCGACATTGCGGCCAAGCGTCCCGGCATGGTAGTCGCGGCGCCTCATAATGGCCTCATCGGCCTCAAATCGCTCAGAAGACCGCCTCATGACCGACGCCGCTCCTCCCGCCGAACAGCCCCAGCAAGGCGACGCTCCGCAGGGTCAGCCCGCCGGCCCCGGTTTCCGCATCCTGGCCCAGTATGTCCGCGACTTCTCGTTCGAGAACCCGCGTGCGCCGGAATCCCTGCGCATCGACGGCAAGCCGGCCATCGACCTGGGCGTCGAAATGGCAGCCCAGGGCCGGCCGGACGGCCTGTTCGAGCTGGACCTGAAGCTGTCGATCAAGGCGACCCACGAGAACCAGCCCGTGTTCCATGTGGAACTGGTCTATGGCGGTCTGTTCCAGCTGGCCAATGTGCAGGAACAGGACATCGAGCCGCTGCTGCTGATCGAATGCCCGCGTTATCTGTTCCCCTTCGCGCGCGAGATCATTTCGGGCGCCACGTCCGACGGCGGTTTCTATCCGCCGTTCCAGCTGGACCCCATCGACTTCGCCGCCATCTATATCGCCCGCCAGCAGCAGATCGCCCAGCAGCCGGTCGAAATGGGGCAGGCCTAAAGGGTCGCAGGTCCTGCGGCCGGGGCCTTGGGCGTCTCGGCTGCGGCGAGAGGCGCGGATGTCCAAGGACGTGCAGGCGACGGGGGGACGCGGCGACGACATCGCCGGCGGCATCGCCCTGCGCATCGCGGCGGCGGGTTGTTTTTCGGTCATGGCGGCGGTGCTGAAACTGGCGTCGCTGGACGGCGTCGTCGCGCCCGAGATGCTGTTCTACCGCGCCTTCTTCGGCCTGCCGGTGGTGCTGGCCTGGGTTCTGACCCAGCCGGGCGGCCTTGCGGGTCTGACCACGCGCCGTCCCCTGGCCCATGTCGGCCGCAGCGCCCTGGGCATCGCTTCCATCCTGTGCGTTTTCCAGGCCCTGACCCTGCTGCCGCTGGCCGACGCCACGACCCTCAGCTTCACCGCTCCGATCTTCGCCACCCTGCTGTCCTTCTTTATCCTGAAGGAAGCGGTCGGGCCGCGCCGCTGGGCCGCCGTCGCCGTGGGTTTCGTCGGCGTGGTCTTGGTCATGCGGCCTGTGCCCGGCGCCCTGGGGGCGGCCCACGCCTTGCCATTGGAGGGGATCGCCTTCGGCCTGGTCGCGGCCCTGCTTACGGCGGGCGTGACCATCACCCTGCGCCAATTGCGCGACACCGAGCATGTCGCCGCAATCGTCTTCTGGTTCTTCGTCGGCTCTTCGGCCGTGGGGGCGATCCTGCTGCCTTTCGTCGGCCATTGGCGTTCGCCTCAGACCTTGGCCCTGTTGGTTGGATCGGGAATCGCCGGCGGCCTGGCCCAGTTGTTCATGACCGCCTCGCTGCAGAAGGCGCCGGTCGCCGTGGTCGCGCCCTTCGACTATCTCCAGATCGTCGGCGCCCTCGTCTTCGGCTGGTGGCTCATGTCCACGACCCCGACTTTCGGCATCCTGGCCGGCGCCGCCCTGATCGCCTCCAGCGGCCTCTACACCGCCTGGCGCGAACACGTTCGTCGCAAGGACAGCCTGATCCAGCCGACCGCGCCGCCGGTTTAGGATTACCGCCCCGTCGAACCGAAGCCGCCGGTCCCGCGCGCCGTTTCGTCCAGCGTCTCCACCTCGATCCAGTCCGCGCGTTCGTGCCGGGCGATCACCAGCTGGGCGATGCGTTCGCCCCGGCGGATGACGAAAGGCTCGGCGCCGATATTGGCCAGGATCACGCCGCATTCGCCGCGATAGTCGCTGTCGATGGTGCCCGGCGCATTGGGGCAGACGATCCCGTGTTTCAGCGCCAGGCCCGAGCGCGCCCGTACCTGGGCCTCGTAACCCGGCGGCAGGGCGATCTTCAGGCCCGTGGGCGCCAGGACGCGCTGGCCCGGGGCCAGGACGATGGGCTGGTCCTCGGGCACCGCCGCTCGCAGGTCCATGCCCGCCGATCCCGCCGTCTCATAGGTCGGCAGGGGCAGGCCCTCGGCATGGGGCAGACGCAGGATCTGGATCTGGGTTTCGGTCATTCCGCGTCCTTGAACTGATCGGCGATGCGGGCGGCGACGGCCCGGGCGATGGCGGTCTTGGACTGGCGCGGCCAGGTCTCGGTCCTGTCGGCCGTGACCAGCAGCACGGCGTTGCCGTCCGAGCCGAATACGTCGTCGGACACGTCGTTGCCCAGGATCCAGTCGCAGCCCTTTCGCGACAGCTTGGCGCGGGCATTGGCCTCCAGATCCGTCGTCTCGGCGGCGAAGCCGATGACCAGGGCCGGGCGGTTCGGGCCGGGCGCGGCGACGCCGGCCAGGATGTCGGGGTTCTCGATCAGGGCCAGGGTCGGCGGACCGCCCGGTCCCTTCTTGATCTTGCCCCCGGCGATGGTGTCCACGCGCCAGTCGGCGACGGCGGCCGACAGGACGGCGATGTCGGCGGGAAGGGCGCCCTGCGTCGCCGCCTGCATCTCCAGCGCGCTCTCCACATTGATGCGCGTCACGCCGGTGGGCGCCGCCAGCGCGGTCGGCCCCGACACCAGCGTCACCTCCGCACCCAACTCGGCCAGGGCCGCCGCGATGGCGTAGCCCTGCTTGCCGCTGGAGCGATTGGTCAGGCCCCGCACCGGGTCGATCGGCTCGAACGTCGGACCGGCGGTGACCACGGCCTTGCGTCCCTTGAGCGGTCGTCCGGCTGCGCCAGCCAGCAGGCCCTCGATGGCCTCCAGGATCGCGGCGGGTTCCGCCATCCGACCCGGCCCATATTCTCCGCAGGCCATCTCGCCGTCGTCCGGCCCCACCACCGCGACGCCGTGAAAGCCCGGAAAGGCCTTCAGACGCTCCATATTGGCCTGGACCGCCGGATGCTCCCACATCCGCACATTCATCGCCGGCGCCAGCAGCACCCGCTTGTCGGTGGCGATCAGGGTCGTCGAGGCCAGGTCGTCGGCTAGACCGTTCGCGGCCTTGGCGATCAATCCCGCCGTCGCCGGCGCCACGACCACCAGATCGGCCCAGCGCGACAGCTCGATATGGCCCATGCTGGTCTCGTCGTCGGGGTGGAACAGGCCCGACCGCACCAGATGGCCGCTCAACGCCGCCAGCGACAGGGGCGTGACGAACTCGGCCCCGGATTCCGTCAGGATCACCCGCGTTTCGCCGCCCGCTTTGGCGATCAGCCGCACCAGCTCCAGCGCCTTGTAGGCCGCGACGCCGCCGCCGACGATCAGCAGGATCTTGCGATGGGTGAGGGGGCGGCTGTCCATGGCTCATGATCTAGCGATCCCGCATGACGCCGTCGAGACGCTGCGTAGGAACATTGCGCGAACAATCAAGTTGTGCTTTCGTCGCGCCATACGGGCATTGGAGGGGTCTGGCGATGAACAGGATGGAGAAGGCCGCGGCGCTGTTGCTGTGGGTGGGCTTGGCCTTGGGCGGTTGCGACCGATCCTCGGCAGTCGAGACGCGCGACCGCGCGGGCGATGCCCAGCCCCTGGCCTTGGCGCAAACCGGCGATACGGCCGAGATCACGACGACCGCGCCCGAGGCAAAGCCTGTCCTGACCGCCAATAGGCGCGAGACGGTCGACGCCAAGATCACTCGTCTCTACGACCGCAATGGCGCCGACTTCGGCGCCCGCTCGCCCGAGGACTATCTGGCCAAGGTCACGGCCTTCGCCGCCAAGCCGCCGCGCGACGCCGAAACGGTCAAGCGGCCGAACGGCGACACCCTGATCTATCAGGCTTCGACCAACACCTTCGCCGTGGTGGCCAGAAACGGCACGCCGCGCACCATGTTCAAGCCGACCACCGGCGCTGCCTATTGGGACGAGCAGAAGACCTCGGCCCCCACCTTCGGCCAGCGGCGCCAATCGACGGGGGCGGCCGGCTGATATAGAGGGCGGGTTCGCTGACGCACCGGATCCCGCCCATGCCCGACAAGGCTCCCAAAGCCCCGCTGAAAACCGCCCTGATCTATGATTTCGACGGCACCCTGGCCCGCGGGAACATGCAGGAGGTCAGCTTCATCCCCTCGGTGGGCGTGGATATCGGCGCCTTCTGGAGCGAGGCGGAAGCCTTGACCAAACAGGCCGATGGCGACGGCATACTGATGTACATGCAACTGATGCTGCATCATGCGCGCCAGAATGGCGCGGCGGTCACGCGCGAGACCCTGCGCGATCATGGCCGCGCGGTCGCCCTGTTCGAGGGGCTGAAGGACCTCAGCTGGTTCGACCGCATAAACGCCTTCGGCGCCCGATACGGGCTGGAGATCGAGCACTACATCATATCCGCCGGCCTGGAGGAGATGATCGACGGCACGCCGATCCGCCCCGCCCTGACCCACGTCTTCGCCTCCCACTACGTCTATGACGACAAGGGCCAGGCGGCCTGGCCGGCGGTGGGCGTCAACTACACCACCAAGACCCAGTATCTGTTCCGCATCAACAAAGGGGTGAAGAACCACTGGGAGCACGAGCGGATCAACCACTTCATTCCCGACGACGAACGCCCGGTGCCTTTCGATCGGATGATCTTCATCGGCGACGGCGACACCGACGTGCCGACCATGAAGATGATGCACACCAAGGGCGGCTTCTCCATCGCCGTCTATGATCCGCGCTCGAACGAGAAGGACCAGAAGAAGGTCTATTCCCTGATCTCGGAGGACCGGGTCAACTTCGTCGCGGCCGCCGACTATCGCGAGGGTTCGGCCCTGGACCTGATCGTCAAGGGCCTGGTCGGGCGCATCGCCATCAACGCCGGATCCATGCCTGCCGGTCTCGGCGCCTAGGCCTTAAGGACCAGATTCAGCGCCCGCCGGCCCTCAGCCAGGCGTCGCGGGCCGGGACCAGGCGCGCCGGGGCAAGGCCGCGCAGGGACTTGGCGCCGGTCTGGCGCAGTCCCGCCTCCTGCCCCCGCTGCCAGACGACCGATGCCGGATAGGCCACCGCCTCGGCGACATCGACCACCACCACCTCGCGCGGCAGGGCGGCGGCGCGATCCAGCCGCACCCGCATCCCTGCGTCCGACAGGTCTACGATCAGACAGGCGGTCTCCACGTCGGCGCCGCAGACGACGCCCCGCGCATTGCGCGGACGCCGGGGCTGGGCGCGCCGGTCGTCGCCGGGCGCGGTCCTGGGTTTGAACAGGCTCATCCGGTCTCAACGCCCGGACGCATCGCAACGATCCGGCGATCCGCATCCAGGTCCACGGTCAGGTCCGGCGCGATCCCGCCCGCCAGCATATGGCGGGTCAATCGCTCGTAATGCTGGATGAACCGCGCCAGCCGGTCGCGCCGCTCTGACGACAGGGCGACGCCCGTCAGCGCCGCCTCCTGTTGACCGCGCCAGTCCAGAACCACATCGAACCCGGGCGCCTGAAGGAAAATCAGCGCGTCCAGCCGCCGGGTCACGCCGACATAGTCCTCGGCCAGGGCGGCGTTGATGGCGCGACGCCAAACGCCTTGGGCGTCCTCCCGCCGCTCCAGCGCATTGACGGGCGCGGTCAATGCGGCCTGGGTCTGAGGCGCGGCGCCCAGGCACCAGCCTTCCAGCACGATGGCGCGGGGGCGCCCCTCGATCACCGGCCATGTCGAGACATCGGCGCGGTCGTCCGCCAGCTTGTCGAAACGGGGCAGGGGGGTCGTGTCGCCCGGTCCGGCCATCCTCAAACGATCCAGAACCCGGTGCAGCAGGTCCAGATCGTGCGTGCCCGGCGGACCGCGCGTGACGAACAGGGGGTGGACCTGGCGCGCCATCGTCGCCCGCTCGGCCCTGGTCAGATAGACATCGTCCAGCGACAGGACGGCGGCCCCAAACCGTTCGGCCAGGTCGCGCGCCAAGGTCGATTTGCCCGATCCTTGCGCGCCCGACACGCCGATGATGGGCGGCAAGTCCTCGAGGGCCGTTCCCCCGATCCTCTGGTCGACCCAGCCGCCGATCGCATCGACCAGGGCGGCCCCCGTCATCTCAGTGCTGGTTTTCCGGCAGGCGCACGACCAGGCCGTCCAGGGCGTCCGAAACCCGGATCTGGCACGACAGCCGGCTGTTCGGCTCCACCTCCTCGGCGAAGTCCAACATGGATTCCTCCATGGCGCTGGGCTTGCCCGTCGCCTCCCGCCAGGCCTCGTCGACATAGACGTGGCAGGTGGCGCAGGCGCCGGCGCCGCCGCAGTCCGCGTCGATGCCCGGCACATTGTTGCGGATCGCGCCTTCCATGACGGAAAGCCCCGGCTTCACGTCCACGACGTGTTCGGTCCCGTCATGTTCGATATAGGTGATGCTGGCCATGGGCCGCTCCTAAGCCGGGGGATCGCCGGAGACAAAGCCTCCGGCGTCCGAACGATCAGGCCGCCTTCTTGCGGCTGGGGGCGACCATCAGCTTCTTGGTCTCGGCGATGGCCTTGGCCGGGTTCAGACCCTTGGGGCAGACCTGGGCGCAGTTCATGATCGTGTGGCAGCGATACAGTTTGAACGGGTCTTCCAGGTCGTCCAGACGCTTCTGGGTCGCATCGTCGCGGCTGTCGGAAATCCAGCGATAGGATTGCAGCAGCGCCGCCGGGCCGAGATACTCTTCCTGGTTCCACCAGTAGCTGGGGCAGGAGGTCGAGCAGCAGGCGCACAGGATGCACTCGTACAGGCCGTCCAGCTTCTCGCGCTCGGCCGGGGTCTGCAGACGTTCCTTCTCGGGATCCGGCTCGTCGGACTGCAGATACGGCTGGATCGAGTCGTACTGGGCGTAGAACAGGCTCAGGTCCGTCACCAGATCCTTGACCACCGGCTGGTGGGGCAGGGGGGCGATGGTGATGTTGGACGACTGGCACTCGTCCCAGCCCTTGGTGCAGGCCAGGGTGTTGCGCCCGTCGATGTTCATCGAGCAGGAGCCGCAGATGCCCTCGCGGCACGACCGTCGGAACGACAGGGTCGGGTCGATGGTGTTCTTGATGTGGATCAGGGCGTCCAGCAGCATCGGGCCGTGGTCGCCGGCTGGCACCTCATAGACGTCCCAGCGCGGATCGGCGTCGACCTCGGGATCGTAGCGATAGACCTTGTAGGTCTTGACGTCCTTCGAACCCGGCGCGGCCTTGTGGACCTTGCCTGTCGTCGGCTTGGAGCCCTTGGGGAGAGTGAGCTGGACCATCTTAGTAAACCCGCGCCTTCGGCTCGATATAGGCGATGTCGTCCGACATGGTGTAGTTGTGGACGGGACGGTAGTCGATCTGGACCCCTTCGCCCGGACGCTTCCACGCCAGGGTGTGCTTCATCCAGTTGACGTCGTCGCGGTTCGGATAATCCTCGCGAGCGTGAGCGCCGCGCGACTCCGTGCGGTTCAACCCGCCCTCGATGGTGACAAGGGCCTGGGCGATCAGATTGTCGTACTCCAGGGTCTCCATCAGGTCCGTGTTCCAGATCAGGCCGCGATCCGTCGTCTTGATGTCGGCGCCAGCCGCGTCGATGGCGCGCAGCTTCCGGACGCCTTCCTCCAGCGTCTTGCCGGTGCGGAACACCGCCGCATCGGCCTGCATCGCCTGCTGCATCGACAGGCGCAGTTCGGCGGTCGGGGTCGAGCCGTCGGCGTAGCGGAAGCGATCCAGACGCGCCAGGTGGGCGTCGGTCTGGGCCTTGGAGGCCGACGGCACGGCCGAGGCCTTGTCCACCACCTCGCCGCAGCGCAGACCGACGGCGCGGCCGAACACCACCAGATCGGTCAGGGAGTTGGAGCCCAGGCGGTTGGCGCCGTGCACCGAGACGCAGGCCGCCTCGCCCACGGCCATCAAGCCGGGAACCACGCTGTCGGGGTTGCCGTCGCGCAGGGTCAGGACTTCCCCGTGATAGTTGGTCGGTATGCCGCCCATATTGTAGTGGACGGTCGGCAGAACCGGGATCGGCTCCTTGGTCACGTCGACGCCGGCGAAGATCTTGGCGCTTTCCGAAATGCCCGGCAGGCGCTGGTGCAGGATCTTCGGATCCAGGTGGTCCAGGTGCAGGAAGATGTGGTCCTTCTTCGGACCCACGCCGCGGCCTTCGCGGATCTCGATGGTCATGGAGCGGCTGACCATGTCGCGCGGCGCCAGGTCCTTCACGGTCGGCGCATAGCGCTCCATGAACCGCTCGCCTTCCGAGTTGGTCAGATAACCGCCCTCGCCGCGCGCGCCCTCGGTGATCAGGCAGCCGGCGCCATAGATGCCGGTCGGGTGGAACTGCACGAACTCCATGTCCTGCAACGGCAGGCCGGCGCGCAGCACCATGGCGTTGCCGTCGCCGGTGCAGGTGTGGGCCGAGGTGGCGCTGAAATAGGCGCGGCCGTATCCGCCGGTCGCCAGAACCACCATCTTGGCGCGGAACTGGTGAAGCTGACCGTTGTCCAGTTGCAGGGCCGTCACGCCAGTGCAGGCGCCGTCCTGCATGATCAGGTCCAGCGCGAAATATTCGACGAAGAACTTCACCTCGCGGCGCACCGACTGGCCGTACAGGGTGTGCAGGATGGCGTGGCCGGTGCGGTCGGCGGCGGCGCAGGTGCGCTGCACCGGGCCTTCGCCGAAGTTGCGGGTCATGCCGCCGAAGGCGCGCTGATAGATCTTACCTTCCTCGGTGCGCGAGAAGGGCACGCCCCAGTGTTCCAGCTCGTAGACGGCCTTGGGCGCGTTACGGACCAGATATTCGATCGAGTCCTGGTCGCCCAGCCAGTCCGACCCCTTGACGGTGTCGTACATGTGCCATTGCCAGCTGTCCTCGCCCATATTGCCGAGCGAGGCGGAGATGCCGCCTTGCGCCGCCACAGTGTGCGAGCGGGTCGGGAAGACCTTGGTGACGCAGGCGACCTTCAGGCCCTGTTGGGCGGCGCCGAGGGCGGCGCGCAGACCGGATCCGCCGGCGCCGACGACGACGACGTCGTATTCGTGATCGATCAGTTCGTATGCAGCCATCAGTAAATCAGGCTCCGAAGCCGGCGGGCAGCGGCGCCGAGCCCAGCGCCAGCCGCACGATGAAGAAGACGCTGGCGGCGGCCAGCACGACGAAGACGAGGTTCAGCAGGGCGACCAGCAGGCCGCGCGTCCCCGCATTCGGCGCATAGTCCTCCAGGATCACCTTCCAGGACAGGCTGAGGTAGCCGAAGAAGACCACCGCCGTGATCGCCATCAAGGCGGCGTTCAACGGATCGGCGAACCAGGCCATGACGGCGTCATAGCCCGCCCCCGCCAGGGTGAAGCCGGTGGATGCGACCCAGAGGCCCAACGGCAGAAGCGCGACCAGCAGCACCCGCTCGGTCAGCCATTCGCCCGCGCCGTGACGCTCGGAAACCTTGACGTTGTTCTTGAACTTTGCGGCGCCGCTCACAGCGAAACCCTCCCGGCGGCGAACAGGACGATCCAGAACAACACGGCCAGCGGGACCGGCGCCCAGACCGCGATGCTGGACAGCATGTTGGCCGACTTCACCGTCAGGCCGTTTCCGGTGTCGTTATAGGTGTGACGCGCGCCGTTCAGGATGAAGGAGAACAGCACCGCCGTCAGGCCGAAGCCGACGAACAGGCCCAGCGGCGATCCCGCCAGCCGCAGGAAGCCGTCGTAGCGCTCGGGTCCGAACGCCAGGGCGGCCAGCCAGCCGACCACGAACAGAACGCCCACGGTCGCGGCGATGATCGTGGCGCGGAACAGGATGGAGGCGGCCATGGTCACGTGCCAGCGCCAGACCTGCATGTGCGGAGAAAGCGGAGTGACGTGACCGTTCGGTTGGGTGACGAAACGACCCGTTCGGTCGTTTGTTGCGCCACCCGGCTTCGGGCTGGGCTGGGTCATGCGAATGGTTCTCAAAAGCGAATGAATTCAATCGCCGTGTGCGGTTGCGAAGGCTTTTGTGACCCGGAGGGGCCGGTGTCAACGCACGGCGGGTCAGATCGGGCGATTGTTACGCTTGTCGCCCTCGCCCCGCATTCGAATCACGTTTTCGCGCGGAGACGTCCGACCTCTAGGCGAGCCGGCGTGTGTTTTGGCAGGTTAGACGCATGATCCTGTTCGCTTTCCTCGCCGCCGTGTCCCTGGCGGCCATGCCCCAGGCAGGGTTGCAGGTTCCCCTTCAGGCGACCGGCCTGGACGCCACGCCCGAGATCTATCAGGCCCCCACGGTCCGTCCGTTCGAGCCGCCCTCCGACTTTGGTCGAGAGGCAGAGGCCGAGGGCGACGCCGGAGGCGACCGGCGCCGCGGCCCCCTGATCCGGCCAGTCGCCGTCGACGCCTATGTCGGCGATTATGAAGTCACGCCCAGCGACGGCGAGGCCGCCTACGACCAGGGCGTGGCCCAGGCCGAGATCGACGCCGACCGCCGCGCCGGACCGCTGGACGGTCGCTGGCGCGTCGCGGCGCCGGATGGCCGGCCGCTTCTCTCCCTGGCCCTGACAGACCGGGGCGAGGGGCGGCACGTCGAGGGCGCCTGGCGCCGGCTGGACGAGCGGGCGGCCCCGGTCCCGGGCGGCCCCGCAGGTCCAGCCGCTGTCGTGGGCGCGACCACGGTCCTGCCCCTGGCGGGCGGCGAACTGCACCTTCGCGCGGCCGCTCAGGGCTGGAGCGGCGAGCTGGTCCAGAACGGCCGCGCCCGCCCGGTCGCGGTCTCGCGTCCCGGCTGACCAGGCGGCGGCCTGAACTGGTCAGCGCGTATCCGCCACCCTATATGTGACGAATGACCGAGATCACGCCCCGTCCCGTCCTTCGTCTGCATCCCGCCCATCGCGACGACATCGGCGACCTGATCACGCGCCGACCCGTGCCGGGTCCCGGTCTGGACCAGATCGATCCCTTCCTGTTCCTGAACCATCACGGGCCCCAGACCTATGCGCCGGGCAACGCCGGCCTGCCCTTCGGTCCCCATCCGCACCGGGGATTCGAGACCGTCACCTTCATCCTGGAGGGCGAACTTGCCCACAACGATTCCGGCGGCGGCGAGAGCGTCATCGAGGCGGGCGGCGTCCAGTGGATGACCGCCGGCTCGGGCCTGATCCACGCCGAACTATCGCCGGTCGATTTCAAGCGTGACGGCGGGCCGATCGAGATCCTGCAGCTGTGGGTCAATCTGCCGTCTCGGTTGAAGATGACCCGGCCCAACTACATCGGCCTGCAGAAGGCCGACATCCCGACCTTCACCACCGCCGACGGCGTCACGGTGGAGCCGGTCTCTGGCGACTGGCTGGGGGTCAAGGCGCCGATCCAGTCCCTGATCGACGTCCATCTGGCCATCGTCCGCCTGCCCGCCGGCGCGACGTTCGAGACCCCAGTCGCCCCCGGCCGCAACGTCTTCCTGTATGTCGTCAAGGGCGAGATCGCGGTCGCCGGGACCACTGTGCCGCAATGGAACCTCGCCGGCCTGTCCGACGGCGACGCGGTCCAGATCACGGCCACCACCGACGCCGTCGTCCTGCTCGGCCACGCCGAACCCATCGGCGAGCCGGTCTTCAGCCACGGCCCCTTCGTCATGAACACCCGCGACGAGATCATCCAGGCGATCCAGGACTACCAGTCCGGCAAGTTCGGTCCGCCGCCGAGGGTGTGAAGTCATCCTCCCCCTCCCCCTTTCCGCTGCGCTTCTTGGGGGAGGATCTTGTGGCGCCCAAACCCCCATCCCGCGCAGGTGATGCGCTTCCCGCCAAAACCCTATATGACGCCGGTTCCTAGCGACCGCCTAGCCGAAGACACGCCGAATGCCCAGCCTGAACGAGATCCGCGCCACCTACCTCGACTTCTTCGCGGCCGATGGTCACGAGAAGGTGCACTCGGCCCCGCTGGTGCCTCAGAATGATCCGTCCCTGCTTTTCGTCAACGCCGGCATGGTGCCGTTCAAGGACTATTTCACCGGCGCCGCCAAGCCGCCCTATCCGCGCGCCACCTCCTCGCAGAAATGCGTCCGCGCCGGGGGCAAGCACAACGACCTGGACAATGTCGGCTACACCGCCCGCCACCTGACCTTCTTCGAAATGCTGGGGAACTTCTCCTTCGGCGACTATTTCAAGGAACACGCCATCGACCGGGCGTGGACGCTGGTCACGCGGGACTTCGGCCTGGACCCCAAACGCCTGCTCGTCACCGTCTATATCGATGACGACGAGGCCGCCGCCATCTGGAAGAAGGTCACGGGCTTTTCCGACGACAAGATCATCCGCATCGCCGGCGCCGACAACTTCTGGGCCATGGGCGACAGCGGCCCCTGCGGCCCCTGCACCGAAATCTTCTGGGACCACGGCGACAAGATCCCCGGCGGCCCTCCCGGCAGCCCGGACGAAGACGGCGACCGCTACGTGGAGATCTGGAACAACGTCTTCATGCAGTATGAGAAGGAGAACGATCAGATCGTTCGCAACCTTCCCAAGCCCAGCGTCGACACCGGCATGGGGCTGGAGCGGATGACCACCGTGCTTCAAGGCGTGCATTCGGTCTTCGAAACCGACCTGTTCAAGACCCTGATCGCGGCGTCCGAAGACGCCACCTCGACCAAGTCGGACGGCGATCAGGCCGCCAGCCACCGGGTCATCGCCGATCACCTGCGGTCTTCGTCCTTCCTGATCGCCGACGGCGTGACGCCCTCGAACGAGGGTCGGGGCTATGTGCTGCGGCGCATCATGCGCCGGGCCATGCGCCACGCCCACCTGTTGGGCGCTTCGGACCCCCTGATGCACCGTCTGGTCCCGACCCTGGTCGCCCAAATGGGCGACGCCTATCCGGAACTGGCCCGCGCCCAGCCCTTCATCGAGGACACGCTGAAGCAGGAAGAAATCCGCTTCCGCACCACGCTCGGCCGCGGCATGGCCCTGTTCGATACGGCGGTTCAGGGCTTCCGTCCCGGCGACATGCTGGACGGCCAGACGGCCTTCACCCTGTCCGACACCTACGGCTTCCCGCTGGACCTGACCCAGGACGAGGCCCGCCGTCGCGGCTTCTCGGTCAATGTCGACGGCTTCGACGCCGCCATGGCCGAACAGCGCCAGCGTTCGCGCGAGAACTGGAAGGGCTCGGGCCAGACCGCCAACGCCGGCGAATGGCTGGCCGTGCGCGACCGGATGGGACCGACCGTCTTCACCGGCTACGACGCGGTCGAGGGTTCGGGCGAGGTCCTGGCTATCATGAATGGCGGCGCGCCCGTCGAGACGGCCGAGGCCGGGGACATCGTCGAGGTCCTGTTCGACACGACCCCTTTCTACGCCGAGAGCGGCGGCCAGACCGGCGATCAGGGAACCCTGGAATGGCCGGGCGGTGAAGCTGAGGTGCTGGACGTCAAGAAACACGCCGGCGATTTGCATGTCCTGTCGGTCCAGATCACGGCCGGCAAGCTCGAGATCGGCGCCCGCGTCGCCCAGTTGGTCAACGCCGACAAGCGCGCTACGACCCGCGCCAACCACTCGGCCGCCCACCTGCTGCACACGGCGCTGAAGAACGTCCTGGGCCCGCAGGTCGCCCAGAAGGGCCAACTGGTGGATTCCGAACGGGCCCGCTTCGACTTCAGCTATTCGGCTCCCGTCACCGAGGACGAGCTGGCCGCCATCGAGGCCGAGGTCAACGCCGTGATCCGCCAGAACGTCCCGGCCGAGACCAAGCTGATGACCCCCGCCGACGCCATCGAGGCCGGCGCCATCGCCCTGTTCGGCGAGAAATACGGCGACGAGGTCCGCGTCCTGACGCTCGGCCGTTCGCTGGTCCCAGAAGCGGCTCTTGGCAACGCCCCCTATTCGGTCGAGCTGTGCGGCGGCACCCACGTCGCCCGCACCGGCGATATCGGCCTGTTCAAGGTGATCCAGGAAACCGGCGTCGCCGCCGGCGTCCGTCGCATCGAGGCTCTGACCGGCGAGGCCGCCCGCCTCTATCTGGAAGCCCAGGCCAAGGTCGCCCGCAATCTGGCCCGCGACTTCAAGATCCAGCCGACCGACGTTCCGGCCCGGGTCGAGGCTCTGCAAGGCTCGGTCAAGACGCTGGAGAAACAAGTCGCCGAGCTGAAGAAGCAGCTGGCCCTGGGCGGCGGCTCGGGCGCGTCTTCGGCGCCGGAAGAGATCAACGGCGTCAAGCTGATCGCCCGTGTCCTGGACGGCGTGGACGGCAAGGGGCTGCGCGGCGTGGCCGAGGACTTCAGGAAACAGGTCGGTTCGGGCGTCGTCGCCCTGATCGGCGTGATCGAGGGCAAGGCCGCCGTCACCGTGGCCGTGACCTCGGACCTGACCGCCTCGGTCAACGCCGCCGACCTGGCCCGCGCCGCCGTCCTGGCCATGGGCGGCCAGGGCGCGGGCGGCAAGCCCGACTTCGCCCAGGGCGGCGCCCCGGACGGCTCCAGGGCCGAGGACGGTCTGGCCGCCGTACGAGCGGCTCTGAACGGCTGACATGTCCGACCTTTCTTCCGCAGGAAGAAGGGTCGGATGAGGGCCGGTCGGCAGGTCGGGTCGCGCGAGACGCACCCGACTTTTAGTCGGTTGCGCTTCTTGCACATCGCACTGTCTTCGAAGTTGCAGTGCGGTTTCGCGGCCCTACATCATCGGATCGGGCGTCAGGTCCACGCCGGCGAGTTTCCAGTTGAACGGTCCTCGACGTTCCAGGATTAGAACCAGTTCGTCATCGGGCTTGTCATCGCGCGTCACGGTCACGGCGAAGCGGTTCAGTCCGCGATAGGCCCAGGACTGGCGCACCTTGTCCTTGGGCGCCGCCGGGGTGTCGTCGGCGGGCACGGGGCGTTCGGGCTGCGGCGTCTCGCCCGAACGGACCAAGGCGGCGACGCCCTGGGGCGTGACGAAGTTGTCGACCGCGCCTTCGACCAGCGACGGCGCCAGCAGCATCCCCAGCGCCGCCAGTCCCCGGTCGCCCTTGGCCCGATCACGGATTTCCAGCCCCGCCCGCGCGTTCAGCTCGCTCTTCAGGCTGGCGCGGAAGGCGGGAAAGTCCACCTGCCGCTCCAGCGCCGCCGCATCGCCGGCCCGCGCCGCCCGCACGATTGCCTGCGCCGTCAGGAAGGGCGAGACGAAAAGGGCGACCGCCAGACCCACGACGGCGGCGATCAGGGCGCCGGTGACGATCTTGCGGGTCATGACCCCTCCTTCGAAAAACGGACGGCGCGGCGGCTCACGGACGAACCGCCGGCGCGGACGGCGACGTGTCCCCGGGCAGGCCGATATGGACCAGCTTCCATTCGAACGGCCCTCGCCGTTCGAAGGTGAACAGGGTTCGCGACCCGCCCTGGTCGGCCACCGCCATCCGCACCCGGTTGACGCTCCAATAGGCCGGGCGCGGCCAGGGCTTGCGGGCTGCGGTTCCCGTCGTCGCCGCGGCCTGCGTCTGCTGGTTGGCGTATCGTCCCTCGCCCCGCAGCAGGGCCGACAGGGCCGCCGGCGTCAGATAGGCGTTCACGTCGGGCTGCCGCTGCAACGGGTTCTGCTGGTCCAATTGGCGACGGAAGGCGCCGATGGGGTCTTCCAGGAAGGAGGGCGCCGGGGCCAGGGCCTCGGGCCGCCCGGCCAGTTGCGGCCTCAGCGACTGCCGCACGGTGCCGAAGTCGATCAGCCGAGAAAGCCCGGCGACATCGTTCGCCTCGGCCGCCGAACGGATGGCGAAAAACCCCACCGCCGGCGCGGCGAAGAAGGCCAGCACCGCCAAGGCGAGCGCCGCCAGCACCAGGTTTCCGAACAGCCGCTTCACGAACGCTCCTTCATTATCGCCGATCATGCACGCCCCGGCCCTTCGCACAACGAAAAGCCCCGCCGGATCGCTCCGGCAGGGCTCATTCTTGTTTATCCTACCGCGCTTCGCGCCGCTTGAGGACGTTTGGGCGTCCTGCCGGCAATGCTGTGCGGAGGGGCTCCGCGCGCCTCAGCCAACGTCCGGCAGGGCGGCCTTCAGGTTTTCGGCGACCTTGTCGAGGAAGCCCTCGGTGGTCAGCCAGCCCTGTTGGTCGCCGACCAGCAGCGCCAGGTCCTTGGTCATGAAGCCGGCCTCGACGGTGTCCACGACGACCTTCTCCAGGGTGTCGGCGAACTGGTCCAGGGCGGCGTTGCCGTCCAGCTTGGCGCGGTGCTTGAAGCCGCGCGTCCAGGCGAAGATCGAGGCGATCGAGTTGGTCGAGGTGGCCTCGCCCTTCTGATGCTGGCGATAGTGACGGGTCACGGTGCCGTGGGCGGCTTCGGTTTCCAGCACCTTGCCGTCCGGCGTCATCAGGACCGAGGTCATCAGGCCCAGCGAGCCGAATCCTTGCGCCACCACGTCGGACTGCACGTCGCCGTCGTAGTTCTTGCACGCCCAGACGAAGCCGCCCGACCACTTCATCGCGGCCGCGACCATGTCGTCGATCAGGCGGTGCTCATAGGTCAGGCCCCGCGCCTTGAACTCGGCGGCGTAGTGTTCGTCGAACACTTCCTGGAACAGGTCCTTGAAGCGGCCGTCATAGGCTTTCAGGATCGTGTTCTTGGTCGACAGATAGACCGGGTAGTTGCGCTGCAGGCCATAGGCGAAGCTGGCGTGGGCGAACTCGCGGATCGAGGCGTCCTGATTGTACATGGCCATGGCCACGCCGGCGCCGGGGGCCTTGTAGACCTCGTGCTCGATCACTTCGCCGTCCTCGCCGACGAACTTGATCGTCAGGGTGCCGGGGCCCGGCATCAGGAAGTCGGTGGCCTTGTACTGGTCGCCGAAGGCGTGACGGCCGACGACGATGGGCTGGGTCCAGCCCGGAACCAGGCGCGGCACGTTCGAACAGATAATCGGCTCGCGGAAGACCACGCCGCCGAGGATGTTGCGGATGGTGCCGTTCGGCGACTTCCACATCTTCTTCAGGCCGAATTCCTTCACCCGCGCCTCGTCCGGGGTGATGGTGGCGCACTTCACGCCGACGCCGTGCTTCTGGATCGCGTGGGCGGCGTCGATCGTCACCTGGTCGTCGGTGGCGTCGCGGTGCTCCATGCCCAGGTCGTAATAGTCCAGCTCGAGATCCAGGAACGGGAAGACCAGCTTGTCCTTGATCATCTGCCAGATGATGCGGGTCATTTCGTCGCCGTCGATGTCGACGATGGGGTTTTCGACCTTGATCTTGGCCATGCGTGCGGTCCGCCTGTGACTGAGGGAAGGAATATCGTGGCGGCGGTATAGCGGGGCGGCGCGCCGGCGCAAACCCCGGCCTCCGTTAACCCTGCCCGGAAAAGGCCTCGGGCCGGCGTCTGAACTGTTCCGGCCGCCAGGGTTTGTGTCGGTCCGATCAATGGCGACGGACGACAGGATGACGGATGAGGAGCGGGCGCTGGTGGAGCGATGGATCCTGGCCTTCTGCGAGGCCCCGCCAGTGGTGGATGCGGAACTGATGCGGCGTCTGATCGCTGAACACGAAGGCTTGGAGGGGACCGCGATGGCGGAAAAGCGTTTCAAGGCGGGCGACCGCGTCGGATGGGACCACAGCCAGGGCGCGACGACCGGCCGGGTGATCAGGAAGGTCGTCTCCGAAACCCGTATCGAGGGCCACAGGGTCGCCGCCTCCGTCGACAATCCCGAATATGTCGTCGAGAGCGACAGGACCGGCGCCCGCGCCGCCCACAAGCCTTCGGCGTTGAGGAAAACATGACGGCCGCCTTCCGCCTTGGCCCCGCTTCGCCAGCGTCCGTCCTGGCCGCGTCTGCGCTGGCCCTGAGCGCCTGCGGCGATCGACAGGCCGCCAGCTCGCCCGCCCCTTCCGCGCCTGCCGCGCCGTCCGGGGCGGCTCCGGCCGAACCCCCGCCCGTGCTTCGGACCCGCGCCGAGACGCGCCAGTTCCGGGACTGGAGCGCGACCTGCGGCAACGACGGAACCTGCTGGGCGTTCGGTTTCGCGCCCGAGTTCGCGGCCGGCTGGGTGCGGATCGCACTGGCGGCGGGACCAGAGGCGCAGCCCGACATCCGCTTCGGTTACTGGCCCGACGCCGAGGCGGGCGCGGCGAAAACCGTCGCCTTGGTGATCGACGGCCGCAGCTATCCGGCGACGTTGGACGCCGCGTCCGAGGCGGAGGCCCCCATCGGCTTGGCCGCAGGCGATCCCCGCCCGCTGATCGACGCCATGATCCAGGGCAAAGCCATGACCATTCGCGCCGCCTCGACTCAAGTCGTCTCCTTGAACGGCGCCGCCGCCGCCCTGTTATGGGTCGACGAGAAGCAGGGCCGGTTGAACACCCCGACCGCCCTGATCCGCCGCGGCGGCCGCCCCGCCTCGGCCGTGCCCGTCGCGCCGTCCCCGCCCGTCGTCACGCCGGCGCCGGCGGTCGATCAGTCCGGCTTCGGAGATACGGGCCAAAGCCTGCCGGCCGCCCTGCGCATGCGAACCGAGGTCGGAAACTGTCTGAAGCAATCGTCCATGCCGGCCGTCAGGGACATGGTCATGTCGGCCCGTCTGGACGCCCGGACCGAGCTGTGGGCCGCGCCATGCGGGGCCGGGGCCTACAACGTCACCCATGTCTGGTATGTGACCGGACCGGGCGGCAGCGATCCCCGCCCCGCCGTCCTGGCGGGAACCTCGGGGCCGGGCGCCGACCCCGAACGGCCGGACAACAGCACCGTCAACGGCGAATATGATCCCAGGATCCGCACCCTGTCCGCCTTCGCCAAGGGACGAGGCCTGGGCGACTGCGGCGCGCTTCAGACCTGGACCTGGACTGGAAACCGTTTCGTCCTCAGCCGCGAGAGCGTCATGGGCGAATGCGCCGGCGTCCCCGCCGACCTCTGGCCCGTCGCCTGGCGCACCCGATGACCGACCCCGAGGTCCTGGTGATCGGGGCAGGTCCGGCCGGCCTGACGGCGGCGACCTATTTGGGCCGTTTCAGGCGCGACACCCTGGTCGTGGACGGCGGAGAGCCGCGCGCCAGCTGGATACCCGTCAGCCACAACATGCCCGGCTTTCCGGCGGGCATTTCGGGCGCCGATATCCTGAAGCGGATGCGTGAACAGGCCCGGGAATACGGCGCCGTCGTCACGGCCGGTCGCGTTGCGGAACTGGCCAAGGAGGGGCAGGGTTTCGTCGCCCGCATCGACGGGCGGTCGGTGCGCGCCCGCGCCGTCCTTCTGGCGACCGGCGTGGTCGACCGCCATCCCGACCTGAAGGGCGTCGAGCGCGCCGTCCAGCGGTCGCTGGTCCGCATCTGTCCGATCTGCGACGGCTACGAGGCGACGGACAAGGCCGTCGCCGTGATCGGCCACAGCGACAAGGGCGCGCGCGAGGCGGCCTTCATGCGCACCTATTCCGACCGGGTCGCGCTGATTCACATCGGCCCGCCCGAGGCCCTGACGCGCCAGGCGGCGCTTCAGCGGCTGGGCGTGGAGGTCATCTTGGCGCCCCTCGACGCCGTGGTGCTGGAAAAGGAGCGGGTGACGGCCCTGACCTGGGGCGGCCAAACGCGCGCGTTCGACCTGGTCTATTCCGCCCTGGGCGCATCGCCCAACGCCGAACTGGCCCGTGGGCTGGGCGCGCGCCTCAGCGACGACGGCCGGTTGGAGGTCGATCTGCATCAGGCGACCAGCGTGCCGGGCCTCTACGCCGCCGGAGACGTCGTGCGCGGGCTCAATCAGATCGCGGTGGCGACGGCGGAGGCCGCCGTGGCCGCCACCGACATCCACAACCGCCTGCGCCGCATGGACGGCCAAACCCTTCCCGACTGAAGACCCTGCGCTGCGGCCCGCGCCTCAGGCCTGGGTTTGGACCCAGGCCGCGACGATCCGGTCCAGCACCGACAAGGGCACGCCGCCGGCGGCCAGGGCCGTGTCGTGGAAGCCCTTGATGTCGAACCGCGGCCCCAGGGTCGCCTTGGCCTGTTCGCGCAGGCGCACCCATTCGTTGTGCCCGACCTTGTAGGCGCAGGCCTGGCCCGGCCAGCCGCAATAGCGTTCGACCTCGGATGTCGCCGCCCCCTCCTGATCGCCATAGGCCTCCATCATGTAGCGGATGCCCTGTTCGCGGCTCCAGCCCTTGGCGTGGATGCCGGTGTCCACCACCAGGCGCGCGGCGCGGAACATCAGCGACTGCAGATAGCCGATCTGGCCCGCCGGATCGTTCTCATAGGCGCCCAGTTCGTCCGCCAGCTGTTCGGCGTACAGGCCCCAGCCCTCGACATAGGAGGAGAAGCCCAGAAGGTTCATCAGCAGCGGGGCGGATTCGCTCTCCTGCTGCAGGCTGATCTGCAGGTGGTGGCCCGGCGTCGCCTCGTGATAGGTCAGGGTCGGCAAGGACCAGGACGGCCACTCCGCCGTGTCCTTCAAATTGATCCAATAGATGCCGGGCCGCGTCCCATCCAGGCTGGGCGAGTTGTAATAGCCCATCGGCGCCCCGGCCTCGATCTCGGGCGGAACCCGCTTGATCTCGACCTTGGCCTTGGGCAGGCGGCCGAAGGCATCGGGCAGGCGTCCCTGCATGTCCGCCATCTGGGCGTTCAGCTTGGCGATCAGTTCGGCCTTGCCGGCGTCGGTGTTCGGATAGACGTATTTGGGGTCGTCCCCCATGGCCTTGATCCGCTCGGCGACCGAGCGCTGGGTCAACCCTTGCGCCTTCAGCAGGCCGTCGGCGCGCGCGGTCAGTTCGGCCATCTGTTCGACGCCGGTGCGATGGATTTCGTCGGCGGTCAGTTGGGTGGTGGTGATGTAGCGCAGGCTGTTGGCGTAATATTGCTCGCCCTGCGGCAGGCGCCGCACCGAGGCCTCGTGCGTCGCATTCGGCTGGGCCGCCTTCAGCACGGCGGCCTGTGCGGCCAGGGCCGGATAAACCCGCGTCTCGATCAGCCGCTGGACCTGGGCGCCCCAGTCGCCGGTCAGTCCCTTGGCCTGGGTGCGCTCCTCGACCGACTGGGTCAGGGGCGAGGCCGCCGCGGGCGTTGCCAGGAAACCCTCCTGCTGGCGGATCGCCTTGGCCAGGATGAAGTCGGGCGGCACGACGCCCAGGGCGTAGTCTTCCTTCAGCCTGTCGGTCTCGGCCGCCAGGACGTCGGCGAAGGCGTCGACACGCGCCACATAGGCGTCGGCGTCCGCCGCCGTCTCGATGGTGTGCTGGTTGGCCAGGAAGTCCGGCGTGGACTGATAGGCGCCGCCCTGCTGGCTGACGCGATACGGGTTGGGCCAGCCGCCCTGGCCATAGGGGATGGCGTAGGTGGCGATGACGCCGTCCAGATTGTCCTTGATGCTGTCGTAATAGTTCAGGTCGCGCGGCGACAGGGCGCCCCGGTCGATGCGGCCGAGGTCGGCGGCCTGCCGGCGGACGAAGGCGCGCTGGGCTTCCTCCTCGGCGCGGGTCGGCACGGTCAGCCGCGACTTGGCGGCGGCTCGCGGCCCCTTGTCCAGGCCGAACATGGTCACGACCTCGGGCGACCGATCCAGCGTCTCCTCGAACGCCTTGTCCATGAAGACCTTGAGGGCGGCGTCCGCCGACCCCCCTTCCGTCCGGGCGAAGGCGGCGCTTCCGACGGCGGCGAGGCCCGCGCCCAGGGCGGCGGATTGAAGAAGGCGGCGGCGATCCAGCATGACGTTCTCCCCACGGATGAGCCGATAATGGAAACCGCGTGGACGGGCGCGGCAAGCGAAATCGCTCCGGGGTGCGCGCGACGAAGAAAAAAGCCCGGCGGATCGCTCCGCCGGGCCTTCCCTCGCATCAGGCTTGAGGTCGTCGCTTAGTCGCGACGACGACGGCCGCGGTCGCCGCCGCGATCGCCGCCCTCGCGCTTCGGGCGGCCGCCGGTATCGTCCGACAGCGGGGCTTCGCCGCGTTCGGCGCGCTCGGCGTTGATCTTGTCGGTGATGTCCTCGCCGGTCTCCTGATCGACGACCTTCATCGACAGCTTGGTCTTGCCGCGATCGTCGAAGCCCAGGAACTTGACCTTGACCTCCTGGCCTTCGGACAGGACGTCGGCCGGGTTGGCGACGCGTTCCAGGGCGATCTGGGACACGTGGACCAGGCCGTCCTTGGCGCCGAAGAAGTTCACGAAGGCGCCGAAGTCGACGACCTTCACGACCTTGCCGGTGTAGATGGTCCCGACTTCCGGTTCGGAGGCGATGGACTGGATCCAGGCCTTGGCGGCGTCGATCTTCTCCTGGTCGTTGGCGGCGATCTTGATGGCGCCGTCATCGCCGATGTCGATCTTGGCGCCGGTCTTTTCCACGATTTCGCGGATGACCTTGCCGCCCGAACCGATCACTTCGCGGATCTTGTCGACCGCGATCTTGATGGATTCGATCTTGGGCGCGAACTCGCCCAGCTCGGCGCGCGGCGCCTCCATGGCCTTGTCCATCTCGTCCAGGATGTGCAGGCGGCCGGCCGAGGCCTGGGCGATGGCCTGCTTCATGATCTCCTCGGTGATGCCGGGGACCTTGATGTCCATCTGCAGCGAGGTGATGCCTTCGCGGGTGCCTGCGACCTTGAAGTCCATGTCGCCCAGGTGATCTTCGTCGCCCAGGATGTCGGACAGGATGGCGAACTCGCCCGACGGCTCCAGGATCAGGCCCATGGCGATGCCCGAGACCGGACGGACCAGCGGCACGCCGGCGTCCATCAGGGCCAGCGACGAGCCGCAGACCGTGGCCATCGAGGACGAGCCGTTCGACTCGGTGATCTCCGACACCAGGCGGATGGTGTAGGGGAAGTCCTCCCTGGACGGCAGCATCGGACGGATCGCGCGCCAGGCCAGCTTGCCGTGGCCGATTTCGCGGCGGCCGGGCGAACCCATGCGGCCCGCTTCACCCACCGAATAGGGGGGGAAGTTGTAGTGCAGCAGGAAGGATTCCTTGTAGGTGCCGGTCAGGCTGTCGATGTACTGCTCGTCCTCGCCGGTGCCCAGGGTGGCGACGACCAGGGCCTGGGTTTCCCCGCGCGTGAACAGGGCCGAACCGTGGGTGCGCGGCAAGACGCCGACTTCCGACACGATGGCGCGGACCTTGTCCAGGGCGCGGCCGTCGACGCGGTGGCCGTTCTCGATGATGTCGCGACGCAGGACTTCGGCTTCGCATTCCTTGAAGGCGGCCGAGAACTTGGAGCCGTCGACGCCGTCGGGGTTCTCGTCGGTCTTCACCAGGGCGGCGGCGGCGGTCTTCTTGGCCGCATCGACGCCCGAGCGGCGTTCATACTTGCCGGGGTGGGTGTAGGCGGCCTTGATGTCCTCCCCCACCAGCGACTTGATCGAGGCGACCACGTCCGAATGGTCTTCGGCCTGGAAGTCGAACGGCTCCTTGGCGGCGTGTTCGGCCAGGTCGATGATGGCGTCGATCACCGGCTGCATGCCGGCGTGGGCGAACATCAGCGCCTTCAGCATCAGGTCTTCCGACAGTTCCTTGGCTTCGGATTCGACCATCATCAATGCGTCCTGGGTGCCGGCGACCACCAGGTCCAGGTCCGAGGTCGGAAGCTGGTCGATGGTCGGGTTCAGCACCAGTTCGCCGTCGATCACGCCGACGCGCGCGGCGCCGATCGGCCCCATGAAGGGCACGCCCGAAATGGTCAGGGCGGCCGAGGCGGCGACCATGCCCAGAACGTCCGGGTCGTTCTCCATGTCGTGCTGCAGCACGGTGACGACGACCTGGGTCTCGTTCTTGAAACCCTTGACGAACAGCGGGCGGATCGGGCGGTCGATCAGGCGCGAGACCAGAGTCTCCTTCTCCGACGGACGGCCTTCACGCTTGAAGTAGCCGCCCGGAATCTTGCCGGCGGCGAAGGTCTTCTCCTGATAGTTGACGGTCAGGGGGAAGAAGTCCAGGCCGGGCTTGGGCGCGCGGCCATAGACGACGGTGGCCAGGACCACGGTCTCGCCATAGGTCGCCAGCACGGCGCCGTCGGCCTGACGGGCGATGCGGCCCGTCTCCAGGGTCAGCGGGCGTCCGGCCCACTCGATCGTCTTGCGTTTGATGTCGAACATGTCTCGTCTTTCGTATCCCGGGCGGCGTATTCCGCCCAGGTTTCCCCAGAATTGGGGTCCCATCATTGGGCTGGAGCGTCGGGTGTTCAGTCCTTCGATCCATGGGCCGCCGCGCCATCGCGGAAGACCCGGTGGAGGGCCGTCCTGGCCCTCGCGTCTGCGCCGTGTCAGTCCTGCGGCGCGCAGGCAGTCTTTAGTTACACAACGAGGCGCGGACGTGACCGTCCGCGCCTCGAAAGCGTATTCTACACTGATCCGACGCCTTAGCGGCGCAGGCCCAGCTTGGCGATGAGCGCCTGGTAGCGGCCGGCGTCGACCTTGTTCAGGTGGTCGAGCAGGCGGCGACGTTGCGACACCATCTTCAGAAGGCCACGACGCGAGTGGTTGTCCTTCTTGTGGGTCTTGAAGTGTTCGGTCAGGTTGGCGATGCGTTCCGACAGGATCGCGACCTGGACCTCGGCCGAGCCAGTGTCGCCGGCGGAGCGGGCGTTATCGGCGATGATCTCGTGCTTGCGTTCAGCAGTAACCGACATCGAAAGTCTCCCTTTGTGGCCTACCGCGCTTCGCGCTGCTTGAGGCCGGGGTTGGAGTCCCCTGATCAGGCGATCAGGAAAGGTTGAAAACGCGGTCGGGTTCTAGCCGGCCGGCCCGCAACTGACACAGCGCGACGAGGGTCTGGCCCTGAAAGGCTGAAACCGTCCGCGCGCCGTCGGAAAGACGGGCCTTTAGGGTTTCCACCTGACGGGGGAGCAGAACGATCGGGCGTCCCTGCCGAAGCGAGAAGGCGTCCTGGTCCGACACGGCCAGCTCCGGGATGTCGTCCAGGGCGGTCGCGACGGCAAGCAAGCCTTCCGAGGCGGCGCCCCTATGCACCATTTCCTCCAGAGAATCCAGAGTGACGGCGTTTTGCGCGCTGAACGGCCCGACCTGCTCGCGGCGCAGGGCCGACACATGGCCTTCCGCGCCCAGCGTTAGGGCCAGGTCACGGGCCAGCGAACGGACATAGACGCCCTTGCCGGTCAGGATGCGGATCTCGACATGGTCGGCGTCCGGCGCATCCGTCACCTCGGCCGAATGGATGGTCACGCGGCGGGCCTGCAGTTCGAAATCGATCCCGTCGCGCGCCAGGTCATAGGCGCGGGCGCCGTCCACCTTGACGGCTGAAAAGCGCGGCGGCGTCTGGTCGATCTCGCCGACGAAGGCGGGCAGGGCGGCCTTCACCTGATCGACCGTGGGTCGCACGTCGGACCGGCCGATGATCTCGCCCTCGCGGTCCACGCTGTCGGTCGAGACGCCCCAGTTGACGGTGAAGCGATAGACCTTCTTCGCTTCCATCATCATCGGCACCGTCTTGGTCGCCTCGCCCAGCGCGATGGGCAGTATGCCGCTGGCCAGCGGGTCCAGCGTCCCCGCGTGCCCGGCCTTCTGGGCGTTGAACAGGCGGCGGATGCGGCTGACCGCCTCGGTCGAGCCCATCTCGAACGGCTTGTCCAGACAGACCCAGCCGTTGACGACATCGCCCTTTTTCTTGCGCCCCATCCTCAGATCCTCCCCTGCGAAGCGGGGGAGGGGGACCACGAAGTGGTGGAGGGGGCGGACGCAAGGCCGGTGTCTGGGGTCGCCCCCTCCACCACGCTGCGCGCGGTCCCCCTCCCCCGTGAAGGACGGGGGAGGATCGCCAGCATCAGTCTTCGCCCTCGTCGTCGCGGCGGTCCAGGTCGGCGCGGACGCGGGGATCGTCGAACAGCCGGTCCATATGGCTGGCGGCGTCGAAGCTTTCGTCGTGGCGGAAGCGCAGGTCGGGGGTGAACTTCATGTCCAGCCGGCGGCCAAGCTGGCCGCGCAGGAATTTGGCATGGGCGTTCAGCGCCTTGATGATTTCGCCCTCGTGGCCGCTGGTCGCAGCCGCTTCGACCCCGGCGCCCAGGGGTTCGACGAAACAGGTGGCGTGCTTCAGGTCGGGCGACAGCCTGACTTCGGTCACGGTGACGGACACGCCGGCCAGAGCCGCGTCGTGAATGTCCTCTTCGCGCAGGATGTCGACCAGGGCGTGACGGATCAGTTCGCCCGCGCGCAGCTGGCGCTGGCTGGGGCCGGACGGGCCGGATACGTTGCGGGTATGTTGCTTGTGGGCCATGGGCCGCTCCTTCTTGTTCGCCCGCCGGGGCTCGGACCCGGCCGGATAGGCGAAAGTCGGGCGGTCTAGGCGCGTGGCGCGCTCATGTCCAGTTTTCGGTCTAGGACCGCCGCCGCCCGCACGGACCGCACCACCTCCGCCGAGGAGATCGACCGCACCGGACGGACCGGCACGCCCGCCGCGTTCAACACCCCGGCCGTCCAGTGATTGCACAGGTGCAGAATGGAAAAGGTCTCGCGGCTGGCGAAGAAGCGGGCGTCGTCGCCGGGACGGGCCGCCACGATGCGGGGCCTGCCGTCGGTCAGGGCCAGGGACTGTTCGATCCGGTCCGCCAGCCCATCGAACTGCGCCCGCGTCAGGGTCAGGCGCGCGACATCGCCGGCATGGGCCGCGCCCGGATCGTCGCGCGCCGGGTCCAGCATGACGACCGACGCATTGCCTGGCCGGAAGAAGGCCCGGGCGCCGTCCGGCAGACGATCCGGGATCGGGCTCTGGTCCACATAGAAACGCGCGTCGCCCCAGCCGATCGAAATCCAGTCGCCGGGTGCCAGGCCTGCCGTCGCTTGGGCCAGCGGCCCGCCGCGTCGCATCAGCGCGGCGCGGGGCACGGCCAGATCGGTGTGAAAGCCGTTGTCCAGCACCTGGATCGTCACCGAATCTCTGGTCCGGGTTTCGGGCGCGCCCGGCCGCGTCCAGGTCAGCAGCGCCACGGCGGCGCCGACCACGGCTGCCAGGATCAGGCTTCTGATCATCGGACGAAGTCCCGCACGGCGCACAGCCGGTCGTCCGCCGCCAGGGCGCCCGGCGGCGGCCCCTGGCGCACGGGCATCAGCAGAAAGCCGTCGCGCCGCACGGCCAGGGCCAGCCAGCCCACGGCCTGGCCCGCGCACAGCCGGCTGTCCTGGTCGTCCGTCACCCGTCGGATTTCGATTTGCGCAGCGGGCGGGGCGCGCATGACCTGGGCGAAGCTTCTGGAGACGCTGGCCTTCTCGCCGGCCCCTACCAGCCGATGCGGGGTCGTGACCAGACGGCCCGCGCCTTCCACCGTCAGGACGCCGCCTTGCGCCTGAAGCGTCAGGGGCGTCTGCGTCTGCGTCCCCGACGATGCATAGCTGCCCGAAACGACAGGATCGCCGATGACGACCTGGCCGTCGGCGCGCGAACCGAACGGGGCTTGGCGCGGCTCCATCAGCCTGTGCAGGGCCGGTTCGACCACCACGGCGCCCAGAAGGAACAGGCCGAAGGCGCCGGCCCCCGTCGCCGCAGTCCATTTCAACGATGGGACGCCGGCTGGCGGGGCGGTCAGGCTCATGACCGGCATCCTAGACGAACAGGGGTTGAGGAATGGTCACTCTTCCCCTGTCTTGATCAGTTCCGGCCGGGGCGGCGCGTCGGATCGCTGAGCTGGAACAGACGGGCCGACAGGTTCGACGCCGGCTGCAACGACGTCAGCTGGGTCCGGGTGCGGGCTCCTTGCGGATCCGTGATGGTCCATTCGTGCAGCCGCAGCGGATTTCCGGCGAAGGCCAGCACCACCTGTCCGTCGTTGGGACGTCGGGCGTCGCGCGCGGTGATGGCGAAGGCGCCGGACGCCATGCGCGTGACCCGCTCGATGTTGACGCCCTGGTCCAGGCGTACATTGCGCGCCAGGAAGGTGGACAGAGGCGTGCGGCCCAGCGGAACCTGCTGGAAGTTGTTCAGGCGCGGATCGTAGCGTTTGACGTTATAGCCGTCCGAGACGACCAGAAGCCCGGCCGGGTCGGTATACTCGAACCGCATCTTGCCTGGGCGCTGCAGATAGAACCGGCCCCGGCGCGTCTGGCCGTTCGGGCCGGTTTCGGTGAAGGTTCCCTGCGCCGAGGTCAGGGCCTGCAGATACCCTTGCGCCTGTTGAACCACGGCCCGGTCGTCGGCCGACAGATTGGACTGGGCCTGGGCGGCGTCGAAGGCGCCCATTGCGATCAGGCCGGTCGTCAGGCCGGCTCCCAACAGCAGGCTGCGGCGGTCCAGGTCGGGCGTGGCCAGGGTCTTGGTGCGCGAGGTCATGAAGTCCGTCTCCCGTTCGGGATGGTTGTCGATCCTGCCGTCTTGCCCGGTCGGCTTGGCGTCGGAATGACGCGAGCCTGACCATATTCCGGCGCTGCGATGAAGCCTTGTTCATCGAAATGCTGAAGCTTGGACCGGCGGCGGGGAGGGTAACGGGCGCGGGGACGGCCTGTTCCTTCCGAGGTGGCGGGAAGCTTCCTTTCTCTCCCTCGTCACACCATCGGCGGCGGACCGGCCAGGACGTCGCGCTTGCCGGCGTGGTTGGCGGGGCTGACCACGCCTTCCTGCTCCATCCGCTCGATCAGGGAGGCGGCGCGGTTGTAGCCGATCTGGAGCCGGCGCTGGACATAGCTGGTCGAGGCCTTGCGGTCGCGGGTAACGACGGCCACCGCGCGGTCGTAGAGGTCGTCGCCCCCACTCCCGTTCTGGCCCCCGCCGCCGCCCTCGTCATAGGCGTTGTCGCCGTCGCCGTCCGGTTCGTCGGTGATCAGGTCCAGATAGTCGGGCTCGGCCTGGGCCTTCAGATGTTTGCAGACGTCCTCGACCTCCTTGTCGTCCACGAAGGGGCCGTGCAGGCGGGTGATGCGGCCGCCGCCGGCCATATAGAGCATGTCGCCCTGGCCCAGCAGCTGCTCGCCGCCCTGTTCGCCCAGGATGGTGCGGCTGTCGATCTTGGACGTGACCTGGAAGGAGATGCGGGTCGGGAAGTTGGCCTTGATGGTGCCGGTGATGACGTCCACCGACGGGCGTTGCGTGGCCATGATCAGGTGGATGCCGGCGGCGCGGGCCATCTGGGCCAGACGCTGGACGGCGCCCTCCACGTCCTTGCCCGCCACCAGCATCAGGTCGGCCATCTCATCCATGACCACGACCAGGAAGGGCAGGGGCTCGGGCCGGATCTTCTCGGATTCGTAGACCGGACGACCCTGGTCGTCGAAGCCGGTCTGCACGGTGCGCTCGAAATGCTCGCCCTTTGCCTGCGCTTCCTTGGCGCGCTCGTTGTAGCTGGCGATGTTGCGCACCCCCAGCTTGGACATTCGGCGATAGCGATCCTCCATCTCGCGCACCGTCCATTTCAGGGCGACGACCGCCTTTTTCGGATCAGTGACGACAGGCGCCAGCAGGTGCGGGATGCCGTCATAGACCGACAGCTCCAGCATCTTGGGGTCGATCATGATGAAGCGGCATTCGGCCGGGCTGTGGCGATACAGGATCGACAGGATCATGGCGTTGACCCCGACCGACTTGCCCGAGCCGGTGGTGCCCGCGATCAGCAGGTGGGGCATCCGCGCCAGGTCGGCGACATAGGGCTCGCCGCCGATGGTCTCGCCTAGCGCCAAAGGCAGCAGATGCCCCTTCTTGTCATATTCCGCGCTGGCCAGCAGGTCGCGCAGATAGACGGTCTCGCGCCTAGCGTTGGGCAGTTCGATGCCGATGGCGTTGCGGCCCTGAACCACGGAAATACGACAGGCGCGGGCTGACATCGACCGGGCGATGTCGTCGGCCAGGGCCACGACGCGGCCGTGCTTCACGCCCGGCGCGGGGACCAATTCGTACAGGGTCACGACAGGGCCGGGGCGGATCTGGTCGATCACGCCGCGCACGCCGAATTCCTGGAGCACGCCTTCCAGCATCTTGGCGTTCTGTTTCAGCGAATCCTCGTCCACCGAACCGACGCGCTGGGCCGGCTTGGTCAGGATGCCGAGCGGCGGCAGGTCGAAATCGCCCTCGGGTCGGGTGAAGTCGAAGGCCTGCTGGTCCAGGTCGTCTTTTCGGGCCTTGGGCGCCTTGACCGCCGCGACGCGCGGTTCGATCGGGCGGGCGCCTGCGGCGCGCGCGGCGCTGGGCGGCGGGGACGCGGCCTCGTCCTCCCACGGCGGCAGGTCGTCATAGGCGGTGCGAGGGCCAAGGTCGGCGGGCGTCTCCGCCGCGATGGGCGACGGGGCGTCCTGGGCCGGGGCGGCGCGCGGAGGCCGCGCCCTGGGCGTGGCCTTGTCACGGGCAGGCTTGGCGGGTGCGCGCGGCGCGGGCGCCTTCAGCGACCGTCCCCAGTGCAGGGCGTCCAGGAAGTCCATGGCCCTCAGGCCGATGGCGAAGCCGACCAGCCACAGGCCGGCGACCAGGAAGATCAGGCCGGCGACGATGCGCGCGCCGGGAACATGCAGGGTCCCGATGGCCCGGGCTGTCAGCCCGGTCAGGCCGTCGCCGCACAGGCCGCCCAGTCCCGCCGCCAGGGGCCAGGCCGCCGGCGCCGCCAGCGCCGCCAGGGCGCCCGACAGGGCCAGGGTTCCCCCGGTCGCGGCCAGGGCCTTCAGCGGCGTCGGCTTCAGCCGTTGCTGGATGGCGTCGCCCACGGCGCGCGCCAGGCCAAAGGCGGTCAGCAGCAGCGCGGCCGGCCAGGCGGCCAGTCCCAGAGACTGCATGAACAGGTCTGCGAACAGCGCCCCGTCGCCGCCCAGCCAGTTGGTGGTCGGCAGGCTGGATGCCGCGTTCAGGCTGGGGTCCGCCGGGTTCCACGACGCCAAGGCGATCAGCAGCAGGGTCGCCAGAAGGGCCTGCAACACCCCCCGGAACCGCACGACGAAGGGCGCATCCCAAAGGATGCGGGCGCTGATCCAGGCCTGACGGCCGATGGCGAGGGCGGTGGACATGAAGGGCGAGCCTTCCGGGCGGCTGAGGTTCGACCGCCCTTGTCGCACCCGCAGGGTTAAAGGGCTGTTTACCAGCTTGGCCGGGCGAAGCGAAGACGACTTCCTCTGGACCTTTCGCGCGCCGGGCGCGACAAGCCTGTCATGGCTGAGATCGAACGCTACGACATCGTCATCGCCGGCGCCGGCCTGACCGGGGCGGCCTTCGCCCTGGCGGCGGCGCAGGGCGGGCTGAAGGCAGTCATGATCGACCCCCAGCCGTTCGACGCCCAACTGGCCCCGACCTTCGACGGGCGCTCGACCGCCATCGCCTTTTCGACCTTCCGCATGTTGGACGCCTTGGGGCTGGGCGAGGCGCTGCGGCCCCATGCCTGCCGGATGGATCATATTCTGGTGACGGACGGCCGCCGTCCGGGCGCCGCCAGCCGGCCCGCCTCGGCCGCCTTTCTGCGCTTCGACGCCGAGGAGATCGGCGGCCGCACCGGCGGCGAGCCGCTGGGCTATATGGTCGAGAACCGCCGCATCCGCGCCGCCCTGGCCGCGGCGGTGACGAGGGCCGGTATCGACGTTCGGGCGCCGGCGTCCGTCGCCCGCGTCGCCGCCGAGGCGGGCAGGGCGACCGTGATCCTGGCTGACGGATCGGTCCTGACCGCGCCCCTGGTGGTCGGCGCGGAAGGGCGCGGCTCCCTCGTGCGGCGGGCCGCTGGCATCGACACTATCGGCTGGGGCTATGGCCAGAGCGGGGTGGTGGCCACGGTGCGGCTGGGCCGCGACCACGGCGATGTCGCCCACGAATATTTCCTGCCCGGCGGCCCCTTCGCCATCCTGCCCCTGACCGACCAGCGCGCCAGCCTGGTCTGGACCGAGACGACGCGGCGGGCCGAGGCCCTGCGCACGGCCTCGGACGCCGCGTTCCAGTCCCATCTGATGCGCCGGTTCGGAGAGTTCCTGGACGGGGCGACGGTCGAGGGGCCGCGCTTCGTCTATCCCTTGTCGCTCAGCCTGGCCGAAAGGCTTGTCGCGCCGCGCATCGCCCTGATCGGAGACGCCGCCCACGGGGTGCATCCGGTCGCGGGCCAAGGGCTGAACATGGGGCTGAAGGACGCCGCCGCCCTGGCCGAGGTGCTGGCCGAGGCCGCCCGCCTGGGCGAAGACATCGGGGCCGAGACGGTGCTGGAGCGTTACGCCCGCTGGCGCCGGTTCGACAATGCGGCCCTGGCGGCCGGGTTCGACGCCTTCGTGCGGCTGTTCTCGAACGACATCGCCCCGATCCGGCTGGCGCGCGACCTGGGGCTCGCTGCGGTCAATCGCATCGGTCCCCTGCGCCGCGCCTTCATGCAGGAAGCCGGCGGGGCGACAGGCGATTTGCCGCGGCTGCTGCGCGGCGAGGCGGTGGTCTAGGCGTTCTCACTTCCCGATCGGGGAGGACGCTTGTGTTCAGTTCAGTTGCAGCCGGACCCGTTCGAACGTCGTGAACCGCCTGGCCTCCTCCGCGCCGTCCAGGCCGTGGGCGCGCGACAGGGCCTGGAGCGAGCCGGCCAGGGCGCCCTGCTTCTCGCGCGCGGCCGCGACGTCCAGCCAGGGGCGGTGGTCCTCGGGGTCCAGCAGGGCGCGGCGCAGCGCCGAGCGTTCGGCCGCCTCATAGTCCCGATCCCGGATGGCGCGGCTGAACAGCACGTTCTGCAGCCGGATCAGCGACTGCCGGTCCGTCACCGGCGCCATCAGGATATCCAGCCGATCCGCCACATGCGGCGTCAGCCCGGCGCGAAGGGCGCGGCGGGTCAGTTCGCTGGGCAGGATCAGCCGTCCCTGGCTGAAGGGGTCCAGCGCCACCGGCCCCTCGGCCGTCTCGACACGGACCATGAAATGGCCGGGGAAGTCCACCCCCGCCGCCGCGACCCCCGCATGGCGCGCCGCGTGCAGATAGAAGACCGCCAGGGCGGCGGACAGGCCGCGCCGTCGCTCGGCCACCTGGATGACGTCGGTGTTGGCGGGGTGGTCGTAGTGGATCAGGTCGCCGTTCAGCCTGAGATCCGCGCACAGGGTTTCGGACAGGGCGTCGTCGGGGCTTTCGCCGCCCAACCGCTCCTTCAAGCGTTCGCAGGCGTTTCGCGCCAGGGCGCGGGTCGGCTCGGGATCGCGCAAAGGATGATCGTGGATGGCGCAGGCGATCGCGGCCTCCAGCAGGGGGAAGGCCTCGTCGTCGGCCTGGCCGGCCGCCGTCAGGATGCGCTCGGCCTCCTCGCGCGTCATGCCCTTCTTTCAACCGCCTCGTTCGACGCCGCGAAGATGACGCGGAAACCGCCAGGGGGCCAGCGCCACCATATCAATTCTCAAGTCCAGCCGTTGCAGGGCCGGTCGATTGCGCCGGATCGCCTGGCCCGCTGCGACCAGCCGATCGAACTGGGCGGGCTTCAGGGCGACCAGGGCCGCCTCGATCGTCGCGCGCCGTTTCACCTCGACGACCGCCAACACCGCGCCCCGACAGGCCAGCAGGTCGATCTCGCCCGCCCGGCTCCCCAGGCGAAACCCCAGAATCCGATAGCCGCGCGACATCAGCCAGAAGGCGGCGACCCATTCCGCCGCGTGGCCCGCCTTGAACGCCGCCCCGCCCTTCGCCTGCCGCCACGCCGCCTTGGGGCGGGGGACGGGCGCGAGGCGCGGCAGGCGTTTCACTTGCCCTTCAGCGCCAGCGCGCGGCGATACAGGGTCTTGCGGTTCAGCCCCAGGGCCCTGGCGACCTCGGAGGCCGCGTCGCCGGTCGACAGCGTACGTAGGGCGTCGATCAGGGCGGCGTCCGCATCCGCCTCGGTCGCCTGTTCGACTTCGCCCGGTCCCACGACCACCACGATCTCGCCCTTGGGCGCATCCAGGCGGGGATCGGCCGCCAACTGGTCCAGCGGCCCGCGCACGCATTCCTCGTAAAGCTTGGTCAGTTCGCGCGCCACGGCGGCGGGCCGTGGTCCCAGGACGGCGGCCATGTCGGTCAGGCTGTCCCTCAGGCGCGGTCCGCTTTCGAAAAAGACCAGGGTCTGGCGCTGGGTCTTCAGTTCTTCCAGGGCGGCGGTGCGTCCGGCCGTCCTGGGCGGCAGGAAGCCGGCGAACAGCACCCGGTCGGCGGGCAGGCCGGCGATGCACAGGGCGGCCAGCAGGCTGGAGGCGCCGGGGATGGGATGGACCGGCAGGCCTTCGGCGATCACCGCACGGGCCACCACGAAGCCGGGATCGCTGACCAGCGGCGTGCCCGCGTCGGACACCAAGCCCACCACCTGGCCTTCCCGCAGGCGTTCGACGGCCAGTTCGGCGGCGCGCCCCGACGCATGGTCGTCGCAGCGTTCCAGCTTGGCTTTCAGCCCATAGGCCGACAGCAGCTTGGCCGTGACGCGGGTGTCCTCGGCCAGCACCAGGTCGGCGGCGGCCAATACGTCCAGCGCCCTCAGCGTCATGTCGCGCAGGTTCCCGATGGGGGTGGCGACCAGATAGAGGCCCGGCTCCACCCGCCTGGGCGGGGGGGCGGCGGGCGGAAAGGGCGTCGGTTCGCTCAAGGTTCGACCACGGCCGCGGGCGGGCGCGGCGCGGAGGTCAGGCCCGACCCCTGGAAGGCGGGGCCGGCGTCATAGGCGGCGAAGGTGGCGGCGGTGATGATCTCCGAGACCGAGGCGCCCAGGGACACGATCTGCACCGGCTTCTCCAGCCCGACCAGCAGCGGGCCGATCACCGTGGCCCCGCCAAGCGCCTGGACCAGCTTGGTCGAAATGGCGGCCGAATGGATGGCGGGCATGACCAGGACGTTGGCCGGCTTGGTCAGGCGGTTGAAGGCGTAGGCGGGGTGGCCCTTGGGGTCCAGGGCGATCTCGGGCGGCATTTCGCCCTCGTATTCGAAATCGACGCCCTTCTTGTCCAGGATGCGGATGGCCTCGCGCACCTTTTCGGCCCGGTCGCCGGGGGGGTTGCCGAAGGTCGAATAGGACAGGAAGGCCACGCGCGGATTGCGGCCCAGGCGACGCACTGTCTCGGCCGCCTTGACGGCGATCTCGGCCAGCTCCTCGGCGTCCGGCAGTTCGTGGATGGAGGTGTCGGCGACGAACAGGGTGCGGCCCCTGGCCAGCAGGATCGACAGCCCGATCAGGGTGTCGTCCACGTCCAGCACGCGCTGAACCTCCTTCAGCGCCATGTTGAAGTTGCGGGTCACGCCCGCGACCATGGCGTCGGCGCGTCCCTTGGCGACCAGGGTGGCGGCGAAATAGTTGCGGTCCTGATTGATCATCCGCGCCACGTCGCGGCGCAGATAGCCCCGGCGCTGCAGCTTTTCATACAGCCAGTCGGTGTCCTCGACATTGTTGGGCGATACCCGGGCGTTGGTGATCTCGATGTCCAATTCGTCGAAGTCCAGGCCCGCCTCGGCGGCGTTCTGGCGGATCAGATCCTCGCGGCCGACCAGGACGGGCGTGCCTAGACCGGCCTGTTTGAAGCCCCAGGCGGCGCGGATGACGGCGGGCTCCTCGCCCTCGGCGAAGACGACGCGCTTGTCCGGTCCGCCGCGCACCGCCGAGTTGATCTTCTGCATCAGGGCGGCGGACGGATCGACGCGCGAGCGCAGGGCGTTGCGATAGACGTCCATGTCCTCGATCTGGACGCGGGCGACGCCGGTATCCATCGCCGCCTGGGCGACGAAGGGCGGGATGTACCAGATCAGGCGCGGATCGAAGGGGGTGGGGATGATGTAGTCCGGGCCGAACTTCAGCTTGCGCCCGCGATAGGCGGCGGCGACCTCGTCCGGCACGTCCTCGCGCGCCAGGGCGGCCAGGGCCTGGGCGCAGGCGACCTTCATCTCGTGGTTGACCCGGCGCGCGCGCACGTCGAGCGCCCCCCGGAACAGATAGGGGAAGGCCAGGACGTTGTTGACCTGGTTGACGTAGTCGGAGCGGCCCGTGGCGATGATGGCGTCCGAACGCACCGACTGCACGTCCTCGGGCGTGATCTCGGGATCGGGGTTGGCCATGGCGAAGATGATCGGATTGGGGGCCATCGACGCCACCATCTCCTTGGTGATCGCGCCCTTGGCCGACAGGCCCAGCACGACGTCGGCGCCGACCATGGCCTCGGCCAGGGTCCGCAGCGGCGTGTCGGTCGCATGGGCGGCCTTCCACTGGTCCATGCCGTGTTCGCGACCCTTGTAGACCACCCCGTCGCGGTCGCAGATTACGGTGTTCTCAGGTCTCACGCCCGCCGCCTTCATCAGGGCGATGGACGACAGGCCCGCCGCCCCGGCCCCGGCCAACACCACCTTGACCTCGTCCAGTTTCTTGCCGGCGACGTGGACGGCGTTGATCAGGCCGGCGGTCGAGATGATGGCCGTGCCATGCTGGTCGTCATGAAAGACGGGAATGTCCAGCAGATCCTGAAGCTCCGATTCGATGACGAAACATTCGGGGGACTTGATGTCCTCCAGATTGACGCCGCCCCAGGTGTCGCCGATGTTCTTGACCACGGTGATGAACTCGTCCGGGTCCGTGGTCTTGACCTCGATATCGAAGCTGTCGACGTCGGCGAACCGCTTGAACAGGACCGACTTGCCCTCCATCACCGGCTTGGAGGCCATGTGGCCCAGGTTGCCCAGCCCCAGGATGGCGGTGCCGTTCGAGATGACGGCGACCAGATTGCCCTTGGCTGTATAGTCGTAGGCCTTGTCGGCGTCGGCGGCGATGGCCAGCACCGGCACGGCCACCCCCGGCGAATAGGCCAGCGACAGGTCGCGCTGGGTCGCCATCGGCTTGGTCGGCGCCATGGAGATCTTGCCTGGCGTCGGGATGCGGTGGAAGTCCAGGGCCTCCTGGTCGGAGAAGGTCTGTTTTTCTGTCTGGTCGGGCATGGATTCAGGCGTTTCCGGCGCGGCGTTCTGATTGGCTTTGCCTGTTCCTAAAGCGCGGCGGCAGGCGGGACAACCGGCCGGGTCCCATCGGAGCCGTTTCCGGCCGTGCGATTCGCCGCGGCGCGCGCCGGTTTCAGATCGACAGGACGCCCGTGCGCTCGATCTCGACGGGGCCGGTCATCAGCACGTGATCGGTGGCTTCGTCCCAGTCGATGACCAACTCGCCGCCGTCCACCGCCACCGTCGCCCGGCGATCGGTCAGGCCGCGCCGGGCCGAAGCCACCAGGGCGGCGCAGGCGCCGGTGCCGCACGCCCGGGTCAGGCCCGCGCCCCGTTCCCACACCCGCAGGCGAATGCGGTCGCGGTCCAGCACCTTCGCGAAGCCGACATTGACCCCTTGGGGAAACAGCGGGTGATGTTCGACCAGGGAGCCAGAGGCGACGACGAAGCCGTCGTCCTGGCGGTCGGTGAAGAAGACCACGTGTGGATTGCCCATCGAGACGGCGCCCGGCGTGTGCAGGACCGGGTCGTCGATGGGGCCGAGCTGCAGCTCGATTCCGCGCGTATCCATCGCCTCGGCCAGCGGAACCTCGGACCAGTCCAGGCGCGGCCTGCCCATGTCGACCGTCACCTTGTGATCGCCGGCGCGGGTCGCGACGATCGGGCCGGCCGCGGTGTCGACGACCACGTGATCGGATCCATTGGCCTCCATCAGCAGCCAGCCGACGCAGCGCAGGGCGTTGCCGCAGGTCTCGACCATCGACCCATCGGCGTTCCACACCCGCATGAAGGCGTCGGCCCTGCCTGAAGGCTCGATGGCGATCAGCTGATCGAAGCCTTCGCCCGTCTCGCGGTCGCCCAGGGCGCGAATCTGCACGTCGCCGGGAGCGAACGGCTGTTCCAGCGCATTGACGACGACGAAATCGTTGCCGGCGCCGTTCATCTTGACGAAAGGACGGGTCATGCAGGCCATATAGGCGCAATCCCTGCGTGGCGGAAACCAGAGTGGCCGAACCCGACACCCATCCGAAGGACGACGGTCTGCGCCTGCGCGCCCGGCTGCGCTATCTCTATCACGGCTCCCAGCCGCCGGCGGTGCGGTTCCGCATGACGGTGATCGCGGTGGACTTCGCCATCATCGCCTTCTTCCTGGCGTCGCCGATCCTGAAGAACATGGGCTGGGCCTTCTATGCGCTGGACTATCTGGTGGCGGCGCTGCTGGCCGCCGACCTCGCGGCGCGGGCCTATGCCTATTCGGACGTCAAGGATTGGCTGAAGCGGCCGATCGTCTGGCTGGATCTCTTCATCCTGGCGACTCTGCTATTCCCGGCCTGGCTGTTCAACCTTGGCTTCCTGCGGATGCTGCGGCTGTGGACAGTGCTGAACTCGGATTTCTTCTGGCGCACGGTGGGCCGAAGGTTCGACGACACGCGGGTCGAGGCCATCGTGAGGGCCCTGGCCAGCCTGGTCACGTTCGTCTTCGTGACGACGGGGTTCGTCTATGCGACCTTCCTGGGACACGACGGCATCGCCGGCTATGTCGACGCCCTGTATTTCACCGTCGCCACCCTGACCACGACCGGGTTCGGGGACATCACCCTGCCCGGTTCGGTGGGCAAGCTGTTGTCCATCGCCATCATGCTGGTCGGCATCACCCTGTTCCTTCGCCTGGCCCAGGCCCTCATCAAGCCGCACAAGGTCCGCTATCCATGCCAAGTCTGCGGACTTCAGACGCATGATCAGGACGCTGTCCACTGCAAGGCTTGCGGCAATCTGCTGTGCATCGTCGACGAGGACTGACGGCGAGGAATAGGCCGATGTGACAAAACGGTAAGGCGGCGCGGCTTGCCGCCCGGATCGTCGTCGCTAAGGTGCCGGCTTCGTTTCCGGGGACCGTCCTAACCATGATCCGTTCGTCCGCCGCCGCCCTCGCGGCTCTTCTCGCCTCCACCAGCCTGACATCGGCAGCCATGGCCCAGACCGCTTCTTCCGCCCCCGCTCCAACGCCAGCCAGCGGCTTCGCCTCCAGCGAGGCGACCGATCCCTACGTCTGGCTGGAAGAGGTGGAGGGCGAGCGCGCCATGGCCTGGGTGCGCGAACACAACGCCCGTTCGTTGGGCGTGCTGCAGGGCGATCCCCGCTACGAAACCCTGCACCAGGAGGCCCTGGCCATCGTCCAGGCCCAGGACCGCATCCCCTCGCCCGGCTTCACCCACGACGGCCATATCGACAATTTCTGGCAGGACGCCCAGCATGTGCGCGGCCTGTGGCGCCGCACCACCCTGGACAGCTATCGCACCGCGACGCCGGAATGGGCGACCATCCTGGACGTCGACGCCCTGGCCGCCGCAGAGGGTCAGAACTGGGTCTACAAGGGCGCGACCTGCCTTCCGCCCGAGGAGCGCTACTGCCTGATCAGCCTGTCGAACGGCGGCAAGGACGCAGTGACGCTGCGCGAATTCGACAGCGTGGCCAAGACCTTCGTCAAGGGCGGGATCGTCCTGGCGGAATCCAAGGGCGGGGCGGCCTGGATCGACAAGGACACCCTGCTGGTCTCGCGCGACTTCGGCCCCGGCACCCTGACCAACTCGGGCTATCCGATGGTGGTCAAGCGGATGAAGCGCGGCCAGGGCCTGGACCAGGCCGAGACCTTGTTCACCGGACAGCCTACCGATGTTTCGGTGTCCGGCTATACGCTGCGCGACGCCGACGGGGTGGTGAAGGCGGTGCTGATCAACCGTTCGGTCGACTTCTATTCGTCCGAGACCTGGCGCGTGACCGACGACGGCGCCCTGACCCAGCTGCAGCTGCCGCCCAAGTCCGACATCAGCGGCCTGGTCGACGGTCGGCTGCTGGTCTCGCTGAAACAGGACTGGACCGCGCCCTCGGGCCAGGATTTCAAGACCGGCGACCTGATCGCCTGGCCGCTGGAAACCTGGCTGGCCGATCAGGCGGCCCCGGCCCAGCTGGTCCTGCGTCCGACCGAGCGTCAGGCGATCGAGGGCGTCAACGTCACCCGCAACCGGCTGGTCGTGGCCCTGTACGACAATGTCCGCGGTTCGGTGCGGGTCTATACGCCCAGTCCCCAGGGAAGTGACGGCGAGTGGGCGCATACGACGCTCGATCTGCCCCAGAACGTCTCGGTCGGCGTCGGCTCGGCCTCCGAAAAGGATGACAAGGTCTTCGTCAGCGTCACCGGCTATCTGAACCCGTCCAGCCTATGGCTGGCCGATGCGGCGACCGGCGCGGTCGATCAGGTCAAGTCGATGCCGGCCAAGTTCGACGCGACGGGCATGACGGTCGACCAGCACGAGGCCCGCTCGGCCGACGGGACCCTGATCCCCTATTTCGTGGTGCATAAGGCGGACATGCCGCTGGACGGGTCGAACCCGACGCTGCTCTACGGCTACGGCGGGTTCGAAAGCTCGCTGCTGCCCGGCTATTCGGCGACGGTCGGCAAGCTGTGGCTGGAGCGGGGCGGCGTCTATGTGATCGCCAATACGCGCGGCGGCGGCGAGTTCGGCCCCCGCTGGCACGAAGCGGCCCTGCAACAGAATCGCCAGCGCGCACACGAGGACTTCCAGGCCGTGGCGCTGGATCTGATCGCGCGCAAGATCACCAGCCAGCCCAAACTGGGCATCATGGGCGGGTCGCAGGGCGGGCTGTTCATGGGGGCGATGCTGACCCAGCAGCCGGACCTGATCAACGCCGCCGTCATCCAGGTGCCCCTGTTCGACATGCTGCGCTTCCACAAGCTGCTGGCCGGGGCCAGCTGGATCGGCGAATACGGCGACCCGGATATTCCCGAACAGCGCGCCTGGATCGAACAGTATTCGCCCTATCAGAACCTGCGCGCGGGTCAGCCCTACCCGGAAGTCTTCATTCACACCTCGACCAAGGACGACCGGGTCCATCCGGGCCACGCCCGCAAGGCGGCCGCGCGGCTTGAGGAGCTTGGCTATCCGGTGCTGTTCTACGAGAACACCGACGGCGGCCATGCGGCCGGCGCCAACCTGCGCGAGACCGCACGGCGCCTGGCGCTGGAGTACACTTATCTTTCGCGTCGCCTGATGGACACGCCGGCGCAGCAGTAAGTCCGATCCTCCCCCGTGAGCGCTTGCGAACGGGGGAGGGGGACCACGAAGTGGTGGAGGGGGCGACCCCTGGCGCCCTGTCTGGTTCCGCCCCCTCCACCGCCTGACGGCGGTCCCCCTCCCCCGCGATGCGGGGGAGGATCAGATTGCGGAGTTTAAGCCATGCGTCACCTGATCCTGTCCGCCGCCATTCCCGCCCTTCTGGTGGGCGCCTGCGCGACCACGCCGAACATGGCCGAGTATTTGGCCCCCTCGCCGGCCGCATCGAAGACGCCGCCGCCCCACTTCCCCCGCGATCTGACCCCGGCCGGCGTCGCGGCGGCCGACGATCATCTGGCGCTGGAGCAGGTGGACGGGGCCGAGGCCATGGCCTTCGTGGCCGAGGAGAACAGGAAGTCCTTGGCCGTCCTGACCGGCGATCCGCGCTACGAGGCCTTCCGGGCCGAGGCCGAAGCCATACTGACCGCGACAGACCGCATCCCCAGCCCGTCCTTCCTGGGCGACGGCGTCGGCAACTTCTGGCAGGACGCGGCCAATCCCAAGGGCGTCTGGCGCCGCACGACGCTGGACAGCTACCGCACCGCGACGCCCCGGTGGGAGACGCTGCTGGACATCGACGCTCTGTCCAGGGCCGAGGGCAGGGACTGGGTGTTCAAGGGCGCCGACTGCCTGGCGCCCGACGATGCGCGCTGCCTGATCATGCTGTCTGACGGGGGCAAGGACGCGGTGACGGTGCGCGAGTTCGACCTGACCACGAAACGGTTCGTGGACGGCGGTTTCAACCTGCCCGAAGGCAAGCACCGCATCGAATGGCTGGACCGCGACACGCTGCTGGTCGCCACCGATTTCGGGGCTGGAACCCTGACCGAGTCGGGCTATCCCTTCATCGTCAAGACGCTGAAGCGCGGCCAGGCCCTGGCCCAGGCGACCGAGGTCTATCGCGGCGACCGGGGCGACGGCGGCTATGGCGTCAGCCCCGCCGTCTATCGCGACAAGGACGGCAAGGTGACGGCCGTCATCATCACCCGTCCGCTGGACACCTTCCGGTCGGAGACGTGGTGGTTGAAGGATGGGCACCCGGTGCGCCTTCACATCCCGAGCCGCGTGACGCTTTACGGGATGCTCAACCAAACCTTGGTTTTCGTTCTGGATGAGGACTGGAATGGGTCCATCAAGTCCTTCAAGGCGGGAACATTGGTCGCGCCGCCGCTCAATGGCCTGGAGATCGACAATCCCCACCTTGTCTTCGGCAACATGCAGGTGGAGGCGTTTGCGCCGCATCAGCGGCAGTCGGTGGCGGATGTCGCCGTTCTGGATGATCGGCTGGTCGTTGCGCTGAACGACAACGTCAGGGGCCGTCTGATCACGCTCAGACCGCATGGCGAACAACCCTACAGGCCTGTCGAGTTGGCCGTGCCGGCGAACAGCGCCGTCGGCTTGGGCGACAGATCCAAGTCACGAGGAGAGGTCTTCGTTTCGAGCCAAGGATTCCTGACGCCGCCCGCGCTCAGCCTGTTATCGGCCAGCCTTGCCGCGCCCTTGGACAACGGCGCGCTCACCCTGACCGAGCTGAAATCCGCGCCGGCCAAGTTCGACGCCGCCCGCGACGTGACTGAACAGTATGAGGCGACTTCGACCGACGGGACCAAGATACCCTATTTCATCACCCGCCCGCGCGACATGAAGCTGGACGGGTCGAACCCGACGATCATGCTGGGCTATGGCGGCTTCCAGGTCAGTCTGAACCCCGCCTACAAGCCGGAGATGGGCAAGCTGTGGCTGGAGCGGGGCGGGGTCTTCGTCCAGGCCAATATCCGGGGCGGCGGAGAGTTCGGGCCCGCATGGCACCAGGCGGCGCTGGATGGAAACCGGCAAAGGGCCTTCGACGACTTCGCCGCCGTGGCGCGCGATCTGGAACGGCGCGGGATCACCAGCCCGCGTCGCCTGGGCATCTATGGCCGGTCGAACGGCGGCGTCCTGACCAGCGTCTCCATCACCCAGCACCCGGAGCTGTTCAATGCAGCGGTGATCGAAAGCCCGCTGGTGGACATGCTGCGCTATCACGAGCTGCCGGCCGGCGCGTCGTGGATCGGCGAATACGGCGACCCGCGCATCCCGGAAGAAGCGGAGTGGATCGCGAAATACTCGGCCTATCAGCAGCTGCGTCCCGACGTGACCTATCCGCGCGTCTATCTGACCACCAACACTCGCGACGACCGGGTCCACCCCGGCCATGCGCGCAAGTTCGCCGCGCGCCTGGGCGACCAGGGGCACGACCATCTCTATTACGAGGACACGGCCGGGGGTCACTCCAACGACGCCGACCCGGTCGCCAACGCCCGCCGCTGGGCCCGCCACTATGTCTATCTGGCCCAGCAACTGATGGATTGAGGGAAGGATCGGGCGCCGGCTCACGCGAATATGAGGCGCGGTCGGCGACGCTGGGGGCTAAAGACGCAGGCATGAAGGTCAGGGGGTGGGCGATTGCGGGAACGGTCGTGGCGAGCGCGCTGCTCGCCATGAGTTCGTCCGCTCAATCGTCCGGCGTGGCGGCCGGCGCGTCCGCTGCGGCGCGGGCCGAGCGCGTTCGGCCGCCCGCCGTCCGCGGCGCCGCCCCGGTGGTGGTCGAACTGTTCACGGCCCAGGGTTGCGGCGGCTGCGTCGAGGCCAATGCGGCGGTGGAGCGCGCGGCGGCCGAACCGGGCGTCATCGCCCTGACCTATGGCGTCGACTACTGGGACTATCTGGGTTGGACCGACACCTTCGCGCGCCCCGAGTTTTCCCAGCGCCAGCGCGCCTATCGCGCCGCCCTGCGCCAGCGGGGCGTCTCGACCCCCCAGGTGGTGATCGACGGCCGCCGCCAGGTGTCGGGGGCCCGCGGGCTGGAGCTGGAAGGCGCCATCGTCGAGGAGGCCGGCCGTCAGGTCTGGCCGCCCGAGATCGAGTTCCGCGAGACCGGCGACCGCGTCGGCGTCGGCTCGGGACGCGCGCCCGTCGGCGGGGCTGACGTTGTCGCCGTCACCTATACGCCCGGCGTACAGACGGTCGAGGTCGGCCGGGGCGAAAACCGCGGCCGCGAAGTGCGTCACGTCAATGTCGTGCGCGACGTGCGGCGGCTGGGCGAATGGCGCGGCCGGCCCGTTCTCTACGCCCTGCCCCCGGCGCGCGGCGGCGACGCGGTCGCCGTCCTGATCCAAGGCAAGACCGACCGCCGCATCCTGGGCGCGGCGGTCCGGGACTGAGGCCCGGCTTCAGCGGTCGGCGGCGGCGCGGTCAGGCTCCGGCTTTTTTCGCAAAGCCCCAGGCCGCTTCGCTGAGCGGTCCGACCTGGGCGGCCATGCTCCTGGCGTGGGCGCTGGCGGCGGTGCCGTCGCGGACCCGGCCGGCGATGCCCTGGCAGATGGCCGCCAGGCGGAACAGGTTGTAGGCGTAGAGCCAGTCCAGGTTCGCCGGCCGCATCCCGGTCGCGGCGGCGTAGCGTTCGACCGTCTCCTCCACCGACGGAATGCCCAACGCCTCCAGGTCCGCCCCGGCCAGGCCGTTGCGCAAGCTGGCGGGAATGGCCCAGGCGATCAGCAGATAGGAAAAATCGGCCATCGGATCGCCCAGCGTCGACAGCTCCCAGTCCAGAACGGCCCGAACCTGGGCGGCGTCGGGCGCCAGGATCATGTTGTCCAGGCGGAAGTCGCCGTGGACGATCCGGCTGGGCCCCTCGGGCGGCAGGCTGTCGGGCAGGAAGGCGATCAGACGGTCCATCGCCGGGATGGGGTCGATCTCGGAGGCGCGGTACTGTTTGGTCCAGCGGCCGACCTGGCGGGCGAAATAGTTGCCCGCCTTGCCGTAGTCGCCCAGGCCGATGGCGGCGGGATCGAAGCCGTGCAGCCGCGCCAGCGTATCGGTCTGGGCCTCGTAGATGGCGCGCCGCTCGGGCGGCGTCAGTCCGGGCAGTTTCAGATCCCAGAAAATCCGCCCTTCGACCTTGTCCATCACATAGAAGATCGAACCGATGACGCCTTCGTCCAGGCACAGGGCGTGGGGCCTGGCGACCGGAAAGCCCTGGGCCGCCAGGGCGGATATGACCTGATATTCGCGGTCCACCGCATGGGCGCTGGGCAGCAGCGCGCCTGGCGGTTTGCGGCGAAGCACATAGGCGGCGGTCGGGGTGGTCAGCTCGTAGGTGGGGTTGGACTGGCCGCCCTTGAACTGGCGCACCGCCAGCGGCCCGGCGTAGCCCGCGACATGATCGGTCATCCAGGCGTCCAGCGCCGCCTCGTCCAGGCGATAGCGGGCGTCGACCTCGCGCGTGCCCGAAAAGGCGCTCTGAGCATCCAGCGCGGGGGCGTCGGGGGAGGAGGCGTCGGTCATGGGCGGCCCAGTCGGTTCTCGTGGCGTTTCCTTGCGCCGTTCGGATCTCAGGCCCGACCCGGCGCGGCGATGATGGCGGCCTTCACCGCGCGACGCCAGCCGGAAAGCAGCCGTTCGCGTTCGTCGTCCCTCATCCGCGGCGCCCAGCGGGCCGGCGCCTCGGCCGGTCGAGCGTCCAGATCGGACGCCCGGCCGACGCCCAGGGCCGCCAGGCGCGCCGCGCCCAGGGCGGTCATCTCCTGGAAGGCGGGCCGCTCGACCTCGACCTTGCAGATGTCGGCCACGAACTGCATCGCGAAACTGTTGGCGGTGACGCCGCCGTCGACCCTCAGCGTCTTCAGCGGCGGGGCGCCGTCCTCGGTCAGGGCGTCCAGCAGGTCGCGCGTTTGATAGGCCAGGGCCTCCAGCGCCGCGCGGACGAAATGGGCGGGGCCGGAATCGCGGGTCAGGCCGACCACGGTCCCGCGCGCCTCGGGCTCCCACCACGGCGCCCCCAGGCCGGTGAAGCCGGGGACCAGATAGACCCCGCCGTTGTCGGGCAACTCCTGCGCCATGGCCTCGGACTGGCGGGACTGCGAAATCATCCCCACCCCGTCCCTCAGCCACTGGATCGCCGAGCCGGCCGAGAAGATCGACCCCTCCAGCGCATAGGCGGCGCGGCCGCCGGCCTGATAGGCCAGGGTGCCCAGGAGCCGGCGCGTCGAGGCTACGGGCCGGTCGCCGACATTGGCGACCAGGAAGGCGCCGGTGCCATAGGTGATCTTGGCGTCGCCCGGCTTCAGCGCCCCATGGCCGACCAGGGCCGCCTGCTGATCGCCGGCCGATCCGGCGATGGGGAGAGGGCGGCCGAACAGGGCCGCATCGCTTTCGCCGATCACGCCCGAACAGGGGACGATGTCGGGCAGAGCCGCCCGCGGCACGTCGAACAGGGCGCACAGATCGTCGCGCCACTGGACCGCCTCCAGATCCATCAGCGCCGTGCGCGAGGCGTTGGTCGCATCCGTGGCGTGAACCCGGCCGTCGGTCAGTTTCCAGATCAGCCAGGCGTCGATGGTCCCCAGCTTGACCTCGCCCGTCATCGCCCGCTCGCGCGCGCCCGGCACGGCGTCCAGCAGCCAGGCGAATTTGGTCGCCGAGAAATAGGGGTCCAGGATCAGGCCGGTCGCCGCCTGGACCATCGGCTCGCGCTCCTCGGCTGTCAGGCGCGCGGTGACGTCGGCGGTGCGTCGGTCCTGCCAGACGATGGCGCGTTGCAGCGGCTCGCCCGTCGCGGCGTCCCAGATCACCGCCGTCTCGCGCTGGTTCGTGATGCCGATGGCGTCGAAACGGGCGACGCCGCCGGCCTTGCCAATGACCTCGCGGCAGGTCTGGAGGGTCGCGGTCCAGATTTCGGCGGCGTCGTGCTCGACCCACCCCGACCGGGGAAAATGCTGCGCCAGTTCGATCTGGCTGACCGCCACGGGCCTCAGGTCGCTGCCGTCCGCGCCCGATTCGAAGGCGATCGCCCGTGTCGAGGTCGTGCCCTGGTCGATGGCGAGGATCAGGCTCATGGATTTCTCCCTGCGGTGCCTTGGGCGGCGCCGACGTTGCGGTTTATGGGAGCATATGATCACGCACCTGCCCAGCTATGAAGGCGTCCTGGACGCCGCCCGCCAGATCGACGGCGTCGCCGTCCGCACCCCCCTGATCGAAAGTCCGGCCCTGAACGCCGCCGTCGGCGGGCGGGTGCTGATGAAGGCCGAGACGCTGCAGCGGGCCGGAGCCTTCAAGTTTCGCGGGGCCTACAACCGTATCAGCCGGCTGACGGCCGAGGAGAAGGCGCGCGGCGTCGTGGCCTTTTCGTCCGGCAACCACGCCCAGGGCGTCGCCGCCGCCGCCGCCCTGGTCGGCGCCCCGGCCGTCATCGTCATGCCGTCGGACTCGCCTCGGGTGAAGGTGGACGGCGTGATCGGCTTCGGCGGCGAGGTGCGGATGTACGATCGCTGGCGCGAAAGCCGCGAGGCCGTCGGCGCCGCCCTCGCCGCCGAACGCGGCGCCGTTTTGGTTCCGCCGTTCGACGACCCCTTCGTCATAGAGGGCCAGGGGACCGTCGCCCTGGAGATGCTGGACCAGGCAGGCGCCCCGCTGGACCAGTTGCTGTGCGGCGCATCCGGCGGCGGGCTGATGGCCGGGATCAATCTGGTGATGGCGGAGCGCAGCCCCTCGACTGCGGTCGTCGTGGTCGAGCCGGACGCCTTCGACGATACGGCCCGTTCGCTCGCGGCCGGCGAACGCCAGGGCCATCCCCAGGGCGCGCCGTCGATCTGCGACGCCCTGATGGCCCCGATGCCCGGCGAACTGACCTGGCCGATCAATCGGCGGCTGGCCGGCGGCGTCACCGTTTCGGACGGCGAGGTCGCCGAGGCGATGCGTTTCGCCTTCCGTCACCTGAAGCTGGTGATCGAGCCGGGCGGGGCGGTTTCGCTGGCGGCGCTCCTGGCCGGAAAGGTCGAGACGAAGGGGCGGACGACCGCCATCGTCCTGTCTGGCGGCAATGTCGATCCTGCGCTCTATGCGCAGATCATCGAGGGCCGTTTCGCCGGCTGAGGGGTTTCCATCGCGCCCGGCCTGGGTCAACCTCCGGAAAAATTCTCACAGGGAGGCAGCACGCGATGACCCAGGCCAGCGAACTTCAGGGGCTGATCGGACAGGAGGTCGGGGTATCGAGATGGTTCGTGGTCGATCAGGCCCGGATCGACGCCTTCGCCGACTGCACCGAGGATCGCCAGTTCATTCACGTCGATCCTGAGGCCGCCAGGGCCACGCCCTTCGGCGGGACCATAGCCCATGGGTTTCTGACGCTGAGCCTGGCCTCGGCCATGAGCTATGACGCCGTCCGGCCGCTGGACGGGGTGGTGATGGGCGTCAACTACGGCTTCGACAAGCTGCGCTTTCTGACCCCGGTGCGGGCCGGCCGCCGCGTGCGGGGCCGCTTCAAACTGCTCTCCGCCGAGGACAAGGGCGGCGGGCGCTGGCTGCTGAAGCACGAACTGACCGTCGAGATCGACGGCGAAGACAAGCCCGCGCTGGTCGCGGAATGGCTCGCGATGCAGATGCTCCCCGGCTAGCGCGACGCCATCATGGCGGGCGTTTGCGCGCGAGGGTTGGGCCCCCTTTCCGCCTTGGATTGTGACGCCGGCGAGGCCGAGCGTTAACAAAAAATCGATAAAATCCGAAATTCACCTGTAGCATCAACGCCACGGTGGGGAGCGAAGCCGGAATCTTTGTCGCCTTTTCGCCTCGACCTTCCAAGGCAAGGCTGTTATGTCCCGCCTCAGGCGGTAAATCCGCCCTCATTTTCAACAGAGGCGGAGGGTTACACCCTATGCGTATGAAGACTTTGGTGCTGGCTTCCAGCGCAGCGGCCGCCCTGGCCCTGTCCGCCGGCGCCGCATCGGCGGAACCCAATGGTTGGTACGGCGCCATCGACGCCGGCTATCACATGATCGACGACATCAACGCCGAGTCGTCGACCACGGGCGCCAACTGGAACTATGAAGTGAACGACGGTTGGGCCGCCTTTGCGCGCCTGGGCTATCGTTTCAACCCCAACTGGCGTGTGGAACTCGAAGGCGGCTATCGCTCGGGCGACATCGGCACGGTCCGCGCCGTGTCGGGCACGCAAGGCCTGTGCAACCTGACGCCGGCGACGGGGCCTTGCCACTCGCCCGAAGGCGACATCGAATCCGTCACCCTGATGGCCAATGTCATTTATGACTTCGGCTACGAAGCCTGGGGCATCCGCCCGTTCGTGGGGCTGGGCGCCGGCGTGAACCGCATCGACGTCGACACGGTCGGCGCCCTGCGCGCCAACCGTGGGGCCACCTTCACGGCGGACGACACCTCGACCAAGTTCGCCGCTCAGGCGATCGCGGGTCTGGCCTGGGCCATCAGCGACCGCGCCAACATCGACCTGACCTACCGCTATCTGACGGGCGACGCCAAGTTCGCCTCGACGACGGCCGGGACGGGCGTGGGCGCCACGTCGTTCGGCGAATGGGACGGCGACTACGACCAGTCGCACACCGTGACCCTGGGCCTGCGCTACAGCTTCGGCGCCGAAGACGCGCCGCCGCCTCCGCCCCCGCCTCCGCCCCCGCCGCCTCCCCCGCCGCCCCCGCCGCCGGCTCCGGCCGCGCCGGTCGCCCGCCAGTTCGTGGTCTATTTCGACTGGGATCGCTCGGACCTGACGGCGGAAGCCCGTTCGGTGGTGACGCAGGCCGCCAACTACGCCAAGTCGGGCCGTCCGACGCGCGTGTTGATCGTGGGCTACACCGACACCTCGGGTTCGGCCGCCTATAACGTCGGCCTGTCCAACCGTCGTTCGCGCACCGTCGCGGACGCCCTGGTGGCTCAAGGCGTCAACGGCGGCGTGATCGCCCTGGACGGCAAGGGCGAAACCAACCTGGCCAAGCCCACCGCCGACGGCGTGCGCGAACCGCTCAACCGCCGCGCGACCATCGACATCAACTTCTAAGACCCGACGGAAGCCGGTCTGGACAAACCAGACCGGCAGACCGGGGATCAGATGTCGACAGACCTTGACGCCGCTTCCGAAAGGAGGCGGCGTTTCCGTTTGCGCGGAAGGTTCAGGATTTTGGGGCGAGGGCGGCCGGCGCCTCCACGGACTCGGCGTCGGGCGGCGGTCGTCCCAGCAGAGCTCCGCCGACGGCGATGACCAGAGTGGCCGTCAGGATGGCGCAGACCACGGCGACCACGGCCAGCTTCAAGCCTTGTTCAAGGTCCCGGTCTTCCGGCGGCACGGCCTCGCTCCAAAGAGGGCTGCGACCGGCCTAGCCCCGATGCGCGGCGCCATGCAAGCGGTGAACCCGATCGCCGGGCCGCAAAAAGGGCGACGCCTCTTCGACGCCGCCCTGCCATCCTCGCCGATGGGGCCGTGATCAGCCGGTGAACGGACGGATCAGGATCTCCACACGGCGGTTCATCGCCTTGCCTTCGGCCGTGGCGTTGGACGCCACCGGCTTGCGCGAGCTCTCGCCGGCGACATAGAGGCGCTGGGCCAGGACGCCGTTGCGGACCAGTTCGGCGGCGACGCTGCTGGCGCGCGCTTCGGACAGGGGCTGGTTGATCGCGTCGCCGCCCGAGGAATCGGTGTGGCCGATCACATCGACGGTGGACTGGTCATACTGCTGAAGCACGCGCGCCACATCCTGCAGGACGGGCAGGAAGCGCGGGTCGATCGACGACTGATTGGTCGCAAAGGTCACGTCCGACGGCATGCGCAGGACCAGGGTGTCGCCCTGACGCGCGACGCCGACGCCCGAGCCGGACAACTGGGATTCCATCGCCCGCTGCTGGCGATCCATATACTGGCCCACGGCCGCGCCGCCGAGCGCGCCGACCCCGGCGCCGATCAGGGCGTTCTTTCGGCCCTGTTCGCCGTTCGAGGTGTTGGTCAGATAACCCAGCAAGGCGCCGCCCAGGGCGCCGGCGATGGCGCCGGTGCCGGTGTTGTTGCGCACGGGGCCGGAGCGGTAGGGGTCGGTGGTGGTGCAGGCGGCCGCGCCGAGCAGGGCGGCGATCGAGACGCTGGCGACGATGAATTTGGCGCGCATGAAGGGGTCCTTTTCGTATTTTGCGATCTGGCGCGAAAACGTATCCTTACTGTGAAGGTTCCAACCTGTATGCCGGATGAACGGGCGATACGTCGGCGTCTTCGGCGAACTGACAACCATGCGGATTAGGCGTATGGGGGACGCCGCCCATCCCCAGACCAAGGACGACGCCGTGAGCGCGACCGAAGACAACCGCCCGCAGAACCGCGCCATCACGCCGGTCTCGATGAAACTGTACGACGCCGACTTCCAGGCGTTCAGCGACGCCCTGGGCGCCTCCTTCTCGCGCTTCGGCTTCGCCGTGGTGGCCGACCATGGTCTGGACGAGGCGCGCATCGCGGCCGCGCTCGACGACGCCAAGGCCTTCTTCGCCCTGCCCGAGGATGTGAAGCGCAAATATCATCAGCCCGGCACGGGCGGGGCGCGGGGCCTGACCCCGTTCGGGGTCGAGGCGGCCAAGGACTCCAAGACCGTGGATCTGAAGGAGTTCTGGCACGTCGGGCGCGAGTTGCCCGAAGGCCACCCCTATCGTCGCTATATGCGCGACAACGTCTGGCCGACTGAGATCGAGGGTTTCCGCGAGCACCTTTACGGCATGTTCGAGGATATGGACGCCCTGGGCGCCAGGATTCTGCGCGCCATCGCCCGCTATCTGAAGCTGGGCGACGACTTTTTCGCCGACAAGGTCGAGATGGGCAACAGCGTGCTGCGGATGCTGCACTACCCACCGGTGCCGGCCGATGCGCCCGGCGTGCGCGCCGGCGCCCACGAGGACATCAACGTCATCACCCTGCTGCTGGGCGCCGAGGAGGCGGGCCTTCAGCTTCAGGAGAAGGACGGCGGCTGGCTGGACATCGCCCCGCCGCCGGGCACCTTGGTCGTCAATATCGGCGACATGCTGCAGCGGCTGACCAACCATGTCCTTCCGTCGACGACGCATCGCGTGGTCAATCCGGCGCCGGAACGGCGGGGCTTCGCCCGCTATTCGACGCCCTTCTTCCTGCACTTCAACCCGGACTTCCCGATCGAGACCCTGCCCAGCGCCATCACGCCGGACAATCCCGACCGATACGCCGGCAAGACCATTTTGGCCGAGGACTATCTGACGGAACGCCTGCGCGAAATTCGCCTGCTCTGACCGATCAGCGCGAAATCCTCAGCCGGGTGATGTCGCGGCCGATGGCCTTGAACGATTCCGTTAGGTCGGCCCCGCTGGCGGGAAGAAAGAAGTTCGCGGGGGTCGTGGCGCAATCCTTCAGGAATCTGCCGGCGGAGCTGTTGGCGGAGACCTGAAAGCCGACGGTGTAGAGGATGATGTTCTTGCCCTTTATGGCTGTGCAGAGCGCCCTGGCCTGACCGTAGGGTTCGCCGTTGGTCGCGGCGCAGTCCGCGCGATCCGAACCGCCGAACGAGGCGTCCCGACCAAGCACGCCGGAACAATAGGGCGCGTTGAACTCGCCATCCGTCATCAGGATCACGGCCTTCAGGGTCTTGTTTGGATCGTAGGCTGCGGCCGGGTAGGCGCTCCACAACGCGTTGAATTCTGGGGAAACCGAATACCAGCCCCACGCCAGTCCGATCTGTGCGGCGGTGTAGCCGGCGGCCTGGAAGCCTTGGCTGGGCGCATTGACCGGGCCGATGAGCTTGTTGATCTCCGCTCTGTCGTCGGTCAGCGGCAGCAGCGGCGAAGCGGTGCATTTGTTCGAGCCGGCCTGGTTTGGATAGAATCGCCCGACATAGGCGACGGATGGACGAGTGTCGTCGTTTTGGTGCGGACCCGCCCGTTCGCTCACGCAGTCGCTGATCGGATAGACCTTCATCGCCCCCGACACGTTGCGATAGATGCGCCATTGGCACCTGTCGTCGCCGCACCAGACCTTGCCGCCCGACGCATAGGTTCCGGCGGTGGGCCCGACCAGGCCGATCGAGAAAGTGTCCCGGGTGACATTGGATATCAGCCAATAGTCGGTGTCCCTCGTGGCGTTGATCTTCGACATCCCGATCACGTCGGTGATGCGCACGCCCGATTGAGCGCCTGTCGCCGGGTCCGTCGCCGAAAGTCCGTGATTGGGCGACGTGACGACGATCGTGCAGTCCGACAGCTTGCAGCCATACGCCGTTCCCGACGAAGAATAGGTCTTGTAGCTCGATGTGCTGACGTCCGCCCAGTAGGAGCCGTTCCAGGACTGCAATGAGAAGGCGTCGGTCGAAGCGTCGGCGACGCGATAAGGCTTGGCGTTGATCTGCGTCATGCCTTTCACGCCATCGATCCAGATGAAGTCGCCGTCCTTGAACCCGTGTTTGGAAGAGGTGACGTAGCCCTTGTTCGCCCTGGAGATGGCGGTGATCGACCGAGCCGCGCCGGTCGACCAGTCTGCTTTGGTGATGGCCGTGGACTGGATGGCGGGGCCACGGGCGTCGCTGGCCATATCGCCTAGATTGACCCCCGTGGAGTAGGGAATGACCGCCATGCGCGAATAGTAGGGGGATTGTCGGTCCTGCACGACGATGGTGGCGAGCTGACGAGCCGCGTCCTTCAGGCTGGTCAGGCGCGAGCCGGCCATGGACCCCGTGATATCCAGCACCAGGGCGACCTCGATGTCCTTGGAGGAGCGGTTGACTTCGGAGTGGACATTGACCGGCAGGGTGTCGTCCATGAGCTTGCCGTAGGGCGGCAGGACGATGTTGGCGACCAGCGTCTTCACCTGAACCTTCAGATCGGCGACCACCACCTGATTGGCGGTCAGTTCGATTTTCAGGTCCGCATCGCTGAACGGCTCGACCGAGGCGCCGCGCAGATTGGCCCGCAGCGCCACCATGGCCACCGTCCTCAGGTCGTCGGCGTCGGTATAGGAGGACCGGGCGGCGGCCAGGGCGGCGGCGTCCAGGGCGTCCTGAACCCGGGCCTTGACCGTGGTGATCCGGTTCAGGTCGATCCCGCCCAGGGTGATCATGATCAGGGCCGGCATGACCAGGGCGAAGATCATCACGACATTGCCGCCGCGATCCGACGCGAGACGCGCCGCAAGCGCCCGCAAGCCCCGAACGGTTCTGCCGACCAGTGTGGAAGCGTTGGCCAAGTTCATCCCCATGGGCCCCGACCGCCCGATTACGCCCGATTGGCCGACAGTATGACGCGCGGCGGTTAAGGGAAGGCTCAAGGGGAAGGGTTAACCCCGTCTGATCCCCCGAGCCGTTCAAGGGCGCGGGTTCAGCCCCTGCGGCCCACGACGCAGGCGTCCAGGCCCTGGCCCCGCACCGTCCCCATCGCCGCCTGGATGCGGGCCGCCCGTCGCCGCACATAGGGGCCGGGCGCGGCGGCCTGATAGCGGCGCGGCGCAGGCAGGATGGCGGCCAGGCGCGCAGCCTCGCGCGGGGTCAGGTCTTCGGCGTCCTTGCCGAACCAGTGGCGGGCGGCGGCCTGGGCGCCATAGACGCCGGGCGCCCATTCCACCACGTTCAGATAGACCTCCATGATCCGCCGCTTGGACCAGACCGTTTCGATCAGGACGGTATAGCCGGCCTCCAGCCCCTTTCGGACCCAGTCGCGGCCGGGCCACAGGAAGACGTTCTTTGCGGTCTGCTGGCTGATGGTCGATCCGCCGCGGATGCGCCCGCCCTCGGCGTTGTGGTCCAGCGCCTTCTGGATCGCGTCCATGTCGAAGCCGTGGTGGCTGCAGAACCGGGCGTCCTCGGCGGCGATGGCGGCGTCGACCAGATTGGACGAAATGCGGTTCAGCCCGCGCCACCGATAGTCCAGCCCCTCGCCCCTCAGGGCTTGGCGCAGCATCAGAATGGTGGGCGGGGGCGGAACGACGGCGACGACCAGGACGCCGGCGATGGGGAACAGGACCAGGACGGCCAGCACGATCGTCACGACGCGGCGGCGTCCGCGCTTGCGCCCCGCAGCCGGCATCAGAGGAGGATGACCCCGGCGCGACCGTCCTCGTCGGCCCAGGCGACCTTGTCGACGGCGGGGCTCAGCGACAGGGCGACGATGGCCGGCCCCTTCTCGGCCTTGACGAAGTTCAGCCCCTGCGCGGCCGGATGGGCGACCCAGACCCGACCGTCCATCAGTCCGGCGGCCAGCAGGCCGTTGTCGGCGCGGGCCGAGACCAGATTGACCAGGGTCGTATCGTCATAGCCGATCTCGGTCGCCTCGCGCCCCATCGGTCCGTTCGCGCCGACGAAGGGCCACAGCACCGCCCCTTGCGCGCCCGAGGTCGCCATCAGCTGGCCATCGGCCAGGAAGGCCATCGACCGGACCTTGGCCGGATAACCGCCCATCCGCAGGTTCTTGGCGTCCTTGATGCGCCAGCCATGCAACTGATTGTCCTGCATGGTGGTGACGACGAAGGCGCCGTCGGGCGAAAAGGCGACGGCCGTGTGCGAGCCGGCCCAACTCAGCTTGACCGGCTGCTGCTTTTCGATCCGCGCGTACCACAGCGCCGCCCCGCCATAGGTGGAGGCCGCGATGCGCCGCCCTTTGGGATCGAAGGCGACGCCCGAGACGGTCCGCTCATGGGCGAAGTCGCGGCGAAAGCCCATGTCGGCCGGGTCGATCACCGACAGGGTGCGGCCGAAGGAGAAGGCGATCAGGCCCGAGGCCGGCGAGGCGTCGATGGCGTCGATCCATTGGTTTTTCGCCGTGGCCAGCACCACCGGATCTTCGTCGCGGCGGGTCCAGACCACCTTTCCGTCGTCGCCGCCCGTGATCAAGCCCTCGCCCGAGGGGTGGACGCAGGCGCACAGCACGGCCCCGTCGTGCGCCTCCACCCGCGTCCGGTCCTCGAATCGGACCGAGCCGTCGCCGAGGGCGAAAACGGCGCCGGTGTTGTCGAACAGGGCGGCGGTGACTTGGGCGTCGAAGTCGAAGTTCATGGCGCAGGCGTTAGCGGGTTGCGTCCTCTGGAGCAAATCGCGGAGACAAGCCCTCGTCGTGTCAGACCGGATCGGTCGGCTTGGGCTCCACCGGCGCGGGGGCGGGCTGGGCGGCGGCCGGTTCTTCGGGCAGGGGGATGAACTCCAGATCGTCGGCGTCGGGCAGCTTCATCCGGCCGGCCTTCCAGTCGGCCTTGGCCTGGTCGATCCGCGCCTGGCTGGAGGCGACGAAGTTCCACCAGATCAGCCGCTCGCCCACCGGTTCTCCGCCCAGCACCATGACGGTGGCCTGGGTCAGGGCCTTGACGGTCGGTTCGGCGTCCGGCGACAGCACCACCATCTGCCCCTCGTGGAAGGCGCGGTCTCCCACCTCGATCGACCCCTTCGCGACATAGAGGGCGCGCTCGTTCACGCCCCCCGATCCCCTGGCGGCCGGCGGCGCGGTGCGCACGCCGGGCTGAAGCTCCCAATGGATGTAGAAAAGCGGCGAGGACACCGGCGCCTCGGCCTTGGCGCCATAGGCTTGGCCCGCGACCAGCCGCGCGAACAGGCCGCCGTTCTCATAGGTCGGCTGGGCGTCCTCGCCCAGGTGAACGAAGGACGGGTCGATCTCCTCGGCCTCGCTCGGCAGGGCGACCCAGGCCTGCATCCCGTGCATCGGCCCGCCCCGGCTCTTGGTCAGGGGGTCGGTGCGTTCGGAGTGGACGATGCCCTTGCCGGCCGTCATCCAGTTGACCTCGCCCGGCCGGATGGCCTGGTCGTAGCCCAGGTTGTCGTGGTGCATGATCCGACCCTCGAACAGATAGGTCAGGGTCGACAGGCCGATATGCGGATGCGGGCGCACGTCGATGGCGGTCGCGCCCGGCGCGAACTCGGCCGGTCCCATCTGGTCCAGGAAGATGAAGGGCCCCACCATCCGGCGCGAATGGAAGGGCAGGACGCGCCCGACCTCGAACCCGCCCAGATCCTTGCGGCGCGCCTCGATCACCAGTTCGATCATGTGTCGGCTCCCAGGGCGAACGTCCGCCTGGGCGCCGTTATCCGACGTGAGGCGTGACGATGCCAAGAGGCAGGGCGGTCACATTCTTCACGCCGCGCGTCACGATGTGGCTTTCGCAGTCCGAGACGATTCCCAGCGCCAGAAGCTTTTCGCGCAGGAACAGGTCGAAGGCGTGCATGTCGGCGGTGATGATGCGCAGCACATAGTCCTCGCGGCCGGTGATGGTGGCGCACTGCACCACCTCGGGCCATTTGGCCACGGCGGCCTCGAAGACGTTCAGGTTTTCGGACGACGGCAGCATCAGCTTGACGATGGCGTAGACTTCGAAGTCCAGGCCCAGCAGCTTGGCGTTCAGCAGGGTGACGCGCTTGGTGATCAGGCCGGAATCCTCCAGCCGCTTGATCCGCCGCCAGCAGGGCGAGGCCGAAAGCCCGACGCGATCCGCCACCTCGGCGACCGACAGCCCGGCGTCTTGTTGCAGGATATCCAGGATACGGGCGTCGATGGGATCGAGTTCGTCCGCCAAGGCGTTTCTCCGATTATGATTATCGCGAAATAAAATACCCGAAATCGGGATTTTGCAAGGTCAATTTGAGCGAGCGCCTGCTTAGGGGCCGTGTTATCAAACGTCTAGAGGAAACACGGACGGACCCCAACGGACATGGACGCCCGCATGAACGACAAAATGAGCAAGAAGAACAGCCGGCCCTTGTCGCTGCGCGTGCCCGAACCGTCCGGTCGGCCCGGCGACGCGCCCGACTTCAGCCATCTGCAGATGGACCCGGCCGGCGCGGTGGATCGGCCCGAGGTCGGATCGACCCCCTACGCCATGCGCGATCTGGCCTTTCGCCTGATTCGCGTCCTGGACGACGCGGGCCAGGCCGTCGGCCCCTGGAACCCGCGCCTGGATCCCGAGACGCTGCGGCGCGGGCTGAACGCCATGATCCTGACCCGCGCCTTCGACGACCGGATGCACCGCGCCCACCGCCAGGGCAAGACCAGCTTCTATATGAAGTGCACCGGCGAAGAGGCCATCGCGGTGGCGCAAGGGATGTTGCTCAGCCGCGAGGACATGGGCTTTCCGACCTATCGCCAGCAGGGGCTTCTGATCGCGCGCGGCTATCCGCTGGTCGAGATGATGAACCAGATCTATTCGAATGCGGCGGACCCGATCAAAGGCCGCCAGCTGCCGATCATGTATTCGGCCAAGGACTACGGCTTCTTCACCATCTCGGGCAATCTAGGCACGCAAGTGCCCCAGGCGGTCGGCTGGGCCATGGCGAGCGCCTACAAGGGCGACGACAAGATCGCCATCAGCTGGATCGGCGACGGCGCCACGGCCGAAGGCGACTTCCACAACGCCCTGACCTTCGCCAGCGTCTATCGCGCGCCCGTTATCCTGAACGTCGTCAACAATCAGTGGGCCATTTCGTCCTTCCAGGGCATTGCGGGCGGGCTGGAGACGACCTTCGCCTCCAAGGCCATCGGCTACGGCCTGCCGGCGCTGCGGGTCGACGGCAACGACTTCCTGGCGGTCTGGGCCGCGACCCAGTGGGCCGAGGAGCGCGCGCGGTCGAACCAGGGGGCGACGGTGATCGAACTGTTCACCTATCGCGGCGCCCCGCACTCGACCTCCGACGACCCCAGCCGCTATCGCCCCGGCGACGAGCACGAAAAATGGCCGCTGGGCGATCCGCTGGAGCGGCTGCGCCAGCACCTGACCGTCATCGGCGAATGGGACGACGAACGCCATGCGGCCGCGCTGAAGGCGGCGGTCGAACAGGTCCGGGCCGCCGGCAAGGAAGCCGAGGCCGTCGGCACCCTGGGCCAGTCGCGCCCCAGCGTGAAGACGATGTTCGAAGAGGTCTATGCGACCGAGGACTGGCGCCTGGTCGAACAGCGTCGCGAGGTGGGGGTCTGATCATGGCTGAGCAATCCACCTTCACCGAGGCCGACCGCACCGACGGCGTCGAGCCGGACATGGTCGACCAAAACGCCGCTCCGGCCTCCGAGGCGATCGGGTCCGGCGTTCAGCCGATGAACATGATCCAGGCCCTGAACTCGGCCATCGACGTCAAGATGGCCGAGGACCCCGATGTCCTGTCGTTCGGCGAGGATGCGGGTTATTTCGGCGGGGTCTTCCGCGTCACCGACAAGCTGCAGCAAAAGCATGGCCTGACCCGCAGCTTCGACGCCCCGATCAGCGAGTGCGGCATCGTCGCCGCCGCCATCGGCATGGGCGCCTATGGTCTGCGGCCCGTCGTGGAGATTCAGTTCGCCGACTACATCTATCCGGCCTACGACCAGATCGTCTCGGAAGCGGCCAAGATGCGCTACCGCTCGGGCGGCCAGTTCACCTCGCCCATCACGATCCGCAGCCCCTATGGCGGCGGCATCTTCGGCGGCCAGACCCACAGCCAGAGCCCTGAGAGCCTGTTCACCCATATCGCGGGCCTGAAGGTCGTCATCCCGTCCAATCCCTACGACGCCAAGGGCCTGCTGACCGCCGCGATCGAGGACGACGATCCGGTCGTCTTCTTCGAGCCGAAACGTCTCTACAACGGCCCCTTCGACGGCTGGCACGAGAAGCCGGTCAGCCCGTGGAAGGCGCAAGACCTGGCCCAGGTCCCGACCGGCAAATACGTCGAGCCCATCGGCAAGGCGCGCGTGATGCGCGAGGGCGCCGACGTCACCATCCTGGCCTATGGCACCATGGTCTGGGTCGCGCTGGCCGGCGCCGAGCACGCGGGCGTGGACGCCGAGGTCATCGACCTGCGCACCCTGGTCCCGCTGGACATCGAGACCATCGAGGCCAGCGTCAAGAAAACGGGCCGCTGCGTCATCGTTCACGAGGCGCCCAAGACCTCGGGCTTCGGCGGCGAACTGTCGGCCTTGGTGCAGGAGCGTTGCTTCTATTCGCTGGAGGCGCCGATCGCGCGCGTCACCGGCTGGGACACGCCCTATCCCCATGCTTTCGAATGGGAATATTTCCCCGGACCGCAACGGGTCGCAGACGCCTTGAAGAGCGTCGTGACCGGCCAAGCAACAGGGATGGGTCGATAAGATGGGTCGTTTCGTCTTCAAACTGCCCGACGTGGGCGAAGGCACCGCCGAGGCTGAACTGGTCGGCTGGCACGTCAAGGTCGGCGATGTTGTCGCCGAGGACCAGATCGTCGCCGACGTCATGACCGACAAGGCCACGGTCGAGATCACCGCCCCGGTGTCGGGCACGGTCACGGCCCTGCACGGCGAACCCGGCGCCATGGTGCCGGTGCGCGGTCCGCTGGTGGAGTTCGAGGTCGAGGGGACGGGCAATGCCGAAGAGAGCCCCTCCGTCTCTCCGCTGCGCTCCGAGCCACCTCCCCCCGCTTCGCGCGGGGAGGAGACAGTCGCCGCATCGTCTCCTCCCCACGCCCGTGGGGAGGGGGACCGCGAAGCGGTGGAGGGGCGCTCCGACGCGCCGTCGACGCCGGCCGGCAACTACGTCTTCAAACTGCCCGACGTGGGCGAAGGCACCGCCGAGGCCGAGCTGGTCGGCTGGCACGTCAAGGTCGGGGACGCGGTGGAGGAAGATCAGATCCTGGCCGACGTCATGACCGACAAGGCCACGGTCGAGATCACCTCGCCAGTCGCCGGAACCGTCGTCGCCCTGTACGGCGAGGCGGGCAAGGCCGTGCCGGTCGGCGGGCCGCTGGCGACCTTCGATGTCGAGGGGCGGGGCAATGTCGCGGCGCCGGTCGCGGCCCCGAAACCGGCCCCGAATCCGGCGGAGAATTCGACGACGGATTCCGCTGCGACTTCGACGACTCCGACGACGATTTCGAAGACTTCGGCTACGGTCCCGGCCAAGCCCGTTCCGGCCCTGACCGGACGTGCGCCGGGCGAGCGGCCGTCCGCCTCTCCGGCCGTGCGCAACCGCGCCCGCGACCTGGGCGTGGACCTGACCTTCGTGCCCGGTTCCGGCCCGGCCGGCCGGATCACGCACGAGGACCTGGACGGCTTCATCGCGCGCGGCGGCCAGGTTCCGGCTTCGGCGCCGTCGGGCGGCGGTTCGCTGTACGCCCCGGCCGAAGGGACGACCGAGGTCAAGATCATCGGCCTGCGCCGCAAGATCGCGGAGAAGATGGCCGAGAGCGTGCGCCGCATTCCGCACATCACCTATGTCGAGGAAATCGACATGACGGCGGTGGAGGCGCTGCGCGCCCACCTGAACGCGACGAAGTCCAAGGACCAGCCCAAGCTGAACGTCCTGCCCTTCATCGCCCGCGCCATCGTGGTGGCCCTGCGCGACCAGCCGCAGATCAACGCCACCTACGATGACGAGGCGGGCGTCCTGACCCAGCACGCCGCCGTGCACCTGGGCATCGCCGCCCAGACGCCGAACGGCCTGATGGTGCCGGTGGTCCGCCACGCCGAGGCGCGCGACCCCTATGATACGGCGCTGGAGATCGCCCGCGTCTCCGGCGCGGCCAAGGACGGAACCGCCAAGCGCGAGGAGCTGTCCGGCTCGACCATCACCATCACCTCGCTGGGCACGCTGGGCGGGGTGGTCCACACCCCGATCATCAACCACCCCGAGGTCGCTATCGTCGGCCCCAACAAGATCGCCGAACGGGTCGTGGTCAAGGATGGCCAGATGGTCGTGCGCAAGATGATGAACCTGTCCTCCAGCTTCGATCACCGCATCGTCGACGGCCACGACGCGGCGGTCTTCGTCCAGCGCATCAAGGGGCTGCTGGAGCATCCCGCGACGCTGTGGATGGGCTAGGCGACGCCCTTCTCCCGTTGGGAGAAGGTGGCGCGCAGGGCCGGATGAGGGTTCAGCCGGTGGGCCAGTCCGCACCGGCCGACCCTCACCCTTTCGCGCAAAAACGACGCCGGGGGCGTCGTGCGCTCAAGCCCTCTCCCGCCGGGAGAGGGTCGATTGGATGAGACGGAACGAACGATGCAGCAGCTCAAAACCAAAGTCCTGATCATCGGCGCGGGCACCGGCGGCTATGTGGCCGGCATTCGCTGCGGCCAGCTGGGCTTGGACACCGTTCTGGTGGACGGCGGCGACGGGCTGGGCGGCACCTGCCTGAACGTCGGCTGCATTCCGTCCAAGGCCATCATCCATGCGGCGGGCAAGTTCGAGACGGTGGCCAAGGCGGCCAAAGATCGAGAGCAGGGCGGCGGCACGCTGGGCATCACGGCGGCGGCGCCCGCCATCGACCTGAAGCAGACGGTCGAATGGAAGGACGGGATCGTCAAGAAGCTGAACGCCGGGGTCGCGGCCCTGCTGAAGAAGGCCAAGGTCAAGGTGATCAAGGGCTGGGCGAACTTCGAGGACGCCAAGACCTGCATCGTCAAGACCGACGACGGCGACGTGAAGATCACCGCCGAACACGTCATCCTGGCCACGGGGTCCGAGCCGGTCGAACTGCCCTTCCTGCCGTTCGGCGGCGACGTCATCTCCTCCACCGAGGCGCTGAGCCTGTCGGAGGTGCCGAAGAAGCTGGTGGTGGTCGGCGGCGGCTATATCGGGCTGGAGCTGGGCATCGCCTATCGCAAGCTGGGCGCCCAAGTGGCCATCGTCGAGATGGCCGAGCGCATCCTGCCGCTCTACGACAAGGCCCTGACCGATCCGGTCGCCAAATGGCTGGAGAAGCACGGGGTCGAACTGCACCTCGGCGCCCGGGCGGGCGGTTTCGGCGACGGAAAGCTGAACGTCACCACCAAGGACGGCGAACCCCTGCAACTGAACGCGGACAAGGTGCTGGTCACGGTGGGTCGCCGTCCCCGCACCCGGGGCTGGGGGCTGGAGAACATGGGCGTGGCGATGTCAGGCCCGTTCGTGAAGATCGACCAGCGCTGCGCCACCAGCATGAAGAACGTCTGGGCGGTCGGCGACCTGACCGGCGAACCGATGCTGGCGCACAAGGGTTCGGCCCAGGGCGAGGTGGTCGCCGAGATCATCGCCGGCCACGACCGCATCTTCGATCCCGTGACGATCGCCGCGGTCTGTTTCACCGAGCCGGAGATCGTCTCCGCAGGCGTCGGTCCGCAGGATGTCGAGGGCCGCGACGACGTGATCCAGGCCCTCTTCCCCTTCGCCGCCATCGGTCGCGCCCTGGCCATCGAGGCGGGCGAGGACGGCGGCTTCGTGCGGGTGATCGCGTCCAAATCCGATCATCGCATCCTGGGGGTCCAGGCGGTGGGCCAGCATGTGTCGGAACTGTCCAACAGCTTCGCCCAGATGCTGGAGATGGGGGCGGTGCTGGAAGACGTGGCCGGGACGATCCACGTCCACCCGACCCTGGGCGAGGCCTTCCACGAGGCGTCGCTGCGGGCGCTGGGGCACGCGATTCATATTTGAGGCCGCTGCCTGGGTTCAGCCCCATCTACCAGAAATTCGTCATCCTAGGCCTTGTGCCTAGGATCCATACGCGCCGCATCAAAGACATCGCATCCTGTCCCAACACCGGGATTCTGGATCCTAGGCACAAGGCCTAGGATGACGGGTGTGGGGTGGAGGCCGGCCGGATGTCCGGCCCACGCCCTACAGCCGCTCCAGCCGCTTCGCGTGGTTCGCCACCATGCGGAGCGCCAGGCCGTCGGGCAGGAAGCGCGCCAGTCCGGCCATGACGTTGTTCATGACGCCGGGGGTGACGCTGGGGCGGTTGGCCTCGCAGGCGTCGTAGCCGATGCGGGCCACGCGCGCGGCGTCCATCCACATCCAGGCCGGATAGGCGCTGGAGACCTGTTCGCGCGAGCCGTTGACGTCGTGGAACTCCGTCAGGGTGTAGCCGGGGTTCAGCACCGTGACGTGGACGCCGGTCCCCTGCGTCTCCAGATGCAGGCCCTGAGACGCCTTGATCAAAAAGCTCTTGATCGGCCCATACAGGGTGTCGCCGCCGGTCGCGGGCATCTGGCCGGCCAGGGAGGCGACGTTCAGCACCCGGCCGAAGCGGCGCTCCACCATGCCGGGCAGCAACAGGCGCGACAGCTCGACCGGCGCGGTCAGCATGACCTGGATCATGGCGCGATGGGCGGACAGGTCCGTGTCGAGAAAGCCGGCGACGCGGCTGAAGCCCGCATTGTTGACCAGGCCGTCGACGACCAGGCCGCGCGCGGCGATGTCGGCCACCAGGCGCTCGGGCGCCGCCGGATCGGCCAGGTCCTCGGGAATGACGACGGTCGCCGCGCCGTGGGCGGCCGCCGCCGCCTCGGCCAAGGCGTTCAGGGGCGCGTCTCGCCGCGCTGTCAGTATCAGGTTCCAGCCGCGGCCGGCGTAGGTCCGGGCCAGGGCCGCGCCGATCCCGGCCGAAGCGCCGGTGATCAGGACTGTGCGGCGCACTTCGGTCTCAGGCCGCGACGGGGCAGGACGGATGGACGGTGAAGGCGGCCAGGGACGGCGGGTTCTCGGCCAGCAGGTCGGCGATGGTGATTTTGGACAGGGCCTCGGTCGCGGCCTCGTCGGCGGCGGTCAGGGCCTTGGCCACCTGGCGGGGAATGTGTTCGCTGATCGGACAGCCCTTGGCCCCGGCGGGGGGCGAGCCGATGTGGGCGCAGCCGTTGACCGCCTTCAGCACCTCGTCCAGGCGGATGTCCTCAGGCTGACGCAGCAGCCACGAACCGCCGGTGGCGCCCGGCCGGGTCGCGATCAGCCCGGCCTTGGCCAGAAGGGCGGTCACGCGCCGCACGACGACGGGGTTGGTCGGAATGGACGAGGCCAGGACGCCGCTGGGCGCCGCCTGCGCAGGCCCATAGGCGCCCTTGTGGGCCATATAGGCCAGGGCGTGGGCGGCGACGGGGAAGCGCTGGCTGTCTGACATGGTTCTGTTCCTGGGGTGAAAATAGGCGTTCGCGCGCCGAATCACAAATCGGCGGCGGCGCGGCGAAACCGAATCCTGCCGGGCGCGATTGAAGACCGTGCGGAATGAGCCTAAAGGCTCGCCGCTTTGAAGGGACCGACTGGCGTCGGCGCCCCGGAGGATACGCATGGCCGGGGATACTCCCCACGACGCGAGCGCTCCCTCGCCTGCGTCGCACACGCCGGACACGTCCACCCACGCTACGGGCCCGGAATCCCACGTTCCGGGCGGCCCTGTTCAGGGCGGGATCGCCAAGCACGGCGGCCTTTGGGCGCTGACCCTGGGCGCCATCGGCGTGGTGTTCGGCGATATCGGCACCAGCCCGCTTTACGCCCTGCGCGAGGCGATCGGTCATGCCCAGCGCGGCGTGGGCGGCGACCTGGCCATCGTCGGCGTGGTGTCGCTGGCCTTCTGGGCGCTGATGGTGGTGGTGACGTTCAAATACGTCTTCTTCCTGATGCGCGCGGACAACAAGGGCGAGGGCGGCACCCTGTCGCTGATGGCCCTGGCGCAGTTCGCCGTGGGGCGGCGCAGCGCCTGGATCTTCATCCTGGGCGTCTGCGGCGCGGCGCTCTTCTATGGCGACGGCATCATCACGCCCGCCATTTCGGTGCTGTCGGCGGTCGAGGGGCTGCAGGACGCGCCCGGCGTGTCGGGCAGGCTGGACCCCTTCATCGTGCCGATCTCGGCCGGCATCCTGATCGCCCTGTTCCTGGTCCAGTCGCGCGGCACGGCCAAGCTGGCCAAATATTTCGGGCCGATCACGGCGGTCTGGTTCCTCAGCCTGGGGGCGCTGGGCCTGGTCCATATCTTCGACGACGTCACCATCCTGCGCGCCCTGTCGCCCTATTACGGGGTCAGCCTGCTGCTGCACGACGGCTTCCTGGGCTTCGTCATCCTGGGCAGCGTCTTCCTGGCCGTCACGGGCGCCGAGGCCCTCTACGCCGACATGGGTCATTTCGGAAAGGCGCCGATCCGAATGGGGTGGCTGGCCTTCGTCCTGCCCTGCCTGACGCTGAACTATCTGGGCCAGGGCGCCCTGATCCTGGACAATCCCGCCGCGGCCGAGAATCCGTTCTGGAACATGGTGCCCCAGGCCGCCTATTGGCCGATGCTGATCCTGGCCACCGCCGCGACCGTCATCGCCTCCCAGGCCGTGATCACCGGCGCCTTTTCCGTGACGCAGCAGGCGGTGCAACTGGGCCTGCTGCCGCGGATCGACATCCGCAACACCTCCGAGACCCAGGCCGGCCAGATCTTCGTGCCGGCGGTGAACACCTTCCTGATGACCGGGGTTCTGGTGCTGCTGGTGGTGTTCCAGAGCTCGCACAATCTGACCGCCGCCTATGGCGTGGCGGTGACGGGCACCATGCTGGTCAATACGCTGATGGCCTATTCGGTCATCCGCAAGGGCTGGAAGTGGCCGATGTGGGCCGTCGCCGGGACCCTTATCCCGTTCGCCTTCATCGACAGCGTCTTCCTGACCTCCAACCTGCTGAAAATCCCCGACGGCGCCTGGATGCCGCTGGTGCTGGGCGCCCTGCTGGTCGTGGTGATGTGGACCTGGGTGCGCGGCACCCAGATCCTGACGGCCAAGACCCGGAAGGACAGCCTGCCGCTGACCGACCTGATCGAGATGCTGCAGGCGCGGCCGCCGCACCGCGCGCCCGGCATGGCCATCTTCCTGACCTCGGACCCCGATGTCGCCCCCGTCGCCCTGATGCACAATCTCAAGCACAACAAGGTGCTGCACGAGAAGAACGTCATCCTGACGGTGCGCACCTCGGAGCGGCCGCGCGTCAGGGAGGCCGACCGCGTGCGGATGGAGCCGATCAACGACGACTTCAAGAAGGTCACGGTGACATACGGCTTCATGGAGACGCCGAACGTGCCCCGCGCGCTCGGCCTGTGCCGCAAGCAGGGGCTGAAGTTCGACATCATGTCGACCAGCTTCTTCCTGGGCCGGCGCTCGCTGATCCCCTCGGCGCGCCAGGGCATGCCGTTGTGGCAGGATCGGCTGTTCATCTTCCTGATGCGCAACGCCGCCAATCCGACCGACTTCTTCCACATCCCGCCCGGCCGCGTGGTCGAACTGGGCGCGCAGGTGGCCGTATGAGGCCGGGCGCCCGGCCGGGCCAAAGCTCCGAGGCGCGCGGGCGCCGGATGGCGACCAAGGCCAGGCCGCGCCCGGCTTCGGCGGAGGCCGCCGCTTCGTCTCAGGACGACATCGGCGTTGAGGCGCGCGTGGTCGCCGGCGTCCTGTTGAACGCGGCGCTGGAGAAGCGCAACGGCCTGGACGAGGCCCTGTCCCAGCCGGCCGCCCGCGCCCTGGCGCCGGTGGACCGCGCCTTCGCCCGCGCCGTCGCCATGGCCGCCCTGCGCCGGCTGGGCGAGATCGATCAGATTCTGGATCGCCGCCTGCAGAAGGCCCCGCCCGAGGCCGTGCGCACCCTGATGCGCATCGCCCTGGCCCAGACCCTCGTGCTGGAGACCCCCGCCTTCGCCGCCGTGTCGACGGCGGTGAAACTGGCCGAGCGCGATCCCAAGACCCGGCCCTACAAGAACCTGGTCAACGCCGTGCTGCGCGGCGTGGGCAGGGACGGTCCCGGCCTGACGACCGCCGAGAGCAATCTGCCCGATTGGATCGCCGCCCGGTGGCGGGCGGCCTATGGCGAGGCGGCCCTGGTCGGCCTGGCCCTGGCCGCGCGCGAGGAGCCGGCGACGGACCTCAGCCTGAAGCCCGGCGTCGATCCCGCCGCCGTCGCCGCCGCCGTGGACGGAGAAGCGCTGCCGGGGGGAACCGTCCGCACCGGCCGGCGCGGCGACGTGGCGACCTGGCCCGGTTTCGAGGACGGCGACTGGTGGGTCCAGGACGCCGCCGCCGCCGTTCCTGCCCGCCTGCTGGACGTGAAGGCGGGCGAGACCGCGCTGGACATGTGCGCCGCGCCCGGCGGCAAGACCCTGCAACTGGCGGCCGCCGGCGCTGCGGTCGTCGCGCTCGACCGGTCGGCCCCGCGCCTGAAACGCCTGAGCCAGAACCTGGAGCGCACCGGCCTGGGCGCCGAGGTCGTCGCCGCGCCCGCCGAGGACTGGGCGGACGTTCGCACCTTCGACGCCGTCCTTTTGGACGCGCCCTGCACCGCCACCGGCACCTTCCGCCGCAACCCCGAGGTCCTGCGCGCCACCCGCCCGGCCGATGTCGCCAAACTGGCCGATGTCCAGCACCGCCTGCTGGACGCCGCTGCGGAACGGGTCAAGCCGGGCGGACGGCTTGTCTATTGCACCTGTTCGCTGGAGCGCGAGGAGGGCGAGACCCAGATCGTGGCCTTCCTGCGCCGCAACCCCGGCTTCCGCACCACACCCGCCGACCCCGCCGCCGTCGGGGCCCCGGCCCAGGCGCTGACCCCCGAAGGCTGGCTCCGCATCCTGCCCTCCATGTGGGCCGAAAAAGGCGGTCTCGACGGCTTCTTCGCCGCCCGGCTGGAACGGGTTTCCTGAGCGGGAGCGGCTTGCTCCCGACTGCAACCCGCCTTATCCCGAGGGCCATGGCCGTCACCCCTCTGATCTGTCCGTCGATCCTCGCCAGCGACTTTTCGCGGCTGGGCGAAGAAGTCCGTGCGCTGGAGGCGGCGGGCGCCGACTGGGTCCATGTGGACGTCATGGACGGGCATTTCGTGCCCAACCTTACACTGGGGCCGGACATCGTGAAGGCGATCCGCCCGCACACCCGCCTGCCGTTCGACGTGCACCTGATGGTCGCGCCGGTCGATCCGTGGCTCGAGGCGTTCCGCGACGCCGGCGCCGACATCCTGACGGTCCACCCGGAAAGCGGCCCGCACCTGCACCGCACCCTGGGGCGCATCCGCCAACTGGGCGCCAAGGCCGGGGTGGTGTTCAATCCGGCGACGCCGCTGTCGATCCTGGAAGAGGTGGTCGACCTGGTCGATCTGGTGCTGATCATGTCGGTCAATCCAGGCTTCGGCGGCCAGAGGTTCATCGACAGTTCGCTGCGCAAGATCGCAGGCGCCCGCGGCATGCTGGACCGGGCGGGATCCTCAGCGCATCTGCAGGTGGACGGGGGCGTCACCGCGGCCAATGCGGCGGCCTGCGTCGACGCCGGAGCCGACGCCCTGGTCGCCGGCTCCTTCGTGTTCAAGGGCGACTATGCGGCCAATATCGCCGCCCTGAAGGCCGCGCCGGAACGCGCATGAGCCCGCTCGGTCCCTTCGCTCCGCGCGGCCAGGACGCGGGCCTCGACGTGGCTTCGGGCCAGATTCCCGGCCTGCCCGGCGCCCCGGTCAGGACGCCCGTTCGGGCCGGCGACGCGGCGGCCGGTCCCGGCCTGTGGCCCGCCATCGCCGGACGGCTGGCGACGCGCCAACTGTGGATCGAGCTTTACGGCCTGCCCGGCTACGGCCTGACGCTGAAGGGGCGCAAGGTCAGCGCCTTCGCCGCCACGCCGCGCGATTTCCGTCCGCACGATCCTGCGCCGGGCCGCAACGTCCTGGCCGGGCGGTTCCTGCTGGCCGGCGCGGCGATGGAGGTGGAGCCGTCGGGCGATCCGTGGAACCGGCCCAGTCCGTCCAGGCCCTTCGCGGTCGAACTGCACGCCTTCGCCTGGCTGCCCGCCCTGATGATGCAAGGCGATCGCGGCGCGCGCGAGGCCCTGCGTCTGGCCCTGGCCTGGGGCGACGCCTTCGCCCGCTGGTCGCCCTTCGCCTGGGGGCCGGAAATCCTGGCGCGGCGCGTCGTCAACCTGGCCTGTGCGGCGCGGCGGATGGGGGCGGTCGCCACCGAGACCGAACGCCTGGCCCTGGCCGACAGCCTGGCGCGCCAGACCCGCCAGCTGCTGCGGCCCCCCGGCGGTCTGGCCAGCCGGGCCGAGCGTCTGACGGCGGCGGCCGTCGGCGGCTGCGTCCTGGCCGGACCGGCCGGGCAGAGCCTGCGTCGCCGCGCCCTGTCGCGCCTGTCCGGCGCGCTGGAGATCACGGTTCGGGACGACGGCGGCCACGCCTCGCGCAGCCCGGAGGCGGGGCTGGAGCTGTTGCTGGACCTGCTGACGCTGGACGACGCCCTGTCGCAACTTTCCGAGCCGACGCCCGACGCCGTTTCGGCCGCCATCGCCCGATTGACCAAGGGACTGCGTCTGCTGACCCTGCCCGACGGTCGTCTGGCCGGTTTCCAGGGCGGCGGCGCGTCCAGCGTCGAACGGGTCGCCGCCGCCCGCGCCCATGACGAGGCGACGGACGACCCCGCCGCCGCGGGCAAGGCGGCGGGCCTGACCCGCATCGCCAGCCCGCTTCTGACCGTCGTCGCCGATACGGCGGCGCCGGCGTCCGGGCCATGGGGCGCCACGGCCTGCGCCCAGCCCCTGGCGCTGGAGATCGCCTGCGGCAAGGATCGTCTGGTCACGGGATCGGGCTGGACCCCGGCCGCGACGGACCGCCAGGCCCTGCGCCTGACGCCCGCCCATTCGACGCTGACGCTGGGCGAACGGTCGCTGAACGAGCCGCTGGGCGGGTGGAAGGGCGAACTGCTGGGGCCGCGCCTGGTCGGACCGCCGATCCATGTCACGGCCGATCGGCGCGACGGCGACGGCGCGGTCTGGCTGGAGATGGAGCACGACGGCTGGACCGAGCTCTTCGGCCTCAACCATCAGCGCAGGCTGTATCTGGACCAGCGGCTGGACGAACTGCGCGCCGAGGAGAAGCTGTTTCCGACGCCGGGCCGAAAGGAGATGGTGCGCCAGATCGCCGCTCCCTACGCCATCCGTTTCCATCTGGAGCCGGGAGTTCAGGCGTCGCTGGCGCGGGACCGGCGCTCCATCCTGCTGCGCGGGGCCTCGGGCCGGGGCTGGTGGTTCAGGACCGACGGGCCGGACGTGGCCATCGAACCCAGCGTCCATATCGACGCGGGCCTGACCCGCCGCAGCCTGCAGATCGTGGTGCGCGGCTCGGCCCGCACCGACAGCGAAACCAAGATCCGCTGGAAGCTGAGCCCTGCGGGCGCGAGCGGCGATCCGGCGTGACCGACGGGGATCGTCTGCGGATCGTTCGCGGCGTGCATACGGCCATCTATCTGGTCATGTCGGCGGCTTCTCTTCTGGTGCTCTACGCCGGGATTTCGGGGCGGACGGGACGGTGGCTTTGGATCGCCCTGACCCTGGTCGCCGTCGAAGCGGCGGTTTTCATCGCCTCTGGATTGAAGTGCCCCCTGACCGCCGTGGCCGTGCGCTATGGCGCCACGCCGGACGGCGCCTATGACACCTTCTTTCCCGAGCGCTGCACGCGGCACACCTTTCGGGTCTTCGGCCCCCTGATCGCGCTGGGCCTTGCGCTCAACGCCCTGCGATGGTTCGACCTGTTGTGAGGCGTCCGCATACGGGGTGACGCGGCGGCGGTTTGGGTCTAGACGGCGCGCCATCCTCCCCAGCATTCACGGACGCCGCCATGCCCGCCGCTCCCGACTTTCCGCCCGCGCCCGATCAGGTGAAACCGCAGCGCGCCCTGATTTCCCTGTCCGACAAGGCGGGGCTGGAGGACGCGGCCCGCGCCCTGCACGATCTGGGCGTCGAACTGGTCTCGACCGGCGGCACGCGCGCGGCCATCGAGAAGCTGGGCCTGCCGGTCAAGGACGTGGCCGAGCTGACGGGCTTCCCGGAGATGATGGACGGCCGGGTCAAGACCCTGCATCCCGTCGTGCACGGCGGCCTGCTGGGCGTGCGCAACGCCCCGGCGCACGCCCAGGCTATGGCCGAACACGGCATCGGCGCGGTCGACCTCGTCTGGATCGACCTCTATCCATTTGAAAAGACGGTTGAAGCCGGCGGCGGTTTCGAGGCCGCGATAGAGAACATAGACATCGGCGGCCCGGCCATGATCCGGTCCGGCTCCAAGAACCATGGGCATGTGGCGGTGGCGGTGGACGGCGAGAGCATCGCCCTGATCCTGGAGGCCTTGAAGGCGAACGGATCGACCGATCTGGCGCTGCGCAAGCGGCTGGCGGCCCGCGCCTTCGCCCGCACGGCCGCCTACGACGCCGCCGTCTCGGGCTGGTTCGCCCGACAGATCGAGGACGCGGCGCCTGCCCGCAAGTCCATCGCCGGAACCCTGGCCCAGACGCTGCGCTATGGCGAAAACCCGCACCAGACGGGCGCCTTCTACCGCACCGGCGAGAAGCGTCCGGGCGTGGCCTATGCGACCCAGGTCCAGGGCAAGGAGCTGGGCTACAACAACATCGCCGACGCCGACGCGGCCTATGAGCTGGTCGCCGAGTTCGAACAGCCGGCCGTGGTCATCGTCAAGCACGCCAACCCGTGCGGCGTAGCGGTCGGCAAGGACCTGTCGGAAGCCTACGCCCGCGCCCTGGAATGCGACGCCGTCTCGGCCTTCGGGGGGGTGATCGCGGTCAACCGCCCGCTGAACGGCGACGACGCCCGCGCCATCACCGGCATTTTCACCGAGGTCGTGATCGCGCCAGGCGCGGACGACGAGGCCAGGGGAGTCTTCGCCGCCAAGAAGAACCTGCGTCTGCTGATCGCCGACGGCCTGCCCGACCCGCACGGCCCGGGCGAGGTGTTTCGCTCTGTCGCCGGCGGCTTCCTGGTCCAGTCGCGCGACCGCTCGCTGATCAAGCCGTCGGACCTGAAGATCGTCACGCGCCGCCAGCCGACGCCGACCGAAATCCAGGACATGCTGTTCGCCTTCACCGTGGCCAAACACGTCAAGTCCAACGCCGTCGTCTACGCCAAGGACGGCCAGACGGCGGGCATCGGCGCCGGCCAGATGAACCGCCGCGACTCGGCCCGCATCGCCGCCATCCGCGCCAAGGAGGCCGGCGAGGCCAAGGGCTTGGCCCATTCGCTGGCGGAAGGCTCGGCCTGCGCGTCGGAAGCCTTCTTCCCCTTCGCCGACGGCCTGTTGGAAGCGGTCGCGGCGGGCGCGACGGCGGTGATCCAGCCCGGCGGCTCGATGCGCGACGCCGAGGTGATCGCCGCCGCCGACGAGAAGGGGATCGCCATGGCCTTCACCGGGGTTCGCGTCTTCCGGCACTGATCCTCGACATCCGGCGTCGGGATTTCGGGCGCAGCCTCGACAAATTGTCGAGACTGCCGAGACGTTTGCATCGCGCCTCGACAGGACTGGACGGCGCGCGCCGGTCGTGATGCTCTGACGCCTTTCCTTGCATTGGAGCGTCGCCCATGACCGTGCCGATCCGTCCCGAAGGCCAGGCCGCCGACGATGTGAAGCTGAGCCGACGCACCCTGGGCGCCCTGGGCGGGCTGCTGTTCTCCGGCTACGCCGTCGCCGCCCTGGCCAGGGAGGCCAAGCCGATCACCACCGATACGGCGGGCCTGACGACCGAAACCGTGACCTACGCCGCGTCGGACGGGTTCGACCTGCCGGCCTATGTGGCGCGACCCGACGAGGCGGGACCGTTCCCCGTCGTGATCGTGGTGTCCGAAATCTTCGGCGTGCACGACTATATCCGCGACGTCTGCCGCCGGCTGGCCAAACAGGGCTACGCCGCCATCGCGCCCGCCTTCTTCAACCGGGTGGAGGACCCTGCGCCCCTGTCGGACATGAAGCGGATCATGGAGATCGTGGGCGCGGCCGGCTACGAGCAGGTGATGGGCGACCTGTCGGCGACGATGGAATGGGCCAGCCAGCAATCCTGGGCCCGGGACGGCAAGGTCGGCATCACCGGCTTCTGCTGGGGCGGCAAGGTGGTTTGGCAGGCGGCGGCCCGTTTCGCCGTCATCGGGGCGGGCGTGGCCTGGTACGGCCGGCTGGCGCCCGGCGCGGACGCGACCCCGGTTCAGGTTTCGGCGGGCCAGCCCTGGCCGGTCGACCTGGCCGACGATCTGAAGGCGCCGGTGCTGGGCCTGTATGGCGGCCAGGATCAGGGCATTCCCCTGGCCAGCGTGGAGCGGATGCGCCAGGCCCTGGCGCGGGCCGGCCAGACCGACAGTCGGATCGTCGTCTATCCCGACGCGCCGCACGGTTTCCACGCCGACTATCGCGCGAGCTACGTCGAGGCGGACGCCAAGGACGGCTGGTCCAAACTGCTGGCGACCTTCGATAAGGCGTTAAAGAATTAGGGCGTTACTGAACGGCGGGCTGCGGAGGGCGGTCGCGCGCGGGAGGGATTGGCGATGATCGGATTGCGGCGTCGTGCGGCGGTCGTCCTGGGTCTTGGGCTGGTGTTCCTGCCTTTGGCCGCGTGCGGCGGCGGGGGAGGCGGCGGCGGGGGCGGCGGTGCGATCACCCCGCCTGCGCCTCCTCCTCCCCCACCCCCACCGCCCCCACCGCCCCCACCCCCGCCGCCTCCGCCACCACCGCCGCCCGCCGTGACGTCGAGCGAATATCTGCGCAACTACGGGCTGGCGAACATCAAGGTTCAGTCGGCCTGGCAGTCGGGGGCCACAGGCGCGGGCGTCACCGTCGCCGTGGTCGATTCGGGCGTCGCCAACACCCTGACGGAACTCGAGGGGCGGATATCCGGCGCCTCGACCGACGTGGTCGCAGGCCGGAACACCCCCTATGTCGAATCCAGCAGCCACGGGACGCGGGTTTCGGGCGTCATCGCCTCAAACTTCAACGGCTTCGGCGCGATCGGCGTCGCCTATCAGTCGACCATCCTGTCGATCCGCACCGACATCTCGGACTGCGAGGACAAGGACGACAAGGTCTGTTTCAGCAGTTCGGACCTGGTGCGCGCGCTGGATTACGCCGTCGCCAACGGGGTCAAGATCATCAACATGTCGCTGGGCGGCGACGGCCGGCTGGGCTCGGCCTTCGAGGCGGCCCTGCTGCGGGCCGTCAACTCGGGCGCAGTGATCGTCGCCTCGTCCGGCAACGACGGAGAGGCCAATCCAGGCTGGCCCGCCCGCTACGCCGTCGATCCGCGCTTCGCGGGCGGCGTCATCGCCGTGGGATCGCACGGGGCGACCAATGTCATGTCCAGCTTCTCCAACAAGGCCGGCGATACGGCCGGCGCCTATATCTCCGCGCCAGGCGAAGAGGTCGTCACCGGCTGCGAGGGCACGTCCTGCTGGGTGGTTAGCGGCACGTCGTTCTCGGCGCCGCACGTCTCGGGCGCCCTGGCCCTTCTGATGCAGGCCTTTCCCAATCTGACGGCGCGACAGGCCCTGGCCATCCTGGTCGATACGGCGCGCGACGCCGGCGACCCAGGCGCGGACATCGTCTATGGGCGCGGTCTGCTGGACCTGGCCGGCGCCTTCCGGCCGGTCGGGACGAGCGCGACGCCGATGGCGGATGGATCGAAACTGATCACCCAGACCGAGCCGGGCAATTTCGTGGGCGCGGCCTTCGGCGACGCCTTCGGCCGGCAGAACGCGCTGAACACGGTGCTGTTCGACGGCTATGGCCGAATGTTCGCGGTCCAGCTGGGCGGGGCCTATCCCACGGCGCCCAGCCGCTCCTATCAGGCGGCGCCGTTCGACCAGAACACAACGGCGGCCACCACCCTGGCCCTGCCCGGCGGCGGACGGCTGAACCTGATCGCGGCCCAGCCCAGCCCGACGCCCGAGCCTGTAGCGCCGCGTCACGACCTCTATGATGCGCCGTGGATGGGCGACGAGCCTCGCCAGGAGGCGATGCTGGACCTGGAAACGGGCCGGATGAATTTCTCGGTTTGGCAGGGGAAGGGCGGGGCGGCCTCGCCGTTCGACGGCGCGGCCGGCGACGGCTTCGCCGCCCTGGCCCAGGCCGACCGCGCCGTGCGCGGCGCGATGCGGTTCGGCGCCCTGACGGTCTCGGCCGAAAGCGGCGGCGGCGACCGGCGGATGCCGCTGCGCCACGTCGAACAGGATGCGGCGACCTACAGCCGGGCGTCGATCGGCTGGCGCGGCGCGGACGGCGGCCTGTCGTTCAGCGTCGGGGCCCTGGACGAACGGCTGGGGCCGTTGGGGGCCTTCCTGCCGAGCGGATCGGATTTCGCCCTGCCGTCCCGGACCCGGTTCTACGCCCTGGGCGGCGACTGGAGCCTGACGCCGGGCCTGCGCCTGATCGGGGAGGCGGGGCTGGGGTCGACCCGCATCGAGGGGCGGTTCCTGTCGATGGACCGGGCGGCGATCAGTTCGAACTGGCGGCTAGGGCTGCTGGCCGACTGTTCGGCCTTGTGCGGCCGGGTCAGCTTCACCCTGGCCCAGCCCTTGCGGATCGAGAGCGGAACCTTCTCCGCCTATCTGGCCGACGTGCCGATCGACTATTTCGACCCGCTGACCTATTCCCGGCGCAGTTTCTCGGCGGCTCCCAGCGGTCGGCAGATCGACGTCATCCTGGGCGGCGAACGCGATCTGAGGGACGGCTCCAGCGTCACGCTTCAGGCCGTGGCCAGCCGCGCGCCGCGCCATGTCGCCGACGCCGCGCCCGAATTCGCCCTGATCGGAGGATGGCGGCGCCGGTTCTGACCGACGCCGTCCATCGGCCGTGGATCAGGCCTTGCCGTCGAAGGCCTGACCGTCGGCCGCAGGGGCCGCGCCATAGGGGTTGGCGGCCTGTCCGCCCGAGCCCTTGGCGGCGACCACCACCATGGCGGGGCGCACGGTGCGGCCGAACAGTTCGAAGCCGGACTGCATGGTCTGGATCACCTTGCCGCCGGGCACGGTGTCGGACGGCTGTTCCATCATGGCCTGGTGCAGGTGGGGGTTGAAGGTTTCGCCCGCCTCGGGGGCCACGCGCTTCAGCCCATTGGTCTCGAACGCCTGCAGCAGCGCCTTCTGCGTCAGCTCCAGGCCCGTGACCAGGCCGGCGGTGGCGCCCTCGGCCTCCTTGGGCGCGGCCATCAGGGCGCGTTCCAGATTGTCGGCGACGCCCAGCAGGTCCTTGGCGAACCGCTGGATGGCGAAGGCGCGGGCGTCGTTCTGCTGCGCCTCGGCGCGGCGCTTCAGATTCTCCATCTCGGCGGCGACGCGAAGGGCGCGGTCCTTCCACTCGTCGCGTTCGGCGATCACGGCGTCCAGCGGGGCCAGGTCGCCGCCGGCATCCTGCGAGGGGCGGGAATCCAGACCATGTTCGGCGTTGGCTTCGGCCGCCTCGGCGTCCAGGGCGTTGATGTCGTCGTTAAGGGGCTTGTCGCTCACGTTTCGTTCCCGTCCAGCATCCGGCCCAGCACCCGGGCGGTATAGTCCACCAACGGAATGACACGGGCGTAGTTCAGTCGCGCGGGGCCGATGACGCCGATGGCGCCCAGAACCCGCTGTCGGCCGCTCATATAGGGCGCCGCGATCACGGCGGAACCCGAAAGTGAAAACAACCGCGTTTCGGCCCCGATGAAGATGCGCACCCCCTGCGCGGCGTCCACCCCGTCCAGCAGGCCGATCAACTGCTCCTTCTGCTCCAGGTCGTCGAACAGGACGCGCACCCGCTCCAGGTCCGCCAGCCCCTCGCGGTCCTGCAGCAGATTGGCGCGGCCGCGCACGATCAGGGCGCGCTCGCGGTCCGGGCCGCCGGACCAGGCGGCCAGGCCGTCCTCGACCAGGCGGGCGGCGGCCTGGTCCAGTTCGCGCCGGGCGGCCCGAAGCTCCTGGGTCATTTCGCGCCGGGCGTCGGCGAAGGGGCGGCCGCGAAGGCGGGCGTTCAGGAAGTTGGAGGCCTCCTGCAGGGTGGACGGCGTGACCCCGGCCGACAGGGCCATGATTCGGTTCTCCACCGTGCCGTCGTCGGCGACGATGACGGCCAGGGCCTGATCCGGGCCCAGGGCCACGAACTCCACATGTTTGACGCCCGCGTCGCGCACCGGGCTGGAGACGACGCCCGCCCCGCCCGCCAGGCCGGACAGCAGGTTGGACGCCTCGTCCAGGGCGGATTCAAGGTTGCGGCCCCGGCCTGCCAGGCGCCCGTCGATCTCGCGCCGTTCCTCGGCGGTCAGGTCGCCGACCTCCAGCAGGCCGTCCACGAACAGGCGCAGGCCCGCATGGGTGGGGATCCGCCCCGCCGAGGTGTGGGGCGCCGCCAGCAGCCCGGCCAGGGCCAGGTCCTGCATGGTGTTGCGGATCGAGGCCGGCGACAGGGCGACCCCGCCCAGCGACAGGGTCCTTGATCCCACCGGCTCGCCGGTCTCCAGATAGCTCTCGACGATGCGCCGGAAGATGTCGCGCGCGCGCGTGTCCAGCCCGGCCAGGCCCGCGAGGGATTGGCCGGCGTCCAGCGGCGGGTTTTTCGGGGCATACAGGCTCACGGTTTCAGGATAAGCACCGCCGCGACCGCTTCCAAGGCCCGACCGACAGGGATCATTTCTCATGCGCCATTCGCAACGCACCGACGACCAGCTGCGTCCCGTGACCATCGAGACCGGCGTCAACCGCTATGCGGAGGGCTCGTGCCTGATCGCGTTCGGCAACACCAAGGTCCTGGTGACGGCCTCGGTCGAGGAGAGCATCCCCGGCTGGATGCGCGGCAAGGGCCAGGGCTGGGTCACGGCCGAATACGGCATGCTGCCCCGCGCCACCCATACGCGCGGACGCCGCGAAGCCGCGGCGGGCAAGCAGACCGGCCGCACCCAGGAGATCCAGCGGCTGATCGGGCGGTCCCTGCGCGCCGTGGTGGATCTGAAGGCCCTGGGCGAGCGTCAGGTGGTGCTGGATTGCGACGTGATCCAGGCCGACGGCGGCACCCGCACCGCCTCGATCACCGGCGCCTGGGTCGCCATGGCCTCGGCCCTGAACCATCTGCGCGACGAGGGGGTGCTGAAATCCGATCCGATCCTGGACCAGGTGGCGGCGGTGTCGTGCGGCGTCTGCGACGGCGCGCCGGTGCTGGACCTGGACTATGAGGAGGATTCCGGCGCCGAGGCCGATTCCAACTTCGTCCTGACCGGCGCGGGCCAGATCGTCGAGGTCCAGGCCACGGGCGAGAAGCGCGGCTTCTCGCGGGCCGAGTTCGACCGGCTGTTCGCCCTGGCCGAGATCGGCTGCGCCGAATTGTTCGCCCTGCAAAAGGCGGCGCTGGCGGCGGCGAAGCGATAAGGGGTTTCGCCGGCCCCCGCCTTTGAGGCATTGTGGCGCGTCTCGATTTCCGAACGGAGCGCAGCCCATGCGTCGATCCCCCTGGCTTTCGCTGATCGCCTGCGCGCTGATCGCGGCTGGGTGCCAGCGCGGCGATCCGGCCCCGCCGGCGACCGCCGACGGTTCGGCGGGCCGGAACGACATCATCGAGGCGACGCCGCTGAAGACCGAGGCGCCGGCGCCCGCTCCCCAGGCCCAGACGCCGGCGCCCTCGGCCCAGACCGAAAAGACCGCCGAGCCTGAAAAGACCGAGCCGGTCGAAGAACCGCAGGCCCGCATCCCCGAGGGGCCGGACATGGCGCCGGTCCGCGCGCCGGTCAGCGAGGTCGCCTGTCGCGACGCCATCGGCGCCAGCGCCGCCGCGCGTCTGGTCGAACGCTGCATCAAGGTGAGCCCCGCGACCCGTCCGCCCTGCAACGCCGCCAACCCCTGCGACCTGATCCAGGGCGAGATCGACCGGTCCTGCAGGCTGTGGCGGGGCGACGGAAATCCGCCGGCGGAGTGCCGCAACTAGCGGCTGGTCATCCCGCCGCCCGCACGGCGCCGGCCACATCGGCCACCACCTGTCTGACCAGGGCCTCGTCGTCGCCCTCGGCCATGACGCGGATCAGCTTTTCGGTGCCCGATGGGCGGACCAGCAGGCGGCCCTGGCCGTTCAGCAGGGTCTCGGCCTCGCCGATGGCGGCCTTGACCGCGTCGGTCTCCAGCGGCTTGTCGGCGGTGAAGCGGACGTTCTCCAGCAGTTGCGGCACGGCGTCGAACTGGCGGGCCAGTTCGCTCATCGGCTTGGCGGATTCGACCAGGACGGCCAGCACCTGCAGCGCCGCCATCAGGCCGTCGCCCGTGGTGGCGTGGTCGTGCAGGATGATGTGGCCCGATTGTTCGCCGCCGATGTTGAAGCCGCCCTCTCGCATCCGCTCCATCACATAGCGGTCGCCGACCTTGGTCCGCTCCAGCGTCAGGCCCTCGGCCTTCAGCCGGCGTTCCAGCCCCAGGTTCGACATGACGGTGGCGACGATCCCGCCCCCGGTCAGGATGCCGCGCCTGGCCCAGTCCAGTCCGACCAGGGCCATGATCTGGTCGCCGTCGACGACCTGGCCCTTTTCGTCGCAGACGATCAGCCGGTCCGCATCTCCGTCCAGGGCGATGCCGATGTCGGCGCGGTAGCGCTTGACGGCCGCCGACAAGGCCTCGGGATGGGTCGAACCGCAGTCGGCGTTGATGTTGGTCCCGTTCGGCTCGACGCCCACGGGGAAGACCTCGGCGCCCAGTTCGAACAGGGTGGTCGGCGCCACCTTGTAGCCCGCGCCATTGGCGCAATCGACGGCGATGCGCAGGCCCTTCAGGCTGAGGCGTTTGGGGAAGGCCTGTTTGGCGATCTCGATATAGCGCGCCTGGGCGTCGTCGATCCGCTTGACCCGGCCCAGCTTGTTCGACGCCGCCAAGCCCTGGTCCAGGCCCTGGTCCATCATCGCTTCGATCTTCAGCTCGATCTCGTCGGACAGTTTGTAGCCGTCGGGCCCGAACAGCTTGATCCCGTTGTCGGCGTAGTCGTTGTGCGAGGCCGAGATCATCACCCCCAGGTCCGCCCGCATCGACCGGGTCAGCATGGCCACGCCCGGCGTCGGCACGGGACCGAAGGTGCGCACATCCATGCCCACCGACGCGAAGCCGGCGACCAGGGCCGGCTCGATCGTATAGCCCGACAGGCGGGTGTCCTTGCCGATCACCACCAGATGGCGCCGGTCGTCGCTGGTGCGGAACAGCTTGCCGGCGGCCAGACCGACGCGCAGGGCGACCTCGGCCGTCATCGGATAGGTGTTGGCCCGTCCGCGAATGCCGTCCGTGCCGAAATATTTTCTGTCGCCCAAGGCCTGGTCCTTACGTATCGGGTAACGATCCGAAACCCCTTGTTTAATGCGGCCGGATTTAAGATTGCCTAGACGGCCGAAGGGGCAAGGTGTGGCTTAGTCCCAGTTCGCCGCCAGTGCAAAGCGGCCTTTTCATTCCCCGAGCGGAGCTTTCGCATGTGCGGCATCATCGGCGTCACGGGAAACGGCCCCGTCGTTCCCCGTCTGATCGACAGCCTGAAGCGGCTGGAATACCGCGGCTATGATTCCGCCGGGGTCGCCGCCGTGGTCGACGGCCATGTCGAACGCCGCCGCGGCCAGGGCAAGATCCGCAATCTGGAGGCCGTCCTGGCCGAGGACCCGATGAAGGCCACGGTCGGCATCGGCCATACCCGCTGGGCCACCCACGGCGCCCCGACCACCGCCAACGCCCACCCGCACAAGGCCGGGCGCGTGACGCTGGTGCACAACGGCATCATCGAGAACTTCGCCGAGCTGAAGGCCGAGCTGGCCGCCGAGGGGCACGTCTTCGAAAGCCAGACCGACACCGAGGTGATCGCCCACCTGCTGGACGCTGAACTGAAGACGGGCCGGGCGCCGCTGGATGCGTTCAAGGTCACGCTGGATCGGCTTACCGGCGCCTACGCGCTGGCTGTCCTGATCGACGGCGAGGACGACCTGATTCTGGGCGCGCGTCGAGGCAGCCCGCTGGTCGTCGGCTGGGGCGAGGACGAAATGTATCTGGGATCCGACGCCCTGGCGGTGGGCCCTTTCACCCAGAAGATCTCCTATCTGGAAGAGGGAGACTATGTCGCCGTGACCCGCCGGGGCGCCCGGATGTTCGACATGGCGGGCCAGCCTGTGGAACGGACGGTGGTCCAGGTCTCGGCCTCCTCGGCCCTGGTCGAAAAGGGCGAGTACCGCCATTTCATGGAAAAGGAGATCCACGAACAGCCCGACAGCGTCCAGCACACCCTGTCGGAATATCTGGACCTGGTGACGGGCAGGGCCAAGCCGCAGGGCGTGGACTTCGCCGCCGTCGACCGCATCCAGATCGTGGCCTGCGGCACCGCCTTCTACGCCGGTCAGATCGGCCGCTACGCCTTCGAAAGGCTGGCGGGCCTGCCCTGCGACGTCGAGATCGCGTCGGAGTTCCGCTATCGCTCGCCCGCCGTGTCGCCGCGCACGGTGGCGGTCGCCGTGAGCCAGTCCGGCGAGACGGCCGACACCCTGGCCAGCCTGACCTGGTGCAAGGCGCAAGGGCTGCAAACGGCGGCGGTCGTCAATGTCCATTCTTCGTCCATGGCGCGCGAGGCGGCGGTTCTGTGGCCCACCCACGCCGGACCCGAAATCGGCGTGGCCTCGACCAAGGCCTTCACCGCCCAGGTCGCCGCCCTTCTGGCCCTGGCCGTGGCGGCGGGCGTGGCGCGCGGCCGTATCGACGCGGGCCAAGAGGCCGAACTGGTCAAGGCCCTGTTCGAAAGCCCCCGGTTGATCGCCCAGGCCCTGAGCATGGGCGACGGCGTCCGCGCCGTTGTTCAGGACCTGGCCAAGGCCGACGACGTCCTGTTCCTTGGACGCGGGGTCATGTTCCCCCTGGCCATGGAGGGCGCGCTGAAGCTGAAGGAGATCAGCTATATCCACGCCGAGGGCTACGCCGCCGGCGAACTGAAGCACGGCCCGATCGCCCTGATCGACGAAGAGACGCCGACCATCGCCCTGGCCCCGCTGGACGAGGTGTTCGAGAAGACCGCCTCGAACCTGCAGGAGGTCGCCGCGCGCGGCGGGCCGGTGATCATGATCGCGCCGGCCGCCGCGCCCGATCCGCACGGCGCCGGCATCCGCCGCATCGACGCCCCGGACTGCCACCCGCTGATCGCGCCGCTGATCTACGCCGTGCCGGTGCAGTTGCTGGCCTATTACACCGCCGTCCAGAAAGGCACCGACGTCGATCAGCCCCGCAACCTGGCCAAGTCCGTCACGGTGGAGTGAGGGGGGGCAGGGTCGCAGCGACGGCGGCCAAGCCCTCGCGCGGTCACTGAAGCCGTTCCGACAGGTTCCATCCGTCGGGCGGGGCGTCCGAGGCCGAGGCGGTGATGCTGACCACCGTCTCGCCGTCCGCGTCTGTGACGATGACGCTGAAGGCGCGCGTGTCCCAGAAGGACGCCCCGCGGTAGCGCAGGATTTCGCCCAGGACCGCCACCGCCTCCTCGCGCGCGGCGTCCACGCTCTTCAGCTCTTCGCCCTGGTCGTCGCGAACGCAGTCGCCGTTCTGGGTATGGAAAAAGTAACGTGGCAATCGGTCCTCCCGCCTTGAGGTTTGGGAGGAAGCGGCCGGGACGCCGTTTGGTTCAGCGCCCCGGTCGCGCAGAGGCCTGATCGCCCTCAGATTTCCTGGTTGAACGCGCCGATCTCGGGATAGGCGGCCAGGCGCGGCTTGACCTCCTTGCGGAACAGGTCGCGCATGTCGTCCTCGGAGCGCATGCTTTCGACCACCACCACCAGTTCGGGCTTGTTGGACGAGGCGCGCACCAGGACCCAGGAGCCGTCTTCCAGGTGCACGCGCACGCCGTTGACGGTGATGGCCTCGACGATCTTGCGGCCCAGGATTTCGCCGCCGGCGTCGGCCAGATCGGAATACTCCTTCACGATGCGCTCAAGCACCCCGTATTTCAGTTCGTCGTCGCAATGGGGCGACATGGTCAGGCTGGTCCAGGCGTCGGGCAGCGCGGCTTTCAGCTCGCTGAGTTTCTTGCCCGGATTGCGGTCCAGCATGGCCAGGACGGCGCCGGCCGCGACCAGGCCGTCGTCGTAGCCATGACCCAGGTCGCCGGCCATGAAGAAGTGGCCCGACTTCTCGAACCCGGCCAGGGCGCCCAGTTCGGCGGTCTTGCGCTTGATATAGGAGTGGCCCGTCTTCCAATAGACCACCTGGGCGCCGTTGGCCTTCAGCGTCTCGTCGGTCTTGTAGAGGCCGGTCGATTTCACATCGACGACGAAGGTCGCGTTCGGATGGCCCTTGGACAGATCGCGGGCCAGCATCAGGCCGATCTTGTCGGCGAAAATCTCCTCGCCCGTGTCGTCCACCACGCCGCAGCGGTCGCCGTCGCCGTCGAAGCCCAGGGCCAGGTCGGCGCCCGTCTCCCTCACCCGCTCGGCCATCTGCACAAGCATGGCGTGATCCTCCGGGTTCGGATTGTATTTGGGGAAGGTGTAGTCCAGCTCGGTGTCCATCTCGATCACCTCGACGCCCATGCGGCGCAGGGCCTCGGGCGCGAAGGCGCCGGCCGTGCCGTTGCCGCAGGCGCACACGACCTTCAGCGGGCGCTTGACCTGAACCTTGGAGGCGACGTCGGCGATATAGGTCTCTCGGAAATCGTCGATGCGCACCAGCTTGCCGCCGTCGCGCGCGACGCCCTCGCCGTTCAGCACGATCTCCTTCAGCCGGCCCATCTCCTCAGGGCCGAAGGTCAGGGGCTTGTCGGCGCCCATCTTCACCCCGGTCCAGCCGTTCTCGTTATGGCTGGCCGTGACCATGGCGACGCAGGGGGCGTCCAGTTCGAACTGGCCGAAATAGGCCATGGGCGACAGGGACAGCCCCACGTCCAGAACCTCCATCCCGCCCTGCATCAGGCCGATGATCAGCGCCTGTTTGACGCTGAGGCTGTAGCCGCGGAAGTCGTGACCGACCACGATCTTCGGCTGGACCCCGATCTCGTGGACATAGGTCGCCAGCCCAAGGCCCAGGGCCTGGACGCCCAGAAGGTTGATCTCCTTCTCCAGAATCCAGCGCGCATCGTACTCGCGAAAGCCCGTCGGCTTGACCAACGCCTGGGTCTCATAGGCGGCGGTGTTGGGCGTCAGATCCTGGCGGGGCTTGAGCATGGGATGTCCTTTGTAGGGAGTCGCGCTAGAGTTGTCGTTGCCCTTATCAGGCTGCGGCGCGTTTGCGAATGCGGGCGATGCGGCGCAGACGGCGCCAGAAGCGGCCGCGTTCCGGTTCGGGATAGGGTTGCAGGTTTTCGACGAACTGCTCGGCCGAGGCGCGCCAGCTGAACTTCTCCGCATAGGCGCGCACCGCCTGGCGGTCCAGGTCCAGGCACGCCAGGCAGGCGGTCTTCAGATCCTTGTCGATCGCCCCGGCGTTCGAACCGGGAATGATGTCGATGGGACCGTGGGCCGGGTAGGCGGCGACGGGCGTGCCGGTGGCCATGGCCTCCAGGATCACCAGGCCGAAGGTGTCGGTCCAGCTGGGGAAGACGAAGACGTCGGCGTCGCGGAAGCAGCGGGCCAGATCGTCGCCGAACTTGGCGCCCAGGAATTTGGCCTCGGGGTATTTCTCCTGCAGCTCGGCGCGCGCCGGGCCGTCGCCGACGACGATCTTGGTCCCGGGCAGGTCCAGTTGCAGGAAGGCCTCGATGTTCTTCTCGACCGCCACCCGGCCGACGTTCAGGAAGAAGGGGCGGGGCCAGTCCTTGCCGCCGAGTTCGTCATAGATGGGTTCGAGATCGGGGTTGAAGACCTTCGTGTCCACGCCGCGCGACCAGGGCGAGACGTTCTTGAACCCATGCTCGACCAGTTCGTCGCGCAGCGTCGGGGTCGCCACCATCAGCCGGCCCGACGGCTTGTGGAACCATTTCATATAGGCGTAGCCGACCTGGACCGGGATCGGGAACCGCGCCGAGACATATTCGGGAAATTTGGTGTGGTAGCTGGTGGTGAAGGGCAGCTTCCACTCCACGCAGATGCGGCGCGTGGCGATGCCGATCGGCCCCTCGGTGGCGATATGCACCGCCTCCGGCTCGAAGGCGCGCAACATCTCCCGGATCTCCTCCTCCGCCCCCAGGGCCAGCCGGATCTCGGGATAGGTCGGGCAGGGAATGGTCTTGAACAGGCTGGGCTCGATGACCTCGACCTCATGCCCCATGGCCCGGCATTCCGCCACGGTGCGGGTCAGGGTGCGGACGACGCCGTTGACCTGAGGTTCCCAGGCGTCGGTGGCCAGAACGATGCGCATTGAGGCGGGCGGACCCTGAGCCGTTAAGTAAGGGCGGAACTTCTAGACCGTTCGAATGACGAAGGCGAGACGGTCGTGGCCGAACCGCCACGCCTTATCCTAGGCGAACGGAAAGAGCAGCGTCTGGCTGAAGCTCTGTCAGCGTTTCCCTGAGTTGCACATAGGCCGCCATGATGTGGTAGAAAGAACTGGCCGGGGCGGGCTCATCGATGAATTTTCCGTTCTCGAGTAGCTTGTCATGCCAGACTCCTTGCGGAGTCAGATATCGCCAGAGTGCTCGCTGAGCCATTGCGGCCTGTTCCAGGCAGACAGTGCGTTTTTTCTCGGTGCAGAGCGAAGCCAGTATAAGTGACGCTTTCAGCCACTCGGTCTGGGGCCAGAGTCTAGCGCGCGCGCTTCGCACGCTGCCGTCGATGTTCATGGCGTCTACGGCGATTTGACGCTTAGAATCGATGCCTTTCAGCCCGACCTCATACAGTCGCCAGGCGTCGACCAGCGCAACGAGATCATCTCGTCTGCGGCTGTAACGCGCGAGCAGCCACGCCCATTCGAACTGATGGCCCGGTTCGACCAGCGCGCCATCTTCACCGGTGGCGGGCGACCAGTCCTGCTGAAAGAACTCCCGCAGAGCGCCGGTCTCTTCGTCAATGAAAGATGTTCTGGCCAATGTGACAATGCGGTCGGATAGGGCGGCCCATTCGCCGCCTCCGCCCGCTTCTTCCCAGGCCAGCGCAGCTTCCAGAAGGTGCATATGGGCGTTTGACTGATAGGGGTGGTGACCGCTTTCTTTGACGCCGCCCTTGTAATCGGCGCGGGCGGACAGAAGGTCACGAACGGTTGCTGCTCGCGTCTCAAAGTCGACCTCGCGGGTCCCTGAGGGGACACGGGCTAACGCGAACATAAGGAAGGCCTGATCGTAGACCATCGCTGTCTCATCAAGCGGCGTTCCATCCGGAGCCAAGAGCGTGCGCATCTGACCGTCGGGCTTTAGATAAACTTCTACGAGGCGAGCAAGACCGGCGTCCACAACCGCGCGCCAGGGCCCACGCCATCCCTGCCGTCCCGCTTCAGCATATACTTGAAGCTGGCGGGTCTGGACCCGAGCGCGCCTCGAGGTCGCGATATGACGGCCATCCAGCGCCAGAACCTCTTCGAAGCCGCCGCTTTCATCCTGCCCCAGGCTCGACCACACCGGCAGGGCGACCTGACGCAGCCAGGCGGTGAGCCGCACTGCGCCAGCCTCCAGCGTTTCGGGAGTGTCTGGGGGGGGGAAGTCCAGGTGCTGCGGGGAAAGTTTGCGCAGCCTTTCGACCACCTTCTTCACGTCCTGACTTTTTTTCAGGTCAGTGACGAGAACCGCATCGGGTTCCACAACGATGCCAACGTCCCTCAAGCCGATGGCCGCAACCATCACGCCGTCACAGGCGCGGACCAGGCAACCTTCGGAATCTTCGAGGATGTGAAGCCCGACATCGCCTTCGCCGGAGGCGTAAACGGAATCCCAGGCTCCAAGATCTGACCACTCGAAGTTGACCGGCAGAACAGACGCGCGATCCGTCTTTTCCATTACGGCATAATCAATGGATATCTTTGGCGCGACCGAAAATTCAGACCCCAAGGTCAGCGCCGGGCCATCGAGCTCGGCTTGAGTCAAGGCGACTTGGACGGCCTCGGCGACTGCGGCGGCGCGCTCTCGAAGCTCTTCGATCAAAATATCGGCGCGCACGATGAAATTCCCGCTATTCCAAAGATACCCCTCGGAAATATATCGACGGGCCGTCTGTTGGTCAGGCTTCTCGACAAAGGCTGACACTTCCGACAAGCCCGAGCCTGCAGGCGCAATATAACCATAGGCGGACGACGGCTCCGTGGGCACGACGCCCAGCGTTACGATGCGGCCTTTCGCCGCTGCGCCCGCTGCGTAGGCCACAGATTGCCTGAAGGCCGTGTCATCGGGAATGTGGTGGTCGGATGCGACAAAAAGATTGATCGCATCCGGTGCGCGCTCAGCAGTCCAAAGGGCAGCCGCAGCCATGGCGGCCGAGGAATCTCGGCCTTCAGGTTCCAGAAGAATGACGGCTGAAATCCCGATCTCTTCCAGCTGATCAAGGATCGCCCTCTTGTGGCCCACGCCGCCAACCACAAGCAGTTCGCCGCCGTCTTCCGCCAAAGCGGCGACACGGCTGACTGTCTCCTGAAACAGCGACCGATTACCTGCCAAAGGAATGAACTGTTTGGGGAGCGAGGGCCTAGAGGCAGGCCAAAGGCGCGTTCCGGAGCCGCCGCACATGATGACGGGGAAGATGTTGGTCATTGAGCGATGCTGTAAGCTGCTAGTCAGAGGCCCGTCTTAGGTCAGCAGCCTTGTCTCGTCACCCCATTCGCTGATCTCAAGTTGCAGCGAAGGTGACGCGAGCAGCGACGCGGCATCGCCCTAGGGTGCATTTACAACGGCAAAACCGTCGTCGACTTCACCTCTTCCAGCACCGCATAGGTCCGGGTTTCGCGCACCCCCGGCATCCGCACCAGCACGTCGCCCAGAAAGGCCCGATAGGCGTCCATGTCGCCGACGCGGGCCTTGATCAGGTAGTCGAAGCCGCCTGCGACCATGTGACACTCCAAAACCTCGGGCTGGCTGCGGACGGCGGCGGCGAAGGCCTCGAAGACGTCGCCGGTGGTGCGGTCGAGCAGGACCTCGACGAAGATCAACAGGTCGCGGCCGACCTGAGCCGGGTCGATCAGGGCGGCGTAGCCGGTGATGATCCGCTTTTCGCGCAGCCGTTTGACGCGTTCGAAACAGGCGGCGGGGGACAGGTTGCATCGCCGGGCCAGTTCGGCGTTGGAGATGCGGGCCTCGGCCTGGAGCACGCGCAGGATGCGGCGGTCGACGGCGTCGATGTCGATCATCGGATATCCTGCCTTTACATCGAACGATCTTCGGCCTCGTGTCCTATCATACGAAGCACCTTCAATGAACTCCGGCCTATAGGCGTAAATCCACAGGATTTGTCGCCGATGACCGCCCCCGCCTTCACGCCCGCCAGCCTGGCCGTCTGGGACGGTCTGGATGCGCACAAGTTCCGCAACGAGCGCGAGGCCGTCGCGGCCAATCTGGCGCGCATTCCGCTGGACGCCGCCGAACGCGCCGCCGTGGTGGACGAGGCCGTCGCCCTGGTCGAGCACGCCCGCCGCAGCCAGAAGAAACAGGGGGTGGTCGAAAGCTTCCTGCAGCAGTTCTCGCTGGGCACCCGCGAGGGTCTGGCCCTGATGTGCCTGGCCGAGGCCCTGCTGCGCGTGCCGGACGAGGAGACCCGCGACCGTCTGATCGCCGAGAAGATCGGTTCCGCCGACTGGGCCGCCCATCTGGGCCAGTCCGACAGCCTGTTCGTCAACGCCTCGACCTGGGGTCTGATGCTGACCGGCAAGCTGGTGGACGTGGACGAGGAGGCGCGCACCGACCTGCCCGGCTTCCTGAAACGGATCGCGGGCCGGTTGGGCGAGCCGGTCATCCGCCAGGCCGTCGCCACCGCCGTCAAGATCATGGGCGAACAGTTCGTGGTCGGCCGCACCATCCAGTCGGCGCTGAAGCGATCGAACAAGGAAGGCTGGCTGTGCAGCTTCGACATGCTGGGCGAGGGCGCCCGGACCATGGCCGACGCGGACCGCTACGAGACCATCTACGCCGACGCCATCGAGGCGGTGGGCAAGACGTCGAAGGGGCAGGGCCCCGAGCATGGGCACGGCGTCTCGGTCAAACTCTCGGCCCTGTCGCCCCGCTACGAGGCGACGCAGGAGGACGGAGTGTGGAAGACCCTGTATCCCCGCGTCCTGCGCCTGGCCCTTATCGCGGCCCGATACGACATCAACTTCACCATAGACGCCGAGGAGGCGGACCGTCTGGCCCTGTCGCTGAAGCTGCTGGACCGGCTGGCGCACGAGCCGTCGCTGGGCGGCTGGACCGGTCTGGGCCTGGCGGTTCAGGCCTATCAGAAGCGGGGGTTGGAAACGATCCAGCGGGTGGCCGACCTGGCCCGTCGCTCGGGCCGCCGGCTGATGGTGCGTCTGGTCAAGGGCGCCTATTGGGACACCGAGATCAAGCGCGCCCAGGTCTTCGGCCGCACCGACTATCCGGTCTTCACCACCAAGGCGGCGACCGACCTGAACTATCTGGTCTGCGCGCGCGCCATGATCGAGGCGTCGCCGGCGATCTACAGCCAGTTCGCCAGCCACAACGCCCACACCCTGGCCGCCGTGCGCCGCATGGCGCGCGATCGGGGCGTCGCGGTCGAGCATCAGCGCCTGCACGGCATGGGCGAGGCCCTGTACGACGCGGCCCGTGAAGCCTGGAAAGATGAGACCGTCATCGTGCGCGCCTACGCCCCGGTCGGCGGGCACGAGGAACTGCTGCCCTATCTGGTGCGACGTCTGTTGGAGAACGGCGCCAACTCCTCCTTCGTCCACGCCCTGCTGGACGAGCGCGTGCCCGCCTCGGCCGTCGCGGCCGATCCCATCTCCCTGGTCGAGCAGGCGCCCGACCGTCACCCCAAGATTCCGGTTCCCGAAGACATGTACGGCGATCGTCAGAACTCCCTCGGCCGCGACTATTCCCAGGCCGCCGACCGCGAACGCCACGCCAAGGCGCTGGGGCTGGTGGACCGCGAAAAGCTGACCTCCGGCCCGATCGTCGGCGGCAAGCTGAGGGCCGGGATCAATCCTCAGGACGTGACCAATCCGTTCGACCGCTCGCAGGTGCTGGGCCATGTCTCCGAAGCCGAGACCGCCCACGTCGACGCCGCCGCCCTGGCCGCCGCCAACGCCCACGTCGCCTGGGACCGCCAGGGCGGGGCGAACCGCGCCATCGTCCTGCGCGACATGGCCGATGCGTTGGAGGCGGACATGGACCGTCTGGTCGCCCTGCTCAGCCGCGAGGCGGGCAAGACCCTGAACGACGGCGTCGCCGAGGTGCGCGAGGCCGCCGACTTCTGCCGCTATTACGCGCTTCTGGCCGAACGCGACTTCTCCGCGCCGGAAACCCTGAAGGGGCCGACGGGCGAGACCAACCAGCTGATCCTGCACGGACGCGGCGTCTTCGCCTGCATCTCGCCGTGGAATTTCCCGCTGGCCATCTTCACCGGCCAGATCGCAGCCGCCCTCGCCGCCGGCAACGCCGTCCTGGCCAAGCCGGCCGAACAGACGCCCCTGATCGCCGCCGAGGCCGTGCGCCTGTATCACAAGGCCGGTCTGAACCCCGACCTGCTGGCCCTGGTTCCCGGACGCGGCGAGACGGTGGGCGCCGCCCTGGTCACGCATCCGGGCATAGACGGCGTCGCCTTCACCGGCGGCACGGACACGGCCGCCGCCATCAACCGCTCGATCGCCGCCCGCCCCGGCGCCATCATCCCCTTCATCGCTGAGACCGGCGGCCTGAACGGCATGTTCATCGACACCACGGCGCTGAAGGAACAGGTGATCGACGACGTGATCCAGTCCGCCTTCGGCTCGGCCGGCCAGCGCTGCTCGGCCCTGCGCGTCCTCTATGTGCCCAAGGACTCCGCCGACGCCCTGATCGAGGGCTTGAAGGGCGCGCTGGCGGCGCAGGTGCTGGGCGATCCCGCCGACCCCAAGACCGACATCGGCCCGGTGATCGACCCCGAATCGCGCCGCGCCCTGGAGGCTCATGTCGAGCGCCTGTCGCGAGAGGCGAAGATCGTCGCCCGCGCCGCCCTGCCGATGGCCTCGGAGAAGGGCGACCTGTTCGCCCCCACCATCGCCGAAATCCCCACGCCTGACTTCCTGGAGCGCGAGGTCTTCGGCCCCATCCTGCACATCTATCGCTACGCCCCGTCCGACCTGAGATCGGTCGCCGGCGCGCTCGCCGCGCGCGGCTACGGCCTGACCCTGGGCGTCCACAGCCGCATCGAGGCTTTCGCCGCTGAGGTGGTCGACCTGGTCCCGGCGGGCAACGTCTATGTGAACCGCTCGATCACAGGCGCTGTGGTCGGTGTCCAGCCCTTCGGTGGCGAGGGCCTGTCGGGCACCGGGCCCAAGGCGGGTGGGCCGAACAGCCTGATCCGCTATGCGGCGGAGAAGGCGATCAGCGTGAATATTGCCGCTCAGGGCGGGGATCCGGTGCTGCTGAATCTCTAGAGGGGGTTGACGATCCGTCTTCACAATCGTCCAAGGTGCCTTTGACGTACTGCTGGTGACCATGACCTCGATCTGTATTGACGGCTTTAATCTTGCTCTCGCTAAGGGCTCCGGAATCGCGACATACGGCCGAAATCTCTTGGAGAATGCGCGCGCCATAGGCATGGGGACACAGGTTCTCTATGGGCCGTCTGGTGCTAGAAGGCCGCAGAACGTTCTCAACGAGGCCATGCTCGTTGATGCTGAACGTCCCCCCCAGAAGCTGAACCGTAAGCAAAAGGCGCGTCGTTGGAGAGGTACGCTCACGTCGCCGCTTGGTCGATCGCCTTATCCAATCATACCGTCGGGGGAGGTTATTTGGCCGTCGCGTTCAGGCGGGATGCCGGCTGCAGACCGTTTCTGGGCTGTCCAGGATCTGTATTTCCTAGCTAACCGCGCTTTTCAGGCCTACGGGCGATCAACCCCCGTTTCGTTTGCAGCGACATCCGACGCTCCGGCACCCGACATCATGCACTGGACAGCCAATCTGCCGCTCCATGCTAGGGGCGTGGCGAACATCTACACTTTCCACGACCTGATACCGCTGCGTCTTCCTCACACCACGTTGGACGATAAAGCTAACTACATGAAGTTGAGCCGAGAGGTCGCGAGCCGTGCGGATCATATCGCGGTGGTGTCGGAAACCACGCGGCAGGATGTGATACGCCTGCTTGGTGTTGATGAGCGCCAGGTTACAAATACATATCAGGCCGTAAGCATACCGTCCTCCCTTTCTGATCGACCGCAAGCCGAATTAGAGATGGAACTCGAAGGCGTATTCAACTTAGGCTGGAAGGATTATTTCCTTCATTTCGGCGCTATCGAACCCAAGAAGAATCTTGGACGCATCGTTGAAGCTTACTTGGCTTCAGGAACCCGAGCTCCCTTGATAATAATCGGCGGTCGGGCTTGGCTGGATGAAGGCGAAACGGCGTTGCTCGCGCAGGTGAAACGCGACGGCGGGCCCAATGCAGACCGCATCCGACAATACGATTATATGCCGTTCTCTCTGTTGATCAGCTTGGTTCGTGGCGCGAAGGCGACATTATTCCCCTCGCTTTATGAGGGCTTTGGATTGCCTGTTTTGGAATCGATGGCCCTATCGACCGCAGTGCTGACGTCCACCGGCGGGGCGCTGCCGGAAGTCGCTGGGAACGCGGCGCTGATTGTCGATCCTTACGACACACGCGCCATCGCTCGCGGTATTCAGGCGCTCGACGCAGACGCGGACATGCGGCTTAATTTCGAGACCCTCGGAAAGGTTCAGGCCGAGGCGTTCAGCCCGGCCGCCTATCAGCTCAGGCTTCGCGATCTTTACGCGAAGGTTGTGGGTTGAGTATCCGGCCCTTGACCCGGTCTTCTAATAGAGCGCAAACGAGCAAAAGGTCGATCTGCTCGGTCGAGGTTTATCCTAGGTCCACCACGGCAGCGTCATGATCGCTTCTATAAAAAGACATTTCAGGACCGTTCTCGCCTTGCTGATGAGGGAGATCATCACGCGTTTCGGGCGTGAGGGGCTTGGTTTTGTATGGCTGGTGGCTGAGCCGCTTGCCTTCTGTTTCGGCGTGATGGTGCTCTGGAGCTTCACCAAGCCCGCATACGAGCACGGAATCCGCCTCGCGCCATTCGTTATGACGGCCTATATGTCGCTGATTCTGATCCGCCACTTGATTGGCTATTTAGCTGGCGCGCTGCAAGGCAACATGGGGCTGCTCTACCATAGGCAGATTGGTTCATTTCATATCTTCACGGCACGTGTCTTGTTGGAATTTGCAGGCGCTACGATCGCCTATGCGGTCGTTTACGCCTTTTTGCTTGCTGTGGGGCAGGTAAATCCTCCAAGTAACTACCTGTTGCTGTATGAGGGGTGGTTTCTTCTTGCCTTCATATCCACAGGCTTCGCCCTGATCCTTACTGGGTTGGCCATGCGCTTCGATGTGATGGAGCGGTTGATCGGCCTGATTGGTTATTTGATGCTGCCTCTTTCGGGCGTGTTCACGATGGTTGCCTGGCTGCCTGAAGGGTTCCGAAAGGTCCTCCTCGTATTGCCTTTCGTGCATCCGGTCGAGATGATGCGCTCCTCTGTATTTGGCGAATTTGTCAAAACCTATTACGATGTTCCTTATGCGCTGGCTGTTGGCGCAGTTTTCAACATTGTCGGCCTTTTGCTCATCTCAAGCGCTCGACCGCTAATCGAAACCGAATCCTAAACCCCGCTGGGCGAAACCAATGAGCAAAACGAAGATCAATTATGTGGGTCCGATCCCCCAGCTCATCACGTCATCCCCCAAGGAGACGCGCTGGTGGCGTCGCCTGCCGACGGGCTTTTTGGGCGTTGTGGTGGTTCCGACGCTGCTCGTTGCTATCTACTACCTGTTGATTGCGTCACCGCTTTATGTGTCTGAAGCGCGGTTTGTCGTCCGGCAGGCCAATCAATCGCAGGCGACGTCCCTGGGTTTCGTCTTGCAAGGCGTGGGACTGTCGGCCTCGGCTTCTGACGCCTTTGCTGTACACGAGTACGTGCTGTCTTCGGATGGAATTCAGGAGTTGCGCCAGCGCTTTGATCTTCAGAAGATTCTCGCGCCCCGAGGCGGTGATCCCCTCACGGGGTGGCCCCGGTTTTGGGAGGGTGACTCTGACGAGGGCATGAGAAAGGCTTTCAAGCGATTTGTCGTCACCGGATATGACGCAACGACAGGGATCAGCACCCTGCGTGTCGAGAGTTTTGATCCAAAGATCGCGCAGTCGCTCAATGTCGCCATGCTTGATGGCGGGGAGCGGCTTGTCAACCGAATGAATGCACGCGCGACTGAAGACGCGGTTCGTGACGCCAAGCGAAGCCAGGAAGAGGCGCGGACGCGGCTATCGGAAATCCAGTCTCAACTGGCGGCGTTTCGTAACCGGGAACAATTTATAGATCCTGCTCGCACCGCGACGGAGGGCTCTGCTCTCGTGGGCAACCTTCTTGCGGCGATCGCGACCTTGAAGGCGGAGCGTGCGCAACTCGTCGCCGACGCCCCCCGAAGCCCTCAACTTCCTATGCTGGATTCCCGTATCGCGGCTTACGAAAGTCAGGTCGCCACCGAACGCGCCAAGATCGCAGGGGCGTCAAACTCTCTCGCCAGCAAGATCAGCGGCTACGAGGACCTGTCGCTGCGGCGCGAACTCGCCAACAAAGAACTGGCGGAAGCCACCGCAGGCGTCGTCACGGCCGAACAGGAGGCTAGACGCCAGAAACTTTACCTAGAGCGCATCGTCAGCCCTAGCTACCCTGACAAGCCGACAGAGCCGCGTCGATTCGTTGCGGTTCTTACGGTGTTCTTCTCTACAATGCTGATTTACGGTCTGGGTTGGCTTATATGGGCGGGGGTGCGGGAGCACCGTCAGCTCGGATGACCGATTTGACACCTGGCGAAATAGGGTTGCTGGTCCAGGGGTTGAGTCGTACACATCCGGGCGCGCACAAACCCTTGTTTTCCGATCTAAACCTCTCCTTGCGTCGGGATGGACGGCTGGCTCTTCTTGGTCGCAACGGGCAGGGCAAGTCATCCTTCATACGCATGCTCGGCGGGATCGACCGGCCTACGGAAGGCAGGATTACCTGGAGGATGACTTCGTCTTGGCCCATTGGCTTCGCAGGTGGCTTCCAAGGCTCACTGACGGGCATCGATAATGTGAGATTTTTGGCGCGACTCTACGACAGGGACTTCAAAGACCTGATGGCGAGGGTGGATGATTTTGCTGAACTAGGGAACGCTATGCGGCGGCCTGTGAAGCAGTATTCATCTGGTATGCGGGCCCGGCTGGCTTTTGGGCTGTCCCTCGCGGTCGAGTTCGATTGCTATCTGATTGACGAATTGGTTGCGGTGGGTGACGCACGCTTTCAGCGCAAGTGTCAGGAAGAGTTGTTCCAGAATAGAGCGCATAGGGCGTTTGTAATGGCATCGCACAACACCGACATGGTTGCGAGTTATTGCGATCAGGCGCTGATCATAGAGAGCGGAAAGGCTAAGCTTTTTGACGATGTGCAAGAAGCCGTTGAAGTATACACGTGGTTGAGGGCTGCGTAATTTTCATGGCGTTGCCTAATCATTGCGTTGTGCTGCCGCCGTGCAGGTCTTGGACGGCATGGCGAAATGCAATCGCAAGCCAGGCCACTTTAAAAGGATGGCGCCTGTCCGATGCTTTGAAAGCAGATTCGATAGAAGATCGGCATGACAGCGTTCTCTCCATCTGCACTTCTGTCGAGGCGGCTTTGGACAGGGGGGCAGATGTTTCTGAAATCGTGATACTGCTGGGTTTGCCAGATCTCGATGACGAAGATCATGGTTTTTACAACATCGAATCTATTTCCCGCTGCCTCTGGGACGCTGGTCGACTCGACGAGGTGCGACGGCTTGTACTGCCAACTGAAGAAGGCCGGCTGATAGAGATCGCTCCGGGGCTTGAAGTCGCTTGTCCAGATCAGCCAAAATCCGTCAGTGCGCGATCAAAGGCTGCGGCGGAAGCGCTCGGCCTGCTTATGGGTGAGGCTTCTGCGACGTGGTCGCCAGAACTCTTTAATTACGATGTGCGATCTGTCGACCTAGCGATGTCGGGCCTGCCCTTCGACATCACAGGAAAACCGCGTTTCCTGATCTCTGGACCTTATATCGTCATGCGGCCGGCGACCTGGCAGGCCAAGATCAAGTTTGGATTTGACGAGGGGGCGAGCCGTTCTCGTTTTCGCGTCGATTGGGGCGGCGTAGAGGTTTATGAGGCTCAGGAATTTTCCCCATCCAGGCCTGGGTACTTCGAGATCATCATGGAGCACCGATGGACTGAGGCCGCCCCCAGTGAAGTGCGGCTGGTTCAGTTGGAAGGTGTGTTCGACGGGTACGTAAGTTTCGGCGGGGTTGAAATTACTGAAGTATCAAATCCGGCCTAGGCGGTGTGGACGAAGTGCCTGGTCCACAATCGGATTGATGCGGTGAGGATGAAGCCGAGGAAGCTGTCGGCGGTCTTGTCATATCGTGTGGCCAGTCGTCGGCTGTGTTTGAGCTTTAAGAAACAACGCTCGATGCGGTTTCGCAGGGCGTAGATGTGGCCGTCGATGACGGGCTGGATTTTGCGGTTTCGCCTGTGACGTTCCCCCTTCCTGATCCTCCGTTTTGAGTGAGAGTCCGTTTCACTAAAGGAGACGGATGTGAAGAAGAGCAGGTTCAACGAGGCGCAGATCATCGGCGTAAAGTCATCGACGATGCACAGGATGCGGAAGCGTCAAGAAGCTGCTGGCGGAGCCGCCGGTTCTCGTCCTCCAGCGCCTTCAGCTTCGTGGCGTCCGACACCGTCATGCCGCCGTACTTCGCCTTCCACCGATAGAAGGTCTGCTCGCTGATCCCGTGCCGCCGACAGACCTCCGCTGTCGGGCTCCCGGCCTCCTGCTCGCGCAGCACGCGTGAGGCCCTGGCTCTGGTGGTCGACACCTCGATCGGGGGCCAGCGCATGGCGCGGGAGCTGGATCGGCTGATCGCACGGCGGGGACGTCCGGCCATGATCGTGAGCGACAACGGGACGGAGATGACCAGTCGTGCGATCCTCGAATGGACCAACCGTACCGGCGTCGGCTGGCCTTACATCGCGCCGGGCAAGCCGCAGCAGAACGGCTTCGTCGAGAGCTTCAACGGCCGGCTCCGCGACGAGTGCCTGAACGAGGAGGTCTTCGCCACCCTGGCCGAAGCCCGCGCCGTCATCGAGCGCTGGCGCATCGACTACAACCACGTCAGGCCGCACTCGGCGCACGGGGACTGACCCCGGAGGCGGTGCGCCTGAACCCCGCGGCCGTTCGGCTGCGCAACTTGATCAGCTCCGCCGCACGGCCGCTCCCGCCGGCGCAGCAGATCGGCTATCAACCCCCTGGGCTCTCACAATGATCGAGGGAACAGAGGGGGCACGTCACTGGATGAGAAACGGGGGGCACGTCAGCCTCAGCATCTGTTACCGCCTCGCGGTGCTGATGGGCGGTCAGATCACCGTCCGGCCCGAGGTCGGGCGCGGCTCGGTCTTCACCATCGCGATCGTGGTTGATGCGCCGGAATGGGCGGCCCATCTCGCCCTGCCCGACGCCGCCTGATCAGTCCCGCAGCAGCTCGTTGACGCCGGTCTTGGCGCGCGTCTGGGCGTCCACGCGCTTGACGATGACGGCGCAATACAGCGACGGACCGCCGTTGGGATCCGGCAGCGAACCCGGCACCACGACCGAATAGGCCGGCACCTCGCCCCGGAACACCTCGCCGGTCGCCCGGTCGACGATCTTGGTCGAGGCCGACAGATAGACGCCCATGGCCAGGACCGCGCCCTCGCGCACGATCACGCCCTCGGCCACCTCGGCGCGGGCGCCGATGAAACATCCATCCTCGATGATGGTCGGATTGGCCTGCAGCGGCTCCAGCACGCCGCCGATCCCTGCGCCGCCCGACAGGTGGACGTTCCTGCCGATCTGGGCGCAGGAGCCGACCGTGGCCCAGGCGTCGACCATCGAGCCTTCGTCCACATAGGCGCCGATGTTCACAAACGACGGCATCAGCACCACGTTCCGGCCGATGAAGGCGCCTTGGCGCACGATGGCCCCCGGCACGGCGCGGAAACCGGCCGCCTGATAGTCGGCGGCGGCCCAATCGCCGAACTTGTTCGGCACCTTGTCCCAGAAGGGGCCCAGCGCGGCGGGATGGTCGACCGACAGCGGCATGGCGGCCGCCGGCCCGGCGCGCAGGATCTGGTTGTCGTTCAGGCGAAAGGACAGCAGCACCGCCTTCTTCAGCCACTGATGCGTGGTCCAGACCCCGTCCGTCCCGCGCGAGGCGACGCGCGCCTGGCCGGAATCCAGCAAGGCCAAGGCGCTCTCCACGGCGTCGCGGACCTCGCCCTTGGCGGCCGGCGAGACCTCGGCGCGGTTGTCCCAGGCGGCCTCGATGACGGATTCGAGATGCGACAGGTCGGTCATGCGGCGTCCTTGAAGGTCAGGTCGGAGAGGAAGTCGAGAAGGTCCGGGGCCACATGGTCGATGTGATCGCCCAGCGCCTTGCCATGCCCGTCGCCGATCAGGATGGTGGCCATTCCCAGCGCCTTGGCAGGCTCCAGGTTCTTGGGCGTATCCTCGAAGAAGGCGGCGCTGCGCGGTTCGAAGTCGAATCGTTCGACCATGCGTCGAAAGGTCGACGGCGCGGGCTTGGGCGTCAGATCCCCGTCCTCGATGGCGAAAACCCCGTCGAAACAGTCGGCGATCCCCACCCGATCCAGCACCCGGCGCGCATAGTCGCGCGCGCCATTGGTGAAGACGAAACGACGCCCCGGCAGGCGCATCAACTGTTCGGCCAGACGCGGGTTCGGCTCGATCCCGTCCATCGGCACGTCGTGAACGACCTTCAAAAAGTCTTGCGGGTCGATGGTGTAGTTGGCCATCAGCCCGGCCAGGGTGGTGCCGTGCGCGTCCAGGAACTGGCGTTGCAGCACGGCCGCCTCCTCCGGCTCCAGCCCCACGGCCTCGACGACATAGGCGTTGATCCGCGCCTGGACCAGCCGCATCAGTCCCTGTTCGGGCGGATAAAGGGTGTCGTCCATATCGAACACCCAGGCCGTGACGTGCGACAAATTCCTCAAGACGCCTTCACCAGGGTGCCGGCCCCGAATTCGGTGAACAGTTCGACCAGCATGGCGTGCGGCCGCCGGCCGTCCAGGATGACCACCGCCTCCACCCCGGCGCGCACCGCGGCCATGGCCGTCTCCAGCTTGGGGATCATGCCGCCCGAGGCGACGCCGGCGTCGATCAAGCCTTGCGCCTCCTCCAGCGTCATCTGGCGGATGATCTCGCCGTCCGCGCCCCTGACTCCCGGCACGTCGGTCAGCAGCAGCATCCGCTTGGCGTCCAGCGAGCCGGCGATGGCGCCCGCCACCGTGTCGGCGTTGACGTTGTAGGTCTGGCCGTCCTCGGCCACGCCGATCGGCGCGATCACCGGCACCCAGTCCTCGGTCTCGGACGCGATCAGCCCCCTGATCAGCTTGGGGTCCACCCGGGTCGGTTCGCCGACGAAGCCCAGGTCGACCTCGTGCTCGATCATGCTGTCGGGATCGCGCTTGGTCCGGCGCGTCTTCTCGACCGTCAGCAGGCCGGCGTCCTTGCCCGACAGACCGACGCCGCGCACGTCGGCCTCCTTGCCGGCCATGGTGATCCAGTGAGCGATCTCCTTGTTGACGGCGCCGGACAGCACCATCTCGGCGACCTCCATCGTCGCCGGATCGGTCACGCGCAGGCCGTCGACGAAGCTGGACTTGACCCCCGCCTTGTCCAGCATGGCGCTGATCTGCGGCCCGCCGCCGTGCACCACGACTGGGTTCACCCCCATCAGCTTCAGCAGCACCACATCGGCCGCGAATTGCCGCGCCACGGCGCTTTCGCCCATGGCGTGGCCGCCGTATTTGATGACCACGGTCTCGCGATCATAGACCTGGATATACGGCAGGGCCTCGGCGAGCGTCTTCGCCGTCTCCCAGCTGCGTTCCTCGGATTGGCGCTCGGTTTCGTTCATCACTGGCGCGAGATAGCGGGGGATGGGCGGGGAGTCACGCTAGGAAATCACCGGTTTAACGGCAACACACCCCACGTCTGAATGTTTCAGCTACCCACGAACCGCCCTGAGAATGTATCGATGCAACTTTGGAATTGTATCGCCAGGAGCGATTAGTGCGCTGACGTCCTCAAGATCTGGAATAGAAAGAAACTGAACAGAATACTCGTTATGGAATAATGCTTCCACGAGCATCTCGACATGACACCCGATAGCCCATGATGCATCAGGCATGCAGTTCGCAACGATTTCAGACGGAAATACACCTTGCTCAAAAACATTCCTAATAAGAGCAGGCTCTAGGCCATCATACCTTACAAATAGAGAAAATTCACCAGCAGCAAATTGCTCATCGCAGAAAAGCGGCAAAGAGGCACCATTCCCTGGACCTTGCGACGTTGCCCTTTCGGTAAAAACAACTCTCGAATCACGATATATCGGGTAAAGACTCCTATTAAATTCATCGGTTTTCTTCTCAAATTCCAAGAAAAACTTGTCATTCGAGACACAAACAGGGCGACCAGATTTAAGGACAGCTTGAGTGGTGCCCCCAAAATCGTCAGCCATTGTAACAGCATGGCGTGACAACTTTCCGCAGGCAGCAAGGCTTGCAAAGCCCTCCAAAAGATTTACGGAATTCAAGCTATTTCTTAAAGAAAGCCTGATCTCAGATTCATCTGATTGCGGATGAATAACACAGACAGATCCAGCTTTAAGACGAATCTCAGTTGCCAGGTCGAATTTTCCGTCATTACGAATCATGACCCCAGAGCCTCTACGCATACTGCAATTAATTTTCCGGGGACGGATTAGATCCGCAGCAAGCACTCCATCAAATACTTGTTTCCACCTCTGCCGGAAAAGCTCTTTTGTAAATCGCGATATTACAGCTTCCCTCCCAGCCGCAGATAGATAGCTTCTCAAAAGAGAGCTGCTATTTAGCAAGTTTATTTGCTCAAGGCACGAATCGATGTCGCCCGCTTTATATAGCAGCACCTCTCTTCCGTGCTCGAACTCCTTACTCCAATCAAGGTTATCTGGCGCAACCAGTGGGCACCCAAGGGCCATCGCCTCTAAAGGCGCAAAAGAAGTTGCAACGGCGTCAGCAGTCCAAAGATACGCTCTCGACCGACCAACCGCCAACTTAAAATCATCTACAGTAGGAAGCCCCCCTCCATCTGTCGGCTTATTGCCCGCCCCATACAAGCGTTTTGTCACAGGTAAAGAATCCCAAAACGCTGCTCCAACTCCGCGCTCTGGTTGATAGAAAGAATTTACGACGTTGATGAAGTCTTCGCCCTCATCGCGCCAAACGCTTTCGCCAAACAAATCTGAAGGAATAAAATGCGGTATTACAGATACGCTATGTTCAGAATAAAATCCAAACTGAGGCACCATGTAATGTGATACACAAACAATCGGGGAATGAGAAACATCATTTATAAAATAATCAAAGTTTACTCCATTGTAAACATGGACCCACTGGTGCGGCTGATAACCCCAATGAGATATATAAATCAGTCTTGAGCGATCAATCCCACGCGCATCCAACCGCCCTGACAAAGATATATATTCAGCCGGAGAGTGAGCAAGAAAGAAATCATAGTCAGACAAATCTTCCGCGCGGTCCGTAACTACGTTATCGCACTCCGGCCTATTTTGAGACCAGGGCCCCAAGAATGTCCATTCGTGCTCAGGAAAAGCCGAGGCAAGATTGTACTGGTAGCTTGTGTGAAATGCATTAGATAATATTTTCACAATCTTTCTCTATTCTTTAACAGATCACCAAAATAGTCGCAACGATGGCCGAGGGAGCCATCAATCGCGCAGCGGCGCTTTTGGGCAACTGTCACCCAGTAGCTATGACGAACTTACTTGGCGAGGGATTTTACACACTCAGCGACAGATGGCTCAAATTCGCTTAACAAAAGCTCCTGAAGGGCCATCGTTTTCATCCAATCAAACAAGGCCATGCTGACGTTGACTGCAGGCTTGAGCTCGCGACGATAAGGCAGAGACCGCCGGTTTCGTTTGATAGCGGAGCGCGGCTTCTTGCAGAAGCGCGCCCGCGGGCTGACCCAGATCGATCCGGAGACGGCGCGCCGCGAGCCTGAACGAGGCGACGCGGAGGTGCGCGAGCGCCTGCGCAGTCTGGGGGCTGAGCGCCGCCGGCTCGGCTATCGGTGCCTGGGTATCCTGCTGGAACGGGAGGGCAACAGCATGAACAAGAAGCGGCTGTTCCGGCTCTATCGGGGAAGGCCTGGCGATGCGACGGCGGCGGGGCCGAAAGCGCGCCACCGGAATCCTTGCGCCCATGGCCCTGCCGGCAGCAGATCCGCTATCAACCTGACGTGCCCCTGAGTTTTCATCCAGCGGCGACCTGAGTCCTGGCGTTTGTGATCCGCCCCCATTCTCTGGAGCACTCGGAGCTGGAGTTTCCCGGCCCGAGTCAGGGTGACGGGCTGGCTGCGTCACCGGGATTCATCAACGCTATCGGCGGCTTGCTGCCTATGGCCCCATGTAGTCTCTGCGCCAAGCCCTCCAACTTTTCGGCCGCATCCGCAAGCGTCAGGAAACCAGTGGGCGTTCAGGCATTCGGCCCGGAAGCGTCCGTTGAACCCCTCGATGAAGGCGTTGTCTGTCAGTTTGCCGGGCCGGCTGAAGTCCAGAGTGACGCCGTGGGCGTAGGCCCATAGGTGGAGATTCCGGGAGACGAACTCTGTGCCCTGGTCGACCCGGATCGCCTTCGAATAGCCCAGCCTGGCGCAGGCTTGATCCAGCGCCTCAACGACGTTCTCCGACCGATAGGTGAACCGCGGATCGATCACCGGCGAGTACCGCGTGAAGGTATCCACGACGGTCGTGGATTGATGACGATGAGGAATGGGCGTTCTTTGAGCCGTTCGTGGTGGAGAGGGGGCCGAGGCGGGGGCGTTGCCCGAGGGATCATCGACTGGTGCTGGACGGGGTGTTCTGGATCGCGCGAACAGGAACGGCGTGGAGGGAGGGGGCCCGTCAGTCATTTTGACCGTATCAGGCTACCTTTATCGAGCTTAAGGCCGCCTTGTCAATCGGCGTCTAAAAGGGACCCCCTATCGGCGTGCAATAGGGACCCCCTTTTGGGGTTCGTGATGGACGTCACGAGCGCACCGCTTGCGAGGGTTGGGGCGTAGGGAGGGCGTAGCCCGACCGGAGGCTCAACCCTCGCTTGGCGTTCTTTTGGTGGGGTCAGCTGCGGTGCTTGAAGCGCCAGCTGTCGTTGCCGGTCTCGACGATGTCGCAGTGGTGGGTGATGCGGTCGAGCAGGGCCGTCGTCATCTTGGGATCGCCGAACACGGTCGGCCATTCGCCGAAGGCGAGGTTGGTCGTGACGATCACCGAGGTCCGTTCGTAGAGCTTGCTGATCAGGTGGAACAGCAACTGGCCGCCGGAGCGTGCGAACGGCAGGTAGCCGAGCTCGTCGAGGACCACGACGTCGAGGCGGCAGAGGTGAGCAGCCAGCGCACCGGCCTTGCCCAGGCGGGTCTCCTCCTCGAGGCGGTTCACCAGGTCGACGGTGTTGAAGTAGCGGCCACGCGCCCCGGCGCGCACGACGTTGGTGATGATGGCGGTGGCCAGGTGGGTCTTGCCCGTGCCTGTCCCGCCGACCAGCACGATGTTGCGCCGGTTCGCCAGGAAGGCGCCGCTGTGCAGCGAGCGCACCAGCCCCTCGTTGATCGGCGTGTCGTCGAACACGAAGGCGTCCAGGTCCTTCACGGCCGGCAGCTTGGCTGCCGCCATCCGGTACCGGATGGAAGCCGCATGCCGGTGGGTCGTCTCGGCGCGGAGCAGGTCGGCGAGGATCTCCATGGTCGTGCGCTTGCGCTGCAGGCCGGTGGTGACCGCCTCGTCGAAGGCGCCGGCCATGCCCTTGAGGCCCAGGCCGGTCAGGGCCGCCATCATCTCATGCCGCTGCATGCAGGCCTCGCAGACTGTCGTAGCGGTCGCAGTCCGCCTGAGGCGGATGCCGCAGGGCAAGGTCATCCGACGTGACGATGCTCAGCGGCCGGGGCGGTTCGCGTCGGCGCGCCAGGATGTTGAGGATGACGTCGTCGCTCACGGTCCCGGCAGCGAGCGCCTCGCGCGCGGCGGCCTCGACCGGCTCCAGGCCGTCTTCCAGCACAGCCGCCAGAACCCGCACGAACCGGCGATCGGCTTCGTCACCCGCACCCAGCTTGCGCCTCAGGCGCGCCAGGGCGGGCGGTAGCTCCCAGTCCTGGAACGGCGCGCCATTGCGCAGGGCGCCGGGCTTGGTCGCCAGCACCGGCAGGTAATGCCATGGGTCATACAGGGTGCGGTCTCGACCGAAGAACCGGCGATGGTCGGCGACGACCTCACCCTCGCAACGCACGACGATCCGGTCGGCATAGGCGCGGACCTGCACCGTACGGCGTCCCGCTCTAGCCATCACCGAGTAGCGGTTGCGGTCGAAGCTGATCAGGCAGGTCCCGGTCACCGCGTGCTCGCTCTCGTGGAAGCCGTCGAACGGGCCCAGCATGGGCTGCAGCGCCGGGCGCTCGGCGGCCAGGGCCTGGGCGACCGTCAGCTCCTTCTGCTCGGGATGCTGGCGCAGCTCGCCCCAGCGACGGCATTCGGCCTCCAGCCAGCCGTTCAACTCCTCCAGGCTGGTGAAGCGCAGGCGCGGCTGGAAGAACCGTCCCCGCGCCGTCTGGACCTGGTGCTCGACCTGGCCCTTCTCCCAGCCCGCCGCCGGCGAGCAAGCCGTCGGCTCCACCATGTAGTGGCTCGCCATGACCAGGAAGCGCCGGTTGAACAGCCGGTCCTTGCCCGTGAACACAGTCGTCACCGCCGTCTTCATGTTGTCGTAGATCCCGCGCGTCGGCACCCCGCCGAAGAAGGCGAACGCCCGCGCATGCGCGTCGAACAGCATCTCCTGGGTCTCGCGCGGGTAGGCCCGAACATAGATCGCGCGTGACGCGCACAGTCGCATGTGCGCCACCTTCACCCGCATCGGCTTGCCCGCGATCTCCACGTCCTCGTGGCTCCAGTCGAACTGGTAGGCTTCGCCCGGCCTGAACATCAGCGGGATGAACGACGGTGCATCCGCCACGCCCCGGCGTCGCTTCAGCCGCCACCCCGCCGCGTAGCGCCGGACCGCGTCATACGACCCGTCGAACCCCTCGCGCACCAGCAGGTCATGGACCCGCGTCATCCGCAGCTTCTCGCGCCGCGGCCGCGCCTCGTCCTCTTCCAGCAGTTCATCGAGCCTGGCCTGGAACGGCCCCAGCCTTGGCAACGGCTGCACCGCCCGCCGATAGGCGAACTCCGCATCCGGCTCCCGGATCGCCTTGCGAACCACCTTGCGCGACAATCGAAGGTCACGCGCGATCGCTTTGATCGCCTTGCCGGACGCAAACTCGCGCCGGATCCTCAACACCGTCTCCAACACCAACATCCCGAACTCGCCGCCTGACATCCGCCAAGCCGCCACCGTTAGACCTCAGGAATGAGGGGCCCTTATTCGACGCCGATCACACCGCTAACGGGGTCCCTTTTCCACGCCGATCCACACCGCCTCTTGAATCGCGAGCCGAAATGTAGTCGTCAGGTTCAGACTGAGCAGGAATTCGGTGATCCCACCCGAGACAGGCCGAACGGCGAATTAATGGATAGGCAAGAACTCAGAATGACGCATTCAGGCGATCCTTCTACAATCGGGCGTGTGCTCATCGAAGGGCAGTTTTGCGGCTTCGCCAGCCTCTCGATCGTTAACCGGCATCTGGCAAAAGCCTTGCTGCAGCGCGGTCTGAATCTCAGAATTTTACCTACTGACCGCAGCGAAGGTGACGAAGAACTCCAACGCGCCGGTTTGGCGGGCATAGCGGTCGCCCACGCCGATCCGGTGGACGTGCATCTACGCAATGCCTGGCCACCCGTGACACATGGCATGGCAGGCAAGAGGAACGGGTTGGTGTGCTGGGCTTGGGAGGAAAGCGAGATTCCTCCTCTCATGGCCATGCGTTTTAATCGCGACCTCGACTTCGTAATGACGACCGCCAGATATGTGTCCGACGCACTTAGACGTTCGGGTGTCACCATCCCGTGCCCCATTGTAGGAAACGGCGCAGATCAAATTTTATCTCAGGCGCGCCACAATCAAGCGCCTGAGAAAACCGGTAAACGACTACTCCATATTTCAACGTTCCTTCCTCGGAAAGCGCCGGACGAATTAGTTGAAGCTTTCTGTCGGGCCTTCAATGATCGAAACGACGTAGAACTCTATATCAAGACCAGCCCAAATCCTCACAATTTCGTGCGCCGCGTTGTGGAGGACACGCAGTCACGGTTCTCCGTCCCGCCGCGGATTATAATAGATGATTCAACGCTCGACGGTGCCGGAATCGCCCGTCTTTATCAGAGCGCCACAGCCGTAGTTTTGGTCAGTAGGGGAGAAGGATTCGGGCTTCCTTTGGCAGAAGCGATGCACCTAGGCATCCCTGTGGTCGCTGCGCGCTCAGGAGGACAGGCCGATTTCTGCACCGAGAGAACAGCTTTGCTTGTCGAAAGCCGACCGGCAAAATCCAAATCACACGTCGCTTCTACTTACGGTCTTTGGGAAGATCCTGATGTTGAAAGTTTCGCGAAGGCGCTTCAACAGGCGGTGGATGAACCCGAACTGACGCGGCGTCTGTCTGCCAATGCACGGCGATTGGCGTCCGAGTCGCTGACATGGGACGCCGTGGCTAGCCGCGTCATTTCATCACTATCGACGCAGCAGACATCGCGCTCTTCCGCCCCCTCATTTGAAGTCGTTTCGACCTGGAACGAGGAGTGCGGGATCGCGACGTATTCAAAGCAACTATATGGCGATTCTGCACTCAAGGACGGATTGGCCCACATTTGGGCGCGGCGGTCTCTCAAGCCGACAGAAGCGAATTCAAGAGAAGATGGCGTGACGAGACTGTGGGGTTATGACGGTGTGTCGCTGCAGCGCTTCGCCGATCAAGTCGGCAATAAAGCCCTAGCGCCCGTAATCTGGTTCCAGCACCATCCCGGGCACTTTTCAGCAGACGACATGAGAAAGGTCGTACCCGCGCTTCGCCGCGGCCGGGATCGACTTATCATCACGCTGCACAACGTTCACGAAACCTTGCAGTCTGACGCGGACTGGTTGAACGGCTTTGACGTCATCGTCGCCCACGCAGCTGAGGACGTGGAAGAACTCGGCCGCGCGGGTTTTCGGGGCGAAGTCCTTCCACACGGCGTCCGAATCCTGGGCGCGTCCCAACGACCGAACCCCGACAACTTCGTTGTCGGCACGTTCGGATTCCTGACAGAACACAAGAATCTGGAACTTCTTGTCAGTGCGATCGCCTTGGCTCGCAAGTCGGACCCTCGCATCCATCTGGTTCTGGCGAATGCACAGCGGGTAGAGCGTCAAAGCCGCGTAGCGCGGTCGCGGGTAGACGCCTTGATCAAGACATTGAAGCTCGAAGACCATGTCACGGCCAATTATGATTTCTTGCCGGATGACAAGGTGGTGAAGCTCCTGGCGCCTTGTGATCTGCTCGTGTTTCCTTATAGCCCCTCTCCCGAAGGCGCTTCGGGCGCCGCTAGGATGGCCATAGCTTTGGACCGGCCCACATTGCTTTCGAACTCGGGCGTTTTCCGAGACCTGCTGCCTTTCAGCCATCTCGTGCGAAACTTGGATGTGGAAACTCTGGCCGAAGCCATACTGGGTCTCGCCCAGGACGATGCGATACGCACTTTGCATGATCGCGCCCGGCGACGCTACGCCGAAACCCACAGCTGGGAAGTGGTTGGTCAGCGCGCTGCCAATCTGATGAGGATTTCTTGAATGACGAAGCCGCGCGATATCGCCGCGATGCCAGCAGCCCTGTTGAAACTCCCGGCTGAATCCTTTGTCCGAGCTGCGATCAAAGCGCTCGGCGCAACGACGGTCACGCCGCGCGACGCCAATGCCCTTACTCAGGCCATTCTCCGGGGGGTGAACAAGTCTCGGATCTGGGCGGCCTTGCAGGCGCGCAGCGAAGGCACGCCCAGTTCGCCCCCGCCTGTTGTACCGACCGCCATTGTCCGCCCGGATGACGAGATTGTGGTGGAAGAGATTTTGACGAGCCATGCGCCGTCTGACGACGTCGTATTTTTGGAATACGCCGCCTTTCGGCTCATGGGCCGCGACGTGCAACTGCACGAACGTCTTCGATTCCAGGATCGCCTAAATAACGGCGTCAGCCGATCGGAAATCATTCAGGAGATCGTCGATATCGCACGTGCGGAGGGACGCAATCCCACCGTCGCTCGCATGACCGGCGACACGCCGTTTTCGCTCATCTCGGCGGAATGTAGTGATCGCTTGGTTCTGATGTTGTCTCTTGGTGATCGCGGGCTAATGGTTACGGGCGACGCGCTTTCGTTCAATGCCTTTTACAAGGACGATGGGCTGGAAGTGAGCGAAGGCTTGGTGCTCGCCGGACCCAAGAAACCCTTACGGCCGGGCCTTTGGCGCCTCAACGTGGATTGGCGGCAACATCGCGACTCCGTCATATGTGTAGAGGCGACGGCCAACGCAGGACTTGAGAAGCTTTTTTCGATGACTCTCGCGGGCCGGGCGACGTTCAGCAGCGAATTTCGCACCCTGCCGGAACATCTGGTGTGCGAAGTCCTGATTTTCGCCATCCGAAAAGGCGAGCCGGACGACGAGCCCTGGATTGTAAGGCCACAAGAAGTCAGCTTGACTTGGGTCGCCGAATGAAACTCGACGTCGCATTCAGACGCATCGCTGATGCCCGCTCAAGCGCAGAGCGCAAACAAATCCTTCAGAAGGCTAAGACCGCCAAATCGCAGCACGACTGGCGTCACGCAGCGGATCTTTATCGCCGCGCGCTAGAGCTTCGCGACGGCTTCGGGCCTCGTGTGCAACTGGGCCACATGCTCAAGGAGGCCGGCGAGCTTGATGCTGCGGAAGCGGCCTATTTTGAAGCCCTCAAGCAGCGACCTGACGACGCCGACCTCAATGTCCAGATCGGCCATTTCTTCTGGGTGAAGGGCGATGCCGAGAAGTCGTTCCACTACTATGAACGCGCTGCGCAGTTGGCCCCCAATGATGGAGGTATAGCCGAGACGCTTCGCGTCGGCGCGGCCAGAGCCGCTGACGCCCCCTGGCAGGGTCGGGTCGATGCGGCGATGGCCGCCCTGGCGCAAGGACGATGGGCGGCGGCCGAAAAGGGTTTTCAAGAGCTGGTGAATGCCGGCCGCCGAAACTATCTGCTTGTCCTCGCCCATGCGGTGAAGGAACAGGGCCGGCTGAAGGACGCCGTGGCCCTGTACAGCGAATACCTGCAATACGTGACCCCCGAGGGCGGCGCGCTCGCCTACGAAGCCAGGCTACAGTACGCCAATGCACTGCAACTGGCTCAGCGGTTCAGCGAGGCGGCCCAGCAATTTTCGACGGCCCGCATGTTGCGCATGGAAACCGAAGGCTGGGCCGGGTCGGAGGATCACATCCTCGAACAAATCCGCATCTGCATCCGCCAGGTCCACCCCGCCCTCGACACGTCGCGCCTTCGTTAAGCGACGATGCGAGCCTGCAGCCTTATGGGTTCCAAGGCGTCTGACGCTTGAACAAAGCGAACGCAATGACGTGCCCCCCCTCTGTTCCCTCGATCATTGTGAGAGCCCAGGGGGTTGATAGCCGATCTGCTGCGCCGGCGGGAGCGGCCGTGCGGCGGAGCTGATCAAGTTGCGCAGCCGAACGGCCGCGGGGTTCAGGCGCACCGCCTCGCCCCCACGATAGACCGTCGGCTACGAAGTCCAGCGACCAGCGCTGGTTTGGGCCGTCCGGCAGGGCCATGGGCGCACGTGTTCCGGTAGCCCGCTTGCGGCCTCGTCGTCGTCGCACCGCCAGGCCTTCCTCCCGATAGAGCCGGAACAGCCGCTTCTTGTTCATGCTGACGCCCTCCCGCTCCAACAGGATGCCCAGGCGCCGATAGCCGAACCGGCGACGCTCGGCCGGGCTCCCGGCCTCCTGCTCGCGCAGCACGCCGATGATCTGCGCCTCGTTGAACCTGCTCTTCTTCACATCCGTCTCCTTTGGTGAAACGGACTCTCACTCAAAACGGAGGATCAGGAAGGGGGAACGTCATCTTCAGTGAACTTTGATCGCTTCATTCTGTCCGTCCTTCGTGGGGCGGACTCTAGCTATTCTTGGAGGAGTTTCAGGGGGTTACGTCAGATGTGGCGCCAAAGGCTCAACGGATTAGTTTGCGGGCCTCCAGCAACAGGGAGTGCCCTCGTCATTAGGCCGCGACAATCAAGCTGAGCCTTCGTTTGGTGAAAATTTTAAGCGCATCCGCGCCAATGCCCGCCGAAATCGAGCGGCAATCGATGTGTCGATTTTGTAAGCTGAGGCAAGCTGATGGTATTTGGGTTCATCGGGGTGGAGCGCCAACGCCCGATTCACGGCCCTTGACGCCTCCTGAAACTGGCCAGCCTGCCAAGCAATCATGCCGTGCCAGGCGTGCAAATGCGCCAACACGGCGGCGTCCGGCCTAACGATGACGTCGCGTACTATCGTTAGCGCTTCTTGGCTTCGTCCCATTCGGGCCAGGCCATCTGCAAAAGGAATCAAACCGGCGATACTGCCTTGGGCGGCGTCGACTGCGCGCTTGTAATAGGTCATCGCTTCCTCATGTCTGCCAGCAATGACGAGGTTGTCAGCTAGGTAGCGCAAAGAATCGACGTGGAGAGGCTGTAGGCTCACTGCGCGTTCTGCGAGGGCGAGAGCTATATGGCTTTTCCGCGCGGGAAGCGCTCGCGCCAAGTGAATAAGGTAGGTGGAACTGTGTTTTCGAGCAGTCCGCACAGCTTTGGAGTAATAAGATAGGTCTTCCACGCCATTGAGAACGTCCAATAAAAGCGGTGCCAGAAGATGTGTGTCCGCAACGACTGGTCCCGATGGGTGGCCAGAGTATCGTACTGGGATGGTGGTGGTGGGAACCTCCGATGCGATCAGATCAACATGTTGGGCGTCGATTGTGGTGGGATCATAGACGACTACGACGTGCGCGGTCTTTGGCAGAGGGGGCTCTAGTTCGGGCCTCCATACGATACGATTTGCGTCCTGAAGCCAACGCGTCTCGAATGGCACTTTCTTCGGGTTGATCGAGTACTGCGGAGAAAGCGCGAGAACGGCATCCACCCTCAGCAGGTCGGCAAAGCGCAGCGCTGCGTATCCCCCCATGCTGGAGCCATATGTAATTATGCGTTCTGGATGCGGCAGATGCTTTCTGATCGCGTCGATGGCGTCCTTCATATCAGGGTACTGGTACCAGTCTTCCCGGCGTCCCATGATGTGAATGGCTGAAAGGCCCTTTTCTTTTAAGAAGCCTTCGGAAAATCCCTCTCGCTCGAAGCCGTGGCCGATACTGTAGTTATCGAAAGTAATCACCCAACGCGAAACATCGTCGCACGCTATGGCTCGTGCGACGATGTTTTCACTGCGATAGACGTCAGTTACCTCGTTGGCGGGCATTCAAGCACGCATACGGATGAAAACGGCGAAATCATGCCAAACTCCTCAGGTCCGGCGGCGTCGCCTCGTCGGTCAGGATGCGGATGGCGTCCTCGACCGTGACCAGGGTCTGGGCCTGGGAGCCCAGGCGGCGGATGGCGACCATGCCTTCCTCGGCCTCCTTGCGGCCGACGACGGCGATGACCGGGACCTTGCCGACCGAGTGTTCGCGGACCTTGTAGCCGACCTTCTCGTTGCGCAGGTCGATCTCGGTGCGCAGGCCGGCGGCCTTGAATCGGGCCATGACGTCGCGGGCGTAGTCGTCGGCGTCGGAGGTGATGGTCGCCACCACGGCCTGGGTCGGGGCCAGCCAAAGGGGAAAGGCGCCGGCGTAGTTCTCGATCATGATGCCGATGAACCGCTCGAAACTGCCCAAAATGGCCCGGTGCAGCATGACCGGACGGTGCTTCTGACCGTCCTCGGCGATGTAGGTCGCGTCCAGGCGTTCGGGCAGGACATAGTCCAGCTGGATCGTGCCGCAGGTCCATTCGCGGCCGATGGCGTCCTTGACGATGAAGTCCAGCTTGGGCGCGTAGAAGGCGCCGTCGCCCTCGGTCACGACCGGCTCGGTCCCGGCGGCGCGGGCGGCCTCGGCCATCAGGGCCTCGGCCTTGTCCCAGAATTCGTCCGTGCCGGCGCGGTTCTCGGGCCGGGTGCCGAGGCTGATGTAGGCGGTCTCCATGCCGAGATCGGCGTGGACGCTGCGGGCCAGTTTGATGAAGGCGGCCGTCTCCTCGACGATCTGGTCCTCGCGGCAGAAGATGTGGGCGTCGTCCTGGGTGAAGCCGCGCACCCGCATCAGGCCGTGCAGCGAACCGGACGGCTCATAGCGGTGGCAGGTGCCGAATTCGGCCATGCGCAGCGGCAGTTCGCGATAGGACCGCTGGCCCTGGTCGAAGATCTGGACGTGGCCGGGGCAGTTCATCGGCTTCAGCGACAAGGTCTCGCCCTCGACCGTCTCGCACACGAACATATTGGGACGGTACTTGTCCCAGTGGCCGCTCTGCTCCCAGAATTTGCGGTCCAGAACCTGGGGCGTCTTGACCTCGACGTATCCGGCGGCGTCCAGGCGGCGGCGCATATAGGCCTCAAGCACCCGCCACAGGACCCAGCCCTTGGGGTGCCAGAAGACCATGCCGCGGCCCTCTTCCTGCATGTGGAAGAGCTCCATGGCCTTGCCGACCTTGCGGTGGTCGCGCTTCTCGGCCTCCTCCAGCCGCTGCAGATAGGCGTCCAGGTCCTCCTTGGTCGCCCAGGCGGTGCCATAGATGCGCTGAAGCTGCTCGCGCTTTGAGTCGCCCCGCCAATAGGCGCCGGCCAGCTTGGTCAGTTTGAACGCCTTGCCGACATGGCGGGTCGAGGGGAAATGCGGCCCCCGGCACAGGTCGATCCAGTCGCCCTGTTTGTACAGGGTGATGGTCTCGGTCTCCGGCAGGTCGCGGATCAGCTCGGCCTTGAAGGTCTCGCCGCGCGCCTCGAAGAATTGGATCGCCTCGTCGCGTTCCCAGACCTCGCGTTCGAACTTGGCGTCGCGGTCGACGATCCGGCCCATCTCCTTTTCGATGGCGGCGAAGTCGTCGGTCGAGAAGGGCTCTTCCCGGTAGAAGTCGTAGTAGAAGCCGTCCTCGATCGCCGGGCCGATCGTGACCTGGGTGCCGGGGAACAGGGTCTGGACCGCCTCGGCCAGGACGTGGGCGGTGTCGTGGCGGATCGTATAGAGGGCGGCGGGGTCGTCGCGCATGATCAGGCGGAAGTCGCCGCCCGTCTCAAGCACCCGGCCCATGTCGCGTTGTTCGCCGTTCAGTTCGGCCAGCACGGCCTTCTTGGCCAGCGAAGGCGAGATGGAGGTCGCGACGTCGCGCGCCGTGGAGCCTTCGGGATATTGGCGCACGGCGCCATCGGGGAATTTCAGGTCGATCATGTGTCAGTCTTTATAGGCGGGACCGGGTCGTATCCCGATCCCCCGAAGGGATGGCATTTACAGAGCCTGCGCACGGTGAGCCATCCCCCCTTTACCGGTCCGTGCTGGATCAGGGCGTCCCGCCCGTAATCCGAACAGGTCGGCAGGAACCGGCACTGCTGGCCGATCAGGGGGGACAGCGTCAGCTTGTAGCCCCGATGGGCCGCGCGAACGCCGCGTTCGTAGAGAGACATATGTCCCTTCGCCGGGGGCTTGAGAGGTTCGCCGCGCTTATCCCCCGTTGCAGCAGGGGGATCAACCGGTCGTGCCCGTCAGGCCGCGCCGGCGAGACGAGTTCGTGCGGTCAGGGCCGCATTGACCGCCTCCAGCGTCGCCTCCAGCGAGACCAGGGTCGAGGCGTGGCGGGCGGGATAGTCGGCGACCTGTTTCAGCAGGCGCAGGTCTTCGAACCGGCCGCTGGGGCCCTCGCCGCCCGATTTCAGCATGCCGATCATGGCGTCGCGGGCGTCGGCGATCTCGGAAAGGGAGGCGCCGACGACGTGCTGGCCCAGCACCCCGGCGGCGGCCTGGCCCAGGGCGCAGGCCTTCACGTCCTGGGCGAAGGCGGCGATCCGACCCCGGTCGTCCAGGACCACGTCGACGGTCGCGCGCGAGCCGCACAGTTTGGCGACCCGTTCGCCCGTGCCCTCCGGCGCCGGCAGACGCCCCGCATGCGGCAGGTTCGCCGCCAGCGTCAGGATGCGCGCGCTGTAGAGATCGTCGATCATGGCGGGGAAGATAGGATGTCCGACGCGGTCGCGAAACCTCTCCCTCCCCGCTCGGGCAGGGTGGCCGAGTGAAGCGAGGTCGGGTGGGGGCGGCAAGGCGAAATCCCACAGATTTGTTCGTATCAGCCAGGTGCGGCCCTGCCGGCCGCCCCCACCCCGTCGCTGCGCGACGACCCTTCCCGGAGCGGGGAGGGAGAATGACGTGTCAGACCTTCAGCGTCAGCGAACCGTCCGCCCCGACCTCAAGCCCAGCATCCGCATAATCCGCCAGCTTCGGGTGATCCGTTTCCTGCGGATGGGTCCAGGCCGCCGTCACCACCACCACGTCCGCCCCGGCGGCCTCGCCGGCCCTGATCCCCGCCTCGGCGTCCTCGAACACCAGGCAGTCGGCGATGTCGAAGCCCAGCGCCCGGGCGGCCTTCAGATAGCCGGCCGGGTCGGGCTTGCCGCGTTCGACGGCCTCGGCGGTGATCATGACGGCGGGCGGTTCGACCCCGGCGGCCTTCAGGCGCGCGCGGGCCAGGGGGAGGGAGGCGGAGGTGACGACGGCCCAGCGGTCGGGCGGCAGGCGTCTGACGAAATCGACGGCGCCGGGGATGGGGGCGACGCCCGCCACATCCTCGATCTCGCCCCGCTCGACCCAGGCGACCTCGGCGTCCAGGTCGATGTCGGGCAGGGCCTGGCGGCGGATGGTGTCGACGGCCCGCACGCCGTGGACGGTCGGGACGAAGGCGGCGACGTCCAGACCGTGCCGCTCGGCCCAGCGGGTCCAGACCCGTTCCGCGGCGGCGGTCGAGGTGATCAATGTGCCGTCCATGTCGAACAGGAAGGCGGCGTAGGCGCGGGGCGGGGGGAGGGAAGCCATGGCCTCATCCACCACGCGCGGGCGTGCGTCGCAATGGTCGGATCAGCCGCCTTGAAGGGAACGCCAGGTCCGGGCCGTGTCGCTCGTCGATGCGGGGGCGGCGAGCTGTGCCGGCGCGGCGGCCGCCGTCGCGCCCGGCGCCGAGCGTGAGCGCAGCCAGCGCAGGGTCTGCTCGGCCTGTTCGGGGGGCAGTTCGCGGCGCAGGATCTGTTCGGCCTCGGCCATCTTGCCCTGCAGGCCCAGGGCCAGGGCCAGATTCTGGCGCACCTTGGCCGAGGCGGTCGGCTGGGCGGCGGCGCGGCGCAGCAGGGTCTCGGCGCCCGGCGCATCGCCCTGGGTCAGGGCGGCGGTGGCGGCGTTGGCCAGGACGTCGGGGTTGTCGGGCGACAGGACCAGGGCCTGGTTCCAGGCGGCGCGGGCGTCGTCGAAGCGCCGCACCTGCTCATAGGCCACGCCCAGCAGCGAATAGGGCCGCCAGTCGCGCGGCGCCAGGTCGCGCGCCTTCTCCAGAGGGGCGACGCCGTAGAAGGCCTGGCCGCGCGCGATGTGGGCGCGGCCCAGCTCCAGCAGAGCGTCCAGATTGTTGGGCTGGACCGTCAGGGTCGCCTGCGCGGCCTCGGCCGCCTGATCGTATCGGCCCAGCTCACGCAGAGCCTGGGCCAGTTTCACGCCCGCCACGGCGTCGGTTGGATCCGCCTGCTGCTCCGAGGCCCAGAAGACCGAGCGCGACAGGGCGTCCATCCGGTCATAGGTGGCCCGCACCGCAGCGGACGACGGCGCCCGAGCCTGGGCCGCCGAAAAAGATGCTGGACCGCCTGCTACGCTGACTTCCGGAATGCCCAGTCCCGAAAGCAACACCAAACTGGCGTAGCGTATTATGAACAAGCAGCGCCGCACCTAATACCTTCCTCGTGTGGACAGATGACGCACCGTCGTGCCTTTTGGTTAATAAAATGGTGTCTAAGATTCACGATGGGGTGAGCGCCTGTCTTCATTGCCATTGTGTGGTGGGGAGAGTAGCTAAACCCACGTCGGCGGAACTGCATGGTATAGAAAATTGCGCTTTATATCGCTTGGGGGCAACTGCATGGTGGCTGGCCAGTTGCGGAGGGTTTTTCGTCCTAAAACCAGCTATTTTGACAATTTGGTCACGCCATTTGACGGCTTGATTGAGGCGTTGAATCGCGGGTGCCACAAAATTTTACGGCCTGAAGATTTCGAAATCGCATCTTGGGAAGGTTTTCCCAGCGCTAGAGAAATCAAGACCGGGATTTTTTTTCACCACGAGTTCAAGGGGGGCAACCAAGCGGCCACAACCAACCAAGAACTGGTTCGCCAAGATATTGACGGCGTTAACGAAAAATTTTCTTACTTAGCTAAGCGATTTCTGGAAGTGGCGCGTAGTTCGGATCCAAAATGTTACATCAGAAGAGAATATAACGGAGACTCGCTAGACTCGGTTCGAATGCATGAGATTAGGGCTGCGTTGATTGATTTAGGTGCTAAAAATTTCGCTTTGGCCAACGCGCATCAGAGTGATTTCTATAAGGGTTTGATTGTGCATGACGATATCAGATACATCCAGGTTCCAAAGGGCGAGGATGACGGGTGGATGGGGTGTGATATCAGATGGAGTCACGCTTTCTTGGCGCTGGGTGTCGATCTTGGCTTGATGCGATGAGGGTATGATTTAGTTGAACATGATGTTTAGCGGCGGATAAGCTCTGTGGGATCGCATATTGAGCTTGTTTTGGAAGGCGAGCGCGATGCGGTGCAAATCAACTTCGCTACTCTCTCGCAAGAGTTTTACGGTGTAGCCAAGCAATGGGCTGAATCGCAGCGGTTTGAACGCAAGCTTGGCCAAATTTTGATCGTTCCCAACGCTGAGGGCGGGATCGCCGAGGTCTTTATAGGAACTGGCCGGGCCTTCGATCCGATGGCGGCGCGGGGACTGTCGGCGCGACTGCCGGGTGGCCTGTATCGGCTTGAGGTCGCTGCGCAGGACGCGGAACTGGCGACCCTGGCCTTCCTGCTGGGGGGCTATGTCTTCGACCGCTATAAGGCCCGGCCGGACCGGACGCCCGTGCGGCTGATCGCGCCGGACGGGGTGGATGTCGCAGAAATCTCGCGCATCGCCGCCGCCTGCGCCTTGGCGCGCGAAATGGTCGATACGCCCGCCGCCGACATGGGGCCGTTGCAGATCGAGACCATCGCCCGCGAGATCGCAGAGAGCGCCGGCGCCGAGATCGCCGTCACCACCGGCGACGCCCTGCTGGACGACAACTATCCGGCCGTCCACGCGGTGGGGCGCGCCGCCGCCCCGCACCGGGCGCCGCGCCTGATCGAGATCGGCTGGAAGCTGGACCGGACCGACCTGCCGCTGGTCGCCCTGGTCGGCAAGGGGGTGGTGTTCGACACCGGCGGTCTGGACCTGAAGCCCGCCGCCGGCATGCGCAACATGAAGAAGGATATGGGCGGCTCGGCCCATGCGCTGGCCTTGGGACGTCTGGTCATGCAGGCCGACCTGCCCGTGCGGTTGGTGGTCATCGTCGCGGCGGTCGAGAACGCCGTGTCGGCCGACGCCTTCCGGCCCGGCGACATCCTGAACAGCCGCAAGGGACTGACCATCGAGATCGGCAATACGGATGCCGAAGGCCGGCTGATCTTGGCTGACGCACTGACACGGGCGGGCGAGCACCAACCCGACCTGACGCTGGACTTCGCGACCCTGACCGGCGCTGCGCGGATCGCCCTGGGACCGGAGCTGCCGCCGCTTTATACTGACGACGAAGGTCTGGCCGCCGGGCTGCTTGCTGCGGCGGGTCAGGTGCGCGATCCCCTGTGGCGGATGCCTCTGTGGCCCGGCTATCGCGGCGCGCTGGACGCCGAGATCGCGGATCTCCGGAACGACCCGGCCGGCTGGGCCCAGGCCGGCTCGGTGACGGCCGCCCTGTTTCTGCAGAAGTTTGCTCCGACCACGGGGGCCTGGGCGCACATGGACATCTTCGCCTGGAACCCCCGCGCCCGCCCCGGCTATCCGGAAGGCGGCGAGGCCCAGGCGCTGAGAGCCTGCTACGCCATGCTCAAGGCCCGTTACGCGACGTAGTTAAACGAAGGCGTAGGCGGGATCTGGTTCGGGATCACTCGACAGAGATCGCGGCGATCGAGGCTTACTGACGCGTCGGCCCCGCGACCGCACGCCTTTAATCCGGCCGATCAGTCTTCGAGCGAGGCCCTGCATCAGGTCGCGGCGCCGGATCAGGTCTCGCCAACCGGCGACCGCGCGTAGACTGACCGCCAAAACGACGATGTCGAAGATGACGGTCACGTCGAACATCAGAACCCAGGCCACCATGTCGGGGGCGGCCATCGAGAATAGCCGGACGCCTTCCGTCTCGAACAGCATCACGGCCGCGACGCCCACCAGAGCGACGAGGCACAACCCTGATGTTCGACCGCGTGACAAGCCCGCCAGGAATCGCGCAGGCATCTCGACGAGCCATTCTCTAAGGGCCGCGCCGACGACGCCATCGTCAGCTAGGGTTAGGCCAAGAATGATCAGAACGCTCAGCAGCAGCATAGGGACCTCCCGGCGCGACGCCGCCTCAAGCCGAAATGGGCGTCCAAGGTGACGCTTCAAGACAGCTTCGCGCCATCAAGAACGCGGTTCTGTTGATTTTCTTTCGCAAAAGCGTCCCGCGTTAACGGCCCCTAAGCCATCGGGGGATAAGGCTGTGGTTTCAGCAATGCGAGTTCACGTTGACCGACGTCCTCGACCTTCTTCCGCCCGGCGACCGCCTCGTTCGCCCCGACCTCGCCGAACAGGCGCTGGAAGGGCTGGTGCGCGCAGACGCCTATCGGGCGACCGAGGCCATGCATTGTCGTGTCGCCGTGGCCGACATCCTGTCCGACGTTGACGGTCGGATCGACCAGCTTCTGCATGGCGAGGTCTTCGACGTGCTAGATCGGTCGAACGGGCGGGCCTGGGGCCGGGCGCGTCGAGACGGCGTCGTCGGCTGGGTCGTCCTGAACAGTCTGTCGGCCGGCGCGCCGCTGGCGACGCATTGGATCGCCGGCGTGGATGCCGCCCTGCCGTTAAACGCTCTGGTGGTCGAGGCGACGGATGTGGCCGAGGCTGATCTGAAGCCGGTCGGCGCGTTCGAGACAGATCTGGTCGCGGTGGCCGAGCGGCTGCTCGGCCGTCCGCATGAGCTGGGCGCGCGGTCCTCGATCTCCACCGACTGTTCCGGCCTGGTGCAGCAGGCCCTGCTGGCATGCGGCCTGCCCGGTCCCCGCCGGTCGGACGCGCAGGCCCACATGGGTCGAGCGGTCTTTTTGTCGGACCTTAAGCGCGGCGATATCGTCGTCTGGCTGGCGCCGAACGACCATCAAGACTGGACCGGCCATTCGGCGCTGATGCTGGATGGCGAACGCATCATCCACGCGACAGGCGGCAAGGGCGTGGTGATCGAAAACCTGGCCGAGGTCGAGGCGCGTCTGGTCGCCGAAGGTTTTGCGACCGCCGTCTTCCGCCGGCTCTAGTCCCGCAAGGTCCGCATCGCGCCCAGCCGGGCGAAAGCCAGCGTCAGCGCCTTTCGGCGGGCGGGCGCCAAGCCGATCACGGGCGCGTCTCGCACGACCGCCCCGCCGAAACCGTCTGCGACGATCAGGCCCGGTTCGTCGGGCAGGATGTCCTGCGGAAACTCGGGCGCGACGGCGAAGAAGAAGGCGTCGCAGAACGGTCCGTACTCGTGCCATTTGCGGTCGACGCGATAGTCCTCGACGCCCGACTTCACCTCGCAGATGACGATGTCGCCCTTACGCCCGATCGCCATGACATCGGCGCGGCGACCGTTGGGCAGGCAGACTTCCAAGAGCGGCGCATAGCCCATATCCATCATCAGCCGCGCCGCACCGCACGTGACCGAAAGGGTGGTCTCGGGACGGCTGAAGACGAGTTCGAGATGGGCGACGGCGGACATGCCGACAGCTTATGTTCCGCCTACGTTCCTATCGCAAGCGGCGCCTTAGACGCCGGTGTGGACCAGGCGGCCGGTGCTGAAGCCCAGGGCGCGAACGCGGTTCAGAATGCGGTCGCGCTCAGCCTGCGAGGCATTCTGGTTGCGGTGCCAGATCCACCAGTTCGACTTGTCCGGCAGCCCCATGATGGCCCAGCTGTAGTCGGGGGCATGGTCGTAGACCCAGTAGTTCTGGCCGGCGAGCCCGCCGAAGCTGAGCAGGCCGGTCAGGCTGAACCGGAACTTCGCATTGGTCGTGGTGTCGGTGACACGGGCGTTGGCGCGCAGCGTCTCGACCTTGCCGTCGGCGCGCCGGACGCAGGTGATGGTGATGGCGTAGCGGGCGGCGGCGCCCTGCGGCGTGAAGTCGATCTGCGCCCGGCTGCAGTCCTTCTGGACGTTGTTGTGATTGCGCTCGATCTCGAACCACCGGCCGTCGAAGCGGTTCAGATCGACGTTCGACGCCTGGGCGAAGGCCGTCGCCGGCAGGGCGGCGAGGGCGACGGAGGCGGCGATCAGGCTGGCGCGGAACATGGGCGTATCCTCGTTCGGTTTGGAAGGGATACGATGCGCCGACGCATTCGGTTGTCGGTCAGCGATTCAGGCGCGTCCGATTGATCGCCCATTCGTCGCGCGTCTGGCCCCACAGATCGATGGCGATGTCCTGGTGCGGTTCGGGCAGGGCGCCCGGCCCGCGATTGCGCGATCCCAGCCGTGTCGCGACCGCCGCCGAGGGCAGGTTCTCGGGCGCGATGCAGTGGATCACGTCGTCCCAGCCCAGCACCTCGAAGGCGTAGTCCATCGTGGCTGCGGCCGCTTCGACCGCATAGCCCTTGCCGGTGGCGTCGCGATGAAGGCTCCAACCCACCTCGCGGCCGGGCCAGCCATAGGGATGTAGCGGCCCGATGCGGCCGATCCACTGGCCGGTTTCCTTTTCCAGGATGGAGAACATGCCCTCTCCCGCCAGGGCCCACATGCCCGCGACGGTGCAGATCAGGCGCCAGACCTGGGGCGCGGGCTGGACCCCGCCGATGAAGCGGGCGGTTTCGGGATCGGCCATGAACTCAGCCCAGCGCGGAAAGTCCTCAACCGCCGGCGGACGCAGGATCAGCCGCTCGGTCTCCAGCGTCGGCCCCAAGGTCACATGCGGCGGCACGGTGTATGCGGCAGTGGTCACAGCAGATACTCCCGCTCCAGTTCGTAATGGCTGCCGCTGTCGGTCAGGCCGCTGGAATACAGGCCGAAGCGGTCGATGCGGATCGGCGGCGAATGCAGCAGATTGTGCCCTGACACCCAGGCGCCGAGCCGTTCGGGATTGGTCTGGGTTTTCAGATACGCCAGGGTCACATGCGGTTTGTAGGCGCGCGCCTCCATGCCGATCCCGGCGCGTTCTCCGGCGGCCTTGCAGCGTCCGGCGAGAACCGACAGGCGCTCATTAGGCGTTTCGACCCCGGCCCACAGCGTGTGGCTGCGGTGGTCGTCGCCGAAACAGCCGACGCCCTTCAGCGCGATTTCGAACGGACCGCCCGTCACGCGCGTCAGCTCCGACGCCAGGTCGTCGGCGCGGCGTTCGTCGATCTCGCCATAGAAAGCGAGCGTGACGTGCAGGGCGTCCAACGGCCGCCACCGTGCGCCGGGCAGGCCCGATTGCCGTCGTCTCAGCGTCTCTGCGACATCGGGCGGCAGGGTCAGGGCGGTGAACAGACGAAGCATGCGACCGAAAGTAGCGGCCGGAACACAAGCCTCCAAGTCCGGTTTTCCTTGCAGCGCGGGCCTAGGCTCACGATATTCAAAGCGTGTGACCGGAGAAGCCTCTCCGGCCAATCGGAGAAAGTTCGTCGCCATGAGCGATTTCAACAACGGTTACGCCCGTCCTCTGCCGCAGACGGCCGACATGTCGGTCGACGCCGGCCTGCGCAGCTTCATGCTGGGCGTCTACAACAAGCTGGCCCTGGGCCTCGTGGTCGCCGGCGCCCTGGCCTATGTCACCGGCAATGTGCCGGCGGTGCAGCAGTTGCTGTTCGTCCAGACGGCGGACGGCCGGATCGGCCTGACCATCCTGGGCATGATCGTCCAGTTTTCGCCGCTGGTGATGCTGTTCGGCTCGATGTTCTTCATGAAGAACCCGACGGCCAAGGGCGTGAACATGCTCTACTGGGCCGTGGTCGCCACGATCGGCGCGGGTCTGGGCATCCTGTTCCTGCGCTATACGGGCGGTTCGCTGGCCACCACCTTCCTGGTGACGGCGGCGGCCTTCGGCGGTCTGAGCCTGGTGGGCTACACGACCAAGAAGGACCTGACCGGCATGGGCACCTTCCTGATCATGGGCGTGATCGGCCTGATCATCGCCTCGATCGTGAACATGTTCCTGCAGTCCGGGACCTTCTACCTGATCATCTCCGGCCTGGGCGTGCTGATCTTCTCGGGTCTGATCGCGTACGACACTCAGCGTCTGAAAATGACCTACTACGCCTTGGGCGGCGACCAGAACGCGATGGGCGTGGCGACCGGCTTCGGTGCCTTGAGCCTGTTCATCAACTTCGTGAACCTGTTCCAATTCCTGCTGGCATTCATGGGCGGCAACCGGAACTGAGGTCTGTCGAAAGACGGATACGGAAAGGGCCCCTCGCGGGGCCCTTTCTCTTTTGAACTGTGCGGGCTGTTTCGTCTGTTGCCAGGGTGCTTACAGGTGATAACGAGCCGCGTAAGGTTATGCGTTCTGCGCTCTCCTTGAGGCGTCGCGGCGATGAGGAGATATCGACATGAATTTGGGTCGGCTTGGCCGCAGCCTACGAAGGATCGCTCGGCTCGGCACGCTGCCTTCGCGAATGGTGGCTGTCGAACGTGCGGTGCGTCGCATGGAAATCAGTCAGCGCGAACAGCGCCGCGAAATCCAGCAGGGGCTTGCACAACTGATGCTGCCTGAAGAGGCTGTCTGGCGCGGACAGCCGTCGCTGCTCACAGACGCGAGCCCTGGATACAGAGTGTTTGATCGTGGCGCTCTGTGTCGGCAGGACAGCTTTCAACAGCCCTATTTCTCATTCTGGACATCGCGCCTGGGCGAGGGCTTGCGGTACCACAGAAAGCTCTGGGAATTCGTATTCATCTCGCAGGCGCTCTGGGAGCGTGGCGTGTGCGTTGATGGGCGCCGCGGGCTGGGATTCGGCGTCGGACGCGAGCCGCTTACGGCGATGTTCGCCTCGGAGGGCGTCTCTATTACGGCGACCGACCTTGCGCCGGACGGCAAGGCCGAAATGGGCTGGGCTGAAACCAAACAACATGCCGACGGCAAGGAAGCGCTGCGCAATCGCGCTGTTTGCGCTGATGATCTATTCGATCGCAACGTGGAGTTCCGCTTTTGCGACATGAACGCCGTTCCGGAAGAGCTTACAGGCTATGATTTCTGCTGGTCGGCCTGTGCGCTGGAGCATCTGGGGTCGATCGAGAAGGGCCTAGCCTTCATCGAGCGGTCGATCGACTGTCTGAAGCCGGGCGGCTGGGCGGTTCACACCACAGAGTACAATGTGTCGTCCGACGATGAGACCGTCGATAATCTGGGAACGGTTTTGTTCCGCAAGCGGGACTTCGAGGCGCTTGCGGATCGTCTGCGGGCCAAAGGGCACGAGATGTCGGCGATGGACTGGAATCCCGGCGAAGGGGCTGTTGATCGATACTTGGACATGCCGCCGTATCGCCATGACCCGCATTTGAAGATGATGCTGATGGGCTTCACGACCACGTCGATCGGCATCATGGTCCGCCGGGGCGAGGCGATCTGAGCTACTCCACCACTTGGAACCGGCGGCCGTCGAAGACGCGCAGCACCTGGGCCAGGTCGCGGCCACGTTTCAGGATTTGGCCGCCTTCGCCGATGACGGCCCACTGGCCTTGGCGGGTTTGGAGGGCGGGGCGCTTTTCGATGCGGTAGAGCGGGGCGTCGCCGCTGCGGCGAAAGACGGCGAACTCGGCGAAGTCCTTGTGCCCGACCATGGCGTAGTCGCGCCATTCGCCCTGCGCGACCATGCGGCCGTACACCCTGAGGATCGGGTCAAGTTCGCGACGGTCGAAGAAGACGGGGCCGGGCGCCGGCGTCGTGTCGTGAGGGTTCAGGCTCATGGGTTCAACTTAGGTCGCTGGCGGCGCGACGCCAGAGGCGGCCGGGAAATCGACGCAGACACGAAATGGCCCCGTTTCGGTCCTTCGCCCGCCCGTATGAGCAACGAAATATCGATCATCGGCTCGTCGGAGTTCGGAAGCGTCCCGGATCCTGAACAGCCCCCCCAGCCCCCCTGGATGTTTCCAGTTTACGGGCTCCGGCGGCCGATGCTTCCTCCAAGCGAGCGCCCGCCCTGCCTTTCCCCTCCCCCTCCCTGGCAAGGCGGGCGTTTCGCTGTCTGGAGCCTGCCAGCAGCGCCGTGTCGGCGCCTGACCCCGCCTAAATCGACAAGGTCAGGTTCAGGGTCTCTCCATTTCGGATCACGGTCGCCTCGACTGATCCTGAGGTGCCTTGCAGGGCGGTGGCGGCTGCGCGAGCGTCGGCGACAGGCTGGCCTGCGATGGCGGTGATCACATCGCCGGCCGTCAGTTCGGCCTGGGCGGCGGGCGAGCCAGCCGCGATCGCCGTGACCTGGGCGCCGCCGTCCTGGTCTCGCAGCGTCGCCCCATAGGCCAGTACCGATTGAGCCCCGGCGATTACGGGCTGATCAGCGGGCGTCTCGACCGCCAGCGACGTGGTCGCCTCGCGGCCCCCGCGCAGATAGGAAACGCTGAGATCCGAGCCCGGCGCGGCGATGCCGATGGTGGCGTTGACCGAGCCGGCGTTGGCGACGGGGCGGCCCTGGATTCGGGTGATGACGTCGTTGTGGCGCAGGCCGGCGCGCTCGGCCGGCGATCCCGGCGCGACATCGGCGACGACGGCTCCGCGTACGATGCCCAGATGCAGGTCGCGCGCGCGCTCGGCGTTCAGCGAGCCGAAGATGGCCCCGGTCGCGCCGCGCTTGACCTCGCCGTTCTTCTTCAGCTGGTCGGCGACATAGAGCATGATCCGCGTCGGCACGGCGAAGGCGATGCCGTCGTTGCCGCCGCCGAGACCCCCCGACAGGATCGAGGTGTTGATGCCGATCAGGCGGCCGCGGCTGTCCAGGAGCGGCCCGCCCGAGTTGCCCGAGTTCACTGCCGCGTCGGTCTGGATGTAATCCTCGACTGCATCGCCTAGCCCTGAGCGGTTCAGGCCCGAGATGACGCCCATGGTCAGGGTCTGGTCCAGGCCCAGCGGATAGCCGACCGCGAAGGCCAGGTCGCCGGTGCGCAGGGTGTCGGAATCCACCGTCTGGACCTGTTTGAGGTTCAGCGGCCGACCGTCAGGCGTGATGCGAAGCACGGCGATGTCGGTCGCCTTGTCCGCCCCCACGAGCACAGCGTCGAACAGGCGGCCGTCCGTCAGATCGACGGTGAACTTTCGCCCGCCCTCGACGACGTGATTGTTGGTGATCACCAGCCCCTCGGCCGCATCGACGATGACGCCGGAACCGGAGGCGTAGGGTTTGGGATCGGCCGCATCCGAACTGGGACCGCGCGACTGGCCCAGGGTCGTGACCTGAACCACCGCCGGAAGCGAGCCCTCGAGCCCCGACGAGAAGCTGAAGACGCCGCGCCTGGCGTCATAGGGCAGGCCTGCCGCGCCCGATTGCGCCAGCACCGGCGTCGCCGAGGCCATCAGGGCCAGGGCGACGGCCATGGAAGAGGCGGGCGATAGGCGGATCGGCATGGGCATTTCCTTGATCGAGCGCCGACCCTAGACCGAGTTTTCACTTCTGACGATGGGTCTGAAGCGGGCAGGTGGCGTGTTGGTCACGTCCAATGAACAGATCGCGATGGGGGTTGCGTCGCCGGCCGTCCGGCGTGACCATGGTTGTTGAGAAAACAGGGAAGGCCGCCGCCATGAGTCAGACGACGATCGACCGCCGCCGTTCGGGCTCAACCCCGTTCGACCGCCTGTTCCGCGACCACCCGCGCGAGGTCGACGAGACCTATCTCCAGCACATGGTCGCTTCGGCGGGTTTCGGCTTCAAGCTGCTGGGTCTGGCCGGCGCCGCCTTCTCCCACGCCGTCGTGCCGGGCGTGCACAAGGCCACCGTCTCGACCGCGATCCGCAGCATGGCCAAGGACATGGGCGGTCGGGCCGAGGAGGCGCGCGAGACCCGGATGCGCGACGCCGGCGTCTGGGACGTGGGCCTCTAAGGGCAGTCGAATCCGCCCCGGCCATGCAATCGCCGGGATCCGTGCTATATAGGCCGGCTCAACCTCACGCAGGATCGCCGCCTTGAGCATCACGCTCGATCTTTCGCGCGTCTCTAACGCGCCCGCCGTCAAGGCTCCCGTCAACCTCAGCGGTCTGACGCGCGCCGGCCTGCGCCAGGCCCTGATCGACGCGAACGTCTGCCCGCCCGAGAAGGCCAAGATGCGCGCCAGCCAGGTGTGGAGCTGGATCCACCACTATGGCGTGACCGAGTTTTCGGCCATGAGCAATGTCGCCAAGGACATGCAGGCCAAGCTGGCCGAGCATTTCACCCTGGCGCGCCCCGAGGTCGTCGAGCGCCAGGTGTCCAAGGACGGCACGCGCAAATGGCTCATCCGCACCGCGCCGGGCATCGAGATCGAGACCGTCTATATTCCCGACGTGGGCCGGGCCGGCGCCCTGTGCGTGTCCAGCCAGGTCGGCTGCACCCTGAACTGCACCTTCTGCCACACCGGCACGCAGAAGCTGGTGCGCAACCTGACCGCCGCCGAGATCGTGGCCCAGGTCCAGGTCGCCCGCGACGACCTGGAGGAATGGCCGTCGCCGAAGGAAGACCGCCGCCTGTCGAACATCGTCTTCATGGGCATGGGCGAGCCGCTCTACAATCTGGACAACGTCGCCGACGCCATCGACATCATCTCGGACAACGAGGGCATCGCCCTGTCGCGGCGGCGGATCACGGTCTCGACCTCGGGCGTCGTGCCGCAGCTGCAGGCGCTGGGCGAGCGGACGGCGGCCATGCTGGCCATCAGCCTGCACGCCACGAACGACCCCTTGCGCGACGTGCTGGTGCCGCTGAACAGGAAATATCCGCTGGAGCAGCTGATGGCGGCGATCCGGGCCTATCCGGGCCTGTCGAATGCGCGGCGGGTGACGTTCGAATATGTGATGCTGAAGGGCGTCAACGACAGCCCGGAAGAGGCGCGCGCCCTGCTGAAGCTGATCGAGGGCATCCCGGCCAAGATCAATCTGATCCCGTTCAATCCCTGGCCCGGCGTCGAATACGAATGCTCGGACTGGAAGACGATCGAGCGTTTCGCCGCCATCCTGAACAAGGCCGGCTACGCTAGCCCCATCCGCACCCCGCGCGGCCGCGACATCCTGGCCGCCTGCGGCCAGCTCAAGTCCGAAAGCGAGAAGGTCCGCGCCAGCGCGCTCAGGAAGGCGGAGCAGGCGGCGGCCTGATCTGCGTCGCCTCCCCATTGCCGGGGGAGAGACACAACCCTCGACACATAATGTCACGCACTGTGTCCCGGCCGCGCTTGCGGATTGGGGCGACAATGGGGCAAGGCGTCTGGTCATGGACCCGTCTTTGTCGAACGTGCTGTCGAGCGCCGAGGTGCAGGCCTTCGCCTCGGGCTTTCCGGTCATGGTCATGCACCTGATCGTCACCCTGCTGCTGCTGGTCGCGGGGGCGACGGTCTATGCGATGCTGACGCCGTGGAAGGAGGTCGCGCTGATCCGCCAGGGCAATACGGCGGCGGCCGTCGCCTTCGCGGGCGTGCTGGTGGGGCTGGCCGTGCCGTTGGCCGTGTCGCTGTCGGTCTCGACCTCGGTGCGCGACATCGCCATCTGGGGCGTGGCGACGGTGGTGCTGCAACTGCTGGCCTTCCGCGTCGTGGACCTGTTGCTGACCGGCCTGCCCGAGCGGATCCGGCATGGCGAGATTTCGGCGGCGGTGGTGCTGCTGGGGGCCAAGCTGGCGACGGCGGTGATCCTGTCCGCCGCCCTGACCGGCTGATCGGGGCGGGCCGATGCAGTTCCCGCGCCTGCCGGACTGGGCCATCTACGGCGCCGTGGCGGCCGTCTTGCTGGCGGTGTCGCTGGGCCGGCGCGAGAACGCCGACGCCCCGCCCGCGCCGCCCGCCCCCAATGTGGAGGACGGGCCGCTTCTGGGGCCGATCACCCCCTTCGATACGGCCGTGACCGTCGATGCGGGCCAGGCGCCGTTCAAGCCGGCGTCGGGCACCGCCTTCTCCATCGCCGGGCGCGGACGCTGGGTGACGGCGCGTCATGTGGTCGAGGGCTGCCGCAGGCCGGCCCTGGTGGTGGGGCCGGGCCGGGCCGTGGCCGCCGACGTGCGCCTGGCGCCGCGCGCGGACGTGGCGCTGCTGATCACCGACGGCGGGCCGGCGGCCCTGCCCGTGGCGGTCGGCGACCCCTTGCGGAAGGGACAGAGGGCGTTTCATCCCGGCTTCCCGCAAGGCCGGCCGGGCGAGGTGACGTCGCGCCTCCTGGGCCGCGAGACGCTGAAGGTGTCCGGCCGCGGGGCGCGCGAGGAGCCGGTGCTGGCCTGGGCCGAGGTGGGGCGCACCGACGGGCTCGAAGGGACGCTGTCGGGCCTGTCGGGGGCGCCGGCGCTGGACTCGCAAGGGCGGGTCGTCGGCGTGACCATCGCCGAGGCGCCGCGCCGGGGCCGCATCTATACGACCGCGCCCGAGACCTTCGGCCCGGCGATCCGCGGCGAACAGACCCTGGCCGAGGCGGCGCGCGGACCGGCGGTGACGACCGAGGACTATGGCCAGGTGGCGAACGCGCTGCGGCGCGACCTGCGCGTGGCCCAGGTGGTGTGCCTGGGGGCGTGAGGCTGAGCTGCACCTGCGGAAAGGCGCGACTTCACGCCATCTGCCCTATATGGCTGTAAACGCAACGGAATATCGATCCGGAATTGCCCTGGCGCCATACGCCGGGGTTCAGACTTGGACTCTTGGACTCGGAAAAACAGTCCAACGAGTCCAAGTCGACGGCATCGCGATGTCAAAGACCACGGGCGATCATAACCCCGTTTCCGACGGCGTAGGGACGAAAGCCGCTGCTGATCGCCAAGTGGTTGAAAAGCCGAGGCGTTGCGAGCCCGATTGCGCGGGTTGGCGATGAACGGCGCCGCGCCCTCCCCCGCAGGGGAGGGCGATCCGTCTGCTTTCGGCGCGCCTACTTCAGCGAGCCCGAGTTCAGATTCAGGGCGCCGGCCTCGATGACCTCCAGGTTCGGGTGTCTGGCCCGCAGGGCGTCCAGGAATTTGGAGCCGTCGCCGACGATCACCAGGCTGGCGCGATCGGCCGGCAGGTGTTCGGCGAAGGCGGCCTGGACCTGTTCCGGGGTGACGGCGCGGACGCGGCCGGCGTAGTCGGCCAGTTCGCTCATCGGCAGGTCGTAGAGGGCCAGGTTGGCGACCAGCGTCCCCAGGCCGTCCACCGTCTCCAGCGAGCGGCCGAAGCCGCCGATCAAGGTGGCGCGGCGCGGCGCCAGGTCGGCGGCCGTGGGGGTTTCGGTTCCCAGCTTGGCGATCTCGGCCAGGATCAAGTCGGCGACCTCGTCGGCCGTCTCGTTCTTGGTCTGGGTCGAGGCGGTGAAGACGCCCGCATCGGCGCGCGCGCCCAGCGACGAGGAGGCGCCGTAGGACAGGCCGCGCTTGATGCGGATCTCCTGGTTCAGACGCGACGAGAAGCCGCCGCCCAGCAGGGAATTGCCCAGCGTCAGCGGGAAGAAGTCGGCGTCGGTGCGCGACACGCCGCGCACGGCGGCGACCACGGCGGCCTGGCCGGCGCCGGGCTGGTCCACCACGACGATGCGCGGGGCCAGGGGCTGTCCGGCCGGATCGGCGGCCGGGGCGGGCGCGGCGCCGGCGGGGCGCCAGTCGCCGAACGCCTGTTGGGCCAGGGCGCGGGCGGCGTCGGGCGCGATGTCGCCCGAGAAGACCAGGGTCGCGTCCGACGGGCGATAACGGGCGGCGTGGAAGGCGGCGACGTCGGCCGGGGTGATCGTCGGCACGGTCTGGGGCGTGCCCGATCCCGGCGCGCCATAGGGGGCGTCGCCATAGACGACGCGGCCCACGGTCATGCCGGCGATGGCGCCCGGCTGGCTGAGGGCGACGCGCAGGCCGTCCAGCGTCTGGGCCTGCTGGCGTTCCAGCTCCTCGCCGGCGAAGGCGGGGTTCTTCACCAGATCGGCCATCAGGGCGACGGTCGCGGGGAAGGCGTTGGCCGGGGCGTTGGCGTAGACGTTGGAGAAGTCCACCCCGGCCGCGGCGCCGACGGCGGCGCCCAGCTGTTCGATCTGGGTGGCGATCTCGGGCGCCGTCCGGGTCTTGGTTCCCTGGGTCAGCAGCGAGGCGGTCAGGGCGGCGACCCCGGCCTTGCCCGCCGGATCGTCGGACGAACCGGCCTTGAAGCCGAGCCGGGCCGAGACCAGCGGCAGGCCGTCGGTCGGGGCGACCAGGACGCGCAGGCCGTTCGACAGGCGGAAATCGGCCACGGCCGGGGTGGCGGGCGCGACCTCGGGCCCCGGCTGGGGCAGACGGGCGCGTTCGGCCTCGGGCAGCAGGACGGCGGGTTCGCCGGCGGGCGCCAGATCGGCGACCTTTACGGGCGCATCCACGTTCATCTTCTGCACCGAGGCCGGGTTCTGGGCGTCGGCGGCCAGGAAGGTGATCGTCGACTGGCGCTGCGGCGTCAGATATTTGCGGGCCACGCGTTGCACGTCGGCGGCGGTGACGGCCTGGATCTGGGCCACCTCCCGATCGGCGGCGGCCGCCGACCCGGTGTTGATCAGCGAGAAGCCCAGGGCGGTGGCGCGGTCGTCCACCGTCTCGCGGCTGCGCAGGGTGTTGGCCACGATCTCGTTCTTGGCCTCGTCCAGCTCCTGGGCCGTGATCGGCGCATCGCGCAGCTTGGCGATCTCTTCGTTCAGGGCGGCGATCCCCTCCTCGGCCGTATGGCCCTGGGCCATGATGGCCAGGGCCGACAGATTGCCCGCCTGCTGGGCGAAGTCGGGGGTCGAGCCGATCTGGGCCGCGATCTGCTTGTCATAGACCAGCGAGCGATACAGGCGGCTGGATTCGCCGGTCGACAGCACCCCGTCCAGGACCGTCAGGGCGGCGCGGTCGGGATCGGCGTATTTGACGGTCGGCCAGGCGACGACGGCGGCCGGCAGCGGCACGTTCGGCGCATAATAGGTGACGTTTTTCGGAGCGCTCGGCTCGGGCTCCACCACATGGTTGGCCGGGATCGGCGTCGTCGGATTCTTCAGCGGGGCGAAATACTGGTCGATCCAGCGGTCCAGCTGGGCCTGGTCGAAATTGCCCGCCACGATCAGATAGGCGTTGTCGGGCCGATAGTAGGTGGCGTGGAAGCGGCGCACGTCGTCCAGCGACGAGGCCTCCAGCTCCTCGATCGAGCCGATGCCGGGGCGGCGATAGGGGCTGTCCTGATAGATGGTCTCGGGCACGAACAGGCCGAACAGCCGGCCGTAGGGGTTGGCCAGGATGCGCTGGCGGTACTCCTCCTTCACCACGTCGCGCTCGGCCACGAAGGTCGGCTCGTCCACGACCAGCGAGCCCATGCGGTCGGCCTCGGCGAACAGCATCCTCTCCAGATGGTTGGCGGGCACGGTCTCGAAATAGGCGGTGGTGTCGTCGGCGGTGAAGGCGTTGTTGGAGCCGCCCACGTCCTCGGTCAGCCGGTCGAAGGTCTCGGGCGGCAGGTTCCGGGTCGACTTGAACATCAGGTGTTCGAACAGGTGGGCGAAGCCCGAGCGCCCGGCCGGATCGTCCTTGGACCCGACCTTGTACCAGACCTGGACCGTGACGTTGGAGGTGTCGGCGTCGCGCGCCGTATAGACCTCCAGCCCGTTGGGCAGGACGCGCCTGGCGAAGCCGAGCGGCGGCACGGTCACGCCCTGCGGCGCCTGGATCGCCGAGGGGGCGGCGGCGCTGTCTGCGAAGGCGGGGGCGGCCAGGCCGAGAAGAAGGGCCGAGGCGGCGGCCCCGGCTTTGAGCGTGGCGATCAGGCGGAATTTCATAGGGGGCTCCGGGCCCGGAACGCCGGGCGGGCCGAACGTAACAGCGATTGCGCGTCTTGCACCTTACCGAGATGTAATGAAGCGATGCAGCGGGCGCCGGAAAATGAAAAAGCCTCGCCGAAGCGAGGCTTTCTACGTCGTGCAAGGGCTTGCTTTCGCCTTGGGCTGCACGACGGCCTCTTTCGAGGTCTTAGACGCGGATCGCCGAAGCGAGAGCCGCCAACGGACGCATACCTAGAGTTTCAGAGGCTTTTTGTCAAGTGCGCCAAACCTAGGCCAGCCAGTATGCTGGACCGTATTCTTCTCAGATTTTCGTTGCTTACAGTCGCGAAGCAATACTCTCGTTTCCCTTGCCGGCCTTTGGGCAAGCGGATGAAATCAAGCCGCGACAAGGCCACGGCCGCCATCATGTCGGCCTTGACCCATACGCCGGCCCTGTCCAGCCAGGCTGGAAGCTGATCCGGCAGGTCGATCTGGCAATGAAACTGCTGCACGGGATCGGGCGGCGTGGTCGACAGGGGCACGACGGTGCAGAGGCCGGGTCTTGCCGCGATCTTCGGGCTGACCACCACGACCGGCCGGCGCTTGACCATCTCCGGCGGAACGAATCCGGTGTCGAAGTCGCACATCAGGATCGTGCCGATCTTGGGATGTTCTCGGATCGCCATGACCCGGGTTCGCGTATTCCGGCGATGTCGTCAATCCTGGCGTGTGTCACGTCCCGGGAAAGACCCGCACGCCGATCTCGCCTTTGGGGGTCAGCCAGGCGTGTTTCATGCCCTGGCTGTTGAAGGGGGCGGCGATGTTTCCGGCGGCGTCCAGGGCGATCAGGCCGCCGTCGCCGCCCTTCCCGTCGCCGTCCAGGGTTCCGATCTGGTCGATCACGGCCTGGGTCGCCTGGGCCAGGGTCTGGCCGGCGGCGACGCGCCAGGCGGCCTGGGCGGCGGCGGCGACGCGGATGAAATATTCGCCCTGTCCGGTGCAGGAGACGGCGGCGTGGTCGTCGGCCCAGGTTCCGGCGGCGGGGATGGGGGTGTCGCCGACGCGGCCCGGCATCTTGCCGAAGACGCCGGCGGTCGAGGTGGCGGCGGCGAGACGTCCCTGGCCGTCCAGGACACAGCAGCCGACGGTGCCGTGGCCCAGGGCGCCGGGCGGATGGTTGTCCTCGCCCCGGCCCGCGCCGGTGAACCAGGCGGCCTCGTCGGCGATCGGCTCAAGCCCCTGGTCGTGGGCGAACAGGGCCGCGCCCTGGCCTGCCAGCATGACGTGGGGCGTGCGCTCCATCACCGCGCGGGCGGCCAGGACCGGATTGCGGAAGCCCTGAAGCGCTGCGACCGATCCGGCCCGGCGCGTCGAGCCGTCCATCAGGCTGGCGTCCAGCTCATAGGCGCCGGCCTGATTGGGCGAGGCGCCCCGGCCCGCGACATACAGCCCCGAATCCTCCAGCATGACCACCGCTGCGGTCGCGACGTCCAGGGCGCTGTCGCCCGCGTCCAGCCGCTCCGCCATGGCCTCGACCACCTGGCGCATGTGCGCGACCTCGGCCTCGTAGTTGCGTTCACGCCGGGCGCCGGCGCCGCCGTGGAGGATGAGGGCGGTCATGGAGTCTTCCTGAGCTTGGCTTTTCGCCTCTTTCAATCGGGCGTGGCGCTGTTTAGCGTCGCGACGAGGGCTGCGCCATGTCGGCCACGAAGAAACGGCCTCAAGCAGCGCGAAGCGCGATAGGCCAGGGATAAAGTGAAACGGCCTCAAGCAGCGCGAAGCGCGACAGGCCCCAAGGAGGAAAGATGCGCGCTGTCCTGTCCAAAACGCCCGGCGGTCCCGAAACCCTGGTGGTCGAGGAGGTGCTGGACCCCACGCCCAAGGCCGGAGAGGTGGTCATCGAGGTCAAGGCGGTGGGGATCAACTATCCCGACACATTGATCATCGAGGACAGATACCAGTTCCGGCCCGAACGGCCCTTCTCGCCTGGCGCCGAGGTCGCGGGCGTGGTCGAGGCGGTGGGCGAGGACGTCAAGGGCGTGTTCAAGGGCGACCGCGTCATCGCCGCGCCCGGCTGGGGCGGGCTGGTCGAGCGGCTGGCGGTGCGGGCCGAGACCGTCATCCCGATCCCCGAGGCGATGAGCTTCGAAGAAGCGGCGGCCCTGATCATGACCTATGGCACCAGCTATTACGCCCTGAAGGACCGGGCGCAGCTGAAGCCGGGCGAGACCCTGCTGGTGCTGGGCGCGGCCGGGGGCGTGGGCGCCGCCGCCGTCGAACTGGGCAAGGCCATGGGGGCGCGCGTGGTCGCCGCCGCCTCGACCAACGAAAAGGTGCAGTTCGCGCTGGATATGGGGGCCGACAACGGCCTGATCTATCCGTCCGGTCCGATGGACAAGGCCGCCCAGAAGGCGCTGTCGGGCGAGTTCAAGCTGGCCACCGGCCGCGACGGGGCCGACGTGGTCTATGACGCGGTGGGCGGCGACTACGCCGATCCGGCGATCCGGGCGATGGACTGGAACGGGCGCTATCTGGTGGTGGGCTTCCCGGCGGGCATTCCGTCGCTGCCGCTGAACCTGACGCTGCTGAAGTCGGTGTCGGTGATCGGCGTCTTCTGGGGCGCGGCCGTCGCGCGCGATCCCGAGGGTCACGCCGCCAACATGGCCGAACTGATGCAGATGTACGCCGACGGCAGGATCAAGCCGCGCGTGTCGCGGACCTTCCCGCTGGAAAAGGCCGGCGAGGCCATCAAGGCCCTGGGCGACCGTCAGGCCCTGGGCAAGATCGTCGTGACGGTCGAGAGTTGATCCCACACCGCGCAGCGAGGGAGGATCGTCATTTCGCCTTCAGCCGCTGGACCGCCTCTTCGGCCAGGTCGCGGTGGCGGCGTTTGATGTTGGCGCCGACCATGGCCAGGACGGCGGTGATGACCGCCGCGTCGTCGGTATAGCCGATGCCGGCGAAGAGGTCGGGAATGGCGTCCACCGGCAGGACGAAATAGGCCAGGCCGGCGAGGATCATCCCCTTGGCCGCCATCGGGGTCTGGGGGTCGCGCGCGGCGTACCAGGCGGCCAGGGCCTGGTCCGCGAAGGGGATGCGGGCGGCGGTGCGCTGAATCTTGGGCCAGAAGCCCCTGGCCACGCGGGCCTCGTTGATCCTGACGACGGCGGGAACCAGCGCCTTCTTGGGGTCCAGGGCGTCGGCGGGATCGGCGGGTTTGGCTTTGGCGGTCATGGCCGCTAAATCCTCAATCGAAACTCGGGTTCAACATTACATAGGAACGAACAGGATGAAACTGGACAGCAGCATCGCCGCCGTCGTCACGGGCGGGGCCTCGGGCCTGGGCGAGGGCACGGCCCGCGCCATCGCCGCCACCGGCGCCAAGGTGGCCCTGTTCGACCTGAACGCAGAGAAGGGCGAGGCGATCGCCGCCGAGATCGGCGGCGTCTTCTGCCAGGTGGACGTCACAGACGACGCCTCGGTCGCCTCAGCCTTCGAAAAGGCCCGCGCCGCCCATGGCCAGGAGCGGCTGACCGTCAACTGCGCAGGCATCGCCACCGGCATGAAGACCGTCTCGCGCAAGAAGGACACCGGCGAGATCAAGGCCCACGACATGGCCCAGTTCGAACGCACCGTGCGGGTCAATCTGTTCGGCACCTTCCGCGTCCTGTCGCAATCGGCGGCGGGCATGGTGACGCTGGAGCGGATGGCGGACGGCGAGCGCGGCCTGATCGTCAACACGGCCTCGGTGGCGGCGCAGGACGGCCAGATCGGCCAGGCGGCCTATTCGGCGTCCAAGGGCGGGGTCTACGCCATGACCCTGCCGATCGCGCGCGACCTGGCCCAGGAAGGGGTGCGCTGCAACACCATCCTGCCCGGCATCATGTGGACGCCGATGATGGCCGGCATGGACCAGAAGATCCAGGACGCCCTGGCCGCCGCCATCCCCTTCCCCAGCCGCCTGGGCACGCCGGCCGACTATGCGTCCCTGGTGCTGGAGCTGGCGCGCAACGTCTATATCAACGGCGAATGCATCCGCCTGGACGGCGCCATCCGCCTGGCGCCGCGCTGAGGCGCGCGAGGGCGCTACGCTCGCGTTCCCGCCTGCGCGGGGATAAGGTGCGGCCGCTCGCTGCTCGAGCGCGAAAGACGCTCCGGCCGCGAGCGGCCGGGGGGCCAGGGGCGGCGGTTCGGGGGCCGGTCCGGCTCAGGCAGGGCGAAGCGCGATAGCCGCAAAAAAGAGCTTGCAGGATCGTTCGACCCTCCGCTATACGCCCCCTCCTCGACGGGGCGCACACGCGGCGCCTTACGGATCGCGGGCGTAGCTCAGGGGTAGAGCACAACCTTGCCAAGGTTGGGGTCGAGAGTTCGAATCTCTTCGCCCGCTCCAGTCGAGATTGCTAAGGCAATCAATAGGTTATGGCAGGGCGATCCCGGCGGGATCGCCCACCCTATTTTCCCCGCCGCTACCACACCGCTACCAAAACCTTTTGTTTGGTGAGGAGGAGGAGGCTTGGTTCTCCAACGTGGCATTGAGGCGAAATCGGCTGAAGTCTCCTGAAACACCGAATCATTGTCGCGACTGATGGCCGAGCCTTTTCCGAGGGACGTGGTCGGCGCAACGTGCAGCGGAGGCGGGCATCAAGGGTAGCCGGGCAGCGACGGCCCGAGCTTGAACGCCGCAGCATGGCAAGGAGCGGCAACGACTTACGAGCGTCGCTCTCGCATCTGGCGGCGCAATTCTGATCTATATTCCGCTCCGTGCGCCTGGCGCTCCTTCCGGGAAACGTCGACTATATGGGCGTCACCAATGGCCTAACTCCAAGCTGATCGTCCCGGGTTGCAGGCCACGCCGGCATCTTTCATTGGGCGCACTTAACGGTTCTGGAACCGCATCGGCCGCATATGGGGCGGATGACACAGCTGGAAACGCCGCAGGACCTGCGACCGCTCACCGCGCTGCGCTTCGGCGCCGCCATCTGGGTGGCCCTGTTCGCCTTCTGGCCTGACCTCGACGTCTCATGGATGCCGAACCTGGTGGCCAAGGGCTATCTGGGGGTGGAGCTGTTCTTCGTCCTCAGCGGTTTCATCCTGTGTCACGTCTATCTGGCGGCGCATGGCGAGAAGCGGTTCAGTTATGGTTCGTTCCTCTGGGCGCGGATCGCGCGTGTCTATCCCCTGCATATCGCCACCCTGATCGGCGTCGGCGTCCTGGCCTTCGGGGCGCTCGCCGCCGGGATGAGCGTCAACGGCAATATCCTCAGCTGGTCGTCGTTGCCGGCCAACATCCTGATGGTCCACGCCTGGGGCTTCGCGCCCGTGGCCGGCTGGAACCATCCGTCCTGGTCGATCTCGGCGGAGTGGTTCGCCTATCTGTCCTTCCCCGCCTTCGCCTTTGTGGCCTGGCGGCTGCGCGAGCGGCCGATCACCGCCGTCGTCGGCGCGGTCTTTTTCCTGGTCGGCCTCTACATCGTCTTTCAGAAGCTGGCCGGCTTCCCCCTAACCGAGGCCACCATCCGCTGGGGCGCGCTGCGGATCGTCCCCTGCTTCGCGCTGGGCTGCGCGCTGTATCTGATGCACCGCAAGGTCAGCCTGCCGCGTCCGGCCTGGATCGCCGCCGGCGCGGCAGTGGCCATCGCCGTCGCGGGGTCGCTGTCGGCGCCGGACGCCCTGATCGTGCCCCTGTGCGGCGCCCTGATCCTGGCCCTCGCCTCCCTGTCCAACGCCCGCGCGGGCTGGCTGGCGTCGAAGCCCGCCGTCTATCTCGGAGAGATCAGCTATTCGGTCTATATGGTCGTGGTGCCGTGGAAATTGCTGGCCGTGAACGCGGCGTCCAAGCTCACAGGCGGAGGCGACAAGCTTCAACTCTTCGTGTGGCTGGCCGTGTTCCTGATGCTGCCGGTGGTGGCCGCGGTCTCCTACCACCTGGTCGAATTCCCCGCCCGGCGGGCGCTTCGCGGCATCGCACAGCGTCGGGCCGAGCGCGATAAAGCGCGCACAGCCGGGCCACAGCTCGCCTGAAAAGGGGCTTTTACGGCGCGCTGACTAGACCGCGTTTTGGCGGCGGGGGCTATATGATCGCGACGCGTCTGCTGACTTTATGTCGACAGTTTCCGGGCCGGCAGGCCCGGAGCAGCGGCCGTCGTCGTCATCGGGCTGGTGTTGATCCGGTGGATGGCTATCACCAACGTCGCCGGGGTTCGGATTTTAACTACTCCCGGGCTTCGCCTTGCCATAGGGTCCGGCGATCGCGTTACTTTAGGCCAGCATGAAGACCCCACGCGGGCCGAAGTCTCTGCGAGCGATTGTCGGCGCCCAGCGCAGAACCTCGTCTTGATATGCCGGGTTTGTCGCTGCGGCTTCGATGACGGCGACGACGTCGAGCATAGTCTTGAGGTCGAGCGCCGATATGAAAACAGGTCCGTTCGAGAACAGGTTGGGCCTCGAGGCGAGAAGCGCACCGACGAGCTCCGCATTTTCAGCCTCCGCGCTAACAGCCGCCATCAGGCTGGTCCTGTCCGGTGACGCAGAAACAATGCCTGTTGAGCCGAGCTCCACGGGCGCCTTCGTCTAGGTTTCCGGTTTCACTCATCAGGGTCCTTTGGCCCTCTAAACTGGGAAGCAAGGCTTCGGCCCGGGTTGGGGGCGCATGGCGAGGCGTTCTGCGCTGTTGGATTGTTCCTTGCCATCCCAATAGGACCTCGCCGGGACTCTGATAAAGCCTCTGATAAAATGATCGCCGCTCCCGATTTTTTTGAGTGACGTGACCCCCGTTTCTCATCCAGCCATAACGAGAGTCCTTTGATGATCTGAACTTGGGTTGGTGGGGTTGGCAAGAGGCCGGTCAGCGCAGCCTTCAACCAGCGCAGCGGACCGGCCGATCTGTCCGTTGAGCGCATCTGCGTAAGCCTGCGGCGTCAGCCATCCCAGCTTCGAGTGCGGCCGGGTTTCGTTGTAGTCGCGCCGCCAGATTTCGAGGACGGCCCGGGCGTGCGGCAGGGATCGGAACAGCGTCTCGTTCAGCAGCTCGTCGCGCAGGCGGCCATTGAAGCTCTCGTTGAAGCCGTTCTGCTGAGGCTTGCCGGGCGCGATGTAATGCCAACCCACGCCGGCGTCGTCGGCCCAGGCCAGGATGGCGTTGGACGTGTACTCCGTGCCGTTGTCGCTGATGATCGTCTCGGGTCGCCCGCGTCGCAGGATGATGGCGTCTAGCTCGCGCGCCACCCGACGGCCTGACAGCGAGGTGTCGGCGACGAGGCCGAGGCATTCCCGCGTGCAGTTGTCGATCACCGTCAGGATGCGGAAGCGCCGCCCGTCGGTCATCTGATCGGACACGAAGTCCAGCGACCAGCGCTGGTTCGCGAACAGGGGAATCTCCAGCGGCCGCCTTGTGCCCATCGCGCGTTTGCGCCCGCCGCGCCGGCGCACTGTCAGCTTTTCCTCGCGGTAGATCCGCTGGACCCGCTTCTTGTTGACCGCATGCCCCTCGCGCCGAAGCATCACGTGCAGGCGGCGATAGCCGAACCGCCGCCGCTCCTGCGCAAGGGCCTTCAGTCGATCCCGCAGGACGCTGTCGTCCGGTCGCGTCGCCTGATAGCGCACGCTCGTCCGATCAACGCCCAGCACCCGGCAGGCCCGCCGTTCGCTCATCTCGTAGGCCGACTGCAGGTGCGCCGCCGCCTCTCGATGCGCAGCGGGCGTCACCACTTTTTTCCCAGCAGATCCTTCAGCGCGACGTTGTCCAGCATCGAGTCCGCCAGCATCCGCTTCAGCTTGGCGTTCTCGTCTTCCAGCGCCTTCAGCCGCCGGGCCTCCGACACGTCCATGCCGCCATACCTGGCCTTCCACTTGTAGAAGGTCGGCGAGCTCAGCCCGTGCTTCCTGCACAGGTCCGCCACCGGAACACCGGCCTCCTGCTCGCGCAGGATCCCGATGATCTGCTCTTCTGTGAACCGTGATCGCTTCATTCTGTCCGTCCTTTCAAGGGGCGGACTCTAGCTATTCCTGGAGGAGTTTCAGGGGGTCACGTCAACGGCGCGAAGCGGTCGTTGACGTGGGTATAGGCCTTGATGCCGGGATCGTTGCCATAGCGAGCGTTGACCGTGTTCATCGCCTCGCCCTGTCGCGCGGCGGGGTAGAATTGACCATCGGCGGATGCGGTAGTGCCCATACCCCAGACCTGCGCCATCGGCAGATCGCCTTGTGCGGCGACCACACGGGCCAGCGCCTGATCGATCGCCTCGCGTTCGACGTGCCAGCGCGCGAGCCGAGAGAGTTGCCAGTAATCATGGGTGTTGGAAGCCTCGGCCATCTTGCGCAGGCCCAGGTTCAAACCTTCTGCGAGCAGGACATTGAGCAGGCCGATCCGGTCGCCGCACGGAACGCCGGTGCGCAGGTGCGTGAAGGCCTCGGTGAAGCCGAGCGCGGCATCGACGTCGAGCAGCAGGTCGGTGATGCGGACGGGCGGCAGGCGGCGATACAGATCGAGCACCAGATCATCAATTCCATCCGGCGCATCGGCGGTGAGGCGATCGATGCGCAGCGTTCCGTCTTCGATGCTGCCTTTCGGGATCGTGCCGTTACGCGCGGCGCGACCGAGCCGGGCCAGGCCATCGGCGAGACGGGCCTTGCGATCGGCTAACCAGACATACGGGTCGGACGGTACGGCCAGCTTCGCAGCATGCGCGACTTCCATCGACACGAGGACGTTACGGAGGTCACCATACCGATGCGAGCGGTCGAGGCAGATGTCGCCCGAGCGTAGCGCGTCACGCAGGTGGAACATGACCGCGACCTCTCGGAGACGGGCATCATCGTCGCCTTTCGCTCGCAACTGTCTCCGCCATTTGGAATGCGGCCGCAGGAAATCGTCAGTCGCCGGGGGCGTGCCTTTGGTGGCGATGGCGGTCACCGCGTTCAGCAAGGGCCGGGCGACCGGCGCGGCTTCGAGGTCGAGGCAGCGCAACATGCGCGGGGCATAGCGACGGAAGCGGTGATAGCCCTGATCGACATGGGCCAGCGGATCGTCACCCAACGTGTCCGTCAGCGTCCGGGCGGTAGCGACGAGGCGGGTCAAATGCCCCCATCCCGCCGCATCCGCGATCGCATCCTCCAGCGACGCACCGCCGCCATGCGCTTCGAGCAGCGATTGTCCGAGCGCGGCGAAGCCCGCCAGCGTCGCAGTGACCGCACCCCTGTTATCTGCGATCCGAGCGTCATGCAGCTGCTTCGCCTCCCGCCAGGTACGCCCGACGATCCGGTCATGTGTTTCGATCACCGCATCCGCAGTCGCGGTTGCCCACTCGATCATACAGACCGCGAGGATGGCGCGACGCCGGTCGGCACTCAGATCACGCAGACCATCGGCGAAGTAGCGTTCGCCCTGTCGCCGCAACCTGGCGACGCGATGCGGTGGGACTCCGGCAAGCAGACCGGCATCGAGGTCCATCGCACGCAGGAACTCCAATCGATCGAGTAGCCGGTTCGCCGCGGCGGAATTGTTGCCCGGCTCGATCCGGCGCAGCCAGATGAAGCGGCTGATCGCGCCCGGCAGCATTTCAGTGGTCAGCTCGTCGAGCCGAGCGCAGGTCGCGGGATTGAGCCGCTCGGCGATCCGCCTTTCAATTCGGCGTTCGGCCGCGACGAGCGCATCCGCGCACAACCGCTCGATAGTTGTGATCGCGGACAGGATGGTCATAGTGTCACGGCAGCGAGCGATGAAACGCCGGGCGAGATCGTCGTTGGAGCGTGCCTGTTCGGCTTCGGCGAACAGCCATTCACGAAAAGCCTGCGCTCGCGGACCCTGTCCGGGGAACGTCCTGTACCCATAGATAGAGCGCAGCACCTCCATGTGCTGCTGGCGGGTTTGGCGCCTGACGGCGTAGCGGACGAGCGTATCGCCGGCGATGCCAAGTTGAGCCCCCAAGAAGGTGGATACCGCGAGCGGGATCACTTCGCCGGGTACCAGCATCCGGCCCGGACGGCGCAGTGCGCAGAGTTGCAGGGCGAAGCCGATCCGGTTTTCCGGCCGGCGCCGCCGGTCGATGTGAACCAGGTCGTCATCCGCCAGAATGTAATGCCGCAGCAGCGACGCCTCGTCGGTCGGCAGGTCAAGCAGCGCCGACCGCTGCCGGGCGCTCAGGATGTGGCGTCTCGGCATGTGGCAGTGTCCCTGTTGAACAGAAGTCTGTTTTGGACAACACTCACCCCACGCAAATCAAGGGTTTTTGAAGCCTGATTTCAGGAAGGTTCAATTGGGACAACGCGCCGCCATCTACGCCAGGGTCTCGACCGCCGACCAGTCGTGCGAGCGGCAGCTGCGTGACCTCGCCGGTTTCGCCGAGCGTGGCGGCTATGAGGTCATCGACGTTTTTCGCGAAACCGCCTCAGGGATGAAGGCCAACCGCTCGGCGCGCGCCGAAGTGATGAAACTGGCGCAGGCCCGCCACATCGATGCGATCCTTGTCACCGAACTCAGCCGGTGGGGACGCTCGACCCAGGACCTGCTCGATACGCTAAACCGGCTGTCGGGTTGGCGGGTATCGGTAGTCGCGATGAGCGGGATGACGTTCGAGGTCGATACACCGCACGGGCGAATGATGGCTACGATGCTCGCCGGCATCGCGCAATTCGAGCGCGACATGCTGAGCGAGCGCGTTCGGTCCGGTCTCGCCGCGGCGCGGGCGCGGGGTCGCAAACTCGGGCGACAGGCCGGCGACCGCCCCAAGTCCGACCGGCTCGCCCCCAAGGTGCTGGCGCTCGTTGCCGAAGGTCGCAGCTATCGTTGGATCGGGCGCGACCTCGGCCTCAGCAAGAACACCGTCGCCGCGATCGTGGGGCGGGCGCGGTTGGACACGGCCCCTGACATTGAAATAGCAGAGTAATCAGTTTTCACCTCCCGCCCCCGCCGAGAGGGCGCCAGTCGCCCCATATCGGCCTGTCGCTGAAGCTGCCGTACATTCATCGACCAGCAGATTGGGTGCCGCTTGTCGGACGCGACGCCAGTCTAACGGCAAACCTGCTGAACAACCCCCATCCCGCCAAGCCGGCGGCTGTACCCAGCGTACCGGCAATCAGATAAGCACCGACCGCGTTGCTCGGGGTGAACAGCCCACCCGTGACATAGCCAATGATGACGGCGCTGCTCGTGACTGCGCCATAAATAGCTGCAACCTTCCCATGGTGGTCAGTCGGCGTTTCGTTTTGCAGCATCGTGCGTACCGCCACATTGTGCACGCTGTTGGCAACTCCGCCGAATACGAAAACCATCCCGATCAACATGATGGTGGCCGCGCCGACCAAAGCGGCGCTGCCGATCACCAGCATGGTCACGCCAATCATAGTGGCCGCAACGAAAGCCAAAGGAGCAGGTCGGCGCATCGGCCGCGCACCTGCCGCGAGAGCGCCCAGGATCATGCCGGCGGCCCAGCAAGCGGTTACCAGGCCAAATGAGAGGGGGCCTTGCTTCAGCGTCACTGTGATCAGGAACACGAATGCTACATCTGCGATGGCAGAGGCAAAGACCTCCAAAGCCAGCGATCCTGTCATCACCGTGATCCGCCGGTTGCGGAGGATCGGCCAGTACTCGGCGAGCAATGTACGAGGTTCCTGCTCATCCGGCGCTATCGGCCGGCGCAAGCCGCTGGCCAGGATCACGGTGGCGAGCAAGACGTAGCTGGCAGCATCAATGAGCAAAGCACTGCGCGCGCCGATCCACGCAATCAGGATACCGCCCGCTACCGGACCTGCAAGCATCCCAACACCGCGCACAAGCTCAAGCACGGAATTCGCGCGGCTGAGCGGCATGCCAAGTGCTGTCGCCAGTACGGGTATAAGCGCGAAGGTCGCCGTTCCGCTGATGGCGAAGCAGATGCTGAGCACGCTTGCGCCAACGAGCGTCGGCAACATCGCCGTGTTGCCGGCAATCCAGGCGAGAAGCGCCGCTTGTGCTAGGCCGGTGACGACAAGTATTCTGCCAGCATCACGCCTATCGACAAAGCGACCGATGAACGGAGCAGCGATTAAACCAGGTAGCAGCTGCGCAATCAGCAGCATGGGCACGGCAAAACGCGTCTCGTTCTCGGCAGCCCGAAACATCAGAGTGATGAGGGAGATCTCGTCACCAATGGTGGAGACAGTTAAGGTCACCAGCACAAGCCAGCCCCAGCCCGATCTGATCCGTACAGCTACCGTCCCGGGTCCCTCCATAACAGGCATTTGTCTGAGGCAGGGTGCTGAAGCAACTTATTTGCCCGACGGGCGCTCGACCGGAAGATATTCAGGGCAGTGCTTCCGCAAAGCCCGCTGCGTACAGAAAAACCGGGCGAGCTCGAGATGGCAGCGAGTAGAGGATCGCTGTCGGAAAGCCACCAATCCGTTCTCCAGCCAAACCCGGCCATTTCGCTTAGGGTGTCATTTCGCCCTCAGCCGGAACCGACCCCCCCAACCCCGTCGTCGTCGAAGGCAGGGTCTTGCTCGTCGATGGGCCGGTCGTCAGCTTCGTCGGCATCATCCTGCGGCGAGCCCGCCCAGGACAGGCCGGCCGGCGCCCAGGTCCGCGACGCCGCCTGTTCGGCGACCCAGTCGACCAGTTCGGCCTTCTTCAGCGACCTGGCGCGGTCGTCCTCGGCCCCCATGGCCTCGAGCATCCCCAGCAGCAGCCCCTTGGAGTGAAGCTGAAGGAAGGGCGCGTCAGGCGTCCAGTGCAGGGTGATGTCCGCCGCGCAGAGCGCGGCCAGTTCAGCCGCTTCCGCGCGGGCGCTGCGCCGGATCAGGGTCGTGCGTTCCTCGCGGACGTCGAGGCTGATCGCGGTCAGTTCGGCCAGCAGACCCATCTTCTCGCCATGCGGCAGCGCATGAACCCAGGCGATGACGGTCTCGCCCGAAGCCTGCCAGGTCGCGCGGCGATCGTCGAGCCGCTGGCGCACCTCTCCGTCCAGGGGTTCGATCACCCGCCCGCCGGCCGGATTGAAGCCGGTGGCGAGGATGGCCAGAGCCGAGTCCGGGCGCGCCACATGGGTGCGCAGCACCAGAACGGTGAACAGGCGCGCGATCAGGGCGGTCAGGGCGGCGCCCGGGTCATCGGCCAGGGCGCGGATCAGTCCCCGCGTCGCGACGTCGGTGCGCACGCCGTGCAGGGCATGGTTGACGCCGTCGATCTCCGGCACGGGCGTCGCCACTTCGGGAGGAACATAGGCCGGCGGCGCGGACGCCTGGTCCGGTGAACCGCTCTCGGTCGAACCGTCCTCCTCGATCTCGGGTTCCTCGGGCGTGTAGCAGCGCACATCGACGCCCGTGCCGGAGGCGGGCCACATCACCATCGTCGTCACCACCCGCCCGCCGCAACCCGTCTGGTCCGCCGTCACCCGGGCGCGGATCATGGCGATGATGGCGGCGTCCACGGTCTCGGGGTCGCCGGCCTCCGAGAGAGCCCGCCGGGCCGTCTCCGCCCGCTCATTGAACACCTCGCGCTGGGCCCGGTAACGCGCCATGTCTTCAGCCGGAAGCTGGCCGCCGTAGACATAGCCCAGCGCTTCCAGGTCATCGGGCAGTTCAGGCTCGGGTCCGGCGGTGACATGCACCGCGATCCCCTCGGCCTCGAACACGGCGGCAATGGCGCGCGCCCGTCGGATCCACAGGTCGGTTAGGATGTCGGGATCGAGCAATACGGGCGCCAGCTCTCCGAACAGATCCGCCTCGGTGCGCCCGCCGGCTTCGCCGTAGCGGACCGAATCCACCAGGGCGCAGCGGCGGTCCCGGGCGGTGACCCGTCCTTCGTCAAGCCGTTCCGTGATGCGCCAATCCTGAAATCCATGCCCGTCCAGCGCCGCCTCGGCGAGCTCGGCCTGTTCCGCCTTGTCCGGCAGACGGGCCAGCAGCCGGGCCTGTTTGAGGGTCATGCGCCCGGCCTTCAGGGCCACGAGGGCGACCGGCGGCAGCCCGGCCAGGGCGGCCAAGCGTTTGACGTCGATCTCGGCGTAACCGAGAGCCCGGGAGATCACGGACACCGTCAGCCTGGATTTCAGCATCCGGCCGATGGCGCCGACGATATCCGCGACGTGGACGGGCACGGCCGTGTTGGTCAACAGGACGGCCGCCGCCTGGCGGGCGGGATCGGTCTCGACACAGACCGTGACCGGGTAATTTTCGTCGATCTCGCCCGCGTCCAGCAGCAGGCCGAGCGCGAGGCGACGACGGCGCCCGTCCAGCGCCATCCATGGCCCTTCCTTCTTGCCGCGGCCGGGGCGGACGGTGAGGCGCTGCAGCTGGCCGGCGGCCTTCATCGTGGCGGCCAGGGTCGGAATGTCGTCATCCGGCGGCTCATTGAAACGGAGATTCTCGCGGGCGATGCCGACGTCTCCGAGGCGAACGGTGCGCTCGTCGCGCTCGACGATCATGGCGGGGGTGGTGGCAGGAACAAGGTCGGTCATGGGGACTCTCCCGCCGGGCATCGGGGCCCATCCCCGCCGCTCCGGCGCCCATCACGACCCTCGCTCCTCTCCTTTCGCCGCGGCGACGGCCACTTCATTCCAGTCGCCGAATGGCGGGTCCGGAAGCACGATGCGAACCTCCAGACCGCCGAACGCGAGGCGGCGGCGAAGCCGCGCCGCGGCACCCTCGCCCGCGGCTCCCCGGTCGGCGGCGATCAGCAGACGGCGCACCCGCGCGGGCGGCGTCCAGGCGGCGAGGTTGTTCGCCGCCGTCAAAGCCCAACCGGGAAGCTGGAAACGGTCCATGGCGCACAGGGTCGTGACCACGCCTTCCCCGACCAGCATTTCCGCGGCCGCCGGCGCCAGTCGAACGGCGGCGCCGGCCGGAACCAGACCGACCGTCTTTCGCGTCAGTCGCAGGCCCGAGGCGAGACGCCCGCTCCTGTCCAGATACGTCAGCTCCACCGCCGTCAGCCGGTCCTCTGTGTCGCTGATCCGCGCGATCAGGGCGGCGCGGACTTGCCCCCGCGGCCGGTAGACGGAGATTGGCGCCTCGGGATGGAATCCGAGGTTCGCGGCGGCGGTGCCTTGAATGGCGCGACGCTCAAGGTAGCGACCGGCGGGGTCGTCGCCGCCGAGGGCGCGACCGCCAGCCCAGAGGTCCGACGCGGTCTGGAGGCGAAGACGGACATCGGGCCTTGGGGTCCACGGACCCGCTCGGCCGCCGCCGGTCAATCGGCCGCCGCCGGTCAATCGGCCGGCGTCGTCGATGAAGCCCCGGTCATGCAGATGATCGCGGATGGTCCTCCAGTCCGCCCCGCCGAAGCCGTGAATGACGACCCGGTTGTCGCTCAGCAGCAGCGAGACCGAGCGATCCTGCGCGCTATGGCCGGGCGCGGGGACGTTGGCGCGCCGGCCGTCGGAATAGAGATCGCCGCCCAGGGCGGTGACGATGCGGTGCAAGGTCATGGCCGCCTCAGATCAGGCCGAGGGCCTTGAAGCTGGCCGTGCCCTCCCGACCGACGACGAGGTGGTCATGGACCTGGATGTTGAAGACACGCGCCGCCTCGATGACCTGGCGCGTCATGTCGATGTCGGCGCGCGACGGGGCGGGGTCGCCGGAGGGGTGATTGTGGACCAGGATCAGAGCCGACGCCGAAAGTTCAAGCGCCTGGCGAATGATTTCGCGCGGATATACAGGGGCATGGTCAACTGTCCCATCGGCGACGAGTTCGTCCCGCATCAGTTGGTTCCTGCGATCCAGAAACAAGGTCCTGAACTGCTCGCGCGGCTCGTGAGCGAGCGCCGCCCGCACATAGGCCACGAGCGCGGTCCAGGACGTTATGACCGGGCGGCGGCAGGCTTCGGCGCGCGCAAGACGGACCGCGAACTCGCGCAGAAGCGTCAGCTCGGCCCGGAGGGCGGGCCCGGCGCCGGACGCCTGGGCCAGTTCGCCGGGCGCCGCGCCGGCGACGCCGCCGAGGCTGCCGAACCGTTCGAGCAAGGCGGCGGCGAGCCGCGCAGAATCCGTCTCCGGGTCCATCCGCTCCAATATCAGAGTCAGCAAGGTCTGATCGTCCGGCGCCGCCGGAACGAGGGTCGGCGTCGGACGGCGCCCGCGCGGTTCGGCAGCCGGCGCCCGGATCAGGGTCGACGTCGGGTTCGGTCTCATGGCGGTCTCCTTCTCCGCTCCACCACGGAGCGCCCGCCGTCCGGCCTTCCTTTCTCTCCCTGTCGGGCTTGTCCCCGGCCCGGTGCCGCGCCACCCTGGGCCGATGAAATGGCTTCTGATCGGCGCCGCGCTCCTGCTGGCCCCGACCGCCGCCCGGGCCGATCCATGCGAGGGCCGGCTGCCGGAACGCGTCGGCGAGCCCTTCGCGGGGATCGTGCGCTACGTCGGCGACGGCGACAGCCTGTGCCTCGGAAACACGACCGACCCCGCCGCCTGGATCGAAGTGCGGCTTTCGGATTTCGACGCAGCCGAACTGCACAGCCCCGCCGGCCGCGCCGACCGCGAGCGCCTGATCCGCGTGGTCGGCCGTCGCTGGCTCGATTGCACGGCGGTTCGCGGCCGCAACGGCCGGGTCATCGTTTACGATCGGGTCGTCGCCTCGTGCCGGCTGAATGGACGTCCGGTCGGCGACCTCCTCCGCGCCGCCGGCGGTCGCGAAGGCGGGAATTAGATCCAGTCCTTCGTCCCTCCCGGCGGCGACAGGCGACGTGTAGAACCCCGACCGGGTGGCGTTGACCCCATCCCGCCATCGCCCGGGAATCCCCGGAGGCCGATCGGGCGGATTGCCTCGCAAGGCAAAGCCGTCGCAGAGTGGGAGACCAAGCTGCAGCAAACCCAAGGCCACGCCATGTCCGCCGCAAGAATGCTTCTCGCCCTCGCCTTCTCCGCGTCGATCGCCTCCGCCGGGCCGGCGCTGGCGCATGACCCGGTCGCGAACCCGGCGGCCGCTTCAGTCGACGATATCCAGGCAGAAGCGACGGCGGCTGCGAGCGTCGTCGACGCCTTTCACGCCGCGCTGGAACACGGAGATACGAGCGCTGCGCTGGCCTTTCTGGCCGACGACGTGCTGATCTTCGAGAGCGGCGGGACCGAGCGATCGAAGGCGGAATACGCCCAACACCACCTGGCTGCGGACGCCGCCTTCTCGGCCGCCGTGCCGGCTGCAAGGTCCCGGCGCATGGCGCGCGCCGTCGCCGACAGCGCGTGGGTCGCGAGCGAGAGCCGGACGACGGGCCAGTTCAACGGCCGCCCCGTCGACAGCATGTCGGTCGAGACGATGGTGCTCCATCGCCAGGCCGAGGGATGGCGGATCACGCACATCCACTGGTCCTCCCGCGCCGTTCGCTGATCCAGGGCGCGGCGGCGCCCTTCCGCATCGGCCGCGGCGGCGCTCGCCTCATCCGCATCCGCGTCAGATCCTGGAGGGCGCTCGCGGATTTGAACCACGATCTGCGGATTAAATGTCCGCCGCTTTGCGCCATTAAGCTAAGCGCCCCAAGATCGTCCAGGCCCGGAACCACCGTCCAGTCTCGCAGGATCGACGGCAAAGTTTAAGTCTTGATGGCCGGACAGCCCGGGCGGCTTGGCCGCCGCCGGGTCGTCAGGCGGGCGCCGGATGGGTGTCCAACCCAACCCAACTCATCCCGACCGACGACCCGGACGCCCGCACCGGCGACGCCGTCAATGCGGATAGATCGCCGTGATTTCGCCCGTTCCACCGCGAACCGTCAGATCGAACTGGACGCGGTCTCCAATGGCGGCCTCCCGAATCACGGCGGGACCGGCCTTGAAGCTCATCGTCATCGCGGGCCAGTTCACCGCCTTTATCGGCTCGTGATTGATCGTGACGGTGCCGGCCGCCGGATCGACGGCGGTGATGACCCCGGCGCCGTAGGCGGTCTTGGCGGCCGCGGCGGAGGATGCCGCAGCCGCCTCAGGGGCGGCCGAGGGACTCTCGACCGCCGCTTCGCCGGGCGCAGGGTCGGCCTGCTGGCCGCAAGACGCCAGCACCAGGGCGCCGCCGGCGAGGCTGATGAGGGTTCGGATCATGAAGTCGCTCCTTGGGTTGAGGGGGTAGAACGTGATTTCCGGCGTCTCAGGAGGAGGTAGCCGGCTGGGATGACAAGCATCGACAGGAGGGGCGCGGTGATCATGCCGCCGATCACCGGGGCGGCGATCCGGCTCATGATTTCAGAGCCCGCGCCGTGGCCGATCAGGATCGGGAACAGACCGCCAAGGATTACGGCGACCGTCATGGCCTTGGGCCTGACCCGCAGAAGGGCGCCTTCGCGAACGGCCTCCTCCACTTGGTCCCGGTCGGGATCAGGCCCTCGATGCTTCAGCGCATGTTTGAGATAGATCAGCATCACCACGCCGAACTCGGCCGACAGGCCCGCCAGGGCGATGAAGCCCACGCCCGTCGCGACCGACTGATCAAAGCCCATCAGATAGAGCAGCCAGAAACCGCCGGTAAGGGCGAACGGCAGGGTGCCCATGATGAGCAGGGCTTCGTCGAAGCGACCGAAGGTCAGATAGAGCAGGATGAAGATGATCACGAGCGTGGCCGGAACCACGATCTTCAGCCGTTCCGCCGCCCGTTCCAGGTATTCGAACTGGCCCGAGTCGGCGATGCTGACGCCCGGCGCGAAATCCACCTCGCTGGCGACGGCCTGACGCAGATCGGCGACGACGGACGCGAGGTCACGCCCCCGAACATCGACATAGATCCAGGTGGTCAGCCTGCCGTTCTCGGACTTCAGCATCGGAGGGCCATCGGCGATCTGGATATCGGTGACCGTGCCAAGGGTGATCTGCTGACCCGACGGCGTCAGAACCGGCAGGGCGCGCAGCTGCTCCAGACTGTCGCGCAATTCCCTCGGATAACGGACGCTGATCGGATAGCGGGCCAGCCCCTCCACCGTCTGACCGATCGTCTCCCCGCCCACGGCGCCTGAGACGATCGACTGGACATCGGCGATGTTCAGGCCGTAACGGGCCGCCGCGCGCCGGTCGATGTCGATGTCGACATACCGCCCGCCGGTCAGGCGTTCCGCCAGGGCCGAGGTCACGCCCGGTACGGTCCTGGCGACCTGGGCCACCTGGGCCGCGATACGGTCCATCGCGGCCAGGTCGGCGCCGGACACCTTGACGCCGACGGGGCTCTTGATGCCCGTCGCCAGCATGTCGATACGATTGCGGATCGGAGGGACCCAGACGTTGGACAGTCCGGGAACCTGAACCGCGCGGTCAAGCTCCTCGACCAGCTTCTCCGGGGTCATGCCGGGCCGCCATTCATCGCGTGGCTTGAACTGGATGGTCGTCTCGAACATCTCCAGCGGAGCCGGATCCGTGGCGGTCTCCGCCCGGCCCGCCTTGCCGAATACGGTCGCCACTTCGGGCACGGTGCGGATCATCCGGTCCGTCTGCTGCAACAGTTCCGCGGCCTTGGCCGGAGAGAGGCCCGGCTGGGCCGAAGGCATATAAAGCAGGTCGCCCTCGTCCATCGCCGGCATGAACTCGCCGCCCAGCTGGCTAAGGGGCCAGGCCGTGGTGGCGAAGACCAGAAAGGCGGCCACCAGGGTCTTCCTGGGATGACGCAGCACCCAGTCCAGCGGTCCCCGATAAACGCGGGTCAGCCAGCGATTGATCGGGTTGCTCTGTTCGGCCGGGATCCGTCCCCGGATCAGATAGCCCATCAGAACCGGCACGAGCGTGATCGACAGGATCGCCGCCGCCGCCATCGCATAGCTCTTGGTGAAGGCCAGCGGCGCGAACAACCGCCCCTCCTGGGCCTGCAGGCTGAACACCGGGATGAATGACAGGGTGATGATCAAGAGGCTGAGGAACAGCGCGGGTCCGACCTCCACGGCCGCCTCGGTGATGACCTTCCAGCGATCCTCGCCGATGAGCTTGTGGTCCGGGTGGTCGTGCTCCCATCGCTCGATGTGCTTGTGCGCGTTCTCGATCATGACCACCGCCGCATCGACCATGGCCCCGATGGCGATGGCGATGCCGCCCAGCGACATGATGTTGGCGTTCACGCCCTGAAGATTCATGATCAGGAAGGCCGCCAGCACGCCCAGGGGCAGGGTCAGGATGGCGACCAGCGCCGACCGGGCGTGCCAGAGGAACAGGCCGCAGACCAGGGCGACGACGATGAACTCCTCGATCAGCTTGCCGCTCAGATTGTCGATCGCCCGGTCTATGAGCTGCGACCGATCGTAGGTCGTCACCACTTCGACGCCCGGCGGCAATCCGGCCTTGAGCGTCTCGAGTTTTTCAGCGACCGCCGCGATCGTGGCGCGGGCGTTTGCACCGGACCGCAGGATAACGACGCCGCCGGCGACCTCGCCTTCGCCGTTCAGTTCCGCTATGCCGCGCCGCATCTCCGGGCCGATCTGGAGGGTCGCGACGTCCCCGAGGCTGATCGGCACGCCCCCCCCGCGGTGCGGAGCGGCACAGCCCGGAAGTCGTCGAGCTCAGTCAGATAGCCGTTGGCGCGCACCATGTATTCGGCCTCGGCGAGCTGGAGCACCGAGCCGCCCGTCTCGCCGTTGGCGCGCTGGAGGGCCTCCACCACCGCCTGATGGGTGATGCCGTATGACGCGAGCCTGACGGGGTCGAGCACCACCTGGTATTGCCGCACCATGCCGCCGAGGCTGGCGACCTCGGCCACGCCCGGCACGGTCTTCAGCTCGTAGCGGAGGAACCAGTCCTGCAGGCTTCGCAGCTGCGCCAGGTCGGTGCGGCCTGTGCGATCGACCAGGGCGTATTCATAGACCCAGCCCACGCCGGTGGCGTCCGGCCCCAGCGCCGGTTGGGCGGTCGCGGGAAGCCGCGCCTGAACCTGGCTGAGGTATTCCAGGACCCGGGACCGCGCCCAGTAGAGGTCCGTCCCATTCTCGAAGAGCACATAGACGAAGCTGTCGCCGAAGAAGGAATAGCCCCGAACCGTTCGCGCGCCGGGCACCGATAGCATGGTGGTCGCCAGTGGGTAGGTGACCTGGTTCTCGACGATCTGAGGGGCCTGCCCCGGATAGCTGGTGCGGATGATGACCTGCACGTCCGACAGGTCCGGCAGGGCGTCGACCGGCGTGCTGCGCACCGCAAACAGGCCCGCAGCGAGCAGGGCGAGGGCCGCCATGAGGACGAGGAAGCGTCCTTTGACCGAGGCGCGTATGATTGCGGCGATCATTGCCCCGACCTCCCGCGCGGTGCGGGCGCGACCATGGATGGGGCCGTCTGGGCGGCGGTGGCCGGCCGGCCGGCGGTCGGCGACGCCGGAGCGCGCGCGGGCCCGGAAGTCCCGCCGATCGGCCGCGCCGTGACGCCTGACAAGCTGGCTTCGGAATCGATCAGGAACTGACCCGACGCGACAACCCGCTCGCCGTCGCGCAGACCGGCGAGGATTTCGGTCTGACCGCCGGCCTCCCGTCCGATGCGAACCTCGGCCGGCTGATAGCGGCCTTCCGGCAGGGCGAGCATGACGATGTCCCGCTCTCCAGTTCGGATCACCGCCTCGGTCGGCACGAGCAGAGCCGACGTCGAACCGCCGCCGAAGTTGATCCGACCGAACATGCCGGGGCGCAGACGGCCCCCTCTATTGGCCAGTTCGATCCGCCCGGTGACCGTGCGGCTGTCGCCGACGAGTTCCGGCAACAGGGCGGTCAGGCGGCCCGTGAACCGCTCGCCCGGGAATGCGGCCAGGGCCACCTCGACGGACTGCCCGACCCTCGGCTGGCTCGCCAGCGTCTCCGGGATGGCGGCGTTGACCCAGACGGTGGCCAGGCCGTTGATCTCAGCCAGGGTCATGCCCTGGGTGACGCTCATGCCGGCGCGCACGCCCAGCGTCTTGATCACGCCGCCGGTGGGCGTTGAGACCGTGATTGTGGTCCGCGCCCGCCCGCTGCGTTCCACTGAGGCGATCAGGCTCTCGGACATGCCCAGCAGCACCAATCGCTGCCGCGCGGCCTCAATCAGGGCCGTGTTGCCGGTGCGTCGCACGGCCAGATATTCCGTCTGGGCTCCGCCCCAGGACGGAATGAGCAGATCGACGAGAGGCGACCCGGCGGCGATCACGTCGCCCGGCGCGCGGTTGTAGACCCGCTGCACGAAGCCGTCCGCACGCGACTGGACCACGGCGATGTCGCGTTCATTGTAATCGACCGCCGCTGTGGCGCTGAGATCGCCCTCCAGGTCGCCGCGGCGGGCCGTGGCGTACCGGACCCCGAGATTGTGGGTCAGCGCCGGATCGATCCGGACGCCGGGGGCGGCGTTCGTTGCCCCCTCATCGGCGTATTTGGGGATGGTATCCATGTTCATCGACGATTTCCCCGGCCCCGGGTATCGTTCGTTCGGAACCATGGGATCGTACCAGTAGAGGATCTCGCGCTCCCCTCCCTCCTCGGCGTTCTCGTTTGCGGCCCCGTCCAGGCGCGGGGCGATGACGACGCCGGCCCCGACGCCGATCCCGAGCAGAAGAAGAGCGCCCATGGCGATGCCCACCCGTTTGTTGCGAGGGGCGTTCATCGGGCGTCGTTCCCATAGGTGAGAGTGATCTCGACCACTTGGCGCATCACGGCGGCCTCGCGATCGAGCGTGTCGAGCCGGGCGTTGGCCACGGCGGTGAAGGCTTCCAGCACTTCAACGATGCCCGCCCGGCCCGCCGCATAGCTCGCGGTTTCGAGATCGGAACGCTGCAGAACATTGGGCAGAACGACGTCGCGCGACCGAAGCCATTGATCCTTGGCCGTCGCGTGGTCGGCCAGGGCGCTCTGGAGCGACGCGGTCACCACGCGCTCGGCGTCCTGGCGCTCGGCGGTGACCCGCAGCGCGTCAGCGGCGCGCGCCGCGATGACGGGATCCTGCCTCTGCCCCGGAAAGATCGGCAGCCGCACGCTCGCTCCGACGGAGAACAGGTCGCCGAACCGCTCGTCGCGGCGGCCGTAGCTGGCCTCCAACGACCAGTCCGGCCGTCGTCCTGCGCGCGCCAGGTCGACCTCGGCGTCGGCGCGCCGCGCCGCGGCGCCATAGGCGCGCAAAATCGGCAGCCGGGCGATGCCGCTCCGCAAGGCGGCTAGGTCGAGATCGTCTTGCGGCGGCGGGCCCGTCGTTTCGGGTTCGTTGTCGCCCGTCCAGCGAGCCAGTTCAGCCCGCGCCTTCTCGAGCTCGGCGACGAGACTGCTGCGGCGATCGTCCAGATCGGCCTTGAGCTGGACGGGTCCGAGAGCGTTCGCCGGCCGATAGGCGCCCGATGCGACGCCGGCGGGAGCGGTGTTCCACAACGGCTGAAGGGACTCCAGAACCTCCTCCAGCGCCGCGAGGCGGCGTTGGGCGTAGAAGAGGTCGATCCAAGCCAGTCCCGTTGCGATCTGAACCTCTCGTCGCGCGACGGACAGCTCGGAGCCGGCGACGCCGATCTCCGCTTCGGCGACGTCGCGCTCGGCGCGACGCCGCGCGCGGCTCGGCACGTCCTGCTCGACGCCGATCCTGAGCATGGTGAAGTCGTCCTGGTCGAGTTGGCCTGCGAACGGCCCGGTCACCGGAAACCCGTCGAGCCCGAACGTGAGACGAGGGTCGGGCAGCCGGCCGGCGGCCGGGGCCGCAGCGCGCGCGGCATCGACCCCCAGGGTGCTGGCCCTAAGGCCGGGCGCTCCGACGGCGGCCCGCGCCAGGGCTCGTCGAACGTCTGCGGGTCGGCCCTGGCCGACACGGCCCAAGCGCTCAGCAGCAGAGCGCAGGCGGGAAAAATCGCCCAGCTTGCGGTCGACCCACGGTCCCGGGACGGCGGGGAAACCTCCGCGCGTCGCGTCGCGACGCGCGGCAGGCGGATACGGGGCGGCGGACACGCAGATGCGCGTGTCGCCGACCTCAGACGAATGGTCATGAATTCCTCGAAACCACTGGGCCCGCTGCGAGGGCGGGACATCGGCGAAGGGCTCGGATCGATCGGCGGTCGCCCGCGCAACGGCGCGCACGGCCTTCCGATCAGCGGACGCGGTCTACGCCAGCCGTTTCGGCGGATTCTTCAGTGGAAGCGGGCCTGCGCCCTCTCGCACGACATCGACGGCTGCGAACCGGAGTCCCCGCGGAGCCGAAGGCCGTTGAACGGTCGGCGCCGGCGGCATGGGCGCCGCGACGGCGGCGCAGCCCATCTTGGCGATGCAGTCGGGCGTCATCTCGTCGCAGGGGCTCGTCGGTCCGCCTGACGGTTCGTCCGCCATCACCATCATTTCGGCGCAGTCCATCTCCGCCATTCCACCCGTCGATTCGAAGACTTGGAACGGGGTGGCGTGCGCCGACGACTGCCCGACAAAGCCGGCCACCGCCAAGGCGAACAGAAGGGTGCGGACGATATTCCACATACCCGTCCATCCCACGCCCCCCGGCGCGCCGTGTCAAGCGACCGATCTCCGGCGTTGGGCCCGCGCCCAGCCAACCGTCGCCGATTGCCTCGCACCGCAGCCCCATTCCAGACAGACTTCGACCCGGGGTAAGCGTGCGTCAGCCGAAGGTCGAATGAGGGATTGAACTCCGGGCCCCGTATACCTCATTGAACCCCTTTGGTTTCGGAGCCTCCCAATGACCCCTCGCAAGATCCTCTCCCTTATCGGCGCCGCCGGCGCCCTGCTCCTGGTCGCCACCCAGGCCGAGGCCCACGCTCGCGTCGTCGCCTCCACCCCGGCGGCGAGCGCGACCGTCGCCTCTCCCCGGGCGCTCACGGTGACCTTCAGCGAACGCGTGGTGCCGGCTTTCTCGGGCCTCGAAGTGGTCAACGCCGCCGGCGCCAAATTCGCCGTGACCGCCACCGTCTCCGAAGACGGCAAGACCGTGTCGGGACGGACGGCGCGTCCGCTCGCCGCCGGCGCCTACAGCCTCAACTGGCGCGCGGCTTCGGCGGACGGACACCGCATGACCGGCGCCATCGCCTTCACGGTGCGCTGAGCCCCGTGCTCGATGGCCTCGTCATCCTGCTCCGACTTTTGCAGTACGGGGGCGTGGTCGTCCTTCTGGGAACGCCACTCTTTTTCCTTTACGGACTGCGCCCGTCCGACGGTGTCGCGCTCGACTGGGCCAAGCCCCTGCTGATCGCCGCGTCGGCCGTGGTCGCCCTGGGCTCGCTCGCCGCGCTCGCGGCCCAGACCTCGGTGATGGCGGGCTCGATCGCCGAGGGTCTCAAGCCCGCGTCCTTGGGCTTCATGATCACCGGCACGAGCTTGGGGCCGGCCTTCCTCATCCGCGCCCTGGTCGCCGCCGCCGCCCTGCTCCTCCTCGTTTTCGTCCGACCGTCCCGGCCGGTTTGGATCGCCGTCGTCCTCGCCGGATTGGTGGCGGCCGCAAGTTTCGCTTGGACGGGGCACGGCGCGGCGACGGAGGGACCCGGTCGTCTGGTCCATCTGACCGCGGACGTCCTGCATAGCTGGAGCGCGGCGGTCTGGCTCGGCGCGCTCGCGGCCTTGCTGATCCTGACGATCCGTCACCGCTCCGGGCCGGCCGCCGACCGGATTCTCCATCAGGCGCTTCACGGCTTCGCCGGCGTGGGAACGGCGTCGGTGGCCGTCCTGGTGCTGAGCGGCCTGGTCAACAGCTGGTTTCTGGTCGGACCTGATCGCCTCTCCGGTCTTCTCACCACGCCCTACGGCCTGTTGCTGACGGGCAAGCTGGTCCTCTTCGCGCTCATGCTGGTTCTGGCGGCCGCAAACCGCTTCCATCTGACTCCGGATCTCGCCAGCGCCCTCGACGATCCCGAGGATCTTCGGGTCGCGGTGGGACGTCTGAAGCGCAGCCTGGTGGTGGAGACCCTGCTCGCCCTGGCGCTCCTCGCCCTGGTCGCGATCATGGGCACCCTGGCCCCGGTCTCGGCCATGGACATGGCGATGTAAGCCGGAGGCCGTGCCCGACCGCTTCGCCGGAGCCCGCTCGGGGACGCGGTTAGCCGCGCTTCGAGTTCGATCCATTGGCGCTCGCCGGCCAACCTGCCTAGATTGGGATAGTGGAGTCTTGAGGGGGATGGCGTGCCGGATCGACTTCGAGAGCTTATCGAGCAGTGGCGCGACGACCCTTCGGCGACCTATCAGACGTGGTTCCTGTGGGATGAACGACTGAAGAATTTCCGCTCCATCCGCCGGGGCATCGGCCAAGTCGTCGAGGAGATCGAGACGGGCCGGTTCGGCGTCGCTTATCGCGGCTCGTCACTGGAGACGATCGTTCATTCCGTCGCCGAGCAACGCCAGATCTTCCGGGGCGCCGATCACGCCTTCCTTTGGAAGCCCAAGCTCCGGATTCCCGACATCTACGAAAACCCGGTCAATCAGCGCGCCTTCGGGCGTCTGCTGCACCACTGCAGCGGCTGTTCGACCGGCGCCGAGATCCTGTCCGGCATCCGCACGATTGACCAGCTCAAGATCAAGGGGCTCGGGCCGGCCGTTGCGAACCTGATCTACTTCCTGCATCCCACCCACGCCCCGCCGTTCAACACCGCCATCGTCAATGGGTACAACGGAATCACCGGGTCGAAAGTGAAGCTGGGCAGCTGGGAGCACTATCTGGCCATGCGAGAGGGAATCCTCGCCCTCAACGCTCGGTATCGCGACCTGCTGTCTAACGACCTGGGGGCCTTGGCGGGTTTCCTGTTTGACGTCGGCTCCGGTCGATACCCTGCTCCGCCCCTCGACAGCGAGGATCTCTCGAACCGGGGCTGGCAGGAGCGGCTTGCCGAGGCCCGGGCCGAGGCCGTGAAGTTCGAGAAGACCACGTTGCAACAGCGCGAAACGGATCGCACCCATACCGAAATCCAGGCCTGGATTCGCGATCTGGGCCGGGCACTGGGCTACCGGGTGTGGATCGCCGCCAATGACCGCGGCCGCATTCATGAGGGCGCGCGCCTGGGTCAAGGCTGTTTGGACCATTTGCCTGCGGCGCTTGCGAATGGCGCGGGCGCAGAGTCCATCCGCCTCATCGACGTCCTCTGGCTGGAGGCTGGCGCGGACCGCGTAACGGCCGCCTTTGAGGTCGAGCATTCTACGACCATCTATTCCGGTGTGGTGCGCATGTTGGATCTCGCCCTGTCAGGCGAGCTTCACACCTCCGCAGGCCTGTTCCTCGTGGCGCCGGACAGCCGAGAGGAGGATGTTCGCGCGCAGTTGCAGCGGCCGGCCTTCAGCCGTATCGCTGACCTCGACGTGCGCTATCTGCCATATGGCGAACTGGACCGACACCGGGAGTCGATCGCCCGCTTCGCGACAGACCTCCGGGCGCTGACCGAAATTTCGCACCGCCTGACCTGATCGTCGGTGACTGGCCCGCCTCGCATCCAGGTCGTTCTGGCTCACAGGCCTGATAGGCAAGAGCGCGATCCTCCAGCCGCACCCGCCAGGTGATCAGCATGGCATTAAGCGCGGTGAACACCACTGCTATCCAGACCTGGCCGAAAACCAGCGGCAACATGGCGATCTCAAGAGATGCGATCCAGTAGTTGGGATGACGAATGACCCGGAAGGGCCGGATCGGACTAGCGGCGCGCCGGGCAGGTGATGATCCGAGTGGTCCAAAACCGGCCAAGGTCGCGATCACCCCGCTTGCTCCAGCGCGCTCGTCGTGCTCTCGGCCATCAGGGCGACTGCGTGTTCCAGGAACAGGTCGTTCCGCTCCGCGAAGCTGTGCGGCTGCAGATACCAGTCCATTGGGACGCACGAATGCCGTGTGTCGATCAAGGCGTTTCGATAGATAGGCGCCAGCCGCTCGAAACCGCCGTGGGTCGTGGCGAACATTTCGGCCCCGTTGGCCGCGACGTCCTCTTGCCGCAGGATGTGCGGCGGCCAGGCGGTGGTCAGGGCGGCGAGACGCGGTGGTGAAGTCCGGTCGTTGTCTCTTGGCAGAGCTTCCTGTGATCGAGCCGTCGCCTGCCTCATGGCTCCCGCTTGCGAACCGCACGCGCCATTTTCAGGTCGCGGGAGATCCGTATCCACAGCAGGATGAAGCCCGAAATCACAATGCTCAGGGTCAAGGCGGTAGTGATGATGATCAGGGGGTGATTGAAGTCCTCGCCGTCGTTCCAGTCCATGACGTGCAGTCGCCAGAAGAAGTCGAAGATCCGCCACACGCCCGAGCGGCGCGTCACCACTTCGCCTGTCGCTGGCGACAGGTAGAAGGCCGTCTTTTCGCGGTCGGCGAAGTCTACCCGCCACAGCGGTCCGGTGCGTCCCGTCTCCTCGGGCGCCGTCGCCAGAAGAACCGCGCCGGAAACCCGCGCCTCGCCCTTGTACGCGCCCTTGGCGAAGGCCGAGGCGTCGGCGGCCGACATCGGTCCGAACGGCCGGCCGGTCGCGGCGGACACGACGACTGGCTCGCCCGACGCCGGCTTCAAGGTCCAGGCCGCCCCCCGCGGCGTCGTGTGAAGCTCCGCCTGGACAGGCGCGACGCCCGCTCGGCGCGCGATCTCGCTCAGTGCCGGAAGCGCGCCGAGCTCCAGCGGGCTCGGCTTGAGGTCAACCGCCCGATGTTCGCCGCGCACCGTCTCGATCGGAATGGCCGTCATCACCAGACCGCCGCCGACCCAGAACAGCACCTGAAGGCCGACGACGAGCGCAATCCATTTGTGCAGCTGGGTGGAGAGCTTGAGAACCTTCATCCCTGGGCCTCGCCTAGCCGTGACGCGCGAAGACGCGCGTACCGCCGCCCTTGAGGATCAGCAGGGTCTCATAGGGCTCACGTTGGCCGTCTGGCGTCTCCATGCCGGGAGACCCCAGCGGCATCGCCGGCACTGCGAGGCCCACGGCCTCGGGACGTTCGGCCAGAAGCTTGCGGACATCCTCGGCCGGCACATGGCCCTCGAGGACATAGCCGCCGATCATGGCCGTGTGGCAGGAGGCGAGCGCCTCGGGCACGCCTTGGGTGCTGCGTATAGAGCGAAGGCTCGGAAGTTCATTGACCCGCGCCTGGAAGCCCGCGGCTCGCATATGGTCCACCCAAGCCGTGCAACAGGCGCAAGTGGGTGTCTTGTAGACCGCGAGCTCGGTCGATGAACGGGCGCCCGGAGCGCAGGCCGCGACGGCGACGGAGCCGGCCCCCGCAGCCAGAAATGCACGGCGTGAAAGCGTGGGCATCGATCTCATGGGTCCCTCTGGCGAGCGATATCTGGAGGCCGCCGATGACGGTCGCCGCCGCGATCAGGCGGCGGGGCGGAAGGGCCGGGCCGAGGAGTGATAGACGTCGAACCTCCACTCGTCACCCCGCTTGCGCAGGACGCTCGTGGCGGCGCCGCGGCGCTCGATGGGGGCCCGGGCGCTGTCCTTGAAGGTGATGTGGTAGGTGTAGGTCTCGCTCACGAAGGCGGTGTCGCCGTCGACCTCGACCTTCATCTCGTGGTCGCGGAAGTCGAAGCCGGCCAGATCCGCGAACTCGGGTCCGAGATGGTGCTCCAGATAATAGGCGAAGGATCCCTCCACGCCGCCGTTCTCGAAGATTTCCGAGTCGGGCCAGAACAGGGCCGGCGTCTGCGACACGTCCATCCGCTCGATGGCGTCCTTGTAGGCGGTGACGACCGTTCGCACCTGGGCCTCGTCAGCGGATTGCGCATGGCCGGGGGCGTGCGCCGAGCCTGGCGTATTGACCGAGCCGGGGGCGTGGGAGTGGGCCGGCGCCTGTGATTGAGCTTGCGCTTGGCCGGAGGTCGCGAGGAGGGCGGCGACCGCCGATCCGGCGAGTGCTGAACGGAACATCATGGTGCAGTCTCCTGGTTTGCCGCGGCCGCAGTAGAACCCGGTCCGGCGAAGTAGATGAAGAACGAGGCGTTCGGGCGACGACGGACCCCAAGGCCGTCAGAACATCAGATGCCTCATGCCATGGGTCAGCATCCCGCCCAGCAGGCCGTTGACCATCACGGCGGCGGCGGTCACGGTCAAAAGACCGATGTAGATCAGCTCGCGCCCGCGCCCCGGCCGGCGGACCCAGTGTTCCTTCGCCCACCAGCTCAGCAGGCCGAGCGCGGCGATCGAGGTGCCGAGCCACCGATGGTAGAGGTGAGTCACATCGTCCTTCCCGGGCAGCCCCATAGCGAACCATCCCAGCGCCACCGCGGCGACCGCGGAGATCGCCGCCAGGGCGATGATCACCCGCGTGCCCTGCGTCAGGACCGGCCGACGCAGCGTCAGGGCGGCGATCTCGAGGAGCGCGGCGACGAGGAACAGCGCGATCGGGAAATGGACGGCGGCGGGATGCATGGCGCCGAGCCAGCGATACAGGCGTTGAGGCATAGGCTTGGGACCCTCGTCCGCAGTCATGGCCCCGTGGTCCATGTCCATGGTCATCCCCGGCATGGCCATCACGCCGCCTTCTGGCACGGCGCCCGCCGGCGCGGCGGCCTGGGCGCGGGCCGCGGCCTGATTGTCATGATCCTCGTGCGCGAACGCGGGCGCGCTGACAGACAGCGCCACCACCAGGGCGAGCCCCGACAGAAGTTTGCGTATCGACATTGTTCTCTCCCATCCCGTCCCTTCTGCTAACTACGCACCGGAGAGGCCGTCCCCTCGTTTGAGGGATTTGGCTCGTTTCGGCGTAGTAGGGATTAGGGGCGCAAGGAGAGTGTTCGATGGCGCGTAATTTGGATGATCTTTTGGCCGGATCGGCGGCGACGCCCTTGGGCCGGTCGCTCGACGGGCTCGAACCGCTGGTCTGGAGCCGGGTCGACGCGCTTCGCGGCGAAAGGTTCGCGTCGCAACTGCGTTTGGGCGCCGTCGCCATGGCCCTGGTCACCGGCCTGACGGCAGGCGGCGTCGGCGCGGTCGCCGCCCCCAGACCGGCCGGAGAGATGGCCATCTTCACGGTCGACGCGGGCCTGTCGCCTCTGGTGAGACTGGAAACCGGCCGATGATGCGCGGCTGGCAGGCCATCGCCCTGACGGCCGTCCTGGCGGCGGTCGCCAGCGGCGCGGGCACTTGGATCAGCGCCAGCTGGGTGCTGAGCCGGCGCGAACCGCCATCTCTGCACGACATCGTGCACCACGACCTGAAGCTCTCGCCCGACCAGCTGACCCGCATCGACGCAGTCGAAGCCCGGTTCGCCGCGCGCCGGCCCGCGCTCGAAGCGGACGTCCGCGCGGCCAATCAGGAACTGGCGCGCGCGATCGCAAGGAGCGACGGCGACGGTCCCCAGGTCCAGGCGGCGGTGGACCATTTCCACGTCGCCATGGGCGCCTTGCAGAAGGAGACGATCGCCCACGTCTTCGAGATGCGGTCCGTTCTGACGCCGGCCCAGGCCGAGGTATTCGACGACCGTATCGTCGAGGCCCTCGCGCCCGACGAAGGCTAGCGTTCCGCGTGGACAGCCCCAACGACCTGTCAGCCCGCGCCGCCGGCGGGGACCGGGCGGCCTTCAGCGAGTTGATGCGGCAGACCAAGACTTCTCTGTTCCGTTTCGTCCGGCGCTATGTCGGCGATGAACAGGACGCCTGGGACCTGTTGCAGGACACCTATGCGGCGGCCTGGATCAACATTCGCCGCTACGACCCGGTCCGACCCTTCGAGGCCTGGATCCGGACCATCGCACTCAATAAATGCCGGGACTGGAGCCGTCGCCGCTTCGTTCGGCGGCTCATCCGGGGCGGCGTCGACCTGTCGTCGCCGGAAGCCATGTCCGTGCCGGACGGGGCCGAGGCGGTCGATGACCGGATGGATGCCAGCGCAAGGCTGGCGCGGTTGAACGAGGCCATGAGCCGTCTGCCGCCGCACCTCAAGGCTCCGCTTATGCTGACGGCAATCGAAGGGCGCAGTCAGGCGGAAACGGCCGGGATGCTGGGTGTCTCCATCAAGACCGTGGAGACCCGCGTGGCGCGGGCTCGTCGCAAGCTGTCCGAGGCGCTGGACGACACGCCCGCTGTCCGGGCCGCTCTTGAGTGATCAGCTCGAGGGTCCTCGGAACCTTCGTCGCGCCTTAGCCCCGCTCGGGCCGCAGCGGCGCTCCGTCGATCGACCTCCAGGCGGCGAGGGATGCGGCGCCCGTCCGCGTATTCTAGTATGAGGGCGTCGCGGGAAATCGACCCGATCATCGCCCTTTTCTTTCAGGAGCTTGTCACATGAGAGTCCCGATCCTAGCCGCCGCAGCGGCGATCACCTTGGGCGCCTGCCAGCCGGCCGCCGACCCTCAACCGGTCGAGGCCCAGACGGCGCCGGGCGCCTCGGCGACGACCCCGATGGAGGCCGCGCCGGTCGCCACGCCCGAGCCGACCCCGCAGCCGCAGGCCGCCGCACCAGCCCCGGCGCCGTCCCCCCGGGCCTCGACGCCCCGACCGACCCGCCCCGCGCCGGCGCCAGCACCCGCCCCGACGCCGCCGCCGGCCGATCCGATGGCTGGCCATGACATGTCGAAGATGGACGGCATGACCATGCCGCCCAACCAGTAGTCCACGTAAGCATCAGGAAGTCTCTCATGAACCGTTCAATCCTCACCAGCCTGGCCGCTCTGGCGGCGCTGGCTCCCGTCTCCCTCGCCCAGGCCCAGAGCCATTCGCACGCGGGCATGTCGGCGCAGGATCACGCCGCCATGCAGGCCCCCGCCAACGGCGTCGTCACCGCGCCCGCGGACAACGCCATGCTAGCGGTCGCGCCGACGACCTTCTCGGCGACGTTCCCGCACGCCATGACCCTGACCTCTCTCAGGCTGACGGGCCCTGACGCCCGGTCCATCGACGTGGCTGTGGTCGACGACGCGGCGCCGGTCACCACGGTCAGCGCGCCCCTCCCCATCCTGGCCCCCGGATCCTATTCCGCCGCCTGGGCCGCGAAGGGCGCCGACGGCCACCAGATGAACGGCCTCGTCCGTTTCATGGTTCACTGAGGGATCGGCCTCCCGCCTCCTGAGGGGCCGAAGCCGGATGTGGAAGGAACGCCGCGCGACCTGCCGCGCGGCGTTTTTCCGTCGTCGATCAGCGGTCGGCTCCCCGGCTGACCCCTCGCGATGGTCTTTCAGCCCTGGGCTCAGTCGGCGCGCCGTGATCGCCGGCCGGCGCGATCCATCCGGCCGGGGGGCGAACTACGCTCCTGAAGGTGGGGCGCCAAGCTCGCCAATGTCCGGGTCACAACGTGGGCGTCGCCGAAACCGCGTCCTACAGCTTGGCCAGCCTCCGGGTCGTACAGAATGGTGAAACAGCCCAGCGCCTTGGCCGGGCGAATGTCCCATTCCAGACTGTCTCCGACGACACAGACCTCGGGCGGATCGACGTTCAAGGCGGCAAACACTCGCCTGAACGCGCCCGGATCGGGCTTGCCAACGCCGACCTCGCCTTCAATCTGGATATGATGGAAACGCGAAGCCAGACCGAAACGCTCGATCTTGGCGCGCTGCAGTGGACCGGCGCCGTTGGTGAGCAGCGCGAGCCGGTATCCAGCGTCCCGCAATTGGACCAACACGGCGTCCGCCTTGGGTTCGAGCCGCATCTGCCGGTCGCGATGGAGGCTGAAGGCGTCGGCGATGCGCTCTGCGATCTCGGGAGATACCGTTGGACTACTGTCGCGCCGCAAGGCCTCGAAGGCTTTGGCTGCGATGACGCGCCGGGCCTGCTTCGGGTCTGCGCGGCCCACGGCGTGGCTGTCCGGATCGCTCCAGAAGGCCCGCCCCGCCTCCGTCAGGGCGCGCGCTGCAACGTCCGGAGCGAGGTCGCCAAGCTCGGTCTGGTATACCTGACAGACGCTGCGCCACGCCAGATCAGGGCGGCGATAGGCTGAGAGCAGGGTGTCATCCAGATCGATCACGACGGCCCGGATCCGCCGCCCCGCTGTCATTGGACAACACCGGGCCGGTCACCGGCCGGCGCAAGGCACAGGCTGTAGCGAGGCCCTGGCCCCGGCGGGGGCGTCCTGACAACCGACCCGTTGCGTGCCTGTGGGGGCGCCGGCGTCAAGACAAGACCCGCCGCCGCTTCGCTAGAACCACGCCCGAATGCCGACGACCAGCCGGGTGTCTTCCGAGCTTCGCCCGTCAGCTTCCAGGAAGTCCGCCGTATTGCCGAAGCTCTTGGTCCATTCGACGCCGACATAGGGTGCGAATTCCTTGCGGAACTCGTAGCGCAAGCGGGCCCCGATCTGGAGCGTCGACAGGCCGGACCCGATCCGGAGTTCGGGGATGTCCTCCGCCGACAGCACCACCTCGGCCCGGGGCTGCACGATCCAGCGATTGGTGATCCGCTGATCATATTCGGCCTCCGCCCTCGCCGTCAGTTCGCCCTTGTTGGACAGGAAGGCCGCCGCATCGACCTCGAACCAGTAGGGCGCCAGACCCTGAATGCCGACGACCAGATCGGTCCGGTCGCCCTCGGGCCGGTAGGTCTGCCGCAGGCCGGTCTGGAAGTCGAAGAAGGGTCGGAACGCCCGGCTGTAGAGGGCCTGGATCTCGGCCTCCTCGACCTCGCCGTCAAAAGCGCCCTCCCCTTCCGACTTCCACCAGAACCGATTGATGTCGCCGCCGGTCCAGCCCTGGGCGTCCCAGGCGTAGCCTTCCTCGTCGTCGCCAAAGGTCGCTTCGAGCTGGTCGATGATGACCGCCGTCGTGCGGACGTTTCCGTGCTCGACCAACAGCTGGGCGCGGGCCGCCGCCATTTCGGCGGGGTCGAACAGCAGGTCGGCGGCATTGGCCGGCCCGCTTGCCGCGCCCGCCGGAGCGGGGGCTTCCGGTGGACGTCCGGGATTGTTCGCGCTGGTCGGGACGTCGGGCGGCATGGCCATTCCGGACATGTCGTGTCCGGCCGGCATCTGACCCATCGTCGACATGTCGTGCCCCGCCGGCATGGCCGGCGCGAGCGGGGTCTGACCCATGGTCGACATGTCATGGCCGGCATGCGGGGACGCGGCGGCCGGAGCCGGCTGGGTCTGGCCCATCGTCGACATGTTGTGTCCCGCCGGCATGGCTGGCGCGGGCTGGGTCTGACCCATGGTCGACATATCATGACCGGCATGCGGGGACGTGGCGGCCGGAGCCGGCTGAGTCTGGCCCATCGTCGACATGTCGTGCCCCGCGGGCATGGCTGGCGCAGGCTGGGTCTGACCCATGGCCGACATGTCATGGCCGGCATGCGGGGACGCGGCGGCCGGAGCCGGCTGGGTCTGGCCCATAGCCGACATGTCGTGCCCCGCCGGCATGGCCGGCGCGGGCTGGGTCTGACCCATGGTCGACATGTCATGACCGGCATGTCTAGACGCGGCGGCTGGAGCGGGCTGCGTCTGGGGCATCGTAGACATGTCGTGTCCCGCAGGCATGGCCGGCGCAGGCCGGGTCTGGCCCATGGTCGACATGTCGTGCCCCGCCGGCATCGCCCCAGCCTGCAGACGGACGGGCACCGCGCCCGTCGGGCACGTCGGCGCTCCGGCCGTCCCTATCCGGGATGCATCGGCGGTGGAGGAGCCGCGCGCGACGCAACCCTCCGGAAGCGTCTGGCGAACAGGCGCGGGCGTTGCATGCCCGGCGTGGCTCTGCGCCAGCGCAGGCGTTCCCGCCGCCGCGGAGGCCGCGGCGAGGATCAGGGGAAGGACGGCGACCGACGTCTTCACGATGCAGCTCCTTCCATCGGACGGACCGTGACCACATTGAACATCCCGGCATGCATGTGCAGCAATAGGTGACAGTGGAAGGCCCAGTCGCCGGGGTTGTCGGCGGTCAGGTCGAAACTGACCTTGCCGCCCGGCGGAACGTTGACAGTGTGTTTGAGCGGCTGGTGCCCGGCAGGGCCCCCGGTGACCAGTTCGAAGAAATGGCCGTGCAGATGGATCGGGTGCGCCATCATGGAATCGTTGACTAGGGTCACGCGCACCCGCTCGTCCCGCTCGAACCGGATCGGCTCGACCAGCTCGCTGAATTTTCGGCCGTCAAAGCCCCACATGAACCGCTCCATATTGCCGGTCAGATGGATTTCCATCGTCCGGGACGGGGGACGCTGATCCTTGTTGGGCTGGAGCGAGACGAGGTCGGTGTAGACGAGGACGCGATGCGGAACATCCTGAAGCCCGATCGGACGCTCGCCCATGCGGTTGGCCGGCGCCATCGCGATGGCATCGACGCCCACACCGACCGCCATGTCGGGCGGCGCATTCTCGGGATCGCGCATGTTCATTCCGGCCATGGAGCCGTGATCCATTCCAGGCATCGCCCCGGCAGGCTGGGCAGGCACGGCGCCGTGATCCATGCCCGCCATGGCTCCGCCGGAGGCTCCGGTCATGGCCCCGTGGTCCATCCCGGCCATGGCTCCGCCCGGCTGGGCTCCCATGGACCCGTGATCCATTCCGCCCATGCCGCCCATGTCCCCCATGCCCATGTCCTTCATGGTCAGGTTGGGAACCTCCCGCAGCGGCGGAACCTCGGCGGTCATTCCAAGACGCGGCGCCAGGGTCGCCCGCCCCATGCCCGATCGGTCGATGGCTTCGGAGACGATGGTGTAGGCGCGGTCCTCGGTCGGCTGGACGATGACGTCATAGGTCTCGGCCACAGAAATCTGGAACTCGTCGGTCTCGATCGGGCGCACATTCTCGCCGTCGGCCTGAACCACGGTCATCGGCAGTCCGGGAATTCGCACGTTGAAGATCGACATGGCCGAGGCGTTGATGATGCGCAACCGCACCCGCTCGCCGGGCCGGAACAGACCGGTCCAGTTCTCCCGCGGCCCGTGGCCGTTGATCAGATAGGTGTAGGTCGAGCCGTTGACGTCGAGGATGTCGCGCGGATCCATGCGCATCTCGCCCCACATCCGGCGCTCTTCCAGGCTCATCCGGTCGCTGCCGTCCAGCAGGCCGGCCAGGGTGGTGCGCTGGCGGTTGAAGTAACCGGGGCTCTTCTTGAGCTTGTCGAAGATTTCGTGCGGGTGCATGAAGCTCCAGTCCGACAGGACCAGCACATGTTCGCGGTCGTAGGCGACCGGGTCGGCGCCCGCCGGGTCGATGACGATGGGCCCGTAATGGCCGAGCGCCTCCTGCAGTCCTGAGTGGCTGTGGTACCAGAAGGTGCCGGACTGCCGGACCGGGAATTCGTAAACGAAGGTCTCGCGCGGGCGGATGCCGGGGAAGCTGACGCCCGGCACACCGTCCATCTGGAACGGCAGCAGGATGCCGTGCCAGTGGATGGATGTGTCCTCATCAAGCTGGTTCGTCACCGCGAGGCGGACGTTCTGGCCTTCGCGCAAACGGAGCACCGGCGCGGGAAGCACGCCGTTGATCGTTGTGGCCGTGGCGGTGCGCCCGTTCACGGTGAACGGCGACTGACCGATCGTCAGGTCGATGTTCGGGCCGGTGAGGGTCGGCAGGTCCGCCCGCAACCCCGGCGAACCTGTCTGGGCCCAGGCGGGCATCAAGCCCTGCAGGGCCGCGAGACCGCCTCCGGCGACAGCGCCGCGCAGCAGTAGTCGACGATCCAGCTTCATGGGATACTCCTGAAAGTCATGACCGCGCCTCCGTACGGCGACGATCTATAGGGATTTACGCAGGCGACGCGGTCGGCCCTCGCGACACGCTGCCGCAGAGCCGACCGCGCCGGCGGCCCTCGCGGCCGCCCGCCGAATTACCGCCGCGCCAGAAGAGCCTTCATCTGGGCGATCTCCTGTTCCTGGGAGCGGACGATTTCCTCGCACAGACCGAGCACTTCCGGATCCGTCAGCGAGGCTTGCTGGCACATCAGGATGGCGCCGGAGTGGTGCGGGATCATCGAACGCAGGAACTCCGTGTCTCCCACCGCCGCCTGGGTCCGCATACCCCAGAAGCTGACCGCAAACACCAGGGCGGCAGCCCCGCCGATCAGCAGATTCGTCCGTTTCGACGGATACATCGACCGCATGAACACCAGCATGAGGATCGCCATAGGCGAGACCATCATGAGGGTCATGTAGACGTTGTTGAGGTTGAAGTAGAAATGATTGAGGGACGCGATCATCGTGTACATCACGAGGTACATGGTGATGAAATCCAGGACGAGCTCGATCGCGAACGACCGATAGCTCCCCTTCATGGCGTGCATGGTCTTCATGTTTTCCATCGATTGTTCTTCCTCTACTCGCAAATCTGCAACGGGACTTCTCGCCGACGCCGGATCATCCTGCGCTGGCGGGATGAGCCTCCAGCCAGGCGCGCAGCTCCGCGATGTCCGCGGTCTGCATCTCGATCGTCTTCTGCGCCATGCGCCGGATGTCGGCGTCCTGGCTTTCGCGCAGCACCACCTGGGCCATGTCGAGGGCGCCCTGGTGATGCGCGATCATCTTGCGAGCCCAAGTCTGGTCCGTGTCGACCCCGGTCGCGGCCATCATGGCCTCCATCATTTTCGCTTCGGCCGGCGCGAACGGCGGCTCACCGCCTCCGCCCGGCGCTGCCGCACCGGCTGCGGCCCCCACGTTTGTTTCGAGCCAACGCTGGAGCTCGGCGATGTCCCCGGTCTGCATCTCGACGGTCTTCTGCGCCATCCGGCGAATGTCGGCATCCCGCGTGTCGCGCAGCACGATCTGGGACATATCGAGGGCGCCTTGGTGATGGGGGATCATCTTGCGGGCCCATGCCTCTCCGGCGCTGGCTCCCGTCGCCGACCTCATGGCCTCGTGCATCCTCGCCTCGGCGGCGGAGAAGGGCGTCTGCGCCATCGCCATGGGCTCCGGAGTCTGCGCCGACTCGTCGGCCTTGGAGGCCGCCGGCGGCTCGGCGGCCGGGCTGCACGCCGCCACGAGGAGAGCGGAACAGCCGGCGAGCAGAACGGACGAGCGTGTGAAGGTCAGGTTGAACATCGGGTGTCTCCGGCGTGGGGCGGCGCCGGCGAATCGGCCGGCGGCTAGTTGAAGAGGGCGCCGGCGAGGCGGCGGCGGGACGCGGACTTGAACCGGGATCTCGGCGCCGTTGCGCAACTGGACATGAACGCCAGTTAAATCCGGGTCCTCCGACACGGTTCCGCCTTGATCAAATATACCCGAACGCTGTTGGATCAGGCGAGGGATCGGCTGCCGGAGTGCGTAATGGCGCAAACGCCGGTCGTCGCCTTCTCCTGGCCCCGGTCCCCCATGCCGCCCCCGTTAAAGTCTGACCGCACGAAGCCGCAGCGCATTGCCGATGACGCTCACGGAGGACAGGGCCATCGCCAACGCCGCCAGAGCCGGCGACAGCAGGAGGCCAAAGATCGGGTACAGCAGCCCCGCCGCGACCGGAATGCCCAGGGCGTTGTACCCGAAGGCGAAGACGAGATTCTGGCGAATGTTGCTCATCACCGCCTTCGACAGCTTGCGGGCCCGGACGATGCCCTGGAGGTCGCCCCCCAGCAGGGTGACGCCGGCGCTCTCGATCGCCACGTCGGAACCTGCGCCCATGGCCACACCAACATCGGCGGCGGCCAGGGCCGGGGCATCGTTGACCCCGTCGCCAGCCATGGCGACGATCCGGCCCTCGGCGCGCAGCCGCTCGACGACCGCCGCCTTGTCCTGCGGCAGGACCTCGGCCTGGACGTCGTCTATGCCGAGCCGGCGCGCCACCGCCTCGGCCGTGGTCCGGTTGTCCCCGGTCATCATCACCAGGCGCAGGCCCGCGGCCTTGAGATCGCGAATGGCCTCGGCCGTCGTCGCCTTGACCGGGTCGGCGATGCCGAGGACGCCGGCCGCGGCCCCGTCCACGGCCACGAAGATCGCGGTGGCGCCGTCCTGGCGTAGCGCCTCGGCCTCGGCCTCGAGAGCGGCGACATCCACGCCGATCTCGCCGAGGTACCGGCCGTTGCCGAGCGCCACGCGGCGGCCGTCGACCACCCCGGTGACGCCACGCCCGACCGGGCTGTCGAACTCCGAGGCCTCCGACAGCGCGAGCTTGCGATCCGTCGCGGCGCGGACGACGGCGTCGGCCAGCGGATGTTCGCTGGCCCGCTCCAGACTGGCGGAGAGTCTCAGAAGCTCGGTCTCGTCGAACCCGGCGGCGGGCCGGATGGCCGTCACCGACGGTCGCCCCTCGGTCAGGGTGCCGGTCTTGTCGAGCACCAGGGTGTCGACCTTTTCGAAACGCTCCAGCGCCTCGGCGTTCTTGATCAAGACCCCGGCGTGGGCGCCGCGCCCCACCCCGACCATGATGGAGATCGGCGTTGCCAGGCCCAGCGCGCAGGGACAGGCGATGATCAGCACCGAGACCGCGGCGACCAGCGCGTAGGACAGGCGCGGTTCGGGACCGACCAGGCCCCAGACGAGGGCGGCGAGAACCGCGATGCCGATCACTGCCGGCACGAACCAGCCGGACACCTTGTCGGCCAGCCGCTGGATCGGCGCGCGGCTGCGCTGGGCCTGGGCCACCATCTGGACGATCTGCGCCAGCAGGGTGTCGGCGCCGACCTTGTCAGCCCGCATCACGAACGAGCCGGTCTTGTTGAGCGAACCGGCGACGACTTTGTCCCCGACGCCCTTGGTCACCGGCATGGATTCACCCGTGACCAGGGACTCGTCGATGGTTACGCGACCGTCCAGAATCTCGCCATCGACCGCCACCTTCTCGCCGGGGCGGACGCGCAGCCGGTCTCCGACGGCGACCATGTCGAGCGTGACGTCCTCGTCGCCGCCGTCGTCACGGAGCCGCCGCGCGGTCTTGGGCGCCAAATCAAGCAGCGCCCGGATGGCGCCGGACGTCTGTTCGCGGGCGCGCAGCTCAAGAATCTGGCCCACCAGAACCAGGACGGTGATGATGGCCGCTGCCTCGAAATAGACCGGCGCGCTGCCGTCCATCCGGCGGACCGCCGCCGGGAACAGAGCCGGCGCCAGCACCGCGACCACGCTGTAGATCCAGGCCGCGCCGACGCCGATGGCGATCAGGGTGAACATGTTGAGGCTGCGGTTGCGGAGGGAAGCCCAGCCCCGCTGGAAGAACGGCCAGCCGGCCCACAGCACCACGGGCGTCGCCAGCGCGAACTGGATCCAGTTGGAGGTTTGGCCCGAAATCCGCATCGCCAGTCCGGTCAGATGGCCGCCCATCTCGAGCGCGAAGACGGGCAGGGTCAGGACCGCGGCAACCCAGAGGCGGCGGGTGAAGTCGATCAGTTCGTGATTGACCGGCGCCTCGGCGGTGACGGTCTCCGGCTCCAGCGCCATGCCGCAGATCGGGCAGGAGCCCGGGCCCTCCTGGCGCACCTCCGGATGCATCGGGCAGGTGTAGATGGCGCCCGGGATGACAGGCGCCGGTTGCCGGGCCTCGCCGAGATAGCGGTCCGGATCGGCGATGAATTTGGTCCGGCAGCCCGCCGAACAGAAGAAATAGTCCTTATCGTCGTGGGCCGCCCGATGCGCTGTGGTCGCCGGATCGACGGTCATGCCGCAGACCGGATCGACCGCCTTCGCGCCGCTGTCCGCCGATTTGGCCGAACAGCAGCTGTGGTCGGGCGGATGCGAAGGGGAGGGCATGGACATGGCGGGCTCCTTGAAACAGCTGGACGCCATATATACCCTAAGGGGGTATCGCGCAAGGCGCTGTCCTGGGGTATGGTCGAACGGTCAGAGCGAGGAATTGGATGCAGACGGAAACAAAACCCAAGGTGTTGAACCGCCTGAACCGGATCGAGGGCCAGGTGCGCGGCATCGCCCGGATGGTCGAGGAGGACCGCTACTGCGTGGAGGTCCTCACCCAGCTCCAGGCCGTACGGGCGGCCCTGCTGCGCGTCGAGAGCGAGGTGCTGAAAGACCACCTCGACCATTGCGTCATGGGGGCGATGACCGGCGACGATCTCTCCGATCGCAAGGCCAAGGCCACAGAACTGATCAACCTTCTCGGACGCGCATCGCGCTAGCGCAGGATATTTCCCTAGACGGCCTGTCGGATTGGTTCGGCGAGCGTCCTAAAATATCCTCTCGGGTAGTAGGGCCGATCGGACACGCCGATCTGGCCTGCCCGGGGCGTGTGGACCCCGGACCGGAACTTGCCCAAGAGATGATCCCACAGGCTGATGAACAGGCCGAAAAACCCACGGAGAATCACGGGCGCATAGCGAAGACGTGGAGCCTGCATCTGCGCCTAGGCCAGGACCTTGAGGCGCCGACCGACCAGGCCCCACGGGCGACGGCTCCGGGCGCCGGGTCCTCAGACGGCTTGAGAAGCACCCCTTCAAGGCGTGGATCCAGCTTATACGCCTTGACGCCGAGCCGTTCTCTGAAGCCCGCCACGATGCGGTCCGGCTGGGCCTCTGGGCTCGACAGGGCCGTCAGGGAGGGCGGAATGACGAGGCGAGGGCCGGCCCGATCAGCGCCAGAAAGCCCGATGACGATCGCCTGACGGCTCGGGGCGCGACGGTCGTCCAGAACCACGCGGGCCGAGCCCGCGCGAGCCACGGTCAGCTGGATCGCGACATGGGCGTGGGCGACGTGGTCTTCGTGCGGGCCCGCATGGGCGGCCGATCCATCGCCCATGGAGAAAACCGCGCTCGATGAGATCCAGGCCATCGTTCACCATGGCCGCGCCGGTCTGTGGGCTGAGCCGGTGGCGCGCGTCATCGCGCCTTCCGATGAAAACCTGCAAGCCGATCGCCATGAGCCCGCGAGCGGCGCAGGATCAGATCATGGCCTTTTCTCCAGCGCGGCAGGCCTGATCCCCAGATGCGACAGAATGAGGGATGGAGGCGACCGATGCGTAGACCAATTAAGCGGTCCGTCCTGTGCCGCCTGCCTTTGGGGGGCCATCGTTCATGACGTCCGTTTCTCCGACTCACGAAGGCTACCCGGCTGATCTGATGGCCCTGACCAGCCTGCGGGCCTTCCTGGCCATGGGCGTGGTGCTGTTCCACTACCAGCTTCAGTGGGATCCGGCCCTCGGCTACAGCCCGATCATCGAGCGAAGCCGGCTGGCGGTCGACGCCTTCTTCATGCTGTCGGGCTTCATTCTGGCCCACGTCTACGGCCCCGCTTTCGCCGCAGGAACATTCAGCTACAGGCGCTTCCTCGTGGCCCGCTTGGCTCGGCTCTATCCCCTCCATCTGGCGATTTTGGGCGGTGTTCTGATCATGGTGCTCGGAGCTTCAATCTCTGGCGTTCCGTTCGATCTCTCGACCTATACGACAGAGGGCTTCTTCAAGACCCTGTTCCTGGTGCAGGCGTGGTTTCCAAGCGAAATCGGATACAATTGGAGCGGCCCGTCCTGGTCGCTCTCGGCGGAATGGTTCGCCTATCTGCTGTTCCCGGCCTACGCCCTTCTCTCGATCCGGATGAGACATCGTCCTTGGTTCCTGCTCGGCTTGGGCATCGTCAGCTATGTTGTCATCGACGCGGCCTACGTCTCAACCTTCGGCAAGGTTCTGCCTCGGGCCGAGGACGACATGGGCATCTTGCGCATAGCGCCGGCCTTTCTGATCGGCATGGCGCTCTACGGCTTGGGCCATCGCTGGCGCTGGAGCCGGCCCGTCGCCATCGCCGCCGCCCTGGCTGCTACCCTCGTGTTGCTCGGCGCTATGCAGCTGTCGTTGGACGACCGGATCATCGTCGCCCTCTCAGCCCCCGTTATCCTGACCTGGTCCCTGCTCGCACGCGCGGACTGCGAGGGGCCTCTCGCCGCCCCTGCGCTGGTTTTCGCCGGTGAAGCCTCCTTCGCCCTCTATCTCGTGCACATGCCCGTCCTCGTCGCCTTCAAGGGCGTGGTCGCCGAACTGCGCGGCATCGACAGCGCCTTCCGCATCACGCCAGTCGAACTGGCAGGGTTGTTCGTCGTCACGGCGCTGATCGCGGCGGCCCTGCATCTGCTCGTTGAGAAACCTGGGCGAACCTGGATCCGACGCCGGTTCGAAAGCCGGCGAGCCCGGCCCGCGGCGCCGGCCTGACCCCGGGCCACGAGACGTGGGTACTGCCTCGGCGTCGGTCAATCCCGACCGGTCGGCGCCGCACTGGCGCCGCAGCGACCCGCAGCCCACCAAGAAAACATTTTGAGAATGATAGTGAGTCACTCCCATGCCGCCCCTTACCACGACTGGCGGATCGATCAATGTTCGCATCGTCGCAGCCGTCAACGGAGCTCCCGACCTCCGCCATCACGTATCCACCTGAAGGACGAATCCTAGCCATATCGTGATGCGGCAACCTCGACCGTTGCCATTGGGATCGGGTCGCACTATGGCGGATGAAGGAGCCGTTCAATCTTGTCTCGCCTGTTTCGCACCATTTGCGTCAGCCTGTGCGCCGCCCTCGTGGCGACGTTGAGCCTGCATGGGGTTCAGGAAGGGCGGCACCAGATTGCCCATGCGTCGGATTGGCCGGCAGTCGCGATCGGCCACGGTGATCACGCAGAGATCGCGGACGTCGATCATGGCTCGCTGCACGTCCATATCGCCCCCGACGCGCCGGCCGAGGATCCACTGGATCAAGCCGAAGACGGCGAAGACGAGGGCGAGGCCGGGCGTCCAGCAAGCCATCACCACCATACGAGCGGCGACAGCCACACCGCCATCCCGATCCTCAACCGCGATCTGAGCCCCCTCGTCGCCATGAACGCCGTGCTGATCCAGCCGGCGGGCGATGGCGCACGTCCGGCCCACGACGGCGACGGGCCTGAATACCCTCCCAGACGGACGCGCACGATCATCTGATCCGACGCGGCCAATCGGTCGCGCGTGCACCCCCGTTTCCCGGAGAGAATCCCTTGAAGACCCCATCGTCCGGCATTGCCGGGCCGTGGGCGCGACTGACGGCCGTGTCGGCCCTCGCGCTCATTCTGGCGGCCTCGCTGCCGCCGACCCTTGCTGTCGCACAGGATGCGGCGGCCACGTCCACCGCGCCTGTACTGTCGCTGGACGAGGCGCTGCGTCGAGCCGCCCTGGTCGATCCCTCACTGGCACCGACCCAGGCCCGGCGACAGGCGTCGCGGGCAGCCGTGCGTCAGGCGGACGTTCGTCCCAACCCCACGCTTGGGGTGATGGTCGAGAACTTTCCGACCATCGGCGGAGGCGACCTGTTCCGTCGGACCGAGACCACGCTCACAGTCGAGCAACGGTTCGAGCGGGGCGGTGACAGGTCCGCCCGTGTCTCTCTCGCCGAAGCCGAAGGGCTGCTGGTCGACGCCACCGCGCGCATTCGCCAGTTGGACCGGCTCGAACAGGTGCAGCGCGCCTGGGCGGAAGCTCTGGCGGCTCAGGCCGAGTTGGAGATCGCCCGCGAGCGCCTTGACCTCGCCGAACGGTTCCAGACCGAGGTCGGTCGCCGCGTGGACATGGCGCGCGATCCTCTGTTCGCCGGGGCGCGCGCCGAGGCCGAACTGGCTCAGGCCCAGATCGACTTCGATCAGGCCGGGATTACCGTCCGGGTCGCCAACATTTCGCTGGCCCGGTTCTGGGATGGGTCATCGGACTTCACCCTTGGCGCCGAGACCTTCGCCGACACCCGGTCGGCGCTCGACGTCACGGATGGGGTCGCCCAGGCGGACCTGGACATCTTCGTCGCACAGCGCGACATCGCCGTCGCCCGGGTGGCGGTGGAGACGGCCCGCGCCCGGTCGGACGCCACGGTCAGCGCCGGCGTCCGTCACTTCGGGGACGGCAACGACCTCGGCTTTGTCGTCGGCGCGTCGATTCCCCTTGGTCGCTACGACCAGAACCTCGGGGCCATCGACCGCGCCCGAGCGGAGGGGCTGGCCGCCGAGGGTGATCTCGCCGCCGCCCGCATCGACCGTGAACGTGAGATCGCGCGCCTGCAGGTTCAGGTCATGGCCCGAGCCAGCGAAGCTCGCAGGATCGGGCAGGAAACCCTTCCCCAGGCCGAGCGCGCCGTCGTTCTGGTGCGCGACGGCTTCAACAGGGGCGGCTTCACCTACAACGACGTCATCTCCGCCCAGACCGCCCTGCTGCAGACCCGCGCCCGCCGCGTCGCGGTGCTCAAGCAATTCCATATCGATCGCGCCCGCCTCGACAGACTGACCGGCGCGCACGGCGCCCTGATCCTCGCCCTGGAGACTCAACCATGATCCGCCTGACACCTTCGCGGCGCTGGCTCGTTGCGTCCGCGATCGTCCTCGCCTTCGCCGCCGCCGCTTGCGGAGACAAGCCCGCCGAAAAGGCAGGCGAAAACGGCGAGGCTGCCGCCGCCGACTATGAGCGTGGCCCTCACCGAGGCCGGATGCTCCGCGACGGAGACTTCGCCCTTGAGATCACCATCTTCGAGGAAGGACCAGAGCCCCTGTTCCGGCTCTATCCCTATCTGAAGGACAAGCCGCTCGATCCACGTCAGGTCCAGGCGACCATGGCCCTGACCCGTCTCGGGCCGAAGGTCGATCGGTTCACCTTCATCCCGACCGAGGACTATCTCGCCAGCCCCGGTGTCGTCTCCGAGCCGCACTCCTTCGACGTGGCGGTCGCGGCGACCCAGAACGGCAAGCGATCGACCTGGGCCTACCAGTCCTATGAGGGTCGCACCGTCATCTCAGCCGACGCCGCCCGCGCCGGTGGCGTCACCACGCAGCGCGCCGGTTCCGCAGTCCTGGGCGAGTCTCTGCCGTTGAGCGGTCGGGTCGAGATCACGCCTGAGGGCCAGAGCGATGTCTTCGCCCGCTATCCGGGTCGGGTGATGGCGTTGAACGTCGAACTGGGCCAGCGCGTATCGCGAGGCCAGGTTGTGGCGCGGGTCGAGTCCAGCGAGAGCCTCCAGACCTATTCCGTCACCGCGCCGATCTCCGGCGTCATCATGGCCAAGAACGTCAACGCCGGGGCCATCACCGGCGCGGGCGGCGAGCCGATGCTGGTGATCGGCGACCCAACCCGCCTCCATGCCGAGTTCGCCCTCTATCCGCGCGATGCAGAACGTGTCCGCCGGGGCCAGCGGGTCGAGGTCACCAGTCTGGCAGGTGACCACCGTTTCAATGGCGTCATCGAAACCATCCTGCCCGGCTCTGATCCGATGAGCCAGACCCTGATCGCCCATGTCGAACTGGCCTATCAGGGCGGCGTCTGGCGGCCGGGCCTGGGAGTACAGGGCACCGTTCAGGTCGGTGAGGGTGCAGTGCCTCTCGCCGTCCAGACCAAGGCCATCCAGCCGTTCCGCGATTTCCAGGTCGTCTACGCCAAGGTCGGCAACACCTATGAGGTGCGGATGCTCGAACTGGGCCGAAGGACCGACGAGTGGACCGAGGTGCTTGGCGGGCTCGAACCCCGAACCGAATACGTCGTGGACGGCGCCTTCCTCATTCGCGCGGACATCGAAAAGTCCGGCGCGAGCCATGATCACTAGGGGGCGCGAGAACCATGCTTGCACGCATCATCGCCCTGTCGATCCGCTTCCGATGGGCGGTCATGGGGCTCGTCCTCCTGGCCTGCGCCATCGGCGTCTGGAGCTTCCAGCGCCTGCCGATCGACGCCACTCCGGACATCACCAACGTCCAGATTCAGATCAACACCGAAGCCCCCGGCTATTCGCCGCTGGAGGCCGAACAGCGCATCACCTTCCCCGTCGAGACCGCCGTCGCAGGCGTTCCGGGCCTTCAATACACCCGCTCGGTTTCGCGATACGGGTTGAGCCAGGTGACCGTCATCTTCGACGACGGCACCGACATCTATTTCGCACGCCAACTGGTGAATGAGCGCCTCCAAAGCGCCCTCGGTCAGCTTCCCCCCGGCGTCACCCCTGAACTTGGCCCTATCGCCACCGGCCTCGGGGAGATCTTCATGTATACGGTCGAGGCCGAGCCGGGTGCACGACGTCCCGACGGCCAGCCCTATACGACCGAAGACCTGCGCACGCTTCAGGACTGGGTCATCCGGCCCCAGCTTCGCAACACGCGCGGTGTCACCGAGGTCAACACCGTCGGCGGCTACGAGCGTCAGTATCACGTCACACCCGATCCGCAGCGGCTGGCGGCCTACGGGGTGACCATGGCCGAGGTGGTCGAAGCGCTGGACAACAACAACGCCAACGTCGGCGCGGGCTATGTCGAGCGCTTCGGCGAACAGTATCTGATCCGGGTGCCGGGGCAGGCTTCGACGAGTGAAGACCTGGGCAACATCGTGATCGCCACGCGTGGGGGCGTTCCGATCCGCATCCTGGACGTCGCCGACATCGGAATGGGCCAGGAACTTCGCACCGGCGCCGCGACCGAGAACGGCAAGGAGACGGTCCTTGCGACGGTTCTCATGCTGGCTGGCGAGAACAGCCGTATCGTCGCCCAGGCCGCCGCCGCCAGCCTGCAGGAAGCCGCCAAGGCCCTGCCGCCCGGTGTCGTCGCCACGCCGGTCTACGACCGCACCGAACTGGTGGAACGCGCCATCCACACCGTCGAAAAGAACCTCGTCGAGGGCGCCCTGCTGGTCATCGTCGTGCTGTTCCTGCTGCTCGGCAACATCCGCGCGGCCCTGATCACGGCGGCGGTCATTCCCGTCACCATGCTGATGACCATCACCGGCATGGTGCGGACCGGAACCTCCGGCAATCTGATGAGCCTCGGCGCGCTCGACTTCGGCCTGATCGTGGACGGCGCCGTCATCATCGTCGAGAACTGCCTCAGGCGCTACGGCGAGGCCCAGCATCGCCTGGGTCGTATCCTGACCCGCGAGGAACGGTTCGATCTGGCGGCGACCGCCTCCAGCGAGGTAATCCGGCCCTCGCTATTCGGGGTCATGATCATCACCCTGGTCTATGTCCCCATCTTCGCCCTGACCGGGGTGGAGGGGAAGACCTTCCACCCGATGGCGATCACCGTCGTCATCGCCCTGACGGCAGCGCTCCTGCTGTCCCTGACCTTCGTACCCGCCGCCGTCGCCATGTTCGTCACCGGCAAGGTCGAGGAGAAGGACAGCTTCCTGATGCGCTGGGCCCGGGTGGGTTATCAGCCGGCGCTCGACTTCGCGCTCAGGACCCGCAGCCTGATGATCGGCATTGCGGTCGTGCTGGTGCTGCTCGCCGGGTTCGGGGCGTCGCGGATGGGCTCGGAGTTCGTGCCCAATCTCGACGAAGGCGACATCGCCATGCACGCCCTGCGCATCCCGGGCACCAGCCTGACCCAGGCCGTGCAGATGCAGACTGCGTTGGAAGCCCGCATCGCCCGCTTCCCCGAGGTGGAGCGGGTCGTGGCCAAGATCGGCACCGCCGAGGTCGCCACCGATCCGGTGCCGCCCTCGGTCGCCGACACCTTCATCATGCTGAAGGACAGGAAGGATTGGCCGAACCCTCGCAAGTCTCGCGGCGACCTCGTCGCCGAGATGGAAGAGGCCGTGAATGAGATTCCCGGCAGCAAATACGAGTTCACCCAGCCGATCCAGATGCGGTTCAACGAACTGCTGAGCGGGGTGCGGGCCGACGTCGCCATCAAGGTCTATGGCGACGATCTCGACGAACTGCTGCGCCTCGGCGCCGAGATCGAAGCCATCGTGGCCTCGGTGGACGGGGCCGCCGATCCCCAGACCGAACAGATCACCGGCCTGCCGGTGCTCCAGATCACACCCAACCGACCCGCCATGGCGCGCCTTGGCCTGAGCATCGAAGACGTCCAGTCGGTTATCTCCACCTCGATGGGCGGCACGACCGCCGGGCAAATCTTCGAGGGTGACCGTCGTTTCGACGTCGTTGTCCGCCTGCCCGAGCGTCTGCGCGCCGACACCAACGCCATCGGTCGTCTCCAGGTCCCGCTCCCGGCGGGCGAAGGACAGCCGCGTCAGTTCGTGCCCCTGAATGAGGTCGCCACGATCGAACTCACAAAGGGTCCGAACCAGATCAGCCGAGAGAACGGCAAACGCCGCATCGTGACCACGGCCAATGTCCGCGACCGCGACCTGGGTTCGTTCATCCGCGAGGTTCAGGACCGGGTCGATGCTGAGGTCGCCATACCGGCCGGCTATTGGGTCACCTATGGCGGAACGTTCGAGCAGTTGATCTCGGCCGCCAAACGATTGCAACTCGTGGTTCCCGCGGTGTTGCTGCTGATCTTCGGCCTGCTGTTCGCCTTGTTCCGCTCGGTCAAGGACTCGGCCATCGTTTTCTCCGGCGTGCCTCTGGCCCTGACCGGAGGGGTGGCCGCCCTGATGCTGCGTGGGCTGCCTCTGTCGATCTCGGCGGGGGTCGGATTCATCGCCCTGTCCGGGGTCGCCGTGCTCAACGGTGTCGTCATGGTCACCTTCATCCGCAGCTTGATCGCCGAAGGGAAGCCTCTTGGCGAGGCAATCCGGGAGGGGGCGCTGACCCGTCTTCGCCCGGTGCTGATGACGGCGCTCGTCGCCAGCCTCGGCTTCGTGCCCATGGCCTTGAACGTCGGAGCCGGCGCCGAGGTCCAGCGCCCGCTGGCCACGGTCGTCATCGGCGGGATCATCTCCTCGACCCTGCTGACCCTGCTCGTGCTCCCCGCCCTCTACAGCCTCGTCCACGGCCGCCCGTCTTCGCCGAACGGCGTCAGACGGTCGTGGCGTGAGCGGCTTCCCTTCGCATACTCCCGGAGGACTTCATGAACCCGCGTCTCCAGCGCGCGACCGCCTGGTTGCGAACGCCCATCGGCCTGCTGAGCGCAGGCCTGTTGGTGCTCTTCCTCAACGGCCTGTTCACCGCCACCCTGGCGCACGGGGTGGCGGCAGGGGACAAGGGCTACATCCAGGAGACGTCCGGCATCGTCTTCTGGCCCTTCGTCTATCTGGGGGCCAAGCACATGGTCACCGGTTACGACCATCTGCTGTTCCTGTTCGGGGTGATCTTCTACCTCTACCGCCTCAAGGATATCAGCCTCTACGTCACCATGTTCGCCGTCGGGCATTCGACGACCCTGCTGCTGGGCGTGATGCTGAACGTCAACGTCTCCAGTTATCTGATCGACGCCATCATCGGCCTGTCCGTCGTCTACAAGGCGCTCGACAACATGGGGGCCTACCGACGCTGGTTCGGTGTCCAGCCGGACGCCAGGGCCGCGACCCTGGCGTTCGGTCTGTTCCACGGCCTGGGTCTGGCGACCAAACTGCAGGACTTCCAGCTGTCTTCAGACGGCCTCTTGGTCAACCTGATCGCCTTCAACATCGGCGTGGAGATCGGCCAGCTTCTGGCGCTCGGAGCCATCCTGATCGCCATGGGATTCTGGCGCCGGACCGCCAGCTTCGGGCGCCACGCCTATCTGGCCAACGTCATCCTCATGATCCTCGGTTTCATCCTGACGGGCTATCAGCTCGTCGGCTTCTTCGTCGCCTGACGGGAGACCTTCCATGCAAAATCTCAATCAACCCGATCCCGCCGAACTGCCGTCGACGGCCAAGCTGCTCAAGTCTACCGGCGTCGCCGTCGTCATCGCCTCGGCCCTGCTGGTCACCGTGGTCCTTCCAGCCGAGTACGGCGTCGATCCTACCCGCATCGGCTCGGTCTTCGGGCTGACCGAGATGGGCCGGATCAAGCGCCAACTCGCCGTTGAAGCTGCGGCTGAAGCGGCCTCAACGGCGGCGGTCATTACATCCACGAGGACCGCGCCTGCCTTGCCGGCAGCCGCACCAGTGGGCTCACCAGACACCGCAACTCAGGAGCCGGCCAGGTCTGCCAAGACCGAAGCCGTCCCGCCAGCGGTCACGACCCAGACGGCAGCCGCAGCTACGACAACCAATGGCGCATCGGCGGGTCGCAGCCATCGCACGTCCCTGACCCTTGAGCCTGACGAGGGGGCCGAGATCAAAATGGCCATGGGGGACGGCGCGAAGGCGAACTTCACCTGGTCCACCAGTGGCCCGGCGGTGAACTATGACACCCATGGTGACGGCCAAGGGATCACCTATCACGGCTATAGCAAGGGAACCTCCGCCCGCGAGACGGGGGTGCTAACGGCCGCTTTCGCGGGTCATCACGGCTGGTTCTGGCGTAACCGCAGCGGCGAGCGTGTCACCATCACGCTTCAAACCTCGGGCGACTACGAGAGCGTCGATTTCGTCGACTGAGGCTTACGGTCGGATGTCGCCCGCCTTGGCCTCACTCCTTCGTCGTCGGCCATCGCGGGTGGCGCTCGTCGATGACGAAGGGATGGCTATGCGACGTCTTTCCGGATTGACCGTCCAGATGCGGATCGTCTTCGGCCGGTGCGTCATGCCGATGCGGCAGGTCCGTCGGGTCGTTCGCAGGCCAGACCACGAAACCGAGGCCTGTCCCGAATGCGCATAAGGCCGCCAGCACCAGGAAGGCCGCGCTGGGGTCCGCCGCCGCGCTGACCAGCCCCGCGACCGGATAGGCGATTAGCCAGGCGGCGTGCGACAGGGCGAACTGCGCCGCGAATAGGGCCGGACGATCCTGTGCGTTGGACGACCGACGCAAGGCGCGACCCGCCGGTGTGAGGGTCAGCGAATAGCCGACGCCCATGACGGCCCAGAGGATGAGCAGGGCGACATAGGTGGTCGCCAGCACCGATCCCGCAAGCAGCACCAAGGTCATGATCGCTGCGCCCCACAGCATGGCGGTCCGGTCTGCGATCCGGTCCAGCAGGCGAGGCAGGGCGATCGCCGCCGCCATCGACCCCGCCCCGAATGCCGCTAGCGCCCAGGCGGCGGCTTGGCCGGACATGGCGAAGCGGGACTGCACCAGGACGACCGTGTTGACGAACACCATGGCCCCGCCGGCGGCCTCGGCGATGCTGATGGCGATCAGACCGCGCAGACGTGGCGTCAAAGCGAACAGGCGAACCCCGCCCGTGAGCCGCTGGATGAAGGGTTTCTGAACCGTTTGCGTCAGTGCCGGCAGTGCAGCCGTGACGACGAAAAAGGCCGAGATGACGAAGCCGAGGGACGTCCCGGCGAACAGATTGTTGTAGCTCATGAAGGCGAGGAGCACGGCCGCCAGCACGGGACTGGCCACGCTCTCGAGATCAGCCGCGAGACGCGAGAGCGACAGGGCCTTGGTGTATTCGCCTTCGTCCGAAAGCAGGTCGGGGATCATGGCCTGGAACGCCGGTGTGAAGGCCGCCGAGGCGACGTACAGCACCGTCATCAGGGCATAGACCTGCCAGGCCTCACCAACGAACGGCAAGGCGCCGGCGACACAGGCCCGGACGACATCCAGCGACACCAGCAGAGCCTTCCGGGGCAGTCTAGCGGCCAGGGCGCTCGCGAAAGGCGCCACGCCGATATAGGCGATCATCTTGATGGCGAGCGCCATGCCCAGCACCTCGCCGGCATTGGCCCCGGCCAGATCATGCGCCAGCAGACCCAGCGCCACCGTCGCCATGCCGGTGCCCAGCAAGGCCGCGACCTGGGCGATGAACAGATGCCGGTAGCCGGCATGGCGAAGCGGTGAAAACATCGAACGTCGTCCTGCGGCGGGTAACCAAGATGGGCTGGTATTATCCCCTCCAGGGGGATAGCATAACGTCATGGCCCACGTCGTCCACGAATCCCACCCCGAGATCGTCAATCGGCTGAAGCGCGCCGAGGGTCATCTGCGCAAGACCATCGCCATGATCGAGGGCGGGCGAACGTGTCTGGATCTCGCCCAGCAGCTTCACGCGATCGAGAAGGCCGTGGCGGCGGCCAAGAAGACGCTGATCCACGACCACATCGATCATTGCCTCGCCCATGCGGCGGAGGGCGACCCGGCCGAGGCCCGTCAGGCCATGGCCGAGTTCAAAGACATCACCAAATACCTGTGAGACGTCGATGACCCCGTTTGCAGACCTGCTCGCGCAGGGCTCGGCCCACGCCTGGCTGTTCATTCCTTCCGCCCTGCTGCTCGGCGCCCTTCATGGGCTGGAGCCGGGGCATTCGAAGACGATGATGGCGGCCTTCATCGTCGCGGTGCGCGGTACTGTCTGGCAGGCCATCCTGCTGGGTTTGTCGGCGACGCTGTCCCATACGGCCATCGTCTGGGCCATCGCCCTGACCGGGCTCTACTTCGGCCAGTTCTTCGACATCGAAGCCTCGGAGGGCTGGTTCCAACTGGCCTCGGCCGTGATCATCCTCGGTGTCGCCGCATGGATGCTGTTCGCCACATGGCGCGAGCAGAACGCCGTCCATAACGAGCATGATCGTGACCACGACCATGACCACGACGAGACGCGCTGGATCGACCCCGGCCATGGCGTCGTCAGCCTGAGCATCTTCGAGGACGGCGTGCCCCCACGGTTCCGGTTCGCTCCGGAGAAAGGGCCGGTTCCGAGGGCCGACGACGTCACCGTCGCAACCACCCGGGCGGATGGCTCTGTTCAAACATTCGGCTTCGAGGCGCGCGACGGTTATCTTGAGTCGGCTGACGTCATTCCCGAACCCCACGCCTTCACGGCGCGGCTGGTTCTGGGCCACGGCAATCACACCCATGACTTCGACGTCGAGTTCGCCGAACACGATCACGAGCATGGTCATGACCACGGCGGCCTGGATGTCTCAGACCCCGGCCACCAGGACGCCCATGAACGCGCCCACGCCAACGACATCAAGAAACGGTTCGCCAACCGCAAGGTGACCACCTGGCAGATCATGCTCTTCGGCCTGACAGGCGGCCTGATCCCGTGCCCGGCCTCGATCACCGTCCTGCTGCTCTGCCTGCAGCTGAAGCAGGTGGCCTTGGGTGCGACCCTCGTCCTGTGCTTTTCGATCGGATTGGCGGCGACCATGGTCACCGTCGGTGTCGCAGCGGCGATCGGGATGCGGCATGCGGAGAAGCGCTGGTCGGGAGGTTTCGCGGCTTTTGCGCGGAAAGCGCCCTATTTTTCAGGCGGGCTGATCGCCATCGTCGGCCTGGTTCTCACCTGGCAGGCCGTCGTGGCCCTTGCCCGGTAGTTCCTTGATGACTGGCACGCCCTGCATCGATATCTGCACCTTCGACGGACGCTCGGGTCAGTGCGAAGGATGCGGTCGGACGCGGCCGGAGATAGCGGGCTGGCGCAAGCTTAGTCCCTATCAGAAGAGAACCATCGAACGCGATCTGCCGCGTCGTCTCGCCAGGCTTTCAGCCAACCTCACACCGAAACCGACGGTGTGAAAAGAGACGTGAGGCCGGGGCCATCGCTCCGGTCCACCTTGCGGGTTACGGCGTTTGAGACCCGACGACGTCTCATTCTGACCGGCGCTGGCGAGATAGCGGTCGAGAATGAACCGGTCGAGAGGCACGCCGACCGCCTATCTCGTGAGCTGTTTCGTGCTTCATCCTCGAACGCTACGCTTTCGCTTCTGGCTGCTTTTGCGAGTGATACCGGTTCTTATCTAGCTGTATCGTAAGCCTTTTTGGAACCTTGGAGCTTTCGCGCGATTAGCGTTCGGGTCGCAACCGATACCGACCGGAGCGAACCTCGATGCCGGCTTCCGCCAAAATTCTCTCCATCGCGACCGCAGACGCGCCGAATGTCATGACCCAGACGGACGTGGTCCGGGTCGCTCAGGCGCTGTTTAGAGACCGGTTTCCCGGAATCGACCGGATGCTGCCCGTGTTCGACACTGCGGGGATCAGGACGCGGCAATCGGCCATGCCCCTGGATTGGTATCTCACTCCACGGAGTTGGCCGGAACGGACCCAAGCCTATCTCGACATCGCAGTCGGCATGTTCGCCAGCGCCGCCGAAGCGGCTCTCGATCAAGCAGGCCTGAAAGGTTCCGATGTTGACGTGATCATCACGGTCTCATCGACGGGCATCGCCACGCCCAGCCTTGAAGCCCGCGCCATGGCCCGGATGGGATTTCGCTCGGATGCAGCGCGGGTCCCGGTCTTCGGCCTCGGCTGCGCCGGCGGAGCGACGGGTCTCGCCCTTGCGGGACGGCTGGCCCAGGCCTCGCCGGGCGCCGTGATCCTGATGGTCGTGGTCGAGCTCTGCACTCTTTCGTTCCGAATGGAGGACCTGACCAAGGCGGACATCGTTGCGACGGCGCTGTTCGGCGACGGGTCGGCCGCCTGTGTGGTGCGCTGCGGCGAGACGGGCTTCGCTTCGATCGAGGCGGCGGGCGAACACACCTGGCCCGGAAGTCTCGATGTCATGGGCTGGCGTGTCGATTCGACGGGGCTGGGCGTCATCTTCGACCGAGCGATTCCTCCGTTCGCCCGCGAAAATCTTCGACCGGCGATGGTTGGGATGCTCGAACGCCAGGGCCTGGAGCTTGAGGATGTTGATCGTTTCATCTGTCACCCGGGCGGAATGAAGGTCATCGACGCCCTGGAGAGATCCCTGTCCCTCGATCAGGGCAGTCTGGATCACGAACGGGAGGTTTTGGCCGACCACGGCAACATGTCCGCGCCGACGGTCCTCTATGTCCTCGACCGGGCGAGACGGCAGGGTCTGCCGAACCGGTCGGTCGTGACCGCCCTGGGGCCAGGTTTCACCCTGAGCACCGTAACTCTGAGGTCGGCGGCATGATGCTGTCCATCGTCGTCCTCGCCCTGGTGACTGCGCAGCGGCTCGGTGAACTGGTTCTGGCCGAGTATAACACTCGCCGTCTGCGCGCCCAGGGCGCCGTCGAGACGGGCGCGGACCACTACGTCTTCATCGTCCTCCTGCACGGGGCCTGGCTCCTGGGGCTGTGGGCGTTCGCGTGGGACAGGCCGGTCAACCTTGCCATGCTCGCCGTCTTCGTTCTGCTCCAGGCAGGCCGGGTCTGGGTGATCGCCACCCTCGGGTCCCGCTGGACGACCCGGATCGTCACCTTGCCAGGCGCGCCGCTGGTCACTCGGGGGCCTTATCGCTTCGCCTCCCATCCCAACTATGTCGTGGTCGCCCTCGAGATCGCGGTCCTGCCGGTGGCCTTCGGACTGGTCGGCTATGCGATCGTGTTCAGCGTTCTCAACGCAGCGATGATGTGGGTGCGCATACGCAGCGAAGCCCGCGCTCTTTCGGCGGCAACCGCCGGAGCGCAGCCGGGATAGGAGACCGCTCGGGGCCTTCCTGTCGTGTCAGCAGGCGCGGGTCCTGCTCGGTGAGCTCGGCAACTCTGGTGCGACGCCCCCGTCCACCAGCCAAGCGGCTTTTTGGTTCTAGGCGGTCCAGCGAGTTCGCGGCGCCTGGCTCAGGGCAGTGTGAACACCGTCTGGATCCAGCCGCTCGTCTGGGCGTGTTCGATCAGCTCGAAGATCGGGATCGCTAACAGAAAGACCAGGCCATCCCTGAGGGTGACCAGAAAAAAGATGGGGCGGACTTCGAGGGTCTCGGCGTCCCGCCACTTCGAGACGTCTGGCCAGAAACGAGGCGTGCGATCGAGGTAGGCCGCATAGGGCGCTCCGAAGGCGTCGAGCAGCCAGGCCTCCTCGCTCTTCACGGTCGCCCAGAAGACCGCGACGGCGATCAGCAGAAACAGAACGGCCAAAACGATGCTGCCCGTCTGGGCGCCGATCCCGAAGGCGCCGACGAAACTGAAGACATAGAGGGGATTTCGGGTGATGGAATAGGGTCCACGATCCACGATCTCGGCCTTCTTGCGCCCTCCGATATAGAGAGAGCACCAGCCCCGCCCGACGATGGCGACGCCGATCAGGATCAGGCCGACAGTCTCCAGGCCCTCGTGAAACGGCGTTTCACCCCTCAGGGTCCGGCTGAAGGCAGCCAGGATGACCACGGCGATGATCAGAACGAAAAGCACGACCTTGCGGATCAACTGCATGCGCTGAATGGCGGCGTTCTTGTCTTCCGACATGGTCAGGTTCCGGGCAGTCGGCGCACATCAATCAGACGCCGGCTAGTGGTGAAAGGGCGAGTCAATGGCGTCGGCATGTTTGCAAGGGCTTCGTGGGTCGGCCTGCCGCCTCCGGAAGAGACAGTCCAGCGAGGAGGCTTTCGTTGAGATTGCGTTTGAAGGACGCCGTCGGTGTCGACCTGTCAGCGGGGTGGGGGCGGCTCCTGCACCCACCGCCACAACGCGCCACGACGCGGTCGAAGAGGGGATGAGGCCGAGGTGCACCCCCGTCTCTCTCCGTGGCCGGCGATCCGGACGGACGACCACCAATCGGTTCAGCTCGCACCCTACCCTCGCAGAAAGAGGAGAGCTCAACCATCGTGCACCCCTGCGCCAGGGCGCGGCCTAAAGGTCACAAGCCGATAGAGATAGCCCAGGACAGCGAAGGCCAGAACCCCAGTGGTCAAAGGGTTCAACCAAGCCTCCACGCGATCGTAGTGGGCTTCAAGCCGATAACCCGCATACGCAAGGGTGAAGGTGAAGAGGGCGGTGCCGGCCGAGGTCCAGACCAGAAAGTCGGCAAGCGGCATCCGGGTCACGCCCGCCGGTATCGAGATGAATGTGCGAACCGTGGGCAGGAGGCGGCCGAGGAACACCGTCAGAGCCCCAAACCGCGTGAACAGACCGGCCATCCGATCGACCTCGTCCGGCGCCAGCGTCAACCAACGGCCGTGCGACGCAGACCAGCGTCGCAGCCGTTCCAGGCCGACCCGACGCCCGATCTCGTACCAAACCCAGGCGCCGAGAACCGCTCCGGCGGTCCCGGCGATGACCAGAAAAACGAAGTCGATGTCGCCTCGCGCGGCGGCGAACCCGGCGAGCGGCATGATCACCTCGGACGGCAACGGAGGGAAAATGTTCTCCGCGAACATCAGGAGGGCGACGCCCATAACACCGGTGGCGGCGATGATGCCGACGATCAGATCGAACATCTGGCCGCATCTATCACGAGTTTTGGGGGTAGAATCCTGTACCGACAGAGCCAGACCCAGGACAGAACCCGTCTGACCCAAGCGGGCGCGAATCCATGGATCTGCGCCGATGGGTATGCGTCGCTGATCGACGGATCGTCGCGCCTGCAAAAAAGCACGGCGCTGGGGAGAGCAATCGTAGTGGCGGCGAAGGGCAAGCGGCATTCTCTCGTGGTCTGCCACCGTTCTAGGTCGCGCAGTTTACGCTTAGTCTGACGGGCGGGTTAATTCGGGACGGCAATGGCGGCGTCGGACTGGCGACCGACCCGGCATCGTGGTCATGTGGCCGACATGAACCCTGGCGTCGTGTCATGAAGGTGCTGGTCGTTGAGGACGACGAACGCACGGCGGGCTTCATCGCCCGGGGCCTGGCCGAGACCGGCCACACGGTCGACGTCGCCCGCTCGGGCAATGAGGGCGTCCAGATGGGCATGGCCGGGGCCTACGATGTTCTCGTCATGGATCGGATGTTGCCGGGGTTGAACGGGCTCGACGCCATGGCCCTTTTGCGCAGCGAAGGGGTCGCTGCCCCGGTCCTCATCCTGACCGCTCTCGGCTCGGTCGAGGACCGTGTCGCAGGTCTCGAAGGCGGGGCCGACGACTATCTGGTCAAACCGTTCGCCTTCAGCGAGTTGCTCGCGCGCCTGAATGCCCTGGTGCGTCGGCCACCGTTGTCCGGGCTGAGCGAGACGATCGCCCTCGCAGATCTGGTCATCGACACCCGTCGCCGCCGGGTGATCCGCGCTGGCAAACGGATCGAACTTACCCCGCAGGAATACAAGTTGCTGGAGTTCCTAGCGCGGCGCATCGGCGAGACCGTCACCCGGACCATGCTGCTGGAGAGCCTGTGGGGATTCCATTTCGATCCCCGAACCAATATCGTCGATGCCCATGTCAGCCGCTTGCGCTCCAAGGTCGATCGAGGCTTCGACGTGGAGTTGATCCGGACGTTGCGCGGCGTTGGCTATGTCCTTGACGAACCGGAGTAGGGGCCCGGCTGGTCTGTGGCAGACCACCAGCGTTCGTCTGGCCGTTCTCTTCGCGCTTGTTTTCGGTCTCGGGACCGGACTGCTGTTGTTGGTGCTCGATATCGCTGTCGGTCGCTTCGCCGAGGAGACAGCCCGCGATGCGCTGCGCGACCAGGTCTCTGTGCTGATCGCGGATGCCAATGCCGAGGGCGGCGCAGCCCTCGTGGCGTCGCTTCGCGAACATGTCTCGGGCGGCCAGCCCGAACGGTTCAGCTATCTGGTCGTCACCCCCGGCGGCGATCGGCTGAGCGCCGGACTTCCGGACGCGGTCGAACGCATCAAAGGCGTAGCGAGCATCCATCTGCCTTGGGACGCCAAGGAAGACGACGTCGAAAGTGACCGGATCGAAGTCATCGTGCTGACCGCGCGCGCGCGGGACGGCACCTTCATCGCCGTGGGACGCGATACCTACGCCCTGGCCGAACTGCGCCAGTGGCTGCATCGCCTGGCGCTCTGGGGCGGGGTCGCTCTCGTGCTTCTGGCCTTGTTGTGCGGCATCGCCGCCGGCGCCGTGCTCTTGCGGCGCTTGAAGAGCGTCACAGAAGCCGCCGAACGGGTGATGAGCGGCGACCTCTCCGAGCGTCTGCCGTCACTGGGCATCGGGCTCGAGTTCGACGATCTCGCCGACACCTTGAACGCGATGCTCGAACGGCTCGAGGCCGCCATGGAAGCGTTGAGGCAGGTTTCCTCGGATGTCGCCCACGATCTGCGCACCCCGCTGACCAGGCTGCGCAACACGCTCGAGGACGCCCAAAGCGCGGAGGAAACAGAGCGCGACGAACTGATTACAGAGGCGGTTCTGGAGACGGACCGATTGCTTGAGATCTTCGGAGCCCTGCTGAGACTGGCCCAAATCGAGGGCGGCGCTAGTCGGCGGTTCACCGACGTCGATCTTGCCGCCGTGGCCGCCGATGTGGTCGACGCCTACCTTCCGGCGGCGGATCAGGCGGGCTGGAGCCTGACCCTGATCGTCAGTCAAGACGTCCGCGTGAATGGCGATCCGACCATGCTCGCCCAGGTGATCGCCAGTCTCGTCGACAACGCGCTGACCCATGGCGCGCCGGGACAGACGCTACGGGTCCTGGTCGCACGGGCAGGTGCTGACGCCGAGCTCTCGGTCGAAGACGATGGCCCGGGTGCACCAGCCGAAGAGTTGAAGCACCTGACCCGACGCTTTTACAGGCTTGACCGCAGCCGCCATACCGATGGATCTGGCCTGGGGCTGTCCATGGTCGCCGCCATCGCATCCTTGCATGGCGGTACGCTGTCCATCACCAACCGCCTCCCCGGCCTTGCCGTCGCCTTGCGGATTCCTCTCTCGCCGTCGTGAGACGAGCACTAGGGCCGCGGTCGATTTTCTGACGGCCATCGTACCAGTCGCCGCCGCTCCGCGACCGTCGCACGAGGACATGCTTAGTGACAGCGAACGCCGACCGGGACGTTCGTCAGCAACGAAACGAGCGCATTTATGCGCGGGGCGATGGCCCCTGATCGCTCCCAGGATGTCGACCAGCCTTTTGAGGGAGGAGGAGGATGAGGGCGAGGATGGCGACGGTCAGAACCGCTGACGCCAACGGGCGGCTGAATGCCAATCCACCGTGATCCAGAGGCTTGTCTAGAAAATCTCCGACCACCGCGCCGAGCGGCCGGGTGAGGATAAAGGCGGCCCAGAAGAGCAGGACGCGATTGACGCGGGTCCACAAGGCCAGCCCAGCGACCAGTACCAGCAGGGCGCCGAAAACACCCGCCGCCCCGACATAGCCGAGGCCGCCCGTATCGGCTGTCCAGTCGCCGAGCGCCGTGCCCAACGTCTGGGACAGGGTGATCGTGATCCAGTAGAAGAGCTCGGCCTTGGGGGTCGCGATGTGATCAGACGAAATCGAACCCAACGAAAGCCGCCAGAGCGCCAGCGAAGTCAGGACAGCGGCCAGTAACAGGGCCGAACCGCCCGTGTAGCCGATCCCCAGCGACCGTGTGGCGAAGTCCGCCAGGGTCGTCCCTGCCGTCGTGGAGGCGATGATCGTCGCCCAGTAGAGGAACGGGTGGAAGCGTTTGGCTCTGACCTGAGCCCAGACCAGGGCGACCAGCACCGTGAGAAAAATCCCGGTGCCGGCAAGATATCCAAGCTTCATGGACATGCTGACGGTGTCGCCGCCGGTCTCGCCCAGGGTCGTGGCCAGGATTTTGATCAGCCAGAACCCGGCCGTGACGGCTGGGACCTTGCTGATCGCTGATTTGCTGTCGAGATTCTGCATTATCGGCCTTCATGAGTGGCTTGGTCGGCAGGGCGTTTAGACCCGGCATCCGCCCCCCCGGTGCTCTCGATCAAAGCCCTAGGCGGCTTTTAACGCTCCGCTTGGACCGCTGCCGGCAGGGCTAGACCGGGTGGAAACACCTCGCCTCAGCTTACGCTTCAGGCGGGGTCGGGGTCCAATGACTGGATCGACCGGTTGGCGTCTCGGAGGAGACGCCAACCGCTATTGAGACCGCGACGAGACATTGCGACACGCAGCTGTATCAGTCCGGATTGGGTCCTTCTTCGGCGTTCTCGAGGACTGCGCCCGTCTCGGCGTCGACACCGACCTCGAAGGTTTTGCCGCCGCTCAGGATGTCGAAAGAATAGCGAAGGCCGCTGCCGCCACGTTCGGCCTCCAACTCATGGTCTTTCACCTCTCCCGCGCGAGCCCGCAGAGCAATGTCCTGGGCTTGGACGAGCGTGAGCTTCGCGCGAGCTGCAAGGGCCGCATTGTCTTCGGCTTCGTCGGCCTCATCGCCTTCCTCCGCTTCAGCCCGGGCTTGGTGATGGGCCGGTGCGCGGGTCAGGGAAGTCATCCGGCGCGCGCTCGAGGTCTCGGCCTCCGCGCTCATTCTGGTCCACAACCATCCGTCCGGCGATCCGACGCCCTCGCGCGCCGACATCGAAATGACCCGGCAGATCGTCGAGGCGGCACACGTCTTCGGCCTGCAGGTTCACGACCATCTCGTCATCGGCCGCCAAGGCACCACGAGCTTCAGACAGCTCGGGCTGATCTGAGGTCGCCATGACTCTTCACGCCATCGTCGCCGCCCTGGGCGGCGACCTTTACGCCGGGGGCTCACGCGCCAGCATCCCCGCACCCGGCCATAGCGCGGCGGACCGATCGGTTTCGCTGATGCTGGCCGATGATCGGGTCATCGTCCACGGGTTTGGCGGCGCCGACTGGCGAGCCGCCCGGGATGACCTTCGCGTTCGAGGCTTCATCGACGACGCCGGCCGGCTCACCGGCGGCGGGCGTGGGCGGTCCTCTGCGCCCAGGCCGGATCGTCGCCTTCGTATCGAGACTGCATCGCGTCTGTGGACCGCGACGACAGAGCGACCCCCCCATGGTCCGGCGGGTCTCTATCTGCGGCGCCGCGTGGTCTCGGCCGGAGCCGCCGCTTCCAATCTCCGCCTGCATTCCTCCGCGCCACTGTCGGTCTATCGGACCGGCGGACGCATGCGTCCGGCTCTGATCGCCCGGATCAGCGACGCCGACGATCGTCTGACGGCCGTCGAACTGACCTATCTCGAGACCAATGGGCTGCTCGCTGCCGGCTTGCGCCTGGCTCGCAAGACCGTGGGTCAGGTGCCCCCCGGCGCAGCCGTTCGCCTCTCGCCTGCCGCCGAATACATGCTGGTCGGCGAAGGCGTGGTCACGACCCTATCGGCCATGGACCGGTTCGGTCTTCCCGGCTGGGCCCTAATGGCCGCCAACAACCTCGCCGTCTGGTGCCCGCCCGCCTGCGTGCGCAGGGTCCTGATCGCCGCCGACCGGGGGGAGGCCGGTGAGGCTGCGGCGGCCCGGCTGCGCCGCCGCCTGGTCCATGACGGTCTTGAGGTAGAGGTATCATGGCCCGAGCCGCCGTTCGGCGACTGGAACGAGGTCGCGGTCGCGGCGGCATCGCAAAGGAAGGAGCGAGGGGGCTGAGGGGCGCCGGAGCGGCGGGGATGGACTCCGTCGCCCGGCAGGAGAGACCTCATGACCGCCCTCGTTCCCGCCATCACCCCCACAACCCCGGCTCCAGAAACCACGACCCCGGCCGTCATCTTCACGCCCGTGGAACGCATCGTCCGTCTCGGCGATCTCGGCATCGCGCGAGAGAACCTGCGCTATGGCGAACCGCCGGACGAGGACATTCCGACCCTGGCCGCCACCCTGAAGGCGGCCGGACAGCTTCAGCCCGTCACCGTTCGCCCGGGCCGCGGCAAGAAGGAGCAGGCCTTCATGGCCCTCGACGGCCGCCGGCGCCGCCTGGCCCTGGCGATCCTGCTCGAGGCCGGCGACATCGACGAGGACTATCCGGTCCGCACCTATGTCGAGACCGATCCGGCTCGCCAGGCGGCGGCGGTGCTGCTGACCAACACCGCCGTTCCGGTCCATGTGGCCGATGTCATCGCGGCCATCGGCCGGATGCTGAAGTCGAAGCTGACGATCACGGCCATGGCGCGGGCACTCGGTTACGACGAGATCGAGATCAAGCGATTGGCGGCCCTGTCCGGCGTCGCGCCCGCCGCTCTGGTGGCGCTGAAGGCGGGCCGCATCACCCTTCGCCAGACCCGGTTGCTGGCACGGCTGCCGGATCGCCAGGAGCAGGAGGATCTCGCCCAGATGACCTTGGACGGCCATGGGTTCCAGGAATGGCGGGTCAGCGAACGTCTCGACGACAGCCGGGTCACCACGCGCGATCGCCGCTGCGCCCTGGTCGATCCTCGGGCCTATGCCGACGCCGGAGGCCGCACCGAGACCGACCTGTTCGGCGAACTGCCGCCTGTTCTGCTCGACCCGGACATTCTGACCGCCGTGTGGACCCGTCGCGCACGCGGGATCGCGGCCGTGTTCGAGGCCGAAGGGATCTCGGTTCACGTGACCGCTGGCCCGGAGCCAGAGCTTCCCGATGATCTTGAGGCGCTCGGTTATGTGTATGGCGGTTCACTCCCCGCCGAAGAGATGGCGCGCTACCGGGCGCAGCGGGAGGTGTTCAACGATCGGACAGAGAAGGCGCGAATCGCCCTGGCGGACGTCGAGCACCCCGACGTCGCCGATCTGGCGATCGTCGATATGATCCACGCCAAGATCGCATCAGACCAGACTGGATGCGGGGGCCGGGTCGTGACGACGCTGGTCCTGTGGCCGGCCGCGGAGGCAGGCGTCGAAGTCCGCTGCTACACGCTCGAGGAACCCGAGATCGACGAAGAGGATGAGGACGCCGCGCCGGAGGCCGCGCGTCGGACCTCGGCGCCACTGGCCTATGTCCCGCCGGAAGTCGAGGCTCCGGAGCCGGAGACCGATGGCGTCAACCACGCCCTTCACGCCGTGCGGACCGATGTAGCGACGCGCGGCCTGATCCGCGCCTTGGCCGACGATCCCGGGGCGGCGCTGACGGCCTTGATCGCCCGGCTGTTCATCGTCCTCGTCCGGCGCGCCCACATCGGGCGCGTGGACTCAGCCCTGGCCATCACGGCCTGTGGGTTCAATCCGGCCAATGACCGGGTCATTGAGACCCTCGACGGGGACGTGCGTCGCCGGCTCGAAGATCGCCGTACGGCCTGGGAAGCGTCCGGCAAGACGGTGATCAGCTGGGTGCATGGGCTTGCTCACGGCGAGAAGATGGGACTGCTGGCGGAACTGACCGCCATCAGCCTCGATGTTCGCGAGGAAAAGACCTTCTCGATCCGGCGCAGCGCCCGGGCCGAGGCGGCGGAACTGGCGGCGCTGTGCCACGCGGACATCACCCTGCACTGGACGCCCGACGCCCCCTTCCTGCAGACCCATTCCAAGGGCCTGCTGACGGGGATGTCGAAGAACTCGTCCGTAAGGAAACCGCCTGCTGCTCCTTCCTGACGTTTGAGATCGAGCCGCGGCTGGGGTCCGTCCGTCTCGTGGTCACGGCGCCGGAAGACGCCCGTCTCGCCGCCGACACCCTGTTCGAAGACTTTATCGCCTCGGGTCCGTCGACCCAGGCCCAAACCCGTGGATGCTGCTGATCATGACCTCTCTGACCCCCGGCGCGCCGTTGAACGCCGAGCCCGCCAAGGGCGACCCGAACCAGAAGGCGGTCGGCGTCGGCTCCATCGTCGCGACTACGGGCGCCGTTCTCGGATGTGCGGCCTGCTGCGTCGTGCCGCTGGCCTTCCCGGTGCTGGCTCTGGGCGCCTCAGGCGCCGTCCTGGCCTGGTTCGCGGGAGCCAATATGTGGATCACGGGCGTCGCCTTCATGATCGTGCTCGCTGCTTGGGGTTGGTTGGCGTGGCGGACTTTCCGCCGCGGTCATCCGCTGGCGCGATCGACCGTAATCATGATGGCTCTTTCAACTCTCATGCTCGCCCTGGCCCTCGTCTGGCCCCGGATCGAACCCGCGCTGATGGCGATGCTGCGATGACCCTCGAAACGACACCGAAGAAGAAGATCAGACCGCCTTGGGTCGTTCTCGGTCTGGCGGGCGCCTGCGCGGCCTGCTGCGCCGTGCCCATCGCGGCGCTAGTAATGGGCGGTGCGACCCTAGCCGCCGCAGGCGTCGCCCTGACCCAGAGCTGGGATGCGATCGCCTGCGGGGCGCTGATGCTGATCGTTCTGGGCGCCGCTCTTTTGCTGATGCGGCCCAAGCGCCCGGCCCCATCCTGCAGCGTGGACGGGTCCTGCGGCTGCAAAGAAAAGGCCTGAGCATCGCGGGAGTGGCTTGGCTGTGAATGCGACAAGGCCTAAACAATTGCGAATGATAACCGCTCTTAAGAACCGTCTCCGCGCCTTGGCATTCGGGTTGCTCGCTCTCGGTCTGGTCGGAGCGGCTCCGCCGATCGCCTCCGCCCAAGAGGGCGCGTCGTCACAGACGGCGTGGCGTCTTCTCGACTATCTCGCGGTGGACTACAGCGGCGCGGTCCAGAACGGCCAGATCATCAGCCCGCCCGAATACGCGGAAATGAATGAGTTTGCGGCCCAGGTGCGTGAACGGATCGCAGCCCTCCCGGTCCATCCGGCCCAGCCGGGTCTGGTCAGCAAGGCCCGAGCCCTCGAAGCGGCGATCATAGCCAAGCAAGATCCCACGGCCGTGGCCGGTCAGGCGCATGCTTTGGCGGCTGAGTTGCTTGTTGCCTATCCCACGCCCCTGGCGCCCGTCCGGACGCCGGATCTTCCCCGTGGGGCGGCGCTCTATGCGCAAAACTGCGCCGCTTGCCACGGAGAGACTGGCGGCGGCGATGGGCCTTTGGCGGCCGATCTCGACCCGCCGGCCATCGCCTTCGCAGATGTCGATCGCGCGCGGCAACGCAGTGCGTTCGGCCTGTATCAGGTCATCAATCAGGGTCTGGACGGCACGGCGATGGCGAGCTTCGCCCATCTGTCGACCGACGAGCAGTGGGACCTGGCCTTCTACGTCGGACGCTTCGCCTTCACTGAGGAGCAGGCCGCCGTTGGCGAGAAGCTCTGGAACGAGGATGCGGCGGTGCGCGCCCGCTTTCCTGACCTGAAGGCGCTGTCGCAGATCACGCCGGCCGCCCTGACCGTCGCCGTGGGGCCGTCCAAGGCTGACGCCCTGACCGCTTATCTGAGGCGGCATCCCGAGGCCGTCGTCCAACAGACCACGGGCTCGCTCGACATCGCACGCCAGAAGCTCCGCGAAAGTCTGGCGGCCTATGAGGCGGGCGACAAACGCAAGGCGACGGATCTCGCGCTCGCCGCCTATCTCGACGGCTTCGAGCCGGTCGAACCATCGCTGACGGCGCGCAACAACGCCCTCATGCTGCGCATCGAAACGGCCATGGGCCAGGTGCGCGGCGCGATCAGCCGAAACGCGCCCGTCGCCGAAGTGCGAGGCGAGATCGAGACACTGGACGGATTGTTCGCCGAGGCCGCTCGCGCCCTTGCACCCGATCAGGCCAGCAACGCGTCGAGCTTCGTGGGCGCGTTCGCGGTCCTCCTGCGCGAGGGTCTGGAAGCCTTGCTGATCGTGGTGGCGATGATCGCCTTTCTCCGCAAGGCGGAGCGCACCGATGTGCTTCCCTATGTGCATGGCGGCTGGGTGGCGGCGCTGCTCGCCGGCGGACTGACCTGGGCGGCGGCGACCTATCTGATCACCATCAGCGGCGCCAGCCGCGAGCTAACCGAGGGGTTCGGCTCGCTGATCGCCTCGGTGGTGCTGATCTCAGTGGGCCTTTGGATGCACGGCAAGGCGCAGGCCGACGCCTGGCAGGTCTACATCCGAGAGAAGCTGTCGACGGCCCTGTCGAAGAAGTCGGCCTGGTTCTTGTTCCTGCTTGCCTTCATCGTGGTCTACCGCGAAGTGTTCGAGACAATCCTCTTCCTGACCGCCCTCTGGACCCAGGGCGGCGGTGCAGCGATGCTGGCCGGCATCGGCGCTGCGGCCATGGTTCTCGTTGTCGTGACCTGGGTCATGCTGCGCCTCAGCCGCAGCCTGCCGATCGCGAAATTCTTCCAGTACAGCGCCATCCTGATGGCGGCCCTCGCGGTGGTTCTCGCCGGCAAGGGCGTAGCGGCCTTGCAGGAAGCCGGGCTGATCAGCCTGCATCCATTGGCCTTGCCGCGTGTCGACTGGCTAGGCTTCTATCCGACCCTTGAAGGTGTCCTCGCCCAACTCCTGGCCATCGCTGCGCTGGCGTTCGGTTTCATCGTGGCGACGCGAAAGACCAAGGATCTAACATGACGACTGCCGAACTCCGCGAAACACTGGAAACGCGCCAGGTCTGGATCTATTTCGCCGCCGTACTGGCAGCCGTAGCGGCCGGCCTGCTGATCCCGGGCACCGAGGCCCTGGAAGGCGCAATCAATCCGGCGCTGGCCCTGATGCTGTTCGTCACCTTCCTTCAGGTGCCGGTCGCGGCGCTCGGCCGTGCGCTTCGCGAACTGCGGTTCATGGGCGCCTTGCTGGCCGTCAACTTCATCGCCGTGCCCCTGCTGGTCCTGGGCCTGATCCAATTTCTGCCGGCCGATCCTCTGATCCGTCTTGGCGTGCTGATGGTGCTGCTCTGCCCGTGCATCGACTACGTCGTGACGTTTGCCCATCTGGGGAAGGCAGACGCCCGGCTGCTGCTGGCTTCGACACCGGTTCTGCTGATCGCGCAGATGGTACTGCTGCCGATCTATCTGCGCTTGTTCCTAGGGGCCGAGGCGGCGGCCTACGTCCAGCCCGGCCCGTTCGTCCATGCTTTCATCTGGCTGATCGTCATACCTTTCGTCCTGGCGGCTCTGGTTCAGGCCTGGGCCGCGCGGAGTGCGACGGGCGAGCGGGTCTCGTCGGGGCTGGGCCTCGCGCCGGTGCCGGCGACAGCACTCGTTCTGTTCATCGTGGTCGCCGCCGTCGTGCCGCAACTCGGGCAAACTCTAGACAGAACCCTGAGTGTGGTTCCGGTCTACATCGCCTTTGCCGTGCTGGCTCCGCTGATTGGCTGGGTGGTGGCGCGTCTCGCGCGCTTGACCCCCGAGGCCGGTCGAGCGGTCGCCTTTTGCGCAGGCACCCGCAACTCGCTGGTGGTCTTGCCGCTGGCGCTCGTCGTGCCCGGGGCCATCCCCCTGGTCCCCGCCATCATCGTCACCCAAACCTTGATCGAGCTGCTGGCAGAACTGGTCTACATCCGCATTATGCCTCGACTGGGTGGCGACACCGACGCTTGAACCAAGCTGCGGCGAGGAGATCCTGCCGGGATTGCGGGATCAACCGCGCAATCTGATCAAACCCCATTCAATGGCCCGAAGCCGTCGTCGATGACGCCGTTATGGGATTGTCGCGAGAACGACATTTCACCGTGACTCATCTCCGGCATCAGCTGGCCATGGTCCAGGTGTTCGAGCAGGTCGAGAACAAGGATGGTCGATCCAGAGAGATCGATAGGGCGGACGACTTCGCGGCCCTCGTTCGGCGACTGCGTCTGCCCTTGCTCAACTTCTTCTCACGACGATCCGGCTCCCGAACGGACGCCGAGGAAATGGTCCAGGATCTGTTCGTGCGTCTGCTGCGCCGGGCCGATCTCCTGACCCTGGACAACGTCGATGGCTATGTCTTCGAAGCCGCCGCCAACGTTGCGCGCGACCGAGGACGCTATGAGCTTTCGCGCGGAGGAGGGCGACATGTCGATATCAATACCCTGTCTGCCGAGAGCGAAGAGCCGGGCGCTGAGCGTATCGTCGCCGGCCGTCAGAGGCTGACACGGATGCTGGCCGCCCTCGACGCCCTGCCGCCCCGCGCCCGGACGATCGTTATCCTGCGCCGGTTTGAAAACCTGACCTACGCCCAGATCGCCGAAAGGCTGGGGATTTCCGTGAGCGCGGTAGAGAAGCATATGGTGCGCTCGATGTCGGCGCTGCGACAGGACCTGGGAAAGATTTCCGATTGATGTCTCCCGCCTCGCCGACCCCCGACAACGATGACCATGACGACCCCGCCGCCTTCTGGTTCGCGCGGATGAACAGCGGTGCGCGACCCGGCCAGGCCGACGAAGAGGGTTTTCGCGCCTGGATCGAGGCGGACCCTGACAACAGGCAGGCGTATCGCCAGTGCCAGGTCGCCTGGGGCGCGCTGGGCGTTGAAGCGGGCGCGCCGGATGTTCTGGCCCTTCGCGCGAGGGCGTTGAAATCTGAATCCTGCGCCGTGACGCGCAGGCGAGCCCTGTTCGGCCTGACCGGAGGTGCCGTCGCTGCGGCGGGGGCCGGTGTCTGGGTCCTGTCCGCGTCGTCCCCAGCGAGTGCCCTGATCGTCACCGGGGCGGGGCAGAGATTGACCGCGCCCCTGCCAGACGGATCGGAGGTGACCTTGGCGCCCCTGACCCGTCTGCGGCTCGACTATGCCTCTGATCGCCGTCGCGTTCGCCTCGAGGAAGGGCAGGCCTACTTCAATGTCCTCGCCGATGGCGATCGTCCGTTGACGGTAATCGCGGGGGATCGGGCGATGAGCGCCGGGGCCAGCCGGTTCCAGGTCAGCCTGTTGGACGAGGGGCCGGACATCGTCGTGGAGGAGGGAGCCCTGACGGTCGCCGACCGGCGCAACGGCTCCCGCATAGTGGCCAATCTCGCGGCCGGACAGCGGGGCACCGGAGAGGGCGCCGAATTGCGCATTGCTTCTGTCGACGTCGAGAGCGCCACGGCATGGCGCCTGGGGCGTTTGGTCGTTCGCGATAAGCCCTTGAGCGAGGTGGTCGAGACCTTCAATCGCTACTCCTCCGATCATCTGGTGATCGGCGACGACAGGGCCGGCAAGGTGCGGATTTCCGGGTCTTTCCGCTACGACGGAGGGCGGGAGTTCGCCCAGGGTCTGGCCAGCGGTTTCGATCTAGACGTTGTTCAGACCCCGGACGGAACATGGCGGATCGACGCCTCTGACTGAACGGCGACGCTTCGATGAAATTTCCAAGACGGGGTGGGGATCAGGGCAGTGCCTTCCGTTCCTGGGAGTGAGCCGGCGCACGTCCGGCACTGCATCTCATGGGGCTACAATGACCAACACCACTCCGCTCGCCGGCGCCCTCAGGCGCGGCCTCCTCGCCTGTGTCGCCGTCGCCGCGCTCGGTGTCTCGGCGCCCGCCATGGCCCAGACAGCCGCCAATCAGCCGGTCGCCTTCTCAATCGAAAGCCAGCCGCTTGAAACAGCCCTGACGAGCTTTGCGCGCACCGCCGACGTTCAGGTGCTGTTCGCGCCTGAACTGGTTCGTGGAAAGCGCGCAAACCGAGTCTCGGGATTGATGTCGCCGTCCCAAGCTCTCGTCCAGATCCTCGCCGGATCCGGCCTGGTCGCGACGCCGGTGGGCGAGCGCACCTTTTCTGTTTCGGCGGGCGGAATCGAGACGAGCGACGCGGCCCAACTCGACGATGTGATCGTCACGGCGCAGAAGCGCGAGCAACGCATCCAAGACGTGCCTCTGGCGGTGACGGTCATCGATGGCGATGACGCCGCACGGCGCGGCATCGACAGCGTCACCGGCCTGGTCGACGAGGTTCCGGGCGTCTCGGTCAACTACGCCTTTGGCGGAACGAACTACGGCCTGATCTCCATCCGCGGCATCGGCGGCGCCGATGACTATAAGCCGAACGGCAACCCCTCGGTCGCCCTGCACATCGACGGCGTCTACCAGACCTCCAACGCCTATCTGGGCATGCCTCTGTTCGACCTGGAGCGCGTGGAAGTCCTGAAGGGGCCTCAAGGCACTCTGTATGGCCGCAACACCACGGCCGGCGTCATTAACGCCATCACCCGCGGTCCGACCGACGTGCGGGAGGGAGGCGCCCGGGTCGAGTACGGCAGCTATGACTACACCGCCTTCGAAACCGCCTTCGGCGGCCCGGTGACGGAAAGGGTCGGCGTGCGGGTGGCGATCCTGGCTGAGCAGGGCGGCGGCTTCATGGACGGCGCCGGGGCCGGCGATCTTGCGGGCTTCCGCCTCTCGGTCGGCGGGGTGGTGCAGAACCAGATGCCGCCGATCCTCGATCCCGGCCGTCGCGAAGGCTTCGGCGACAAGGACCTCGTCGCTGGTCGTGCGACGGTGGCGATCGAACTCGCGCCCCAGACGGATCTGACCATCAAACTGTTCGGCAGTCGGGATCGTGGCGAGACGCGCCAGTACGACCGGATCTCGGCAGCGCTCGACACCAACATCGCCAACGCCGGCGAGAACGATGACCCCTACGAGTTCTATTCGGCCGAATATCCAACGCAGGACATCGACATCTACGGTCTGTCGGCGACCCTGGAGCATGAGCTCGGCGATAACCTCAACCTCACGATCGTTGCGGGCGCCCAAGCCACCACGCGATCGGTCCAAGGCAACGGCGACGGCTCGCCCTATCCCGCGTCCCGCTTCGACGCCGATGAAGAGCTGAGCCAGGCCTCGTTGGAGGTCCGGCTGGGCGACGATACAGGCGGGCGGTTCGACTGGATCGTCGGCGGGTTCCTCGTCTCCGACGAGATCGACTTCGACACCCGCTGGACCAGCTACACGGCGCGAACGATGTACGACAACCTGCACAAGCAGACCCGCGACAGCGTCGCCGCGTTCGGCCAGATCGACTTCCACGTCACCGACCGGCTGCAACTGTCCGGCGGCCTACGCTACACCCGGGATGAATCGACGTTCAGCGGCCGCAACGACGACCTCAACCCGTGGGGGATCTCGACCTTCACCACCACCTTCGCCACCACCAACCCCTTCATCTGGGATCGCGAGTTCGAGGACGACAACGTCTCGGGCCGGATCACGGCCAAGTACGACGTCACCTCGAACCTCAACGTCTTCATCTCGGCCGGCACCGGGTATCGGGCCGGCGGCTTCGACGGCACTTCGATCTTCACTCAGGCCGAGACCCTGCCGTTCGAGTCCGAGACGGTCACCGCCTATGAGGCCGGTCTGCGCTGGACCACCGGCCGCTTGCGCGTGTCGCTGGACGCCTTCGCCTATGAGTTCGAGGAACTCCAGGCCACGACCCGTCTGGCCAACGACACAAACGGCCGGGCCAACGTCGGCGAGGCCGAGACCTCGGGCATCGATTTCGCCATTAATGCGGTGCTGTTCGAGACCGACACCCAGACCCTGGATGTCGATCTATCGGCAGCCTTCCTGGACTCCGAGATCATCTCGTTCAGTTCGGCGCGTGTGGCCGATGTCTTGGCCACGGTGGGCGACCCCTTGCCGGGCGCCCCGGACGTGACCGCCACCTTGTCGTTCAACCACGGCTTGACCCTGTCGAACGGCTGGAGGATCAACTCGCGCCTGGGCGTCTCGCACCACGGCGAGGAGTCCAACCGTCTGAACGCCATCCCCGGCAATACGGCGGGGGCCTATACACTGGTGAACGCACGGGTCGAGCTGGCGTCGACGGCCGACTGGGCGGTCTACGCTTACGGCCGCAACATCACCGACGAGGTCTATTTCCCGGAGTTGAACGGCGCATCGCGTCTGGTCGGCGCACCGGCGACGTATGGCGTCGGATTGCGCTACGCCTTCTGACCACAATCCGCGCCGCCGCCCTGATCACGGGCGGCGGCGCGGACCCACCTCCGCGCGACAGGACGCCTTATGCCTGCACTGAACCGCCGAACCCTGATGGGCGCGAGCCTCCTCGCCCTCGCGCCCCCCGTCGCGGCGGCCCAGTCCAATCTCGACTGGGTCGGCATCAAACGCCTGATGCAGGGGCCTGTCCTGGGTTGGGCGCGCGGCGAGGAGGCTGTCGTCTGGACGCGGGCCAGCGGCCCTTGGCCTATCTGCATCGAATACGACGTCGATCCCCAGTTCCCGGACCCACGTCGCAGCCCGGTCCTGGCCGCCGATGTCGTGGAGGACTTCATCCAGGTTCATCAGCTTGAAGGGCTGGAGCCTGGCCGTACCTACGCCTACCGCGTCATTGTCGATGGCAAACCCAATCCGGACGACCAGGGACTGGAGCCTTGGACATTGACGGCGGCGCCCGAACAGGCGGCCCGGTTCAGGCTGGCTTTCGGATCCTGCGCCCGCCGCGCCCGCTATCCTGTCCAGCCGATCTGGCGCGCAGTCGAGACTGCCCGACCCGACCTCTTTGTCTGGGCCGGAGACGCGGTCTATGCCGACAGCCTGGACCCGGAGATCCTCGCCGAGGAATATCGCCGCCAGCGCGATCTGCCTGAGATCCGGCGCTTCATGGCGACCACGCCTCAGTTCTGCATCTGGGACGACCACGACTATGGGCTGAACGACCAGGATCGTCGGCATCCCGGCAAGGTCGCCGCCCTGGAGACGTTCGCACGGTATTGGCCCAACCCGTCCGCCGGCCTGCCTGGAACGGCAGGCGCCTTCTTCCGCTGGTCGCAGGGTGGTGTCGATTTCTTCTTCCTCGACGTCCGCTACCACCGCGACCCGAACATGGGCCCGAACGTCGCCGGCAAGACCATGCTGGGCGAGCAGCAGCGCGACTGGCTGATGGCCGGGCTCAGCGCTAGCCGTGCGCCATTCAAGGTGTTGATCTCCGGTTCCGGCTGGAATGACGGCAAGGCCGAGGGTGCGGATTCCTGGTCCTCGTTCACCCATGAGCGGGACGCCATCTTCGAACACATCATGGCCGAGAGGATCCCCGGCGTCCTGCTGCTCTCGGGCGATACGCATTTCGGCGAGATGAACTGCCTGCCCTGGTCGGACCGCGGCGGCTACGATCTGTACGAATTAGTCAGTTCGCCGCTGGCTCAGGATACCGTCGACCTCTACCTGACGGGCCGCCCGGTCATGCGAGTGCGCCAGGCGTTCTCCAACGACGTCAATTTCGGCGTCGTTGACTTCGATTTGACCTTGCCGGATCCCACGGTCCGGTTCGAACTGCGTGACGAGGCCGGACAGTCGGTTTGGCCCGCGGTAGTCGTGAAGGCATCGGAATTGCGGACCGGCGTGAGCTCCTGGCTGGACAAGCTTGACGCCACCTCGAAGCGACGTTGGGCTGACGTGGCCGCTGGGCTCGGCTATTATTCCTCTCGCTGACGACTTGGCTGACTGATCGGCTGACGCTTCAGACTGTCGTCTGGAACTCGGTAGTGATTGCTTCGATTAATAATTCCGTTAATCTGGAAATATGGAATCAGAAGATGCAATCCTGGCGCTTGCCGCCCTCGCCCAATCGACCCGGCTGGAAACCTTCCGCCTTCTGGTGCGTCACGAACCGGGGGGGCGCCGGCCGGCGAGATCGCCCAGACTTTGGCCGTGCCGGCCAACACCCTGTCGGCGCACTTGGGCGTCCTGACCCGTGCGGGGCTGATCAAGTCGGAACGGCGCAGCCGGTCGATCATCTACCGGGCCGACCTGGACCGGTTCAGAGACCTGGTCCTGTTCCTGCTCAAGGACTGCTGCGGGGGCAGGGCGGACCTCTGCGAGCCCTTGCTGGCTGAACTCGCACCCTGCTGCCCCTGAGGATCCCGATGGACGTCATCATCTATCACAACCCAGCCTGCGGGACGTCGCGCAACGCGCTGGAGCTCATCCGCCACGTCGGCACCGAGCCGCATGTCGTCGAGTATCTGAAGACGCCGCCGTCGCGGACCATGGTCGCCTGGCTGGCCGAACGGGCCGGCAAGCCGCTGCGCGATCTGTTGCGCGAAAAGGGCACCCCCTTCGCCGAACTGGGCCTCGGGGACCCGGGCCTGACGGACGATCAGTTGCTCGATGCGATCGCGGCCCATCCGATCCTGCTCAATCGGCCGATCGTCGTCAGTCCGCTCGGTGTTGCCCTGTGCCGACCGTCCGAAGCCGTTCTGGACCTCCTGCCTGCCGATGATCTCAAGCCTTTCACCAAGGAGGACGGCGAGGTGGTCATCGACGCCTCTGGCCAGCGGGTGCAGCGGTGATTGACACCCCCGTGGCGGACGATGCGCCGCGTCGCCTGTCCTTTCTCGACCGCTGGCTGACGCTGTGGATCTTCGTGGCCATGGGCCTGGGCGTGGCTCTGGGAACCTTGGCGCCGGGCCTGCCGACCTGGGTCGACAGCCTCTCGATCGGCTCGACCAACATCCCGATCGCCATCGGCCTGATCCTTATGATGTACCCGCCGCTGGCCAAGGTCCGGTACGAGGAACTTCCGCGCGTCTTCGCCGACAAGCGGGTGCTGGCCCTGTCCCTGTTCCAGAACTGGGTGCTGGGCCCGGTCCTCATGTTCGCCCTGGCGGTGATCTTCCTGCGCGATCAGCCGGACTACATGACTGGCGTCATCCTGATCGGGCTGGCCCGTTGCATCGCCATGGTGCTGGTCTGGAACCAGCTAGCGCGCGGCGACAACCAGTATGTCGCGGGGCTCGTCGCCTTCAATTCGATCTTCCAGATCCTGTTCTTCAGCCTGTACGCCTGGATATTCCTCACCGTCCTGCCGCCTCTTTTCGGCCTGCAGGGCAGCGTGGTGGACGTCAGCGTCTGGACCATCGCCGGGGCGGTGCTCGTCTACCTCGGTCTTCCCTTCCTGGCCGGCTTCCTGACCCGTCGCAGCCTGATCGCCCGCCGCGGCGCCGACTGGTACGAGCGGCGCTTCCTGCCGCGCATCGGACCGATCACCCTGATCGCCCTGCTGTTCACCATCGTGGTCATGTTCAGCCTCAAGGGCGGGGAGGTTGTGGCCCTGCCGCTGGACGCCCTGCGCATCGCCATACCGCTGACGATCTATTTCCTCGTCATGTTCGTGGTCAGCTTCCTCATGGGCAAGCTGATCGAGGCCGACTATCCGCGCACCACCGCCCTGGCCTTCACCGCGGCCTCGAACAATTTCGAGCTGGCCATCGCGGTGGCCATCGCGGCCTTCGGCTTGACCTCGCCCGTCGCCTTCGCGGCCGTCATCGGTCCCCTGGTCGAGGTGCCGGTGCTGATCCTGCTGGTGTCCGTCGCGCTGTGGATGGGTCGCCGCTGGTTCCCGGATACCGCCCCGCCGGCGGACGCCGCCTGATGGTCGTCCTGCATCTCCTGGATGCGGATGACGCCGGTCTTATCGCGACCCTGCGCGACGCAGGTCTGCCCGAGCCCGGCGCCGGTCGCTACTTCAGCGCCGATCACTACGGCGCAGTCATCGGCTTCGTCGGGCTGGAAGGGGAGGGGCGCGACCTGCTGCTGCGCTCCCTGGTCGTAATTGCCGACCAGAAGGCCCGCGGCGTGGGAAGTCGGGTGCTGGCCGCCGCCGAGACCGCCGCCGGCGACTTGGGCGCTGCACGTCTGCACCTGCTCACCACGACGGCCGAGCGCTTCTTCATCCGGCACGGCTTCGTCGTCGCCGATCGGGCGTCTGCACCGCCCGTGATCCGGCGAACCCGCGAGTTCGTGGACGTCTGCCCGGCGTCGGCCGCCTATCTGACCAAGGACCTCTGATGACCTTCGCCCGCCTGCGTTCGCTGCCGGATCCGGATCACCTGCCGGCTCTGGACGCGGCCTATCTGTTCGCCGATCCTGCCCGGGGACTGGGTCCGACCGATCCCGCGCCGCGGATCCTGCTCTTGTACGGATCGCTGCGCGAGCGGTCGTATTCGCGGCTCTGTGTCGAGGAAGCCGCCCGCCTGCTGCAGCGGATGGGGTGCGAGACCCGCATCTTCGACCCTTCGGATCTGCCCCTGCCGGGTGCGCCCGGCGACGACGACCACCCGGCGGTGCGCGAGTTGCGCGAGCACGCCTTCTGGTCGGAAGGAATGGTCTGGTGCAGTCCGGAACGGCACGGCCAGGTGTCGGGGGTAATGAAGCTGCAGATCGATCACTTGCCGTTGAGCTTGGGCGGCATGCGCCCGACCCAAGGCCGGACGCTCGCGGTCATGCAGGTGTCTGGCGGGTCCCAGAGCTTCAACGCCGTCAACACCCTGCGCCTTCTGGGCCGCTGGATGCGGATGATCACCATCCCCAACCAGTCGAGCGTGGCCAAGGCCTTCCAGGAGTTCGACGAGGCCGGCCGGATGAAGCCCTCGGCCTACTACGAGCGCATCGTTGATGTGATGGAGGAACTGGTGCGCTTCACCATTCTGGTCCGGCCCCACGCCGTCCAGCTCGTGGACCGCTATTCCGAACGGAAGGCCGCCGGGGTTCCGGTCGAGATCACCTCGGATCTCTCCGCAATCGCTATAGAACCCCCCGCCTGAAGGGGGGCGGGGGGTTCAATACCGGAAAGTTAAGCCCCGGACCCCTGTCCTAGTGCAACGTCAAATTTTCGCGGTGACCCGAATAGCTGCTTGTGGCGCGCATTTCAGACCTCAGCCGCGTCTCAGACCTCTCGATTCAAGCTGCCGCTGGCTCACCCCGAAAGGGCCTTTCGGGGAGGCGGGCGGCTAAAACTTTCTCCTGGATGCCTCGCCGCACCATCATCGACGATCGATTGGATGGCCACATCCGGCGGACCGACACCGGACGGAAGGTCCAGGCTGCGGTCAGTGCCGAGCCTTGGGTCACGACGGCGAGGCGATCAGCGGCTTGGCCTGAGGCCAATCTTTCACCTGAAATTGAGGCGGCGTCGTTTGGCAACGAGCGCTGTCGGGCACGAAACGCAAGTCGTGGGAAGTCGCCATCGAAGTCGGGGCGACTTTCGGACCGCAAGTCATCACAAGTCGTATTTTGAGTCTTTTCAAGTTGTTTTACAGTCGTCTGCAAGTCTCGTAAAATAATAGATCCAAAGAGTTGACAACCTGTGGATCTATTTGCTTGCAATGTGGTGCATCGCGCTGAGACGCGCTGAACACAGGAAGCAAGACATGCGTGGAAGACTTGGGCGCCGCCTGTTCGGCGCAATGATGACGTGTGGCCTGATGATGGCCGGGCCGGCCCTGGCCGGAGGTTCGGGGATGCCCTGGGAAGGACCGCTCCAGCAGGTGGTCCAGTCCATCACCGGGCCCGTGGTCCAGGCCGCAGCGGTCGTTGCGGTGGTCGTCTTCGGCGCCGGGATCGCGATGAGCGAGAACGGATCCTCGATGCGGCGCGGTCTGGGCATCATGTTCGGCCTTTGCATCGCCTTCGCGGCCTCGACCTTCTTCCTCGACTTCTTCGGTTTCGCCGGCGGTGCGGAGATCGGATGATGGCCGGCTCCCTCCAAGACGGCCGACCGGAGGGCTGGGATCTTCCGGTCGCCCAGGCCCTGACCGAGCCGGTCCTCATGGCGGGGATGCCTCGGGACTACGCCATCGCCATGGGGACGATTGCGGTGGTGCTCGGCCTGGCCCTGCGAATCTGGTGGCTCGGCCTTCTGTGGTGGGCCGTCGCCCATGCCATCGGCCTTTGGGCCGCCAGGGCAGACCGCCGGTTCTTCGACGTGCTGCGGAGACACCTCGCCCTGCCTGGCCATCTGGACGCGTGAGGGTGGGATGCGCTTTCTCGAAGAACATCGCAGACGCCCGGCGGCTCTGGCCGACCATCTGCCCTGGGCCGCCCTGGTCGCGCCGGGCGTGATCCTCAACAAGGACGGCTCCTTCACCACGGGCTTCCGGTTCCGGGGACCGGACCTGGAATCCTCGACCGAAGACGAGCTGATGGCCGTCCGGGCGCGTCTGAACAATGCGCTGAAGCGTCTCGGGACGGGCTGGTGCCTGCATATGGAGGCGCGCCGCCGTGAGGCCGCCCCCTATCCGGAGAGCGCGTTCGACCTGGATGTCGCCTGGCTTCTCGACGAGGAACGTCGGAGCCGCTTCGAGGCTGGCGACCCGGCCTTCGAGACGGATTTTCGCCTGGCCCTGACCTGGCTGCCGCCGGCCGACGAGACGCGGAGAATGGAGCGCTGGCTGTTTCACGGCCTGGCCAAGGGCGGCGCGGACTGGCGCCAGGCCGTGGCGGTCTTCACCCGTGAGGCGGCGACCACGCTCGACCTCCTGTCGGACGCCCTGCCCGAGATCGATCCGCTCGACGACACCGAACTGCTGACCTGGTTGCACGACTGCGTGTCGCCGAGGACCTTCCCGGTCGCCGCGCCGGATTCGCCGATGTATCTGGACGCCTGGCTGGCGGACGCCGACCTCTCCGGCGGGATCGCCCCATGCCTCGGCGATCGCTGGCTCAAGGTCGTGTCCGTGCGCGGCCTGCCGTCGGTGACCCGGCCCGGCTTGCTCGATGCGCTCGGCGCCCTGCCGTTTCCATATCGCTGGACGGCCCGCTGGATCGGTCTCGACAAGCCGGAGGCCGAGCGTGAGATCGTCAAGCTGAGGAAGCGCTGGTTCGCCAAGCGCAAGGGCGTCGGTGTTCTTCTCCGGGAGGCCATCACCAAGGAGGAGGTGCCGCTCCTCGATACCGACGCGGCCTCCAAGACCGAGGAGTGCGACGGCGCTCTGGCCGCCCTGGGGGCCGAGGCCTGCGCTTTCGGCTATCTGACCCTGACGGTGACCGTGCTTGACGCGACGGAGGCCGGCGCCGCCGCCAAGGCGCGGGCCATCGAGGCCGCGTTGAACGCTCAGGGGCTGCTGGCCCGGATCGAGGACCTCAATGCCGTAGAGGCCTGGCTTGGCTCACTGCCGGGCGAGCCCTATGCCGACGTCCGCCGACCGCTCGTCTCGACCCTGAATCTGGCCGATCTGCTGCCGGTGTCGGCGGTCTGGGCCGGTCCTTCCATGGACCTCAACCTGGACGGCCCACCACTGGCGACGGCCCGGACGACAGGGTCGACCCCCTTCCGTCTGGTGCTCCATGTCGGCGATGTCGGCCACGCGATGGTCGTCGGGCCAACGGGCTCGGGCAAGAGCGCGCTGCTCTCCTTTCTGGCCCTGCAGTGGTTCCGTTATCCGGACGCCCGGGTGGTCTTCTTCGACAAGGGCCGATCGGCGCGGGCCGCGACACTCGCTGCGGGCGGCCGTTGGAGGGCGCTGGAGCCCGGCGCGCGGTTCTCGCTGCAGCCCCTGGCGCGCATCGACCAGGAGATCGAACGGGCCTGGGCGTCGGAATGGATCGCAGAGACCGTCCGGCTCGCGGGGCTGGAGCCTGTGCCAAGGATCCGTGAAGAGATCTGGGCGGCGCTCGCGGCCCTGGCCGACGCCCCCGTGGCGCAGCGCACGCTGACGCTCTTCTGCGCCCTGGTGCAGGACAAGGCGGTCGCGGCGGCGCTTGAGCCCCTGACGCTCAAAGGTCCACACGGCGCCCTGCTCGATGGAGAGGGCGAGGTGCTGGTTCCCAGTCGGTTCGACACCTTCGAGCTGGAAAGCCTGATGGCCACGCCCTCGGCCGTGGCGCCGGTCCTTTCGGCGCTCTTCCATCATCTGGAGCGCAGCTTCGACGGTCGACCCACACTGCTGGTGCTCGACGAGGCCTGGCTCTTCCTCGGCGAGACGGCCTTTGCCGCCAAGATCAGGGAGTGGCTCAAGACGCTGCGCAAGAAGCGGGTCGCCGTCGTGTTCGCGACCCAGAGTCTGGACGACGTGGCCGCCTCGCCGATCGCGAGCAGTCTGATCGAGAGCTGCCCGACTCAGGTCTTCCTGCCCAACCCCCGCGCGCTCGAACCGTCTTCGGCGCGCCTCTATCAGGGGTTCGGCCTGAACCGGCGCCAGCTCGAGCTGATCGCTTTCGCCACGCCCAAGCGGGCCTATTACTGGCGCCAGCCGCGCGGCCGACGCCTGTTCGATCTGCGCCTGACCGGCGTGGCCCTCGCCTTGTGCGGAGCCAGCGCACCGGAAGACCAGACCCTCATCGACGACATCCTCGCAGCCTCCGGAGAGGCCGGATTCGCGCGGGAATTTCTCACAGCCAAGGGAGTGCACAATGTTGATGCTGTTTTCGACGCCTTCGCCCGACCGCTCGCGGCCGAATAGGCCGGTCCAGATCTTGGCCGCTGGCCTCGTCGCCGTCAGCCTACTGGCGACCGCGACCCCGGCGCCTGCACAACAGGTCGTCTTCGACCCCCGCAATCACATCGAAAATGCGCTTCAGGCGGCGCGTCAGCTGGAGAGCCTGGCCAACGAGGCCAAGAGCCTTGCGGCCTCGCCTTACAGCCACCTGACCGGCAACAGCCAGTCGTTGCGCGACATGGCCGAACTGGCCCGTACGGCGCGCGGGATCGCCAGCTCGGTCAGCGGCCTGGAGCAGCAGTTCCAGAGCCTCTATCCCGATGACCTGTCCGGTTCGGACATGCTGCGTCTTCTGGAGCAGGGGCAGGCCCGGACCGCCAACGCCCGGCGAACGGCCGAGGATGTGGCTCGCACGGCAGCCGAGCTCGAACGTCTTGGACAGGGACGCAATCAGCGGCTGACGGGCGCCCTCTCGGCCAGCGAGGCCGCTTCAGGCCAGACCGCCGCGATCCAGTCCTCCAACCAGATGCTGGCCGTCCTTGCCGAGGATCTGGCGGCCTTGCGCACCATCATGCTCGCCCAGTCCCGGCTTCTGGCCGAGGCGACGGCGCGCGACGCCGCGACCCAGGCCTCGGGGGACGAGGCCCGTCGCCGCCGCTGGGCGGGCTCGGCCGGAACGCCCGCCGCACCGACCTTCGATCCCCTGTCGCACGCGCGGGACTGAGGAGCGCAAGCGATGTCGGTCGGAGTGGAAACCCCCAATGAGCTGATGGTGGTGTTCTCCAACACCATCTCGGCCGGGTTCGACGCCCTGCAGGGCGCGGTCAACGGCGTCTTCGGGCTCCTGATTGTCCTGGTCGTCGCCCTGACCGGGATCCAGTGGGCGATGTCTTCCAATCGCGAAGTGCTGGCCTCCGGCTTTGGAAAGGTGCTGCTGATCGGAGCCTTCGCTTGGCTGATCAACGACTGGCAACAGCTGTCCGAGACGATCTACGCCGGGTTCATTGAACTGGGTCTGACGGCCGGGGGCGGATCGCTCAGCCGGGCCGACTTTCTCAATCCCGGAGCCATCCTGGCCCAGGGTTGGGAGATCGTGAAGGCGCTCGGCGAGACGCCTGCGCCCGTCGACAATCCGCTCGACGTGGTCGGCAACATGGCCGACGCCCTGATCCTGGGCCTGGCCATGATCGGCATCATGCTGGCCTTCGCCGTGCTGGCGCTGCAGATCATCGTGGCCCTGCTCGAGTTCAAGATCGTCACCCTGGGCGGCTTCATCCTCCTGCCCTTCGGCATCTGGAACAAGTCCGCCTTCCTGGCGGAGCGGCCCCTTGGATACGTCGTCTCGTCCGGACTCAAGGTGCTGGCCCTGGCCATCGTCATCTCCGGGGCCAGGACCGTCTTCGACCAGCTCCAGCCCTCGGCCAATCCCGACATCTACGAGGCGTTGAGCATCCTCGTCGCCTCGATCCTTCTGGCCATGCTGGCGATGTTCATCCCCAATCTGGCCTCGGCCCTGGTGACGGGCGGGCCGGCCCTGGGCGCCGGGGCCGCCATCACGGCCGGAATCGCCGTCGGCGGCAGCGCCGCCCTGGCCGGAGCCGGGATCGCGGGTGCGGGCACGGCGGTCGCAGGCGGCGCAGCGAAGATGTCTGGCCCGGCCCGGGCTGCGGCCGGGGCAGGCGGCGGCCGGTCTCCGACCCCGCCGATGTCGCCTCCGCCGTCCACGCCTCCCAAACCCTCCAATGACAATCCGTCGCCGTCCGGCCCGCGTCGGCCGTCGGGCGGGGCGATGTCCGCCGCGCCGACATTTCCCTCCAACGGCGTCTCCGAACCTGCGGTCGCCTGGCAACCTCGCCAAACGTCGGGATCGCCTTCGGGAGAAGCGTCGGGATCCGGCGGCGCGGCCAATGACGGCGCCGGTGCCGTGGCGCGGCCCGGCAGGCCCGCCGAAAAGATCGCGGCGGAGGCCCAGGCCGCCCGGTCCGATTTCCATCGGACGGCCTTAGGATCGACCTCGTCAGGCGGATCGAGACCGCCGGCCCGCGCCCAGGCACTGCAAGCCTTCTTCGTCGCCAATGCCGGGCGAGGGCTCATGCCTGCCGGCGAAACCAGCGGCGTCCTGTCTCCCAACCTGAGAACCGAGGAGTCCTGACCATGCACCCCTTCTTTCGTCCCAAACGCGCCTTGGCCTCGGCGCCCGAGACGACCCCCTATCAGCGCGCCGGCCAGATCTGGGACGACCGGATGGGGCTGTCCCTGGCCCATGCCCGGAACTGGCGCCGTATCGCGGTGGCCAATCTCGTCCTCGCCGGTTTCCTCGGAGCGGGCTGGTGGGTGCAGGCCGACAGGGCCGTCGTCAAACCCTTCGTGGTCGAGGTCTCCGATCTCGGACAGACCCAGAGGATCACAGCGATCGGCGGCCGCTACGAACCGACCGAAGCCCAGATCGGACACGCGCTGGCCGGCTGGGTGCGTGACGTCCGCTCCAAGTCGATCGACCCGATCGTGATCCGGCAGAACTGGCTTCGGGCCTATGACCTGATGATGCCCAAGGCGGCGAGCTTCCTTAACGCCTGGGCGCAGAGCCACGACCCCTTCGCCGAGGTCGGACGCGAAGCCGTCAACGTCGAAGTGCTCAACGTCGTGCGGCGCACCGAGCGGACCTACGATTTGCAATGGCGCGAGACCCGTTTCGTCAACGGCCAGCAGGCCGGCGTCGAGCGCTGGCGCGCCCTGATCACCACAACGACCCAGCCGCCCCGCACCGAGGCCGAGCTGATGAAGAACCCCCTTGGACTGAAAATCGAGGACGTATCATGGACCCCCGACGCTTCCTGATCCTGGCCGGCCTGGGCCTCAGCCTGTCCGGCTGCGCCGTGTTCGGCCGAACATCCGGGCCGCCGCCGATGTCGCCCCTGCCTGTCGTGGAGGCCGAGGCTGCCGTCATCGCCGAAGCCGGAGCCCTGCCGCAATCGACGGTACAAGTCGATGATGCGCTGGTCGCCGATGCGACCCTGGCGCCCGCCGTTCCCGTCGGCACGCCCTATGAAGCCCAGCCGACCGCCGTGGCGCCAGCGACGGGGATGACCGGCCGCCGCGCCATCGTCGCCGCCAATCTGGACGCCCGGGCCCCGTCCCGTTCGGACGCCTTCGTCGGCGGGGTCCAGGTGTTCGCCTGGTCTCCGGGTCGGGTGTTCGAGGTCTGGACGGCGCCTCTGCGGGTCACCACCCTGACCCTGGGGGCCGGCGAGATCCTGGTCTCCAAGGCAGCCGGCGACACCGTCCGCTGGCAGATCGGGGAGACCACGTCCGGGGAGGGCGCAGGTCAGCGAACCCACGTCCTCCTCAAGCCGCTGCAACGAGGACTCGAGACCAACCTGGTCCTGACCACCAACCGGCGGGTCTATTTCATCGACCTGAAGAGCGGTGACGCCTCAGGGTTCAACGCGGCGGTCGCCTGGGACACCGGGGCGATGGATCCCCCGGCCATGGCGCCGATCGCCGAGGCGGCGGAAATCCGCGTGTCGGACCCGGTGGCGATGCCGGAGGGGCCTATCGACGCCCGCTATCGGATAGAGCCGCAAGGGCGCCGTGCACGGTGGACGCCGGCCTCGGTCTTCAACGACGGGCAGCGCACCTTCATCGCTTTCGACCCCGATCTTCAGATCGACGAGGCGCCGGCCCTGTTCGTGATCGCCGCCGACGGCGAGACCCAGATGGTCAACTACCGCCAGGCCGGAGGTCTGTTCATCGTCGATCGCGTCTTCGATCGCGCCGAGCTCAGGCTCGGCGATCGTCGCCCCCAGATCGTTCGTATCCGCCGCCTCGAGGGAGCCGCCCGATGAGCTCGTTCCAGGATACCCCCCACAATCCCGACGATGTCGCTTCTTCGGCAGGGTCCGGCGTCGGCCCTGAGGTCAGACCCGACCTGACCAGCAAGGCCAAGGCGCCGCCGCCTGGCCTATCGATGCGGGCTCCGCGTCCGCCGGTCACCCGGCTGCGCAAGTCGGTCGTCCAGACGATCGTGATCGGCGGCGTGATCCTCGTCTCCGGCTCCCTGGCCTGGGCCTTCGTCGTCCAGCCGGAACTGCGCGACAGCGCCCGGCTCCGCGCTGTCGAGGGTCGGGAAGAGCAGGCCCGGGGCTCCGTTCGACCCTCCGAAGCTGTCACCGACCAACCCGCGACCTATGACCGGCTGCCCGAGCCGCGCCATGGGGCCGAGCCCGAGACGGCTGAGCCTGGTGATCCCCCGCCGCCGCCCGCGCCGGCCCGGTATAGCGCCGGTTATGCGCCATCGCGGACGAACCGGGCGACCGGGCCAAGTCCGGGCGAACAGGCGGCGCGATCGGGCCTGTTCTTCGAGGGGGCGTCAACCGGGGCCGGTCCTGCCGCGCATGCCGGGGCGGGTCCAGCGACGGCCGGCGCTCGTGCGGACGCTGCGGACGTCGGCGCCACCTATAATGGCCACACCCTGACGGCGCCGCTGTCGCCCTATGAGCTGAAGGCTGGCGCGATCATTCCTGCGGTCCTGTTGACCGGGGTGGACACCGCGCGCGCCGGGCCGGTCGTCGCGACGGTGTCGCAGAATGTCTATGACACCGTCAGCGGCCGCCATCTCGTCCTGCCCCAGGGGACCCGGCTTATCGGCCGTCATGAGGGCGAAAGCGCCTATGGCGACCGACGCGCCTTCCTGACCTGGGACCGGCTGATCCTGCCCAACGGCAAGAGCTTGGTGCTGACCGGCGAGCCCGGCGTTGATGCGCAAGGCGCCGTGGGCGTGCGCGGCCATGTCGATCGGCGGCTGTTCCCCTTGCTGGTCGGAACCCTGTTCGCCGGCGCGATCACCACCCTCGGCCAAATCGCCCGTGACGGAGATGGCGAGGGTTCGGGCGGCCTGCTCGGCGACGCCGGGGACGCCGCCGCCATCGAGGGCTCCCAGGTCGGGGGGCGGCTCGTGGACCGGGAGCTGGACGTCCGGCCGTCGATCCGTCTGCGCGCCGGCGCGCCGGTCCGCGTGATGATCACCCGTGACCTGATCCTGGAGCCTTACCGGCCATGACCTGGACCCCTCTCGATACTGGAAACCGCTGGGCCGTGCTCGGCGTCACCGTCTTCTTCCTCACCCTGGGCTCCCTGATTGCTGAGCAGACGCCAGCCCTGGCTTTGGTCAACGAGAGCCCCAGCGTACCCCGTGGCCTGTATCTGCGACATCCGCGCGGCGCGCCGGAGACGGGCGCGATGGTCGCTCTGCCCCAACCCCCGATCGCCCGGCGCTACCTGGGCGCGCTCGGCATGCCGGACGAGGTCCTTTTGATCAAACGGGTCGCGGCCGTCGGCGGCGATCCCGTCTGCCGGCAGGGAAGTGCGGTTCGAATGCCCGGCCGCGTGGCTCACGTTCTGGATCGTGATCGTCGTGGCACGGCTCTGCCCGCCTGGACCGGGTGCCGCCGGCTCGCGCCGGACGAGCTCTTCCTGCTCGGCGATACGCCGGGAAGTTTCGACAGTCGTTATTTTGGACCCGTCCGGACCCGGGATCTGGAGGGGGTGTTTCGGGAGACCCTGACATGGTGAGACCCTTCTTGGCCGCTCTGGCCCTGGCGCTTGCAGCGGGTAACGCCGCCGCTCAAACGGTCGACTGGCGCAACGCCGGTGGCGATCTGTTCGGCCGTCCCACCGCGCAGCCTGTGTCGGACGTGGCGGGCGTCGTCGACCTCACGCCTAGACTGCCGCCCCTGTCCCAACCCTTCATGGACGCGATCGCTGCCGCCGCCGAGCGCCATGGGATCGACCCCAAGATGCTCCATGCCCTGGTGATCGTGGAATCCGCATACCGGGTCGATGCCGTGTCTCCGGTCGGCGCCGGTGGCCTGACGCAGTTGATGCCTGGAACGGCGGCGGATCTCGCGGTCAGAGACCGTTTCGATCCGATCGAGAACCTCAACGGCGGGGCGGACTATCTGGCCCGGCAGCTGCTGCGCTTCGGCGACGTTCGGCTGGCGTTCGCGGCATATAACTCGGGGCCGGATCGTGTCGCCAGACTCGGGCGCATACCGAACATAGCGGAGACGCAAGCCTATGTGGCCGCAGCCGTTGATTGCTACCTCGCGCTCTCGGCCGGGAGGGGCGCCCGCAATTCCCGGGAGTGCCGGGCCCCGGAGACTGATCGATGATCCCCGCGACAGAACCGGTGGCGGCGGTGACTGACGCCGCTGATGAGGATCTGCTGACCCGCAAGGAAGCGTCCGCCTTTCTGATCCAGTTCGGCATCCGCATGAAGCCGGAGACCCTCGCCCGGCTGTGGTCCACCGGAGGCAACGGCCCCCCCTGTCTACACATTCGGCACAGGCCCTACTATCCGCGCGGCGTGCTTCGCGCCTGGGCCTTGAACCAGGTCAGCGACCTTCGCGCGTCTGCCCCGCCTGCGGCCAGGGGTCGGCGTCATGGCTGAGGCGGGATTGGAAGGCTTCAGAACGGAGTGGGCGCCCAGCGTCGCCGACCTGCTGATCGACCCGGCGGTCAGCTTCGCCCTGAAGGACGTTCTTCGCACCTGGGATGTTCGAGATACGGTGGATGCGGCACGAGACGCCCGATTGCTGGCCGAGGTTCTGGAGCGCCGGGCAGACGAGGCGGTGTCATGGACAGTGTGAGCGAGCCGCCTCCGTTCGACGCGTTGGAAGACCGGATTCTCCCCTGGTCGCAGGTGAAGGTGATCTGCGGTCTGAGCCGGACGACGGTCTGGCGCATGCAGAAGACCGGAGATTTCCCGGCCTGCGTCCAGGTCTCGCAAAACCGGGTCGGATGGTGGCAGAGCGAGCTGCTGGCGTGGCGACGGGCGAGGACACCAAAGCGTTTGCCGGAGCCCCGGGCCATAGTGGCGGCGCCGGAGCCGGTCAAACCGCCAGTCAGGAGAACCCTGGAAGAGCCGCCTAGGTCACCGGCGCCTGAGGTTGCGACCGGTTCGGATCAGCCCGTCAGGAGCCGTCGGAAACGGAAATCTGGTGTTCCCGAAAACCAGGCTGCGTTCGACTTCGGAGGCTAGGGGGCGGACCGGGTCGATTGGACCCGCTTGAAACGGACGCGGTCGGCGCCGGCGATCAGAAAGGCGTCGAAGCCGGCGTCGCCCCAGGCCTTGCGTTGAACGTGGGTCGCGGCCGGGTCGGTTGTGTTCGCCCACCACTGCGGCAGGCTGGCGCTCTTGGGCAGCATATAGCCGATCTTTCGCTCCATCTCGGCGAAAGAGAGCTCGACTTCATCGGTCTTCAGTTTGCGGAGATAGTCCCGAAGCGGATCATACTTGCCCATTGACCTACAAAGCCGGACAGCGGCGTCATTGCCAAGGGACAGGCGCGAATGAAGACTTACGCTGAGGCCCTGGAGCCCGACGCCCGATACCGGATCGTGATGACGGAGGACCCGGTCGACGGCCTGCGCCCGTTGAGCTTCCGCGACCACTACGACATGGTCGCCGATCTGGAGCTGCCTGCGGGCGCGCCGGACGTCGTGGTCAGAATCTACGCGCGCGCGTTGAACGCCTTGATCTATGGCTGGCTCGACTATGAACTGATGGTGGTCGCCGCCGGCCAGGCCCTGGCCAGTCTCGAGTTCGCGCTGAAGACCCGACTGGGCGCTGACGCCAAGACGATGCCCGGCCTCGCAAGGCGCCTGGGCTATGCGGTTGATCGGAACATTTTATCGCCGCCGCAGAAAAGTCAGTGGGGCGACGATCACCAGTTGCTCGTCCACATTCGCAACGAAATCGCCCACGGGAGCGAGCACGTCTATCCGCCGAACCTGGCAGCGATAATATTCGATCGCTGTCGGGCCCTGATTTGTGAGCTCAACGACCTTCCGGCGCCGAACCTCAGACAGGGATGACGGCGTCGTCCTTCAGGGCCTGGTGAGACCGATATGGACAAATTCGAGCTTCTGAGGACGTTCTGCGAAAGCGCGATGTCGCGACCCGAACAGAGAAGGCCGGTCGTCATTTCGTGGAGCGACCAGTCTCGGCTGCTCTGGCCGGAGGCGCAGTATTTCGCTCCGTGGCGCGACGTCGCCTATGCCCCGGCATCGGAACCCGCAGCCGACGCCGCGATTCAGGATCGCGTCCGCCTCAAACGCTGGAAGCGGGTTTCGCCGGAGGCCGGCCGGGTTCTGGGCTCTCGCCTGACGCAGGCGCTTTCAGTGATCCAGGTCAATGAAATCGCCGGCGAGCGTGCAGGAACGACCCTTCCGTCGGGACTGGATGACAAGGCGCTGACCGCGGCCCTGTTGATCTACTGGTGCTACGCGGTGGAGCTGCCCTTGGCGGAGTCGGGCGGCGCCCCGGCAGGCCGCGCCTGAGCTTCGAAGTTGGAGATCCCAGAGTTGAAGGCGAGCGGACGTCCGAATCTGGCGCACACTCGAAGCAGTTCTTCCTGAACATCCGGATTCCTCGATGACCGCCTCCTTCTCTCTCGTCATGCCCGACCTCAGAGCGGTGTCCGACGAGGACCTTGAGTCCCTGCTGCCCCAGGCAGACGGCGCCTGGAGCCGGCAGACCAAGGCCTTGATGCACAGCCTCGGGGCTCAGAAGCTCAATCTGAACAGCAATTGGGCCGAGGTCCGGCGTGACTGGGTCTGCGAGGCCTGTCAGCGCCGCAAGCCCGAGATCGCGCGGGTCAGCGATAACGGTGTCCTTCTGTGCCAGCTGGAATGGCATCACGACCACCTGCGCGATCACGCCAAAAAGATGCTCCGCCCGCTCGTGAACACGGAGGACCGGACCCCGGAAAGCCGGGACCTTCGGCGCGGCGTCGACGCCTGCAAGGACCTCACCATGCGGTTCTTCACCACCCTGATCTGCAACGATTGCAATACGGCCGAGGGGAAGGCCAAGGGCCGGCTCGGCGACCTGATCCCCAGCTATTTCAGCTTCTCGCCCCGCGAGATCATGCGCTTCATCCGGGTGAAGCCCAACCGGATGCATGGGATCGACGATGAGGCGGTCCGTGACGTCTGGAACGAGGTCGAGCGCGACGTTGCGGACCGGCTCGCCTTTCTCGACATACTAGCGGGGCGTCTGAAAGCGGGAGGCCATCGCATCCAGGGCAATCCACCGCAGTTCTGGAGCCCACACGTCCTGACGTCGATCGTGCCCCGCCTCGCATCGCAGCAGGGCCACGATGCAGAAAGCCTTTATCGGATACCCGGCATCGTTTCGGAACGCTCGGTGCGTCACGACGGCTTTGGCGTTTCGCCCCGTCTCAAGCGGACCGCCTCGCGAAGACCGAGCCTGGAAGACCTCGCGGCCTTCAGGACCTCCCAAGGCGTCGAGACACCCTGGCGGCGGGTCGTCCCGGACTGGCGGTGCGAAGTCTGCCGGCGCGATCGGAGCGAGGCGCTCCGACTTTCGGGAAAGGGCAAATGGACGGGAAGCCTGCATCGTCACATGGTTTTCACGGCCGAGCGCGATCCCCAGGCCTTGTTCTGGCGTGTCGGGGATGAGAGCTGGATGGGGGCGTTCCGATCCTATCGGGTCGTATACATCTGTCAGGACTGCCGCCAGGTCGTGACGGACCTGCGATCGATCGACGCCTCGTATTCGGAGAATGCGCTGAGCGTCTCCGATCTTCGTGATCTCGTGACCGATATCGCGCCCAACCGAAAACACGACGTCGACATCCCCGCTGCGCGAGCGCGCGCAGATCAGAACTATGAGTATCTGGGGCTGATCGACGACTACAACCGGCATCGGTCCCAGAGCATCAGCCTGACCATCGAACTGACCACCCTGACGGGGGAGTTCCGGATGGGCCAGGAGGAGGCGCTCATCGAACTGAGGCCGCTCGCCTGGGCGCCCGGCTTTTCTGACGATCAACTCCGGGAACGACTCGACTGGCTGCTCCTGGAGGGGCGTCGGCTCAGGCGCGAAGACCTCGAACGTGACGCGGACCTTCTTCCAATGGAGCCCCGAGCCTGACGTTGGCGATTGGCGGCGGACCGGTGGCTGAAACGCCGCCACGACAACAATAATAACATTAGATTGAATGGTAACATTGCCAGTGTTATCGTGCAGTCCAATGTTATCGAACGCGACATCTTTTGGGAGTCTGGGCCGTCTCTTCGACGATGCGGCGGCCTACGTCACGCAGCTGTTCGACATCCGATTGACGTTCAAGGAGGCCGACGTGGGCCTCCTGCCGTTCTTCCTGACGGATCGCTATCGTCTGGCCGAAACGAGCCTGTTTGGACGAAAGCTGCTCATTCTCGCCACGCCCGGCCAGGACGCGGAAACCCCGGCCACGATCGCCAAACATATCCAGACCGCCCGCTCGACATCGGACGCGTTCATGGTCGTCTTCCTCACGGACGCCCTGAGCTCGGCCAACCGACAGCGTCTTATCCAGCAGGGCGTCAACTTCATCGTTCCCGGCAATCAGCTGTTCCTGCCCGAGCTCGGCGCTGATCTGCGCGAGTATTTCCGGTCAGAGGTCCGGCCGGCCGTGGAGCAGTTGACGCCGGCCGCCCAGGTCGTGGTCCTGGCCTCGTTGCTTCGTGAGGACCTCGATGGCCAGACGCCCAAGTCCCTGGCCGAGCGGTTTCAATATTCCGCCATGAGCACTGGGCGGGTGGTTGATGAACTGCAGCGGCACGGCATTCTCGGCATCGATGTTCGCGGCCGGGAGCGTCGCATCGCTTTCAAGCAGGAGGGCGACGACCTCTGGCGGGCGGTCCGTGACTTGCTTCAGTCGCCCGTCCGTGCCCGTCGCTTGGTCAGGCCGTTTCCTGAGGCCCAGGCACTGCCGCTGGCCGGGGAATCCGCTTTGTCGGAGTACACCCTCCTCGGTCCTCCCGTTCATGAAGTCCGGGCGGTCTCCGCACGTCAGTGGAAGGGGCTGGTCTACCAGCACGACCTTCAGCCGGCCGACGATCGGGACCCGGAAGCCATCCGCATCGAAACCTGGTCTTACGATCCCCGTCTGCTTTGCCATCACGGACCCGTCGTGGATCGCCTCTCCCTGTATCTGAGCCTGGAGGATCGTCATGACGAACGCCTCGATCAGGCCGTCGACACCCTCATGGAGCCCTTCGGATGGTCGTAGGCATTGATGTGTTCAAGGCGGCCTTCGCGGGCTTCGAGGACCAGTACACATTGATCGGCGGCGCAGCGGCCGAGATTCACATGACCGGCGCCGGTCTGCCGTTCCGACCGACCAAGGACCTCGACCTGGTCCTCTGTCTCGAGGCCCTGAAGCCGGAGTTCGTCCGATCTTTCTGGGCCTTCATCGACGCCGGCGGCTACCAGACCCGCGAACGCAGCGACGGCGCGAGGAATTTCTTCCGGTTCACCCATCCCTCCGACAAGACCTATCCGGCGATGATCGAGCTGTTCTCGCGGCTGCCCGATGTCATCACCGTGCCGGAGGGCGCGCGCCTCACGCCCATACCGCTGGACGGGACGGTCGAGAGCCTGTCAGCCATGCTGCTCGACGACGCCTATTACGCGTTGCTCAAGGACGGAACGACAGAGATGGACGGCGTCCCTGTCATCGACGTCCAGACCCTCATTCCCTTCAAGGCGTTCGCCTACAACAACCTGGCGCGCGACCGGGCGGACGGCCAGCAGGTCGATAGCCGGAATGTCACCAAGCATCGCAACGATGTGTTCAAGCTCCTTCAGCTCTTGGGGCCGACGATGACCCTGGCGCTCCCGGACGGGATCGCCGCCGATCTGCGGGCCTTTGTCGAAGCGGTCGAGGCGGACAAAACCTTTGATCCGTAGGCGCTGAAACTCACGCCGCCTGACGCGGGGCGACTCGTCGCGCGGCTCAAGGCCGTCTACAACCTCTAGCGAGATCGCGACGGCGAAGCGTGCGACGGATCAACAAACAGCGCGGCGGAACAAAACAGGAAGAGTTTTGGAAATCACGCTATGGTTCCTGAGTGATTCCATCATCCGTGACCTCGCCATCGCCTCAAACGCCCGCCGGACTCGGCCGTCGCCTCGTCTTCATCAGCCATGCCAATCCGGAGGAGAACGATTTCGTCCGATGGCTCGGCGTTCAACTCGCCAGCGCCGGTTATGAAGTCTGGTCGGATGTCACCAAGTTGATCGGTGGTGAGCTGTTCTGGGACGACATCGAAGACGCCATTCGCCATCACACGGCGAAATTCATCCTCGTCGTTTCCGCCGCCGCCTTGAACAAGGAGGGCGTGAAAGACGAAATCCACCTCGCCGTCACGGTGGAGCGCAGCGACAAGATCGCCAATTTCCTCCTGCCGGTCAGGGTGGACGATGTCCCCTTTTCGGACTTCAAAGCCAATATCGCCCGCAAGAACGTCATCGACTTCAAGGCCGGGTGGGCTCCCGCCCTGGCGAGAGTCTTTCAGGTCCTTGAGCGTGACGGCGTGCCGAAGGGTGCAATCGCTCCGGCTGACGTCGCAGCCTGGTGCCTCCGACGGTCCGACGCCGATCAAATGCCCCGGATCGAGCCCGAGCAGCTGTACTCGAACTGGCTCCCGATTGCCGCGCTGCCTCCCAAAGTGTCCCTTTTCTCGCTCGGCGTCGCCGAGACGGCGGTCTCGGGCGTCATGTCCGGAACCCGTCTCCCCTGGTTCAAATACTTCAGGCTGGTGGGGACGTTCGGCACGGAAGTGGACCTGAAGCTCGCGCTGCCGGAACAGGTCATCGAGCGTCGCTACACCTTGCCGCTGGAAGACATGTTAGCCGGGATGCCGGCGGCGATGCCCGGCGTCAAACGCGCGGACGCCCGGCGCATGGTCGTCAATCTCCTGCGGCAATCCTGGAACAACGCCATGGCGGCCAAGGGATTGTCCGCGTTCGAGATGGCCGACAACTCGGTCGCATGGTTCTTCACCAAGGACGTGATCGAAAAGGATACCGCCTATTTTGTCGATCACACCGGCAAACGCAGGCGCAAGGCCATGGTGGGCCGGAGTGAGAAGCGGGGCGTCTATTGGCACCTCGGCTTCATCGCCAAGCCCGTCATGACGGACACGCCCCATTTCGTCATGAAGGCGGCCATCATCTTCTCGCACGACGGCAAGACGCCGCTCGACAGCGTGGAGAAGATGCACAAGCTCCGGCGCGGTTTCTGCCGAAACTGGTGGAACGGACAATGGCGCGACCTGATGCTTGCCTACGTGGCTTGGATCGGTGACGAGGACGGCCGTCTGAAGCTGCCGATGGGCGATTTCGCAGAGGTGGTCGTGGATGCGCGGCCAGTCCTGTTTGAATCGCCGGTCTCTTGCGCCGATCCCGCCGTGAAATCCCGGGCCGTGGTCCCGGACGATGAGGACGAGACGCCTCCGGAGGCGCCTGTGGAACCGGACGAGGCCTTCGAGATCGCGGGCCTGGCGGAGTCCGCAGATGACTGAGCCGATCCAGGGCCTGCAGATCCTGACGGAGCCGCTACTCCAGTTCGGACACGGCCAGATGCTGCCCGACCCTAAGGATGGTCTGTTCCTTTTCGGCCCCATGATCGACGAGGCCAAACCCGCTGAAATGAGAGTCGGCGTCATCGGCACGGACGAAGGGATAGCGCGGTACAAGAAGTGGGTATCCCAGATCACGGGATATATCCCGGCCGCCAAGGCGGAGCAGCATCACCTTGCGTTTCCGGGCTTCGAAGCAGCCTTCAAGACCAAATGGCCCGCCAACCCCGTCGCGACCATCTCGATTTCAGCGGCGGCCTTGTCGAGCACAGTCCGGATCCCGGACGGCCACGAGCGCGTGTACAAGACCGTCGATCTCTTCGACCAGGCCATTCGCAAGTTCCTCCGCGAGGAGGACAGCGTTCCGGCGGTCTGGTTTGTCGTGATACCGGACGACGTACACCGTTTCTGTCGGCCGAAGTCGATCGTTCCCTTGCCCGAACGGACCCGAACCAGCCAGAGGTTCTCCGCCCGTACGGCGAGGAGCTTTGTGCAGGCGCCGTCGATGTTCGCAGAGGACAACGCCGCCGCCGAGCCCTACCGGTACGAGGTCGATTTCCACAACCAGCTCAAGGCGCGGCTGCTCGATCAGAAGGTGGTTCTTCAGATCGTCCGGGAATCGACGATCGATCCGGAGGGCGTCAATGCGCTCGGCGGCAAGCCGCAGATGCTGCAGGATCCCGCCAATATCGCCTGGAACCTGTCGACCACAGCCTTCTTCAAGGCCGGGGGGCGTCCCTGGGCATTAGCGGGTGTCAGAGAGGACGTCTGCTACATCGGTCTCGTCTTCAAGAAGACCGATACCGCCGGATCGCCAGGGAACGCCTGCTGCGGCGCCCAGATGTTTCTCGGATCCGGAGACGGCGTCGTGTTCAAGGGCGCCGTGGGCCCCTGGTATTCGCTGACGACGTCCGAGTTCCACCTCGATGAGGCAAAGGCGAAGGAGATCGCCGGCCTAGTGGTCGAGGCCTACATCGCCAAGCACGGCCGCCCGCCCAAGGAGCTCTTCATTCACGCCAAGCAGCATTTCAACGAGGCTGAATGGCGGGGCTTTTCCAGCGCCGTGGGACCTGACACACGGCTCGTCGGCGTACGGATTCAGACGACGCGCGAGATCAAACTCTTCCGTCAGGGACGGAGCCCTGTCCTGCGGGGAACGGCTCTGACGGTCAGCCCGCGCAAGGGCTATTTGTGGACCGTCGGCTTCGTGCCCGATCTCCAGACCTATCCCGGGCGCGAAGCGCCCAACCCGCTGTCTATCGAAGTGACCAAGGGCGACGCGGATCTGACCCAGGTCATGCAGGACGTCCTCGGTCTCACCAAGCTAAACTTCAACGCCTGCATCTACGGGGACGGCACGCCGGTGACCTTGAGGTTTGCAGACGACGTCGGCGAAATCCTGACCGCCGCGCCAATCGCCAACCTGCCGCCCTTGCCCTTCAAGCACTACATCTGAACGCTGCGCACAGCCGCAGTTCTGGCCCCGCACGTGGGATGGGAGCAAGCCCTTGACGGAAACATCCACTTCGTGGAAGTTAAAACTTCTAGAGAGTGACAGTTTACATGGGCCGCCCTTCGAGATCGACACAGGACTTACTGACCTCGCGCGAAGTGGCGTTGGCGGCGGATATTACGCCGCGCAATTTCGCGCTGCTCCACGATCAGGGACTCGCGCCCAGAGCGCGGGACAGCATTTCGGGCAAGGCGGGCGCGCGGGTCTACGACGGCGTCGGGCTGGCGCATGCCGCGCTGATCGGAGCGCTTCACCTGAGCGGTCTCGAGCTCCTGGTCGCCGGCCGGCTGGCCGGCGCGTTCGCGGACCAGTTCGACGCGAGCTATGGCAAGCTGCCGTCGAACCTTGGGGCCTATATTCACGCGCCGCTCAATCCTCGGTCCGGCTATCGGCCGTGGGTCGATCATCCGGGCGAAGCGCCGATCGATACGGATCAGGACTACTGGCTCCATGAAAGGCTCCGGAACCGGTCGGGCCTCTATCAGCTTGCGACGGCGCTTACCGGCGACTTCATCATCGACATCGCGGACCACAGCTTCGTCACCACGGAGCACAAGGGCCGGGAATCGATCAAGGTCTTCTCGCCCGTCTCGGGCGGACTGCCCGCGAGCCCCGACTTCCGCATCGTCGGCCGGGGCTCGACTGCGCAGATCGTCGCGGTTCATGAGGAACTCAATAGTCTCGACGTCTTTAGCGATGCGCGGGCCGCAGACCAACTGCGCCGCCTCGAACGAGACTATCTCGATGGCCGCGACAATGCGGTGACGCGCCTGCGCATCAATCTGTCTCTGGCGATCCGTAACGCGTTCGATCGCCTCCAAGATCAGCGGGCCCGCGACCCGACGGACTGACAGCGCCATGCGCCTGCTAGTCCTCCGCTTCCCCATGTAATCTTGCGTCACCGCATCGCGGGCCGCTGGAACAGAAGCGTCCCTCTCAGGATTCACCGGCCTCGCCCAGTCGCGTGCGGGCCTCATGCAGGGCGTGGCCCATGACCTGCCAGCGCGCCTGAGGGCCCCGCAGGTGAATGCCGTCCTTGCCGAGGTCGAGCATGACCCCGATCGAGAGCTGCATCTCCCTTCGCCCCGTGGAGGTTTCGAACGTAAGCATTGTTTCCGCACGCGAGCTGCTTGGGGTGTTGTCCTCGAACCGTAGGATGCGGAAATCCGTCAGCTTAAGCCCGCGCGCGTCGCGACGGGCTTCGTAGGCGAGCTTTCCGGCGCTCTTGCCGACGAGGTTGATCGATCGGCTCGACATCAGCATGAAGTTGCCGCTGCCCCAGCCGACCAGATAGTCGTGAAGCGCTTCCTCTGGCGAGCCGGGTTCGAGACTATCTGGCAGGCCGGGGAGGTCTCGGGCCGTCCAGGCGTCGAGCGCCTTTTTCTCCGCGTCTCGACGCGCCGCGCTTGATACGGCCTCGTCGATAATATCGCCAAATGACTGTGAGGCCTTGCGCTTCTGGACCGCGATCCGGTCCGGCTCGGCGGCCTTCTCTTGAGCCCAATCGACCAAGGCCTGGAACAGGTGCCAGGCCTTGGCGCAGGCGATCCGGTTCCCGTAGCCGCTATCACGACCATGCAGGATGCCGTGCCGGTAGGGGATTGAGATCGGGTCCCCCGTCGTTTTGGTGCGTGGCGCCCTGATGAGACCGATCAGGGCGGGCAAGCCGGTCGGGTGACCGACGATGGAATCAAAGGCCGTGAGATCGGCGTGCTCGGAGAAAACGCTGAAGCCGCCGACGTCGTAGGCCAGTCCGTCAGAGGCCATAAGCAGGAGTGGCGTGGCGGCGAGATAGCGGCCCTCAAGGAACAGCGCCTTGGCCTCTTCAAGTTGGGGCTTGCGCTCGTACACCTTGTGGAAGCGATGGGAGCGCATGATCAGGAACCTCAGCGTCGGCTCATCGAAGATGTCGGCCAGTAACTGCTCCGCATCGACCGCCCTGCCTGCGGTCTTGAGCGCGATCGCGGATTCCATCGCCTCTGTGGGCATGCTTCCGCAAGTGACCCAACCCACGCCCGAGAAGGCGGTGTTGAAGCGGTCGGGCAGGGTCAAGACGCCGGCCTTGTCGACGACGTCCGCCAGCGCTTTGGCGGCGTCTGCCAAAGGGCCATCCGGCGGCACGATCCCGAGGCTCGCGATGAGACGCGCCGCCTCAGCCGCCTGCATCATCTCGGCTGCTGTCGGGTTGTCTGAGATCTTCTTGCCCATGACGGATCGTAGCAGCCGATTCGCTTCGGCAACCGTTTTGTCGGAACGTCGCGGGGCCCGTCAGCCGCCTTGGGGCCCGGCCTCGGCGTCGGCCTTGCCGAGATCAGTAAGCTTCGTTCGCAGCGCCGAAAGGATGTCGTTCGCGTCACGCACCTTCACCAGCGCTGCAAAATAGCGCGTCGTGCGCGCCATGGCGTCGATCGCGAAGAAAAGCGCCTTGGGAATCTCGGTTTCAAACGGTCCCAGTATCGGCCGGACGCCCTTGTCGCCCGTCCGTAGCTTCAGGGCGTCCAGACTATTTTGCGAGAGATGCCCGTAGAAGCCGCTCGCGAGACGATACTGGAGGTAGCCGGGGTCTCCGGGCAGGCTCGCCGCCAACGCCTTCATGGAGATCGGTCGGCGTTTGCCCAGCAGCGCGGCATGAGCCGCTTCTCTTTGCACCGACGCGGAATGGAGCTCGGCGTTTCCTGGGTAGGCCGCCCGGAGGAGCTGTTCCCGATCGACCGCGTGCTTGTGGTGATCGATGTCCAGCTCCTCGAGCGCCTTCTCCGGATTGGTCGCCAGAAGGCTGAGCCAGAACCCGGCTTCGTGGATGGGGCGCACCGCTCCCACGGCCTCTATCGTCATGGCGCGCTCGGCAAGCATGATGCTTGCCGTGTAGGCGTTGAGTGCACGGCCGTAGACGCGGACGGCGGTCGGCGCCGCCGCATTTGCAGGTCCGCCGTCGCCGGCATCCTGATGATCCTGGAATAGGCTCACGGCATACCGGTTCAGCTCGCGCGCGAGCTCGAACCAGTCACGGTAGTTGTCGATGTAGATATGTCGCCACGTCTCGACCTGTGGTGACAGCAGGCCCTCATCGGCCAGCGCCTCGCGAGGGTCTGCCTCTTCTCGTTCCATCATGTTTCCAGCCCGTTCGTTCCAGCTTCGCGAACCTAGCCCGGGCATAGGCGATCCGCACAAGACAGCGCGTTGTCCGATGGCCGTCGCCAGGCAGATGACCCCGACGACCGGTGTGGCGATTAAGAATGACGAATACGACTCCCTTTTCATCGGGGATGGTGAAGGATGGATGGGGCTACTTTCGCGGCGCGTCAGGTCTCAGAAAGGGGGGGAAAGGATACCGCCATGCCGACTTCCTCGCTCTACGACCGCCTCGTGGCCCTGCCGGCCCCAGACCCCGGAATCGATGCTTCCGTCCCACCAGAAATCATCGCGTTCAATGTGTCGGTGACACGAAGACTTCGGTCGTGGAAACAGTCCACGCTCGCGGATATGGCCGGCATTTCTCTCTCCACCCTCGAACGGATCGAACGCGGGGAGAAGGTTCAGCCCGAAGCACTCGACCGGATAGGCGCGGCGTTCGGTTTCGAGCCAGGATATTACACGGCAGCCCGGCGGCCGCTGATGCCCGAGGAGCTGGCAGAGCCGGAAAACAACCCCTATCCCCACATCGTTATTGTGAAGGTGTCGCCGCTCGACAACCAGGCCAAACTCCGATCCTTGGCCGGATGCGACCTGGTCGTTCATGCGCCGCTCGGCGGAGATCCGGAGCCTTCATCGCTGGTCAGCGGCCTGTTCGAGCTGATCGAAGTTCTCGCCTTCCGGCTCGCCGCCGGCCCCTTGCTGAAGAGCTCGAGCCTGGGCGGACTACGTGAACTCTACCGCCTGATCTTCAGCCATCTCGAGGACATGCGCCGCGAAGGCTTGGGCGTCGTCTTTGGAGTCGAACTCGATACCTCTTCTGGGTCGCCACGCCGCGTCGGGATTGTCGGCATCGCACACCGGGACGCCGATCCGGCTGTTCGAGCCCGGAAAGTTCTGATCGTCGATCGCCGTCATTTCAGCGGCGCCGACGATCAAGGATCGCAGGCCTCGTGATGGCTCAGCTGTTCGAGCCGGGCGGTTTGTTGGCGGCAGCCGCCTTGGCATCGGCGCTGGCCAAACTCGTCTGGGCGATCCGCCGCCGACGGTGATCGGAAGCTGACGCGCGAGAGCCGAAAGCCCAAGCTAATGGTTCACGGCTGCCCCTTGTCGAGCCTTGCAAGGGCCGTCAGAACAGGCCGCAAGCAAAGGTTGCGGCATCTCAGCTTGTCGCGTCCAGGGGAGTGGCGTCTTGCACATCCAACGACTCGAAATTTCTGGCTTCCGATGCTTCGGACCAAACCCTATCCCGATCTATCTCGATGAAGGATTGACCGCCTTCGTCGGGGTGAACGGTGCAGGGAAGACCGCCGTTATGCTTGCGCTTCAGCGGCTCTTCGGTGTTACGCCGGACCAACGGAGGCTTCGGCGACAAGACTTTCATGTCCCGGCTGCGGAAGTGAATCCGCCCAACGAGCGCCGGTTCACCATAGAGGCGGTTTTGGCCTTTCCAGAGCTCGACGATCCGCTTGCGGACGCGTCCGCCGTTCCTGAGTTCTTCTCTCAGATGGCCACGGACGACAGCGGAAGAATGAAATGTCGCTTGAGGATGGAGGGGATTTGGACGGATGACTGCTCCATCGATGGGGCAATCGAACACACCTATCGCGCCGTTCGGACGATGGGCGCCTTTACGGACGCTGAGTGTTCGGACCTGAAACCCAAGGATAGAGCCAGAATCCAGCTCATCTATGTACCGGCCTCGCGCGACGGCATCTCGCAGGTGACGGCCTTTTTGCGTGGACGCTTGTGGCGGGCAATCAGCTGGTCGGAAGGCACGCGGACCACGTTCGCTTCGGCGGGCTCCGCGCTGAACAACGCGTTTTCCGGCGAGCCAGCAGTAGACGCCGTGGTCGCAGCAGTCACCAGACGATGGCAGCAGGTCCATACCGCAGGCACGGACACTACGCCGGTGTTTCGGCCTATCGACCTCCGATTCGAACAGTTCATCCGCAAGGCTGAGGTTTTGTTCCGCCCCGACGAGGCAGGGCGCGAGCGTGGTCTCGATGAGTTGAGTGATGGCCAGCGATCCCTGTTCCACCTCGCCATGACCGCGGCGACGCTCGACGTAGAATCGAACCTGGCGACGGATCCCCGCCCTGATGGATTTCAGCCCGGCGGCATCAGCATTCCCGCCTTGACTCTGATCGCCGTCGAAGAGCCAGAAAACAACCTCGCGCCGTTCTACCTCTCCCGTATCGTCCGACAGATCCAGGAACTGACCGCAGGGTCACGGGCTCAAGCTATGCTCTCGAGCCATTCGCCAAGCATTCTGGCGCGGGTGAAGCCCGAGCAGGTCCGTCATTTCCGCCTCGACCCGAAGACCCGCGCCTGCCGCGTGAGGGGGATCCGATTGCCTCCGACCGCGGACGAGGCTTCGAAGTTTGTTCGCGAGGCTGTGCGCACCTACCCCGAACTCTATTTTGCCCGTTTCGTGATCCTCGGCGAAGGCGCCTCCGAAGAGGTGGTGCTCCCGCGCCTCGCCGAGGCCCTTGGCTTAGACATCGATCGGTCTTTCGTTGCGGTCGTTCCCCTTGGGGGCCGCCACGTCAACCACCTGTGGCGGCTGCTTGTCGATCTGGACATTCCGCACGCGACTCTTCTGGATCTGGATTACGGTCGCGCGGGCGGGGGCTGGGGGCGCATCAAGACCGTTTGCGCGCAGCTAATGGAAAATGGCGTTCGGCCTGACCAACTTTTCCAAACCCCGAGCCCGGCGGGCCCTTCGGCGGACCTGGCGGCCTTCGACACCTTCGCCGCCGCCAACTGGACAAGCATTCAGACGTGGGCGCGATCTCTTCGAAGGTTCAACGTCTTCTTCTGTGAGCCGCTGGATTTGGACTATTCGATGCTGATGGCGATGCAAGTCGCCTATTCGGCGCCAGAGCCCGGGCGTTCCGGACCATCCCCGGCCGGGGAGCCGCGCGACGCCGTGTTAGGCGACGGTGGCATTCACGCCCTCTACGACTTTAGCCAGGACAGCCTGCTGCGTTGGTATCGTTACCTCTTTCTGGGGCGAGGCAAGCCAAGCACGCATGTTCGGGTTCTGAGCGGTCTCGACAGTCCGGCCCTCGCGTCGGCGGCTCCAGAGGAACTGAAGGCCTTGCTCGGCTCCGTCGCGGCCCAGCTCGATCCCCCGCCGCCGGCTGGACCCATGGCTGTGACCGTATCGCCAACATCATGACGTTACGGTTCATCGCGCCCGACGACTGGAGGCCGCGCGGAATCGATGCCCTCGAACCGGCCGCCTGGACCGCGCTCCGCCACCCGGGATCGACCTCCGTGGTCGCAGGCCCGGGGGCGGGAAAGACAGAGTTCCTGGCTCAGAAGGCGACCTATCTGCTGGAAACCGGCCTGTGCCGCCCGCCTTTCCAGATCCTGGCCATTTCCTTCAAGGGCGATGCCGCCGGCAATCTTGCGGACCGCGTCAAACAACGGTGCCCGGCGGAGTTTTCGGATCGGTTCACGTCGATCACGTTCGACGCCTTCACCAAAAACCTCGTCGACAGATTTCACACTGCAATTCCCGCCGAATGGCGCCCTACGAAACCCTATGAGATTGCCTTCTGGGATTACAAATCGACCAACTATTGGCTCACTCGAGCACGGCTTGCGGCGCCAGAGCCATGGAAGGCCGAGATCGAGGAAATCGGTCCCTCGAGTTTCGAGGGTCGCACGGTGGGGGCCAGACGCATGCTCGTTCCTCACCCGGAACCGCGATCCGGGGCAGAGTTTGCGACCGCACGGTGGTGGTCGGAGCAACGGGGTGCGGGAGATCCATCCAACCTCACCTTCGTCACGTTGAACCGCATGGCCGAGCTACTTCTGAGATCAAATCCTCAGATCGCGAACGCACTCCGCGCCACCTATCCCTTCATCTTCGTCGACGAGTTTCAGGACACCACCTTCGCTCAGTATGATTTCCTCTATTCGGTCTTCAGGGGCAGCAGCGCCGTAATCACCGGCGTCGGAGACGACAAACAAAGGATCATGGGCTGGGCCGGCGCGAGACCAGACGCCTTCGCCCGATTGGAAGCAGACTTCCACGCTCTGCGGGTGCCGCTGCTCTTCAACTTTCGTTCTTCACCGGATCTCGTCGCCATCCAGCATGTCGTCGCACGCGCCCTCGACCCATCGTCGCCACAAGTCGTTGCCAAGACAGGCAAACTTATCGACGGCGACGTGGCCCAGATTTGGAACAGCCCGACATGCGCTCAAGAAACGCGCCATCTCGCGACGTGGTTGGCTAGCGACATGACGCGGAGAGGACGTCGTCCACGCGACTATGCGATCCTCGTCAAGCAGAAGGCGGAGGCGGTTGACACCGAACTCCGCGCGCCGATGGCCGCGAGCGGCTTGCGTATTCGCAACGAAAGCGCGCTTGTCGGCAAAGTCCCGCTTCAGGACCTGCTATCAGACAGCCTCTGCCGACTCGTCGTCGCTGCGCTAAGGCTCGGATCTGTCCAGCGTTCGCCTGCGGCCTGGCAGTATCTATCCGCCGCTGTCTCGGCGCTGAGAGCGATCCCGCCCGGCGACGATGCTGCGGACGCCGGGGCTGAAGCCGCTCTGTCCCGTTTTCTGGCCCGGCTTAGGAAAGACATGACTGAAACCGCGCCCTCGGCGGAGGCGGCGGTTAACATCGCAGAGGCCGTGTTGAGCTTCCTCGATCCCGCGGCCGTTCAAAGAACCTATGTTGAATATGGAGCAGGCAATCTTCTCGAGATCGTCGTTGAAGGGCTCCTGCAGCACCTGATGGCATCGGCTACCGGGGTATCGACCTGGTCCGAGTGCTTGGATGCCTTCGAAGGTCTCGATCAGATACCTCTGATGACCGTGCATAAGAGCAAGGGGCTTGAGTACGACACGATCGTCTTCATGGGTCTCGACGACCAAGCTTGGTGGGCGCACAAACCCGGCGACAAAGAGGGCCTCGCCGCGTTTTTCGTCGCTCTCTCCCGAGCGAAGCAGCGGGCCATCTTTGCGTTCTGCCAGCAACGTGGCCAACGATCAAAGGTAGCCGAGCTCTATGCGCTCCTAGGGCAGGCTGGCGTTCCGGAAATCGCCATCTAGACCCGACGCGCAGACGCCTAAACGACCGTTTGTGTCAGTTGCTCATAGCGTCCGAACCTCGGAGTCTGTGAGCATGCTGCGGTCTGGCGGTATTGTCAGACTGATTGCGGCCAAGTCTGTCGAAGCCGTTCGACCATGTCCGCGCGCCGGGCGGGCTCCAGGCGGTCGAGGTTTAACTGCTTCCAGCGCACGGCGGGGAGGTCGGCGGCGTCGGGCAGGCCAATGAGGTCCCAGTCAGGCGCGCCGGCTTTGAACCCGATCAGGAAGGTGCGGTGCGCCTCCGGCATGTCATCGACGATGGCGGTGATCAGGGCCGTGCGCGCGACGATGAGGTCGCCAAGGTCCACCGGGTCTTCGGTCATTCCATCGAACCCGCGCTCGAACTCCTGGGTCAGATCCTTGGGATTGGCGCGGAGCACCTCGGCCATGGGCCGGTGGTGGCTGGCCAAATAGATCACAAAGGCCTGTCGCAGTGCCGGCGTGATCCCCTCGTTGGCCAGAAGGTCGCGCACATCGAACAGGTCGCGGGGATGCTGGCGGTCCAGCGCCGCCATGATCTTTCCCGCATAGAGATCGGCGTGGGAGACCATCCGGGCCTCGGCATAGCCGAAGCGCTCTTCCACCGCTGCTGAAACCGGACGGACCTCGGGCTCGAACACCACGCCGCGCAGGACCGGCGTCACCTCCACCTTGATCACCGCGCCGTCCGCGCGGACGAGCAGCTTGTCGATCACGGGCTGGGCTCCACCCTTGCCGCGCACGACGACCGAGCCCGGCAGGGCGTGTTCGATGGCGTCAGCGATCCGCCTCAGCGCCGCGTCGATTGCGGCGAGCGATGTGTCCCGATCCTCGACCGGCAGATAGGTCAGGTCGATGTCCACCGACAGTCGCGGGAGATCGCGGACGAACAGATTGATCGCCGTGCCGCCCTTCAGGGCGAAGCAGGGTTCCTGGAACACGAGGGGAAGGGTTTGGACGAGGAGGCGGACCTGCCGGGCGTAGACGTCACTGACCGGCATCGAGCGACCTCGGCACGGTGATCTTGTAGGTCGGGTCCAGTCTGCCGCCTTTGGCGAGCACGCGGTTGCCGCTGCCCAGATCGATGGCGTCGCGGTCCAGGGCTTTAAGCCACGCATGACCGTGCCGGTCGGCGAAATAGAAGAACAGGCGTTTGACCTTCACGCTCACGCAATCCTCGAGCAGGCGCTGCAGCCGTCGCGGGCTGAGGGTGGCCAGGGCGCCCATCAGCTGATCCACTTGGTCGAAGCTCTCATGATCGGGGAGTTCGTCCAGAAGTTCGAGGATGGCGCGCTCGGGCGTCGACTGGCGCAAGGGCCATTGCCAGTGGCCCAGGGGGGTGTCCACCACTGCGGCGCGGGCCCAGTCCGCCAGGAGGCCGGTCTCGCTGGAGTCCTCGCGGAGCCGGGCGACCTCGAAGTATCGGGCGTTCCGGAAGAGCCTTTGGGACGGGTGATATTTGAACTCTACGTCCAGCGGCAGGTCGGCGAGCCAGGTCGGCGGGGTCTCGTCGCCATAGAGATGAACTTCCTTGCGGGCGGCAGGAAGGTAGTGGGCATAGCCCTGCAACTCGAGCGCGGTGCGGCCTCCGATCACAATGGAATAGTCGAGGAGGGCCTGGAGCGAGAGAACGGCTGTCGGCCAGTCGAGGGTTCCGCGTGGACGGCGATAGACCCGCCGCGCCGTCCGTTCCAGGCGTCCCGACGCGACGTATTTGGCCCTCAGCGAGTTGGGATAGCCGTTTTCGTTCATCCAGCCGGAATCGACCAGAAGGCCTTCCGGGAGGATACGTTCGAGCTTGTTTAGCTTTCCCAGCATTTGAACACTCATAGTGTCCTAATATGAAAATTGTCAAACTAACCAGTTTGACACTCGGCACATTGCAGCACCGTGGGTGTCTTAGAAGCGTTCCCAGTCAAACTAGGCACCTTCCATCCGGAGCTTCGATGGGGCGCCTTTCCCTGATGCTGAGCCTGTTGGAGTGTAGGTCTTCGATCTTACCGATCACCGCCATGAGGATCGCGGCCAACATTTCCCGTCCATAGCTGGCGCCCCCTCCAGCTGACGTCGCGGCCGGAGGCGGTCAGGGTGAGTCGCGTGGCGCCTCGACGGACGGCTGAAACGGGGTGGAACGCCCCGCGCAAGGGTGAAATCGCGCCAGCGCAGCACAACTTGAAATATCAAGGTTTGTTACCCCGGTGTTACCCAGCAAGCAAAAGGGGCTAGCAGTTTCCTGCACACCGCCAACGAACTGGACTCCTGCGGTCAGAACGAGTGGGCGCCTCGAGCCACGCTGGGCATGTTTTTGGCAGTAGTGAACGGGCGACAGAGCTATTCGACAAAGCTCAGTCGCCCGTTCGCGGGATCGAACCGTAGTCAGAAGAAATCTTGGCGCTGATCAACTTACTTGGTGTCAGCTCTTGACGTTCGGAAGGTCCGCTAACGGCGCGAACAGAACCGGTGTATCAGCTCGCGCCAGCCCTCGGCCGCGCGGGCAACGCCTCGCGCAATACACGGATTGCCGACCGCAGGAAGATCAGGGCGATAATCCCGCCCACGCCCGTGTCGAGCATGCCCAAGTCGGCAGGCTCAAACAGGCCCTCAGCTGGAGCTGGGATCGATCTGCCGAGCGCAAGGCCACGCCTTAGTCAACGCCTCGTTGGCTCCGGCCGCCATGTGCTTGTCTCTGAGATAAGTCTCTGATTCGGCCCAGCGCAGATAAGCTTGGCGGAGACGCTGACGGTCATATCTCGGGGCGCCGCACACGGCGCGACGGACGATCAACTCATCGAGCATACCCTGCAGATAGGCTCCGCACTCGGGCGCCCCGCGTCTGCATTGCTCCAAAAGGGCGGAGCCGGTTGCGGAAGGCGGAACATCTTGAGTCACGCCCGATCCCGGTGAGACAACTAAGCTTGCGAGCGAAAAGTAGAAAATACCGAGGTTCATAATCTTCGGCCTCCTTGGGTCAAACCTGTTACGAGAACTTTCATGCAGAGCTCGCAGTTCACGCCTTTCGCCCTCTGCTGAAATAGGCGTAAAACTGTTCAAGCGCGGCGGTTCCCTCCGCCAGCCGTTCGTTGTCATCATCCGTTCGGGCGCAAATTCCGGCGATGAGGGCGCCCAGGCCGGCCGTCTCCGGCCGATTGAAGCGGCTGTCAGCGATGTCGAGGTCGTGAATGATTTCGCCGATCGCGACCAGCGCGGTATCATTGTCGAGTTGTGTCCGCACGAGCAGCGTCTCGAAGGTGCAGCGCTCGCCTTCGTGGGTGAACTCGGCATTCGCCATGTCAAACCTGAGTTCGTCCGCGGCAGGCTCGTAGCCTTGGCCGTCGACGAACTTGAAAGTCGCTTCGGGGTCGATGAAGCGCTGGATCAGCCAGGCCGACGCGATACGATCGACATGGATGCCGCGCCGGGTGATCCAGACCCGCTGTCTCAGGTCGGCGGTCGCGATCACCGCCTGACACGTCGAACTGACGTCAGGGTGCCGCGTCGAGCGCGTCACCAGGTCTGCGAGCGCCGCTTCGGCAGCTTGCCGGCCGTGGGTGCCGAAATAGTCGATGGCCGCGATTTCGGCCAGACGCGCGCGCAGGCGAACAATCTCGCGGGCGACCTGCCCGTCGTCGATCGTGCGCGCCTCGCGGGCGAGGTCCTCGTAATCGGAATCGCGAACCGCATCGAACAGGGCTCGCACGTCCGCGTCTCCCAAGCCACCGACCAGCGCAGCCTCCAAAATGATGGCCTCACCCCCGCCCTCGGTGATCTCACGCAGCAGGTCGTCGAACAGAGCTGCCGTGTCGTCGCGAAGCGGTAGCGCGTGAACGGCGTTCTTCAGCGGAGTCGCCCCGATCGCCTGCAGCCGCCGCCAGACTTTGACGCGCAGATAGGCGGGCTTGGCGGGCAGTTGGTGGATCAACAGCAGCCAAGGGGCGCGCGAGCCGGGGAACGAAATCATATACAAGGTGTATCATTCAATGACCACAAATGATACAGGTGAACGAGCTAGCAAGTTGAGGAGGTGGTATGACCTGGGTCGCCTGCGATTGGTCACCTGAAACTGGAAGTTGGTCTGGTCGGAACGAGGTCCCTGGCGCGACTCCGGGCCTAGCGGCATGAGCGCCGGAACGGACATCAATACGACGGTCGATCTCTCGGAACCGCGCCCGGAGGCCGCGCCGCCCAACCTGACGCATGCGCAGTTGTTCATTCGGTTTCTAAGGTTCGGCTTGCTGGCCTGGGGCGGTCCGGTCGCACAGATCGCCATGGTGCGCCGTGAACTGGTCGACGACGAGCGCTGGATCTCCAGCGAGCGCTTCAACAGGCTGCTGGCAGTGATGCAGGTGCTGCCGGGCCCCGAGGCGCACGAACTCTGCGTCCACCTGGGGATGCGCGCCAAGGGAAGACTCGGGGGCATCCTCGCTGGCCTGGGCTTCATGCTTCCCGGCTTTCTCCTCATGATGGCGCTGTCATGGCTCTATTTCCGTATCGCCCTGATCGACACAGCGCTCGGCGCGGCGTTCCTGGGGATTCAGGCGGCGGTGATCGCGTTGATCGTCGCCGCCGTCCATCGGATCGGAAAGCATATCCTGCTGGACGGTCGCCTGTGGATGCTCGCCATCATCTGCGGCCTGGCAGCCTTCGCCGGCGCTCCGTTCTGGATCACCCTTCCGGCCTCCGGGGCGATCTACGCGCTATGGGCGCTCGGCCTGCGAGTATTCGCTGCGCTTGTCGCCGCCGGGGCGACGGCTCTGACGATTCTGGTAACGCTCTTGGCGCCCGATGCCGCAACGCCAGAGGTCCAAACGGCGATCGGTGACCCCGGCCAAGCGCCCGTTTGGCTGTTGTTCGTTTCCGGCTTGAAGGCCGGCCTCCTCACTTTCGGCGGCGCCTACACCGCGATCCCGTTCGTTCGCAACGACGCCGTGGGTCAAGGTTGGATGAACGATGGCCAATTTCTGGATGGCTTGGCGCTGTCGGGCATCCTGCCGGCGCCTCTGATCATCTTCGCAACTTTCGTCGGCTATTTCGGCGGCGGACCGCTCGGCGCCGTAGCCATGACCGTCGGAATATTCCTCCCGGCATTCGCATTTTCGCTGATCCTCTACGACCGTTTGGAATCGGTGCTGGAAGCCAAGCGGCTGCATGCCTTTTTGGCAGGCGTCTCAGCCGGCGTGGTTGGCCTCATCGCCGCTACGACGATCGACTTGGCGACGGTCACAGCCCAGCGCGTCCCGGATCTGATCATTGGCGTGTCTATCTTCGCGGTCGCTTTGGCGTTGCTCTACACATGGAAGAATAAGCTCAACGTCGTGGTCGCGTTGGCCGCCGCCGGGTTAGCGGGTTGGGTCTTTTTCGCTCCGGCGAGTTAAAGCGTGGCCGACTGCAACTATCGTAAGTCCCCCAAGCATCGAATAGTCAGTTAAGAAACGGAGCGTGCGATGAACCGCAGACATATGGTCCAGATCCTGGCAGTCATGGCGCTATCGCCGACGGCGATAGCGACCAAGGGCGCTGCCCAATCCGACAAGCGGGAGGTCATCTCGTCCGCGGCCGGCGTACAGGCGACCGTGGCTCCCGACGGTGTCGTGCGCATCGCCTGGTCGCGAACCGATGTCCCGGTGATAGTGGACGGCGCCCCCCTCGCGCCGGCCGCCGGTTTGGGTTCCTGGGCCGCTTTCAAAGCGCACGGCGACGACAATGTCATGCTGATGGGCGACACCGTGGTGTTCGAGGACGAGATCACGGCCGCCATGGACGCCGCCTTCGCCGCCGGGCTGCAGGTCACCGGCCTGCACAATCACTTCATCTTCGACGATCCGCCCGTCTATTTCATGCACGTCGGCGGCACGGGGCCGGCGCACGACCTGGCCACCGGGGTGAAGGCCGTGTGGGACGCCATTCGAGCCGTTCGTGCGGAGACGCCGACACCTCGACGACGCTTTCCTGGATCCACCCCGACCGTTGCCGGAGAGTTCGATGTCGCTTCATTGCGGCGCTATTTCGAAGTCGATCCCGAGCTGAACGGTGGCGTGGTCAAGTTCACCTTGCCGCGCACGGGTCGCATGCATGGCGTCGAAGTCGGAGGATCGATGGGATTGACGACGTGGGCGGCCTTCTCCGGAAGCACCGCGATGGCGACTGTGGCCGGGGACTTCATCATGACCGCTGAGGAGGTGCAGCCGGTGCTCCGGTCGTTACGGGCCGGAGACATCCATGTCGTGGCTTTGCACAATCACATGATTGGGGAGACCCCCGCGTTCTATTTCGTCCACTATTGGGGCAAGGGACCCGCAGAGGACTTGGCCCAGGGAGTCAACGCGGCGCTGGCCGTGCAGAAGGGCTCGTAGAAGGCATCTCGTCGTCCTCAGGCGACATCAATCTTCACTTGTATCACGCCTTTGATGGGGCGCGCCGTTCCTGTGAACTTGCTCCGGCCAGCCTCAACTGGGGGCGGTGATGAACGGGTGAAATGATGAGCTCTCCATGTGAACCGATCTCCGCGTTTGACGCCGAGGCCCTGCGCCTCCGCCCGCGGCTGTGTTCGGCTGTCGAGGGCTTGCGCGGTTTGAAAACGACGAGCGACATAGCGCTTTTATCTCCCCGCGCTGGCATATCGAGAGACAGATCGGGCGTGATCGAGCGACGTGGGGGAGGTTCGTCTTATCGCCGAAGGCGGGCGGCGAACAAGGGTGGAACTGGAGCACCGTCATCTCGACCGGCACGGCGAGGGCCGGGGCCTTGCCGCTGGCGTTCAGTCCGATCAGGGCCGAAGCGGCGCGCTGGGGCGGGTTGGCCTCTCACTCCATCCGACAGAGGCAATACATGAACTGCTGATTCGTACCCCAATGCGTCTCGTGCAACTCCCTAACGCTGTCCAGGAGACGGAACTTCGGCCCAAACTCGCCGTGAAGATGTTCGGCGTCGTAGCGGACTACGTCCAGGCCGCTGCACTTGTCCGGACCGTCCGGCCCGAACGTCGCGACAATCACGTGGCCCCCGGGCCTGACAGAGCGGGCGATCTGCCGAACATATGCGGCTCTGTCGCCTGCGCTGGTCAGGAAGTGGAAGACGGCCCGGTCGTGCCAGACATCGTAGCGAGCCGGTTCCAGCTCAACAGCCGTAATGTCGCCGGTGATCCAATGCACCGCGGCGGCGGACATACCCAGACGGGACTTCGCCACGTCAATCGCCGCCGGGGAGATGTCGAGGACCGTGACGTCGCTGTAGCCCTGCGCGACGAGATCATCGACCAGCGTCGCTTCTCCGCCGCCCACGTCAATGATCGCGCTGCTGGCGGATGGCGCAGAGTCTGCAATGAGCCGTAGCGAAACCTCAAGATGGGGTCGATACCAGCTGACCTCTTCCACCGCCTTGTTCATAAACGGTTTCCCAATGCGTTTGATTAGACACCGCCGCCCTCCTGAGCCTTGCTTGTGAAGCTAGGGAACTAAACTTCCGGACGCCATATGATGACGTTCGTCAAGGGATAGGGAGCCACTTCGATGCGAAGAGGATGAGAGTGCGGTTGCCGAAGCTCACGGGCGCACTCAGCGCGACCATCATCTGCGGTTCCTGCTCGAATTCCGCCAGTCAGATCTCGGATGCGAGACCTGCGGCGCGGGCGATGATCGAGGGATACTTCACAAATGTCTCGATCACCTCGGATTCGGCGACGAGATCATCGTCCTGTGCGGATCCGTGCGCCTCGGCCCTCCTGGGGCTGGAAAGTTGGCGGGACCGCCCTGCGAGGGAACCGGCTGCGGGCTTCGACGGGGAGTCGGATTCTGGTCGCCCATGGTGCTCGCTATGACTACGGCGTAGGCGATTGAACGCCGTCATCCACAACACGATCGGTATGTTCAATGCCGGGCCGCCAGAACGTCGGTGCATGGCGATACAGAACGGCCAGCCCGCCCGTCAGAATAGAGATCACCAACGCCATGGCCGCGCCCATGCGTAGGACATCATCCGCCCCCGTCGAAAAGACCGCTACCGACAACGAGAGCATTGAGATCGCTATGAAGGTGATGATCGCCGGCCAGTTCGGCCTTCGCTCGAGTGCGGCGACCGCCTCCACCTTCGCAACCGGGATATCGCCGACCCGCTCCAGTGCGTCCGCCACGGCATCCTCCCGCTGAACCTCCGGGGTTTGCGTCTGATTCGGAAAGGGAACCACGCGCACGTCTTCGTCCATGGTCAGCGATTCCGGTTCTTCATTGTTTTGAAGGTCAGCGCCAGACGTTCGATGGCGTCCTTTTCATCTTCAGGCGCGCCTTCGAAGACCGCGCGGGTCAACTCGCAGATCTGTTCGGGTCTCGGCGCCAGGCCCGCCGCCCGAGCCTCGCGATCTACGGCCACAAGCAGGCGGCCAAACCGGGCCCAATCGAGTCCGGCGCCATATTGGCGTGGCCGATCACCGGGGCCGTGCAGCAGCCAGTGAGGGTCGATGCCGAACTCCTGGTGCAGAGCGTCCAGCAGCCAGATCGGAGGATCAGACTCACCGCGCTCCCATCCCAGATAGGTGCGGCGGGGGAAACCGAGCCGGGCTGCGAAGGCGGATTGATTGAGACCACTTTGCTGCCGCACGGCGATCAGCCGCCGGGCGATGCCAGGGTCTGGATCATTGATGGTTGCGGTGTTGGTATTTCGCACACTATGGTCCTTTAGCCGCACAAGATGGAGCCAAGGCGATGATAGACGACAAAAGGCATGCACGGATCAAGTCCGCTTTGAGTCTCAAACGCATCAGCCTGTCGGACATTGCCCGGTCGCTGGCTGTGACGCCCTCCACGGTGTCCATAGTGTCGCGCGGTTTCAGGCGCTCGCGGCGTGTCGAGCAAGCCATCGCCGACGCGCTGGGACAGCGTCCGGAAGAAATTTGGCCTGACCGCTACCGCAGTGGATCGGCTGATCACCACAAGGAGACCGCCATGCCCGTCCCCTGATCAAGCTTCACACAATCCACGCCTGAAAGTGAAAAGGCCCGCGCTCGGCAAAAGCGCAGGCCCTTTCGGAAGATTGGTTCGTCGTTTCCACAGCGACCCCGCCAATCTCCCCGAAAGCGTCATCGCCGTCAAGGAATCTCCGTCGCGTCAGCGCGACGGAGACCGCCGACGCGCGCGCCCCTTTCAGGCTCCCATCATCAAGAATTGAACAACGGGAGCTTCCATGTTCGACCCGCGAGGCCTGCTGCGCCTCATCCTCACCACGGCCTACGGCAATCGGCAGATCGGCCGCATGATCTGCTGTTCCTACACGACCGTCGCTCGCTACCGCTCGCTTGCCCTGGAGATGTCCCTGACATGCGAAGGCCTTTGCGCACTTTCTGACAGCGATCTGATGCGCCTCTTCAATGCGGGCCGATCGGCGCCGATGGCCATTGGACAGTTGCAGCCAGACTGGGCGGCCGTGGCCGTAAAGGTCAAGGCCGGCCACCATCTCAAGGATTTGCACGACACCTACGTCGAGACGGCGGGCGACCAGCCGACCATCTCCTATCGCGATTACTGCCGCAAATTCCGAGAATACAACGTGGCGGCTCATCCGATCATGCGACAGCGCCACCGGCCTGGCGAAACCATGATGGTCGATTTCGCCGGGCTTCGGCCGCGCGGGCGAGACGATGACCCCGCCGACCGGGTCCCGTTCGAACTGTTCGTCGCGGTGCTGCCCGCCTCTGACTACACCTTCGCCTGCGTCACCCGTTCACAGCGTGCGGGCGACTGGATCTGGGCGAACGAGCAGGCGCTTCGGTTCTTCGGCGGCGTCCCGCAGGTGATCATCTCCGACAACCTCAAGGCCGCTGTGATTTCCCACAAGCGCGGACAGGCGCCTGAGATCAATCCGACGTTTCAAGCCTTTTGCGACCATCATGGAACGATCGCACGCCCCGCCAAGGCTTACAGTCCCACGCACAAGGCGAAGGTGGAGATCGGCGTGAAGCTGATTCAGCGCCTGTTGCGGTTGGCCCTCGCAGATCGCCCGGCGATGTCGCTCGGTGAGATGAACGCCTTGCTGGCCAGCCTGCTCATCCGCCTCAACACCAAGGCGCTGCGGCGCGCGCCGGGAGAGTCTCGCACCACTCTGTTCGAGCAGTTGGACCGTCCGGCGTTGCGGCCTCTCCAGGCGGAGCCGTTCGCCTTCTTCGAGGTCAGGCGTCAGCTGCTCCTCGGACCAGACTATCACGTCATGCACGATCAGCGCCGATACTCGGCGCCGCATACCCTGATCGGGCAGCGGGTTGATGTGCGCGCGAACGCCGCCACGGTCGAGATCTGGCACGACGGGAAGCCGGTAGGCGTCCACCCGCGCCTGGCCGTAGCGGGCGAGGCCTCGACTGATCCAGCCCATATGCCACCTAACCATTTGGCGCGGCGCGCGGGGGAGGACGAAGATCTTGTCCTATGGTCCCGTCTGCATGGGCCCGGTGTTCAGGCTGTGGTCCAGGGCGAAGCTGGGCGTCCGTTCTTCGGCGCGGCCAAGACCGCCGTCTATCGCTCGTTTCGGGCCTTGGCGCACCGCGTCGGTCCGGTGAGGCTGGAAGCAGCCTGCGCCCGCGCCGTGCGGTGCGGCGAACCCCGACTGGCCCATGTGCGCAATGTCCTGGATCGGAATCTGGAGTTCACGGACCCGGCAGACTTCATCACGCCCAAAACAGCCGCTGCCGCGACGAATGAGAACGTGCGCGGTCCCGACTATTTCGCCGGAGACGAGTCATGAACACCACCCACATCATCGACAAACTCCGCGACCTCGGCCTCAACGGCATGGTGGAAGCGGTCGAGCATCACGCGGCCACGCCGGCGTTCGCCGATCTACCGTTCCACGATCGGCTAATGCACCTCTTGCAGGCTGAAGCGGCGTATCGTGACGACCGTCGCCTGAAACGCATCCTGAAAGCCGCCCGACTGAAGATCCCTGCCGCGGCCGAAGACATCGACTACCGCTCCGCACGAAACCTGGACCGGGCCCAGATGGCCGAGCTTCTGACCTGTACCTGGGTGTGGATCGGCGTGGAAAAGGGACCCCGTTAGCGGTGTGATCGGCGTCGAATAAGGACCCCTCATTCCTGAGGTCTAACGGTGGCGGCTTGGCGGATGTCAGGCGGCGAGTTCGGGATGTTGGTGTTGGAGACGGTGTTGAGGATTCGGCGCGAGTTTGCGTCCGGGAAGGCGATCAAGGCGATCGCGCGTGACCTTCGATTGTCGCGCAAGGTGGTGCGCAAGGCGATCCGGGAGCCGGATGCGGAGTTCGCCTATCGGCGGGCGGTGCAGCCGTTGCCGAGGCTGGCGCCGTTCCAGGCCAGGCTCGATGAGCTGCTGGAAGAGGACGAGGCGCGGCCGCGGCGCGAGAAGCTGCGGATGACGCGGGTTCATGACCTGCTGGTGCGCGAGGGGTTCGACGGGTCGTACGACGCGGTCCGGCGCTACGCGGCGGGGTGGCGGCTGAAGCGACGCCGGGGCGTGGCGGACGCGCCATCGTTCATCCCGCTGATGTTCCGGCCGGGCGAGGCCTACCAGTTCGACTGGAGCCACGAGGACGTGGAGATCGCGGGCAAGCCGATGCGGGTGAAGGTGGCGCACATGCGGCTGTGCGCCTCGCGGGCGATCTATGTTCGGGCCTATCCGCGCGAGACCCAGGAGATGCTGTTCGACGCGCATGCGCGGGCGTTCGCCTTCTTCGGCGGCGTGCCGACGCGCGGGATCTACGACAACATGAAGACGGCGGTGACGACGGTGTTCACGGGCAAGGACCGGGTGTTCAACCGGCGCTTCCTGGTCATGGCGAGCCACTACATGGTGGAGCCGACGGCCTGCTCCCCGGCGGCGGGCTGGGAGAAGGGCCAGGTCGAACACCAGGTCCAGACGGCCCGGGGACGGTTCTTCCAGCCGCGCCTGCGCTTCACCAGCCTGGAGGAGCTGAACGGCTGGCTGGAGGCGGAGTGCCGGCGCTGGGGCGAGCTGCGTCAGCACCCCGAGCAGAAAGAGCTGACGGTTGCTCAGGCCCTGGCCGCCGAGCGGCCGGCGCTGCAGCCGATGCTGGGCCCGTTCGACGGCTTCCACGAGAGCGAGCACGCGGTGACGGGGACCTGCCTGATCAGCTTCGACCGTAACCGCTACTCGGTGATGGCGAAGGCCGGGCGCCGTACGGTGCAGGTCCGCGCCTATGCCGACCGGATCGTCGTGCGCTGCGAGGGTGAGGTCGTCGCCGACCATCGCCGGTTCTTCGGTCGTGACCGGACCCTCTACGATCCCTGGCACTACCTCCCGGTGCTGGCGACCAAGCCCGGAGCCCTGCGCAATGGCGCGCCGTTCCAGGACTGGGAGTTGCCGCCGGGGCTGGCCCGCCTGAGGCGCAAGCTGGGTGCGGGCGACGAAGCCGATCGCCGGTTCGTGCGGGTTCTGGCGGCGGTGCTGGAAGACGGCCTGGAGCCGGTCGAGGCCGCGGCGCGCGAGGCGCTCGCCGCCGGGACCGTCAGCGACGACGTCATCCTCAACATCCTGGCGCGCCGGCGCGAACCGCCCCGGCCGCTGAGCATCGTCACGCCCGATGACCTGGCGCTGCGGCATCCGCCTCTGGCGGACTGCGACCGCTACGACAGCTTGCGAGGCATGCATGCAGCGGCATGAGATGATGGCGGCCCTGACCGGCCTGGGCCTCAAGGGCATGGCCGGAGCCTTCGACGAGGCGGTCACCACGGGCCTGCAGCGCAAGCGCACGACCATGGAGATCCTCGCCGACCTGCTGCGCGCCGAGACGACCCACCGGCATGCGGCTTCCATCCGTTACCGGATGGCGGCGGCCAGGCTGCCCGCCGTGAAGGACCTCGACGCCTTCGTGTTCGACGACACGCCGATCAACGAGGGGCTGGTGCGCTCGCTTCACAGCGGCGCCTTCCTGGCGAACCGGCGCAACATCGTGCTGGTCGGCGGGACCGGCACGGGCAAGACCCACCTGGCCACCGCCATCATCGCCAACGTCGTGCGGGCCGGGGCGCGTGGCCGGTACTTCAACACCGTCGACCTGGTGAACCGCCTCGAGGAGGAGACCCGCCTGGGCAAGGCCGGTGCGCTGGCTGCTCACCTCTGCCGCCTCGACGTCGTGGTCCTCGACGAGCTTGGCTACCTGCCGTTCGCCCGCTCGGGCGGCCAGCTGCTGTTCCACCTGATCAGCAAGCTCTACGAGCGGACCTCGGTGATCGTCACGACCAACCTCGCCTTCGGCGAATGGCCGACCGTGTTCGGCGATCCCAAGATGACCACGGCCCTGCTCGACCGCATCACCCACCACTGCGACATCGTCGAGACCGGCAACGACAGCTGGCGCTTCAAACACCGCAGCTAACCCTCCACGAAGAACGCCAGGCGAGGGTTGAGCCTCCGGTCGGGCTACGCCCTCCCTACGCCCCAACCCTCGCAAGCGGTGCGCTCGTGACGTCCATCCCGAACCTCAAAAGGGGGTCCCTATTGCACGCCGATAGGGGGTCCCTTTTAGACGCCGATTGACATTCCTATCATTTGAACACTCATAGTGTCCTAATATGAAGATTGTCAAACATGTTGGTTTGACATTCGGCATATTGGAACACCGCGAGCGTCTTACTACGCTCAAAGTCAAACCATGGCTCCGGATTGATATCGGCCCGTGGACCCGAGTTCAGGCCTTGGGACTGAAACGCTCACCGATCCGCTCTGCAAGCGCGCGAACAGGATCGTCGCTCAGATGGGCATACCGTTCCGTGGCGCGACTGTTGGCGTGTCCCAGCGCCTTGCCGATCATCGGGAGGCTGGCCCCGTCGGCTAGGGCGAAGCTTGCGAAACTGTGGCGCAGGTCGTGGATGCGGACGCCTTCCAGCTTGGCTTTGGGGAGCACCTTGTCCCGCCAGATCTTGGACTCGGAGGTCGCATATCCGTTGTCGCCCTTGGCGGCCGGGAAGACGAATTGGCTTCGACCGCGGGTCTTGTAGAGACGGTGCAGGATTCCGAAGGCCATGTCGTTGAGCGAGATCCGACGATCCCCCGTGCGGCCACCGGCCTTGGTGCGGCTCGGCGGCAGCACGAGCCGACGCCGATCAAAATCGACCTCCGTCCAGCGCAGGCCCGCGATCTCGTTGCGCCTTGCGCCCGTCAGAAGCAGAAGCCGATAGACAGCGCCCTGCCGTTCGGAGATCGTCGCACCCGCTTCCAGGGCGTCCAGCGCTGCGATCAAATCCTGAGCCTGGGACTCGGACAGGAAGCGCTCGACCGCCGGCCTAATCTTGCGTTCGACTTTGGCGCAGGGGTTCGGGCCGGCGAAATGGCCCTTGTCGATCGCCCAGTTGAAGGTCGCCCGCAGGGTGGAATAGGTCCGGTCAGCGATGCCTGCCCCGCCCTTTACGATGGATCGACCACGAAGTTTGGTCTTCACATCCTTGGCGGTCTTCCCGGCCGTGATCGATCGGATCATCCCGGTGATGTGGTCGCGAGTGACCGTATCAAGCGCCATCTTCCCGAGCAGGGGCACGACGTGGCGCTCGAGGTTCGTCCGGTCCATGGCCCATGACGAATCCCGTTTGGTCGGTTTGTCGTCCGGCCCCCTCTCCAGATAGAGCTCAACCAAGCCTTTGACGGTAAGGCCCTCGATGCGCCTGCGGGCTTCGCCGGGATCGATGCCGCGCCGTGCGTCGACCACCACCGATGCGGCCTCCTTGCGAGCGCGGTCCGCGGTGAGCTTGTCCGGACCGTCCCCATGCTCGCCAAGCGTCAGCCAGCGTTGGATCCCGCGGACCCGGTACTTGATGGCGAAGATTCTTCGGACCGGCTTGGCTGCATGGCCCTGTCGGGTCTCGGTCCCTGGATAGATCCGAAGGCAGAAGCCTGCGATCTCGCTGTCCCAGATTCGACCCTCGCCGGTCTCCGGAACGGGCGCGCTCTCAACCACGCGCTTGGTGAGTTTTTGCTTCGTCATGGCGATAGAAATATACGCTCATTTCCGAGCCACCGCTACCACTCCGCTACCAACTCAAGTGAAACCGGCCGAAACGCTCCGCAACCGGATAAACAAGAAACTCTATGCAAAACAACATACAAAGCTGATTTTTGGAACGTCCTGAAAAGCCCGGAAATGCTGATCCCCAACATTGCCAAGGTTGGGGTCGGGCGTTCGAATCGCCTCGCCCGCTCCATGTCGGGACGCAAGAAAAACGGGTCTGGCCGGTCGGTCAGACCCGTTTTTGCGTTTGGGCGGCTGCTCGCGAAACCCTGGGACGGGTGCGGCGGCGTGGCGGGATCAGACGCGGATGTCCAGATAGGATCCGGGGCGCAGGATGCGCGGCGCCTCGCGCTGGGGCGCGGCGACGGGCGGCTCGGCTGGCCGGGCGGGGGTGGCGGTGCGGACCGCGGACATGACGGCGGCGGCTGGCGCAGGCGTGGGGGCCGAGGCCGCCTGGTTGAGGGCGGCGCGGAAGAAGGCCGCCTGGGCGCTGCGCGCGCCGGGCAGGTCGAGCCCCTGGGCGGGCGTGTTCAGCGGCAGGCCGGGACGAATCGCGCTCATGCCGACATGGTTAACGCAATCGGTCGAAAAAGGGTTAACGCGCGGCGGGCGCCTGGACGGAGGCGACCAGCCGTTCGATGTCGGCCTCGTCCAGCAGGGGGCCGGACTGTTTGGCGGCGATGCGGCCCCGGCCGTCGACGGCGAAGGTCTCGGGCACGCCGGAGATGCCGAGGTCGAGGCCCGCGCGACCTTCGCGGTCCACCAGCACCATGGAATAGGGATCGCCCAGTTCGTCGAGGAAGGCGCGCGTCGCGACCGGCTCGTCCTTGTAGGCGACGCCGACGACGGCGATCCCGCGCGCCTTCAGGGCCAAAAGCCTGGGGTGTTCGATCCGGCACGGCGCGCACCAGGAGGCGAAGACATTGACCAGCATGGGCTTGCCGACGCCGGCGGTCTTCAGGTCGAGATGGCCGGGCCCCGCCTGGTCGCCCGACAGCAGCGGCAGCACCGTCTCGGGGATGGGCTGGCCGACCAGGGCGTCGGGCTTGAAGGCCGGATCGCGCTTCAGCGACCAGCCGGCGAACAGGATCGCCAGGGCGGCCAGGACGGCCAGCGGCGCGAGGGCCAGCCAGCGGGTCATTCTTTTGGCCCTACCGCGCTTTGCGCTGCTTGAGGGCGGTTGAGGTGCGCGGCTTCCGACGACATCCTCTGGTCCATTTCCAGGCGCGCCAGTTCGCGCTTCCATTTGCGGGCGGCGGCGAGGGCGCGGACGGTCAGGGCGGCCAGGACCAGGGCGCTGATCCCCCAGGCGGGCCAGACGAAGGCGGCGTAGGGGGTCATGTCGAGGTCGAGCATGGGGTCAGGCCTCCTGAACCCGCCGGGCGCGCAGGGTCATGACGCGGCGGCGGCGGACCTCGGCGCGGACGGCCGTCAGCCACAGGGCCAGGAACAGCACCCCATAGGCCGCCAGCATGGTCAGGAAGGGCGGCAGATAGACCGGGTCCAGGCCCGACGCGCCGGGGGTCAGGACGCTGGCGGGCTGGTGCAGGGTGTTCCACCAGTCGACCGAGAATTTGACGATCGGCAGGTTGATCAACCCGACCAGGCCCAGGACGGCGGCGGCGCGTCCGGCCTTGTGCTCGTCGTCGATCGAGGCCCTGAGCGCCATATAGCCCAGGTAGAAGAGAAACAGCACCAGGACGCTGGTCAGGCGCGCGTCCCACACCCACCAGGTTCCCCACATCGGCTGGCCCCACAAGGAGCCGGTGATCAGGGCCAGGGCGGTGAAGGCGGCGCCCGGCAGGGCGGCGGCGCGGGCGGCGGCGTCGGCCAGGGGATGGCGGAAGACCAGGGCGAAGAAGCTGGAGACGCCCAGCGCCGCATAGGCCCCCAGGCCCAGGGCGGCGGCCGGCACATGGACGAACATGATCCGCACCGTGTCGCCCTGCTGGTAGTCGGCCGGGACGGTGAAGCTGAGCCAGGTTCCGACCGCCAGCAGCACGGCGGCCAAGCCCCACAGACCGGGCGTCAAGGGGCCGGTGAAGGCCATGAAGCGCTGCGGATTGGACAGGCCGAACATCGGTTCAGGGCTTACGCGGCGATGGGGCGGCGGGCAAGCGGCGGCTCATCCTTGCGCATTGCGGACGGCGGCCGCCCCGGCGAAGGGGGCGACGACGGCGGCGAACAGGACGTAGGCCGAGAGCAAGGCCAGGGCCGGGCCGACCGGCTGGCCCGAGGCGGCCCGCTCCAGGGCGCCCGCGCCGAACACCACGGGCGGAATGAACAGCGGCAGGACGACCACGGCGATCAGCAGGCCGCCGCGCTTGGCGCCCAACGCCAGGGCCGCGCCCAGCGCCCCGGTGAAGGCGAGGCCCGCCCCGCCGATCAGGGCGGTCAGGGCGGCCAGCGGCGTCAGCGCCATCGGCAGGCCCAGGGCTAGGGCGGCGACCGGGGCGGTCAGGGCCAGGGGCAGGCCGACGGCGATCCACTGGGCCAGGGCCTTGATCAGGACGACCTGCTCCAGCGCCAGATGACCCAGGGCCAGAAGGTCCAGGGCGCCGTCCTCCATATCGCGCTCGAACAGCCGCTCCAGCGACAGCAGGGACGCCAGGGCCAGGGCCAGCCAGGCGACGCCGCCCGCCACCGGCGACAGGGTGCGCGGATCGCCGCCCGCCGCCAGGGGCAGCAGCGCCGTCAGGCAGGCGAAGAAGCCGCAGGCCAGCAGCGGCCCGCCGCCGCCGCCCCAGGCCAGGTCCAGTTCGCGTTGCAGAAGCACCCGCGTCGCGCCGCGCAGGCCGGGCGGGCGGGGTTCCTGATCGCCGGGGCGGCTCATGACAGGCCTCCCAGGTCTAGGCTGCGCGACGTCAGGGGCAGGGGGTCGTGGACGGCGGCGACGATCAGGCCGTCGGCCTCCAGATGCCGACGCATCTGTTCGACGAAGGCCGTGCGCCAGCGCCCGTCCAGCGGGGCCATGGGTTCGTCCAGCAACCACAGGGCGCGGGGCGATCCGACCAGCCGCCCCATGGCCAGGCGTCGACGCTGGCCCGCCGACAATCGGCGCACCTCCAGATCCAGCAGGGGCTTCAGGCCGAAGACGTCAGCGGCGTTATCGACGCCGTATTGGGTGTGGCCCAGCCAGTCGCACTGGAAGCCCAGTTCCTCGCGCGCCGTGCGTCCGCCCTTCAGCCCGTCCAGATGGCCGAGGAAATGCACTTCGCGCCCGCGCGCCTCTCGCGCGTCCAGGGGATTGCCGTCGCCGTCCTGGAAGCCGATCATTCCGGCGTCGGGCCGCAGCAGGCCGGCGACGGCGCGCAACAGGCTGGTCTTGCCCGCGCCGTTGGCGCCCGTCAGGGTCAGGATTTCGCCGGCGCGCAGCGTCAGGTTCAGGCCGTCGAACAGCCGCCGCTCGCCGCGCGAGACCGTCAGGTCGGAGAGACAGAGGGTGTGGATCATGGGGATTTCTCCCTCGCCGGGAGGGGGAGGGCGAAATTCGCGCGATTCTTGCGAACCCTTCTCAATGTCCCTGTCGAAGGTGTGGACACATGGACGGTCGGGTCCGGCGAGGCTATAGGCACGGTCGCCGCAGCAGGCTTTCGCCGCGCGCGCAGGGGTCCTGTGAGCCGCTGCGTCTGTCGCGCGAAGGCGCAACCGGATTGTCGGGCGGCGCTGACCAGAGGAAAACTCTCCATGCCGTCGATCGACAGCTTCAAGACCCGCCAGGACCTTTCCGTCGGGCGTAAGAAATACGCCTATTACAGCCTTCCCGCCGCCGAGGAAGCCGGGCTGGCCGGGATTTCCCGTCTTCCGCGCTCGATGAAGGTGCTGCTGGAGAACCTGCTGCGCAACGAGGACGGGGTTTCCGTCACCCAGGACGACCTCAGGGCCGTCGCCGCCTGGATCGAGAACAAGGGCTCGGTCGAGCACGAGATCGCCTTCCGCCCCGCCCGCGTGCTGATGCAGGACTTCACAGGCGTTCCGGCCGTGGTCGACCTGGCCGCCATGCGCGACGCCATGAGCGCCCTGGGCGCCGACGCGGCCAAGATCAATCCGCTGGTGCCGGTCGACCTGGTGATCGACCACTCGGTGATGGTCGACAACTTCGGCACGCCCAAGGCCTTCGGCCAGAACGTCGAGCGCGAATATGAGCGCAACATCGAGCGCTACAACTTCCTGCGCTGGGGGTCGTCGGCCTTCAACAACTTCCGCGTCGTGCCGCCCGGCACCGGCATCTGCCACCAGGTGAACCTGGAGAACCTGGCCCAGACCGTCTGGACCCTGACCGAGGGCAAGACGACCGTCGCCTATCCCGACACCGTCGTCGGCACCGACAGCCACACCACCATGATCAACGGCCTGGCCGTCCTGGGCTGGGGCGTCGGCGGCATCGAGGCCGAGGCCGCCATGCTGGGCCAGCCGATCCCGATGCTGATCCCCGAAGTCATCGGCTTCAAGCTGACCGGCAAGCTGCCGGAAGGCGCGACGGCGACCGACCTGGTGCTGACCGTCACCCAGATGCTGCGCAAGAAGGGCGTGGTCGGCAAGTTCGTGGAATTCTTCGGCGACGCCCTGGCCGGCATGACGCTGGAAGACCAGGCGACCATCGCCAACATGGCCCCGGAATACGGCGCCACCTGCGGCTACTTCCCCGTTTCGGCCGCCACCATCGCCTATCTGACCGCCACGGGCCGCGACAAGGCGCGCGTCGCCCTGGTCGAGGCCTACGCCAAGGCCCAAGGGTTGTGGATCGACGAGACCTCTGAAGAGCCGGTGTTCACCGACACGCTGGAACTGGACCTGGCGACCGTCGTGCCGTCGCTGGCCGGACCCAAGCGTCCGCAGGACCGCGTCGAACTGACCGCCGCCGCCCCCTCGTTCGAGAGCGCCCTGACCGAAGTCTTCAGCCGCCCGTCCGACGCCCCGCGCGCGGCGGTCGACGGCGAGACGTTCACCGTCGGCGACGGCGACGTGGTGATCGCCGCCATCACCTCCTGCACCAACACCTCCAACCCGTCGGTGCTGATCGCGGCCGGCCTGGTGGCGCGCAAGGCCAATGCGCTGGGCCTGAAGGCCAAGCCCTGGGTCAAGACCTCGCTGGCCCCCGGCTCCCAGGTCGTGACCGACTATCTGACCGACGCCGGCCTGCAGAAGGATCTGGACGCCCTGGGCTTCAACCTGGTCGGCTATGGCTGCACCACCTGCATCGGCAACTCGGGCCCGCTGGACCCGGCCATCTCCAAGGCGATCAACGACAACGGCCTGGTCGCCACCTCGGTCCTGTCGGGCAACCGCAACTTCGAGGGCCGGGTGAACCCCGACGTCCAGGCCAACTACCTGGCCTCGCCGCCTCTGGTCGTGGCCTACGCCATCGCCGGCTCGATGCGGATCGACATCACCAAGGACCCGATCGGCCAGGACGAGAAGGGCGACGACGTCTTCCTGAAGGACATCTGGCCAACGACCCAGGAGGTCGCGGACATCCAGCGCAAGTCCGTCACCCCCGCCATGTTCGCCAAACGCTACAAGGACGTGTTCAAGGGCGACAAGCACTGGCAGGCCATCGCCGTCGCCGGCGGCCAGACCTACGAATGGGACGACGCCTCGACCTATGTGGCCAACCCGCCCTATTTCGAAGGCCTGTCGATGGAGCCGACCCCGGTCCAGGACGTGGTCGAGGCGCGGGTGCTGGCCATCTTCGGCGACTCGATCACCACCGACCACATCAGCCCGGCCGGTTCGATCAAGAAGACCTCGCCCGCCGGCGTCTATCTGACCAACCACGGGGTCGAGCCGGCCGAGTTCAACAGCTACGGCGCCCGTCGCGGCAACCACGAAGTCATGATGCGCGGCACCTTCGCCAACATCCGCATCAAGAACCGCATCACGCCCGAGATCGAAGGGGGCGTGACCAAGCACTTCCCGTCGGGCGACGTCATGTCGATCTACGATGCTGCGATGAGATACCAGTCGGAAGGCCGTCCGCTGGTCGTCTTCGCCGGCAAGGAATACGGCACCGGTTCGTCGCGCGACTGGGCGGCCAAGGGCACGCGCCTGTTGGGCGTGCGCGCCGTCATCGCCGAAAGCTTCGAGCGCATCCACCGTTCGAACCTGGTCGGCATGGGCGTGGTTCCGCTGCAGTTCAAGCAGGACGGCTGGCAGAAGCTGGGCCTGACGGGCGAGGAGATCGTCACCATCCGCGGCCTGGCCGACGCCAACGTCGGCAAGCTGAAGCCGCGCCAGGACCTGTGGGTCGAACTGTTCCGCCCGTCGGACGGCAAGATGGCCCGCTTCCCGGTCCGTTGCCGCATCGATAACCAGACCGAGCTGGACTATCTGCTGGCCGGCGGCGTCATGCCCTACGTCCTGCGCAACCTGGCCCGCGGCCCGGAAACCGAAGCCCCGATCGCCGCCGAATAGGCCGGTCGACGGGTTGAAAAGGAAGGGCCGGCGGAGCGATCCGCCGGCCCTTTTCCTTCGGCTCGCGGGCGGTCAGTCGGCGCCGACGACCACCAGCTTGCGATTGACGAACTCCTTGATGCCGACGTCGCCCAGCTCGCGGCCGAAGCCTGAGCGCTTGACGCCGCCGAACGGCAGTTCGGGCATGGAGGTGGTCGTGGTGTTGATGAAGACCATCCCCGTTTCGATCCGCGAGGCCAGCTTGCGGGCGCGGATCGTGTCACCCGAGAAGATCGAGCCGCCCAGGCCGAAGCGGGAATCGTTGGCCAGCGCCACGACCGCGTCATCGTCCTCGACCACGAAGACCTGGGCCACGGGACCGAAGAACTCCTGATAGAAGGCCGGATTGTCGCGGGCCACCTCGGTCAGGACGGTGGGTTCGTAGAAGAAGCCGGTGCGGTCTGCGGGCTTGCCGCCGATCACGGCCTTGGCGCCGTGCCGAACCGCCTCTTCGACCTGTTCGGTCAGGGTCTTCAATGCGTCCTCGGACGACAGCGGACCCAGGACGGTCGCCTCGTCCAGCGGATCGCCCATGACGGCGCTCGTCATGCCCTCGACGAAGCCGGTGGTGAAGGCGTCGGCGACCGACTTCTGCACGATGAAGCGCTTGGAGCCGGTGCAAACCTGGCCGGCGTTGGACAGACGGCCTTCGACGCCAGCCGCGACCGCCTTTTCGATATCGGCGTCGTCCAGCACCACGAAGACGTCGCTGCCGCCCAGTTCCAGGGTGGACTTCTTCAGCATTTCCGACGCGCGGGCCGAGACCTTGGCGCCGGCGCCCTCGGACCCGGTCAGGGCCACGCCTTGGATGCGGTCGTCGCCGATCAGTTCGGCGACCTTGTCCGAGGAGATGTAGAGGTTGGCGACAAAGCCCTCGGGCGCGCCGGCCTCACGCACCATTTCGGCGAAACGCGCGGCGCAGCGGGGCACGATGCCGGCGTGTTTGTAGAGGACCGGATTGCCCACCGCGATGGCCGGGGCGACCACGCGGATCAGCTGATAGATGGGGAAGTTCCACGGCTCGACCGCCAGCAGGACGCCGATGGGGTGGAACTCGACCCTGGCCTCGCCCAGCTCGCTCTCGATCTTCTGCGGCTTGAGGAAGTCGGCGGCCTTTTCGGCATAGTAGGCGGCGATGCCGGCGCACAGGTCGATCTCGCCCTGACCTTGCGCCAGGGGCTTGCCCATCTCTTCGGCGATGGTGCGGGCCAGACTGTCGCGGTTCTCGGTCAGCAGGGCCGACAAGGATTTCAGCACGGCGAGACGCGGTTGGATGTCGCCTTTCGACCAGTCCGAACGGAACACGCCGTCGGCCTGGACCAGCGCCGCCTCGACGGCTTCGTCGGTGTGTTCGGGATAGCCCTCCACCAGTTTTTCGGTGAAGGGATTGAGGGTGCGATAGGCCATGAGGCGTCCTGAGGCTTTGGTCGGACGCCCGGGGCGGCGCCGATCCGTTGTCAGGATGCCAACGCCCGCTGTGTGGGGCGGTTCAATCCAGTTTCAGTCCAGCTTCAGCGCCTCGGCCAGAAGGCGGGCCTCGGCGGCGCGGCTGGAGCCGGCGCGCCAGGCGACGACGATCTCGCGGCGGGGCGGGGCGCCGTCGGCCTGGATTTCGAAGGGGCGCACGGCGACGGCGGGATTGTCGGCCAGGCCCGCCTGGACCGCCATGCGCGGCAGGAAGCTGACGCCCAGGCCCGAGCCGACCATCTGGACCAGGGTGTGCAGGCTGGTGGCGGCGAAGACGTCGTCGCCGCGCGGGGCCTCGATGTCCAGGGCGGCCAGGGCGTGGTCGCGCAGGCAGTGGCCGTCCTCCAGCAGGATCAGATCCTCGGCGCGCAGCGAGCCGGGACGGATCGGCCCGGGCGCGGCCAGGGCGTGGTCGTGCGGAGCGGCGGCCATGATCTCGTCGTCGCCGATGCGGGCGTGTTCGATTCCCGGCGCGTCGTAGGGCAGGGCGATGACGGCGGCGTCGATCTGGCCGGCCTTCAGGGCCGCGATCAGCCGGGGCGTCAGGTCCTCGCGGATGAACAGTTTCAGGTTCGGATAGGCCGCCTTCACCGACGGCAGCTTGGCGGGCAGCAGGAAGGGGGCGACGGTGGGGATGACGCCCAGGCGGAACCGGCCCGACAGCAGACGGCCCGCGTTCTTGGCCGCCTCGACCAGGTCCTCGGCGCGGGCCAGGATGTCCTCGGCCCGGCGCACGGCCTCGGCGCCCACAGGGGTCAGGATGACGGCGCCGCGCGTGCGCTCGACGACCGGCGCGCCCAGGATGCGCTCGAGCTCCTGCACCCCGGCGCTGAGGGCCGGCTGGCTGACGTGGGCGGCCTCGGCGGCGCGCGAGAAGCCGCCATGTTCGGCCAGGAGCTTGAGATACTGGAGCTGTCGCAAGGTGGGGAGCATGGTCGAGACATAGGGTGGATCTATGCCGAAAGCAAAGCCGATCGATCTACCCTATCGTTTCCCGGCGCCGCCGCCCGCAGCGTCGGTCGGCCGGGGTCAGCGCAGACTGATCTCGAACAGCTGCGGCCAGCGCTTGCCGGTGACGAACAGCCGACGGCCGGACGCGTCCCAGGCGATGCCGTTCAGGACGTCGTCGTTGGGGTCCAAGCCGATCCCCCGCGGGACCAGGGCGGACAGGTCGATGAAGGCCTTGACCACCCCCGTCCCGGGGTCGATGCGGGCGATGCGGTTGTCCTGCCAGAGGTTGGCGAAGACCTCGCCGTCGATCCATTCCAGCTCGTTGATCTGCGTCAGAGGCTTGCCGTCGGCCGTGACGGAGACGCGGCCCGTCTCGGCCAGGGTGTCGGGATCGAGAAATCGCAACTGGTCCGTGCCGTCGCTCATGATCAGGCGGCGGCCGTCGGTGGTCAGGGCCCAGCCCTCGCCGGGATAGGAGAAGCCGCCCAGCGGCGAGAAGTCGTCCAGCTTCCAGATGAAGCCGATGTGGTTGCGCCAGGTCAGGCTGTAGAGCTTGCCGTTCAGCGTGGTCATGCCCTCGCCGAAATAGACGGTCGGCAGGTCGCGCTGGCGCTCCACCCGGCCGGTGTCCAGGTCCACCTTGCGGATGAAGGAGGGATAGAGGCCGGTGCTCTCGTAAAGGGCGCCGTCGTGGAAGAAGAGGCCCTCGGTGAAGGCGGCGGGGTCGTGCGGATAGGCGCGCACGACCGCGTAGGCCTGGACCGGAACCTCGGCCTGGACGGGCCAGGCGGCGCCTGTCGCCAGCAGCAGGCCGGCGATCACGCCGGCGATCACGCCAGCGACCGGGCCGGCGAGCCGGGACGACAGGCGCGTCACGAGCCTCAGCCCCGCTCGGCGGCGGCTTCGGCCTCGGCCTTGAGGGCGCGGGCCTCGGCGGCGTCGGCCTCGGCGCGGGCCAGTTCGGCCTTTTCCTTCTTGGACGCGGATCGCCGGCCCAGCATGTTCAACGCCTCCACCCCGGCCGAGAAGGCCATGGCCGCATAGATGTAGCCCTTGGGCACATGATAGCCGAAGCCGTCGGCGATCAAGACCATGCCGATCATCAGCAGGAAGCCGAGAGCCAGCATGACCACGCTGGGGTTCTTGTTGATGAAGTTCGCCAGAGGGTCGGCGGCCAGCAGCATGACCGTCACGGCGACCAGGACGGCGACGACCATGATCGGCAGATGCTCGGTCATGCCCACGGCGGTCAGGATGGAATCGATCGAGAAGACGATGTCCAGCAGGATGATCTGGAAGATGGCCGCGCCGGCGTTGGCGATCATCACATCCTTCTTGTCCAGGACGTCCTGGCCGGGGCTGGGCTCGGGATCGACGCTGTGGTGAATCTCCTTGGTCGCCTTCCAGACCAGGAACAGGCCGCCGGCGATCAGGATCAGATCCTTCCACGAGAATTCGTTGCCCATGACGGTGAAGACCGGCTGCACCAGGCCGACCAGCCAGGCGATGATGGACAGAAGCGCCAGCCGCATGACCAGGGCTAGGCCGATGCCGATGCGCCGCACCTTCTGGCGCTGATGCTCGGGCAGCTTGTTCGACAGGATGGAGATGAAGATCAGGTTGTCGATCCCCAGCACCACCTCCATCACGATGAGAGTCACCAATGCGGCCCAGGCGGCCGGATCGGAAAGAAGCGGGGTTATGCTGTCGAGCATCGGGGGTCCTGAGGGAGAAAAGCTTGAGCGGGAAAGCGCTAGGGCCGCAGCCGGTTCCGATCAAGCGGCCGGGTGCGGCGTCATGGTCGCACCCCCCCCCTGTCGTCCTCGACGGGAAGGGGCGTGCGCAAGCGCCCTCGCGCTTTCGCTGCGAAGTTTGGAGGGCTGGGCGGAGCGCCGGGCCTTCGCCCGGAGTGTGATTGAAGAATACCGTTTCGACGAAGGGTATGACGCTCCGCGCGGTTGGTTGGCCTGCAAGCTCGGGGCGCCGAGCGGTGGCGGTCTTATCGCCTAACCCCATAAGCCTGCGACGGGTCGGCGGGGTCTGCGAAACCCCGTCCCGAGTGCGGCCGAGTATCCCCCTCGACCCTCCGACGGCGCACCATGTGTCGCCGCCGGCGCGGGCCGTTGCAGATCCGCTCCCGTTCCATCCGCTCCCGCCGCCGCAAGGTCGCAGGCCTTACGAGCCCTCCGATGCGACGAGACGGGGTAAGAATACGCGCGTTTCGGAGGGGGGATGGATGATGGGGAAGATATTTCGCCAAGCGGTTGGAATCGAAAGGAAACGACCAGCCGCATTGTGATGGCTGGAGGGACAGCCCTCCCTTCGTCATTCTCCGGCAAGCCGCTTGCGGCGCAGACCGGGGAACCCAGCGGCGCCGGAGGCGATGCATCCGACGCACGGTTGTCAGCGACTCCGCGACGGGTTCGCGCTCGCGCGCGCCGCTGGGTCCCCCGGTCGCTTCGCGCCGGAGGATGACGAAAGGGATGGCGTCCGTGGGACGTCAAGAGCCCCCTCCACCGCTGCGCGGTTTCCCCTCCCACGATGCGAAGAGGCGACGGGGCTGCGGGCTTGGCGCCCCCCTGCGGCGTCTGCGCCCTTCACGGAATGTTGCGACTGGCGAAACCCCGTGCTATCAGGCGCCCGGCTTGAAGGGGGCGTATTCACGGATACGGCCTCTGTCGTGCTTTCCCTAGGCATTTCAAGCTTTTGGCCGTTGTGATCCTTCGCAATCGGTCGCGACCCTGACACAACGACCTCGGACCCTAATCAGTGGCTGATGATTTCAGAACGACGGAAGTCGGTGATCGCTATGCGCAGGCGCTGTTCGACCTGGCGCTGGAAACCGGCCGCCTGGACGCCGTTCGCGCCGACATCGTCTCGCTGAAGACCGCCTGGACCGAGAGCGCGGACCTGCGCCGCCTGGCGACCTCGCCGATCGTTCCGGCCGAGGATCAGGTCAAGGGCCTGGTCGCGGTGGCGACCCGGGCCGGGTTCGAGAAGAACACCGTCAACTTCTTGGGGCTGCTGGCCCAGAACGGCCGCGCCAGGGACCTGGCCGCCGTGATCGCCGGCTTCGAGCGCCTTTACGCCAAACACGCCGGCATCGTCGCGGCCGAGGTCGTCTCGGCCCAGCCGCTGGCCGCCGAGCAGCTGGCCGCGATCAAGTCCGCCCTGAACGCCAGCCTGGGCAAGGCGCCGGAACTGACCGCGCGGGTCGATCCGTCGATCCTGGGCGGCCTGAAGGTCAAGGTGGGGTCCAAGCTGTTCGACGCCTCGCTGAAGACCAAGCTCGACCAGATGAAATTCGCCCTCAAGCGCGCCTGAGCACGCTGAGCCCAAAAAGACTGCAGCGCGCCCGACAGGCCCGCCCCGAAGAAGACTAGACAGAGAGATCCCATGGACATCCGCGCCGCTGAAATCTCGGCCATCCTCAAGTCGCAGATCGCCGACTTCGGCGTCGAAGCCGACGTTTCCGACGTCGGCAGCGTGCTGTCGGTCGGCGACGGCATCGCCCGCATCCACGGTCTGGACAATGTCCAGGCCGGCGAAATGGTCGAGTTCACCAAGGCCGGCGTCAAGGGCATGGCCCTGAACCTGGAACGCGACAACGTGGGCGCCGTGATCTTCGGCGCCGACGCCGCCATCGGCGAGGGCGACGACGTGCGCCGCCTGGGCGAGATCGTGGACGTGCCGGTCGGCAAGGGCCTCCTGGGCCGCGTCGTCAACCCGCTGGGCGAGCCGATCGACGGCAAGGGCCCGATCCCGTTCACCGAGCGCCGCCGCGTCGACGTCAAGGCGCCGGGCATCATCCCGCGCAAGTCGGTGCACGAGCCGATGCAGACCGGCCTGAAGGCCATCGACACCCTGATCCCCGTCGGCCGCGGCCAGCGCGAACTGATCATCGGCGACCGTCAGGTCGGCAAGACGGCCGTCGCCGTCGACACCATCCTGAACCAGAAGAACGTCAACAAGACCGACGACGAGAGCGCCAAGCTCTACTGCATCTACGTCGCCGTCGGCCAGAAGCGTTCGACCGTGGCCCAGATCGTCAAGACGCTCGAAGAGTCCGGCGCGCTGGAATACACCATCGTCGTCGCCGCCACGGCGTCCGAGCCCGCCCCGCTGCAGTTCCTGGCCCCGTTCGCCGGCACCGCCATGGGGGAATATTTCCGCGACAACGGCATGCACGCCCTGATCGTCTATGACGACCTGTCGAAACAGGCCGTGGCCTATCGCCAGATGTCGCTGCTGCTGCGCCGCCCGCCGGGCCGTGAAGCCTATCCGGGCGACGTCTTCTACCTGCACAGCCGCCTGCTGGAGCGTTCGGCCAAGCTGAACGAAGACTACGGCTCGGGCTCCATGACCGCCCTGCCGATCATCGAGACCCAGGCCAACGACGTCTCGGCCTATATCCCGACCAACGTGATCTCGATCACCGACGGCCAGATCTTCCTGGAATCGGACCTGTTCTATCAGGGCATCCGCCCGGCCGTGAACGTCGGCATCTCGGTGTCGCGCGTCGGCTCCTCGGCCCAGACCAAGGCGATGAAGAAGGTCGCCGGCACGATCAAGGGCGAACTGGCCCAGTATCGGGAAATGGCCGCCTTCGCCAAGTTCGGCTCGGACCTGGACGCCTCGACCCAAAAGCTCCTGGCCCGCGGCGCGCGCCTGACCGAACTGCTGAAGCAGCCGCAATATTCGCCGCTGGCGATGGAGGAGCAGGTCGTCTCGGTCTACGCCGGCACGCGCGGCTATATCGACGGCATCGCCGTGGGCGACGTCGGCCGCTTCGAAAAGGAACTGCTGGCCCGCATCCATGCGAACCATGCGTCGCTGCTGGACGGCATCCGCACGAAGAAGGACCTGACGCCCGAGCTGGAAGCCGAGCTGAAGGACATCCTGGCCGCCTTCGTCAAGACCTTCGCCTGAGCCCCGCCGGTTAGTTAGAGGAAGAGCAAAGCCGGATGGCCAGCCTCAAGGAAATGCGCAATCGGATCGGAAGCGTGAAGGCCACGCAGAAGATCACGAAGGCCATGCAGATGGTCGCCGCGGCCAAGCTGAAGCGCGCCCAGGACCAGGCCGAGAGCGCCCGGCCCTATGCGCAGAAGATGGCCTCGGTCATCGCCAACCTGGCCGCCGGCGTCTCGGGCGCCGACGCGCCCCGGCTGCTGGCCGGCACGGGCGGCGACCAGCGTCACCTGATCGTCGTCGCCACGGCGGACAAGGGTCTGGCGGGCGGTTTCTCGACCAACGTCATCCGCGCCGCGCGCGAACGGATCAACAGCCTGATCGCCCACGGCAAGGACGTGAAGATCATCGCCGTCGGCAAGAAGTCGCGCGACCAGCTGTCGCGCCTGTACGGCGACAAGGTGATCCACACCTTCGAACTGAGCGAGCACAAGACCATCGGCCTGCCCTCGGCCCAGCCGATCGCCGAAATGATCGCCACGGCGTTCGAGGACGGCCAGGCCGACGTGGTCACGCTGTTCTACAGCCAGTTCAAGTCGGTGATCTCGCAGGTCCCGACCGGCAAACAGCTGATCCCGGCCGTGGTCGAGGGCGACGCCAAGCCGATCGACCTGAACGGCGCGGTCTATGAATACGAGCCCTCGGAAGAGGACATCCTGGAAACCCTGCTGCCGCGCAACCTGACGACCCAGATCCTGGCCGCCCTGTACGAGAACCAGGCCGGCTTCTTCGGATCGCAGATGGCGGCGATGGACAACGCCACGCGCAACGCCGGCGACCTCATCAACGCCCTGACCCTGCAGTACAACCGCAAGCGCCAGGCCCAGATCACCACCGAGCTGATCGAGATCATCGCCGGCGCCGAAGCCCTCTGATCCCGAACGCACAGACATTCCGACACGGACCCCAGCCATGACCGACACCGTCGCCCCCAAGAAGCCCGCCGCCCGCAAGCCGGCCGCCAAGAAGGCCGCTCCCGCTGCGGCCCCCGTCAACGCCGCCGCCTCGGGCCGCATCGCCCAGGTCATCGGCGCCGTGGTCGACGTCGAGTTCGACGGCCACCTGCCGGCGATCCTGAACGCCCTGCACACCCAGAACATCGACCAGAAGACGGGCGAGCCCTTCACCCTGGTTCTGGAAGTCGCCCAGCACCTGGGCGAGAACATGGTCCGCACCATCGCCATGGACACGACCGAGGGCCTGACCCGCGGTCAGCCGGTCAGCGACACCGGTTCCTCGATCCAGACCCCGGTCGGCCCGGGCGTGCTGGGCCGCATCATGAACGTCGTCGGCCAGCCGATCGACGAAGCCGGCCCGATCAAGACGACCGAGTACCGCCCGATCCACCGCGAGGCGCCCTCGTTCGAGGAGCAGACCACCTCGTCGGAAATCCTGGTCACGGGCATCAAGGTGATCGACCTGATCTGCCCCTACACCAAGGGCGGCAAGATCGGCCTGTTCGGCGGCGCCGGCGTCGGCAAGACCGTGACCATGCAGGAGCTGATCAACAACATCGCCAAGGCGTACGGCGGTTATTCGGTCCTGGCCGGCGTGGGCGAGCGCACCCGCGAAGGCAACGACCTGTATCACGAGATGATCGAGTCGAACGTGAACGTGGACCCGACCAAGAACGACGGCTCGACCGAGGGCTCCAAGTGCGCCCTGGTCTATGGCCAGATGAACGAACCGCCCGGCGCCCGCGCCCGCGTCGCCCTGACGGGCCTGGCCCAGGCCGAGTATTTCCGCGACGAGGAAGGCAAGGACGTCCTGCTGTTCGTCGACAACATCTTCCGCTTCACCCAGGCCGGTTCGGAAGTGTCGGCTCTGCTGGGCCGCATCCCGTCCGCCGTGGGCTATCAGCCGACCCTGGCCACCGAGATGGGCAACCTGCAGGAGCGCATCACCTCGACCAAGAAGGGCTCGATCACCTCGGTCCAGGCCATCTACGTCCCCGCCGACGACCCCACCGACCCGGCGCCGGCCGCCTCGTTCGCCCACCTGGACGCGACGACCATGCTGAGCCGCGACATCGCCGCCCAGGCCATCTTCCCCGCCGTCGATCCGCTGGACTCGACCTCGCGGATCATGGACCCGCTGGTCATCGGCGAGGAGCACTACCAGGTCGCCCGTTCGGTCCAGGAAGTGCTGCAGCAGTACAAGGGCCTGAAGGACATCATCGCCATCCTGGGCATGGACGAACTGTCGGAAGAGGACAAGCTGGTCGTCTCGCGCGCGCGCAAGATCCAGCGCTTCCTGTCGCAGCCCTTCTTCGTGGCCGAACAGTTCACCAACTCTCCCGGCAAGTTCGTCGAGCTGGCCGACACCATCCGCTCGTTCAAGGGCATCGTCGCCGGTGAGTACGACCACCTGCCGGAAGCCGCCTTCTACATGGTCGGCGCCATCGAGGAAGCCGTCGCCAAGGCCGAGAAGATGGCGGCGGACGCCTGATCATGAGCAAGGCTCTCGTCAGCCTCATTCTTCTCGCCCTGGCGACGCCCTTGTCGGCGCAGGCCCAGGTCGGTGGAGATTTCGAGGCCATGGCGGGAGCCTGCGAAGCGTTCGTGGCGGAAGGGCGTTTTCCGCCTGCCTCCGCTGAGGCGAGCTTCTTCCTTGAGAAGGGCTTCAAGTCAGCCGCATCAACCGTTCAAACCAATGAAGTGTCACGGACCTATACCTCGTCCGGGACGCCGATTGACCCTGTTCGGATTATGGTGGCGCGACGCTCGGAGCCGGGTGGCGAGAGCTGTTCGGTACTCGATCTGAATGGGCCTGAGGCCGGTGATGGCTACATCGCAAAAGCCAGGACCGAACCGACCTGGACCTTCGATAGCGATTCAAACGACGTGAACGGCAAAGGCGTCCTTTTTACCAAGAACGTCGCCGAAAGCGTGATTTACATGGCGATATGGGGCACGGGCGGGGCTTATCCGATTTCCGTCGCCACCTATCAAATCGGAACATCTGACTGATGGCTGGCAAGCTGAACTTCTCCCTCGTCTCGCCGGAACGCGAGGTCTTTTCGGGCCTGGTGGACCAGGTGGATGCGCCGGGCGTCGAGGGCGACTTCGGCGTTCTGCCGGATCATGCGCCCTTCATGACCGCCCTGCGCGAAGGCCTTGTCACCGTCTATAACGGCGGGGCCAAGACCCAGTACGACGTCCACGGCGGCTTCGCCGACGTCAACGGCGATGGCCTGACCATCCTGGCCGAACAGGCGACCGAGGTCGCGACGGGCTGAAATTCTCCGGCCTGAAAGATCAAAGGCCTCCAGCCAAGGCGGGAGGCCTTTTGCATAGCCGAGATTGACCGTTCTGGTTTTCGGTGCGACCGTCGCGCTCCGGGACAATCGGGGGTCGAGTCATGCGCATCGTCAAGGGCGTGTGCGTCGCGGCGTTTCTGGCGGCGGGCTGTACGTCTCGGCCTGCGGTTTCGCCGAGCCAGCCGGCGCCGTGGGGCGCGCTGACCTCCCCGACTGCGGCGATGAGCATTGTCTTTTCAGACATCTGCATGACTGCGGTCAAGGATCAAAGGTCGATCGAGGATCTGGCTTTGAATCACTGGCTGCGGGCCGTGCCGCCGCGTTCGACCGGCTCGCCGATGGCCACAGCGGCCTGGCGGCTCGCTTCCTATTCGAACGTCTTCGTCCTGGCCTTGCCCGACGGCGCCTGTTCCGCCAGCGTCGAGGCGGGCGACCCGGCGGCGTTGAGGGCGCGCGCCGTCGATCTGCTGGCGCTTCATGGCGCGTTCCAGGAGGGACAGACCTTCCCGGGCGACGACAGCCGCCGCGCCGCCTGGTGCACAGCCGAGGCGCGACGACCGCTGATCGCGGTTCTGGTCGAACGCACCAGGGGGCGTCGTCCCGCCTTCGTCGCCAATGTATTCCGCGCCCAGGACGCCCGTCCGCCCTTCTGCGCGCCCGCGCCCGGCTGACAGGCGGCGGGCGGGGGGCTATGACCAGCCCATGACCGATCCCATCGACATTCATGGCGTCTGCGCCTCCGGTTTCGAGGCCGTGCGCGAGGCGTTCGCCGCCAACTTCACCGACGCGCCCGAGGGGCTGGACGAGCAGGCGGCGCGGTTCAGCGTGGTGGTCGCTGGCGAGGCGGTCGTGGATCTGTGGGCCGGATGGGCCGATACGACGAAGACGACGCCGTTTGCCGACACGACGCTGACCCCGGTCTTTTCGACCGGCAAGGCGGTGATGGCGATCCTGATGGCGACGGCGGTCGAGGCGGGACAGCTTGATTACGACCAGACGGTCGCGTCGCTATGGCCCGCCTTCGGGGCGGCGGGAAAGCAGGACGTGACGGTGGCCCAGCTGATGAGCCACCAGGCGGGGCTGGCGGGCTTTTCCGAGGCGGCGGAGCCGTCGATCTGGTTCGACGCGGACGCCGTGCTGGCGCGGCTGGCGGCCCAGGCGCCGATGTGGGCGCCGGGAACGGCCTCCGGCTATCATCCGGTCACGGTCGGCTATCTGGCCAACGAGATCTATCGCCGGGCGACCGGGCGGACGATGGGCCAGGCGCTGCGACAGGATTTCCCGGAACTGGACCTGTGGATCGGCCTGCCCGAGAGCGAACATGGACGGGTCGCCCAGATGAGGAAGCCGACGGCGGCGCCGAACCTGGGGACCATCGACCCGATCAAACAGGCCGCCTTCCTGGATCGCGGCTCGGCGCCCGGCGGGCGGGGCTCGGCCGAGTGGCGCAAGATGGAGATCCCCTCGGCCAACCTGCATGGCACGGCGCTGGGGCTGGCGCGGATGCTGGGCGTGGTCGCCGACGGCGGCGCGCTCGACAGGCGGTCGGTGCTGTCGGCGGGGACGCTGGAGCAGTTGACGCGTGAACGCATCCACGGGCCGGACAAGGTGCTGCCCTATACGATCAGCTGGGCGGCGGGTCTGATGCGCAACGACGGTCTGAACGTCTTCGGGCCGGGCGCGGCGGTCGGCCATTACGGCTGGGGCGGCTCGATGGCCATGGCCGACTCGTCGCGCCGGCTGTCGGCCGCCTATGTGATGACGCGCCAGTCGCCGCACCTGATCGGCGACCCCCGGCCCCGGCGTCTGCTGCAGGCGCTGTACGCCGCGCTTTAGATGTCCCGGCGCGGCTAGACCGTCTCGGACAGGACCACCGCCTGCTTGGCGGCGCGCGAGCGGTTGAGGGCGCCCAGGGCGAAGACGCCGGCCCCGGCCCAGATGAAGACGAAGGAGACGATCCTGAGCGGGGTCAGGGCCTCGCCCGCCCAGACGCCGCAGGCGAATTGCAGCGTCGGCGCCAGGAACTGGATGAAGCCCACGGTCGACAGGGGCAGGCGTCGCGCCGACCAGGCGAACAGGGCCAGGGGGATGACGGTCGCCGGGCCGTTGATCAGCGCCCACGCCAGGCTGGACGGCGAGGAAAAACCCACCGCCTGGCCATGCGTCGCCAGCCAGGCCAGGAAGACCGCGCCGATCGGCAGGAGCACCAGGCATTCGACGAACAGCCCCGTCTGGGCCGAGGCCGGCACGCGCTTGCGGATCACCGCATAGGCGCAGAAGGTGACGGCCAGGGTCAGGCCGATGAGCGGCGCATGGCCCAGCGCCACGGTCTGGACGGCCACGCCGACGACGGCCAGGGCGATGGCGACGGCGCTCCAGCGGTCGATCTTTTCGCGGAACAGCACCGCCCCCGCCGCCATGTTCAGCAGCGGGTTGATGTAATAGCCCAGGCTGGCCTCCAGCGTCGCATGATGGGTGGTGGCGACGACGTAGAGGCTCCAGTTCGTGCCGATCAGCAGCGCCGACAGCGCCAGCCAGGCGAAGGTGCGCGGATTGGCCAGGACCTGGCGCGCCTCGCCCCACTGGCCCGCCAGCAGCAGCACCGCCCCGGCGACGAAGACCGACCAGACCGCCCGGTGGGCCAGGATTTCGGGCGCGCCGAAGCCGTGGGCCGCCATCGCCATGAACAGCAGCGGCAGCAGGCCCCACAGGGTGTAGCAGGCGACGGCCGTGCCGACGGCGCGGGGATCGGCGGGGGCGGCTGTCGTGGCGGGGGTCATGACACGTGTCCCTTGCTGTCGTCCGCGCGACCTTCCTCTTTCGTCATCCTCCGGGGAGCGGAGCGAGACCGGGGGACCCAGCGGCGAAATCTTTCCGCAGCAAGAGGCTTGAAAAGCCGGTCCGCGACAGGTTCGCGCTCACGCGCGCCGCTGGGTCTCCCGGTCTGCGCCGCGAAGGCGCGCTTGCCGGAGGATGACGAAGTCGAAAATCACACCGTGATCGACCGATATCCCGACGACGACTTGATCACGCCCGTCTCGTCCAGAAGCTGGGCGATCTGGACCGCGTTCAGAGCCGCGCCCTTGCGCAGGTTGTCGGACACGACCCAGAAGCTGAGGCCGTTCTCGACCGTCGGATCCTTGCGGATGCGGCTGACATAGACGGCGAACTCGCCGGCCGCGTCGACCGGGGTGATGTAGCCGTCATGCTCCTGCTTATCGACGACCAGGACGCCCGGCGCCTCGCGCAGGAGGGCGCGGGCCTCGTCGGGTTCGATGGGGCGGTCGAACTCGACCGTCACGGCCTCCGAATGGCCGACGAAGACCGGCACGCGCACGCAGGTCACGGTCAGCTTGATCGACGGGTCCAGCATCTTGTGGGTCTCGTCCCACATCTTCTGCTCCTCGTCGGTGGAGCCGTCCTCGTTGAACGAACCGATGTAGGGAATGACGTTGAAGGCGATCTGCTTGGGGAACTTCTTGGGCGTGGCGTCGCCCAGGCCGTAGATGGCCTTGGTCTGGTTCCACAGCTCGTCCATGCCTTCCTTGCCGGCGCCGGAGACCGACTGGTAGGTCGAGACCACGACCCGCTTGATCCTGGCCGCGTCGTGCAGCGGCTTCAGGGCCACGACCAGCTGGGCGGTCGAGCAGTTGGGGTTGGCGATGATGTTCTTCTTCTTCGCGTCCTTGACCGCGTCGGGGTTCACCTCGGGCACGATCAGCGGCACGTCCGCGTCCTTGCGGAAGGCCGAGGAGTTGTCGATGACGATGGGGCCGGCCTTGCCGATCCTTTCCGACCATTCGCGCGACACCGCGCCGCCCGCGGACATCAGGACGATGTCGACTGATGCGAAGTCGAACTGTTCGATGTCCTGGCATTTGACGGTCTTGTCGCCGAACGAGACCTCGACCCCCTTGGACTTGCGCGAGGCGATGGCGTGGATTTCGTCGACGGGGAATTCGACCTCTTCCAGGATGTTGAGCATCTCACGGCCCACATTGCCCGTGGCCCCGACGATGGCGACGCGATAACCCATTTTTTCGTTGTCCTTCGGACGCGCTACCGCTCGACCCGCGGGGTCTCGCTGCTTGAGCGCGGATTGTGGTGTGTGTGCAATTAGGCGTTCGCAGCCGCGAAGCAATCGCTTTTCGCTGGAGGGACCGTTAAGCAACGCTCCCATGACCTCCCGCATCCGCAACGCCTACGACATCCGTGTGGAAGAGGGGGTGCTGACGCCCGATCCGGCGCAGGAAAGCGTCATCGCGGCGCTGGAGCGGCTGGAGACCGACCTGGCGAAAAAGCTCGGCCTGTTCGGCAAGGCGCCGGAGGTGCGGGGGATCTATCTCTATGGTCCGCCGGGACGCGGCAAGTCGATGCTGATGGACCTGTTCTATTCGGCGACGCCGGAGCCGCGAAAGGTCCGCGCCCACTTCCACGCCTTCATGGCCCGCATCCACGACCTGGTGCGCCAATGGCGCGAGGGGGATGCGAAGACGAGGAAGGCCGTGTTCGGAACACAGCACTCTCGCAAGGGGGGCGACGATCCCATTCCGCCCGTCGCCAGGCTGATCGCGTCCGAGGCGCGGCTGCTGTGTTTCGACGAGTTGCAGGTGACGGACATCGCCGACGCCATGATCCTGGGCCGCCTGTTCGAGGCCCTGTTCGAGGATCGGGTGGTGCTGGCCATCACCTCCAACCGGGCGCCGGAGGACCTGTACAAGAACGGCGTCAATCGCCAGCTGTTCACCCCGTTCATCGACATCATCCGCGAGCGGTGCGTGGTGGTCGAGACGGCCGGGGCGCGCGACTGGCGGCTGGACCGGATGACCTCGGCCCAGGTCTGGCACACGCCCGACGACCGGGCGGGGTTCGAGGACCTGTGGCGCGAACTGAAGGGCGGGGAGCCAGAGGAGCCCGCGCACCTGACCGTCCTGGGCCGCGACGTGAAGATCGAGCGCACGGTCGGGTCCATGGCGCGCGCGACGTTCGCGGAACTGTGCGCCAGACCCCTGGGGCCGCAGGACTATCTGGCCGTCGCCCGGCGGTTCCACACCCTGTTTTTGGAGGACGTGCCGATCCTGAGCTCGGCCAATCACCACGAGGCGCGGCGGCTGGTGACGCTGGTGGACGCCCTTTACGAGGCCAAGACCCGGCTGATCGTCCTGGCGGCGGCCCGCCCCGAGGCGCTCTACACCGAGGGGGTGGGGGCGTTCGAGTTCGAACGCACCGTGTCCCGCTTCAACGAGATGCAGAGCAAGGACTGGCTGGCGCACGTCCGGGATTAGGTTTCCCTCTCCCTGCGGGGAAGGGAAAAAGAATAAGGGCCTGCGGAGCGATCCGCAGGCCCTTCGTCATGAGATGGAGGCGTGGCCTAGGCCAGCGAGGAATCGATGTCCTTGCAGGCCTGCAGCAGGCCCTGGACCGAGGCGACGGACTTTTCGAACATCGCCTTTTCCTCGTCGTTGGTGGTGAACTCGACCACCTTCTCGACGCCGGCGGCGCCGATCAGGGCCGGGACGCCGACGTAGAGGTCCGACAGGCCGTATTCGCCCGACAGCCAGACGGCGCAGGGCAGGACGCGCTTCTGGTCCAGCAGATAGGACTTGGCCATGGCGATGGCCGATTCAGCCGGGGCGTAGAAGGCCGAGCCGGTCTTCAGCAGGGCCACGATCTCGCCGCCGCCCTTCCTGGTGCGCTCGACGATGGCGTCCAGGTCGGCTTGCGACAGGAAACCGGCGGCGACGGCGTCCGGCAGGGGCAGGCCGCCGACGGTCGAGTGACGCACCATCGGCACCATGTCGTCGCCGTGGCCGCCCAGGGTCCAGGCGTGGATGTCCTGAACCGACACGCCGGTCTTTTCGGCCAGGAAGTAGGCGAAGCGGGCGCTGTCCAGCACGCCGGCCATGCCGACGACCTTCTCCTTGGGGAGCCCTGAGAACTTCTGCAGGGCCCAGACCATGGCGTCGAGCGGGTTGGTGATGCAGATGACGAAGGCGTTCGGGGCGTGGGCCTTGATGCCTTCGCCGACCGCCTTCATGACCTTCAGATTGATGCCGATCAGGTCGTCGCGGCTCATGCCCGGCTTGCGCGGCACGCCGGCGGTGACGATGCAGACGTCGGCGCCCGCGATGTCGGCGTAGTCGTTGGCGCCCTTCAGGGCCACGTCCTGGCCGAAGACGGCCGAGGCTTCGGCGATGTCCAGCGCCTTGCCCTGCGGGGTGCCTTCGGCGATGTCGAACAGGATCACGTCGCCCAGGGCTTCGCGCGCGGCCACGTGGGCCAGGGTTCCGCCGATCATGCCGGCGCCGATGAGGGCGATCTTCGCGCGAGCCATGGATGTCTCCGTTTATTGCGTGTGCGAAATGGGGATTAATCGTGCGGGCGGTCTAGACCCGCAAAGGCGGCGCTGCAAGGCTGGGGGAACCCTGTCGCGGAGGCTCCCATGACCGACTTTCGTCCAGACCCGGCCTTCGACGCCGGATCGGTCCCCGCCGCCGAATGGCCGCTGTGCCATGTGCGGCTTCAGGACGATGCGCGTTTTCCCTGGCTGATTCTGATCCCGCGCGTCGAGGGGGCGGTGGAGCTGGAGAACCTCGGCGTCGGTCAGCGGGCCATGCTGATGGCGGAGACGGTGCGCGCCGGGGCGCTGGCGCGGCGGCTGGGCGAGGTCGAGAAGCTGAACGTCGGGGCCATCGGAAACGTGACGGCGCAACTGCACGTGCATGTCGTGGGGCGTCGTCGCGACGACGCCCTGTGGCCCGATCCGGTCTGGGGCCGAGGGCCGGCGGTTCCCTATGAGGACGATGAACGGATGCGGCTGCTGGGGGTGATCGCGGGCGGCTGATCCGCCGCCGTATCGTCTTTCCGGGGCCGCGCGAAGCGAGGAACCCGGAACCCAAGACCGCCGCACGGTCGGCGATTCATTCTGTCGGTGATGCCTTCCTGGGTTCCGGGTTCGTCCTGCGGACGCCCCGGAATGACGATCGCGGTTCTCAGATAATATCCAGCGGCACGGCGTGTTTCGGCGGCGGGAAGGCCGCGTCCAGCCGTTCGAGGTCTTCAAGATCGAACTGGATGTCCAGGGCGTCGGCGTTGGCCTCGACGTGTTCGACCGAACTGGCCTTGGGAATGGCGATGACCCCGTCGTGGCGCAGGACGGCGGCCAGGGCCACCTGGGCCGGCTCGGCCGAGTGGCGGTTGGCGATGTCCAGGATCAGCGGATGCTCCAGAAGGCCGCCGCGTCCCAGCGGCGAATAGGCCATCATCGGCATGTCGCGCGCCTGCATCCAGGGCAGGAGGTCGAACTCCACCCCGCGCGAACCCAGGTTGTAGAGAAGCTGGTTGGCGGCGCAGTCCTCGCCGCCTTCGATCCGCATCAGCCGCTCCATCGCGTCCAGATCGAGGTTGGACACGCCCCAGCGGGCGATCATCCCCTCGTCCACCAGTTCGCGAAACGCCTCGACCGTCTCCTCCAGCGGGACATGGCCCTCCCAATGCAGCAGATAGAGGTCCAGCCGGTCCACCTTCAGCCGCTCCAGAGACCGTTCGCACGACAGCATCATCTTCATCTCCGAGGCGTTCTCGGGCCGGACTTTGGAGACGATGAAGACCTCTTCGCGGCGGCCGGCGACGACCTCGCCCACCAGGCGCTCGGAGCGGCCGTCGCCATACAGTTCGGCCGTGTCGATCAAGGTCATGCCCAGGTCGATGCCGCGCGCGAGGGCCTGCTGCTCCGCGTCGCGCCTGGCGGGATCGTCGCCGATCTCCCAGGCGCCTTGGCCCAGGGCGGGAACGGTCGTACCGTCGGCGAAGGTGACGAGGCGGGTCATGTCCGTCCTTCTAGGCTTGAGAGAGCGGCGAAAACGCCGCCGAAAGAGTTGGAAATGCGAACGCGGCTTATCAAGACCGACGGCCTTGTCCAACAGGTGCTGGAAGACGGGTTCGAGACCGACAACGCGCCGCTGGTCCTGTTGATCCACGGCTTTCCCGAACTGGGCGTCAGCTGGCGCGCCCAGGTCCAGGCGCTGGGCGAGGCGGGCTATCATGCCGTCGCCCCCGACATGCGGGGCTACGGCGGGACCGACAAGCCGGACGGCTTGGACGCCTATTCGATCCTGAACCTGGTCGGGGACATGGTCGATCTGGTCCGCGCGCTGGGCGAGACGCGCTGCGTCGTGATCGGCCACGACTGGGGCGCGCCGGTGGCCTGGCATTGCGCCCTGTTGCGGCCCGACGTGTTCCGCGGCGTGGCGGGCCTGTCCGTGCCGTTCCAGCCGCGCCGCTGCAAGGGGCCGCCGACGACGGCCATGGCCGCGATCACGAAGCGGGCGGGACTGGGCGATCTCTATATCGTGCGGTTCCAGGCGCCGGACGCCCATCGGGCGCTGGAGGCGGATACGGCCACGACGCTGAGGAAGCTGTTCCACGCCTATGACGGCGCGACCCCGGCCGATCGGCGCTCGACCGGCTTCATGCCCGAGGGCGCGGCCCTGCTGGACACGATCCCCGACGACGCGACCCTGCCGCCGTGGATGAGCCGGGATCATTTCCAGGAGTATGTGCAGGCGTTCTCCGCCGGCGGGTTCGACGCGCCGTTGAACTGGTACCGGGCGCTGGACCTGAACTGGTCGCTGACGGCCTTCTTGCAGGACCGGAAGATCGATCGGCCCGCCCTGTTCGTCGTCGGCCAGGACGACCCGGTGCGCCATTACGCGGGAACGGCCGAGGCGGAGCTGACGACCTGGGTTCCGAACCTGACCCGGTCGGTGGTCTTGCAGGGCGCGGGCCACTGGATCCAGCAGGAGCGGGCGGACGAGGTGAATGCGCTGCTGCTGGAGTTTCTGGTCGGCCTGCCGCTCGGGGTTTAGGCTGCGGGCAGCGCACGCGCCTCGGCGACGATCTCCAGGCTGCGGATGCGGGCGGCGTTGTCGAACATCATGCCGGTGATCATCAGTTCGTCCACCCCGGTCAAAGCGATGAAGTCGGCCAGCTGCTTCTTCACCGTCTCGGGTCCGCCGACGGCGGAATAGATCAGGCGGCTCCTGGCGCCCTCGATCTGCTGCGGCGTCAGGACGGCGGCGATGTCGTCGACGGGCGGCGGAAGCTTGCCCGGCTTGCCGGTCGACAGGCGCGCGAAGCTTTGCTGCATGGAGGTGGACAAACGCACGCCCTCTTCGTCGCTGTCGGCGGCGAAGACGTTGACGGCGGCCATGGCGTGGGGCCGGGCCAGGCGGTCGGAGGGGGTGAAGCTGCGCCGATAAAGCGCCAGGGCCTCCAGCAGCAGTTCGGGCGCGAAATGGCTGGCGAAGGCGTAGGGCAGGCCCAGCTGGCCGGCCAGCTGGGCGCTGAACAGGCTGGAGCCCAAGAGCCAGATCGGCACGCGCAGTCCGGCGCCCGGCACGGCGCGGACCGGCTGGTTCTCGGACGCGGGCTCGAACCACTGGATCAGTTCGACCACGTCGCGCGGAAACTGGTCGGCGCCCTCGAAATAGCGGCGCAGCGCGCGGGCGGTGGCGCCGTCCGTGCCGGGCGCGCGGCCCAGGCCCAGGTCGATCCGGCCCGGAAACAGCGTCTCCAGCGTGCCGAATTGCTCGGCCACGACCAGCGGGGCGTGGTTGGGCAGCATGACGCCGCCCGAGCCGACGCGGATGCGCTCGGTTCCCGCTGCCACATGGCCGATGACGATGGCGGTCGCCGCGCTGGCGATGCCCGGCATGTTGTGATGCTCGGCCAGCCAGAACCGCCGGTAGCCCAGGCGGTCGGCGGCCTTCGCCAGGGCCAGGGTCTCGTCCAGGGCGCGACGGGCGTCGCCGCCCTCGACGATGGCCGACAGGTCGAGAACTGAGAAGGGGATCATACCGCCTAGATCGGGGCTGGCGCGCCGGGTTCAAGGGCGCGGGCGCGGGAACCGCAACCGGGTGGGGCGCTTTAGATCGTCTCCACCATGAAAGAGCCGCGCCATGACGCACGCCGATTTCCACACGCCCGAAACCCCCAAGCCCGAGACGGAATGCGACGACGCCCGCGAAGCCGCCGACATGGGCGAGAAACCCGATCTGGGCCGCAAGGGCGACACCCTGATCGACGCCCTGGACGGCAGCGATTCGGGCTCGGACACGCGCGCGGGGTCTTTGCGCGGCGGCTCGGCCGGCGGTTCGGACGACGACTCGGATTCGCGCCGGATCAACGAAACCCTGGCCCAGGAAGGCCGCGACGCCGCCGACCCGGATTCGCCGTCCGACGCCGAACCGGGCGCGATCGCGGGGTCGCGACGGGATTTCGAAGGGCCGGGCGGCGATCCGGCCGAGGGCGGGCGCGAGGAATAGGCGCGCGCCGCCTTGCCGCCGCCGCAAGCCTGCGCCACGGTGGCGCTTAGACCCTTCGGTCCAGGGACGCTTCTTCGATGACGCTTCGTTTGGCGGTGGTTTCCGCCGTTGTTCTGTTCGGCCTCGCCGGCTGCGACCGGGCCAAGGCGCCGGCTCCGCCCGCCGGGACGGATGCGGCAGGGCCGCCCGCCGCCGAGGTCGAGACCGGCCCCGCTTCGGCCGCGGCCCCGACGCCAACGCCGGCCCCGACGCCCGCGCCCGACGGCGGCGCGCCGGCCTTCGCCGTCCTGTATCCCGGCGCCCAGGTGCAGGGCGCGCCCCTGAGCGCGGACGGCGCCGCCGGACCGGGAGGGCTGCTCACCTTCACCACCGACGCCTCGCCCGACCAGGTCGTGGCCTTCTATCGCGAGCGGGCCGAGGCCGCCGGGCTCAGGTCCGTCACCGGCATGAACCAGGGCGAGGCGCGCGCCTACGGGGCGGCGGGCGATCGGCCGGACGGGCCGTCGCTCCAGGTCGTGGCGGCCCCCAGCCCCGAGGGCGGAACCTCGGTGCATATGAATTGGAGCGCCGGATCGTGATCGCCCGCACCGCCCGGCGGATTTCGGCGGCGGGCGTCGTCTTCGTCCTGGCCGCCTGCGCCGGCGCGCAAAGACCCATCGCGACCATCCCGGCGGAAGGCTATCTGTCGGCGGGCGTCCTGGCCGGTCTGGCGGCCGCGATCCCCCCGCCGCCCGCCGCCGGCTCTCCCCAGGACCAGGCGGACAAGGCGGCCTCGGCCCGCTACGTCGCCTTGGAGGACGGGGATCGCTGGCTCCTGGCCACGTCCCACGCCGAGGTGCGGCCCCCCCTCGGGCTGCAGCATTTCGACTGCGCCCTGGGGGTGCGGCTGGGATCGGCCCAGGCGGCGGGGCGGACGCCCGCGCTGGACCGGATGATGGGACGCCTCTTTCACGACGCGGCCAGCGTCGCCGAACAGGTCAAGGCGCGTCAGACCCGCCCGCGCCCGGTCGCGGACGATCCCGCACGCCGCGCCTGCCAGACCCTGGACGCGGCCGCGCGGCGCAGCGGCTCCTATCCGTCGGGGACGGCGGCGGTCGCAACGGCCTATGGCGAGGCGTTCGCGGCGCTGGAGCCGGATCGGGCCGAGGCCGTGCGCCGCATAGGCCGCCAGATCGGGGTCAGCCGCCTGGTCTGCGCCATGCACTATCCCAGCGACGTGGCGGCGGGCGAGGCCATCGGCCGACAGGTCGCCGCCCAGGCCGTCGCAGGCCCCGCCTTCCAGGCCGATATGGCGGAGGCGCGCGTCGAACTGGCCGCCGCTCGCGCGACGGGCCTGACCAATCCGGGCTGCGCGGCCGAACGCGAGGCCCTGGCCGCCGTCCTACCCTAGCGATGGCCGGCTGGCTCGCGCTCGCCCTGACGCTGCAGGCCGCGCCGCCCGACCTGCCCGCCGCCCGGCCGTGCACGGCCCGGGAGACGGCGGACCTGACCACGCCGTCGGACCTGCCCTATCGGCTGACCTGCCGGGCCGAACTGGCCGGGCGCGACATCCGCCGCCGCGTCCTGATCGAAGGCCAGGCGGCGTCCGGCGCGGTTCTGGATTGCGGCGGGGGAGAAATCCGCGCGCCGGGCCGGGCGACGACCGCCGCCCCCACGGTCGCCGTCTGGTCGAGGCCCGAGAACGGCGGCTGGTCGCGCCCGACCGACATCGCCATCCGCAACTGCGGCGTCTTGGGCAATGTGCGCGTCTGGGGCATGGGGGCGGGCGGGTCGATGCGCGACCTGCTGGCCTCGTCGCGCACCGCCGGCCACACCCTGGCGGCCCAGGCGGCGGCGCCGACCCGCGTCGTCCTGGACCGCATCCGCTTCCAGGGGGCGGGGACCATCCCCCTCTATGTCGGGCCCGGCGTGACGCGCGTCACGGTCCGCCGCTCGCGCTTTTCCGGCCGGTCGACCTCGGTGGCGATCTATCTGGACGCCGAGAGCGCCGGCGCCCTGATCCAGGACAACGACTTCGACATCCGCACCGGGCGCGAGCAGATCGCCGTGGACGGATCGGGCGCGAACCGCATCGTCGGCAATCGGCTGGCCCTGGGCGGCCGGGGCGGGGTGTTCCTGTACCGCAACTGCGGCGAGGACGGCGTGATCCGTCACCAGACGCCGTCCTACAATCAGATCACGGACAATGTCTTCACCGGCGCCGGCTGGCTGCGGCCGCGCGCGGTGGTGATCGGATCGCGCGAAGGCCGCCGGCCCTATTGCGGCGCCGACCGGGGCTATCCGTTCGGATCCAGCGCCGAGGACGGCGACGGGGCGACCGGCAATCTGGCGGCCCGCAACGTCGTCCATCGCTGAAGCCCCCCGCGCCGATCTCCCCTTGCGCCGCACGCCGCGAGGGGGCTGACTGGGCGGCGGACGTGGGGAGAAGACCAATGCGGCTGATCCTGTTGTTCGCGGCCCTGGCGGTCGCCCTGGGCCTGGCCGTGGCGTCCAGCCGGACGCCCGCGCCGCGATCCGCCGCCACGCCCGCCCAGGCCTTCTCCGCCGAGCGGGCGATGATCGACGTCCGCGCCATCGCCCAGGCGCCCCATCCGGTCGGATCGGCGGATCACGCGCGCGTCCAGGCCTATCTGGTCCGGCGGATGACGGCCCTGGGCCTGGACCCGCAGATACAGACCGGCCCCCTGTCGCCGCGCGCCGTCCGGCGGATCGAACGCGAAGGCCGCAGCGCGCGGGGGCTAGAGGCCGCCAACATCGTCGGCGTCCTGCCTGGACGCGATCCGGCCCTGCCGGCCGTGCTGACGATGGCCCATTACGACAGCGTCCCCGGCTCCGCCGGCGCCGCCGACGATGCGGCGGGCGTGGCGGCCATCCTGGAGGCTGTGCGGGCGATCAAGGCGCGCGGCGGGACGAATCGCGACCTGATCGTGCTGCTGACCGATGCGGAGGAGTTGAACCTGGACGGGGCGCGGGCCTTTTTCGGCGCCCATCCGTGGCGCGACCGGGTCGGCGCCGTGGTCAATCTGGAGGCGCGGGGCGGCGGCGGCCGGGCGATGATGTTCGAGACGGGGCCGGGCAATGCGCAGACCATCGCGGCCTACGCCCGGGCCACGCGCGACGCGACCGGCGGGCCGTCCAGCAACGCCCTGGCCGTCTTCGTCTATCGGCTGATGCCGAACGGCACGGACTTCACCGTGGCGGCGGACAGGGGGCTGGCGGGGATCAACCTGGCCTTCATTGGACGACCGGACCAGTATCATTCGCCGGCCTCGACGCCCCAGGCGCTGGACCAGGGCAGTCTTCAGCATATCGGGTCGCAGGCGCTGGAGACCGCCGACGCCTGGCTGCGGGCGCCGACCCTGCCCCAGGCGACGCAGGACGCCGTCTACGCCGACGTCTTCGGACAGTTCGTCGTCTCGCATCCGCCCCCGATCGGCTGGGTCTTGCTGGCGGCGGCGGGCCTGGCGGCCGCCTGGGCCGCGTGGCGGGCGCGTCGGGCGAGCGGGCTGAGCGCCTGGTCGGCGGCGCGCGGGGCGGCGGACGGGCTGTGGCTGATGGCCGCCGCCGTGGTCGTGGGCCAGGCTGTGCGCGTCCTGGCGGGGCCGATGGGCGGCCCGGCCTCGGCGCCGGAGACCTATCACACCCTGCTGCGCCGCCTGCCGGCGCTGGAGGCGGGGGCGGCCCTGGCGCTGGCGGGACTGGCCCTGCTGGTGATCGCGGGACGGGGCGGAGGGCGGATGCTGGCGGGCGGACTGGTCGCGGCGGCGGTCCTGGCGACGGCGCTGGGGGGCGTCGATCCGGTGCTGCTGGGGGCGGCGGCGCTGGCGGTGGTCCTCGGCCTGTGGCCGCGCCGGGCGCCGGCGACGCCGTGGGGCGGCTGGCTGGGTCTGATCGTCCTGGTGCTGATCCTGGGCGCCGGGGTTCAGGCGCTGGCGCCCCTGGCGGCCTTCCTCCTGATCTGGCCGGGCCTGATCGCGGCGCTGGCGGCGGCCTGCGCGGCCCTGATCTCCGACCGGCTGCCGGGCTGGACGGCGCCGCTCCCGGCGGCGGCTGCGACGGCCGGGGCGGGCGGCTGGCTGCTGGCCCAGGGGCACGGCGTTTTTCTGGCGGTCGGCATGGACCTGCCCGGCGTGCTTGGCGTGATCGCGCTCCTGGTCGTCGTCATGGCGCGCCCCCTGGCCCCGGCCTCCGCGGCGGGCGCCAGGACCCTGGGCCTGATCGCCGGCGGCCTTCTTCTAGGCGGCCTGGCCGTCGGGCTGGGCGCGCGGCTGATCGCCTGAGCGAGCGGCCTGCGTCAGAAACGGTCGCCTTTCCGCGATGTTCCTGTTTTGATCGAGGAGAACATCTTGTGAACCGGAACAAACCATGCACATAGTCCGTCTCACGAAACGGGGGCGGGTCCATGGCGGGTCTCTCCCAGGCTTTTGACGGGAATCATGGCAAGGGAGACGAAGGCGATGGCTTCACAGGCGGCATTGAAACTGGTGGGCAAGGACGACGGCGACAAGCAACGCGCCCTGGAGGCGGCGATCGCCCAGATCGACCGCGCCTTCGGCAAGGGCTCGGTGATGAAGCTGGGCAAGGCCGGGCAGGTCAACGAGATCGAGAGCGTCTCGACCGGCTCGCTGGGCCTGGACATGGCGCTCGGCATCGGCGGTCTGCCGGTCGGCCGGGTGATCGAGGTGTTCGGCCCCGAATCCTCGGGCAAGACGACCCTGGCTTTGCACACGGTCGCCGAGGTGCAGAAGAAGGGCGGGGTCGCCGCCTTCGTCGACGCCGAACACGCGCTGGACCCGGTCTACGCCCAGAAGCTGGGCGTGAACCTGGACGACCTGCTGGTGTCGCAACCCGACACGGGCGAGCAGGCGCTTGAGATCGTCGACACCCTGGTGCGTTCGGGCGCCGTGGACATCGTGGTCATCGACTCGGTCGCGGCCCTGACCCCGCGCGCCGAGATCGAGGGCGAGATGGGCGACAGCCTGCCGGGTCTTCAGGCCCGGTTGATGAGCCAGGCGCTGCGCAAGCTGACGGCCTCGATCTCCAAGTCCAAGTGCATCGTGCTGTTCATCAACCAGATCCGCCACAAGATCGGGGTGATGTACGGCTCGCCGGAAACGACCACGGGCGGAAACGCGCTGAAATTCTACGCCTCGGTGCGCCTGGACATCCGCCGCACCGGCGCGATCAAGAACCGCGACGAGGTGGTCGGCAACACCACCCGGGTCAAGGTGGTCAAGAACAAGGTCGCCCCGCCGTTCCGCGAGGTCATCTTCGACATCATGTACGGCGAGGGCATCTCCAAGCTGGGCGAGGTCATCGACCTGGGCGTCAAGGCCGGGGTGATCGAGAAGTCGGGCAGCTGGTTCAGCTACGATTCGACCCGGATCGGCCAGGGCCGCGAGAATGTGCGCGAGTTCCTGAAGCAGAACCCCGACATCGCCGCCTCGATCGAGAAGGCCGTGCGGGCCTCGACCAACAAGATCGCCGACGAACTGCTGGGCGCGCCCGAGCCGGACGAAGGCCAGGATCTGGAAGGCTGACGCCAGCATCCGAGGCTGGGCGGACTGTCAGAGTTTGTCCTGGTCTCGGTCAGGTCTTTTCACCGCTACTCCGTCGCCCCTAGCGACCCGCCACCGACCCCGCGAAGAGCGGCGGAGCGACCCGCTCGACCTCGTGTCGGGCGGGTCTTTCTCTTGTCTGGGGGGGGGCGATTGCGATTGGCCCAGGGCCGCGCAATAACGATGGCCATGCGAAACCGCTTTGGGTGTCTGGCTTTGCTCGCCCTCTTGGTCTGCGCGCCTCTCGTGGGTTGGCAAACCTACCAGTACGTCTGGTATCAAAGCGTCTTGCCTCATGGCGTCGAGGCAAGATGGATCGAATATCGTAAGCAAGCGGCTTGGGGCTTCGGGCCCGGCGCCGACGAGGTCGGACTGATCATATATCGGCTGGAGAAGGCTTCGCTTTCAAAGATTGAAGACGGAGGATTGGCTTATCTGTCTGACGCTTCTGAAAGCCAGGTGCTGGTGAATGCATCTCAGCGGAAGGCGAATGAGCGTCGAACTTACTGGGACTGGAAGCGCACTCCGATCGTTCCATTGTGGTCTGAACATGGGGAGCATAACTGCGGCCGCGAGCCCGGCATTGGGGCCTTCCTGGATCGCAATGATTTCCGCTGCAAACTCGATCCGAAAACCGTGTCGCGGGTCAATGCCATCATAAGTTCTGACAACGCGTTTTACGCCCATGGGCGAGGTGGGAGCGTCGTCATCGTGGCTCCGGCTGAGAAACGCGTGATCCTGGCGTACAGCGGCTAACAACGCCTTTTAAACGAAAACGGGCGACCCGAAGGCCGCCCGTTCCATCGTCTGTGGATGTCCGCTACCGATCAGGCGGCGGCCTTCTCGGGCGCGAACTTGCCGTAGAAGGTCTCGTTCTTGGCCGCCATGTCGCGCAGAAGCTGCGGGACCTTGAAGCGGTCGCCGTAGGTCGCGGCCAGGCGGTCCGCCGTCTTGACGAACCTGGCCAGGCCGATGCCGTCGATCATGCTGATCGGGCCGCCGGTCCAGGGCGCGAAGCCCCAGCCCAGGATGGCGCCCAGGTCGGCCTCGCGCGGGTCGTCGATGACGCCCTCTTCCCAGCAGCGGGCGACCTCGACCGCCTGGCGGTACAACAGGCGCGTCTTCAGCTCGTCGATCTGGGCGAAGGCGGTCGGCGCTTCCGGCTGGTCGATGCCCTTGGTGGTCGGCGCCAGTTCGCCCAGACCCTTCCAGATCGTCTTGGGCTTCTGATCGTAGTCGTAGAAGCCCTTGCCGTTCTTGCGGCCGAAGCGTCCGCCCTCGACCATCTTGGCGACGATGTCCTCGCCTTCGGTTGGGACGTATTTGTCGCCCAGGTCCTGGCGGGTCTGTTTGGCGATCTTGTACGACAGGTCCAGGGCCACGTCGTCGTGCATCTCCAGCGGACCACGCGGCATGCCGGTCATGCGCCCGACATTGTCGATCAGGGCCGGGCCGTAACCCTCCTCCAGCATGGCCATGCCTTCCATCAGGAAGGTGGAGAAGCAGCGCGAGGTGTAGAAGCCGCGGCTGTCGTTGACGACGATCGGCGTCTTCTTGATCTTCAGCACATAGTCCAGCGCCTTGGCGATCGCGGCCTGACCCGTCTTTTCGCCCAGGATGATCTCGACCAGCATCATCTTGTCGACGGGCGAGAAGAAGTGGATGCCGATGAAGTCCGCAGGCCGCACCGAAGCCTCGGCCAGGCCGGTGATCGGCAGGGTCGAGGTGTTGGAGCCGAACACCGCGCCGTCGGCCAGCTGGGCCTCGGCGCGCTTGGTCACGTCGGCCTTGATCTCGCGGTTTTCGAACACCGCTTCGATCACCAGGTCCGATCCCTTGATCAGGTCGTAGTCCGTCGTGGCCGTGACCGAGCCGAGCAGGGCGTCGTATTTCTCCTGCGTCAGCTGACCGCGCGACAGGCGTTTCTTCAGCAGCTCCTCGACATGGGCCTTACCCTTGTCGGCGGCTTCCTGTGTCTGGTCGATCAGGATGGTCTCGATGCCGGCCATGGCCTGAACATAGGCGATGCCGGCGCCCATCATGCCGGCGCCGATGACCGTGACCTTCTTCGGATCGGACTTGGGCACGCCACTGGGGCGCACCGCGCCCTTGTCCAGCTCCTGCTTGGACAGGAACAGCGAACGGATCATCGCCTGGGCCTGAGGCGTCATCAGGGTCTTGATGAAGTAGCGGGTCTCGATCCGCAGCGCCGCGTCCATCGGCACTTGGGCGCCCTCGTAGACCGCCTTCATCAGGTTCACCACGGCCGGATAGTTGCCGTAGGACTGTTTGCGCAGCATGGCGTTGCCGACCATGAAGTTCTGGATGCCGGCCGGATGATAGGGGCCGCCGCCGGGAAGCTTGAACGACTTGTCGTCCCACGGCTGCACGGCCTTGCCGCCGTTCCTGATCCAGGCCTTGGCGGCCTCGACCGACTGGCCCTTTTCGACGACCTCATGGACGATGCCGGCGCCCTTGGCGTCGTTGGGGCGGAAGGACTTGCCCTCGCTCATGGCCATCATGGCGTTCTGGACGCCGACCAGGCGGGTCAGGCGCTGGGTGCCGCCGCCGCCGGGGAACAGGCCGACCTTGATCTCGGGCAGGCCCAGCTGGATCTTGTTGTCGTTCTCGACCACGCGGTAGTGGGCCGCCAGGGTGAACTCCAGCCCGCCGCCCAGGGCCAGGCCGTTGATCGCGGCCGCGATCGGCTTGCCCGAGGTCTCCAGCGCGCGGAAGGCGCCGTTCAGCGCCCAGCCGGCGTCGAAGGCCTTCTGCAGGTCGCCGCCGCCCGACAGCACGCCGCCGGCCATGTCGCCCAGGTCCGCCCCGGCGCAGAAGCCCGACGCCTTGCCCGAGGTGATGACGGCGCCCTTGATGGCGTCGTCGGTCTTGATGCGTTCGACCAGCTGCGGGATTTCCGCCATGACCGAGGAGGTCAGGGTGTTCATCGAACGGCCCGGCACGTCGAACGTGACCAGGGCGATTCCGTCGGCGTCGACGTCGATCTTGAAGTTTTCCATTTGGCGATCCTGCCTTTTTCAGCGGGCGGCCTGTCCGCAGGTCGCGCCCTTTTTGAAACCCGACATCCTCGGCCTTGTGCCGAGGATCCAGAAACTCAAACGCCTGCCGATCATACTCCACCGCCTGGGAGTCTGGATCCTAGGCACAAGGCCTAGGGTGACGGTGAAAGGGAGGACAGGCGCGCGATCAAATCCGCTCGATCACCGTGGCGGTGCCCATGCCGCCGCCGATGCACAGGGTGATCAGGGCGGTCGACTTGTTCGAGCGTTCCAACTCGTCCAGGGCGATGCCGGTGATCATGGCGCCGGTGGCGCCCAGGGGGTGGCCCATCGAGATGCCGCCGCCGTTCACGTTCATCTTGGCGTGGTCGATGTTCAGCGCTTGCATATAGCGCAGGACGACGGCGGCGAAGGCCTCGTTCAGCTCCCACAGGTCGATGTCGTCGGGCGTCATGCCCAGCTTGCCCAGCAGCTTGCGGGTCACATACTCAGGCCCCGTCAGCATGATCGACGGCTCCGAACCGATCGAGGCGCCGCCCAGGATCTTGGCGCGCGGCTTCAGGCCCAGGGCCTGGCCGGCTTCCAGCGAGCCGATCAGCACGCCGGCCGAACCATCGACGATGCCCGACGAATTGCCGGGCGTGTGCACGTGGTTCACGCGCTCCACCTCGGGGTAGCGCTGGTTGATCACGCTGTCGAAGGCCATCTCGCCCATCATGGCGAAAGAGGGATTCAGGCCGCCCAGGGCCTGCATGTCCGTGTTCGGACGAATCGTCTCGTCATGGTCCAGGATGGTCAGGCCCAGCTGATCCTTGACCGCGATCACCGAGTTGTTGAACCGGCCCTCGGCCCAGGCCTTGGCCGCGCGCTTGTGGCTTTCGACCGAATAAGCGTCCACGTCGTCGCGGCTGAAGCCGTATTTGGTGGCGATCATGTCGGCCGAGACGCCCTGCGGCACGAAATAGGTCGGAAAGGCCGAGGAGGGGTCGGTCGGCCAGGCGCCCATGTCCGAACCCATCGGCACGCGGCTCATGACCTCGACGCCGCCGCCGACGGCGAAGTCGGCCTCGCCGGACTTCACCTTGGCCGTGGCCATGTTCACGGCTTCCAGGCCGGAGGCGCAGAAGCGGTTGACCTGGACGCCCGCGGTGTCCTGGGACCAGCCGGCCGACAGCACGGCGGTGCGGGCGATGTCGGCGCCCAGTTCGCCCACCGGGGTCACGCAGCCCAGGATGACGTCGTCGACCTTGGAGGTGTCCAGATCGTTGCGGTCGCGCAGCGCCTGAAGAACCTGGGTGGCCAGGCTGAGGCCGGTGATCTCGTGCAACGAGCCGTCCTTCTTGCCCTTGCCGCGCGGGGTGCGGACTGCGTCGTAGATATAGGCGTCAGCCATGGGAGTGGGTCTCCATTTTTGTCCCCTATGCGCGACACGCGGTGTCGCGCGACTTGAGGGGAGGACGGTTCCAAGCGTGGACGCCAAGAACCCTACGTTTACGTCAACGTCAAGTAATAAGCCGTGTGATCTCCCGCTAGGATGGGCGGCGTTCGCGACGACGGGAAGGACAGGAAGGGGCGACGGCCGGACGCCCGTCCGACCCGTCGTCGCGGATCGGCGCCGGGCTCAGTCGGCGCGGGGAATGCGGCTCGCGCCGCCGGTGATCTTGCAGGCGTATTCGGTCTGCGGCCGGCCGGTCTGGACGCCGGTCGGGACCAGGATGCCCTGGTCGCGGGCGCAGGCGGCCTCCAGGGCGTCCATCTCCTGCTGATAGCGGTTGACGCCGCCGGTCGTGCCGCAGGCCGCAAGCAGCGGCAGGGCGAGGGCTGTGGAGAGGATCAGGATACGCATGGTCGATTGCTCCCTATGGGACGCGCGCGCGCCGGCTCGTTCCCCCTAGGGTGAAATCTACTGCGTCGCCGCCAGCCTGACCAGCTTGCCGTCCTGTTCGTCGGTGACGGCCCAGACGGCGCCGTCGGCGGCCACCGCCACGTCGCGGACCCGCTCGCCCAGATCGGTCAGCAGACGCTCCTCGCCGACGACGCGGTCGTCCTCGATCACCAGTCGGGCGATGTGCTTTTCCTTCAGGCCCGCGACCAGCAGGTTTCCGTTCCAGCCGGGGAACATGGCGCCCTGGTAGAAGGTCGCCCCGCCCGGCGCGATCACCGGATCCCAGTAGTAAACAGGCTGTTCCGTGCCTGGCGCCTGGGTCGCGCCGCTGTTGATCCGCCCCCCGGCGTATTCGACGCCATAGGCCGCGTCGGGCCAGCCGTAGTTCAGGCCGGCCTTGTCGATATTGACCTCGTCGCCGCCGCGCGTGCCGTGTTCGACGGTCCAGATCGCGCCGGTTCCCGGTTGGACGGCGATCCCCTGGACGTTGCGGTGGCCCAGGCTCCAGATTTCGGGCCGGGCGCCGGCGCGGCCGACGAACGGATTGTCGGAGGGGACGGAGCCGTCGGCGTTGATGCGGATGGTCTTGCCCATGTGCGAGCCCAGGTCCTGGGCTTGGGGCCGCATCGGCTTGTCGGAGCGTTCGCCCAGGGTCACGAACAGCTTGCCATCCGGCGCGAAGGCCAGGGACGAGCCGAAATGCTTGTCCCCGTCATAGACCGGCAGGGCGCGGAACACGACCTGGACGCTCTCGATCCGCGACCCGTCGTCGGACAGGCGCCCGCGCGCGACCGAAGTGGCGTTGCCGCCCTCCCTTGGTTCGGAATAGCTCCAGTAGATCATCCGGTCCTGGGCGAAGCCGGGGCTGACGACCACGTCCAGCAGGCCCCCCTGGCCGCGCGCATCGACGGCGGGCAGGCCCTGGATCGGTTCGCCGACCTGGCCCTGGGCGGTGACGAGGCGCATCCGGCCGGGCTTTTCCGTCACCAGCCAGCGGCCGTCCGGCAGGGCGGCCAGACCCCAGGGATGGACCAGGCCCGAGGCGACGACCGTATGGCTCATGGCCTGTTCGGTCTTGACCGCCGGCGCGCGGGTCTGGCCGGGGAAGGCCGGCCGTTGGTCGGGATTGCTGGCCGGCCGCGTCTCCAGCGGCCCGCCGCTTTGGGACGTGGTCTCGGCGCTTTCGCCGTTCGCCCCGCAGGCGGCGGCGAGCACGAGCAAGGACGTAGAGGCGGCGGCGACGATCAGGCGCATGGCGCAGGCTCCGAAAGGCGAAAGGATTATCGAGCGAAAACGGCAGGGCCAGCGTTACCGTTCCCGTGCGCCCCGGTCGTGCGCCCTATCGACGCATGATCTGACGTGAGATGACTTGAACACAGCCCCCGACGGCGATATAGGCACGCCTCTTTCGCGGCCGGCTCCGGCCCCGCGACGCCCGGGACTGGGTAGCTCAGATGGTTAGAGCGGTGGATTCATAACCCACAGGTCGGCGGTTCGATCCCGCCTCCAGTCACCAACCCTATCCGCATTCAGCAGAGCCAAGGATCACATCGGCGGCGGCTGGGTCCTGAAGAAGGCTGTCGCGCCGACTCCGAAGTAAAGCAGAGCGAAGATGATCGCCAAGGCGAGCAGTAACAGGACCACGCCGCGTTTGCTTTTCAGGACACGGGGTTTGGTCGTGCGTCGCGCCATGGAGGTGAAACAGCGGCCGGGCGCTTCTGTTCCCAATGTCCGAAAGGCGTCGTGAGGCCCGGAGGCAACCTGCGCCATTGTGCTGCGTTTCCCGTCGATCTTCCAACCTCGACCGGAGTTTCGCCGTGACGATCCGAACCCAAGCCCTGCTGGCCGCCGTCGCCGCCCTGACGCTGGGCGCCGCCGCCTGCACCCAGGCCGAGCAGGAAAAGACCGAGGCCCATGCCGAGGCCGCCGCCGACAAGACGGCGGATGTGGCGTCGCAGGCCGGCGAGGTGATCGAGGGCGGGGCGATGAAGGCGGCCCAGGCCGTCGAGACCGGCGCCGGCAAGGTCGCCGACAAGCTGGAAGGCGAACAGGCCGAGGCCGCCGCCGAAGGCAAGCCGGGCGCGATCGATCCCGCCAAGGACGAACGCGTCCCGGCCAGGAACTAAGGCCGATTAGGCGGGGGGCGCCGCCGGCTGCGGCCCTTCCGCCAGCACGGCGTCGATCAGGGCGCGGGCCTGGGGGCTGGACCAGTCCGCTTCGCCCGCCATGGCCGCGCGGATACGGCCCTGGCGATCCAGGACGATGGTTTGCGGCATGGCGCCCTTGGCGGGGAATTCGAACGGCAGCTGGAAGCGGATGTCGCTGTAGAAGGGCAGGGGGGCGTGATCGTCCAGGAAACGCCTGGCCTCGGCCGCGGCTTCCGGCGTCGCATCCACATTGATCGGCAGGACGACCAGGTCCGGGTTCGCCGCATAGGCTTTCGCCAGCGCCTGGAGCGTCGGCATCTCCGCCTTGCACGGCGCGCACCACATGGCCCACAGGTTCACGACCACCACCTTGCCCCGAAAGGCCGAGAAGCGGACGGCCGTGCCGGTGCGGTCGCGGAAGGCGTATTCGGGGGCCGTTTCGGCCCGGGCCGGGGTGGAAAGCGCGGCCAGCGGACCGGCGGCGAAGCGCGCCAGGTCGCTTTTCGGCGTCGCGGCGGCGGTTGCGGCCTCTTGCATTTGCGCCTTCTGGCGATGATTGGCGTATAGCGACATCGCCATGCCGCCGGCGCCGGCGATGGTGCTGACCACCACGACCGCGCCGACCACCGCCCAGATCGCCTTCCTAGAGCCGCTCATGACCCAATCCGTTCCCGCCGACGCCATGCCATCCGCCGGTTCGACTGCGCCGGCGAAGCCGGCGGGTCAAGACATGTGGGGCGGACGCTTTTCGTCGCGCCCGGCCGAGATCATGCAGGCCATCAACGTCTCCATCGGCGTGGACCAGCGTCTGTGGCGCCAGGACCTGGCCGGATCGCGCGCCCATTGCCGGATGCTGGCCAAGCAAGGAATCATCCAGCCGGCGGACGCCGAGGCCATCCTGGGCGGGCTGGACGCCATCGAGGCCGAGATCGAAAGCGGCGTCTTCCCCTTCCGCGACCAGTTCGAGGACATCCACATGAATGTGGAGGCGCGGCTGAACGAACTGATCGGCGAGCCGTCCGGGCGGCTGCATACGGCGCGCAGCCGCAACGACCAGGTGGCGCTGGATTTCCGCCTGTGGGTCCGCGACGCCTGCGACCGGTCGGCCGCCCAGTTAAAGACGCTTCAGACCGCGTTGCTGAACCGCGCGGAACAGCACGCCGGCGACCTGATGCCCGGCTTCACCCATCTGCAGACGGCCCAGCCGGTGACGCTGGGCCACCATCTGATGGCCTATGTCGAGATGTTCGGCCGCGACGCCGGTCGCTTCGCCGACGCCCGCGCGCGCATGAACGAAAGCCCGCTGGGCGCCGCCGCCCTGGCGGGGTCGCCCTTCCCCATCGACCGCTGGATGACGGCGCAGGAACTGGGCTTCGACCGCCCGATGGCCAACAGCCTGGACGCGGTGTCGGACCGCGACTTCGCCTTGGAAAGCCTGGCCGCCGCCTCGATCACGGCGGGCCATCTGTCGCGCCTGGCCGAGGAGATCGTGGTGTGGATGACGCCGATGTTCGGTTTCGCCGCCCTGCCCGACGACCTGACCACCGGCTCTTCGATCATGCCGCAGAAGCGCAACCCCGACGCCGCCGAACTGGTGCGGGCCAAGACCGGGCGGATCATGGGGTCGCTGGTGGCCCTGTCCACCGTCATGAAGGGGCTGCCGCTGGCCTATTCCAAGGACATGCAGGAGGACAAGCCGCCGGTGTTCGAGGCGTTCGACGCCCTGGACCTGGCGCTGAACGCCATGACGGCCATGGTTTCGGCCCTGCAGCCTGACACCGAACGGATGGCCGCCGCAGCCGGCGCGGGCTTTTCCACCGCCACCGACCTGGCCGACTGGCTGGTGCGCGAACTGAACCTGCCGTTCCGCAAGGCGCACCATGTGACGGGCGCCGCGGTGAAGCGGGCGGAGGCGCTGGGCGTGGACCTGGCGCAACTGCCGCTGGACGAGATGCAGAAACTGGAGCCGGGGATCACGGAAGCGGTTTACAAGGTGCTGACCGCCCAGGCTTCCTGCGAAAGCCGACAAAGCTATGGCGGAACCGCGCCGGAACAGGTCCGCGCGCGCATCGCCGATTGGAGAAGCCGCCTATGAAGAAGACTTTGATCCTCGCGGGCGCGCTCGCCCTGCTGACCTCGGCCTGCGGGCGGATGGCGGACCTGGAATCGCCGGTGCGCCAGACCGAGCGCGCGCCGCGCGACAGCCGCGCCCCGCACCTGCCCGAGCCGGCGACGATGAACCGCCCGTCCAGCAGCGTGCCGATCGACGGCGGCCCGTCCAATCCCATCGGCGCCGGCGCCGCCCAGAACGATCCGCGATAGACCTTGCACCATTTCGACCTGAAGGACGGGGCCCTGCATGCCGAGGGCGTGCCGCTGGAGCTGATCGCCGACGAGGTGGGCACGCCCGCCTATGTCTATTCGACCGCGACGCTGAAGCGGCACTACGGCCTGCTACGCGCCGCCGCCGACGCGCATCGCGACGCCCTGGGCGAGGCCCTGATCGCCTTTGCGGTCAAGGCCAACTCCAACCTGTCAGTCCTGGCCACCCTGGCCAAACTGGGGTCTGGCGCCGACACCGTGTCGGAAGGCGAGATCCGCCGGGCCCTGGCGGCGGGCGTGCCGGCCGACCGGATCATCTTCTCGGGCGTGGGCAAGACCGATGTGGAGATGGCGTTCGCGATCAGCGTGGGGGTGCGCCAGATCAACGTCGAATCCGGCGCCGAACTGGATCGTCTGATCGCGGTGGCGGCCATGATGGATGCGGCGCCTGCCATCGCCGTCCGCGTCAATCCCAATGTGGGTGCGGGCGGCCACGCCAAGATCACCACGGGTGGCAAGGGCGACAAGTTCGGCGTGCCGGTGGAAGGGGCGATGGATCTGTACGCCCAGGCCTCGGCCTCGCCCCATGTCACGCCGGTCGGCCTGGCCTGCCATATCGGCAGCCAGATCACCGACCTGGCCCCGCTGGAGGCCGCCTTCACGGTCCTGGCCGAGATGACGCGGGCCTTGCGCGCCCAGGGTCATGCGGTGACGCGGCTGGACCTGGGCGGCGGGCTGGGCGTGCCCTATTCCGGCGGGGTCGAGCCGCCGTCCCCGGCCCGTTACGTCGCCATGGCGGCGCGGGTGCTGGACGGGCTGGACGTCGAGGCGGCGTTCGAGCCGGGGCGGCTGCTGGCCGCCAACGCCGGGGTGCTGCTGAGCCAGGTGATCCAGGTCAACGAACGCTCGGACGGGCGCCGGTTCCTGGTGTTGGACGCGGCGATGAACGACCTGATGCGGCCGGCGCTCTACGACGCCTTCCACGACATCCGGCCGGTCGTTCCGCGCGGCGGCCAGACCCTGGCCTACGATGTGGTCGGGCCGGTGTGCGAGACGGGCGACACCTTCGCGCGCGACCGCGCCCTGGCGCCGCTGAAGGCCGAGGACCTGGTGGTCTTCACCGGGGCGGGAGCCTATGGCGCGGTCATGGCCAGCGAATACAACAGCAGGCCCCTGGCGCCCGAGGTTCTGGTGGACGGCGATCAGTGGGCCGTGATCCGACCGCGCCCGACCTATGAGGAGATGCTGGACCGCGAGCCGTTCGCCGACTGGCTTTGATGTCGAATTCGGCTCGACCGTTATAAAGTAACACGCTATAGGCGGCGTCATGTCTCCCGCCGCCGAACAGTCCGTCCTCTTGTCCCTGCTGGGCGGCGGCTTCGTCGCGGCCTTCCTGCACGCGGCCCTGCCGACCCACTGGCTGCCCTTCACCCTGGTCGGGCGAGCGCAGGGCTGGCGGCCCCGCCGCATCCTGCTGGCGGTGACGGCGGCGGGCCTGGCCCACATCGCCACGACGGCGGTGGTCGGCGGCCTGATCGTGGCGGCGGGCCTGGCGCTGGACCAGTGGATCGGAGGGATCCTGCCCCACCTGGCGGCGGTGCTGCTGTTCCTGTTCGGGGCCTTTTATCTGGCGCGGTCGGCCCTGCGGCGTCCCGTCCTGGCCGGCGGCCCGGCGGTCGAGACGCCGGATCCGGCGGTGTCGGACAAGGCCGCCTTTTGGGGCCTGGTCGCCATGATGGCGGTGTCGCCGGGCGAGGTGCTGCTGCCCATCTATCTGTCTTCGGCCTCGGCGGGGATCGGGGCCCTGGCCCTGCTGACCCTGGTGTTCGCCGTCGGCACCGTCGCGGGCATGGCGCTGTTCACGGCCCTGGCCAGCGCCGGCGCCTCGATCCTGCGTCTGGAGCGATGGGCGCGTTACGAGGGGGCGGTGCTGGGCCTGGCCCTGATCGCCCTGGGCCTGATCGTGGCCATGCATCAGCACTGATATTACATGATAACATTCAAGGCGTTATCAAGTAGCGGCTTGGCTGTATGCGCAAAGGGCGTATAGGCGAGCCATGAACGCCGCCCATCACGACCATGACCACGACTACGATCATGCCGATCACGGTCACGGGCGTTCGCACGCCCATGGCCACGGTCATGGTCACAGCCACGCTCACGGCCACGGGGGGCACGGCCACGGCCCGGTCGACACCGGCGACTGGCGCTATGCGGTCGGGCTGGTCGTCAATCTGATCTTCGTCGCCTGCGAGTTCGGGGCGGGGCTGATCGCGGATTCCACGGCGCTTCTGGCCGATGCGGGCCACAATCTGTCCGACGTGCTGGGTCTGGCCATGGCGGGCGGGGCGGCCTGGCTGGCGCGGCGCGGCGCGCACGGGGCGGCCGGCGGCCGGCGGACCTATGGCTTCGGCAAGGCGACCGTGCTGGCGGCGCTGGGCAATGCGCTGCTGCTGATCTTCGCCTGCGGGGCCATCGCCTTCGAGGCCGTGCGGCGTTTCAACGAACCGGCGCCGGTCGGGTCGGGCGTGATCATGGCGGTCGCGGGGATCGGCTTCGTCATCAACCTGGGCACCGCGCTTCTGTTCATGAGGTCCCAGCACGACCTGAACGCCAAGGGGGCCTATCTGCACATGATGGCCGATGCGGGCGTGTCGTTAGGCGTGGTGGTCGCGGGCGGGCTGATCATGGCGACCGGCTGGTCGGTGGTCGATCCGATCGTCAGCCTGGCGATCGTGGCGGTCATCCTGTGGTCCACATGGGGGCTGCTGAAGGATTCGGTCAATCTGGCCCTGGACGGCGCGCCCAGCGGCGTGGACGTGGCGGGGCTGGAAAAGGCGTTGGTCGCCCTGCCGGGCGTTCGGGCGGTGCACGACCTGCACGTCTGGGCCCTGTCGACGACCGAGACGGCCTTGACGGCGCACCTGGTCCACGACCGGGCGGACGGGGCGGCCCTGATCGGCGAGGCCCAGGCGGTCGCGCGCCGCCACGCCATCGGCCATACGACGCTGCAGCTGGAGACCGAACGTCTGCCCGACTGTCCGGGGTGCTGAGCCCTTACGCCTGTTCGAACGTCAGCGGCGCGCCCCAGAACTGGGACACCAGTTCCGACTGCGGCCCCGCCTGGCCGGTGGTCAGGAAGTCGCGGCGGCCGCTGTCGCCCAGGTCGTATTCGGGGTGCGCCTTGAAATAGCGGTCCAGCGCCTCGGCCACCGCCGTCGGCTGTTCGATCAGCGTCGTGCCCGCCGGCAGGGCCTGGGCGAACAGTTCGGCGACGATCTCGTAATGGGTGCAGCCCAGTATGGCCTTGTCGGGGTGGCGGCCGATGCGGCGTCGCAGCGCATCGACATGGTCGTCGATCACCACCTTCAGCTCCTCGGCCGGGGCGCCCAGTTCGATCAGGCCCGCCAGGCCGGGGCAGGGCTCGCAGAAGACGGCGATGTCCTCGCGGCGCTTGTCGATCTCGATCTCGTAGACGCGGCTGATGGCGGTGGCGGCGGTGCAGAATACGCCGGTGATGTCGATGGAGGCGACCTTTTCGCCCTCCCGCGGGCGTTCGGCCTCGAAGCTCCAGGGCTTGCCGGTGGCCGCCTCGATGGTCGGCACGATGATGCCCAGGATATTGACGGGGCGGCCCAGGCGTTCGCGCAGACCCGGCAGCCAGGTCTGTTGCAGGCGGCGCAGCGCGATGGCCGAGGCGGTGTTGCAGGCCAGAACCACGAGGGAGGCGCCGGCGTCGAACAGACGCTCGCACCCCGCCCGGGTCAGTTCGACGATGTCCTCGCCGCCGCGTCCGCCATAGGGGGCGTGGGCCTGATCGGCCAGATAGACGAAATCCCGCTGGGGGAAGCGCCGGGTCAGGGCGCGGTGGACGGTCAGGCCGCCCACGCCGGAGTCGAAAACACCAATGGCCATGCCGGCGCTTTAGAACAGTGCGACGACGTATCCAACCGCATTGGCGATAAGATTGGCGGCCGGTCAGGTGACGCTGGCCGATTAGCGGCCTAAGTGTAGCGCCGATATGATTTTCCCACGGAGCACTCCATGCACAGACGCCAGCTTCTCATCGCGGGCGGCAGCCTGATGGCCCTCTCGGCCTGCGCCTCGACCGGAGCCGCCTCGGGCGCCGGCGGTTCGGCCGCCGCGCCCTCGTCCGCCAGCGTGGCGGAAGAAGCGCGCATCGCCCGCGCCGTCCTGCCCGCCCAGGCGCCGCGCGCCGAACTGTTGCAGGTGTGGACCGGCAAGTACGACGGCGCGCCGCCCTTCGACAAGGTGACGCCCGCCAAGCTGCGCGAAGCCATGCTGGAAGGCATCGAACTGCAACGCGCCGACATCGCCGCCATAGCGAACAACCCCGAGGCCCCGACCTTCGCCAACACCCTGGCGGCGCTGGAGCTGGCCGGCGAGCCGCTGGACCGCGCGTCCAACATCTATGGCGTGATGACCTCCAACATCGGAGGCGAAGCCTATGACGCCGTGGACACCGAACTGTCGCCCCTGCTGTCGGCGGCCTCGGACGAGATCACCTTCAACGAAAAGCTGTTCCAGCGCGTCAAGACCGTCGCCGACAACGCCGACGCCATGGGCCTGAACGCCCAGCAGAAGCGCCTGGCCGAGCGTCGCCGCGACGCCTTCATCCGCTCGGGCGCCAATCTGGACGCCGCCGGCAAGGCGGAACTGGGCCGGATCAACACCGCCCTGTCCAACGCCTTCACCCGCTTCGGCCAGAAGGTCGTCGCCGACGAGAACGCCTGGACCCTGATCCCGACCGAAGCCGGGGTGGCGGGCCTGCCCGAGTCCAACAAGGCCGCGGCGGCGGGCGCGGCGCGCAGCCGCAACCTGCAGGGCTGGGCCATCCTGAACACCCGTTCGGCGGTCGATCCCTTCCTGACCTTCGCGGACGACCGGGCCCTGCGCGAGCAGGTCTGGAAGAAGTTCGTCAATCGCGGCGACAACGGCGACGCCAACGACACCAACGCGACCATCGCCGAGATCGTGAAGCTGCGCGACCAACGGGCGAAACTGCTGGGCTATCGCAACCATGCCGAACTGCGGATGCAGGACACCATGGCCAAGACGCCGGCGGCGGCCGAGGCCCTGATGAACCGCGTCTGGGCGCCGGCCAAGGCCCGCGTCGCCGAGGAGGTCGCCGACATGAAGGCGATCGCCGGGTTCGACATCGAGCCGTGGGACTATCTTTACTTCGCCGAAAAGGTCAGGAAGGCGAAATACGACCTCGATCAGAACGAGCTGAAACCCTATTTCGAGCTGAACGCGGTCCGGTCCGGCTCCTTCGCCATGGCCGAACGCCTCTATGGCTTCCAGTTCAAGAAACTGCCCAAGGGGTCGGTCCCGGTGTTCGAGCCGGACGTGGAGGTCTACGAGGTTTACGACAAGACGCGCGACGGTCGCCTGATCGGCGTCTATTACACCGACGACTACGCACGGCCGGGCAAGCGGTCGGGCGCCTGGATGACCACCTATCGGTCCTTCTCGCAGCTGGACGGCTCCAAGGTCATCCTGGCCTCGAACAACAACAACTTCACCAAGCCCGAGCCGGGCGAGCCGGTGCTGATCTCGCTGGACGACGCCGAGACCCTGTTCCACGAGTTCGGCCATGCGCTGCACTATTTCTCGTCGGTCGTGACCTATCCGTCGTTCGGCAATACGCCGCGCGACTTCGTGGAATATCCGTCTCAGGTGCACGAGCACTGGGTGCTGAGCCGCCCGATCCTGGACGGCTATCTGAAACACTATCAGACAGGCGCGGCCATGCCCCAGGCGCTGGTGGACAAGATCGAGGCCGCCGCCACCTTCAACCAGGGCTATGCGACGGTCAGCTATCTGTCCTCGGCCATCGTGGACATGGACCTGCACACCCAGGCCGTGCCCCCGACCGACATCGACGCCTTCGAGCGCGAGAGCCTGGCCCGGATCGGCATGCCCAAGGAGATCGTGATGCGGCACCGGCTGCCGCAGTTCAATCACCTGTTCACCTCGGACGCCTATTCGGCGGGCTATTACAGCTATCTATGGTCCGAGACGATGGACGCCGACACCTGGGCCTATTTCGAGGAGTCGGGCGACGTGTTCAATCCGGACATCGCCGGCCGCTTCAAGTCGATCATGCTGGCGCCCGGCAACACCACCGACCGCGCCGAAGCCTACCGCGCCTTCCGCGGCCGCGACCCGGACGTGGCGGCCCTGCTGAAGGTCCGGGGCTTCCCGGTTTCCTGAGGCCCGGGCCGGCCGCCCATTCGGCGGCCCGAGGGCGTTCGACCTGGCGAACGGCCGGCGGAGCGATCCGTCGGCCGTTTCGTTTGGCCGCGACCTGGCCTAGATCAGGTTTCGCAATCATCGGGGAATAGTCCATGTCGGTCGTCGCCTCCTATGTCTATCGCGACGGCCAGCGCGTGCGCGAGGCGCCGCTGACGGCGGAGGGGCTGACGCTGGCGGCGAACGAGTTCGTCTGGATCGGCCTTTACGAGCCATCGGACGCCGAGATCGACGTGTTGGTGAAGCGGTTCAAGCTGCACCCGCTGGCGGTGGAGGACGCCCTGGCCGCCCACCAGATGCCCAAGGTCGAGGTCTATGGCCGCGAACTGTTCGTGGTGGCGCGCACGGCCATGAAGGTCGACGATCGCATCGCCTATGGCGAGACCCATGTCTTCGTCGGCGACGACCATGTGGTCAGCATCCGCCATGGCTCGGCGCGCGCCCACAGCCTGTTGCGGGCGCAGCTGGAGGCCTCGCCGCTGCAGCTGAAAAAGGGGCCGGACTTCGTCCTGCACGGCATCCTGGACTTCATCGTCGACGCCTACGCCCCCATCGTCGACGACGCCGAGGACAGCGTGCTGGCGATGGAGCAGAAGACGCTGGACGCCTTCCTGGCGCGCGTCGAGATTCGGCGGCTGTTCACCCTGAGGCGGGAATTGCTGAAGTTCCGCCGCATCCTGGGGCCGATGGAAGAGGTGCTGGGCCGCCTTCAATCGCTGGATCTGCCCTGCATCGACTCCGATGTCCGCCCGTATTTCCGCGACGTGGGCGACCATGTGCGGCGGGTCAACAGCCGACTGGGCGGGCTGAACGACATCCTGTCGTCGGTGTTCGAGGTCGCCAATCTGCTGGAGCAGCAGCGCCAGGGCGTGATCACCCGCAAGCTGGCCTCCTGGGCCGCCCTGCTGGCCGTGCCGACCGCCATCGCCGGCATCTACGGCATGAATTTCGAATTCATGCCCGAACTGCACTGGCGCTACGGCTATTTCGGCGTGATGGCCCTGATGGCCGCCATCTGCACGGGTCTGTTCATCACCTTCAAGAAGACGAAGTGGTTGTAAAGACAATCAGCCGCTCGTCATTCCGGGGCTGAGCGTGGCGAAGAACCCGGAACCCAGGACCGCGATTAAGGCGCGTGGAACATTCGCCGCCTGACGCAAGCTCCCTGGGTTCCGGGTTCGTCCTTTGGACGCCCCGGAATCACGGCGTTGGGATTGCAGAGGAAGGCCGTCACCCGCTGTTCCGCAAGCCCGCCGCCACGCCGTTGATGGCCAGCAGGATGCCTTCGCGGACGCGGGGGTCGTCGTCGCCGGCGCGCCGGCGGCGGATCAGTTCGATCTGGACGTGGTTCAGAGGCTCGACATAGGGCATCCGCAAACGGATCAGCCGGTCCAGTTCGGGCTGGCCGCCTAGAAGGGCGTCATGACCTGTGATGGCCAGGATGGCGTCATGGGTGCGGTCCCATTCGGCGCGGATCTCGCCATAGATGGACGCCGCCAGAGAGGCGTCGGGCACCAGGGTCGCATAACGGCGCGCGATGGTCATGTCGGACTTGGCCATGACCATCTCCATGTTCTGAACCAGGGTCTTGAAGAAGGGCCAGGCCTCGGCCATCGCCTTCAACTCGCCCATGTCGCAGCCCTGGACCGCCGAGCCGAAGCCGAACCAGCCGGGCAGCATGACCCGGCTCTGCGACCAGCTGAACACCCAGGGAATGGCGCGCAGGTCCTCGATCCGGGTCGAGGCGGTGCGCGACGACGGGCGCGAGCCGATCTTCAGGTCGGCGATCTCGGCGATGGGGGTGGCGGCGCGGTAATAGTCGACGAAGCCCTCGGTCTCGTAGACCAGCTTGCGATAGGCGGCCATCGACCGGGCCGAAAGCGCCGAAAGGGTCGCCCCATGTTCGGCGGTGAAGACGTGGTCGGTCCCCTTGCCCAGCGAGGCCAGGACGGCGCCGCAGGTCAAGGCGTCCAGATTGCGCAGGGCGATGTCCGGTTCGCCGTATTTGTTGGCGATGACCTCGCCCTGTTCGGTGGTGCGGATGCGGCCTTGGACCGTGCCTTCGGGCTGGGCCAGGACGCCGGCGAAGGCCGAGCCGCCGCCGCGCCCGACCGTGCCGCCGCGCCCGTGGAACAGTTGCAGCTTCAGCCCGTGCTTGCGCGTCACCTCGACCAGGGCGCGCGACGCCTCGTGCAACTCCCAGCCCGAGGTCAGATAGGAGCCGTCCTTGTTGGAATCCGAATAGCCGATCATCACCTCCTGCACCCCGCGCGCCTGGGCGACGGCCAGGGCGGACGGCTCCTGCAACAGCCGCTCAAGGGTGGGGCGGGCGGCGCGCAGATCCTCGATGGTCTCGAACAGGGGCGCGGCCTGGATCGGGCAGGCGGCGGGGTCTTCGGGCCGACAGAGACCGACCTCCTTCAGCAGCAGATAGACCTCCAGCAGGTCGGACGCCGCGTCGGTCTTGGACACGATATGGGTGCGGATGGCCTGGGGGCCGAAGGCGGACAGGGCGGTCGCCGCCGCCTGGAGGATGGCGCGCTCCTTCAGCGTCTCGGCCTGGTATTCGGCATAGGGGCTGAACAACAGGCGGGACGAGGCCAGTTCTGCGGCCAGGACGTTCAGACGCCCTTCCTCGTCCAGGGCCAGATAGTCGAACTGGACGCCCGCGACCTTCAGCAGGTCGGCGACCACGCGCTCGTGGACGTCGGCGTTCTGGCGCATATCCAGGGTCGCCATGTGGAAGCCGAACACCTCGACCGCCGTGATCAGGTCGCCGAGCCGGTCGTCGGCGAAGACGCCGCCGTGGTGCGACACCAGGCTGTCGCGCAGGATCTTCAGGTCGGCCTCGAAGGCGTCCGGCCCCGGATAGGGCTCGGCCTCGACGGCGGGCCGGCGGGGCGCGGGGGCGTCGCCCAGCGTCTGGTGCGTGGCGGCCAGGCGGGCGTAAATCCCCGTCAGCGCGCGGCGATAGGGCTCGTCGGCGCGGTGGGGCGAGGGGTCGCGGGCGGCGTCCGCCAGGGCCTGGAGCGCGGGCGACACCTGGGCCGGTTCGGCCGCCAGGCTGAGCTCGGCGCCCAGGGCGTGGACCTCGTCGAGGTAGAAGGCCAGCACCGCCCGCGCCTGGCTGCGGAAGGCGGCCGCCATGACGGCGGCGTCGACGTTCGGATTGCCGTCGCGATCCCCGCCGACCCAGGTGCCGACCCGCATGAAGGGTGGAAGGTCGGGCGCGTCCAGCAGGCGCCGCCACGCCGCCAGCTGCTTGGGCGCGACATGCAGGAAGATGCGGTCCAGGAAGGAGACGACGGTGTCGATCTCGTCCTGCACCACCAGCCCCTGGGTGCGGACCAGGCGGGTGGCCCACAGGATGACGATCTGGCGGCGCAGCGGCTCCGACACGGCGGCGGGGGTGCAGGCGTCCCCGGCCTTGTCGCAGGCGTCCAGCAGGTCGGTGATGGCGGCGATCCGGTCGATGACGCTCTTGCGCCGCACCTCGGACGGATGGGCGGTCAGCACGGGCGAGATCAGGGCCTGGTCCAGCAGGTCGCGCACGGCCTTGCGCTCCACGCCCTGGTCGGCCAGCCGCTTCAGGGCGCCTTCGGGGGTGTCGGGCCGGGCGCCGGCCTCGGCCTGGTCCTGGGCGCGACGGCGAGTGGCGCGATCCTCGGCGATATTGGCCAGGAGCGAGAACAGGGCGAAGCCGTGGGCCAGCCCCGCCGCCTGATCGACCGACATGGCGATCAACAGCTTCTCCAGCCGCTTGGCCGGGTGGGACGCCGGGTCGCGGTGATAGGCGATGGAGGCCTGGCGCACCGCCTCGACATGGTCGAACAGGGCCTGTCCGCCTTCGTCGCGGATGACGTCGCCCAGTATGCCGCCCAGCAGGCGGACTTCGTCGCGCAGGGCGTCGTCGGCGGCGGGGCTCATCATCGGCGGCATCCTGAAGCTTGGCGGGGCGAGAGCTATCTGGAGGGGCTGAAACGCCTTCCGTCAACGCACGATCCGTGACAGCCGCCGATAGGGCCGATCATGGTGAACCGGCCGTTAGGGTTTCTTAACCGGCGCGCGGCGATGATGGGGCGTAGGATTCCAGATCGGTCCCCCTCGCGCCCATGTTCGCCAAACGCCAGTCCGCCCTCGCCGCCGCCGCCGGAGCCGCTCCGCGCGTCAAGGACGCCCCCAGTCTGAAGCCCGTGGTCGACGCGCTGAAGAAGCCGCCGGTCGCGGCGGGGCTGGCGGGCCTGTTCCTGCTGGGCGCCGGCGCGCTGTTCCTGACCGTTCTTGGCGATCCCAACGCCGGGGCGCCCTCGGCCCATGTGGCGTTGGAGCGCGAACAGCCCGCCGCCGCCGCCCCCGCGCCGACCGGCTTCGAGGCCTTTTCCATGGGGGCCATGGGCCTTTATCAGAATCTGGCGGGGGGCGGCGATCCGGCCGCGAACGGCGAGGCCGTCATCACCCTGCCGGACGGGGGCAGCGTGTCGGGCGGGGCGACCGCGGCCTATACGGCGCCGGTCCACGCCGCATCGCCCCTGGTCAAGGCCCCCATTGCGGGCCTGTCGCAGCCCGGTCCCAACGGTCCGTTGCCGATGATCGCGCCGGACGGCCGCGTGCCGGCCCAGGCCTACGCCCGGCCTTTCCGCCCGAACGGCAAGCCGCGCGTGGCCCTGATCGTCGGCGGGCTGGGGTTGAACGCGGTGACGACCCGCGCCGCCATCGAGCGCCTGCCGCCCGAGGTGACGCTCAGCTTCGTGCCCTATGCCGAGAACCTGCAGGCCTGGATCGACCAGGCGCGGGCGCAAGGTCACGAGGTCATGCTGGAAATGCCGATGGAGCCGACCGGCTATCCCGACAACGACCCCGGCCCCTATACGCTGATGGCCGACGGCGGGGCCGACGACGTGGCGGCCAAGATGGACTGGCTTCTGAGCCGCGCCACAGGCTATTTCGGCGTGACCAACTATCTGGGCGACCGTTTCGCCGCTTCGGACGCGGGCATGAACGCCTTCCTGACCGTGCTGCGCCAGAAGGGCGTGGCCTTCCTGGACGACGGCGCGTTCCAGCGCCGTCCAGGAGCCTGGGCGCGGGCCAGCGCCGACCGCGTCATCGACCGCACCCAGTCGCCTGCGGCCATCATCGCCGCCCTGAACGGGCTGGAGGCCCAGGCCAAGATGCGCGGCTCTGCGCTGGGGACCGGCTTCAGCTATCCGGTGACGGTCGAGGCCGCCGCCCGCTGGACCGCCGGGCTAGAGCAGCGCGGCCTGCAACTGGCCCCCGCCTCGGCCATGTCGATGCGGCCGGGGCGCTAGGAAGTGGCGAGCGGCGAGCGGCGAGTGGCGAGTGGCGGCTTTGGCCGCCCCATCGACCATGTCACGCGGCGCCCCGCTGAACAGCCAAACGGGTTTTCGCCGCAGCGGCTCGTCACTCGCCACTCGCCGCTCGCCGCTTGATGACCGACCTCTCGCTTTATCGCCCCAATGTGGGGGTGGTGCTGTTCAACCGGGACGGCCGCGTCTGGTATGGCCAGCGCCACGCCACGCCCGGCCCCTATAATTGGCAGTTTCCGCAGGGCGGCGTTGACGACGGCGAGGACCTGGAGGCCGCCGCGCGGCGCGAACTGCGCGAGGAGACGGGCGTGGCCTCGGTCGAGTTGCTGGGGCGGACGGACGACTGGATCCTGTACGATTTTCCGCCTGAAGCGATGAACAACGCCAAGGCCTGGCGCGGCTTCAAGGGCCAGAAGCAGCGGTGGTTCGCCTTCCGCTTCCTCGGCGACGAGGCCGAGATCGACCTGACGGCCGACAAGGACGTCGAGTTCGACGCCTGGCGCTGGGGCGATCTGTCGGAGGCGTGCGACCTGATCGTGCCGTTCAAACGCCCGGCCTACGAACGGGTGGTCGCCGCCTTCGCACACCTGGCCCGGGCATGAAAAAAGGGCGGCGCGAACGCCGCCCTTTCCAAGTTGGCGAAGGCGATCAGGCCGCCTTGGCGGTTTCGGCCTTGCCCTCGATCAGAGGCTGGCCGGCGCCGATTTCGATACGGCGGGGCTTCAGCGCCTCGGGCAGTTCGCGCTTCAGCGAGATGGACAGCAGGCCGTTGACCAGGTTGGCGTCGGTGACGACCACATAGTCGGCCAACTGGAACCGGCGCTCGAAATCGCGCTCGGCCAGGCCGCGATGCAGATAGGTCTTCTGCGTCGCAGCATCGTCGTTGGCGGTCTTGCGCCCGGTGACGGTGAGCAGGTTTTCCTTCACCTCGATGTTCAGTTCGTCGCTGGCGAAGCCGGCCACCGCGATCTCGATCCGATAGGCGTTCTCGCCCGTGGTCTCGATGTTGTAGGGCGGATAGCCCGTGTCCTGGCTGGTCGCGCGCGACGCGCTCTCCAGCAGATTGGCCAGACGGTCGAAGCCGACGGCCGAACGGTACAGCGGGGAGAAATCATAGGTACGCATCAGCATCCTCCTGAGGATCAGCAAGGTTGAGCCGCCCGGCGGTTTGCCCGGACGGTGGGGGATCAGACCGACGACCCGAAACCGGCGCCGCCGTTCTGGAGAACCCGAAATCGGCGCTCTCGGACGATCAGATGGTGGCCCCGAATGGCGCGTCAAGGGGTGGCGACGCCCGATCTGCGACCGATCGTCGACGTCTCGTCATCGTCATTTGCGCCGGGCGTCGGGCGGCCTATGGAGAAGCGGCGTTCAAGAGCAGGATCCTCCGCCCATGCGTTTCGCCGCCCTCGGCCTCGCCGTCCTCATGTCCGCCACGGCGCCGGCCTTCGCCCAGACGGCCCGACCGGCCGCCCAGACCGAAGGGGCGTGGACGCCGCCGCGCTCGGCCCTGTCCAGCGCCATGCCGACCTTCGCCGAGGACACGGCGCTGCTGGCCGCCGTCGCCGCCGACAGCCGACCGGCGTTGGACCGGGCGCGCGACGTCTATCGCCATCCGTACGAATCCCTGACCTTCTGGGGGCTGACGCCCGGCATGACGGTGGTCGAGATCGAGCCGGGCGGCGCCAGCTGGTGGCGGCATATTCTGGAACCCTATGCGGCCGCGACCGGCGGGCGTTACGTCCCGGTCGACCGCCCCCTGGAGAACATGGGCGTCGGGGACGGCCAGGCGGACCTGATCCTGGTGGCGCGGGCCTTACACAACTGGGCGCGCGACGGACGGACTCAGCCCTATCTGCAGGCCTTCTTCAAGGCGCTGAAGCCCGGCGGCGTCCTGGCCGTCGAACAGCACCGCAGCGCCGAGGGGCTGAACGTCGCCGACGTCGCCCCCACCGGCTATGTGCCCGAAAGCTATGTGATCCATGAGGCGCGCAACGCCGGCTTCGTACTGGAGGCGCGCAGCGAGCTGAACGCCAACCCCAAGGACGACCACGACCACCCGTTCGGGGTCTGGACCCTGCCGCCCGTGCGCCAGTCGGCGGCGCGCGACGATCCGTCGGGCCGCGCCCTGACGCCCGAGGAACGGGCGGCCTTCGACGCCGTGGGCGAGAGCGATCGGATGACGCTGCGATTCAGGAAGCCGGAATAGGCCGTTCCGTTTTGACCCGGCCCGCGAACCCGATTAAGCCCCGTCTGTCGGGTGTGTCGGACGCGGGGCCGCACCCTCGCGGGAGTATGGAATGGCTGAACGTCAGGCGAGCGTGGACGCGGTGTCGCGCCGGTTTCTGCTGGGCGGCGCGGTCGTCCTGTCTCTGACCGGCGCGGCCGCCTGCGGTCGCAAGGACGACAAGGCGACCGCGGCGCCCGATGCGCCGTCCGTCCCGGCGGGCCCGCCCGAAGGGTCGCTGGAATGGGCGGTGCAGGGGCCGTGGCGTTCGGCCCAGGACAAGGCGCGCGACGCCTTCCGCCATCCGATGGAGACCCTGCGATTCTATGGGCTTCAGCCCAAGATGGCGGTGGTCGAATTCTGGCCGGGCGGCGGCTGGTACGCCGAAATCCTGGTGCCCTATCTGGCCAAGGGCGGCGGAACCTATGTGGCGGCCCTGTTCCCCGAAGGGCCGACGGCCGATCCGGCCCAGGCCGTATTGAACGCCGCCTTCCGCACCCGTTTCTCCAGCGACAAGAAACTGTATGGCGAACCGCAGTTCAGCGTGTTCGGCGCCGCGTCCGGCCCGGTGACGGCGTTCGGCACGGCGGACCTGTGCCTGTTCATGCGCACCCTGCACGGCTGGATGGCGGCCGGGATCGCGGAGAAGGCCTTCGCCGACGCCTTCGCCGCCCTGCGGCCCGGCGGCGTCCTGGGCGTGGAGCAGCACCGGCTGGCCCCGGCGCAGGATCAGGATCCGGTCGCCGCCAACGGCTATGTCCAGGAAGCCTTCGTGCGCCAACTGGCGGCCGAGGCGGGCTTCGTCTTCGTCGAGGCGTCCGAGATCAACGCCAACCTCCAAGACACCAAGGATCATCCGTTCGGGGTCGACACCCTGGCGCCGACCCGGCTGACCGCGCCGCGCGGCCAGCCGGCCGATCCGACCTTCGATCGCGCCAGATACGACGCGATCGGCGAGAGCGACCGCATGACCTTGAAGTTCAGGAAGCCCGAGTGAACCGCGCCCAAGCCTTCGCCGCCAACGCCCCTCTGATGGGGGTGCCCGGCGCCTATCCGCCCCCTGGCGGCAAGGGGGACTGGTTCCGCGGAGCCGGCGGGATGCGGCTGCGCGCCGGCCTGTGGACGCCTTCGCACCTGGGTGCGGACAAGGTGCGCGGGACGGTGGTCCTAAGCCCCGGCCGCACCGAGCCGATCGAGAAATACTACGAGGTCATCGGCAACTTCCTGGCGAGGGGCTGGTGCGTCCTGACCCACGACTGGCGCGGCCAGGGTCTGTCGGCGCGGCTGCTGCCCGACCGGCTGAAGGGCCACGCCCGCGCGGTCGAGGAGTTTCTGGACGACTACAACCGCCTGCTGAACGCCTACGAGAGCCAGTGCCCAAGGCCCTGGATCATGGTCGGCCATTCGATGGGGGCCTGCCTGAACTTGTTGACCCTGGAAGGCGGCGAGGATCGGTTCGCCGGCGCGGTCCTGTCCAGCCCCATGCTGCGCATCAAGACCGGCAAACGGTCGATGTGGTCGGTCAAGCTGGTGTTGCGCTGGAATATCCGCCACGGCCAGGCGGGCGACTATATCCTGGGCGACCCGGACGATCCGTTCGACCACAACTTCGCCGAGGACGCCCTGACCTCGGATGAAAGCCGCTACGAGATGTGGCGCCAGCAGCTGTTCGCCTGTCCGCACTTGGCCATCGGCGGCCCGACCTATGGCTGGCTGGCCGTGGCGCTGGACGCCGGCGAACGGGCGCTGAAACCCAAGGCGCTGAAGGCGGTCAAGGCGCCGGTCACGATCGTCCAGGCCGACGCCGACGACGTGGTGTGGAAACAGACCGCCCGCTGGGCCGCCAAACGCCTGGCGCGCGGCCGCTACGTCGAGGTTCCCGGGGCCAGGCACGAGGTCATCATGGAGGCCGACGACATGCGCGCGGTCTTCCTGAACGAGTTCGACGCCATGGCCGACCTGGTGTCGCCGACGGCGGATGCGGCGGTCGATCCGTCGGCGCGAACCGTGGACATGACGGCGGAGACGCCGGTCGGGGCCTGAAATAGCTAGGAGAGGAGGCTCAGTTCGATGACTATTGCCAACTTCCCTTTCTTTGTCGTGACTGTTGCTGCGCTGTTCATACACATTTCAAGCGGGATCACGGCGAAGTTGCTGAGGCCTAGCTGGAAAGGCGACACCGTATTGGATCGCTGGTGGGGGCCGGCTCAGACAGCGCGTTTTTTCAGCGTGAAGCGATCGGAAGTTGGGTCTAGGTTCGCGTGGTTTTTCCTCGTTACAGCGCGTATCGCGCTCGTCATCGCCGCCGTTTCGTTCACGATTGATCTGTTCGTCAACTAACCGCGCGCTGCCCTTGTTCAGATCGCCGCGCGCTTCAGCGTCACCAGGGCTGGGTCGATCAGGCGGGCGTCGCCGACGGCCAGGATCTGGCCCTTGTCGTCGGGCGCCGCGCCGCGCCAGTTGACGATCTTCCCGCCGGCGGCCTCGATCACGGGGACCAGGGCCGACCAGTCCCAGGGCTTCAGGCTGGTTTCGGCCACCAGGTCCATCCGGCCCGCCGCAACCATCGCATAGGCATAGGCGTCGCAGCCCAGCCTGGCCAGGCGGGCGGCGGCGCGCACCTGGGTCCAGGCGCCCAGTTCGGCCCCGTTGAAGATGTCGGGGTCGGTGGTGGAGATGACGGCGTCGGTCAGTTTCTCGCAGGCCCGCACGGCCAGGGGCGTCTTGGTCTCGCCTCGAAGCAGGCGCGCGCCGGACGGGCCGCCGACGAAGATCTCGTTCAGATAGGGCTGGGCGATGACGCCGACCGTGGGACGGCCAGCCTGGCGCAGGGCGATCAGGGTGGTCCACAGCGGCAGGCCCGAGATGAAGGCGCGGGTGCCGTCGATGGGGTCCAGCACCCAGACGTGCTCGGCGTCCGGCCGATCCGCGCCGTATTCCTCGCCGATGACGCCGTGGTCGGGATAGCGGACGGCGATCAGGCGGCGGATCGCGGCCTCGGCCTGTCTGTCCGCCTCGGTGACGGGATCGAAGCCCGCCGCGCCGCCCTTGTCCTCGTGCTCGATGTCCGAGCGGAAGAATGGCAGGGTGACGCGCGCGGCTTCGCGCGCCAGTTCGATGGCGAAGGCTTCGTATTCGGTCATACGACTCCCTTAGCCCGCTTTTGCGGCCTTGGGCGCCCGTCGCGGCGTTCAGGCGGGCGCTTCGTCCGCGTTCAGCGACTTGGCCAGATCCAGCAGGCGCCGGCGCGGCCGCTCGTCCAGCTGATAATAGGCCTGGATCAGGTCCAGCGTCTCCTTGCGCGAGAAGACCTCTCGCGGCGCGGCGGCGGGGGTTGATTCGTCCAGGGCCTCGGTCAGGCCGTCATAGAAATAGGCCACCGAGGTCTCCAGCGCCTCGGCCAGCCGCCACAGGCGGGCCGCCGAGATGCGATTGGCGCCGCATTCGTATTTCTGGATCTGCTGGAAGCGGATGCCGACCTGGACCGCCAGCTGCTGCTGGGTCAGACCCAAAAGACGGCGGCGCCGACGCAGGCGACGGCCCAGGTGCAGGTCGATATCGGCGGCCATCGAAGGGCTCCCGGCATGAGGCTTGCGTCCCGAAGCGGGACTGATCGCCGCACGCGCGGCAATCTCCGTGCCGGGTCGCGCGCCAGGAGAATTCAAGACTCCGCACTTCTCTGCGCGCAACCGGATCGGTCGAAGCGCATTTGAAAGCGGCAGCTTGGCTTTTACAGGAAGGATTTCATTATGGGCATCATCGCCTGGATCATCATCGGCATCGTCGCGGGCTGGCTCGCGGAAAAGATCATGGGCCGCAACCACGGTCTTCTGACCAATCTGATCGTCGGCATCGTCGGCGCCCTGATCGGCGGCTTCATCGCCGGCGCCCTGGGCATCAACTGGGGCGGCTGGATCGGGTCGACCATCGTGGCCACCATCGGCGCCATCGTCCTGCTGTTCCTTCTGGGGCTGATCAAGCGTCGCGCCTGATCGCAGCAGGTCGAAAAAGGAAAGGGCGGCCTCCTGGGGCCGCCCTTTTCGTTGCGCCTTCGCCGACGCGAGGCGCAAGGCGAAGAAAAGGCGGCCGGGAAACATCCCGGCCGCCTGATATCTCGTCCCGTTGATCGCTTATTGCGGCTCGGTCGGCGCCGACGTCGGCTCGGACGCATCCGGGGCGGTGGTCGGCGGCGTGGCCGACGGGTCGGTCGGTTCGGCCAGCGGGTCCGCAGAAGGAGCGGGGGTCGCAGCCGGGGCCGCCGCCGGATCGGCCGGAGCAGCGCCGGCGATCGGCGAAGCGGCGTCGAACTCGACCTTGGTGTAGGCCACGACCACGCCGGAGCCTTCCTGGCGGATGCCGCTCAGCGGTACGGCGCGAAGCTGGCCGTCGGCACCGCGAACGGTGAGTTCCTGCTTGCCCTCGGCGTTGGTCTGAACGCCTTCCAGCTTGCCCAGTTCGCCGTCAGGGCCGCTGACGCTCGAACCGGGGGTCAGCGAGAGCGATTGCTGCGCGGGAGCGGCGGTGGCGCCAGTCGGAGCGGGAGCGGCGTCTTGCGCCAGAGCCGGCGCGGCGGTCATGAAGGCTGCGGCGGCGCCGGCCAGAAGAGCGGTCTTGATGGTCATGGGAAATCGTCCCCGGTTACGCGGGCCCGACGCCCGCAAAGCAATATACTCCCCGCGTTACAGATTGTTTCACCTGCCCCGAAATGACCTCGGGAGCGCCCCGGTTGGACGATTCTTGGTCTATGATCGGGCGCTCGCGAATCGAAGGCCGCCTTCTTGTCCAAACGCCCTGCGCACGTCCCCGGCCTGATCCGTCGTCTTCTGGGCCTGGCCTATGAGCTGACCCCGCAGATTTTCGCCGTGCTGGCCTTCGGGGCCGGGGCCCTGATGCTGCTCTCGGCCGTGACGCCCGAGTTCGACGACCGGCTGCGTCGGCTGACCGGGGTGGTGTCGCCGATCCTGATCGACCTGTCGCATTTCGTCGGCAGCATCGCGGGCTTTCTGCTGCTGATGCTGTCGGCGGGCCTGTGGCGGCGGCGGCGGGGCGCCTATTGGGCGGCGCTGGCGGTGCTGGGGATCGGGGCGGTGTTTTCGGTGCTGAAGGGGTTGGACTGGCAGCAGGCGGCGGACCTCGTGATCGTCGCGGCCCTGCTGGCGCCGTGTCGTTCCGCCTTCAACCGGCGTTCGCGGCTCAGCGAGCCACTGCGGCCCAGCTGGCTGCTGCTGCTGACGGCGGTGGTGGCGTCCATGCTGTGGCTGGGCTTCTTCGCCTATCGCGACGTGGACTATAGCGACGAGCTGTGGTGGCGGTTCATCAGCGACCGCCAGGCCTCGGGCTTCCTGCGCGCCGGCCTGGTGCTGGCCATCCTGACGCTGGTGGTGGCGGGCCGGTCGCTGCTCAGTTCGCCGGGCGCCCACAGCCACGGCCCGGCCAGTCCCGCCGATATCGCGCGCGCGCGGGAGGCGCTGGCGGCGGCGGATTCGGCGACGCCGGAGGCCTGGCTGGCCATGCTGGGCGACAAGGCGCTGATGTTCAGCCCGTCGGGCGCCAGCTTCCTGGCCTATCGGGTTCGGGGGCGGCGCTGGATCGCCATGGGCGAGCCGGCGGGCCTGAGGGTCGAGCGGCGGGAACTGCTGTGGTCCTTCGCCGAGATGGCCGACAGCTACGGCGGGGCGGCCGTCTTCTATTCCGTCGGCGAAGAGGTGCTGGGCGACCTGGCCACCATGGGTCTGGCGGTGCGCAAGGTGGGCGAGACGGCGGTGATCGACACCGCCGCCTTCTCGCTGGAGGGCCGGTCCAAGCAGAACCTGCGCACGGCGGTCAACCGGGCCGAGCGCGAGGGCGCGGCCTTCGAGGTCTTGCCGCCCGGATCGGCGACGGCCGTGGCGGACGAGCTGAAGGCGGTGTCCGACGCCTGGCTGGCGATGCACGAGGGGACGGAGAAAGCCTTTTCCCTGGGCCGGTTCGACGCCGCCTATCTGGACCTGACCCCCCTGGCCGTCGTGCGCGAGGGCGGGCGGATCGTGGCCTTCGCCAATCTGCTGACGGCGCCGGACGAGGCGGCGGTCGATCTGATGCGCCATCATCCCGACGCCCCGAACGGGGTGATGGACTATCTGTTCGTCCGCTGCGCCCAATGGGCAAAGGGCCAGGGGCTGGCCAGTTTCGACCTGGGCATGGCGCCGCTGGCGGGGCTCGAGGACCGGCGGATCGCCCCAGTGTTCGCCCGCGTCGGCGCCCTGGTGTTCGACGAGGGCGGCGCGCTTTACGGTTTTCAGGGCCTGCGCAGCTACAAGGCCAAATTCGCACCCGACTGGCGGCCCCGCTTCATCGCCGCGCCGGTTTCGACCCCCCTGCCCCTGGCGCTGCTGGATGTGGCGCTTCTGACCAGCGGCGGCTGGCTTGGGATGCTGGGCCTGAAGAAGCGTTAGGTCAGAAGGACCTTCAGCACGCCGTCCAGAACCGGCCGTCCCCGCTCGGTGGCGATCAGCCGGCCGCGACGCAGCGTCAGGAAGCCGTCGGCGATCAGGTCCAAGACCGGCGCGGTCTCCAGCGACAGGTCCAGCGCCGACAACAGATCGGCCGGCGCGCCCTCCGTCGTGCGAAGGGCCAGGAGAAGCCGTTCCTCGGCGGCGTCGGCGGGCGTCAGGTCCTCGCGATCCGACCAGGGCGCGCCGGCTTCGACGCCTGCGACATAGTCGGCGATGCGGCGGTGGGCGACGGTGGCCGTCCTGACCCCGCCCAGCGTCAGCCGACCGTGGGCGCCGGGCCCCAGGCCCAGATAGTCGCCGCCGCGCCAGACGTGCAGATTGTGCGCCGACCGCGCCGCCGGGCCGCGCGCATGGTTGGACACCTCATAGGCGTCGAAACCGGCGGCGCTCAGGACCGCCTGGGTGGTTTCGTACAGGGCGGCGGCCGCCTCCTCGTCCGGCGGGACCAGGGTTCCGCGCGCCGAGGCCCGGCCGAAGGCGGTCGTCGGCTCTATGGTCAGCTGATAGGGCGAGACGTGTTCGAACCCCAGGTCCAGCGCCGCGCCCAGTTCGGCGGCCCAGTCCTGCGGCGTCTGGTCCGGTCGGGCGTAGATCAGGTCGATGGACAGACGTCCGAACGCACGGCGCGCCAGATCGACGGCGCGCCGCGCCTCGGCCGCCGAATGGTCCCGCCCCAGGAAGCGCAGGGCCGCATCGTCCAGCGCCTGGACCCCCATCGACAGGCGGTTGATCCCGGCCTGGGCCAGGGCGGCGAACCGGGCGGCCTCGGCGTCGGTGGGATTGGCCTCCAGGGTGATCTCGATGGCACCGGCCGGGGGATAGAGCCGTTCGGCCGCCTCCACGATGCGGGCCACGGCCTGGGGCGACATCAACGACGGAGTGCCGCCGCCGAAGAAGAGGGACGCCAGCCGCCGCGGGCCGGTCAGGGCGCGCTGGGCCTCCAGGTCGGCCAGGATGGCGGCGACAAGCCCGGTCTGCTCGGCCTCGCGGCCTCGGTCGCGAACCACGTTGAAATCGCAATAGGGGCAGATGCGCGAACAATAGGGCCAGTGGACGTACAGGGCGACGTCGGACCCCGGGTCGGGCGGTGCCTGATCGGGCGTTGGCGGATCAGTCAATCAGGGCGGCCCTCAGCTTTTCGAAGGCGCGGGTTCGGTGGCTGATCGCGTCCTTGGCCGTCGGCTCCATCTCGCCGAAGGTCAGCGTCCCGCCCTGGGGTATGAATATCGGATCATAGCCGAAACCCCGGTCGCCGCGCGGCGGGAAGGTCAGGCCGCCGTCGATCACCCCTTCGACCACGACGCAAGGCCCGTCGGGCCAGGCCACGGCCAGGGCCGAGGTGAACCAGGCGGTGCGGTCGGTCGCGCCGATCTCTTCCAGACGCTGTTCGACCTTGGCCATTGCGACGGCGAAATCCTTGCCGGGGCCGGCCCAGCGCGCCGAGAAAATGCCCGGAGCCCCGTCCAGGGCGGCGACCGACAGGCCGGAATCGTCGGCCAGGGAGACTTCGCCCGATCGTTCCGCCGCGTGGCGCGCCTTCAGCATGGCGTTGCCGGCGAAGGTGGTCTCCGTCTCGTCCGGTTCGGGCAGATTCAGCTGGCCGGCGGTGACGATCTCGTAATCTCCGCCCAGAAGCGCCGAGATTTCCGGGACCTTGCCCGGATTGTGGGTCGCGACGACGATCCGCATCCCCTTGATAAGCTTGAGATTCATCGGCGGCCTTTCGCATCGACCAGTCTATTGCCAAAGTTTAATATCGTTAAACGATATGTAACGTGTCTTTCCGCTTCGCACGACCTATCTTCTGAACATCGAGAACGAGGTCGCCACGTTCTTGATTTCGGTCAAGGCCGAAACGTTCGTGCGACGACAAAAGCAAACGGGCGATAATCGCCCTTCAGGAGAGACGGAGAAACATGATGCATACGATGAACACCTCGATGTGGCTGGACAAGGTCGGCGCGGCTTTCGTCAGCACGGTCCTGATCGCGGCCCTGCCAACCGCCTTCTTCACCGTGCTGATCCAGGCCTTCTGAACCGGCCCTGTGATCCATACGCCATTTCGATCACGAGAGTTTTGACGATCTGCATGAAGACCGCGATGTATAGAGCCGCGCGCGGGTTCGCCGGACCCCGCGTGGCCATCGCCGGCCTTCCTCCGGCCTGAGACCTGACCCGCCATGCGCCTGCCGAGCCCGCGACATCCGACGAAGCGAGGCGAGACGCGATCCCTGACATGGCTGCGGGCCATGGGGCCGGGGTCGGTGTCCAGCGCGCTGAAGGTGGTGCTGGACGTGGCCTATGTGCTGTTGTGGCTGATCACCGGGCTGTTGCTGCTGCTGGTGATCGCGGCCATCTTCATTCCCCTGGACAATGTGAACATCACCGTCAGCAGCGATGCGGGCGGCAAGCAGCTGCCGCTGACGCGCGCCCTGCTGCTGTTCGGCCTGGGGGCCGCGACGGCCTATTTCGGCGGCTTCATGCTGATTTTGCGCAGCCTGCGTCGCATCATCCGCACCCTGACCCTGGGCGACCCTTTCCAGCCGGGCAATGTACGCCGGCTGCGCCAGATCGGCCTGACCCTGGCGGTCGTGACCGGCGGCGTCTGGCTGGCGCAGGGCTTCGTGGCCAAGCGGCTGGCGCCCGGCGTCATGGACCCCCAGGGGCTGGGCGAACTGCTGACCCCCATCTTCTCCGTCCTGATCGTCTTCGTTTTGGCGGAGGTGTTCCGCGAGGGCGCGCGTCTCCGCCGCGAATCCGAACTGACGATCTGAGCCGTTTAGACTAGGATTTCCGCATGGCCATTCGCGTCCAGCTCGACCGCGTTCTCGTGGAGCGCCGCATGTCCCTGACCGAACTGGCGGATCGGGTCGGGGTGACGGTGGCCAATCTGTCGATCCTGAAGACCGGCAAGGCGCGGGCCGTGCGGTTCTCGACCCTGGACGCCCTGTGCCGCGAACTGGATTGCCAACCCGGCGACCTGCTGGTCCACGAGCCGGGCCCGGCCGACGTCCTGGAGGACGACGAGGCGCCATGAGACGAAAGGGGCCGGGGCGCGACGAGAACGGACTGACGCCCGAGGATCGGCGCATCTGGACCCGCGTCTCCAGCTCCGTCGCCCCGCCCCGCGTGAGAAAGGCCGCCCGCGTCACGCCTGGCGCCGAGACGCCGACCGAGATCGCGGTTTCGCCGCAAGCGCCTGCACGCCTTTCGCCGAAACCGGCGTCGACGAAGCCGACGCCCCGCCTGGTCCCGCCGCCGTCGCCGCACAAGAGTCCCGCTCCGTCGCCGCGTCCCAAGCCCCCCCCGGAAGACCTGGAGCCGCGCCGTAAGCAGCGGCTGTCGCGTGAACGCGATCCCATCGAGGCGCGAATCGACCTGCACGGCTTCGGCCGGTTCGAGGCCGAGGATCAACTGCGCGGCTTCCTGACATCGTGCCAGGCGCGCGGGATGCGGGCGGTGCTGGTCATCACCGGCCAGGGGCGGATGGGGGGCGGCGTGATCCGCCAGGCGTTCGGCGAGTGGATGCAGGCGCCGGCCCTGCGCGGCGTGGTGTCCGGTTTCACCGCCGCCCATCGCAGGCATGGCGGGAACGGCGCCTTCTACGTCACCCTGAAGCGGCGCGTCTGATGGAAAAAAGGCCGGGCGCGCGCAGCGAGCCCGGCCTCTTCGCATGGCTTGGACGACGACCTATCTGGTCGCCAGGGCGCCGGCCAGGATCACGTCGATCTGCTTGCCCATATGGTCCGACAGCGCCTGAGCGTCCCATTCGTCATAGGCGGCGCGGCGATAGTTGGACAGATAGGCGTCCCAGATCAATTCGACCAAAAGGCGGATGTCGGCGTCCTTGCTCAGTTCGCCCTTGGCCACGGCCTCCTGCAGGATGCCGCCGATGGCCAGCAGCAGGTTCTTGGTCGCGGCGCGCGCGCGCATCTCGGCGGCCAAGGGCTGGAACCAGGAGCGGGCGACGATGGCCTGGAACAGCGGCAGCTGGTCCAGCGAGGACTGATAGCCGGCGGTCAGGGCGCTGACCAGGCGCTGGCGGACCGGTTCGCCCTCGGGCGCGGCGGCCTCGACGACCTCGGCCAGGCGCGTCATGTCCTCGGTCAGAACGGCTTCGAACAGTTCGGCCTTGTCCTGGAAGTTGGCGAAGACGGCGCCGGTGGACATGCCCGCGCCCTTGGCGATGTCGCGGATCGTGGCGGGCTCGTAGCCCCGCTCGGCGAACAGGGAGCGGGCGGCGTCCAGAACCTTCTGCCGTGTGCGGATCTTGGCGGCCTGGCGGCGGTTCAAGCGGGGTTCGACGGCGAGGCTTGCGACGGTATCGGTCATGAAATCAGACTTTTACTCTACTTTGAGTCCCGAACGCCGCGGACGGGTTCGAAGGCGACTTGAGGTGAAGACCGCGGCCCACACCGGGACGTACAGGCGCTTTCCGCTCCCGGCGCAGCAACAGGCGGACCCCGCTTGCATCACGGAACCATGACGAAAATGGGTCCGCCGCCGACCGCAGGCACAAGCCTAGCGCCCGCCGGTCTCGGAACGCGGGTTGCGGACCGTGCGGCGCAGGGCGCGGCTGGGGCGGTTGCGGCGCTCGGCCGGCGTCGCGGCCTGGAAGGCCTTGCGGAATCGGTCGCGCCGCTCGTGTATCGAGGCCAGGACCAGGCCTATCGGAACGCCCAGATCGACCAGGATGTTCTCGGCCAGCTGCAGGCTGGCCTCGGTCGTCTCGGGCACGGCGTCGGTGACGCCCAGGCCGTACAGGCGCACCGCGTGCTGGTCGTCGCGGGCGCGCGCGATCAGGATCAGGTCGTCGCGCATCGCCCGGGCGGCCTGGACCACCTCGTCCACCTTGGCCGGGGCGTCCATGGTCACGACCAGGGCGCGGGCGGACTGGACGCCGCAATGCTGCAGCATCTCGCGCCGGCCTGCGTCGCCATAGAAGACCTCGAACCCGTCGCGCCGGCCGGCGGCGACCGCGCCGGCGTCGGTGTCCAGGGCGATGAAGGGCTGGGCGTGTTCCTTCAGCATCTCGCCGATCAGGCGCCCCACCCGCCCGAAGCCGACGACGATGACGGCGCCGTCCGCCGTCGCCGGGGCGGGGATGTCCGGCAGGGCCGCGTCCGGCCCGGCCCTTCGGGCCAGTCGCTGGCCGATCATGGCCAGCAGGGGGATGGAGAAGATGCTGACGGTGGCCGCCAGGGCCACGGTGTTGGTCAGGCCGGGCGGGGCCAGGCCCTCGACCATGCCGGTGGCGAAGACGACGAAGGCGAACTCCCCGGCCGGGGCCAGCACCAGGGCCGTCTCCAGCGCCGGGCGGGCGCCCAGGCCCCACAGCCGGGTCAGGCCGAAGACGACGCCGGCCTTGACGACCGTCAAGGCCAGGGCCAGGCCGAAGATCCCGGCCGGATCGGCGGCGATGGCGTCCAGGTCCAGCCCCAGGCCGACGCCGACGAAGAAGACGCCCAGCAGCAGCCCCTTGAACGGCTCGATCGAGACCTCGACCTCGCGCCGGAACTCGGTCTCGGCCAGCAGGACGCCGGCGACCAGGGCGCCGATGCTCATCGACAGGCCGCTGGCCTGGGCCGCCAGCCCGGCGCCGACCACCACCAGCAAGCTGGCGGCCACGAACAGCTCCCCGCCCTGGGCCGCCTTTCGCGCCCTGGCCACCGAGCGGAACATGGGTCTGAGCACGACCCGGCCCAGCACCACCAGCAGGCCCAGCCCCACCGCCGCCGGAACCAGGGTGAACAGCGACCGGCCCAGGATCGCCGGATCCGGGGCGCCGCCCTGCTGGGCCACGGCGGCCAGCACCGTCACCGTGATCAATATGGGAGCGACCGACAGGTCCTGGGCCAGCAGGATGGCGAAGGTGGAGCGGCCGACCACCCCCTTCAGCCGCCCGCGCTCGGCCAGGACCGGCATGACCACGGCGGTCGAGGACAGAGCCAGGCCCATGCCCAGGACGGCCGCGCTGGCCAAGGTCTGGCCGATCAGCAGGAAGCCCGCCCCGATCACGGCCGCGCAGACCACGACCTGCATCAGCCCCAGACCGAAGACCAGCCGGCGCATGGCCCGCAGCCGCTCCCACGACAGCTCCAGCCCGATCATGAACAGCAGGAAGGCCACCCCCAGTTCGGACAGTTGCGCCAACTGGGCCGGGTCGCCGATGGTCAGCCACGACAGCCAGGGCAGCGCGGCGGCGAAGCGACCCAGGCCGTCGGGGCCAAGCAGCACGCCGGCAGCCAGGAAACCCAGCACCGGACTGATCTTCAGCCGGTTGACCAGAGGCACGATCACGCCTGCGGCGGCCAAGAAGACCACCAGATCCTTGTAGTCGCCGCCGTGCCCGTGCATCGCCCCTCCGTCCGGCCGCATCTGAACCCGAACCGGCGACGGTGGCGAGATGTCGCAGCGCTTTCATGAATTTTTTTTAAGGCGACAGCCCCCTCTCCGGGGCTAGGGTCCCGGCCGAACCGTCCATTTCCGGGGCGGAGCCTAGGATCCCGTGATGAAACGACTGCTTATCGGCGCCGCCGTCGGCGCCCTTCTGCTGCCCGCCAGCGCCGCCTTCGCCCAGGACGCCGATCACGACCACGCCTGCATCGACGAGACCTGCTCGATCGTCTCGCTGTTCTCGGGCGAAGAGACGGCGGCCGGCTGGCAGGGAACCCAGGCGCCCCGCTACGGAACCTGGGGCTTCGACCTGGCGGGCCGCGATACGTCGGTCAAGCCGGGCGGCGACTTCTTCCAGTACGCCAACGGCAAGGCGCTGGAGAAGCTGGTCATTCCGTCGGACCGCACCAGCTACGGCTCTTTCGCCCTGCTGCGCGAACTGTCGGACAACCGGATGAAGGAACTGGTCACGGGCCTGGCCGCGCGCACCGACCTGGCCCCCGGCTCGGACGAGGCCAAGATCGCCGACGCCTACCGCTCCTACATCGACGAGGCGCGCATCGAACAGCTGGACGCCCAGCCGCTGCAACCCTATCTGGCGGCCATCCGCGCCGCCGACAGCCATGAGAAGATGGCCGTCTACATGGGCCAGACGGTCGGCCGTTTCGGCGCGTCCTTCTTCGGCACCGGCATCACCATCGACGCGAAACAGCCCAACCGCTACGTCGTCTCGACCGGCCAGTCGGGCCTGGGCCTGCCGAACCGCGACTACTATCTGGACGCCCGCTATGCGGACAAGAAGGAGAAGTATCAGGCCTATGTCGGCCGGATGCTGACGATGATCGGCTGGGACAATCCGGCCGAGACCGCCGCCCAGATCGTCGCCCTGGAAGAGAAGATCGCCCAGGCCCACTGGAGCCCGGTCGAGAACCGCAATCGCGACAAGACCTATAACGAGTTCACCATCGCCCAGCTGGTCCAGCAGGCGCCGGGCTTCGACTGGCAGGCCTATTACGACGCCGCCAAGCTGGGCGGCGTGCCGCGCCTGATCGTGCGCCAGGACACGGCCATGCCCAAGATCGCGGCCCTCTACGCCGAGACGCCAGTTGCCCTGTTGCAGGCGTGGGAGGCCTTCCACACCGCCGACGACATGGCGCCGCTGATGTCCAAGCGGTTCTCGGACGCCCAGTGGGAGTTCCGTTCGCGCGACCTGTCGGGCCAGCCCGAGCAGCGCACCCGCGAAAAACGCGCCATCTCCTTCGCCGAGGGCTCGCTGGGCGAGGCGACGGGCCGTCTGTACGTCGCCCAGTATTTCCCGGCCGAATCCAAGGCCAAGATGGAAGAGCTGGTCGCCAATCTGCGCACCGCCCTGTCGCACCGGATCGACAACCTGACCTGGATGGGGGCCGAGACCAAGGCGGCGGCCCAGGAGAAGCTGCGGAAATTCACCGTCAAGATCGGCTATCCCGACAAGTGGCGCGACTATTCCGGCCTGGACGTCCGCGCCGACGACCTGGTCGGCAACGCCGAGCGCAAAGGTCTGTTCGAGTGGAACTACGATCTGTCGCGCCTGAACGAGCCGGTCGACAAGTCCGAATGGGGCATGACCCCGCAGACGGTCAACGCCTACTACAACTCGGCCAACAACGAGATCGTCTTCCCGGCCGCGATCCTGCAGCCGCCCTTCTTCGATCCGAACGGCGATGCGGCGGTCAACTATGGCGGCATCGGCGGGGTGATCGGCCACGAGATCGGCCACGGCTTCGACGACCAGGGCTCCAAGTCCGACGGCGACGGCGTGCTTCGCAACTGGTGGACGGCCGAGGACAAGGCCCGGTTCGAGGCCCTCACCGCGCGCCTGGGCGAGCAGTACGCCACCTACGAGCCGATCGCCGGCTATCACATCAACCCCGGCCTTACGATGGGCGAAAACATCGGCGACGCCTCGGGCGTGGCCGTGGGCCTGGAAGCCTACCACCTGTCGCTGAACGGCCAGCCCGCGCCGGTGATCGACGGCACGACCGGCGACCAGCGCTTCTTCTACGGCTGGGCCCAGGTCTGGCAGTCGAAGTATCGCGACGAGGCGCTGAAGCAGCAGGTCGCCACCGACCCGCACTCGGCCGCCCAGTTCCGCGTCATCGGCCCGCTGCGGAACGTGGACGCCTGGTACGACGCCTTCGACGTCCAGCCGGGAACCAAATACTATCTGACGCCGGACCAGCGCGTTCGCATCTGGTAGGCGACGGGTCTTCTATAGACGGAAAAGGCCGGGGTTCGCCCCGGCCTTTTTCTTGCCTGCCCCGTCGCTGGCCCAAGGCTCCACGGGCCTTCAACCCCAAGGTCGCAACTGGATTTCAGGCATAGAAAAGCCCGCTGCGGGGGATACATCGCAGCGGGCTATCTTGCTCTTTAAAGAGCGGACGTTTCCTCCCCGAAACGCCTTCGAGTGCTGCGCGCTTGAGCAACGCTTGCTCTCGAGTGAGTTCATTTGACGCAAGGGCCGGTCGGTCGTCAACGGCCCGTTTCACCAAAGTCGAACTTTCTTCGACTTATCGCTGATAACCCATTTTCGCCGCCCAGTATTATCGAAACTTATTCGATAATACCCTTGATCGCCGTGATCAGCCCGTCGCGCGGGATCGTCATCTGGCCCGGACGCGCGGCCTTCCAGGCGTCGTTGTCGGCGATGGCGGCGGCGGCGGCGCGCCCGGCGTCCAGGTCCTTGATCGTGACCTCGCCCGCCGCGATCTCGTCTCCGCCCAGGATGACCACGGCCGGGGCGCCGCGCCGATCGGCGTATTTCATCTGGGCCTTCATGCCGGCCCGACCCAGATAAAGCTCGGCGGCAACGCCGGCGGCGCGCAGTTCGGCGACGGCGTCCAGATAGTGGGACATATCGTCCTCCGAGAAGACGATGACCACGACCGGGCCCCGCGTCGCATCCTCGGCGCCGCGACCAGCAGCGCGCAGGGCCGAGGCCAGACGCGACACGCCGAAGGAGAAGCCGGTCGCCGGCACGCTCTGGCCGGTGAAGCGGGCGACCAGGTCGTCGTAGCGGCCGCCCCCGCCGATGGAGCCGAACCGCACCGGCCGGCCCTTGTCGTCGACGGTGTCCAGCAGCAGTTCGGCCTCGAACACCGCCCCGGTGTAATATTCCAGGCCCCGCACGATGGTCGGATCGAACTTCACCGCGCCCTGATCCACCCGCATGGCGTTCAGCGCCCGGTCGATGGCGGCCAGTTCGTTCAGCGCCGCCTCGCCCGCCGCGCCCAGGTCGCCCGAGCGGGCCACGGCGTCCAGGGTCTCGGCCCGCGACAGGCCCGGCGTATTGGCCGAGGCCAGGAAGGCTTCGATAGCCGCCGTGACCTTGGCGGGCAGTTGCGCGCCCTTGGTGTAGTCGCCGGACTCGTCCAGGCGGCCTTCGCCCAGCAGCTGGACCACGCCGGCCCAGCCCAGGCGGTCGAACTTGTCGATGGCGCGAAGGACCGTCAGGCGCTGACCGGCCTCGGTCACGCCGCCCGCGTCGAACAGGCCGTCGAACAGCTTGCGGTTGGAGACGCGGATCTGGGCCTGTCCGGCGTCGAGCCCGGCGCCGCCCAGGCCCTCGCAGGCCATGGCGATGATTTCAGCGTCCGCTTCCGGCCGATCCGAGCCGACGGTGTCGGCGTCGCATTGCCAGAACTCGCGGAAGCGGCCGGGGCCGGGCTTCTCGTTCCGCCAGACGGGGCCATAGGCGTAGCGCCGGAACGGCTTGGGCAGGGTCTCCCAGGTCTGGGCCGCGAACCGGGCCAGGGGCGCGGTGTGGTCGTAGCGCAGGGCCATCCACTCGCCTGGCTCGTCCGACCCCGCGTCGTCCTGAAGCGCGAAAACGCCTTCGTTGGGACGGTCGGCGTCGGGCAGGAACTTGCCGAGCGCATCGGCGTATTCGAAGGCCGGCGTCTCCAGCGGCTCGAAACCCCAGCGCTCGTAGACCTGGGACACGCGCGCCACGATGCGGCGCTCGGCGGTCAGGTCGCGGCCGCGCTTGTCGGCGAAACCGCGAGGATTGCGCGCGAGGGGGCGGGTCGGACCCGAGGCTGACGAAGGGATGTCGGCTTTGCTCATGGCGCGCGCTTAAGCCAAGGGGAGGGCGACCGCAAATTGCGCCGGCCAGGCTCGGCCCGCTCCGCCGGGCCTTTTCGGCGCAAGGGCTTGGCTGGAAACGATAAATCGGCGCGCCGGAGGAACCGGCCCCGAGGCCCTTCGTTGAAGCGTGGCATGACGCCCCACGCCCTTCTCGTCGCCCGAACCTGCAACACCTCCGATCGCCGCACCATCCGATGGTGGGAGTGCGAACTGGTGGAGGACGGCGGGGCGCGGCGTCGTCATGACGGCGCCTTCTTTTCGATACGCGAAGCCCAGACCTGGGCCTCGGCCCAGGGTTATCCGGTCGCCGACGAAGGGGCGCAGGACGACGCGCGATGAGCCAGGCGAGGCCGGCGCGCGTCAGGACTCCAGCGTCTCCACCGTCAGATTGCCATTGGTGTAGACGCAGATTTCGGCGGCGATCTTCATCGCCTTCCTGGCGATCTGTTCGGCGTCGAGGTCGGTTTCCTCGATCAGGGCGCGGGCGGCCGACAGGGCGTAATTGCCGCCCGAGCCGACGGCCGCGACGCCGTATTCCGGCTCCAGCACGTCGCCGACGCCGGTGACGGTGAAGATCGACGACTTGTCCGCCACCAGCAGCATCGCCTCCAGGCGGCGCAGATAGCGGTCGGTGCGCCAGTCCTTGGCCAGGTCGACGCAGGCGCGGGCCAACTGGTCTGGATACTGCTCCAGCTTGGCCTCCAGCCGTTCGATCAGGGTGAAGGCGTCGGCCGTGGCGCCGGCGAAACCGGCCACCACCTTGCCGCCGGCCAGGGTGCGCACCTTGCGCGCGGCGCCCTTGACGATGGTCGGGCCCATTGAGACCTGGCCGTCGCCGGCGATCACCGTGCGGCCGTCCTTGCGCACCGCCAGAATGGTCGTGCCGTGCCAGTCGGGAAAGGCGGATGCGGTCGGGTCGAAGGATCGGGTCATGTCCGACAGATGGACAGGACGGCCCGGCCGATCAAGCCCGGGCCTCGGAACCGATGCCGACGCGCGCCTGATGGCTCGGGTCGGGGGCCCGCCAGGACGATCGCTGGACGCCGGACCCCTGCTGCAATCTATTAACGCTCTTGGCCTAGCACTCTGCGGCCGGGCCGCGGCCCACAGTTGCGTATGAGTGAGTCCATGGCCCTGTTCCGCGTCGTCTATGTCAGCGAGGCCGCCGGCCCGGCCGCGTCCGGCCTGATGCCCTTGGTCGACATCATCGGCGTGTCGGACCGCAACAACCGGCGCGATCAGCTGACCGGCGTCCTGATGCGCCACGACGGCCGCTTCCTGCAGGTGCTGGAAGGCGCCCGCGTCGACCTGGACCGGACGCTTGCGCGCGTGCGGGCGGACGGCCGCCATTCCGGCCTGCGCATTGTCGATGACCGGGCCGTCGCCGCGCGGATGTTCCCCGACTGGGCCATGGCGCGCGTCGAGGCGACGCCGGGCATGGCGCATTTCCTGGCGTCGGACTTCGAAGGGACCGACGGGGAGGCCGCGCTGGACCGACTGCTGGCCGAGATCGCGCCTGCGGCGGCGAGCGCCGTGTGACGGTCGCCCCTCGCGATCCGTCGCCGGGATCGCTAGATGGGGGCGTGATCTTTTCCGAAGACGAAGTCGAACGCTATGCGCGCCACCTGGTCCTGTCCGAGGTGGGCGGGCCGGGGCAGCAGGCGCTGAAGCGCGCGCGCGTGCTGATCGTCGGCGTCGGCGGCGTGGGCTCGCCTGCCGCCCTCTATCTGGCGGCAGCGGGCGTGGGGACGCTGGGGCTGATCGACGACGATGCGGTGGGCCTGTCCAATCTTCAGCGCCAGATCGCCTTTTCGACCGCCGAGGTCGGGCAGGCCAAGGTCGCGGCGGCGGCGGATCGGCTGACGCGGCTGAACCCTCATGTCGCCGTCGAAACCCACGCCGAACGCCTGACCCCGGCCAATGCGGCCGAGCGGATCGCGGCCTACGACCTGGTGTTGGACGGAACCGACGATTTTCAGACGCGGCTGTGCGTCAACGCCGCCTGCGTGGCGGCGGGCCGCCCTTTGGTGTCGGGCGCCCTGGGGCGCTGGAGCGGACAGGTCGGGGTGTTCGCCGGCCGGCCCTGCTATCAATGTCTGGTTCCCGATATTCCGCCGGATGCGGAGACTTGCGCCCGCGTCGGGGTGGTCGGCGCCCTGGCCGGGGTGATCGGGTCCATGGCGGCCCTGGAGGCGATCAAGCTGATCGCCGGGGCGGGCCAGACGCTGACGGGGCGGCTGATGCTCTACGACGGCCTGGCGGGCGCGGGGCGCACGGTCCGGGTCGCGGCCGATCCGACCTGTTCGGTCTGCGGCGGCGGACCGGTCAGGCGGCGTTGAGGAAGCGCACGTCGGCCAGGTCCAGATCGTTCAGCGGCGCGGCGAACCCTAGGGCGGGATTGCTCAGAACCGTGACCAGCCGCTCGCCGCAATAGAGATACAGGGTCTCGAACCCGGCCCAGTTGCGCGCCACGTCCTCGAGCGCCCGATTGGCCGACTGATCGTCCGAGGCGTCCAGAACGCAGATGTCCCTGACCGGCGCGCCGGGCAGATTGACGATGCAATAGTAGGAATCCAACGCGATGCTTCCTTGAACAGGACGCCGGAAACGAAGTCCGTCCGCGGCGGTTCCGCTCATGCCTGCGGTTTTCGACAGCCGTATAAGGCGCGTTCGACAGACGTGTGAAAAGAGGAGGCCCGATGGCCCGCAGACCCGCCGCGCCCAAACGTCTGAACGCCGCCAATCTGAGCGGACTGGGGGCGGACCGGCTGGGCGAGCTGCTGATGCAGGCGGCCGATGCGGACCCGATCCTGAAACGTCGTCTGCGGCTGATCCTGGCGGGAGAGGCGGGCGCGGACGCCCTGGCGCTGGAGTTGGACAAACGATTGGCGACCCTGGCGGCCGGCCGGGCGCGGGTGTCGTGGCGCAAGCGGCCCGACCTGCTGCGCGATCTGGCGGTCCTGAACGAAGGCGTCGAGACCCTGAGCCGCCTGTCGCCCGCCGAGGGGCTGGAGCGTCGTCTGGCCTGGTTCGACCTGTTCCGCAGTCTGTCGATGCGGGTCAAGGATCCGCGCGGCGAGCTGGCGGACGCCTTCGAAACAGCCGCGCCGGCGCTTTGGCGGGCGGCCGAGGCGGCCATCGAGGGCGATTCCGGGGTCGCCGAACGCCTGGTCCAGGCGATCCAGGACCATCCGCTGGACTACGCCCGCTGGATCGGCGCGGGCGGCGAGGCCCTGGCCCCGGCCGTGGCGCGTCGTCTGTTGGAGGGGTTGGACACGGCGTCCGGCGCGCGCGGGATTCGCACGGTCCTGCGGCGCCTGGCCGACCGGGCGGACGACCTGGATCTGTGGCTGTCGCTGGTCACGCCAGAGGAGCGCGGATCGCCCGACTTCGCCGCCGTCATGGCGCGACGCCTGCTGATCGCGGGCCGTGTCGCCGAGGCGCGCAAGGCGCTGGAGGCCGCGTTGCAACCGTCGCCGGCCAATCGCCGCTGGACCTTCGGCCGCTCGCCAAGCGGCGCCCCGCGCCTGACCCCGGCGTGGGAGGCCGCCTCCATCGACCTGATGGAGGCGGAGGGCCGCAAGGACGAGGCGCAGGAATTGCGCTGGGCCTTGTTCGAACGCGACCTGTCGGCCCCGGCGCTGCGGGCCTATCTGGCCCGCCTGCCCGACTTCGACGACGTGGAGGCGCTGGATCGCGCCCTGGCCCATGCTGCCGCCTATGCGGATTTCGAGACGGCGCTCGGGTTTCTGATGGACTGGCCCGCCCACCGCGAGGCCGCCGCCCTGGTCGAGCGTCGGATCGGGGAGGTGCGCGCGCCTCTGCCCCTCAAGGCCGATTGGGCGGCGCGGCTGGGGCAAAAATACCCCCAGGCCGCCGAGCGGCTGCTGGCCTCGGCCTAAAGCATCGCCGGGATGACGCGGTCGGGCGGGCGGTGGCCGTTCTGATAGGTCATGACATTGGCGATGACGCGGTCGCCCATGTCCTGACGCGCCTCCAGCGTCGCCGAACCCAGGTGGGGCAGAAGCACCACGTTCGGTTGGCCCAACAGGCCGGGATGGATGTCCGGCTCGTTCTCGAACACGTCCAGTCCCACGCCGGAGACCGCCCGCATGGCCACGGCCTGGGCCAGGGCCGCCTCGTCGATCAGTTCGCCGCGCGCCGTGTTGATCAGGATGGCGTGGGGCTGGAGCCTGGACAGCCGTGCGGCCGACAGCAGGTGATGCGTGTCCTTGGTCGCCGGGCAATTCAGCGACACGATGTCCATCCGCGCCAGCATCTGGTCCAGATCGTCCCAATAGGTCGCGCCCAGCTCTTCCTCGGTCAGGGCCGGGACGGGCTTGCGGTTGTGATAATGGACCTGCAGGCCGAAGGCCTTGGCGCGCCGGGCCAGGGCCTGGCCGATCCGGCCCATGCCCACGATCCCCAGCCGCTTGCCCCACAGCTTGCGCCCGCACATCCAGGTCGGGGTCCAGCCCTCGAACCGGCCCTCAGCGACGACCTGGGCGCCCTCGACGATGCGGCGGCTGACGGCCAGGATCAAGCTCATGGCCAGATCGGCGGTGTCCTCGGTTAGGACGCCGGGGGTGTTGGTGACGATGACGCCGCGCGCCACCGCCGCGTCGACGTCGATATGGTCCACGCCCGCGCCGAAGTTGGCGATCATCTTCAACTGCTCGCCCGCCCCATTAATCAGGTCGGCGTCGATGACGTCGGTGATGGTGGGCACCAGAACCTCGGCGCGCTGGACGGCGGCCGCCAGGGCGGCGCGGTCCATCGGCTGGTCCTTCAGGTTCAACTCGGCGTCGAACAGCTCGCGCATCCGCGTCTCGACGGCGTCGGGCAGACGTCTGGTTAATACGACCTTAAGCTTGCGGGCGGACATTCTGGGCCTTGGTTTGCGGGCGGCGGTTCTTAAGGGACGAAAGCCCGCGCGACGGGTCGTTCCATCCAGTGTCTAGCAAAGCCGCCGCCATCTTCCAAAGTCTGCGACGCCGCATCGCCGCCGTTCTCGCCGTTCTGGGTCTGGGCGTCCTGCTCGGCGTGGGAACCGGCGCGGGCGCGACCATGCCCGACGGGCGCCCCACGCCCACGGGACTTCAGGTGCCGCGCTGGATCTCGCTGAAGTCGTCGCACGTGCGCGCGCGCCAGGGACCGGGTCTGGACTATCCGATCCTGTGGGAATACCGCGCCGCAGGTCTGCCGGTGCAGGTGGTCGCCGAGACTAGCGAGTGGCGCAAGATCTGCGACCCCGACGGGGCCGTGGCCTGGATCCACCGCACCGTGTCCTCGGGGCGGCGCTATGTCTTCAACACGACGGCCCAGGAAATCCCCATCCGCTCGGGCCGGTCCGAGACCGCTTCCGTCCGCGCCCGGCTGTCGCCGCGCGCCCTGATCGCCCTGGACGAATGCGAGGACGGCTGGTGCAAGGTCCGGGCGCGTCGGATGGAAGGCTGGACGCCCCAGCGCGCGGTGTTCGGCACCCAGGAACGGGCCCTGTGCAACGCCAACCGGCCGGCAGGCGCCGGCCGCAACTGACGCCCCGCTGTTGAGCGAAGCGGCGCGGTCGTGTAACCCGCGCGCAACGTCTTAAGAAACGGAAGCGCCTTGACCCAGTCCCAATATCCCTCGTCCTTCGATCACGAGGCCCTGCTCGCCTCGGGCCGCGGCGAACTGTTCGGTCCGGGCAATGCTCAGCTGCCCGCCCCGCCGATGCTGATGTTCGACCGGATCGTCACGATCAATGCGGACGGCGGCGACCACGGCAAGGGCTATGTCGAGGCCGAACTGGACATCAATCCGGAGCTCTGGTTCTTCCAGTGCCACTTCATCGGCGATCCGGTCATGCCGGGCTGCCTGGGCCTGGACGCCATGTGGCAGTTGGTCGGCTTCTATCTGGGCTGGATCGGCGGGCCGGGCCGCGGGCGCGCGCTCGGCGTCGGCGAGGTCAAGTTCACCGGCCAGGTGACGCCGGACGTCAAGAAGGTGGTCTACAGGATCCACCTGAAGCGCGTCATCAACAGGAAGCTGGTCATGGGCATCGCCGATGGCGTGCTGGAGGCCGACGGCCAGGTCATCTACACCTGCAACGACATGCGGGTAGGACTATTTGGCGCCGCCAAGGATGAGCCAATCGGCGGCTGAGCCCCTATATTCCGTCGCGAGGCGGAGGACCTTCGGGTCGAAAGCATTCAGAAGGAAACACCATGCGTCGTGTCGTCGTCACCGGCCTGGGCATCGTCTCCTCCATCGGCCATGGCGCCGAGGAAGTGACCCAATCGCTGCGGGAGGCGCGGTCGGGCGTCGTCCACGCCTCCGATCACGCCAAATACGGCTTCCGCAGCCAGGTCTGGGCGCCGCCCAGGATCGGTCCGTGGGAAGAACTGGTCGATCGTCGCGCCGCCCGTTTCCTGGCCAACGGCACGGCCTGGGCGCACATCGCCTTCGAAGAGGCGCTGAAGTCGTCGGGCATGACGGCCGAAGAGATCAAGGACGACCGCATCGGCCTGATCGTGGGCGAGGGCGGCCCCTCGACCCAGGTGATCCTGCAGGCGGCGGCGACCACGGTCGAGAAGTCCTCGCCCAAGCGCATCGGCCCGTTCGCCGTGCCCAAGGCCATGGCCAGCGGTCCTTCGGCGGTGCTGTCGACCTGGTTCCAGATGCGCGGGATCAACTATTCGATCTCCTCGGCCTGCGCGACCTCGGCCCACTGCATCGGCGCCGGGGTCGAACAGATTCAGTGGGGCAAGCAGGACGTGGTCTTCGCCGGCGGCTGCGAGGACATCGACTGGTCCATGTCCAACATGTTCGACGCCATGGGCGCCATGTCGTCCGACTTCAACGCGACCCCGTCGGTCGCCTCGCGCGCCTATGACAAGGATCGCGACGGCTTCGTCATCGCCGGCGGCGCGGGGATCGTGGTGCTGGAGGAATACGACCGGGCCAGGGCGCGCGGCGCGACCATTTACGCCGAAGTCACCGGCTATGGCGCCAACGCCGACGGCTACGACATGGTGGCCCCCTCGGGCGAGGGCGCCCGGCGCTGCATGAAGATCGCGCTGGAACAGGCCGGCAATCCGAAGATCGACTATCTGAACCCGCACGGCACCTCGACCCCCGTGGGCGACGCCAAGGAGATGGAGGCCGTCCGGGCCGTCTTCGGCGACCAGACGCCGATGATCTCCTCGACCAAGTCGCTGACGGGCCACAGCCTGGGCGCGGCGGGGGCGCAGGAAGCCATCTACTGCCTGTTGATGATGCAGAACGGCTTCGCCGCCGAGAGCGCCCATATCGAAAACCTCGATCCGGCCTTCGAGGGGATGCCGATCCTGCGCCAGCGCCACGACGGCGAACTGACCCACGTCATGTCCAACAGCTTCGGCTTCGGCGGCACCAACGGCACGCTGATCCTGTCCAAGGTTTGAGGCCGCCTGCGTATTTTACGTCATCCCAAGGCTTGTCCTCGGATCCAGACTCCCCGGGCGCGTAACGGCGGCGCACCCTTTGGATAGACCGGGCGTATTCGTCTCCAGCGACATCCTGAGGGAGAACGCGGCCCTGAACGCGGGTCCGATCGCCGAGGTGCTGGCGCGGAAGCGCGGCTGACGCATCCACAGGCGGGGTTCAATCGTAGCGCACGCCGCTGAGATAGAGCCCTGCCGACGGGGCGACGGGGCCGCAGCGGGCGCGGTCCTTCGCCTCCAGCGCGGTCTTGACGTCGTGGGCGCTCCAGCGGCCCAGGCCGACCTCGACCAGGGTGCCGGCCATCGAGCGGACCTGGCGGTGCAGGAAGCTGCGGGCCTGGAAGACCAGGTGCACCTCCTCGCCGAAGCGGCTGACGCGGGCCACGTCCAGCGTCTTGATCGGGGACTTCGACTGACAGGCGACGTCGCGGAAGGTGGTGAAGTCGTGATGGCCGACCAGGACCTGGGCCGCATGATGCATGGCCTCGGCGTCCAGCGGCTTCTTGACGTGCCAGACCCGGTCGCGCTCCAGCACCGGCTGGGGGCGGCGGTTCAGGATGCGATACAGGTAGCCCCGTCCGGTGGCCGAGAAGCGGGCGTGCCAGTCGGGATCGGGGGCGTATTCGGCCGTCAGCACGCAGACGTCCTGACGCGCCAGATGGGCGTTCATCGCGTTCAGGACCGTGGCGGGCGGCCAGTCGCGCTCCAGATCGGCGTGGATCACCTGGGCCGTCGCATGGACGCCGGTGTCGGTGCGGCCGGCGGCGGCGATGCGGATGCGTTCGCCGGAGAAGGCGTGGACGGCGTCCTCGATCGCCCCCTGCACCGTCGGCTGGCCGTCCTGGGCCTGAAAGCCGTTGTAGGCCGTGCCGTCGTATTCGAGGATCAGCTTGTAGCGCGGCATCAGCCGAGCACGGTCCCGGCCGTCAGGGGAAAGCCGCGCAGCATCTCCTCGGCCGATTGCGCAGCCTTGCCCTCGCGCTGGACGCGGATCAGGCGCACGGCGCCGTCGCCGCAGGCCACGGTCAGGGCGTCGTCCAGCGCCGTTCCCGCAGCGCCTGAGCCGGCTGCCAGGGCGGACAGCAAGGCCTTGATCCGCACCGGACCCGTCGCGGATGGCGCCTCGAACCAGGCGCCGGGGAAGGGCGACAGGCCGCGGATATGGGCGTCGATCTCGGCCGCCGGGCGGGTCCAGTCGATCCGGGTCTCGGCCGGCGTGATCTTCCTGGCGTAGGTCGGCTCGCCGACCTGATCCGACGGCGTGACCCCGCCGCGTTCGATGGCGGCCAGGGCGCGGGGCCAGAGCGCGGCGCCGACATGGGCCATGCGCTCGGACAGGGTCGCGGCCGTGTCGTCGGGATGAATGTCCATCCGTTCGCTGAGCAGGATCGGACCCTCGTCCAGCCCTTCGCTCATCTGCATGATCTGGACGCCGGTCTGCCTGTCCCCGGCCATGATGGCCCGCTGGATCGGGGCCGCTCCGCGCCAGCGCGGAAGCAGGGAGCCATGCAGGTTCAGGCATCCCAGACGCGGCGCCTCCAGGACCGCAGGCTTCAGGATATGGCCGTAGGCGACCACGCAGGCGGCGTCCAGGTCCAGGCTCTGGAAGGTCTCGACCACCTCCCGGGCCTTCATCGATTCCGGCGTGAAGACGGGCAGGCCCATGGTCTCGGCGAAGGCGTGGACCGGCGACGGCGTCAGCTTCTGGCCCCGGCCCCTGGGGCGCGGCGGCTGCGAATAGACGGCGACGATCTCGTGGCCCGAGGCGATCAACTCGGCCAGGGACGGCACGGCGAAGTCGGGAGTTCCCATGAAGGCAAGGCGCATGGGCACGCCTTTAGAACGTTGCGGCGCTTACTGCCAGCGGGTGAAGACGCCGCCGCCTTCGTCCCACTCGCCGCCCGCGTCCAGGGCGTCGTCGAAGTCCAGCAGCCGGTCCAGCAGCAGGCCCGCGACCACGCCGATCAGGGCCACGCCCGCCAGGGTCGCCACGCCGGCGACGCCGACCTTCTGGCTGCGCGTCAGGCGACGACGGCCTTCGGTGTCGATGACCAGCGACTGGCCGCGGCGCGGAAGGGGGCGGGCGGTGCGTTTCATCAGGCGGCGATCCTGTCCTTGGCGGCCTTCTTGACCTTGGTCACGGCGCGATCCCGCTTCAACCGCGACAGGTGGTCGATGAAGAGCACGCCGTTCAAATGGTCCATCTCGTGCTGGATGCAGACGGCGTAGAGACCTTCGGCCTCCTCCTCCACCGACTGACCGTCACGGTTCAGATAGCGAATGCGGACGCGGGCGGGGCGTTCCACCTTGTCGAAATACTCCGGGATCGACAGGCAGCCTTCCTCGTAGGTGTAGAGCTCTTCCGAAGCCCACAGGATTTCGGGGTTGGCGAAGAAGCGCGGGTTCTTGCGCGCCTCGGCGTTTTCGGCGGCCTCTTCCTCGGTCTCGCAGACCACGCCGTCCTTGTCGCCCAGGTCCATGACGATGACCCGGTCCAGGGCGCCGATCTGCACGGCGGCCAGGCCGATGCCGGGCGCGTCGTACATGGTCTCCAGCATGTCGTCCATCAGGGCGCGGACGGCGTCGTCCACGGCCGCCACGGGCTTGGAGACCTGCTTCAGGATCGCCAGGTCGGCGGCGTTGTCGATGGTGAGGATGCGTCGGAGGGCCATGGCCGGGACGTAGGCGCGCCCCGGCTTCAGGTCAAGATTTCTGGCCGTCGCACAGAGCCTTGGTCAAGTTTCGGGAACCGTAAGCATGAGGCCGATGATCGTCCAGATCGTCCAGGCCGCAGCGATGATCAGCAACATTCCACCCGGCAGCATCGCCTTGAAGCGATTGTGCATGAGGACGGCATACCTTTCGGGTTCCACGTCACGCTGGACTGCCGTTCGGCGATGTCCGCGCGTATGCACGATCCCAGACGATTTTGCGCGCAGCCAAGGCAAGGCTTCACGCAACAGCAGGAAAAGACCTGCCGCGTACAATGCAATCAAGATCATGGAGCCCCCTCAAACCGATGTATTTCATCGAGGTTGCGTGACTGTCAACCCGAGTAGACCGGTTCAGTCTTTGCCGGGAAGCGGGCGCGGCTTGCGGTGTTCGTCGATGGCGACATAGGTGAAGACGCCCTGGGTCACGCGCGCCGAGGCGGCCTGGGGCTGGCCCCGCGCGCGCTTCCAGGCCTCGACATGGACGCGGATCGAGGTGCGGCCCGAGCCGATGACATGGGCGTAGATGCTGACCTCGTCGCCGACCGAGACGGGCTGGTGGAAGACCATGCTGTCCAACGCCACTGTGGCGCAGCGCCCGCAGGCCAGTTCGAACGCCGGGGTCGCCCCCGCCAGGTCCATATGCGCCAGCAGCCAGCCGCCGAAGATGTCGCCTTCGGGGTTGGTGTCGGCGGGCATGGCGATGATGCGGCCGACGGGCTGGAAGGCGGGCGGCTGTTCGGGGGCGTCGGGCATCGGGGAAAAGCCTTGTGATCGGGGAGACGGGGTCCTTAACGCGGCTTTCGCCGCTTGTCGCGTGCGGTCGGCCTCGGCGGGGCCGGCGGTTCCGGCGCATCCGGGACGGACAGCGACAGGCGCGAGGCGCGGATCGGCTGGGCGTCGCGCAGCGCCCGCCAGGCGGCCCCCAGTTCCATCGCCGTCAGCAGATGATCCCGGGTCAGGACCTCGCGGCGCGAGGCCCTGAGGCGGGCGATTTCGCCCAGCAGACGCGAGGCGGCGCGCAAATCCTCGCGTTCGGATCGCGCGCCCAAATCCTGAAGGCGCGCGAAGCGCCAGCCCTGCTCCGGCGGGTGCTCCAGCGCCAGGGCGAACCGCTCCTGGGGCGTCAGTTCGGCGGCGACGAAACGCCAGCCGTCGCCGTCCGTCCCGCGTCGGTAGTGGCCGCCCTGAGTGGGCAGCCCCCCTTTGGCGTAGATGTCCAAAGCGCCGGCCTCGATCTCGTCCAGCGCAAGGCTGAGCGGATCGGGCTCGGCCGGCGCCGCCGCCTCCGGCCGCTCGAACGGATCGACCCGATCGGCGGGCGGGACGTCGGCGGGCCTTTGTCGAAACAGGCCACGGATCGACAGTCGCCCGCCTGCCACGGGCTCAGTTGTTGTTCAGCGTGCTGGTCACGGACACGTCGTAGACCACGCGCGTCAGGCTCTGCACCACTTCGAAGAATTTGCGCATCTCCGCGGCGCCGGCCAGGGGCACGTAGATCACGTCCTCGGGCATGACCTGCATATTGGTCGCGGCGAAGACATTGGCGGCGTCGGCGAAGTCCAGCTGATACACCACCGGCACGCCGCGCGGGGTGGCGGGCTGGCTGATCCCCAGGGCCTGGGCCACTTCGGGGCGTTCGAAACGGAAGATCAGCACCCGGCGCGCATTGGCCGTATTGGTGTTCAAGCCGCCGACCTTGGACATGGCCCCCGTAAGGGTCATCGGACCGGCCGGCATGTCGACCTGGGTCACGGCGTTCAGACCGCCGAAGGTGGAGAAGCGGCGGGGCTTGTACTGGACGTTGACCACGTCGCCGCGTTGCAGGCGCACGTTCTCGCCGAACTCGGTCGTGACCGCCGACAAGGGGGCGGTGTAGGTGCGGCCTTCGCGCTGGATGCTGATGATCAGGTCGTCGGTGGTGCGGGCCGATCCGCCGGCCGCCGCGATGACGTCCAGGATGCGGTCGCTGTTGACGCCCAGCGGCGCGCGGCCCGGCTGGCGCACGTCGCCCAGCACATTGACGGTGTTCGAAGCATTGCCGACGATCGAGACCAGCACCTGAGGATTGGCGACCTTGCCGACCAGGGCGCGCCGGATGGCCGCCGCCGCCTGGGTGGAGGTCAGGCCCTGGACGCGGACCTGGCCGCCGAACGGGATCGTCACCGATCCGCTGCGGTCGACCGTCGCCCCCGGCAAGGCCTGATTGCCGCCCGACAGGGTCGCGGCGCTGCGGCCCGACGTCGAGCCGGCCCCCAGGCTTCCGCCGAACAGCGACCCGGACGGGTCGAAGATGGAGATGGCCAGGGTGTCGCCCTCGCCGATCACATCGGCGGGCTGGTCGCTGGAGCCGGCGGCCAGGGAGCCGAAGAACTGCGGCGGAACCTGTTTGATCCGCTCGGTCACTTCATAGGTCAGCGGCACCAGGGCGTAGCTGCCAGGGGTCGAGGCGGTGGTGGCCCCGGCGTTGACCGAGCCGCCCGACGGCCCGTCGCGCGGCAGGGTGGAGCAGCCGCCCAGGATGGCGACGATGGCAAGCGGCAGGATGATGCGCGTCATGAAGCGGGAAAGCCCTTGTTCGCGGATTGATTACAAGCCTTTGACCGCGCTCGCCAGAGGCGAAGCGCGTTCAAGTCCGATGGCCTCGGCGACGATGCGGAAATGCCCCCTCCAGGCCGGGGCGGCGTAGACCGAGGCGGGGCCGGCCGGCGCGAGGGTCGCGCGCTCGATCGCCTCCATCCAGCCCAGCCCGTCCAGCGGGTCGATCAATTCGGCGTCCGGCGTCAGCTCGCGGTGCGGCGGAATATCGGAGGCGATCAGCCTCAGCCCCATGGCGCAGGCCTCCACCGCGGGCAGGTCGAACCCTTCGACAGACGAAGGCGCCAGGACCGCCCGCGCGCCGCGCATCAACCGGGCCAGGGCGGCGTCCGACAGGTTGGACGCCTGGTGCACCACCCCTTGCAGATTGGGCGAGCGTTGCAGGTGGTCCAGAACCGCCTCGTTCTCCCAGCCATAGCGCCCGACCAGGACCAGAGACGGCGTCCGCTCGCCCAGCCGTTCCTCCAGCCGCCGCCAGAGGGTCAGAAGCAGCGCCAGGTTCTTGCGCGCCTCGATGGTGCCGACATGGACGAAATAGGGCCGGGGCGCTGCGATCGCGTCGCCGGCGCCGAAGGCCGGCTCCAGGCCCAGGTGGGCGACGTGGATCGGCGGCCGAGGCAGGCCTTCCCTTCTGGCGAAGGCCTGCAACTCCTCGCGCGTATAGGCCGAGTTGACGATGATCCGGCTGGCGTGGCGCAGGGTGTTGGCGACGCGGGCGTGGTGTTTGTCGCCGTCGCCGGGTCGGCAGAATTCGGGATGGGTGATGGGGATCAGGTCGTGGATCAGCACGACGCGTTCGATCCCCGCCGCCTCCAGGGCCTTCAGCGCCGTAGGCTCGTGCAAGGTGGTATGGCCGACATTCAGATAGAGGTCGGCGTCGGGCAGGGGCGAGACATAGCGGGAGCGGAAGAATTGCTTCAGCACCCGCCCCTTGTCGGCGGGCCTGTCCTGGACCGGCGCCGGCGGGGCCCCGATGACGGAGACAGCCGGGCGCGTCGGCGCCGTCAGCGCGTCCAGCAGCCGCGCCTCGTGCGCCCGGTCGGCCGGCGCAGCGGCGGCGCCGTTCCAGCGGCTGCGCAGATCGGCGACGAAACGGCCGAACCAAGCCGGATCGACCGGCGCGAGCCGGTTCTTGCGGCCCCGCACCGGCAGGACGGCGACGCCGGGCGCTCCCAGCAACCATTCGGCATAGGCCAGACAGACCCGGTCCACGCCGGTCGGGGCGGAGCGATCGGCCCGGCTCATCAGCCGGCTGGCGTCATAGAGAATACGCATGATCAGGCGACGTAGCCGGCCTGCATCAGTTCGGCGATATGGACGATGGCGGTTGGCCGACCGTCCTCGACCACGAACAGATTGGCGATCTTGTTGGCCGTCAGCAGGTCGACCACGTCGCTCATCCGCGCGTCGGGATCGACGGTGATCGGATTGGCGCCCATGATGTCGGACGCCTTCAGATTGGTCGTGTCGCGCTGGAAGGCGCGGCGCAGGTCGCCGTCGGTGACGATCCCGGCCAGGGCGCCGTTTTCGTCCAGCACTGCCACGGCCCCCTTGCGTCCCTCGGTGATGGCGGAGACGACTTCGCCGAAATCGGCGTTCAGCGGCACGCTGGCCGGCGCGGCGGCGTTGTCGCCCATCCATTCCCGCACGCTCTGCAGGCTCATGCCCAGGGCGCCGCCCGGATGGTGCAGGCCGAAATCCATGGCCGTGAACTGGCGCCGGTCCATCAGCACCATGGCCAGGGCGTCGCCCAGCGCCAGGGTCATCAAGGTCGATGTGGTCGGCGCCAGGCCGTTGGGACAGGCCTCGGCGACGCGCGGCATGGTCAGGCAGACGGCGGCGTTGCGGCCCAGGAAGCTGGCCGGCCGTTGGGTGATGGCGATCACTGGAATGTCGTTGCGCTGGCAATAGATCAGCGGATCGCGCAGTTCGCGGCTCTCGCCCGAGTTGGAAATGGCCAGAAGCGTCACGTCGGGCCGCAGCATCCCCAGGTCGCCGTGGCTCATTTCCGCCGGGTGGACGAAGAAGGCGCTGGTGCCGGTCGAGGCCAGGGTCGCGGCGATCTTGCCGCCGATATGGCCCGACTTGCCCATGCCCGTGACCACCACATAGCCCGGCCGGCTCATGATCACGTCGACGGCGCGGGCCAAGGACACGTCGATGGACCGCTCCAGCGCCTCCAGCGCTTCGACGTTCAGCCGGACGACCTCGCGGGCGCGATCGGTCATGGCGGCGATGTCCTGGGGGGCGGAATGGACGATCTCGGTCATTGTCTCAGCGGCCCGCAACCGGGCGCTCCTTGTTTACGCGGCGCGCGCTCCGCGAGAGTTGCGGACATCGGCGCGCGTCTCCCTTTCAGACGACTTTGTCGGTTTCGGGTCAACCTTTGCCGCCCTGGCGTGTTAGCGTTGCTGGGGAAGTTGATTAAAGAGTCTGACGATCCATGCCGTCTCACGCCGGAGCCGCCGAACTGTTGCTTGCGCGCCCCCCTGTCGTCGCCGACGGGATCGCGCTGTTTCTCGACATGGACGGGGTGCTGGCCCCGATGGCCCCGACGCCCGATGCGGTCGGGCCGGTCGCGCGGCGCACCGCGGCGCTGAAGGCGGTCGAGGCCCGACTCGACGGGCGCGTGGCCATCGTCAGCGGCCGCACCATCGCGGAGATCGACCGGATTTCCGATAACGCCCTAGTGTCCGGCTCGGGCGTTCACGGCCTGGAGCGCCGGTTGAAGGACGGCTCGATCCAGCGACGCGTCGCCGACCCGGGCGTGGCGCGCGCGCTCGCCGCCTTCAGGGTCTTCGCCGCCGACCATCCGGGGGTGATCGTCGAGGACAAGGGCGTGTCGGTCGGCCTGCACTATCGCCTGGCCCCCGACGCCGCCGGCCCGGCGAAGGCGCTGGCGCGGGCACTGGTCGACCAGACGGGCCTGGCCTGCCAGCCTGGGCATATGGTGGTGGAGCTTAAGACCCCCGGCGCAGACAAGGGCGCCGCCGTAACCGCCTTCATGCACGAGGCGCCGTTCCAGGGTGCGGTCCCGGTCATGCTGGGCGACGACCTGACCGACGAATACGGATTCGAGGCCGCGGCGGCGCTGGGCGGCTACGGCGTTCTGGTCGGCCCCGAGCGAGATACGGCGGCGCGATACCGCCTGGACGACGTGGATGATGTCCTGACCTGGCTCGAAGCCGTAGCGGAGGCCTGATCCGATGACGCCCAACCTGGACCTCTTTCCCATCGGCAATTGCGCGGTCAGCGCCCTGATCGACCGCCGGGGCCGTTTCGTCTGGGCCTGCGCGCCCCGGGTCGACGGCGATCCGGTCTTTTCGGCCCTGATGGACGGATCGGACCCCGACCACGGCTTCTGGGCGATCGAGATGGACGGGATGGCCGCGATCGAACAGGCCTATGTCCGCAACACCCCCGTCCTGCGCACCGTGATGAGGGCCAAGGACGGGTCGTCGTGCGAGATCATCGACTTCGCCCCCCGCCATCCGAAACATTCGCGGACCTATCGGCCGCTGGCCTTCGCGCGCATCGTGCGGCCGTTGTCGGGCACGCCGCGCATCCGCGTCCGGCTGCGGCCCGCGACCGACTGGGGCGCGCGGCCCGCGCCCCACACCTCAGGCTCCAACCACATCCGCTATCGGTGCGCCGAGGTGACGTTCCGCCTGACCACCGACTGTCCGGTGTCGCACGTTCTGGAGGAAAGGGTGTTCCGCCTGGAACGGCCGCACGCCTTCTTCCTGGGGCCGGACGAGGGTTACGATCAGGACGTGGGTCATGGCGTCCAGGCGGCGCTGGACCGCACCGTCGCCTATTGGCAGGATTGGGTGCGCAAACTCTATCTGCCGCTGGATTATCAGGAGGCGGTGATCCGGGCGGCGATCACCCTGAAACTGTGCGCCTACGAGGAGACGGGGGCCATCGTCGCCGCCATGACGACCTCGGTGCCCGAGTTCAAGGAGAGCGGGCGCAACTGGGACTATCGCTACTGCTGGATCCGCGACGCCTATTATACGGTGCGGGCGCTGAACCGGCTGGGCGCTGTGGACATCCTGGAGAATTATCTCGTCTATCTCAGGAACCTGGTCGACGATTCCGCAGGCGGCCACGTCCAGCCGGTCTATGGCGTGGGACTGGAGCCGGGCATCGGCGAAAGCATCGTCGAGACGGTCGAGGGGTATCGCGGCATGAAGCCGGTGCGGATCGGCAATCAGGCCCACGAGCATCTGCAACACGACGTATACGGACAGATCGTCCTGCCACTGGTTCAGGCCTTCTACGACCAGCGGCTGCTGCGGCCCGGCACCATCGACGACTTCCATGCGCTGGAGAAGGTCGGCGAGCGGGCCTTCGCCATGCATGACCAGACCGACGCCGGCCTGTGGGAATTCCGCACCATCGCGCGGGTCCACACCTATTCGTCGGTGATGTGCTGGGCCGCCTGCGACCGGCTGGCCAAGGCGGCGGAGCATCTGGGCCTGCCGCACCGGGCCGAGGTCTGGCGCGAGCGGGCGCGCCTCATCCGCGAACGGATCGAGGCCGAGGCCTATCTGCCCGACGAAGGCCGGTTCGCCGCCAGCTTCGGTGGGCGCGAGCTGGACGCCTCTCTGCTGCAGATGACCGACCTGGGCTTCCTGGAGGCGCACGACCCCCGTCAGGTCGCCACCTTCGACGCCATCGAGCGCGATCTGAAGAAGGGGCCGTTTCTGTTCCGCTATGTCGAGCCGGACGACTTCGGCGAACCGGAGACTGCCTTCAACTTCTGCACTTTCTGGTTCATCGAGGCGCTGCATCAGAACGGCCGGATCGAAGAGGCCCGCGCCATCTTCGAGGAGATGCTGAACCGTCGCACCGTCGCCGGCCTGCTCAGCGAGGATATTTCGATCGAGGACGGCGAACTGTGGGGCAACTATCCCCAGACCTATTCCCTGGTCGGCATCATCAATTGCGCCGTGTTGTTGAGCCGATCCTGGACCGACGTGCGTTGATTTGTCTGGCCCCGGGCCCGGGGTCGCCGAACGAAGTGGAATCATGAGCCGACTGATCGTCGTTTCCAACCGGGTGTCCGCCCCGACGGACCCTGCCGCCGGGTCGGCCGGCGGCCTGGCCATGGCCCTGTCCGCGGCGCTGCGAAAATACGACGGCCTGTGGTTCGGCTGGTCCGGCGAAACGGTCGAGCAATGGACCGGCGAGGTGAAGATCGAGGATCGCGCCGGCGTCACCGTGGGCCTGGTCGATCTGGAGGCCCAGGACGTCGATGAATACTACAACGGCTACGCCAACAAGACGCTGTGGCCGCTGTTCCATCACCGGATCGACCTGGCCCAGTACGAACGGTCCTATGGCGAAGGCTACGAGCGGGTGAACCGCCGCTTCGCCGAGGTGCTGGTCCCGTTGATCCAGCCGGACGACATCATCTGGATCCATGATTATCACATGATCCCGATGGCGCGGGATCTGCGCCGCCTTGGGGTCAAGAACCGGATCGGCTTCTTCCTGCACACGCCCTGGCCGGCGCGCCAGCTCCTGGTGACGCTGCCCCACCACCGCCGCCTGGTGGAATCGATGTTCGCCTTCGACCTGATCGGCTTCCACACCCGCGAATGGAGCGATCTGTTCACCGACTATGTCGTGTCTGAGGCGCAGGGCGAGCTGTTCGGCCACGGCGGGCTGGAGTGTTTCGGCCGCCGCGTCCAGACCGGGGTCTTTCCCATCGGCATCGACGTGGACGGCTTCCTGGCGGCGCGCAATTCGACCCTGGGGGCGCGGACCTATGACCGGATGGCGGCCTCGGCGGCGTTTCGGTCGATGATCGTGGGCGTGGACCGGCTGGACTATTCCAAGGGGCTGGAGGAGCGGCTCCTGGGCTATGAGCAGTTTCTTCAGGACAACGCCTCGATGCGCGGCGAGGTCTTCCTGTTGCAGGTCACGCCGATCTCGCGCGACGACGTGGACAGCTATCAGGACATCCGCGCGCGGCTGGACGCCCTGGCGGGGCGGATCAACGGCGCCTTCGCCGACATGGACTGGCAGCCGATCCGCTATCTAAACCGCACCTATCGGCGCGACCAGCTGGCGGGAATCTATCGCGCGGCGCGGGTCGGGCTGGTGACGCCGCTGCGCGACGGCATGAACCTGGTGGCCAAGGAATATGTCGCCGCCCAGAACCCGGACGATCCCGGCGTGCTGATCCTGTCGCGCTTCGCCGGCGCGGCGGAGCAGATGGGCGAGGCCCTGCTGGTCAATCCCTACAGCCGCGAGGAGCTGTCCGACGCCATCCAGAAGGCCCTGACCATGCCCAAGGCCGAGCGGATACGGAAATGGGACGCCCTGATGCAGGTGGTGCGCGACACCGACGTCGGCATCTGGCGCGACGACTTCGTGCGGGCGCTGCAGGGCGTTCAGGTCGCGGCCGAACCCCTGGCGGGCGCCGCCTGATCGTCAGCCAAGGTCGAACGCCAGCAGCAGGGTGCGCTGGGCCGGACTGAAGTTGTCGTCCGACAGGATGTAGAGCCGCGTCTTGCCGTTCCTGGTCTCGGCGGCGATCCCTTCGAAATTATCGGTGACGCCGGGCAGCTTCAATTCGATCAGCACCGGCCCCAGGGTTCCGTCGGGGGCCAGGCGACGCACATGGGCGCGGGCGTCGATGGGCGCGCGATAGCGGCGCTGGACGACGAACCATCCCCGCCCCGACGGATCGCGGTCGATACCGGTGATGCGGTATTCGCTGTCGGGGATCGGGGCGCCGGGCGGCGGCGTCACGACGACGCAGCGGGCGGGCGAACAGTCCCACAGACCGCCGGCCTCGCCCGCGACCCGCCAGCCGTTCGGCGCCGCCGCCAGCCCTTCCATCCCGTCGTTCTCGGCGAAGGCGAAGTCGGGCGACCGCACCGACGTCGGCCGGTCGCTCAGCCCGGTCAGCGGACCATAGTTCCAGATTCGGTGACGCCGCTCGAAACTGACCAGCAGATCGCCGGATTCGGTCAGGACCAGACCCTCGGCGTCGCCGTCCGACTTGTCCGAAATCGGCTGGCCGTTCTGGAGCGTCAGCCGGCGCGTGCGCAGACGGTCCAGCCCGATCAGACGCCCCTGCCCATCCAGTCGGATGTCGGCGCGCGCCAGGTCGCCCACGTCCGACACCGAAATCAGGCCGCCGTCGCCGGTCAGCTTCAGGTCCGACAGGCTGTGCAGAGGCGAGGTCGGCGCCGCGAGGATGTTCAGCCCGCCCGCGAAATGCACGCCGGGCGCCAGCTTGGCACCGCCGGGCAGACCCAGGCCGACGCTTCGCAGTTCCGCCGCGGCCGGGGTCCAGCCGTCCGCCGCCAGCGGATAGGGACGCGGCGCGCCCAGGGACGCGGCGCAGGCCGTCAGCGACAGGGCGGCCCACAGGACCGCCAGACGACGAAAACGGCTCATGCTGCCGCCTTGCGGCGCGACCGGCGCGCGGGCGCCGCCCCTTCGTTTTCGAACAGTTCGGCCAGTTTCTCGGTCATGGCCCCGGCCAGTTGTTCGACGTCGACGATGGTCAGGGCGCGGCGATACCAGCGGGTCACGTCATGGCCGATGCCGATGGCCAGCAGTTCGACCGGCGATCGGTTCTCGATCTCGGCTATGACCTGGCGCAGGTGCTTGTCCAGATAAAGCGCGGCGTTGGCCGACTGGGTCGAATCGTCGACCGGCGATCCGTCGGAGATGACCATCAGGATGCGGCGCTGCTCGGAGCGGGCCAAGAGGCGGCCATGCGCCCATTGCAGGGCCTCGCCGTCGATGTTCTCCTTCAGCAGGCCCTCGCGCATCATCAGGCCCAGGCTCTTCTTGGCGCGGCGCCACGGCGCGTCGGCGGCCTTGTAGATGATGTGGCGCAGGTCGTTCAGCCGCCCCGGATTGGGGGGCTTGCCGGCGCTGATCCAGGCTTCCCGACTTTGTCCGCCCTTCCAGGCGCGAGTGGTGAATCCCAGGATCTCGACCTTGACGCCGCATCGCTCCAGCGTGCGCGCCAGGATGTCGGCGCAGACCGCCGCCACCATGATCGGCCGTCCCCGCATAGAACCGGAGTTGTCCAGCAGCAGGGTGACGACGGTGTCGCGGAACGGGCTTTCGCTCTCGGCCTTGAAGGACAGGGGGGCGGTCGGGTCGGTGACGATCCGCGTCAGGCGGGCGGTGTCCAGCATCCCCTCTTCCAGGTCGAAGATCCAGGCGCGGTTCTGCTGGGCCAGGAGGCGGCGTTGCAGCTTGTTGGCCAGCCGCGACACGACGCTGGACAGGATGGCCAGCTGGCCGTCGAGCAGGGCGCGCAACCGGTCCAACTCCACCGGGTCGCACAGGTCGGCGGCGTCCACCACCTCGTCGAAGGCGGTGGTGAAGACGCGGTAGACGTCGACGGCGCGGCCGTCGTCGGCGGTCTGCTGCCGGTTGGGCTGCTGGCCCTCCTGCAGTTCGGGGCCTTCGTCCGAGCCTTCGCCGTCGGGGTCGGCGGGGGCGCCGTCGGGGCGGCTTTCGCGCTCATCATCCGAAGACTGATCGTCGGCGTCGCCCTCCATCGACTGGGAGCCTTCGCCGCCGTCCTCTTCCTCCTCCTGGTCCTGATCGTCGTCGGCGGCGGGGTCCTGGGGATCGGGCTCCTCGTCGCCGGGGTCTTCGGCCGCGTCCTCGCCGCGTCCGTCGCCTGGGTCCAGGTCCAGCGCGCGCAGCACCTCGTGCATCTTGCGGGCGAAGGCCTCCTGGTCGTCCGCAATCCCGGTCAGAGCGTCCAGACGGCCGCCGGCCTTGGCCTCGATCCCGGCGCGCACCAGGTCCAGCATGGGCTTGGCCCCGTCGGGCGCCGGACGCCCGGTCAGCCGCTCGCGCACCAGAAGGGCGACGGCCTCGGACATGGGCACCCGCTCGGCCTCGTTGATTCTCAGGGCGCCGGTCTTTTCCAGCCGGGTCGCCAGGGCGGCGCCCAGATTGTCGCGCACCCCGGCCAGATGCTCCGATCCGACGGCCTCGATGCGGGCCTGTTCAACCGCATCGAACACCTCGGCCGCCTTGGCGTCGGCGGGCCGCATCCGGCCGTCGACCGCCGTGTCGTGGTTGGCCAGCCGCAGGGTTAGCCTGTCGGCCTGGCCGCGCAGGGACGCGCTTTCGGGGCCGGACGGGTCGCGCGGCGGATGGGGCAGGGTTAGGACGCCGTTCGCCAGGCGCGGCCCGTCCGAACCGAAGGCCACCTCCAGCTCGGGCTGTTCGGCCAGGGCCCGCGCGGTCTGGCCCAGCGCGCGCTTGAAGGTTTCGGCGGGGGTGTCCGGGGCGGCCATGCCCTTCAGTTAGTCGGTTCGCGCCGGCGATAAAAGCATCGTCAGCCCGGTTTTCGCAGCGGCAGCCGCCGCCCGCGGGTCAGGCTGCGCCACAGCCATTCGGCCGGCCCCATCTGGAAGCGCGACAGCCACAGCGGCGACCAGGTCAACTGCAGGGCCCAGACGCCGATAACCACGGCCCACAGCATCGGCCGATCCACCTGTCCCATCAGCCCCAGCCCCCGTCCCCCATAGAACAGGCTGGTCATGATGATCGACTGGGCCAGATAGTTGGTCAGGGCCATCCGCCCCGTCGCCGCCAGCGGCCTAAGCGCCCCCGCCCGTCCCGCCTTCCAGATCAGGATCAGGACCGAGGCGTAGGCCAGGCCGATCAGCGGGTTCAGCAGCCCCTCGACCCCGGCCGTCCACATCATCTCCATACGCGCCACATCGTCCGTCCAGGTCAGGCCGCAGATCACGACCAGGGCCGCCGCCCCCGCCGCCGCGACCCGGCGGTACAGGCGCGCGGGCAGGGCGCCGCTCAAAAATCCGGTCTTGAACAGCCCTAGGCCGATCATCATCAGCCCCACGGTCGGAAAGACGAAGATCGTCAGACTGGACAGCTGCAACTGCGTCCAGGCCTTGAAGTTCTGGCGATAGGCGCCGGCCAGGGATCCGGCCGCATCGGCGATGTCGGCCTTCACCTGGGCGATCTGGGCGGCGGCGGGGGTCATCTGAGCGGCGATCCGCGCCTGCACATCGGCCGGCGCGAACTGCAGGCTGAGCGGCCCGGCGATCTGCACCAGGGAAAAGAGGCCGAACAACACCAGCCCGACCCGAAACAGAACGACCGGCCGCCACGACCGCGCCAGCATCACGAACAGCCCCGACCAGGCGTAGAGCAGCAGCACGTCCCCCCACCAGATCGCAAGCCCGTGGATCAGGGCGATCGCGACCAGCCAGGACAGCCGTCGCCGCAACAGGCGCCCGCGCCGGACGTCCCCGCGCTCCCCGCCGACCAGAAACAGCGAGGCGCCGAACAACATCGAGAACAGGGAGATGAATTTCTGGTGGAACAGGGCGTCCACGATCCACTGCGCCGCCGCCGAGACGCCTGTCTCTGGAAAGGGCCACAGTCCCGGATTTCCATAGGCCGACAGGGTGACGGCGAAGCCGTCCGCATTGACCGCCAATATGCCCAGCACCGCCAGTCCGCGCACCAGGTCCAGAGTGGCGATGCGTTCCGCGGCGGGCTCGGCCTGCGCATCCGGCCGGGTTTGCGACTGCGGCATTCTGCGGACCCCCCGATCCTCGATCGGCTCCAGCTTTCCGCGCGCCACGCCTTCCCGTCAATCCCCGCGTCGATTCCCGGCGCAACGCCGGGCGCCGGCGATCAACCCTTGGGCATCAAGCCCAGGCGATCCTTGACCGCAGGTCGGGTTTCGAAGGCGATGAAGGCCGCGCACAGGCCGGCCCACAGGGCGTAGCTGACGCCCACGACCATGGCGATGGGCAGGCCGCCGACGCCGAAGATCAGCAGGGTCGTCTCCGTAGCCCCCAGGGCTTGCATGACGTCGCCGGCCTCGAACCAGCCCATCACGCTCATGGCCACGGCCATGACGATCTGCACCGCGGCCGCCGCCAGGCCGCCGTACAGCATGAAGCGCCACACCACGCCCAGCCGCGTGCCCGGCCGTCCGTCGCGCCGGCGCTCGGCCAGGATGCGATAGAGGGCCAGGGGAACCGCGATCAGCCCGATCAGCAGCACCACCAGCCGCCAGTCCATGTCACGTCCCGGCAGGACCGCATGCGGCGGCCAGACCAGAAGCGTCGCCCACAGGGGCGGCCAGGCCGCCCCCGCCAGACAGGCCAGGATGGGATACAGCGGCGCCGGGCGCGCCGCGATGACCGCCTGTCCCGGCAGGTCGGAATAGGTCTCGAACCGGCTCATCGCGTCGGCGCCGGCGTCGAACCGGAATAGTCGTAGAAGCCGCGCCCGCTCTTGCGTCCCAGCCAGCCCGCCTCGACATATTTAACCAGCAGCGGGCAGGGCCGGTATTTGCTGTCGGCCAGGCCGTCGTAGAGCACGTTCATGATGGCCAGGACGACGTCCAGCCCCATGAAGTCCGCCAGTTCCAGCGGACCCATCGGATGGTTGGCCCCCAGCCTCAGCGCCTTGTCGATGGAGGCGACGTTGCCGACGCCCTCGTACAGGGCGAAGATCGCCTCGTTCATCATCGGCACCAGGATGCGGTTGACGATGAAGGCGGGGAAATCCTCGGCGTCCGTGGTCGTCTTGCCCAGGCTCTCGGCGAAGGCGACGGCGGCGGAATGGGTCTCGGCCGAGGTGGCGATGCCGCGCACGATCTCGACCAGTTTCATGGTCGGGGCCGGCTTCATGAAATGCAGGCCCACGAACCGGTCGGGCCGGTCGGTCGCGGACGCCAGACGGGTGATCGAGATGGAGGAGGTGTTGGACGCGATCAGCGTCTGGGGCCTCAGGTGGGGCACGACCTCGGCGTAGATGGCCTTCTTGACCGTCTCGTCCTCCAGGGCCGCCTCGATGACCAGATCGGCGCCCGCGACCGCCTCGGCGATCCCGCCGGTCAGGACGATGCGGGCCAGGGCGTCGTCGGCGGCCGCCCGATCCACCAGGCCCCGCCCCGCCTGCCGGGCCAGACTGGCGGCGATCTCCCCCTGGGCCAGCGGCAGACGTCCGGAGGCGACGTCGTACAGCCGCACCGAATAGCCCCCCAGCGCGACGGCCTGGGCGATGCCTGCGCCCATCTGTCCGGCGCCCAGAATGGCGACTGTGGAGATCGTGCTCATGAACCGTGGTCGAAAGTGGTCGGGCGGGCACCTTTAGGAAGGACGGCGCGCGGCGCAAGAGCGGATCGACGCTCGAAGGCCAGATTCCGCCCCCCGTGTCGCCTCAGCCCAACAGCTGGATCAGCGCCGGCGCCGCCGTGCGGTTGAACAGCACGCTGAGGAACTGCAGCAGCAGGATCACCACGATGGGCGAGATGTCGATGCCGCCCAGGTTGGGAATGATGCGCCGGAACGGCTCCAGCAGGGGGGCGGTGATCCTGTCCAGGAAAGTCCCCACCGAATAGACGAAGCGGTTGCGATAGTTGACGACGTCGAACGCCACCAGCCAACTCAGAATGGCCTGGGCGATGATGAGCCAGATCATCAGACTGACGACGGTGTTGATCAACCAGACGATCGCGTAACCCATGAACCGTGCCTCCTTGCCGGAACGGCGCTTCTAGCCTGTTCGCGCCCCGCCCGACAACGCCCGTGTCGCCCCTGCGCCGATTGCGCGCACAAGTCCGTTGACACCACGGCCGCCCGCCTTCTATGTCCGCCCTCGCCTGTGAAACCCGATCCAGCCGGACGGGGCCGTAGCTCAGTTGGTAGAGCGCGTCGTTCGCAATGACGAGGTCAGGGGTTCGACTCCCCTCGGCTCCACCAGGCGTTTTCTGAGCGATGGGTCAGGGGCGGTGCGGCGCGCGGCGTCTCAGCGCAGGGCGACGTAGCCGCGTTCGATCATGCGGCGCAGCGCCTCGTAGGCTTCTGCCAATTCGTCGAAGGCGGTGCGGGCCCCGGTCAGGCGGGCGATCTGGTCGGGGGTCGCGGCCGAGCCGGACTGGGCCAAGCGCAGCGATTCCGCCACCCATTTGGCGCGGGCGGCGGCGGTCATGACCGCCAGTTTTTGAAGCGAGGCGGCGTCGACCCCGGTCAGGGCCTGGCCGATCACCTCCTTGTTGGCGACATAGGCGGCGTAGTCGATCTGCTCCAGCTGGCCGCGCAGGCGGCGCTGCTCCTGCGGGTCGGCGTCCTGCGGCTCGAAATGATCGCTGTGGCGGCGGACGCCCGAGGTCATCTTGGTCGACATGGGGCTAAGCCCTCCCCGGCCTGTCCCGGCGGCCGTCGCGGGCCGCTCGGGGACGAGGGTTGCGCCGCATCGGTTAACGCGCCGTTGCCTCGGCGGGCCGGGCGCCCGATATCGGGATCGCCTTCTTGTTCGGAGACGACGATGGACCTGAAACTTCAGCGTAGACGCGCCCTAATCTGCGGCGGATCGTCCGGCCTGGGGCGGGCGGTGGCGACGGCTCTGGTCGCCGAGGGCGTCCATGTGATCCTGCTGTCGCGCCACGCCGCTTCCCTTTCGGAGGCGGCCGAAGCGCTGAACGCCATGGGGCCGGGCCGCGCCGGCTTCGTGACGGCGGACCTGGCCGATCACGAGGGGCTCCTTAAGGCGGTCGACCAGGCCGAGGCGCAACTGGGCGGGCCGGTAGAGATTCTGCTGAACAACACCGGCGGCCCGCCACCGTCCGGCGTGTCGGGACTGGAGCCGGCGGTGTGGCGCGATCATTTCGAATCCATGGTGCTGTCGATCTTCCGCCTGACCGACCGGGTTCTGCCGGCCATGCGCGCGGCCGGCTGGGGGCGGATCCTGAACGTGGCCTCCATCACCGTGGTCGAGCCGTCGGCGGCTCTGGGGGTGTCCAATACGCTCAGGGCCTCGGTGGCGGCCTGGGCCAAGACCCTGGCGAACGAGGTCGGGCCGGACGGAGTGACGGTCAACACCCTGCTGCCCGGCCGGATCGACACCCCGCGCATCGACCGTCTGGACCGGGCGGCGGCCGAACGGACAGGCATGACGCCGCAGCAGGCGCGCGCGGACTCGGTCAAGTCCATCCCCGTCGGCCGCATAGGCTCGACCGAGGAGTTCGGCGCGACCGCCGCCTTTCTGGCCAGTCCCCTGGCCGCCTATATCACCGGCTCGCTGATCCGGCTGGACGGCGGGGCGGTCAAGTCGATCTAGGCGATCGCAGGTTGTGGATGTAATCTGTCGCCTCAGGTTGGAGGTTTGCGATGCTGTCCCTGCTGATGCGGATCGTCGTCGATGGCGCGGCCATCCTTCACTCGGCCCCTGTCGTCGATCCGGCGATGGTCAGGCCGTCGCCGGTCGTGGGCCGGGCCATGCCGGTCTGCGGGTCCGAACGGCGCCGGGCCGGCGCGGCGACCGATCGCCCCGGTCCTCTGTCTCGGGACGAGGGCGAGGCGAGACGCTATCTGCTGTTCGACCTGCGCGACCGGAACAACTGTCCGACGCCGATCAGCTATGACGTGCCCGGGCAGGGCCGGGCGCTGGGGCGCAACCTGCTTTCGTCCGATCCAGCGCGGCCGACGCCTATGCTGCGCGCGCCCTCGAGGCGTTGATCAGTCGGGAACGGGGCTGACCGCCGGGCGGCCCGACAGAACGGCCTCCAGATTGGCGATCATCAGATCGGCCATGGCCTGGCGCGTCTGGACAGTGGCCGAGGCGACGTGGGGCGCCAGGACGCAACGGTCGCTGTCGATCAGGGCCTGGGGGACGTTCGGTTCGTCGGCGAAAACGTCCAGGCCGGCGCCGCCTAGTCGGCCCGAGGCCAGGGCCGCGATCAGGGCGTCCTGATCCACCACCTCGCCGCGCGCCACATTGATCAGCACGCCGTTCGGTCCCAGGGCGTCCAGCACCTCGGCCGAGACCAGGCCGCGAGTCGAGGCGCCGCCGGGCACGATGACGACCAGCACATCGACCTGGCCCGCCAGTTCCACCAGGTCCGGCACGTGCCGCCATGGCGCGTCTCCGACCGGGCGACGGGTGTGATAGGCGATCTCTCCGGCCAGGGGCGCCAGGCGCTCGGCGATGGCCCGGCCGATGCGGCCCAGACCCAGAAGCCCGTATTTCAAACCTGTCGCGCGGCGCGACAGCGGCGGCGGCCCCTCCGACGCCCATCGGCCGGCGCGCACATAGGCATCCATCGCCGGCAGGCGCCGCAGCGTCCCCAGCGCCAGCAATAGCGCCATGTCCGCAACGTCGTCGTTCAGAACGTCGGGCGTGTGGGTCACGACCACGCCGCGCGACCGGGCGTGGGCGACGTCGGTCAGGTCGTAGCCGACGGCGTGGACGGAAATGATCTTCAATGCCGGCAGGGCGTCGATCAGCCGGGCGTCCACGCTGACGGCGCCCGAGGCCGCGACGGCGACGATCCGCTGGGCGATCTCGGGCGGCGCCAGGCCGTCGGCGCCCGGATGATGCAGGGTCCAGCCCCGCTCCGTCGCCTGTCGGGTCAGGATGTCGTCGGCCAGGGCCGGCAGGCCGATCACCAGGATGTCGATGCTCATGAAACGCTGTCCAGGGCCGTTATCGGGTGCTGTTGTGGGGGCTGCCGTCGGCCCGCTCAGGCCGCGCAGGCCTCGAAGCCGCGGCGCAACTCGGCCTCGTCCAGATCGCGGCCGATGAAGACGGCCCGGCTCCAGCGGCGCTCGGCGGCGCCCCATTCGCGTTGCAGATCGCCCTCCAGGATCATGTGAACGGCCTGGAAGACCAGGCGGCGGTCCTCGCCCTTGACGTCGATGATGCCCTTGGCGCGCAGGATGTTCTGGCCCTGCTCGCCCAGCAGTCTGTCCAGCCAGGCGGTGAACCTGGCGCCGTCCAGCGGCCGGTCCAGAGACAGGGATATCCCCTTGATGTCGTCCTGGTGGGCGTGTCCGCGCGCGCTGTGAGCGTGGTCGTGGTGGCCGTGCCCGTGGTCATGGTCATGACCATGATGGTCGTGGTCGTGGCCGCAGTGCTCGTCGTGGACATGGCCGTCCGCGCCGTGCGGCGGGTTCACGAAGTCCGGCTTGACCTCGAGAATCCGCTCCAGGTCGAAGGCGTGGACGCCCAGCACCTGGTCCAGCGGCACGTTCGACCGTTCGGCCCGCACGATGGGCGCCAAGGGGTTCAGCGCCCGCAGACGCGCCTCGACCGCGTCCAGCTCCTCGGGCGTGGCCAGATCGACCTTGTTCAGGATGATCCGGTCGGCGAAGGCCACCTGTTCGCGCGCCTCCTTGGAATCGTCCAGACGGGCCATGACGTGTTTGGCGTCGACCAGGGCGGTGACGCTGTCCAACCGGGTCTTGGCCTTGACGTCCTCGTCGACGAAGAAGGTCTGGGCCACCGGGCCGGGATCGGCCAGGCCCGTCGTCTCCACGATGATGGCGTCGAAGGCGGGCTTGCCGGGGCGCTGGCGCTTCATCAGGCCGGCGACGACGCGGATCAGGTCGCCGCGCACGGTGCAGCAGACGCAGCCGTTGTTCATCTCGAACACGTCCTCGTCGGCGCCGACCACCAGGTCGTTGTCGATGCCGATCTCGCCGAACTCGTTGACGATCACGGCGTAGCGCTTGCCGTGGTCCTCGGTCAGGATGCGGTTCAGCAGGGTCGTCTTGCCCGCCCCCAGATAGCCGGTCAGGACGGTGACGGGGATCTTGCCATGCGTGGCGGCGGGGGCGGGGGCGGGGGCGGCGAGGGTGTCGGTCATGGCCGCTAGATGGCGGCTGACGCAGCGCTTGGGAAGAGGGTCAGGCCTTCTTGACGAACTCGGTGCGCAGAACCAGGCCGCGCACCTTCTCGACATTGGCCTCGATCTCGTCGGGATCGCCGGTCAGGCGGATGTTCTTGACCATCGTGCCGCGCTTCAGCGTCACCCCGCCCGACCCCTTGACCTTGAGGTCCTTGATCAGGGTCACGCTGTCGCCGTCGGCCAGGATGTTGCCGTTGGAATCCTTGGTCGGGTCTTCGGTCATGCCGTCATGCTTCTCAAAAAGGGCGGTCAATCCGCGCTGGAGAAGCGTATTACGCCGATCAGGCCGGCGCGCCACACGTGGTCGTCGCTGACCAGGGGGCTGTCCTTGACGTCCCCCAGCCGCTGCTCGTAGTTGACGAAGCCGCCGACGCCGAAACGCTTGCCGACCGGAACAGCCAAAAAGGCGACGGCGCCGGCGCCCGACAGGCCGCCCGAGGCCTCATAGGGCTGGTAGCCGCTGCCCGGCGCCTGTTCGGCGGTTACGCCGTAGTAGCGCTGGATGCGTTCGTCGCTGCCGCCCGTGACATAGCCGCTGACGCGCAGCAGGCCGACGGGCGTGACGCGCTGATGACCGACGGAGGCGAAATACTGGGTCCCGGCGTCGTCGCCCGAGACATCCTGGGATATCCGGCCGCCGACGACGATTCCGCCGAACCGCTTGTAGGCGTAAAGGGCCGCGTCGGCCCCCAGGCCCGGGCGATCCAGGCTGGAGCCTTCGATGTCGCCGGCGGCGAAGCGGGGCCGGATCTGCACCCCGGCGCGCAGGTCGTCGGTCTTCAGCGCGTTCCAGCCCACGCCGTCCAGGCCGTTGGCGTAAACGACGTCCTTGTAGCTGGCGGAACCCCAGGCGGTGTAGTTGACGTCGTCGCCCGTATTTCCCGTGGCGCTGAAGCCGTGAGTGATCCCCCCGCCGACATCCACGCGCCAGGTCTTGGGCGCCTCGACCTGCTCATAGGGTTGGGACTGGGCCAAGGCGGAACCGGCGACGGCGGCGAAGGCGACGGAGAGCAGCAGGGGACGAAGCACGGGCGTTTCCATTGGCGGCGCCCGATCCGACAGGTCAGGCCGGGTCAGAGTGCACAAGCGCCGCCTTTGGCTCCAACAGCGCCAACGAAGCCGTCTCGATGCGACTTTCCAGCAACGCCATCATGGCCCCGCGCTTCATCCCGGCGGGGATCGGCTCCAGGAATTCGAACACGGCCACGCCGGGGCGGCGGCGGAAGCCATGGGCGGGCCAATGGAGGCCCGAGTTGGTGGCCACCGGCCAGCACGGCCCCTCCAGGTCGCGGTAGATGGCAGCGACGCCGGGCTTGTAGTCGCCGGGCACGCCCGGATCGTTGCGCGTCCCCTCGGGGAAGATCACGATCTGGCGGCCTTGGGACAGGCGGGCCCGGGCCTGGCGGGTCATGTCCTTCAGCGCCCTGGCGTGGCCGGCGCGGTCTACGGCGATCATCCCGGTCTTCCAGGCGAACCAGCCGAAAAAGGGCAAGGGCATCAGCTCCTTCTTCATCACGAAACAGGCGTCGGGCAGCACCGCCAGCAGAGCCACGATGTCCAGCATCCCCTGGTGTTTGGACGCGACCAGGGCGGCCCCGGACGGCCGGTTCTCCAGACCCCGGAAATCGACCTTGACGCCGGCGATCCGGCGCAGGCCGAACAGCACCGTCCTGGCCCACAGCTTGACGACGCCCATGGCGAACCGATGCGGCATCACAAGCGCCGGCGACAGTCCGATGGCGAAGATCGGCATCGACAGATAGAGCCAGGCGGCGAACAGGAGGGAACGCAGCATATTCACTTAGGCGGGGCCTTTTCGGCGGAAACGGAAGGGACGGGCCGGTCCCCGGTCAGGCGGCGCACGCCCTCGCGGCCCAGCACGGCGAGATACTTCATATACTCCAGCGTCATCCGCCGCGCCGTCACCGCCGCCCGCCACCAGCGCGCATTGTCCAGCGAGGGGGTCGAGACGGCGTAGGGCGTCAGGGTCGCGCCCGGCAGTTGGCCCCTGATCTCCACCAGGGAGCGCGGCATATGATAGTCGGAGGTCACGACGATCAGGCTGCGATAGCCCTTGGACCGCGCCCAGGCGGCGATCTCCTGGGCGTTGCCCACCGTGTCCTCGGCCTCGAAGCCCAGATCGACGCAACAGTTGAACAGGCGACTGGAGCCGGGGGTCAGTTCGCGCAGTTCGCGGCGGCGCACCTCGCGGTTGACGCCCGAGATCAGCACCCGCTCGCCCTTGCCCTGTTCCAACAGGCGGATGGCGGCGTTGACGCGCTCGGACGAGGGGCCGGTCAGGGCCACGATGGCGTCGGCGCGGGCGGGGTCTTCGGCCGGCGTCAGTTCGCGCACCCGATGGGCGAAGGCGAACAGGCCGACCAGCCAGATCAGGCCGGCGATGAAGACGACGCTCAACAATCTCATGCGTCCCCCCCGCCCGCATCCGAGGCCAATACCCGCATGGCGGCGAATCTCGCGGCCAGAACCGCGACCGTAGCGGCCAGCAGCGGGCATGGCGAGAGCAGCAGGAGGTCGCCCCACGCCACCGGCAGGGCCGCCGTCAGACCGCCCGATCCGCCCAGCAGGCGCAGACCGGCGACAAGGACGGCGGCCAACCCCGCCCCGATCACGCCAGCGCCGGCCGCAAGCCCACCGAATCGGCGCTGGAACAGGCCGGCGATCCGCCCGTCAGTCGCCCCGTTCAGGCTCAGGGTCTCGATCACGCCGCGTCCGGCGGCCAGTCCCGCGCGGGTGGCGTAGGCGATGGCGGCGGCGGCGGCGAAGGCCGTGGCCAGGAAGGCCGCACCGGCCAGAACGGTGATCAGATTGGCCGAGCGCTCGACCTCGCCGCGCCACAGGCTGTGGTCGTCGACCGTGGCGTCCAGCCCCGCCTCGGCCAGGGCGCGGCTCAGGGTCACGGCGCTGGCCGGCGCCTCGGGGTCCAGCCGAACCGTGACCAGGTGGGGCAGCGGCAGGTCGGGCAGGATCGCATCGCCCAGCCAGGGGCGCAGCAGGTCTTCGGCCGCCTTGCGGTCAAGGGCGGCGGCCTCCTCGACCCCTTCGACGCCGGCCAGGGTCTCGGCCGCGCGACCGGCGGCGGTGTCGCCGGTCTCGCCGACGCGGGGGCGCACCTGGACCGTGGCCTCGGCGCCCAGCTGCCTGGCCCAGCCGTGGGCGGCGCGGTCGGCGGCGGAGGCGGCGACGGCGGCCAGGCAGGCCAGGAAGCACAGGACCGCGATCACCGTCATCAGCCACGGCTCGCCGGCCGCGGCCGGCGGCAACAGGCCGGCCCGCCCCCGCCCGAACGGCGAACGCAGCTTCGGCAGGGCCCAGCGAGGCGTGAAGTCCGAAAGGCGGATCATGCGGCCGCCGGTCCCGGCGCGTGCAGCCGACCGCCCTCCAGCCGCAGGACGCGCGCGCCCGACCGCTGGGCCAGGGCCTCGTCGTGGCTGGCGATCAGGACCGTGGCCCCCAGCCTGTTCAGCGACTGGAACAGGCGCAGCAGCTTGTCGGCCATGACCGCGTCCACGCTGCCGGTCGGCTCGTCCGCCACGATCAGGCCGGGGCGGGCGATGACGGCCCGCGCGATGGCCAGGCGCTGCTTCTCGCCGCCCGACAGGGCGGGGGGAAGGGCGTCCATGCGCCGCCCCAGCCCGACCCATTTCAGCATCTCCTCGACGTCGGCGGCGTAGTCGGCCTCTCGTCCGCCCGCCAGCCGCAGCGGCAGGGCGGCGTTGTCGAAGGCGGACAGATGGTCCAGCAGGCGGAAGTCCTGGAACACCACCCCCATCCGCCGGCGGAAAGCAGGGATGTCGCGCCGGTCGATCCGCGAGACATCGGCCCCGAACAGACAAAGACCGCCCCTCAGCGGCCGGTCCGCCAGGGTCAGGAGCCGCAGCAGCGAGGACTTGCCAGCCCCGGAAGGCCCGGTAAGAAAGTGGAAAGAGCCGCGGGGCAGAATGAGGTTAACGTCCCGCAGCACGTCGGGCGCGCCTGCATAGCCGAAGCCGACGCCCGACAGGCGCGCGGTCTCGGTCATGGTCTCGGTCATGGCGGCGGGTTCGGCGGACGGCATGGACAGGGTTCAGGAAATAGGGGGCGCGACGTCGCGCCTCGCGGGAGGGGGCGACAGCCTCGCAGTCAGCCACATGATACTGACCTGCCCCGCCTGCGCCACCAGCTATTTCATTCCCGACGACGCCGTGGGGCCGCAGGGACGCAAGGTGCGCTGCCAGTCCTGCGGCGAGGTGTGGCGCGCGACCCCCGACGAGCCGCTGGAACTGATCCTGACGCCCGAGGCGACGCCCGCTGCGCAGCCGGCGCCACAAGAGCCGGAACCCGAAGCCGCCAGCCTGGCCGAGACCCCGGCGCCGGAACTGCCCCGCGCCTTCCGCGCCCGCGCCGAGCGCCAGAAGAAGCTGCGGCGGGCCGCCGCCCAGGGCGTGGTCTGGGCCGCGCTGGCGGCGGTCTTCATCGGACTGGTCGTCGCCGCCTTCGTCTTTCGGGTGGAGATCGTCCGGGCCTTCCCGCGCGCGGCGTCGGCCTATGCGATGGTCGGGGCGCCGGTGAACGTCGTGGGTCTGGACTTCGAGGCCCTGACCGCCAAGTCGGCGCCGAACCGGCCGGGCATGGTCCTGGTGTCCGGCGCCGTGCGCAATGGGCGCGACGCCGAGATCGTGTCGCCGCCCATCCGCGTCGCCCTGCTGGACGCCCAGGGCGCCGAGGTCGGCTTCAAGATCGTCAGGATCGACGGACCGCCCGTCCTGCCGGGCAAGGTCCAGGGGTTCGCCGCCCTGATCCCCGATCCCGGCGGGCACGGGGCCGGCATCGGCGTGGACTTCGCGCCCGCGCCGCCCGCGCGCGCCAAGGCTTCGATCGGTAATGGGGAAAAGCCCGCGACGCCCCCCGGCGCCGATCACGCCCCTTCGTCTGCGGCCTCCCCGGCAGCGCCTGCGGGCCAGGTGGGCCAGGCCGCCGCGCACGGCCTGCGCTCGGCGACCGCGCCCGGCGCCGATACGTCCCACGCCGCCCCGGTCGAGGCGCGGCCGGCGAACGCCGCCCCGGCCAAGGCGACGGTAGGCAAGGCGACGGTGGACAAGCCCCGCGGCAAGGCGGTATCGGCCTCGCATCATGGCTGATCCCTCCCCGACGCCGACCGTTCTCCTGCCCGAGGCCGATGTCGCCCGCATCGTCGCCGAGCTGGCCCGGCGCATCGCGCCCGCGATCGACGACGAGACGGTCGCCGCCGTCCTGCTGACCGGCGGCCTGTGGTTCGCCGCCGACCTGACCCGCGCCCTGGCCCGCGTCGGCCGCAACGTCCGCTTCGACGCCCTGTGGCTGGCCTCGTATGGCGACGAACAGTCCAGCCGGGGCCGGATCGACGTCTACGCCCCGTTCCAGCGCCCCATCGCCGGCCGTCGCGTCCTTATATTGGACGACGTGTTCGACACCGGCCTGTCCCTGGCGGAGGCGGTCCGCATCGCGAGGGAAGCCGGCGCGTCCGAGGTTCTGACCTGCGTCTTCGCCCGCAAGCCCTGGCCCAGGCCCCGCGCGCCCGAACCCGACTTCGTCGGCTGGGAGGCTCCCGACCGCTTCCTGGTCGGCTATGGCCTGGACCACGCCGGCGCCCTGCGCGGCCTGCCGGACGTCTGCGCCCTGGATTGAGGCGCGCCGTCGGGGCGCGTAATCCGGCGGGCGCTCAATTTCCGCCGGGTTCGGCGTTGACTCTGCGGCGGCCTTCCGTATATGTCGCCGCTCTTCGCCCGCGGGGGTCACTCCAGCGGGCGCATTCTTTTTTGCGTTTGCGCTGAGGCTTCAACATGTACGCGGTGATCAAGACCGGCGGCAAGCAGTACCGGGTTCAACCGGGCGACACCATCGTCGTCGAAAAGCTCGACGGCGACGCCGGCGCCGAGCTGAAGTTCGACAGCGTCCTGATGCTGGGCGGCGACAAGGGCGTGACCCTGGGCGCCCCGCTGATCGACGGCGCCTTCGTCGGCGCGACCCTGGTCGAGACCCGCAAGGGCGAGAAGATCAAGATCTTCAAGAAGACCCGTCGCCAGGGCTATCGCCGCACCAACGGCCACCGCCAGATGGAATCGGTCCTTCGCATCACCGGCATCGAAGGCGCCGGCGAAACCGCCAAATGGGACGGCAAGGTCGAACTGACCACCAAGGCCGAGATCAACATGCGGGCCCGCAACCTGGCTGCGCGCGGCGACACCTCCTCGCTGGGTTCGACTGAGACGGTCGTGACGGACGTGGACGGCGCCGAGGTCAAGGGTGCCGTGGTCGAGAGCTCGGCTCCCGCCAAAAAGGCCCCGGCCAAGAAGAAGGCCGCGCCCAAGGCGGAAGCCGCCGGCGACGAAGCCTAAGACATTCACCGGCGCTTCATGGCGCCATATGATATCATGGACGCGCTCAAGCAGGCCGAACGGCCGGTAGCGCACCAAGAAGGAGCGGCAAGATGGCTCACAAGAAATCCGGTGGTTCGTCGCGTAACGGTCGCGACTCCGAGTCGAAGCGCTTGGGCGTGAAGAAGTATGGCGGCGAGCGCGTGCTGGCCGGCAACATCATCGTGCGCCAGCGCGGCACCACCTTCCATCCTGGCGAGAACATCGGCATGGGCCGCGATCACACCTTGTTCGCCCTGACGCCGGGCGCCGTGAAGTTCACCACCAAGCGCGGCGGCCGTTGTTACGTGTCGATCCTCGCGGCCAACGACGACGCCGCTCAGGCGATGGCCGCCGAGTAACGCAGTCTGGATTTCACCGGATCGCGTTGCTCACGACAGCAGCCGATCCGGACCAGGGAAATATTCCGCGGGGAGTCTGGATCACCAGGCTCCCCGTTTGCGTTCCCCGCCTCGAAGACCGTCCGAGCCCTTCAAGGAGATGGTCGAAGAACGAGGCGATCGCCATGTGCGTCATTGAAACCTCTCCCGTCGTCGAGACGCGGCGTCTGGTGCTGCGCGCGCCCGCGCCCCAGGATGCGCCGCGCATCGCCGCCCTGGCCAACGACCTGGACATCGCGCGCATGACCAAGCGGATGCCTCACCCGTTTCAGGTCCGCGACGCCGACGACTTCGTGCTGCAGGTCGCGTCGCAGGATCCGGCGCGCGCCAACACCTTCGTCATCGACCACGAGGACGTCGGTCCAATCGGCGTGATCGGCCTGTTCGAGGGCGAGGATCGGGTCCCGGAGACGGGTTACTGGATCGGTCGGGACTACTGGGGTCGGGGTTTCGCCACCGAGGCGCTGGACGCCGCTCTGGTCTGGGCCAGCCGCAAGTGGAAGCGCCGGGCCTTGGTCGCCGGACACTTCGCCGACAATCCGGCGTCCGGCCGCGTTCTGGAGAAGGCCGGCTTCCTCTACACCGGCGAGACGCGCCGGGCGTGGAGCCTGGCCCGGGGCGCCCAGGCCGATACGCGGATGATGGTCTGGCTGGCCTAAGGCCTGCTGGGGGCCTCTAACTGGCCAGGGCCGGCCCATAGATCGCCACGGCGGCGATCAGGCCGGCCGCCAACATGACGCCGGCGCCGGCGATGAAGGCAGCCGCCGTCCTGACGCGCCGCCGGCGCATGCCGCCGGACTTGTATTTGCGGATGATGACCGAAGGCCCGCGGGTGAAGGCCTCGGACCCGATGATGTTGTGTTGGGACAAGAAACGCTCCCCGAACTGCCGCAGATCGCCCGATCACTCCGGGGCGCTCGCGGCCAGAAGATGGCGACCCGCGTTACCGGGGTCGCATCTTTGCGCCCCCCAGGCGCCGGAGTCACAGTAATAGGCGGGTCACAGGGTCAGGGCGACGACACGTCCGCCGCGCGTCTGCACATGGCGCATCAGGACGATGGGGTCGCCATCGGCCTTGACCGGGGCGATCACGAACCAGCCGCCGTCCGGCAGGCCGTCGAACTGGAATCGGCCGTCTTGGCAACGCGTGTCGCGGACGTAGGTCGAATAGTTGGCGTTGGCGTCCGCCACGGTGCGGGCGCGAACGACGGCGGCGGGCACGGCCGCGCGCTCGGTCGAGCCGTACAGGGTGCGAAAGCGCGCGCGGGTGTAGGGGGTGTCCGGCGTCAGGCCGACGTTGGCCACGCAGGAAAAGGCCTTGCCGTCCTGGGCGAAGGCGATCCGGCCCTGGATGCTGTTGCGGCCAGCGGCCTGGGACCAGGCGAAGTCGGCTTCGTCGAAGGCGGCCGGGCCGGCGGTCGGCAGGGCGCCGCTTCCCGCCGTGGGCGCGCAGGCGGACAGGGCCGCCGCCGACAGGACAAGCGCCAGGGCAAGAGCCGGTCTGGGGGCGGCGAGAGAGCGAATCGACATGGGCGTTCCTCCGGGCAATGGGACGGCCGTTCGATCCGGCCGTTCGAGGGGCGTGCGTTTCGGGGTCGCAGGGGACGACCGTCGCCACTATCGCACAGGCGCGGCGGGGACTTCCACGCCCAAGATCGCCTGGCTCTGGACCGCAAGGCGACAACGCGCGAAACAGGCGCCGATCAACTCGCCCGCCTTCGAGGCGATAGTCCGGAAACCGCCGCATGACCGTCGCCTTCGCCGATATCCAAGCCGCCCGCGCCCGGATCGCCGGCCAGGTCGACCACACCCCGACCCGCTACTCCCGCCGGCTGTCGCAGCTGACCGGGGCCGAGGTTTGGGTCAAGTTCGACAATCTGCACTTCACCGGCAGTTTCAAGGAGCGCGGGGCGCTGAACCGCCTGCTGCTGCTGAGCGAGGACGAGCGCAGGCGCGGCGTGGTGGCCGCCAGCGCCGGCAACCACGCCCAGGCCCTGGCCTATCACGGCGGACGGCTGGGCGTGCCCGTCACCATCGTCATGCCCGAAGGCACCCCCTTCGCCAAGATCAACGGCACCCGCTCGCACGGCGCGACGGTGGTGATCCACGGCCTGGACTTCACCAGCTCGACCGAGGAGGCCAAGCGGCTGGAGGCCGAGAAGGGCTTTGTCTTCGTCTCGGCCTTCGACGACGAGGGGATCGTGGCGGGCCAGGGCGTCTGCGCCATCGAGTTCCTGGAGGACGCGCCCGAAATCGAGGCTCTGATCGTGCCGATCGGCGGCGGCGGCCTGATCGCGGGCTGCGCCATCGCCGCCAAAGCGATCAAGCCGGACATCCAGGTCTATGGGGTGGAGGCTGCGCGCTATCCCTCCTTCACCGCCAAGCGGGCGGGGCTGCCGCCGGTCTGCACCGGACAGACCATCGCCGAAGGGATCGCCATCAAGGCGGTGGGCGACATCCCCTTCGCCCTGGCGGACCCGCTGATCGACGAGGTCTTCGTGGCGGACGAGGCCGATTTCGAACGCGGCGTCTCCTACATGGCCACGCTGGAGAAGACTGTGTGCGAGGGCGCCGGGGCCGGGGGGCTGGCCGTGCTGTTGCGCAATCCCGAGCGGTTCAAGGGGATGAAGGTCGGGATCGAACTGACGGGCGGCAACATCGATGCGCGGATGCTGGCGGTGGTGCTGAACCGCGAGATGGTCCGTGAACGGAGATTGCTGGTCTATCGCATCCTGGGCGACGACCGGCCGGGGATGCTGTCGGCGATGGCGGCGGTGATCGGCGGCCTGGGCGGCAACATCATCGACGTGGTCCACAACCGTCTGGCTTTGGACGTGCCGGCCAAGGGCGCCGAGTTCGACATCATGGTCGAAACGCGCGATAGCGCCCACGCCGACGAGATCGGCGAGGCCTTGAAGGAACGCGGCTATGAACTTCGGATGGGTTAGGGCGGCGCTGCTCTCCAGCTTTTTGGGCGGCCTGCTGCTGGCGGGCTGCGGCCGGGCCGAGCCGGTCGATCCCAACGCGGGCAAGGCCGAGGCGGCCGCCTTCATGGCGAAGAACGCCAAGGCGGAGGGCGTCCAGACCTTGCCCAGCGGCCTGCAGTACAAGGTGATCCAGTCCGGCCCTGCCGGCGGGGTCAGCCCGGACCGCAACGACTTGGTCAAGGTCGATTACGAGGGCAAGCTGGTCGACAACACCGTGTTCGACAGCTCGTTCGCGCGCGGGGCGCCGGCGATCTTCACCCCGGAAGAGGTGGTCAAGGGCTGGACGGAGGCGCTGCAGAAGATGCGCGTCGGCGACGAATGGCTGCTCTATGTGCCGCCCGAACTGGGCTATGGCGAACAGGGCAATCCCAAGATTCCGGCCAATTCGGTGCTGATCTTCCGGCTGAAACTGCTGGACGTAGCCAAGGCGCCCGGCGGCGGATCGGGCGTCGGAATCGGCATGGGCTGAGGATCCGCGGTTCGCGGCGGTTATGCAGGTCGGGGCCGTCGCCATTCGGTCAGGACCTGGGGGTCGGCCTCGGTCGTCGTCTGGGACAGGGCCGCGAAAGCCTCTCCCGTCATCAGCCGCGACAGCGCCCAGACGGCGGCGCCGCGCACCAGGGGCGAGAGGTCGGCCAAGAGCGCCTGCGCCGGGGCGATCAGGGCCACGTCCTGCGAATTGCCGACAGCGTAGAGAACGTTTCTCAGGAAACGGTCGCGGCCGATCCGCTTGACCGGGCTTTTGGCGAACAGGGCGCGAAACGCCGCGTCGTCCAGCGCCAGCAGGTCATGCAGGCGCGGACTTTCGAAGGCCGGGCGGGACGCCAGCCGGATTTCGCGCGCTTGCTGGGCGAACTTGTTCCAGGGACAGACGGCCAGACAGTCGTCGCAGCCATAGATGCGCGATCCGGTCAGGGTGCGGAACTCGACCGGCCAAGGCTCGGCGAATTCGATGGTCAGATAGGACAGGCAGCGCCGGGCGTCGAGTTGGAAGGGGGCCGGGAAGGCGTTGGTCGGGCAGGCGTCCAGGCAGGCGGTGCAGCGGCCGCAATGTTCTGTCTCGGCCTCGTCCGGTTCGATCTCGGCGGCGGTCAGTATGGTCCCCAGGAACAGCCAGTTGCCGTGGGTGCGGCTGAGCAGATTGGTGTGTTTGCCCTGCCAGCCCAGGCCGGCGCGCTGGGCCAGCGGCTTTTCCATCAGGGGGGCGGTGTCGACAAAGACCTTGATGTCAGCGCCGTTGCGGGCCGCGATCTGGCCCGCCAGCTGTTTCAGCCGGCCCTTGATGACCTCGTGGTAGTCGTCGCCGCGCGCATAGACCGCGATATAGCCGGCCGAGCGGTCGGCCAGCTGATCCAGCGGGTTCTCCTCGGGGCCGTAGTTCATGCCCAGGACGATGGCGGTCCTGGCCCCGTCCCACATGGCGGTCGGGTGCTGGCGGCGATCCAGCGTGGTCTGCATCCAGTCCATGTCGCCATGCCGGCCCGCATCCACGAAGGCGCGCAACCGCTCGCCCGCCGGCCAGGCGTCGGCCGCCGAGGCGAACCTGCAGACATCGAAGCCCAGCTCGGCCGCGCGCTGGCGGATGAAGGTTTTCAGGCGGTCGGACACGGGGCGGGGGATAGCACAGAATTCGATCTCGGCGTTTACGCGCAACAGGCGTCAGTCGGCGGGGCCGCGCCGTCGAACAGTTCGATGATCTGCGCCCGGACATCCGCAGGCCAGGGCGCGATCAGGGCGATCAGACGCTCGCGGTCGGCGGCGAACAGGGCGCGGCTGGCCTCTTCGAAATCGGGGGCGTCGCCGGCCATTTCGACCATGAAGCCATAGGCGGCGTCGGTGCGTCGGCGGCGCGCATCGTCGTCCGCGCCGATCTTGCGCGCCTGTTCCACCAGCCGACGCAGGGCGGCCGAGGCCCCGCCCGGCTGGGTCGCCAACCAGTCCCAATGCCGGGGCAGAAGCGTGACCTCGCGCGCGGCGACGCCCAGGCGCGGGCGGCCGCGTCGGGGCGGGGGCGTCGGCCGCAGATCGAGATCGACCGGACGGCCGGTCCCCAGGTCGAAGACGCGCAGCGACGCCTGGGGCGAGGCCGACAGGGCGGTCTGGAAGGCGGCCGACACCGCCGCTTCCGGTCCCTTGGCGATCCGCTCCGGGCCGTCGAACAGGACCAGCTGGCGAATTTCGTCGTCCATATATTTACCCGGATAAATTTAATGCCTAGGATAATACCCGGATAATAGGGAAAGCCGCCATGACCACAAGCCGCAAGGCCCTGATCGCCGAATACAAGGAGCGGCCGACCATCGCCGGAATCTACGCCGTGATCTGCAGTGCGACGGGCCAGGTCTGGGTCGGCAAGAGCCGCCACATCGACACCGAACAGAACGGCCTGTGGTTTGCGCTGCGCCACGGCGGCAGCCCGTACCGGTCGCTTCAGGCGGCGTGGACGGCGCATTCGCCCGAGGATTTCCGCTTCGAACAGCTGGACCGTCTGCCCGAGGACATTTCCGATCTGCGACGCAAGGACGAACTGGCGGGACGCGCCAGGCTGTGGATCGCGCGGCTGAACGCCGAGGCGCTTTAGAAATCCAGATCCGCATACCACCCCGACGGCGGCACGCCGACGAACCGATCCGCCAGCAGGGGGCGGAAACAGGGGCGGGATTTCAGCTTGGAGTACCAGGTCTTCAGCGCGGGCCAGGTCTGCCAGGGGATTTCGCCGAAGTAGTCCAGCACCGACAGATGCGCGGCGGCGATCAGGTCGGCCTGGGACAGGCGGCGCCCGGCCAGCCAGTCGCGGGCGGCGACCAGGTCTTCCAGCATCGCCAGGTGGGATTTCAGGGCGTCGCGGCCGTCGCGCAGGGCGCGGGCCTCGGGCGGGCCGAGCTTGAGCAGGGGTTTCTCCATCCGCTCGTGCAGCAGAACGGCGTCGACCTCATCGGTGAACCGGCGCTCGAACCAGCCGGTCAGGCGGCGCGCCTCGGCCCGTTCGCCCGCGTCGGCGGGAAGGAGCAGCGGCCCCTTCTGCTGATCCTCGACCCAGCCCAGGACGGCGGGCAGTTCGCACAGGGTCAGGGGGCGGCCCCGGTCGCTGGTCTGGATCACCGGCGGCAGGCCCGAAGGATTGAAGTCGTTGACCGGACAGTCGTCCTCCCACGGACGGACGGGCGTATCGGTCCAGTCGATCCGCGCCTCGCCCAGCGCCAGGCGCGCGGCGCGCGAGGCGGGCTGGAAGGCGAAGTGGAAGAGAACGCAAGGATCGGCCATCGCGGCTTGATGCGCCCCGACCCGTTAAATCGCCGTTTACCGCGTCAGGACCAGGGGCCCTTGGCGACGGGGGCGGAGGGGGCTTCGGTCAAGGCCTCGGTCGGCGATGCGGCGGCGGCCGGTTCGGCGGCCGGGGCCGAGGGGCGGGCGAGGCCGCGCGGATCGGCGTGGATCAGGATGTCGGCGGCGGGGAACCGCTCCAACACCCGGCGTTCGGCCTCGACCACGATGGCGTGGGCGGCGTCCAGCGTCAGGGCGCCGTCCAGATCGACGTGCATCTGGACCATCATCACCGGCCCGACCATGCGGGTGCGCAACTGATGCACGCCCGACACGCGCGGGTCGGCCAGGACGGCCTGGGCGACGGCGGCGCGGTCGGCCTCTGGCGCGGCGCGGTCCAGGAGGTGATCGGCGGCGGCCTTCAACATGCCGGTCGCGCCCCAGAACAGCCAGACGGCGACGACCACGCCGGCCGCCGCATCCAGCCCCGGCGCGCCCAGGAAGGCGCCCGACGCCACCCCGATCAGAACCACGACATTGGCGGCCAGGTCGGCGGCGTAGTGGGCGCGGTCGCCGGCCACGGCCAGGGAGCCGGTCTTCTTCAGCGCCCGGGTCTGCATCCACACCAGCCAGCCGGTGATGGCGATGGCTGCGACCACGACGCCGGTCGCCCAGACGCCGGCAGTGACGGGGCGGGGATCGAAGATGCGCTGCATCCCCTCCCAGCCGATGAAGACGGCCGAGGCGAAGACCAGACCCGCCTGGACCAGGGCGGCCAGGGCTTCGCCCTTGCCGTGGCCGTAGCGGTGATCCTCGTCCGGCGGGGCGGCGGCCCAGCGCACGGCGAAGAAGGTGGTCAGGGAAGCCGCCAGGTCCAGGGCCGAATCCGCCAGACTGGCCAGGATGGAGACCGAGCCGGAGGCGCCCAGGGCGAACGCCTTGAGCGCGATCAGCGCCACCGCCACCCCCACCGACAGGCGGGTGATGCGCCGCGTGGCGAGATGGGCGTCTTCCAGGGGCGCGGGGGCGGGGGCGGGCGTCGTCATTTGACGCCTCTTCTCGCGCAATCGTGGCGGAAAGCCAACCGCTCGCCTAATCGGGGGCGATTGCGCTAAAGGCAGGCAGGCCGGGCGCGCGGCGTTTGGGTTCATGTGTTTTCGGGGTTCTCATGTCGGACTGGCTGGCGGCCATCATCCTGGGTCTGGTCGAGGGGCTGACCGAGTTCATACCGGTGTCCTCCACCGGCCATATGCTGCTGCTGGGCCATTTCATGGGGTTCGAGAGCGCGGGCAAAACGTTTGAGATCGTCATCCAGCTGGGGGCGCTGCTGGCCATCGTCAGCGTCTATTTCAGGAAGCTGTGGACGCTGGCGACGCGCTGGCCGTTCGACCCGGAGGCGCGGCGGTTCCTGATCGGGCTCCTGGTCGCCTTTCTGCCGGCGATGGTGATCGGCTTTGCCGCCTACGACTTCATCAAGGAGGTGCTGTTCGAGACGCCCCAGGTGATCTGCATCGCCCTGATCGTGGGCGGCGTGATCCTGCTGGCCTTGGACCGGATGGACAAGACGCCGCGGTGGCTGGACGCCGAGGCCTATCCGATGCGGATCTATTTCCTGATCGGCCTGTTCCAGTGCCTGGCCATGATCCCCGGCGTGTCGCGATCCGGCGCCACCATCGCCGGCGGCCTGCTGCTGAAAACCGACAAGCGGTCGGCGGCCGAGTTCAGCTTCTTCCTGGCCCTGCCGACCATGGGGGCGGCGGTGGCCTATGACCTTTTGAAGAACCACAGGACGCTGGACTTCAGCGACGTCGGCCTGATCGCGGTCGGTTTCGTGACGGCCTTCCTGGCGGCCCTGGCGGTGGTGCGGTTCCTGCTTGATTTCGTGTCCAGGCGCGGGTTCGGCGTCTTCGCCTGGTGGCGGATCGTGGTCGGGGTCGTGGGGTTGGTGCTGCTGCAAGCCGGGTTCTGAGGCCATGACCACGCTGCTCTATGGCCGCCCGCCGGCCGTCTTCGATCCGCCCGGCGACGCGATCCAGACCTCGCCCCTGATCCCGGATTCGGCGGCGCTGGAGGCGCAGGCGCCCGGATCGGCCGATGCGGCGATGATCTACGCCCCGCCCGGCGTGCTGGAGCGGCGCTATGTGCTGGCCCTGGCGCTGAGGGCGCTGAAGGTCGGCGGGCGGCTGGACGTCATGGCGCCCAAGGATCGGGGCGGCGCACGCCTGGGCAAGGAGCTGAAGGGCTTCGGCCTGGAGGTCGCCGAAACGGCCAAGGCGCATCACCGGCGTTGCGTCGTCATTCGGCCAGAGACGGTCGCGGGGCTGGACGAAGCCATCGCCGCGGGCGGACCCCAGATCGCGCCGGGGCTGGAGGCCTGGTCGCAGCCGGGGATATTCGCCTGGGACCGGATCGATCCGGGCTCGGCGCTTCTGGCCCGGCATCTGCCGCCGATGAAGGGCGAGGGGGTCGATCTGGGATGCGGCTACGGTGCCCTGGCGACTGTGGTGTTGCGTTCGCCGGCGGTGACGAAGCTGAAACTGGTCGACGTGGACCGTCGCGCCATCCGCGCCGCGCGCGAGAACGTCAAGGACGAACGGGCCAAGGTCTGGTGGGCCGACGCCCGCACCCTGGAGGCCAAGGGCGACAAGGATTTCGTGGTCAGCAATCCGCCCTTCCACGACGGCGGGGCCGAGGACCGACGGCTGGGCCAGGCCTTCGTGCGCAAGGCGGCCGACCTGCTGAAGAAGGGCGGCGTCGCCTGGATCGTGGCCAACCGCCACCTGCCCTATGAGGCGGAGCTGGACGCGGCGTTCAAGCGGGTGCGCGTCGTCGCCGATGAGGGCGGCTACAAGCTTTTCGAGGCGGTGAAGTGAGCGCGTGTCTCCACGTCCGTCATCCTCGCCCCTGTGGCGAGGATCCAGACTCCCGGTGGTCGAAGTCGGCGTACTCTGCGGAAAGACCGGGAGTCTGGATCCTAGGGACAAGCCCTAGGATGACGGGTGTGGGCGTGGGCGCATGAGCAGGACCCCCACATCCCGCATCGACCGCCTGCTGGGGTCGATGGGCTATGGCTCGCGGGCCGAGATGGCGCGGATGACCAGGGCGGGCGGGATCGTGCTGGACGGGGCGGACCTGACCGACGTGTCCAGGCGGATCGCCGTGACGCCCGACCTGCCGACGCGGATGGAGATCGACGGGGAGCCGCTGGACCCCGTGCCGGGACTGGTGATCCTGTTGAACAAGCCCCTCGGAATGACCTGTTCGCACAAGGAGGAGGGGGCGTTGGTCTATGACATCCTGCCCGACCGGTGGCGTCGGCGCGATCCCGCGATCTCGACCATCGGGCGGCTGGACAAGCAGACGACGGGCCTGCTGCTGCTGACCGACGACGGCGACCTGCTGCACCGGGTCATCAGCCCCAAACGCCATGTGGCCAAGGTTTACCGGGCCGGGCTGGCGCGGCCGCTGGCGGGGACGGAAGGCGCGTTGTTCGCCTCGGGCGAACTGGTGCTTGAGGGCGAGGACAAGCCGCTAGCGCCGGCGGTGCTGGAGGTGGTGTCGCCGACCGAGGCCCTGCTGACGGTGACGGAGGGCCGCTATCATCAGGTCCGGCGCATGTTCGCCGCCGTCGGCAACCACGTCGAGACCCTGCATCGCGAGCGGCTGGGCGGGCTGGTCCTGCCGGCCGATCTGGCGCCCGGACAGTGGCGGCTGGCGACGGCGGATGAGGTCGCCTCGATTTTCGCGGCGCCCGAGAGCGTGGGCTGAAGGTCTTGACGCCTGCGGGATCGGACGCGCAGGTCGAGGGATGACCACCAAGATCAAGATCTGCGGCTTGACCACGGGCGAGACGTTGGACGCCGCCTTGGACGGCGGGGCCGATTTCGTCGGGGCGGTGGTGTTCCCGAAAAGCCCGCGCCATCTCGCGCCCGATACGGCGGCCGAACTGTTCGCGCGGGCGCGGGGGCGGGCCGGGATCGTGGCGGTGACGGTCGATCCCGACGACGCGCTGTTGGACGAGATCGCGCGGACGCTGAGGCCCGACTTCGTCCAGCTGCATGGATCGGAGACGCCGGCGCGGGCGGAACGGGTGCGGACCCTCACGGGGGCGGGGGTCATCAAGGCCCTGCCGATCCGGCAGGCGGACGACTTCGCCGCCGCCGACGAATGGGATTATCACGCCGACCATCTGATGTTCGACGCCAGGCCGCCCCAGGGTTCGACCCTGCCAGGCGGAGTGGGACATCGTTTCGACTGGACCCTGCTGGCGGATCGGGCGTTTCGCCATCCGTGGTTCCTGGCGGGCGGGCTGAACCCCGACAATGTGGGCGAGGCGCTGCGGATCACGGGGGCGCCGATGGTGGACGTGTCCTCTGGCGTCGAAAGCGCGCCGGGTGTTAAGGACGCCAACCGGATCGCAGCCTTCATCCGAAACGCGCGCCGGTCGTAATTGCGACGCCTCCCCGCGTGAAAGTCGAAACCGTGAACGCTCAGACGCCTCTCCAAGCCGCCGATTCCGCCCCGCTGGCGAACGCCTACGCCTGGCCCGACGCGAAGGGACGGTTCGGTCCCTATGGTGGGCAGTTCGTCGCCGAGACCCTGATGCCGCTGATCCACGAGCTGGATGCGGCCTATAAGGCGGCCAAGGCGGACCCGAGCTTCCAGGCCGAGCTGGACGGTTTCCTGACCCACTATGTCGGCCGCGAAAGCCCGCTGTATTTCGCCGAACGGCTGACCGAGCATTTCGGCGGCGCCAATATCTGGCTGAAGCGCGAGGACCTGAACCACACGGGCGCGCACAAGATCAACAACTGCATGGGCCAGATCCTCTTGGCCCGTCGCATGGGCAAGACCCGGATCATCGCCGAGACCGGCGCGGGTCAGCACGGGGTGGCCTCGGCGACCGTGTCGGCGCGGTTCGGCCTGCCCTGCACCGTCTATATGGGGGCGGTGGACGTGGAGCGGCAGCAGCCGAACGTCTTCCGCATGCGGCTGCTGGGGACCGAGGTCTTTCCCGTCACCGCCGGAGCCGCGACCCTGAAGGACGCGATGAACGAGGCGATGCGCGACTGGGTCACGAACGTCTCGGACACCTATTACATCATCGGCACGGCGGCGGGGCCGCATCCGTACCCAGCCATGGTGCGCGACTTCCAGTCGGTCATCGGCAAGGAAATCAAGACCCAGTCGCTGGCCCAGATGGGCAAGCTGCCCCAGGCCGTCGTGGCCTGCATCGGCGGCGGATCGAACGCCATCGGCGCCTTCCACCCCTTCATCGAGGACGAGGGCGTGCGGCTGATCGGGGTCGAGGCGGCGGGTTACGGCCTGGACACGCCCGACCATGCGGCGTCGCTGAAGGGCGGGCGGCCCGGCGTGCTGCACGGCAACCGGACCTATCTGCTTCAGGACGACGACGGCAACATCGTCGAGGGGCATTCGATCTCGGCGGGTCTGGACTATCCGGGCATCGGGCCGGAACACGCCTGGCTGCACGACATCGGCCGGGCCGAATATCGGTCGGCGACAGACGACGAGGCGCTGGAGGCGTTCCAGCTGTGCTCCAAACTGGAGGGGATCATTCCCGCCCTGGAACCCGCCCACGCCCTGGCGCGGACTGGCGAGATCGCCAAGGAAGTCGGCAAGAACGGCGATGTGGTGCTGTTGATGTCGGGACGCGGCGACAAGGACATCTTCCAAGTCGCCAAACACCTGGGAGTGGAATTGTGAAGTCTGTTCTTCTGGCCGCGAGCGCCGCGCTCGCCCTGTCCGTCGCCGCCGTCCAGGCCCAGGCCGCCGTCCAGACGCCGCCGCCGGCTGGGGCCCAGCCGGCGCCGCAGGGCGGGCCGGCCGGTGTCGGCCTGCTGCCCGGCGCCGAGTTGTCGCCCGATTGCGGGGCGCTGAACAATCTGACCGGGCGCGCCTGGTGCGTGACGGCTCAACTCGGCCAGATCGGCGCCCTGGCCGACGGCTATATCGCCGACCTGGCGAGCAAGGGCTGGTTGGCGGCCGGCGGCGACGAGAACCGCGTCGTCTTCGTCAAGCGCCGCGTGGCCGGCGGCTGCGACGGCATGCAGATGGTCGCCTTCTACGACACGACCAAGACCGCCGTCGCCGAACTGCCTGCCTATCTGGGCTTCGCCACCATTCCCGGCGACGTGTGCGCGGCCGCCGCCGCCCCGCCGCCTGCCGCCGGCGGATCGCCGCAGCAATGATCGCCAGCCTGCTGAGCGCTTATCTCCTGGCGTCGATGGGACCGGACGTTTTGCTGCCGGGCCAAGCGGACTTCCCCATTCTGCGTGGCGCGCGCCTGGCGCCGGAATGCCTTGAGGTCATGCCTGCGGATCCCGAGCAGCCGCCGTTGACCTGTGTGTCGGCGCCCATGCGTCGCGCCAACGACATCATGTGGGAATATAGCCGATATGCGCAGAGCCACGGCTGGCAGGAAGCCGGCGGCGCCGCCAGCGCTCTGTTCTTCACACGTCCTGCGACTGCGGACCGCTGTGCAGAGCGTCTGACGCTTGTCGCGTTCTGGGATACCAGCCGCGTCGAAGCGCCCGCCCCCAACGACAAGGTGTTCATCGGAATGATGGTCGAAAACGAGCGGTGCCAAGGAGTTAGCCAATGACCACCGCCCGTATCGAGGCGCGCTTCAAGGCGCTGAAGGCCGAGGGCCGTGCGGCCTTCATTCCCTATGTGATGGGGGGCGATCCGTCGCGCGAAGAGGCGCTGGCGATCCTGAAGGGGCTGCCGGCCGCCGGGGCGGACATCATCGAGCTGGGCTTTCCGTTCAGCGATCCGATGGCTGAGGGGCCGCCGATCCAGAAGGCGGCGATCCGGGGGCTGGCGGCCGGTTTCGGCCTGCGCTCGACGATGGATCTGGCCAGGGAGTTCCGCAAGGGCGACGACGCCACCCCGATCGTGCTGATGGGCTATCTGAACCCGATCGAGAGCCTGGGCTACGACGCTTTCGCCGGCTATGCGGCCGACTGCGGCATCGACGGGCTGATCGTGGTGGACTGCCCGCCGGAAGAGGCCGGGCCGCTGGTTCAGGCGCTGGACAAGGTTTCGATCGCGCTGATCCGCCTGGCGACGCCGACCTCGGACGACGCGCGTCTGAAGGTGGTGGTCCAGGGGACGTCGGGCTTCGTCTATTATGTCGCCGTGGCGGGCGTGACCGGGGTCAAGGAGGCGGACGCCGATATAGTGGCCCCGGCCGTGGCGCGGGTGCGGGCGGCCTCGGGCCTGCCGGTCGCGGTCGGCTTCGGCATCAAGACGCCGGAACGGGCCGCCGCCATCGCCAGGGTGGCCGATGCGGTGGTGGTGGGCTCGGCCCTGGTGGACGAGGTGGCCGCCGCGCTGGAGGCGAACGAAGCGGCCGCCCCGCGCGTTCTGGCCCGGGTCAAGGCCCTGGGCGACGCCGTGCGGTCTGTCGTGACTAGTGCTTCCGTGGCGGAAACCGTCTAAGAGCGCGCGGATGAACGACAAGACCAAGCCTCAGGAAAAGCGCGTCGGCTGGCTCAGCCGCTTCGCCCCCGGCGTGCGCAAGATCGTCTCGCGCCGAGATACGCCCGACAATCTGTGGGTCAAGGACCCCGACAGCGGCGAGATGCTGTATCGGCCGGACCTGGAGACGGCCCTGTGGGTCACGCCGTCCGGCCGCCATATGCGGATCGATGCGCCGACGCGGCTGAAGGCCACCTTCGACGGCGGCGTGTTCGAAGCCGTCGACAGCCCCGACGTGCCCGAGGACCCGCTGAAATTCTCGGACGGCAAATCCTACAAGGACCGGCTGAACGCGGCGCGCAAGGCGGCGGGCCGCAAGGACACCATGGCCATCGGCGTCGGCCCCGTAGGCGGCCAGATGGCGGTGGTGATCGTCCAGGACTTCACCTTCATGGGCGGGTCGCTGGGCATGGCGGCGGGCGAGGCCTTCATCAAGGGCGCGCGCGAGGCCGTGGCCCGCAAGCTGCCGCTGGTCTGTTTCACCGCCGCCGGCGGCGCGCGGATGCAGGAGGGCGCCCTGTCGCTGATGCAGATGGCGCGCACCACCCTGGCCGTCGAGGAGCTGAAACAAGCGAAACTGCCCTACGCCGTGGTCCTGACCGACCCGACGACGGGCGGGGTGACAGCCTCCTACGCCATGCTGGGCGACGTGCATCTGGCCGAGCCGGGCGCCCTGATCGGCTTCGCCGGCCCGCGCGTGATCGAGGCCACCATCCGCGAGAAACTGCCCCCCGGCTTCCAGCGCGCCGAATATCTGCAGGAAAAGGGCATGGTGGACAGGGTGGTGACGCGCGCCGACCTGCCGCGCACCCTGGGCCAGATTCTGTCCATGCTGATGGGCGGGACGCGCCAGGCGGCCTGACCGCCGTGGACCCGATCTCCGAGCGCCTGCGGGCGCGGCATCCGCAACGGATCGACCTGTCCCTGGACCGGATGAGGACGCTGTGCGCCGCCCTGGGCGATCCGCAGCACCGCTTGCCGCCGGTGGTTCATGTGGCGGGCACCAACGGCAAGGGATCGACCGTGGCCCTGATCCGGGCCATCGCCGAGGCGGCGGGTCTGCGGGTCCATGCCTATACCTCGCCCCATCTGGTGCGGTTCAACGAGCGGATACGGCTGGCGGGCCGGTTGATCGAAGACGATGCTCTGAACGCCATCCTGGACCGGATCGAGGCGGTCATGGCCGCGACCGACAGCGAGGCCACGGTGTTCGAAAGCACCACCGCCGCCGCCTTCCTGGCCATGTCCGAGACGCCCGCCGATCTGGCCGTCATCGAGGTGGGCCTGGGCGGGGTGCTGGACGCCACCAATGTCATCGAACGGCCGCTGCTCAGCGTGATCGCGCCGGTCGACTACGACCACGCCGAGTTCCTGGGGACCGATCTGGCCGGCATCGCCTCGGAGAAGGCGGGGGTTCTGAAGGCCGGGGCGCCGGCGGTGATCGCGCGACAGCGGGAAGAGGCGATGGCGGCCATCGAACGGCGCGCGGCCGACGTCCATGCGCGGCTGACGGTGCTGGGGGTCGATTTCGACGCCTGGGCCGAGCGGGGCGGCATGGCCTTCCAGACGGCGGACCTGTTCATGGACCTGCCGGCGCCGGTCCTGGCGGGGGCGCACCAGATCGACAATGCGGCCCTGGCCGTGGCGGCGGCCATCGAACTGGACCTGCCGGAAGCCGCGATCGCCGAGGGGCTGCGGACCGTGCGCTGGCCCGCGCGGCTGCAACGGCTTTCGGCCGGTCCTTATGGCGAGGCGGCCAGGGCGGCGGAGGCCGAACTGTGGCTGGACGGCGGGCACAATCCCCACGCCGGACGCGCGCTGGCCGCCTTCCTGGCCGAGCGGCAGGCGCGGGCGGCGCGTCCCCTGGCCCTGATCTGCGGCATGCTGGCCAACAAGGACGCGGGCGGCTTCTTCGCGGCCCTGAAGGACAGTCACGCCACGGTCTTCACCGTCGGCTTCGACGGGGCGGCGGCCGATCCTGCCGCCCTGGCCGCCGTGGCGCGCGGTCACGGGCTTGCGGCGACGCCTGCCGGATCGGTCGGCGAGGCGCTGGACCTGGCCCTGCGCCTGGGCGCCGGCCGCGTCGCCATCTGCGGCTCCCTGTATCTGGCGGGCGAGGTGCTGGGCGCCAGCCAAGCGACCTGGCCGGATTAGCGCCGACCTTCCCTCCCCGGAACGGGGATTGAGAATAGGCGGGCTATTTGCTCATCCAGGGTCGGGACTTTCCGGCCTCGATCCGGGCGTTCTGCTCGCGCTGGAAACGGCCGCCGCGCGGCGGCTTGGGGCGACCGGCCAGCTTGGCGTTTTTCAGGCGCAGAGCCTTTTGCACCGGCGTTTCGCCGGGGATGTCGTCAGGCGTGTCCTGGTCGCTCATGGGGTATCCTTAGCATGAAAAACGCCCGCCGGTCGGAACCGGCGGGCGCGATCTTATCTCCGGCGGAGGGGGATCAGGCGTCGGCCTTGACGCCGGCCTCGGCCAGCCATTCGACGATTTTGCCCTTGGGCATGGCGCCGACCTTCATCGAGGTCATCTGGCCGTCCTTGAACAGCATCAGGGTGGGGATGCCCTTCACGCCCAGCTTGGACGGGGTCATGGGGCTGTCGTCGATATTGACCTTGGCCACCGTGACCTGGCCGCCCAGTTCGTCGGCGATCTGCTCCAGCGCGGGACCGATCTGTTTGCACGGGCCGCACCATTCGGCCCAGAAATCGACCAGGACCGGGGTCGAGGCCTTCAGGACGTCGGCGTCGAAGCTTTCGTCGGTAACTTTTACCGTCGCCATAAGTGGCTCCTTGGGACGCTGTCGTTCGGCTCGCGGAGTCGAGCGGCTCGAGCGCGATAGGGGTTGTCCGGCCTGTCCGGGTTCGCTGGCAGATGTGGGAGCGAATCGCGGGCAAATCAACTCTTCCACTCCATGACCCGTCAAGCCCAAGCGCCGGTTGCGGCCGAGGGCGCCTTCGTTGAGGCACTTCGAGCAACTGAAAAGAACCCTAAGGTTCGAGCTCTATGTCCCAGTAGAGATAGTCGAGCCAGCTCTGATGCAGGTAATGCGGCGGGAAGCGGCGGCCCGCGTCCTGAAGCTGCCAGGCGTTTGGGCGATAGGGATCGCGGCGGATCGGCATCATGGCCTGGCGCGGGGTGCGGCCGCCCTTTGCCAGATTGCAGGGGCTGCAGGCGGCGACGATATTGTCCCAGGTCGTGCGCCCGCCCTGAGAGCGCGGGACCACATGGTCGAAGGTGAGTTCGGTCGACTGGCCGCAGTACTGGCAGGCGAAACCGTCGCGCAGAAAGACATTGAAACGGGTGAAGGCGGGGCTGCGATCCTGATCGACATAGGATTTCAGCGCGATCACGCTGGGCAGCTGCATCTCCATCGAGGGAGAGCGCACCACCTTGTCGTACAGGGACACCACGTCCACCCGGTCCTGATAGACCGCCTTGACGGCCTCCTCCCACGGCCACAGCGACAGGGGATAGTAGGACAGGGGTCGGAAGTCGGCGTTCAGCACCAGGGCCGGCCACCCGGACGGGGGTCGATGGAGAACCTGCATCAGGCCCTCCCGCCGACGGCGGAGGTTATGGAGGCGACAGGACTGAAGACGCGGCTCCTTCCCTAGTCTGACGGCCCAAGACTACGCGCGATTCGAAGACGTCGCCATGACGAAGACGCGACGTTCGCGCCTCAATTTCGAACGGGGAAACCCGGCAGCGTCCATCCCCACCGCAGGGCCGCCGCCCGCAGCATGAAGCCGCACAGGGCGGCCGCGATCGCGGCGGGCCAGACGCCGACGCCCGGCGCCCGCAGGACCATATAGACCGTGGCCGCCAGGATGGCCGCCGTGACGTTGATCTCGCGCCGCAATAGGATGGAGGGCTGGCCCGCCAGGGTGTCGCGCACCACCCCGCCGAAACAGGCGGTCAGCGTGCCCATGACGATGCAGATCAGGGCCGGGGCGCCGGCCGCCTCGGCCTTGGCCGCGCCCATGACGCCGTAAGCCGCCAGCCCGACCGCATCCAGCCACAGCAGCGCCCGGAACCGCCAGTCCCGCTGGCCGATCAGCCACAGGATCGTCGAGGCGATCAGACAGACGGCGACATACCGCCAGTCCTGGACCCAGAAGACCGGCAGACCCAGCAAGAGGTCGCGCAGCGTGCCGCCCCCGACGCCGGTGATGGCGCCGAAGAAGGCGAAGGTGACGACGTCGTGTTTCTCGCGCGCGGCGGCCAGGGCGCCGGTGGCGGCGAACACCGCCACGCCCGCGAAATCCAGCGCCGACAGAACGGTCTGGGGATTGCGCAGCGGTTCGCTCAGGACGGGGTCGAGCGGGGTCATGCCGTCGTCTCCCGCAGGATCTCGCCGCGCTTGACGCCAGTGTGCCACGCCCACAGCAGATGGGTCGCCACGGCGCGATAGGGCCGCCATATTTCGGCGCGGGCGTAGGCCGCCTTCTGATCGGGGCGGGCATCGGCTCCGTCGGCCCAGCGGATCGCCTCCTGCAGGGCGACGTCCCCGCCCGGGAACACGTCCAGTCGCCCCTCGCACATCAGCAGATAGGCCTCGGCCGTCCATAGGCCCACGCCCTTCAGCGCGGTCAGGGCCGCAATGGCGGACTGGTCGTCCAGGTTCGACAGATGCTCCAGGTCGATCTCCCCGGCGATCTGGGCGCGCGCCATCCCCTGGCCATAGGTCGCCTTCTGCCGCGACAGGCCCATGCCGCGTAGTTGCTCCAGGTCGTGGTCCAGCAGACGTTCGGGCGTGATCTCGCCCAGACCTTCGCGCAGCCGCGCCCAGACCGAGGCGGCCGAGGCCACCGACACCTGCTGCTCCACGATCATGCGGAACAGGCCTTCGAACCCGCCGACCCGCAGCCGCCATTCGAACGGCGGCGTCTGGGCGTGCACCGCCGCCAGGACGGGATCGGCGGCGACCAGCGCCTCGCGCGCGGCGGCGATATCATCGGGCGTGGGTTGAAGCGGCATGGCCCCTCTATGCCGCGCCCGGTCGTTCAGGGGAATGGCGACGATGGCGGATTCCGGCTGGCGACAGCCAGGATTAATAACTATTATTGCCTTAAGACATCGAGGAGGTCGTCATGACCATGACCGTCGAACTGGGCGCATTGGAACAGGTGGTGGACAGGCTGGTCCGCGACGGCCGCTACGGCTCCAAGAGCGAGGTGCTGCGCACGGGGGTTCGTCTGGTTCAGGAGCACGAGGCGCGCCTGGCGGCCCTGTTGGGAAAGTTGGAAGAGGGTATCGCCGACGCCGACGCAGGTCGATTGACTCCTCTCGAGGACGCGCGAGCCGCGTTCGAGGCGCGCTGGGCTGCCGACGGCGGATGAAGGTCCGCATCGCGCGAGCGGCGATCAATGACCTGGTCGAGATCGAACGGCATATCAGCCGGGACAACCCTGCCGCCGCTCGTCGTCAGGTCGCCGCATTGTTCGACCGCTGCCACAACCTGGCGCACAATCCGATGCGTTATCCTACAACGCCGATCACCGGCCTTCGCCGACGGCCGCATCGATCGTATCTGATCTCTATCGCGTCACGGGCGACGTTGAGATCGTCCGCATCCTTCACGCCGCGCGCGACTGGACCCACCTGCTGGCGACGGACGACGACTGAGCCGTGTTCATAACCCGCTTCGCCCCCTCCCCCACCGGCCGCCTGCATAAAGGCCACGCCTTTTCGGCCCTGACCGCCTGGTCGGCGGCGAAGGCGGCGAGCGGGCGGTTCCTGCTGCGGATCGAGGACATCGACCCGACCCGCTGCAAGCCTGAATACGAGGCTGGGATTCTGGAGGACCTGACCTGGCTGGAGTTGGATTGGGATGGACCCGCACGTCGCCAGTCCGATCATCTGGGCGGCTATGCCGCCGCCGTCGAAAGCCTGCGGGCGCGCGGTCTGCTCTACCGGTGTTTCCGCACCCGCAAGGACATCCTGAAGGCCATCGGCGATGCGCCGCACGGGGCGATGGAGGCCGTGCGGCCCGGCCCGCATCCGGCGGAGGAGGAGGCGCGGCTGCTTGCGGACGGGGCGGCGTTCGCCTGGCGGCTGTCGCTGGATCGGGCGCGCGAGGCCCTGGGCGAGACGATTTGGACCGGCATGAGCTTCACAGAGGAAGGGGCGGGCCCCGACGGCCAAACTGGCGTCCTGCCCGTCGATCCGACGGCGGGGGGCGACGTGGTTCTGGCGCGAAAAGATACGGGCGTCGCCTATCATCTGGCCGTCACCCACGACGACGCCTTGCAGGGCGTGACCCATGTGGTCCGGGGCCAAGACCTGTTCGCCGCGACCTCGGTGCAGCGGCTGATCCAGACGCTGATGGGCTGGCCGGCCCCCGTCTATCGCCACCATCGGCTTCTGGCCGGACCGGACGGGCGGCGCTACGCCAAGCGGGACCGCTCAGTCACCCTGGCCGAATTGAGGGCCGGCGGCATGACGCCCGAAGTTCTGCGCGCCGAACTGGGCTTCAGTCGCGGCGGCTGAAGATGCGCGAGGCGCCGTAGCCCGTCAGGGCCGCCAGGACGACGCACAACACGCCATAGAGCCACGGACGACGATGGGCGAACTCGTAGATGTCGCGCTCCAGCCCCACCTTTTCGACCGTCAGCGTCAGGTTGGAGACCGATTGCGGCTCTCCGTCCTGGAACAGCCAGACTTCGGCGTAGTATTTTCCGGTCGGAGCCACGGTCGGCAGCTTGACCTCGGCCCTGAACAGGCCCCGGTCTACGAACTCCACCCCCTGGGAATCGGTGTCGTAGAGGGCCGCCGCCTCCTTCAACCGGATCACGGCGCGGCGCCAGTCCAGATAATCGTCGCCCAGCCGACTGACCACCACGTCGCGCACGCCGTAGCGGGTGACGGTGCGGCTTTCCTCGGGCGCGTCGATGCGCAGGTGATCGACCCCGACGCCCAGGCGGCGCAACTGGCCGAAGTCGGCGATGTCGCTGAGCGGCCGGGTGGAGGCGGTCATGTAGAAGCCGGGAGCCCCCTCGAACAGCACCGGGCGGCTGTTCAGCCAGACGCCCGAGGTGCGAACTTTCTTGACCAGGCGGATTGGGGCGTCTGGCCCGCGCACCACCACGACCACATCCGCCGGCTCGGGCGTCGGATTGAACACGGCGCCGTACAGGACGATGGAGGCGCCCCGGAAGCTGGAATCGACCTTGACCTGGGCGTCTGTCAGGGCGGCGGCGACGCGCAGGGCACCGGTGGTCGCCTGCGAACGGTCGGGCGCGGCGGCCGTCGCGGCGGGCGGCGCCGGATCGGGCGGCGGCAGGGCCTGGATCATTCGGGAACCCCCGGCGCGATCATGAAGATGTCGGCGGGCCGCACGAACAGCTCCAGCCCCATCTGGATGCCGACCAGCAGGACGATCAGCCCCAGGGCCGCACGCAGTTCCTCGGCGCGGAACCGACCAGCGAACCGGGCGCCGATCTGGGCCCCGACCACCCCGCCCAGCAGCAGGATGGTGGACAGCACGATGTCGACCGTCTGGTTCCGTCCGGCCTGCAGGATGGTGGTGATGGCGGTGGTGATGATGATCTGGAACAGACTGGTGCCCACCACGACGCCGGCGCGCATCCGCAGGACATAGAGCATGGCCGGCACCAGGATGAAGCCGCCGCCCACCCCCATGATGGCCGACAGCACCCCGGCGAAGACGCCCAGGCCGAACGGCGGCAGGGCGCTGATGTAGAGGCCCGACTTGGGAAACTTGATCCGCAGCGGCAGGCCGTACAGCCACATGGGCCGCCGCCGCTCCTTGCGCGGCGCGGGGACGCCCCGGCGGCGGCGCAGGATCTCGGTCAGGCTCTCGTTCAGCATCAGGACGCCGATGGCGCCCAGGAAGACCAGATAGGACAGGGCCACCACCAGATCGGCCTGACCCACCAGCCGCAGGTAGCGAAACAGTTCGACCCCCGCCAGGGCCCCTGCCGCCCCGCCGGTCGCCATCACCGCCCCCATCTTGAAATCGACCGCGCCCTGACCGGCATAGCGGATCACCCCCGAGGTCGAGGAGGCGACGACGTGGCTTGCCTGGCTGGCCACGGCCACCGTCGGGGGAATGCCCAGGAAGACCAGGATCGGGGCCATCAGGAAGCCGCCGCCGATGCCGAACAGGCCCGAGACGAACCCGACCACCGCCCCCAGGATCACCAGGGTCGGCCAGTTCACCGAAACCTCGGCGATCGGCAGATAGATGTCCAAAGGACAGGCCTTCGGCTGGAGCGTTTACAGGGTCGCCGTCAGGCGGGGCGGAAGCGGTCTTTCTAGCCCGTCGCCTGCGACGCGGTCTGCGACGAAGGTCGGGACTGGGCGACGAAGGCGTCGGCGGCGGCGCGGGCCGCGCGCTGGTCCGTGGCGCTGGCCAGGGGACGCAGCCGCGTCACGGCGGCCTGGGCTTCGCTGTCGCCGCCACGCGCGGCGATCATATACCACTTCAAGGCCTCGGTCGGATTCCTGGCCACGCCGTCCGCGCCGGTCTCGTAGATGCGCGCGACGTTGTACTGGCTGTCGGGCAGGCCGCCCTGCGCGGCCTTCAGCAGCCAGGCCAGGGCCTCGGCCTGGTTGGCCGGGCCTCCGTCGCCTTCGTACAACTGCATTCCATACAGATGCATCCCGCGCGGATCGCCGCCTTCGGCCGCGCGACGGCCCCACTGGCGGCTCTTGGCCGGATCGGCTGGAACGCCGGCGGCGCCGTCCAGATACAGCTGACCCAGATAGGTCTGGGCCGGGGCGTAGCCCAGGTCGGCGGCGCGCGTCATTCCCGCCAGGCCCGACATGTCGCCGCCGTCCAGCTTGCCGATGGCGGCCTCGTAGTCGGCGGCGCCGGGTCCGGCGATGTCGAAGGCGGCGCGCGGTCCGGTCGGCGTCACGGCCGAGGCGGCCAGGGGCAGGGCGGAGGGAGCGTCGGCCGCCTTCTGGCCGCTCGTCGCCGACGACCCGCCGATCAGGTCGGGCAGGTCGAAGCCCGGCGTGCCGCCGTCGGTCAGCGACAGATAGCCATACACCCCGCCCGTCAGGGCCACGGCCGTGACCGAGGCCAGAAAGGTCTTCTTGACCGTCGAGCCGTCGCGGGCCGCCTGCTTGTCCAGCCGCTCCTGCAGCTTGGACTTGCCGCCGCGCTTCAGGCCGAAGCCTTGGCGCGGGGCCGGCTCCGGCTCGGCCGGGGCGGTGATGGCGGCGCGGGCGGCGTCGATGGTCGAGCGGGTCGAGGAGGCTCGGCCGGCCGCAGCCGCCGCGCCCATGCTGGCCCGCAACTGGCGCGGATCGACGAATTCGGTCTCGCCGCCGAAATCGTCGTCGTCCAGCGCCGAGGCGGGGCGCGGTTCGGGAGCGGACGCGGCGGTGGAGAAGCCGGGCGAAGTGGCTTCCAGCGCATCCTCCACATCGGCCCCGCCAAAGCCGCTGAAGGGCTGGATGACGGGTTCGTTGTCGACCGGCGCGGTTTCGACGGGCGCGGGTGCGGCGGCTGGTTCGGGCTCCGCGAAGACGCTGGACGGGAAGGGCGCGGCGGCGGCCACGGCCGGCGTCACCGGATCGCTGGACCAAACATTCTGGTCGGCGAAGGTCTCGTCGGGGAAGGCGGCGGCGCGCCAGTCGCTTTCGAGCGATGCGGACAGGATCGGGGCGGCCGCCGCGCGTTCGGCGACGGCGCGCGAATGGGCGCTGTCCAGCGGCTTGTCGCGGATCGGGGTCGGGCCGCGCGTCTCGATGCTATCGCGTGCCTCGGCCAGCAGGCGGGCGGTGCGTTCCTCGCTCATCCGCATCCGCTCGGCCAGTTCGCCCGAGGCGCGGTCGTAGCGCTGCTCGATCTTCTCCGAACTTTCCGACAGGCGGCGGCCGATGTCCTCCAGCGCCTGTTGCGAGCGGCGCTCGGACTGGGCGATGCGGTCGCTGAGCTGGTCGGAGATGCGGGTGATCTCGCCGCCCAGTTTCTCCAGCGCCAGGGCGTGGCGGTCGTCGCTCGCCGTCAGACGCTGATCGACGCGGTCGAGATGGCGGGCGAAGTCCTGGTCCAGGCGGGCGGCGCGACGCGCCACTTCGGCCTCGATGGTCTGGCCGACCGCCTCGGTGACCGCCCGGCCGATCGCGTCGGCGCGCCCGTCGGCGTCGCCCTCGACCTTCTGAACGCGGGCGCTCAGGTTGCGGGCGATGCGCATGACCTCGCGGCCCATCGCCTCCAGGCCCACGGCCGACTTCTGTTCCGAGGCCTTGAGCTGCTCGCCTACGGCCCGGACGGCGCGCTCGATCCGGTCGATCCGCGCGCCGGTCTCGGCGGCGTCCAGACGCTGCATCATCTCGGCGCGATTGTTGTCGATCTGGCGCGACAGGCTCTCGGCCAGTTTTTCGAACCGGGCCGCGTCGCGCGCGCCTTCCGGCTCGACCCGGCTCTCGGCCGTCCGCATCCGCCGGTCCAGTTCGGCGAAAGAGCGTTCCAGCGTTCTCAGCGCCTCGGTCGTGCGGTTCTGGGCCGCGTCCAGCCGCGCCCCGACCTGAGCCATCAGCTCGGCGCCGACGCCGGGGCCGGCGGCCTTCTCGACCGCCTCCATCCGTTCGCGCAGGTCGTTGACGCCCAGCCGCTGGCGTTCCTCGATTTCGTAGAGCCGGCCCGACAGGGCGCCCAGCGCGGTCTCGACCTTGGCGAAGCCTTCTTGCGTCGCCGGGCCGGTGTCGCGCTCGAAGGCGCGCAGGCGCCGATGCCCTTCGCGCAGCTCTTCGGCGATGTCGTCGAGACGGCGGGCGTGAGCCTGGGTTTCGACATCCTGGCCGTCCAAACGCCGCATCAGACCGGCGACCGCCTGGTCCACGCCCTGGATGGCCGCGGTCGAGCGGCGCTCGGCGGCTTCCAGCCGCGCGGCGATGGCGTCGATGGAGGCGCTGATCCGATGTCCGTCCGTCTCGGGCAGGGCGTAGGCGTCGTCCAGCCGGCGGCTGCGGCTGCGCCGCTCATAGGCGTCGGAGGCCGGGCCGCGACGCGGCAGGGTGGCGTAGCCCTCTTCCTCGTCCTCCATGATCATGGAGTTGAGCCATTCGCCCAGCGTCATGCCGGAACGGCGCGCCAGATCCTTGGCGACTTCGCGCGCCTTCGGATCGATCCCCTTAACGCTCCACGGCGCCGCTGCGCTCACTGATTCGTCTCCCGGCCCATGCGATGAAGGCTATACCGTCCATATCGAGCATGTAAACTGATGGTTAACCGCAATATCTAGCGGCGATCCGCCTATCCTGTGGACAGCGTCGTCGTCTTCTCTGATTAGTGAGCCATCACGGTTAACGCGCGGTGAAGATTAACTTCCGGGCAAGGGTTTCGCTTGCCAAGCGCGGCGGGTTTCGTCACCTGCGACCCCATGAGCCTGACCGTCACCCTCGGCCTGCTGGGCGTCGCCCTGGTCGTCATGATCTTCACCGGCTGGCGCGGGACGCTGCCGCCCGACCCCCTGAAGGGACCGCGCCTGACGCCCTGGCGGTTCCTGATGATCGCCGCCGCCGCCGCGGCCTTGTTGCTGCTGATCCACCTGGCCACCCTGTTCGGCGCCGAACGGGCGCCCTGGATTCCGGGTCGCTGACCTCGCTCGACCGTCCTAGAGGGAAGCGCGGAGTGGAAACCGTCGTGCATCCCTATTGGAAGGAACGCGCCCGCGCCGCCTCCAGGTCGGTCGGGTTGTCGATCGACAAGGGGGCTTCGTCGATGACGGCGGCCCAGATCTGCATCCCCAGTTCAAGCCCGCGCAGTTGCTCCAGCTTTTCGCGCTTCTCCAGCGGCGACTGCGGCGCCGCGCAGAAGCGGTTCAGGGCCTCGCGGCGATAGCCGTAGACGCCGACGTGGCGCCACACGGCACCGTCGCCGTAAAGGGTCGAGCGGGTGAAATATAGGGCGCGGCCCTGGCGTTCGGCCTCTCCCCGGTCGTTCTGTTTCAGGGCCAGCACAGCCTTGACCACGTCGGGATTGGTCCGGTCCGACACATCGGCCTCGGCCGCGACAAGGGTGGCGATGTCGCAGGCCGGTTCGCCGTGCAGAATGGCCGCGCAGGCGGTGGCCAGGCCGGGGCTGGCGAAGGGCATGTCGCCCTGGACGTTGATGACGGCGTCGAAATCGCCTTGCGGATCGATGGCGTCCACAGCAGCGCGGATGCGGTCCGAGCCGGAGGGCAGGTCCGGGTCGGTCAGGATCGCGCGTCCGCCCCCGGCCTCGATCGCCTCGACGATCTCGGGATCGCCGGCGGCGACCGCCACCGGCAGGCCCGAGGCCTCGGCCTGGCGATAGGCGCGCACGATCATGGGGACGCCGCCGATCAGGGCCAGAGGCTTGTTGGGCAGACGGGTGGCCGCCATACGAGCGGGTATCATTATTAAAGGGTTCATCGGCTTCCCTGGCGCGATACCGAGCCGGCGTCTGCCGGGCCGGTTGCGAAGGCCGCGCTAGCGTGCCAGACACGGCAAGGCAAGACTATGACCAGGCGCGGTTCAACAGCCTGGAAGCGGCGGAGGGGAGAGACGGGGCGCATGAGCGGCGATCTGAAGTGGAACAAGATTTTCGGCGCGGCCCTGGGGACGGCGTTCGTCATCCTGGTCGTGCAGCAGGCGTCGGGCCTGATCTATCACTCCGAACCGCCGGAAAAGATGGGCTATTTCGTCGACGCCCCGGACGAGACAGCCGGCGCCGAACAGGCCGAGCTGCCGCCGGACTGGGGCACGGTGCTGCCCGCCGCCGACCTGGCGGCGGGCGAAGCGGCCTTCGCGCGCTGCCAGGCCTGCCATGACGGCCACCAGGGCGGCGCCGACAAGATCGGTCCGAATTTGTACGGCGTGATCGGCGGTCCGGTCGAGCACCGCCCCGGCTTCGCCTATTCGGACGCCATGACCAAGCACAAGGCCGAGGTTCCGACCTGGACCTATGACGCGGTGAACGCCTTCATCACCGCCCCGGCGCGCTATATTCCGGGCACCAAGATGTCCTTCGCCGGCATTCGCGACACCCAGACGCGCATCAATCTGATCGCCTGGTTGCGGACTCAAGGGTCGACCGGCTACGCCATTCCCGCGCCCGATCCCGCACGTCAGCCGGGCGCCGCGGCTCCGGCCGGCGCGCCGTCCGAGGGCGGCGAACCGGCGGTGACGGAAGGCGCGGCGGCGACCGAGTCCGCCGGAACCTCGCCCGCCGCCGCCGCGCCCGCCGCCGCCCAGGCGACGCCGGCCGCCCCGCCGGCCGCGACCAGCGCGGCGCCGCCGAACCACTGACCTCAGAGGATTTGCGCCGCCTCGTCGAAGCTCAGGCGGGGCGAGCGGGGAAACAGGTTCTCGTCCGAGCCATAGCCCAGGTTCAGGATGTAGTTCGGCTCGACATTGCTGTCGGGGAAGAACTCGGCCTTGACCGCTGGGGCGTCGAAGCCGGACATCGGGCCGACGTCCAGGCCCAGGGCGCGCGCGGCGATGGTCAGATAGCCGCCCTGCAGCGAGGCGTTGCGGAATGCGCTCTCGCGGCGGCCGGCCTCGTCGGCGAACCAGTCGCGGGCGCCCGGCGCGTGCGGGAACAGGGCGTGCAGATGGTCGTGGAAGTCGATGTCCTGGGCCAGGATCAGATTAACCGGGGCCTGCTGGGTCTTGGCGCGATTGCCCTCGCTCATCAGGGGGACCAGCCGGGCCTTGGCCTCGGGCGAGGTGATGAAGACGAAGCGGGCGGGGCCGGCGTTGACGGCGGTCGGGCCGAATTTGGTCAGGTCGTACAGCTTGCGCAGCAGTTCGGGCGGCACCGGACGGTCGGTCCAGGCGTTGCGGGTGCGCGCCTCGGTGAACAGTTGCGACAGGGCGGCGTCCGACAGCGGGACGTCGCGTTGGGTGATGGCGTCGTAAGCCATGGGGAGGATGCCTTCCTGAATAACAGCAACGAGTGCGGATGCTAATTAAGCTCTCTGAAGGCGGCCGCAAGACCGGATCCGGCGCCGCTGGGTTTCCGAAATCGACATGATGCGGCGGGCAGGGGGTTAAAACCCCTGTCACGGGCGCGGTCTTGCCCCTATCTAAGAGGCATGAAAGATCTGACCCAACTGATGCAGCAGGCCCAGGCGATGCAGCAAAAGCTGCAGGACGCCCAGGCCAAGATGGCCGACACCGCCGCCGATGGTTCGTCGGGCGGCGGCCTCGTGTCCGTCTCCCTGAAGGGGCCGGGCGAGATCACGGCGATTAGGATCGACGACAGCCTGCTGACACCCGGCGAAGGCGAGATACTGGCCGATCTGATCGTGGCCGCCCACGCCGACGCCAAGCGCAAGCTGGACGACCAGAACAACGCCCTGATGCGCGAGGCCGCCGGCCCCATGGCCGGTATGAACATTCCCGGAATGCCGAAACTGTTCTGATGGCCGCCTCCGCCGGGCCGGAGATCGAACGGCTGATCTCGCTACTCGCCAAATTGCCGGGACTGGGACCGCGGTCCGCGCGGCGGGCGGCCCTGGCCCTGCTCAAGCGGCGCGAGCAACTGCTGGTCCCGCTCGCGGCGTCTCTGGTCGAGACCGCCGAGAAGGTCGTCTCCTGCTCGGTGTGCGGCGCGCCCGACACTCGCGACCCGTGCGCCATTTGCGCGGACGACGCGCGCGACAACGGCCTGCTCTGCGTCGTGGAGGAAGCGGGCGCTCTTTGGGCCATGGAACGGTCCGGCGCCTTTCGAGGCAAATATCATGTGCTGGGCGGCCTGCTGTCTGCGCTGGACGGCGTGGGGCCGGAGCATCTGCGCATCGCCGAACTGGTCGGGCGCGCAAGGGGCGGCGTGCGCGAGGTCGTCCTGGCCCTGCCCGCCACCGTCGACGGCCAGACCACCGCCCACTATGTCGCCGAGCGCATCGCCGGCCAGGGGGTCGAAGTCACCTCCCTGGCGCGCGGCGTGCCGGTCGGGGGCGAATTGGACTGGCTGGACGACGGCACCATCGTCCAGGCCCTGAAGGCGCGCCGCCCGACTTGAGACGGATCAGTTCGACGGCTGCGTCGGCGCGTTGACGTTGGGCGCCTCGCCGGTCGGCGCAGGCTGTGCGCGGCCGGTGGAATCGGTCGGGGCGTCGGCGGCGGGGGGCGTGCGGCTGTCGGCATCGAAGGCGCGGGCGTCGGCGGCCTGCTTGCCGGTCGTCGGGTTCTGCGCCTGGAAGGCGCCGTTCGACACGAACCAGAACCCCAGCAACAGGATCGCCGCCGCAAGGGTGGACACCACCAGCAGCACCAGAATCCGCGGGCTCTTGCGGCCGGCCCTCACATATTCGGCGTCGACCGGGCGGCCTTGGCGCACGGCGTCTGCGGCCTGATCGTGGCGGCGGGGTTCTTGCGGCTTCATGGTTTGGTCCTCCTCCGTTCCAGTCAGACCAACGTGATGGGAACGGCTGCGTTCCTGAACGCGCGGGCCTACGCGGGCCGCGCTTCTCATGACGGGCGACTCCCGCTAGGAACGGAGCATGAACATGATCGTGGTCGTTCTCGCCCTTGTCGCCGCCGCCTTCGGGGGCGGTTTCCTGTGGGCCTTCATGGGCTGGCAGCGGACGCGCGGCGCGCTGGCCGCCGCCGAGGCGCGCGTCGAGGCGGTCGAGGACAGCCGCGTCACCATGGCCGAACTGCTCAAGGCCCAGGCCGCCCAGTCGGCCCAGGTCGTCGCCGACCAGATGGTCAACCGCGCCACCGAAACCTTCCGCGCCCAGGACCTGTTGGCGCGAGAGCGCATAGCCGCTCAGCTGAAGCCGGTCGCCGACACCCTGACCAAGTTCCAGGAACATGTCGCCGCGCTGGAGAAGACCCGGTCGGAGGAGACCGGCGGCCTGCGCGAACAGCTGGCGGCCCTGATGGCGGCCTCGTCGGCCACGCGCGACGAGGCGCGCAAACTGACCGAGGCCCTGCGTGGCAATACCGGACGGCGCGGACGCTGGGGCGAACAGACCTGCCGAAACGTGCTGGAGGCCGCCGGCATGGCCGGCCGGTTCGACTTCACCGAACAGACCTCCAGCGCCGACGACGAGGGCCGTCAGAACCGGCCGGACTTCATCGTGCGCCTGCCCGGCGGCGGCATGTTCGTGATCGACGCCAAGGTGCCCCTGGCCTTCGCCGACGAGGACGAGGACGAAGAGGCGCGCGCCCGCTCCGTGGGCCTGCGCACCGCCGCCAGCCTCAAGACCCATGTGCGCCAGCTGTCGTCCAAGGCCTATCAGGACCAGTTCAAGCCCAGCCCCGATTTCGTCGTCCTGTTCGTGCCGGGCGACAGCTTCCTGGCCACCGCGCTGGACCATGCGCCGGACCTGTTGTCCGATGCGATGGAATCGCGCGTCGTCATCGCCACACCCTCCACCCTGTTCGCCCTGTGCAAGGCCGTGGCCTATGGCTGGCGCGCGGAAGAGCAGGCGGCCAACGCCGACAAGGTCGCCGCCCTGGGCCGAGAGCTCTACAAACGGCTGTCGGTCATGGGCGGCCACGCTTCGGCGGTCGGCCGGGCGCTGGACCAGGCGGTCGGCAAATACAATCAGTTCGTCGGCTCCCTGGAGAGCCAGGTCATGGTCTCGGCCAGACGGTTCGAGGACCTGCAGGTGGACCATGAGGGCAAGACCCTGCCCGACCTGGCGCCGGTCGAGACTGCGCCTCGCGTTCTCAGCCGCTCCGAACTGATCGCCTCCCCATCCTCGGACTGATTCCAAAATCATGGAAAGGTCACTTGACTAATTCTATTCGAGTATGACAATGTCCCTTGTCAAATGGACAAGGGGTGTTGACTGATGGGCAAGTGGGGCGCGGTGATCAGGGCGGCCGCGATCACGTTCGGCGGCGGTTTGTTGTTCGCTTTCCTGGGCGGCGTCGTGGCCGGCTACGCCACATCCAGCGGCTGGGTCGACGGCGACTTGGCCGAACTGATCGTAACGGCGATCTTCGCCGTCGCCATCATGATCGGGGCCCTGTGGGTCGGAGCGGAATGGATGCGCGTCATCGACGAAGCCGCGCGCGAGGCGCACAAGGCCGCCTGGTACTGGGGCGGAACCGCGGGAATGTGCGTCAGCGGCGTCGCCCTGATCCTCTCCTCCGCCGGGCCCTGGCGCGACGTCATCGCCCGCCATGTCGGGTCGGGGGCGGCGCCGATCGACTATCTGTCCGCCGGCGCGGCCCTGATGATCGCCCCCATGCTGATCGGCTATGTCGTAGTCTGGGCCTGGTGGTGGCTGGCGCGGATGCGAGCCTGAGCCATGAACAACCGTCTCAAGGTGCTGCGCGCCGAACGCGACTGGAGCCAGGCGCAGCTGGCTGAACAGTTGGGCGTGTCGCGCCAGACCGTGAATGCGCTGGAAACCGGGCGCTACGACCCCTCGCTGCCGCTGGCCTTCAGGATCGCCCGCATCTTCGGCCAGCCCATCGAATCCATCTTCTCGGAATAGTCGGCGGTCCAGGCCGCTTCATTTCAATCTCGTTTCGCCACAAGGATCGACCATGACTTTCGCCCGTTTGCTCAAGACCTCGGCCTCCACCCTCGCGCGCGGCGCGCTGGGCGCCGCCGCCGGCCTGGCCCTGTTCTGCGCCGTCGCCGGTTCGCCTCTCGACGCCCAGGCCCAGGCCCAGGCCCAGGCCCAGGCCCAGCCCCAGGTCCAGCCGTCAGCGACGCCCGCGCCGGCTCCGGCGCCGATCGAGGGGCGCGGTCCGGCGCTATGGGTGGTCAGAGACGCCGATTCCACCCTCTATCTGTTCGGCTCGGTCCATGTGCTGCGTCCGACGACCGGCTGGGCCAGCCCGCGCGTCCAGGCCGCCTTCGACAGCGCATCCGATATCTGGTTCGAGATCAGCAACCCCGACGATCAGGCGGCCATCATGCCGCTGATCCAGCAGCACGGCCTGTCTCTGGACACGCCCCTGTCCAGCCGCCTGACGCCGGAGGAGAACGCCGAACTGGAGGCGGCCGCCGGCGCCATGGGGTCGTCGGCCGCCCAGCTTCAGCCGTTCAAGCCCTGGTTGGCGGCCCTCACCCTGTCGGTCGCCCCTCTCGTCAAGGCGGGCTACGATCCCAAATCCGGCGTGGAGCTGGTGCTGAAGGCGCGGGCCGAGGCGGCGGGCAAGCCGATCCACGCCTTCGAGACCATCGACAAACAGGTCGGCATTCTGGCGAACCTGCCCGACGAGGTGCAGATGGCCTTCCTGCGCGAAACCCTGAAGGACTATGAAAAGGCCGCGACCCAGCTGGACGAAATGGTCTCGGCCTGGGCCAGCGGCGACATCGGCGCCATCGACCGCATCATGGTGGCCGAGTTGAAGGACGCCTCGCCGGCCCTGTATCAGGCGCTGCTGGTCGACCGGAACAGCGACTGGGCTGACCAGATCCAGACCCTGCTGCAAGGCTCCGGCACGGCCTTCATCGCCGTGGGCGCCGGGCACCTGACGGGCGACGACAGCGTTCAGGCGATCCTGAAACAGCGCGGCGTCACGGTCGAAACGGTGGAGTGAAGCCGATCAGCGCCCTCCAGTCTCATTATTCCAGGCCGTGAAAAGGTCTCCTGCGGCCCGCCTGAAACAGTGATGTCTGGACCGGCGATGTCCTGATGAAAGCGATGGTCTGATTCACGCTTCAGCCAGAACCGCGAAAGCGGTTCCGGCTGAAGCGACCAAGCCTAGACGCGGCCCTTCGCCTTCAGCCGCCAAGCGTGAAGCAGCGGCTCCGTATAGCCGTTCGGCTGCGCCGCCCCTTCGAAGACCAGGGCGCGCGCCGCCCGATAGGCCAGGCTGGCCTCCGGGGCGGGAGCCATCGGCCGATAGAGAGGATCGCCGGCGTTCTGGCCGTCCACCTTGGCCGCCATGCGCAGGAAGGCCGCCTCGACCTGTTCGGGCGTGCAGACCCCGTGCAGCAGCCAGTTTGCGATGTGCTGCGAACTGATCCTCAGGGTCGCCCGGTCCTCCATCAGGCCGATGTCGTGGATGTCGGGCACTTTGGAGCAGCCGACGCCCTGGTCGATCCAGCGCACGACATAGCCGAGGATGCCCTGGGCGTTGTTGTCCAGTTCGGCCGCCACCTCGGCCTCGGACCAGTTCGCCCCGTTGGCCAGCGGCGGGGTCAGCAGGGCCTCCAGCCCCGGTGCCGGCTGGCGTGCGACCTCCTTCTGAACCGCGAAAACATCGACGGCGTGATAGTGCAGGGCGTGCAGGGTCGCCGCCGTCGGCGACGGGGTCCAGGCGGTGTTGGCGCCGGTTCGGGGATGACCGATCTTCTGTTCCAGCATGTCCGCCATCCGGTCGGGCGCCGCCCACATCCCCTTGCCGATCTGGGCCCGGCCCGACAGGCCGCATTTCAGGCCGATGGCGACGTTTCTGGCCTCATAGGCGGCGATCCAGGCGCTGGATTTGATGTCCGCCTTTCGCACGACCGGTCCCGCCTGCATGACGGTGTGAATCTCGTCGCCGGTGCGGTCCAGGAAGCCCGTGTTGATGAAGACGATCCGGTCCTTCACCGCCTGGATGCAGGCCGCCAGATTGGCCGAGGTGCGCCGCTCCTCGTCCATCACCCCGACCTTGATCGCATGGCGCGGCAGGGCCAGCAGGTCCTCCACGGCGTCGAACAGCCGATCGGTGAAGGCGGCCTCGTCCGGCCCGTGCATCTTGGGTTTGACGATATAGACCGAGCCCGTCGCGCTGTTGCCGAATCCGCCGAGTCCCTTGAGATCGTACAGGGCGATCAGGCTGGTGACGATGGCGTCCATGATGCCCTCGGGCGCCTCTGACCCGTCGGCCAGACGAATGGCGGGGGTGGTCATCAGATGACCGACGTTGCGCACGAACAGCAGCGAACGCCCCTTCAGCGTCACCGTCGATCCGTCCGGGGCCGTCCAGTGACGATCCGGCTCCAGCGCCCGTGTCAGGGTCTCTCCGCCCTTGTCGAAGGTCGCCGACAGGTCGCCGCGCATCAGACCCAGCCAGTTGCGATAGGCCTCGGTCTTGTCCGCCGCATCGACGGCGGCGACGGAATCCTCCAGATCGACGATGGTGGTCAGGGCCGATTCCAGCACCACGTCCGCCAGGCCCGCGGCATCGCCGCGCCCGACCGGATGATCCCGGTCGATGACCAGTTCGATATGCAGGCCGTTGTGAACCAGCAGGATCGAGGACGGCGACGCCGCCTCGCCGCGGAAACCGACGAACTGCGCCGCATCCTTCAGCGCGGGCGACAGGGCGCCGTCCACGACCGACCATCCGGCGACATCGGCATGCGAACCCTGGGCCAGGGGCGTCGCCTCGTCCAGCAGGGTCTTGGCCCGCGCCACCACCCGCGCGCCTCGCCCCGCATTATAGCCCTTGCCCGACGGCAGGTCGCCCAGCGCGTCCGTGCCGTACAGGGCGTCGTACAGGCTGCCCCAGCGCGCATTGGCGGCGTTGAGCAAAAAGCGCGCGTTCAGGACGGGCACGACCAGCTGTGGCCCGGCCATGCCGGCGATCTCGGCGTCCACCCCTTCGGTCGTGATCGTGAAAGGCTGCGGCTCCTCGGCCAGATAGCCGATCTCGCGCAGGAAGGCTTCGGAGGCCCCGACGTCGTAGGGCTGACCCCGCCGCGCCCTGTGCCAGTCGTCGATCTGAGCCTGCAGGGCGTCGCGTCGTTCCAGCAGGGCGCGGTTTTCCGGCGCGAACCGGGCGAAGATGTCCGCCGCGCCGATCCAGAAAGACGCCGCATCCAGACCCAGCCCCGGCAGAACGTCCTGCTCGATCAGGGCGATCAACTCGCCCGCCACCTTCAGTCCGGCGCGATCTTCATGGGTCGTCATCACGGCGTCTCCTCCGGCGCGGCCGGCCTGTAACAATGCGTGATGAGGTAAGCGGAGCCCGCCCGCCCGCGCAAGGGTCACGTCGCGTCACCGGGGTCGCTTTTCGTCTGACGGCCGCGCCGCCTGGTCAGAAACCCTTAACCGCGTCCGTGAACGAGACCGCAAGCGGCGGCGCCTATGGTCGGCCTTACGGACGACATGGCGTCCGGTCCGGTCGAGCGTTTCCCGATGCTGTTTCTTCTGAACGATGTGGTGTTCGACCTGGACGAGGCCTGCCCGGTCACGCCCGCCGACACGCGCCGGTTCGAGAAGCTGTCCTTCGACTACGTGCTGGAACTGGGCTGCGAACTGTTCGCCGAGAATCCGTTGCTGCACAGGAACGACCCCGAGCGCGCGCGCCGTCTGGCCTGGCTGATCGCCGAACGCAGCCCGGACGTCAACGCCGCCTTGTTCGCCGCCCCGGCCGTCGCCTGCGACCCCGATCTGGTCGAGCCGCGCTTCTGCGCCCTGCCCGACGCCGTCATGCGCCAACTCCAGGCCAAGGGCCGTCGCCTCGACGCCGTCGCCGCCGACCGCGCTGTCTGGAACCGAATGGCCGCCTGAGGTCGGACGGCCTTGAGGCTTCGCGTCACATCACCGTATTGAACACGACGTGCACCATCGTCGCCACCGCGACGATGAAGCCGAACCCGATCATCAGGCCCAGGGCGGGATGAAGCGGCCTGCGCCCGGCGTCGGCGCGCGGGTGGGCGATGCGGTCGTCAGGATGGATCACAGCCATCGTTCGTTTCCTTTCCCTTGCGGCGCCAAGCTCACAACCTGACGTCTCACGATCTTACCATGCGCCCGAAAACCCCTTTGCGCGAAGGGGTTTTCACGCAATTGTGCGAAACATCGCCAAAGACGCTTCCGTTGAAAATCTTAGTTCGATACCAAACAGTCTTTGGGGGGCACTATGTTTGGACTTCAACGCTTTCATCACGGCCTGGCCGCGTTCTTGGTCTTGATGACCAGTTTGATCGGCGTCGGCAGCGCGCGCGCGGAATGGTTACGAGCCGAAACCGACCATTTCGTCGTCTATGGCGATACTTCGGAATCGAGCCTGCGACGGTATGCGGGACGTATCGAACGCTTTGACGCGCTGCTTCGCGCCTATTACCCGATCAAGACGGAATACGAAATTCCAAAGCTTGAAATATTCATGGCGAATGGCAGGCGCGACATGAATAGCATAGCGCCAGGAATAGACGAAAGCATCGCAGGCTATTACTCGCCCAATAGCGGAAGAATATACACCGTTGTAAACACCAGAAGCCCAATGGGCGACGTGGTCGCTTACCACGAATACGCCCACCACTTCATGTTTCAGATGCGATCTGGGGCCTATCCATCCTGGTTCATCGAAGGTTTTGCCGAGTATTATTCCACAACGGAAATAAGCGGTCGCCAGATAAAATTTGGCCGCCACAATCCAGGCCGCATGAATTCTCTGACGTCAGGGGCTAACACTTGGGCCAAGATGGAAGACGTTCTCGAATGGAGAACGGGTTCAGACGGCCGTTATCCAGCCCATCAGTATTACGCTCAGGCCTGGGCTATGACTCATTATTTCATGAGCACGCCGGAGCGCACTCAAATGCTTGGCCGTTATCTCGCCGCCGTGGCGAACGGCGAGGACTCCGTCGTCGCCATGCAGGCCGCGACAGGCCGCACTGCAGCACAACTTCAGGCTGACGTTTGGCGATATATATCCGGCAGCATTTCCGTCCTCACGCCTCAGATCGAAATCGTCGCCCCCACTGTGTCGATCTCGCGACTAACAAAGGCCGAGGCGGACGCCATTTGGCTTGATGTCCGCCTGGACAACGAACCCGTCATTCAGAACACGGGAGAAGACGATGAAGACGACGACCATAAAAAGGACGATGCGCAACAAGCGCGCGATAAGCGTGAAGAGATCGAGAATCGCGCCGAACTGATACGGTCCTCCCTGGCGCTGGCGAGCGAGCATGGGAATGATCGGGTCGGCGCACTGCTGACCGCGCGTGCTCAACGCCTTATGGGACGACCTGACCTGGCGTTGGCGGCGCTGACTCCCTTGATCAACGACGAACTGGCCGACGCCGACATCCTGCGTGTCGCCGCCATGGCGCTGTTGGATCAGGTTCGCACCGAACAGGATCCGGACGCATCGCAGGCTCTTCGCCGTCGAGCCAGCGCCTATCTCGCGCGAGCGATGGATGCCGATCCGCTCGACTTCCGCATCTATCTCGGCCTGAACGACACGCGCCGGGGACAGGCCCAGTATCCGACGCCGAACGATCTCTCCACCCTCGAGGTGGCCTATGCCTTGGCGCCTCAGTCGTTCGATACGCGACTGCGCCTGGGAGAAGCCTACCTCGCGCGGGGCATGAACGCCGCAGCGATCAATGTCCTCACCCCCGTTTCCAACAGCCCGCACGGCAGTGGTTACAAGAGACAGGCCCGAACGATGATAAACCAAGCCCGCGCTGCGGAAGGCCAAGCCGCCGTCAATTTCCAAGAAGAACCGAAGGCGGATGAGGATTCAACGACGACATCCGGCGATCCCGGGGCTGGCGAAGGCTAGAAAGCGACGCCGCGCATATCTCGAGCTTTCCCCATTGCTACCGGCAGCGTGGCGGGCTACCCCGCGCGCCCAAGGATAGCTCATGTCGAACTCGCACCAGCCGGAAAACGCCCTGTCTTCCAGAACTGTCGCAGCGGAAGCGGCGCGCCGCCGGACCTTCGCCATCATCGCCCACCCGGATGCGGGCAAGACGACCCTGACCGAGCATATCCTCTTGGCCGGCGGCGCCATCCGCGCGGCCGGCGCGGTGCGGGCGCGGGGCGAGAACCGGCGCACCCGGTCGGACTGGATGAAGATCGAGAAGGAGCGCGGGATTTCCGTCAGCGCCTCGGTCATGACGTTCGAGCACGACGGCAAGATGTTCAACCTGCTCGACACGCCCGGGCACGAGGACTTCTCGGAAGACACCTATCGCACCCTGACCGCCGCCGACTGCGCCATCATGGTGCTGGACGCCGCGAAGGGGATCGAGCCGCAGACGCTGAAGCTGTTCGAGGTCTGCCGCCTGCGCGACATCCCGATCATCACCTTCATCAACAAGCTGGATCGCGAGGCCCAGGACCCGATGGCCCTGCTGGACGACATCGCCTCGCGCCTTCAGTTGGACCCGGCGCCAATCTGGTGGCCGGCTGAGAGCGGCAATCGCCTGCGCGGCATGGTCGAAGTCGGGACCGGCCGGTTCCAGCCCTATACCCGCAAGGCCGCCGGCGCCGCCGAGGATCCCGAACACCCCGCCGCCCTTCCCCTGGACCAGGCGGCGCAATATTTCGAGGCAGGCGAGCAGGACGCTCTGACCGAGGCCGTCGAACTGGTCGAGGGCGGCTATCCGGCCTTCGACCGCCAGGCCTTTCTCGAAGGCCACATGACGCCCGTGCTGTGGGGTTCGGCCCTGCGCCATTTCGGCATCGACGAACTGCTGAAGGCCATCGGCGACTGGGCCCCGGCGCCCAAGGTCATGAAGGCCAGGAAAGAAGCCCCGCCCGAGACCCGCAACGCCCCCGCGTCCGTCGAGACCGAGGTCGAACCCGGATCGAACGAAGTCACCGGCTTCGTCTTCAAGGTCCAGGCGAATATGGACCCCAACCACCGCGACCGCATCGCCATGTTCCGCATGGCGTCCGGCGCCTTCAAGCGCGGCATGAAGCTGAAGGTCCAGAACACGGGCAAGTCGCTGTCGGTCAATGCGCCGATCATGTTCTTCGCCTCGGACCGGGAACTGGCCGACGACGCCTTCGCCGGCGACGTGATCGGCATTCCCAACCACGGCGTGCTGCGCGTCGGCGACAGTCTGTCCGAAAGCGGCGTGGTCCGCTTCGCCGGCCTGCCCAATTTCGCGCCGGAAATCTTGCAACGGGTTCGGGTCAAGGATCCGCTGAAGGCCAAACACCTGAAGAAGGCGCTGGAGGGTCTGGCCGAGGAAGGCGTGACCCAGTTGTTCCGGCCCGAGATCGGCGCGGACTTCATCGTCGGCGCCGTAGGCCAGCTTCAGTTCGAGGTTATGGCCGACCGTCTGGGCGAGGAATACGGGCTGGACGTGGTGTTCGAACCCAGCCCCTACGCCGAGGCGCGTTGGATCGCGCCCGCGCCCGGGGGCGGCGAGGCCGATCTGGAGGATTTCATGGGCAAATACCGCCCGCAGATGGCCCGCGACATCGACCAGGCGCCGGTCTTCCTGGCCAAGTCGAGCTGGGAGACCGGCTATGTCGGCGAACGCTTCCCCAAGGTGGCCTTCACCAAGACCAAGGAACGCGGCTGACCGTCAGGGCAGCTTCTGCGGAACCTTCATGGCCAGGATTTCGCGGGTGCGGCGGGTTATGCCGTACAGCATGCCCGGCTGGCTTTCGTCCCAGTCCACGGCCTGGCCTTCGGCCTCCACGCCCAGGGTCTCCACGTGATCCAGAACGCCGCCGCCCATCGGCAGGGCCACGACATAAAGCTCCGGCAGGTCGTGGCCGGTCAGATAGAGGCGGCCGTCCGGGCCCCAGCCGCCGCCCGAAACGCTCATCGGGGCGATCCGCTCGAGGATCGAGGGCGGCAGGGCCCAGGCCTCCAGCCGTCGCCACTGATCGTCGAAACGGACCAGGGTGGTGTGGCGATGGTCGCGCGGCGCCTCTCCGCCCCGACCGTCGTAGTTGGCGAACATGGCCCACCACGATCCGTCGTGACGGTCGACCCAGGTGATCGACCCGGTTCCCATGCCCAGGGCGATGCTGCGCATGTGATGCAGATCGACCGGGTCGAACGTCTCGACCGTGCTGACGTGGGGCGTGGCCGGAAAGTTGGAGCTGGCGCAGACCAGTTCGTCCGCGATCAGATTGCACGAATTGATGTGCGGGAATCGCGCGCGATCGCCGGTCCACTCGGCTTGTTTTTCGCCGCTGGTCTTGTCGTAGCGGACGATGGACCAGTTGGACACGGCGTAGACGGCGTCCGGCCCGACCGCCACGCCCTGGCGCGCGTCGGCGGCGTAGCGTCGGACGGTTTGGGCCTGACCGGCCAGGGCGATGGGCGGGAGCGCGGCATGGTCCGGCGCGGCGGGCGCCGCCTGGGCGGTCGACAGCATCAGGGCGGACAGGAGGACGACGGACATGGCGAAACTTTCGAAGACGAAACGGCCGCCTCGAAAGGAAGCGGCCGTTTGGAGCCGGATCAGAAGCTGGCGGACAGGCCGACCCAGAAAGTTCGGCCGTAGTTGGCCGATTCCTGCAGATAGGCCCGGCCCGGTCCGGTCATTTCGCGACGGCCCGAGTCCGACAGGTTCTGACCCTCGACGAAGACGGTGACGCCGTTGGCGAAGCGCCAGCTGACCGAGGCGTCATAGACGTGGCGGCCCTTCCAGTATTGGTCGGCGTTCGGGATGGTGTCGTTGATCGTCTCCAGGAAGCCGCCGATGTAGTTGTGCGAAACCCGCGCCTCCAGCGGACCGTGCTGATACCAGAGCGATTCATTGGTGGTGGTGGACGGCTGCTGGAACAGGCCGGTGTGACGTTTTCCGGCCGTGGTCAGGAAGGTGAACTCGGTGTCCAGGAAGGTGGCGTTGGCGCTGACGCCGAGACCGTCGAACGGCGCCGGCAGCATGGACAGGGCCTGCTGGAAGGCCACCTCGACGCCCCGGATCTTGGCGGTTTCGGCGTTGGTCGGGGTCGAGACGATGACCGCCTCCACGCCCCGGCCCACGTCCAGATTCTGGACCGAACTTAGGGTGAAGATCTCGTTGTCGATGCTCTTGCTGAACAGGGCGACCGACATCAGGCCGTCGGCCGGATAGTATTCGAAGGACAGGTCGAATCCTTCGCTCTCGCGCGGTTTCAGGCCGGGATTGCCGCGCGACAGCGTCGCCTGGGAGCCGTCGAAGGTCACGTTCTCGCTGGCCGCCAGCGAGCCGAAGTCGGGGCGGCCTATGGTGTTGGTCCAGGCGGCGCGCACCACCACGTCGTCGCGAACGTCCCAGCGCAGGTGCAGGCTGGGCAGCCAGTTGTCGTAGTCGCCGCCGTTCGACACCGGCGTCAGGGTCGAGCCCGTCGCCCGCACCGCGTCCGAGCTGATGTCGGTCTTTTCGTAGCGCAACCCGCCCAGCAGCGTCAGGTCGCCGATCCGGTAGCTGGCCTGGGCGTAGCCGGCGAACACGTCTTCGGTCACGTCGTAGTCGCCGGTCGGCAGGGCGGTCGCGAGGTTGAAGTTGGCGGTGTTGGCTTCGTAGAAGGCCTCGGCGGTCGCCACGTCGATGCGCGGCGTCAGCCGGTACTTGCCCTGGATCAGTTTGTCCGGACCCGGACGATCGACCTGGTCCAGCGTATAGAGGAAGCCGCTCTTGGCCGTATAGTCCGTGCGGCTGGAGCTGTAGCTGCGGTCGCTGGAGCGCAGCACGGCGCCGAACTTGGCCTTCAGATTGCGCGTATCGCCGCCGTCGTCGAAGGCGACGTTGAAGCGGGCCTGGGTGGTGTCCTCGTCGGTCTCGACCAGCGACACGCGGCGCTGCTGCAGGTTGAACAGGGCCGGATTGCTGAAGGCCGCCGGATTGGCCGGGGTGAAGACCGGGAAGAAATCCGACGTGTCGTAGCTGAAGCCGAAGTTGGCGTTGGCGGCGGTGCGGAACTCCATCGAGGTGTTCGGCGTCTCCAGCCCCGCCTGCGAATAGACCAGGTCGCCGTCCAGCCGCCATTGCGGCGTGGCGTCCCAGCGGAAGGCGGTGCGGCCCAGGCCGATTTCGCGCCGCGTGATCGGCTGGTTCAGACCGACGATGTTGCGGCCGGTGGCGAAGGTTCCCGAGGTGGGGGTCTGATTGGTGACGTTGCCGTTCGGCTCGGTGCGGAACTCTGTGCGTTCCTCGTCGTCCTCCATGCGGGCGTAGAGCGCCGAGGCCTCCCAGCGGAAGTCCGTGTTCGGGCGCCATTCCAGCTTTCCGTTCACGCCCGAGCGCTGCTTGGTGTTGTTGTACCAGAACAGGCGCAACTGGGTCGGCACCTGGATGCCGTTGCCGTTCGCGGCGCCCGAATTCACCGGCGCGCCGGCGGTGGTGTATTCGCGGACCGAGGGGGCGGCGGATTCGACCTGGGGAATGTCGTAGTCGAGCTGCTCGTGAGAGGCCCCCACGACCACGCCCCACTGGCCGGCGGCCCCGAAGCGGCGACCGGCTGCGAAGGACAGGCGATAGGACGGGTCGTCGTTGCGCACGTCGCCATGCTGTTCATAAACGCCGTAAGAGGCCATGCCGTTGAAGAAGGGCTTTGCGGCGTCGAAGGCGCTGCGGGTGGCGATGTTGATGACGCCGCCGATGGCGTTCGCGTCGTTCTCGGGCGTCACCGTCTTGATGACCTCGACCCGGCCGGCCATGACCGAGGGCACGATGTCCATCGGCACCGTGCGGGCGCTCTCGTCCACCGAACCGACGAAGGCGCCGTCGATGGTGGTGCGGTTGTAGGTCGAAGCCAGGCCGCGCAGGATCGGCCAGCGCGGCTCGCCCTGGTCCTCCATGACCGAAACGCCCGGAATGCGGCGCAGGGCCGCGGCGGTGTTGTGGTCGGGCAGTTTGCCGATGTCGTCGGCGGATACGGCGTCCATCACCTCGAATTCGGCGCGTTTGACAGCGATGGCGGCGCGCTGGGCTTCGCGCTGGCCCGTGACCACGATCTCGTCGACCTCGGCGGCCTGATCCGCCGCCTGGGCGCGGGCCGAGGCGGCGAAGGCGGCGGTGGCCAGGGCGGTGGTGGCGAGCAGCAGCGGCCCATAGGCGCGAGACGAAATCCTGATGGTCATGACAGTTCCCCCCATGTCGATCCGACGACCGCGCCCCTAGGGGTAGCCGACGACAGCAGCGTCACGATTCGGTGGCCGAACGACGAAGCCTTGGTGAAATCCGCGTGTCGTTTCGGCCTTCACGCGGAGGGATCACGCGCAGGTGGCGGCGAACGGCGCCGCTTCGGACTTTATTCGGCCGCGCGCCTGGGCCATGGTCCGACGTCGGGCGCGATCGCGCCGGAGGACCGATGTCGTTGCTGTTCGCCCTATCCAGCGCCGTGCTGATGCTGCAGGCCGCGCCGTCCGCGGGGCTGGTCTCGTATGAGGAGGCCGTGCGCTGCGCCGGCCTGACCCAGGCGGCGTCCGAACTGGAGGGCGGCGAGAGCGCGCAAGGCCGGCGGCTGTATGACGCGGCGCTCTATTGGTCGCTGGCGGCGATGCAGGCCGCCACGGCCACCGGCAAGAGCGCCTCCGCCGCAGAGGCCGAACAGACCCGCGCCCGCATCGCCGCCGTGCGGCAGTTGAACGGCGACGCCGCCCAGGCCAGGGCCGCCCTGCAACGCTGTCAGCAGAAGACGCCGAACCTGGGCTGAGGTCCGGGTCAAGTCCTGAGGATAAGCGCGGTCGAACCGCTTTCCCGGCGCTGCGTTTGCATTGGACGCCGCAAGCGACGCACTCTGCGTCTCGAAGCGGGATTACAGAGGTCCAGCGCATGTTCGAATTCGGCCGCGATCTTCGAAAACTCTTCGCCCAGGCGCGAGAGAGCGAAGACCTGGGCTGGGTCGAACTGATCGGCCCTGACCTGCTTCGGGCCGAGGCCCTGCGCGAATCCATCGACGCGGGCCGCGTGTCCTGCAACCGCCCGTTCGAGACCGAACACCGCGCCGCCGCCCTGTGGCGCGAACACGCCCGGCGCACGGGAGCGGCCGAAAGCCTGGAACGGGTGGAACGCTGCGCCGCGAGCCTGGCGCGGTCGGCGGCGAACGAGGATCAGGCGGCCCTGGCGGCGATCGACCAGGCGGCCGTGGCGATGTTGCGGTTCGACCTGTGCGGCGGCCCGGACCGACTGGATCGCGCCCTGGCCCTCTTGGCCGGCGTCCGTCAGCCGCGCGGGCGTCGAATCGCCTCGGGCCTGGCCGCGATCCACGCCCGGCTGAAGGCGCGCACGGCCCGTCTAGCGGGCGATGTCGACTGTCTGGCCGAGGCGGGCGGGCTGATGGATGCGGCGATCCAGAGCGACGCGGCCGACGACCTGGATCTGCGCATGGACGCCGCAGGCCTGGCCCTGGAGACCGGCGTGGTGCGGCGCGACGTGCGCCTGCTGGACCAGGCGGGACGCAGCCTGGGCGCCCTGGTCGAGACCGCCTCGCCGGACCACAGGCCCCTGACCCGCGCCCGGGCGCTGGCGCTGTGCGGGGCCGGGCTTTCGGCGCTCGCGGCCATTGCGGGACACCAGGCGGCGCTGAGCCAGGCGCGGACCCTCTTCGACGCCGCGGCCGATCAGTTCACGCCCGATCACAGCCCGCTGGATTGGGTGGCCATCCAGATTCTGCGCGCCGGCGAGGAGGCGCAGCCGCTGATGCTGCTGGCCCAGGCCGAGGCTCTGACCCAGGGCGGCGAACTGGTGCTGGGCGCCGTCGCGCGCGAGCGGCGCATCACGCGAGAGATCGCCTTGGCCGAGGCGGTCGGCGACCTGACGGCCCTGATGACGCTGGAGACCCGGCTGCGCGCGCGGATGGTCGAGGCCGCGCCGTTGGACTGGTCCGCCGACCAGATCGGCATGGCGGAAATCCTGCTGGCGCGCCGCCGCCTGACGGCCGCGCCCGTCGCGGACCTGGGCCTGATCCTGGGCGAGGCGGCCGCGACGGCGCGCGAACGGGGCGTGGATGTCCTGGCCGACCGGGCCGAACGCCTGCTGGCCGGCGCCGGGGCCTAGACGCTTCTTTCAGCCGCCCATGGCCACGAAGGCTCCGTTCACGAAGCCGGGCTTGCCGTAGGCCAGGCTTTGGCCGTCGTCGGCCAGGACGCGGCCGCCCGCCGCCTCCAGCACCGCCTGGCCCGCCGCCGTATCCCATTCCGAGGTCGGGCCGGTGCGGGGATAGGCGTCGAAACGCCCCTCGGCGATCAGACAGAATTTCAGCGAGGAATCCGTGCCTTGCCAACGGGTGCAGCCGTGGCGGGCGGCGAGGCGCGCCGCCTCCTCGTCCGTGACGCTGTGGCTCAGCAGGGCCATTCCCTCCTGGGGGCGGTCGCGCACGCGGATAGGACGCCAGTCCTCGCCCGCATGGGCCTCTCCGGCCTGAAGCGCGCCGAATTGGCGACGATGGGCGCCGCCCCCGGGTCTGTCGGTGCGCCAGGTGGTCGATGTGGCCGGCGCCGTCACCACGCCCGCCGTCGGACGACCGGCATGGATCAGGGCGATGTTGACGGTGAAGGCCTCGCCCCCGCGCACGAAGCCGCGCGTGCCGTCCAGCGGGTCGATCAGCCAAAACCAGTCCTCGGCGGCGGCCGGCGCGCCGTGAACCGAAACCGCCTCTTCCGCCACCGTCTGCACGCCGGGATAAAGCGCCGCCAGCCGGTCCAGGATCAAGGCCTCGGCCGCACGATCCGCCTGGGTGACGGGGCTGTCATCGGCCTTGGTCTCCACCGCCGCCCCCGTGCGCCAATAGGGCAGGATCAGCCGTGCGGCCTCCTCCGCGATCTCGGCGATGGCCAGGGAGAGCGCGCCGGACTTCAGGTCGCGCTCGAGGTCGGCGGCGGCGGCAACGGAGGGGGAGGCGGTCGTCATTGGCGGGTCGATAGACCATCCGGGCGGTTCCATGAACCGGCAAATCACGGCAACGTCCCGCGCGATACGAACTGTGACCTGAGTGCTCCAGCCGCCATGACATCGACCCACGACGCAGACGCCGCCCCGATCGACCTTCCCGTCGATGGGACCGAACTGGCCACCTATGTCGCGGCCAAGCTGTGCCATGACTTCATCAGTCCGTCGGGCGCCATCGTCTCGGGCCTGGACCTGATGCAGGATCCGGCCGCCCAGGACATGCGCGAGGACGCCCTGGCCCTGATCGAACAGAGCGCCAGGAAGATGGTCGCCCTGGTCCATTACGCCCGCGTCGCCTTCGGCGCGGCGACCACCAGCGAACGGTTCACGGCGCGCGAGTTGGAAAGCCTGGTGGTCGGCATGACCCAGGGCGGGCGCGCCAGCCTGGACTGGCGTATTCTGGATGGGGAGTTCTCCAAGCCACAGGCCCGCGCCCTGACCAACCTGGCCTATCTGGCCGTCGGGACCCTGCCGATGGGCGGCTCGGCCGTGATCCGGTCGCGGACCGAGGCCGGCTGGCTCCATCTGGAAGGATTGGCCGAGGGGGGGCGCGCGCGGCTGAAGCCCGAGGCCGTGGTCGGCCTGGCGGGCGAGCGCCTGACCGAGGGGCTGGCCGGTCAGTGGATCCAGCCCTATTGGCTATGGCTGACCGTGACCGAGGCCGGAGGCGCGCTGCACGTCGAGGTCGACGACGGAAAGGTCGCCCTGGCGGCCCGCATGCCCGCCTGAGTCCATTTCCAAACGACTCGTTAACTGGCATCAGGGATATAGTCGGCCCAAGCATCCAAAGGCGAAAGCCGGCGCTATGTCGAGAAGAGGGCCATGAATTTTCGAACCTGCCTGATCGTCGACGACAGCCGCATCATCCGCAAGGTCGCGCGCCGGATCGTCGAGGGGCTGGGTTACGAGGTCGACGAGGCCGCCGACGGCGCCGAGGCCCTGGCCTATTGCGTCGGCGCCATGCCCGACGTCGTCCTGGTCGACTGGAACATGCCGGTGATGGACGGGATCACCTTCCTGCGCCGGCTGCGCACCGCCCCCGGAGGCGACCGGCCCAAGGTGCTGTTTTGCACCATAGAGACCCGGCCCGAAAGGATCGCCGAGGCTCTGGCCGCGGGCGCCGACGACTATGTGATGAAGCCTTTCGATGGCGAAATCCTGCAATCCAAGCTGACGGAGGTCGGAGCGATCGCCGCATGACGCCGGACGATTTCGACAGGCTGCAATCCCTGCTCGCCACCCGCGCCGGCTATCGGCTGTCGCGGGATCGCATCCATCTGGCCGAACATCGGCTGGGGCCGGTGGCGCGCCGGGAGGGCTACGCCAATGTCGAGGCGCTGCTGGCGAATCTGTGGGCCCATCCGGTCGCCTCCTTGGCCTGGGCGGTGATCGAGGCGTTGCTGAACGCCGAGACCTGGTTTCGGCGCGACCGGACGCCGTTCCGCATCCTGGAGAACGAGCTTCTGCCCGCCTTGGCGCGGGCCCGTCCCGACGGCCGGGTCAGGATCTGGTCGGCTGGCTGCTCGACCGGCCAGGAGGCCTGGTCCATCGCCATGGCCGCCCTGGAGACCGGGACCTCGGCCGATCTGATCGCCACCGACCTTTCGCAGCGCGCCATCGAGAAGGCGCGCTCGGGCCTCTACACCGGCTTCGAAATCCAGCGCGGGCTGACGGCCAAGGCCATGCTGCGCTGGTTCGAGCCGATGGAAGACCAGTGGATCGTCAAGGCGGAACTGGCCGACGCCGTACGCTTCGGCCGCGCCAATCTGCTGGACGAACCCGTCGACGGCGCACGGTTCGACGTCATCTTCTGCCGCAACGTGCTGACCGACATGGAGCCGACGCGGCGCGCGCGATTGCTGGACGGGCTGGAGCGGCGCCTGGTCGACGACGGCTGTCTGTTCCTGGGGGCCGATGAACGGCTGGAAGGCGAGACGGTGGCCTTCCGCCCCGTCAACGGCCGGCGTGGCCTGTATGTGAAGGCGCCGTCCGCGCTTCGTCGCGCCGCCTGAACCGCCCGCCGCGGGGCTGGTCAGGCCGCGTGCAATTCCTGCTTCACCCGCTCCGCCAGGGTCTTGATGTCCAGGGGTTTGGGCAGGAAGGACACGCCCGTCTCGTCCTGAAGCAGGTCCGAGAAGTCGCTCTCGGCGTACCCCGAGATGAACATGACCGGCGCGTCGCCCAGATAGGGCCGGGCCTTCTTGAGCAGCGACGGTCCGTCCAGGCCGGGCATGATGACGTCGGAGATCATCATGTCGATCTGGCCGGTGTGTTCTTCGGCCAGCAGCAGGGCCTCCTCGCCGTCCGCCGCCTCGATCACCTCGTAGCCGCGCTGGCGCAGCAGGCGGGCGGCGATGCCGCGCACGGCGTCCTCGTCCTCGACGAACAGGATGCGGCCCGCGCCCGACAGGTCGCGCGGCGCCTTGGCCTTGACCTCGACCGGCTGAACCTCGGCAAGCTCGGCCTCGCCTGCAGCCGGCAGGAAAAGACGAAACGCCGCCCCGGCGCCTTCCACATTGCTGACCGCGACATGCCCGCCGGCCTGCTGGGCGATGCCATAGACGGTGGCCAGCCCCATCCCTGTGCCCTCGTTGACCGCCTTGGTGGTGAAGAAGGGCTCGAAAATCTTGTCCAGCAGTTCTGGCGGCACGCCGGGGCCGGTGTCGGACACCTCGATCAAGGCGACCTCGCTGGTGGGGGCTTCGGCCCAGCCCAGGGCGCGCGCTTCCTCGGCGGTCAGGCGCCGGGTTGCGATGGTCACGACGCCTGCCCCCGGCTCGACCACCCCGCGCATGGCGTCGCGGGCGTTGACGGCCAGGTTCATCACCGCCGTCTCCAACTGGCTCTTGTCGGCCAGGACGACCGGCAGGTCGCGGCCGTAGTCGGTCTCCAGCCGCACGTCCTCGCGCAGTAGGCGGCGCAACAGGATGGCGAACTCGCCGACCAGTTCGCCCAGGTCCAGCCGTTCGCGTCGCACCGTGGACTTGCGCGAGAAGGCCAGCAGCTTGCGCACCAGGTCTGCGGCGCGGATGGCCGTCTGGCGGATTTCGTTCAGCCCCTCGTAGGACGGATCGCCCACCGGGTGCCGTTCCAGAAGGCCCGACAGCTGAAGCTGGATCGCCGTCAGCAGGTTGTTGAAGTCGTGCGCCACGCCTCCGGCCAGCTGGCCCACGGCCTGCATCTTCTGGGCCTGGTTGAGCTGAAGCTCCATCGACTTCTGGGCCGAGACGTCGAACAGCCAGATGCGGCGGCGCTCGCCCTCGGGCGCCACATAGAGATGCAGCATCTTGTCGGGATAGGCGCGTGCGACCAGTTCGATGGGGCCGGACGATCCGGCCGCCAGCTTGGCCCGCGCCTCGGCCACGCCGGACGGGTCGAACAGGTCGCCGAAGGCGGCGTCGCGGGCGGCGGCCGGGCCGGTCAGCACCGCCAGCGCCGGATTGGCCTCTTGCGCGCGGCCGGCGAACAGGTCGTCGCCGGCGATGACGGCCGAGCCGAACGGCGCGCCGGCGGCCATGGCGCGCGCCTCTCCGGTCGCGGCCGCCGCCGAGGAATGGACCAGGGCGGGGAGGGGGGCGGCGGCGATGGGCAGGACGGCGTCGGGGGCCGCGCGCATCAGGAACCGCCCCTCGCCAGCCCGGCCGATGACCACCTCGACCTCGCGCTGGCCGATCATGACGATGGCGCGGCCAGGCTCGCCCTTTCGCGCCTGGGCGAAGGCCATGTAAAGGGCCTGGGCCGACTTGCCGCGGGGCAGGGCGTTGGTCGCGCCGTTCGCCTCGGCCCAGGCGGCGTTGAAGGCCAGGATCTGACCCGAATCCCACACCAGGGCCGCCGGCTCGGCCATGGCGTCCAGCACCTCGATGGCGGCGTCGCTGCTGGGCCTGACGTTGGTCGCCCGCCGAAAACCGAACAGGCCGATCAAGGCGATCGCCCCGACGGTCAGGATCAGCACAAGCCCCGGCGCCGAGGTCGGATTGCCGCGGAACGCCGGATAGGCCAGGGCCGCGATCGCCGTCACGACGCCGAACGCCATCACGGCCGACAAAAGATCGAACGATGGGCGCCGGGTGGACGTCATACAGCCTCGCGAATCAACGGTTCGATCATACGCTCAAATCCTGACGCACCCTTACCGGCGCGCCCTCATCGACGCGCCCGGGACTGGAAGACGAACCCGATGATCTTGGCGGCGGCGTCGAAATGTTCGCGCGGAATGACTTCGTCCACCTCGACCGTGGCGTAGAGGGCGCGGGCCAGGGGCACGTTCTCGACGATGGGTACGCCGTGCTCGGTCGCGACCTCGCGGATGCGCAGGGCCAGGGCGTCGACGCCCTTGGCCACGCAGATCGGCGCGCCGTCGCCCTGATCGGGTTCGTAGCGCAGGGCGACCGAATAGTGGGTCGGGTTGGTCACGATCACGGTGGCCTTGGGCACATTGGCCATCATCCGCTGGCGGCTGCGCTGCATGCGGATCTGCTTCAGCTTGGCCTTGACGTGGGGATCGCCCTCGGACTGTTTGAAGTCTTCCTTCAGCTCTTCCTTGGTCATCCGCATCCGCTTGGCGAAGCGCATCTTCTGCCACAGGAAGTCCGCGCCGGCCGTGGCGCCCAACAGGATGATGGCGGCCACGAACAGCGAGATGGCCATGTCGCGCGCCAGCGGCAGCATGGCCAGGGGACTGACCGCGACCAGGTTCTCGAATTCTCGCGCATGGGGCTTCAACACCATCCAGCAGACCACGCAGACGGCCGCCAGCTTCAGCAGCGTCTTGACGAACTGGGCCAGGCCGTCGGGACCGAAGATGCGTTTGAATCCCTGCAACGGGCTGACCGAAGACCATTTGGGCTTCAGCTTCTCGGCGGTGAAGATCAGGCCCGACTGCGCCAGATTGCCGCCGGCCCCGCCGATGATGGTGGCCAGCATGACCGCGCCCAGGAACGGCGCCGCCGCCCAGACCGCGCGCACCATGATCTGATTGCCCGCGCCCGAGTTCAGCGTGCCCAGCATCTGATGCGGGGCGGCGATGAAGGGCAGCATCTGTTCGGCGATGGAGGAGGCGAACCAGCCCCCGGTCGTCAAGATCACCGCCGCCGCCCCGGCCAGGGACAGGACCTGGGCGATGTCGGGCGACTTGGCGACGTCGCCCTTCTTTCGGGCGTCCTCAAGCTTTCGCGGGGTCGCCTCTTCGGTTTTCGATTCGGGATCGGCGCCTTCAGCCACCGGGGCCTCCGAACACGAAATACTCCGCCAGACGACGGTAGCGGTCGATGAAGACCGTGCCCAGCGCGCCCAGGCTGAGCGCGAAGATCGACAGGCCCAGGATCACGCTGAGCGGGGCGGCGGCGAAATAGACCTGAAAGGCCGGCATGACCCGCGCCACCAGGCCCGAGGCGAGGTTGAAGATCAGGGCGAACACCAGGACCGGCGCCGCCAGCTGGACCCCCAGCATGAAGCTGTCGCCCAGGGTGCGGACCGCCATCTGGGTGAAGTCCGCCATCATCAGCGGCTTGGCCGGAGCGATCAGCTGATAGGAGCCCACCATGCCGGCGATGAACAGGTGATGGGTGTCGGTGGCGAACAGCAGCGTCACCCCCAGCAGGGTCAGGAAGGCGGCGATCGTCGTGCCCGGCTGGGCCTGCATCGGATTGGCGGTCTGGGCGAAGCTGAGCGTGGTCTGCAGCGAGACGATCTCGCCCGCCGTCGACAGGGCGGTCATGAACATTCGCAGCAGCAGGCCGATCATCAACCCGACGACCACCTCGCGGATGATCCACCCGACCATCAGGCCCAGGCTGTCGGGCAGGCCCGGCAGGGCGCCGCGCACCACCGGCCATAGCGCCAGGCTGATGACCAGGGCTAGCGACAGCCGTACGCGCGGCGGCACATAGGCCTCGCCGAAGCCGGGGATCAGCATCAGGATCGCCGCGATCCGGGCGAAGATCAGCCCCCCGGCCCAGACCTGATCGGCGGTGGCGTAAGCCTCCACCTACATTCCCGCGATGCGGGCCGCGATCTGACGCATGAAGCCGCCCAGCAAGGCCCCCATCAGCGGCAGGAACAGGATCAGGCTGACGAAAATGGCGATGATCTTGGGCGCATAGATCAGGGTCTGTTCCTGGATCTGCGTCAGGGCCTGGAACAGGCCGATCACCACGCCGACCACCAGCCCGACCAGCAGGACCGGCAGGCACAGCTGGATCGTCAGCCAGATGGCGTCGCGCCCGACGTCCAGAACTTCCGCGCCGTTCATCGGCCTGTGCTCCAACAGATACTGGGCAGAAAATGCCGGGAGGATGGTTAACGGGCCGCTAACATCCTCTTCGGCGACGGGGGCCTCCCCTTCGCGCATCCGCCCCGCTATGTAGGCCGCCATGACAGACGCCCGCTCCTCCAAGATCACCCAGGCCGAAGCCGAGGCCGCCGTTCGCACCCTGATCGAATGGGCCGGCGACGATCCCGACCGGGAGGGGCTGCTGGAGACGCCCGCCCGCGTGGCCCGGAGCTACCGCGAGCTGTTCCAAGGCTATGAGGTCGATCCCCTGTCCTATCTCGAGAAGACCTTCGAGGAGACGGGCGGTTACGACCAGCTGGTGGTGCTGAAGGACATCCGTTTCGTCAGCTTCTGCGAACATCATATGCTGCCCGTGGTGGGCAAGGCGCACGTCGCCTATCTGCCGACCGACCGGGTCGTGGGCATCTCCAAGCTGGCGCGTGTGGTGCGCGGCTTCGCGCGGCGTCTTCAGATCCAGGAGAAGATGACCTCCGAGATCGCCGAAGCCATCCAGACCGTCCTGCGCCCCCACGGCGTCGGCGTGGTCATCGAGGCCGAGCACAGCTGCATGACCCTGCGCGGGGTCAATGCGCCGGGCGCCAGCCTGTCGACCAGCCACCTGATCGGCGTGGTGCGCGACGACCCCCGGACCCGAGAGGAATTCCTGCGCCTCGTTCGCAGCTAAGTCGCTCGAACGCCGCCCTCTTGGCCCGGCTTTTGCGGCTGAGCGGCGAGGAGGAGGTGTTTGCGATGCCCTGGTCCCTGTTTTCGACCCGCAATGAGACAGTTCGGATCGCGCGCGGCGGCTGGCTGGACGCGCTGCGGTTCATCGTCGCCTTCCTGATCATCCTGCACCATTTCCAGGCGGCCGGCCCTGCGCCCCTGGCGCATCTGGTCAATCCGATCTTCGAGCGCGGCGGCTTCCTGCTGACCAACTTCTTCCTGATCGACAGCGGCTATGTGCTGATGCGCGTCTATGGCGCGGCTGTGGACAAGGGGCGGATGTCGCCGGGCGACTTCTTCCTGAAGCGGTTCCTGCGCGTGGTCCCCGCCCACCTGATCATGGGTCTGTCGCTGGTCGGGCTGGTGCTGCTGGCGACCGCCGCCGGCGCGCCGCCGCGCAATCCCGAATGGTTCGCCTGGGACCAACTGCCCGCGCAACTGCTGTTGCTGCAGTCCTATGGCGTGCACGGCGGCCTGGGCTGGAACGCCCCGACCTGGTCGATCTCGGCCCTGATCGGCTGCTATCTGGCCTTTCCCTGGATCATTCGCGGCCTGATGCGGCTGGGGCCATGGTCGGCCCTGGCCGTCGGCGTCGGCGTCTATCTGATCGCCAACCAGCTGTGCTGGTCGTTCCTGGGCTATCCCGTCTATCAAATGCCGATGCGCTACGGCATCATCCGCGCCCTGCCGCTGTTCTTCCTGGGAATGTGCCTGGCCTGGTTCGCGCAGAAGGTCTGGATCGCGCCGCGGCTGGCGGGCTGGGCGGGCGTGCTGGCCGCTGTCGGCTTCTTCGCGCTCGAGCTTCACGACAAGCACGCCCTGATCGCCCTGGCCCTGATCTCCGTCATCATCCTGGCGGCCGGCGCCGCGCCGGTGAAGAAGCCTTCAAAGCTGGTGGAGACGGCCGCCATGGCGTCCTTCTCCATGTTCATCACCAACGAGGTGGTCCGCATCGCCTGGTTCGGCGTCGTCAACGCGCTTGCGGCCAAGTTCGCCCTGCCCGTCGGCGCGCAATGGGGGTTGTGGGTCCTGGGCGTCCTGGCGGCGGTCGCCTTCGCTTTCGCCTTCCATTTCGCCGTCGACAATCCGATCCAGACCCGCATCCGCGCCTGGCTGAAGCGACGCAGCGCGCGTCGTGGCCAGCCGCAGCCCGAACTGGGGCCGGTCGTCTCCATCGACGGCTGATCGTTTTCGCCTGGCCGCGTCGCCTTGGGCGACCATCGATCCTCGACCAAAGTCGCTCTCTCCAGCCGCGGCCCTCTCGGTCAATGTCGGGGTCCACGCATCCCGAAGGATGTGCAGAACGGCCGATAACGGCGACTTGGGAGGAAATGGATCATGGCAACCGACGCTTCAATTGCGTCCGGGGACGGGGAGCGCAAGGTCGATCGCAGCGATCGGCTGGTCATCCTCGCCTCTTCGGTCGGCACCGTCATCGAGTGGTACGACTTCTATCTTTACGGCTCGCTGGCGGCCATCATCACCGTCCAGTTCTTCTCGGGCGTCAACGAGACGACCGGCTATATCTTCGCCCTGATGGCGTTCGCCGCCGGGTTCGCGGTGCGGCCCTTCGGCGCCGTGGTCTTCGGGCGGCTGGGCGACCTTTGGGGACGCAAGAACACCTTCCTGGTGACGATGCTCCTGATGGGGCTGTCGACCTTCGTGGTCGGTCTTCTGCCGCCCTATGCGGTCATCGGCATCGCGGCGCCGATCATCCTGGTTCTGATGCGCCTGATCCAGGGCCTGGCCCTGGGCGGCGAATACGGCGGCGCCGCCACCTATGTCGCCGAGCATGCGCCGCGGAAGAAGCGCGGCTATTACACCTCCTTCATCCAGATCACCGCGACCGCCGGCCTGGTGCTGAGCCTGCTGGTGATCCTCAGCGTCCGCTACACCGTGGGCGAGGAAGCCTTCGCCGCCTGGGGCTGGCGCATTCCGTTCCTGGTCTCGATCCTGCTGCTGGGCGTATCCCTGTGGATCCGCCTGAAGCTGGCCGAAAGCCCGTCGTTCAAGCGGATGAAGGCCGAGGGCAAGGGCTCCAAGACCCCGCTGAAGGACAGCTTCGGCAAATGGCCGAACCTGAAGCTGGTGCTGATCGCCCTGCTGGGGCTGACCGCAGGCCAGGCCGTTATCTGGTACACCGGCCAGTTCTACGCCCTGTTCTTCCTGGAGCGGGTCATGAAGGTCGATGCCACCCTGGTCTATGTCCTGCTGACCATCGCGCTTCTGGCCGCCTCGCCCTTCTTCATCTTCTGGGGATGGCTGTCCGACAAGGTGGGGCGCAAGCCGATCATCCTGGCCGGCTGCCTGATCGCGGCCCTGACCTATTTCCCGCTGTTCAACGCCCTGACCCAGGCCGCCAACCCGCGCCTGGCCGCCGCCGCCGCCTCGGCGCCGGTCGTGGTCTACGCCGATCCGGCCGACTGCAATCTGCAGTTCGACCCCGTGGGCAAGACGGTGTTCAACCACTCCTGCGACGTCGCCAAATCCTACCTGGCCAAGGCGGGCGTGACCTACACCAACCAGGCGGCGCCCGCCGGGACGGTGGCCCAGGTCCGCATCGGCGATCAGGTCGTCATCCCCAGTTTCCGAGGCGACGCCATGGCCCCGGCCGACTTCGCCGCACAGAAGAAGACCTGGGACGCCGGCCTGGGCGAGGCCCTGACCGCAGCCGGCTATCCGGCCAAGGCCGACAGCGCCCTGGTCAACAAGCCGATGGTGGTGCTGATCCTGTTCATCCTCGGCTTCTATGTGACCATGGTCTACGGACCGATCGCGGCTGCCCTGGTCGAGATGTTCCCGACCAACATCCGCTACACCTCCATGTCCCTGCCTTATCACATCGGCAACGGCTGGTTCGGCGGCTTCCTGCCGACCACCGCCTTCGCCATCGTGGCGGCGACGGGCAATATCTACTCCGGCCTCTGGTACCCGATCGTGGTGGCCCTGGGGACGGTCGTCCTGGGCTTCCTGCTGGTCAAGGAAGGCAAGGACGTCGATCTGAACGCCTGATCCTGCTTTCAGGCGCAACGGTGAGGCGGGTCGTCGCGAGACGGCCCGCCTTTCGCTTGTGAAAACCCCGACGCCGGTTCAGATGCCTGTCATGTTCAGCCTGACGATCCTCGGCCTGGTCGCCGCCTATATGGCGGTGCTGTTCGCCGTCGCCTGGCATCAGGAACGACCGGCGGCAAGGGCGCGCGGCAAGGGGCTGGGTCCGTCGATCTACGCGCTGTCGCTGGCCATCTATTGCACCTCCTGGACCTATTACGGGGCGGTGGGCACGGCCGCGCGCGACGGGTGGGAGTATCTGCCCATCTATATCGGGCCGATCATCGGCCTGACCCTGCTGTTTCCGCTGTGGCGGCGCATCGCGGCGGCGGCCCGGCGCGAGAACGTCGGCTCCATGGCCGATTTCGTCGCCTCCCGCTACGGCAAGAGCCAGACCCTGGGCGCGGCCGTCACCGTCGTCGCCATCCTGGGCTCGCTGCCCTATATCGCCTTGCAGCTGAAATCCCTGTCGATGGCGGGCGAACTGCTGACGGCGGGCACGCCGGTCGCGGGGTCGGAACGGCTGACGGTGCTGGTCCTGGCCGGGGTCCTGGCCTTCTTCGCCATCCTGTTCGGCGCGCGCCGGCCCGATCTGACCGAGCATAATCGCGGCCTGATCCAGGCCATCGGCCTGGAATCGATGGTCAAGCTGGGCGCCCTTCTGTTCGTCGCCGTCTTCGCCCTGGCGCTGCTGGTGAACCAGGGATCGCCGCCGCGCGTCGTCGAGGGGCTGGGGGCGCTGGGCGCCTTGCCGGACGTCACCCCGCGCTTCACCGCCATCACTGTCTTGTCGACGCTGGCCATCTTCTGCCTGCCGCGCCAATTTCACGTCGCCTTCGTGGAGGGCGCCCAGCCGTCGGACGTGAGACGCGCCCGCTGGATATTCCCCCTCTATCTGCTGCTGACCAGTCTGGCGGTCCTGCCGCTGGTGGCGGCGGGCGCCCTGTTCGCGCCGACCGTGAACCCCGACCTGCTGGTGCTGGCCCTGCCGTTCCAGCGCGGCGAGCCGCTGCTGACCGCCATCGTCTTCGTCGGCGGCTTCTCGGCCGCGACGGCCATGGTGATCGTGGAGGCGGTGGCCCTGTCGGCCATGGTGTCCAACAGCCTGATCCTGCCGTTCCTGGCGCGCGACCGCTGGCGGGTGCGCGGCGACGCCTCGGACATGGCGGGCGTCATCCTGCAGGTGCGGCGCGGGGCCATCGTGGCCGTCCTGCTGCTGGCCTGGCTGTATTATCAGGCGACGGACCAGTCGCGCGGCCTGGCGGCCATGGGGCTGGTGTCCTTCGCCGCCATGTCCCAACTGGCGCCCGCCCTGTTCGGCGCCGTCCTGTGGCGGGGCGGGCACGCCCAGGGCGCCCTGGCGGGCATGGCGGTGGGCGTCCTGGTGTGGATCGTCATGCTGGCCCTGCCGCAACTGGCCCCCGGCGCGGCGTGGCATATCCACGTCATGCTGGGGATCAAGGATCCGCTGGCCCTTGGGGTCTTCGTCAGCCTGGGGCTGAACCTGGCGGCCTATGTCGGGGTGTCGCGGTTCGCGCGGCCCCGACTGATCGACCGGGTTCAGGCGCGCGCCTTCGTGGATCGGCTGGGGCCGGACTGGATGGAGGCCCGGCCCGCGCCGTCCGGGGCCTCGGTCGGCGACCTGCGCGCCCTGGTCGCCCGCTTCATCGGCGACGAGCGGGCCGAGCGAGCCTTTTCCGCCTGGGGGCGCGAGACGGCCGTCCGGCTACGCGACGCCGACCCGGCCGATGCGGCCCTGGCGCGGGCGGCGGAGCGGATGCTGGCCGGCGCCATCGGCGCGGCGTCGGCGCGGCGGGTCATCGCCGCCGCCCTGGCCGGGGTCGGCCGCGCGCCCGAGGACGTGGTGCGGATGCTGGACGAGGCCTCCCAGGCGGTCCAGTTCAACCGCGACCTGTTGCAGACCACGCTGGACAACATCGACCAGGGCGTGATCGTGGTGGACGAAGACCTGCGCGTCACCGCCTGGAACCGGCGCTATGTCGCCATGTTCGACCTGCCGGTCGGCTTCGTCCACGTCGGCCTGCCCATCGCCACCATCTATCGCCTGAACGCCGAGCGCGGCGAGAGCCCCGACGACATCGAAGCCTGGGTCGAGCGACGGCTGGAGGCTCTGAGCCGGCGCATCCCCCACGACCATGAACGCGAGCAGCCCGACGGTCGGGTGTTGCGCTCGTCCGGCGCGCCCATCCCCGGCGGCGGCTACGCCACCAGCTATACCGACATCACCGCCCTGCGCCGCGCCGCGCGCCAGCTGGAAGAGGCCAACGAGCGGCTGGAGGCCCGCGTCGCCGACCGCACCGCGCGGTTGGACGAGGCCCGGCGGCTGGCCGAGGACGCCACGGCGTCCAAGACCCGCTTTCTGGCCGCCGCCAGCCACGATCTGCTGCAGCCCCTGCACGCCGCGCGCCTGTTCATCGCGGCGCTGAAGGAGGAGCCGGCGCTGTCCGAGCCGACGAGCCGCACCCTGGCCGTCAACGCCGACCGCGCCATCGACAGCGCCCACCGCCTGCTGACCGCCCTGCTGAACCTGTCGAAGCTGGAGGCCGGCGGGGTGCGGACGAATGTGGCGCAGCTGTCCCTGGGGGCCCTGTTCGACGATCTGCGGCGCGAGTTCGCCCCCGTGGCCGAGGCCAAGGGCCTGCGCCTGACGCTTTCTCCGACGCGGCTATGGGTGACGTCGGACCGCGATCTGCTGCGGTCCATGCTGCAGAATCTGGTGGGCAACGCCATCCGCTACACCGACCGGGGCCGGGTCCTGGTAGGCGTGCTCAGGCAAGGCGAGACAGCGCGTGTGTTCGTCTGCGACACAGGGCGCGGCATCCCCAGGGCCCAGCAGAAGACCGTCTTCGACGAGTTCGTGCGCCTGCCTGGCGCGGCGGTGGACGAACCCGGCGCGGGGCTGGGCCTGGCCATCGTCAAACGCCTTTCCAGCCTGCTGGGCCATCCGCTGTCGCTGGAGTCGGAAGTCGGACGCGGCACCACCTTCCGCATCGTCCTGCCCCGCTGCGCCCCGGACGTGACGACCGAAGCCGCGCCGTTGCGCGACGTGCGTTTGCCGCTGGCGGGTCTTCGGGTGTTGTGCGTGGACAATGAGCCGGTGATCCTGGATGCGTTGAACGCGCTTCTGACACGCTGGGGCGCGCGTCCTACCCTGACGTCCAGCGTCGAAGCGGCCAGGGCGGCCAAGGGGCCGTTCGACGCCGCCGTAGTTGATCTTCACCTGGGCGATGGGCCGGAAGGGTTCGCCGTGATCGACTGGCTGCGGCCGCTGGGGGTTCGCCGCATCGCCCTGGTCACGGCCGACACCCGCGACGGCCTGAACGAACAGGCCGCGGCGGCCGGCGCAGTCCTGTTGCCAAAGCCGATCCGGCCGGCGGCCCTGAAAGCGTTTCTGTCCAGCTAGGTTGGATCTGCGTTCATCGCTCTCCGTCTCGCGTCACCCTTCGGACGCCCTGGTATGACGACAAGGACTGGGTCTATCCCGCCGGGTCCATCTGCTTGGCCAGGATCACCGCCTGGGTCCGGTTGTGGACGCCCAGCTTGCGGAAGACGCTGGTCAGGTGCGCCTTGATGGTGGCCTCGGACACCCCCAGGTCGAAGGCGATCTGCTTGTTCAGCCGCCCGGCTTTCAGCCCTTCTAGGATGCGCAGCTGCGAGGGGGTCAGGCTGGCCACCCGTTCGGCCAGGTCGTCGTCCTCGGCCTCGGGCACGTCCGGCGCCCAGGTGTCGCCAGCCAGGATGGCGGCGATGGCCTCGACCATCTGCGGCAGGGCGGTGGACTTGGGGATGAAGCCGGCCGCGCCCAGACCCAAGGCGTTTCGCACCACCGGCGCATCCTCGCTGGCCGACACGACCGCGACCGGGGCCGCCGGATGCTCGGCCCGAACCGTGGCAAGGCCCGCCATCCCCTCGCTGTCCGACAGCTTGAGGTCCAGCAGCAGCAGGTCCGTCGGCCCCGCCTGCAAGGCGGCCCGCGCCTCGCCCAGGCTGGCGCATTCGATCACCTCGGCCCCCGGCGCGGCCTTGTCGACCGCCGAACGCAGGGCGGCGCGGAACAGCGGATGGTCGTCGGCGACGACGATGCGATCCATAGGCGTCCTTCCCTTGGGATTTCCCGCGCGGCGTCTAGGCGGCCACATCAGCCCTATCATGCCGCGGTTCGACTTTGGTCGAAATTAGACGAATGGCCAATGGTCAGCCGGACCCCCAGGCGGAAAGGTTTTCATAGGGACGCACGCGATAAGACGGGCGCGGGAGGATTTTCATCATGATCAAGTCACGTCTATCGGCGGTCCTTTCGGCCGGCGCCGCCTCGGCCGCTCTGCTGTGCGCGCCCGACATCGCCTCCGCCCAGTCCAGCCAGGCGGCGCTGGAGGCTCGGATCGCTCAGCTGGAGGCCGAGCTGAACGCCCTGAAGGGCGAGGTCGTCGCCGCCCGCACCCAGCAGGCCGCCCAGGCCCAGGACATCATTCGCCTGGAGACCCGCCCAGCGAATCCGGCCCCCGCCCCGGTGCAGCAGACCGCCGCCCCCGCCTCGTTGAGCGAAGGCTTCCGCATCGGCGATCACACGGTCAAGTTCGGCGGTTTCGTCAAGGTCGACGCCTACGCCACCCGCTATTCCGGCGGGGATCCGGCCAATGGCGACTCGCTTCGTGAATTCCACATCCCCGGCTCGATCCCGATCGGCGGCGCCGACGAGGATACGGCGACCGACTTCAACGCCCGCCAGACCCGGTTCTGGCTGACCACCGACGGCATAGTCGGGGGCCACAAGATCGGCACCCGGATGGAGATGGACTTCCAGACCCTGCCCGGCGCAGGCGACCAGCGCACCACCAGCCCGGCCAATCCGGCTCTGCGCCGCGCCTTCATCACCATCGACAACTGGCTGATCGGTCAGGAGTGGACCAACTTCCAGAACACCGCCGTCCTGCCGGAATCGGCCGACTTCATCGGCGCGGCCGAAGGCACTGTGTTCGCCCGTCAGGTTCAGGTCCGCTATACGCGCGGTCCCTTCTCGGTCTCGGTCGAGAATCCCGAGACAACCGTGACCCCGTTCGGCGGCGGAACGCGCGTGGTCGCCGACGACAACAGCCTGCCGGACTTCACCGCCCGCTACGCCGTGTCCAGGCCATGGGGCGATCTCCAGTTCGCCGGCCTGCTGCGCCAGCTGAAATATCAGAATCCGGCGAGCAATATCGATTCCACCGCGACCGGCTGGGGCCTGTCGGCTTCGACCAAGATCAAGGTCGGGTCCAAGGACGACCTTCGCCTGATGGTGACGGGGGGCGAGGGGATCGGCCGCTATGTCGGTCTGAATTTCTCGAACGACGCCGTGCTGGACGCCTCGGGCGAACTGGACGCCATCGGCGTGGTCGCCGGCTTCGCCGCCTATCGCCACGTCTGGGCGCCTGGCTGGCGCTCCAGCCTGATCTGGTCGGGCCAGAATGTGGACAACGACACCCGCTTCACCGGCCTGAGCGCGAACCGTTCGGCGCAAAGCATCCACGCCAATTTGATCTGGTCGCCCGTCACGGCCTTCGACGTGGGCGCCGAACTGATGTTTGCGGACCGCGAGATCGAGACCGGCGCCAGCGGCGACCTGACCCGCCTGATCCTGTTCGCCAAATACGGATTCTGATTTCCGCCGGAGACGCCTTTCGTGCCTGATCTCGACCTCTATCCCGTCCCCGCCGACTGGGCCGCCAAGGCCCATATGAACCGGGAGGCCTACGAGGCCGCGCGGATCGCCGCACGCGAGACCCCGGACGCCTTCTGGGCCGAACAGGCCAGGCGTCTGGACTGGATCACGCCCCCGACCAGGATCAAGGACGTCTCCTTCAAGAAGGAGGATTTCCGCATCCGCTGGTTCGAGGACGGCGTCCTGAACGTTTCGGCCAACTGCATCGACCGTCACCTGCCCCACAGGAAGGACGAGACGGCGATCATCTGGGAAGGCGACGACCCGGGCGACAGCCGCCGCATCACCTATGGCGAGCTGCATGCCGAAGTCTGCCGCATGGCCAATGTGCTGAAGGCGCACGGGGCCAAGAAGGGCGACCGGATCACCCTGTATCTGCCCATGATCCCCGAGGCCGCCTACGCCATGCTGGCCTGCGCGCGCATCGGGGCGGTGCATTCGGTGGTGTTCGGCGGCTTTTCGCCCGACAGCTTGTGCGGCCGGATCGAGGACTGCGGCTCCAACCTGATCATCACCGCCGACGAGGGCCTGCGCGGCGGCAAGCATGTGCCGCTGAAGGCCAATGTCGACGAGGCGCTGAAGAAGGTGAAGGTGGATGCCGTCCTGGTCGTACGCCGCACCGGCCGCGACGTGCCGATGACCGAGGGCCGCGACTTCGACTATGGTCTGGAGGCGGCCAAGGTCAGCGCGGACTGCCCGCCCGAGCCGATGAACGCCGAAGACCCGCTGTTCATCCTCTACACCTCGGGTTCGACCGGAAAGCCCAAGGGCGTGCTGCACACCACGGGCGGATACCTGTTCTGGGCCGCCTGGACCCACGAATTGACCTTCGACTACCGCACCGGCGAGGTCTTCTGGTGCACCGCCGACGTGGGCTGGGTCACGGGCCACAGCTATCTGGTCTATGGGCCTCTGGCGAACGCCGCCACGACCCTGATGTTCGAGGGCGTGCCCAACTATCCCGACTCCAGCCGCTTCTGGCAGGTGGTGGACAAGCACAAGGTCGAAATCTTCTACACCGCCCCCACGGCCCTGCGCGCGCTGATGCGGGAAGGCGACGCTCCGGTGAAGGCCACGTCGCGCAAGTCGCTGCGCATTCTCGGCACCGTCGGCGAGCCGATCAATCCCGAGGCCTGGCGCTGGTATCACGAGGTCGTCGGCGACGGCCGCTGCCCCATCGTGGACACCTGGTGGCAGACCGAGACGGGCGGCCATCTGATCACGCCGCTTCCGGGCGCGACGGACCTGAAGCCGGGTTCGGCCACCCTGCCCCTGCCCGGCGTCGAGCTTCAGATCGTGGACGCCGAGGGCCAGCCTCTGGAGGGCGCCGTGTCGGGCAATCTGTGCATCACCGACAGCTGGCCCGGCCAGATGCGCACCGTCTATGGCGACGACCAGCGGTTTTTCGACACCTATTTCTCGACCTATCCGGGCCGCTACTTCACCGGCGACGGCTGCCGTCGGGACGAGGACGGCTATTACTGGATCACCGGGAGGGTGGACGACGTCATCAACGTCTCGGGCCACCGCATGGGCACCGCCGAGATCGAAAGCGCCCTGGTGCTGCACGACATCGTCTCCGAAGCGGCGGTCGTCGGCTATCCCCACGACATCAAGGGCCAGGGCATCTACGCCTATGTCACCCTCAGGAAGGGCGTGGAGATCACCGAGGACCTGCGGCGCGAACTGATCGCCCATGTGCGCCAGGAAATCGGCCCCATCGCCGCGCCCGACGTGATCCAGTGGGCGCCGGGCCTGCCCAAGACCCGCTCGGGCAAGATCATGCGCCGCATCCTGCGCAAGATCGCCGAAAACGAGATCGGCTCGCTGGGCGACACCTCGACCCTGGCCGATCCGTCGGTGGTGGACGATCTGGTCAGGAACCGGGCCGGAGCCTGATCCCGAGCCGGGTTCCCAATCGGCGGCGGCGCGCCCTATCGTGGGGTCCGCCGCCGCAGTCTTGAGTCCTCCATGCTTCGTTTTTTGAGCCGCCTGCCGATCGACCGCTATCTTCTGGCCCTGGTCGGCATGGTGGCGCTGGCGGCGATCCTGCCGGCGCGCGGACAGGCGGCCGAAGTGATGGAGGGGGTGGTCACGGCGGCCATCGCCCTGCTGTTCTTTCTGTATGGCGCGCGGATGTCGCCGGCGGCCATCGGTGCGGGCCTGATGCACTGGCGGCTCCAGGGCGCGGTCCTGCTCAGCACTTTCGTCCTGTTTCCGCTGCTGGGGCTGGGCCTGGTCTTCCTGATGCGCGGATCGCTGCAGCCGGACCTGCTGACCGGAATGCTGTATCTGTGCCTGCTGCCGTCCACGGTGCAGTCGTCCATCGCCTTCACCTCCATCGCCGGCGGCAATGTCGCCGGCGCCTTGACCAGCGCCAGCCTGTCGAACCTTTTGGGCGTGATCGTCACGCCGCTTTTGGTCGGCCTGATGATCGGGGGCGCAGGGGGCGGGATTCATCTGCAATCCATCCTGGACATCGGCCTGCAGATCTTGGCGCCCTTCGCCGTGGGACAGATATGCCGTCCGCTGCTCAAGGATTGGCTGGGCCGCCGCGCCAGGCTGACCGGCCTGGTGGATCGCGGCTCGATCCTGCTGATCGTCTATGCGGCCTTCAGCGAGGGCGTGGTCGCCGGCGTCTGGTCCCAAGTCGCGCCGGCCGACCTGGCGAAGGTGGTCGGGCTGAACATCGCCCTTCTGGCCGTGGTGCTGAGCCTGACGCTGGCGGCCGGGCGGCTGTTGCGGTTCGAAAAACCGGATCGGATCGTCATCCTGTTCTGCGGTTCCAAGAAAAGCATGGCGACCGGCATACCGATGGCCGGCATCCTGTTCGCCGGTCACGCCGTGCCGCTGATCGTCCTGCCGATCATGCTGTTCCACCAGATTCAGCTGTTCGCCTGCACTCTGATCGCCCAGCGCTATGCGCGCGAGAACGCCGCGGCCGCCACGCCGGCCTTGAGCCCGGATCGGCCATGAGCTAGACCCCGTCCAGGCCATCGCGGGCATGATGTAGTGGTAGCCTGAAAGCTTCCCAAGCTTTTCGTGCGGGTTCGATTCCCGCTGCCCGCTCCAGGTCCAGCGAGGCGGGGCGATCCGGCGGACAGGCCCGGTTGGATCGGAAGGGATGTCGGTCCCGAAGCCCGCCGCAAACAGCCAAGCTCCCGCGCGAGGACTGCGATGCCCCGCGTCAGATGCTGAAGTCCTCGTTCCAGAAGCGGCCGTTCAGCCAGGCGACGATCCGTTCGGCCGCCTGTTCCGCCGACATGGTGGTGGTGTCGACCACGATCTCGGGGCTTTCCGGCGGCTCGTAGGGGCTGTCGACGCCGGTGAAATTCTTCAATTCGCCGGCGCGGGCCTTCCTATACAGCCCCTTGACATCGCGGGCCTCGGCAACCGCCAGAGGGGTGTCGACGTGGACCTCGACGAACTCGCCCTCGTCCAGCAGGCCGCGGGCCATCCCGCGTTCGGCCCGGAAGGGCGAAATGAAGCTGACCAGGACGATCAGGCCGGCGTCGACCATCAGTTTCGACACCTCGGCCACGCGGCGGATGTTCTCGACCCGGTCCTCTTCCGTAAAGCCCAGGTCGCGGTTCAGGCCGTGACGGACGTTGTCGCCGTCCAGCAGATAGGTGTGGCGGCCGTCGGCGTGCAGGCGCTTCTCGATCAGGTCGGCGATGGTCGACTTGCCGGCGCCCGACAGGCCGGTCAGCCAGACGACCCGCCCGCGCTGGTTCTTGATCGCGGCGCGCGCGGCCTTGTCCACCGACAAGGCCTGCCAGTGGATGTTGTGGGCGCGGCGCAGGGCGAAGTTCAGCAGGCCCGCGCCCACCGTCCGGTTCGAGATCCGGTCGATCAGGATGAAGCCGCCCAGGTCCTTGTTCTGGACGTAGGGGGCGAAGGCGACGGGGACGTCCAGCGACAGGTTGCAGACCCCGATCTCGTTCAGCTCCAATCGCTTGGCCGGCTGCTGTTCCAGGGTGTTGACGTTCACCTTGTGCTTGGGCTCGGTGATGGTCGCCCCGACCAGCTTCGCCCCCAGTTTCAGCAGATAGGGTCGTCCGGGCAGCAGGGGCTCGTCGTCCATCCAGACCACCGTCGCCTCGAACTGGTCGGCCGCTTCGGGCGGAGCGTCGGCCGAGGCCAGGACGTCGCCGCGCGAGACGTCGATTTCGTCGGCCAGGGTCAGGGTGATCGACTGGCCGGCGACGGCCTGGGCCAGGTCGCCGTCGGCGGTGACGATGCGGGCCACCGTCGAGGTCTTTCCGGACGGCAGGACGCGCACCGGATCGCCCGGCCGCACGGTCCCGGCGGCGATCTGGCCGGCAAAGCCGCGGAAGTCGAGATCGGGCCGGTTGACCCATTGCACCGGCAGGCGGAACGGGTCGGCCTGGAGATCGTCGCCGACCTCCAGCGTTTCCAGCAGGCCCATCAGCGGCGGGCCGGCGTACCAGGGCGAGCGGGGGCTGGCCTCGGTGACGTTGTCGCCGCGCAGGGCCGACAGGGGGATGGCGTCGAACCGCGTCAGGCCGATCTGGCCGGCGAAGGCGTGAAAGTCCGCCACGATCGCGTCGAACACCGCCTGCGACCAGCCCTTCAGGTCCATCTTGTTGACCGCCAGGATCACGTGGCGGATGCCCAGCAGGCTGACCAGATAGGCGTGCCGCCGCGTCTGGGTCAGCACGCCGCGCCGGGCGTCGATCAGGATGACGGCGGCGTCGGCGGTCGAGGCGCCTGTGACCATGTTGCGGGTGTACTGCTCATGGCCCGGCGTGTCGGCGACGATGAATTTGCGCCGGTCGGTCGAGAAAAAGCGATAGGCCACGTCGATGGTGATGCCCTGTTCCCGCTCGGCGGCCAGGCCGTCCACCAGCAGGGCGAAGTCGATGTCGCCGCCCTGGGTGCCGACGCGGCGGCTGTCCGACTCCAGCGCCGCCATCTGATCCTCGAAGATCATCTTGGAATCGTAGAGCAGCCGGCCGATCAGGGTCGACTTTCCGTCGTCCACGCTGCCGCAGGTGATGAAGCGCAGCAGGCTCTTGCGCCGGTGAGCGTCCAAATAGGCGTCGATGTCGCGCGCGATCAGGTCGGATTGGTGAGCCATCAGAAATAACCGTCCTGCTTCTTCCTCTCCATCGAGGCGGACTGGTCGTGGTCGATCACCCGGCCCTGGCGCTCGGAGGTGGTGGTCAACAGCATTTCCTGGATCACCTCGGGCAGGGTCGCAGCCGTGCTCTCGACCGCCCCGGTCAGGGGATAGCAGCCCAGGGTGCGGAAGCGGACGGACCTCATCTGCGCCGTCTCGCCGGGGCGCAGCCGGAACCGCTCGTCGTCCACCATGATCAGGGCGCCGTCGCGTTCGACCACGGGGCGCTTGGCGGCCAGATAGAGCGGCACGATGGGTATCTGTTCCAGGTGGATGTATTGCCAGACGTCCAACTCGGTCCAGTTGGAGATGGGGAAGACGCGGATGCTCTCGTCCGGCCGCTTGCGGGTGTTGTAGAGCCGCCAGAGCTCGGGGCGCTGGTTCTTCGGGTCCCAGCGATGCTGGGCGGTGCGGAAGGAGAATATCCGCTCCTTCGCCCGCGACTTCTCCTCGTCGCGCCGGGCGCCGCCGAAGGCCGCGTCGAAGCCGTGCAGGGACAGGGCCTGTTTCAGCCCCTCGGTCTTCCACAGGTCGGTATGCAGGGCCGAGCCGTGGTCGAACGGGTTGATCCCACGCGCCACGGCCTCGGGGTTCCGATGCACCAGAAGTTCGACGCCCAGATCGGCCGCCGCCCGTTCGCGCATCGCGTACATGGCGCGGAACTTCCACGTCGAATCGACGTGCAGCAGCGGGAAGGGCGGCCGGGACGGATAGAAGGCCTTCTTGGCCAGATGCAGCATCACGGCCGAATCCTTGCCGATCGAATACAGCATGACCGGGCGCTCGGCCTCGGCCGCCACCTCGCGCAGGATGTGGATGCTTTCGGCCTCCAGCCGTTGAAGATGCGTCAGGCGCGTGGGGGCGGGCAGGGCGATGCGGTTTCTGGTCAGGGTGGCGATCGTCACCGGGCGTCTCCGTCGAACGCCATCTGACAACGCCAAGGCGCTGCACGGGACAAGCGATGGATACTGTCGCCGGCTGTGAGAATTTCAGCCGCCGCGCCCGAACCGCTAGCGGAACATCCGCGCATTTTCGCTGGGCGGAGACAGGGGGAGCGCGCCTCGACGCATCCGGCATCGACCAATTGCGGCGATAAAAAGCACAGCGCGCCTCTGGATTTCCCCGGCGTCAACCGCACAAATGGATCACGGCTGGCGGCAATCGGCTGGGTTCGCAGCGCCCTTGCGGACCGGGCTGTTGACCGCACGCCCCGCCATCGTCCATCACCGGATAGGGCGGATAACGAATAATGGGAGTTGCGGCGCGTATGGGGTTTGTAGCGAATATCCGTCGGGATGTCCGGTTCGCGCGCGGCCTGTTCCGCCTGCTCAAGCGCATCAAGCCGATCCAACTGGATAGCGATGTCCTGGTTTGCGACGACTTCGAGGAGGCGGTCGACAAATTCCCCGACAACATCGCTATCGACGACGGTCAGCGCACCCTGACCTATCGCGACCTGGACGCCATGGCCAACCGCTTCGGCCACTGGGCCAAGAACCGGGGCCTGCGCCGCAGCGACACCATCGCCCTGATGATGACGAACCGGATCGAATATCTGGCGGCCTGGATCGGCTTTTCGAAGGTCGGCATCGCCACGGCCCTGATCAACACCAATCTGAACGGCCAGGGCCTGGCGCACTGTCTGGCCATCTCCAACGCCTTCAACGTCGTCGCCGACGAGGATTGCTGGCGCCAGATCGAGGAGGCGCGGCCTATGGTCGACCACAACCTGGCCCTCTGGGTGCTGGGATTGCCGGACGATCTGGAGACCAGCGACCGGCGCGGTTTGGACAAGCCGGTGCGTGGCGGCTCTTCGGTGCGCCCGTCCAAGACGGCGCGCGAGGGCATGACCAACCGGGATACGGCGCTCTATATCTACACCTCCGGCACGACGGGCCTGCCCAAGGCCGCGCGCATCCCCCATTCGCGCGCCCGCACCTATATGCGAGCCTTCGCCGGGGCCACGCGCTCGACGCCCGAGGATCGGATCTTCAACGTCCTGCCGCTCTACCACTCGACCGGCGGCCTGGTCGGCGTGGGGGCGGCCCTGCTGAACGGGGCGCGGCTGGTCATCCGCAAGAAATTCTCGGCCACCAGCTTCTGGCCCGACGTGCGGTCGTCGGGGGCCACCATGTTCGTCTATATCGGCGAACTTTGCCGGTATCTGGTGAACAGCCCCTCGGTCGAGGACGAGACCAAGCACAAGCTGCGGCTGGCCTTCGGCAATGGCCTGCGCGCCGACGTCTGGCCCGATTTCCAGTCTCGGTTCCGTATCCCCGAAATTCTGGAATTCTACGGCTCGACCGAAGGCAACGTCTCCCTGTTCAACTTCGACGGCAAGCAGGGCGCCATCGGCCGGGTGCCCAGCTATCTGAAGAAGCAGATCAACATTCGCCTAGTTCAGTTCGACCTCGAGACCGAACAGCCCATTCGCGGCCCTGACGGCCTCTGCCGTCTGGCGCGCATCGGCGAGGTGGGCGAGGCCATCGGCGAGATCGGCAACGACATCCGCCACGACTTCTCGGGCTATGCCGACAAGGCCGCGTCCCAGAAGAAAATCCTGACCGACGTCTTCAAGAAGGGCGACCGCTGGTTCCGCACCGGCGACCTGATGAAACAGGACGCCGAGGGCTATTTCTACTTCGTGGACCGGATGGGCGACACCTTCCGCTGGAAGGGCGAGAACGTCTCGACCTCCGAGGTGGAACAGGTGCTGATGGATGCGCCGGGCGTGACCGAGGCCATCGTCTATGGCGTGCCGGTTCCGGCCCAGGACGGCAAGGCGGGGATGGCCGCCCTGGTGGTCGAGGGCAAGTTCGACGCCCAGGCCTTCTCCGACCATGTCGAGGCCAAGCTGCCCGCCTACGCCCAGCCCGTCTTCCTGCGGCTGATCAAGGCGGCGGAAACGACCGGCACCTTCAAATACCGAAAGGCCGATCTGGTCGCCGACGGCTTCGATCCCGAAAAGACCGGAGCGGCGCTTTATGTGCGTGGCGGCAAGTCCGGCTATCAGAAGCTGACGGCGACGGCGCGCACGGCGATCCTGAAGGGCGAGGGGCGTCTCTGATCACTGGTTTTCGGTCGCCGGACGCTGTTCGCGAAACGCGGTCTTAATGATTAATGGGGATGATCCCGACCTCTCGCGTCAGGATCGTCCGCCCCAATGTTCCAGATCATCGGCATCGTCATGCTCTTCGGCATGGTGTTCGGCAGCTATATCCTGGCGGGCGGAAAGTTCGGCGTCATCGCCCATGCCCTGCCGCATGAGCTGATGGCCATCGGGGGCGCCGGCGTCGCGGCCTTTCTTATTTCCAACTCCCTGCCGGTCATCAAGTCGTCTCTGGCGGGCTTCGGCAAGGCGTTCGCGGGGCCGAAATGGAAGAAGCAGGACTATAAGGACCTGCTCAGCCTGCTGTTCCAACTGACCAAGACGATGAAGTCCAAGGGCGTGGTGGCGCTGGAAAGCCATATCGAAAAGCCCAAGGACTCCCCGATTTTCCAGAAATACCCCAAGGTGCTGAAGGACCATTTCGCTGTCGACTTCATCTGCGACACCCTGCGGATGATGACGATGAACCTGGAGGATCCGCACCAGGTCGAGGATGCGATGGAAAAGCAGCTGGAAAAGCACCATCACGAGCATCTCGAGCCCGCCCACGCCCTGCAGAACCTGGCCGACGGCCTGCCGGCCCTGGGCATCGTCGCCGCCGTTCTGGGCATCGTGAAGACGATGGGCTCCATCACCGAGCCGCCCGAAATTCTGGGCGGCATGATCGGCGGCGCCCTGGTCGGCACCTTCCTGGGCGTCTTCCTGGCCTATGGGCTGGTCGGCCCGTTCGCCGCGCGCCTGAAGGCGATCATCGACGAGGAAGCCGCCTACTATAAGATCATCCAGTCGGTGCTGGTGGCCCACCTGCACGGCAACGCGGCCCAGATTTCGGTCGAAATCGGCCGGGGCGACATTCCCTCCACCGCCCAGCCCTCGTTCGGCGAGATGGAAGAGGCGCTGAACAACATCACCGCCGACTGAGCCGGATCGACGCAGCACCGATCCCGGCTTGCCCCCGTCGGGGGCGCGGTCCTATCGTCCGGCGGGCCAGAGGCGCGCCGCCTCGCGAACCTATTCGGAGACCCCTCATGCGTATGTCCGCCCTCGTCGTCGCCTCAGCCGCCTTCCTGGCCGTCGCGGCCTGCAGCAAGGCGCCGGAAGACAAGTCCGAGGCGCCCGCCAGCGACGCGGTCGAGGCCGCCGGCAGCGCCGAGGAAGCGGCCCTGACGGTCGATCAGGCCGCCCGCGACGCCGAGGCCGCCGCCAACCAGGCCATCCAGAACGACGCCGCCGCCGCCCCGCCTCCCACCCCGCCGGTCGAGGGCGCGACGCCGACCACGCCGGAGCCGACCCCCGCGCCGTCGGGTCACTGATCCGACCCGTGGCCGTCTTCGCTTCCCGCGTCAGCGGGCTTTGCTTGCGACCGTCCTCTATCGGCATCTTGTCGCCAGAAGCTGGGACGCCGCTGACGCTGGAAGGGAAGACCGACACCCAGGGTTAAGCACGGCCTTTTTCGTCCGGGCGGCGAAGATGCTAAGGCCCTGCGGATGAGCCCCCACGACGTTTCGCCCCAACTGACCTGGACCGATGACGGAGAGCCGCGATCGGGTCGGTTCGGCGACGTCTATTTCTCGCGCGACGACGGCCTGGCCGAGACGCGGGCGGTGTTTCTGGACGGCTGCGGCCTGCCGGACGCCTGGCACGGGCGCGCCGCCTTCACCGTGGCGGAACTGGGCTTCGGCACCGGACTGAACATCGCGGCGCTGCTGGACCTGTGGCGACGCACTGGCCCGGCGGACGGACGGTTGCACGTCTTCTCCGTCGAGGGTTTTCCTATGACGGCCGCGGAAGCCGGGCGCGCCCTGGCGAACTGGCCGGAACTGGCCGACGCCGCCTCGGGGCTGTTCCAGGCCTGGCCGGCGCCGACGCCTGGTTTTCACCGGATCGACCTGCCGGGGTTCAAGGCGGTCGTCGACTTGGCCGTCGGCGATGCGGCCTGGGCGTTGGAACAGTGGTCGGGCGCCGCCGACGCCTGGTTCCTGGACGGGTTTTCCCCGGCCCTGAACCCCGGAATGTGGTCGCCGGAGGTGATGGACCGGATCGCCGCCCGCTCGGCGCCCGGCGCGCGGCTGGCCACCTTCACCGTTGCGGGGGCGGTGCGGCGCGCCCTGGCCGAGCGCGGCTTCGTCGTGGACAAGCGCCCCGGCCACGGCCGCAAGCGCGAGCGGCTGGAAGCCCGCCTGTCCAGCGCCGCCGAACCCGAGGTCCTTCCCCGCGTCGCCGTGGTCGGCGCGGGCGTCGCCGGCGCGTCCGTCGTTCGCGCCCTGAAGGCGCAAGGGGTCCGGGCGACGGTGTTCGAAGCGGACCGGCCGGGTGCCGGAGGCTCGGGCTTTCCCGCCGGTCTGGTCACGCCGCGCCTGGACGCCGGCGATATGGGCGTCGCCGCGCTTCACGCTCAGGCGCTGGCGCGCGCCCGCGCCCTCTACGCCCGAACGCCGGGCGCCGTCGTGGGCGAGGGGGTGCTGCAATTGCCCCAGGCGCCGCGCGACCGGGCGCGCTTCGAAAAAATCGCCGCCCAGCCGATCTGGCCCGCCGGCGCCATGGCGGTGCAGACGGTCGAGGCTGCCGACGCCCTGGCCGGCGAGCCGGTCGGGGAGGACGGGTTGAGGATGGTCGACGCCTGCGCCGTCCGCCCCGCCGCCATACTGACCGACTGGCTGGCGGGCGCCGAGGTCCACTCGCCGCAGGTTGCGGTTCTGGCGCGTGCGGAAGGCGGTTGGCGGTTGTTGGATCAGGCCGGCGCCGTCCTGGCCGAGGTCGATGCAGTGGTCGTGGCCGCCGGTTGGGGCGCCGCCGAACTGCTGGCGAAACACGCCGCCGCGCCGCGCCTGTCGCCGGTGCGCGGCCAAGCTGACTGGGTCGAGGACGGAAGGGCGGCGCGGGCCGTGGCGTGGGGCGGCTATGTCGCCCCCACCGGCGCGGGCCTGCTGTATGGCGCGACCCATGATAGGGGCCAGATGGATGTGACGCCCCGGCCCGCCGACAGCGTGCGCAACCTCGAAACCCTGCGCGCGCGCCTGCCGGCGTTTGCCGATCGCGTCGCTTCGGCGAAGGTGAAGCACAGCCGGGCCGCCATCCGCGCCACGACGCCCGACCGGCTGCCCCTGGCCGGGGCGCTGGACGACGGCCTTTATATCCTGGGCGGCCTGGGGTCGCGCGGCTTTTGCGTCGCGCCCCTGTTGGGCGAGCATCTGGCGGCCCTGATCCTGAACCGACCCTCGCCCCTGCCGCGCGATCTGGCCGGCCGCGTCTCGCCACGGCGCTCCGCCGTCCTGGCGAATTCGCTTGCGCCCAACGTGCCCCGGCGAGAGGGTTGAGGCGGGGCTGTCGTCAGGAGAACACCATGCTGCGTCTTGTCCTTTTTTCGGCCGTGGTTGGGGCCCTGGCCCTGGCTCTGGCCGCGTGCGCCCCCGCCGGGGCCGATTTGACGCCCGCCGTCGCCCAAACGACCGCCAATCCCTGTTTCCAGCCCAATCTGGTTCGAAACTTCAGCGCCCCGAACGAGCAGACGCTCTATGTCCGCACATCCGCGACGGAGGTGTTCCAGATCGACGCGACCGTCTGTCGCGATCTGCCCAGCGCCCTGTCCATCGCCCTGGAGCCCATGGCCGGGACCAGCCGGCTGTGCGTCGGCGACCAGGCGCGCCTGCGCAGCCCCGCGATCAGGCCCGAGCCATGCCGTGTCCGCGTCGCCCGCAAGCTGACGGCGGAAGACATCGCCGCCCTGCCGTCGCGCAACCGGCCCTGATGCGCCGCTGAAAGCCTGCTTGACGGCGATTGAAATTCGCCGCGTCCAGGTATGAAATGATCGCCTTGCCTGGGGAGGAAAGAGGATGATCAGGACCAAGAAGATCGCGGCTGTCGCGTCGGCGGCCGCTTGTGCGGCGCTGGGGCTGGCGTCGGCGGCGAGGGCGGAAAGTTGGGCGGCCTTCTCGCGCAGCGACGCCACCGTCTATCTGCTCGATATCGACGCCCTGACGCCTGTGGACGGCGTCGTGACCACCAGGATGGCGCGGGTCCATGCGCGCGGCGACGCGGCGGACCTCAGCCACGAAACCGAAGAGGTGATGGTGCGCTGTTCGGACGGCCAGTCCCGCTCGGGCGCGACCGTCGCCTATGGCGCCGACGGGGCGGAGACCGACCGCTATTCCGAGGACACGCCATGGGAGGCGACGCCGGCCGGCGGCGTCTATGGCGCCATCAAATCCTTCGCCTGCGAAGACCTGCGCCCTCAGGCCGCCCGCTTCCCCACCATCCAGGCCTTCATCGCGGCCGGACGCGGCCAATAGGCCGCGCCCTTTCGGGGTTCAGACGTCGACGGCGGCGTCCAGGGCGTTGTCCTGGATGAACTCGCGGCGGGGTTCGACCACGTCGCCCATCAGCTTGGCGAACAGGTCGTTGGCGTCCTCCTCGTGCTCGACCGAGACCTGCAGCAGGGTGCGGGCGTTGACGTCCAGCGTCGTCTCCCACAGCTGTTCCGGGTTCATCTCGCCCAGACCCTTGTAACGCTGGATGGCCAGCCCCTTCTTGCCGGCGTCCAGCACGGCGTTCAGCAGGTCCAGCGGCCCGCGGATGTCGGTGGACTTGTCCTTGCGGCGATAGACGGCCGGGGCGGCGAAGACGCCGTCGAAGGCGGCGGCGCGTTCGGCCAGGCGACGGGCGTCCAGCGAGCGGATCAGGGTCTCTTCCAGGACGATGGTCTCCTGCACCGCGCGGCGGGTGCGGGTGAACACCACGGCGCCCTGTTCGCCCGGCGCGCCGGCCCATTCGCCGTCGCCTTCCTCGGCATAGAGGTTCAGACGCGCAGCCGCCGCGATCGAGCCGGCCGCCAGGTCAGCGTCGTCGGCGAACAGGCCGGCCAGTGCCGATTGTTCGATGGCGAAGGCCGGGGCGCGCTGGCTGAGGCGATCCACGCCCGCCTTGAACGCCTTGGCCTCGCGCACCAGCGTCTGCAGGTCCAGGGCCATGCGCCGCTCGCCGGTGGACAGGTCCAGCTCCGCCTCGGACGAGCCTTCCTCGATCAGATAGGCGTCCATCTCGGCCTGATCCTTGAGGTAGCGGCTCTGCTTGCCCTTGGAGACCTTATAGAGGGGCGGCTGGGCGATATAGACGTGCCCGCGCTCGATCAGCTCCGGCATCTGGCGATAGAAGAAGGTCAAGAGCAGGGTGCGGATGTGGGCGCCGTCGACGTCGGCGTCCGCCATCAGGATGATCTTGTGATAGCGCAGCTTGTCGGCGTTGAAGTCGTCGCGGCCGATGCCGGTGCCCAGCGCCAGGATCAGGGTGCCGATCAGGTCCGACGACAGCATCCGGTCGAAGCGGGCGCGCTCGACGTTCAGGATCTTGCCGCGCAGGGGCAGGACGGCCTGGTTCTCGCGGTTGCGCGCCTGTTTGGCCGAGCCGCCGGCTGAGTCGCCCTCGACGATGAACAGTTCGGATTTGGCGGGATCGCGTTCCTGGCAGTCGGCCAGCTTGCCCGGCAGGCTCGAGATCTCCAGCGCGGACTTGCGGCGGGTCAGGTCGCGGGCCTTGCGCGCGGCCTCACGGGCCGAGGCCGCCTCGATGATCTTGGCCACGACCTGTTTGGCCTCGACCGGGTGTTCCTCGAACCAGGTCGACAGGCCCTCGGTGCACAGGGCCTCGACGGCCGGACGCACTTCGGACGAGACCAGCTTGTCCTTGGTCTGCGAGCTGAATTTGGGATCCGGCACCTTGACCGACAGGACGCAGGTCAGGCCTTCGCGGGCGTCCTCGCCAGACACCGAAACCTTCTCCTTCTTGCCGGCGCCCGAGCTTTCGATATAGCCGCCCATGACGCGGGTCAGGCTGGCGCGGAAGGCTGACAGGTGGGTGCCGCCATCCCTTTGCGGGATGTTGTTGGTGAAGCACAGCATGGTCTCGTGGTAGCTGTCGTTCCACCACAGGGCGAGATCCAGCTCGATCCCCTCCTTCTTACCGCGAATGACGATGACGTCTTTCAAGAGCGGCTGTTTGGACTTGTCCAGGTGACGCACGAAGGCCTCGACCCCGCCCTCGTAATGCAGGGTGACATCGACCGGCTCGGCCCCGCGCAGGTCGGCCAGCCGGATGACCACGCCCGAGTTCAGGAAGGCCAGTTCCCGCAGGCGGTGTTCCAGCGTCTTGAAGTCGAAGTCGATGTGGCTGAAGGTCGTCAGCGAGGGGAAGAAGGTGACTTCCGTGCCGCTCAGCGGCTGGCCCGCCTTGTCGCCGGTCTCGCGGATCGGGGCGTCGCCGGTGACTTCCAGAGACTTGACCGTGTCGCCGCGCTCGAAACGCATCTCGTGCTGCTTGCCGTCGCGATAGATCTTCAGCTGCAGCCAGTCGGACAGGGCGTTGACCACGGATACGCCCACGCCGTGCAGGCCGCCGGAGACCTTGTAGGAGTTCTGGTCGAACTTACCGCCCGCGTGCAACTGGGTCATGATCACCTCGGCCGCCGAGACGCCTTCGCCCTCGTGGATGCCGGTGGGAATGCCGCGCCCATTGTCGGTCACGGTGACAGAGCCGTCGGCGTTCAGGATGACCTGGACCAGGTCGGCATGGCCGGCCAGGGCCTCGTCGATGGCGTTGTCCACCACCTCATAGACCATGTGGTGCAGGCCGGAACCGTCGTCGGTGTCGCCTATGTACATGCCGGGGCGTTTGCGCACGGCGTCCAGGCCCTTGAGAACCTTGATGGAATCGGCGCCGTATTCGGGCTGGTCGGCAATCGGATCGGTCATGAAATCGTTGGCTCAGAAGTCCCGACCGGGACGGGGAGAAGAGGCCGCGCTGGGCGCTCGAATCGACCACGGGATCGCACCGCGTCGAAGCCGCCAACATATAGGAAATTTCGACGAAAAAGCGAGGATTTCCGCGTCGAAACCTAGTCGCCTGCCAAGGTTCCGCCCGCGACGCGGACGAACTGGGCGCGGCCTTTCAGACCGGCGAACAGGTCGCGCTCGGTGCCCGTCATGAAGGCCTGCAGGTTCAGGGCCGCGATCTCGTCGAACAAGGCCGCGCGCCGGGTTTCGTCCAGGTGGGCGGGAGCCTCGTCCAGCAACAGGACGGGCGGCGCGGCCTGGTGCGACAGGCGGGCGATCTGGGCCAGGATCAGGTTCAGGACCAGGGCCTTCTGCTCGCCCGACGAGCCCTCGGCGGCGGGTCGCCGTTTCTCGCGGTGCACGGCCGTCAGGTCGGTGCGGTGCGGTCCGAACAGGGAGCGGCCGGCGGCGCCGTCGCGGGCGCGGGCCTTGGACAGACCCTCGCGGATGGCGGCGGCGATCTCGTCTTCCTCGGCGCCCGCTTCGGCCATCCGTTCGGCGGCGCCGTCCAGACCCAGGTCGGCCTGGGGGAAGGGGCGATCGCTGCGCGCGTCGATGGCGGCCTGAAGGGCGTGCACGGCGGTGACGCGGGCGAGGGCGGCGCGGGCGCCCGCCTCGCCCAGACGACGCTCCAAGGCGTCGAGCCAGACGGGGTCCGCCTCGCGCCCGTCCTGCGCATCGTTCAGCAGACGCAGCCGTTCGCGCAGGGCCTTTTCATAGACGGAGACGCTGGCGGCGTGATCGGGATCGGCGGCGAAGACCAGCCGGTCGAAGAATCTCAGCCGCTCGGCGCGCGCGTCCGAGAACAGCCGGTCCTGTTCGGGCGTCGCCCAGACGGGACGCAGATAATCCAGCAGCCGCCCCGGCGGCGCCGTCTCGCCGTCTATCCGCACAATACGCCGCGCCGCCCCCGCCGTCTGGACGCCCGTGCCCAGCCGCGTCTCGTCGTCCAGTTCGACCATGACGGCCCAGGCGCGGCCCACTGCCTCGCCCGGTTCTCGTCGGCCCATTTCGGCTGCAGTCGCGCCGCGCAGCCCCTTGCCGGGGGTCAAGAGGCTGATGGCCTCCAAGAGATTGGTCTTTCCCGCCCCGTTCGGCCCATGCAGCACCACCGGCCCGGAGGTCATCTCCAGCCGCGCGCTCGCATAGGAGCGGAAGTCCGTGAGGGTTAGAGACTGTATCAATCTGTCTGCTCAGCCGGCGCCGTACCGACGAAGCCATTCGTCAAACGTATCGCGAAGGTCGCGCACGGAACCTTGCCACCCCATGCCTAGCGACGCATCCATGTCGAGCGATGGCTTTTGCCAACTTTCGACATCGGCCACGCTGGGTCGATAGCGCCAGCCGACATGTTCGCGATTGTTGTTCGAGTCTTGAGCGATTCCGAAGGCCTCGACATCTTTCCAACGGATGAATCGGACCCCCGCTTCATCACTGATGGTGAAGCCTGATGGGACCAACACAATGGTCGGCTTTAGAATAAAGCGTCGCGTCAGAAGATAGCCCACATAGCCCAACCAGAGCGCCATTGCGGCATACAACAGAGCGACCAGCCAGAACGACCAGTTGCCTGCCACACTCGTCCACACCGTCAGCGCCTGCCCGCTCGGACTCGCTAGCGCCGTGATCCAGATTGGAAAGGCGAACAGCGCGAAGAAGCAGCACCAAATCCCTATCAGAGGGCCAACCGCCTTTCGTGTATCTGCACGCACTATCAAAGATGACGGAAGGTCTGGTCCGTCTTGACGAATGTTGGAAGGGGGCACGCCTCCCTCTTCTGGGAAGACGAAGGTGCTGGAATGGCGAGATCTCCAAGCCTCCAGCGCGATGCAAAGGGCGTCCGGCCCACCTTGCCAGCCTCGGCCGAAATCGCCGTCCATCGTCGTCGCGGCTGAACTCTTTACGCGTCTTTCGGTATGGACATCGCCGCTGTAGTCCCATCCGACTACGCCTTCTTGCCCCATCACGGGTGTTTCGACACGGAACTTGCTCACCCGTTCCCAAAGAAGCAAATGCTTCCGGCCGTTGATCCGAAAGCGGAGGCCGCGCTCATTGGGGACGATATAATCTCCCCAGAATAGGGATCGTATCGCTTCGCCGCATAAGGCGAGCAATACCAAACCGGGCGCAGCGGCTGTGACCGCGTCGGAAATGGAACCCGTCAAGGCGCGCAGGAGCTCTTCGCGGCCTTCAAGGCTGGAAAGCCAAGCGAAAATACCGATGTAGGCGCCAAGGCCCAAGAATGAGATCGCGAGGGGAGCCCAAATCCTCCACCTCGCTTTTCTGATCACCGTTTCGCCATGCTCATGGCTGTCAGACACGCAGCGGCATCAGCACGTACTGCACGCCCGGATCGCCCGGATCGAGGACCAGGGTCGGGCTGGCCGGGTCGGCGAAGCGGAAGGCGGCGTTCTCGCCTGTGATCTGGCCGGCGACGTCCAGCAGATAGCGGGCGTTGAAGCCGATCTCGAACGGTTCGTCGGAATAGCCGATCTCGACCTCTTCCTCGGCCTGGCCGGCTTCCATGTTGCGCACGGTCAGCTTCACGCGGTCGTTGTCGAAGGCCAGTTTGACCGACCGGCTCTTCTCGGCCGAGATGGTGGCGACGCGGTCGACGGCCTTGGCGAACAGGGCGTTGTCGATATCGGCCTGTTTGTCGTTGCCGCGCGGGATGACGCGCAGATAGTCGGGAAAGGCGCCGTCGATGACCTTGGAGGTCAGGCTGGCCTCGCCCATCTGGAAGCGGATCTTTTGGGCCGAGACGGTGACTTCCACCGGGCCGCCGGCGTCGTCCAGCAGGCGGCGGACCTGATCCACGGTCTTTCTCGGCACGATGACGCCGGGGCCGCCGGCCGCACCCTCGGGCGCCGGGGTCTCGGCCAGGGCCAGGCGGTGGCCGTCGGTGGCCACGGCGCGCAGCAGGGGGATGCCCTGTTCGGCGACCGTGTGCAGATAAAGGCCGTTCAGATAGTAGCGGGTTTCCTCGGTCGAGACGGCGAACCGGGTCTTGTCGATCAGCCGGGCCAGGTCCTCCTTGGGCAGGACATAGGCGGCGCCGGCGCTGTCGGCGGACATGACGGGGAAGTCGCCCGCTGGCAGGACCGGCAGGTTGAATCGCGACCGTCCGGCCGAGACGACCAGGCGAGGATCGTCGCCCGAATAGAGTAGGGAGACCTCGGCGCCTTCCGGCAGCTTGCGCACGATTTCGTACAGGGTGTGGGCGGGCGCCGTGATCTGGCCCTCGACCTGAACCTGGGCCTCGGCCTCGTCGACCATCTCCATGTCCAGGTCGGTGGCCGCGAAGGCCAGACGGTCGCGGCCCGCGCTCAGCAGGACGTTGGACAGGATGGGAATGGTGTTTCGACGTTCGACGACGCTCTGCACATGGCCCAGGGCCTTCAGGAGCGCGGATCGTTCGATGGTCAGTTGCATGTCGTCTCGCCCGGCGCGACCGACTCGGACAGGTCGCGGTTAAGTGACCTGGGACACTAGCGGATTAGGCGCGGGCTGCAAGGAAGTGGCGAGCGGTTAGTGACGAGCAGCAAGTGGATATTGGGGGCCATTCGGCAGGACGAGAGTGTTTCTCCTCGCTCGCCACTCGCCCCTAACCGCTCGCCACCCGAAATCAACCTCGCAGCTTGCGGGTCAGGGCCTCGACGTCGCGGGCGATCTGGTCGTCCTGGGGCATCAGCTCCTCGATCTTGCGCACGCCGTGCAGGACCGTGGTGTGGTCGCGTCCGCCGAAGCGGCGGCCGATGTCGGGATAGGACCGGGTCGTGTGCTGTTTGCACAGATACATGGCGATCTGGCGCGGGCGGGCGACCGAACGGGTGCGGCGCTCGCTCAGCAGGTCGGCCTGTTTCATGTTGAAGTGGTCGGCGACCGTCTTCTGAATCTCGTCGACCGTGATGCGACGCTCGGGGCCTCCCCGCAGGGCGGCCCCCAGCAGGGTCGAGGCCTCGTCCACCGACACCGACGACAGGCGCGAGCCGGCCGCGGCGGCCAGGGTGTTCACGGCGCCCTCGAGCTCGCGCATCGAGCCCGGCGTGCGGTCCACCAACTGGGCCAGCACCTCGGGCGCGGCCTCGCCCTGGACGACGCCCAGGGCCGACAGGGCCTTCAGGCGGTTCCGGGCCACGGCGATCTTGAGTTCGCGGTCGCCCGCCTCGACCGGGCAGGTCAGGCCGGCGGCGAGGTGGCTGCGCAGGCGCGGCTCGACCTCGGTCAGGGCCATCGGCGCGCGGTCGGCCGAGAAGACGATCCGTTTGCCGTCCTCGATCAGGGCCGTCAGGGTCGACAGCAGTTCTTCCTGGGTCGAGGTCTTGCCGCCCACGAACTGCACGTCGTCCAGCAGCAGCATGTCGGCCGAGCGCAGGCTTTCCTTGAAGGCGGCGGTCGAGCGGTCCTGCATCGCCTTGACGAAGGTCGACAGGAAGCGTTCGGCGGTCAGATAGACCACCTTGGCCTGGGGTCGCAGGCGCTGAGCCTCCCAGGCGATGGCGTTCAGCAGGTGGGTCTTGCCGTAGCCATAGGGGCCGCAGAAAAAGACCGGGTTGAAGTGGCCGTCCGCCCAGCTGGCCACCTGTTTGGCGATGGCCAGGGCGAAGGCGTTGCCTTGGCCCTCGACGAAGCTGTCGAAGGTCAGCCGGTCCTGAAGGCCGGCGGCGCGCACGGCGCGGGCGCCGTCGGCGCTGATCGAGACGGCTCCCACCGGAGCGGGCGTCGCGAAGGCGGCCAGACGCGGCGCGGCGTCCACCACGTTTCCGGCCGCAAGCGCCGAAGCCGGCGGGGCCGATCCCACCTCGGCGCGGCAGCGGACTTCCAGCCGGCGCGACAGGCCGTCCAGGCCCAGCCACAGCTCGTTCATGCGGCGCAGGGCGTTCTTGCGCACCCAGTCGCGGGCATAGGCAGTGGGCGTGACCAGGATCAGATGCCCGGCGTTGTCCAGGCGTACGGCCGAAGGGGCGATGTAGGACGAGAAGGGGCCGTCGCCGATCTCGGCGCGCAGACGCACCGAGGCCTCGCTCCAGATGCGGTCCGGGTCCGTCAGTCCCGACGTCTTCGTTCCGCCCGTCATCGCCGTTGCGCCCCCAACCATCTTGCCCGCCCAGTTCAAACCAATCCGACCTTTCGCGCTTCAGGGCGATGGTTCAGGGACGACTTCTCCTGCGCCGAAAAGCGATGCTTTTCGGACGGGGCCCGAACTCCTGGACAGACATCTCCCGCCGACGCGAAACATAAGCCCCGCGCCGTCTTCATCCGTATTGGGATGGAAGTGCGTTAGAGGCCAAAACTTACGCCGAGAGCCGGGTGGGTCAACGCTGATTCGTTGGTCGATTCGCAGTTAAATTGTTTGACTCCGTCAAACCCTGATCCTGCTTGGAATTTTCGACGGATCGCCGCTCGCCGACCTCGGATCTGGTTTTCGTGGCTTAGCGCCGGAACGCGAAACGGCGAAGAAGCAGATGCTTCTTCGCCGTTGTAATCGCTTGGCAATCCCGTAACGAAACAGCGACAGCTGTTCCGTTCGCGGTAGGATTAATTTGGGCTCAGGCGGCCGACAGCTTCTTCAGCTGGGCGGCCAGGCGCGACACCTTGCGCGAGCCGGTGTTCTTGTGAACGACGCCCTTGGAGACGGCGCGCATCAGTTCGGACTGGGCCTCGACGAAGGCCGCCTTGGCCACCGCGGCGTCGCCGCCGGCCAGAGCTTCCTGGAACTTGCGCAGATAGGTGCGGACGCGCGAGCGGCGCGCCTTGTTCACTTCGGTACGCGCTTCGATCTTGCGGATCGCCTTGCGGGCGCCGGGGTTGTTGGCCATGTCAAACCTTCGAACGGAAAACGCCGCGGAGCACACGTCCACGGCGCGGAAATCTCAAGAGGGCGGGCCTATAGCGGAAAGCCCGCGGACGGTCAACGCGGAGTCTTCGCGCGCCGTCTCTCGGGTTGGATGCGCCGTTCTTGTCCGCAAGGCGGCCGCGATCACCCGCAGGGCGCGCGCCAACTCAGTTCAACGCGGCTGATCGCCCATTCCGTCGCGGCTTTTTCGAGGGTGTTGAAAGCCGGCAACGCTTTCTGAAACTTCATGAATTCGGTCGTTTTCCGGCCACGTTTGTCACGTCCCACGGAGGTCTGAAATCTTCTCCCGGACCATCGTTCCATGACCCAGACCGCGCTTCTGCTTCTTGCGCTGGCCCCCGCCGCCGCCGTCCAGCCCGCCGCCGAACCGACGCCGGTTCAATCGACCGCCTCGCCCCAATCCCAGCAGGATACGCCGACGGTCGTCCTGCCCGACGTCGAGGTCACGGCGGCGCGTCGCGGCGTGGCCCTGGGCGGACAGGAGCCGATCGTCTCCTACGACACCGCCCAGATCCAGGCGTTCGGCGCGACCAACATCGGCGAACTGGTGACGCTGCTGGAGGCCCAGACCCGCAGCGCGCGGGGCGGCTCGCCGGTCTTCCTGGTCAACGGCCGGCGCATCTCCGGCTTCCGGGAAATCCGCGGCATTCCGCCCGAGGCCATTGAACGCTTCGACATCCTGCCGGAAGAGACCGCCCTGTCCTATGGCTACAGCGCCAACCAGCGGGTGGTGAACATCGTGCTGAAGGCCGACTTCAAGTCGCTGACCGCCTCGGTCAACGTCAGTCGGCCGGAACAGGGCGGTCGCACGACCACCACCAGCGAGAACAACGTCCTGCGCATCGCCGGGGCGGACCGCTGGTCGCTGGACATCAACGGCACGACCGCCAACACCCTGTTCGAGACCGAGCGCGACATCGACCGCGCCAACGCCGGCGCCCTGTTCGATCTTCGCGGCAACATCGGCGGCCTGAACGGCGGTCAGATCGACCCGGCTCTTTCAGCCTTGGCGGGATCGAGCGTCGTCGTCGCGGGCGTGCCGGCCGTCGCGGCGGGTGGGGCGACGACCCTGTCCGACTTTCTCTCGACTGCGGGGGTGGCCAACACCGGCGATTTGAACGCCTACCGCACCCTGTCGCCCCAGACCGATCAGGCCTCCATCGCCGGAACCTACAAGCACGACCTGAACGACAAGGTCGGCATGACCCTCAGCGGCAGCATCGAAGACGCCAGCAGCTTCAGCTATCTGGGCTTGCCCGGCGTCGCCCTGACCCTGCCGGACGCCAATCCCTTCTCGCCGTTCGGCGACGACGTCCTGCTCTATCGTTACGTCGACCGGCCCGACGCCCTGACACGCCAGACCGACACCCGCACCATCGGCCTGGGCACGGTGTTCGACGGGTATGTCGGCGACTGGCGCTGGACCGCCACGGGGGACTACAGCCGCGTGCGGACCGACACCTCGACGGGTCGCGGCCTGGACGCCACGGTCTTGCAGGCGGCGATCACGGCCAACGACCCGAGCGTCAATCCGTTCGCCGACATCGACGGCCGCGTGACCGAACGGGCGCGCGACACCGCCCATTCGACGGCCCAGACCCTGAGCGCCGAACTGGTGCTGAATGGTCGCCCATTCGAACTGCCGGCGGGCGAAGCGACCTCGACCTTCAAGGTCGGCGCGGGCCGTCAATCGCTGGATTCCGAAAGCGTGCGTTCGGGCGTCTCGACCGACCGGTCCCAATCGCGCGACCAGGGCAGCGTCCAGGCCAACTTCGACCTGCCCATCTCCAGCGTCGAACGCGGCGTCCTGCCCAAGATCGGCGATCTGTCGGCCAATCTGAACCTGGCCTATCAGGAGCTGTCCGATTTCGGCGGCGTCTCGACGGTGGGCGCGGGGCTGAATTGGTCGCCGGTCCAGCGGCTGGCGCTGTCGGCCAACTATTCGGACGAAGGCAAGGCCCCCACGGTCCAGCAGCTGAACGATCCGACGGTCGCCACGCCCAACACGCCCGTCTTCGACTTCAACACCGGCCAGACCGTCGAAATCACCCAGATCACCGGCGGCGATCCCAATCTGAAGGCCGAGGATCGCCGTATCCTGAAGCTGGGCGTCAACTGGCAGCCGGTGTCGGACAAGGACTTCCGTCTGAACCTGGCCTATACCCGCACCGAGGCGGACAACGAGATCGCCAGTTTCCCCGCCATTACGCCGGACCTGGAGGCCGCCCTGCCGGATCGGTTCGTGCGCGACGCCGACGGCGATCTGCTGTCCATCGACGCCCGCCCGCTGAACTTCTTCAAGCGCGAGCAGCAGGACGTTCAGTGGGGCTTCAACTTCTCGCGCCCGTTCGGCCAACCCAGCGCGCCAGCGGCGGCGAGCGGCCCCGGCGGTCGGCCCGGCGGCGGCGTGATGATGATGGGGCCTGGCCCGGGCGGACCTGGCGGCCCCGGCGGCCGGCTGCGCGGTTCGCGCGGACCCGGAATGCAGCCGGGGCAGGGGATGTTCAACCTGTCGCTGACCCATACCTGGCGCGTCCAGGACGAGGTGACGATCCGCGACGGCCTGGCGCCGCTGGACCTGCTGGACGGCGATTCCATCTCGGGATCGGGCGGCCAGTCGCGTCACGAGGTCCAGTTGCAGACCGGACTGTTCAGGAACGGCCTGGGCGCCTTCGTCAACGCCAATTGGCGCTCGGGCACGACGGTGAATGGCGACGCTGTGGATTCGCCCGATCTGGACTTCTCGGGCCGCACGACGGTCAACATCTTCGCCTTCGCGGATCTGACCCAGCGCGCGTCCTGGGTCGAGCGTTTCCCGATCCTGAAGGGCGCGCGCATCGGCTTCGGGATTCAGAACATCTTCGACGACCGCGTGTCCGTCACCAGCAGCGACGGATCGACCCCGGTCAACTATCAGTCCGACTATCTGGACCCGCAGGGCCGCGTCTTCCGCATCAATCTGCGCAAGATCCTGTTCTGATCCAGACCGGAGCCGCCTAGGGCCAGACGACGGCGACCGCGATCATGACGGCGGCGGCGCCGAAGGCCAGGGCGAAGAAGGTGCGGTCGGACATGGCTCCTGGTTACGCCCGCGCGGCGACGGCGACAAGTAACCGCGCGACCGTTCGCGCGGCGCCGGCGAACCTTGACCGACTTCTGACGGCGGCCTACCCCGCAGGGGACCGACCGCCCCGGAACGACCCAAGGACGACCGAATGCCGCGCCTGATCCTGCTTCGCCACGGCCAGAGCCAGTGGAACCTCGAAAACCGCTTCACCGGCTGGGTCGACGTGGACCTGACGGCGGAGGGCGAGGCCCAGGCGCGTCGGGGCGGCGAACTGATCGCCCAGGCAGGGTTCAAGCCGGCGGTTATGTTCACCTCGGTCCTGACGCGCGCCAAGCGCACCGGCGCCCTGGCCCTGGAGTCGGCCGGCCTGAAGGACATCCCCGTGATCGAGGACTGGCGCCTGAACGAGCGCCACTACGGCGGGCTGACGGGGCTGAACAAGGCCGAGACGGCCGAGAAGCATGGCGAGGACCAGGTCAAGATCTGGCGCCGCAGCTATGACGTGCCGCCGCCGCCGCTGGCGCCGGGCGGCGAGTTCGATTTCAACGTCGACCCCCGCTACGCCGGCAAGGCCATCCCTGACACCGAGAGCCTGAAGAGCACGCTGGACCGGGTGAAACCCTATTGGGACGCCGAGATCGCCCCGCGCCTGAAGGCCGGCGAGGACGTGCTGATCGCCGCCCACGGCAACTCCCTGCGCGCCATCGTCAAGCTTCTGTTCGATGTGCCGGACGACAAGATCGTCGGCGTCGAGATTCCGACCGGCAATCCGCTGGAGATCGACCTGGACGCGGCGCTGAAGCCGACAGCCGCCCGCTATCTGGATGCGGATCGGGCCGAAGCCCTGCCCGAAGCGTCATGAGCTGGAGCGACGCCGACCGCGGCTTCATGGCCCAGGCCATCGAATTGGCGCGGGGCCGTATGGGCGAGACCTGGCCCAACCCCGCCGTCGGCTGCGTCATCGTCAAGGACGGCCGCGTCGTCGCCCAGGCCGCGACCGCGCCGGGCGGCCGGCCCCACGCGGAGGAGCAGGCCGTGCCGGCGGCCGGTCCCGACGTGGTCGGCGCGACCGTCTATGTCACGCTAGAGCCGTGCGGGGCGCGGTCGTCGGGCCGCAAGTCCTGCGCCCATTTCCTGACCGAGGCCGGAGTTGCGCGCGTGGTCATCGCCTGCCTGGACCCATCGCCTTTCGCCGCCGGACGCGGCACCGAACGCCTGCGCGCCCGGGGGCTGGCGGTCGAGACCGGCCTGATGTGCGAAGAGGGCGAGGCCCTGTGCGAAGGCTTTCTGCACCGGCTGGAAACCGGCCGCCCGATGGTGCGGGTCAGCCAGGACGGCGAGGGTTTCGACGGGCGTTTCGTCGCCTCGCCCAAGGCCGATCTGGTCACGGAGCTGAAGCGGCTGGGCGAGGCGGGCTACACCCGCCTGTGGACCGGCCCCGGCGAACTGGCCGACGCCCTGGCCGAGCAGGGGCTCCTGACGCGCTGAGGCCGGACGTCCGGTCGAGACAAGCGTCTGTCGTTCAAGGCTTTCTTAAGCGAAACGTCCTAAGCTGATCCGATGGCCCTGGCTGCGGAACCCATCGTGAGACGACGCCTGACGCAGGCGGAGCTGGACGTGGTCTGCGCCCGGCACGACCGCCTGTTCCAGGCCCGCCCCGGCGGCGCCCGCGCGGTCTTCGCCTGGATGGACCTGTCGGGCCTCAGCCTGAAGGGGCGCAACCTGGCGGACGCCGACTTCGCCGCCGCCTGCCTGGAGGGCTGCGACCTGACCGGGGCCAAGCTGGACAACGCCAACTTCTTCGGCGCGGACATGCAGGACGCCATCCTGGCCGAGGCCAGCCTGCGGCGGGCCGATCTGCGTGGCGCCTGCCTGCGGGGCGCGGACCTGTCGGGCGCCGACATGTTCGAGGCGGACCTGCGCGAAGGCGCGATCGCCGCCGCCGACGCCAAGCTGGGCTTCAAGGTCATCGAGCCGCGCCATCGCGACGAAACGGAGGCCAGCGGCGCCTGTCTGGCCGGCGCCAATCTTCAACGCTCGAAGATGTCGGGCGTCATCGCCATGAAGGCCGACTTCTCCGGCGCGGTGATGAAGGACTGCAAATTGGTGCGGGCCAATCTGAAACAGGCCGACTTCCGCGGCGCGGACCTGGCCGGGGCCGACCTGTCGGGGGCGGACCTGTCGGGCGCCGATCTTCGCGACGCCATCCTGGTGGGCTGCAAGACCACCCTGTGGCGCGCCGACGGGGCGGACATGCAGGGCGCGCTGACGGACAAGCGTTCGGCCTGTGAATCCGTCGATCGGATGCCAGCGGCCGAAATGCTGCGCGAACACGCCCGCTGGTGCGAGACCGGCGGCGTCGCGGGCCAGCCGTCCGTGTTCGACGGGGTCGATCTGCGCCCGCTGAAATCCATCACCGGACTGAACCTGACGGCCCTGTCGGCCAGGGGCGCGGTCTTCTACGGCCTGGACATGGAGGGGGTGCAACTTCAGGGCGCCCAGCTCGAGAACGCGGATTTGCGCTCGGCCCGGCTGCGTCGCGCCGACCTGCGCGGCGCCCGTTTGCGCGGGGCGCGCCTGAACGGCGCGGATCTGCGAGAGGCGCAACTGGGGCCGCTTCTGATCGCGGCGGACCGTCTGATGCCGGCCGATCTGACCGGGGCCGTGCTGCGCGGCGCGGACCTGTCGGGCGCGGACCTGAAGCGGGCGGTGCTGGCCGGGGCCGACCTGGGCCGGGCGATCCTGCACGGCGCCCAGACCCGCCAGATCGACCTGACCGAAGCCAATTTGACGGGCGTGCGCGGCCTGATCCTCGACGACCAGGCCGCCTGACGGGTTTCAGGCCAGGGCCTTCAGCTTTTCGACCAGGTCGGTCTTTTCCCAGCTGAAACCGCCATCGGCGTCGGGCGCGCGGCCGAAGTGGCCATAGGCGGTGGTGCGGGCGTAGATCGGCTTGTTCAGGCCTAGGTGCTGGCGGATCGCGCGCGGCGTCGCGCCGCCGATGAGGTCCAGGATCTTGTCCTCCAGCACCGCTTCGGCGATCTTGCCCGTGCCGTGCAGATCGACGTGGATCGATTGGGGCTTGGCCACGCCGATGGCGTAGGAAATCTGGATCGTGCAGCGGTCCGCTAGGCCGGCGGCGACCACGTTCTTGGCCAGGTAGCGGCAGGCGTAGGCGGCCGAACGGTCCACCTTGGTCGGATCCTTGCCCGAGAAGGCGCCGCCGCCATGCGGGGCCGCTCCGCCATAGGTGTCGACGATGATCTTGCGCCCGGTCAGGCCGGCGTCGCCATCCGGCCCGCCGATCTCGAAGATGCCGGTCGGGTTGATGTGCCAGACGGTGTTCTCGTCGGTGAAGCCTTCCGGCAGCACGTCGAGGATGTAGGGCTTCACGATCTCGGCGACCTGTTCCGAGCTCAGCCCCTTGGCGTGCTGGGTCGACAGAACGATGGAGGCGGCGCGCTTGGGCTTGCCGTCCTCGTACTCGATCGTGACCTGGCTCTTGGCGTCCGGCTCCAGCTGCGAACCGCCGGCGTGGCGCACCTCGGCCAGGCGCTTGAGGATGTTGTGGCTGTACTGCAGCGTCGCCGGCATCAGTTCGGGCGTCTCGTTGGAGGCGTAGCCGAACATGATCCCCTGGTCGCCCGCGCCCTCGTCCTTCTCGTTTGTCGAATCGACGCCGACGGCGATGTCGGCCGACTGGGCGTGCAGGTGGCAGGCGTATTCCGCAGTTTCCCAGTGGAAGCCGTCCTGCTCGTAACCGATATCCCTGACCGCGGCGCGGACCAGCGGCTCCAGGCTGTCGATGATGCTCTGGGTGAAGGCTTCGTTCTGTTCCCTGGTGTTTCCCGGCTGGGTCGCCCGGACCTCGCCGGCCAGGACGATGCGCTGGGTCGTGACCAGGGTCTCGCACGCCACGCGGGCCTCGGGGTCCTTGGCCAGGAAGGCGTCGACGACGGTGTCCGAAATCCGATCCGCGACCTTGTCGGGATGCCCTTCGGAAACGCTTTCCGAGGTGAAGAGGAAGGAGGAACGAGCGGCCAAGAGAGGCTCCTGTCAGTGTCAGCGGGCCAGACATATAAAGATATGCTTATATCTTCAAGTGATCTGACGATGGTCCTGCTTCATTACGTTGCGCATGCCGTGCCTAGGCGGCTGACACCTTCCGGAAATACGGTAAAGAGGGCCGGAGGGGATCGGATGCCTGACAGCCTGACGACGAGAGAAAGCGAATGCGTCCATCTGGCCGGCCAAGGCCTGGAGGACAAGGAGATCGCTGCGCGTCTCGGCATCTCGCCGCGCACCGTCGGAAACCATCTGCATCACGCCTACGCCAAGTTGGGCGTCTCGGACCGCAAGCTGGCTGCGCGCAGGCTGAGTAGCGCCTACTCAGAGGCGTCGATACTCATGTCCGAACCCGTCGAAACCGGGTCTGTTGATCCGGCGTCGGTCGAACAGTCGATCGACGACAGCGCCGATGTCCCTGCGTCCTGGCTGCTGCCGCCCCCGCCCCGCGGGATCGGCCCGCGGCTGGGGATCATGACCGCCGCCGCCGTCGTCGCCCTGCTGCTCGCCATCGGGATCGTGACGGCAGGCATGGTGGTTCCCTCCCTGTTCGACCGGATCGCTCCCGAGTGGACCCGCTGACGCGGATATCATTCTGAAGGATCGGACCAAATGAAGAATATGCAGGTTGGGGTCAGGGTCGCACGGCAGGTCCGCACGGCGGAACACGCGATTGACCGGGCCATGATCGAGGTTTGCCGCCTGGTTCAGACCTCGCTGGAAGGCCGGGTCGAAAGCCGCCTGGCCGCCGAGGTGGGCCAGGCGGCCATCGAACACATCATCGCGGGCCTGGGCCAACTGGCCACGGTGCGCGCCAGCGTCGTCGCCGGCCACGCCGAGCTGGCGACGGTCGCCGACGACCACGGCATCGGCTGGCGCATGGAGGGGATGGGCGAATCCAAGACTGATCCCAAGCCGACCGCCCGCCTCGACATCGTCAAGCTGGCCGCCTGATCGGACGCGGCCGGGTGCCTTCGCCGCTCTGGATATTCGGCACGGGCCTGACGGTCGTCGCCTTGTGTCTGCTGGTCTGGAAGGGCCGGCGGCCGGAACGCGAAGCCGCCTTGGGCCTCTTCCTGGCCCAGCTTCTGTCGATCTGGGTCGATCATCTGGTCATCGGCCAGTTTCGATGGGCGGTCGCGGCGATCTCGCTCGGTCTGCTGATCCTGCTGGTCCGACTGGCCCTTCGCTACGATCGCTGGTGGCTGCTGATGGCCGCCGGCGCCCAGCTGTTGGCCTTCATCACCCATCTGTCCTCGCTGGTCGGTCCCGGCGCCCTGACCTGGTCCATCGTCACCGCGCGCATGACCGTCTGGGTCGAGATCATGCTGTTGGCGATCTTCGGGGTGTGGGAGGCGCGTTCCGCGCCCTACGCCCGCTCATTCACCGCTGCGGGCCAAGCCCGGCGGCGTTCGCACTCAAAGGACTTGAACCATGATCACCGAACCCCTCGAAGGCTTCCTGCCTCTTTTCCGCTCGTGGTTCGACACCGCCGCCATGGCCGAAAAGGTCGGCGTTTCGGGCAGCCCCGAAAACCTGCTGGTCGAATTGGACCTGGGGCCGATGGTGGAGGCCGAGCTGCGCCTGCTCAACCACACGCCCGCCAATGCGGCCGAGGCGGCCTGCATGCTGGAAGTCGTGCGCCAGAACATGGGCGACGGCGGCCGTTCGGACGGGCTGGATTTGCGCGCCGTCGCCGCCGTCCAGCGCTGGCTGGCCGATCAATCGACGAACGAAGCCGAAGGCCAGCCGGTGGAACGGCTGCTGCGTCGCGCCCGGGTCTGACCTGGGGGACGGCGGGCGATCAGCCGTGCAGTCCTTTGGCGACGGTCAGCAGGGCGTCGCGCTGAGCGGGGTCCTGAATGCCGCGGAAGGCGGCCAGCAGTTCGGCGACGCCCGGGGCGGCCAGCGCAAGCTCGTCTCCCTCCGCCGTCTCCAGTTCACCCAGCAGGGCCGCGCCGGTCGATTTCAGAACCGAGGCGATCTGCAGCAGTCGCGCCGCCGAGACGCGATTGACGCCCCGTTCGTACTTCTGAATCTGCTGGAAGGTCACGCCCGCGCCGGCGGCCAGCTGCGCTTGGGTGATGCGAAGTTCTTCTCGACGCGCGCGGATGCGTCCGCCGATTGCGATGTCTACGGGATCAACTGCGTCGTTCATTTCGGCCTACGGTCAGATCTGATGCGGTGCCAAGGCCCCAAAACGCCCCCGGCGTCAAGCCAAAGCTCGCAAACCCGACGGGCTCCACCCGCATCGATGTATAAGTGCACAACCCGGAATATTTTTTGTGTCGCCGCCCGTCGGACAACGCCTTCATCGAGGCCTTCAACGGCAGCTTACGGGCCGAGCGCCTGAACGCTCACTGGTTCCTGACGCTTGCAGATGCGGCCGAAACGTTGGAGTCCTGCCGCAGAGATTTACAACGAAGTCTTGCCTTGCGCGCCAGAAACTTCCGTCTGCGTCGTGCATTGATGCGGCGACGGCGGAAGGCTGCGGGCGCCCGCCGATATCTTTGTTCGACCGATGCGGAGAGTTCGATGAGACGCTACGCTTCCGGCCGGATCGCTCCGGCCTTCCTGGTCTCCAAGGGTCTTTCGCGGCGTTTCCGTGGTTAGGCCGGCGTCCCTTCCGATCAATCCGCCGGAAGAGGCGGGCCCTCGCGACGGCGACCTGCCGGCCTACATCGCCAACGGGCTCATCGGCCTGCGTGTTCGCGAGCAGCCGTTGCAGCCCGGCATGGGGATCGTCAACGGCTTCGCCGGCGAACACCCCGAGCGAAGGGTGGAGGCGGCGGCCCCGGCGCCCTATCCGCTGGCCGGCGACCTGGCGCTGAACGGCGTCTGGCTGAGCGATCAGCCGTCATCGGTGTCCCGACTCGTGCAGCGATACGATTTCGCCGCTGGCGAACTCACAAGCCTGTTCCGCTATGAGGCGGCTGGGGTCGCCGCCGACGTCGCCGTCGTCACCTTCGCAAGCCGCACGGCGCCGTCGGTCGTGTTGCAGGAGGTGGAGGTTCGCCCCTCGGCGCCCTGCGACGTCGGTCTGCGGGCCATCATCGAGACCGGGGGCTTGAGAGGCCGGATCGCGCGCCGCCGCACGGATACGCCGGGCGAGCCCGAACCTGTGTGCGACGGGTCGCTGCTGTGGGAGTCCGAAGGCGGGATGAGCCAGTGCGGCTTAGCCTTGGTCACGGCGTTGGACGGAGGGGGCGACGCCGAGCCTTCGACCCAGGCCTGGGACGCGGCCGGCCCGCTGCGAAGCGAATACCGTGTTCGCGCCCGATCCGATCGGAGCGTGCGGCTCCGCCAGATCGTCGCCGCCGTGCCGTCCATCGTTCATGACCGCCCCGACGAGGAAGCGGTGCGCCGCGTGGCGCGCGCCAAGGCCACCGGCTTCGACGAACTGCGCGCCCGCAATCGGGCGGAATGGGCCGAACTCTGGCGCGGCCGGATCGTCGTCGAGGGCGCCTCGCCCGCCCACCAGGCCCTGATCGACGCCGCCTTCTACTATCTGAACTGTTCCACCCACGCCGCCTCGCCGTCGGCGACCTCCATCTTCGGTCTCGCGACCTGGCACGACTATCACTACTACTATGGGCATGTGATGTGGGACGTGGACGCCTTCTGCGTGCCGCCCCTGATCCTGTCGCAGCCGAACGCGGCCCTGGCCATGCTGGACTTTAGGCGGCGCGGGCTGGAGGCGGCCCGATCCAATGCGCGGCTGTCGGGGCGCGAGGGCGTGCAGTTTCCGTGGGAGGCGGCGCCGTTGTCAGGGCAGGAGGCCGCGCCGGGGGCGGGCGACAGCGCCGCGCACGAGGATCACGGCTCGCTGCACACGGCGCGCGCCTTCGCCCTGTACGCCGACGCCACGGGGGACGAGGCCTTTTTGAAGGAGGACGCCTGGCCGGTGCTGTCCGGCGTGGCCGATTGGATCGTCAGCCGCGCGACCCGCACCGATCGCGGTCTCGAGATCAAACGCTCCACGGGACCGGCGGAGGTGCCCGATCCCCCCGACAACGACGCCTTCACGGTCATGGCGGCCAAGCAGATCCTGCGCCGGGCCGTTCGGGCGGCCGAGCAGATCGGCCGGACGCCGCCGCCGGAATGGGCGCAGGCCGCCGAGAGCCTGTATCTTCCCATCCGGTCGGACGGCGTCATCGCCGCCCACGACGGCTTCAGGGTCTCGGAGCCGAAGGGAGCCACCCCTTCGCCGCTGGCCGGGTTCTTTCCCTATGACCATCCCTCTCCGATCGAGGAGCGGCGGCGGACGCTGGAATTCTATCTGAAGCATTGGGAGGCCTATGTCGGGGCGCCGATGTTTCCGGCCCTCTATACGACCTGGGCGGCGATGGCGGGGGACCGCGACCTGGCGCTGCGCCTCTTCGAGCAAGGCTATGCGGCCTATGACCGGGGACGCTTCCACCAGTGTCTGGAATACCGGCCCGACCACCCGGACAGCCAGGTCGCGGCCGGGCCCTTCTTCGCCAATCTCGGTGGGATGCTGCTGGGTCTCATGCTGGGCCTGACCGGCGTGGTCGTCGACGACGGCGATCCCCAGGCCTGGCCGCGCCGGCCCGTCGTGCTTCCGGCGGGGTGGCGGGCGATCGAGATCGAGCGGCTGTGGGTGCGCGGCCGGCCGATGCGGCTGTCCGCCCGGCATGGCGCCGACCGCGCGGAACTGACGCCCCTGTAACTGGCTCCGGCCCGCGGCGACGCCTCGCCGATGCGGTGTTCGGGCGGTCGCCCATGCGACCTGTGGACGCGCGTCCGCAAATGGGCGATCTCTGGGCATGGGCTTTTTCACGCGCGTGTTCCGTCTGCATTTCTCGCTCTGGCTGGGGCTGGCGGTGCTGGCGGGCGTGGCCCTGGCGATGCCGGCATCGGCCGGGGCGGCGCTGAGGCTGGCGGCGGGCTGGGACGCGGGCGTGGCGGCCTTTCTGGTCGTCAGCTTCGTCCACATCCTGCGCTCGCGCTCGCAGGCCGCCATCCGACGACGGGCGGCCGAGATGGACCAGGCCGGAAAGATGGTTCTGCCGCTTAGCCTGGCGGCGGCGCTCGCCAGCATCGTCGTGCTGGTCCTGGTCATGATGAACGGGGGCAAGCCGTCCCCGGCCCAGGCCGGCTTCTCGATCCTGACGGTGGGTCTGTCGTGGCTGTACGTCCACGTCATCTTCGCCCTGCACTACGCCCACGGTTTCTACGCGCCCAAGGCGAAGGGGCGGGGCGACCGGGGCGGGCTGATGTTTCCGGGCGAGGAAGAGGCCGACTACTGGGACTTCCTGCATTTCAGCCTGATCATCGGCGTGGCGAACCAGACGGCCGATGTGCAGATCTCCAGCCGCCGGCTTCGCGCCCTGGCCACGCTGCACTGCCTCATCGCCTGGTTCTTCAACGCCGTCGTGTTGGCGCTTACGGTCAATCTGGCGGCGGCGCTGTTGTGAACGCCGCCGCCGAGCCGTTCAGAGATCGACCGGCTTGCCGGACTTTTCCTCCTCCAGGGTGACGGCGACGTCGGCGTTGGCCGACAGACGCACCTTGTCGCCTTCGACGCCGGCGACGAAGCCCTTTTCGATATAGTGGTGGTGGTCGCCGTGGGCGCCGCCGTCGCGTCGCGTCAGCTTGATGCGGTCGCCGTCCAGGCGGTCCACCGTGCCGACATGGACGCCGTCGGCGCCGATGACCTCCATGCCTTCCTTGATCTCGCTCATCGTCGTTCTCCTGGCTGAAGCGGGTTGCAGCAGGAGAGCGCGATGGAACGGCCAAGGTTCCCGCCGACGCACGGCGAAGGCTGCAGCGACGAGATGATCGGATGTCTGAAAAAGGATGGCCAGTCTCCCTCTTCCTCGGTCGCGCCGATGGAAGAGGGAGGCTGATGGTGGTGTGCCAAGGAGCGGAGGTCATTCTCTCCGTGACCGGCACTTCCAAAATGTGCCGGCTAACTCCCTGATCGAGCCGCTTAAACAGGGAATAGCTCAAACTTAGCCAAATCCTCTCTGAACACCTGAGCCTTTAAGCTAATGCTTCTTAGAAGGTTTTCACGATCCCGCGCCAGAAATGCGGTTCCAAATACAGGGAAACGCATGTCATTTCAGGCAGAGCGTGGAACGACTCGAGCCAAATCTAAATAAACATCGTAGCTATCGTCGGCGGCCGACGATCACTTGTCCAAAGTCACGATATGCCTATGGTGGTGGAGCACCGCGCAGGCGCGCCGCTCTGACACGTTCAACTCGGCCCGCACCTTGTCGATGCAGGTCCGGCGACGGGCAGGGCTCAGAAGTTTTCCGGGGCCGCCTCCCACAGGATCAGCTTGTCCAGCGTCAGGTCCGACACCCCCCCGACGCAGCCGGGCGTTCTCCAGCTAAAGCGCCTTCGCCGTTTGACCTGATCCGTCTTCATCCCGCCGAACGCCGCCGCCAGTGGAAGTACGTCGTCTCAGTCACTGCGATCGTCTTCACCCCTCCGAGATCGACTTGCCTTGCCCGGTCAGCACCTCAACCTGGCGCAGCTTGGCTATGATCTCCGGGCTTGTGGCGCTTCCCGGCCATCCTTGGTTCCATCCATTCCGGTCCGCAGACCAACATAGGATCACTTCAAAGAGCGCAGACCACGATCTTGGATACGGTCCGCCTCGGGGCAGTTATTCCCGGCCCGCGCCGTGATGCGTTCGGCAAGCAGCCCCTCGACCGCGGCCTTCAGAGCGGCTGCGATCGGGGGCTCCGTTTTCCGAACGACTCGTTCAGCGCCCTATTTTCCGCAGCTTCAGCGACAGGGTGACGATCAGGAGGCCCGAAACGATGGCCCAGGCGCCGATCAGCCAGACCAGGGCCAAGGCGCCCGCGCCGGGAACGACGATGACGGCCAAACCGAACAGCACAGAGATCGCGCCGGAGAGGATCAGCAGCCACTCATTGCGGATCGTCTTGCGCAACTGGATGGCGCCGACGATCTCGAAGATACCGCGGGCGATGGCCGCCGCGCCGATGATGACCACAAGGGCGACGGCGGTCACGCCGGGCAAGGCCAGGGCGACCGCGCCCGCCGCCAGTCCCACGAGCCCCACGACGGCCAGCCACCAGCGCGGCGCAAGGCCGCCCCCGCGGATGGCCCCGAGCAAGGCGAACGCGCCGTCCAGAATGGCGTAAATTCCGTAGAGGATCACTAGCGTCAGCAACGTCACCTGGGGCCAAGCGAAGGTCAGGACGCCAAAGACGATGGCCGCTAAGCCGCGCAGCAGAAGCAACCACCAGGCCCGGCTCAGAAAGTCTCCAAGCGGATTGAAATGCGTATCCATGAGTTCAGCCCCGTCATTTGCGGCGTCATTCGCCGCGTGGAGGCCGGGCGTCATCGCCCGACCGGAAAACTACCAGCCGCCGAAACGGCGCACGATCAGAATCCCCCCTGTTCGTCTCGAGCCTGGATCAGGGGGCTGTCGGCGACGTCGCCCATGGCCCGCTCGGCGTTGGCGAAAGTCGCCACGGCCCAGTGGTCGCCGATCGGCGTCAGCATCAGGAAGGCGACGCCGACGTTCCGGACGCCGCTTCCCGGCGCATAGGGCGTAAGACCGGTCACACTCGCCGCGTCGGCATCGACGCCGAAATAGGCGTCGTTGCTGCGGGCGTCGCCGCCGCGTTCATAGAGGGTGCTCTGCAATAGGCCGATGCGCGTCAGGCGCTGGTGCGAGGCCGAGGCGTAGTAGGTCGTCCCCTCGGTCTGACTGCTGATGTCACGCATGACACGTCCGCCGACCGAGATGTTCCCCGGAATCCCGACGAAGGCATAGACCGCCATGTCGGCGCCGAGGTCGGGCAGGTCCAGCCCCTCGATGGCCGACTGACCGGAATAATGCGGCCGAAGCTGCGCGCCCGCCCTCAGCCCGTCGTCGGCCACGACATTGTAGCCGAGCCCGTCGAGCGGATTGCCGTAGACCCGGTTGCGCCAGTTGAAATCGGCCCAGGGCGTGGCGTTGAACCGGGTCTGCAGGCGCGAGATCAGCAGGTCGATATCCGCCTCGACCGCCTCGCGCCGGTCGGCCAGGTCCACCCTGGCGTCATCGATGTGGGCCTTCGCGGTCGCCCAGTGATCGGCCATCAGGGCGTTGAAACGGTCACCCTGGGCGTGGAGGGTCGCGATCGGTTGATGCTCCTTTTGCCAGCGGTTCACGGCTTTCTCGGCCTGCTCCGTCGCGAGGCCGAACCCCCTCTGGATCAAGCCCGCGATCTCCCTGAGGTTGCCCTTGACTGCGCCGGTCTGGTCATCGAGGCTTTCGGCCCACAGGCGCTGGATGCGACCCGAAACGATCTCCACTGGCCGGCCAGCTGGTTCGTGTTCATCGAAGCGGTCCGTGTGTTGGGGCTGCCTGGGACTGGCTGATTGATATGGATTTTATCTTTTAATCCCGCTCCACGGATGCACCTTGATGTGGATCAATCACCGGTCGGGGAGAACTGAGGGCGTCCGCTTCGTCCACTTCGACGGGCGGCCCCGGCGGTGTGACGTCCGGAGCGTCATCTGCGATCGTGCGCGTGTCCGAGGGCGCGACCGCCTCGGCGGGGGCGGCCTGGGGCTGACGCGTCACCGGAGCCTTTTGGGAGATGTCGGAAGTGATCGCCTCGGCGACGTCCAGAACCAAGGCGCCTAGCGGCAGGTCGGAGCTTCCCGACAAGCCCGGGCCGGACACCAGGCTGCTGCCCAGCAGCCGGACCACCTCGGGGCTCTCTGAGAAGACTGAATGGTTCAGCCGGTCACGGCCGCGGACATCGGCCAGATTGATGACGGTGACGCCGCCGGTCCGCTCCAGCTGGCTGCGGATAGGCTCCTCGGACGGGTCGAGGGCGCCGACGCGTTGCACGCCTCCGGCAAGCAGGCGCGAAACCCGCAGGGCCTGGTCGTCGCGCGAGACCAGGAAGGTGAAATGGGGCCGGTCAGGGCCCAGAACCGCGACCTGCTGGGCGAAGACGTCCACGTCCAGGTCCGGCGCGGCGAGGATCACATTCTCGATCTTTGGGTCGACCCGTCCCTCGCGGATCGCGTACTGGCGCAGCGCCTCGACCGCGATCCAGCTGCCCATCGAATGAGCCATGACGGTGACCTCGGTCACATTCGGATTGCGCGCGGCCAGCCGGAGCAACTGTTCCAGGGCGTCGCGTGAATAGTTGGCGCTTTCCCTATCGTAGACATAGGCATAGATCCGGCCCAGCGAGGGCCATGTGAACAGTACCGGCGCGGCCTGGATGCCGGAATCATTCGTCAGCTGGGCGAGGGAATAGACGGCCCGGTCGAACGGCACATTGAAGCCGTGCACGAAAATCAGCAGGCGGCCTTCCTTCAGCTGCGCGTTCATCCACGCCTCGGCCGAGGCGTCGTCGACGACCGGATCGATGGAGAGGGTGGCGAACTCCCGCGCGGGATCGGCCTCGCGCCGACGCGGCCATTCGACGGCGCCGATCTGGTGGGCAGGAGGGATCGAGACGTCGACCACCATGGCCGTCAGGTGTTCCCCCCTCTTGCCTGAATAGACCACGCCCGGCGCCTCGGTTGGGGCGCGCGTGGAATAGACCAGCATGCTGACCTCCTGGGCGCCCGGCGGGGGCGTGGCGATCGGCAGCAGCACGCCGGAGGGTGCGGTCGCGCAGGCCTGCACCCCCAAGCCGAGAAACAGCAGCGGGCCCAGCGCCAGGGCGCGGCGGAGGGGCAAGGAGCCTAAGATCGCCCCGACCGTTCGAAAGGGAACCATTGATCACACGCCTGGATGTCGCTACCGAGTATTGAAACTCGACGTATCATTTGGATTTGCCCCGATCCAGTCGGATTATGGGTGTCTAGCGATGCAAGGATGACACGGGGCAACAAGTGTTGAATCGAGCAGCGCGCGTCGCGGCGAGCCTTCTCATTGTCGTCCTGGCGGTCTTCTGCGGCCTGGCGATCCGCTACTGGATTCCTTGGCCGGCATGGCTGCGGGATGTGGGCGCCCTGCTGTTTCCGGTCGCAGTCCTGGGGCTGTGGTTCGCGCCAGGACGGTTGAGGCGCGCGCGGCGGGGAATGGGAGCGGTCCTGCTGGCGGTCCTGTTGGGCGCCTACTGGACCAAGGCGCCGGTCGCGCAGAACTGGCGTGACCTGCACGCCGAGGAAGCCTGGGCGGTGATCGACGGCGACCGGGCGACCATCCACAATTTCCGCGACGCCTTGCACGACCCTGGCGTCGCCTCGACCCCGCGCTGGACGACGCAGACCTTCGATCTGTCGACCCTTGAGGGGATGGATCTGATCCTCCAGCCGTTCGGCGACCTGAAGGCGATGGAGCATGTGATGCTGTCGTTCCGGTTCGCCGACGGCCGCCACGTCGTCGTCTCCATGGAGGCGCGCCAGGCGAGCGGCGCCGAGTTCGACCCCCTAGCGGGCTTCTTCCGGCGCGACCCCATCTATCCGGAACTGGCCACCGAGCGCGACCTGTTCTGGGAGCGGTTGGCCAGGACGCCGCCGGACGAGATCCAGATCTATCCGATCCGCCAGAGCCCTGAGGTCGTCCGCGTTTATTTCGAGCGCATCCTGCGGTTCACGACCCAGGTTCACGAGCGCCCCAAGTTCTATTCGACCCTGACCGAGAGCTGCATGACCTCCTTCATCAACCTGGCGCCCGAACGTTTCGCCTCGGTGCCATGGTATGATTTGAGGCGCTGGATTCCCGGCTATGCCCTGCCGCTGTTCCAGCAGCTGGGTCTCGTCGACGACACCATCCCCGCCGATGCGCTGGCGCGGGTCAGCAGCCTGCCAACCGATGTTCGACCCCCGTCGGAGTTTCCTGACGATGCGTCCTGGAGCGCCTATCTCCGAGCGCAGCTTGCAGCAAAGTGATCCGCAGCGGCGTTTCTCGGTGCAAGCTTGATATCCATGGCTGCGCAGATATATGGCTAGCCATATATTTCTGTTGGAGGGAATGATGAGCGCTCTTTATACGACCACGGTACACGCGGTCGGCGGCCGCGCCGGCTCTGTTCGCAGCGAGGACGGATTGCTCGCCCTTCCGCTCGCCCTGCCCCGAAGCCTTGGCGGCAAGGGAGACGCGACCAATCCGGAACAGCTGTTCGCCGCAGGTTACGCCGCCTGCTTCGGCAACGCCGTGATCCACATCACCCGCAATCGGGAAAGGAAAATCGGAGACGACGCCGTCGAGGTCACCGCGACCGTGGGCATGGAGCCCAATGCCGGTGGGGCGTTCGCCCTTACCGTGGCGCTCGATGTCACCATCGCTGGCGTCGATCAGGAGATGGCCGAAGCGATCGTCGAGGAGGCGCACAAGGTCTGCCCCTATTCGAACGCGACCCGGGGCAATATCGAGGTCGCGCTTTCGGTGAAGACCCGGTGAACTCCGGCGCCGATGCGGCCGGGCGAGGAGGGGAAGACCCGCTCCGGCTCGACCAGCAGGTGTGTTTTCCGCTTTATGCGGCGACGAACCTGCTGCAACGGCTCTACAAGCCGCTTTTGGAGCCGCTTGGCCTGACATACGCGCAATATCTGGTGGTGCTCGTATTATCGGCGCAGGCGCCGATTTCCGTAGGAGAGCTGGGCGCCTGCCTTCACCTCGATATTGGGACCTTGAGCCCGCTTTTGAAGCGCATGGAGCGGGCCGGTTGCATCAAAAGACGGCGTGACGCCGACGACAAGCGCCGCGTCCTCCTTACTCTCACGTCGCGTGGCTGCGCCCTGCATGATCGCGCCAGAAGCATTCCAGCGGAGCTTGCAAAGAAAGCGGGCTTGAAACCGGCCCAAATCAATGACCTGCGCGAGCAGGCGCAAAGGCTGATAAAACAGTTAGATGGCGCCTTGGCTTAGGCTCAGAGCTCAAAGCCAGAAGAGCAAGGTTGCGGCGAGGGCTATGGCGGGCAGGGAGACCTTCGGGCATCGATCATAGCAAGTGCCGATGCGCCGCCAGTCTTTTAGGCGACCGAAGATGATCTCGATGCGGTTTTCGCTTGTAGCGACGCCTGTCATACCGGATGGACTCGGTACGGGTTGGCCGATGGTGTTCGGCGTGGCGCGCCTCAGACCGAACGAGGGAGGCGCACGGTGAAGCGGCTGCCTTGGTCCTCGCCCTCGCTGGAGACGGCGATGGAGCCCCGGTGCAGCTCCACCAGCTGTTTGACCAGGGCCAAGCCGATGCCGAGCCCCTCGGACGACCGCGTGTCGGGGCCTGGAACCTGGGTGTAGAGGGCGAAGATTCTCTCCTGCATCTCGGGTGGGACGCCCACGCCATTGTCCTCGACCTCGATCTGGACGAAGTCGGCCTCCAGTCCCGCCGACAGCCGGAGTTCGCCACCGGCGGGGGTGTATTTGGCGGCGTTGGTCAGAAGGTTGCTGACGACCTGCGACAGTCGCGTGAAGTCCCCCGCGATCCACGCCGGCTCGTCCGGCAGCTCCACGGTCAGCGCATGCAGCCCGGCGTCGATCTTCGGACGGCTTGTGTCGATCGCCGACTCCAGCACGGCCTGCAGCGACACGCGTTCCAGACGCAGGGCGATCTTGCCTTGGTCGATGCGCGACACGTCGAGCAAATCCTCGATCAGGCGCGACAGATGCAGCACCTGGGTGCCCATCCGTTCGCGGATCACCCCGGCCTTGGACCCGTCCGCCTCGCGCTCCAGAAGTTGCAGCCCGGCCCTCAGCGCCATCAGAGGATTGCGCAGCTCATGGCCCAGGACGGCCAGGAACTCGTCCTTGCGGCGGTCGGCCGCCCTCAACTGGGCGGCGTAGGCTTCGAGTTCGTCGCGCTGGCGCAACATCTGGCGGCGCTGATCGAAGAGGTCGAAGAAGACCTCGGCCTTGCTGCTCAGGATGTCGGCTTCGATCGGCTTCTGAATGAAGTCCACCGCCCCGGCCTCATAGCCGCGGAAGCGTCGCTGGTGGTCCGCGCTGCCCGCCGTGACGAAGATGATGGGCACGTGGCGCGTCCGCGTCGATCCCCGCATGTATTCGGCCAGTTGGAAGCCGTCCATGCCGGGCATCTGCACGTCGAGCAACGCCAGGGCGACGTCATGCGCGAGCAGCAGTTCCAGCGCCTCGTCGCCGGTGCGGGCCTTGAGGAACGTCAGGCCGTCGCGCCGAAGCAGGGCCTCGAGCGCGAGCAGATTTTCCTGCAGATCGTCCACCAGGAGGACGGGGATGGGATCGTCGGTCTGGGTCATCCGGGCATCCGTGCAAGGTGGTCGGCGATGGCGTCGAGATCGAGGACCCGGGCGGGGCAGGCGGCCAGGGCGGCCTCGGGCATGGTCGAGGCGTAGGCCTGTCTCGGATCCTCGACGATCGTTTCACCGCCCGCCGTCGCCACGGCCTGCAACCCCGCGGCGCCGTCGGTGTTGGCGCCGGTCAGGATCACCCCGGTCAGACCCGCGCCATAGGCGTCGGCCGCGCTCTCGAACAACACGTCGATCGACGGGCGGGAATAGTTGACCAGCTCGTCCGACGACAGGGCCAGGCTTCCGTCGCGTTCGACCAGCAGGTGATAGTCCGAGGGCGCGAAATAGACCACGCCGGCCGCGGCCGGCTCCTTGTCTTCGGCCTCCTTGACGCGAACGCGGCAGCGCGACTGCAGCAGAGGCGCGAGGACGTTGTCCCGGTCGGCCGGGACATGCACCGCCACCAACACCGGCGCCGGAAACTCCGCCGGCAGGGCGGGCAGGATCTTCAGCAGGGCCTGGACCGCCCCGGCCGAGGCGCCGATGACGACGGCGCGTGTCTCGTTCGTCGTCATGCCGCGCGCTTCCTGTAGATCTTCTCCTCGCGCACGAACTCGCCGAAGGCGTCGGCGTGGGCGGAGAAGCGCAGGCTTTCCTTCGCCCCCAGGCCGAGGAAGCCGTTGCGGGGCAGGGCGTCGCGAAACAGGCCGATCGCCCGGTCCTGCAGCGCCCGGTCGAAATAGATCATGACATTGCGGCAGGAGATCAGCTGCATCTCGGCGAAGACGGCGTCGGTCACCAGGCTGTGGTCGGAGAAGACGACCCGGCTCCGCAGGCTCTTGTCGAACACCGCCCGGCCGTAGTCGGCGGTGTAGTAGTCCGACAGCGACGAGCGCCCGCCGGACTTCTGGTGGTTCTCGGTGAAGGTCCGCATCCGGTCGAGCGGATAGACGCCGGCCTCCGCGATGCGCAGCGCCTCGGGATTGATGTCGGTCGCATAAAAGAGGGTGCGATCGTAGAGCCCCTCCTCGCGGAACAGGATGGCCAGCGAATAGACCTCCTCCCCATGGCTGCAGCCGGCCACCCAGACCTTCAGGGACGGATAGGTGCGCAGGTGCGGCAGCACCGTCTCGCGCAGCGCCCGGAAGTAGGACGGATCGCGAAACATTTCGCTGACCTGCACCGTCAGATAGCCGAGCAGGCGCGGCAACATGCCGGGATTATGCAGTACCGCGTCCTGCAACGCCGACAGCGTGGGATAGCCCATCTGCTCGCGGGCCTGGACCAGGCGGCGCTTGATCGAGGCTCGCGCATAGCGGCGGAAGTCGTAGTGATAGCGCTGGAAGAGGCCCTCCAGCAGCAGCGCGATCTCGAGGTCCTCGACGCTGTCGGGCGCGGGCAGGGGGCTCACCGGGGCATCCACACGCGCACCAGCGACAGCAGCTTGTCCACGTCGATCGGCTTGGCCATGTAGTCGTTGGCGCCGGCGTCCAGGCAACGCGCCTGATCGTCCGGCATGGCCTTGGCGGTCAGCATCAGGATCGGCAACTGGGCCCAGCGCGCGTCGGCGCGGATCTTCGTCGTCGCCGTGAGGCCGTCCATCACCGGCATCATCACGTCCATCAGCACCAGGTCGATGGCCAAGGCCGGATCGGCCTCGGCCGCGGCCAGGGCGTCGATCGCCTCCTGGCCGTTTCGGGCGATCTCCACCACGGCGCCCCGGGGCTCCAGCACCTGCGTCAGGGAGTAGATGTTGCGCACATCGTCCTCGACGACGAGGATGCGACGACCTTCCAGCACGGCGTCGCGGTTGCGCGCCTTCTGGATCATCCGCTGCTGCTCGGGCGGCAGGTCCGACACCACCTGGTGCAGGAACAGCGACACCTCGTCGAGCAGCCGTTCCGGCGACCTGGCCCCCTTGATGATGATGGAACTGGAATAGCGCCGCAGCTGCTGCTCGTGCTCGGGCGACAGGTCCCGGCCGGTGTAGACGATCACCGGCGGGAAGGCGCGGTCGCCGTCCTGGCTCAGGGTCTCCAGCAGAGAGAACCCCGAGGCGTCCGGCAGGGTCAGGTCCAGCACCATGCAGTCGAAAGTCTGACGCGCTAGAGCCTCCAGGCATTCCGCCGCGGTGCCGACGCCGACGATCTCGACCTGGCTCGAGCCCAGCAGCCGTTCTACCGCGTCGCGCTGGACCGGATCATCCTCGACCACCAGGACCCGGCGGACGGTGCGCGCCAGGGTCTCCTCCAGGTCTGTCAGCACCTCGGCCAAGTCCTCGCGCCGGACCGGCTTCATCGTATAGCCGCGCGCGCCCAAGGCGAGGGCGGTCTGGCTGTGATCGTCGGCCGAAACGATGTGGATCGGAATGTGCCGCGTACGGTCGTCGCGCTTGAGGCTGTCGAGCACCGTCAGTCCGGACTGATCCGGCAGGCCGATGTCGAGGACGATGGCGCTGGGGCCGTGACGTCGCGCCAGCGCCAGCGCCTCCTCGGCGGTGCTCGCCACCAGGCACTGGAAGCCCAGCTCCCGCGCAAGGTCGCGGACGATGGCGGCGAAACGGTCGTCGTCCTCGATCACCAGCAGCAGGCGCCGCGCGCCCGCGATCCGCTCGCGGTCGTCCTCGATGGCCCGCGGCATGGCCGGGCGCGTCGCGGCAGGCGACAAGGTCGGCGACGGCTCCTCGCCTGCAGAGGGCGCCTTGGCAGGGACGGGACGCGCGGCCACGGCGTCAGGGTCGTACATCCGAGGCGTCGTCAGGGTGAAGGTGCTGCCCTCGCCGGGCTTGCTCTCGAGCGCGATGGCGCCGCCGAGCAACCGCGCCAGCTCCCGAGAGATCGACAGGCCCAGACCCGTGCCTCCATAGCGGCGGCTGATGGTGCCGTCCGCTTGCTGGAAGGCCTCGAACACGCTCGCGTGCTGGTCACGCGAGATGCCGATACCCGTGTCCTTCACCGCGAAGGCCACGCCGTCGCCGTCGGGCCGGATGGAGAGGCGTACGCCGCCTGTCTCGGTGAATTTGAAGGCGTTCGACAGCAGGTTCTTGAGGATCTGCTCCAGCCGCTGCCGGTCGGTCTCCACGATTTCCGGCACGGCCTCGTCGACCTCGACGGCGAACGCCAGGCCGCGTGTTTCCGCCACCGGCTGAAACAGCTGGCGAAGGTCGGCGGCCACGCGCTCGACGGAGACGCCCTCGGCGCGCACCTGGACGTGACCGGCCTCGATCTTGGACAGGTCCAGAATGTCGTTGATCAGCGTCAGCAGATCGTCGCCCGAGGCCTGGATCGTGCGGGCGAACCGCACCTGGTCCTCCGTCAGATTGCCGTCGGCGTTGTCGCCCAGCAGCTTGGCCAGAATCAGCAGCGAGTTCAGCGGCGTGCGCAGCTCATGCGACATATTGGCGAGGAAGTCCGACTTGTACTGGCTGGCCTGCTCCAGGTCCCGGGCCTGACGCGCCAGGTCGGCGCCGACCTTCTCCAGGTCGTCGCGCTGCGTCTCGAGGGTCTGGGCCTGCTCCTCGAGCTGGCTGTTGGTCTGTTCGAGTTCGACCTGCTGCTGTTCGAGGCGGACCTGGGATTCCTTCAGCGCCCGGCCCTGCTCCTCCAGCTCCTCGTTGGAGACGCGCAGCTCCTCGCTCTGCACCTGCAACTCCTCGGCCTGGCGCTGGGTTTCTTCCAGCGCGTCCTGCAGCTCCGAGCGATAGCGTGCGGACCGCAGCGCCACGCCGACCGCGTCGGCGGCCGCCTCAAGCAGTTCCCTCACGAGGGCGCCCGGCGGATGAAGGAAGCCGAGTTCGATCACGCCGTTGACCGACCCGTCGACGCGGGCCGGGGCGATGAGCAGGTGCCGCGGGGTGTCGCGGCCCAGGGCCGAACCGATGGTCAGATAGCCTTCCGGCACCTCGGACAGCAGCACCGGACGGCCGTCGGCCGCGACCTGGCCGAGCAACCCTTCCTTGAGGCGGAAGGTCTCCGGCGTCGGCGCGTCGGCGGGAACGCCGAGCGCGCCGGCCCGCTGGAAGCGGTCGCCCTGGCCGGCGAACAGCACCGCCGCCTGCGAGCCGACGTAACGCGACAGGAAGGCCAGGACATTGTCGGCCAGCTGTTCCAGCGTCAGGTCGCCGCTGACGGCCTCGGCCAGACCGACCTGGCCCGATCGCAGCCAATCCTGCCGCGCCCGCGCGCGGGCGCTGCGGCGAATCAGCAGAAAGACGCTCACGGTCAGGACGCCGCCCAGCAGCGCCGACAGGATCCCGCTCAGGACGGCCGTTCGATACGCGACCTCCATCTGCGCAAGCCAGTCCTGCCGCTGCCGCAGACCCTCGGCCCGCACCGCGGCGACCCGCTCCCGGATGGCCTCCATCTCCGTCTTGCCCCGATCGGTCGCGACGACGGCCAGCGCGGGCGCGAACCCCTTGTTACGGCGCAGCGCCACCGTCTCGCGCAGTTCGTCCGTCTTGGCGGCGACGTTGCGGCGCAGCTGCGCGATATTGGCTTGCTGGCGCGGATTGGCTCGGGTCAGCTCCGCCAGACTGTCCAAACGCTCGTCCACGACGGCCATGGCGCGGTCGTAGGGCTCCAGATAGCGCTCGTCGCCGGTCAGGATGTAGCCGCGTTGCCCCGTCTCGGCGTCTTGGACCGCGCTCAGCAGATCGTCGGCGCCGATCAGGACGGAGTGGGTGTGGACGACTCTCTGATTGTTCGAGCGCAGGTCCTGAATGTTGGCGTAGGCGATGACGCCGCTGATCAGGAAGAACGCTAGGACCACGGCCAGGCCCGCGCCGGCCCAAAGCTCGACCTTGGAGCGAGCGAACATCTCACGGGACTTGAGAAGGTGCATGGGCGATCTCGGCGTGAAGAGAGGCGAGCCTGCCTACCGGCTCGATCTGCTCCCGCAAAGCTCAAACTGACGGCGAGGCGGCGTGTCAATCATCAGGCGGATCGACGAGCCGACGCCACGCACCGCTTGCCTGACCAGTTTAGCGTGGCTCGTGTGTTAAGGGTCTGAATATCGCCGAGGCGCAGACCGCCGAAAGGCACGCTCTATCTGCTCGTCCCGATCGACCGCGCCAGCAAGTTCGCCGTCACGCAACAGGTTGGTGGGGCCGACAGACGAGTCGCCTGGTGGATTCCAAAAAATCTGCAAGAGGCTTTTGCCTTACAAGACGTGTACGATCCTACGGACACCGGCATCCTGTTCGCTGAGCAACTGCGGAACCGAAGTGCGATGCGAGGTGCCGAGGGACCGAGATAGGACGTCGTCAGCTCGTCTTGGCGACCTTCATCGGAGATCCTTGAGCATGACCTTGGCCGCGCTGCGTCCGCTGGCGCCCCAGACGCCGCCGCCCGGATGGGTACTGGCGCCGGTCAGATAGACGCCGTCGATCGTTGTCTTATAACCGGCCAGGTCTGGCAGGGGTCGGAAACCGAACATCTGGTCCATGCTCATTTCCAGATGGGTGACGTCGCCCTGGACGAGGCCGATCCGGCGCTCGATCTCCAGCGGCGACTGGATGTAGCGATCGATCAGCTTGCCCTTCATGTTGGGGGTGTATTCGCAGACCACGTCCCAGATTTTGTCGGCTTCGCGCTCGGCGATGTCATCCCAGTTCTCACCGTCGAGATGGTAGGGATGATAGGAGGACCAACTGTAGAGCAGGTGCTTGCCCTCGGGCGCCAGGGTCGGATCAACGGCGGTGAAGCTCATCTGCATCACCGGCGGATAGTCGGGCGTGCGGCCAACACGGCCCAGGTTCATCGATCGCGTGAGGGTGTCGACGGTGGGACACAGCAACTGCATGCCGTGATGGCATTCGCCCACCCCACGGGTGTTGAGCGCCTGGCCCGCATACGCCGGCAATTCCGAAACCGCCTGGCGCACCATGAAGCCCGACCCGTTCATCACCTTCAGCGCCTCGAGCCGGCGCACCAGGTTCGGCTCGACCAGATCGCGATCAAGCAGCTTCAACAAGGCGGTCTGGACGTGGCATCCAAACAGGACGGTCTTGGCCTGAACCGTCTGGTCGCCGGCGCGGACCTCGAAGCGGGCGCCGTCCGTCGAGGAGAGGCTCGAAACCTTTTCCACCTCCGCATTGGTCAGGATCGTCCCTCCCATGGCTTCGAAGGCGCGGCCCAGGGCGACCGAGACCATGCCCGAGCCGCCGATGGCGCGATAGGCGCCGTCCTCGTGGATCATGCCGTAGTGGCCCAGGATGGTGGCGCTGGAGGCCGCGTCCGGATGTGGGCCATTCTGCGCCCCCAGCCAGACCAGGGCGGCCTTCAATTCCTCACTCTCGAACAGTTCCTCAAGCAGCCGGGTGGAATCGATCAGAACCTGGCGCACGAGGTCGTCGGCCTTGAGCGCGGTGCGCACCGCCCCAGGTCGGGAGAAGGCCGCCTTGATCACAGAGGCGATCGTCTGTCCCATCTGGGGCGGCGCCGACATCGCCGGCCATATCAGCCGCTGGACGTCGGCCCAGGTGGTCATGAACTCGCGATAGGTTTCGGCGTCGCGCGGATTGATCGCCGCAATGCTGTCGCAGGTCTTGTCCAGGCTACGGTAGAAGGTGATGGCCTTGTCCGTGCCCCGAATGGGGTAAAAGCCCCATGGGTCCAACTCAATATATTCAAGACCGTGCTCGGCGAGACCAAGGTCCTCCATGATGCCCGTGGTCGGGAAAAGCACATGGATCGAGGAGCCTATATCGACCTTGTAGCCGCCGAACATTTCCTCGGTGCAGGCCGCGCCGCCGATCACCGGCCTGCGTTCCAGCACCGCCACCTTCTTGCCCGCCTTGGCAAGATAGCAGGCGCTGACCAGGGCGTTATGGCCCGCGCCGACGACAGCGACATCATAGGTTGGCATCGGAACACTCCTGTTGGAAAGGCGAAGGAGCCGAGGCGGCCCCGAGGAAAAGCTCGACCACCGCCGCCACATGGCGGCGACGGTCCTCTGCGGTCTCGTGGGGGTCGACGCCGAACAACATCCGCCGACGCGGGCCGACGACGGCGGCTTCAAACAGAATAGTGGCGATGCGCTCGATGTCGGGCGCCTCCAACTCATGACGGTCCGCCGCCCCGCCGAGGATCGCGGCGATGACACGCACGGGCTGACCGCTCGAACGGGCGAACATGGATCGCACCAGATCGGGGTCGTGATCGCGCGCCCACAGCAACAGGCGCTCGATGGCCCGCAGTTCGGCTCCTGCCGAGACCTCGAGCATCTCAGAGAGCAGAGAGGCGAGTCCGCTGCGCCAGTCCTCATCCGGCAGCGGCCGACGCAGCGGCGCCAAGCGGGGTTCCACAGCGTGGTTCAACACAGCCAGAAACAGGGCCTGTCGCGTCGGAAAGCGCGCATAGAGAGTGCGCTTGGACACGTGGGCGGCCCGGGCCACGGCGTCGATCGTGACGCTTTCCAGATCGTTCGCACACATGAGTTGCAGCGCGATGCTCAGGATGTGGGTCTCAAGCTTGGCGGCAATCTCATGGGGCGGACGACCGCCTTGGGCAGGGCGCGGTTGCAGCACGAGATCGTTGGTCGCCGCCTTCATCATGGGTTGTTAACGCAAACGGTCCGAAAGCGTTCCGTTTTAGGCTCCTAGAGCCTTTAGACCTCCGCCGGCCCCAGAACAGGTGACCACCACGGACAATAAGTTGGACCCTGCAACCTATGCGACCGATGCAGTACCAACATGTACGCCAGGCCAGTAGGTCAAGTTAGCGACCACACCGGTGTGGCGGCATGCTCGCCCGCCCGAGCGGCCCCGCCGCGACAATTCCATTCTCGTTCGACGTGTTGAACCGAAGGTGCAACATGGCCTGTCCTGGAAGGCAAAGCATGTCGCCCGGCGGCCGCCCTGGGCAAGGCGAAGCGCACCGCTGGCAACCCGGACAGAGCAAAGCCGAGGCGGGATAAAAAGTCAGGATATAGCAGCCGACGATATAAAATCTCTGTCGAAATCGCCTATTCACTCGCCGCAGAGTATAATCGGTGTGAAGTGACTGTATTCAACTTAACGAAGTTTGCGGCCTGCTGCAGGGCCTGATGTGCCTCGGGAATGGGCAAGCCGACCCAGACATGGGGCATATCCGGATACTCGAACATCTGCACGACCCCTGGCGCGCGGCGCGCGACACGGCGAGCGTCGCTATTTAGGAGATCGCGTGTGCCGGATAGAATGGCGACGGGCGGCAGGCCGTCGAAGGAACCGAACAGGGGGCTGACGCGCGAATCCTGCGGGGACACACCATTCGCATAGGCCCTTCCCGCCGCCAACAGTCCCGGCGGCGCGAGGATTGGATCTCGGGGAGCCAGCGCGCGTTGTTCCGGATCGGACAGGGTCACGTCGAGCCAGGGAGAAAATAGCACCAACGAGCCCGGCATCGGGCGTGCATCGTCGCGCAGGGCCATCGTTACCGCTAGTGCGAGACCGCCGCCTGCGGAATCGCCCATGATGGTAATCGTGCCGGCGGCGCTCTTATCCACCAGATGGCCATAGACGCGCCTGACCGCATCATGCGCGGCTTCCCAGCCTGTCGTCGGTGTCAGCGGATAGATCGGAACGGTGACGCTGGCCCCCGTGAGCGCGATGAGGTCTTCGATGATCGTCCAGTGCAGGGAAATCAGGTCCCACGCATAGGCGCCTCCATGAAGATAGAGGATCCGGTGCGCCGACGCGTTCTCGCGCGGCTGCACTATAAAGCTTCGCACCCCCGCGATCTGTTTGTCCCGGATCAGGAACTTGCGCCGCAGACGCCGGCCAGGCAGCGCCGGTCCGTTCTTCTGCTTCTCCAGCGCATCTGCAAGGAAGTTTTCGCCGTCAGTGAACGCCTTTCGCGCGTTCACGAGACGGAGGATTGCGAGCAGGAGTTTCGCTCGTAAACTCGTCATCGGTTTGCCCGCCAGTCGGCGCACTGCGGAGTCTTTAGCATCGCGTCTCTCAATAGCACCAGCCGGACAAATTCCACACACGTAGCCGATGGCCCAGAACAGGAAGGTGACCACATAATCGGCGCTGGTGTGATGGCAAAGACCTTGAGCAAGCTCGACTGGGCAGCGGATCCTGCGATCTCACAGATTGATGCCGTCACCTGCGGACAGCCCCTGATCTGCAAGAAGTAATTTTGAGTTTGAGGGGGTGATCTGCGGGGTGCGGTCATCTGGCCGGCCTGTTGACGCAGTGTGGATGACCGCTGGCCCTGATGGAGTCCGCGGATCGGGTCCCTTTCAGGCAAGCGAGCACAAAGCTCCGACAGCACCTCGGGTTTTCCCGGCTTGCGGCCGCGTTCAGATCGTCACCGTCATTCTCATTCGTCCCTCTGCAGGTTGGGGCGACGACCTTGTGGCCGCCGCGATCTCATTCAGACCGCGATGGGCGGCCTGTAGACGTCTCCTCGGGTCATGACCGCCCAGACGATGCGGGCGGTCTTGTTGGCCATGGCCACGGTGACCACGCGGGCGGGTTTGCGTTCGAGCAGGGTGCGCACCCAGTCGGCCGCGGCAAGGGACACGCCTGTTCGCACGCGGCGGATGACCGAGGTCGCCCCGACCACCAGCAGCTTCCTCAGATAGCCGTCGCCCATCTTGGAGATGCGACCCAGCCGGTCCTTGCCGCCGGAGGAGTTCTGTCGCGGGACCAGGCTCAAGAAGGCGGCGAACTCCCAGCCCGACCGGAACAGGGAAGGATCGGTGAAGCTGGCCGACAGGGCCGTGGCGCTGGCCTTACAGGCGTAGATCGTGCCCTCGGATACCCCGTGCTTGCGCGCCAGCTCGCCCGCCTTCGCACCCGCCTCGTTCTCCCGCAGGATCCCGATGATCTGCTCTTCCGTGAATCTCGCTCGTTTCATTCCGTCCGTCCTTTCAAGGGCCGGACTCTAGCTCCGCGTGGAGGAAATTCTCAGGGGCACGTCACGCCAGGAAGCGGAACGCCAGAAGCTGCTCGTCAAGAAGGCGGAACTGACCCAGGGAAGACTCCTTTTCGTCACGGAGGCGTTCCGCGCACTTCGGACCGACGAGAACTTCCTGACGTTGCTGCGCGCCGAAGACCTCAAGGCAATGCCTGGCTACCTTGAGGAACGTTCGAGGACGGATCCATGACGAGGAAAGAGCGTGACCCCTCGCAAATCGTCACGCACGGTTTTGAGGACAACTGCGTGATCTTGTCAGTGAGCGCCCTTCTCCCTGTACGGGTGCTTCGGACGTCCACGAAATCCAGCAAGAAGTATCAGCAGATCGCCGCCTCAATCCGTGAAGTCGGTCTCGTCGAGCCGCCTGTGGTGGCCCGAGATCTCGCACATTCAGACACCTATCTCTTGCTGGACGGTCATGTTCGTATCGAGGTTTTGAAGGATTTGGGCATCGAACAGGTCGAATGCCTGGTTTCCACTGACGACGAAGCCTTTACCTACAACAAGCGGATCAGCCGGTTGTCATCGGTTCAAGAGCACAAGATGATCCGCCGAGCCATAGAGCGTGGCGTTCCGGAGGAAAAGATCGCCAAAGCACTGGATGTCAATCCAGAGTCCATTCGTCGCAAGGTCCGGATGCTGAACGGAATCTGTGACGAAACGGTCGCCATTCTCAAAGATAAACCTTGTCCGATGGCGGTATTCGAAATTCTACGAAAAATGAATCCTCTGCGGCAGATCGAGGCTGCGGAACTCCTCGTGAACGCCAACAATTATTCGGTCGCCTACGCCTCAGCGATCCTGGCCGGGACGCCGCAGGCGCAGCTTGCGGATGGATCGAAACCGAAAAACATCAAGGGCATCACTCCCGAAGCCGTGGCTCGGATGGAAAATGAGTTGGCGCGACTCCAGGAGGCGATCACGTCGATTCAGGAGACTTACGGCCAGGACCATCTGCATCTGACTGTCATCAAGGGCTATCTGGTCAAGTTACTCGGGAACGCCCGAGTGGTTCGCTACCTCATGCAGCATCGTCCCGAATTCCTGACCGAGTTCCAGACAATCACCGAGATGACATCCACCTTGCCGCCCGAGGCAGCCTGAACGATTGCGACGATGGGGACCCGGACCCGATAAGCGCGGGGACCGCGGGAGACGCCGCACGCCGGGGCGGATCGAGCGCGGTGGTGGGGATGGCGGCGAACCCGCATGAAGCTCACCAGGCCGATCGCTATCGGATTGGCCGGGGCCGGCCTGATCGGGCCGGCCCGCAGCCGGCGGAAAGTTTTCCGCCTGACTTGAAAACCGCCGATCCGCACGTGCAGGATTGATGTCGCAGGGGCGTCGCCTCGGCATTCACGCTCAGGGACCGCCGGTCCCTCTCACATCAAAACTGAAACTTTTGAAACTGCGGAGGCCCCTCCGCAGCGTGGAGAGATGTGATGTCGAAGACAACGAACGGACCAGCCTGGCTGACGTCTATTGAGCAGGGAAACGTGCCGACAGGAGGCGCTCGTGGCTAAGCATTGCGCTCCTGTCACGCGCGTGGGCGGCAAGGTCAGTCCACGCCGAACGAATCAGACCATGGCGATCGAATATGTGGCCGTGGGTTCATTGAAGCCGGACCCGCGTCCCCAGCGTAAACATGGTCAACGCCAACTGGCCAGTCTGATCGGAGCGGTCGAACGCTTCGATGTCGTCAGGCCGATCCTGGTCACCGACGACAATATCGTGTTGGACGGCAACGCGGTCTTGGAGGCGGCGAAACGGCTCGGTCACGACACCATCCCCGTGATCCGCGTCAGCGGTTATACGCCGAACGAACTGCGCGCCTTGCAGATGTCGCTGAACCGGATCGGCGAACATTCGCAGTGGGATGAGGCTGTCCTTCGCGCCGATTTCATCGCCCTCCTGGCCGATCCCGACATCGAGTTCTCGCTGGATTTCACCGGCTTTGACCAGGTCTTCGTGGATCGGGTCACCTTGGCCGACGATGTCGGCGCCCTGCAGGATGAAGTTCCCGACCACGATGGCGGCGCTCCGGTCACGCAACTGGGTGATGTTTGGTTATGCGGGCACCACCGCATCGTCTGCGGCGACAGCCGTGACGGCGCCGTTTACGTCCTGCTGTTGGCCGGAGGGCGGGTCAGGCTGATCCTGACCGATCCGCCCTACAATGTCCGGATTTCCGGGAACGTCTCGGGGCTCGGCAAGGTGCGGCACGGCGAATTCGCCATGGCGTCGGGAGAGATGACGCGGGCGGAGTTCATCGAGTTCCAACGCCAGGTGTTCGACCATTGCAAGCAGCACGGCGTCGACGGCGCCCTACTTTACGCCTTCATCGACGGACGCCATGTCGCCGATCAGATCGCCGCCGGCGAGGCCGTCTTCGGAGAGCTCAAGCAGCTTGTAGTCTGGGCCAAGGACAACGCCGGGATGGGAGCCTTCTATCGGTCGCAGCACGAACTCCTGACGATCTGGAAGCTCGGCGACGCGCCCAACGTCAACACCTTCGGGCTGGGGAGCAATGGCCGCTACAGGTCGAACGTCTGGAACTATCCGGGATACGCCAGCCTGGGCGCCGGTCGGGCTGAAGCATTGTCCTTCCACCCGACCGTCAAGCCGCTGCCCATGATCGTCGATGCGATACTGGACGTCACCCATCAGGGAGAGATCGTCCTCGATCCGTTCGGCGGTTCCGGCACGACCCTGATCGCGGCTGAGCGCACGGGCCGCATCGCCCGCCTGATCGAGATCGACCCGAAGTATGTCGATGTGACGCTGCGCCGGTTCATCGCGGAGACCGGCGAGGAGCCCACGCTAGCGGAAACCGGCGAAGCCTTTTCGGAAGTTCGGTCTCGACGCCAAAGCGAAACGGGGAATCCAGTTTCGGAACCCGGTCCGGACAGCATGTGGGCGATCCTCTAATGGCGAGGTCCGCGAAACGCCGTCCAATGACCGACGAGCAGAAGGCCCGCGCCGACGAGGCCGATTACGTGGCCGGCTTCGGCAAACCGCCGCGAGCTTCGCAGTTCGCCAAGGGGAAGTCCGGCAATCCGGCGGGACGTCCCAGGGGCGCGCGCTCCATGCGCACGCTGTTGCAGGAAATCCTGGACCAGCCTGTCACCATCTCCATCAAGGGCGTGCCGCGCCAGGTCTCCGCCAAGGAGGCCGTCCTGACCCGGCTCATGTCGCAGGCGTTGACGGGCAAGACCCAAGACGCTGCCCTGTTCGTCAGCCTGATCAAGACCACTCTGCCGGAACAATTCGCCGAGGAGGCGGACGACGCGCTGTCGACCGATGAGGCCAAGCTTCTCGAAGCCATCGCCAGTAAGATGTTGATGGCGCGCGGAGAGCGTGGGGAGGACGTTTGATGGGCGTCCCGGCCTTCACGCGCGCCGAGTATGACGCGGCCCTTCGAGCCGACCTGATGGGTTATTTCGTCTGGGCGTGGTCCCAGTTGCATCCCAGCCAGAAACTCATATCCGGCTGGCATCTTCATGCCCTAGCGGCGGCGCTCACCAAATGCGCCACGGGCGAAACCAAGAGGCTGATCATCAATCTGCCGCCGCGGAACCTGAAATCAGAGTTCGCCTCGATCGTCTTTCCGACGTGGCTCCTCGGTCGCGATCCCAGCCGCAAAATCATCAACATCACCTACTCGGAGGCTCTGACAAAGGATTTCGCCCGGGGCTCCAAGGCCCTGATGGAGACGGCCGATTACAAGCGGGTGTTCCCGGCCACGCGGATCAACCCGAGGGCCAACGCGGACGCCGACTTCACCCTGATGAAGCACCGGGGCAAACGGTTCGGAACCACGGTCTTCGGTCCCATCACCGGATTCGGCGGCGACTTTTTAATCATCGACGATCCGATCAAGCCCGAGGACGCGCGGTCCGACACAGTTCGCACGCGGGTCAACGAATGGTTCGAAAGCACTGCCCTGTCCCGACTGGATCGCAAGGAAACCGGATGCATCATCGTCATCATGCAACGCCTGCACGTCGATGATCTGTCGGGCCGTCTTTTGGAGGCGGGCGGGTGGACACACCTCAATCTGCCCGCCACCGCCACGGAACGTCAGGTGCTCGACGCCGGTCGTGGGGTGCCTTGGACGCGTGAGATTGGCGAGCCGCTAAATCCTCGGTTCGAGTCCATGGAGACGCTGGCGGCGATCCGCGAAAGCATGGGCGAGGATTTCTTCCAGGCGCAATATCAGCAATCGCCCGTCATGCCGGGCGGCAACGTCGTCAAGCTCGAATGGCTGCAACGGTACCGCGCGCCGTTCAGGGCCACGATGGACGATGAGGTTGTGTTCAGTTGGGACACGGCATTCGGAACAGGCGACAACAATGACTGGTCCGTGGGTACGGTTTGGATCGTGCGCGGCAAGGACTACTACCTTGGAGACATCGTCAGGGGCCGTTTCTCCGGGGGAGATCTCGTCACCGCCATGGCGAATCTATGGAACAAATATCCCATCACTCGCCGGGTCATCCTGCTTGAGAAGGTCAATGGGATGGAGCTGGTCGCGGAACAGGTCCGGCAGGCCTGTCCCGATGTTGATCTGGAGCTCGTCCCGCCGGTCCAAAGCAAGGTCTCCCGGCTTTGGGCGTCCACACCGATATTCCAACGCGGGGCGGTCCACCTGCCGGATCATGCGCCATGGCTTGATGAGTATGTGAAGGAACTCATCTCCTTCCCTCGCGCGAAGCATGATGACCAAGTCGACGCCACCAGCCAGTTCCTGGGGTGGATCACGACGAAGCCCGATCTGACGGTCGTCCAGCGATCCTGGTGACGACTGGACTTCGCCGTGGAAGGAAGCGTTGGTCGGCTCATGCCGTTTCAACCGACACCTCGACCGACCCCGCCCGCCTTCGGCAAGCGCCGCGTTCCGCCCCTTACAGCGGAGCAAAAGGCGGCGCTGGTCGCAAAGGCCGAGGAAGCTGCGCGGGCAGCATGGCGCGCGCGCCAGGACGCCTACCTGGAGGCGCGGTTCCAAGAGAACATGGCCAAGCTGAGGGCCTCTATCGGCGAAGCCGAGCACGCTGTCGCGCGTCGTCGACTTGGGGCCATGGGCGGCGAAATCCTGCGGGGTTTGGCCGGGTTCGCGGTTGGCCTGCGGCTAGGCTGCTAAGCCGCCAACTCAGCCGGGCGTCGGGCGGACGATCAATGGGTCCGCCTTTGGTCGGAGCAATTCATAGGGCGAGACCTTCAACGCTCCAGCCAGCTTCTCGATGTTGTCGAGTGAGATGTTGCGCTCGGATCGCTCCACGGCGCCGACGAAGGTTCTGTGCAGTCCGGCCTCGTCGGCGAGGCTTTCCTGGCTCAGCCCGCGATTGGCGCGATAGCGGCGGAGATTCTCCGCCAACACCTTCCGCAAGGGTTTGTCCGCCTTCGCCGCCATCTCCGAAAGCTGACTGGATGACGCATATACGGCGACAGCGTTTACGTAGCATTTTGGAAGTGTGCGTTAGGGTTTTCCGGTCTCAAAACAGGAGCGGCAAACATGAGTCAGCAGCAAAACAACGGCGGCCCGATCGTCGGAATCATACTTCTCCTGATGTTCGTGGCGTGGCCTGTGTATTCCTGTACTCGGCCTAAGCCCAAGCCGTCATGCGCGGCGACGCTCGCTCAGCTCAGCGGCGAGGGTGTTTTGGGCCACGAGTATCGCCAGCTCCAGCAGGTGTGCAAGGATGTGGGTCGTTGAACATCGCAGGCCAATCCCGCACGCGTGATTGTTGGTGATGACGTCGCCGGTCTGCTCGTGGTGTTTGCCGATCATGTGGAAAAGTGGTTGGCCGCCACCGTCATCGCCGACATGGACGAGGACAGCGACGGATGGGTTTCCGTCGGCGGTCTGGGCGACCGCCTCCGTAACGCCTACCCGACTTCGACCAGCGCACCTATGGGCACGCCAAGCTGTCGGACCTGATCCGCGCCACGGGCCGGTTCGAGGTCCAGACCGGCGGCGGGGGCTCTATGCGGATACGCGACAAGGCCTGATCGACAGCGGGCGGCGCGCCTGTCGGCCGGAGCGTCGAGCGCCGGCCGGGCCGGTGGAGCAACGACCAGAGCGGGAACGCGTGGAGGGCTCTGCCGTTGTGCCCGGCACAGACCGCTGTCCAGCGACAGCCGTCGTCTTCGATCATCCGGGGTGGGGCTGTTTATGGCAGGTATGGGCGCAATGGCGGAGGTGGTTGTGGTCGGCGCAGGTCCGGCCGGCCTGACGGCGGCCCTCTATCTCGGGCGGTATCATCGCGATGTCGTCGTGGTGCATGACGGCTGCAGCCGTGCCCTGAGGATTCCCACGACGCACAATGCGCCGGGCTTTCCAGACGGCGTCGACGGCCCGGAACTGATCGACCGGATGACCCGCCACGCCACGTGCTATGGGGCGCGGATCGAGGAGGCGGAGATCGCCCGTCTGGAGACGTCCGGCGACGGTTTTCGGCTGACCGCCTCGGACGGGCGTCTATGGACGGCCCGCGCGGTGATCCTGGCGACCGGCATCCAGCTCAATCACGTCGACCTGGACCATGATGTCCATGAACAGGCGATCAAGGACGGGGTGCTGCGATATTGCCCGATCTGCGACGGCTATGAGCATACCGACGCCAGAATCGGGGTGATCGGCTGCGACAGCGATGGTGCGGCGGAGGCGTTGTTCCTGCGGCAGTATTCGCCTCACATCACACTCATGCCGCTCAGCCACCCCGAGCTGACGTCGGAACAGGCGGAAGAAATGCGCCGCGCAGGGATTACGGTCGTCACCGGAGAACTGGAAGCGCTGGAGCCCCATTCGGATCGTATGGAGGTGCGTTTGCGGGGCCATAAGGCGCCTTCGTCGTTCGATGTCATCTATCCGGCCTTGGGATGCCGGCCGCGCTCGGAACTGGCCGCTCAATTGGGGATCGACCTTGAGGAGGGCGGGTGTGTGCCGGACAGGGCTCTGGCCGACAGCGGCATGCCGGGCTTCTTCGCCGCCGGCGACGTGGTCCAGGGCCTGGACCAGATCAGCGTGGCCATGGGCCAGGGCGCGCTTGCGGCGACGCGCGCCCACAATTGGTTGCGAGAACAGGATCGTCACACGCTTCAGGCGGGGGGCGACTGAGAAACGCCCGGAAGCCGTCCAGGAACTTCGCCTTGTCTGGCGCGTATAAGTTGTCGGAAGCGCGTTCTGGGGGACAATAAAGACAATAGTCCTCCCGTCGCCCTCCTGTTCTGGGCTGGGAGAGGAAATAACCGTGGCGAGAAAGACGAAAGCGACAGATCGGCCGATTGATAAGGCTAACTCTGCTGAAACGCGCGGCGCGGCAGGCGAACTTCATCAGACGGCGAGCGCAGACGTTGAGACCCTGACCACATCCCAGGGCGCGCCGGTCGCGGACGACCAGAACACCTTGCGCCACGGCGCGCGGGGCCCGGCGTTGATGGAGGACTTCCACTTCCGAGAGAAGATCTTCCACTTCGACCACGAGCGGATTCCCGAGCGTGTCGTCCATGCGCGCGGCTATGCGGCCCACGGCTATTTCGAATTGACCAAATCCCTGTCGGACGTCACCCGCGCCGACGTATTCCAGCGGGTCGACGAGCGCACGCCCGCCTTCGTGCGCTTCTCAACCGTGGCGGGGGCCAAGGGGTCGTTCGACCTGGCCCGCGACGTGCGCGGCTTCGCGGTCAAGATCTATACGACGGAAGGCAACTGGGACCTGGTCGGCAACAACATCCCGGTCTTCTTCATCCAGGACGCGATCAAATTCCCGGATCTGGTTCACTCGGTGAAGGAGGCGCCCGACCGCGCCTTCCCGCAGGCGCAATCGGCCCACGACAATTTCTGGGACTTCATCTCCCTGACGCCCGAGAGCTTCCACATGATCATGTGGACCATGTCGGACCGGGCCATTCCGCGCTCGTACCGCTTCATGGAGGGGTTCGGCGTCCACACCTTCCGCTTCCTGGACGCGAACGACCGCTCAACCTTCGTGAAGTTCCACTGGAAGCCCAAGCTGGGCCTGCAGTCGGTGGCCTGGAACGAGGCGGTGAAAATCAACGGCGCCGATCCCGACTTTCACCGGCGTGACCTGTGGGACGCGATCTCGCAGGGCGATTTTCCCGAATGGGAACTGGGCGTCCAACTGTTTGACGAAGCGTTCGCCGAAAAGTTCGCCTTCGACGTCCTGGACCCCACCAAGATCATCCCGGAGGAGGAGGTTCCGGTCCGGATCGTCGGGCGGCTGGTGCTGGACCGGGTGGTCGACAACTTCTTCGCCGAGACCGAGCAGGTGGCGTTCATGACCCAGAACGTGCCGCCGGGCATCGACTTCTCGAACGATCCGCTGCTGCAGGGCCGCAACTTCTCCTATCTGGACACCCAGCTGAAGCGACTGGGCGGCCCGAACTTCACCCACATCCCGATCAACACGCCCAAATGTCCGATGGCCCATTTCCAGCAGGACGGGCACATGGCCATGCGCAACCCCAAGGGCCGCGCCAACTATGAACCCAACAGCTGGGGGCCTGAGGGCGGCCCGCGCGAGGACCCGGTGCGCGGTTTCCGCAGTTTCGCCGCTTCCGACGAAGGCCCGAAGGTCCGCCTGCGGCCCGAGAGTTTCGCCGACCACTACAGCCAGGCCCGGCAGTTCTACATCAGCCAGACGCCGGTCGAGCAGAAGCACATCGGCGACGCCCTGGTGTTCGAGCTGTCCAAATGCGAGCGCGAGGACATTCGCGCACGGGTAGTGTCGCACCTGATCCATATCGACAAGGGTCTTGCCGCGACGGTCGCCGACGGCCTGGGGCTCGACGTGCCCAAGCCCGCCAAGGCGGCGGCCAAGGTTGTGGACCTGCCGCCGTCCGACGCCCTCAGCATCCTCAAGAACGGGCCAGACAGTTTCGAGGGACGCAAGCTCGGCGTGCTGCTGACGGACGGCGCCGACGCGGACCTGTTCACGGCCCTGAAGACGGCGGTGGCGAAGGAGAAGGCCGTGCTGGAGGTGGTGGCGCCCAAGATCGCAGGCGTCACCCTGTCGGACGGAACCCACGTGCCCGCCCAGCAGAAGATCGACGGCGGGCCTTCGGTCCTGTTCGACGCCGTTGCGGTAATCGCCTCCAAGGACGGCGCGGCGCTTCTGGCCGGGGACGCCGCGGCCAAGGATTTCGTCACCGACGCCTTCGCCCACTGCAAGTTCATCGGCTATTCGGCCGAGGCGGCGGTGCTGTTCGACAAGACCGGCCTGGCCGACGACCTGGACGAGGCGTGCGTGCCGCTGAAGGCGAAGGCGGACGCCGCGACCTTCCTCAAGGCCTGCCGCGCGTTGCGCCACTGGCCGCGCGAGGCCGGGGTTGATCTCGACGCCAAGGGTTGACGCGTGTCGGGTTCATCGGGCGCGGCGCGTTACGCCATCGCCATTCCGGCGCGGAATGAAGAAGACCGCATCATCGCCTGCCTGACGGCCTGCGCCGTCGCCATGAGCGGCTGGCCCAAGCCGGGCGTGATCGTCCTGTTGGTCAACAACAGCGAGGACCGCACGGCTGAGGGGGCGCAGGCCTGGGCTGCGAAGTCCGGAATGGACATACGGATCGTCCAAACTGTTTTCCCCCTTGGACTGGCCCATGCCGGCATGGCGCGTCGGCGCGCTCTGGACCTGGCGCGTGAGATCGTGGGCTCGGCGGGCTATATGCTGACCACCGACGCGGACAGCTGTCCGCATCCCGATTGGGTGCGCGAAAGCCTGTCGCCGCTCACGTCCGGGCGGGCGGCGATGGTGTGCGGGTCCGTCAGTCTGGAGGCCGCGGAATACGCCCAACTGCCCGCCGACATCGTGCGGCGCGGCGATGTGGAGGCCCGCTACGGCGAGACGGCGCGTGAACTGACCAGTCTGCTGGACCCGGACCCGCTCAACCCGTGGCCTTTCCACGGACAGCAGTCTGGCGCCAGCCTGGCCATGACGGCGCAGGGTTATGAACGAGTCGGGGGTGCGCCGCTTAGGCCCTGCGGCGAGGATCGGGCCCTGGTCCGGCTGTTTCTCGAGCACGACCTGCCGGTGATTTACTCGGACGCCGCGCGGGTGGTGACCTCATGTCGGATCAAGGGGCGAGCCGCGGGCGGCATGGCCGATACCATCGCCGCCCGGATCGCGGGGGACGTGCACCTGTGCGACGAAACCGTGGAGCCGGCCGACACGGTGTGGCTGCGTGCATCGCTGCGGGCTCGGCTGCGCGGGGCGCTGTCCAGTCCCGCCCATCAGGCGGCGCTTATGGCCGAGGCGGGCATGACGGTCGCCGAGATCGATGCCGCGCCCATCTTCACCGGCTTCGGCGCCCTGTGGGCCTTCGTGGAGGCCACGGCGCCCCGACTGGCGCGCCACAGTCGCATGACCTGGGACGAAATGGCGGCCGAAGCGCCGAGGCTGGAGGCGCTGCGGGATATGGCGGCGGCCGGCGGTAACCCGGAAGGGCTGCGCGCATGAGCCTGGCCCATGACGAGACTGCCCATCCGACCGAGACGGAAACCTGCAGTCTGACGGGCCTGATCCGCGCCATCGCCGATCGCGCCGCCTCGGCGGAGAGCGACCCAGAGGGGCTGAGTTGGGAGATGGCGTGGCTGGCCGAGGCGGGGCTGACCCAGGCCTGCCTGCCCCGGGCGTATGGCGGGGAGAGTCTAGCGATTGATGCTGCGCGCGTTGAAGACCTGTTCTCTATCCTGCGACGGCTGGGCCGCGCCAATCTCTCGGTCGCGCGACTGTTCGAGGGGCATGTCAATGCAGTGCGGCTGGTGGATCTGTATGGGGCGCCGGCTGTTCAGGAATCCGTGTTCGGCGCGGTGGGGCAGGGGGCCCTGATGGGCGTGTGGGGGGCCGACGGCCCGCGCCCGCTTGCCTATGAGCGAAACGGCGTCGGCCTGGTCCTGAACGGCGAGAAGCTGTTCGCGTCGGGCCTGGGACAGGTTGGCTACGCCGTGGTGACGCTGCGCGAGGCGGGGAGCGGAGAGGGTCCGGCCGAGTTGGCCGTGATCGATGTCTCCGACCCGGTGCGCCAGGACGCCGAACTGTGGACGGCCAGCGGCATGCGGGCCACGGCGTCGGGCCGGTTCCGGTTCGACGGGTTGCGGATCGAGGCGGATCATCGCCTGGGCCAGGCCGGAGACTATCAGCGCGAGCCGCATTTCGAGGGCGGCGTTTGGCGGTATTGCGCCGCGCATCTGGGCGGCGCAGAGGCCCTGGTCGATCTGTGGCGCGACGCATTGTCCTCGCGCGGGCGCCTGGACGATCCCCTGCAGCTGACGCGGCTGGGGCGCGCCGCCGCCCTATGCCGGGCCATGGCCGCGTGCATCCGGGCCGCAGCCCAACAGGTCGAGACCTGCGATCCGGGCTCCGAAAGCGCCGTCGAGATCGCCGTAGCCGACGTCCTGCTGGCACGTCAGTTCACCGAAGAGGCGTGCGTCGAGGTGCTGGCGCTGGCCGAAAAGAGCCTGGGAACGATGGCGCATGGGATAGGATCACCCATCGAACGGGTGCGGCGCGATCTGTCCCTGTTCATCCGCCAGGCGGCTCCGGACGCCAAGCTGATCCGCGCCGCGAGGATTATGGACCGGCATTGGGCCCAGGCATGGTGACGCCGCTGGCCGAGGGGCAGGTGTTGCGTCTCGCCCAGGATGCGCCCTCCGCTGCTCTGACTGATTTGACGGGGCCAGGCGCCGTTCTGGTGCTGAGCCCACATCCGGACGACGAGACCTTGGGCTGCGGCGCGGCGATCGCGGCGGCGTGCGCCGCGGGCGTGCGCGTCATCGTGGCCGTTCTGACCGATGGCGCGGGGTCGCATCCTCGATCCCGCGCCTATCCCCGGATTCGTCTCGCGGCCCTCCGGCGCGAAGAGGTGGCCGAGGCGGTGTCCCAACTCACACAGGGGCATGGCCGCGTCGTCCATCTCAATCACCCCGACCAGGGTCCGCTGAGCGTCGGCCAGCGCCGCGCCTATGCCGACAAGCTGGTGAGGCTTGTCGATGACGAAGCGGTTTCCGCTCTGTGGACCACGTGGGAAGGCGACCCTCACGTCGATCATCGCCGCGCCGCCCGGCTGGCCATTGATGTGGTTACGGAGCGGCCCCGCTTGCGGCTCTGGCGGTTTCCGGTCTGGGGCCGATTCACGCAGCGAGGCCTGCGACGAGGCGAAGCGATCCGCCGTTTCGAGGTCGGGGAATTCGGTCGCTGCAAGCGGGCCGCCCTGGCGGCGCACCGCTCACAGATGACACGCCTAATCCATGACGATCCGGACGGGTTCGTGATGGACGCCTCTACGCAGCAGCACTTCCTTGAAAGCCCAGAAATTTTCATCCGAGGAGGCGGCCATGTCTGAGCGCCGCGATCGGTTCGATGCTCTTTATGCCGAGAACATCGACCCATGGAATTTCGCCGCCTCCGCCTATGAGCGGGAGAAGTATCAGGCGACGCTGAACGCTCTCCCGCGAGACCGTTACAACAGCGGGTTGGAAGTCGGATGTTCCATCGGCGAGCTGACGCGCTTGCTGTCCTCTCGTTGCGACCACCTACTGGGTGTCGACGTATCCAACATCGCGCTTGAGGAGGCGCGCCGGCGCACGGCGGATTTGCCGAACATCAGCTATCAGCAGGCGGAACTGCCCGCCGCCTGGCCTGACGGCGTGTTCGATCTGATCGTATTGTCGGAAGTCCTCTACTTTCTGAGCGCCCGGGAAATCGTGGAACTGGCCGAGCGGGTCGGGCAGGCCCTGTCGCCGTCAGGCGACTGTCTCCTGGTGAACTTCACCTGTCCGATCGACGGCGGCATTCAAGGGGATGCGGCGGCTGAACTTTTCCTTTCCGAATGGGAGACGCATGGCTTCGAGCCGATTCCGCTCGCAGTAGGCGCCGCCAGCTACAGAATTGATTTGGCAAGGAAGCCTGCGGTGATGGCTCCCTAGGCTCAGGACTCATAGCCAGAACAGGACGGTGGCGGCGAGGGCTATGGCGGACAGGAAGACGGTCGGACAGCGATCGTAGCGGGTTGCGACCCGCCGCCAGTCTTTCAGGCGTCCGAACATGATTTCGATCCGGTTTCGCCGCTTGTAGCGTCGCTTGTCGTAGCGGATGGGTTCGGTGCGGGTTTTGCGGCCTGGGATGCACGGCGTGATCCCCTTGGCCTGCAAGGCGTCCCCGAACCAGTCGGCGTCGTAGCCCCGGTCTCCCAGCAGCCACTGGGCGCGTGGCAGGCTGTCCAGGAGGGCGGCGGCGCCGGTGTAGTCGCTGACCTGACCCGCTGTCATGAACAGGCTGATGGGCCTTCCGTTCGCATCGGTCACGGCGTGCAGCTTGGTGTTCATGCCGCCCTTCGTGCGTCCGATCAGTCGCCCGAGACCCCCTTTTTTACCCGCAGGCTCGAAGCCGTGCGGTGCGCCTTGAGATAGGTCGCGTCGATCATGACAGTCCGACGTTCGGTCTGGGCGCCGGACAGCCCCTCCATCATCCGGATGAAGACGCCAGCCTCACTCCATCGCTTCCAGCGGTTGTAGAGCGTCTTGTGCGGCCCATAGGCCGCCGGCGCATCCCGCCAGCGCAGACCGTTGCGGTTCACGAAAATGATCCCGCTCAACACCCGGCGGTCGTCAACGCGCGGCTTGCCGTGGCTCTTGGGGAAGAAGGGCTCCAGCCGAGCCATCTGCTCGTCCGTCAGCCAATACAGGTCACTCATGATCCAGACTCCTCAGGAGCCTGAATCAGATCGCACGCCTCACATCAATGGGTCCTGAGCCTAGGGTCAGGCCGTTGTCTCGCAAGAAGCTCTTGATACTGACACCCTCTGTGCCGCGGCCAGTCCGAGGCGCTATTGTCGCTCCGATCTCGACACGCCCAATAGGCGGACCATCCTCGCCATCATCAAATCCGTCAGCATCTCAGCCGCGCGGGCGGTGACTGGCGAGCCCGCCTGACCGAAATAGCGGATCGATGCATCAAGGCGATCATCGCTCAGGCCATCGATGGCCGCCCTGATACCCGTCCATTTGGATTGCCCAGGCGAAGGCTCTTCCACATCCAGGTGGCGAGCGAGCAGGAGAATCGCAGCAGTGTCTTGAGCCGACATCGACCTGTTCGATTAGTCTCGCAGGCCGGCCGGAACCTGGCCGCCATTCTCCGCAAGCTTTCGCCAGACCGCTTTGGACAGGGCGATGTTCTGTTCCGCCGAGCCATGAGAGCCAGCGTGCACGCCCAACTCTTCGGCGAGGTCCTTGCGGGCGTCGAGGCTGGAATCCAGGTCGAGCAGCTTGAGCAGATCGACGATCGATGTCCGCCAGTTTCCGCCGCCGCCCTTCATCTCGGCCATTTGGGAGAGTATCTGGTCCACATCGACCGGTTGAGGCGTGAAGGGAGTGGCGGGCGCCGCAGGAACGGGCTGTGCCGAGACTGGGGTGCTCGTGGGCGCTTGGGCCTGAGGGGTCGTCGGACGCGCCTTATGGCCGGTGATCTTGTCCCAAATTTTTCCGAAAAAGCTCATGACATCTCCTCTGAAGGTGGATGGCCCGGGCGCTAGCCCCGGCCTGTGCGGTTAGCGCTGGACGACGACCAGTTCCGTGCGGCGGTTTTCAGCCAGTCCTCCGGCGGTGGCGTTGCTGTCGACGGGGTTCGTTTCCCCGCCTGAAAGCGCCTCGATCCGGCGGGCATCCACGCCGGCTGCCGTCAGGGCGGAACGGACGATGTCGGCCCGGGCCTGGGCGAGGGTTCGGTTCGCGGCGTCGGAGCCGCGCGCGTCCGCATAGCCGTACAAGCGGATCTTGGCATTCGGGTAGCGGCTCAGAACAGCGGCGACGGCCGCGATCTCGGGACGATCCTGGGGCCGAATGGTGCTGCTGCCGGTGTCGAAGTTGACGCGCTCGAACGCGAAAGTGCGCGGGGCGGCGTCCGAGCCAGCGAGGTAGGCGTCCAGCCCCGAAACCCCAACGGAAGCATTTGTGAGGGGCATGACCGGCGTCTCGGTCGTCGGAGCTACGGCGGCGTCGTCAGTCGCTGCGGGATCCATGGCGGCGCGGTCGTCGCCACAGCGGGTCAGCATGAGTAGCAGCAGCAGGAGCACGACGGCTCCGATGATCCAGGGGAAGTATTTGCGCCAGGCCGGGGCCACTGGGGTCAGGCGAGGGTCGCGATCGCGGTTATCGGTCATGTCGAACTCGTCGTTAAATGGGGAAAAGAATGCGGCCGGCGATCTCGTCGATCGTCGGCCGCGGGTCTCACTGAGGCGGGGTCTTCGTGACCTTGTCGGCCCACGTCTGGGCCACCTTGCTGGCGGCGTCGCGCCCGCCGAGCCCGAAGGCTAGCGCTGCCGCCACCGCAGCCGCCCCCAGGATCAGGCCGAAGGCGAGAAGGACGATATCGTCGGCGATGCCCATGAAGCGCAGGCCCATGGCCGTCGCCAATGCGATCGTGGCCCAACGCACCAGGGTGGAGGCGAAGCCATCGGCGCCGCCAGTACCCTTGTTGATCAGGTTGGCGAGGACACCGCCGATCAGCACGCCGGCGGTGATGATGATCCCGCCGACGATGACATGTCCGGCCAGGGCCAGGATTTCCTGCAGCGTCACGGCGATCGTGCCGAACTGCAGAAGCTTGGCGGCCTCGACCGCCGGGAAGGCGACGATCGCCGCCATTGCGATCTTGCCCACGATGCTGGACGGCGTCATCGGCTTGGGCACATCACTACCTAGAGCCCTTGCGGTGGCCGGTGTCACGTCACCGGCATAGGGAGCCGTGGTCGGCTTCGGCGCGGCCGGCGCCTGAGTCGTGGCGGTCAGAGCCGTCAGGCTCGAGATGCTGCGATCGAACCCAGTCGCCGGCAGGATGCGTTCGATCAGCTGGGCGACCCAGCGACCGATGAACCAACCCACCGCCAAAACGATGGCAGCGGCGAGAACATGCGGGATCGCAGCCAAGACCGTCGACAGCACGGCAACCGCCGGAACCGTCAATGACTCGATGCCCAGCTGCTCCAGCGCCGCGATCGTGATGGGGATCAGAATCAGGACGAACACCAGGGTGCCGATCGCGGTGCTGACGCCAGTCGAGCCCGTCGCCTTGGTCAGGCCGGCCTTCTCAAGCCAGCGATCCGCGTTGGCGGCCTGCAGTGCAGCCTCGACGACTCGCTTGGCCAAAGTCGCGACTACAAACCCAATGAAGAAGATCAGGACCGCGCCGAGGACGCTCGGCACGAAGGACGCGACCTGCGTGAGCAGTGAGTTCAGGGGCGTGACGACCTGGCCCAGGTTCAGGACGCCGAGGGCGGCGACGACACCGAACAAGAGGATTAGCCAAAAGGCGACATCTCCCAGGCTGGCGCCGATCGAGTGTTTCGGGTTGTCACTGGTGCTCGCCTTGGCGGCGCCAGGAATACGATTGATCCCCTTCGCCAGGGCCCATTTCACGGCCTTGCCGATAAACCAAGCCGCGAAGAGGATCAGCACAGCGCCGATCACCTTGGGCGCCCACTCATAGAGCAGCGCGTCCCATCCGATGAACTCGTAGTTTGTCGTTTGCATACAGCCCTCAGCCCTGACGCTGATCGCGTGGGTTTCCAGCGGGCCTAACACGATCGAGCCTGTTCTTGTTCCGGCGCTAACAGGAGGATTCGCCGGAACGGATGGTTGGCTCATCGCTAACGGGGCCGAAGCGGCTTTCCGAACGTCCGCACGACATCCAATCAACTCAACCAGCAGGAACATCCATATCGACGCCAGAAGATCTGAAAGGCCTCTACACCGACGAGCTGAAAGACCTGTGGTCCGCCAACGACCAAATGCAGCGCGTGCTGAAGAAAATCGCCCCGAAAACCTCTGATCCTTCGCTTAGGCTCAGGACCCATTGATGTGAGGCGTTCGATCTGATTCAGGCTCCTGAGGAGTCTGGATATGAGCGACCTGTATTGGCTGACGGACGAGCAGATGGCTCGGCTGGAGCCCTTCTTCCCCAAGAGCCACGGCAAGCCGCGCGTTGACGACCGCCGGGTGTTGAGCGGGATCATCTTCGTCAACCGCAACGGCCTGCGCTGGCGAGATGCGCCGGCGGCCTACGGACCCCACAAGACCCTCTACAACCGCTGGAAGCGATGGAGTGAGGCTGGCGTCTTCATCCGGATGATGGAGGGGCTGTCCGGCGCCCAGACCGAACGTCGGACTGTCATGATCGACGCGACCTATCTCAAGGCGCACCGCACGGCTTCGAGCCTGCGGGTAAAAAAGGGGGTCTCGGGCGACTGATCGGACGCACGAAGGGCGGCATGAACACCAAGCTGCACGCCGTGACCGATGCGAACGGAAGGCCCATCAGCCTGTTCATGACAGCGGGTCAGGTCAGCGACTACACCGGCGCCGCCGCCCTCCTGGACAGCCTGCCACGCGCCCAGTGGCTGCTGGGAGACCGGGGCTACGACGCCGACTGGTTCGGGGACGCCTTGCAGGCCAAGGGGATCACGCCGTGCATCCCAGGCCGCAAAACCCGCACCGAACCCATCCGCTACGACAAGCGACGCTACAAGCGGCGAAACCGGATCGAAATCATGTTCGGACGCCTGAAAGACTGGCGGCGGGTCGCAACCCGCTACGATCGCTGTCCGACCGTCTTCCTGTCCGCCATAGCCCTCGCCGCCACCGTCCTGTTCTGGCTATGAGTCCTGAGCCTAGGACGGCCGGATCGACTTCGGCCGCAAGCTCGCCCTGCACGGCGCCGCGATGCAGACGCTCGATCAGGAGAGCCTCCGCCGCGATACGCTTGTGGCGCCGCAGGCATTCGATGGCGGCGGACGCCGGCGAAACGGCTGCCGCTGCCGAATACATGAAGCAGCCGGCCGGCGTTCCAGGTTCCGAAAACGATGACGCCGCTCGTTCCAGCAGGCCTTTGACGGCCTCGAAGGTGGACAACGCCGGATCGTTGATGGGCGCATAGAGATGGACGCTGAACGTCGCGGCGTAGCGCTCGATCACCGCCGCGAACAGCCCCGCCTTGTTGTCAAACGCCGCATAGAGACTGGCGGCGGCGACTCCAGTCTCCGCCACCAGATCGGCCATCGATGTCGCCTCGTAGCCGCGCTGCCAGAACAGCCGTACCGCCTTGTCGAGCGCAGCGTCAGTGTCGAACGCGCGAGGGCGACCTGCGGCGCGGCGGGCCTTTTTCTCTATCATGTCTGGCGCCATCAGGGGGGCGCGAATTTTGGAAACGACCCGGGAACCTCGCCTGATTGCAGAAGCGCCAGTCTCTGCGCAGGATTGAAACTCCCCCCCTGTATAGTATGCTGAAGCGATTTCTCGGGAAAGCGCGATGCCACATTCATCAGAGGACAAGAAGCGAGCCATCACACGCTTGCGGCGTATCAAGGGCCAGGCGGACGCTCTGGAACGCGCGATCGAAGCCGGGGCCGATTGCGCCCCCCTCCTGCAGCAAATTGTCGCAATGCGAGGCGCGACAAATGGACTGATGGCGGAAGTGATGGAGAGTCACCTTAGGGAAACATTCGGCGCCGGTGCAGATCCGGCCGTGAAAAGCGAGGGCAGCGATCACGAGGACGACGTGGAGGGCGTAATGAAGATTCTGCGTACATATCTTAAGTAACGATTTCAGCGCTCCTCTTCTTGCCCGCGCTCTCCCGCAGTTAGAGCAAAAGCCTCGTATCCAAGCCAACCACTGTTGGTCATCAGAGCGCAGACTTTCGGCGTTCCGAGCTTGAATTTTGTTGCCGGCGTGGCGAAGCAAGCGCCTTCTCCGGCGTTTTTCACCGCGCCACACAGAGGTTAGGGCCTGCGAAGCGAAGCCACCCCTACATGCTTTCTCTGGTTCGAGATCCTCACTCGACCACCTCTTGTATACTGGCAGGGAGTATGACAAAAATACTCCCTGACAGTATGAGAACGTCGACGAATTTGCGATGGCGCAACGGCCTCGCACCGGCAATCGGCTTCAATCAACGAGGGTATGCCAACATGAAATCTCGCGCCGCTGTAGCCTTCGAGCCAGGCAAGCCACTCGAAATCGTCGAGATCGATGTCGCCCCACCCCGGAAAGGCGAAGTCCTCATACGGGTGACGCACACCGGTGTGTGCCACACCGACGCGTACACGCTGGCGGGGAGTGATCCGGAGGGTGTTTTCCCGGTGGTTCTGGGCCACGAGGGCGCGGGCATCGTTGTCGAGGTCGGTGAAGGCGTCACCAGCGTTGGGCCGGGCGATCACGTGATTCCGCTCTACACCGCCGAGTGCGGCAAGTGCGACTTCTGCCTGTCGGGCAAGACCAACCTGTGCGTCGCTGTCCGCGAAACGCAGGGCAAGGGCTTGATGCCCGATGGAACCACCCGCTTTTCGTACAATGGTCAGCCCCTCTATCATTACATGGGCTGTTCAACCTTCAGTGAATATACTGTCGTCGCCGCAGTCTCGCTCGCCAAGATCAATCCCGGGGCAAACCCCGAACATGTCTGCCTGCTCGGATGCGGCGTCACGACCGGCATCGGCGCAGTCCACAATACCGCCAGGGTCCAGCCCGGAGACTCGGTCGCCGTGTTCGGTCTCGGCGGCATCGGCCTCGCGGCGATTCAGGGTGCGCGCCAGGCGAAGGCGGGTCGCATCATCGCCATCGACACCAATCCGTCCAAGTTCGAACTGGCACGCCAGTTCGGTGCGACCGAGTGCATCAACCCCAAGGACCATGACAAGCCCATCCAGCAAGTGCTGATCGAGATGACGGGCTGGGGCATCGATCATACCTTCGAGTGCATCGGCAACGTCCACGTCATGCGCGCCGCGCTTGAATCAGCGCACCGTGGCTGGGGTCAGTCGATCGTGATTGGCGTTGCCGGCGCGGGCGAGGAAATCTCCACCCGCCCATTCCAGCTCGTCACGGGCCGCGTATGGAAGGGGTCCGCTTTCGGTGGCGTCAAGGGACGGACTGAGCTCCCCGGCATGGTCGAGGACGCGATGAGAGGCGATATCGATCTGGCCCCGTTCGTAACCCACACGATGGGTTTGGAGGAGATCAACGAGGCCTTCGAACTGATGCATCAAGGCAAGTCGATCCGCTCGGTCATTCACTACTGACCCGCCGATCCGAAGCAGCGCGAGGCGCTCGGACCGACAACTCGGCCGTCATCATGGCCCGACCCCGGCCATGATGACGCGCGCTCTGGCAAATGGGCAACGCGTCGCGATGCTGTAAGAAGCGCCGAAGTGCGGTCGTTACATGCCGATAGCGGCACGGGCCAAGTCCGGCTGGCCCAAGCGCTTACCACCGGAGTGTGTGTGGCCTCGTCGCGCGACCCAACGGGAAAATGGTTTTGTCGTAACCGTTGTCTGATGCTGGAAAAATATTTCAAAGGCGCCGAACATCGGGCCAGCCTAACCGTTGGATGTATTGAGTCGGAAATGCATTCATCAGTTACCCCGACCGTAATGAACCACGGGCCGCACGGGCGGATATGGCAGGAAGACTGAATTGAAGGACAAGGATAAACACGCGACGACGCCGGCCACCGATCATGGGCATGCGGGGCCACCCGCTTGCGTGCAGGTTCGCGGCGCGCGCCACAATAACCTCAAAAATGTTGACGTCGATGTACCGCGCGACGCCTTCGTGGTGTTCACCGGCATATCGGGTTCGGGCAAGTCATCGCTCGCGTTCGGCACCCTTTATGCCGAAGCCCAGCGGCGTTATCTGGAATCGGTTGCGCCCTATGCCCGTCGCCTGATCGACCAGGCCGGCGTGCCGGAGGTCGACGCGATCGACGGTTTGCCGCCTGCGGTCGCATTGCAGCAGCAGCGCGGATCGGTCAACGCGCGATCCTCGGTCGGCAGCGTGACGACGCTCTCCAGCCTGGTGCGGATGCTCTATTCGCGCGTCGGCGAATATCCGCGCCATCAGCCGATGCTCTATGCGGAGGATTTCTCCCCCAACACGGTCGCGGGGGCCTGCCCGACCTGTCACGGCATCGGGCGCGTCTATGACGCGACCGAAGAGACGATGGTGCCCGACGACACGCTGACGATCCGGGAACGCGCAGTCGCCGCCTGGCCGGCGGCATGGCATGGCCAGAACCTGCGCGATATCCTCGTGTCACTCGGCTATGACGTCGATACGCCGTGGCGCGACCTGCCGAAAAAGGATCGCGACTGGATCCTCTTCACTGAAGAGGCGCCGACGGTGCCGGTCTATGCGGGCCTGACGCCCGAACAGACCCGGACGGCGCTCAAGCGCCGCATGGAGCCGAGCTACCAAGGCACCTTCACCGGCGCGCGACGCTATGTGCTGGAAACCTTCGCCAACACTAAAAGCGCGCTGATGAAGAAGCGCGTCTCGCAATATATCATCGGCCGCGAGTGCCCGACCTGCGACGGCAAGCGCCTGAAGCGCGAAGCCCTGTCGGTCAAATTCGCGGGCCTCGACATTGCCGAGTTCGGCGACCTGACGGTGCTCAAGCTGAAGGACTTGCTGATGCCCGTCGCGCATGGCGCGTATGGGGCGGTCTCTGCCCCCTCAAAGGGCCATGTTCTGGAAAAAGCAGCCCGCGATGCAGCGGTTGAACAACGGGTTGCGGCGGGCGGCTCTGCGCACAAGAGCGCGCCCGACGTACGCCGCACGCCCAATCTCTCCGACGAGAAGCGGATCGCCGCCCAACGCCTTGCCTGCGAATTGATCGAGCGGCTAGAGCCGCTGATCGATCTTGGCCTTGGCTACATTTCGCTCGACCGCAGCACGCCGACGCTCTCCTCCGGAGAGCTGCAGCGCTTGCGGCTTGCCACGCAATTGTCGTCACAGCTTTTCGGCGTGGTCTATGTGCTTGACGAGCCTTCGGCAGGGTTGCACCCGGCAGATGGCGAAGCCTTGCTCACCATCCTCGAGCGTCTCAAGGCGGCGGGCAACTCCCTGTTCGTCGTCGAACATGATCTCGACGTGATCCGCCGCGCGGAATGGCTCGTTGATGTCGGGCCAGGAGCCGGGGAAAAGGGCGGTGAAGTCCTCTACAGCGGGCCGATAGAGGGGCTTGCCGACGTCGACAATTCGATCACCCGCCGCTACCTGTTCGCAGAGCCGCTCCGCAGTGAGCGCACACCGCGCGATCCCAAGGCATGGCTACGCCTGGAAGGGATCAGACGGAACAATCTCCATGGTCTCGACGTCGAGTTTCCCATCGGCTGCTTCACCGCTGTCACCGGCGTTTCGGGATCGGGTAAATCCAGTCTTGTCAGTCAGGCGCTGCCCGAGCTCGTCACGGAACACCTCGGCGGCTCCCCCGTGGCCGAGGAGGAGGATATCGATCCGCTGCTCGATGTTGCGCAGAACGACACTGAAGGACGCATTGTCGCAGGCATGGAGCATGTTCGCAGGCTGGTGCGGGTCGATCAGAAACCGATCGGCCGCACGCCGCGCTCGAACCTATCCACCTACAGCGGCATGTTCGACCATGTGCGACGGATCTTCGCTGATACGCCGCTCGCCCGCCGGCGGCACTACAGCCCGGGAAGGTTCTCGTTCAACGTCGCGCAAGGCCGCTGCCCTGTGTGCGAGGGCGAGGGATACGTCATGGTGGAGCTGCTGTTCCTGCCGAGCGTTTTTGCCCCGTGCTCGACCTGTCATGGCTCTCGCTACAACCCGCAAACGCTCGAAGTCGAATGGAACGGGCGCAATATCGCCCAGGTGCTCGAACTGACGGTCGACGATGCGTGCGATTTCTTCGCTGGCGAGGCATCTGTGATGCGCTCCCTCGACGTGTTGCGGGAGATCGGTCTTGGCTATCTGAGGCTCGGTCAGCCGGCGACCGAGCTGTCTGGCGGGGAGGCGCAGCGCATCAAGCTGGCGACTGAACTGCAACGCGCTCAACGCGGCAACACGATCTACATCCTCGACGAGCCAACTTCGGGGCTTCACCCCTCCGATGGCGACCGGCTAATGCAACACCTGCAGGGCCTCGTCGACGCCGGCAATACGGTCGTCGTCGTCGAACATGACATGCGCGCCATCACACAGGCGGACTGGATCATCGACCTGGGACCGGGGGCTGGGGAAGATGGGGGCCGTATCGTTGCCAGCGGCGTCCCTGGCGTCGTTGCGGAAGCAGAAGGCAGTCTCACCGCCCCCTATCTCAAAGCGGCGCTGTAGGTCGTAAACCTGGCCGAACGCACGTTCGATCAGGCGTATCTCAACCGCACGCACGCTGAAATGGGTCGCATCTGGAAGCGGGAGCCGGCGAGGTATCACCGCGGTTGACGCGGCTTGGGGATCGAGTGCTCTGAAGTGCGCCGTTTTCGTCTGATACGCGGCGTAGCGGACAGCCAATCGCCGGCCATCCGCTACGCCTGTTTTGTGTGGACCTTCACCAGGGAGCGCGCCCTCACATGGTTCGTCGAAACCGTCCCATATTAGTTCGCGGCCGCGGGCCCAGCGCCCGAACCTTCCGCGATTTGCTCAACGAGTTTGGCACAGAAGGCGGGTAAATCATCGGGGTCGCGGCTGGTAACAAGGCCGTTGTCGACCACGACTTCCTCATCGGTCCATATAGCGCCGGCGTTCTCGATATCGACCTTCAGCGTCGGGTAGGACGTCAAGGTGCGACCCTCAAGAACGCCCGCCTCGATCAATGTCCAGGGTGCATGGCATATCGCGGCAATCGGTTTTTTCTGATCGAAAAAAGCCCGGATGAAATCAATTGCCTCGGCGCTGCCGCGCAGCTTGTCGGCGCCGACCGTCCCTCCGGGCACAACTAGTCCGTCGAAATCGTCGGCTTTGACATCGGAAAACGTCTTGTCGATAGTATAGCTGCCGCCCTCGTCGAGATCTTTATTGACCGTGCGAGCCTCGCCCGGTTCAAAACTGACCACGGTCACTTTGCCACCAGCCTCCTCGACAGCTTGCTTGGGCTTCGAGAATTCTGGTTCTTCCGTTCCACGAGGTGCGATCAGAATGGCAACTGATTTGCCTTCTAACGTCATAATCTATTCTCTATTCCGATGAAGACTACGGTCAGGTGGTCGGCTTAAGCACGACCTTTGTCCATCCATCATCGCGCGCATCGAAATGCTTATAGGCGTCTGGCGCCTGATCAAGCGGCAGTCGGTGCGAGATGATTTGGGCAGGATTGGCCCGGTCCTGCTCGATAAGCTTCATCAGTCGCCGGTTATAGTGCTTTACATTGCACTGGCCGGTGCCGATCTTCTGGCCCTTGAACCAGAAGTTGCCGAAGTCGAACGCCATCTTGCCTTCCTTCTGGAGATCGTCGGGCGCGTTCGGGTCTTCCGGAATGAACACACCGACGACGCCGATGCCTCCGGTGGCTTTCGTGCTTTTGACGAGGCAGTTCATCGTGTAATTGCTGCGCTCCTTGCCGTGGCGATCGCAACACTGATACCCAACCGCCTCGACCCCCCGATCAGTCCCGAGGCCGCCCGTCGCGTCAAGGATCTGCTGGGCGGGATCGCCCTTGCGCATGTCGATCGGAATAGCGCCCATCGCCTCGGCCAGTTTCAGGCGGTCATCGTGAGAATCGACCACGAAGATCTGAGAGGCGCCGCGGATTTCGGCTGAGTGCGCGGCCATCAAACCGACCGGACCGGCGCCGTAGATCGCGATGCTTTCGCCTGGCTGGAAACCCGACAGTTCGACGCCATGCCAACCGGTGGGGAAGATGTCGGAGAGCATGACATAGTCATCCTCCTTCTCCTCAGCGTCCTCAGGCAGCTTCAGACAATTGAAGTCCGCATAAGGAACGCGCATCAACTCGGCCTGACCACCCTGCCACGGACCCATCTCGGCAAAGCCATACGCTGCGCCGGCGGTTCCAGGGTTGGTCGTGAGGCAGAAACCCGTCAAACCGCGTTCGCAATTTTCGCAGAAACCGCAACCGACGTTGAACGGCATGCACACGCGATCGCCCTTTTTTATGCGATCTACGGCAGCGCCGACTTCGATGACCTCGCCAAGGTTTTCGTGACCGAAGACCCTGCCCTTCTCAAAGCTGGTACGGCCCTCGTACATGTGAAGGTCGGACCCGCAAATGTTGGTCGTGGTCAGCCGGATGATAACATCGGTCTGCTTTTCGATCTTGGGATCATCGATGGTATTGACGGAAACATCTTTGGGCCCGTTGTACACGACAGCTTTCACGGATCTTTTCCTTTCGCAGCTCTTCTCAACGCGTCATCAAATCGAGAGCTTGGTGATGATCCGGTCTATCGCAACGGCGGAGGACATCGCACCCTTCGAAGTGATCTCAGTTTACTGAACCTTCTGCTACCTGAGAGGTTCCGTCCCGTAGGGCCGTCCTGGGATTGATTCACCGCAGCTTTCTGAATGACCGGGCCAGAACGGCCGAATGAAGTGCCAAACGGAGACGACCAGCGCCGCGCGGGAGGCGCGCCTGGCGCACGGGCCCGCCGCCGTCGACTGAGCCCGTCCGTCGCGCCCGGCACCGCGCTCCAAGGCTCAGCCGCGCGCTAACACCTGCGCCGCCGCCTCGGCCACGCCCTGGTCCTGCTTGCCGGTGCCGCCCGACACGCCCACCGCGCCGATCACCGTCTCGCCCTCCTTGATCGGCACGCCCCCGGCGAAGATCATCACCTTGCCGTCGTTGGAGGCATGGATGCCGTAGAAGTCGGCGCCCGGCTGGGCGAGCTTCGCCAGCGCCTTGGTCTCGACGTCGAACGCGCGCGCCGTCCACGCCTTGCCGATCGCGATGTCGACGCTGCCGCGCCACGCATCGTCCATCCGCGCGAACGCTAGGAGGCAGCCGCCCGCGTCCACCACCGCGATGTTCATCGGATTGCCGATCCGCTCGGCCTCCGCGATCCCCGCATCGATGATCGTACGCGCGTCGTTCAGGTCGAGCGTCTGGGTGGTGCGCATGGCGTGTCTCCGTGGCAGTTCGGGGAAAGCCGTTCAATGCACGCCGCCGCGCCCGAGTTCCCCCGGACGCGGCGATGAGAGCGACGCGCTAAGGTAATGACCGCTCCGCTACTTCGCGGCCAGCAGGGTGAACTTGTGAATCTGCGGCGGTTCAGAAAACAATTCTTCTGCCTTGTCCATCAGTGCGGCGGCAACCTTGCCGTCAAGATGGGCCTGCCGATCCTCCTCTGTGTCGAACGTATCGAAGATCGCGTACGCACCGGGACCTTCCTCGATCGCATACCAGGTCAGAGTGCCCGGCTCGGCTTGGACGAGCGGCAATGCCGAGGTCAGGAAATTGGCGACATCGCTCTCTTTACCGGGTTTGGCCTTCAATGGCACGTACAGCGCGAGTTTGGGCATTATCGACTCCTCAAGTTAAACGGACAGATATCATTCGGCGGAGTAACGGACGAGCCGGCCGGCACGTTCCCCATGAGGCAGAGCACACGCGGCCCCGCCTCCTCATCGAAATTAGAACTGCTGTGCGGTCGGCCGGATGACGATCGCGTTGACGTCGACGTCATCAGGTTGTTCGACAGCGAACGCGATAGCACGCGCCACCGATGCCGCCGGGATGGCCTGCTTGTAGAAGTCGAGCACCGTCTCGGCAGCCGTGCCAGACGTCGTGAACTTCAAATCGCTTTCGACAGCTCCAGGCTCGATCGACGTGACACGGACCTTTTCCCCCACCTCGTGGCGCAAGCCCTCGCTGATTGCGCTGACGGCGAACTTGGTGCCGGAGTAGACCGTGCCGCCCGGTGCGAAGACCTTGATGCCCGCAACCGAGCTCAGGTTGATGATGTGGCCGCTGCCCTGCTCGAGAAAGCCGGGAAGGGCCGCCGCGATGCCGTAGAGCGTACCCTTCAGATTGACGTCGATCATCTGGTCCCACTCTTCGGTGTTGACCTCGGCCATCGGACGGATCGGCATCAGCCCGGCGTTGTTGATCAGCACGTCGAGGCGGCCGTAGTCGGCAATGATTGCGGCGACGACGGACTGGACCGCCGATTTGTCGGTCACGTCCAGCGCGTAGCTACGTGCCGTGCCGCCGTTTGCGGCGATGTCCGCGACGACCTCGTCGAGCCTATCCTTGCGCCGCGCGGCGATGGCCACCTTGGCGCCGCGTTGCGCGAGAAGACGCGCGGTTTCCGCGCCGATGCCGGTGCTGCCGCCCGTAATGAGAACGACTTTGCCTTCGATACCGTTGGTCATGACTGTATTCCTTTAAGTCAGTTGTTGATTTTTCGCCGGATCGCGGCCCCGCGCGAGCCAGCCCGGCCTGACGGGATCACCGCGAGCGCAACAGGACGGGAGCCGCGCCCACCTTGATGCGGAGCAGCTCGTAGGGCTTGCGGCGCAAGTCCCGCCCGCCGTGGAAGCCTGGCTGGCGGTGAAGCTGGTTGGCGGTGAAGTAGGGGTAGCCATCGGTGCCGATCGACAGCGTGTCGGGCCAGCTGATGCGCGGGTTGCTGACCACCGTCGTCCAGCTGCCCTGGTCGAGCACGCGGATCGCGTTGTTCTCGTAATCGCCGGCGAACACGCGGCCCTTGTCGTCCTCGGCTATCCCGTCCGAGGCGCCTTTGCGCCCCAGGCTGCGGACCGCGCGGCCCAATGCCTCCTCGGACACCGCGGGATCGCGCAGCATTGCCGTGGGCACCGCGTGCAGCGTGCGGCCCGACAGTGGACCGTAATACAGCAGGCTGCCGTCGGCGCTGAGCGCAATCGCGTCGCTTGCGATCGTGACCGGCGTCGCGGGGCCGTCAGCCGGGCGGTTCATGAGCACCGCGCCATCGACAACCGGGGTGAAGCCGGGCTCGGGGTTGGTCGTCGCATGGTTCGACAGGCGCCGGATCGCCCGCCCGCTTGCGATATCGATGACGATGATGCCGCCGATCCCCTCGTTGTTGCTGTCGGTGATATAGGCGACGCCCTCGGCGCCCTGACGCAGATCGAAGCGCACGTCGTTGAGGTAGGTCGTGGGCAGCTTGCCGTGGCTCTTGGGGAAGAAGGGCTCCAGCCGAGCCATCTGCTCGTCCGTCAGCCAATACAGGTCACTCATGATCCAGACTCCTCAGGAGCCTGAATCAGATCGCACGCCTCACATCAATGGGTCCTGAGCCTAAGGGCTTGCTGTCGTAGGCACGTCCCTCACGGATCACAAAGAAATCGCGCGAAGGTTTGAAGCCGTACTTCTCGATGAAGGCGTCACGTCCCAGGACGCGGAATTCCTCCATCGCTCTCTCGACAGCGGCTGACTGGGTCAGATTCTCGAGCTTGCCACCTGTCGCCATTTTCTTCCCCCGACCCGCTGATCATGCCCGACATACAAGGCAGCCGACGCGTCGCGAAGGCCCCCGGGGGAGCGCCAGGGCGACCGCGCATGGCCTTCGCTCCAGATGGTCGCGCCTGAATCCCCGTCAGTCGATAGGCTCGAGGCGTTTCCTTAGGCTTGAGCGGAAGCCTCGTTCGCCGCCGCTTGCTCCTGTTCCGCGCGCTCTCGGGTCTCGAGATGTCCCGCGACCTTGGCCGCGATATCCTCCGGCGTGACGCCGCTGTCCGCCAGCTTAACCGCCCAGGTGCGTCCCGGATGCAGCACGTCCCAGGGTGAGCGATACTGGGTGGCGCGTCGGCCGCCGGGATCATGATTGCCGAACCCATCGACCACCAGGTTCCACACCGGGAAATGCCAGCTGATCAGCATTCGCTCGGCCATCCGGATCCAAACATCGTCAACGGCCAGGAAACGGCAGGCGAAATCCTCGGATCGCAGATTGTCGGCCTGGGCCACGGACTTGGCGTGATCCGCCAGCCGATTCCAGAGCGCCCGCCCATGCGGTGCGTCGAAGTCGCCGCCCCGTCGTCCACCCATCGGATCGGCCTTGCCGATGTAGATTGGCAGCGCGAAGGCGCCGTCGCGATTCTTGTCGGCGACCTTGGAGTAGGCCGGGAAGTCGCCGGTGTAATAGATGGCGTAGATGCCGGCACCCTCGAAGGGTTGGACCGGCGCGAGCGGCTCAATGGGCCTGTGCAGGAGGGCGTTGGCCACGCTTTCGGCCAGGTGCCGCTTCTCCAGCGGATTGTAGGGGACCAGGGCGCTCATCCGAACGATGTAGCTGATCCGCCACCGACCGGGCAACAATGCCGGCCAGGCGCACGGGCACGGCGTTACCAAGTTGGCGCATGGTCTCCGTCCATGACCCATGGAACAGGAAGTCGTCGGGGAAGGTCTGGAGCCGGGCGGCCTCGCGCACCGAGAAGTAGCGGATCGAGCCGTCGGGACGGCGCAACATGTTCTCGCCGCCGGGCACGCCATGGACGCCGGCCTTCAAGGTCTTGGCCGGGGCATCCAGCGGGCTGCCGGTATGACCGGGATAGGAACGAGCGCCGGGGATGAATCTGTGGTCGGGGATACCCTTGGCTCCCCTTGGGTCGAGCTCTGGGTCCGGCAGGCCGAGGAAGGCATCGCGGACGGTGAGCCACGGCCGTGCGGTCGGCTTCTCGCCCTTGATGGCGGGCAGGGTGTCTCGCAGCAGTCGGCGCTCGGTGCGTCCAATGCGGTGCCTGTCGAAATACTCGTCCTCGTGGGTTAGGGACCAGGCCAGGGCGGCGGAGGAATGGGTCTCATCCGGGAAACGCCATTCGACGCCGAGGTCCGAGCGGAACCCGACTAGGAATATCCGTTCGCGCCGTTGCGGCACGCCATGGTTGGCGGCGTTGAGCAGGCGCAGAACGACATTATACCGCAGGCCCGAGTTGGAGCCGCTGGTCTCGTGACGCTCGAGCCGGCCGAGGTGGTCGATCCAGGGCTCGTCGGGACGGGCCGTAACCTCGGGATGCGCGAGCTGCAGCCGGATGTAGCTCAGATAGTTCTGGAAGGTCGCGCGCGTCAGGCCCTTTACGTTCTCGAAGACGAAGGCCCTGGGGCGGAGCTCTCTCACGGCGCGAATGGCCTCGGGGAACATGTCGCGATGGTCGAGGTGGGCGTTGTGCTTGCCGCCCAGGGAGAAGGGCTGGCACGGCGGACCACCCGACACGAGATCGATGGTTCCCAGGCCGTCATAGGACACCAGGCGCACGTCGCCCTGCGTCACGGGCCAGGGCTTATTGTCCTTCAGGGTCTCGCAGGCCCAGCGGTCCCACTCGACCACCGCCGCGTGATCGAATCCGGCCCCGGCCACGCCCAGGCCAAGTCCTCCCGCTCCCGCGAACAATTCGATCGATCTCATCCGAGGAAAGCCCTCATGCGCTGCTCCAATCCGGCACGATCACGCAGTTCGCACTCCCAGAGAATCAGAGCTTCCCAGCCTGATTCGTTCAACCGTCGTTCCACCTCGCGGTCACGTTCCCGGTTCCGGGCGAGCTTTGGCCCCCAGAATTCCACACGGGACTTGGGCGCTCGCGCCAGCTTGCAGTTGGGATCGTTGTGGCCATGCCAGAAGCAGCCGTGCACCAAGATCACCTTGTGGCGGGGCCCGAACACCAGGTCCGGCTTTCCCGGCAGGTCCTTGCGATGAAGTCGATATCGATAGCCCATGCCGTGGACCAGCTTGCGCACCAATAGTTCCGGCTTGGTGTCGCGCGATCGAACCCGCGACATGCGCTCGGAGCGCTGGGCTGGAGAAAGGGTGTCCACGCCCGCCACTGACCGTCATTCGCGGTGGAAGTCCAGCAGGACCCGGGAGGCGTGCCTGGCGGTGCGTCCGACTGTGACGCAGGGTTGCGGATTCTGGACAGTGAGGGCGACTGGAATGGGCACCTAGTGGCGGCTGTTGGATAGGTCTGCTTGCAGGCCGCTCTTATCCCACCTGCATCAACGGCCGCAACTCGGACCGCGTTGCCAAATCAAACTCCCGTAGAGAACTACTGACTAAGGCGATTAAGCAGCCACATTTTCAGCGGCATCTCCGCACGCCTTACAGGCTGAGGCGGACCAGGGCCGGTCGACCGTGCGAACGCCGTCGCCAGTTCCGCCGAATGCGGCTTGCCAATCCGCGGTCAATCGCCCGCCGAGGGCGGCGATGCGTCGCTCCGATGCGACAAACACCCGGCTGAAAGATTGTTCCGGGGGACGCAGTATGGAATCGAGCGCGACCTCGGCGATCATCGCCGTCACATACGCCAGTTCCACCGGCCCATAAGGCTGATAGTGGGCGCCGCAGGCCGGCTCCTCGTGATTGGCGTCACCGCCATCCGGCCATTCGACGACCGTGAGGTCCGGGGCGCCGGTGCGCCCGATATGGCATTGAAGGCAGCCGTCGATTTTACCGACGACGACGGCGTGTCCCGCGCAAGCATGGGCTTCGGTCCAGCCATAGAGGATGGGTCGCACGCGCCCTTGGTGCAGATGCCAGCGGTTGAGCGCGCTCTCGGCGACCCAATTTCCGGTCGCCGCGACGATCAGATTGGCTTCAGCGAGCAGATCGGCGTGGTGCGAGATCAGGTGATGCAGAGTGCAGGCGCGATGTTCGATGAGCAGATGCGGGTAGTCGGCTTGGAGGCGCTGGGACAAGGCTTCGGCCTTATTGCGTCCGACGTCGGTCGCGCCGAGCGGATGGCGTCCGACGTTCGGCCAGCTCAGCGGCTCCGGATCGACCAGCACGATGCGCCCGACGCCCGCCTGGGCGAGAGCGCAGGCGACCGGGCCTCCTACCGAGCCGCAGCCGACCACCACGACCGTCGCCCCGAGAAGCCGGCGCGTGCGGGGATCCTGGCCGCGTCCGTGCACCCAGGCGGCGTCGGCGCGCTGCACGAGGGCCCGAACAACCGGGACGGCGCCGAAGAAGCGCCCCAACAGGAGCGGCTGCGGCGTCTGACCCGGCCGGAACCCCACGGAAAGCGGCTCGGCCGGGGGGCGCGGCCGCCCCTTACGCTGCTTTGGATTGGGCGCCTTCACCCCGATCAGCGCGGTGCCCCCACGTCCGACGGCCCCCAGCAGCGCCAGCACCTCGTCGGGCTCGCCGATCGCAGCCTGCTCCAGAACCTGCTTCGTATCCTCGCCGATCCGTCCGGCGAGCGTGTGGAGGTCTTCCGCAGTCTCCGGATATTCGGCGGGCAGCGGCGGCTGGTCGAGCCACAGGAAGGCGGCCGCCTCGGTCTTTACAGCCACCTTGTCGCCGAAGCGGCGATGCACCCATTCGGCCAGGGCGTCGTGGTCCTCGCCTACGACCTCAAGTCCCTTGCCGCGCCAAACCCGCACGAGCCGCGACGGCGGACCGGGCGTGATCAGGCTGAACAGGGTCTGGCCGCGATCCTGGGCCCTGTAGCCCCAGTAGGTGACGAACTCCTCGCGGAAATCGCATTCGACGATAGCGCCCTCCAGCAACTCTTCAACCAATCGGACCGAGCGATTCAGAAGGTCCATGGCGACCTCCGACGGGTCGTCAGGATCCCATTCCGCCAAGTTCGGCAAGAGGCACAGAACGCCGTCGCCCTCGACATGGGGCCAGGTCATCGGCTCGGGGTGATCGACCAGCGCGGTCCTGACCGGCGTCGTCGGGAAATTCGCGCCGGCCACCACATCGATGCGCCGCGTGACCCCGTCGGAGAAGAGGACGTTGATGCGCCAGGCGGCGACGATCCAGTCGCGACTGGGATAATCGCTGGCGATGGTCGCCGGATCGAGTCGCTCGGGCGCCTGGCCTGCACGCTCGCGCAGCGCCGTTTCAAGACGAAGGGCCGCCTGTCGCCAGCTCAGCGAAAGGGCCGCATTAGGCATGGCGACCTCCGCCGGCGCTGCTCACCGCCTGCGCCGCCCCCGCCGTCGCGCTCAACAAGGCGGCCGCGCTGATGATGGCCGGCGCGGCCACGGAGGCGCGCTGTTCCTCCTCCAGCCGCTCGCTGAAGAAGGTGGTGGCGAATACCTTGTCCCAGCACTTTAGCGCCTTCTCGCGCGTACAGTCGGCGTCGAAGAGCGGGGCGAGCGTGTCGATCGCCTCGGTCAGCTTCTCGCGAAAGCAGCGCGCTTTGGCGTCGTCGGGCCCGCTCGTGATGTAGTCGCCGGGAGTCACCGGATGGGCCACCTGGAGATTCCAGTCCAGTCGGTCGCGGATGGCGACCATGGTGTCGTAGAGGGCGCGGTCCTCGCTGGTGTTCGCCCGGAACTTCTCGGTCGTCAAAACCGAGATGCCGAACCCGCTGAGGATCGAACCGCGCCAGCTATACCGGCTGCGGGCGAACTTCTTCAGGTCGCGATTGACGCGGCGCAGCTGGACCCCGTCGGAGGACGCCGCGCGTTCGTCTTCATACCAGTCCGAAACATCGCGGGCGTCCGAGCGCTTCCAGCCGCTGCTCGCCGCCAGCTCATAGTGCACCTCCTCGCCGAATGCGGTTTCGGTCACCACGCGCCGATAGACGGGCAGATCGACGTGGTAACCCTTCTCGTAGAAGACACGCACGCAGTTCGAGCGGACCTCCGGGGCGCGCTTGAACCGGCCGTCATCGACCGCGTCTCGCACCATCTGGCGGGCCTGCAAGGTGGTCATCTCGGCACCGCGGTCGCCGACAAGATCGGCCTTGTGGAAGTAGACGCCGTCATCAATGTCGTAGTCGTTGTCCGGGTCGCGGCACATCGTCTTCATGGCGTAGCTGCCCTGCTTGACGAACTCGATCGGCTTCGGCTTTCCGGCCTTCGCCAGCCCGTCGCGCAGGCGCTTGCGGTTGGAGTCCCGGCGGTCGCGCATGGCGTCCTGCTCGGTCTTCGGCAGCGTCACGTCCTGATCGTGATATGCACGCACGTCTTTGGAACAATCGAACATCACCTATCCTTTCTGGTTGTCGGTGGCGGAGCGGGTCCAGACCGCGCCGGTCGCCGGCATCGCCGGCAGGTCATGCATGAGGCGGCAGATCATGCGGCCGTCCTCGCTGTTGGGATCGTCGCAGGCGCTCTTGGTCAGGTCGGCGTCGGTGTGGGCCTGACCGACAAGACGATCCATCGCCTCGGGACGGGTGTCGTCGAGCGCGAGATACGGCATCATGCTCGCGGGGACGGGCTTGTTGGGAAACCGCACCCGGCGGATCGAGCGTCCGCAGTTGCTGATGGCGTTGGTCAGAAGCCGCGCCATATGGTCGAAGGCGAACTCCTGCGCCGCGATACTGAGCGGCGCGACGTCGGCGCCAAGAGACCAGTCGAGCATGGACCGATGCGCGCTCTCGGCGTCGAGATGCTCGCCTTCCGGCCGAGGACAGGTGCCGAGCGAATAGATCTCGATCGGGCGGTCCGGCGGCGCAACCGTCAGCGCATCGACGAGCCCCACCATGATCGGATTGTTGGCCCACAGGCCACCATCGGCGAAGACCTGCTTGGGTCCGTCAGGCGCGTTCGGGTCAGTGATGGCGGCCAGGGAACGGTAGATGGGCGCCGCGCTGGTCGCCATGCAGACGTCCACCAGCGCATAGCGATCATCACGCACCCCGCTCTTCGGCGTCTTCTTGAACACCCAGGCCCGGTGCTCGCTCATCAGCACAGTCGGGACGGCGAGGGAAATCCCGCGCCCCTCGAAGACGTCCAGCATCGTCACATCGTCGAGGACGCCGTGCAGAGCCTCGCGCAGCGCCTTATCACCCTCGCGCACGAAGCGGCCGCCCTGACTGGCGCGGTAGATCGCACTGCGTTTGCCCGCGATGCGGTGCGGGAAGATCTTGGGGCCGTGTTCGCGGTAGAGCGTCACCACCTCGGTCATCGGCCGACCGACCGCGAGCGCGCAACCGACGATCGCGCCGGTGCTGGTTCCGGTGATCAGATCGAACCCCCGGCCGAGATCGAGGGCCTTCTCACCCCTGATTCTGGCGAACTGGTCGGTGAGACGCGCGAGAAAGGCGGCGGTGTAGATGCCCCGCATCCCGCCGCCATCTAGGCTCAGTACCCGGTAGGGTTGGCCAAGTCTCTGTTGTTGTTCGCTGTTTTCAATCATCATCAATCCGCGCCGCTGTGACGAAGTTGCTACCGCCGCCGTCCATCCATAAGATGTGGGAATGGTACCCTCATGCGTCAAGTAACTGGATGTGAGATGGGCAGAAAAATCGAGTTTGTAGGAGAGTTCTTTGTGGACAATGACGGCGAGCGGCTGCGATGGGGCGTGCGTCGGAGGCTCGAGTTCATCGATTTTCGGCTGTTTTGGGACGGTCGGTTCAACCGGAGCGACCTGTCCGCCACCTTCGGCATTTCGCCTCAGCAGGCCTCAGGCGATATCGCTCAATATGAGAAGATCGCGCCGGCCAATCTGCACTATGATCGCGGCGAGAAGGCTTACACGCGCACCAAGGCCTTCGCGCCAGCCTTCATCGGCGACACCATCGAGCGCTATCTGCTGCAGCTGGTGGCGATTGAAAATCGCTGGGTGCGTCCGGACGACACCTGGTTCGACACCATACCCCCGGTGGAGGTCGTCACCTTGGGACGCCGCCCGACGGACCCGGCGGTGCTCTTGCGCGTGCTCGACGCGATCCGCAAGCGACAGGAAATCGATATCGCCTACGCCTCCCTGACCGGCTCAGTGCAACCCTCGAGGACCATCGCTCCCCATGCGCTCGCCCACAGCGCTGGGCGCTGGTACATCCGGTCCTGGTCGAAGGATCACAATGATTTCCGGGACTACAATCTCAATCGGATCCAAACCGTCAGCGATCAGCGGCCTGCGATGATCGACCCGACCCTAGATTTCGAGTGGGCGCATCAAATCAACCTCGACATCAGGCCCAACCCAGACCTGTCACCGGAGCGCCAAGCGGCTGTGGCGTCGGAGCACGGCATGACGGACGGTCGGCTGTTGCGGCCTTGTCGATTGAGCCTCAGCTTTTATTTGATGAGCGAGTATAATCTCGACGTCGAGCCAGGCGTTCTCAAACCTGAAAAACAACAAATCGTGTTGTTGAATCGAGACGAGGTAACTCAAGCGCGGGCCTCGGCGCGTCAAATGTCGATCGAAGCGCTGGCTCGCGCGGCCCAGGTGAACTGACCGCTATGGCAGAACGACGAACGCCTGATCGCCAACTACCAGTCACTCGCCCGTCATGGCGATAGCGGCCACCCTATTGTTCGGGAGCCTCGCGCGTGCCGATCACGCGGGGGGCTCCGACACCGACCTGTTGATGATCAATCTCGAAGACGAGACCCGCCATGTGTCAGCCGGGCATCTCTCGCTCTTCATCTATCCGTGGCGCCAGTTGGAAAACGACGCCCGTACGGGCGATCTTTTTGTCTGCCACCTCGTTCACGAAGCCAAGCCGCTCGTCGATCCAGACGGGTATCTTCTGCAGCTCCAGCAGGCGTTTAGTTTTCGCGCGAGTTACCAAGACGATATCCAACGGGCGGCGGATCTCGGCTGGTATTTGGTGCATTTCGGGGATGATCTGAATTCAGCCCTACTTGCCAAGAGAGTGTTGTGGTGCGTTCGGACGATCCTGATTGCGCGAAGCGCGGAACGGCGAGCGCCGGTTTTTGCGCCGAATCGACTTGCGGAAGAAACAGGGTCAGAAGCGGCGCGTGAGATATTGCTGCGTCGTCATGACCAGCGCGACGGCACAAGCATTCGGCGGCTGCTTCGGTCCTTTCTGAAGGCGGAGGCGCCACCGCCGGACGACTCGGTTGATCAGAGTCGCGCGAGGTTCTTCGAACGATTTGTGGCGACATCGAACAAGGTCGCGCTGCAGACCCTGCGTCAGGAGGAAGAGCGCCGGGGTGATTACACCGGTTAATGGGCAACAGCGCGGTCTGAAGGTCCGGTTCGCATCGCGACACCAATTTCCGATGGTGGCGCCAACCCGTCTTTCCCTGCGGCTCGCCCTCGACTTCCTGACCGAAGGAAGCCGTGTGGAGGCCATGACCAAGAGTGAAGACGAGAACCCCCGATCCCGGCATTTGGAAGACCTCATGCTGTCGGCGATCTGGACGCGGCTGGAGCAGGCGGGGGACCTGGCCACGGCCTCCGACGTGATGGACGCCCTGCCAGATGTGGCGGCGCTCGCGGATGAGACGGCCATATTAGCCCGTGCCCTGGAACTCCTCCGGCGGACAGAATCCGAAGGCTGAGATTTCTCATTCTTCCATTGGACTTGGCGGCGGAAGGAAGCGTTGGTCGCTCCACCGCAACGGTGCGGATGGAGAGAAATGATGAACGAGAACAATGTGAAACCCGCTGGCGAAGCTGCATTGAAGCCCGCGCGCGTCAGCAAGATCAGCCAGGTGGTCGCGCTTCTGCGCCGCCCCGAAGGCGCGACGGCGGCTCAGATCATGGCGGCGACCGGCTGGCAGGCCCACAGCGTGCGCGGCGCCATCGCCGGGCAGATTCGCAAGAAGTTGGGCCTGACGGTCGCGACCGAGAAGGTCGAGGGCCTGACCGTCTATCGCATCAGGGCCGCCTGATGACGGAAGACACAGTGACCCTGGAAGGCTTGCGGGCGGAGTGGCGGGAGAAGTTCATGACCGCCCCACCCAAGCTCCGATCCCGCGATCTGATGGCGCGGGAAATCGCCTATCGCGAACAGGTCGCCCGCGAGGGTGGCCTGTCCCGGACGATGGAACAGCGCCTGGCCAAGCTGGCCGAGCGGTTCGCCGAGGACGAGGCTTACCAGCCGTCCCAAGCTCCGAGGATCAAACCCGGCAGCTGCTTCGTGAAGGACTGGCGAGGCGAACGCCATGAGGTCTGGGTGAAGGAGGAAGGCTTCAACTACCGGGGTCGGGATTTCGCCTCCCTCAGTCAGGTCGCCTTCGCCATCACCGGCACCAAGTGGAACGGACCGGCCTTCTTCGGTCAGAGGAAAGCGGGGCGGCCATGAAAGCCCTCCGCTGCGCCATCTACACCCGTAAATCCACCGAGGAGGGGCTGGAACAGGGCTTCAACAGCCTGCACGCCCAGCGGGAGGCCTGCGAGGCCTATGTCCTGTCCCAGGCCGGCGAGGGCTGGCAGGCCCTACCCAGGGAATATGACGATGGCGGCTATTCCGGCGGCAGCATGGAGCGGCCGGGGCTGAAGCAACTCATGGCCGACATCGCCAAGGGCGAGATCGACATCGTGGTGGTCTACAAGGTGGACCGCCTGACCCGGTCGCTGCCGGACTTCGCCAAGATGGTGGAGGCCTTCGACACCAGGGGCGTCAGCTTCGTCTCGGTGACCCAAGCCTTCAACACCACCAACAGCATGGGGCGCCTGACGCTGAACGTGCTGCTGTCCTTCGCCCAGTTCGAACGGGAGGTCACGGCGGAGCGTATCCGGGACAAGATCGCGGCGTCCAAGGCCAAGGGCATGTGGATGGGCGGGCCGCCGCCGCTGGGATACGATGGCGTGGACCACAGGCTGATCCCGAACGCCGATGAGGCGCCCACGGTCAGGATGATCTTCGAGAGATACCTCGAACTGCGCTCGGTCCTGGAACTGCAGGCCGAACTGAAGCGACAGGGCGTTCGATCCAAGCTCCGGACGACCAAGGCCGGCAAGGTTCGGGGCGGGGCGGTGATCAGTCCCGGCGCCTTGCGGCTGATCCTGATGAACCCCGTCTACAAGGGCGCGCTCAGGCACAAGGAGAAGCTGGTCGAGGGGGCGCACGAGGCGATCGTGCCTCCCGAGACCTGGGAGGCTGTGAACGCGGCTTTGACGCGGCGCAGCCAATCACTCGCCGAGGATCGCGCCCGGGGAACCAGCGGCCTACTCTGCGGCATCCTGAAGGATGACCGGGGTCATACGATGCGGCCGGTCCACACCAAGGGCAAGGCTGGCCAGCGTTACCGGTTTTACTCCTCGGTCGCCCTGGAAAATGGAAGGAAGGACGAGGTCGGCAGCGTCGGTCGAATCGCCGCCGGGGTGATCGAGGCCTTTGTCGCCAACGGGATCCTACCGGCGCTCGATCCAGCCTGGAGGCTGGACGCCGATCCCGACCAGCGACTGAGGAGCGCCGTAACCAGGGTCACCCTCGGCGAGACGCAGGTTCGTATCCTGACGGCCAAGGGGTCGATTCCCAGAGACCGGATGATCCAGGGCGCTGAACGACAGGAGCGAGCCGATGGCGAGACGGAATGGATCCTGCCCGTGCGGCTGAAGCATCGGCACAACGCCGTACTGATCGAGGCGGAAGGACAATCCCCAACGGCGGCCAATCGGATCGATCGCGCCCTGGTCAGGGCCGTCGCCATGGCCAGGCGATGGACGGCCGACCTCAGGACCGGTCGTCATGGATCGACCGCCCAACTGGCCAAGGCCGAGAATCTCTGTGTTCGTTATCTCGGCCAGATCCTGCCCCTGGCCTACATGGCGCCGGACCTGGTGGAGCAGATCGTCGCGGGGCGTCAGCCCCAGGCCCTGTCACTCGGCGCCTTGATCGCCCGCCCCTTCCCGATGGACTGGAACGAGCAGCGCAGGCTGTTCATGGCCATCGGCGCGGTCGGCTAGACCCGACCCTTCCTCACGATCGGAGACTTAAATCCCGCCGCCGGTCCTCCGGCGGCGGCCCGGTTCGGGCTAACCTTTCTCCGCGAACACCGGCGGCCAAACCCGGAAGTGGAAATGTGGGCCTGGAGAATGGGGCGGGGAACAGCCGACCAAACCGCGCGGGAATCCTCTCCACGGCGGGATTGGCGTCCGGGTTAACCGTCTAACTGTCTGAAAAGAGTGGCCAGTCTCCCCCTTCCCCGGCTGGCCGGTGAAAGGGGGAGACTGATTGGTGGAGCTTAGCGGAGTCGAACCGCTGACCTCTTGCATGCCATGCAAGCGCTCTACCAACTGAGCTAAAGCCCCGGACCTGTCGGTCTGGTCCGCCCGGTTCATCTTGCGATGGCCCCCGGCGAGGCGGCGGAAACTATGTCAGGGCTTTTCTGCGATCAAGCCCGTTTCGAGATTTATTTTCACCGCGTTCCCAACAGTGAAAATACGCAGGTTTTTCAAACCCGAACGGCTGAAATGACGGCCGTCCCGCCGCGCCTCTCCTATCGGGAAACGCGGCGGGCGCAACGGGAAATCAGTCGTCGTCGCGCGACGGCTTGGCGATCTCGTCGTCGATGGAGTCGTCGTCCTCGTCCTCGATGAAGGGCACGGAATCGTCATCGTCGTCGGCCAGCAGATCGTCGTCGTCGCCGTCCGTCGATCCCATGCCCGGCTCTTCCGAGGCGTCGGCGGGGGAATCGTCGTCGTCGTCGGGGGTCAGGATCGGCTCGTGGCCTTCCTCGTCGATCTCGGGGGTGGAGGCTTCGCCATCCTCCTCCTCGTCGTCGGCGTCCGCCGACTTGGCCTTGACCTGATCTTCCGTGTCCTCGTCGTCGGCCGGATAGCCGGGACGCGCGCGACGGCTGCGCAGCTTCAGCGCTTCTTCGGGATCGAAGTCCGCGCCGCATTTGGGGCAATGGGCCGGGCGGCGGTTCAGGTCGTAGAATTTCGCCTGGCAGTTGGGGCAGACCTGCTTGGCGCCCAGTTCGGGATTGGCCACGGTTGGATGCTTTCAACGGGTTGAATTCGGGGCGGTCCCTTGCCACCCCTTAGGGCCGCTGTCAAAAGCGATCTTTCGCGCCGCCCGCGCGGCCCTTTCGCCAATGCAGCCTGAAGCGGGTGAATATGCCTTCCCAACTGACCGCAAGCCGTTCCTCCGCCCTGGCGGGACAGGTCCGCGCGCCCGGCGACAAGTCGATGTCGCACCGGGCGATGATCCTGGGCGGAATGGCCTCGGGGACCACCGAGGTCGAGGGTCTGCTGGAGGGCGACGACGTCCTGGCCACCGCCCGGGCGGTCGAGGCGTTCGGCGCCAAGGTCCAGCGCACCGGGGAGGGGACATGGCGGATCGAGGGGGCGGGCGGGTTCACGACCCCTCAGGCCGTGATCGACTGCGGCAACGCCGGCACCGGCGTGCGGCTGCTGATGGGAGCGGCGGCCGGCTATCCTCTGACGGCGACCTTCGACGGCGACGCCTCGCTGAGAAAGCGGCCGATGAAGCGGGTGACGGGGCCCCTGGCCGAAATGGGCGCGCGGTTCGGCTGGCCGACGGCCGAGGACCGGCTGCCGGTCGCCCTGACCGGCGGGGGGCTGAGGGCTATCGACTATGTGCAGACGGTCGCCTCGGCCCAGGTCAAGTCGGCCATCCTGCTGGCGGGCTTGAACGCGGAAGGCGCGACCACGGTGGTCGAGCCGGAAAAGAGCCGAGATCACACCGAAAGGATGCTGCGCGCCTTCGGCGCCGAGGTGCGGGTGCAGGACCGGGGCGAGGGCTGGACGGTCACGCTCGAGGGCGGGCAGGCCCTGACGGGGACGGTCGTCGCCGTGCCCGGCGATCCGTCGTCCGCCGCCTTTCCGCTGGCGGCGGCGCTGATCACGCCGGGTTCGGCGGTGACGGTCGAGGGGGTGATGCTGAACCCCTTGCGCACCGGCCTGTTCGACACCTGGATCGAGATGGGCGCCGATCTGACGATCACGAACCGGCGTCAGGCCGGGGGCGAGGACGTGGGCGACATCACCGCCCGCCATTCCGCCCTGAGGGGCGTGGTGGCGCCCGAGGCGCGGGCGGCCTCCATGATCGACGAATATCCGATCCTGGCGGCGACGGCGGCCTTTGCGGACGGCGCGACCGTCATGCGCGGCGTGGGCGAGATGCGGGTCAAGGAAAGCGATCGGATCGCCCTGATGGTCGCAGGGCTTCGCGCCTGCGGCGTCCAGGTCGAGGAGGAGCCGGAGGGCTTCGTCGTGACGGGCGGCCCGGTGAGGGGCGGCGCGACCGTCCACACCGCCCACGACCACCGGATCGCCATGAGCCATCTGGTTCTGGGCCTGGCCGCCGAACAGCCGGTGTCGGTCGACGAGCCGGGCATGATCGCCACCAGCTTTCCCGGCTTCGTGGAGATGATGAACGGCCTGGGCGGACGGATCGCATGAGCTTGATCATCGCCGTCGACGGCCCGGCCGCCTCGGGCAAGGGCACCATCGCCGCGCGGCTGGCCCGGACCTATGGCCTGCCGCATCTGGACACGGGGCTGCTGTACCGGGCCGTGGGCGCGCGGCTGCTGGCGCAGGGCCGGTCGCTGGACGACGAGGCGGCGGCGACCGAGGCGGCGCGCGGGCTGGATGCGTCGGGCCTGTCCGACGACCCCGGCCTGACCACGGGCGAGGCGGGCGAGGCGGCCAGCCGCGTCGCCGGGCATCCCGGCGTCCGCGCGGCCCTGCTGGACTTGCAGCAAAGGTTCGCGGCCCAGGCGGGAGGCGCGGTGCTGGACGGGCGCGACATCGGCACGGTGATCGCGCCGGACGCCCAGGCCAAGCTGTTCGTCACCGCCGCCCCGGACGTGCGCGCCGCGCGGCGCTGGAAACAGTTGACCGCGCGCGGGATCGGCATATCGTTCGAGGACATGCTGGCCGATATCAAGCGGCGCGACGACCGCGACGCCGGGCGCGGGGCCGCGCCGATGGCCCAGGCCGAAGACGCGGTCTTGCTGGATACGACCGACATGGGTATAGAGGCCGCCTTCGATGCGGCCCGCCGTATCGTCGAGGCGGCGCGCGCGAAACACGGTCTTTGAGGCCGCCATCGCAAATCCAACGCGCCGACCCTCGGCTTCCGCGGGCGTCCTGGTCGTTCTGAACGCCCTCGCATCCTGATGACCTGCCTATCCCTTGGTTTCACCCCGCGCGAGGACCGTCCGGTCACGCGCCATAGCCCCTACAGGAAGCTTCACCGCTCCATGACTGACACCCTCACCCCCACCCGCGACGATTTCGCCGCCCTGCTCGACGAACAGCTCCAGGGCCGCGACTTCGGCGAAGGCCAGGTCGTCCACGGCCGCGTCGTCGGCATCGAAAAAGACATCGTCATCATCGACGTCGGTCTGAAGACCGAAGGCCGCATCGCCATGCGCGAATTCGGCCAGGGCGAAGACGGCAAGCTGCCCAAGGTCGGCGACAACGTCGAGGTCTACCTGGAGCGCGTCGAGAACGCCCTGGGCGAAGCCGTCATCAGCCGCGACAAGGCCCGTCGCGAAGAAGCCTGGACCCGTCTGGAAGTGGTGTTCGCCGAAGGCCAGCCGGTCAACGGCGCCATCGTCGGCCGCGTCAAGGGCGGCTTCACCGTCGATCTGGGCGGCGCCTCGGCCTTCCTGCCCGGCTCGCAGGTCGACATCCGCCCGGTGCGCGACGTCGGCCCGCTGATGGGCAAGGAACAGCCCTTCGCCATCCTGAAGATGGACCGTCCGCGCGGCAACATCGTCGTCTCGCGCCGCGCCATCCTGGAAGAAGCCCGCGCCGAACAGCGCACCGAGCTGGTCGGCCAGCTGCAAGAGGGCGAAGTCCGCGAAGGCGTGGTCAAGAACATCACCGACTACGGCGCGTTCGTCGACCTGGGCGGCATCGACGGCCTGCTGCACGTCACCGACATGTCGTGGAAGCGCGTCTCGCACCCGTCGCAAGTCCTCGCCGTCGGCGACACCGTCAAGGTCCAGATCGTCAAGATCAACCCGGACACCCAGCGCATCTCGCTGGGCATGAAGCAACTGCAGTCGGACCCCTGGGACGGCGTGGAAGCCAAATATCCGGTCGGCGCCAAATACACGGGCCGCATCACCAACATCACCGACTACGGCGCCTTCGTGGAGCTGGAAGCCGGGGTCGAGGGCCTGGTGCACGTCTCGGAAATGTCCTGGACCAAGAAGAACGTCCACCCCGGCAAGATCGTCTCGACCTCGCAGGAAGTCGACGTCGTGGTTCTGGATGTCGACGCCTCCAAGCGCCGCATCTCGCTGGGCCTGAAGCAGGCCCAGGACAATCCGTGGGACGCCTTCGTCGCCAACCACCCCATCGGTTCGACGGTCGAGGGCGAGGTCAAGAACGCCACCGAATTCGGCCTGTTCATCGGCCTGGACAACGACATCGACGGCATGGTCCACCTGTCCGACCTGGACTGGTCGGTGTCGGGCGAGGAAGCCATCCAGCGCTACCGCAAGGGCGAGATGGTCAAGGCCAAGGTCCTGGACGTCGACGTCGAGAAGGAGCGCGTCTCGCTGGGCATCAAGCAGCTGGGCGGCGATCCGATCGGCGAGGGCGACACCTATCGTCGCGGCCAGCAGATCACCGTCACCGTGACGGCGATCGAGTCGGGCGGCATCGAGGTCAAGTTCGGCGAGGACGACGCGCCGGTCACGGCCTTCGTTCGCAAGTCGGACCTGTCGCGCGACCGCAACGAGCAACGTCCGGAACGCTTCGCCGTCGGCGACCGCGTCGACGCCATGATCACCGCCGTCGACAAGGCCTCTCGCCGCATTTCGGTGTCGATCAAGGCGCTGGAGATGAAGGACGAACAGGAAGCCATCGAGCAGTTCGGATCGTCCGATTCGGGCGCTTCGCTGGGCGACATCCTGGGCGCCGCGCTGAAGAACGCGGGCTCCAAGGACTAATCCCGGCCTCACGGCCAGGGACGAAGGGCGGCGGGCGCGATCCCGCCGCCCTTTTTTCTGTCCGATACGGCCCTGTGTCCGCTGTCGGACGTATTTCCGGCGTCCGCGCCGTCTCCCTGGCGGATAAGGGCTTTTTAGAACGCCGGTCGGAGGTTAGGGTGCCGCATCTGGACCGAGGCGGGCGAGGCGGCCCGTCTTCACGACCTGACCGGGGACGCCGATGATCAAGTCCGAGCTGATCGAAAAGCTGGCGATGGAGAACACCCACCTGACCCATGCGGAGGTGGAGCGGCTGGTCAACGCCATCCTGAACACCATGACCACGGCCTTGTCCGACGGGGGGCGGGTCGAACTGCGCGGCTTCGGCGCCCTGTCGGTGCGGGCGCGCCCGGCGCGGGCGGGCCGCAATCCCCGCACGGGCGAGGCGGTCGAGGTGCCGGCCAAGGCGGTGCCCTTCTTCAAGAGCGGCAAGGAGCTGCGCGAGCGCCTGAACGCTTCGGGCGACGCCTGACCCCGCCCAACCCCCGAGAGCGAGACGAATCCATGAGCCTGATCTCTGAATTCCGCGAGTTCGCGGTCAAGGGCAATGTCGTCGACCTGGCGGTCGGCGTGATCATCGGCGCCGCGTTCAACGGCATCGTCAAAAGCCTGGTCGATCAGGTGGTGATGCCGCCCATCGGGCTGTTGACCGGCGGGATCGACTTCTCGAAGCTGGAGTGGGTGCTGCGGGCCGAGAACCCGGCGACCGAGGCGGTCGAGAAGGTCTCCATCCAGTACGGCGCCTTCCTGAACACCGTGATCCAGTTCCTGATCGTGGCCTGGGTGGTGTTTCTAGTGGTCAAGGGCATCAACGTCCTGCGTCGTCAGGAAGCGGCGAAGCCCGATCCGACGCCCGCCGCCCCGACGGCGACCGAGGCCCTGCTGGCCGAGATTCGCGACGAACTGAAGGCTCGGCCGAACGGCTGATCAGGCCTTGGCCGCCCGCCCGCGCGACGCGGGCCGGACGGCGGCGACGCGGCGACGCGCGTGGGGCGCGGGCGGATTGCGCGCGCAGAGGCCGTAGTCGCCGTCGAAGGGCGTCGGCGCCCAGGCGGCCGCCAGCGCCGGATCGTCGACGATGGCGTGACAGTGCCCCCAGCCGCCCTCGCGTCGCGCCGTCCCCGCCAGATCGCCGAGCGCCGCCAGCAGTCGCGGCGTGGTCATCTGCAGCCGCACCTTGGCCGCGCCCAGGCTGCGCGCGTTGTCGATCAGGGCGCGCGTCAGAAGGGGCAGGGCGTCCTGCGCGGTCTCCAGCGCGACCAGATCGACGATGTCCAGGCAGGGCGGCTCGATCAGGCTGGTCTTGGTCATCTGCCCCATGGCCACGCCGACGACGTCGCCGCCGCGCACGCAGGCCAGCAGCAGGGGCGCCAGGGTCAGGTCCGGATCCGACAGCCGCCATCGCAGGCTGGCCGGACTGCGATCCGCCAGCAGCCGGTCCTCCTGGCGAAGGCGCGTCCAGAAGGCGGCGTAGGGCGAGGCGTCCGACAGGTCGCGCAGGATGGCGACGCCGTCCGGCAGCGCCAGTTCGGCGCGGCCGAACACCCTGGGGTTCATCAGCCGTTCGCCCAGCCGCGCCGCCGTCTCGGCCGAGGTGCGGCCCAGCAGCATCCGCAACGCCCGCCCCTGGGCGCAGGCCAGACGGTCGGCGGTCCAGGACAGCTTCAACGCATGGGTCTGCTCCGGCCACGGCTTCAGACCGAACAGGCCGTAAAGCGGCGCCGATCGCGCATTGGCGTTGAACGTATAGCGGGCGAACAGTCCGGGCTGTTTCAGGAAGGCGCGGATCAGGGGGCGGCTGGCGCCCTTGAGGCGGGGCGGCACGATGATCGAGAAGCCGGTCGCGCCATGCAGGACGCGCGGGCCGTGGCGGAACCGCTGGACGAAGTTGCCCAGCATGGCGGCCGGCCGGTCGTCGGCGTCGGGGATGACCCAGCCGGCGGGCGCCCCGATGTCCGCGCGTCCCGGATGGCTTTCCAGCCAGCGCCAGCCCGCGGCCGATCGCTCGGGCCACCCCACCTCGCGGTGAAGCCGGTTCAGGTCGTCGTGATCGGATCGGATGATCGGCCGAACAGCCATCGGACGGTCCTTCCCATAATGAAACCGGCGCCGTGTTCGCCCAAGACGATTGCACGACAGGCGCCAGGGATGATCATCATAGGTTGCATGTCCCGGCGGACGCTCGCGGCACGCTGTCCCACGACGGCCTTAACACTTGTTCGGATTTCCCGGCCGTGCTGCTTATGCGCCTTTCGTGCGTCGGAGAGGGCGCAGCAGTTGGGAGCGAGCCGTTGATCAGGACGGACATGGGGGCCGCGCGACTTGCGCGCCGGGTTGACGGGCTTGGACGCGGGGTGACGGGATGAATATCGTCGTCGCCCTCGGGCTGATCATAACCTTCGCGACCGGCGTGCCGGTCATGATGCAGATCTTCAAGAACCACCCGCGCGGACTGATCATCCTGTTCTTCGCCGAGATGTGGGAGCGGTTCTCCTACTACGGCATGCGCGGCATCCTGATCTTCTTCCTGACGCAGCACTTCCTGTTCGACGACGCGACGGCGGGATCGACCTACGGCTCCTACACCTCGCTGGTCTATCTGTTGCCGCTGCTGGGCGGCATCATGGCCGACCGCTTCATCGGCACGCGCAAGGCCGTGGCCTTCGGCGCCCTGTTGCTGGTCGCCGGTCACGGCATGATGGCCTTCGAGGGGCGTCCGGCGACGGAAACCCTGACCTATGCCGGCCAGACCTATCAGATCGACGCCGAAGGGCGCGGCGCGGCCCGCGATGTCGCCATCGTCGTCGACGGCCAGAAATACAAGTTCGAACCCGCCGAGAACGGCCTGGCCATCCAGGGCCTGCCCGCGACCTCGACCCTGCCGGCCGTCATCCCGACCGCCGACTACAGGATCGAGACGACCCGCGACATGGCGGGGGTGAACGTCTTCTACCTGGCGGTGTCGCTGATCATCATGGGGGTGGGCTTCCTGAAGCCCAACATCTCCACCATCGTCGGCCAACTGTATCCGCAGGGCGATCCGCGACGCGATTCCGGCTTCACCCTGTATTACTACGGCATCAACCTGGGCGCCTTCTGGGCCGCCGTCCTTTGCGGCCTGCTGGGCCAGACCGTCGGCTGGTGGGCGGGCTTCGGCCTGGCCGGGGTCGGCATGGCGCTGGGCTGGGTCGTCTTCGTGCTGGGCAAGCCCCTGCTGCAGGGCAAGGGCGAACCGCCGGTCGGCGCCGATCTGAAGAAGCCCGTGCTGGGGCCGATCAACCGCGAATGGTCGATCTATCTGGCCAGCATCCTGGGCGTCGGCGTGGTCTGGTTCATGGTTCAGCGCAACGCCCTGGTCGGCTGGGTGCTGGGCGCCGCCACCGTCGCCTCGCTGTTGTTCATCCTCTACGTCATCGTCAAGGTCTGCGAGAGCAAGGCCCAGCGCGAACGGATGATGCTGGCCCTGGTGCTGATCTTCGGCTCGGTGGTCTTCTTCACCCTGTTCGAACAGGCCGGCACCTCGCTGAACCTGTTCGCCGACCGCAACGTGGACCTGTCCATCACGCCGCACGCCTTCCAGTTCCTGGGCATGACGGTGGGCACGCCCGCGCAGTTGGCCGCGGCGGGCCTGACGCCCAGCGGTCTGTGGATCGACGCGACCATCACGGCCGCCCAGACCCAGTCGTTCAACGCGGGCTTCATCCTGATCTTCGCGCCGATCATGGCGGCGCTATGGGCCTTCCTGGCCAAGCGCAAACTGGACCCCAATCCGACGATGAAGTTCGGCCTTGGCCTGCTGCAGGTGGGCCTGGGCTTCATGGTGGTGGTGTGGGGCGCCGGCATGGCCGACTCTGCCTTCCAGATGCCGCTGCTGCTGCTGGGCCTGCTCTATCTGTTCCACACGACGGGCGAGCTGTTCCTGTCGCCGGTGGGCCTGTCGGAGATCACCAAACTGTCGATGGCCAAGGTGGTCAGCTTCATGATGGCGGTCTGGTTCCTGGCCAGCTCCATCGCCCAATACGTCGGCGGCTGGATCGCCGGCCTGGCGGGAACCGAGACCGTGGGCGGCCAGGTGCTGAACCCCGGCCTGGCGCTGCGCACCTCGCTCGAGGTGTTCAATATGCTGGGCCTGTGGGGCATGGGCATCGGCGTCGCCTTCATCGTCGTCAGCTTCTTCATCAAGGGCTGGTCGCATGGGGCCAACAACGGCGACGACCATCCCGGTCCGGCGCTGACCGATCGCGGCCAGGAGGACGGCAACGTCGCCGCGCCCCGGACCTCCACCGCCGGCTGATCCCGAACGGATCGAGCAGAAGAAAGGGCGGCGTCCGCGCGGACGCCGCCCTTTTTCTCGGCTCCGAAGCGTCGGTCAGAAGGTCTTGCGCACCCGGATCGAGGCGAAGGTGCGCGGGTCGATGGTGCTGTCCTCGGTGAAGGCGACCGCGCGGCTCTGGCGGTCGGCGAAGACCGTGCGGGTCTGGGTGAAGTCGTCCCACAGGTTCAGCTGGCCGCGGATCGACAGGGTCGGGGTCGGCTTGTACTCGGCGAAAAGTTCGAAATAGTCGGAGCCGCGCCATTTCGAGACCTGGTCCGGCGAATAGCTGGGCTGGCCCAGGTAGGGCAGCCAGTTGACGCCCCATTGCAGCTTCCAGCTGGCGATGTCCTGTTCTAGGCCGATGTTGGCCTGGGTGGGGCGCACGCCGGAGATGCCGCGTTCCTCGCCCGTCGTGGGATCGGTGACGGCGGTCTTGTTCCAGTCGTTCTTGAAGGTGAAGCGGCCCCCCGACATGCCCAACTTGTCCAGCGGCAAGGTGATGTTGAGCGACAGCTGGTCCAGCGCGCCGTCGCCGATGTTGCCGACGGCGGACAGGCCGCCGGTCAAGGGGATGCGGTCGATCGCGTCGACGATCTCGTCATGGCGATAGCCGACGGAGACGACGCCCTCGCCCCAGAAGCGGCGCTCGTAGATCAGTTCCGAAATCCAGCGCTGCTCGGGCACCAGATCGACGTTGCCGCCATAGACGTTCTCGGATTCCAGATCGGCCGAGGCGGCGAAGTCCGAGAAATCGAGCTGGCCCAGTTCGCGCTCGAAGCGCAGGCGCAGCTGGTTGTTGGGCATCGGCGTCCAGGTGGCCAGGAAACGCGGCTTGGCGAAGAAGAAGCTCTTTTCCTGATCGGCGTCGCCGGACTGGCTGATGGTGGAGGCTTCCAGCCGCAGGCCGGCCTCCAGCGTCAAATCGGGGTGCAGCCGCCAGGTCGCCTTGGAAAAGGCCTCTCCGCGCGTCTCTTCCACCTTGACCGAGGCGCTGGGCAGGGAAATGGCCACGCCGCCCTCGGTATAGGCCTGGTCGGTCTGGCGCATGTTGTAGGCGATCTCGCCGCCGGTCTCGATGGTCAGCTTGGGCGACCGCTCGTGGCGGATCAGGGCGCGCAGGATGGTCTCGGAGCTCTTGCCCGAATAGTCGAAGATCTGTTCCGGGGCCTGCACGCCGTTGTCGACGACATTGTAGGTCGAGGCGCCGTCCCAACTGCCGAACTCGTGCATCAGCCGGGTTTCCAGCTTGAAGCGTGCGTTCAAAGGCCGCTCCCAGGTGACGCCGAACTCGCCGCCGTCGCTGTCTTCGGCGTCCGCGCTTTGCCGCAGGGCGGTCGCGGACCGGTTGATGTCATAGCCCTGCCAGTCGTTGACGCCGTAGCGCGCGGTCAGGTCGATCTTGCCGCCCGCGAGCGGGCCGGCATAGGTGCCGCGGATCGAATCGCCCCCGCCATAGCCGTCGGTGTCGGTCTGTTCGTCGCGCAGCACCGCGCCGGCGGCGTTGCGGCGGACGATGTGACCCGGCCCGTTGGAATCGCTCATGCTGATCCCGTCGGACAGGGTGACGCCCCAGCTGCGCTCGCCGTTGCGCGCGGTGAACTGATAGCTGCCGCCGTGCAGGTCGCGGCCGCCGCCCTCGAACTGGGTGGTGTTCCAGGTCAGGATCGACTGATGGGTGCTTTCCTTTTTCAGGATCACGTTCACCACCACGGAAAAGCCCTGCATGTCGATGCCCGGCGCGCCGCCCCGGATCAGTTCGATCCGCTCGACCTGGCGGGCCAAGGTGCGGTTCAGGACGCTGGAGCCGGCGTCGTTCTTGGAGGCGGGGCGGGCGTTGTTGATCAGGACGTTGCCGACCGCGCCTTCGAAGCCGCGCGCGCCCGAGCCGTCGTCGATGGAGAAGCCGGGCACCCGATTGACCATGTCCAGAGCCGTGTTCGGGCGCTGGGCGGCGAAGAAGTCGGGCGTGAAGACCAGCACGCCCCGCTGGGTCGCGTCGGCCAGGGGCGCCTGGCTGGTCGGGCCGGTCGGCACGGGGGCCTCGGCGACCTGGGGGCCGTCGCCGGCGAAGGCGGGGACGGCGGTCAGGAGCAGGGCGGTGCTGGCCAGCAGCAGGGTTCTTGTCATTGGTCTTCCCCTCGGTGTGTTGGCGAGAGGTGTGCCGATCCGCCTGCGTCATCTCCAGTTACAAGGCGGCAAGGTGGATTAAATCGGCGACATCATTACAGGGATTTCATTACATTCATGACAGTAGAGGCGTGTATAACGCTGTAATGAACGCGCGCTCTTCTTTCTTGATCTTGTCGTTGGTTGCGGCTCTGGTCCTGCCGGGCGTGGCGGCGGCGGCGCAGGAGCCGGCGGCTTCGGACGCGGTCGAGGACATCGTCGTCACCGCCCGCCGCATCGAGGGGCCGATGTGGGAGGTGCGGCGCGGCGACAGCGTGCTGATCCTGGTCGGGGCGATCGAAGGCCTGCCGCGCGACATGGAATGGCGCACCGACGCCCTGGTCTCGGCGGTGGAACGGGCGGACCGGGTGTTGTTCCCCGTGCAGGGCCAGGCGTCGCTGGCGGATGTCGGCCGCCTGATCTGGCGCATTCGCACCCTGACGCGCCAGCCGGACGGCCGGACCAGCGCCGATTATCTGCCGCCGGAACTGGAGGCGCGGGTCGAGCGGATCACCGGCGAGGGTCCCAGCCGCAAAAGTTTCCTGATGCTGTCGGCGGAGTTGATGGAGCATGGCGGCTACGCCCGCCGGACGCGGCCCGTCTCCGAAATCGTGCGGCGCGCCGTCCGCGCCAACAAGAAGGCGGCCGAGCCGGTCGGGGTCTATCGCGGCGACGAGATGATCGACAGGGTGCTGACGACCCCGCCTCAGGCCTATCTCGACTGTATCGAGGCCGCCACGACCGCAGCCGAGGCGGGGCCGGAAGACGGCGCCCGGCGGGCCGAGAACTGGCGGTTGAGGCGCATTCCGGCGGTGCTGGCTTCGCCGCTGGAGCAGGCGGTCGGCGCCTGTTCCTACTGGTCGGTGATGGGCCAGGGCGAACGGCTGCGCGGCATCTGGAACCAGGCGGCCGACCAGGCCCTGTCCGAGACGGGCGTCACCGTGGCCATCGCGCCGCTTAGGCTGCTGGCCGAACCGGACGGGGTGCTGGACCGACTGGCGGCCCAAGGGCTGGAGCCGCTGGGCCCCGATTGGCGCGCGCCCCCGCCCTGATCGTATCGCGGCTCGGCGTTACGGGGCCGAGGGGCGTTCCGGCACGGCGTCGCGCGCCGCCTTGCCGATATTGTCCGCAGCATTGCCGACGCTTTCGGCCGCGCCCGCGACGGCGTTGGATTCGACCGCGTCGTTGCGGTTCATGTTCATCAGGAAATAGCCGATCACCACCACGGCCAAAAGGCCGATGATCAGCGCGACGACGGCGCCGGCGCCGCCGCCGCGACGCTCGACCACGGTCGGGGCGGCGCCGGTTTCGGTGATGCGTTCGACCCGGCCATCGGGGTGTTCGACAGTGCGTTCGGTGGGCATTGCGGCTTCCTCTCCGTTGTGGCGGAGAAACACCCGGTCGTGCGATCCGGTTCCGAGCGGGTCAGACCGCCGTGCCGCCCACCGTCAGGCCGCCGATCTTGAGGCTGGGCTGGCCGATGCCCACGGGCACGCCCTGGCCGGCCTTGCCGCAGACGCCGACGCCGGGATCGAAGGCGAAGTCGTCGCCGATCATCTGGATCTTCGTCAGGGCCGTGGCGCCGTCCCCGATCAGGGTCGCGCCCCGCACCGGGGCGGTGATGACGCCGTCCTCGATCAGATAGGCTTCGTTGCACTGGAACACGAACTTGCCGTTCGTGATGTCCACCTGGCCGCCCGAGAAGTTGGCGGCGTAGAGGCCGCGCTTCGTATTGGCGATCATGTCGGCCTTGGAGTCCCGGCCGCCCTCCATGAAGGTGTTGGTCATGCGCGGCATGGGCATGTGGGCGAAGGACTGGCGGCGGCCGTTGCCGGTGGCGGCGACGCCCAACTGGCGCGCCGACAGACGGTCGTGCATCAGTCCGACCATTATCCCGTCCTCGATCAGGACGGTGCGCTGGGTCGGGGTGCCCTCGTCGTCGACCGACAGGGAGCCGCGACGCCCGGCGATGGAGCCGTCGTCGACAACCGTCACGCCGGGGGCGGCGACGCGCTGGCCCATCATGCCGTTGAAGACGGAACTGCCCTTCCTGTGGAAGTCGCCCTCGAAGCCGTGGCCGATGGCCTCGTGCAGCAGGACGCCTGGCCAGCCGGCGCCCAGGACCACGTCCATCTCGCCCGCCGGGCAGTCGACGGCGTCCAGATTGACCAGGGCCTGGCGCAGGGCCTCGTCCACCTGGGCCTGCCAGCGTTCGGGGGCGATCCAGGCCTCGAATCCGGCCCGGCCGCCGGCGCCGGACGAGGCGCTTTCGCGCTTTCCGTTCTGCTCGACCGTAACCGAGACGTTCAGCCGGACCAGGGGGCGGACATCGCGCACCGCCCGCGCGTCGGCGCGCAGGATCTCGATGGCCCGGCGTTCCCCGATCAGGGAGGCGGACACCTGGACCACGCGCGGATCGCGCGCGCGCGCCCAGGCGTCGATCTCGGCCAGCAGGGCGATCTTGTCGGAGAAGGCGGGCGAGGCGAGGGGATCGACCTCGCCATACAGTTTCTGATTGGTGGCGCGCGGGCCGTCGGCGACCATGGCGGCGTGGCCCTGTTTCGCAAGGGCGGCGCTGTCGGCGGCGCGGCGCAGGGCGGCGGCGGAAATCTCGTTGGCGTGGGCGTATCCGGCCGTCTCGCCCGCCACGACCCTAAGGCCGAAGCCTTCTGTGGCGTCATAGGCGGCGGACTTCAGCCGCCCGTCGTCGAAGACCAGGCTTTCGCTCTCGGACCGCTCCAGAAACAGTTCGCCGTCGTCGGCCCCGGCCAGGGCGGTCTTCAGGATCGACAGGGCTTCGTCGGCATCTACGCCGGCGGCGTCGAGGATGGGCGGCGGGGCGGCGTGAACGGTCATGGACGCTAGGTAGGGGCTCCGGGCCGTTTCGTCACCTCTGGCGGCGCGAAAGTCGCGATCAATCCAGCGGTTGCGGCCGCGTCACGACCGGGGCGTCGGGATCGCTGCTTGTGGGGCGGGCGGCGGTCGGGGCGGGCGTCGGCGTCGTCGGCACGATCACCGTCGGCGGGGGGGCGGCGGTCGGAGCGGGCGTCGGCGCAGGCTGGGCCGCAGCCGCCGACGGTTGCCGCGCAACGGTCGCCGGACGAGTCTGAGCGGCCGGCGGGGGCGCTGTCGGTGCCGCGCGCAGGGTCGGAGCGGTCTGTGTCAGGGCTGGGGCCGCTGCGGGCGCTGGGGCGGGCGCCGGGGTGGCGGACGTCGGCGTTTCGGCCTGAACCCCGGCGGCGCCCGTGGGGACCGTCTCGGCCGGAGGCGTGGTCAGCGGCGCTTCGTCAAGCGCGGCGGCCGTCTCGGCCGATGCGGTCGGCTGGGCGGGGCGCAGGGCGAACCAGACGCCCCCGCCGATCGCCAGCAGGGCGGCGACGCCCGCGCCGACGTAGAGCGGCAGGCGCGAAGGCCTGGCCGGCGCATGGGCGAAACCGGGCGTCGCTTGAGGAGGCGCCCCGACGACAGGTCGCGGGGCGACAGGCGGGGCGACGACGGGTTTGCCCGCGACCGGCGCGGCGTCGGCGGGCTTCGGCGTAGGGGCGGGCGCGGCCTGCGGCGTCGGCAACGGGCGCACGGTCAGATCTGTGTCAGGCGACGGGGCGGCTTGCGGCGCGGGCCGGGGCGTCGTCGAGGGCTGGGCCGGGCGCGCGGTCGGGATCAGCGAGCCGCCCAGTATGCTTCCGGTCTGCGGACGCGGCGGCCTGGGCCCCGCGGGCGCAGGCGGCGTCGACGCGGGCCGGGCAGGCGTGGGCGCGACGCCCGAGGCCAGGCTCTGATCGCGGATGTCGCGCGGCTGTCGGGCCGACGCCGCCTTGGGCGGCGGATTGGGGATGCGATCCAGCGGATTGGCCGCGACCGGCACCGGCCCGACGTGGAAGGTGGTCGCGGGCATGCGTCCCCATTGCACCGGCTTCCGGGCGAAGGGCTCGGGGCGGGCGGGTTCGGGCGGGGTCTTCTGGTCGTCGGACATGGTCCCTCAATCGCTGGCGATCTGGCCCGTTTCGTGACGGCTCAGTTCTTGAGCCGATAGCCGGTCTTGAACATCCACATGACGATGGCCAGGCAGACGGCGAAGAAGCCCAGGGTCGCCGCCACGCTGATCCCGACCGCCACGTCCCCCTGGCCGTAGAAGGCCCAGCGGAAGCCAGAGATCAGATAGACCACCGGGTTGAACAGGGTCACGGCGCGCCACCCCTCCGGCAGCATGTCGATGGAATAGAAGGCCCCGCCCAGAAAGGTCAGGGGGGTCACGATCAGCATCGGGATCATCTGAAGCTGTTCGAACCCGTCGGCCCAGACGCCGATGATGAAGCCGAACAGGCTGAACGTCACCGAGATCAGGACCAAAAAGGCCATCATCCAGACCGGATGCAGAATCTGCAGCGGCACGAAGAAGGCCGCCGTGGCCAGGATGATCAGGCCCAGCACCGCCGACTTGGTCGCCGCCGCCCCGACATAGGCCAGCACGATCTCCAGCGACGACACCGGGGCCGACAATATCTCGTAGATCGTCCCCGTGAACTTGGGGAAGTAGATGCCGAAGGAGGCGTTGAAGATCGACTGGGTGAACAGGCTGAGCATGATCAGACCCGGCACGATGAAGGCGCCGTAGGGCACGCCGCCGACTTCCTGCATCCGGCTGCCGATCGCGCCGCCGAAGACGACGAAATACAGGGCGGTGGTGATGACCGGGGTGACGATGCTCTGCCAGATGGTGCGCAGCGACCGCGCCATCTCGAAACGATAGATGGCCCAGACCCCATAGGCGTTGAAGGTCATGCGGCGGCTCCGTTGGTGTGGACCAGGCTGACGAAGATGTCTTCCAGCGAGCTCTGGCGGGTGTTCAGATCCTTGAACCCGATGTTCAGCCCCTCGAGCCGGCGGATCAGCGACGGCACGCCCGTATCGTCGGCGTTGGCGTCGAAACTGTATTCCAGCTCGCCCCCGTCGGATTTCAGCGTCAGGTCCCAATCGGCCAGTTCGACGGGCAGGGCGGCCAGCGGCTCGACCAGGTTAAGGGTCAGGGTCTTCCTGCCCAGCGTCTTCATCAGGGCGGTCTTTTCCTCGACCAGGATCAGTTCGCCCTTCAGGATCACCCCGATGCGATCGGCCATCTCCTCGGCCTCTTCGATATAGTGGGTGGTCAAGATGATGGTGACGCCGCGTTCGCGCAGTCTCCTGACCATCGCCCACATGTCGCGGCGCAGTTCGACGTCCACCCCGGCCGTGGGTTCGTCCAGGAACAGGATGTCCGGCTCGTGGCTCAGCGCCTTGGCGATCATCACCCGACGCTTCATTCCGCCCGACAGGGTGCGCAGCTTGGCGTCGCGCTTGTCCCACAGCGACAGGTCGCGCAGCAGGCGTTCGATGAAGGCCGGATTCGGCGCCTTGCCGAACAAACCCCGGCTGAAGGTGACGGTGGCCATGACCGTCTCGAAGGCGTCGGTGGTCAGTTCCTGCGGCACCAGGCCGATCTTGGTGCGGGCGGCGCGGAAGTCGGACTGGATGTCGTGACCGTCGGCGACCACCGTGCCCGTCGAGGGGGTGACGATGCCGCAGATGATGGAGATCAGGGTGGTCTTGCCCGCCCCGTTCGGACCCAGAAGGGCGAAGATTTCACCCTTCTCGATGCTCAGGTCGATGCGCTTCAACGCCTGGAGCCCGGACTTGTAGGTCTTGGTCAGGCCGTCGATCTTGATAACGGGCATAAAGGCTCCTGGCGTGGCGGGCGCCAAGGCGCGTCGCCGGGCGTGGCGGCAATATGGCGCGCCCTGACCGTCGCTCAAGGGGCAGGCGCGCCCGCCAAGCCGTTGTTAACCCGAATGGCGCACCCTGACGGTCTGTATTTCATCGACGGGAGCTTCGCGTGTCGTCCCTGTCCCCCGCCCACCGCGCCGCCCTGAAGGCGGTCGTCGAGGCCTGTCTCGATGCGTCGCTGGCGCAGCTGGGCGGGGCGGTGGCGGCGCTGCAGGGCGACAAGGCGTCGGAACTGGCCGTCATCGTGGGCGACGAAGCGCGCGACCGCGCCCGACGCGCCACCGCCTTCGCGCCGCTGACGCCGCTGTTTCGGCCCCGCGCCGATGGCGTGCCGGCCCTGACCTTTCCGCCGGCGGTGCTGAAGCGCGTATGGCGCGAGGCGGTGATCGGGGAAGAGGCATTCCTGCCGCTGCTGGACGGGGCCGGCGCCGCGGACGGCGAATGGACCCTGGCGGCGGACCGGCTGTGCGCGCGGGCCGCGGCGGTGCTGCGCGATCGCCCGCGCGATGTCTGGCCCGACTTTCAGCGCCCGCCAGAGGGGGCGCCGCCTTGCACCCCGTCCGAACTGGCGGGCTGTTTCGACCTGACGCCCCTGGCGCGCACGGCTCTGCCGCGCCTGTCGGTCTGGCTGGAGCGGCCCGACGACAATCAACTGGCCGGGCTGCGGCTGCTGATCCAGGACAGTCTGGCCGTGTCGCCCGACGGTGGGCGGCGGATGATCGACATCCTGTTCGCCCATGTGGCGGACGCCGAGCGGATGCTGCGGGTGGTGACGCGCACCAGCCGTTTGGCCGACCGCGAGGTGACGCTGAGCCATTCGGAGATGGGCGTCTTCGTCGAACGGCTGCTGGCCTCGGTCCAGGCGCGGGTGCGGCAGGTGGCGGCCCTTCGGTCGTCCCTGGCCGAGGACGCCATGCGGACGGTTGTCGAACAGGTCGGCTGGTGCGCCGGCGTCCTGGCCGAGATGGACATGACCCTGCAGATCCGGCCCGATTCCAGCTGGGGCAAGACGGCGCGGATGGCGCGGGTGCAGGTCTCGGGCCAGTTGTCGGGCCTGATGAAGTCGACGGCGGCGGCGGTGCAGGCCGCCCTGCCGATGAAACGGCGCACCATCGCCGGCCGCATGACCCGGATGTGCCCGTGGCTGGAGGCGCCGGCGGAGGGCGAGCCGATCGAGGCGGCGGCGGCCCTGCTGGCGGCGGTGTCGGCCCTGCGCGGCGCGGCTGTCACCTTCGGCTGCGAGGCGGACCGGGCGGCGCTGAAGACCGAGATGACCGACTATCTGTCCGCCTGGGCCAACGAGGCGCTGGACGGGGTGGCGGACGGCGAGGTCGACGATCCCGACCATGCGCTGCGGCTGGTCGGGATCGCGGCGCGGTTCCTGACGACGATCGAGGCGCTGGAGGCGGCGCGCGCGATCCGGCGGCGGGCGGCGACGGCGGAAACGGCCCTGCTGCCGCAATGAGGGCCGAAGGAGCGTCTCGCCCGACGCTCGTTGTTCGGCTAGACCCTGATCATGATCGCCTTCTGGATGATGACGGGACTGGCGGCGGCCCTGGCCGCTCTGTTGGTGCTGGCCGGCGCGCGGCGCGGCGCCGAACCGGCGTCGGGCGTGGAGACGCAAGCCGGCGCGCGCGAGATCGAGGCGCTGGATCGGCTGAAGGCGCGCGGCCTGCTGGACGACGACGCCCATGCCTCGGCGCGGGCCGAGGCGGGACGCCGGCTGTTGGCCACGGCCGCGACGACGGCGCCCGTGGCGGGCGCCAGGGACAGGCTGTGGGTGCTGGCCGGGATCGGCGTCACGGTGGCCGGCGCCCTGGGCCTCTATGTCGCGACAGGAACGCCCGGCCTGCCGGATCAGGCCTATGAGCGGCGGGTCGACGCCTGGTCCGCCGATCTGGAGGGACTGGCCCCGACGCAGCTGGCGGCGGTCGCCGCCCGCGTCGCCCGGGAACGGCCGGGCGATCGCCAGGCCCTGGCCATGCTGGGCGCCGCGCGCTTCGCCGCCGACCATCCGCTGGGGGCGGCCTCGGCCTTTCGCCGGCTGATCGACCTCGATCCCAAGGACGCCCAGGCCTGGGCGCGGCTAGGCGAAAGCCTGGTCGTGGCCAATGACAACCAGATCGGCGGGGACGCCGAGGCGGCCTTTCGCCAGGCGCTGACCCTGGACCCCGGCCAACTGGGGGCGCGCTTCTTTTTGGGCGAGGCGGCGCTGCGACGCGGCGACCGGGCGGCGGCGCGCGGCCTGTGGGCGCCCCTGATCGCGGCGCTCGATCCCGCCGATCCGCGTCGCCAGGACCTGGAGCGCCGCCTGCCCGAGGCGAGGCCGCCCAAAGGCATGGCTCAATGACGCATTGGTCGTGTGGGGCCGCGAGGCTATACGCCGTCGAACCTCGAAGGTCCGTCGCATGAGCTGGCTGCCCAAATCGCCGAAGGCGCGCCGTCGCCTGTGGGTCGTCGCCGCCGTGGCGCCGATCCTGGCGCTGGCCGTCGGCCTGTCGCTGTGGGCCATGCAGGACAGCGTGACCTTCTTCTATTCCCCGTCAGAGGCCACCGCCGAAAAGGCGCCGGAGGGACGCAACATCCGTCTGGGAGGGCTGGTCGAGGTCGGCAGCGTGCACAGGTCGGGCGACGGCGTCGTGGCCTTTTCCGTCACCGACAACGTCGGCGCGACCCGCGTCGTCTATCACGGCGACCTGCCCGACCTGTTCCGCGAGGGGCAGGGGATCGTGGCCCAGGGGGCGTTCGGCCCGGACCGCACCTTCCACGCCAGCCAGGTCCTGGCCAAGCACGACGAGAACTATATGCCGCGCGAGGTGGCCGACCGAATCAAGGCCAAGGGCGAGTGGCGGCCGGATGCGGCGTCGGCCGATGCGCCGGCTTCGGCCAAGACCCTTCCCCTATGATCGCCGAGTTCGGGGCCTTCGCCCTGGCCCTGGCGCTGGCGCTGTCCCTTCTGCAGACGGGTCTGTCGGCGGCGGGGCGGATGCGGCGCAGCCCGGTTCTGGCCGGGGCGGCGCAAGGGGCGGCCCTGGCGGCGGCGGCGGCGGTCGCCCTGTCGTTCGCGGCCCTGGTCCACGCCTTCGTCGTGTCCGACTTCTCGGTCTCGAACGTGGCGGCCAACAGCCACACCGACAAGCCGATGCTGTACAAGGTCGCCGGCGCCTGGGGCAGCCACGAAGGCTCGCTTCTGCTGTGGTGCCTGGTGCTGACGGCGTTCGGCGGCGCGCTGGCGCGGGCGCGGGGCCTGCCGTTCGGGCTGAAGGCCTCGGCCGTGGCGGCGCAGGGGGCGCTGGGATCGCTGTTCCTGGCCTTCGCCGTCTTCACCTCCAGCCCCTTCGTCCGCCTGGATCCCGCGCCTTTCCAGGGCGCGTCGCTGAACCCGCTGCTGCAAGACCCGGCCCTGGCCGTGCATCCGCCGCTGCTCTATGCGGGTTATGTCGGTTTCTCGGTCTGTTTCTCCCTGGCGGTCGCGGCCCTGATCGAGGGGCGGGCGCAGACGGCCTTCTGGCCCGCGTGGGGGCGCTGGGTCCGGCCCTGGGCCCTGGCCAGCTGGGCCTTTCTGACCGTCGGCATCGCCCTGGGGTCGTTCTGGGCCTATTACGAGCTGGGCTGGGGCGGCTGGTGGTTCTGGGACCCGGTCGAGAACGCCAGCTTCATGCCCTGGCTGGCGGGGGCCGCCCTGCTGCACAGCGCGGTCGTCACCGAGCGGCGCGGGGCGTTGGCGGGATGGACGGTGTTCCTCGCGCTCTTGGCCTTCACCTTCTCCATGCTGGGGGCGTTTCTGGTGCGTTCGGGCGTGTTGACCTCCGTCCACGCCTTCGCCGTCGATCCTCAGCGGGGGATGATGCTGCTGGCGATCCTGGGCGTCGCGGCCGGGGCCGCCTTCGCCCTGTTCGCCTGGCGCGCGCCCCAGCTGAAGGGCGGCGGGGTGTTCGCGCCCGTAAGCCGGGAAGGCGCCCTGGTGCTGAACAATCTGTTCCTGACGGCGGCGGCGGCGACGGTCCTGCTGGGCACCCTTTATCCGCTGATCCTGGAGGCGGCGTCCGGCGCGACCATCTCGGTCGGCCCGCCCTATTTCGCCGCCACCTTCACGCCCTTGATGATGGTCGCCTTCCTGATTCTGCCGGCCGGACCGCTGCTGGCGTGGAAGCGCGGCGATCTGGCGGGCGCGATGCAGCGGCTGGCCGCAGCGGGCGGGGTCGCCATCCTGTCGGCGCTGGCCGCCTACGCCCTGTGGGAGCCGAGAAAGGCGCTGGCCGCGCTGGGGATCGGCGTCGGGGTCTGGCTGATCGCAGGGTCGCTGGCCGAGGTCGCGGAGCGCATCCGCCTGTTCCGCGCCGCCGTCGCCGAGACCTGGCGGCGGGCCAGGGGGCTGCCGCTGGGCGCCTGGGGCATGACCCTGGCGCATCTGGGACTGGGGATCTTCATCCTGGGCGCGGTGGTCGAGACCGGCTTCAAGGCCGAGGCGGCGCGGTCGCTGATGCTGGGGCAGAGCCTGTCGGCCGGGCCATGGACCGTGACGCTGGACGACGTGCGAGTGGTCGAGGGGCCGAACTATCTGGCCGAACAGGGGCGGTTGACGGTGCGGCCGAGCGATGACCGGGGGCGGGCGACCACGGTCACGGCCGAGCGTCGCTTCTTTCCGGCCGGCGGCCAGACCACCACCGAGGTCGGGCTGGATTTCCGGGGCCTGGACGACGTCTATGTGGTGATCGGCGAGCGGGCGGGCGGTCCCGATCGGCCCGCCTGGGTCGTTCGCCTGTACTGGAATCCCTGGGCGCGGCTGATCTTCCTGGGGCCGGCGATCATGGCCCTGGGCGGCGTGCTGTCGCTGATGGACCGACGCCTGCGCCTGGGCGTGGGCCAAAGACGGCGCGAGGCGGCATGAGGCGTCTGGCCGTCCTCTTGGCCGCGCCGGTCCTGGCGCTGATGCTGACGGCCGCCGAACCGCCCGCCGCGCCCGACCGCCCCCTGCCTGACGCAGTCCAGGAGGCCCGCGCCCAGGCCCTGTTCAAGGACGTGCGCTGCGTGGTCTGCCAGCACGAGGCCATCGCCGACAGCCCCGCCGGCGTCGCCGGGGACATGCGCCGCCTGATCCGCGAGGAGATCGCCGCCGGCGCCACCGATCAGGCGGTGCGCGACGATCTGGTGCGCCGGTTCGGCGACTATGTGCTGTTCACCCCGCCGGTGCGGGCGGGAACCTGGCTGTTGTGGTTCGGGCCGTTCGCCCTGGTGCTGCTGGCCGGGGGCGCCTTGCTGCTGCGCGCGCGACGCAAGCCGGCCGAAACGCCCGGCCTGACGCCCGACGAGGCGCGGCGGCTGGACGAAGTCCTGCGAAATGAGAAGCGTCGCCGCGATCCTGACGCAACCTCGCCTCACGACGGGCTTTAGTCGGGACCAACCATCGAACGTCGGCATTGGCGCAAACGCCCTCCAGCCTATATCAATCGCGAAACCGGCGCCCGCCTGGCGTCGGACAAGAGGATCGCAAGGACCACGATGCTGAAGCGCAAGGAGTTCATTCTCGGGGCCGCGGCCGGCCTGACCCTGGCGGCGGCGGCGACCGCCGGCGGCGTGATCAACTGGCCCGGCGCGCACGCCGAACCCCAGGCGGTCAACCGCATCACCCCCGTCCCGGCCAATGGCGACAGCTTCACCCCGCCGCCCGGCGCGCCCAACAGCTTCGCCACTATCTTCGAACAGGTGGCGCCCGCCGTCGTCCAGATCGACGTGACGGTCAAGGTCGACCAGCCCCAGGGCGGCGCCTTCACCATTCCCGGCCTGCCGTTCCAGTTCGTGCCCCCGCAAGGCCGCGGCGGCCAGGGCGACGAACCGCAGACGACGCAAGGGGCCGGCTCGGGCTTCTTCATCTCGCAGGACGGCTTCATCGTCACCAACAACCACGTCGTCGCCGACGCGACCGAGATCAAGGTGAAGATGTCGGACGGCCGCGAACTGCCGGCCCGCCTGATCGGCCGCGATCCGGGCACCGACCTGGCCGTGATCAAAGTCGAGGGCAACGACTTCAAATACGTCAGCTTCGAAGAGACGGCCCAGCCGCGCGTCGGCGACTGGGTCATCGCCATCGGCAACCCCTTCGGCCTGGGCGGCACCGCCACGGCGGGCATCGTCTCGGCCAAGGCCCGCGACATCGATCCGTCGGGGTACAACGACTACATCCAGATCGACGCGGCCATCAACCGGGGCAACTCGGGCGGCCCGACCTTCGACATCTACGGCCGCGTCATCGGCGTGAACTCGGCCATCTATTCCCCCACCGGAGGGTCGGTCGGCATCGGCTTCGCCATCCCGGCGGAGACGGCCAAAAACGTTACGACGCGCCTGATGCAGGGGCAGACGATCGAGCGCGGCTATGTCGGCGTCGGCATCCAGGACATTCCACCAGGCACGGTGGGGGCGTTGGCGCTTCCTGCCGACACCAAGGGCGCCTATGTCGGAGAGGTGACGCCCGACGGACCGGCGCAGAGGGCCGGCGTGCAGGTCGGCGACATCGTCGTACAGGTCAACGGCCGCAATATCGACGGTTCGACCGAACTGCGCCGAATGGTCGCCGCGACCGAAGCCGGACAGACTGTGCGCTTCACCGTGATCCGCGATGGCCGTCGTCAGGAGATCAACATCCGCGCGGCCAAGCGTCCATCGGACGAGGAATTGAACGCCGCAACGGGTGGAGACGACCCTCAAAAAACGCCTCAGGGACCAGTCGCCAATACCACGGTCGAAGGTATGAAGGTTGCGCCGGTCAATGCGGCGACGCGGCGTCAATATAATCTGCCTGCCGATATTCAGGGCGTCGTGGTGACGGAGACGGTTCCGGGGTCCAAGGCCGCGCAACTGGGTATTCCGGCCGGCGTGGTGATCCTGAGAGCCAACAACCAAATACTGTCCGGGCCGGCCGATCTGGAGCGGGCCATAGCTGCGGCCCGCTCGGCGGGACGTCCGGGCGTTCTGCTTCTGGTTCGGACGCCGCAGGGCAATCGTTCGGTCGTTCTTGAACTGCCGAAGAACTGATCGGCATTCTGACCAAGCCTTAACTCGTCAATCGCCGCCGATGCGCTAACATCGGCGGCGATTTTGATTCCGGGAGGGGTTCATGCGGATTCTGGTGGTCGAGGACGACGCCGAGGCGGCGACCGCCATGGTGCGGGGCCTGTCCGAGGCGGGACACGAAGTGACCCATGCGGTCGACGGCGCCTTCGGCCTGCTGGAATCGCAGAAGGGCGGCTACGACGTCTATGTGGTCGATCGGATGATGCCGCGCCTGGACGGCGTCGGCATGGTCGAGACGGTGCGCAAGGGCGGCGATCAGACGCCGGTCCTGTTCCTGTCGGCCCTGGGCGAGGTCGAGGATCGGGTGACGGGCCTGAAGGCCGGGGCCGACGACTATCTGGTGAAGCCCTACGCCTTCGCCGAACTGATCGCGCGGGTCGAGGCCCTGGCGCGCCGCCGCGAGACGGGCGGGGTTCAGACCGTGCTGAAGGTCGGCGACCTGGAGATGAATCTGATCGCCCGCACCGTGCATCGCGGAACGACCGAGATCGACCTACAGCCGCGCGAGTTCCAATTGCTGGAGTTCCTGATGCGCCACGCCGGCCAGTCGGTGACGCGCACCATGTTGCTTGAGAAGGTGTGGGAATACCATTTCGACCCCCAGACCAACGTCATCGACGTCCACATCAGCCGCCTGCGCTCCAAGATCGACAAGGGCTTCGACAAGGCCATGCTGCAAACCGTGCGCGGCGCGGGGTATCGGCTGGAGGCGTAGGTTTCGGAGTGGCGAGTGGTTAGTGGCGAGCGGCGAGGATGACAGAGGGTGACGAGCGAGCGGCGATTCACGGCCAGCCGCCGGTGACGCCTCTGCCTGTCCTTGCGCTTGCTCGCCACTCGCCGCTCGCCACTCGCTGCTAAAACCTCATGCGCCTTCCCTCCGTCCTTCGCCGCACGCCGTTTCGGTTGACGCTGCTGTTCCTGGCGCTGTTCGTGGCGGCGGCGGGGGCGATCCTGGCCTATGTCTATTTCGCCTCGGCGTCCGAAGCGCAGGGGCGGGCCAGGGCGGATGTGGAGGGCGAACTGGGCGCCCTGACCGCCATCCACCGCACGCGTGGCATAGACGCCCTGAACCAGGCCCTGGTCGAGCGCACGGTTCGCGGCGGGCCTTATCTGTATCTGCTGACCGGGCCGGACGGGAAGATCGTCACCGGCAATCTGTCGGTCATGCCCTTCGACCTGGAGGCGCCGCCCCAGGCGGGGCGGGGGGAGTGGAGCACCTTTCGCCTGACCAGCACCGACGCCGAGGGGCGGGTGCAGAACCGCCGCTCCATCGGCGTGATCCTGCCGCTCGCGGGGGGCGACACCCTGTTCGTGGGCGAGGACATCGGCGGGATCGAGGCCTATCTGGCGCGCCTGACCCAGGCGCTGTGGGGCGCGATGGCCCTGGTCATCCTGCTGGGCCTGGCGGGCGGGCTCTACATCAGCCGGCGGGTGGAGCAGTCGATGGCCGGGCTGAACCGGGTCGTCTCGGCCGTGCAGGAAGGCGATCTGAAGGTGCGCGCGCCCGTGCGCAACACCGGCGACGAACTGGACGAACTGGGCCAGGGGCTGAACACCATGCTGGACCGGCTGGAGGCGTCGATGGCTTCGATCCGTCACGCCGGCGACGCCATCGCCCACGACCTGCGCTCGCCCCTGACGCGGATGCGGGCCAAGCTGGAGGTGGCCCTGATCGACGCCGAGGCGGGCAAGATCGACGGGGTCGACGCCCTGGGCGTCGCCCTGGACGAGGCGGATCACCTGTTGAAGACCTTCAACACCGTCCTGGCCATCGCCCGGCTGCAGGCGGGCGGCGCCCCCGATCCGAAAACGATCGACGCCGCCGATCTGGCCGCCGATATGGCCGAGCTTTACGAACCCGCCGCCGAGGACAAGGCCATCGACTTCTCGGCCGAGATCGAAAAGGGGCTGATGATCGAGGGCAATCAGCCCTTCCTGGCCCAGGCCCTGGCCAATCTGATCGACAACGCCATCAAATACACCCCCGCCGGCGGTGCGGTGAAGTTGCGCGCGCGCAGGCGCGCCTCGGGCGAGATCGAATATTCCGTCACCGACACCGGGCCGGGCGTGCCGGAGGAAGACCGCGAACGGGTGGTCCAGCGGTTCGTGCGCCTGGACAACAGCCGCACCGAGCCGGGATCGGGCCTGGGCCTGTCGCTGGTGACGGCGGTGGCCGAGGCGCATGGCGGCCGCGTCGTTCTCGACGAGGGGCCGGGCGCCTATGGCGATTTCGGGCCGGGGCTGCGGGTGGCCCTGGTGCTGCCGCCGGCCGTGCAGAACTGACGGTTCCGCTCATCCCGGCGAAAGGCGGGACCCCGTTCTTCGGGGGCGGGCTTGTGTCGAGCGCGGTCGTGGTCCAACGCATTGCCGGGTGAAAGCACTGGGTCCCGGCTTTCGCCGGGATGAGCGGATAATTGAATGCCCATTCAGCCCCTCTTCGAAACCCTGGCGCCCCCAGGCCCGGTCGCGAACCCCGCCGCCGCCGACCGTCTGCGCGAAACCCTGATCGAGGCCGCCGACGCCGACGGTTGGGCCGATGTCCTGAACGCGTCCTGGCCCGCCCTGGCCCCGGTCGCGGGCGCTTCGCCCTATCTGGCTGGGCTGATGCGCCGCCGCCCTGTCCATCTGCGCCGCCTGCTGGAGGCCGATCCGGGCGAGAGCCTGTCCCGGATCGTGCGTGAGACCGATGCGCTGGACGGCGATCCCGAGGCGGTGCGGGCCCCCTTGCGGGTGCTGAAGGCCGATCTGCATCTGCTGACGGCTCTGTCCGACCTGGGGGGCGTATGGGATCTGGATCAGGTCACGGCGGCGTTGTCGGCCTTCGCCGACGTCGCCTGCCGCGCGGCGCTGCGCGCCGTCGCCGCCGAACAGAGGCGACGCGGCCGGCTAGTCTCGCCGCCCGACGATTCGCGCGGACCCGTCCCCGGCCTGTTCGGCATCGCCATGGGCAAGCACGGCGCCAACGAGCTGAACTATTCCTCCGACATCGACATCTCCCTGTTCTTCGAGCCGCGCCTGACGACCCTGGCCCTGGCCGAAGGGGTCGAGACGCAGGACTTCGCCAACCGGGTCGGCAAGGGGATCGCCACCCTGCTGAGCGAACGGACAGCCGACGGCTATGTCTTTCGCGTCGATCTGAGGCTGCGGCCCGACCCGTCCTCCACCCCGCCCGTGGTCGCCGCGCCGATGGCGCTGGCCTATTACGAGAGCGTGGGCCAGAACTGGGAGCGGGCGGCCTTCATCAAGGCGCGGCCGGTGCTGGGCGACCTGCGCGCGGCGGGGCGATTCCTGAAGGCCTTGGTCCCTTTCGTCTGGCGGCGCAGCCTGGACTACGCCGCCGTGCTGGACATCCAGTCGATCAAGAAACAGATCCACGTCCACAAGACGGGCGAAGGGCTGCAGGCGGCCGGCGCCAATCTGAAACTGGGTCGGGGCGGCATCCGCGAGATCGAATTCTACGCCCAGACCCAGCAGCTGATCCTGGCCGGCCGCGATCCGGCGCTGAGAACGCCCCGCACGATCCAGGCGCTGCACGCCCTGGCCGCCGCCGGCCACATCCCGCAGGCCGTGGCCGAGGAACTGTCGGCCGCCTATGTCGAACTGCGCGGGCTGGAGCACCGGGTGCAGATGCTGGACGACGAACAGACCCACCGCCTGCCCGAGGACGCCGGGCGCCGCGCCGCCGTCGCCGCCCTGGCGGGCCAGTCCGATCTGGCCGCATTCGACGCCCGGGTCGAGGCCCTGCTGGTGCGCGTCAACGCCCGTTACGGCGAATTGTTCGAGGGCGGCGAAGACCTGGATTCCCGCTACGGCAGCCTGGTCTTCACCGGCGTCGAGAACGATCCCGAGACGCTGGAGACCCTGCGGCGAATGGGCTTTTCGGAGCCGGCGTCGGTCGCCGATGCGATTCGCTCCTGGCATCACGGCCGCATCCCCGCGACCCGCACCGAACGGGGCCGCGAACTTTTCACCCGCCTGGCGCCGCGCCTGCTGGAGGCGGTGGCGCGATCCGGCGCGCCCGACGCGGCCTTTCGCCGGTTCGCCGTCTTCTTCTCGGGCCTGGCGGCGGGGGTGCAGGTCCAGGCCCTGTTCCTGAACCAGCCCAAACTGTTCGAGATGGTCGTGGGCGTCATGGCCTTCGCCCCGCGCCTGGCCCGCACCCTGGGGCGTCAGCCGGCGGCGCTGGACGGGGTGCTGGACGCCCGTTTCCTGGTCGACCTTTCGGAAGAGACCAGCCTGACCGAACAGATGCTGCGCGAGGCCGGCGAGACCGAGGATTTCGAGGGGGCCATGAACGCCGTGCGCCGCCTGCACCGCGAACAGATGTTCCGCATCGGCATCCACGCCCTGACCGGCCGTGCAGGGCCGGAGGCGGCCGGTCGGGCCTACGCCGCCCTGGCCGACGCCGCCATGCGGACCCTGTCTCCGGCGGCCCTGGAGGAGACGGCGCGGGTGGGCGGCGACTTTCCCGGCGCGGTCGCGGTCGTGGCCCTGGGCAAGGCCGGATCGCGCGAAATGACCGCCGGGTCCGACCTGGACCTGATGACCCTCTACGAGGCGCCGGCCGAGGCGACCTCGAGCCTTAAGGACTGGACGGCCGACGTCTTCTACGCCCGCTTCACCCAGCGACTGATCGCGGCCCTGTCGGCCCACACGGCCGAAGGCGGGCTGTACGAGGTCGATATGCGGCTGCGTCCCACGGGTTCGAAGGGGCCGGTGTCGGTGCGGCTGTCGGGCTTCGAAGCCTATTACGCCAGGGAGGCGGAGACGTGGGAGTTCATGGTCCTGACCCGCGCCCGCGTCGTCTGGGCCAGCGACCCTGCGTTCGGCGACCGCGTCTCGGCGGCCATCGAGGCGGCCCTGCGCAGGCCGCGACCGGGTGTCGACATCGCCGCCGACGTCCGCAAGATGCGCGCCCTGATGGATCGCGAGCGGCGGCCGCACGGATTCTGGGATCTGAAGCTGTCGCCGGGCGGCCAGGTGGACGCCGAGTTCGCCGCCCAGTATCGCCAGCTTCAGGCCGCCGTCGCCGGTCAGCCCCTGACCCTTTCGACCCTAGAGGCGCTGCACGACGATCCGGTTCTGGCCGAGGCGTGGCGGGTGCAGCAGCGGCTGGCCCATCTGCTGGCCGCCGCCTTCGAGGACCGGGTCGATCCCGAGACGGAGCCGTCGGTGTTCCAGCTGCGTCTGGCCGAGGCGGCGGGCGCGCCTGATTTCGAGACGCTGAAGACGGAGCTGACCGACCTGCGGGCGCGGGCGCGTCGGGCCTTCGAACGGGCGGTTCCATCGGGCCGCGACGGAGAATCCTCCGACCCGCGTTCAATCTCCTGACAGGGCGATGCACGGGCGATGCACAGGGCGCGCAAGCGACCCAAGGAGATTATCGAGATGAGAAAGAGCTTTCTGACCGGCCTGGGCGCCATCGCCTTGGCCGCCCTCGCCGGCGCCGCCACGGCCCAGGTTCCAGCCGCACAGGCTCCGACGATCGGCGCCGCGCCGAGCCCGGCGCGGCATGCCGCGGATCGGCCGATCACCCGCGCCCAGTTCGTCGATGCGCGCGTGGCCCGGCTGACCGCCCTGGACGCCGATCGCGACGGCGCGGTCAGCGTCGAGGAACGCCGGGCGGCGATCCAGGCCAAGCGCGCCGAACACGCCAACGACCGCTTCGCCAAGCTGGACGCCGACGGCGACGGCTCCATCAGCCGCGCCGAGTTCGACGCCGGCCACGCCGTTCGCCCGGAGCGCGGGCCGCGCGGCGAACGCGCGGGCCACCGGGCAGGCCTGCGTCACGCCATGCCCGATCAGGGCGGCTCCGGCCGCAAGGGACGCGAGCGGGGTCCCGTGACGATCTCCGAGGTCGCGGCCAGGCTGGGCGAGCGGTTCGACAGGCTGGACGCCGACCGGGACGGCGTGATCACCGCCGATGAACGCCGGGCCGCCATGACCGCCCGTCGTGCGGAACGGCAGGCCGCGCGTCCGGCGCCGCAAGTCGCTTCCCCGGCTCCGGCTTCGGAGTAAGAACGGTGTCGGGGTCGGCCGTCGTGGACGAATCGGTCCCTTTCGTCAGCAGCGGAAGAGGCGGGCTTGGTCGCGATCGTCGACCCCGACGAGGATCTGGTGCGCCGCGTGGGTCAGGGGGACCCGGCGGCGTCGCAGGCGTTGGTCGCGCTGAAGCTGCCGCGCATTCACGCCCTGGCGCAACGGATGCTGGGCGACGCGACAGAGGCCGAGGACGTGGCGCAGGAAACCCTGTTGCGCGCCTGGAGGCAGGCGCCGAAATGGGCGCCGGGCCGGGCGCGGTTCGACACTTGGCTGCACCGGGTGGCCTTGAACCTCTGCTACGACCGGCTGAGACGGCGGCGCGAAATCCCGACCGAGGCCCCGCCGGATCGACCGGACGACGGGCCGGGGCCGGATCGGGGGCTTTTGGCCGCCGAGACCGGGGCGCGGGTGGCGCAGGCGCTGAGACAGCTGCCGGATCGCCAGCGCGAGGCCATCGTGCTGTGCCACTATCAGGAGCTGTCCAATATCGAGGCGGCCGCGCTGATGGAGATCAGCGTCGAGGCCCTGGAGAGTTTGTTGTCGCGCGGTCGCCGCGCATTGCGTCAGACGCTGTCGGACATGGCGCCGGGCGCGCGCAAGGGAGATAGAGGATGAAGGCGGAACGGTTGCAGGCTCTGGCGGACGTCTATGGGGCGGACCTGCGTCGCTGGCCGGCGGACCAGCGCGCCTTCGCCGAAAGTCTTTTAGCCGCCGATCCGTCTCTGCGGGCCGTGCTGGACGAGGCCGCGACGCTGGACGCCCTGCTGGACGCGGCGCCGACGACGGCGCCCTCTGCGGCGCTGATTGAGCGGGTTCTTGCGGCGGCGCCGAAACCCCGGATGCGCGGACGCTGGCGTCAGGCGGTCTGGTATCTGGGCGCGGGCTGGGCGGCTGCGGCCTGTGCGGGGGTGGTGGCCGGCGTCGGCCTGACCAGCCACCTGACGGCGGACGCGCGGGCGGATGCGGTGCTTTATCAGTCCTCCCTGACCGGGGTGGACGACACCGAGGTTGTGGGATGAGCGGACGGGCCTTGAAGATCGCCCTGGCCGTGTCGGTCGCGCTGAACCTGTTCGCCCTGGCCGGAGGCGTGACCTACGCCGTCAGCCGCGACAAGATCGAACGGCGGATCGAGGAGCAACGCCGGGGCGGCCGCGAAGGGCCGCTGGCCGAGGTGCTGGCGGGGCTGGACCCTGCGGTGCGCCAGCGCGTGCGCGCGTCCCTGCGTGAAACCGCCCTGTCGGCCCGTCCCGACTTCGAGGCGGCGCGGGCGGCGCGGCGCGAAGCCGTCGCCGTGGCCGGCCAGCCGACCCTGGACGCGCAGCGCGTCCAGACCCTGCTGGAGCAGTCGCGCGCCGCCGAGATGCGCGGCCGCCAGCGGCTGGAAACCGGGGCGGTCGCCCTGCTGGCCACCCTGACCCCCGAAGAGCGCAAGGCCCTGACGCCCCTGCTGCAACGCAAGGGGAGCGCCCGCCGCGACGCCGCGCGCCACGATGGCTCTGGGGCGCATCGACCGCAGACGGCCGCCCCGGACGACCGTCCCGCTGGCTGAGGCTCAGGCGGCTGTCGCGGCGCGGAAGGCGGCCACCGCGTCAACGGCCGCGCGCACCGAGATCTCGATGGCGGCCCAGTCGCCGGCCTTGACGGCCGCGTCCGTCACCAGTTTCGATCCCATGCCCGCCGCCACGATCCCGGCGCCGAACCATTTGGCGATGGAGGCTTCGTCGGGGTCGACGCCGCCCGTCGGCATGATCTTGACCCAGGGCATGGGGCCCTTGACCGCCTTGACGAAGTCCGGCCCGCCGACCGACGAACCGGGAAACAGTTTGACGATGTCGCAGCCCAGTTCGTGCGCCTCGCCGATGTCGGTCACGGAGCCGCAGCCGGGGAAATAGGCGACCATACGCCGGTTGCAGACCCTGGCCACGTCCGGGACCAGGCAGGGGCTGACGACGAAGCGCGCGCCCCGGTTCAGATAAAGCGCCGCCGTGCCGCTATCGACCACCGAGCCGATGCCCAGCACCACCTCGGGATCGGTCCTGATCAGTTCGCGATTGATCTCGCCGAACAGGTCGCAGGCGAAGTCGCCGCGATTGGTGAACTCGACCACCGGGGCCCCGCCGCGCGCGCAGGCGCGGATGACGTTCAGGCTGACCTCGGGGTCCGGGTGATAGAAGACGGGGCACACGCCCTGGGTCTGGAGCGCCTGAAGCACGCTGACGCGATCATGGGCCATGTCTGTCTCCTGTGGTCCCGATGCGGCGGGAGCGTATGAGGCCGTCGAGCGGCCCGTCGGTTCCTGCTTATCCCAGGCCGTCGGCGATGCCAAAGCGCGCGGCCCCCGCTTCGCCGGCCTGGGATGGAACATATTGTTTCACCGGCGCGGACGCCGCCCGATCTTGATCGAAGTCAAGGCGCGAGGGCTGTGGACAGGCGATGGAGCGGCATGAAGGAGAACCCCATGACCCTGCTTGATCGCGAACAGCTCGTCACCCGCACCGGCCTGCGTCTGGACGTCCGCCCGGCGCGCAGCGAGGACGAGCGCGCCCTGGCCGCCTTCTTCGCCAAGGTGACGCCGGAGGACATGCGGTTCCGCTTCCTGTCCACCCTGAGAGCGCCGGGCCACGACCAACTCGTGGCCCTCATCGAGAAGCCGTCCGCAGATGGCGAAAGCCTGATCGCCTGGGGCGAGGACGGGGCCGTGGCGGCGACCGCCGTCCTGGCCGGCGACGCGGCGGGCGAAAGGGCCGAGGCGGCCATCCTGCTGCGCGGCGACCTGAAAGGGCAGGGAATCGGGTGGACCCTGCTGGAGCGGCTGGTCGCCGAAGCCCGGTCGCGCGGCTATTCTGTGATCGAGTCGCTGGAGGACCGCGCCAACCACGCCGCCCTGCAGGTCGAGAACGACATGGGCTTCCAGGTCGCGCCGGTCGAGGACGAACCGACCCTGGTCTGGGTCAGCAAGCGGCTGCACTGATCCCGTCGTCAGGCGTTTCGGAGGTGGTCGCCATCGGCTAGAAGGCGTCCGAACTTCAGGAAGGCCACGGCCATGATGACCGCCATCTTCGTCTTCATCAAATGCGAGCTGGGCTACGCCAACGATGTGGCGGCCGACATCGTGGACAATGTGGAGAATGTGTCGGAGGTCTATTCGACCTCGGGCCAACACGATCTGCTCGCCAAGTTCAACCTGCCGCGCGAGGCCGACATCGGGACCTTCGTGACCAAACAGGTCCAGACGCGCCCGCATGTGCGCGACACCTTCACCGTGATCACCTTCTCCCCCTTTCTGCCGTCCAAGGGCTGACCGCGCCCCTTGCGGCAGGTGACGCTGGCGCGTGCGGCGGCTAAACCGGGCGTCATAGGGAGACACGACATGACGCGATCCAACGCGCCCGCCTATATGACCGGCTTCGGCAATCATTTCGCGACCGAGGCCGCGCCCGGCGCCCTGCCGGCGGGTCAGAACTCGCCGCAGAAGACGCCGATGGGCCTCTATGCCGAACAGCTGTCGGGCACGGCTTTCACCGCCCCGCGGGCCGAGAACCGCAGAAGCTGGCTTTATCGTCTTCGCCCCTCGGCCCAGCACGGCCCCTATGTCGCCTTCGACCAGGCGCGCGTGCGGTCCGGCCCGTTCGACGAGACGCCGCCCAACCCCAACCGGATGCGCTGGGACCCGCTGCCGATCCCCGAAACCCCGACCGACTGGATCGAGGGACTGATTACCTATGGCGGAAACGGCGATCCCGACGCCGGGGCCGGGGCGGGCATACACCTTTATGTCGCCAATCGTTCGATGACCGACCGGGTCTTCTACGACGCCGACGGCGAACTGCTGATCGTGCCGCAGCAGGGGGCGCATCGTTTCGTGACCGAGATGGGCGTCGTCGAGGCCGAACCGGGTCACATCGTCCTGATCCCGCGCGGCGTCCGCTTCCGCGTCGAGGTGGAAGGACCTGTGCGGGGCTATGTCTGCGAGAATTACGGCGGGCCGTTCCGCCTGCCCGACCTGGGGCCTATCGGGTCGAACGGCCTGGCCAATCCGCGCGATTTCGAGACCCCGGTCGCGGCCTATGAGGACCTGGACCGCCCGACCCAGTGCATTCAGAAATACGGCGGCCGTCTGTGGGTCACGACCTTCGACCACAGCCCGCTGGACGTCGTCGCCTGGCACGGCAATCTGGCGCCCTGCCGCTACGACACGGCGCGGTTCAATACGATCAACACGGTCAGCTACGACCATCCCGATCCGTCGATCTTCACCGTCCTGACCAGCCCGTCCGAAACGCCGGGCACGGCCAATATCGACTTCGTCATCTTCCCGCCGCGGTGGATGGTGGCCGAACACACCTTCCGGCCGCCCTGGTTCCATCGGAACGTCATGAGCGAGTTCATGGGGCTGGTCACGGGCGCCTATGACGCCAAGGCGGGCGGTTTCGCGCCGGGCGGGGCGTCGCTGCACAATCGCATGAGCGGCCATGGTCCCGACCAGGCCAGCTACGAGGCCGCGATCAAGGCCGAGTTGAAGCCGCACAAGATCGAAGACACCCTGGCCTTCATGTTCGAGACGCGCGCGCCGATCCGCATCACGAAATGGGCGTCGGACTCATCGCAGATGCAGCTGGACTACGACGACGTCTGGTCGGGCTTCGCCAAAGGGCAGGTTTCATGATCCGCATTTTCCTCATCGCCGCCGTCGCCATCCTGGCGGCCGCCTGCACGCCGCAGACCACGACGGGGGCCGGATCGGACGCCCCTCTGCAGAGCGCCGAGGCCGCGGCCTGCGCGACGCGCGGGGGCGTCATGAAACAGGTCGGGCGGATGCAGGTCTGGCGGTGCGTGACCCGCTACGCCGACGCCGGCAACCGTTGCACCGACGGCGATCAGTGCCAGGGCGATTGCCGCGTCGAGGGCAATGCGGGGATCGCTGCGGGAACGGCGTCCGCCGGCGTGTGCCAGGCGACCAGCGACCGCTTCGGCTGTCACGCCACGGTCACGGACGGCAAGGTCGGCCCGACCCTCTGCATCGACTGACGGCCGGATGCGAAAAAGCCCCCGTCGCGAACGACAGGGGCCGGATCATCCGTGGACGGATTAGTGGGTCGACGGCGTGTTCGACGTGGTCATGCCGCCGTCGGCGTTGCCGCCCTGCTGCTCGACCTGGTCGGCCTTGCGGTCGGCGTTCTTCTCGACTTGGTCGGCCTGGGCGTTCAGCGCATCAGTCTGAGCCTGGGTCGGGGCGGTCGCGGCCTGGGCCTCCAGCTGGTCGGCGTGGGCTTCGCCCGTGGCCTCGATGGCGTCGGCGCGCTTCTCGGCGGCCTTGTCGGCGGCGCTTTCGCCGCAGGCGGCGACGCCCGACAGCACGAACAGCGACGCGGCGGCGATGGCGAACTTTTTCATCTGGGTTTCCTCTCTATGGTGGAGACGAGAAAACGTCACGGCGACGGTTCGGTTCACGCCGCCGTGAGATTACGTGATCGCCGGGGCGGACTTCAGCCCTCCGCCTCGGCGAAGGCGACCCGCGCTGCGCCCAGCAGGGCGGCGTGTTTGTGCATGATCACCTTGGTCGGAATCTCGGACATATAGGCCTTGAAGCGGCCCTTGCGCTCGAACCGCTGGCGGAAGGGGCTGGCCTTGATGAAGGGCAGGATGCGCGGAACGATGCCGCCGGCGATATAGACGCCCCCGCGCGCGCCGGTGGTCAGGGCGATGTCGCCGGCCACGGCGCCCAGTATGGCGCAGAACCGGGCCAGGGTCGCACCGCACGGACTGTTCGGATCGGCCATCGCCGTCTGGGTGATCTGGGCCGGATCGTCGATGTGGGTCTCGCGCCCGTCGATCTCGGCCAGGGCGCGGTGCATGTTCAGCAGGCCGGGACCGCAGATCAGCCGTTCGATGGAAACGCGGTCGTAGCGGCGGCGCAGGATGCGCAGGATCTCGTCCTCGACCGGATCGCCAGGCGGAAAACAGGCGTGCCCGCCCTCGGACGGCATGGCCATCTCCCGGCCATGGGCGTCGCGGACCAGGGCCGAGACCCCGAAGCCGGTGCCGGGGCCCAGCACCGCGACCGTCGAATGCGGATCGCCGTCGATCGGACCGCCCAGGCTTTCCAACTGGTCTTCCGGCACGATGGGCGCGCCCCAGGCCAGGGCCTCGAAATCGTTGATCAGCTTGACCGGCTTGAGGCCCAGGGTCTGAAGCTCGCTCTCCGACACCTGCCAGGGCGAGTTGGTCAGGTCGATGGCGCCGTCGGTGACGGGGCCGGCCACGGCGATCACGCCGCCGGTCGGCTTGACCTCGCAGCCGTCGATGAAGGCGGCGACCCCTTCCAGGAAGGTGGGATAGGTCTCGGCCGGGAAGCTTTCGTGGTGGTCCAGCACGGGCCTGCCGTCCACCATCCGGGCCACGGCGAAACGGGCGTTGGTGCCGCCGACGTCCCCGACAAGCTGGGGGCCGACGAGAAGGGTCTTGTCGTTCATGAAGCGTTTCCTGCGCTCGGTTCGGTGGATCAGGCGTCCACGGTCCGGTCGACGAAGTTGGGGTTGGGCGGGGTGTCGTCATGGCCGCGAGAGCCGGGCGGGACGGCGAAACAGACGGTCGCCCCCTGTTCGGCCGTCGTGACCACGTGGCGGAAGGCGCCGAACAGTTCGCGGCCATAGCCCCAGGACGAGCCTTCGGCGTTGACCTGGGACCGGGCGGCCAGGGGGCGGGCGGTCAGATCGGCGATCCCGACCGTGGTCAGGACCCCGGCCTCGGCGTCCAGGCGGATGATGTCGCCGTCCTGGACATGGGCCAGGGGGCCGCCGGCCAGGGCCTCGGGCGAGACGTGGATGGCGGCGGGGGTCTTGCCGCTGGCGCCCGACATGCGGCCGTCGGTGACGAAGGCGACCTTGAACCCCTTGTCCTGGATCACCGACAGGGCCGGCGACAGGCTGTGTAGTTCCGGCATGCCGTTGGCCTTGGGGCCCTGGAAGCGCAACACGACCACCACGTCGCGGAAGAGCTTGCCGTCCTTGAAGGCCTGGAGGGCGTCTTCCTGCGTCTCGAACACGGCGGCGGGGGCCTCGACGATGCGGTTCTCGGGCTTGACGGCCGAAATCTTGATGACCGCCCGGCCCAGATCGCCCTTGACCAGACGCAAGCCGCCCTCGCGGTCGAACGGGTCGGAGGCGGGGCGCAGGATGTCGCGGTCCAGGCTTTCGGTCACGCCGTCGCGCCAGACCAGTTCGCCGTCCACCATCGACGGCTCCTGGAAATAGGCTTCGATTCCCTTGCCCATGATGGTGGTCACGTCGGTGTGGATGTTGCCCGCCTGGGCCAGTTCGCGGGCGACGAAGGCGACGCCGCCGGCGGCCTGGAAGGCGTTCACGTCGGCCGACCCGTTCGGATAGACCCGCGCCAAAAGCGGCGTGACCGACGACAGTTCGTCCATGTCGGTCCAGTCGATCAGCACCCCCGCCGCCCGGGCCATGGCGACCAGGTGGATGGCGTGGTTGGTCGATCCGCCCGTGGCCAGAAGGGCCACGATCATGTTGACGATGGACTTTTCGCTGATGACGTCGGCCATGCGGCATTCGCCGCTGCGGGCCAGTTCGACCGCCCGTTTCGCCGCCGCCGCCGTCAGGGCGTCGCGCAGGCCGGTGTCGGGGTGGACGAAGGCGGTCGAGGGCATGTGCAGGCCGCCCAGCTCCATCATCATCTGGTTGGAGTTGGCGGTGCCGTAGAAGGTGCAGGTGCCGGGCGAGTGATAGCTGCCGATCTCGCTTTCCAGCAGGGTCTGGCGATCCACCTTGTTCTGGGCGTATTCGGCGCGGACGCGGGCTTTTTCCGCGTTCGGAATGCCCGACGGCATAGGGCCTGCGGGTGCGAAGACGACCGGCAGGTGGCCGAAGGCCAGGGCGCCCATGAACAGGCCCGGCACGATCTTGTCGCAGACGCCCAGCATCAGTCCGGCGTCGAAGGCGTCGTGGGTCAGGGCCACGCCGGTCGACATGGCGATGACGTCGCGGCTGAACAGCGACAGTTCCATGCCCGGACGGCCTTGCGTCACGCCATCGCACATGGCCGGGGTTCCGCCGGCGACCTGGGCCGTGGCGCCGACCTCGCGCACGGCGGCGCGCACGACATCGGGGAAACGCTCGAACGGCTGATGGGCCGACAGCATGTCGTTATAGGCGGTGACAATGCCCAGATTGGGCCTGGACCCGTCCATGGCCGTCAGCTTGTCGGCGATGGTCTGGCCGGCGAAGGCGTGGGCCCAGTTGGCGCAGGACAGTTTGGCGCGCCCGGCGCCGCTGTCGCGCGCGGCGTCCATGCGGCGGATGTAGTCGGCGCGCGTTTCGCGGCTTTTCTCGACGATGCGGGCGGTGACGGCGGCGACCGTGGGATGCACTTCGCTTCGGGGGGCCATCAGCCTTCCTCCGTCCACAGAACTTCAAGGGGGACATCGGCCGCGACCAGGGCGGCGATGGGCTGGATCTTCGGGTCGCCGGCGGCCTGTTCCTCGAACACCCGGCGCTTGGTCTGGCCCTTCAGGCCCAGGATCACGCGCCCCGCCGACATCAGATAGGGCAGGTTGATCGACAGCCGCTCCAGGCTGGGCGCCATGCCGTCGCGGCCGCGGGGCACGCCCAGGACGGTCGGTTTCAGCGTGGGCGTCAGAAGCGTCTTCAGCGTCGGGCTTTCCGGGAACATGGAGCAGATATGGCCATCCTCTCCCATGCCGAGAAGGACCGCATCGAACCGTCCGCCCGCATCGGCCAGGGCGTGGGCCGCAACGATGGCGGCCCGGTCCACCGTCACCTCGGGCGAATAGAGGGGGATGAAGCGGGCGACCGCCGCCCTGTCCTGCAACAGCACGTCGCGGATCAGCCGGGCGTTGGATTCGGGCGAGGTCTCGGGGACGTAGCGTTCGTCCACCAGGGTCACGGCGACCTTCGACCAGTCCAGATCGGTCGCGGCCAGACGGCGATAGACCGGGGCCGGGGTCGACCCGCCCGGCCCGGCGAACAGGGCGGCGCCCCTGTCGCGGACGGCGGCGCCCAGGGTCTGGGCCAGACGCCCCGCGATGGCCTCGGCCCAGGCGTCGACGGAGGGAAAGGCTTCGATGGGGCCGAACTCAGACATCGGTCGTGTTCCAGTCGCGGCCCGTCCGCATCATCAGCGTGTCGGCGCTGTCGGGACCCCAGGTTCCGGCGACATATGGAGCGGGCTTCAGGCCGGATTCGGCCCAGGCGTCGGACACCTCGTCGACCCATTTCCAGGCCTGTTCCGCCTCGTCGCGGCGGACGAACAGGGTCGAATCGCCCGCCATCGCGTCCAGCAGCAGGCGCTCGTAGGCGATGCGGCGGCGCGGCGGGGCCTCGCCCTCGCCGTCCCCCGAATTGGGCACCCCCCACGACAGGCTCATCTTGATCGGCTGCAGCTGCATGCGTTGATCGAGACCCGGCCGCTTGTTCATCACGGTCAGGGAGATGTCTTCCTCGGGCTGCAGTTCGATGACCATCCGGTTGGCTTGGACCTCGCCCCGATCGTCTTGGCCGAAGATGGAGTGGGGCACCGGCTTGAACTGGATGACGATCTCGGTGCGCTTCTCCGGCAGACGCTTGCCGGTCCGCATGAAGAAGGGCACGCCGGCCCAGCGCCAGTTGTCGATGTCGGCGCGAATGGCGACGAAGGTCTCGGTGTCGGAATCGGCCCCGCGTTCCTCGTCATACCCTTTGGCCGGCTCGCCCTCGCTGACGCCGGCCACATACTGGCCGCGCACGGTGACGCGCTCGGCCTCGTCGGAGGTGATGGGGCGCAAGGAGCGCAGCACCTTGACCTTTTCGTTGCGCACCGAATCCGGGTCCAGGTCGCTGGGCGGCTCCATCGCCACCAGGCACAACAGCTGCAGCATATGGTTCTGCACCATGTCGCGAAGGGCGCCGTATTCGTCGTAATAGGGCCAGCGGTCGCCGACCCCCACGGTCTCCCCGATGGTGATCTGGACGTGGTCGATGGACAAGTTGTTCCACAGCGGCTCGAAAATGGTGTTGCCGAAGCGCAGGGCGATCAGGTTCTGCACCGTCTCCTTGCCTAGGTAGTGGTCGATGCGGAACACCTGGTTCTCGTCGAAGGCGTGGCCGACGGCGTCGTCGATTTCCAGGAAGGACGCCAGGTCGCGCCCGACCGGCTTTTCCAGGACGATGCGGCAGTTCCTGTCGGCCAGGCCGGCCGCCTCCATCGCCGTGACGATGCGGGCGTAGAGCGACGGCGACACGGCCAGGAAGGATGTGACCTCGCCGTCTCCGACCTTGGCCTTCAGCGGTTTCAGGCTGTCGGCCGAGGTCGCGTCGACCGCCAGATAGTCCAGCCGCGCCTTCATCCGGGACCAGCTGTCCTCGTCCCATGCCTGGTCGGCCTCGGCGCGCGGCTTCACCGCCTCGTGGACCTTGGCGACATATTCTTCGGCGGTTTCCTCGGAACGGGCGACGCCGATGATCTTCAGTCCCTCGGGCAGCAGGCCGTCGCGTTCGAGAAAATACAACGACGGCAGCAGCATCCGCATCGCCAGATCGCCGCCGCCGCCGAACAGAATGAGAGCCGCCATCGAAATTCCCTCGACTGTCCCATTTTTCGGGACGCACGCCTTTACGGCCTAGCTGCTGGCTTTGCCCGCTTCCGCACGCGAGGCCAACACATCCAACACGTCCTGAAACACCATGTTACGGGCATGGAGAAGCACGAGCAGGTGATAGAGCAAATCCGCAGCCTCGCTGGCGAGTTCCTCATCGGGCCCCGCGACGCCGGCCAGGGCGGTCTCGACCCCCTCTTCGCCGACCTTCTGGGCGATGCGTTTGGGGCCTTGGGCGATCAGCTTGGCGGTCCAGCTTTCGGACGGATCGGCGGCGGCGCGCTCGGCGATGGTCTGTTCCAGCCGGGCGATGCGGCCCAGGCCCGGCGCGTCGGCGTCGCCGAAGCAACTGGTCCGGTCAAGGTGGCAGGCGTTTCCGACCGGACGCACGCCCAGCACCAGGGCGTCGCTGTCGCAGTCGGGCGTGATGGAGACGACGTGCAAACGGTCGCCCGAGGTCTCGCCCTTCCTCCAGCGCCCGCCGCGCGACCGCGAGAAGAAGGTCGCCTCGCCGGACTGGATGGTCTCGTCCAGCGCCGCCCGGTCCATATAGGCCAGGGTCAGGACCTGAAGCGTGGCGGCGTCCTGCACCACCACGGGAACCAGGCCGTCGCCTTTTGCGAAGTCGATGGTGTCGGGGTCGATCATTCTATTCACCGCTCATCCCCGCGAAAGCGGGGACCCAGTCCTTTTGTCTGACGTTGGATAAAAGGCTGCGAAAGGTCGGCGACGATGATCGCCCAAAGCGCTGGGTCCCCGCTTTCGCGGGGATGAGCGGAGATTTGACATCATATCCTCATCTCCAACCCCTGATCCGCCAAATAGGTCTTGAGGTCGGGAATGGCGATTGCGCCGGTGTGGAAGACGCTGGCGGCCAGGGCGCCGGACACGTCGGCCTGTTCGAACACGTCCCTGAAATGCTCGGGCGCGCCGGCGCCGCCCGAGGCGATCAGCGGGATGGTCAGGCGCGCGCGGGCGGCGGACAGTTGTTCGATGTCATAGCCGCGCCGAACGCCGTCCTGATCGATGCAGTTCAGCACGATCTCGCCGGCGCCCAAGCCTTGCGCCTCATCCAGCCAGTCCAGGGTGCGCTTGCCGGCGCGGCGGCGCGCGTCGGGATCGCCGGTGTATTTGTGAACCACCCAATCGCCGTCCTCGAACCGGCTGTCGACGCCGACGACCACGCACTGGCCGCCCAGACGTTCGGCCATTTCCGCGATCAGTTCGGGCCGCTCCAGGGCGGGAGAGTTGATCGACACCTTGTCCGCGCCGTGGTCCAGGCAGCGGGCGGCCTGATCCACGCTGCGGATGCCGCCCGCGACGCAGAAGGGGATGTCCAGCAGACGGGCGATGTCCCTGATCCATCCATAATCCAGCGTCCGCCCCTCCGGGCTGGCCGTGATGTCGTAGAAGACCAGTTCGTCGGCGCCCGCATCGCGATAGCGGGCGGCCAGTTCGGCGGCGTCGCCCATGTCCGCATGGCCGACGAACTTCACGCCCTTGACCACCCGGCCGTCCTTGACGTCCAGGCAGGGGACGATACGGCGCGCGGTCACTTGACCGCCCTTTTGTCTGAAGACTGCACGGTCACGACCGTCTGGCCGTGGCTATGGCTTCGGGCAGGGTGAAGCGGTTTTCATAGAGGGCGCGGCCGACGATGGCGCCGTTACAGCCCAGAGCCTTGATTGCGGCGATGTCGTCCAGGGACGAGACCCCGCCCGAGGCCTGAAGCACCAGGTCGGGGCGGCGCTGACGAATCTCGGCCAGCAGGTCCAGGTTCGGCCCGGTCAGGGCCCCGTCGCGGCCGACGTCCGTGACCAGCAGATGTTTGGCCGTTCCCTTGGGATAGCGGTCCAGCGCCTGCCACAGGGTGACGCCGGACGACTGGGTCCAGCCCTTCAGCGCGGGCACGGGAACGCCGTCCTCGATCTTGACGTCCAGGGCCAGGGTGATGCGTTCGATCCCGAACCCCTTCAGCCAGGCGGCGACGTCGTTGGGCTGGGTCACGGCCAGGGAGCCGACCACGACGCGCGAGACGCCGGAGTCCAACAGCTTGGCCACGTCGTTGGCGCCGCGCACCCCGCCGCCCGACTGGACCTTGACGTCGATGGCCTGGATCAGTTCGCCGATCAGGACGTGCTGCGCCGCCTCGCCCGCCTCGGCCCCGTCCAGATCGACGATGTGGATCCACGCGGCCCCCTCGGCGGCGAAGGCGGTCAGGCGCGCGGCCGGATCCTCGTCATAGCGCGTCACCTGGTCGAAATCGCCGTGCATCAGCCGCACGCAGACGCCGTCCTTCAGGTCGATGGCGGGATAGATCAGCATGACAGGCCCAGGAAATTCTCGAGAATGGTCGCCCCGGCCTCGGCCGAGCGTTCGGGGTGGAACTGGCAGCCCCAGCGGTTGGCGGATCGCACCACGGCCGGGACGACGCCGCCATAGTCGGCGCGCGCCAGGGTGGCGGGTCCGTCGGGGCAGACGAAACCGTGGACGAAATAGGCGTAGGCGCCGTCGGCGATTCCCTCCAGCAGCGGGTCGTCGCGGTCGGCGGTCAGACGGCTCCAGCCCATGTGCGGCACAGGCAGACCGCCCGCCGGTTCGAGGCGGGTCACGGCCCCGGGAATGAGGTCCAGCAGATCGACGCCCTCGCCCTCGTCGCTGGTTCCGAACAACAGCTGCTGGCCCAGGCAGACGCCCAGCAGGGGGCGGGGGAAGGCGCGGATCGGCTCGACCAATCCCAGGTCGGACAGGCGACGCATGGCGTAGCCGGCCGCCCCGACGCCGGGCAGGATGACCCGTTCGGCCTCGGCGATCACGACGGGATCGTCGGTCAGGCGCACGGTCGCGCCCAGCCGCTCCAGCGCGAACTGGACCGAGGCGACGTTGCCCGCGCCATAGGCGATGACGGCGACCTCGGTCATTCGGCGCGGGCCTGGGTGAAGAGTGCGAGTGAGCCAAGGGGTGAGCGAGGTCGTGCAGGCGTTGACTCTTTTGCGCTCACCTCTTGCTCACTAGCATTCTTCACGGAATCACCCGCGACGTCGAAAACCGCCCTCATCACAGCACCCCCTTGGTGCTGGGCACCGCGTCGCCCTCGACGCGGATCGCCTGGCGCAGGGCGCGGCCGAAGGCCTTGTAGACGGCTTCGGTCTTGTGGTGGTCGTCCTGGCCCGTGACCGTGATGTGGACGGCCGCGCCCATGGCCTCGGCGAGCGAACGGAAGACATGGGCGGTCAGGTCGGTGCGGTAGTCGCCGATGAAGGGGGTCTCGAACGTGCCCTCGAACACCGGATAGGGCCGGCCGGACAGATCGATGGAGACCGCAGCCCTGGCCTCGTCCATCGGCAGGACGAAGCCGTAGCGGGCGATGCCCTTCCTTTCGCCCAGCGCCTGTTTCAGCGCCTGGCCGAGCGCGATGGCGCTGTCCTCGATGGTGTGGTGCGGATCGGTGTGCAGGTCGCCCTCGCATTGCAGCCGCAGGGAAAAGCCGCCGTGGGCCGCGATCTGCTCCAGCATATGGTCGAAGAAGCCGACGCCGGTTTCGATCTTCACGGGGCCGGGGGCGTCCAGGTCGACGGCGCAGACGATGCGGGTCTCTTTGGTGTCGCGCACGGCCTGGCCAATGCGGGGCGGACGGCGCTTGGCCGGCGTCAGGCCGAAGGCGGCCAACAGCCTGTCGTTGACCTCGGGCTTGATCGAGACGGGCAGGCGCAGGCGGTCGCCCGACAGGTCGGCCTCGACGCCATAGGCCGTCAGCGCGGCGAGGGCGGCGGCGGGGTCTTCCGGCCGCGTCATGACGATGGGGCCGACGCCCGGCTCGACCGGCATCTGGCGGACCAGTTCCCGAACGATCCGCTCGCGCTCGCGCCGAACCGAGGCGATCCGTTCGGCGGTCTCGATCATCCGCGACGGGTCCAGCGCCTGCTGCGCCAGCCGCACCAGGGGCTCGGGCAGAGCATAGGGCTCCACGACTGAAGCCAGCCGGGCCAGGGTCTGGGGTTGCGCGATGGCCGCCCCGACCCGTGCGCCGGCCAGACCATAGGCCAGCGACAGGCTGCGCAGCACGACCAGGTTCGGCTGGTCGGGGACGACCGTAACGGCCGAGATGCTGTCGGAGAATTCGATCAGCCCCTCGTCCACCACCAGCAGGGCGGGGGCGACGCGGGCGGCCATTTCGGCGACGGCCTCGGGCGAGCCGAGGGCGCGGACGACGACGGCGGCGGGTTCGCCCTTGGCCGAATAGATGGCGGCGAGACTGTCATAGGGCTCGGCCTTCGGCGCCTCGACCGAGCCGCCGTCCCGGGCGGCCAGGCGCCAGGCCAGCTCCAGCCCATGGGTCAGGCCGCGCACCGGCAGCACCTGGTCGGCGGGCGCGCCGTAGATCGCGGCCATGCGGGCGGCCAGCGCCTTCGGATCGGACGGATAGCGGTCCAGGCCTTCGCCGCCGGAGACCAGCGGGGGATAGGGGGCGGGCAGGGTCATCGGACGGCTTCGTATGGGAGGGCCGGGGCGAGGTTTGTCTGGGTGAAGAGTGCTAGCGAGCAAGAGGTGAGCTTCAGAACGGCGAAGGGCGCGCGATTCCGCTCACCTCTTTGCTCACCAGCACTCTTCACTGAATCCGTGCCGCCGACCGTCATTCGGCCCTCAGATCGGCGGCGCGGGCGTGGGCCTCCAGGCCCTCCATCCGGGCCAGGCGGGCGGCGATGGGGGCCAGGGCGCGGGCGCCGGCTGCATCGACCAGCTGGACGGACATCGAGGTCATGAAGCTGGCGGTGGCGACGCCGCCCAGCGTCCGGGCGCCGCCATCGGTGGGTAGGACGTGGCTGGGGCCGGCGGCGTAGTCGCCCAGGGTCTCGGCGGCGAACCGGCCGACGAAGACGGCGCCGGCGGCCTTGATGGAGGGGATCAGGGCCTCGGGATCGTCCACCTGAAGCGCCAGGTGTTCGGGGCCGTACAGGTTGATCGCCTCGCAGGCGGCGTCCAGGTCGCGCACCAGGATGGCGCGGGCTTCGTTCAGCGAGGCGCGGGCGATGGCCTGGCGCGGCAGGGTCGCGACCTGAACCTCAACCTCGGTCAGGATGTAGTCGATGGTGGCGCGGCTGGTGGAGACCAGGATGACTTGGGCGTCCGCATCGTGCTCGGCCTGGCTGAGCAGGTCGGCGGCGGCGATCTCGGGGGCGGCGTCGCGGTCGACCACGACCATCAGTTCGGACGGGCCGGCGGGCATGTCGACGGCGGGGCCGCCGGGAAGAGCGGACGCCTGCTTCTTGGCCTCGGCCACATAGGCGTTGCCGGGACCGAACAGCTTGTCGCAGGCGGGGATGATCCCGTCCTCAAGCTCGACGCCGAAGGTCAGGGCGGCGATGGCCTGGGCGCCGCCCATCAGCCAGATATCATCCAGGCCCGCCTCGGCGGCGGCCAGGATCATGGCGGGGTGGACGCCTCCCTGCTTGTCCGGCGGGGTGACGGCGACGCGCCGGCCCACGCCCGCGACCCCGGCCGGAATGGCCAGCATCAGCAGGGAGGAAAACAGCGGCGCGGTGCCGCCGGGGATGTAGAGGCCGGCCGAGGCGATGGGACGCCAGGCCAGTTTCGAGCGCACGCCGAGAGTGGTCTCGATAAAGGGCGTGTCCTCGGGCCGGGTCGCCTGGTGGAAGACGCGGATGTTGTCAGCGGCCATCCGCAGCGCGCGGACGTCGCCGGGGGGCAGGGCGTTGCGGGCCTGGGCCGCCGCCTGTTCGGTGATGGCGATGCGGCGGGGGGGCGCCTTGTCCAGCTTCAGGCACCACTCCGTGACCGCCGCGCCGCCGCGCTGGCGCACGTCGTCCAGGATGGCGCGGACCACCTCGGTCACGTCCCCGGCGGTGCGTTGGGCCGGGCGGGCCAGTGCGGCCTTTTTCCCGGCGGCGTCGAGGGACGACCAGTCGATGCGTTTGAAGGCGGCGGTCATCACATCATCTTCTCGATGGGCAGGACCAGGATGGCCGAGGCGCCGGCGGCCTTCAGCTTCTCCAGCGTCTCCCAGAAGACGGCCTCTTGGCACACCGCGTGGACGGCGACCGCGTCGTCGCGGCCCGACAGGGGCATGACGGTGGGCGAGCCGGCGCCGGGCAGGATGGCGGTGATCTGGTCCAGAGCCGCGCGCGGGGCGTTCAGCATCACATATTTTGCGCCCTGCGAGGACACCACCCCGGCCATCCGTTCGATGACGCTGTCCAGCAGATGTTGCAGGCCGGGCTCCGGCGCGACCGGCGACTGGATCAGGACAGCCTGGCTTTCCAGCACCGTCTCCTTTGCGCCCAGGCCGTTGGCCTCCAGCGTCGCGCCGGTCGAGACCAGGTCGCAGATGGCGGCGGCCAGTTTCAGCCGGGGCGCGACCTCGACGGCGCCGCGCATGACGACGATCTCGGCCCTGACCCCGCGCTCGTCCAGGAAGCGGCGCAGGATCTTCGGATAGGAGGTGGCGATGCGCAGGCCCTCCAGCGAGGCCGGGCCGTCATAGGCCAGGGTCGGGGGCGTGGCGATCTTCAGGGTGCAGCGGCCGAAGCCCAGCGGCATGACGATGGCGGCGTTGGGCCCGCCGTTGCGGCCTTCCTCCAGCACGTTCTCGCCGACGATCCCCAGGTCGCAGACGCCGTCCGCCACGAAGGTCGGGATGTCGTCGTCGCGGACGCGCAGCAGGTCGATCGGATAGTTCTCGACCCGATACAGCAGATCGTTGTGGCCCTTGACCCATTTCAGGCCCGCGTCGCGGATCAGGTCGAGGCTGCGGTCGGCCAGACGGCCGGATTTCTGGACGGCGATGCGAAGCCGGCCCTGGACGGTGCTCATGGGGGAACTCTCAGGCGTTCAGCCGGTCCAGGGCGATGCGGTATCCCTGGTGCGGCATGTCTTTCAGATAACGGGCGACGCGGACGACGGTGGTGGGGCTGGCGTGGGCCTCGGCCGCGATCTCGCGATAGGACTTGCCGCCGGCGTCCAGCAGCCGCGCCACCTGCCACCGCTCGGCGAAGGCGCGCAGTTCCGCCGGGGTGCAGAGGTCGGCCAGGAAGGCGTCGATCTCCTCGCGCGTCCGCAAAGAGAGCAGGGCGTCATAGAGGGCGTCGAGGGCGGGCGGGGTCGTCATGCACGTTCCATTATGCTGTAACGGTGGAACGGTCAAGGGGTAGGGCGTGGTGACAAGTGCTAGTGAGCAAGGGGTGAGCTTGATCCTGTCTGGCTCACCCTTCGGCTCACTTCTACGCTCACTTTTCACTCGCTGCTCGCCGCTCTACATCACCCCCATGACCAAGGTTCTCATCATCGGCGCCGGGCACGCCGGCGGCTCCGTCGCGGCGTTTCTGCGTCAGTACGGGCACGACGGCCCCATAGTGCTGGCGGGCCAGGAGGATGCGCCCCCTTATCAGCGCCCGCCCCTGTCCAAGGCCTGGCTGAAGGGCGAGGCCGATCTGGAGGCCCTGCTGCTGCGGCCGCTCAGCTTCTACGCCGAGCAGAACATCGACTTCCGGCCCTCGACGGTCGCCGTGTCCGTGGACCCGGAGGCCAAGACGGTCGCCTTCCACGACGGCTCGTCCGAGACCTATGATCTGCTGGTCCTGGCGACCGGATCGACGGCGCGGAAGCTGCCGGTTCCGGGCGGAGATCATCCCGATCTGCTGGAACTGCGCACGCTGAGGGACGCCGAGCGGCTGAAGGCCGTGCTGGGGCCGGGCAAACGGTTGGCGGTGGTCGGCGGCGGCTATGTCGGGCTGGAGGCCGCGGCCTCGGCCCGGGCGCTGGGCGCCGAGGCGGTGGTGATCGAACGGGCGCCGCGCGTGCTGGCGCGGGTGGCGTCGGAGACGCTGTCCGCCTTCTTCACGCAACAACATCGGGCGCGCGGGGTCGAAATCCTGACCGGGGCCGAAGTGACGGCGGTGGCGCGGGACGGCGTGACCCTGGCGGACGGATCGGTGGTGCGGGCGGACGCGATCCTGGTCGGGGTCGGGGCCCTGGCCTGCGACGGCCTGGCCCGTTCGGCGGGTCTACTGTGCGACGACGGGGTGGTGGTGGACGACCAGGCGCGCACCAGCGATCCGGCCGTCTTCGCCGTCGGCGACATGACGCGGCGCCCGATTCCGGTCCACGGCGGCCGGCGTCACAGACTGGAGAGCGTGCCCAACGCCCTGGAACAGGCCAAACAGGCGGCGGCGGCCATCGTCGGCCGGCCGGGACCTGCGGCCGAGGTTCCGTGGTTCTGGTCCGACCAATACGAATACAAGCTCCAGATCGCCGGCCTGCCGTTCGACGCCGACCGTCAGGTGGTGCGCGGCGATCCGGGCGCGGGCGGCTTTGCGGTGTTCCATCTGGCCGGCGACCGCGTGGTCTGCGTCGAGGCCGTCAACGCTCCGCCCGAGTTCATGGCCGGCAAGCAGCTGATCGCCAAGGCGACGCCGGTGAACGTCGAAAAACTGGGCGATCCGGCGATTTCGATGAAGGCGGTCGCGGCTTGAAAAACGCCCCCGCGTAGAAAAGCCACGCTGCGACGCAACAAATCTGTTGCACAGTCGCTTTCGCCGGGATCAAGCTGCGATCTCAACGCGGCGGGGGCGGATGACGAGAGCTTTCGACGAAATGAGCGGTGGCGGTTCGGGTGCGATCCGCGACAGCTACAAGACCTTGGCGGCCTGGCTGGAGAACGCGCCGGCCGACCTGCTGCAGGCGCGTTCGCGACAGGCGGAACTGTTCTTCCGCCGGATGGGCGTCACCTTCGCCGTCTATGGCGACGAGGAATCCAACGAGCGGCTGATCCCCTTTGACGTCGTGCCGCGCATCATCGGGGCCGATGAATGGAGCGGGCTGGAGCGCGGGCTGAAGCAGCGCGTCACCGCCATCAACGCCTTCTTGAAGGACATCTACGGTCCGCAGGAATGCATCCGCGCCGGCATCGTGCCCGCAGATCTGGTCCTGACCAATCCGCACTATCGGCCGGAAATGCAGGGCCGCCGTCCGCCGGGCGACGTCTGGTGCCACATCTCGGGCGTCGATCTGGTCCGCACGGGCGAGGACGGCTTCTATGTGCTGGAAGACAACGTCCGCACCCCATCCGGCGTCTCCTACATGCTGGAGAACCGCGAGATGATGATGCGGCTGTTCCCCGACCTGTTCGCGGAACATGCGGTGCGGCCGGTCGAAATCTACACCGACATGCTGCTGCGTTCGCTCCAGGCCTCGGCGCCGGCGGGCGCGGGGGCCGATCCGACCATCGTCGTGCTGACGCCGGGGCCGTTCAACTCGGCCTATTACGAACACAGCTTCCTGGCCGACAAGCTGGGGGTGGAGCTGGTCGAGGGCGGCGATCTGTTCGTCAACGACGACACGGTCTTCATGCGCACGACCGAGGGGCCCAAGCGCGTGGATGTCATCTATCGCCGCATCGACGACGACTTCATCGACCCCCTGACCTTCATGCCGGACTCGGCGGTGGGGGTGCCGGGGCTGATGTCGGCCTATTTCGCCGGCCGCGTCACCCTGGCCAACGCGGTCGGGACGGGCGTGGCCGACGACAAGGCCGTCTATACCTACATGCCCGAGATCATCCGATTCTTCACCGGCGAGGACGCCATTCTGAAGAACGTCCCGACCTGGCGCTGTCGCGAGCCGGAGGCGCTCAAGGCGGTGCTGGACCGGCTGCCGGAGCTGGTGGTCAAGGAGGTCGGGGGATCGGGCGGATACGGGATGCTGGTCGGGCCGACGTCGACCCGGGCCGAGATCGAGGCCTTCCGCGCCAAGCTGATCGCCGCCCCGGACGACTTCATCGCCCAGCCGACGCTGAGCCTGTCGACGGCGCCGACGCTGAACGGTCCGGGCCTGTCGCCGCGCCACGTGGACCTTCGGCCCTTTGTCCTGTCCAGCCCCGCGGGCGTGCGGGTCGCGCCGGGCGGGCTGACGCGGGTGGCGTTGAAGGAGGGCTCGCTGGTGGTCAACTCCAGCCAGGGCGGCGGAACCAAGGACACCTGGGTGCTGGACAACTGATGCTCTCCCGGACCGCAGACAGCCTTTACTGGACCGGCCGCTACATGGAGCGGGCCGACTTTCTCGCGCGGATTCTGGAGGCGGCCATTCGCCTGGCCGCCCTGCCGGCCAAGGATCAGGCGGCCGTGACCGCCTGGGCCGGGGCCATCGCCTCTTCGGGGGTCAAGGGCGCCTTCGACGCCTCGGGCCGCACCCCGTCGGAAAAATCGGTGCGCGAATATCTGGCTTTCGGCAACGACAACTCCACCTCGATCAAGGCCTGCATCACCAAGGCGCGGACCAACGCCCGTTCGGTCCGCACCGCCCTGACCATCGAACTGTGGGAGGCGATCAACGGCGCCTGGAACGGGCTGAACGAACTGGGCGAACCATCCAGGCGGGATGACTTCACCAACTTCCTCGACTTCGTGAAATCGACCTCCCTGGCGGTCGAGGGCGCCTCGTCGCGGACCATGTTGCGTAACGACGCCTACTGGTTCCTGCGGTTGGGGATGGCGATCGAGCGGGCCGACAACACCGCCCGCCTGCTGGACGTCAAATACCACCTGCTGCTGCCGCCTGGCGAACGGGTGGGCGGGCAACTGGACTATTTCCAGTGGACGACGCTGCTGCGCGAGGTCTCGGCCCTGACCGCCTATCGCTGGGTCTATCGCGAGAGCGTGCGGCCCTGGCTGGTGGCGGACCTCTTGGTGCTGAACCGCCAGATGCCGCGCTCCCTGGCCTCGTGCCAGGGCATGATCGTCTCCTATCTGGAGAAGCTGGCGGCCGACTATGGCCGGCGCGGTCCGGCCCAGCGGCTGGCGTCCAACCGCCTGACCCAGTTCAACGAGGCCAAGATCGAGGATATCTTCCAGTCCGGCCTGCACGAATACATCCAGGGCTTCCTGACCGAGAACAACGCCCTGGCCGGCGCCATCCACGAACAGTATCTGGTCTGACCATGCGGATCAGGATCGACCACTCCACCCGCTACACCTACGCCCGCGCGGCCCGGTTCATCGTCCAGACCCTGCGCCTGACGCCGCGCTCGTGCGAGGGGCAGCAGGTGCGCGACTGGCGCATCGAGACGGATGTGGACGCGCGGCTGCGGCGCAGCGACGACGCCTTCGGCAATATCGTCCATAGCCTCTATACCGAACGGCCGACCGACGCCCTGACCATCCGCGTCACCGGGGAGGTCTCCACCATCGACACCGGCGGCGTGGTGCGCGGCCTGTCCGAGCGGCTGTCGCCCCTGGTCTTTCTGCGCGAGACGCCCCTGACGCGGGCGGACGCCGCCATCGTCGATTTCGCCAGGACCGTGCCCGACGGGGCGACGCTGGCGCGCCTGCACGCCCTGATGGGCGCCCTTCATCAGGACGTGGCCTTCGAGGTCGGGGCGACCTCCGCGACCCACACGGCGGCCGAGGCCTTCGGCCAGAAACGCGGCGTCTGCCAGGACCACGCCCAGATCTTCATCGCCGCCGCCCGGGTGCTGGGCGTTCCGGCGCGCTACGTCTCGGGCCACCTCAGCCGCCAGGACGGGCAGCACGACCAGGACGCCGCCCACGCCTGGGCCGAGGCCTGGGTCCAGGATCTGGGATGGGTCGGCTTCGATCCCGCCAACGGCGTCTGCCCGACCGAACACTATGTCCGCGTCGCCGTGGGCCTGGATGCGCTGGGGGCCACGCCCATTCGGGGAACCAGTTATGGCGGCGGCCAGGAACGGCTGACGGTCGCCCTCCATGTGCGGCCTGTGCAACAGAACCAGCAACAACTGCAGTCGGGCGGATGGCCCCGATAGGCATGACGCGCGAATCTGTTAGCGTCGTGCGGTTCGCAACGCGGGGAGCGGATAGAGCGACGTGACCTATTGCGTGGGCATGCTGGTGGACGAGGGGTTGGCGATGATCGCCGACACGCGCACCAATGCGGGCGTGGACAACATCTCGTCCTATCGCAAGCTGCATATCGTCAAACGGACCGGCGAGCGGGTGCTGGCGGTGGCGACGGCGGGCAATCTGTCGGTCACGCAGACGGCGCTGGCGACGGTGGCGGCCGGGGTCCGCCTGCCGGATTCCGAAACGCCCGAGACGCTGGAGAGCGCGCCGACCCTGTTCCGCGCCGCCCAGATCCTGGGCCACGCCATGGCCATGGTGCGCGCCACCATAAACACCCCGGCCTCGCCGACCGCCGACGCGCTGAACGTCAACGCCTCCATGCTGCTGGGCGGCCAGATCGCGGGCGGCAAGATGGGCCTCTACCTGATCTACGGCCAGGGCAACTTCATCGAATGCGGGTCCGACACCCCCTATCTGCAGATCGGCGAGCTGAAATACGGCAAGCCGATCCTGGACCGGGCCCTGCACAGTTCGACGCCCCTGTCCGAGGCGGTGAAGCTGGGGCTGATCTCGTTCGATTCCACCATCCGGTCCAACATCGCCGTGGGGCCGCCGCTGGACCTGATCGTCATGCCGCGCGACCGTCTGACCGGCATGGAGCGGCGCATCGACGCCGACGATCCCTATTTCCGGGACCTGGGCCGTCGCTGGTCCGAGGCCCTGGCCGCCGCGCACCGCGCCATGCCCGACCCGACCTGGCTGGATCTGGACGAGGCGCCGAGGACGATGACGGCGGTGGGCTGACGAGCTGCGATTTATTCGCAATTTCGCTTGTGCGACATATTGAAGCTGGTTATTGCGACCGCATCGCAAAATCAGACCAAAAGGTCGCAAAATCATGTCCGACTCTCGCGCCGCTTCTCTTCGTGCGCTTCTGTTCGCCTCCAGCGCCGCCGGCATGCTGGTCGCCGTCCCCGCCTTTGCAGCAGATGTGGCCGAGGACGGCGTGATCGCCGCCGCCGATCAGCAGCAGCCCGCCAACCTGGGCACCATCGACGTCAATGGCCATATTCGCAAACGCGAACCGGAATCGTCCAAATACGTCGCCCCGCTGCTCGATACGCCGCGTAACGTCACCGTCATTCCTCAACAGGTGATCGAACAGATCGGCGCGACGTCGCTTCAGGATTTGTTGCGTACGTCGCCTGGCATCACCTTCGGGGCCGGTGAAGGTGGCCAGCCGCTGGCCGACCGTCCCTTCATCCGCGGTCAGTCCTCCGGCAACAATATCTTCGTGGACGGCGTGCGCGACACGGGCGGCCAGCAGCGGGAAGTCTTCAACCTGGAGCAGGTCGAAGTCGTGAAGGGGCCTGACTCTGCCTATTCCGGCCGTGGCTCAGGCGGCGGTTCGATCAACCTATCGTCCAAGACGCCCAAGCTGGTCGATTTCACCAATCTCTCTCTGGGCGGGGGTACGGATAGCTACTGGCGCGGCACAATCGACCAGAACTGGCGCATCAGCGACAATGCGGCCTTCCGCATCAACGTCCTGTCCGCCTCGGGTGACGTCGCCCGTCGCAACGCCGTCGATTACGACAAGCTTGGCGTCGCCGCTTCGTTCGGCGTCGGCATCGACACCGACAATACCGCGATCCTAAGCTTCAACTACCTCGATAGCGACCAGATGCCCGACTACGGCATTCCGCTCTATACGAAGCGGGGCGGCGCAACGGCGCCGCGCGAGAACGCCGAAGGCATTCTTAATGTGCCCTACGACACCTTCTACGGGCTGACGTCGCGGGATTATCTGAACAATACGGTCAAGAGCGCCACCTTAAGGCTGGAGCATCGGTTCTCCCCAAACCTGACGATCCGCAACGTGACACGCTATGCTGAAACCTTGAACGACTATGTCGTGACCAACCCCGGCGACGGTGGCAATGCCGTGCTGGTCGACGGCGCATGGTGGATGAAACGCGGCCTGAAGTCGCGCTGGAACCCTGTCGACACCACCGCCAACGTCACCGAGCTGTTCGGTACGTTCAATACGGGCGGCATCAAACATAGCTTCGATCTCGGCGCCGAATTCACTCACGAGATCAACCGGAACGCCTCTTGGACAGTGACCACCCTGTCCGGGTCGGCCTGCCCTGCGCCGTTGCGCACGGGCACGCCCTATGACTGCACGCTGCTTTATTCACCCAATCCTGGCGATCCCTGGATCGGGACGAAAACACTGGGCGCCGTGACCAAAAACTCCACCAAGACCAAGGCGGCCTTCGCTTTCGACTCCATCGAGTTGACCGACAAATGGTTGCTGAATTTGGGGGTTCGCTGGGACGAGTATGCTGTGAACGGCGTCAGCGCCACGGGCACCTCAGTTCCCGAGACGTCTTGGGACTTCGCTAACTATCAGGCGGGCCTGGTGTATAAGCCCACCCCGAACACCAGCGTCTATGCCTCCTGGTCCACGTCTTCGACTCCGCCCACCATCAGCGGCGGCGACCAGAACAATAGCGGAGGGCAGGGGACGGGCAACCTCGCCACCGAACTGCTGGATCCCGAAGAGACCACCAGCTACGAGATCGGCGCCAAGGCCAGCCTGTTCCGTGATCAACTGCAGCTGAGCGCCGCAGCTTTCACCCTGAAGCGTGAGAACGCCCAGATTCTGGTCGAAGACGGCGTTTACGCCCAAGCGGGCGAGGTCGAAGTAAAGGGGCTCGAACTTGGCGTCTCGGGCAATATCACGCCTCGCTGGCAGGTATTCGGCGGCTATACCTTCCAGGATTCCGAATTGGTACGCGGCGCCGTGACGGTCCAGGCTGGCCCTCCGCGTGTCGTCGTTCCGAATCCTTATGTAGGCCTCGAACTGGCCAATACGCCCAAGCATAATGTCAGTCTGTTCTCGACCTACAAGGTCACTTCGCGTCTGACGGCCGGAGGTGGCGTCTATTATGTTTCTCGCTCCAACGGGGGGAACCAGGGCGGCGCCGGCGGCGGTTCTAACGGCATCTACGCACCGGCCTATACGCGGCTTGACGTCTTCGCCTCTTATGACCTGACAGATCGCGCCACACTGCAGTTGAACGTGCAGAACGCGGCGGACGAGGAATACATCATCCGCACCAACGGCGTTCACCACGCCGATCCGGCGCCGGGTCGTTCGGCCACCCTTGCCCTGAACCTGCGTTTCTGAACCTGCGCTTCTAAAGACCGCCTCCCCCGGTCTATCCTGGCGGCCCCGTCCTTCCGGCGGGGCCGTCTTCCTTTCGAGAGCGAGACCGCCCGTGCTGCTCCAGATTCCCGAAGTCTTCTCCAAGGCCGAAGTGAAGGCCCTGCGCGAACGGCTGGACGCCGGCCCCTGGGCGGACGGCAACATGACCTCGGGCCACCAGTCCGCGACGGCCAAGCGCAACCGGCAACTGCCCGAGGATTCCGATGTGGCCAAGGAGGTTTCGGCCCTGATCGTCCAGGCGCTGAACGCCAATCCGATGTTCGTCGCCGCCGCCCTGCCGCACACGATCTTTCCCCCCCTGTTCAATCGCTACGAGGGGGGCGGCGAGTTCGGCCTGCATGTCGACAACGCCATCCGTCAGGCGCGGGGCGGCGGGACGATGCGCATCCGCAGCGACCTGTCGGCCACCCTGTTCCTGTCCGAGCCCGAGGATTACGACGGCGGCGAACTGATCATCGAGGAGATGTACGGCGCCCAGTCGGTCAAGTTGCCGGCCGGCGACCTGGTCCTCTATCCCTCCAAGAGCCTGCATCGGGTTCTGCCGGTCACGCGCGGCGCGCGGGTCTCGTCCTTCATGTGGATGCAGAGCCTGATCCGCGACGACGGCGACCGCGAAATGCTGTTCCGGCTGGACGTCGCCACCCAGCGTGTCGGCCTGGAGAAAGGCCCCACGGATCAGGCGGTGATCGAACTGACGGGCGTCTATCACAACCTGCTGCGCCGCTGGGCCGAGGTCTGACGCCCGTGTCGCAGGTCATGCGAACGCTATTGCAACCCGTTCGCAACAGTGGCACAGCGACCGCGTGACCGAACTCGCCGCACAGCGTCAGTCAGAACCGGAAGCCAAGGGGGCCAGGCCCAAGGCCGCGCTGAACGGCGCGCGGTCGTTCTGGCTGAAGCAACTGCACAGCTGGCACTGGATTTCGGCGGCGGTCAGCCTGACGGGCATGATCCTGTTCTCCGTCACCGGGATCACCCTGAACCACGCCGCCTCCATCCCCGGCGATCCGGTGACGGTCGAACAGACGGCCGCCCTGCCGGCCCCGCTGTTGCAACGCCTGGCGACCTTTCCCGAAGAGACGACCCAGCCCGTGCCCGACGCCGTGGCCCGCTGGGCCGCCGAGGCGCTGAAGGTCGAGATCGCCGGCAAGCCCACCGAAACCACGCCCGAAGAAGTCTATGTCGCCCTGGCCACGCCCGGCGGCGACGGATGGGTGACGATCGACCGTTCAACGGGCGAGACGCTGCACGAGAAGACCACCCGTGGCTGGATCGCCTACCTCAACGACCTGCACAAGGGCCGCAACGCCGGGACCGTCTGGTTCTGGTTCATCGACGTCTTCGCCGTCGCCTGCGTCGTCTTCGCCGTCACGGGCCTGGGCTTGATGTTCCTGCACGCCAAGGGGCGGCCCTCGACCTGGCCGCTGGCGGCCCTTGGCCTGCTCGTTCCCGTCGTCATCGCCCTGATCTTCATTCACTGACGAGTATTCCGATGCGTCTTCTCCCCGTCGTCATCACCACGGTCGGTCTCGCTGCGGCGGCCGCCCCCGCCATGGCCGCCGACCTGACGGTCTCGGTCGAGATTCCCCGCCTGAACACCGCCTCCTACCACCGGCCCTATGTGGCGGTGTGGATCGAAAAGCCGGACCAGACCGCCGAGCGCACCCTGGCCGTCTGGTATCAGCAGACCCGCAACAACGAGGGCGACGGCAAGGACTGGCTCAAGGACCTGCGCACCTGGTGGCGCAAGGGCGGCCGAGCCATGGCCCTGCCGGCCGACGGCGTCTCGGGCGCCACCCGCGCGCCGGGCCGTCAGACGATCGCCGTGCCGGGCGCGCGCCTGCGCAACCTGCAACCCGGCCAATACAACATCGTCGTCGAGGCGGCCCGCGAACTGGGCGGCCGCGAGGTCGTGCGCGTGCCCTTCCGCTGGGGCGCGGCCAACGCCGGGGCCGGAACCGGCTCCACCGAACTGGGCGCCGTGCGCGTCGCCGTCTCTCGCTAAGGATACAGACGATGAAGAAAACGATCGCTCTCCTCACCCTGGCCGCCGCCCTGGCGGCGCCGATGGCCGCCCAGGCGCACCGCGCCTGGCTGGCGCCGACGGCCACCACCCTGTCGGGCGCGGACGCTTGGGTCGGTTTCGACGCCGGCATGTCGAACCAGGTGTTCAATCCCGACCACGCCGCCATGCGCCTGAACGGCCTGACCATCACCGCGCCGGACGGCTCGGCGGTCCAGCCCGAACACGCCATGCAGGGTCAGTACCGTTCCACCTTCGACGTTCATCTGACGCAGAACGGCACCTACAAGATCGCCAACGTCATGGGCGGCGTCGTGGCCGGCTACAAGCTGAACGGCGAGCAGAAGCGTTGGCGCGGGACGGTGGCCGAATACCCCGCCGCCTTGCCGCAAGGCGCGACCGACATCCAGGCCACCCGCACCGCCAGCCGGATCGAGACCTTCGTCACCCTGAACAACCCCACCGACACCGTGTTCAAGACGACCGGCGAGGGGCTGGAGCTGGTTCCCGTCACCCACCCCAACGACCTGGTGGCGGGCGAGGCGGCGACCTTCAAACTGCTGAACAACGGCCAGCCCGCCTCGGGCCTGGACGTCACCGTGGCCCGCGGCGGCATCCGCTATCGCGACAATCCCGAGGAATCGACCGTGACCACCGGCGCCGACGGGGCCTTCACCGTCACCTGGCCGGAAGCCGGCATGTACTGGCTGAACGCCTCGGTCCGAACCGAGGGGCAGGGCGCTGCGCTGGGATCGAACACCAGCTATGTGGCGGTCGTGGAAGTCCTGCCCTAAGCGAGCGGGATGTCCGACACGCCTTTCTCGCCGCGCGGCTCCCGCGCCGCGCCGCCCGCCGTCAGTCTCGGCGATTCCGGTCCGCTGGCGGATCGGGCCGACAACCGCGTCCTCGTGCCCCGCATCGAGGGCGCGCCGCCTCGTCCGCCCAGCGACGTGATCCTTTCGCTGGGCGGCCAGACCATGGGCACGACCTGGAGCGCGCGCGTCATCGCCCCGCCCGGGGTCGGCGAGGCCGCCGTCCGCGTCGCCATCGAGGAAGAACTGGCGGCCGTCGTTTCGCTGTTCAGTCCGTGGGAGCCGTCCAGCGAGATCAGCCGGTTCAACGCGGCCCCGGCCGGCTTCTGGGCGGTGTCCCAGCCCTTCTGGGACCTGCTGGACGCGGCCATGACCCTGGGCGACGAGACCAATGGCGCGGTCGATCCGACCCTGGGCGCCCTGGTCGATCTGTGGGGATTCGGTCCGCCGGGACCGCGCCCGGCCCTGCTGCCCCTACCGTCCGAAGACGAGATCGCCGCCGCGATGGCGGTCAGCGGCTGGCGGAAGCTGCGGCTCAATCGCGACGCGCGCGGCGTGATGCAGATGGGCGGGATGAAGCTGGACTTTTCCGGCATCGCCAAGGGCCATGCGGCGGACCGGGTGTCCGACCGCCTGATGGCCATGGGCGCGACCTCTCACCTGATCGAGATCGGCGGCGAACTGAAGGGCCGCGGCGTCAAGCCCGACGCCCAGCCCTGGTGGGTCGAGATCGAGCGGGTAGAGGGCGACCCGGCCCCCCGCACCGTGGCGGCCCTGTTCGACCTGGCCGTGGCCACAAGCGGCGACTATCGGCGCGCCTTCGTCCATGACGGACGCCTCTATCCGCACACGCTGGACGGTGCGACCGGCCGACCGGCGGCCAACAACCTGGCCTCGGTCACGGTGCTGCACGCCTCGGCCATGATGGCGGACGCCTACGCCACGGCCCTGACCGTCATGGGGCCGTTCGAGGGGCCGGACTACGCCGAGGCCCTGGGCCTGGCCGCGCATTTCGTCGAGCGCACCGAACGCGGCCCGGTCGAGCGGATGTCGCCCGCCTTCGCCGCCCTGATGGACGATCCCGAACAGGACCGGCCGGGGTGACAGCCGACCCGCAGCGCTGGCTGTGGGCGGCGGGGGCGTTCGGCCTCTGGCTGGCCCTGATCGCCTTCACCGTCTGGCGCAAACGCCGCGCCGCCGCCCGGACGCGCGCGCGTTCCGATGCCCTGGCGGGAACGGGCGAGGGGCGGCCCGTCCTGGTCGCCTTCGCCAGCCAGACCGGGCTGGCCGAGGAACTGGCCTGGATGACGGCGCGCGGATTGGGCGACGCCGGGGTGGGCGCGCGGGTGCTGTCCTTCGCCGACCTGGACCTGGATGCGCTGAAGTCCGCCGAGCGGGTGCTGCTGATCGCCTCGACGACAGGGGAGGGCGATCCACCCGACAACGCCGCCCGTTTCGTCGGAAAGATCATGAGCCGGAACCCCGATCTGGGCGGTCTGCGCTTCGGCCTACTGGCCTTGGGCGACCGCACCTACGACCAGTTCTGCGGCTTCGGCCATGCGGTGGACGGCTGGTTGCGGCGCGCGGGCGCCCAGGCCCTGTTCGACACGGTCGAGGTCGACGACGGCGACACCGGCGCCATCCGCCACTGGCAGCACCAGCTAAACCAGATCACCGGCCGCACCGCCGCGCCCGACTGGACGCCCCCCGCCTACCACCCGTGGCGGTTGGTGGAGCGGACCTTGGCCAATCCGGGCGGTCCCGGCGGCGAGGCCTGGCATTTGGCGTTCGAGGCGGTCGGGGCGACGCCCGACTGGGCGGCCGGGGACATCGCCGAGATCGGCCTGCCCGAACGCGACGGCGTGGTTCCGGGCGCGCGCGAATATTCCATCGCCTCCCTGCCGTCCGACGGGCGGGCCGAGTTCCTGGTCCGCCTGATGCGCCGCCCCGACGGCTCGCCCGGCCTGGCCTCGGGCTGGCTGACGCAGGATCTGGCGATCGGCGACGAGATCGGGATGCGGCTGCGCGCCAACCGCAGTTTCCACGGCCCGGCCGATGCGACGCCGATGATCCTGATCGGCAACGGCACGGGGATCGCGGGCCTGAGGGCGCACCTGAAGGCGCGCACGGTGGCGGGCGGCGGGGCCTGGCTGTTGTTCGGAGAGCGGACGCAGGCGCACGACGCCTTCTTCGACGCCGAACTTCAGGCCTGGCTGGCGTCGGGGGTGCTGAGCCGGCTGGATCGCGCCTTCTCACGCGATCCGGGCGACGGGCGGTATGTGCAGGACCTGACCGCGCAGGCCGCCAATGATCTGCGCGACTGGGTGGCGCGCGGGGCCGTCATCTATGTGTGCGGCAGCCTGGAAGGCATGGCGTCGGGCGTCCATGCCGCGCTGGAAGAGGCGTTGGGCGCGGACGTCCTGCTGGAGATGCTCGAAGACGGCCGCTATCGCCGCGACGTCTACTGAAGTCTCATCAGCGTCATCCTCGGCCTTGCGCCTAGGATCCATACGCTCCGTCGAAGACATCGAGTCGCCGGCGCTACCGGGAGTATGGATCCTCGCCACAGGGGCGAGGATGACGATTATTGAAGCTCAGCGCAGTCGTTCCAGCAAGTCCGCCGCGAACGTCGACAGGGTGTCGTCGCGGGCGCCCATCACGATGATCCGGTCGCCGGGACGAGCGGTCTCGACGATCCGGTCGCCGCAATCCCCTCGCGTGGCCAGGGCCTCGGCATGACGGCCGGCGGCGCGGACGCCGGCGGCGATGTCCTCCGACCCCACGCTGCGGTCGGCGGCGCCGCCGTAATAGACCGGCTGGGGCATTAGCAGCACATCGTCCTCGCGCATCAGCCCGGCGAGCCCTTCGATGAATTCGGCCTTCATCAGCTTCAGCGGCCCGAAGCCGTGGGGCTGGAACAGGATCAGCAGGCGTCCGTCGAAGGCGTGCAGGGTCTTCAGGGTGGCGGCGATCTTGTCGGGGTTATGGGCGAAGTCGTCGATGACGGTGATGTCGTTGACGGTCCCGACCACCTCCATGCGGCGACGGATGCCGGCGAAGGTCTCCAGCGCCCTGACCGCCTCGGCCGTCGGCACGCCCAGCGCCCGGACCGCGCCCAGCGCCGCCAGGGCGTTGGCGACATTGTGGGCGCCGGGCACGTTCAGCACGACGTCATGCTCGCTCCAGCCCTCGATCAGGCGGAACCGCATCCCCGTCGGCAGGGGTTGCAGGTCGTGTGCGGACAGGTCGGCCTTCTCCTCGCCGAGGGCGAAGGTGATCGTCTTGCCCGCAGGCAGCATCTGGGCCAGGGCGGCCGTCTCGGGATTGTCCAGGTTCAGCACCGCCGTCGCGGCCCGCCGGGTGAAGCCGCCGAACAGGTCGCGCAGCTCCTCCATCGACTTGTGGTCCAGCGAGATGTTGGACACCACCGCCACCGTCGGGTCGTAGCGGGCGATGGAGCCGTCGCTTTCGTCCACCTCCGCCACGAACAGGTCCGGCCCGCCGATCAGGGCGCTGGCGAACGGATGGTCGGCGTCGGCGAAGTTCTTCATCACCGCCCCGTTCACGACGGTGGGGTTGCGCCCGGTCTGGTGCAGGATCCAGGCGACCATGCCGGTGATGGTCGACTTGCCGCTGGTGCCCGCCACGCCGACGGAGGTCGGGGCGGCGTTGAACAGTTCGCTGAGCAGTCGGGGCCGGGTCTTGATCGTCGCCCCCACGCGCCGGGCTGCGCCGATGTCGGGCACCGTGTCCTCGACCGCGCCGGTGGCCACCACGATCTGGTCCGCGCAGGTGACGCCCGACCCGTCCTGGGGATGCAGGACGACGCCGTGGGCCCGCAGCCAGTCGAACTTCTCGGGCGTGCGGCCCTGGTCCAAGGCGCGGTCGGAGCCTTCGATGGCGGCGCCGCGCGCCTGGACGATCAGGGCCAGGGGCAGCATCCCCGATCCGCCGATGCCGCAGAAGAAATAGGAGGCGTCTTCGTTCATGCCTCCTTAGAACAGGGGATCGGGCCGGTCCGCCAGTGGGGATCGCAAAATCGACGAAGAAGACGGGCGTGAACGCTAACACCTTCAAGATCGGCGTGGTCTGCGCCAGTTCGCGGTTCTCGAAAGAACGGGCGGACCGGATCGACGCCTGGATGGCCGAACACCATCCCGACCGCGACGTATCGGTGGTCTTCCACCCTGCCTGCTTTCTTAAGCACGGCCATTTCGCGGGCGACGATCGGGCGCGCGCCGAGGCCTTCGTCGAATTCGCCAACGACCCGCGGCTCGACGCCATCTGGTTCGCGCGCGGCGGTTACGGCGCCTGCCGCATCGCCGAGGCGGCGATCCCGCGCCTGAACGCCGTCGCCCGCAAGAAGCGCTACATGGGCTATTCCGATGCGGGCAGCCTGCTGGCGGGCTTGTACAAGGCGGGCTTCGAACACCTGGCCCACGGACCGATGGCCTCGGATTCGGTGCGGCGCGACGAGACGGCGAGGGGCGCCCTCGCCTGGCTGACGACCGGCCGCACCGACTGGATCGAGCCGTCGCTGGCCGCCGATCCACGGCCCGCCGTCGCCTTCAACCTGACCATCATCGACCAGTTGACCGGCACGGCGCTGGAGCCCGACCTGACCGGCCATGTGCTGATGCTGGAGGAGGTGGCCGAGGCCGCCTATCGGATCGACCGGATGATGTTTCATTTGACGGGGCAGGCGTCGATCCGGCGTGTGGCCGGAATTCGCCTGGGGCGTGTTTCCGATATCACGCCAAACGATCCCGATTTCGGACAGACTCCGGAGGAGATCGTTCGATACTGGTGCCTGAGGTCGGGCATTCCTTACCTCGGAACCGCCGATATCGGGCATGACGGCGCCAACAAGGTCGTGCCGTTCGGTCGCCGGTGAGACGAAGCGTGCGCGGCGAAAAGGACACAGTCTCGCCTTGATCCGCATCGATGCCCCCGCCGGCCTCTCGACAGATCGCCGATCCTTGCGTCAGATGCAGGTCCGCGAGGCGTTAGGACTTCGTTAGCCAAGGCGTTGGGGGACGCGGCGGCTACGCCTTCTGCGATGCGGCGGTTCGTTCGGACTTCGGGGGATGCCCGGACGAGCCGCCTGATCGTCCCGATATCGACCTGGAGACCGACTGGGCCTAAGGATCGCCGGGTGCGTTTCGACGAAAGATTCATCGATGAACTGAAGGCCCGCCTTCGGCCGTCCGACGTGATCGGGCGGACGGTGAAGCTGAAGCGTCAGGGGCGGGAATACGTCGGCCTGTCGCCCTTCTCGAAGGAAAAGTCGCCGTCCTTCTTCGTCAACGACGACAAGGGCTTCTTCCACGACTTCTCGTCGGGCAAACACGGCGACATCATCTCCTTCCTGCAGGAGACGGAGCGGCTCAGCTTCGTCGAGGCGGTGCAGCGTCTGGCGGGCGAGGCGGGGATGCAGCTTCCCGCCGAAGACCCCAAGGAGGCCAAACGCGAGCAGAAGCGGGCGGGCCTGTCGGACTGGATGGACCTGGCCCAGAAATGGTTCGCCGCCAATCTGCGCCGCACGCCCGGCAAGGCGGCGCGCGAATACCTCGAAAAACGCGGCCTGCCCGAGGACCAGTGGGAGCGGTTCGGCCTGGGCTATGCGCCCAACGACCGCGAGGGGCTGAAACAGGCGCTGGTCCAGCGCGGCGCCCGGCCCGCCGACCTGGTCGAGGCGGGCCTGCTGATCGCGCCCGAAAGCGGCGGCCAGCCCTATGACCGATTCCGCGATCGGCTGATGTTCCCGATCCTGGACGCGCGCGGGCGGATCGTCAGCTTCGGCGGCCGGGCCATGAACCCCGACGACCGGGCCAAATATCTGAACGGCCCGGAAAGCCCGCTCTTCCACAAGGGCGCGACCCTGTACGGCCTGCCCGAAGCACGTCGGATCCTGGGAGCCGAAAGCAAGAACGACCAGGCCGTCATCGTGGTCGAAGGCTATATGGACGTCATCGCCTGCCAGCGCGCGGGCCTGCCGGCCGTGGCGCCGATGGGCACGGCCCTGACCGAGGAGCAGATGGAGCGGCTGTGGCGCATCTCGTCCGAACCGGTGCTGTGTTTCGACGGCGACGCGGCGGGCCTGCGCGCCGCCTATCGCGCCATCGAACGCGCGCTGCCGCTGCTGAGGGCCGGGCGATCCTTCCGGTTCTGTCTGCTGAGCGGAGGACAGGATCCCGACGACATCCTGCGCGACAAGGGGGCGCCCGCCCTGCGCCAGGCCCTGTCCGAAACCCACGGCTTCGCCGAGGTGCTGTTCCGGCGCGAACAGGACATCGAACCGCTGGACACGCCCGAGCGCAAGGCCGGCTTCAAGGCGCGTTTGCGCAGCGCCGCCTCCGCCATCCAGGACAGGGACCTAGCCGAACAGTATCGCCGCGACCTGTTCGAACGCTTCGACGCCCTGTTTCCGCGCACGCCCCAGCGCGCGCTTTGGACGCCGGGGCAGGGCGGGCGCGGCCGGTTCGGCCCCCCGCCCAAACTTGGCCAGACCGTCGAGGGGGCCCAGGCCATGCAATCGCTGTTTCGCGCCATCGAGCCGGTGCCCGCCGCCCTGGCCCACGGCGCCATCGACGATCCCGAGCGGATGGACGACCATCTGGAAGAGATTTCGGCCCACGGATTCGGCGACAAGGGGTTGGATGGACTGGCGCAGGAACTGGTTCGTTTGCGTCTGTCTGGGCAGAGCCTTGACTCCGCCGCCCTGCGACGCCATCTGGCGCAATCGGGTCATGATGCCTTAGTGCGCGAGGTCGAGAAGGCGGCGGCGAAGTCCGGCGCGCCATTCCTGGCCGCAAATGCGCCCCTCGCCGAGGCAAGGGTCCGATGGTCGCAGGCGTTCGACGCTTCGACGCGGGTCGCCGCGTTGGAGGACGCCTTGTCCCAGGCGCGTGGCGTGCCTGGGCAGGATGAGGCGTTCCGCAGGCTTAAGGCCGAGCGGGATGCGCTTCGCCGTGCGATCAAAGCCGGGACGATTTGGGAAGACAGCGCGGGCGCGTAACCTTACGCCCCGCCGGGCATTGTATTTTTCGCCGGGGCGGATTGATCACCCCCTCCGGCTGGAGACAGACCGACTATGAACGCACAGACCGAGACGCAGGACGCCGAGGTTTCGACCGACGGGCCCCTGCTCGATCTGACCGACGCCGGCGTCAAGAAGTTCATCAAACAGGCCAAGGCGCGCGGCTATGTGACGATGGAGGAGCTGAACAAGGTCCTGCCGTCCGAAGAGGTCACGCCCGACGCCATCGAAGACACCCTGGCCATGCTGTCGGAAATGGGCGTCAACGTCGTCGAGGCCGAGGAGGACGCGCAGGAGCAGCAGTCCACCGACGTGGCCGCCGCCGCCGGCACCGCCGTTGCCGAAACCCCGGCCAAGGCCGCCTACGACCGCACCGACGACCCGGTGCGCATGTATCTGCGCGAAATGGGTTCGGTCGAACTGCTGAGCCGCGAGGGCGAGATCGCCATCGCCAAGCGGATCGAGGCCGGGCGCGACGCCATGATTTCGGGTCTGTGCGAAAGCGCCCTGACGTTCGAGGCCATCATGGTCTGGCGCGACGAACTCGAGAACAACCGCATCCTGCTGCGCGAGGTCATCGACCTGGACGCCACCTACGGCGTGCTGAACCCGTCGTCCCTGCCGGGCGCCGCCCAGCCGGAGAGCGAAGAGGGAGAAGAAGCCGAGGAAAAACAAGTCTCTGAGGACAAGCCCGAGTCCGATGACGATGATGAGGATGATTTCGACGATGGCGGCGGCATGTCGATCTCGGCGCTGGAAGCGGAGCTGCGCGACGGGGTGATGGAGGTTCTGAACCTGATCGCAGCCGATTTCGGCGCCTTCCGCCAGCTTCAGGACAAGCTGGTCCAGGCGCGTCTGAAGGGCGAGGCGCTGAGCGCCAAGGACGAAAAGGCCTATCAGGCGCTGACGACGTCCATCTCGGATCGTCTGAAGACGATGAAGCTGAACAACAACCGCATCGAGGCGCTGGTCGAGCAGCTTTACGCCATCAACAAGCGGCTGATCGGCCTGGAAGGCCGGCTGCTGCGCCTGGCCGACAGCTACGGCATCTCGCGGCCCGAGTTCCTGAAGGCCTATTTCGGCTCCGAACTGGACCCCGCCTGGACCGAGCGGATCAAGGAGCAGGGCGTGCGCTGGACCAAGTTCAGCGACAACGAGGCCAGCCAGATCGCGACCATCCGCTCGGATGTCGCCGCCGTGGCCCTGGAAGCCGGCCTGCCCATCGACGACTATCGCCGCATCGTCCAGACCGTGCAGAAGGGCGAGCGCGAGGCCCGCCAGGCCAAGAAGGAGATGGTCGAGGCCAACCTGCGCCTGGTGATCTCCATCGCCAAGAAATACACCAACCGCGGCCTGCAGTTCCTGGACCTGATCCAGGAGGGCAACATCGGCCTGATGAAGGCGGTCGACAAGTTCGAGTATCGCCGCGGCTACAAGTTCTCGACCTACGCCACCTGGTGGATACGCCAGGCGATCACCCGCTCCATCGCCGACCAGGCGCGCACCATCCGCATCCCGGTGCACATGATCGAGACGATCAACAAGATCGTCCGCACCAGCCGCCAGATGCTGCACGAGATCGGCCGCGAGCCGACCCCGGAAGAGCTGGCCGAAAAGCTGGCCATGCCGCTGGAGAAGGTCCGCAAGGTCCTGAAGATCGCCAAGGAGCCGATCAGCCTGGAAACCCCGATCGGGGACGAGGAAGACAGTCACCTGGGCGATTTCATCGAGGACAAGAACGCCGTTCTGCCCATCGACGCCGCCATCCAGTCGAATCTGCGCGAGACCACGACCCGCGTGCTGGCGTCCCTGACCCCGCGCGAGGAGCGGGTGCTGCGGATGCGCTTCGGCATCGGCATGAACACCGACCACACGCTGGAAGAGGTCGGCCAGCAGTTCAGCGTGACCCGCGAACGGATCCGCCAGATCGAGGCCAAGGCCCTGCGCAAGCTGAAACACCCCAGCCGGTCGCGCAAGCTGCGCTCCTTCCTGGACAGCTGAAGACGATCAGGGGCGGCGCCGAAAGGGCCGCCCCTTTTTCGTTCGGCGGGCCGGATCGACCAGGGCGCCCAGCGAGGGCCGAAGGGCGTGAGACTCAGGAGAGAATTGGACGACGGATTTTGTGGGATTCCGGCGACTGCGACGACGGCCTGCGACCGATTTTGGCGACTCGGGAGACCAGGATGTCGCCATGGAACATTATCGTCTGAGAAAATATCGCGGCCCCGAGGTCTGGAAACGGGTGCGCGCGGCCTATGAGGCCGGAGAAAGCGGCGCGTCCGTGGCGCGTCGGTTCGACGTGGGCCTGGCCAATCTGAGGAAGAAGTCGCAACGCGAGGGATGGAGCCGAAAGGACGTCGCCTCGCGCCTGGATCGCGAACTGGAGCCGGCGCGGACGGGCCCGACGCTGGGCCCGACGCCGGCCCCGAAGCCGGCCGACATCGCCCCGGCGCCGCCGGTCGATCCCCGCAAGGCGGTGGAGGAGGCGATGCAGCGCGCCGGCGGACTGCTGGTCCAGGGGCGCGGCGAGGAGGCCCAGGTTCTGGTGCGATCGGCCGAGGCGTTGGCGCGACTGGCGGATCGCGCCGAACCCGCCAAGGCCGCCCAGGGCGACGACGAGGCGCTCTCCGAGGACGATCTGGCCCAACTGATCGCCCAGCGCGACGCCGACATCATCGGGGAGGCGACCAGACTGGCGCATGCGATGCTGATGGACCAGCCGATGGGCGAATCCGCGCGATACGGCGCCTTTCTCTATCACTGGCGGGCGCGTCATCTGGGGCCGGAGGCGACGGCGGCCGACTTCGCCCATGCGGTCGACGGGGGCTGGGCGCCCAACTATTTCGACGCGGAGGGCCGGTTGAGGCCGTTGCCCGAGCCGATCACGCCGCTGGGGATGATGGTGGCCCAGCATCTGAGGCGCGCGCCGAAGTTCGACGCCATCCCCGGCTGGCGTCACCCCCTGACGATGGATCTGGACTATGCGGGGCCGATCGACGATCGGCCGCCTTCGGATGGCCCCGGAATCGACTAGGTTCAATCGACATTCGTAAAGACAGGCGTCTCGGCGCGTCATTCCGGGGCTGAGCAGAGCGAAGAACCCGGAACCGAGGGCTGCAGTCGCGCTGTCTAACGCCTCCAAGGCCTGACGCCCGCCTCCTGGGTTCCGGGTTCGTCCTTCGGACGCCCCGGAATGACGTTCATGGGCTGAATGTCGATTAAACCTCGAGCGTGATTCACCGCATCGATGAAATCGCGTAGCGATTCCATCTCACGGATCAGGCTCTAGGATGGCGAAATGTCATCGCCCCTGTCTCCGCCTCGATTCGGCCGTGCGGTCGCCTCGGTCGCCCTGGTCGCCGTCCTGATCCTGAGCGGCTGCGTGCGGCGACCGCCCGAGCCCCTGCGGCCTTCGCCCTATCCGTCGCGCCCCGAGGCGCCGCTGACGGGCGGGCTGGTGGATCGCCCCATCGACGGCGGCACCCAGGCGCTGGTGGTGCGCGAGGCGCGCGACCTGGGCCGCTGCCTGGCCGAACTGAACGCCGCGCGGGTGCGGTTCAGCCCCGTGCCGGATCGCCGGAACACCGCGACCTGCGGCCTGAGCCAGGGCGGCGTGCTGGGCGCGGACCTGGGAACGGTGGCGCGCATGGCGCCGGGCGACGTGGAGATGACCTGCCAGACGGCCCTGGCGCTGAGCATCTGGCGGCGCCAGTCGCTGGAGCCGGCGGCGCGCGAGATCCTGGGCTCCGACGTGGTGCAGATCGACCACATGGGGGCCTACGCCTGCCGCAATGTGAACAACGGCGTCGGATCGAACCGCATCAGCGCCCATTCCCAGGCGGCGGCCCTGGACTTCGCCGGCGTGCGGCTGCGCGACGGGCGGCGCATCACGGTGACGCGCGACTGGTCGGGCGACACGCCCGAGGCGCGGTTCCTGAGGCGCATCCGCGACGACGCCTGCCGCATCTTCGGCACGACGCTGAGCCCCGATTACAACGCCGTCCACCACGACCACCTGCATCTGGAAGCCACCGACACGCGTTTCTGCCGCTGAGGCGCGGCCAGAGTCGGTCGCTGGAAGGAGCGGCGCGTGGCGAAACGGTTGAAGGTCTTCACCTGGTCGGACGGGTTCCACGCCTTCACGGTGGCCGCCAGCTCCCGACCGAAGGCGCTCCAAGCCTGGGGCTCCCGCCAGGATCTGTTCGCCACCGGCCTGGCCAGCGAACTTGACGGCGGTCCCGACTATGAAGCGGCCCTGGCGGCGCCGGGCGAGGTGATCGAGCGCGGCCTGATCATCGATGTCGGCGAGATCGGCAAGGCGGCCGCGCCGAAGAAGGCCGCCGGTCCGTCCAAGGCGCGGCGTGAAAAGATCGCGCGGCTGGAGGCCGAACTGGAGACCCTGGACGCCGAGCATGGCGAGGCGGAGGCGGCCCTCGCCGACCGGCTGAAGGCCCTGCAGGACGAGCAGGCCGCGCTGGAACGGGCCCATGCGGAACGCCGCAAGACCCTGCTCTCGGCCTTGAAGGCGGCGCGGCGCTGAGGCGCGCCGATGGCGTCCTACGCCGAAAAGACGGTTTCGAAGCCGCCCCACATCATCCGCTTGCCGTCGAACGGCATGTCCATGTCGGCGAAGCCGGGGTCGTTCTCCATCTTCGACCAGCAGGCGTCGGCGGTGGCGCGGTCGGGCCAGGTCAGCCAGGAGAAGACCACGACCTCGCCCGGTTCCAGCTTCACCGCCAGGGGAAAGCTGGTCAGCTTGCCGTCGGGCACATCCACGCCCCAGGTCTCCACATGCGACAGGGCGCCGTATTTCTGGAACAGGGGCCAGGCCTTTTCGGCGGAACGGATATAGCGGTCCTTGTCCGCCGTCTTCACCGGGGTCAGGAAGCCGGTCACATAGGTCATCGGTCGTCTCCGTCTTGGGGTTTCAAAGGTCCGCGACCGCGCGGTCCAGCGCGGCGATGTCGATCCTGCCCATGGTCATCATGGCCGTCATGGCGGCCCCGGCGCGCGCGGGATCGGGATCGGTGATCAGGTTCATCAGGCGTCGCGGCGTGATCTGCCACGACAGGCCCCAGCGGTCCTTCAGCCAGCCGCAGTCGCTTTCGCGGCCGCCGTCGGCGGTCAGGGCGTTCCACAGCCGGTCCGTCTCGGCCTGGTCCTCGGTCATGACCATGAAGGAGACGGCCTCGTCGAAGCTGAAGGCCGGGCCGCCGTTCAGCGCCAGATAGTCCCGTCCCGCCAGCACGAACTGGACGGTCAAGACCGATCCCGCCGGGCCCGAAGGCGTGTCGACGGGCGAGCGGTTGACGGCCGTGATCCGGCTGTCGGGCAGAAGCGAGACATAGAAGCCGACGGCCGCCTCGGCGTCGCCGTCGAACCACAGGCAGGGGACGATCTTGTCGGTCATTTCGGTTCGCCGCCGACGGCGGCGGGGTCCATCCACATGACTTCCCAGATATGGCCGTCCGGGTCGGCGTAGCTGCGGCCGTACATGAAGCCGTGGTCCTGGGTCGGGGTGGGGTCGGGCCCGCCGCCGGCCCGTTCGGCCCGGCCGACCACAGCATCCACCGCCGGTCGGCTGTCTTGCGACAGGCACAGCAGGACCTGGGCCGAGGCTTGGGCGTCCGGGATCTGGCGGTCGGTGAAGGTGCGCCATTTGTCGTGGGTCAGCAGCATGACGTGGATCACGTCGGAGATCACCATGCAGGCGGCGGTCTCGTCGCTGAAGACGGGGTTCCGGGTCGCGCCGACCGCTTCGTAGAAGGCGATGGACCGGGCCAGGTCGGCGACCGGCAGGTTGATGAAGATCAGCTGGGGCACGGCGTTTCCTCTTCTTGTTATTTGCGCAGCCTGCTCCCCGACATTATTATAGTCAACCATGAAGTTAGAAAAAATAACCGTGAAGGCGGGCCGACGCTATCACGACGCCTGCGGGGCGGCCCACGGGCTGGATTTGATCGGAGAACGCTGGGCGCTGCTGGTGGTGCGCGAACTGATGATGGGGCCGCGCCGGTTCGGGGACCTGAAGAAGGACCTGCACGGCGTTTCGGCCAATGTGCTGACCCAGAGGCTGGAGGGTCTGGAGGCCTCGGGCGTGCTGCGGCGACGCAGGCTGGCCCCGCCCGCCTCGGTCCAGGTCTATGAGCTGACCGACTGGGGCTATGAGATCAAGCCGGTGTTCATGGTGCTGGGGCGCTGGGCGGCGCGCTCGCCCCTGCACGACCCGACCCTGCCGATCAGCGCGGTCTCCCTGATGATGTCGTTCGAGACGATGTTCGATCCGGTCCTGGCCGGGGATGCGACGATGAGCCTGGGTTTCGTCTTCGGCGAGGAAGCGTTTGTCGTGCGTATCGAGAATGGAACGATCACGACCCGGCGCGATGCGGCTGACGCCGCCGATGTGATTCTGACGACCCAGCCGCCGCTGGCCGCCGCCTGTGTGTACGGCAAGGTCCCCCCCGCCGCCTTCGAGGCCGAGGGGGCGATGACCCTGACCGGCGATCGGGCCGTGTTCGACCGTTTCGTGGGCTTCTTCATCCTGCCGGAGAAGGCGGGGTGAGGGGCGCGGATCAGGCCAGGATGTCCAGCAGGGTTCCGGTCATGTCGTCGGCGGTTCGGGCGACGGCGGCGTTGGCGGTGAAGGCGGTCTTGGCTTCGATCCGCTCGACGGTTTCCTCGGCCAGGGCGTCGAGCGGCCACTGGGCCGTTCGGCGCGCGCTGTCTTCGAAACGGGCCTGGGCGTTCATCATTCCGGCGGCGGCGATGGACAGGACTTGCATGGTCGGGCTCCGGGCGGGGCGGAAACCGGGATGTTCCGTCGTCGAAACTGCGGCTTTCGGGTCAACATCGCCTGAAGGAACAGGGTGAACGGCGTTTTCCGCCCCGCTTCAGCCTTTATCCGTGTATAGAGCGTCGCCATTCGCCCGGCCTGAGGTCTGACCTCGGCCGGGCGCGGTCGTTTCGGCGACCGCCCTTGTCCGTTTGCCCAGGTTTCCCATGCCCTTTCCCGCCGTCCACCCCGCGCTCGACCGCGCCCTGATCAACAAGGGCTATGCCGAGCCGACCCCGGTCCAGGCCGCCGTGCTGGAGGGCGAACACGCCGAGCGCGACCTGCTGGTCTCGGCCCAGACCGGATCGGGCAAGACGGTGGCCTTCGGTCTGGCGGCGGCGCCGACCCTGTTGGGCGACAAGCCGATCTTCGGGCCCGGCGGCGCGCCGCTTTGCCTGGCGATCGCCCCAACGCGCGAACTGGCCATGCAGGTCGCGGCCGAGCTGCAATGGCTGTACGCCGACTCGGGCGCCAAGATCGCCACCTGCGTCGGCGGCATGGATGCGCGTCGCGAAGCCCGCGCCTTGAGCTTCGGCGTCCATATCGTCGTCGGCACGCCCGGCCGCCTGAAGGACCACATCGACCGGGGCAACCTGGATCTGTCCGAACTGAAGGTCGCCGTTCTCGACGAGGCCGACGAGATGCTGGACATGGGCTTCCGCGAAGACCTGGAACACATCCTGGACCAGGCGCCGGAGAGCCGCCGCACCCTGCTGTTCTCGGCCACCATCGCGCGCGACATCGCCACCCTGGCCAAACGCTACCAGAAGGACGCGGTGCGGATCGACGCGACCGACAAGTCGCGCCAGCACGCCGACATCGAATATCGCGCCTATCGCATCGCCCCGAACGAGATCGAACATGCGGTGGTCAACACCCTGCGCTGGTTCGAGGCGCCGCGGGCCATGGTCTTCTGCTCGACGCGCGACAGCGTGCGTCACCTGCAGTCCTCGCTGCTGGAGCGCGGCTTCTCGACCGTCAGCCTGTCGGGCGAGATGGGCCAGCGCGAGCGCACCGACGCCCTGCAATCGCTGCGCGACGGCCGCGCCCGCGTCTGCGTGGCCACCGACGTCGCCGCGCGCGGCCTGGACCTGCCGGACCTCGGTCTGGTCATCCACGCCGAACTGCCGATGAACCGCGCCGGCCTGCTGCACCGTTCGGGCCGCACCGGGCGGGCGGGCAAGAAGGGCGTCTCGGTCATGCTGGTCCCGCATTCGCGCCGCCGCAAGGCCGAGCGCCTGATGGACGAGGCCGGGATCGAGGCCGTCTGGTCCGGCGCCCCGACCTTCGACGAGATCCGAAAGGCCGACGAGGATCGGCTGCTGTCGCCCTCGCACTTCGAGGCCGAGGTGTCCGACGAGGACATGGTCGTGGCCAGGCGGATGATCGCCGAGCGCACGCCCGACGAGATCGCCGCCGCCCTGGTGCGCCTGCTGCGCAAGGAGCAGCCGGCGCCGGAAGAACTGTCCGATCCGGGCGCCGATCGCGGCCCTGGCAAGCGCGATCGCATGGTGCGCAACGACGACGGTACGGCCGCCCAGCCCTGGCCGGGCGAGCGCCTGGGCGCCGACGACGTGGTCTGGTTCCGTCTGGACGTGGGCCGCAACAAGAACGCCGACCCCAAATGGCTGATCCCGCTGATCTGCCGCATCGGCGGCATCTCCAAGCCCCAGATCGGCGCCATCCGCACCTTCCCCGAAGAGACGCGGTTCGAGGTCGCCAAGACCCACGAGAAGGCCTTCCGCGAAGCCGTCGCCGCCTCCAGGGACGAGGTGAAGATCACGCCGTCGGAAGCTCCGACGCCCGGTTCGATGAAAGCCAGCCGCTTCGCCGGCAAGCCGCGCGAGGACGGCGACCGCCCGTTCAAGAAGACCCCCTACAAGCGCGCCGACAACGCCGAGGGCGACGCCCGCCCGCCGTTCAAGAAGAAGCCCTGGGCGCCGAAAGCCGACGGCGGCAAGCCGGCGGGCGACAAACCCTTCGCCAAGAAGCCGTTCAAGGCCAAGCCCGGCTTCAAGAAGGACGGCTTCAAGGGCAGGTCAAAGGGTTAGGTCTCGACCTTCCGGCCATCCTCGCGAAGGCGAGGTCCAGTTCCTGTGCGAGGCGAGGCGCGGACCTTCTGTCTGCGTTTGAACGCCAGAACGCGAGGCCCCGCTTTCCCGGGATGAGCGGCTACCCAGCCTTTGCGCGGGCCGCCTTGTAGGCTTGGAGGGCGTCGATCACGTCCATCTGGCGCAGCACCTTGTTCTGCGGGTCGATCAGGACATGGGCGCCGGCCGGAACCGGGATCGACCCCCGGCCGCCCGTCATGGCCACCGTTTGGACGCGGCCGTCGATCTCGACCTCCACCGGCATGGGGAAGGCCGCCCCGTCGCCGGTCGTCCAGTCCAGCCGCAGCACCCCATCCTCCACCGTCTGGTTCAGCACCGGCAGGGCCGCGTTGTAGAGATAGCCGCGGAAGAACCAGCCGTAATCCTGGCCCGTGACGGTGTTGACGATCTCCAGAAAGTCGCCGGTCGAACGATACAGCGGGGCGAAGGCGCCGGGCCTCGGATCGGGCCGCCCATAGACCAGCCGCGTCAGCGCCTCGTGGAACGCCGCGTCCCCGATCAGCATGCGCAGGGAATGGCTGATCAGCGAGCCCTTGGAATAGATGTCGGCGCCCGGTCCGACGTCGCCCTTGTAGACCTCGTCCTCGGTCTTGGGCGCGCCCGAGACGACGGGAAATTTGTTGATCAGCCCTTCGCGCTGATTGGCCAGTTCGCGCTGCATGTAGCGGTCGCCCAGCAGCCAGCGCGCATAGAGCGGCTGCATGTAGCTGCCCAGGCCTTCGTGAAGCCACATGTCGTCGGCGTTCTGGTTGGTCAGCTGGTTGCCGAACCATTCGTGGGCGAACTCGTGCTGCAACAGCCAGTCGTAGCCCCGGCCGTCGATCTTGTAGCCGTTGCCATAGGCGTTGATGGTCTGGTGCTCCATGCCCAGGTGCGGCGTCTCCACCACCCCCATCTTCTCGTCGCCGAAGGGATAGGGGCCGACTGTGGCCTCGAAGAAGTCCAGCATTTTCGGGAACTGGGCGAACAGGGCCTGGACCTGTTCCGGCGCGTCCGACTTCAGATGCCAGTAGGCCATGGGGATCGTGTTGCCGAAGCGGCTGCGATATTCGCCCGCGACCTCTTCATAGGGACCGACGTTCAGGGCGATAGCGTAGGTGTTGGGCGATTTCGCCGACCAGTTCCAGGTGGTCCAGCCGTCGCCGTGATCGACCTTGCCCAGGAAACGGCCGTTGGACGGCGCCGACAGGTCGGACGGCACGGTGATGTGCAGGTCGACCCGGCCCGGCTCGCCGTGCGGGCTGTCGATGCAGGGCCAGAAGATGTCGCAGCCCTCGCCCTGGACGGCCGTGGCGATCCAGGGTTCGCCCGTCGGCGCCGTGGACCAGACGAAGCCGCCGTCCCATGGGGCGCGGGGCGCCACGCGCGGCTGGCCGGCGTAGGCGATGCGCAGGGCGGTCTTCTGTCCGGCCGCCAGCGGGCGGGGCAGGGCGACCGTCAGCCGCCCCTCCGGGTTGGACCAGCGGTCGGCGGGAACCTCGACCCCGTCCACCTTCACCGAGGAGATGGTCAAAAGCGTATCCAGCTCGACCGCCAGCCGGTCCAGCGGGGCCGTCGCGGTGAAGTCCAGCACGGCGACGGCGTCGATGGCCTTGTCGGCGGGAATGATCCTGATCGCCAGATCGGCCTTGTCGAACCGCATCGCCCTCTGTTCAGGCGTGAGCGGCTGGTCGGTGGCCAGGGTGAAGCCGGTCGATTCGCGCGCCGTCGGGGCCGGCGGCCGGGGCGCGGTCGCGCAAGCCGTCAGGGCGGTCAGGGCCGTGAGGCTGGCGGCGGCGAACAGGGCCTTGATGCGCATCGGACTTTCCCCTTCGGTCTGGCGACAAGGCTAGCGCGGCCAGGACGGCGCGCAAAGAAAAAGGCCGGCGTTTCCACCGGCCTTTCCAGAATAAGAATAGCGTCGCAGCTTAGGCGGCGGCCTGCTCAGCCAGCTTGGCGCGAACCTGGCGCTTGATGCGCTGGGCGGCGATCGACAGCTGCTCGTCGCGGGCCTTGACGATGAAGGCGTCCAGGCCGCCCTTGAAGTCCAGGGTGCGCAGGGCGGCGTTCGAGATGCGCAGGCTGAAGGTCTGGCCCAAGGCGTCCGAAGTGACCTTGACCGTCTTCAGCGACGGCAGGAAGCGGCGCTTGGTCTTGATGTTCGAGTGGCTCACGTTATGGCCGACCATCGGGCCGATACCGGTGAGTTCGCAACGACGCGACATCGTCAGATCCTTAAGGTGCGGCGTTCGCCCCCAACCGTGGGAGCAGACGCATGAAACAGTTGCGCGCGGGAACCAGCCCGCGCGAGAGGGGCCGTATAAGGGAAGAGGCGGTTCGGCGTCAAGTCGAGTCTGGACCGGAACGGCCGATCCTTCGTCGATGGGGCGCAATCCGGGGAACATCGCCGTTCAGGCCTCGTTCAAATCGCCTCGCTATGACCCATATCATGAACACCTCCGCTGAACAGAAGGCCGCCATGTCCCGTCCGTCGCTGATCGACCGCCTGCCCAAGAGGGCGCTCGCCGTCCTGGCCCCGGTGATGGCCGGCGGCGTCATGCTGGCCGCCCCGGCCCTGGCGCCCGCCCAGACCCCCGCCCAGTCCGAAGTCCTGCCCGGCTATTGGGAATACACCACCAGCGCCCTGGGCCAGCGCGACACCGAACAGCGGTGCGTGCGTCCCAGCGAGATCAATCGCTTCTTCGGCGGCCTGTCGACCAACAGGTGGCGCTGCACCTATCCGACGCGCGCGGTCGGGAACGGCAACGCCCGGTTCGAGGGGACCTGCCAGGACCGCAAGGGCCGCCGCATCGCCGTGCGCCTGAACGGGACCTATGCCGACACCAGCTTCAGCTTCCGCGGCGGCGCCCAGCTGGTGCGCGGCACCCCCTATATTCCCGCCAGCATCACCGCGCGCCGCCTCAGCGCCCAGTGCCCGGCGAACGCCCAGTATTTCTGAGGCCCAGGAGGATTAGACGGGTTCGGCCCGGGCGACGACATAGGTCTGGGTGTCGGCGCCCTGGGTCAGGCTGACATATTCGCCGACCCGGAACCGCTCGTCCGCCAGGCGGAAGCCGCGAACATCGTCGGCCTGCCCCGGCTCGAAATCCAGGAACCAGCGGTCGGGAGCGGCGTGGCGCAGCCGCCCGAAGGTCATGGTCGCCCCGTGGAAAAACCGCCTGACGCGGCACCGCTCGGGCGCCGCGCGCCAGATGGCGGCGTTCAGCCGGCGTTCGTCGTCCAGCGGCGCCAGGATGTCGTAGCCGATCTCGGCGTCGCCTTGGGGATGGCCGGGCTCGCGCGCCAGTTCCAGACGGATGTGATGAAACCCCAGCGGCTGGTCCTGGGCTTCGGCGGCGTCGGTCATGATCGGCTCCTTCGGTAGGCAGGGAGCCAGAACGGCGCCGGTCGCGCCTTGATGTCGGTCAAACGAAAAGGCCCCGGATCGCTCCGGGGCCTTTCGTCGGTTTCGCCTCGACCTCAGGCCGCTTCGGCGGTCGGGATCGGCTTCTTGGCGCTTAGGGACTTGGCCAGCAGTTCGACGGCGGCGTCCTTGTCGATCTTGTTGGCGGCGGCGACTTCGCGCGCCATGCGGTCCAGGGCCGATTCATAGAGCTGGCGCTCCGAATAGGACTGTTCCGGCTGGGTGTCGGCGCGGTGCAGGTCGCGGACCACCTCGGCGATGGAGATCAGGTCGCCCGAGTTGATCTTGGCCTCGTATTCCTGGGCGCGGCGCGACCACATGGTGCGCTTGATGCGGGCGCGGCCCTTCAGCGTGGTCAGGGCCTTGGTCACGACATCGTCGGCGGCCAGCGAGCGCAGGCCCGCCGTCACGGCCTTCTTGGTCGGGACGCGCAGGGTCATCTTCTCGTGGTCGAAGGTCACGACATAGACTTCCAGCGACATGCCGGCGACTTCCTGCGTCTCGATCGCCGCCACCTTGCCGACGCCGTGCGCGGGATAGACGACCGCGTCGCCAACCTTGAACTCCAGACCAGTCTTGCTCGTCATATTCGTCCTTTCCCGGTCAGGGACGGGCGAAGCGAAGGCGCGTCGAACGCCAACAGGGTCTCGCCCGCCGGATCGCGCCGTCGGTCGGACAATGCTGGGCGTCAAATGCGGAAACGGATCACCAAACCTCTGGCCGATCCCGTCCATGGGCGGGATTCTGTCGCAAACACGGGCGGCGCGAAGGTTTCGCGGACCGCCCGATCCAATGAAACAGAACCTATCACAAATCTGCGGAATTTCAAAACGTCCACAAGGCGGACGTGGACTTGCGGCAAGGCTTGGTCGCGGCGTGGCCGGGGTTCAGGACCCCTTGCCCGGTTTGGGGCTGAAGTATTTCTCGTATTTCCCGGTCTCGCGTTCGTACTGTTCGCGATCGGCGGGGGGCGTGCCCTTGACGGTGATGTTGGGCCAGACCTTGGCGTATTCGGCGTTGATCTGCAGCCACTTGCCGTCCGGCTCGTCCTCGGTGTCGGGCACGATGGCGTCGACCGGGCATTCCGGCTCGCACACGCCGCAGTCGATGCATTCGTCGGGCGCGATGACCAGGAAGTTCTCGCCTTCGTAGAAGCAGTCCACCGGACACACCTCGACGCAGTCCATGAACTTACATTTCACGCAGGCGTCGGTGACGATGTAGGTCATTGGGCGAAGAGCGGGCGTCGAACTGTGGGCGGGAGGCCTGCGACATGGCGGCCACGCAACCAACTGTCAACAGCGGGGCTTAAGCCGAGAGACGTTCTCAAACTCGCCGTGTCGAGACTTGACAACCGTCAGGCTTAATCGCAACTGTGTTGATTGCATATCTATCTTCCTTCAAAGGACATCCCATGCGCACGCCCTTCATGAAATACGCCCTGGCCGGCGCCCTGGCCCTCAGCCTCGCCGCCGGCGGGGCCGTGGTCGCCCAGGCCGCCCTGACCAAGAACCCGGCCGAAGTCACCGCCGGCGACTACGAACTGGAATCCAGCCACGGCAAGATCACCTGGTCGGTCGATCACTTCGGCCTGTCGACCTATACGGGCCAGTTCGTGAACGTGAAGGCCCAGCTGAAGCTGGACCCGGCCAATCCGTCGGCCTCGACCCTGACGGCCACCATCCCGCTGACCGACGTGGCGCCGAACGACGAGGCGCTGAAGCGTCACCTGCAGACGGCCGACTTCTTCGACACCGCCAACCACCCCACGGCGACCTTCGTGTCGCGTTCGGTCACGGTCGATCCGTCCGACCCCAACGAGGCGACCGTGGTCGGCGACCTGACGCTGAAGGGCGTGACCAAGCCCGTCACCATCGAGGTCGAGTTCAACGCCGCCGGAACGGTCATGGGCGCCTACAAGGCCGGCTTCGACGGTGAAGCCACCATCAAGCGTTCGGACTTCGGCATCAACTACGCCCTGCCGGCCGTGTCCGACGAGGTGAAGCTGCACATCGAAGGCGAGTTCGTGATTCAAAAGTAGGGCTGTCGCGCTTTCGCGCAGATCGCGCCCTCAAGACGTAAGGGCGTAGAGGGCGCGGGCCTCCTCGGCGGGTCCGCGCCTGTCTCCCAAGGCTTCCACGCGCAGGCTGGTGACGCGCCCGTCCCGGGCGAAGGTCAGCAGGTCGCCGACGTGAACGCAGCGGCTGGCCTTGTCCAGCCGCGTCTCGCGCCCATGATGCGTCAACCGCACCGCGCCGCGTTCGACCAGATCGGCGGCCAGTCCCCGCGTCTTCACGAACCGCGCGCGCCACAGCCAGATGTCGATGCGGCAGGCGTCCTCGCTCAAACCTTCGCCTTTCGGCGGGAGCGGCGGCGTTTGGCGCGGGCGGGCGGCGCCGTCAGCACGGCCAGGGCCGCGAAGGGCGAATCCTTCACCGGCCGGGGCGCCGCGCCCGGCCTGTCGGGCCGGCGGGCGCGCTCGGTCTTCAGGGCGGCGACGATCTGTTTCGCCTGATCGGCGCTCCAGCCCAGATCGGTCAGGGCCTCTTCGGACAGCCGGCCGTGACTGGCCCCGCGCAGCGCGGCCATCTTCTCCAGCGCATCGACGGAGATCAGCCAGCGCCCCGCCTGGCGCAGGCCGTGCGCCGCCAACAGGCGCGCCGAGGGCGGTTCGGCCGGCGCGGAAATCGGATCGGGCGTGGCCGGGATCAGGGGGGCGGCGACGAAGGCTTGGGCGAAATGCCGCGCGCGGGGCTTCTGCAGGCCCGGCAGCCACACCGAATGGACGCCGACGCGGATGGCGAAGGTCTTCAGCGTGCGCCGCTCGACCTGGCTGAGCGCCGCCAGGTCGCGCTCCACCTCGCGCCGGTCGATCAGGCCCCCGGCCTCGATCAGGCGGAAGGCGATCCCGCGCGGCAGGCCCTTCAGGGCGCCGGTCTCCACCGCCTGGCGCAGGCGACGCAGATCGCGCAGCGCCCGGCCGGCCTCGGTCGCCAGCCAGGCCTCGATGCGCCGCCTGGCCCGCTCGCGCGCCGGCGTCGGCCCCAGTTCGCCCAGCAGCCGGACGGACGGCGAGAAGGGATCGGCGCCCTGCGGCGTGGCCATGATCTGCGCCGTCAGCACGCCGCGCCACAGCACCGCCCCGTCCGGCGCGACCGAAAAGGCGTCGTCCGCCTCGGCCGCCAGCCGCCCCAGCCGCCGGTTGATCTCGGGCGTCACGGCGCGCACGGCGGCCTGGCGCAGGGTGCGGTCCTCCAGCGCCGACGATCCCTTCTCCATCTGGAAGCGCACGCCCTCCAGCTGGCCGACGACCTGACCCTCGACCGTGACCTCGCCGTCGTCCGCCACGCCCGCAAAGGCGTCCTCGCGCACGTTCAGGGCGCGCATCAGGGCCGTCGTCCGGCGGTCGACGAAGCGCGCGGTCAAACGTTCGTGCAGCACGTCCGACAGCCGGTCCTCCAGCGCGCGGGTCTTGTCGCGCCAGCCCTTGGCGTCGTGGACCCAGTCGGGACGGTTGGCGATGTAGGACAGGGTGCGCACCGCCGACAGCCGCGCCGACAACTGGTCGATCTGGCCGTCGTCGCGATCGACCTCGGCGAAGCGCGGCGCCATCCAGTCGTCGGCCAGCCGTCCGCGCTTTCCGGTCAGGGCGGTGAAGACGTCCTTGGCCAGGCGCGCGTGCTCGTCCAGCGTCGTCTTCTGGAAGTCGGGCAGCTGGCAGGCTTCCCACAGCCGCATCACCGCCCCGCGCGACCGGCCGATCCGGGCGATCGCCTCGTCCTTGATCAGGCGGCGCAGCAGGGTCTCGTCCAGCGCCTCGGCGGTCAGGCTCAGTCCCGAACGCTGGGGCGTCACCGTCAAGGACCGCAACAGGTCGGGCAGGGTGTCGAAGTCCAGCCGGGCGTTCCTCCACTCCGCCGCCTCGACCGGATCGAAACGGTGTTCGACCACCTGTTCGACCAGATCGGGGTCCAGATCCTCCGCCTCGGCCGTGACGCCGAAGGTTCCGTCGCGCAGGTGGCGGCCGGCCCGCCCGGCGATCTGGCCGATCTCGTGGGCGTGCAGCCAGCGGGTCCGCCGCCCGTCGAACTTGCGAAGGCCCGCGAAGGCGACATGGTCCACGTCCATGTTCAGCCCCATGCCGATGGCGTCGGTGGCGACCAGGAAGTCCACCTCGCCCGACTGATACAGGGCCACCTGGGCGTTGCGGGTGCGCGGCGACAGACTGCCCATCACCACGGCCGCCCCGCCCCTCTGGCGCCGGATCAGTTCGGCGATGGCGTAGACCCGCTCGGTCGAGAAGGCGACGATGGCGCTGCGGCGGGGCAGGCGCGTCAGCTTCTTGGACCCGGCGTAGGACAGGGTGGACAGCCGATCCCGCGTCACGATCTCCACGTCCGGGACAAGGCGGCGGATCAGCGGCTCCATGGTCCCGGCGCCCAGGAACATTGTCTCGAACCGGCCGCGCGCGTGCAGCAGCCGCTGGGTGAAGACGTGGCCGCGTTCGGGGTCGGCGACCAGCTGGATCTCGTCGATGGCCAGGAACTCGACCGACCGCTCCAGCGGCATGGCCTCGACGGTGCAGACGAAATAGTGGGGGCGAGGCGGGACGATCTTCTCCTCGCCGGTGATCAGGGCGACCGCTGAGGCCCCGCGCTGGCGCACGATCCGCTCGTAGATTTCGCGCGCCAGAAGCCGCAGCGGCAGGCCGATCATGCCCGAGGCGTGACCCAGCATCCGCTCGACCGCCAGATGGGTCTTGCCGGTGTTGGTGGGCCCCAGGACCGCGGTGACGCGGGAGGGAGCCAGGCCTGCGGAGCGGTCGCTCATGACCGGGCTAAGGTGGCGACGATTCCCCGTCGGCTCAAGCGGCGCCGAGACGCTTCTTCTCGCCGTGTCTTTTCGCGTTTCGGACGGCGGCCGTCGGCTTCGCCGATCGCATTAATCATCGCCTCATCCTTGGGACGCATAATCCCGCCGTCAGCGACCGCGGCCCGCCGGCGTTTCGGGGCCGTGGCCTATTCGCTCTGAATGACGCGCCAATCGGGGGATGCGAGTTGAAGTTTATCGAGAACATGCCGGTCGGCCGAAAGCTGTTCGTGGCCTTCGGCCTGGTGCTCGCGGCCATCGCCGTGATGGGCGTGGTGGTCCTGTCCAGCGTGATGCGGCTGGAGGCCGCCGGCGATCGGCGCAGCGTCGAGAACAAGGCCAACCGCGACACCGCCACGGCCGAATTCTACATCGCCCGCCAGGAGAACGCCCTGCGCGGCTATCTGCTGTCGCAGGATCCCTATTATATCGAGCGGGTCGACGCACACCGCGCCAAATTCCTGGAGGCGATGCAGGCGCTGAAGGCCGATCTGCCCGCCGACCGCGCCGCGCCGATCGACAAGGCGATCGCGGCGAACGCCGTCTGGTACAGGGACGTCGCGCAGGGCAGCGCCGAACTGATGCGCGCGGGACGCGCCGCCGAAGCCGTCGGGATGGTCGGCCGTGCGGGCGCCGCCGACGTCCACATGGGCGCGCTGGAAGCCGCCGTGGACGAGATCAAGGCCTCCAACGCGGTCGCCCTCGAAGCCGCGCGCGAGGCGCAGGAGAGCGCGTCGCGCACCGCCCTGATCGGCGTCTTCGTCGGGCTGGCCGCCGCCCTTGTGATGGCTCTCGCCGTCGGCTTCGTGACCACCCGCGCCATCGTCCGCCCGATCTTCGTCATGATCGGCCATATGCAGAGGCTGATGGCCGGCGACACGGCCATCCAGATCGTCGGGGCCGACCGCAAGGACGAGTTCGGCAAGATGGGCCAGGCCATCGTCGCCTTCCGCGACGCCGCCGTCGACAAGCTTCGGGTCGAGCAGGAGGCCGCCGCCCAGCGTTCGTCGAGCGAGCAGGAGCGCGCCGCCAGCGAGGCGGAAAAGGCGCGCGAGGCCGAGGCGGACCGCGTGGCGATCCAGGCCTTGGCTCAAGGGCTTTCGGCCATGGCCAATGGCGACCTGACGCATCGGATCGAGGCGGAGTTCGCGCCCAAGGCCGCGCAGTTGAAGGCCGACTTCAACGCCGCGATCGCCCAGCTTCAGCAGGCGGTGGCGGTGGTGGCGGCCAATGTGGCGGGCATCCGCTCGGGCGCGGGCGAGATCAGTCAGGCGGCCGACGACCTGTCGCGGCGCACGGAGCAGCAGGCCGCCAGCCTGGAAGAGACCGCCGCCGCCCTGGATCAGATCACCGCCACGGTGAACAAGACCGCCATGGGCGCGCGCCAGGCCTCCGACGTGGTCCAGGCCGCGCGCGGCGACGCCGAAAAGAGCGGCGTGGTGGTTCGCGACGCCGTGTCGGCCATGACGGCCATCGAGACCTCCTCGTCCCAGATCGGCCAGATCATCGGCGTCATCGACGAGATCGCCTTCCAGACCAATCTGCTGGCCCTGAACGCGGGGGTCGAGGCGGCCCGCGCCGGGGACGCCGGCCGCGGCTTCGCCGTGGTCGCCTCCGAGGTGCGCGCCCTGGCCCAGCGCTCGGCCGAGGCGGCCAAGGAGATCAAGACCCTGATCTCGGCCTCGACCGGCCAGGTCGGCGCTGGCGTCAAACTGGTGGGCGAGACCGGCGAGGCCCTTCGGCGGATCGTGGACCGGGTGGCCGAGATCGACAGCCTCGTCGCCGAAATCGCCGCGTCGGCCCAGGAACAGGCCGTGGGCCTGGCCCAGGTCAATACGGCGGTGAACCAGATGGACCAGGTGACGCAGCAGAACGCCGCGATGGTCGAACAGTCGACCGCCGCCAGCCACTCCCTGGCCCAGGAGGCGGAAGGCCTCGAGGCCTCGGTCGCCCGGTTCCGCGTCGGCGCGGGCCAGCCGGCAGCCCCCGCCGCCGCCCATGTCGCCGCACGTGCGCCTGCCGCCCCCGCATCGGCCTCCCGTCCGACCCATCGCATGGTCGCGGCCCTGAGGACCCTGGGTCGCGGCGGCGCCGCCCTGAAGCCGCAACCCGCTCCCATAGAAGACGGATGGGAGGAGTTCTGATGGCCGAGACCCTGATCCTGCCCGACATACTGGACCTGAAGGCGGCCGCGCCGCTGAAGGCCGAACTCCTGGCCCGCCGGGGCCGGGACCTGATGCTGGATGCGTCCGGCGTCCAGCGGCTGGGGGGGCTGTGCCTGCAGGTCCTGCTGGCGGCCGCCCGCACCTGGGACGCCGATGGCGTCAACCTGAGGTTAGGTTCTGTGTCGCAGGCTTGGCGCGAACAATGGGCGGCCTTCGGCGCGCCCGGGCGGATCACCGAGGGGGCTGCGGCGTGACCAAGACCGTTCTGACGATCGACGATTCGCGCACCATGCGCGACATGCTCCTGCTGGCGCTGGAAGATGCGGGCTTTACCGTCATCCAGGCCGTGGACGGGGTGGAGGGACTGGAGACCCTGGCCGCGCGCGGCGCCGACGTCGTCATCACCGACATCAACATGCCGCGCATGGACGGCTTCGGCGTGATCGAGGGCGTGCGCGCCGATCCGAACCATCGCGCCACGCCTGTCCTGGTCCTGACCACCGAAAGCGACGCGGACAAGAAGGCGCGCGCGCGCGCCGCCGGGGCCACCGGCTGGATCGTCAAACCCTTCGACCCCGCAAAGCTGGTCGACGCCGTTCGCCGCGTCGCCGCCTGACCGCCAAAGCCCGCCGGACCCGTCGCATGGACGCCTTCGAATCCATCAAAGCCACCTTCTTCCAGGAGTGCGACGAACTGCTCGCGGACCTGGAAGCCAAGCTGATGCTGCTGGAACAGGGCCAGACCGACATGGAGACGATCAACGCCGTCTTCCGCGCCGTCCATTCGGTCAAGGGCGGGGCGGGGGCGTTCGGGCTGGAGGCCCTGGTCCGGTTCGCCCATGTGTTCGAGACCTTGATGGACGAACTGCGCGCGGGCCGCAAACCCTGCGACGCCGTCACGGTCAAGACCCTGCTGCGCGCCTCCGACCTGCTGGCCGACCACATCCAGGCCGCCCAGGGCCTGATTCCGCCGGTGGACGAGGCGCGCTCGGCCGCCTTGGTCGCCGAACTGGAAGCCCTGACGCACGGCGGCGAGGCGCCGCCCGCCATGGAGGACGAGGACGACGATTTCGGCTTCACCCCCATGGCCTTCGACATGGCGCTGGACGAGGCCGTCGCGCCCGCACCTGTGGACGCCGCGCCGACCGGCTGGCGCGTCGTGTTCAGGCCGACGGGCCGGATGTACGCCAACGCCAACGAGACCGGCCTTCTGCTGCGCGAACTGGGACGGCTGGGTCCGCTCGAGGTCGTGCTGGACGACAGCGCCGTGCCGACCCTGGACGCCCTGGCGGTCGAGGAAGGCTGTCTGACCTGGACCGTCGACCTGGCGGCCCCGGTGGAGGAGGCCGCCGTGCGCGAGGTGTTCGATTTCGTCGAAAGCGACTGCGAACTGACGATCAGCCCGCTGGGCGGCGCGTCGGAACCGGCCCTGGCCCTCGCCGAGGTTTCTGCCGCCGAAGACGAACTGGACATCGCCGCCCTGCTGGCCCGCGCCTCCAGCGCCGTCGCCGAAGTCGCCGCCACGCCCGAACCGTCCGCCGCCCCGCCGTTCCAGACGCCGCCCCTCCAGACGCCCGCGCCCGTCGCCGCGTCTCCCGCCCCGCCCCCCGTCGCCCCGCCCCCCGTCGCCCCGCCCGCCGTCGCTGCGCCCCCCGTCGCCGCGCCGGTGACGATCCGCGTCGATCTGGACCGGGTGGATCGTCTGATCAACGTCGTGGGCGAACTGGTGATCCAGCAGGCCATGCTGTCCCAGCGCGTGCTGGAAAGCGGCCTGGCCCGGTCCTCCGGCGTCGCCCTGGGCCTGGAGGATCTGGAGCTTCTGACGCGCGAGATCCAGGACAGCGTCATGGCCATCCGCGCCCAGCCGGTGAAGTCGGTGTTCCAGCGGATGCCGCGCCTTGTGCGCGAGGTCGCCGACATGACCGCCAAACAGGTCCGTCTGGTCACGGCGGGCGAGGACACCGAGGTCGACAAGACGGTGGTCGAACGCCTGGCCGAACCCATCACCCATATGCTGCGCAACGCCATCGACCACGGGTTGGAGACGCCCGATGAACGGATCGCCGCAGGCAAGCCGGCCGAGGGGACCGTGCGCCTGGCCGCCCTGCACCGTTCGGGCCGCATCGTCATCGAGATCGCCGACGACGGCCGGGGCATCGATCGCGAGCGCGTACGAAAGATCGCCGTGGACAAGGGTCTGATCGCGGCCGACGCCGTGCTGGCCGACGAGCAGATCGATAATCTGATCTTCCTGCCGGGTTTCTCCACCGCCGCTGCGGTGTCCGACATCTCGGGCCGGGGCGTCGGCATGGACGTGGTCAAACGCTCGATCCAGGCCCTGGGGGGCCGCATCGCCATCGGCTCGGTTCCGGGCGAGGGATCGACCTTCACCCTCAGCCTGCCGCTGACCCTGGCGGTGATGGACGGCATGGTGGTCGCCGCCGCCGGGCAGACGCTGATCGCGCCGCTGCCGGCCATCGTCGAGAGCCTGACTCCCCAGGCCATCGACCTGCATCGCGTGGGGGGGGTCGATCCGGTCATCCGGTTCCGCGACCGCTTCCTGCCGCTGATCGACGTGGCCCTGACGATGGGTTTCAGCGAGACCGCCATCGACCCGACCGGCGGCGTCGCCGTGGTGGTCGAGACCGAGGGCGGCCAGCAGGCGGCCCTGCTGTTCGACGCCATCCAGGGCCAGCGCCAGGTCGTGATCAAGAGCCTGGAGACCAACTATCGGCAGGTCGAAGGCGTCGCCGCCGCCACCATCCTGGGCGACGGCCGCGTGGCCCTGATCCTCGACGTCGACGTCCTTGTCAGCGACATGCGCCGCAAGGCGGCCCGCCCCGACCTCAAGCTTGCGAGCTAAACCATGAACGAAGCCGAAGACACCCAGCGCGAACTGATCGCCTTCCGCATCGGCGCCCAGGAATTCTGCGTCGACATCATGTCGGTGCGCGAGATCAGGGGTTGGACGCCCGCGACGCCCCTGCCGCGCTCGCCCGGCTATATGAAGGGGGTCATCAATCTGCGCGGCGCCGTCCTGCCCATCATCGACCTGGGCGCGCGGTTCGGTCTGCAAACCTCCGAGCCGACGGCGCGGCACGTCATCATGGTCGCCCATATCGGGGGCCGGATGGTGGGGCTGCTTGTCGACGCCGTGTCCGACATCCTGCAGATGAGCGCCGCCGCCGTGCAGCCCACGCCCGACGTGGCCAGCGAAAGCGTGAAGACCTTCGTCAAGGGCATCTTCTCCATCGACGGGCGCATGATCAGCCTGATCGAACTGGACCACATCCTGCCGCAGGTCGAGGCCGAAGCCGCATGACCGCCGTCGCGGGCCGCGGATCCCTCGTCGAAGGCGAATTCGTCTTCACAGCCGATGATTTCCGCCACATCGCCGAAATGCTGCACGCCCACGCCGGCATCGCCCTGAACGAGGGCAAGGCCGCCCTGGTCTATTCGCGTCTGGCCAAGCGCCTGCGCACCCTGGGCCTGAACAGCTTCCGCGAATACTGCGCCCTGGTTCAGGGCGTGGACGGCGTGGACGAGCGCCAGAAGATGACGGCGGCCCTGACGACGAACGTCACCCGCTTCTACCGCGAGCCGCATCATTTCGACGACCTGCGCGACCGGGTGATGCCCGCCCTGGCCGCGCGCGCCCGCGCCGGCGGGCGCGTGCGTCTGTGGTCGGCCGCCTGCTCGAACGGGCAGGAGCCCTATTCGATGGCCCTGACCGTCCTGTCTGTCCTGCCCGAAGCGGCGGATCTGGACGTGCGCATCCTGGCCACCGACATCGACCCCAACATGGTCGCCCAGGGCCGCGACGGGACCTATTCCGAAGAGGCGCTGGAGCCTGCGCCCCCAGCCCTGTGGCGCAAATACTTCGACCGCGCGGATCGCGGCCAGTGGACCGCCGGACCCCAACTGCAACGTCTGGTCGCCTTTCGCGAACTGAACCTGATCGGCGACTGGCCGATGAAGGGCCGGTTCGACGTCGTCTTCTGCCGCAACGTGGTCATCTATTTCGACGACGCGACCCAGGAGCGGGTGTGGAAGCGGTTCATTCCCCTGATGACGCCTGGCGCCACCCTCTACATCGGCCATTCCGAGCGCGTTTCCGGCCCGGCCGCCGCCCAGCTGCGCACCGCCGGCCTGACCGCCTATCGCCTGGGGGCCGCATGACCCCCGTGCGCGTCCTGGTGGTCGACGACAGCCTGACCATGCGCGGCCTGATCTCGGCCGCCCTGAGGGCCGACCCCGAGATCGAGGTCGTGGGGACGGCCGCCGATCCCATCGAGGCGCGCGCTGCCATCAAGGCCCTGAACCCCGACGTCGTCACCCTCGACGTCGAAATGCCCAATATGAACGGGCTGGAGTTCCTGGAAAAGATCATGCGTCTGCGGCCCATGCCGGTGGTCATGGTCTCGACCCTGACGGCGGCCGGGACCGACGTGACCCTGGCGGCGCTGGAGATCGGCGCGGTGGACGCGGTGGCCAAGCCGGCGCTCGCCAGCGTCGGCGCCTTCCAGGAGCTGATCGGCAAGGTGAAGACCGCCGCCCGTTCGCGCGTCCGCGCCCGCGGCGACGCGCCCGCCGCCGCGAAGGCGCCCCAGGCCTATCGCCCCGCGTCCGACCACGTCCTGGCCATCGGCTCGTCCACCGGCGGGGTCGAGGCCCTGCTGACCGTGCTGGGCGGCTTTCCCGCCGACTGTCCCGCCACCGTCGTTACCCAGCACATGCCGGCGACCTTCACCGCCAGCTTCGCCGCCCGTTTGGACCGCGTCTGCGCCCCGAGCGTGAGCGAGGCCGTGGACGGGGCGCCGCTGAGGCCCGGCCATGTCTATCTGGCCCCCGGCGGGGCGACCCACCTGGAGGTCTCGCCCGGCGTCGTCCCGCGCTGTCGCCTGACGGCCGGCGAGCCGGTCAACGGCCACCGCCCCTCGGTCGATGTGATGTTCGACTCCGTCGTGCGGCTGAAGCGCCCGATGACGGGGGTCATCCTGACCGGCATGGGCCGTGACGGCGCCAGGGGTCTGCTGGCCATGCGCCAGGCTGGCGGCCGCACCCTGGGCCAGGACGAGGCGTCGTGCGTCGTCTACGGCATGCCCAAGGCCGCCTTCGAACTAGGTGCGGTGGAGCGGCAACTGCCGCTGCATCGCCTGGCCCCCGCCATTCTCGAACTGTGCGCCGACCCGGCCGCACGATCAGTCGCCTGACCGGGAGCGTCCCATGCCCGCCGCCGCCGCCATCCACTGCCTGGTCGTCGACGATCAGATGACCATGCGCTCGCTGGTCCGCACCAGCCTCCAGCAGCTCGGCGTGCGCGAAATCCGCGAGGCCTCGGATGGCGAGATCGCCCTGCGCGAAGTGGTGGTGAAGCCTGCCCACCTGATCATTTCCGACTACAACATGCCGAACCTGGACGGCCTGGGCCTGCTGCGGGCCGTGCGCGCCCATCCGCCCACGTCCAAGACCGCCTTCATCATGCTGACCGGCCGCGCGGACCGCGAACTGGTGCAGCGCGCGGTCCAGTTCGGGGTCAACAACTATCTGGTCAAACCCTTCACGGTCGCCCAGTTGAAGGGCAAGATGGAAGCCGTGTTCGGACCCCTGACATGAGCTTCGCCGCCCTGAGGGACGGCGCGGAAAAGCGCGTTCACGTCGGCCAGGGCGAACATGTCGTCACGTCCGATCCCGATGTCGTCCTCAGCACCATCCTGGGCTCCTGCGTGGCCATGTGCCTGCGCGATCCGCAGGCCGGGGTGGGGGGCATGAACCATTTCCTGCTGCCGGAGGGGACGGGGGCGGGAACCGACGCGGGCCGCCGCTACGGCGCCTATGCGATGGAGCTGCTGATCAACGACCTGCTCAAGGCCGGCGGCCGGCGCGAGCGGCTGGAGGCCAAGCTGTTCGGCGGCGGACGGATGTTCGACGCCCTGCGCGACGTCGGCCGCGCCAACGCCGACTTCGCCGAACGCTTCCTGCGCGACGAGGGCATTGCAGTCGTGGGCGGCAGTCTGCGCGGCGAGGGCGGCCGTCGCCTGCATTACTGGCCGGTCAGCGGCCGGGCGCTGCAACGGGCCGTCGCCGACACCGTCGCCCCCCGTCCCGTCGCGGTCGCCCCGCCCGCCGAGATCGGCGCGCTGGAGCTGTTCTGAGAATGGCCCTCGCGCCCGACCAGGCCCGACTGCTGGCCGCCGTCGCCGACGAGCTGGTCCGCGCCCGCGCCGAGGTTGAGGCCGTCGAAGCCCTGGTCGCCCGGCTGGTCCGCCACGCCCCCGCCGCCGACCGGCCCGCCGCCCTGATCCAGGCCCAGGGGCTGGACGCCCTGAACCAGAACCTCGACTCCCTGGCGGCCGTGCTGCGCGCGCTCGGTCAGGGGGCGGACCCCGACCAGGCCGTCGATCCTGTTGCGCTGGCCGATCTCGCCGCGCGTCTGCGCCCCGCCGGGGACCGCGCCCCGACCGCCGATCCCGGCGACCTGATCCTGTTCTGACGCCGCCCCTGCACGCCCGGTTAACGGCCAAGCCGGGCTTGCGGAACAAGCGCGAAACGAATCGGGACCGAATCGCTGACTCGCCCCGATTCGCCCTTTGTTCACCGCGACATCTGGTAGGTTAAGCCGCCTTAACCACAACGCCGTTCGCCGGCGCCGCGGAACCCGTCCGTTTTTTCCCCGCCGCCGCTTCCCGAACCGCGCGCGAGCCGCTAGGTCATCGCCCATGGCCCCGTAGCTCAGCCGCATAGAGCAAGGCTTTCCTAAAGCCGAGGTCGCAGGTTGGAGTCCTGCCGGGGTCGCCAACGACGGGGAATCGGTGATGTGCGCCAAGCCTGCGATCGGTTCCAGACGTCGTGTCGCACCCGCCCGGACACGCGGCGGCGGAACCGGACGGGTCTGGAGGGTTTTCGCCAAGGCGTAGCTTGAGCGGACGCCCGTCCGGGCGAGGGGTTGATCATGGATGCTGGTCCGATCTGGACGCCCTATTGCGGCCCGGCGCCCCTGGCCGGGGACTGGCGCTGGAACCTGGATCCGATGCTGCTGGGCGTGCTGGTCGTGGCCTCGGCCGTGATCGCGATGCGGCTGGAGGGGCGACGGCGCCTGTTCGGCCTGGCGGCGACGGGGGTTCTGGCGATCAGTTTGGTTTCGCCCCTGTGCGCCCTCAGCTCGGCGCTGTTCTCGGCCCGCACCGTGCATCATGTCCTGCTGGTCGGCGTGGCCGCGCCCCTGCTGGCCTGGGCGGCGCCGGTCGGGCCGGCGCGACGGCGCGCAGGCGGCGGCCTGGTCCTGGCGACGGCGGCGCAGGCGGCGGTGCTGTGGGCCTGGCACGCGCCGGGCCTCTATGCTGCGGCCTTGTCGAACGATGCGGTCTATTGGGCGATGCAGCTCAGCCTGCTGGGCGCGGCCGTCTGGTTCTGGACGACGGTGCGGCGGGCCTCGGCGCCGGCGGCGGTGGTGGGCCTGCTGGCCGCCATGCTGGCCATGGGCCTGCTGGGCGCGATCCTGACCTTCGCCGGCCAGGCGGTCTATGCGCCGCATTTCCACACCACCCTGACCTGGGGGATGACGCCGCTGGAGGATCAGCAGGCGGCCGGCCTGATCATGTGGGCGCCGGCGGCGGCGCTCTATCTGTTCGCGGCCCTGGCGGTGCTGGGGCGGATGCTGGGGCCGACGCGCGAGGTTGCGGCGTGATCGCCCGGCTGTTCCAGCAGGCCCTGGAATGGGCGGCGGGCCATCATGACGAGGGGCGCTATTCCCCGGTCGCCATCGGCTTTCACTGGACCATGGCCGCTCTGGTGGCGTTCCAGATCGGCTGGGGGTTCTGGATGGGGCGTCAGCCGGTCGGCACGGCCATGGTCGGGGCCTATGACGTGCATTTCGCGGTCGGGGTGCTGATGCTGGTGCTGGTGATCGGGCGGCTTTCGTGGCGGCTGATGGCGCCGGACCTGGTCAATGACGCGGACAAGCCGGGCTGGGAGAGCTGGGCGGCGCACGTCACCCATTATGTCTTCTACATCTGCCTGTTCGGCCTGCCGCTGACGGGCTGGGCGATGATCTCGGCGACGGACCGCACCCGCCATCTGGAGGTGGTCGGCCTGATCCCCTGGCCCTTGCTGCCGTTTCAGGATTTGTCGAACACCCAGCTATGGGCGATCGAGGCGGCGGCGGAATGGATGCACTGGGGCATGGTGCTGACGTTGCTGCTGATGATCCCGATCCACGCGGGGGCGGCGCTCAAGCACCATCTGATCGATCGGGACGACGTGTTTCACGCGATGCTGCCGGTCGTGCCGCTGCGTCCACGGAAGCGGACTCGCTGGCAGCGGCGCTGGCGGGCGCTTGAGCGGCGGGCCGTGTCGACAGCCAAAGGGCTATGGCGCGGGCTTCTGGGTCCGAAAGCGATCTGACGGCGGCGGCCATGACGCCGCGCGGGTCGTTGCGGCGCTCGCCCGATTTCCAGCGATCGATCTGCTCCAGCGTATAGGCGGCGGGCTGGCCGGCGATCGGGGGATTGCCGCCGCGACCCGCGCCTTCGCCGTTCGCCCCGTGACAGGCGGCGCAGGCCACGATCCCGCGCGACGGATCGCCGGTCAGATAGACGTCCGGCGTCGGCGCGGGCGGCGCGTCGGAAGGCGGCGTATTGGGCGGCGAGGCGGGCAGGCCGGCGTACCAGGCGGCGACGGCGCGGCGATCCGTCTGGTTCAGCGCCTTGGCGATGCGCGTCATCTGGTCGTCGGGGCGCAGGCCCGAGGCGTAGTCCTCCATCTGCTTCTGCAGATAGCCGACGTCCAGGCCGGCCAGGCGGGGCGCCGAAACCCCGTCGCCCTGTCCCTGCAGTCCGTGGCAGGTGAAGCAGGCGTTGGCCGCCCCGCCCGCGCCGCCGCTCATGGCGATGGTCCGGCCGTCGGCGCTGAAGGCCGCGTCTGTATGGCCGCGCGTGGAGTCGCAGCCGGCCAGCGCCGCCAGGCCGAACGACAGACCGATGAGGGAGAGGGGCGGGCGCACGCCCATCGAACCCGTCTCTATGGCGAAGGTTCCGGCCGCGGCGCTGGACGGCGTGTCGCACCCGGGAACCACGGCGGGGATGGCGGATTGTGTGGTCGAGCTTTTGGGGGCGGGATGAGACGATCGACGCAGGCGCGCCGAAGCACGAGGGGGCCGTCTATCACGCGCCTGCCCGTACTGGCGGCCGTTTGCCTGCTGGCGGGTTGCGTGGACAAGGCCGATCTGCCGCGCCCGGTGGCCCAGGGCGACGCCGCCAGGGGGCTGGCCGTGGTGAACCAGGTCGGATGCGCCGCCTGTCACAGCATACCCGACGTCGCCTGGCCCCGGGGGCGCAGCGCCTCCGACCTGGCCGGCTTCGGCGCCCGGCCGATGATCGCCGGCCGCCTGCCCAACCAGCCCGACGTCCTGATCCGCTGGTTGATCGACGCCCCTTCCCTGGACCCCCAGACCGCCATGCCGCCCATGCCCCTGTCCCACGACCAAGCCCGCGACGTCGCGGCCTATCTGTATTCGCTCGATGACGACTGAAGCGACGCCCGGCATCGCCGGCTGGCCCCCGCCCGTGCTCGATCCGGCCGGACCGTTCGCGGCCCCCATCCACACCGTGGCCTGGGTGCTGTTCGTCATGTCCGTGGTGGTCATGGCGATCGTGCTGGCCGCCCTGAGCGTGGCCCTGTTCGGCCCGCGCAAATGGAAGCGGCGCGTCGGCGGCGAGCGGCTGGTCTGGACGGCGGGCCTGGCCTTTCCCGTCGTGGTGCTGACGGGGTTGCTGATCTATGGCCTGAACACCACCGCCCGGATCGCCGATGCGCCCCGGCCCGGCGAGATGCGCGTGCGCGTCACCGGCGAGATGTGGTGGTGGCGCGTCGCCTATCTGGACGACCAGGGGCGCGAGATCCTTCAGGACGCCAACGAGGTGCACATCCCCGTCGGCCGTCCGGTGGTGTTCGAGCTGGAAAGCGCCGACGTGATCCACAGCTTCTGGGTCCCGCGCCTGGGCGGCAAGACCGACATGATCCCGGGCCGGCGCAACTTCATGCGGCTGCAGGCGGATCGGCCGGGGACCTATGGCGGCCAGTGCGCCGAATACTGCGGCGGGCCCCATGCGCTGATGGGGCTGGTGGTCGTCGCACATGAGCCGACCCGGTTCGCCGCCTGGCGCGACCGCCAGGCGGGGGCGCCCGGCCGGCAGTCTCGGCGCAGGAGACGCCCGACCTGATCGCGCGCGGACGCGACGTCTTCGCCGCCTCGGGCTGCGCGGCCTGCCACACCATTCGCGGGACCGAGGCCAACGGCCTGGCCGGTCCCGACCTGACCCACGTCGGGTCGCGCCAGACCCTGGGCGCGGGCATCCTGCCGAACAATCAGGGCACGATGGCCGGTTGGATTTCCGACAGCCAGGCCATCAAGCCCGGCAACCGGATGCCCGCCTATCCGGTGCTGGCGGGTCAGGATCTGCGCGCCGTCGCCGCCTATCTGGAAAGCCTGAAATGAGTTCGGAAACCGGGTTCGACACCGAACTCTACAAACGCTTTCCGACCACCGAGCCCCGGCCCGAGGGCGAGCTGGAGCAGCTGGAGGAGGTCTGGTGCGGCCCGCGCAAGCCGTGGGAATGGATCACCGCGATCAACAACAACTACGTCGGCGTCTATTACGTCGGCGCGGCCATGCTGTTCTTCGTGCTGGCCGGGGTTCTGGCGTTGCTGATGCGGACCCAGCTGGCCCTGCCGATGACGGGCTTCCTGGCGCAGGAGACCTACAACCAGATCTTCACCATGCACGGCACGGTGATGATGTTTCTGTTCGCCGTGCCGGCGGTCGAGGCGCTGGGCGTGCTGCTTTTGCCGCAGATGCTGGGCGCGCGCGACCTGCCGTTTCCGCGCCTGTCGGCCTACGCCTTCTGGGCCTATCTGGTCGGGGGGCTGGCCTTTTTCTGCTCGCTGTTCTTCGGCCTGGCCCCGAACGGCGGCTGGTTCATGTATCCGCCCCTGACCGGCATGACCTATTCGCCGGGGATCAACGCCGATTTCTGGCTGCTGGGCATCGGCTTCATCGAGATATCGGCCATCGCCGGCGCCATCGAGATCATCGTCGGCGTCCTGAAGACCCGGGCGCCCGGCATGTCCTTGGACAAGCTGCCGATCTTCGCCTGGGCCATGCTGATCTTCGCCTGCATGATCGTGATCGCCTTCCCTTCGGTGATCCTGTCGACCCTGCTGCTGGAGATGGAGCGGGCGCTGGGCTGGCCCTTCTTCGATCCGGCCAAGGGGGGCGACCCCATGCTGTGGCAGCACCTGTTCTGGTTCTTCGGCCACCCGGAGGTCTACATCATCTTCCTGCCGGCGGCCGGCGCCATGTCGACCCTGATCCCGGCGGTGGCCCAGACGAAACTGGTCGGATACCGGCTGGTGGTCCTGGCCATGCTGGCGACCGGCTTCATCAGCTTCGGCGTCTGGGCGCACCACATGTTCACCACCGGCATGCCCCAGATCTCGATCAACTATTTCAGCGCCGCCTCGATGGCCGTCAGCGTGCCGGCGGGGGTGCAGGTGTTCGCCTGGATCGCCACCCTGGCGGCGGGCAGGATGCGGTTCAACACGCCCGGCCTGTTCGCGGTCGGGGGGCTGGTGATCTTCGTCATGGGCGGCCTGACCGGGGTGATGGTGGCCATGGTCCCCTTCGACTGGCAGGCCCACGACAGCTATTTCATCGTCGCCCACCTGCACTACGTCCTGATCGGCGGCATGGTCTTTCCGCTGTTCGCGGCCATCTACTACTGGCTGCCGATGTCCAGCGCGCGGCCGCTGTCCGAACGCTGGGGCAGGTGGATCTTCTGGCTGATGTTCGTCGGCCACAACGTGACCTTCCTGCCGATGCACCTGACCGGGCTGATGGGGATGCCGCGCCGGGTCTACACCTATCTGCCCGACCGGGGCTGGGACCTGCCCAACATGATCTCCACGATCGGGTCGTTCCTGTTCGGCCTGGCGGTCCTGCTGTGGGTCGTGGACATGATCCGCAACTTCCGCCCGTTCGGGGCGCGCGAGGCCGGCAATGTGTTCAATGGGCCGGGGCTGGAGTGGCTCGCGGCCGGTCGGTATTCGCTGCGGTCGACGCCGGTGATCAGGAGCCTTTATCCGCTCTGGGACCAGAAGGACCTGGAGCGGGACGTGGTCGCCGGCCGCTACTTCATGCCGGGGGCGCCGCGCGGCGAGCGGGAGACCATCGTCACCAGCCCGGTCAACGCCGAGCCGCAATATGTGCTGCGCATCCCCAGGCCCTCCAGCTGGTACGTGTGGGCGGCCGTCTTCACCGCCGGCTTCTTCCTGATCCTGACGGTTCAGGCCTATCTGATCGCGGTCGTCAGCGGCCTCCTGGCGATCTACTGCATCTGGGAATGGGCCTGGCGGCTGGACCGGCCCAATGCGAACGCGACGGTCGACGTCGGGGGCGGGGTGCGCCTGCCGACCTATGTGTCGGGACCGTCCAGCCACGGCTGGTGGGCCATGGTCATCACCCTGATCGTGGGCGGGATGGTCGCGGCGATGGCGTGCTTCTCCTACGTCTTCCTGTGGAGCCGGCGGCCCGACCTCTGGCAGGCGCCGCCCGACCTGGCGTCGCTGCCGTTGACGCTGGGGCTCCTGGCCGTGGCCGGCCTGGGCGGGTGGGCCGGGCAGGGCGCGCTGAAGCTGGATCGTCCGCGCAGTCCGATGATCGCGGCGGGATTGATGCTGGTCGCCGCCGTGGCCGCGGGCGGGGCCTGGGCGGCCGAGGCCTGGGCCTGGTGGGATTCGGGCCTGCGTCCCGACGCCTCCAGCCAGGGCGCCACGGTTTTCGCCCTTCTGGCCTGGCAGGGGCTGTTCGTGGGCATCTGCCTGCTGATGGGGCCGTTCGCCCTGCTGCGCTGGCTGTTCGGCCATCTGTCGCCCGAACGCCCCGCGACCTTCGAGCTGATCGCCCTGTTCCTGGCCTTCACCGCGCTTCAGGGCGGGGTCACGACCCTGCTTGTGCGGCTGTTTCCCGGCGTGATGTCATGAGGTTCTGGCTGACGGCGCTGGGCGGGCTGACGATCTGGGCGGTCCATTTCCTGGGCCTTTATGTTCTGGCCAGCGTCGCGGACGTGGCCTGGCGCGACGCGGCGGGCGGGCGGGCCGCGGGCCTGGTCTTCAGCCTGGCGTGCCTGGCGGCCGTGGCCCTGGCCGGCCTGTCCGCGGCTCGCGGCCTGCGCCGGCCGCCGTCGGACGAGACGCGGCTGTTCGGCCTGCGGATGGGGGTGGCGGGGGCCGTCGTCGCCGGCGTGGGCGTGATGTTCCAGACCGCCCCGCTGCTGGTCGTCTGAGGCCTGCGGACGACCGAAAGGGCGCGGTCGGATCGACCGCGCCCCATCCGGCCCGAAGCCGGAGAGAAGGCTCAGCCGCGACGGTGGTCGCGGTCGCGGCGCTCGGCGCGGATCTGGGCCGACAGGCGGTCGAAGCGACGATCCAGATCGGCCCGTTCCCAGGCCGTCAGGCCGCCGCGGCGGTAGCTGGCCTCCAGCCGCAGCAGGCTGTCGAACTCGCCGCGCAGCCGGGTCGCTTCGCGGCGGCTGATCTGGCCCGAGCGGACGCCCTGGTCGATGCGGCGATCCAGGTTGGCCTGGCGGGCGTTGACGGACTGCCAGGACCCGTAGCCCGCGTGCTGGGCGCCCTGATGCGCCGGGGCCGGACGGTGATTGGATTGGGCGAGCGAGGGGGCCGCGACGGAGACGGCGGCCAGGATGAGGGCGGGGGCGATAAGCTTGCGCATGACGATCTCCTTGGTAGGCGCCGCCGGTCGGGATCGGCCGGCGTTGGGCATACAAGACCACGCCCGGCCTGAGCCCGATCTGAACGGCCGCGCTCAGGCGGCGTTCATCTGCATGACTTCGCCGACAGGTGCGTTTGGATGGCGGCGAGGCTTGGACTATAAAGGGCATTCAGCGCCCGTTCAGATGAAGGGGGCTAGATCGGTCGCCATGTTCCGCAAACCCGCCAGCCTCATCGCCGCCCCGGCCCTGGCCCTGACCTCGGCCCTGGCCTTGGCCCTCGCTCCCGTCCTCGCCGCCGAGGCGGTCGCCCAGTCTCGCGACCAAGCGCAACAGTCGCAGGAACGCGGCCCCCGCGTCAGTCCCGACGAGGCGCGCCGCCGTGGCGGCGAGGCCGGACGCGGACGTCCCATCGACACCCAGCCGCGCCGCGACGGCAACTATTCCGTCCTGGTCGAACGCGACGGCCGCGTGCGCGAGGTGGTGGTGGACGGCCAGACCGGCCAGGCCCGCCAAGGCGGCTCGAACGACAATACTCAACGACGCAGGCCCAACTGATGCGCGTGCTTCTGGTCGAGGACGACGTGGACCTGTCGCGCCAGCTGAAGGCGGCGCTGGGCGACGCGGGCTATGCGGTCGATCACGCGCCGGACGGCGAGGAAGCCCATTATCTGGGCGAGAACGAACCCTATGACGTGATCGTGCTGGATCTGGGCCTGCCCAAGATCGACGGCGTGTCGGTGCTGGAACGCTGGCGGCGCGAGGGCAAGACCACGCCGGTCCTGATCCTGACGGCGCGCGGCGCCTGGTCGGACAAGGTGGCGGGCTTCGACGCCGGGGCCGACGACTATCTGACCAAGCCATTCCATACCGAGGAGCTGCTGGCGCGGCTGCGGGCGCTGTTGCGCCGCTCGGCGGGCATCGCCTCGGCGACCCTGTCGTGCGGGGGCCTCAGGCTCGATCCCCGGGCCGCGCGGGCCAGCGTCAACGGCGAGCCGCTGCGGCTGACGTCGCTGGAATACCGGCTGCTGCACTACATGATGATGCATCAGGGCCGCGTCATCAGCCGCACCGAACTGGTCGAACACCTGTACGACCAGGACTTCGACCGCGATTCCAACACCATCGAGGTCTTCATCGGCCGGGTGCGCAAGAAGGTGGGGTCGGACCGGATCGAGACCGTGCGCGGCCTGGGATACCGGCTGACCCCGCTGGCGGGCGAATCCGAAGCCGCGTGACCGGGGCGCCGGCCGCCAAGGGCCCCGACTGGGGCCGCTGGTTCGGGCGGCCGGGACGGTCGCTGACGCGCCGACTGATCTGGCTGGCCTCGGCCTGGATCCTGGTGGCCCTGGTGGTCGCGGCCCTGGTCCTGACCCAGGCCTTCCAGGAATCGGCCCTGCGCCGTCTGGGCGCCATGCTGAACGAGACCATCGACGAGATCGTGGTCGCCGCCAGCCGCACCCCGCCCGGCGACGTGGTCCCCCAGATTCAGGACGCCCGCACCCTGCGCCTGCTGTCGGGCAAATACTGGCAGATCCTGGAGGTGCGGCCGGACGGACAGCGGGTCAGCCTGGCGCGCTCCACCTCGCTGTGGCGTTACGACCTGGCCCTGCCGGAGGACCTGCCCCGGCGGCTGGATGCGGCGTTCGGGGACGTCATCACCTTCAACACGACCGGCCCCAAGGACGACGCCCAGACGCGCGAACCCTTGCGCGTCGCCGCCAGCATGAAGTCCATCCCCCGGCACGAGCACCCGATCATCTTCATCGCCGCGGTGGACCGGTCCGAGGTGGACGCCGACACGCGCCAGTTCGCCCATGTCGCCTGGATCGCCCTCATGATCCTGGGGCTGGGGCTGGTGTCGGCGGTCTTCATCCAGGTGCGGATCGGCCTGCGCCCCCTGTTCGACCTGCGCGACGAGATCGCGGACGTGCGCAAGGGCAGGTCGGCCCGGATCGGCCGGTCCTATCCGCTGGAGATCCAGCCCCTGGCCGAACAGGTCAACCGCCTGCTGGACCATAACCAGGAGGTGGTGGAGCGCCAGCGCACCCACGTCGGCAACCTGGCCCATGCGTTGAAGACGCCGATCTCGGTCATGCTGGCCGAGGCGGGAACGGCCGAAGGCGACCTGCCCGAACTGGTGCGGCGCCAGACCCGGGTGATGCAGGGCCAGGTCGATCACCACCTGCGCCGCGCCCGCGCCGCCGCCCGCGCCGCCCACGGCCTGGGCGAGACGACGCCGGTGCCCGAGGTGCTGGACGAACTGGCCGTCATGATCGAACAGGTGTTCCGCGCCAAGGGGGTCGAGATCGACTGGCGCGCCCCCGACGACCTGGCCTTCCTGGGCGAGCGCCAGGACCTGCAGGAGATCCTGGGCAATCTGATCGAGAACGCGGCCAAGTTCGCCCGGCGGCGGGTGCGCGTCTCGGCCGGGGGCAGCGGCCTGGGGCAGATGATCCTGGTGGTCGAGGACGACGGCCCGGGCCTGCCCGCCGATCAGCGCGACACGGTCATGCAGCGCGGCGCCCGGCTGGACGAGAGCGCGCCGGGCTCGGGCCTGGGCCTGTCCATCGTCGAGGACCTGACGCGCGCCTATGGCGGCCGGCTGACCCTGGCGGACAGCGACATGGGCGGGCTGAAGGCGGTGCTGGAGCTGCCGGCCGCCCAGACCTGACGGCGTCAGTCGTCGCCGCGGCGATAGCACTCGCAGGCGGCGCGCTCCAGGGCGCTGCGGTCCAGGACGGTGATGCGGCCGCGCGAATAGGCGATGGCCCCGGCCTTCTGCAGCCCCTGCGCCGCCTCGTTCACCGTGGTCCGCTGCGAGCCCAGCATCGAGGCCAGATACTCCTGCGTCAGGTTCAGCGTGTCGCCCTCGACCCGGTCGTGGCAGCGCAGCAGCCATTTGGCGAACCGCTGGCCCGCATGGTGCAGGGCGTTGCACGCGGCCGACTGCTCCAGCTCGCCCTGCAGCCGCGCCATATAGGTCGCCACGGCGTCGCGAACGCCCGGCCGTTGGGCCGACAGGGCGCGGAAGCGGCCCGCGTCCACGCGCCGCGCCCTGCCCGCCATCTGGGCCACGCTGCGGGTGTGGGTGTGGTGGGGCACGACCGAGGCGACCACGCCCAGGACGCCCTCGCGCCCGATCATCACGGTCTCCACCGTCCGCCCATCCTCCAGCACGGCCACCGAGGAGCAGAAGCCGCTGTCGATGAAGTGCAACTGCTCGACCGGGTCGTCCGGCTCGTTGAACACATGGCCCAGGTCGAACTCGACGGGCGTGGCGATCCCGAGAAGGGCGTCGCGGTCTTCGGAAACGAGACCCTGGATCAGCCGGTTTCCCGGCGGGAGGATGCGCATGGGTTCGCGCATAAGGCGATCTGTTCCTTCCGTCTGTCGGAAGCCGACACAGCGTAGCTGTATTTAGTGCGCGATCCTGGGGAAAAAGCCAGGGATTACCGGCGTCTGTACGGAACCGTGCAGTCGCGATCCACCCGCGCGACCAGCCGGGCGGCCTCGTGCACCTCGACCCCCTGGCACGAGGCGTGACGCAGCAGTTGTGCGCGGGCGGCCTTGATCGCCGTCTCGTCGTCGTCGCCGTCGAAGAAGTCGAGCACCGGCCGGCGGTCGGCCGCGTCGAAGAAATGGAACTCGTAGATGCGCAATGGACCCCCTCCCTCGAGATGAACCCTAGCCGTCCAGGCGGGGCCGTGTCTGTCGGATACAATACACAACCTATGGGGGTTGGTGCGGCGTTCTCGCCGGGCTGGCGTCCGGGCGGCCCCTTCCCATATGCGAGGCGACGCCCGCTGTTCCGAAAGCCCGACATGACCGACGCCGCCCCGCCCAAGACCCTGAAGATCGATTTCGTCTCCGACGTCGTCTGCCCCTGGTGCGTCGTCGGCCTCGGCGGGCTGGAGACGGCGCTGGAGCGGCTGAAGCCCGAGGGGATCGCCGCCGACATCGTCTTCCAGCCGTTCGAACTGAACCCCCGGATGGCGCCCGAGGGCGAGAACATCGTCGACCATATCGGCCGCAAATACGGATCGACCCCCCAGCAGTCCGCCGCCAACCAGGCCATGATCCGCGAGCGGGCGGGCGCCGTCGGCTTCGACATGCGGATGGGGCCGGACAGCCGCATCTGGAACACCTTCGACGCCCACCGCCTGCTGCACTGGGCCCAGGAGACGGCGCCCGAGAAGCAGAAGGCGCTGAAACAGGCCCTGTTCGCCGCCCATTTCACCGAGAACAGGAACATCGCCGACGCCGGCGTCCTGACCCAGGCGGCCGAGGCGGCGGGCCTGGACCGGGCCGAGGCGGCCGAGATCCTGGCCTCGGGCCGCTACGCCCAGGCGGTGCGGGCCGCCGAGGACCTGTGGCGGTCGCGCGGGATCAGCTCGGTCCCCGCCGTGGTGGTCGAGGGGAAATATCTGATCTCGGGCGGCCAGCCGCCGGAAGCCTTCGAACAGGCGCTGAGACAGATCGCGTCGGAAGCCTAGTCTTCGCCTTTCGTCATCCCCCGGCGCGCGAGCGCGAACCTGTCGCGGACGCGCATCAGCGACCCTGAAGCCGGGGTTGCGACCGCGCCTGCGCCCACGGCGCCGGCCCCCGTCGCGGCGCAGCGGACGGCGATCTGGGGTCTGGACTGAAGATCGGCGGTCATGACGACGGAATGGACCGGTCGGCGGCGGGTTCAAGCCCCCTTCGACGGCGCGTCAGGGCGGGGCCAAGGGCGGATCAAGCGGCGGATCGGGGGTTTCGGACCCCGCGTCGGGAAAAACACCGTCCGAATGGTGTGAATCGTGTGAAATCGGCGGCCGGTCCAGGGCGTCGAGCACCTCCAGGCTCTTTTCGATCAGGCGGCGGCTGGTCGGGTCGCGCGGGTTCAGGGCGGTCACGGCGCGGACCAGGGTGTGGACGGTGCGCGCCTTGGCCGCCGCGAGGGCCTCGGGGGCGGGGGTCTTGCCGGTCTTGGCGGGCTCGGCGGGCGGGCGGGACGCCGGTTCGGGGTCGGGCGTCGCCGGGACGGGGCTCGGGTCGGGGCTCGGGGGCGGGCTGGGAGGCGGCGTCGCATCGGCGGCGCGGGCCAGGTCCGACAGGCGGATGTGCAGCCGCATCCAGCCGGCGGCCTCGGCCGCCCGGCCGCCCAGGACGGCGCGGTTCAGCCGCACCAGGGCGTGGCGCGCCATCTCGGCGTAGTCCGGCAGGCCCGCCGCCGCCTCGGCCTCCAGATCGACCGGCTCGGGATCGGGCCGGTCGATGCGGCGCCAGCCCCCGGCCCTGGCGCGCTGGCGGAAGGTGGACAGGGCCAGGCCGTGGCGGGCGCACACCGTCTCGGCGGCGTCCCCGTCCAGATAGTCGTTCCGCGCCCGGTCCCAGACCGCCTCCGACACGCGGCGATAGCCGCCGCCCCGGTCATAGGGATCGCGCCCCGGCCGCCCGTCGTAGAGGGGCTGGGCCTCCTCCGGGCGGTCGACGAAGTCCGCGTCGGTCACGCGGCCGTCCCAATAGGCATAGGGCCGGTCGCCGTCCCCGCCCGACGCCTCGACGCCGAACGCCCGGCCCGGCCCGCCATCCTCATCCCGCTCCATACGCCCCTCCGACGCCGATCCGCCCCGGACGCGGGGCCGGGGCATTATGGGCGGCCCGGAAGGGGCGTCAGGTCGATTGTCCTTCGGCGCCGGAAAGACGAGGGAATTCAACGGTCGCAGCGACGGAAATAGGATGGCGGAGGCCGCGTTTGCCTCTTTCGTTATCCTCCGGCTCGCGCAGCGAAACCGGGGGACCCACCGTCATCCTCTGGCCAAGCGAAGCTTGGACCAGGGGAGGCGCCGAAGGCGATGCGTCCGCCGCACAATGTCGGATGCCGAGTTCGCGACAGGGTCGCGCTCCCGCGCGCCGCTGGGTCCCCCGGTCTGCGCCGCTGCGCGGCTTGCCGGAGGATGACGAAAGGAAAGAGCGCTTTAGGCCCGCTTTTTTCTCGGGCGCGCGGCGCATCGTCGGCGGTGACGAGATGACCCTTCCAGCCGGGCGGCGTGGGAGCGGGTAGGGAGGGTGGTTTTCAGCACGATGTCCGAGCGCGCTTCGACCAGCGCTGCAAGCCGCTCAATCACCAGCCGCCCGGCGGCGAGGTCGCGGGCCGGGCTTGAACCGGTCACGCCGCGCGCCACCTCGTCGGGATTGACGAACTAGAAGGCCTCGGCCCGCAGGAAGCCGTTGATGAAGGTGGTCTTTCCTGTCCCATTCGGCCCGGCGAGGAGCACGAGGGTGGGCATTACCTGCGTTCGCTAGTCGGCTAGGACAGCTGCCAAGGTTGGATGAAAGACGATGGCCTTACCAGATTCGCGGGCCATCAATGCCCGCATAAATGGGCGCTTAAATCCGGCTTCCGAAATAAAGGTGTTGCCTCGTGAGTTTTTGACACCGATGCAGCCCGTCCAAATCAAAACATCAATAGTTGGGTCAACTAGCTCAGGTTTGACTACTTTATTTAAAACTGCTTCTTTCAGGGTTTCCAATGATATGGCATCGCCAAACCCAGACAACTGAAACAGTAAATCCTGGGCATCGGGAACAATGTCAGCTAGTTCCCGGTCAAAGTCTTCTAGAACTTGCCATCCTAGTTCCTCAAGTCCGGATTCGTAATCTGTTTCATCAATTTGTTCGCGGTCAAACGCAAGTGCACGTTGTCTGGCGGTCTCAAATAGACGGATCAAATATCGGGGCCGCATTAGCGATGAATCCAGCAGAAAGTCGCGAGTGGTCTTACCCTGAACTCGTCCAACGCTGATTGATGACCATACGGCCTCAACAGGGAGTGTACGATCATCGACTTCGTTCATTAGACGGCGCGTAAACATGCGCCACAACAAGTCCCGGTCGCTCCACTCAACAGATCTTGTTGCCAATTTTCCGTAATCCGCCATCTGAGCGATAACAAATTCCTGGATGTCGCTTCTGATGAATACTGCCCACTGAAATGGAATTCCTTGCCTGTCGAATCGCCTGGAAATTTCTTGAAGGGATTCAATAAGGCCGACGATTATCGTGGCGTCATCTTCCGTAAATCCCCCTGGACTCCAGATTCGATCAATATTGTCGAATAGAAAAGCAACCGTTCCTTTAAGCTTTAGATAAGAGAATATCTCCGCGCGAATTGGGCCAATTTCTGAACCATAAACGATGGACAGGGTCTGTGAGGAATCAAGCACATTGACATCGCCCCCTACCTTTTCCTTGAATCGATCAACAATACGATCAGTCAGGCGACGTAAGCGCTCTGAGAAGTCGCCCGAGCCGGTGTCAACCCTAGCGTTGAATAGCGATTCCAGGCGCTCGTAGCGTATTAGGAGGTCGCTATCTCTGCTGGCTCGCATCTTGTCTTTCTCGAGGATTTTGTATGCAATTTCGAGCCAGAAAATATACTCCCAGAATGTGGCCAAAAACTCCTTCCGCGTTCCGGGTGATAAAGCAGAGAGAGCAAATTCTTTGAGTTTTAGAAGTTGATATCCCTCGGGTTGCAGGTCAACAACGATATTGTTCTTGTCAGATCTAATTCTGTCCCTAGATCTGATGAAAACGGCCGTTTTTCCACTGCCCTTTCTCCCAGAAAGGACGTTTACATCTCCCCGGATTGTAGCTGCGTATTCTTCAGTTTCTAGAAAGTAATCACTGAGAACGCCCATTTCGTTCTCCGCTGCGGGGTCTCCACAATAAACCTGAGAAAGAAGTCCCGACGGGGCGGGTTCAAATGCGGCGTACTCTAACGAGCTTGTATCAATCTCCTCCTTGAGACTCATAACGAGGCTGCCAATGTCCGAATTCTCGGATACCCGCGTAGATATTTCGTCTAGGTCTAGGGGTAGTCGGAGGTGGTTGGCAGCGATGAGCCGGAACGGGATGTCGAAGCCGCGCGCTAAGCCAATAACGAAAGCAGCCCGTTGGTTCTGCCGCTCCGCGTGGGGGATGTGTTCAGAATGCCAAGTCGCAATCACTCCAAATGAAGCTGCAACCTGAGAATGAGCCTCTGACGCCGTTAGCCGATCAACTTCTTTCGGGTTGAAGGTCCGAAACCTGAGCCTCGCCCGCTTCTTAATTGCGCTGGAGAGATTGATTAGCGAGTCTTCACTTAAAGACGGCTGCACGAAATAAAGTGGTTGAGCGTAGTTTTTCTTAGGTCGTGGCCAGCCAGAGGCCTTAGCCTCAGCATTTTTAAGTATTTTAACAAGTGACTGTTCGTCGCTATAAGAAGAGTGTCCGACATTGTGAAGCAGACCTATAGCTTCGACATCTGACCAATTGCTAGATATGTAGCGGACTAGATAGACTGGCTTACCCAGCGCGATTGCGTAGGCAATCTCAAACGTGACGTTGTGGTTAACGAACGATATATCCGCAAAAACAACATCCGCTTCTTCTACCCAACTTGCTACGCCACGGTCTATTGGTTGTCCCGATAGATCACGAGCCTTCCACGGCACAAAATGTGCATTGTCCGAAGATGCTTTTTTGCATGCTGAAACGATCGTGGACGAAATCAACGGGTCGGCACCAGCAAACGCGAAGAAAATGGTTTTAGTGGTCAACTGAGCCTCCCCGTGAGCGCCTATCGTGCCTGCTTAGGGTTGCGCGTCAAGGCAGATCACACCTTCACCTCCACCACGCCCCCACCTGCCCGGAACTTCGCGCTCATCTCCGCCATCCCGGCCTCCGCTTCGGCCAGCGAGCCGCCCGCGTCGTTCTGAGCCTGGGCGTCGCGGCGGATGTCCTGGCTGATCTTCATCGAGCAGAACTTGGGGCCGCACATGGAGCAGAAGTGGGCGGTCTTGTGGGCCTCCTTGGGCAGGGTGGCGTCGTGGTATTTGCGGGCGGTTTCGGGGTCCAGGCCCAGGTTGAACTGGTCCTCCCAGCGGAACTCGAACCGGGCGCGGGACAGGGCGTCGTCATGCAGGCGGGCGGCGGGGTGGCCCTTGGCCAGGTCGGCGGCGTGGGCGGCGATCTTGTAGGTGATGACGCCGTCCTTGACGTCCTGACGGTCGGGCAGGCCCAGATGCTCCTTTGGCGTGACGTAGCAGAGCATGGCCGTGCCAAACCAGCCGATCATGGCCGCGCCGATGGCCGATGTGATGTGGTCGTAGCCCGGCGCGATGTCGGTGGTCAGCGGCCCCAGCGTATAGAAGGGCGCCTCGTGGCAGTGCTTCAGCTGCTCGTCCATGTTCTGCTTGATCTTGTGCATCGGCACGTGGCCGGGGCCCTCGATCATGACCTGGCAGCCCTTGGCCCAGGCGATCTTGGTCAGCTCGCCCAGGGTGCGCAGCTCGGCGAACTGGGCCGCGTCGTTGGCGTCGGCGATCGAGCCGGGGCGCAGGCCGTCGCCCAGGCTGAAGCTGACGTCATAGGCCCGCATGATGTCGCAGATGTCCTCGAAATGCTCGTAGAGGAAGCTCTCCTTGTGGTGCGCCAGGCACCATTTGGCCATGATGGAGCCGCCGCGCGAGACGATGCCGGTGACGCGGTTCGCCGTCAGCGGCACGAAGGGCAGGCGCACCCCCGCGTGGATGGTGAAATAGTCGACGCCCTGTTCCGCCTGTTCGATCAGGGTGTCGCGGAACACCTCCCACGTCAGGTCCTCGGCTATGCCGCCCACCTTCTCCAACGCCTGATAGATGGGGACGGTGCCGATGGGGACGCTGGAGTTCCTGATGATCCAGTCGCGGATGTTGTGGATGTTGCGGCCCGTCGACAGGTCCATGACGTTGTCGGCGCCCCAGCGGGTGGCCCAGACCAGCTTGTCGACCTCGTCGTCCACCGAGGAGAGGACGGCGGAATTGCCGATGTTGGCGTTGATCTTCACCAGGAAGTTGCGGCCGATGATCATCGGCTCGACCTCGGGGTGGTTGATGTTGTGCGGGATGATGGCTCTTCCCCTCGCGATTTCATCGCGGACGAATTCGGGGGTGACGTAGTCGGGGATGCTCGCCCCGAAGCTCTCGCCATCCCGCTCGGCGCTAACGCTCGCGACGCGGTCGCTCGCTCCTTGAGCGCCTACGCTGGCAGGGTTCCGGCGCCTGAGGTTCTCCCGGATCGCGACATATTCCATCTCGGGCGTGATGATCCCGGCGCGGGCGTATTCGTACTGGGTGACGGGGCGGCCGGGGACGCCCTTGAAGACCTTGTGGTTCGAGACGTCGAAGCGGGGGGCGAGGTGTCTGCCGCTGGCGTGGCCGTTGTCCTCGGGCTTGACCTCGCGCGGGTTCGCCACGGGGGCGATGTCGCCGCGATCCAGCTGCCACGACGACTTCACCTTCGGCAGGCCGCGGGCGATGTCGATGGTCACGGTCGGGTCGGTGTAGGGGCCTGAGCTGTCATAGATCGTCACCGGCGGCTCGTTGGCGCTGGGGTGGACGGCGACCTCGCGGAAGGGGACGCGGATGTCGGGATAGAGTTCGCCCGCCACATAGACCTTCTTCGATCCCGCCCGTTCGCCGGTCGGGATGGCGCCGGTCTCCTTCATCACCTGCTCGCGGGCGTCCTTGAGGGCGAGATCGACATTGGGTTCGTGCGGTTCGGCGGGCGGGGTGACGGCGATGTTCATGGCGGCCTCTGTGCAAAAGAGGTCCGCCGACGTCGGGCGCGAGGGTCCTGTGGCTCGAGGACCGAAAGCGTTACTCATCCCTTCGCCGGCATGACCCGGATCAGGTTCGACGGGTCAGAGGAGAAACCTCTATCTCAGCCGCTCGATTGCGACCCCCCGGAGAACGCGCCCAGCATAACCCAGGCTCAGGGCGCCGACCAGCCCTTGACCGAGACGGACGCCGCGCGCGGATCGGCGTCGAAGCGCAGATAGGCGACGGCGTGGCCGTGGCCGGGGACGTAGTCCAGGGTCGCCGTGGCCGTCTGGTCGCCCAGCACCCCCTCGATGTCGACGGCGGCGGCCGTGTCGTCGCCGTCGTTCTGGACCCGCACGGTCGCCGCCTGGCCGGTTGCGGTGGACTGGACCGCGACGATGCGGGCGCTGAGGGCGGGCGGGGCCGGGGGCTGGCAGGCCTCCCACACCACCACGGCCACCGCGGCCAGGGTGACGGCGGCGCCGACCCCGGCCATGAGCCATTGCAGGATCGGTCGCGGGGCGTGGGACTTGGCGCGGGCTGTCTTGCTGGGGGGCATGGCGGTCAGACCAGGAGGCGGGCGGCGGCGGCGCCGATGGCGGCGGGAAAGCCCAGGACGATCACGGTCTGGACCACGCCCGCGACCGAATGGCCGTCGATCCGCCCGAAGACGAACAGGGCGAACAGGCTGATCCCCAGGGCGATGGCGTAGCCGGGCAGGGTGAAATGCAGGAAGGCGGCGGCGGGACGGTCGGCCTCTTCCTGGCCGGCGAAGCCCGCCTTGAACACGATCAGGTGCAGCAGCAGGATCGACACCGCGACCAGGGCCAGAGCATGCGCCGGCTCCGCCTTGTAGGCGATCAGGATCATCTCCTCGGTCGGGGCGACGTTCAGGGCGAAGAACAGGGCGCCCGCCGCCATCAGGAACAGCTCGCCGACATAGGACGCCTCCTCCTCGTCCGTGTCGCCCCCGCCGTCGCCGCTGAGCTGACGCCGCGCCAGAAGCGCGCCCATGGCGCCGGGGACGGCCTGGAGCGCGACCATGCCCAGGGCCTCGCGCGGGGGCGCGTTCCATTCGACCACGCCGAACAGGATCAGAAGGGCCGAAGCGGTGACGAAGCCGACCGCCAGGGCGACGGCCGTGTCCAGCGCGTCGTTGACCAGGCCGCGCCGCTTCGAGAAACCGGCGTAATAGGACAGGCCGTACAGCAGCGGCAGGCCGGCGAGGATGAAGGCCAGCAGCCGCCAGCGGTTCATGATCACGCCCTGCTCCCACATCTCCATCGTCATCAGCAGCGGAATGCTGAACACCAGAGCCCCGGCGAAGGCCCGGCCCAGATCGGCGACATAGGCCCGCTCGCGGCGAAGATCCAAAAGACGGGCGGCGGCGCTCATGACGACGGCAACGCTTGGAACGGACGTTGGCTCCCCCGCCGGTCGCGGCCGCGAAAGGGGCGCGGTTGCGGCTTGCCGCGCGGCGCGGGCGCACCTAGTCATGGGTGGTGCCTGCCCAGTCCCTGATCATCGATTGCGACCCCGGCGTGGACGACGCCGTGGCGCTGTTCCTGGCCTTCGCCGCGTCCGAGCTGGAGGTGCTGGCCGTAACCACGGTCGCGGGCAACGTCCCCGGCCGCCTGACCCAGCGCAATGCGCTGATCGTACGCCAGATCGCCGGGCGCGAGGACGCGCCGGTGTTCGGCGGGGCGGAACGGCCGCTGAAACGGCCGCCGGCGGGGGCGGGCGCCTTTCACGGGGCCGAGGGACTGGGCGACCTGGAGCCGTTCGAGCCGACGGGCATCGTCGGCGACGGGCCGGCGGCCAACGCCATCGTGGACCTGGTCATGCGCCGGCCCGAAGGGTCGGTGGCCATGGCCGTCCTGGGGCCGATGACCAATCTGGCCCTGGCCATGCGGCGCGAACGGCGGCTGGCCGAACGGCTGGGGCAGGTCGTGGTCATGGGCGGGGCGCGCAGCGAAGGGGGCAACGTGACGCCTTCGGCCGAGTTCAACGTCTGGGCCGACCCGGACGCGGCGGCGGTGGTGTTCGGATCGGGCTGCGACGTGGTCGCCTTCGGCCTGGACGTCACCCATCAGGTGCGCGCGACCGAGGCGCGGATCGCCGCCGTCGAAGCCGTCGACAGCGCGGCGGCGCGCGCCACGGCGTCGATGCTGCGGTTCTCGCAAAGGGTCGAGCGCGAGATCGTCGGCTGGCCCACGTCGGACTGGGGCGCCCCCCTGCACGATCCCTGTCCCATCGCCTGGCTGATCCGGCCCGAACTGTTCCAGACCCGGCCGTGCCGGATCGAGGTGGAGACGGCGTCGGACCTGACGCGGGGCCATACGGCGGTGGAGTTCCGGGTCGATCCGGCGACGGCGCGCCACCGCTGGGCCGTGGCGGCGGACGCGCAAGGGGTGTTCGACCTGATCGTCGAGACGTTGAAGGATCAGGCGCGAGGGACGGGGGCATGAGGATCACCGTCGTCGGCTCGATAAACCTGGACCTGGTCGCCACGGCGCCGCAGCTGCCTGCGCCCGGCGAGACGGTGACGGGGGCGACCCTGGCGCGCCATCCCGGCGGCAAGGGCGCCAACCAGGCGCTGGCGGCGGAGAAGCTGGGGGCCGAGGTCTGTCTGATCGGCCGGGTCGGCAACGACGCCATGGCCGGCGAGGCCCTGGCCCTGATGGAGGAGATGGGCGTCGATCTGTCGGGGGTGGAGGTCGATGTGGCGGCGCCGACGGGCGTGGCCCTGATCGCTGTCGATCCGTCGGGCGAAAACCAGATCGTGGTGGCGGCGGGGGCCAATCACGGGGTCACGCCCGAACAGCTGCCGCAGCGGATCGAGGGGGCGCTGATCGTGCAGCTGGAGCTGCCCGTCGAGACGGTGGAGGCGGCGGTCGGCCGGGCGACCGGCTTCGTCTGCGCCAATCTGGCGCCCGCCCGGCCGGTGTCGGAGCGGTTGCTGCGCCGCGCCGACCTGATCGTGGTCAACGAGACCGAGGCCGCCTTCTATGGCGACGGCCTGCACCGGGGCGGCGGCCGGGTGGTCGTGACCAAGGGCGCCAGGGGGCGGCCCTCTATCAGCGCGGCGTCGAAATGGCCTGGGCGACCCCGCCCGCCGTCGAGGCCGTGGATGCGACGGGGGCGGGCGACGCCTTCGTGGCGGCGATCGTCGTGGCCCTGCTGGAAGGGATGGACCCGGCCGAGGCGCTGAGGTTCGCCTGCGCGGCGGGGGCCGTGGCGGCGACCCGGCCGGGGGCGCAACCGTCCGCGCCGGAGCGGCATGAGGTGGAGGCGCTGCTGACGGGTTGACGGCCCTGACGCAAACTGTCGAGATGTCACCTCAGGGTTGTGTGGGGCGGTGTATGCTGACGAGACGGTTTCTGGGACTTTCGCTGGCGGCGACGGCCGCGATGGCGGGACGGGCGGCGCGCGCGCAGACGCCGCTGACGGCGGTCGACCAGTATCAGGCCGAGGGGCGTTATCTGCCCTTCTATCTGGATTTGAAGGCGCAGTTCGAAGCCGGCGACGAGAGCGCAAAATACTATCTGCCCTGGTTCGCCGCCTTTGTCGGAGACGAGGCGATCGCCATCGGGTTGGACGAGCGAACCCGGCCTGCGGACGCTCTCCTGCCCGATCTGGCCGGAGCCGAGGCCGAGGATGCGCTGGAGGTCATCGTCCGGGCGGCGGCGGACAAACAGGTCGTTATCCTGAGCGAGGCGCACAATATCTCGGGCCATCGCGGTTTCGCGGCGCGGGTCATGCGGGCGCTGCGGCCGCTGGGCTTCGACACCTTCGCGGCCGAGACCTTCGGTGGGATGGGCGGCTATCGCGCCGGCGCGCCCTTGAACTCGCGGTCGGGCTATTACACGGCTGATCCCGTCTATGCCGAGACGGTGCGCGAAGCGGCGACCCTGGGCTATGTCTTCGCCGATTATGAGCAGAGAGCGGACCAGAGGGCGCCCGCCGACTCCGCCATTGACGCGCGGACGACCGCGAGGGAAATCGCCCAGGCGCAAAACCTGATCGAAACCGTGCTGAAGCCGCGCCCCGAGGCGCGGGTCCTCGTCCAGTGCGGCTATATGCACGCGACAGAAGTCGAAGGCGCCGGGGGGCTGTGGTTCGCCGGACAGTTGAAGGCGGCGACGGGGATCGATCCCCTGACCATCGATCAGTCGAGCAATTGGCCGGCCACCCGACCCGAGGCCGATACGCCGGAGACGGCGGCCGTGCTAGCGCGGTTCGCCCCGACGCGACCGATCGCGGTGTCCAGGGACGGGCGGGCATTCGCCAATCGCCTGTTCGACGGCCGGATCGACATCAGCGTCTTCCATCCGCGTCTGCCGACGGTGGCGGGTCGGCCCGGCTGGCTGGCGGCCGATCCGGCGCGGACGGCGGTCGAGGTTGCGGTTCCGGCCTTCGAGGGGCCAGCCCTGCTGCAGGCCCTGCACATGGGCGAGGGGGCGGCCATTCCGGCGGATCATCTGCTGCTGGAGCCGGGGCAGGCGAACGCGACCCTATTGCTGCGCCCCGGCCCCTATTTCCTGCGGCTGGAGACGGTGCGAGGGATCGAACCGGCATATGGGACGGTGACGGTTTGATTGGCTATGTAATATTATAACTCTTCGAGGGGTTGCTGCGGGCTTCGCCTTGCCGCTAGGCTGGCCGAAACCTGTGGGGATAATGACGATGATGATGCGTGTGCGTGGGGCCGGGCTTGTTCTGGCGGCGGTGCTGTTGGCTTCGACCGCAGGGGCGGCGTTAGCCCAGAACGCGGCGCCGGCTGCAGGGCCGATGGTCTATCAGCAGCCGCCCCAGCCGATCGCGGACATACTGGACGCCAAGCCGACGCCGTCGCCGATGCTGAGCCCGGATCGCCGGACCCTGGTGCTGATGGATCGGTCGAACCTGCCCAGCATCAAGGCCCTGGCCGAGCCGATGCTGCGGCTGGCGGGGGCGCGGATCAACCCCCGGAACAACGGACCGGCCGAGAGCCGGGTGGCCTGGCTGACAGGGCTGAGCCTTCAGGCGGTGGATGGGGGACAGCCTCGCGTCGTGGCCTTGCCCGACGGCGCGCGGTTCACGGCGCCGCGGTTCTCGCCGGACGCCAAGTCGCTGGCCTTCGTGATGGATCGGCCGACGGGGCTGGAGCTGTGGGTCGTGGACGTGACCTCGGCGCGGGCCAGGAAGCTGACCGAGCCGGTGGTCAATATGACGGGCGGGACGGGCTATGAGTGGCTGCCCGACAGTTCGGGCCTGCTGGTCGAGGCGGTGCCGGCGGGACGCGGTCCGGCGCCGGACGTGACGGCGGCGCCGACGGGGCCGAACATCGAGGAGACGGCCGGGCGGGTCGCGCCGGTGCGGACCTACCAAGATCTGCTGTCGAACCCCGGCGACGAGGCCCTGTTCGACCATTATTTCACCAGCCAGCTGACGCTGGTTCCGCTGAACGGCCGGGCGCGGACGATCGGGGCGCCGGCGGTCTATCTGGACGCCTCGGTGTCGCCGGACGGGAAATACATCCTGAACGAGATCGCCAAACGGCCCTATAGCTATGCGGTGCCGGACGACCTGTTCCCCACCGAAATCACGGTGACGGACCTGGACGGGCGGGTGGTGCGGACGGTCGCCGACCTGCCGCTGAGGGACGACGTGCCCACCGCCTTCGACGCCGTGGCGCCGGGGCCGCGTTCGGTGGGCTGGCGCGCCGATGCGCCGGCCACCCTGACCTGGGTCGAGGCGCTGGACGGGGGCGATATCCGGCGCGAGGCCGAGTTCAGGGACCGGGTGTTCATGCAGGCCGCGCCCTTCACGGCCGAGCCGGTCAAGCTGATCGACCTGAAGGAGCGTTACGCCGGGATCGTCTGGGGCAAGGACGACCTGGCCATCGTCAACAGCCGCTGGTTCAACACCCGCCACGAGACGCGCTTCACGGTCGATCCGTCCAATCCGGGCCAGGGCCGGGTGCTGCTGGAGCGGAATTATCAGGCGCGCTACGACAACCCCGGCCAGCCGGTGACGCAGCCGAACGCGGCGGGGCGTTCGACCATCCGCTTCACCCCCGACGGCAAGATCCTGATGTCCGGGGCCGGGGCGACGCCGCAGGGCGAATTCCCCTTCCTGGCCGCGATGGACCCGGCGACCGGCCGCAGCGAACGCCTGTGGACCTCGGCCGATACGGATTACGAGGCGGTGGTCGGCTTCCTGGATGCGGACGGCAAGCGGGTGGTGACGCAGCGCGAGACGCGGCTGGACCCGCCCAACCTTCAGATCCGCGACCTGGCGACGGGCCAGACGACGCGCCTGACGAACTTCCCCGATCCGGCGCCGCAACTGGCCGGGGCGACGCGCCAGCTCGTGACCTACGAGCGGGCGGACGGGGTCAAGCTGTCGGGGACGCTGTATCTGCCGGCCGGCTACGACAAGGATCGCGACGGGCCGCTGCCCATGCTGATGTGGGCCTATCCGGCCGAGTTCACCGATGCGGCGGTGGCGGGCCAGACGGTGGACGTGCAGAACCGCTTCGTGCGGCCGGGCGGGTCCAGCCACCTGTTCCTGCTGACCCAGGGCTATACGATCTTCGACAACCCCTCCATGCCCATCATCGGCAAGGACGGGGCCGAGCCGAACGACACCTATGTCGAGCAGCTGACGGCCGACGCCCAGGCGGCGGTCGATGCGGTGGTGCGGATGGGGGTGGCGGACCGCGACCGGATCGCCGTGGGCGGCCACAGCTACGGCGCCTTCATGACGGCCAACCTGCTGGCGCACACCGATCTGTTCCGCACGGGGATCGCGCGGTCGGGCGCCTATAACCGCACGCTGACGCCGTTCGGCTTCCAGTCCGAGCAGAGGAACTATTGGGAGGCGACCGAGGTCTATACCGAGATGTCGCCCTTCACCTATGCCGACAAGCTGAACGAGCCGATCCTGCTGATCCACGGCGAGGCGGACGACAACTCGGGCACCTTCCCCATCCAGTCCGAGCGCTTCTATGCGGCGCTGAAGGGGCTGGGGGCGACGGCGCGCTACGTCACCCTGCCGCTGGAGGCGCACGGCTACCGCGCGCGGGAATCGGTGGGCCACACCCTGTGGGAAATGACCCGCTGGCTGGACCAGTATGTGAAGAACGCGCCGCCCAGGGCGGGCCGTTAAAGGGCGTTCATCACAACGGGCGCGACGAGGCCACGAAGGACACGACGGGACCGGACGCGCGTGGGCTTCCGGTTCCTCTGTTCAGGCGGTGGGTCGATCTGCGGCTTCGCCGCCGCAGGCCATAGGGACGTTACGAACCGGCGCGCCTCCGTCGTGTTCGCTGTGACCTCGCCGTGGTCGTTGTGACGCCCTTTTTCCAACGGCGCCGATAAGGCGTCACGGCCGGACGATCAGCCGCACCACCTCGCCCGCGTGAAGGCGGTCGAAGCCCGCGTTGATGTCGTCAAGCGCGATGACGCCGCTCATCAGACGGTCCACCGGCAGGCGGCCCTGGCGATACAGGGCGACGTAGCGGGGGATGTCGCGGCTGGGGACGCAGGTTCCGATGTAGGAGCCCTTCAGGGTGCGCTCCTCGCCGACCAGGGAGACGACGTTGACGGCCAGGGCCGCGTCCGCCGGGGGCAGGCCGGCGGTGACGGTGGTTCCGCCGCGCCGGGTCATCGTCCAGGCGGCCTCCAGCGCCCGGACCGAGCCGGCCATCTCGAAGGCGAAGTCGGCGCCGCCGTTCGTCAGGGCGCGGACCTGATCCACCGCATCGGGGGCGGCGCCGTTGACCGTCTGGACGGGGCCGAGGGTGCGGGCCAGGGCCAGTTTGTCTTCGGACAGATCGACGGCGATCACGGGGCCGGCGCCCGAGGCCAGGGCGCCCAGGACGCTGGCCAGGCCGACGCCGCCCAGGCCGACGACGACGACGCTCTGGCCGGCCTTGACGCCGGCGGTGTTCACCACGGCGCCGACCCCGGTCAGGACCGCGCAGCCGAACAGGGCCGCCTCCTCGAACGCCAGGTCGGGGTCGATCTTCACCAAGGACCGGCGCGAGACGACGGCGTGGGCGGCGAAGGCGGAACAGCCCAGGTGATGATTGACCGGCCGACCCTCGCGGAAGATGCGGCGGGCGCCGGACAGCAGCTCGCCCCGGCCGTTGGCGGCGGCGCCCGGCTCGCACAGGGCCGGACGGCCCCCGGCGCACGGGTCGCAATGGCCGCAGGACGGCATGAAGACCATGACGACGTGGTCGCCGATGGCGAGGTCGTCGACGCCGTCCCCCAGCGCCTCGACCACCCCGGCGGCCTCGTGGCCCAGGGCCATCGGCAGGGGGCGGCGGCGGTCGCCATTGACGACGGAAAGGTCCGAGTGGCACAGGCCGGCGGCCTTGATCGCGACCAGCACCTCGCCGGGGCCGGGCGCGTCCGGGGTCACGGTCTGGACCGACAGGGGGCGGCTGTCCGCATAGGGAAGGGCAGAGCCCATGCGGGACAGGACGGCGGCGCGGGTTTCAAGGCTCATCGGACTGGCCCCTGGGCGCTGTCGGTCAGCGCGTTCGTGATCGAAGCCCTATCGATAGACGCTTGACGCAAGGTCGTCCAAGCGAGAGCGTTCGAGGTCGAGAGCGACCGACCAGACGTCGCCAGGGAGAAGACGACCGATGCCCAAGAGGGATGAAGGCCCGCTGGCCGAACGCGCGACCTACAAGGCCTATCACATGGTCTCCACGCGCTGGGCCGACAACGACCAGTACGGCCATATCAACAACGCCAAATTCTACGAGTTCGTGGATTCGGCGGTGAACGCCCATCTGCTGATCGCCGATGCGCTGAACGAATCCATCGGCCTGGTGGTCGATTCGGGCTGCCGCTACACCTCGTCGCTGAAGTTCCCTGACGTGATCGAGGTGGGGATCAAGGTCGACCGCATCGGCACCTCCAGCGTCAGCTACGGCTTCGCCGTGTTCAAACGCAGCGTCGACGTTCCCGCCGCCATCGGCCATTTCGTCCACGTCTATGTCGACGCCGAAACCCGCCGGCCCAAGCCGCTGCCGGCCAGGCTGAGGGCGGTGGTGGAGAACCTGAAGGCGGGCTGACGGGCGCGGACCATGGCGTGCTTGCCACCGGCCCCGTCCAGGCGCACCCTCGGGTCATGAGCACGCCAAGCGCACCCGAGGGTCGATACGCCTCGTTCGAGGCCTTCTATCCCTATTACATCCACGAACATTCCAACCGGACGTGCCGGCGCATCCATGTGGTCGGGACGGGTCTGGTGATCCTGGTCTTCGCCGTCTTCCTGGCGACGCGGAACCCGTGGTGGCTGCTGGCCATGCCTCTGGTCGGCTACGGTTTCGCCTGGGTGGGGCATTTCTTCTTCGAGAAGAACCGGCCGGCGACGTTCAAATATCCGCTGTGGAGCCTGATGGGCGATTTCCGCCTGTTCTTCGAGACCGTGACGGGGCGCCGTCGGTTCTGAATCGCCGGTCTCGATTTCAAGCTGCGCCGTTATCCGAAAACAATTAAGGTGCTCCGTGCGGCGGTTCGTCGCTGCTGGAGGGAGCCCCATGAAATCCATCGCCGCCATCGCCGCCGCGTGCGTCCTGCTGGCGCCCGGCGTCAGCCTGGCCCAGAAGGGCGCGGCCAAGCCCGACTTCACCCTGGACCCCAACTATGGCTCGGTGCGGCTGGAGACGGGTTTCACCCCCGATCCCTGGACCAAGTCGATCCTGGCCGGCGGATCGGTCCCCACCTCGGCCGCGCGTTCGGGCTGCGAGGGCAAGGTCAGCGCCGCGCCGGACCTGCGGCTGGACTATCAGGCCGGGACGCTGGACTTGACGGTGATGGCCACGGCCAGCGAGGATACGACGCTGCTGATCAACGGCCCCGACGGCCAATGGTATTGCGACGACGACAGCGGCGGCGGGCTGAACCCCAAGGTCCTGATCTCCGACCCGCAAAGCGGCCGTTACGACATCTGGGTCGGCACGTACGATGACGACATGGTCCAGTCGACGCTGCAGATCAGCGAACTGGGCGGGTCCAGCAGCGCCTCGACCGAGGCGCCGAACACCGAACTGGAGCCCAACTACGGCAAGGTCAATCTGAGCGGCGGCTTTACGCCCGACCCCTGGACCAAGTCCATCCTGGCCGGCGGCTCCATCCCGGCCTCGGCCGCCAAGCCCGGCTGCGAAGGCAAGGTCAGCGCCGCGCCCGACATCCAGATCTTCTTCGAACCTGGAGACGCCGACCTGACCTTCCGCGTGCGCGCGTCGGAGGACACCACCCTGTTGATCAACACCCCGAACGGCCGCTTCTATTGCGACGACGACAGCGGCGGCGGCGTGGACCCCAAGGTCACGATCACCAATCCGCAGAGCGGCCGCTACGATATCTGGGTCGGCACCTACGCTGACGGCATGGTCCAGTCGACGCTGGAGGTGTCGGAGCTGGATTGAGGCCGTTCGCGATCAGACACGAAAACGCCGGCTGACCGTTCAGGTCGGCCGGCGTTTTTCATGGCGGGCGGGATCAGTTGGAGGCGGTGGTCCAGGCCGGGGGGCAGCCGTCGAAATCGCCGGCGTCCACGATGGTCAGGGTGCGCATGTTCAGGCGGCGCGCCTGGTTCATCGAGCCGCGGCCGTGGCCGGTGTAGAGGTCGATCTTCTGGCCCTTGATGGCGCCGCCGGTGTCGGACGCATACCAATAGCCGTCGTGCACGGTGCCGTCGGCCAGGCGCATCCCCACGGTCTCGCGGATGAACAGCTTGGTCCGGCGCGGAATGACGCGCGGATCGACCGCGACCGTGCGCATGGCGATCGGGCGGCAGCCCAGGGAATCGTTGCCCGTCGCCCCGCCGCCGCCGGCGTGGTAGAGACGGGCCGAGGCGCGCCAGTCGGGATCGCTGGCCATCAACTCGGTCTGTTCGGCGTTCAACGCCGTTTCTTCGGCTTCGGAACTGATCGTTTCGGCAGGGGTTTCAACCCTGACCTGATCCGCCGCGACAGCGACATCGTAGGGGACGGGCCCGTTCGTCATCGACGACAGGGCGGTCCAAAACATGGCGAGAGCAGCGGACGCGCCGATCATAGGCTTGGCTCAGGAAGCGCCGGCTCCCAACGCCGCCGGCGCGCACTTTGTCGCGTTAACTTGTGGCGAGAAAGCGGCGAACGGCCCGAACGCGCGCCGTGTTACCGTTTGTTTCCGTGCTAGATGATTGAAAACAATACGGGATTTTACCGGATCGCGCGGCCGGTCACGCGGGCTCGGCACGCGCATTGGGCCCCTCGAATCGGAGATTAAGGCCGATCTGGACGACCGGCGGGACCTTTTCTTCCGTCGATCCCGCCCTGATCTCGGCCCTTCCGACGGCTCTAGGCGGCCCGGTCGCGCCGCGCCTCGGCCTCGCGCACGGCCTCGACGGCCCGGTCCAGCACCTCCAGCCCCGCGCCCGGCCGGATCGCCTCGACCGTCAGGATGCGCCGGAAGGCCCGGGCGCCCGGCCGGCCGTGCATCAGACCCAGCATGTGCCGCGTCATCGCCGACAGGGCGACGCCCTCGGCCAGGCGTGCGGCCATATAGGGGCGATACCGTTCGATCGCCTGCAAGGCGTCGATGTCGGCGACCGCTTCGCCGAACAGCCGCCGGTCCGCCTGACCCAGGATGGCCGGCTCGTGATAGGCCGCGCGGCCCAGCATGACCCCGTCCAGCCGCACGCCGTCGGCCTCGGCCAGCAGGGCCTCGGCCGCGTCCAGAGACGCGATCCCCCCATTGATCGACACGTTCAGATGCGGCCGCTCGCGCTTCAATCGGCGCACCAGCCCATAGTCGAGCGGCGGCACGTCGCGGTTCTCCTTGGGCGACAGGCCCTGTAGCCAGGCCTTGCGCGCATGGACGATGAAGACCCTGATCCCGACGGCGGCGCAGGCGTCCGCCGTGGCGAACAGGCTGACCTCCGGGTCCTGGTCGTCCACCCCGATGCGGCATTTGACGGTGGCGGGCGCGGCGACGGCCTCGCGGATCGCCGCCATGCATTCAGCCACAAGTTCCGGCTCGCGCATCAGACAGGCCCCGAACCGTCCCGACTGGACCCGGTCGGACGGACAGCCGACATTCAGATTGATCTCGTCATAGCCGAAGGCCTCGCCGATCCGGGCGGCCTCGGCGAGTTGCGCCGGATCGGACCCGCCCAGTTGCAACGCCACCGGATGCTCCAGCCCGTCGAACCCCAGCAGCCGTTCCCGGTCCCCATGCACCACCGCCGGCGCCGTCACCATCTCCGTGTACAGCAGCGCCCGCCCCGTCAGCGCACGATGAAACGCCCGGCAATGCCGGTCGGTCCAATCCATCATGGGCGCGATGGAGAGTCTGCGGGATTGATCGAGCGACATGTGTTGAGGCGGGCCGAAGGCGGGAGCGGGGTCGCTGTATAGGCCAAAGCCTTCGCAAACGCGATGAGGCGCGCAGGTTCGCCGGCTTCCCTTCGAAGCCTCCTCGCCTAGGACGATATGGCGTCTTGCTTTTGAGAACCAGTCGCATTACGAGCGGCTGGTTTTCAGGGATATGTCATGCGCCGCCGTCTGCTCCTCGCCACCGTCTTCGCCCTCGTCCCCGTCGCGGCCTTCGCCCAAAGTCAGGGTCAGGGCCAGGGCCAGGGCCAGGATCAGGCTCAGGCGCAGCAACCGGCCGCCCTCGAGGATGTCGTCGTCACCGCCTCGACGCGGGCGCAGCGGGTGGTCGAGGCGCCGGCCTCGATCTCGGTGGTGACGGCCGAGACGCTGGCCAATCGGCCGAACGCCGACCTGACCGATGCGCTGCGCGACGTCGAGGGCGTTTCGGTCAGCGGCGCGTCGAACAATCAGGACATCTTCATTCGCGGACTGCCGGGCAGCTACACCCTGATCCTGGTGGACGGAAAGCGCCAGTCGACGCGCGACAGCCGGGTCAACGGCAACGCCGGTTTCGAGCAGAGCTTCACCCCGCCGTCGGGCGCCATCGAGCGGATCGAGGTGGTGCGCGGGCCGATGTCGTCCCTGTACGGCTCCGACGCCATCGGCGGCGTGATCAACATCATCACCAAGAAGGTGCCCGCCCGCTGGGGCGGCTCCATCGGCGGCGACTACGTGGCCCAGGAGGACGGCGCCTCGGGCGACTGGCGCCAGGCCCAGGGCTATCTGGCCGGGCCGCTGGTGGACGGCGTCCTGGGCGCCCAGATTTGGGGCCGCAGCTACACGCGCGACGAGGATCACATCCTGGGCGGCGTCAACGGCGGCGAGGACTGGAACCTGACCGGCCGCCTGGCCTGGACCCCCAATGCGGACCACGAGGTGCTGCTGCAGGTCGACCGGACCGAGGTGAAGCGCGAGAACACCGCCGGCGCGACCCTGGCCGCCACGGCCGCCTCCAACTACAACACCAACGAACGCACGGCCGCGTCCCTGGGCTGGAACGGTCGCTGGGACTGGGGGACCAGCGCCCTTTCGGTGCTGCGCGAACAGACCCAGCGCGAGACCTTCACTCGCCGCGCCGGCGCCTTCGTCCAGGACGCGCGCGCGCCCGAACTGACCAACACCGTCTATGACGCCCTGTTCAACATCCCGCTGGAGGGGTCGCCGCTGGGCGATCATCAGCTGGTCGTGGGCGGCCAGTATGTCGAGAACAGGCTGGTCGACCTGAACCCCGGCGTCAGCGCGACCCAGCCGGGAACCTTCACCGTGTGGCAGCGCGCCCTGTTCGTCGAGGACGAATGGCGCCTGAACGAGCGTTTCGCCCTGACCGCCGGCCTGCGTTTCGACGATCACGAACGCTACGGTTCGCACTGGAGCCCGCGCCTGTATGCGGTCTGGACCCCGGCCGAGGCCTGGACGATCAAGGGCGGCGTCTCGACCGGCTTCCGCGCGCCCGAACTGCGCCAGGTGGCCGAAGGCTACGCCTACACGACCGGCGGGGCGACCTGCTCGGTCGGGCCGAACGGCACCTGCGGCGTCATCCTCGGCGACCCGGACATCGAGCCGGAAACCAGCACCAACTACGAGATCAGCGTGCTGTGGAACCCGTCCACGACCCTGTCGGCCAGCGCCACCGTCTTCCGCACCGCCTTCAAGGACAAGATCGACAGCGCCCTGGTCTACAATCAGGATGGAACCATCGCGCGCTGGAGCGAGAACCCCAACTACCGCCTCTACTATTGGTACAATCTTCAGGACGCCGATCTGCAGGGCGTGGAACTGTCGGCCCGCTGGCGGCCCGACAGCCGGCTGGGGCTGAAGGCGGGCTACACCTACACCGACTCCGAACAGAAGTCGGGGACCTACAAGGGCCTGCCGCTGTCGCGCACGCCCGAGCACATGGCCAACATCCGCGCCGACTACGACGCCAGCGACCGGCTGAACCTGTGGGGCGCCGTCAACTACCACGGCGAGGAGCTGAACGCGGGCCTGCGCGTCGGTTCGAACGGCCAGCCGATCTTGAACGGCGCGACCCAGGTGGGTCGCCGCTACCCCAGCTACACCACCGTCGACATCGGCGCGAACTGGCGCGTGACCCCGGCCGTCAGCGTCAAGGCCGGCGTCTACAATCTGGGCGACGAGGCGATCGACGTCGCCGACTACGACTTCCAGGGCGACGGCCGCCGGGGCTGGATCGGCGTGAGCTACAGCTTCTGATGCGCCGCACCCTGCTCGTCGCCGTCTGCGACCTGGCGGTCCTGGCCGCGGCTCCCGCCCTGGCCCAGCCGGCCCAGGCCGCGCGATCGGAGCCGACCATCGCCGAGATCGGTTCGGTCCATTATCGGTTCGAGCGGCTGTCGGTCACGTCCGAGGACGGGGCGCGCGTCTATCGCATCTGGGTCGCCACGCCCAAGAAGGCCGCCTCGCCTTCCGGCTATCCGGTCGCCTGGCTGCTGGACGGCGACGCCGCCCTGGCGCGGATCGACGAGGCCCTGCTGGCGCGGCTGGACGTCGGCGATCCCCCCGTGATCGTCACCGTCGGCTACGAAGGCGACCGCCAGTTCGACGTCCTGGCGCGGGCTTTCGACTATACGCCGCGCCCGTCGGGCGACGCCCCGGCCGTCGATCCCGCCGGGCGGCCGGGCGGCGGGGCCGACGCCTTCCTGACCCTGCTGCACGACCGCATCGGGCCGGAAGTCGCCCGCCGCGTCGCCGTCGATCCGGCGCGCAGCCTGATCTGGGGCCATTCCTATGGCGGACTGTGCGTGCTGCACGCCGCCCTGACGCGGCCCGACGCCTATCACGCCTTCGTCGCGGCCAGCCCGTCCCTGTGGTGGGGCTATGGCGCGGTGCTGAAGGAGGCGCCGGCCTTTCTGGCGCGGCCGTCGCGCCCGGCCATGACCCTGACCCTTCTGGTGGGCGAGGACGAGGCTCAGGGCCGGTCGTCGCGTCCGCACCTGCATCCGATGTGGACGTCCGTGCCCGTCGGCGCGACGCGCGACCTGGCGACGCAGTTGACGGGGGCGGGGGTCGATGTCCGCTATGGCCAGATGCCGGGCCAGGGGCATGGCGGAATGCTGGCCGCCTCCCTGATCCCGACCCTTCTGTCCCTGGCGGGCGTCGCCCCGGCACCCGGAGAGCCCCTGTCATGAACGCCTCGCCCCCTTGCGTCTTGTCGCGCCGGTCCGCCCTGTTGGGGCTTTCCGGCCTGTCCTTGGGCGGCCTGTCGCTGCTGGCGGCGTGCGGGCCGGTCGACGAGGCGGCGTCCGCCTCGGACCTGAAGGACCTGCGCGGCCGGCCCGTCCAGCCCCTGGCGTCGGGCCGGAAGATCAGCATCGACGACGGCCGTTACCTGATCGCCCTGGCCCTGATCCATCCCGATCCGGTGTCGCTGCTGTCGGCCTGGGGCGGGGACGTGAACCGGATCAGCCCGGATATGTACAAGGCCTTCGTCGACAAGTTCCCGGCCCTGGCCGCCCTGCCCAAAATTCCCCGTTCCGGCGAACCCTTCAACCTGGAGGCCGTGCTGGCGGCCCATCCGGCGACGGCGGTGGTGTCGATCGATTCCGGTCCCAGCGACGAACAGGCGGCCCAGCTTCAGGCGGCGGGCGTGCCGGTCGCCTTCATCGACTTCTTCAACCATCCGTTCGAGAACCAGGCCCGCAGCCTGGCCCTGCTGGGCGCCTTGATCGGCCGCGGCGAACAGGCCGCCGCCTTCAACGCCTTCAAGAAGGCCCGCCTGGACGCCATCTCGGCCAAGGTGGCGACCGTGCCGATGGACCGGCGGCCGACGGTCTTTCTTGAACCGCACGCCATGATCACGCCCGACTGCTGCAACTCGCCGGGGCGGGGCAATGTCGGCGACTACATCGCCTTCGTCGGCGGGCGCAACATCGGCGCGGACGTGCTGACGGCGCCGACCGGAAAGCTGAACCTGGAATATGTCATCCAGCGCGACCCGGACGTCTATATCGCCACCGGCGGCCCGCACCTGGCCAAGGCCGGCGGCTTCGTCGTGGGGCCAGACTTCACGGCCGAACAGTCGCAGGCGGGGCTGCGCCGCGTCACGGGCCGTGCGGGCATCTCGACGCTGAAGGCGGTGCGTCAGGGGCGCGCCCACGGCCTGTCGCATCAGCTGATCAACTCCCCCATCGACATCGTCGCCACCGAGGTCCTGGCCAAGTGGATTCATCCCGAACTGTTCGGCGATCTGAACCCGCGCGCCACCCTGGACCAGATCAACCGGCAGTTCCTGGCCGTGCCCTATCGCGGCGACTACTGGGCCGACCTGACGCCCGCCTGATCCATTCCCCCGAAGACCGAAGAAGGACTATGCCGATGACCTCCGTTCGTTTCGCCGTCGCCGCCGCCGCCGCCCTGCTGGCCGCGACGGCCGCGCCCGCCCTGGCCCATACGGCCGTCCTCGCCCAGCCGGCGGCCAGCGCCGGCGCGCCCAGCATCGTCAAGTCGGTCAAGGTCGAGCCCGGCGGCCTGTACGAGATCGTCTTCAACCCGGCCGACAGCACTCTGCTGGTCGCCGCCGTCGGCCCGCGCGGCGAGACGCGCGGCGCCATCGCCCGCCTGAGCGCCGACCTGACGCCGGGCCAGGCCATCGACGTCTCGGCCAACCCCCTCTACGGCCTGGGCTTCAACAGCCGCACCCAGACGCTCTACGGCACGGCGACCCGTTCCGGCTCGGTCGGGGTGGTGGATGTCAGGACCGGCCGTCTGGTCGCCACCATCAAGGACGGCGACGACGATTCCGCCCACGTCCGCGAGGTCATCGTCGACGAGGCGCGCAACAAGGCCTATGTCACCGTCGTCGGCGGGGAGGCGAACGACGCCAGCCGCCCGAACCAGATCTGGGTCGTCGACGGCGCGACCAACACCCTGGAGCGCAAGATCGCCGCCCCGGTCGGCGGCCTGACCGGCGCAGCGCTGGACGCCCGGAACAACCGCCTGTTCGTCACGGGCATGAGCTCCAACGACGTGGGCGTCATCGACCTGTCGACGGGCCAGTCCGCCGGAACCTGGCCCACCGGCAGCGAAAAGCCCACCAACGTCGCCTTCGACGCGCGCGGGAACCGCCTGTTCGTGGCCAGCCAGGGCACGGGCGACCTGACCGTCCTGAACGCCGCCGACGGCGCGGTGATCAGGAAGGTGCCGACCGGCGAGGGCGCGCTCAGCGTCGCCTACAATCCCGGAAACGATCAGGTCTATGTCGCCAACCGCCAGGCGGGCACGGTGACGGTGGTGAACGGCGCCGACTACGCCGTCCTGGCCAATCTCCAGACCGGCACCTTCCCCCAGACCATCGCCATCGATCCGGCGACCAACGCCGTCTATGTGACCAACAAGGCGCGGGGCCTGCCGCGCAACGCCCCGGCCGGCACGCCCGTCCCGGTCGATCCGGCCGGCGACACCGTCACCCTGATCCGGCCCTGAGCCAAAGGCCTGAGCCAAGGGCTGACCAAACAAATGCGCCGACGCCCCGACGGCGCGTCGGCGCCTGCGGTTCAGAGCACCGCGTCCACCAGCACCTGAATCTGGCCGCGCGCGCAGGGTTCGACGCGGGCGCGCACCTGCCAGACATCGGCCAGGACGGCGGGGGTGATGGCTTCGGCGGGGCTGCCCTCGACCTGCACCCGACCGTTCGCCAGGACCACGATCCGGTCCGAGACCCGCGCGGCCGCCTGCAGGTCGTGCAGCACCATCGCCACGACGGCCTGGTTCTCCTGCGCATAGGCGCGGGCCAGGCCGAACACCTCCAACTGATGGCGCAGATCGAGCGCGCTGGTCGGTTCGTCCAGCAGCAGGACGCGCGGCTGGCGCACCATCGCCTGGGCCAGGGCGGCGATCTGGCGCTGGCCGCCCGACAGCCGGTCCAGCCGCTTCAGCGCCAGATCGACCGCCCCCACCCGTTCCAGCGCCGCCAGGGCGCGCACCTCGGCCCGGGCCGAACCGGCGGCCGAGGGCGAGGCCTCCAGCGCCGCGATCACCGTCTCCAGCACCGTCAGGGCCACGTCCTGCGGCAGGGTCTGGGGCATGTAGGCGACGTGCCGGGCCCGCTCGGCGATGGACATCCGGTTCAGGTCCAGCCCGTCCAGCAACACCTGGCCCGAGGCGGGCGTCAGCCCGGCGATGGCCCGCATCAGGGTGGTCTTGCCCGCCCCGTTCGGCCCGATCAGGGACACGACCTGGCCCGCCGCCAGCGGCTGCAGGGCCACGTCGGACAATATGGCGCGGTCGCCGTAGCGGGCGGTCAGATGCTGGACGACCAGGCTCATCCCCGCGCCCCGCTGCGGAAGATCAGGAACAGGAAGGCCGGCACCCCGATCACCGCCGTCACCACCCCGACCGGCAGAAGCGCGCCCGGAACCAGGGTCTTGGACGCCGCCGAGGCCAGGGACATCAACAGCGCCCCGCTCAGCACGCTGGCGGGCAGATAGAGGCGGTGATCCTCGCCGACCAGCAGCCGGGCGATGTGCGGCCCGACCAGGCCGACGAAACCGACCACGCCGACGAAGGCCACGGCGGCGGCGGACAGCAGGCTGGCGCGCAAGAGCGAAAAGAATCTCAACCGCGCCACATCGACCCCCGCGCTCGACGCCCGGTCCTCGCCCAGCCTCAGCGCCGTCAAGGCCCGCGCCGCCGCCCAGGAGAAGGGCAGGGTCAGGACGACGACCGCCGCCAGCACCGCGACCGAGCGCCAGCTGGCCCGCGACAGCGACCCCATGGTCCAGAACACCAGCTGTTGCAGCGCCTCCTGCGAGGCGACGAACTGGACCAGGGCGGTCAGGGCGTTGAAGGCGAAGACCAGGGCGATGCCGAACAGGACGATGCTCTGCACCCCGCCGCGCCGCGCCCGCGCCAGGGCCTGCAGCAGCAGCACCGATCCGAAGGCGAAGACGAAGGCGTTCAGCGCCACCACCCCGTCTGCCGGGATGAAGGGCAGGCCCAACCCCAGCACGATGGCCAGGGACGCGCCGAACGACGCCGCCGACGAGACGCCCAGGGTGAAGGGGCTGGCCAGGGGGTTGTTCAGCACCGTCTGCATCTCGGCCCCCGACAGGGCCAGGGCCGCCCCGACCAGGATCGCCGTCAGGGCGTAGGGCAGGCGGATCTGCCAGACGATGGCGGCCTCCGACGGGCTCAGCAGGTCGGGCCGCACGATGCCGGTGACGATGCGCCAGGCCGACAGGCCCGACGGCCCCGTCGCGGCGTCCAGGCACAGCGCCAGCCCGCAGGCGACCGCCAGCCCGGCCAGAAGCAGCTGGCGGCGCAGCCGCAGGCGGCGGTGCCGGCCCAGGACCTGGAGCGCGGCGTCGGAGGCGGAAAGGGAAATGTCCATCATCGGAATGCGTCGCATTACAACAGGCCGCGCCGATGGGCTAGGAAGGGTTCATGACCGACGACGTTCTTTCCGCCTGGACGCCCTGGACCGCGCCGGGCTGGCGCGTTCGTCCGCTGTCCGGGCCGGACGGCCGGACGCTGGACCTGATGCTGGCCGTGCCAGGGGGAGCGCCGCCGCCGGGCGGCTGGCCCCTGTTGCTCGCTTTGGACGGCGGTCGGTTCTTCCCCGCCCTGGCCGGGGCCGCCGCGGCCTTGTCGCACCGGACCGACAAGACCGGCGTCGTTCCGATGGCCGTCGCCGGCCTGGGCCATCGGCCGGATGAAGGCCCGCTTCAGGACCAGCGGGCGCGCGACTTCACCCGCCGCCCCGGTCCCGACGCCCTGGTTCCGTCAGGCGGCGCCGAGGCCCTGCATGGCCTGATCGCGGATCGGGCGCTGCCGATCCTGGCCCGGGCGGCCTCGATCGACCCGGCGCGCGCCACCCTGTTCGGCCATTCCCTGGGCGGCCTGTTCGTGCTGGAGACGCTTCGGGCCGATCCCGCCCTGTTCGCCCGCTGGGTCGCGGTCAGCCCGTCCCTGTGGTGGACGACCCCGCCCGCCGACATCGCCTCGCCTTCGCTGATGGTGGGATGCGGCGGGGCGGAGACGGCCCGCGACATGTGCGGCCGGATCGCCGCCTGGGTCGCCGAGAAACCCGGCGGCGCGGTCTTCACCCAGGCGCCCGGCGCCGACCACGGCTCGGCCCCCTTCGCCCTGATCCCGGACATCCTGCGCCACGCCAGCGGCGCGGCGCAGGCCGGGTCCGCTTAGCGGCGGACGCGGCTTTCCAGCTCGCCGATGCGGCGCGTCAGATAGGCCGTGTCGTCCGACGACGGCGTCGTGCGGCCATAGGCGGCCTCCAGCCGGGTCAGATCGCCCAGTTCCACGCGGATGTCGGCCGCATCGGCGCGGGTGACGGCGCCGGCGCGTTCGGCCGTCGCCAGACTGGTCTCCAGATTCGCCAGCCGGGTTCGGGCGGGCAGGGCGGCGGAGCCGTTCTGGCCCGCCGGGCCGTCGCCGACCCGCAGGTCCAGGGCGTCCAGGCGCGCGTCCAGATCGGCGCGCTCGGCGGCGCTGATCGCGCCATCGGCCTTGTAGCGGCTCTCGACCTGGATCAGGGCCTGATAGTCGGCCTTCAGCCGCGTGGCCTCGGTGCGGGTCAGCCGCCGCGCCGTCACGGCCGCATCGACGCGGGCGTCGAAGGCGGCGCGGCCTTCGGCCACGGCGTCGGTCTCGCCATAGCCGACGGCGCCCGAATCCAGCGTCTGGGTCAAGGCGGTGTAGCGGGCGTTCAGATCGGCGCGCTCCTGGGCGGAGATGCCGTCGGCGGCGTAGCGGTTCTCCAGATCGACCAGGGCGGTGTAGTCGGCCCGCAACCGCGTGGCGGCCGAGGCGGACACGGTTCCGGCGCGCACGCCGGCGTCGACGCGGCCGGTGAACTGGGTCTGGCCGTCACGCAGCGGCCGGCCGCCGCGCAGCCAGGCCTGGTCCATGGCCGACAGGCCCAGCCGGTCGCCGAACAGGGCGCCGACGACCGCGCCGAGCCGGTCCTGATTGGTGGCGGGCGTCTGGGCCGGGGCGGCCCCGGCGGCGAGGGTCAGGGCCAGGGCGGCGCCGCTGGCCAGGCCGATGCGGAGGGGAGCAGGGCGGATAGGGGTCATGGAAAGAAGCCTTTTCGTCGTTCCGGTTTCGAGCCGAAAGAACGACGGTCGCCCGGCTTGGTTGCCCTTTCCACGCCGACCGGCGCGACGTCCGGCTCAGTCGCGGATGAAATGCGGCACGAAACGCGAGGTGTTGCGGGTGATCCGACCCTTGTCCTCGCGCAGGCTGATCCCCGCAGGCTCGGCCCCGACCACCCACGATCCGACGATGGCGTGATTGCCGTCGAACAGGGGCGGATCGTGCAGCGCCTGGCGGATCCAGCGCCCCTCCCCATAGCCGCCATCGACCACCTCGGCCCCGCTCAGACCCCGGTCGATCAGTTCGACGTTGTCGCCTTCGCGCGAGAACAGGGGCTTGCGGACATAGGACGATCCCAGGGCGTTCTCGGCCGGATCGCCCTCGAAATAGGCCTCCAGCAGATTGGGGTGGCCCGCATGGCGTTCCCATAACAGGGGCAGGATCGCCTTGTTGGACAGCAGGCTCTTCCACGCCGGCTCCAGCACCGTGACCTCGGCGGTGGGCAGGGGGGCTGCGTAGTCGTCGCGCAGCATCTGCTCCCACGGATACAGTTTGAACAGCGCCTGGATGATCCAGTTCTCGTGATCCACGAACCGGCCGTCTTCGTTCAGGCCGATCTGTTCGATGGCCACGAACTGCGGCTCCAGCCCGGCCTGCCGGGCCAGGTCCTCCAGGAAGCGCACCGTCTGCCGGTCCTCGACGAAATCCGGGTCCGAGGCGAAATGGACGAAGCCGCCGTCGGGGAAGATGGCGCGGAACCGATCGACCAGCTTTTCGTGCAGGCTGTTGAACTGGTCGGCGTCGGCGGGCAGGACGCCGGCCTTGATCCGGTCCTCCAGCCACAGCCACTGGAACACCGCCGTCTCATAGATGCTGGTCGGGGTGTCGGCGTTGTATTCGTAGAGCTTGGCCGGCCCCGTCCCGTCATAGGCGAAGTCGAACCGGCCATACAGGGACGGGTCGCCCCGCTTCCAGCTGTCGGCCACATAGTCCCGCATCGGCTCGGGAATATCCAGCTGCTCCATCAGCCGCTCGGACTGGACCGCCTCGTCGACCAGGTCCAGGCACAGGCCGTGCAGTTCGGCGGTCGGCGCCTCGATCCCGTCCTCGATCTCGGCCAGGGAGAAGGCGTAGGCCGCCGTCTCGTCCCAATAGGGTCGGCCGTCGGTATGGCGCCAGGTGAAGCCGAGTTCCTCGGCCTTGGCGTCCCAGTCGGTGCGGGGGTCGAGGCGCAGACGCTCCATGGGTCAGGCCGGGTCCTTGTCGGGCGCCTGTTGGCCGATGCGCGGCGTGACCACCGTCACCTCCGGCTGGCTCAGGCGGGCCAGGACATCGTCGGCCGACGAATGGCCGGGCAGGATGCCGGCCTCGCGCAGCTTGGCGTCCAGGTCGGCGCCGGTGCGGCGGTCCTCCAGCGCTTGGTTGGCCGCCAGCTTCTCCTCCTGGATGGCCTGGCGCTGCTTGATGCGTTGCAGGCTGTCGGCGGCCGAGCCGATGCGCGACTGGGCGCCGGCCGAGTTTAGGGCGACGGAGGTCTGGGCGCGCTGGACGGAGTCGTTGACCTTGACGATGTCGATCTCGCGACGCAGCGTCTCGATCTTCTGGTCGGTGGCGGAGATGGCGGCGCGCAGGCGCGTCTCGGCCGCCTTCATGTCCTCGATCAGGGGGCCGCGGCTGGTGATCTCGACCTCCAGCTCGGCGATGCGGCCGGCGACCTCGCGGGCCAGGTCGGTCTTGCCCTGGCCCAGGGCGGTGCGGGCCGAGCTTTCGTATTTGGCGATCTGGTCCCTGAAAGATGCAAGTTCGTTTTCGGCCATGCGGCGGCGCGCCACCAGGCCGGCGAGATCGTCTCTGGCCTTGCCTTGAGCATTGTCGGCGTCGCGGATTTCCTGGTCGAGGATCTTCAGGGCGTTGGCGTCGACGACGCCCTGGGCCGCATCGTGGGCCGTGCCGCGGAACAGGGCGGACAGTTTTCTGAGCATGGACATGGTCGGTCTTCCGGGATCAGGCGGCGTCGGCGCCGAAGGTTTCACGCAGTTCGGTGGCGTCGATCGCATTCTCGGCCAGGGTGCGCAGTTCGATCAGGATGGTCTGAAGCGTCGTCTTGCAAGAGAGTTCGCCCATCAACTCATACACGTCTTCGCCGCCGACATTGGTGATGGCGAAGTTGGACAGGGGCACCACGCGCTGGGCCTTCAGCAGGAATTCGTTGAAGGCGTGGCGGTCGGCCTGTTCCGACACGGGCCACAGCAGCACCGAACAGACGATCTGGGCGCCGCCGACGCTCAGATAGACCGGCAGGTCGCCGTATTCGTGCATGGTGGCCAGCAGCACCGGCTCGGCGCCTTCCAGCACCCGCAGGCTCATTTCGCCCTCGCGCAGCAGGGCGGACCCGTCCAGCGCCGCCTTGATGGCGGGCACGGTCCAGGGGGTTTCGATCACGGCGTCCATTTGGTGGTGGTCTCCAGGGGGGATGGCATCGGAAGCAGGTTGGCGGGGCCGGCCGGCAAGCTGCGGCCCGCGCGTGGAATCGGTGACGATGGCGCGAACGGCCGCCTTGACGTCGTCGCGGGCGGCGGCCGGCACCCAAAGCTCCAGCTTGACCAGCCCCGCCTCGCGACGCGCCTGTCGCCACGCACGGATGCGGTCGTTGGCGGCGGAGGAGAGGGGCGGGGCGGCGGCTGGCATGTCGTTACATGAAACACGTAACATGAACGCTTGACTTGGCGCAAGATCGGACCGAATGTCGCGGCATGAACCGCCTCATTCGGTCGCATCGTCGCTGTTCGCTCGCCGTCGGCGCGGATCGGGCCTAGATAGTCGCCCATGTTCAAGAAGCTTTTCGGATCGTCGGAGAAAGCGCCGCCCGCCAATCGGCTGGCGACGGTGCGCAACATCACCGTGGGCCGGACCGTGTCGCTGGATCCGCTGGCCTGGCGCCGGCTGGGCGACGAGACCCATTTCGCTTTGGATCGCGACGTGCTCGACATCTCGGCGCAGGGGCTGGTCAGCCTGGACAGCGGCCAGTTCGTTCATCGCTTCTACACCGACGACCACGTCATGCTTCAGGCCATGAGCGACGACGAGGCGGGGCTGGAATCCTACGACTTCAGCCTGTTCACGCCCTGGACCTCGGCCTATCCGCCGGGCGAGCGCGAACGCCGCATCTGGCGCGACCGCCTGTCGGCGCCGGTGTTTCATGGCGCGGCCGAGGAGCTGCTCGACTATCCCCGGTTCTGGTTCGCCGAGAGCGACGCCATCCAGCCGCCCGTCACCCTGTGGGAGACGATCTGGGACGACCGCGCCGCGACCACGCCCTACGCCAAAATCTTCCAGACCTGCATGCTCTATGCGCGCGAGCTGGGCGGCGGTCGCGAACTGATGCTGGCCCTGGAGCAGCAGCCCGAGGGCGGCGACACCACACACGAAATCATGATCGGCATTCCGCTGGAAATGGCCGAGTTCCGCGCCTGAGCGCGCAATCCGAGGGGCAAGACCGATGTTCGACTGGTTCATTTTTCAGCAGGGGGCGATCGCCTTCCTGATCGCCTTCGTCCTGGCGGGCGCCTTCACCCTGGCGTTCAAGCTGATCTATCAGTGGGTCACGCCCTATCACGAGCATACGTTGATCCGCGAAGGCAACACGGCCGCCGCCATTGCGCTGGGCGGCGCCCTGGTCGGCTATGTCCTGCCGCTGGCCTCGGCCTTGTCGCATACGGTCAGCCTGATGGAGTTCGCCGCCTGGGCCCTGCTGGCCGGGGTGATCCAGATCGTCGTCTTCGTCGCCATCAGCCGCATGGCCTTCCGCAACCTGGTCGTCCGCATCGAGGCGGGCGAGATCGCCGCGGCCGTCTATCTGGCCTCCATCTCCATCTGCGTCGGCCTGCTCAACGCCGCCTGCATGACGTCGTGACCGCCATGACCGATCTTCCCCAGAACCTGGCCAAAACCGACACCATGCGCCGGCTGAAGCGATCGCGCGTCCTGCACGTCAGCAGCCTGATGGCGACCGCCAGCTTCTCGCTGGCCGCCTGCGGTTCGCCCCAGCGTGTCCCCGCGCCCGAGCCCGAACCGACCCTGGCCTATCAGTCGCTGGACGAGTGCAGGGCCGCCAACGACATTCCCGACAACGAATGCGACGCCGCCCTGGCCAAGGCCCGGGAAGAGGCCGCCAAGACCGCGCCGCGCTACGCCACCCGCGAAGAGTGCGAGGGCCAGTGGGGGCCGTCCCAGTGCCAGCCGAACAATCAGGGAGGCGGCTCCTTCTTCACCCCGCTGCTGACCGGCTTCATCGTCGGCCAGATGCTGAACGGCGGCGGCTATCGCGGCGGCGGACCGCTGTATCGCGACCGCGAGGGCCGGCTGTCGAACGGCTATGGCGGCGGATACGCCTACCGCGACTACCGCACCGGCAAGACCCTGACCAATGCGCGCGAGCACGGCGACGTCGCCCGCCAGGCCCCGGCGCGGGTGCAGAGCCGCACCACCGTCGTCTCGCGCGGCGGCTTCGGCGGCGGCGGGCGCGCCTATGGCGGATAGGGCGGCCCAGGACGTTCAGGGCTGGGGCGACCCCGAGGACCCCATCGTCCTGCTGATCGGCGCGCCCGAATCGCTGTTCGCCGACTGGCGCCGGTCGGTGCGCGCCCTGGTGGAGGCGGGACGGCGCGTCGTGGTCGTCCCCGCCGCCAGCGAGGACGAGGCCGCGGCGCTGCGACGGCTGCTGACCGACCTGCCGTCCCGGCCCGCCCTGATCTGTTCGCAGGCCGGCCTGCCGACGGTGATCCCGGCCCTGCAGGTGACGGGCCCGGCCCTGGCCAGCGGCCTGGTGGTCGTGACGGCGGATACGACCTCCCACGCGGACGCCGAAGCCCGGCCCGAGCTGGCGGCCCTGGACCTGCCGCTGCTGACGGCGGCCCGGCGCGACGACCCGGACCAGGCCGAGGCCGAGAACGCCGCAATCCTGGGCTTTCTGGAGCGTCAGGCCCCGCGCGAGGCCCTGCATTACCTGGCCGGCTCCGACCCCCGCACCCTGCGCGACGCCCTGGGCTGTTTCGCGACCGGGGTGACGGTGGTGACGACGCGGGATCAGACGGGCCAGCCCGTCGGCCTGACCGCCAACTCCTTCTCCTCGGTGTCGCTGGACCCGCCGCTGATCCTGTTCTGCCTGGCCCGGTCGTCCACCAACGTCGAAAGCTTCCGCCAGGCCGAACATTTCGCCATCAACGTCCTGCACATCGGCCAGCAGCCGACCTCGGGCGTCTTCGCCCGCTCGGGCGACCGCTTCCAGGACGTGGCCTGGGAGACATGGGACACCGGCGTCCCCATCCTGTCGGGCGCCCTGGCCAGTTTCGAATGCGCCACGGACCGGATCGTCGAGGCCGGCGACCATCTGGTCATCATCGGCCGCGTGACCCGCGCCCGGTTCGAGCCGCGTCGCGACCCGCTGCTGTATTTCCGGGGCAAGTATCGGCGGCTGCACTTCTCCTGATCGCGGCGGATCGCTATCTGTCGCCGCAAACGAGAGGAAACCATCATGTCGTCCGCCGATCCCGTCGTCATCGTCTCCTACGCCCGCACGCCGATGGGCGGTTTCCAGGGCGTGCTGTCCGACGCCAAGGCCACCGACCTGGGCGCCGCAGCGGTCAAGGCGGCGCTGGAGCGGGCGGGGCTGGACCCGGCCAAGGTCGAGCAGATCATCATGGGCTGCGTCCTGCCGGCGGGCCTGGGCCAGGCGCCGGCGCGTCAGGCGGGCATGGGGGCGGGCCTGCCCGTCTCGACCGAGGCGACCACCATCAACAAGATGTGCGGCTCGGGGATGCAGGCGGCGATGATGGCGCGCGACGCCCTGGCCGCCGGTTCGGCCGACATCATCGTGGCGGGCGGCATGGAATCGATGACCAACGCCCCCTATCTGATGCAAAAGCACCGGGGCGGCGCGCGCATCGGCCACGACGTCATTTCCGACAGCCTGTATCTGGACGGGCTGGAGGACGCCTATGAACCCGGCAAGCTGATGGGTCAGTTCGCCGAGGACACGGCCAAGGCCTATCAGTTCACCCGCGAGCAGCAGGACGCCTATGCGACCGAAAGCGCCGGCCGGGCCAAGCGCGCCCAGGAAACGGGCGCCTTCGACGCCGAGATCGCCCCGGTCGAGGTCAAGACCCGCAAGGGCCCCGTCGCCGTCGACCGCGACGAACAGCCGACGCGGTCCGACCCCTCCAAGATCCCCAATCTGAAGCCCGCCTTCGGCAAGGACGGCACGATCACCGCCGCCTCGGCCGCCTCGATCTCGGACGGCGCCGCCGCCCTGGTCATGATGCGCCAGTCCACCGCCGAGGCCCTGGGCCTGACGCCGGTCGCCCGCGTGGTCAGCCAGGCGGCCCACGCCCACGAGCCGCACCTGTTCACCACCGCCCCCGTGTTCGCCCTGCAGAAGGCGCTGAAGAAGGCGGGCTGGAGCGCCGACGACGTCGATCTGTGGGAGGTCAACGAGGCCTTCGCCATCGTGCCGATGATCGCCATGCAGGAACTCGGCATCCCCCACGACAAGATCAACGTCAACGGCGGCGCCTGCGCCCTGGGCCACCCGCTAGGCGCCTCCGGCGCCCGCGTCCTGACCACCCTGCTTTCCGCCCTCAAAGCCCACGGAAAGACCCGCGGCATGGCCGCCCTGTGCATCGGCGGCGGCGAAGCCACCGCGATGGGCGTGGAGTTGGTTTAGGGCCTGCTGCGGGCCTCCTCAACGGACTTTGCAGGCGTCCGCAATGAGTGGCTAGCGCAAGATCGAAGTCAGGCGGCAGGTGAGGATTGGCACCTTGGTCCTTCCACGGCCTGCATCGCCGTTGGGCCGCCGATCACCTGAAGCACACGGCAAACGTCTTCTGGTGGAAGCGCCAGCAATCCGAAATGCGAGCCTTTCAAAACATCACGGTTCAAGAATTCAACTAGCAACGCCGCATGGCTGCGAGCGCGCGAACCTGCGACCCCCAATGCGAACGACAGCTCGACGAGACGCTCGCCTGATTCGACCGGTATCGCCCCTTCCGCCGGGACGTTGTCGAGCGTCTCGCGGAATAAGGCCGCCACGAGATTGACCGCCTTAGGATCGCCGGAGGCTCCCGCGACCTGAGCCGCTGATGTTCCCATCGCGTCCTTCGCGTTCATCGATGAAAGCGCTTCTTCCTTCCACGGCGCTGCGGCGACACCAAAGCTAGCCAACACTGAGCGAGCTTTGGGGCGAATGTCGGAAAAGGGACCCTCTTCAATGGGGCGATTAAGAAAGGCTGCTCCGGCCACGTCGCGCACTATGCTGGGATCACGGGGGCCTAGTTCATTCGCTAGCGCCAGCCGACTAAGGCCGGGTAGCCCCCAGCTCCATGCTGACGACGCTGTTGTCCGTCTGACGACTTCGTCTTTCAAATCGGAGGAGACGCAGTAGCGGAGTGGATCCCCGAGGTTCTTCGGGTGTCCGAAAACGTCCATCGCTCCACTATAGATGGATGCGTGGCGGGGAAAATCACTCATGACTTGGAGTGCAGTTTGGGCACGTCGCTCGTCGTCCGCTGTCATGGGTTCACATGCTTGGTCTGGAAGCGCGTAATTAGCGTCCATCAGAATTTTCAGCGGCTTTCGGTTGGAGGTGTCGCTGCAACCACCAAATGCAAGCACGCTTGCGACGACCCAAACATTGACGATACTGAGCGTGTTCATGGTTCAGGTGTCCGTGGCTCCGCAAAGCAACGATAATGCGCATCCTCCTAAGCGGGCGTTGCCAGCGTCCGCAACGGGTCGAAAAGCGATATCGCTTCCCGGCTAAATTAGCATCAGGCAGACGCCTACGCCGCGAACGCCGCCCGGATCGGCTGCACCGTCTGGTCGGGGCGTTTGACCGGCAGGTCGAAGCTGACGACCGTGCCGACGCCCGGCTGGCTTTCCATGCTCAGCTGGCCGCCGTGCATCTCGATCAGGGATTTGGTCAGGGCGAGGCCCAGGCCGGTGCCCTGGGTGGTCTTGGAGTGCTGGCCCTCGACCTGTTCGAACGGGCGGGCCAGGCGCTCCAGATCCTGGGGCGCGATGCCGATGCCGGTGTCGGCGCAGGCGACGCGGATGCGGTCTTCGCCCGCCGCCCCGACGAACGCTTTCAGCGACACGACGATGGAGCCGCCCTCGGGCGTGAACTTCACGGCGTTCGAGATCAGGTTCAGCATCACCTGCTTGACGCCCCGGTGGTCGGCCTGGATGTCGGGCAGGTCGCCGGCCTCGACCGCGATCTTCAGCCCCGCCTCCTGGACCTTGCCGCGCATCAGGCGCACCGCGTCCTCGCACACCTCGCGCAAGGACACCGGCTCGTAGTGCAGGGTCATCTTGCCGGCCTCGATCTTGGCCATGTCCAGGATGTCGTTGATCAGGCTGAGCAGATGCTGGCCCGACTTCAGGATGTCGGCGGCGTAGCCCTTGTATTTCTCGTTCAGCGGCCCGAACAGCTCGCTGGCCATGATCTCCGAAAAGCCGTTGATGGCGTTCAGCGGCGTGCGCAGTTCGTGGCTCATATTGGCCAGGAATTCGGACTTGGCCTGGTTGGCGGCCTCGGCCCGGGTCATGGCGACCTCGTATTTGCGGGCCAGCAGCGACAGCTTCTCCTGGCTGGATTCCAGCTGGTCGATCGTGGCGCGCAGGTCGTCGGCGGCGCGGCGGCGCTCGGCCTCCTGGCGCTTGATGGCGGTGATGTCGGCGGCGGTGACGACCGAGCCCCCCTCGGAGGTGAACCGTTCGGACAGCTGCAGCCAGCGCCCGTCGTGCAGTTCGACCTCGCGCAGGCCCGCCCGTCCTCCGGCCGCCGGATGCTCCGCCTTGATCGCCAGGCCGGCGATGCGGTTCAACTCGTCCTTCATCGCCCCGCGCCGCACCACTCCGTGGTCGAAACCGAAGGCGTCCCCGAACGCCTGGTTCCACAGGATCAGCCGTCCCTGGCGGTCGAACAGGACGAAGGCCTCGGAGATGCTCTCCACCCCGTCGCGCAGCCGGCTCTCGGCGGCCTGGGCGGCGGCGCGGGCGCGCCGGGCCTCGGTGATATCCAGCGCCACGCCCAGAATGGCGGTGAAGCCGGCGTCGCCGCGCGGCCCCCGCGCCTGGCCCCGCGCGTCGATCCAGCGCGTGCGCCCGTTCGCGCCCGGCACGGGGAAGGTGATCTCGAAGGCGCCATAGGCCGCGGCCTGGCGCAGGGCGTGGCGAAAATCCTCGTGGAAGCGGGGATGGACGCGGGCGATCACCTCGTCGGCCGTGGCGACCCCGCCGCGCTGGAAGCCCAACAGGGTGGCCATATAGTCGGACAGGGAGACTTCGTTCCTGGCCAGGTCCCATTCCCACACCCCGCACCGCGCGGCCTCCACGGCGATGCGGAACCGCTTTTCGGTGGCCACGCGCTCGCGGTGCTGGCGGTTGCGCCGCAGGGCGTGGAAGGCGAACAGGCCCACCACCCCCAGGCCCAGCAGCAGGGGCGCGCCGATCAGCCAGGCGTCGTCCGTCAGGGCTGCGGGCGCATCGTTCGACACCGCCACGACATAGGGACCGTCCGCCCCCGCCCGGGCCGCCGCCGCCAGTCGGTCCCGACCCGCGATCGACAGGGGCGCGGGCGTGCTCAGGCTTTCCAGCAGGGCGGCGTCCGCGCCGATCAGGGCGCGGATCGGCTGGCCGATCTCGGCGGCGCGCGGAGAGGCCAGGACGACGCCGGCGGGCGAGACGATCCGCATCCCCTGGGCGTCGTCCAGCGGCGGGTCGATGCGCGCCTCCAGACGGCCGGCGGGCGTCGTCGTCGATCCGGCCGTCATGGCGCCGTCGCCGACGCTGGCCGCGACGGCCTCGCCGGGCCCGACCAGGGCGAAGCCGACCTGCGGCGCGGCGCGGCGCGCGGCCTCGACCGCCTCGGCGGGGGTGCGGCCCGCGGCCAGGGCGCCGGCCCCCGCGGCCAGGCCGGCGTCGGCCATCTGGAGCAGGCCCTGGGTCCGGCTGGCCGCAAGCTGGGCGCTCAGCGCCAGGTTCTCGGCCGCCAGCCGCCCCGCCTCGCGCGTCGGTCGGGTGATTTCCCGAGACGCCAGAAGCACATAGCCTGTCGATAGCAGGGCCAGCGCCAGGACGGCGATGCGCAGCCAGGCCGGCGCGCCCGGGGCGCGGTCCGAGGCGCGTCGCCCCGGCCCCTGTTCCCGCCGCTCCGCGTCGCGCACGCTCGCCCCTCCCGGCCAATCCGCTGAGAAGGGGAATCTAGGCTGCGTCGCGGATTCGTGTCGACCCTTCGCGGGGCGTTTTCGCCGGATTCAGGCCGGAACGGCGGGGGCGGGCAGGGGTTCGGGCGCGGGTTCCAGCACCCGGTTCACCCCTTGCAGGACGTCGCGGGCCTGGCGCGCCAGGGCCAGGACGGGGGGCGGGGCGTCCTCGGGGTTTTCCGCCACCAGATCCGCCAGGGCCTGGGCGACCTGCATCAGCTTCGGCGCGGCGGCGATCAGCCTGGCCTGGCGCTCGATCCGCCAAGGGTCGCGGTCGTATTCCGCCCCCGGCACGCGCCAGCCGCCCCAGTCAGCCCGATCCGTCACCACCACCGGATAGCTGCCGGGCTGGGGATGATGCAGGCAATCCTCGGGCTGCTGCCACTTGTTGCGCGCCCGCAGGACGCGCCAGTCGCCCGGGGCCTGGTCCGTCGTCGGATCGTCGGCGGCCAGCCGCAATTCGGCGGCCGTGAATTCGCGCCCCAGGCCGACGTCATAGGTGACGCGCACGGGCTCGTCGAACCCCTTGGCCCAGACCGGCTGGACCTGTTCGACGAAGGCCCAGGCGCCGACGCATTCGACCCAGACCTTCTGACCCTTCTGGAACTGCGCGCGCGCCATGACCGTCTCCGACTGAACGGACAGGATGAACGACGATCCTTGACGCCCGGTGTCGGGGCGCGGTTACGCAGAACTTAACGCGAGATGCTTTCCAGCGTCTCGCCGGCGTATTTCTCCTTCACCCGCGTCGACAGGTCGCCCAGCGACACCACGCCGACCACGCGGCCGTGCTTGTCCACGACCGGCGCGCGGCGGATCTGCTTGGATCCCATCAGGTCCAGCACGACCTTCAGATCGTCGGTGTCCAGCACCGTCTGGGCGTCGCGGGTGATGAACTCCACCACCGTCGCGCTGGGGGCGGCGCCGGTCGCCAGGGCGCGCACGACGATGTCGCGGTCGGTGATCGTGCCGATCAGCTGGTCGCCGTCCGCCACGGGCACGAAGCCGAAGCCGCCCCTGGCCATGCGGCCGGCGACGTCCTGGATCGTGTCGCCGGGACGGGCCAGGTGAACGTCCTTGGTCATCACGTCGCGAATCTTCATGGCGGGTTTCCTTTGAGGTGAAGGTCGCGCTGAAAACCCGCCGCGAGCGTGGCGGTTCCGGTCAGGGCGTCCCGGGCGACGGCAGGCTCGCGGCCGCCCGCACCAGCTGGACGAACTCGGCCCGGTCGCCATAGGGGTCTTCGCCCCTGGCCCCTTGCGCCTGATCGACGATCCGGTCCCAGCCGTAGTCGGCGGCCATCCAGGGATCGCCCCGCAGCTTCTGGCCGAAGGCGGCGACCGCGATGGCCCAGCGCGTGGCCTCGGGCGGCTGGGCGCCGACGGGGGAGGCGGCGCGGTTGGCCAGGGGTTGCTGGATCAATTCGGACCGGCTCTGGCCCGGCTGTTTGTAGCGCACCTGGATGAAGCCGATCTCGCCGTTCGGATCGCCGCCGCCCACCCCGATGCGGTTGTCGGGATAGCGCCGCTCGGGGATCTGCGTCGGGCCGCCGACGGGGGTGATCTCGTACAGCGCCGTGACGCTGGCGCCCGATCCGACCTCGCCGGCGTCCACCCGGTCGTTGGTGAAATCCTCTTCGTTCAGCAACCGGGTCTCGTAGCCGATCAGCCGCCATTCGGCGACGCGGGCGGGGTTGAACTCGACCTGGATCTTGACGTCGTCGGCGATGGGGAAGGCGCCCTTGTCGAACGCCGGGCCGAACAGGCGGCGCGCGTCCCTCAGGTCCCCGACATAGGCCGCGACCCCATTGCCCGCCTGGGCGATGGTCTGCATCCGCGCGTCCTGATAATTGCCGCGCCCGAAGCCATAGACCGACAGATAGATTCCCGTGCCGCGCTTGTCGGCGACATAGTCCTCCAGCCGCTTGTCGTCGGTGACGCCCACGTTGAAGTCGCCGTCGGTGAACATCAGGATGCGGTTGACCTTGTCGCGGGCGAAGCTGGCCTGGGCCTGGTCATAGGCGTTGGTCATGCCGGCCGCCCCCGCCGTGCCGCCCGAGGCGCGCAGGCTGGCCACGGCGCACCGCATCTTCAGCTTCTGGTCCCCCGGCGTGGGCGCCAGGGTCGTGCCCGCGCCCTCGGCGTAATAGGCGACGGCCAGGGTGTCCTGGGGCCGCAGCCGGTCGATGGCCAGGTTCATCGCCTTCTTGGCCAGGTCCAGCTTGTCGGCCGACCGCATCGAGCCGGAGACATCGACCAGGAAGGTCAGGTTCAGCGGCCGTCGCCGATCCGCCGGCAGCTCGTAGCCCTGAAGCCCGATGTGCACGATCTGACGCCCTTCAGCCCAAGGCGACGCGGCGACCGCGGTTGTGACCGCGAATGGGCGGGTCTGGCTGGTCGGCCGGGCGTAGTCGTAGTCGAAGGCGTTGATCAGCTCCTCGACCCGCACCGCGTCCCTGGGCGGCGCGCGGCCTTCGTCGATGAAGCGCCGCACATTGGAATAGGAGGCCGTGTCCACGTCGATGGAGAAGGTCGAGATCGGCTGATCGCTGGTCCGCTTCACCGGATTGGGCGTCGCGTCGGGATAGCGTTCGGTGTCCGTCGCCGGCGGCGTCATGCCTGGCATGACCCGCGAGCCGCTGACGACGACCGCGTCCAAGGCGACCGGACCGCTGGCCGAGTTTTGAACCAGGGGCGGCCGCATCGGCGCGGGCGGGGCCGGAGGCGGGGGCGGCGGGGGCGGAGGAGGCGGTGCAGGCGGAGGCGGCGGGCCCGGTAGTGCGACAGGGGGCGGCGCGACGCGGGCGGGCCTAAGCACCGGCGGCGTGGCGGCCGGCGCCAGTTCGAACCCCAGCGGGCGGCAGGCGGCGGGCGTCGCCTCGCCGTCCATCGGCTGGGCCAGAGCGCCCGTCGGAAGGGCGGCGGGCGGGGCGGCGAGCGAGACGCCGAGCAGCGACAGGGCGGCGATCCTGGGCAGGCGCGACATGGCATCCTCCGGTTGCTTGTCCGACAACAGTGATCTGTGGTCCTGGGGCGAAACTGTGGCGCCGAGGACGCCAGGCGTCGCCGGATCCGTCGCCGTGTCTTTGGCGTCCCTCGCAATCGCGCCGCGCGCGCCCCACAATAGGAAATCAAGCTTGAGGGGACGCGATGGCCGAGGCGACGGCGGGACTGGATCTGGGCGCGGCGGCGGCCCTGCTGGCGGCGGGCGTCATCGCCGTGCCGGTGTTCAAGCGCGTCGGACTGGGGTCGGTGCTGGGCTATCTGGCGGCGGGGCTGGCCATCGGCCCGTTCGGGCTGAAACTTTTTCGGGAGCCCGAGACCATCCTGCACGTCGCCGAGTTCGGCGTGGTCATCTTCCTGTTCATCATCGGGCTGGAGATGCGGCCAAAGCGGCTGTGGGGCCTGCGAAAGGAAATCTTCGGCCTAGGCGCGGCCCAGGTGCTGTTCTGCGGCCTGATCCTGACGCTGACGGCCATGCTGGCGGGCTTTTCCGCGCCCGTCGCCTTCGTCGGCGCCATGGGCTTCGTCCTGTCCTCCACCGCCGTCATCATGCAGATGCTGGAGGAGCGGGGCGAGATCGCGGGCGGGCCGGGCCAGCGGGCGGTCTCCATCCTGCTCTTGGAAGACCTGGCCATCGTGCCGCTCCTGGCCATTGTCGCCGTCCTGGCCTCTGTGACGGGACAGGCGACCGAACATGCGCCGCCGCTATGGCGGACCATCGGCTTCGCCGTCGCGGCGGTCGGCGGGGTGCTGCTGGCGGGCCGCTATGCGGTCAATCCGATCTTCCGCCTGTTGGCGCGTTATGGCGGACGCGAGGTGATGACGGCGGCGGCCCTGCTGGTCGTGGTCGGCGCCGCCTGGGCCATGTCGCTGGGCGGCCTGTCGATGGCCATGGGCGCCTTCCTGGCCGGGGTCCTGTTGTCGGAATCGACCTTCCGCCATCAGCTCGAAGCGGATGTGGAGCCGTTCCGCGCCATCCTTCTGGGCCTGTTCTTCCTGTCGGTGGGCATGTCGCTGGACCTGTCGGTGGTCGTCGCCGACTGGCGTCTGGTGATCGGCGGCGTCGTGGCCTTCATGCTGGTCAAGGGTGTGGGCATCTATGCGGTGGCGCGCCTGTTCAAGGCCTCGCGCCACGAGGCGGTCGAGCGCGCGGGCCTGTTCGCCCAAGGGGGCGAATTCGCCTTCGTCCTGTACGGCGCGGCCGTCGCGGCGGGCCTGTTCGACGCGCGCATCGGGGCGATGATGTCGGCGGTGGTCATCCTGTCGATGGCGCTGACGCCCCTGACCTCGCTGCTGATCGCGCGCCTCCTGCCCAAGCCCGTCGTGTCCGCCGAGGATGCGGACGGCGTCGATTTCGCCAAGGACCTGCGCGGGCAGGTGCTGATCATCGGCTTCGGCCGCTTCGCCCAGGTGGTGTCCCAGCCCCTTCTGGCCCGCGACGTGGACGTGTCGATCATCGAGAACGACGTGGAGATGATCCAGGCCGCCTCCCAGTTCGGGTTCAAGGTCTATTACGGCGACGGCACGCGGCTGGACACGCTGAGGGCCTCTGGCGCCGAGCAGGCCGAGATCGTCCTGGTCTGCGTCGACAAGCCCGAGGCCGCCGACCGCATCGTCGAACTGGTCAAGTCCGAGTTTCCGACCACCCGCATCATGGCCCGCGCCTTCGACCGGGGCCATTCGATCCGGCTGATCCAGGCGGGGGTCGACTACCAGATCCGCGAGACCTTCGAATCCGCCCTGAAGTTCGGCGAGCGCGCCCTGATCGAACTGGGCCTGGACGAGCACGAGGCGGCCGAGACCATCGGCGACGTGCGCCGCCGCGACGACGCCCGCCTGGACCTGCAACTGACCGGCGGCGTCACCGCCGGCCGCCAGCTGATGCGCGGCAATCTGCCCACGCCCCAGCCCGCCCCCTACATCAAGCCCCGCCGCGAAGGCCGCCTGCTGAACGAGGACGAGGCCGGGCCGCCCGCGCCGGTCGAGCGCGAGCAGGTAGGCGACTGAAAGGCGTCGGGTGAGGAGTGCCAGTGAGCGAGAGGTGAGCGTTCGCACGGCCGTCGATCCGGCGGCTCACCCCTTGCTCGCCAGCACTTTTCACCCCCTCCCGATCATGCTCTTAGAGCGAGCAATCTCACCCTTCAGGTCAGTCTTATGAAACGTCTCGCCATCGCCGCCCTGGCCGCGCTCGCCGTCGCCGCGCCCGCCGTCACCGTCACGGCCTGGGGCAACACCGGCCACCGCCTGATCGGGGTGGCGGCGATGCGGGCCCTGCCCGACGACCTGCCCGGCTTCCTGCGCACCCCCGACGCCGTCGCCGACGTCGGCGAACTGGCGCGCGAGCCGGACCGCTGGAAGGGCGCCGGCCAGCCCCACGACCGCGAACGCGACACCGCCCACTTCATCGACCTGGACGACCAGGGCCGCGTCTACGACCAGCGCGGCATGAGCATCGACGACCTGCCGCGCCTGAAATCCGAATACGACGCCGCCCTGACCAAGGCCGGGCTGGACGTCGACGACGCCGGCTACCTGCCCTACGCCATGATCGACGGCTGGCAGCAGCTGGCCCGCGACTTCGCCTATTGGCGCGTGCTGAACGCCGCCGAGAAGCGCGAGACCAATATGGAGCGCCAGGCCTGGTACCGCGCCGACCGGCTTCGCCGCGAGGCCCTGATCCTGCGCGACATCGGCGTCATGGGCCACTATGTCGGCGACGGATCGCAGCCGCACCACGCCAGCATCCACTACAACGGCTGGGGCGACTTCCCGAACCCGGAAGGCTTCACCAACTCGCGCCAGACCCACGCCCTGTTCGAGGGCGAGTTCACCGGCCGCGTCGCCCGTCTGGACGCCGTCGAGGCCGCCATGCCTGCCGCCCAGCTGGACGGCTTCGATCCCAAGGCGCGCACCATCGCCTATCTGAAGACGACGCTGGGTGCGGTGATCCCCTTCTATCGGTTGGAAAAGGCCGGGGGGTTCCGTGACAGCGACCCGCGCGGCGCGGCCTTCGTCAACGAACGGCTGGCGGCGGGCGCGGCCGAGCTGCGCGACTTCATCGTCGCCGCCTGGACCGCCTCGGCCAGCGCCTCCATCGGCTGGCCCGCCGTCAAGGTCGCCGAGGTCGAGGCCGGAACCGCCGACCCCTGGATCGCCATGGTGGGCGAGGACTGATTTCGGCTTTGGTGAGCGGTGGGGGTGAATAGTGCTAGTGAGCGAGGGGTGAGCGGGTCGTGCGCGTATCGACGCCTCGGCTCACCTCTTGCTCACTAGCACGCCTCGCCTATAGCAGCGCCGATGCCCGACCTGATCCCCCCCGCCGTCATCCTCGACAAGTCGCAGATGGCCGAGAACATCGGCGCCGTGGCGCGGGTGATGGCCAACTTCGGCCTGTCGGACCTGCGCCTGGTCAGCCCGCGCGACGGCTGGCCCCAGGAGCGGGCCTGGGCCACGGCCTCGGGCGCCGACTGGGTGCTGGACGGGGTGCGGGTGTTCTCGACCGTGGCCGAGGCCATCTCCGACCTGAACACCGTCTTCGCCACCACCGCCCGCCCGCGCGAGACGCGCCAGCCGGTCCGCACCCCGCGCGAAGCCGGCCGCGTCCTCTATGACGACACCGCCTCGGGCCTGAAGACCGGCCTGCTGTTCGGCGGCGAGCGGGCCGGGCTGGAGACGACCGACATCGCCCTGTGCGCCGGCATCGTCACCATTCCGATCGACCCGAAACACCATTCGCTGAACCTGGCCCAGGCGGTGGCGATCAACGCCTATGAATGGCGCACCCTGATCCTGGACGCCCCGCCGCCGCGCTTCCGCGACACCGAGCCGCCCGCGTCGAACGCGCTGCTGATCGGTCTGTACGAACACCTGGAGCAGGAACTGGAGAACGGCGGCTTCTTCTTCCCGCCCGAGAAGAAGCGCTCCATGAGCCAGAACCTGCGCGTCATGCTGGGCCGCGCCGCCTTTTCGGAGCAGGAGGTCGCCACCCTGCGCGGCGCCATCCACGCCCTGTCGCGCGGCCGCGGCCGGGTGCTGGCCAAGATGGCGGCCGAACGCGCGGCGAAGGCCAAGGAGTAATCGGGCGCTGATTATGAAGTCCATCCTGATCTACCCCCTGGCCGCCCTGGCCGAGATCGGCGGCTGTTTCGCCTTCTGGGCTTGGCTGAAGCTGGATCGCTCGCCGCTGTGGCTGGCGCCGGGCGTCCTGTGCCTGATCGCCTTCGCCTGGCTGCTGACCCTGGTCCCCAGCGCGGCGGCGGGCCGGGCCTTCGCGGCCTATGGCGGGGTCTATATCTGCGCCTCCCTGGTCTGGATGGCCCTGATCGAGAAGACGGCGCCGGATCGGTGGGATGTGCTGGGCGGTCTGGTCTGTATCGTCGGCGCGGGGATCATCCTGCTCGGGCCGAGGGCCTGAGGCGAAGGGTGAGCGAGAGGTGCGAGTGAGCAAGGCGTGAGCGGTTCGTACGAACGGCGAGGCGTCGGCTCATCCCGCCCCCAGCAAGTCCAACCATTTCCAACTGCTCTTGCCCAGGGCCAGCTGCGCCCCGCCGGGTCGGTCCTCCAGCTTCAGCACCGCCAGGCCGGTCATGCGCTGGGCCTTGCATTCGGCCGGGGCGAAGGCGACCTCCAAGGCGATGGCCTGGCGAACGCCGGCCAGACCCTTGCCCGACTGGTTGCGGCTCTGCAGCCAGTCGCCGTTCCACACCAGGATCGCGCGGCCCGAGGCGTTCATGTCCTGGGCGGCCTCGATCACGGCGCGACGCACCGCCGGGTCGTCGCGCACCGCGTCCTGGACCCAGCGGACCATGTCGCAGGAGCCGCCGCCCGAACCGGGGCCCGCGCCGATCCCGCCCGATCCGCCGCCCCCGCCAGGACCGCCCCCGCCGCCCGGCCCGGCGCCGACCGTCATGGCCCCGGCGATCTCGGCCGGTCCCAGCAGGGGCAGGGCCGGGCCGGGCGGAGCGGGGGCCACGCGCAGCGGCTCGACCTCGGGCGGGCGTTTGGACAGGGTCGGTCGCGGCCGCGCCGCCGCCGCCGCGGGCGGACGACGCTGGGGTGCGGGAGCGGGCGTCGCCGCGGAGACGGCGGCGGCCGGCGCGTCCGGCTCGGGCGACGGGTCGGGAGCGATGATCCTGGCCGGGGGAGGCGGCGGGGGCGGCGTCGGCGCGACCAGCTCCACCCTGACGACGGGCGGGGAGAGGTCGTCCGGGGTCGGCGTCACGCGCGCGGTCATCAGCAGCGCCAGCCCCAGATGCGCCGCCAGGATCGGGGTCGCCGCCAAGGCCCATCGCCGTGCGCGCGGCGCCCTCAATCGCCGATCCGTGATGAGGGGCGCCGCCCCGTTCGCATGGTCATGGCGACGAAACGCCTGTAAAAAATCACGACGGCCCGTTGAAAACATCCAGGCGCGTCAGGAAAGAGGCGTATCGGAAAGACAACCGGAGAACGTCTCGGATTTCGTCGAGATCAGGCGGGCCGCCCTCCGGCCCAGGCGTCGGCGGACCAACGCCGCATCTCGCCCGGCGGTTCCAAGACCTGACGAAAATCCGCGGATTCGGCGATTTCCCCTATGGTCAAGCTGACATCTTCCCGCCCAACACGCGCCATTACTCCGCCTTTCAGCCTGCGCCATTTTCATCCGGCGCATGAAACTGGGCGTGGCGCCCCCGGCTAGAAGGAGACAGAACTTGAGCAGATCGAAACTCAGGACGGCGGTCGTCGGCGGCGCCCTCATCGCCCTCGGCCTGGCGGCCAGCGGCTGCGCCAGCCATCGTTTTGTGCGCGATCAGGTCCAAGTCGTCGACAACCGCGTGACCGGCGTCGAAGGCACGGCGGCTCAGGCTCTGCAGCGGGCCAACGACGCCCACAAGCTGGCCGAGGGCAAGTTCCTCTATCAGGTCGTGCTGTCCGACGATTCCGTGAAATTCCCCACGGACGCGGCGGCCCTGTCGCCCGAGGCCGAGCAACGCCTGGCCCAGTTCGCCCAGCGCCTGCGAAGCGAGAACCGCAACGTCTATCTGGAAATCCAGGGCTATACCGACTCGACCGGCACGCCCCAGCACAACGACGAGCTGGGCCAGCAGCGGGCCGAGGCCGTGCGTCGCTTCCTGAACCGCCAGGGCGTCGCCCTGAACCGGATGGCGACCATCTCCTACGGCCAGGAACAGCCGGTGGCCTCGAACGACACGCCCGAAGGCCGGTCCCAGAACCGCCGCGTGACCATCGTCGTCCTGGCCTGATCGCCACGACGTCGAAGGCTGGAACGGCGGCCGCTTCGCAGCGGCCGCCGTTTTCGTGACTACAGCGTATCGAAGAACGCCGGCACGGCTTCGGTCGCCGGCCCATACGCGCCTTCGTCGAACAGGCGCGCGCCCGACGTCGGCTGCAGATTGATCTCCACCGTCCGCGCCCCCGAATGGCGCGCCGCCTGGACGAACCCCGCCGCCGGATAGACCGCGCCCGACGTGCCGATCGACACGAACAGATCGCAGGCCGCCAGAGCCCTCTGGATCCGCTCCATCTGCAGCGGCGTCTCCCCGAACCAGACGATGTGCGGCCGCATGACGCCGTCTGGGTGGTGGGGCGACGGCTGATCCGCTGTCATGTCGCCCGCCCAGCCCGTCACCACGCCCGACCGGGTGCAGCGCGCCTTCAGCAACTCGCCGTGCATGTGGATCAGTTCGAAGCCGGCGGCCGGCGGCGTCTCTTCATGCGCCCGGTCGTGCAGATCGTCGACGTTCTGCGTCACCAGCAGGAAACCGCCCGCCCACCGCGCCGCCAGCTCGGCCAGAGCCCGGTGCGCGGCGTTGGGTTGGACCTCGGCCAACTGCCGCCGCCGCTGATTGTAGAAGTCCTGAACCAGGGCCGGATCGGCCGCATAGCCCTCCGGCGTCGCCACATCCTCGACGCGGCGCCCGCACCAAAGCCCGTCCGACGCCCGAAACGTCGGCACGCCGCTCTCGGCCGATATGCCGGCGCCGGTCAGGACGACGAGGTTTCTGTGTGACATGACGGCTTCATACCATCCTGCGCCTGCCCTAGAAGGGGATGGAATCGTTCAGGAGCCCCCGCCATGAAAACCCGCGCCGCCGTCGCTTTCGAGGCCAAGAAGCCGCTGGAGATCGTCGAGGTCGATCTGGACGGGCCGCGCGCCGGCGAGGTGCTGATCGAGATCAAGGCCACCGGCGTCTGCCACACCGACGCCTATACGCTGGACGGCCTGGACAGCGAGGGCCTCTTCCCCTCGATCCTGGGGCACGAGGGCGCGGGCGTGGTGGTCGAGGTCGGGCCGGGCGTGACCTCGGTCGCGGTCGGCGATCACGTCATCCCGCTGTACACGCCGGAATGCCGCCAATGTAAGTCGTGCCTGTCGCGCAAGACCAACCTGTGCACCGCCATTCGCGGCACCCAGGGCAAGGGCGTCATGCCTGACGGCACCAGCCGCTTCAGCTACAAGGGTCAGGCCATCGCCCACTATATGGGCTGCTCCACCTTCTCGAACTTCACCGTCCTGCCCGAGATCGCGGTGGCCAGGATCAGGAAGGACGCGCCGTTCGACAAGGCCTGCTACGTCGGCTGCGGCGTGACCACGGGCGTCGGCGCCGTGGTCAACACGGCCAAGGTGGAGCCGGGCGCCAACTGCGTCGTCTTCGGCCTGGGCGGCATCGGCCTGAACGTCATCCAGGGGCTGAAGATGGTCGGCGCCGACATGATCGTCGGCGTGGACATCAATGGCGACAAGGAGGAGTGGGGCCGCCGCTTCGGCATGACCCATTTCGTCAACCCCAAGGGCGTGTCGGACGTGGTGGCCCATCTGGTCGAGCTGACCGGCGGCGGCGCGGACTACACCTTCGACTGCACCGGCAACACCGTCGTCATGCGCCAGGCGCTGGAGGCCTGCCACCGCGGCTGGGGCGAGAGCGTGGTCATCGGCGTGGCCGAATCCGGCAAGGAGATCGCCACCCGCCCGTTCCAGCTGGTCACGGGCCGCGTCTGGCGCGGCTCGGCCTTCGGCGGCGCGCGCGGCCGTACCGACACGCCCAAGATCGTCGACTGGTACATGGACGGCAAGATCGAGATCGACCCGATGATCACCCACACCTTCGGCCTGGAAGACATCAACCAGGCCTTCGACCTGATGCACGCGGGCGAAAGCATCCGTTCGGTTGTAGTGTTCTAACGGTTCGTTGCCAAAGAAAACTGACATGGCTATCGTGTCCGCCTCACAAGGAGGATGGCCATGTTCACCCACGTCGTCGTCGGCGCCAACGATATCGAGGCGTCGCGCAAATTCTGATGATGCGGCTCTGGGTGCGCTGGGCGTGGAGCCTGCTTCGGGACCTGATCCTCTAGGGCGATATTGGTGGCGCACCCGCCTGGGCGCCTTCGCCGTCGGCGCGCCCATCGACGGCGAACCCGCCTGCCACGCCAACGGCGGCACAATCGGCTTTCACGCCAAGACGCCCGAAATGGTCCAGGCCTTCCACGACGCCGGCGTCGCCGCCGGCGGCCGCGCCATCGAAGACCCGCCGGGCGAGCGCCAGGGTCCGTTCGGCCCCATGATCCTGGCCTATCTGCGCGACCCCTCGGGCAACAAGATCTGCGCCATGCATCGGGCGGGATAGTCTATTGGTCTAATGATAGCGCTGTGCTATCATTCGGCATGGCCCAGGTTCTCGTCCGTGATCTCGACGACCGAATCGTCGCCCGTCTCAAGGTGATGGCGAAGGCGCAGAACATTTCCCTGGAGCAGAAGTTCAGGGACATGGCGGCGCGCGAGGTTCAACTCGCCGAGGAGCGGTTCGAGCGGGCGGCCGCGCGTATCCGCGAGAGTACGCGCGGCGTGGTCCTGGATACGACGGCGATGATCCGCGAAGATCGGGATCGATGACCATCGCCGTCTTCGACGCCAGCGTTGCGGTCAAATGGCTGGTTACGGACGATCGTCTGGCTCCGCCGGCCTTGGCCGCACGCGAACGTTATGAGGCGTCTGCGCCTCGTCTGATCCAGACCGAGGTGGCCAATGCCCTGTGGAAATATGTGCGGCTTGGGGCTGTGCCGCTGGACGCCGCTGTGGAGGGCGTGGCCGTCCTCGAAGATGTGATGGACCTCGTCCCCGATGAACGCTTGCTTGAGCGGGCGCAAAGGCTTTCGGGTGGAATCGACCACCCTGTTTACGACTGCCTCTATCTTGTCTTGGCGCGTGGCGGCGATGCGCCCTTGGTGACGGCTGATCGACGCCTGGCCGAAAAGAGCCGCGAGATTGGCGTCGAGACCCTTCTGATCGGCAAGAATACATGACCCTTCAAACCACCAAGACCCACGTCGTCCACGGCGGAACCCTGCGCTATCTGAAGCACGACAGCGCCGTGACCGGCACGCCCATGACCCTGTCGGTGTTTACGCCGCCCGGAGAGGGGCCGTTTCCCGTGCTGATCTGGCTGTCGGGCCTGACCTGCACCGAGGACAATTTCACCACCAAGGCCGGCGCCTACCGGGCCGCCGCCGAGCATGGCCTCGTCGTCGCAGCGCCCGACACCTCGCCGCGCGGAGAAGGCGTCGCCGACGATCCCGCCTATGATCTCGGCCAGGGCGCCGGCTTCTATGTCGATGCGACGGAACAGCCCTGGGCGCCGCATTTCCGCATGGAATCCTATGTCGCGGACGAGTTGATCGCCCTGATCGACGCGGCGTTCCCGACCACCGGCGCCCGCGCCGTCTCGGGCCATTCGATGGGCGGACACGGCGCCCTGACCCTGGCGCTGCGCCACCCCGATCTGTTCAAGTCCGTCTCCGCCTTCGCCCCGATCGGTTCGCCGACCCGCTGTCCGTGGGGCGAAAAGGCGTTCGCCGCCTATCTTGGCCCGGACCGGGCCGCATGGGCCGAACACGACGCCGCGCTGCTGCTGGCCTCGGGCGCCGCGCGCGGCGTGTATGACGACATCCTGATCGACCAGGGCGACGCCGACAGCTTCCTGACCGACCAGTTGAAGCCTGAACTGTTGCAGGCCGCCGCCGACGCCGCAGGCCAGACGATCACCCTGCGGATGCAGCCCGGCTACGACCACTCCTATTTCTTCATGGCCAGCTTCATCGCCGACCACATCGCCTTTCACGCCGAACGTTTGAAGACCTGAGCCCTCAGCGGTGCTACAGGGCCGGCATGAGCGCTTCCGATCCCTACGAACCGATGTTTTCCGCCCTGTGCCGCGAGGTGGGCTTTTGTCTGCATGAAAAGGGTCAGAAGCGGGTGGTCGAGGCCCTGCCCAAGGGGCTGGACGCCGCCGTGCGCGCCGTCTTCGCGGCCGAGGGCGTGGACGAGCCCAATGCGCCGGGCGATGTGAAGCGGGCCGTTCGCGATTGCCTGAAGGCGAACTTGCCAGCCGCCTAACTTGATCTTGTCAGGGCGTCGGCACGATCTCGGTGGCGGTGCCCGACGGCGTCGTGACAGTGCGGATCGTCACGGTCGCCTTGCCAGTCTCCTCGACGGTCGTCGTCGTTGAAGACCAAACCGTATGACTGACGCGGCAGGTCTTGCCGCCATAGTTGTCCGCGCCGATCGCAGGATCTTGGGTGCAGGTCGGCGTTTGACTCGCCATATCCGCCGCCGCGTTGTCCAGCGCCTTTAAGCCAGCGCAACCGCTTGCTGAAACGGCCAGCGCCAGCATGGCGATAAATCCGATACGCGACATGACAGCCTCCGATTGACGGTTGGACAATCGCGCGCGTTGTGGGCCAATGCAAATGGCCAAGCTGAACAAAAACGCGATGAAATCGCTTGGGTCAGACGCCATAGCCCCTAAATGGGGTTCAGGAACAAACCCGTCTTCAGGAGACTGACATGGCCTTCACCCTGCCCCCGCTGCCCTACGCCTATGACGCGCTGGAGCCGGCCATCGACAAGGAGACGATGACCTTCCACCACGACAAGCATCACCAGACCTATGTCGACAATCTGAACAAGGCCATCGACGCCGACCCCTCGCTGCAGGGCAAGTCGCTTGAAGACCTCTTCGCCGACATCTCCAAGGCGCCCAAGGCCGTGCGCAACAACGGCGGCGGCCACTGGAACCACAGCCTGTTCTGGGAGCTGCTGGCCCCCGCCGACCAGGCCGGCGAGCCCTCGGCCGAACTGCTGGCCGCCATCGACAGCGACCTGGGCGGGCTGGACAAGTTCAAGGCCGACTTCGACGCCGCCGGCGCCGGTCAGTTCGGCTCGGGCTGGGCCTGGCTGATCCTTCAGGACGGCAAGCTGAAGGTCACTTCGACCCCGAACCAGGACAATCCGCTGATGGACGTGGCCGACGAGAAGGGCGCCGTCCTCCTGGCCGCCGACGTCTGGGAGCACGCCTATTATCTGAAGTACCAGAACCGCCGGGTCGATTACCTGAAGGCCTTCTGGTCGGTGGTGAACTGGAACAAGGTCAACGAACTCTACGCCGCCGCCAAATAAGGCCGGGTCGAGATCGAGAGAGACACCGCGCCCGCCGGAACCTCCGGCGGGCGTTTTCGATTCCACTGCTGCAAAACGGAGACGATCAGATGCGGATGACGATGACCGGCGCGGCCCTGGCCAGCCTGGCGCTTGCGGCCTGCCAGCCGGCGGAACAGCGGAAATCGGGCGAACCGGCCCCGCCCAACCCGACCCAGACGGTCGCCGCCCCGGCCGAGAAGCCGGTCTATCGCTTCAAGATCGGCGCCCTGGACGCCATCGCCCTGTTCGACGGACAGAACCCCGTGCCGAACGACAACAAGGTGTTCGGCGTCGGCCTGACGCCCCAGGCGGTCGCGGCCCCCCTGACCGCCGCCGGCCAGCCCGCCGATCCGATCATGCTGGAGATCCATCCGCTGCTGGTTCGCAACGGCGACCGGACGATGCTGTTCGACACCGGCCTGGGCGGGGGCGAGGGCCAGCTGATGCAGAGCCTCCGGGCCGCCGGGGTCGATCCGGCCGCCGTCACCGACGTGCTGATCTCGCACGGCCATCCCGATCATATCGGCGGCCTGGTCGCCAACGGGCGCCTGGCCTTCCCCAACGCCGCCATTCGGATGTCCCAGGCCGAGTGGGCCTCCATCCGCGCCAAGCCCGAAATGGCCGATCTGGTGCGGATCGCGACGCCCAAGGTCCAGGCCTTCCAGCCGGGCGGAGAGGTCGCGCCAGGCGTGACGGCCCAGGACACCGCCGGCCACACGCCGGGCCATGTCGCCTATCTGATCGCGGACGGCCAGAACCAGCTGCTCTACACCGGCGACCTGATGCACCACTGGATCCTGTCGGTCGAACATCCCGACTGGCGCGTCGGCTACGACGACCATCAGGCGGCCGGCGAGAAGGCGCGGCTGGACGAGGTGACGGCGTTGCGCAACTCGGGCGCCCACATCTACGCCTACCATTTCCCCTTCCCGGGCCTGGGCAAGATTCAGACGCGCGAGGGCCGGGCCATGTTCATCTCGGAAGCCCAATCCACGCGGTCCGCCGCGAACTAGGGATCAGACGCGCAGGTCCACGCCGGGCGGCAGGCGATCCTGCATCCGTTCGGCGTGGCGCCGACGAACGCTGCGACGCTGGCGCAGCATTTCGTGGATGCCGTCGGCCAGCTCCAGCAGCTGGCCGTCGGTCAGCGGTTCGACCAGATCGACCAGCCGGCGCTTCAGCGTCTCGAAGCCCTGGTCGGACAGGCCGGTCTGAAAGCTTTTGTCTTCGCGATGCATTCCACTCCTCCTTGTCCAGATGCCAGGGGTTGGTTGTGTCGATTGAAAGAAGGACGCGGCGCGGCCTTCGTTCCATCCCATCGTGCTTAACGGGCCGCGCGCCTTGACTCCGGCGTCGCGTCTGGCCATAAGCGCCGCCTTCCACGCCTGACGGTCCGCCGGCCGGGCGCGGCATGACGGAAGATGCGTGGACCGCCGTTGAGATCGCATTCCCAATCCAGGGGATGCCGGGCCGCATCGTCGAAAAGAGAACAGAATGTCCAAGCGCCACAGCGCCAAGTACAAGATCGACCGGGCCATGGGTGAAAACCTGTGGGGCCGCGCCAAGTCGCCGGTCAACAAGCGCTCCTACGGTCCCGGCCAGCACGGCCAGCGCCGCAAGTCCAAGGTTTCCGACTTCGGCCTGCAGCTCAAGGCCAAGCAGAAGCTGAAGGGCTATTACGGCAACATCACCGAAAAGCAGTTCGCCAAGACCTATGACGAGGCCGCCCGCCGCAAGGGCAACACCTCGGAAAACCTGATCGGCCTGTTGGAATCGCGTCTGGACGCCATCGTCTACCGCGCCAAGTTCGTGCCCACCGTCTGGGCCGCCCGCCAGTTCGTCAGCCACGGCCACGTGCTGGTCAACGGCAAGAAGGTCGACATCGCCTCCTATCGCGTGAAGCCGGACGACGTCGTCACCGTGAAGGAAAAGTCGCGCAACATGGCCCTGGTGCTGGAAGCCCAGCAGTCGTCGGAACGCGACGTGCCGGACTATCTGGAACTGTCGGATCGTTCGTTCTCGGTCCGCTACGTCCGCGTGCCGGAACTGACGGACGTTCCGTACGCCGTGAAGATGGAACCGAACCTGGTCGTCGAATACTACGCTTCGTAATCGGCTTCTTGAAAGCCGGTTGGAAGGGCCCTGGACATGTCCGGGGCCCTTTCGTCTTTCACCCTGTTCCCTTCGCCGGCGAACAGGGGCACTCTCGGTCCAACAGGGCTTGGAGATCTGGGGAGGTCGTCGGTTGAACGGCTCCATCGTCGAACGTTTCGCCATCGTCGCCCTGGCTTGCGCCGCGGCCCTGTCCGGCTGCGCCACGTCCGAGCCGACCGTCTCCACGCGCGGCATGCCGGGCCAGCTGGAATCGATCCACGCCGCGACCTTCACCAACAACGAGGCCATCTTCTGGGTCTCATCGAACGGCTGCACCAAGAAGGACGACCTGATCCCCATCGTCAGTCTTCAGAACGGCCAGGCGGTCATCACCCTGCGCCGCATCGACGAGGACAAATGCCGCCAGGACCTGGAGCAGGGCGTGGAGCTGAAGTGGTCGTTCCAGGAACTGGGCCTGACGCCCGGCGCGCCGGTCAGCGTCAACAACCCCTACCAACTGCCGCGATCCTGAGCGCCTAGGGTTTCGTTAAGCCTGTTAGGGCGCGTCTGGTTAAAGTTCGTCAGCTATCCGACCAGGCTGTTTCCTTCCGGTTTTGTGGCCTTCATGCGTTTCTTCACCTGCCTGACCGACGACCATAACCTCTGGCTGGTCGGGCTCGCCGCCGTCCTCTGCCTTATCGGCTCCGTCATCACCTTCAGGCTGTTTCGCCGCCTTGGCGCGGCCGAAAAGGGTACGCGCCTGGCTTGGTCCTTCATGGGCGCCGTGGCCACGGGGGCGACGATCTGGTGCACCCATTTTGTGGCCATGATCGCCTATCAGCCGGGAACGGATATCAGCTACGAACCCCTGCTGACGGGCCTCTCCCTGGGCGTCGCCATGGCCGGCAGCGGCCTGGCCCTGTGGGCCGCTTCGCGGGCTATGCGGTGGTCCGCCGAGCTGGGCGGCGTCCTGTTCGGCCTGACGGTGGTGGCGATGCACTACACCGGCATGGCCGGATTCGCGACCGATGCGGTCATCCATTGGTCGCCGGCTTATGTCGCGGCCTCCATCGTCGGCGCCGTCGTCTTCGGCGGCCTGGCCTTCAACCGGGCCCGTCGCTCCGGCAAGGCTGCGCCGGTCGTCCTGATGGTTCTGGGCATCGTGGCGCTGCATTTCACCGGCATGGCCGCCATGACGGTGATCCCCCTGGGGAGCGCGGCCGATCACGTCGGCGCCGACAGCGCCAATGTCGTCCTGGCCTTCGCGGTCGCCGCCGTCGGCCTGATGATGCTGGGCACCGGCGTCGCCACCTATGTCCTGGACATGCAGTTCCGCATCCAGGCCAAGGCCCGTCTGGAGCATCTGCTGGAAAGCAGCGTCGACGGCATGGTGGTCGAACAGGATGGGGTTATCCTGGCCGCCAACGCGGCCTTCGCCGATCTGGTCGGGGTCGAGCACGGCGCACTGGTGGGCGAACCCCTGGCCCGCTGGATGACGGACGCCGCCCATCTTCAAGTCGGCTCCCTGCTGCAATCGCGGCTGACCGGCCTGGGGGGGCTGGAGATTCCGGTCGAGATCGCCGTGCGCCGCGACGGCGGCGGCGTGGTCCAGACCGATCTGATGATCTACGCCGTGCGCGACCTGCGCACCCGTTTGGCCCAGGAACGCCGCATCGCCCATCTGGCGCGCAACGACAGCCTGACGGGCCTGCCCAATCGGTCGTCCTTCCTGGAATGGCTGACGCGCCAGACCGCCGCTCCGCTGGGCGAAGCCAAGGTCGCCTTGCTGGCGATGGACCTGGATCGGTTCAAGGAGGTCAACGACGTTCACGGCCACGCCGCCGGCGACCAGTTGCTGATCCATATCGCCGAGCGGATGCGCGCCGTTCTGAGGCCTGGCGAGTTCGTGGCCCGGCTGGGCGGGGACGAATTCGTCGCCGTCGTCACGGTGGACGAACGCGAGGGCGCCCTTGGCCTGGTGGATCGTCTGCGGTCCGCCGTCACGGCCCCGGTCACGCTGGAGCATGCCGAGGTTTCGTGCGGCCTCAGCGTCGGGGTCGCCGTCTGGCCCGACGACGCCGACAATGTCTCGGCCCTGATCAACGATGCGGATCTGGCCATGTACCGGGCCAAGAGTTCGCTGGCCACAGACGTCTGCTTCTACGAGGAGGAGATGGACGAGGCGGTGCGCAACCGCCGTCGCATGGCCCAGCAGATGCGCGAGGCCCTGGAGCAGGGTCAGTTCAGCCTGAACTGGCAGATCCAGGCGGCCGTCGATACCGGCGTCATCACCGGCTACGAGGTTCTGCTGCGCTGGATCCAGCCGGACGGGACCTTCATCTCGCCGGCCGACTTCATTCCCCTGGCCGAGGAGAACGGCCTGATTCTGCCGATCGGGGAGTGGGTCCTGCGCTCCGCCTGCGCCGAGGCCGCCGGCTGGGCCGAGCCGTACAAGATCGCGGTCAATCTGTCGCCGGTCCAACTGGGCCACGTCGACCTGCCGCGCCTGGTGCACCAGGTCCTGGTCGAGACCGGCCTGCCGCCCTCGCGGCTGGAGCTGGAGATCACCGAGACGGCCATGATCACCGACATGGATCGCACGACCCATGTGCTGCGTCAGCTGAAGCTGCTGGGCGTCTCCATCGCGATGGACGACTTCGGCACCGGCTATTCCTCGCTGTCGACCCTGCGGGCCTTTCCGTTCGATAAGATCAAGTTGGACCGCTCCTTCATGTCCGAGCTGGACGGCGGGCCGGAATCCGCCGCCATCATCCGCGCCGTCCTGGCCCTGGGCGAAAGCCTGCACATCCCGGTCCTGGCCGAGGGGGTGGAGACGCTGGACCAACTCAGTTTCCTGCGCGATCAGGGCTGCGACGAAGTCCAGGGCTATTTGCTGGGCCGCCCTCAGAGGACGGCGGACGCCGAAATCCAGCCCGCCGCCCGCATCCTGTGGGACGCCGACCCGGCGAAGCTCGCGGCCGCCGCCTGACGGATCAAGCGCGGCGCTGGGCGCCGCGACCGTATCCCGGCCAGGTCGACTTGCCGGCGCGTGCGTACTGGGGCGGCAGATCTTCGGCCTCGCCCAGGGCCGCGGCGGCGTGGTGCGCCCAGTGCGGGTCGTCCAGCGCCGCCCGGGCGATGGCGACCAGGTCGGCCTGGCCCGACGCCACGATGTCCTCGGCCTGCCGGGGGTCGAAGATCATGCCCACGGCCATCACGGTCGCGTCTGGAACCGCCGCCTTCACGGCCGCGGCGAAGGCCAGCTGATACCCCGGCTGGTCGCCCGGAATCTCGGCGCGCGCGACATTGCCGCCCGACGTCAGGTGCAGATAGTCGTAGCCCAGCTGGTGCAGCGCCTGGCCGAAGGCCGTCACATCCTCCAGCGCCACCCCGCCCTCGACCCAGTCCGAGCCGTTGAACCGTGCGCCGAGCGCCTTCTCCCGCGGCCAGGCGTCGCGCAGGGCCTTGGCGACCCGCAGCGGAAACCGCGCCCGGTTCTCGGCCGTGCCGCCATAGGCGTCGGTCCGCCGGTTCGAGAGCGGCGACAGGAACTCGCTCAGCAGATAGCCGTGGGCGGCGTGCAGCTCCACCAGGTCGAAGCCGGCCCGGTCGGCGCGCCGCGCCGCGTCCTCGAACGCGCGCGCCACCCGGTCCATGTCGGCTTCGGTCATCTCGGTCGGCGTGTGCCAGTCGGCCTTGAACGGCAGGGCCGAGGGGGCGAAAGTCTCCCAGGCGCCTTCGTCGCCGCCCAGCGCGCGCCCGCCCTTCCATGGCGCGCTGGTCGAGGCCTTGCGTCCCGCATGACCCAGCTGAACGCCGATCGGCGTGTCGCTATAGGTGCGGATGTCGCGGATGATCGCGGCGAAGGCGGCTTCCTGGGCGTCGTTCCACAGGCCGGTGTCGTCAGGCGTGATCCGGCCCGCCGCCTCGACCCCGGTCGCCTCCACGATCACGGCGGCCGCGCCCGAGATGGCCAGGCGGCCCAGATGCTGGACGTGCCAGGGTCGGGGAACGCCCTCGACGGCCGAATACTGGCACATGGGGGCGATCACCACCCGGTTCTTCAACGTCAGCGGCCCCACGGTCAGGGGGGAGAACAACAGGCTCATGACAGGCGTCCGGCGTGGGGGAAGGAGCCCATCACCTATGGCTGGAACAAAGGGGTTCAACCCCGGCCTTTCCGATTGTTCATCCAGCTTGCCGATTATTCACGTGTGCCGGGCCGGGCGGCTTGGCACAAAGGGTCAAGCTTTCAATGGGGAACACCAATGCTTCGTCTTGCTCTCGCCATCGCCATCGCCGCGCCCCTGCTGTCGGGCTGCATCATCGTCTCGACCGAGAAGCCGACCACGCGCGTCGTCACCGCCCCGGCGGGCCAATGATGCGCGGCCTGGTCAAGGGATTGGCGGCGGCGGCCCTGGCCGCGCCGCTGCTGTCCGCCTGCGTCATCTACGACAGCGAGGCGGGCGAGAACGTTTCGGTCGCCGTCACCCGCAACGACGCCCCGCCGGCCGAGGCCATCCGCGAGGCCCGCTTCGCCGACGGCGCCCTGGTGGTGCGCGTCGATTCCAACGGCTGCACCCAGGCCTCGGACTTCGAGGTGGCGGTGGCGGACAACACCCCCGCCGAGATCACCCTGCGCCGCACCAAGGCGGACCTGTGCAAGGCCCTGGTCCCCGACGGGGTGGAACTGCGCTGGACCTACGGCGACCTGGGGCTGGAGCCGGGCGCGCCCGCCCGCATCCTCAATCCGCTGAAATAGGCACCTCGAACACGCCCAGCATCTCGGGCGGAATGCGCTGGGGCCTCAGGGTCCCGGCGTCGACCAGCACCCATTCGGTGACGCCCTGGGCGCAGACGCGGCCCTCGGCGTCCTCGATGCGGACATAGCGGTTGAAGCGCGGCCCCTGCGGCTCTCCGACCCAGGTCCGGGCGACGACGCCTTGAGCCCCCGGCGCGATGCCGCGCAGATAGTCGATCTCGTGCCGGGTCGCGACCCAGGACCATTTCGCCCGCGCCGCCGCGTCGAACCGCGCGTTCCAGTGGGCTGTGCCTGCGTCCTGCAGCCAGCCGACATAGACGACGTTGTTGACGTGACCGTTGGCGTCGATGTGCTCGGGCCGCACCTCCAGCGGCAGGACGAAGACCTCGCGGTCCTCGCGCGGGGTCAGGGTCTTGCGCGCCATCAGGCCTCGCCCGCACTCCCGCCGTCCAGCGGCACGCCCTTTTCGGCCATCAGGGCCTGAAGCTCGCCGGCCTGGAACATCTCGCGGATGATGTCCGAGCCGCCGACGAATTCGCCCTTCACATAGAGCTGGGGAATGGTGGGCCAGTCGGTGAAGCGCTTGATGCCTTCGCGCAGGGCCTCGTCCTGCAACACGTCCACGCCCACGAAGGGCGCGCCGACATGGTCCAGGATCTGCACCGCCAGGGACGAGAAGCCGCAGCGCGGCTGGTCGGGCGTGCCCTTCATGAACAGCACCACGTCGTGCTGGGCGACGGTGTCGCCGATGAAGGCGTGGACGGGATCGGCTTGAGCGGTGTCGGTCACGGGAAGGGCCTTTCGTGAAGCCCGTCAGCTAGGGAGCGCGAGGCGCGCGGTCAAGGCGTGCGCGACGATCGGCCGTCCTGGTCAGGCGGCGTTGGCCGTCACGCGGGCCATCTCGATCTGGGCGGCCAGACCTGGCGGCATGTCCCGCTCGGGCGCGGCGGCCAGCACCGCCAGCCGGTCCGCGCCGGTCGGCGTCACGATCACGCTGGACACCGACGGATCGGTCAGGACGTAGGACAGGCAGATGGCCTCGGCCGTCCAGTTGGGCGTGCGATACAGGAAGCCGAAGGCGTCCTTCTTGGGCGTGTCGGGGGGGCGCTTGCCGCCGCCCAGGCCGAAAAGCCCCTTCTTGAACACCGGGGCGTCGGGCGCGCGCGTGCGCCGGTCGATGTAGAAGTCGTAGGCGAAGACGGCCATGTCCTGCTCGCGCGCCGAGCGGATGCGGTTGCGGATCGGCCAGCCGGCGTTGATGTCGAACGGCGTCAACAGGGCGTCGAACGCGCCGGTGGAGACATAGGCGTCCATCACCGGCCCGCCGCCGGCGATGCCCAGCAGGCGGATGCGCCCGGTCTTCCTCAGCGCCTTCAGCGCCGCCAGCGACGCCTGCGCCAGCTCCGTCTCGCCCGGCTCGTGCAGCACGGCCATGTCGATCCAGCCCAGGCCGGAAAAGTGCAGCACCCGGTCGATGGCGGCGGTCATCCCTTCGGCGGAGAAGTCGCGCGCCTCGCCGGTCCCCAGGGTGACGCTGACATAGACCAGCTTGCGGTCCACGTGCGACAGGGCCTCGCCCAGCACCTCGGCGGCCACCGGATCGGCGGTCTCCAGCCGATAGCTGTTGATCCCCGCCTCCAGCGCCGAATACAGCAGGTCCAGCCCCGCCTCGCGCCCGCGCGCCAGCGCCTCCGCCCCGAAACTGAGCGTCAGGTTCGAGATCGCGGAGCCGGAGACGCCGAACGGGCGATAGCGCATCAGCCTTGCCCCGCCTCGGACGGCGCGGAGGTCTCCAGAGCCAGGGCGTGCAGTTCGCCGCCCATCTTTCCCTTCAGCGCCGCATAGACCAGCTGGTGCTGGCGCACGCGCGCCAGGCCGGCGAAGGCGCTCGACACGATGCGCGCGCGATAGTGGTCGCCGTCGCCGGCCAGATCCTCGATGGCGATCTCGGCGCCGGGAAAGGCGTCGGCCAGATGCTGGCGCAGCGTTTCGACGGACATGGGCATGGCGGACTCTCGCAACCTTCGCCGCCAGACTGCCCTATAAACCTTAATGGCAGGCTACGCCGCGCGCGGCCGTTCGAACAGCTGCACGGCCTCGTCCCGGTATCGCGCCTGCGCATAGGGGCGATAGCCGACCCGTTCGGCCAGCCGGATCGAGGCGAGGTTCCGCGGCGCGATCATGCACACGGTTCGCGCGGCCGGCAGACGGGCGTCGGCCCAGGCCAGGGCGGCCGTCACCGCCTCGGCGGCGATCCCCCGGTTCTGGAAGGCGGGCGCCAGGCCCCAGCCCAGTTCGGGATCGGTCAGGGGCGGATCGATCAGCCGCCGGTGATCCAGGATCGACACATTGCCCGCATAGGCGCCGCCGTCGGCCAGGCGGATCGTCCAGCCGCCGTATCCCGCCACGCTCCACTGGCCCAGGTCGCGCAGCAGCCGGAACCAGACCTCCTCGCTTGTCATGGCGCGGCCGGTGATGTGCCGGGTGAAGGCTTCGTCGGCCCAAAGCCCGGCCAGATCGTCGAAGTCCGTCACGGCCACGGGCGTCAGCACCAGCCGCCCGGTGGTCAGAATGGCGTCGTTCACATCAGTCCCAGCTGCTTCAGGCTGGCCACCCCGTCGCGGCCGACGACCAGATGATCGTGCACCTCGACATTAAGGGCGCGCCCGGCCTGCACAACCTGTTTCGTCATCTCCACGTCGGCGCGGCTGGGGGTCGGGTCGCCCGAGGGGTGGTTGTGCACCAGGATCAGGGCGCTGGCCGACAGCTCCAGCGCGCGCCGCACCACCTCGCGCGGATAGACCGGCGCATGGTCGACCGTGCCCCGGTTCTGCACCTCGTCCAGGATCAGCTGGTTCTTCTTGTCCAGGTAAAGCACCCGGAACTGCTCGCGCGGCTCGTGCTGCAAGGCGACGCGCACATAGGCCAAGAGCGCCGTCCAGGACGAGATCACCGGCCGTTTCGCCGTCGGCTCGCGCGCGATCCGCCGCGTCACGTCGAAGATCAGCTGAAGGTCCAGCGCCACCGCCCGCGTCGCCTTTCCGGCGACATAGCCCAGCGACCGCGCGACCTGATCCTCGACGGCTTCATGGCTGGCCGCTCCGATCCCTTCCAGCCCGCCGAACCGCGCCAAAAGATCCTTGGCCAGCGGCTTGGTGTCCTTGTACGGCACGCTGCGGAAAAGCAGCAGCTCCAGCAGCTCGTAGTCGGGCAGGGCGCCCAACCCCCCCTTCGCCGCCCGTTCGCGCAGCCGCTCGCGATGGCCGCTGTGGCGCGGCTTGGGCTTGTCCCCGACTTCGGACGTCTTGTCGTCAAGCATGATCCCTCCCGCTCAACGCAACCTGTGCGGAATTAGAAGGATGATCAAGGGTGTGCCGCCATGTCCGAGCTAGAACGCCGGAGGTGGCGATACGGCGCTTAGGCTGGTCCGCCGTGACAGGCCATATCGGTATGTAATGTCCCAACCATGAGGGGCAGCCTGAGATGGAGCTAGCCTGAAGGACAGACATTTCGCTTCGCCCACGCAAGGCGTCGCCGACACGATCCGACTGGGCGAAAGAAAATCTGTCGATGGATCCGATACGCGATCTCTCTCCCGCAGGGCTTGCACAGCGTCTCGATAGGCGCGCAGCATGTCTGCAGCGACGTCGGATGATGACGCTGCAAATCCAAGGGGTGCGCCTGTCTCTTGGCGACAGCCGCCGCCTGCATCAGCGGTGCGATAGAGGACTTGGCGATACCCGCTGAATACGTTGACCAACGGCTTGCCTTGAACCGATTGGTCCGTCCCGATGAAGCTGTTTGATGCTGTTTCGCATACGTTTTTCGCGCGCGCTTGCGGTATTTCGACAAGCTCGATCACGACATTGCCTAACGGCGCTGATGACGAAACGGACCCCGTCTCGATGTCATCAGCGCGTTCAGGCGCGAGCCAAAGCGCCAGATCTCTAGTGGAATAAGACGAAAGCTGAGCGGCGGGCCTCTCCTCCGACGGGATCGGAATCTGGCTGTAGCCGGTATTCAGTTGAACCAGCGTTCCGGCCTGGTCGAGCTTTGGCGCGCAACTGGCGAAGAGAAGAAACAGCGGGATCGCAGCCTGTTTCATGCAAACCCCCATCCGCCGCCCGTCAGTTCGGCCTAAACAGACCCGCCGGCGACGCCGTGAAGATTTCCAGACCGTCTTCCGTCACGCCGATGCTGTGTTCGCACTGGGCCGACAGGGACTTGTCGCGGGTCACGGCGGTCCAGCCGTCGGACAGCACCTTCACCTGCGGCTTGCCCAGGTTCACCATCGGCTCGACGGTGAAGAACATTCCCGGCGTCAGCACCGCGCCCTCGCCGCGACGGCCGTAGTGCAGGACGTTGGGGCTGTCGTGGAACACCCGGCCGATGCCGTGGCCGCAGAAGTCGCGCACCACGCTCATGCGCTGGGCCTCGACGAACTTCTGGATGGCGTAACCGATGTCGCCGAACGTATTGCCGGGCTTGACCTGCTCCAGCCCGATCTCCAGCGACTGGTAGGTCACGTCGATCAGCTTTCTGGCCCGGGCATTGATCTCGCCCACCGCATACATGCGGCTGGAATCGCCGTGCCAGCCGTCGACGATGACGGTGTGGTCGATGTTGACGATGTCGCCGTCCTTCAGCACCCGGTCGCCGGGAATGCCGTGGCAGACGACGTGGTTTATCGAGGTGCAGACCGTCTTCTCGTAGCCCTTGTAGCCCAGGCAGGCGGGCAGGCCGCCGTTGTCCAGGGTGAACTCGCGCACCAGGTCGTCGATCGCGCCGGTCGTCACGCCCGGCTTCACATGGGCGGCGATCATGTCCAGGGCCTCGGCGACCAGGCGGCCGGCCTTGCGCATCCCCTCGAAATCCTCGGGCGCGTGGATGCGGATGGCGCTGGATCGGACCAGGACGTCGGTTTCCAATTCGGGCGTTTCGTACATGGGGACTTCCATGGGGGCTTCGATCAGGCTTGGGGCATGGCGAAATGCCGGCGCGCGATGCAGATGGCCCTTATATCACGGATGCACAAGGCGATCTTGGGGCGGCGCGGGCAGGCATGGAAATCCGCCCGTCGGCTTTCCGGCGCGGTTTCCGCCGCGTAAGTCCGTGATTGGCGACGGCTTCTTGCCGTTAGGGAACCTCGCGCGGGTGTGATCTTGTGCAGCTTTCGTGACACAGTTTCGCCCGGATCGAGGCGGAGAGCGGCCATGTGCGCAACGCTTTCTCGCCGAAAGCGCTGCGCCAGCGTCTCTCCCCGACACCCCACCGCCGCGTTTGATGGCGGGGGCTTACTTAGGAATGGCATATGACTCCCAGGAATTTCGCTCGCATGGGCGGCCTTGCGCTGTCCACGGCTCTGCTGGCCGGCGTCGCCGCGCCCGCCATGGCCGGCTCCTTCTACGTCCAGGAACAATCGACCCGCGGCCAGGGCCGCGCCAACGCCGGCGTCGGCGCCGACAAGGGCGTCCAGTCGCTGTGGTGGAACCCCGCCGCCATCGCCGGGACCCAGCGCGAAGTCTATACGGGCCTGCACGGCCTGCTGCTGGATTCCGACGTCGACAATCGCGGCTCCACGCTTGGCTACAATCTGCCTGCGCCGACCCCGCCGTTCCCGGCCGGCACGATCCTCAGCGGCTCCACCGTTGTAGCTGGCGACCCGCACGTCCATGACGTGGTCGAAAGCGGCATCGTGCCTAACTTCGCCATCTCCACGCCGATCGGCGACCGCTTCAACGTCGGCCTGGCCGTCCAGGCGCCGTACAACTTCACCACCAAATACGAGCAGCCCGACTTCGCCCGTTACGACGCCCTGACGTCCGAGCTGCGCTCGGCCAACGTCAGCCTGGTCGTCGCCGCCAAGGTTACGGACTGGCTGGACGTCGGCGCCGGCTTCGACGCCCAGTACGCCAAGGCGACCCTGTCCTCGGCCCTGCCGAACCTGCCGACCGTCGCCGGCGTCGCGCCCCTGGTGCTGATCCCGTCGGCCACGGACGGCCGCAACCAGCTGGAAGGCGATGGCTGGGATTACGGATGGAACGCCGGCGCCCAGATGCACTTCGGCAAACTGGACCTGGGTCTGTCGTACCGCTCCAAGATCGAGCATGAGCTTGAGGGCACGGTGAACATCTCGGGCCTGACCGGCGCTCTGGCTGCGGCCAATGTGTCGGCCGACGGCGTCGCCAGCTTCAACACCCCCTGGTACGCCACCGTTTCGGCCCGCTACGCCGTCAACGACCGCCTGACCCTGAACGCCCAGGTCAACCAGATCGGATGGAGCGAGTTCGACGCCATCCGCGTGACCTATGGCCCGAACGGTCGTTCGACCATCGTCCAGGACTATGACGACGTCACCACCGGAGCGATCGGCTTCGACTACAAGATCGATCCGTCCATGACCTTCCGCGCCGGCCTGGGCTACGACCCGACCCCGACTTCGGACGATCACCGCACCGCCCGCATCCCGGACGGCGACCGCTGGCTCTACGCCGCCGGCCTGTCCAAGACGATGGGTTCGATGACCTTCGACGGCGCCGTGACCTACATCGACATCGACACGGCGACGATCAACGACACGCGCGACGTCTATGGCAACGGCCTGGTCATCTCGAACCTGCGCGGCGAGGCCAAGGGCTCCGGCGTCGGCTTCTCGCTGGGCGCGACCTGGAACTTCTAAGGTCTGCATACGCCTGACATGAGAACGGCGGCGCCCTCGCAGGCGCCGCCGTTTTTTTGTTCCTCCATCGCGGGGGAGGACTTAGATCAGCCCTTGGCGGCGCCGTAGCCCTTGCCGCCGTTCGAGGGGCGGCGGCGGGGGCGGCGCTTCATCTCGCCTTCCGGGCGAGGTTCGCGCGGCGTGGTCTTTTCGCCGGCCATGGGGTTGTAGGTCTTTTCGGGACGCGCCGCCGCCGCCTCTCCGCCGGGGCGGTTGCGGCGCTGGCGGTGCGGCTGGCCGCCGCCTTCCGGGCGCACGCCGTCGCGGTGTGGAACCCGACGACCGCGACCCCCGCGACCGCCGTCGTTGCGCTCGCCGCCCTCGCGTTCCGGCAGGGTCGCCTTCTTGGCCACGCCGGCGGCCATGATGGAGGCGTCCAGCGCCGCCAGCTGCTTATCGTTGCGGCGATCCGCGGCCGGGATCTTCTGGCGCGTGACCTTTTCGATGTCGCGCAGCAGCTTCATCTCGTCGCCGGCGACGAAGCTGACGGCCGTGCCGTCCTTGCCCGCCCGCGCGGTGCGGCCGATGCGGTGGACATAGCTTTCCGGCACGTGCGGCAGTTCGAAGTTCACGACGTGCGAGACGCCGTCCACGTCGATGCCGCGCGCGGCGATGTCGGTGGCGACCAGCACCCGCAGCTTGCCCTTCTTGAAGGCTTCCAGCGTGCGTTCGCGCTGGGGCTGGGACTTGTTGCCGTGGATGGCCCCGGCCTCGACGCCGCCCGTCTCCAGGTAGGCCGCGACCTTGTCGGCGCCGTGCTTGGTCTTGGTGAAGACCAGGCAGCGCTTGTATTCCGGGTCGCTGAACATCTCGGTCAGCAGGGCGCGCTTCTTGCCCTGTTCGATATAGACGACCGACTGGGCGATTCGCTGGACGGTGGTCGATTGCGGCGTGACCTGGACCTTGACCGGGTCCTTCAGCAGTTCGCCCGCCAGTTTGCCGATCTCGGTCGGCATGGTGGCCGAGAAGAACAGGTTCTGGCGGCGCGCCGGCATCCGGCTGACGATCTGGCGGATCGGCTTGATGAAGCCCAGGTCCAGCATCTGGTCGGCCTCGTCCAGCACGAAGATCTCGGTCGACGACAGGTCCAGCGTCTTCTGCTGGATGTGGTCCAGCAGGCGGCCCGGCGCGGCGACCAGGATGTCCAGACCCTGTTGCAGGGCCCGCTCCTGGGCGCCGTATTTCACGCCGCCGAAGATGACCGCGACCCGGAAGCCCAGATGGGCGCCATAGGCCTTGAAGCTGTCGCCGATCTGGGTCGCCAGCTCGCGCGTGGGGCTCAGGATCAGGGCGCGGGTGGTGCGGGGCGCGGGCGGGGTGCGGTTCTCGGCCAGCCGGTGCAGGATCGGCAGGGCGAAGGCGGCGGTCTTGCCGGTGCCGGTCTGGGCGATGCCCAGCAGGTCCTTGCCCAGCATGACGTCGGGGATGGCCTTTTCCTGGATCGGCGTCGGCTTCACATAGCCGGTCGAGGCCAGGGCCTGCAGCAGGGCCTTGTTCAGGCCCATGGAATCGAAGGTGGTGCTCACAGCAATGTCTTTCGCGTAGCGGCGGATGCGAAAGCGAGCACGGCATGACGCCGTCGGGCCGCGCACCGCCAGTCCCGACGGGGCCTGCGACAGCGGGCCTGCGGGGTGGATCGGGCGCCGCCCCGCGTGTCCGGGCGGCCAATGGATATGAGGAACCGGCGGCTGCTACAGACAGGTCCGAAACGGACCCACACGCGCTGGAGACGCCGGAGATCGCGAATGTGCGACGCCGTGCAAATGGACGCTTATCGCCGATAAGTCAACCGCCGCCGCCGTCAGGGCGCGTATCGGGTCGCCGTCTCGGGCAGTCCGTCGGGCAGGCCGACCGCCGCGCGCCAGTCCTCGGGATGCAGCCGCGCCATCTCCAGATCCAGTTGCGGCAGCGGCTTCAGCCGCCCTTGCGCGTCCCAGAACCGCCCGGCCCACGGCAGGTCCGCCTCCAGCGCCCGCGCCCGGTCCCGCTCCGCCGCCTCCGGCCCCAGATGCGTCGCCCGCCAGTGGTACAGCCACGGAATATGCCAGTTCGGCCCGGCCGTCAGCCGCTCGTCCCGCATCGCCGCCGCCAGACATTCCGCCAGCGCCCGCGCGTCCTCCAGCTGGGCGTAAAAGGCGTCGCGCCGCGCCTGGATGTGACGGTCCCACCCTTCCGCCGGCTCGATCGGCCCCAGCGTCGGCTCGGGCCGTTTCCAGCCCTCCGCCTCGCGCCGCTTCCACAGGGCGTGCACCCCCACGTCATAGCGTTTGGCGACCGAGCGCGCGGTCTCGCCGTCCTCCCACGCCTTGCGAACCTCGGCCCAGACGGCGTCCGGCCGGATCTTGCGATGTATGCCCTGGCTCATGGCCCCGGTCGTAAGCCGGCCTTGCGTCAGGATCGGTCGTCGCCCGCTCCCCGTCGCCCCCGCCGCCCCCGCTGTCGCTGCGGGGCCGAATAGGATGGCTGAGGCGTCCAACCCATCATCTCCACCTATGGAGAATCAAATCTCTAGGTGCGAAATTCGCCGATCGACCGGCCTGGGTCGGCGACGGCCCCATACTGTCGCCATGACAAAACGCACCTACAAGATCCAGCCGCCCGAAGTCTGGGCCCAGGTCCGCCAGGACTATCTGTCGGGCCAGGACGCCAAGACCGTCGCCGCCCGCCACGGCGTCACCGTCGACGCCCTGCGCGCCCGGGCGACCAAACAGGGCTGGTCGCGCCATCCGCGCACCCGGACCCTGTCGCCCCGGGAAGCGGCCGCCCTGGCGCGAGAGACGCTCGCCCCTCCGCCGGACGAGACGGGCGGCCACGACCCCGCCGACCTGGCCCGCGCCGCCGCCCAGGCCTCGGGCCGCGCCCTGCACGCCCAGGACTTCGCCCAGGCCCGCGCCCTGGCGGCCCTGGCCGAGACCTATCGCAAACTGGCCGACCGCGACGGCCCCGGCCGCGCCGCCCGCCTGACGATAAAGACCGCGCCCCTGCAACTGGTCTACGACATCCTGACCAATCCGGGCGAGGCCGAGGACCGCTTCGCCATGAACACCAGCGACAAGAGCGACTGGGAGCTGCGCGGCCAATACTGGCAGGCCAAGCAGAAGCTGGAGCGCGCCGACAACGAATGGGGCCACGCCCAACTGGCCCGCCGCGTCCAGCTGGACCGCCGCATCGCCGCGCTCGAGGACCAAATCCGCGCCGCCGGCCTCGACCCCGTCATCGAACGCGAACAGGACCGCCGCATCTCCCAGGGCCTCGACCTCTACCTGGGGCCCTTGCGCAAGATCGTGTCGATGGAGGAATGGGAGAAGACGCTGGATGAGCTTTAACGCCTGATCCTTCTCCCCTTGCGGGAGAAGGTGGCCGAGCGAAGCGAGGTCGGATGAGGGGGCGCGCAACCGCCAACCGACAGCCCTCTAATCCCCCACCAACCCCTGCCGCGTCGCCGCCACAATCGCCGCCAGCACCTTCTCTCGATGGTTCTCGATCATCTGATTGGGAAACCGCAGCACCCGAAACCCCTGCTCGCGAAACCACGCATCCCGCTCGGCGTCCTCCACCCGATCCTCATGCTGCGGCCCGTCCGCTTCGACGATCAGCCGATGCCTCAGACAGACGAAGTCGGCGATATACCGCCCCATCACCACCTGCCGACGAAACTTCAGCCCCGCCAAGCCCCGATCCCGCAAGATCGCCCACAACCGTCGCTCATACAGAACGGGCTCGCGACGCATCGCCTTGGCGCGAGAATGCAGCCAGTCATCCATGCTTGAGTTGTTTCGCGCATCCGCCTCGATTGCAACCCCACCGCCACGTTCCTTCTCCCCTTGCGGGAGAAGGTTGCTCCGCAGGAGGCGGATGAGGGGTCGCAAACTCGGGGCCGCCCGACGACACTTTGGCTCTCACTAAACTTTTGGACGTCCCTAGACTCGCTGTATGGTTGCGGATTAGCTGTCGGTGCCAAATGGGGGGGAAGCCTTGGACATCCAAACAAAACTCGTCGAACTTCAAAAGCGAACGATGGAGCATCGCGAAGTCTTATTGACTGAAGAGGCGGCGAAGACAGCATTGGTCATGCCCTTCATACAAGCTCTTGGGTACGACGTATTCAATCCGTCAGAAGTTATTCCAGAGTACACGGCGGATGTCGGCACAAAGAAGGGCGAAAAAGTAGATTATGCTATCTGTGACGGAGGTAAGGTTCGAATTCTTATAGAATGTAAGCCGAGCAATGTGGCCTTAAATGTCAATCACGCAAGCCAGTTGTTTCGGTATTTTTCAGTGACTGATGCCAGACTTGCCATTCTGACAAATGGTGTCGTCTATCAGTTCTATTCAGACGTCGAAGCGTCCAACAAGATGGATGACAAGCCGTTTTTCACATTTAGTATGGACGCGTTGAAGCCCACCGACGCGCGCACAGTCGAGAAGTTCACCAAAGCCTCGTTTGATATCGACAAAATCGTTCAGGAAGCGGGTCTTCTAAAGCTCCAGTCCCTGCTTCGTAAGGAACTCGAAAAGGAGATGGCCGAGCCGTCAGAGGAGTTCGTACGGATGATGGCGGCTCGCGTTCACGAGGGGCGCATCACGTCTCAAGTGCGCGAGAATTTCGGCAAGATGGTTGTTTCTACATTCTCGTCGATCATCCGCGACAAGGTCAACGACCGACTGTCCACCGCTCTTAATGCGACTGGGCCCTCGATGGTTGACGAGGAAGAGGCTTCGTCAAGCGACCCGGAAGTAATTGTCACAACTGAGGAAGAGTTGTCCGGTTTCCATATTGTCCAAGCTATCGCCTCGAAAATTGTGAAGCCTAGGCGTATCGCAATGCGCGATGCGCAGTCTTATTGCGCGATATTGCTAGATGACAACAATCGGAAAACCATCGCTCGCCTTCATTTCAATGGCGTGACCAAGAAATATGTCGGCACATTTGCTGAGAAGGGCGAAACGCGACATCTAATCGGGGATTTGACTGACATTTACCAACTGTCGAGCCTGATAGAGAGTCGTATCCAAGAGTTGGAAGGTTCCGAGAAGCGTCTGGTCGCTGAATAGCCATTACGAAGTGGCTCGCAGGCGCGGCGTGTTGGGATTACGGGGCGGCAAAGTGAAGCCAAGACCGCAACACCCCTCATCCGACCTCGCTTCGCTCGGCCACCTTCTCCCGCAAGGGGAGAAGGGAAAGTTGGCTACAGCCGCCCCTTCCTGAACCGCTCCTGCGCCTCCGCCGCCGCTTCCGCACGCCACCGCTTCGGCGCTGACCGGTCCACCTCTTCCCCCGCCCCGGTCAGGGCTTCGTTGGCGAACTCCAGGTCCATCAGCTTCATGCGCTTGATCTCGTCGCGCAGGCGGGCGGCTTCCTCGAATTCCAGGTTGGAGGCGGCCTCGCGCATGCGGCCTTCCAGGTCGCGCAGGGCGGCCTGGAAGTTGGAGCCGACGAAGGGTTTGGCGGTCTCGGCCACGCCCGGACGGGTCAGGCGGTCCAGTTCGCGGGACTCATAGGGGCTGTCGAGGATTTCCTTGATGTCGCGCTTGACGCTTTCGGGCGTGATGCCGTGTTCGAGGTTGTAGGCCATCTGCCGTTCTCGCCTACGGTCCGTCTCGGCGATGGCGCGCTCCATGCTGCCGGTCATGCGGTCGGCGTACAGGATGACGCGGCCGTCCACATTGCGGGCGGCGCGGCCGATGGTCTGGATCAGGCTGGTCTCGGAGCGCAGGAAGCCCTCCTTGTCCGCATCCAGGATGGCGACCAGGCCGCATTCGGGGATGTCCAGACCCTCGCGCAGCAGGTTGATGCCGATCAGGCAGTCGAAGGCGCCCAGCCGCAGGTCGCGCAGGATCTCGATCCGCTCCAGCGTGTCGACGTCGGAGTGCATGTAGCGGACGCGGACGCCCTGTTCATGCATATATTCGGTCAGGTCCTCGGCCATCTTCTTGGTCAGGGTCGTGACCAGGCTGCGATAGCCCTTGGCCGTCGTCGCCTTGACCTCGTCGATGACGTCGTCGACCTGGTTGCGGGTCTTGCCCGAGACGGGGCGGATGTCCACCGGCGGGTCGATCAGGCCGGTGGGGCGGATCACCTGCTCCACGAAGACGCCGCCGGCGCGCTCCATCTCCCAGGGGCCGGGGGTGGCCGAGACGTGCACCGTCTGGGGGCGCATGGCGTCCCATTCCTCGAACTTGAGGGGTCTGTTGTCGATGCAGGAGGGCAGGCGGAAGCCGTATTCCGCAAGCGTGGATTTGCGGCGGTAGTCGCCCCGGAACATGCCGTTGATCTGGCCGATGGTGACGTGGCTCTCGTCCACGAACAGCAGGGCGTTGTCGGGGATGTATTCGAAGAAGGTCGGCGGCGGCTCGCCCGGCGCGCGGCCGGTCAGCCACCGGGAATAGTTCTCGATGCCGGCGCAGGAGCCGGTGGCCTCCATCATCTCCAGGTCGAATCGGGTGCGTTGCTCCAGCCGCTGGGCCTCCAGCAGTTTCCCGTTCTCGACCATCCAGTCCAGCGTCTCCTTCAGTTCCGCCTTGATGCCCTGGGTCGCCTGGTTCAGCGTCGGGCGCGGGGTGACATAGTGGCTGGCCGCATAGACGGTGATCTCGTTCAGGTCGGCGGTCTTCTTGCCCGTCAGCGGATCGAACTCCTGGATCGCCTCCAGTTCGTCCCCGAACAGGCTGATGCGCCAGGCCCGGTCCTCAAGGTGGACGGGGAAGATTTCGATCACGTCCCCGCGCTTCCTGAACATCCCGCGTTCGAAATGCACGTCGTTGCGCTTGTACTGCAGCGCGATCAGATCGGCCCGCAGTTTCGCCTCGTCGATCTGGTCCCCGACCTTCAGCGTGAACGTCATCGCCGTATAGGTCTCGACCGACCCGATGCCGTAGATGCAGCTGACCGACGCCACAACAATGACGTCATCGCGTTCTAGTATAGCCCGCGTCGCAGAGTGCCGCATCCGGTCGATCTGCTCATTGATCGAAGAATCCTTTTCGATATAGGTGTCGGTCCGGGGGACGTAAGCTTCAGGCTGATAATAGTCGTAATAGCTGACGAAATATTCGACTGCGTTATCCGGGAAGAACGCCTTGAATTCGGAATAGAGCTGGGCCGCTAGAGTCTTGTTGGGCGCAAGGATGAGCGCCGGCCGCTGGGTCTGTTCGATCACCTTGGCCATGGTGAAGGTCTTGCCCGAGCCGGTGACGCCCAGCAGCACCTGGTCCCGGTCGCCCGCCTGGGCCTGAGCCACAAGTTCGGCGATGGCGGCGGGCTGGTCGCCGGCGGGGCTGTATTTGGTTTCCAGACGGAACTTGCCGCCCTTCTTGGCCCCCTCGCGCGAGGGGCGGTGCGGCGTCCAGTCGGCGGGCGCGGCCGGGGCCTCCTCCGGCGTCAGACGCGGGCCGGACACCGGCGCGAACATCGGCATTTTCCCTGTGTCGCGGATGAAGGCTGTCGCCGCCTCGCGAACGCCGGGGTCGGGCACGTGGACGGGCTTGGCGGTCTTGGCCGCGGCGGGCTTCGGCGTCGAAGAACGGTTCATGAACAGAACTTAGTGGGTGCGGGCGTCTCCCGCCATAGCGCCGCACGACCGCAAGGGTTGCTCCCGCCGGTCAGGCCGCGCGGCGCGCGGCATAGGTTCCGCCCGGCAGGGCGGTGATCCAGCCATAGCGGACCAGGGTGGACAGGGCTTGAACCACCCGCTGTTCGATCCGCTTGCCGCCGCCCTTGAAGGCGCGCGACACGGCGGCGGCGTCCATCGGACGGTGCGCCGCCTCCAGGACGGCGTGGATCGCCATGGCCTGTTCACCCTTGTCCTTGGGAAAGACCGGCAGGTTCTTGTCGATGGCGACCACCGTCTCGCCCAGGTCCAGTTGACCGGATTTGGCGGCGGCGCCCTTGGCGAAGCGTGGAATCTGATAGTCGGGGCGCAGCCAGCGCACATGGCCCGCCGCCTCTTCCGTCGCGCGTTCGGCGTTCAGGGCGACGAGGCGTTCCAGAATGATCTCATCTAGTTTTTTACCTTCGTCATTCTCAGATGACGAAAGTAGGGGGATCAGATCGTCCCAGCCATAGGCCTGCATCGTCGCCCGGTCGATCTGGTCGTGCAGATCCTTGAGGATCAGCACCCGGCCGCGATCCTTAACGTCCTTGTCATTCGCATCGAGCGGCGTCCCGGCACGGACCTTCTCCAGCACATTGTAGAGGCCGGTCAGGGTCAGGTCGGGATGCTCGGCCTGCACCGTCTTGCGCGTGGCGTCGAGTTCCTCGCCGAGGTCGCGGAGACGGGCGCGGAGGGCCTCAGACGGGTCGGGGAAGGGGAAGGGGTCGAAGCAAGAAGACTTAACGTAGACTGGGTCATTTCCGACACCAAGCCAACTCCCCTTATTCGTCGCCCAAGTTATGTGAATCCTAGATGAGAGGGTTGCCAGGGCATCACCGGAGTTCAAACCGATGCAGACGCATTTGTTATCGGAAAGGACCCCTTCGGCCTCAAAGGTGAACACACGGTTTCGCTGAGTTTCTACTGTCAGGATGTAACGGCCCGTTCCTTGAAGAAAATCGCGAAGATCCTGATGGGTACGGCCGAAGAGCCACCAGTGCTCTCGGCGGTAGGGCTCGTTATTTGCGTCGCGTTCCGGCTTCACACGCTCAAGAACCCACTGAAAGGCCGCGGGGAATTTGCGACGTGCCTCCGGGGCGGATAATCCCTGAAAGTCAATAACATAAAGGCCGCGAGACTTTGCCATCACGTCACGGCCATTCTGATAGGGTTTGACTACAGTAGCTAGGGCGGGATCGGCCAAATACCCCACACTGGCGAGGTCGCTACGGGGTACGAGAAACCCTAAGCCGTGTAATGCCACGCCGCGAGAACACAAGCCTTGCGTCGCCGTAAGCGGGACGGCTTTTGTCAGATCAACTCCCACCGTCAAATCAGAATTGATCTTCCCTGTTTGGGATGCAAACACCAGCTTCGGATCATCGGTGTCCAATCCCGCCTCGGCCACCACTTCGCGCAGTTCTCCTTCATGGACCCCGGCGCGCGCCGCCGTCATGGCGATCCGAACCGCCGCGCTGTCCTTGGTCGCCTTGGTCCACGGGTGATCGGGCACGGCGAAGATGATCGAGATCGGCGCCTTGGCGTTCAGATGCCGCTCCATCACGCGGCGCTGGAAGACCTGGCTGATCGAGTTGGTGGTGACGAAGCCGAAGCGGCGGAGCGTCGTCTTCTTGCGGGTCAGCAGCTCAGCCGCGTGATCCCACCAGTACATGACGAAGTCGGCGCTCTCATTCATTTGCGGATGGGCGCGCCAGAGGGCCTCGGCATAGCCGGGCGCCATGCGTGACCGAAGGTCCTTTCCGCCTATAAATGGCGGATTTCCAACGATAAATTCTGCACCCGGCCATTCCGGCCTGCGCGAATCGCTGTAAGATCGACGGATCGACGGATCGACGGATCGACGGATCGACGGATCGACGGATCGACGGATCGACGGATTCGGTCGCTCTGCGACCGAAGCAGCGACTTCATCCCATTCCAGAACCGCGTCCTTCTGCTCGATGTTGCCGAAGGCTTTCAGGATGGGTTCGGCCGGGTGTTCGGCGCGGTTGCGGTAGTGCTGTTGCAGATAGCCGATCCACAGCACCAGCTCGGCGATGGCGGCGGCGCGGACGTTCAGTTCGATGCCCAGGAACTGGTGCGGGTCGACGGTTTCGAAACCGATGCCTTCGGTTTCGCCCAGTTCGGCCAGGGCCTCCAGCACCTCGCCCTCCAGCCGCTTCATCAGCTCCAGCGAGACATAGAGGAAGTTGCCGGTGCCGCAGGCGGGGTCCAGCACGCGGGTGGTGCAGAGCTGGTGATGGAAGGCACGGACGGCGGCGACGGCCTCCTTATTTGCACTATCGCGCTCCGCGCTACTTGAGTGCGCGGCTTCGCCGCGCTCGCGTGCGTCCGCAGCCTTGATCTGGGCTGTGTTCCAGTCGTCGCGCAGCGGCTCCATCACCGTGACCTCGACGAGGCGTTCGACGTAGGAACGGGGGGTGTAGTGGGCGCCCAGTTTGCGGCGTTCGCCGGGCTCCAGCGCCTGTTCGACAAGCGTGCCGAAGATGGCGGGTTCGACATAGCGCCAGTCATGGGTGGAGGCGGCCAGCAGTTCGCCGATCTCCTCTCGCCCCATCGGAAAGGCCTTCGCGTCCTTGAACAGGCTGCCGTTGAAATGTTTCAGGTGCAGGCCGAACCCGGCGTAGAAGCGGTTGTCGTAGTCGGGCGCATCCATGCTGCGCCACAGAGCCTGAAGCATGGGGGCGAAGCTGTCGGGATGGTCGAGCTGGTCCTTCAGCAGGGCTGTGAAGCGGCCGCGCGGCAACAGGTCCACATCCTCGGCGAACATGGTGAAGATGCAGCGCATCAGGAAATGGGCGACCTCTTCCGGCGGGTGCTTCTTCTCCAGCCGTTTGGAGACCTCGGCGAGACGTTCGGCGATCTGGCGCGTGACGCGGGCGGATTCGCGCGTGGGGTCCAACGAAAGCGGCTCGGTCCAGATGGCCTTGAGCCGTTGGACGATCCTGTCGTCGCGCAGATCCTCCAGGCGGATGCGGAAGCCCTTGCGGTCGGGAAAGTGGGAGTAGGCGCGGCCGCTGCCCGAAAAGTCGGCGTAAATCTCCAGCACATAGCCGACGTCGCAGACGACGATGAAGGGCGGGGCTGGATGGTCGGCGGGCAGGCGGAAGACATAGTCCTCGGCCTGACGCCGGGCGTTGCGCATCAGCACGTCCCACTTGCCCTGGGACGCGGCGGTGGAAGCGGTTTCGTCAGCCTTGAACAGCGAAGCCTGGCCGTGGTCGCGGTGGTCGGCCCGCGACTGCTTGGCCTCCAGGATGAAACAGCCGCGCTTGTATAGGTCGATGCGCAGGGTCGAGGCGAGGCCTTCCGACTCGCGCCGCTTAACGCCTCGCTCGAACACATAGTCGTTGGCCCGGGTGTCGTCGCTGGCGGGGTCGGGGCGCGGCAGGCCTAAGGAGGCGCAGAGTTCGGTCAGGAACATCTGATAGTTGGCGCGCTCGGCGCCGCCGCGCGCCTGGCTCCACCGTTCGATGAACGCATCGACGTCCAAAGCCGTCCCCCCGAGTAAAGCGCCCACTTCGCCCTGATCGCGGAACGGTTGCAAGGCGGGGGCGAAGAAATCGTGAGCAGGGTTCTCTTGACTCCCACACACAGTATGTCCCATACACTGTGCGTCACACACTATGTGGCGCACGGAGGCTGACGCTTGAGCCAGAACGAAGAGGAATTGCTGTTCGACAGCCTGCGGCTGGAGTTGCGGCGGGGGTCGTTGATCTTGGCCGTGCTGGCCAGTCTGAGGCGCGAGCAATACGGCTATTCGCTGCGGGTGGCCCTGGGTGAGGCGGGCGTCGAGATGGAGGAGAGCACCCTCTATCCGCTGCTGCGCCGGCTTGAAGGCCAGGGGTTGCTGGACAGCGAGTGGCGCGAGGAGGATCGGCGAAAGAAGCGGTTCTACCGCTTGTCGGCGAAGGGCGAGGCGATGCTGACGCGGCTGGCGGCCGAGTGGCGCGGTCTGTCGAGATCGCTGGAGACGATGCTGTGAACAATGCGATGGAAGGAGGGGCCGGGATGGACCTGATGGAACGCTATCTGAACGCCGTGGCGGCGCAGCTGCCCAAGGACGTTCGCGAAGACATCGTCGCCGAGCTGCGCGACGAGATCATGGGGCGGCTGGAGGCGCTGGAGGCGCGTCTGGGCCGGCCGGCGACCGACGACGAGGTCGAGACCCTGCTGCGCGAAGTGGGCCATCCGCTGAGCGTCGCCGCCCGATATCGGCCGGGGCCGCAGGCGCTGATCGGACCGGCGCTTTATCCCTGGTGGCTGTTCGGGGCCAAGGTCGGCCTGGTCGTCATGGCCGCCGTCACCCTGGTCGGACTGGCGGTGCGGGTGCTGGTCGGCGACGTCTATCCGGGCCAGGCCATAGGCCAGGCCATCGCCAGCCTGTTCAGCGGCGCCGTGACCGTGGTCGGCCTGCTGACCCTCGCCGGCTTCATCTTGGAGCGGCAGGAGAAGAAGCCGGACTTCATCGCCAAATGGCGGGTCAAGGACCTGGGCGTGTTCGAATTGGCCAGCGACTTCGACGCCGAACGCTGGGGCCGGAAGATCGCGCAGGAGGACTGGTTCGGCCGGGGCCGCGCGCGCCCGTCGAAATCGGGGCGCGAGGTGCGCAAGGGCGCGCAGATGTCGCCCGTCGCCCGCGCCGTGGCCAGCGCCATCGGCTGGACCGTGGTGCTGCTGTGGTGGACCGGCCTGTTGCAGGCCTGGCCCCTGCGGCCCGAGGAACTGGCCGGGGTGGTGGATGGCGTCGATTACGGCCGCATCCTGGGTCGGATGGTCGCCGCCGCCTACTGGCCCGTCACCCTGTTCGCCGTGTGCCGCATCGGTTTCGACCTGATGCGCGCAGCCTCGGGCGGTTCTGTGCGGTTGACGGCCCTGGGGGACATCCTGTTCGGCCTGGCCGCCGCTTGGGGCGTGCTTTGGGTCTGGTTCTGGTCGGCCCTGTCGCCGGTCGTCTGGGTCGGCACGGCCACGGCGTTCTTCGAACGGGTGCGCCTGCTGTTCGAACGCGACGGCGACCATGCCGGCGGCGTGGCGACCATATTGATGGTGGTCGTGGTCTGGGCCTTCGCGGTGGAGGTGGCGCGCATCGTGCGGGCGGTCGCGCGGCTGATCGTCGGGGGCGAGGCTAAACCGCTTGACGGGGTGTAACCTATAGGTGATATGTAACCTCAGGGTGACTTCAGGAGGTTGCAATGATCGAAGACGAAACGCACATGGTCCAGCGCGCGAAGGCGGAGCGGAGCCGATGCTGGCTCGGCGGCCTGGCCCTGGCGGCCGTCGGCGCCGCCGGACTGATCGGCGGGTCGGGGTTCGCCGTCCTGACCGGGGCGGAGGGCGACCGGGCCACGGTCGCCGGTGTGGCGGCGGGCATGGGCCTGGCCTTCATGCTGCTGGGCGGGCTGATGGCCTGGTGGGGGCGGCCCGGTCGGCCCGTCGACGTCGCCGCCAGTCGCGACGGCTCCCGCCGCGAAAAGCTTCAACGCGAGCGGACGCGACAGCTGGTGCTGTTCCCGCTGGTGCTGCTGATGTTCATGGCCCAGGCGCAGGGCGGAATGCAGCGGGTGTTGGGCGGGGATCATAATGTCGGGGCCTATGTGCAGATCCTGCTGCCGGTCCTCTACGGCTGGCTGATCCCGGTCCTGGTCATGGGGTGGGACCTGCACGCGCGGCGCAACCGCCGCCTGCTGGAGGACGAACTGACCCAGGTCATGCGGGCGAAGTCGATGATCCTGGCCTTCGTGGTGCTGATGGGGGGCGTGACTGCCGCCCTGGGCCTGGGGCTGTGGCGCGCCGACTATGGGGTGATGGCGCTGCCCTATGTGCTGGCCCTGGGCGGAGCCTCGGCGGGCCTGCGCTTCGCCTGGCTGGACCGGGAGGCCGGCCGCGATGGGTGATCCCCGACTGGGCTCGCGTCTGAAGGAGGTCCGCACCGCCGCCGGCCTGACGCAGCAGGGATTGGCCGACAAGGCCGGGGTGTCGCGCAAGACGATCAACACGGTCGAGAACGGCGTCTTCATTCCATCGACCCTGCTGGCCCTGGACCTGGCGCGGGCGCTGGAGACGACGGTGGAGGCGCTGTTCTTCCTGAAGGACTGAGACGCAATCCATGTCCGAAAACCGCGAGACATCGCGGGGCGGGCCGGGCATCCTCGGCCGCATGGATACGGTTTTGGATCAGGACGCCTGCTGGCGGGCGGTGACGGCCAGGGACGCCCGGTTCGACGGGCGTTTCTTCACCGGCGTCGTCTCGACCGGCGTCTACTGCCGCCCGGTCTGCCCGGCGCGCACGCCCAAGCGGGAGAATGTGGTCTTTCACCGCACGGCGGCGGCGGCAGAGGCGGCGGGTCTCAGGGCGTGTCTGCGCTGCCGGCCCGAGACGGCGCCCGATTTCGCCGGCTGGCGGGGCGAGGCGCCGCGCGGGGGCGCCTGGCGGGGCACCGCCAACACCGTCAGCCGCGCCCTGGCCCTGATCGAGGCGGGGGCGCTGGACACGGCGGACACCGAGGCGCTGGCCGCGCGCCTGGGCCTGGGGGAACGCCAGTTGCGCCGCCTGTTCCGCCAGCATCTGGGCGCCGCCCCCGTCAGCGTGGCCCAGACCCGGCGCGTGCTGCTGGCCAAGCAGTTGATCCACGAGACCGATCTGGCGATGGCCGATGTCGCCCTGGCGGCGGGGTTCGGCAGCGTGCGGCGCTTCAACGAGACCTTCCTGGCCCTGTACGGCCGCCCGCCGTCGGACCTGCGTCGACGCAGGGGCGAGGCCGAGGCGGGCGGGACGATCCGGCTGGGGCTGGCCTATCGTCCGCCCTACGACTGGCCGGCGATGATGCAAGCCCTGGCCGCGCGAGACGTGGACGATGAAAAGGTCGTCGACGGCGTCTGGACCCGGCGTCTGCGCGCCGGGATCGACGGGACGGAGGGGGCGGTCGCGGTTCGGTCCGGCGGACCCGGCCGCGCGGCGGTCGAGGTGCGGATCGGCGTGTTGAAGGCCCTGCCCGGCGTCCTGGCCCGCGTGCGGCGGGTGTTCGACCTGGCCGCCGACCCGGAGGCCATCGCCCGCGACCTGTCGGCCGATCCGGCCCTGAGGGCGGCCCTGGCGGCCTGGCCCGGTCTGAGACCGCCCGGCGACTGGATCGACAGCCATGAGACGGCTCCCAGCGACCGTCTGCCCTCAGGCGATGCGACGACGACGGCGCGGGCCGAGCGGTGGCGCCCCTGGCGGGCCTATGGCGCGCTTTACTGGACCAGGACGAAGGAACAGTACGATGACCAGGCCGCCTGAGGCCCCGCCGATGCGGCTGACGCTGGACCGGATCGGCTCGCCGGTGGGGGAGGTGCTGATCGCCACCGACGCGGACGGCGTGGTGCGGGCGCTGGACTTTCACGATTATGAGGCGCGTCTGCGCCGGCTGCTGATCCGCCACTACGGCGCGGTCGATATGACGGAGGGGCGGGCGCCCGAAGCGGTGCGCGACGCCCTGGCGGCCTGGTTCGCGGGCGATCTGGGCGCATTGGATGGCCTGCCTGTGAAGACCGGCGGCACGCCGTTTCAGCGCGCGGTGTGGAAGGCCCTGCGCGATATTCCGGCGGGCGAGACCCGCACCTATGGCCAGTTGGCGACGGCGATCGGCGCGCCCCGGGCCGTGAGGGCGGTGGGTCTGGCCAACGGGGCCAATCCCGTGGGCGTGATCGTGCCCTGCCACCGGGTGATCGGCGCAAACGGGACGCTGACAGGCTATGCCGGCGGGCTGGAGCGCAAGCGCTGGCTGCTGGCGCACGAGGCGGCCGGTCGGCGGCTCTGACGCTCGGGGCGCGGTTCGTCGCGCGACATCGTGGAGGGGGCTGCGCCAGGCAACGGCCTGGGCCTCGGTTCGTTACCCTGAGCCGAAAGAGACTGGAGAACCGACGATGAAACTTTCCAATGGCGCGCTGGTGGCGGTGGTGGACGGCGAGAAGCTGGCCCTGTTCAAGAACACGAACGCCTCCGACATCGCCCTGATCCCGCTGGAGACTCCGCCCGTCGCCGACCGCGTTTCCGGCTCGGCGGGCCGCCGGTCGAACGAGGCCAATCCCGACAACGACACCCAGGCCGAGGACGGCTTCGCCATGGGCGTCGCCGAGGTGCTGAACAAATGGTCGGTCACGAACAAGATCGAAGAACTGCTGGTCATCGCCGCGCCCAAGACCCTGGGGGAGCTGCGCAAACACTGGCACAAGGATCTGCAGGGCAAGCTGGTCGGAGAGATCGCCAAGGACCTGACCGGCCATTCCAGCGACCAGATCGCCGCCGCCATCGACAAGGCCTGATTGCGGGCGTTGGTCAGCCAGGGAGCGCCGTCGGCGCTCCCTTTTTTTCGGCCTGGCCCTGTCTTTCGTCGTCAGGCGCCGTCCAGAAACAGGCGGCAGGCGGGATTGTCGGTCTCCTCGACATAGGGGTAGCCCAACTCCGCCAGGGCGGCGGCGAAGCGGTCATGGTCCTGGGGCGGAACGCTGATCCCGGCCAGCACCCGGCCGACGTCGTCGCCGTGGTTGCGATAGTGGAACAAGGTCAGGGCCCAGGCCGGCTGGAGGCTGTTCAGAAAGCGCAGGAAGGCGCCGGGGCGTTCGGGGAACTGGAAGCGCAGGATGCGCTCGTGCGGCAGGCCCACGGTGCGGCCGCCGACCATGTAGCGGACGTGCAGCTTGGCCGTTTCATTGTCGCTCATGTCCTCGACGGCGTAGCCGCCGTCGCGAAGGGCGGCGATCAGATCCTCGCGCTCGTCGGCGCCGTTCCTCAAGGCCACGCCCACGAAGATCTGGGCCTGGCCGTCGCCGGACCAGCGATAGTTGAACTCCGTCACCGATCGGCCGTCCAGACTGGTCAGGAAGCGGCGATAGTCGTCGCGGTCGTCCCTCATGGCCACGGCCAGCAGGGCCTCGGCGCCCTCGCCGATCTCGGCCCGTTCGGCGACGTGGCGCAGCCGGTCGAAGTTGACGTTGGCGCCCGAGTTGATCGCGACTAGGGCGCCGGTTCCGGGATGGGCGGCCGACCACGCCTTCAAGCCCGCCAGGGCCACGGCGCCGGACGGTTCGGCGATGGCGCGGCTGTCGTCGAAGATGTCCTTGATCGCCGCGCAGATGGCGTCGGTGTCGACCAGCACGATCTCGTCCAGCAGGTCCTTGCACAGGTCGAAGGTCATCTCGCCCGCGCGCCGCACCGCCACCCCGTCGGCGAACAGGCCGACCTCGTTCAGGGTGACGACCTGTCCGGCGTCGATGGCCGATTTCATCGTCGGGGCGTCGACGGGTTCGACCCCGATGACCCGGGTTTCCGGGCGCAGGAATTTGATTATGGCGGCGACGCCGGCCGCCAGGCCCCCGCCGCCGATGGGGACGAAGACAGCCTCGATCGGATCGGCGTGCTGGCGGGCGATCTCCAGCCCGACGGTGCCCTGGCCGGCGATCACCTCGGGGTCGTCGAACGGGTGGATGAAGGCGGCGCCGGTCTGGCGTTCCAGGTCGCGGGCGTGGGCGTATGCGGCGTCGAAACTGTCGCCGTGCAGCACCACCTGACCGCCCAGGGCGCGCACGGCGGCGACCTTGATGCCGGGGGTGGTGGTCGGCATGACGATGACGGCCCTGGCGTTCCGGCGGGCGGCGGCCAGGGCCACGCCTTGGGCGTGATTGCCGGCCGAGGCGCAGATGACTCCCCTGGACAGTTCGGCCTCGGACAGGCCGGCGATCTTGTTGTAGGCGCCGCGGATCTTGAACGAGAAGACCGGCTGCAGGTCCTCGCGCTTCAGCAGGACGGGCCGTTCGAGCCGCGCCGACAGCCGCCGCAGCGGGTCCAGCGGGGTCTCCTCCGCCACATCATAGACGCGGGCGGTGAGGATGCGGCGGATGGTGTCCTGCATGGAAATGGCGAGAAGAGTGGGATTTGGGGAAATGAAGGAGCCGCTCGTGTAGGCGAGCGGCGCGGAGCGCGAAAGGTTCTTGCGCAAATCGGCGTGTTTGGCGAGGTGGGTTTCACACGCCGACGGCGAAAAACACCGTCTGAATAGTGTGAATAGTCTGAAATCGACGACGGACAGGGCGGCGGTCGCGGTCCCAAAGGGCTGCGGCTGCCGGTGTGCGTGACACGCCGGATGACGAAGAAGATGAGCTTGCGACCGGATCGACCGCCTCCCGAAAACACCCCGGCAGCATCGCACAGTTTGGGAGGGCGGTAGGTAGAACGGCGGGCGCGGTCGATATGTCGTTGATGATTCGGCGACTTCTCGCGAGAAATAGGATGGCGGCGTCGCGCGCCCTGGCGTTCCGCCGAGCGATCTGTTCCATGCTCTCGCTTGGATCAGGCGCTAGCCGACGGAACAATCCCCTTGCGCCCGTCCCCCATCGGCCTACATTGTCTCTGCTTATGCTAACTTTGAGCATAAGGGTCTTGGAGAGTAGGTCATGGCCGACGGCGCCTTTGGTCTGACGAAGGAACTGGAGCGGGAGACCGCCGGCGTGTGGGTCAAGGTCAAGGACCATGTCACCCCGCTGGAATGGCCCGAACAGGCGCGGCTGATCAGCGAGATCAACCGGCTGAAGCGCGAGCGCGACGCCGTGATCCTGGCCCACAACTATATGACGCCCGAAATCTTCCACGGGGTCGGCGACTATGTCGGCGACAGCCTGGGCCTGGCCAAGGAGGCCGCGCGGTCGGACGCCAAGGTGATCGTCCAGGCAGGCGTCCACTTCATGGCCGAGACGTCCAAGATCCTGTCGCCCGAAAAGACGGTGCTGATCCCCGATCTGCGCGCGGGCTGTTCGCTGGCGTCCTCGATCACCGGCGCCGACGTGCGGCTGATCAAGCAGCGCTATCCGGGCCTGCCGGTCATCACCTATGTCAACACCACCGCCGAGGTGAAGGCCGAGACCGACATCTGCTGCACGTCGGCCAACGCCGTCCAGGTGGTGGAATGGGCGGCCAGGGAATGGGGCGTGGACCGGGTCATCCTGATCCCCGACGAGTTCCTGGCGCGCAATGTCGCGGCCCAGACGTCGGTGGGGATCATCGCCTGGAAGGGCCATTGCGAGGTGCACAAGCGGTTCACCGCCCAGGACATCGCCGACATGCGCGACGCCTGGCCGGACGCCGAGGTGCTGGCCCACCCCGAATGCCCGGAAGAGATTCTGGCGGCCTCGGACTTCGCCGGATCGACGGCGGCCATGACCGACTATGTCGAACAGCGCAGGCCCAAACGGGTGGTGCTGATCACCGAATGTTCGATGGCTTCCAACATCAAGGGCGACGTGCCCGGCGTGGAGTTCGTCGGCCCCTGCAACCTGTGTCCGCACATGAAGCAGATCACCCTGCAGAACATTCTCGACTGCCTGGTCAATATGCAGTTCGAGGTGACTGTGCCGGAAGAGATGATCGAACGCGGGCGCCTGGCCGTGCAGCGGATGATCGACCTGCCGCCGCCCGCCGTCCCGGCCCGCTACGACATCGTCAAGGCGCGCCATCACGTCGATGTGGAGCTGATCTGAGGCGCGGCGTTCGGTCCTGTCGCCAGGACCGGGCGCGACGCCCATCTGAACGCCATGAGCGATATCGACACCACGCCCCGCAAGCCCGGCCCATGGGACATCCAGCCCCAGGCGCCGCGTCCGCCCGCCGCCGCCGCGCCCGCCGTCGAACAGCCGGTCGACAAGGATCAGAGCCTGGTCTGGGTCCTGGCCTCAACCGCCCTGATGGGCGGCTTTCTGTGGTGGATCACCGGCAGCGCCATCGTCGCGGGGGCGGTGCTGATCGGCCTGTTCGTGCACGAGGCGGGCCACGCCCTGGCCATGAACCGGCTGGGGATGGGGCCGGCGCGCATCTACATCATTCCGTTCCTGGGCGGTCTGGCCAAGGCGCGGCGCGAGCCCAGGAGCGAATGGCATGGGGTTCTGGTGTCCCTGGCCGGGCCGGCGTTCGGCCTCCTGGCCATGATCCCCTTCATGGGCGTGGGCCTGGTTCTGGGTCAGTCCGAATGGCTGGCCGGCGCCTTCTTCATCGCCCTGCTCAATCTGGTGAACCTGGTTCCCGCCCCGCCGCTGGACGGGTCAAAGGCCCTGGGGCCGGTGCTGACGCGGGTCCACCCCCGGCTGGAGCAGGTCGTGCTGCTGGTCATCGGCGTGGCCGTGGTCTGGTGGGGGCTGTCGACGGGCCGGTTCATCCTGGCCGCCTTCCTGGCCCTGTCGGTCTTCGCCCATCTGAAGCGCGGCGTGTGGCGCGCGGCCTGGGGCACGCTGAGCTGGCCCGAGGCGGGACGCAGCCTGGTCCTGTATCTGCTGACCCTGGCCCTGTGCGGGGCGGCGGCGGTCGGCGCCCTGATGCCCGTGGCCGAAGGCGACCCGGCCGGGGCGGTTCGGCTTGGTCTGAGCTATCTGGGCCTGAGCTATCCGGGGGGCGCACGATGAACCGGATGCGACATGACGGGCCGCTGATCGTCGGCGCGGGCCTGGCGGGTCTGTCGACGGCGCTGGAAGCCGCGCGGGCCGGGGCGCAGGTGCTGGTCGTGACGCCCGAGCCGCTGCTGAACGCCTGCTCCTCGGCCTGGGCGCAAGGAGGAATGGCGGCGGCCCTGACGGCCGTCGATTCCGCCGAGCTTCACGCCCGCGACACTGAGGCGGCCGGCGCAGGCCTGGTTCAGCCGGACGTGGCCCGGACCCTGACCGGCGTGGGGCGCCAGACCGTCGAATGGCTGGCGGCCCTGGGCGCGCCGTTCGACCGCGACGCGGACGGCGGTTTCGTCGTCAGCCTGGAGGCCGCCCATTCCACCCCGCGCGTGGCCAGGGTCGGCGGCGACGGCGCGGGCCGCGCCATATTGTCGGCCGTGGTCGCGGCGGTGCGGGCCGAAAAACGCATCCAGGTCTGGGACGACGCCCGCCTGAAGGCCCTGGCCCAGGACGCCGACGGCCGGGTGGTCGGGGCGGTGATCGCGCGCGGGCCGCACGCCAAGCGGATCGAGATCGCGGCGACGGCGGTCGTTCTGGCCACCGGCGGGGCGGGCGGTCTGTTCGCCGCCACCACGACGCCCTCGGCCCTGAAGGGCGAGGGAATTGCCCTGGCCGCCCTGGCGGGTGCGGACCTCCTGGACCCCGAGTTCGTGCAGTTCCATCCGACGGCGATAGACGTCGGTCTGGACCCCGCCCCCCTGGCCACCGAGGCTCTGCGCGGCGAGGGGGCGCGGCTGGTCGACGGCCAGGGGCGGTTCCTGCTGGGGGCTGAGGACGATGCGGACCTCAAGCCGCGCGACGTGGTGGCGCGCGCTGTCCATGCGGCGCGGATGGGCGGACGCGGGGCCTATCTGGACGCCCGCGCCGCCATCGGGGACGAGTTTCCCCACGCCTTTCCCGCCGTCTTCGCCGCCTGCATGCGCGCCGGCCTGGACCCGCGCCAAAGCCCTATCCCCGTCATGGCCGCCTGCCACTATTACATGGGCGGAATCGCCGCCGACGCCGACGGACGGACAAGCGTCCCCGGCCTCTACGCCGTGGGGGAATGCGCCGCGACCGGGGTGCACGGCGCCAATCGGCTGGCGTCCAACTCCCTGCTCGAAGCCTGCGCCTTCGGACGGCGCGCCGGCCAGGCGGCGGCCGGAGAGATCGGCGGAGGGCGGTCCCTGCCCGCCCAGGTCGCGCCCGACCTGCCCGAACCGGCGACGGCCGAACTTCGCGCGGCCATGACCGCCCGCGCCGGGGTGGTGCGGACGGCCGAGGGGCTGGCGGCCTTGATCGCCCTGATCGACCGGCTGCAGGCCGAGTACGGCCCGGCGGCGCCGCTGCTGGCCGCGCGCCTGATCGCCCAGGCGGCGCTGGACCGGCGGGAGAGTCGGGGCGGCCACTACCGCGCCGACTATCCGCAAACGGCCGCTCGGGCCGAGCACACGCGGGTCCGGCTGGCCCGCCCGGCGGCGATGGAGGCGGCGGAATGAGGCGACTGCCCGACATCCTGGTCGAGCCGGTCGTGCGCCTGGCGCTGGCCGAGGACCTGGGCCGGGCGGGGGACGTCACCGCCATGGCCTGCATCCCCGAGGATGCGCGGATGACGGCGGCCTTCGTCGCGCGCAAGGCCGGGGTGCTGGCGGGGATCGAGGCCATACGGCTGTCGGTGCTGGCCCTGGACCCGCAGGCCCAGGTCGATCTGCGCCTGAACGACGGCGAGGCCCTGGCCCCCGGCGCGGTGCTGGCGGTGGTCGAGGCGAACGCCCGGGCCTTCCTGTCGGCCGAACGGACGGCGCTGAACCTGGTCGGGCGGCTGTCGGGGGTGGCGACCCTGACGCGGGCCTATGTCGAGGCCGTGGCCGGAACCGGCGCGCGCATCGCCGATACGCGCAAGACCACGCCCGGCCTGCGCGCGCTGGAGAAACACGCCGTGGCCTGCGGCGGGGGGATGAACCACCGCTTCGGCCTGGACGACGCCATACTGATCAAGGACAACCACGTCGCCGTCTGCGGCGGCGTCGCCCAGGCGGTGCGCCGGGCGCGGGCCTTCGCGCCGCATCTGATGAAGGTCGAGGTCGAGGTCGACGGCCTGGACCAGTTGGACGCCGTCCTGGCCCTGATCGACGAAGGCGCGGCGCCGGACGTGATCATGCTGGACAACTTCAGCCTGGCCGATCTTCGCACGGCGGTCGGCCGCGCCGGCGGCCGGATCGTGCTGGAGGCGTCGGGCGGGGTCGATCTGACCACGGTGCGCGCCGTCGCCGAGACGGGGGTCGACGTCATCTCGGTGGGCGCCCTGACCCATTCGGCGCCCAATCTGGATATCGGTCTGGACGCGCTTTGAACCGCCGTCCCCGCCGGTCAGGCGGGGGTGGCGGCGGCTTCCGGGACCTCGGCGGCGGCTTCGGCTGGACGTGCAGGGCGGGCGGCCGGCGCGCTCGCCGCCCGGGTCGTCGTCGGGGCAGGCGCGGCCGCGGGGCGCGGCTGCGACGCCGGGGCGCGGGCGGTCGTCGGGTTCAGGCCTTCCTGGGCCAGGACCAGCGAATAGGCCACGGCCTGGCCCGCCTGGCGGGCGGTCTCCACCGGGTTCAGACCGGCCTGGACCAGGCGCGGCCGTTGAGCCTCGACCGAAGGTCGGGCGGCGTAGGTGAAGGCGTTCGCGCTCCCCGAACGGCCGCCGAAACGATAGAACAGATGGCTGCCGACCTGGCTGACCTGCACCAGGGACGACCGCCAGCCTGGCGCGACGCTGGTGGTGTGGAAATGGGTGGCGGAGCCGACGCGGGCGAAGACCGAACCGGACAGGGCGCCGGAGGCGACGGCGCGGGCGCGGTTCCAGGCCGAGGCGTTGACGCGGCCGCGCATCACGCCCGAACAGGTGAAGGAGAACTGGCATCCGCTGCTGCGCGCGGCGCCTTGGAACACCACGCCGCAGATGGTCTTGGGGAAGGCGGGGTGGCGGACCCGGTTCAGGACCACCTGGGCCACGGCCTTCATGCCGTCGGCGCCTTCGCCGCGCGCTTCGTAATAGACGGCCTGGGTCAGGCAATCCAGGTCGCGGCTGGCGTCCAGCGCATGGTCCATGCGAAAGGGGCGGGCGGGGTCGGGCGCCGTCAGGCTGGCGCGACGAAGATTGGAACCGTTCGACGCGCGAAGCTGTTCGAGACGGGCGGCCAGCAGTTCGGACTGGCGGTCGCGCTGGGCGGAGCCGGCGCTGGTGTAGGGATCGTGCCGACGCGCGATGGTCAGGGCGCTGGCGTCCAGACCGCCGGCGGCGGCGGCCAGGGCTTCTTCGGTGAAGCCGGCGGCGGTGGCGCCCTGGATGCGTTCGGCCTGGGCGCGCAGCGTCGTCGCGCGCGCAGCCACGCCGCCCACATAGGCGCATCCGATCGCCAGACCCACCAGACCTCCGAACGCCGCGGCTGCCGTCATGGGCTTCATCCTGGCCACACGATCGGCGCGCAGCAGTGCGCGCGTCTGCGGGAAATGCGACAACGACATAGTCCTGTTCAGCAGGGCGAGAAACGCGGCCCCCGGGGGTAGTCCTGCCGGCCGGGCGACGCTGACGGTCGCTTTCCAGCCTGCAAAATCCGGCGCTCGGCTCACTGGCCCGGGCGTCGAGGACGGGCCTATAGCCAGCCTTTTATGGCCGCAATGTGGTCGATTCGCAATCTTGCGGTTAAGCGACAGAAGCGATTATGTATTTTTCAGCAGCCGCCGAGGATGTGGCGGAAACCGGGCGTCGAGTCCGAAATCGAACGCGTCTTTACTGTATTGGGTTACATGAAGACTTGAAGTCCAGTCGGCGTTTTTGATGTCGACGACTAAAAACGATCGGCCTGTCGGTTGTGAAATGTGACAGAGCGCGTAATTCGCGACTTGAGGTCAGGATTCGGAACCGCGATGCAGCGAGCGGCGTTGAAGCGTGGCCTTTGGAGAAAAGCCTCATGAAAATCGCCATCACCGCCGCCGCCGTCCTGGGAACCCTCGCCCTGGCCGCCTGCGGAACCACTATCGAACAGAAGGCCGCCAGCGGCGCGGTCGCGGGCGCCGTGGTGGGCGGCCCGGTCGGCGCCGCCGTGGGCGGCGCGGCCGGCACGGCCGTCGGCCACTCGCAAAAGCCCAACTAAGGCCGCCGCCCAGCGATCCGTCCGACGGCGGCCCTTGCCGTCGGACGGATCGCGCCTATCTGGTGTGGTGGTCGGGCCGCCGCGCCCGATCAAACGTCGCCCGCGGTCGATTTCATCGCGGCGAACCTTGATTTCCGCCCGCATATCGGCTTTGTGCGCCCCGCTTCTGGCCGCGCCTTTCTTCGCCGCCCGATCCCCGACGGCCGCCCCTGGCCGCTCACAAGGAACCCTGACGCTTTCGCATGAAAGATCTGAAGACCGGATTCTCCGACCGCATTACCGCCCAGCAGGAAGCCAAGAAGGCCCTGCTCGCCAAATTCAAGCCCAAGGCCGCCGCGCCCGACCCCGAATTCGACAGGCTGGCCGAGAAGCGGGCCGCCGAAAAGGAAGCCCTGCGCCAGCAGCACGAATTGGCCAAGGCCGAACTTCGTCGCGAGAAGGCCGAGAAGGAAGCCGCCCGGCTGGCCGCCGAAATGGCCGCCCAGGAAGAGATCGACGCCTCCAAGCGCGCGGACCGCAAGGCCCGCAAGCAACTGACCAAGGAAGAACAGAAGGCCAAGCGCGACGCCCGCTACGCCGCGCGCAAGGCGCGCAGATAGGCGCCGTCCCCGGCTTTCGACAGATGAACGCGCCGCAGGCCCTGCGGCGCGTTTTTCTTTGCGCCGATCAGGCGGCCGGCGCGGTCTTCAACTGTTCCAGCAGATCGCGCAGCTGTTCGGAGGAATAGGGCTTGCGCAGCAGCGGCCACGGAATGTCGGCCAGCACCTCGTCCACGTCTTCGCCGACATAGCCCGACATCAGGGCGATCCGCAGTTCGGGCCAGGCCCGGGCCGCCGCGCGCGCCAGATCCACCCCGCTCATGCCGCCTGGCATGACCACGTCGGTCAACATGATGTCGAACGCCGCCCCGGCCAGCAGGCGCAGGGCCTCCTGGCCGTTCTCGGCCAGTTCCGCCTCCAGCCCCAGCTCCTTGAGAATCTCCAACGCCACCGCCGCAACGCCCGGATCGTCCTCGACCAGCAGCACCCGCCCGCCCTCGATCCGGCGGGCGTCGGCCTTGACGGCGCCGGCGCCGTCGGAACCGACGTCGTCGGGCGACAGCGGGGGCAGATACAGGCGGATTTCGGCGCCCTGTCCCGGCGCCGAGACGATCTGGACCCCGCCGCCCGACTGGCGCGCGAAGCCATAGACCTGGCTCAGCCCCAGGCCGGTGCCCTTGCCGACGCCCTTGGTGGTGAAGAAGGGTTCGAACACCCGATCCAGAATTTCGGGCGACATGCCCTGGCCATTGTCGATCACGGCGACGCAGACGTAGCGGCCGGGCGCCAGTTCGGCGACCTCGCCGGCCGCGACCTGGACCTCTTGCGTCTGGACCGTGATGCGCGCGCCGCCCCGTCCCTTGGGGCCCGTCACGTCGCCCAGGGCGTCGCGGGCGTTGACGATCAGGTTCAGCAGGGCCGCTTCGAACTGGGCGGGGTCGACATTGGCGCGCGCGCCGCCGCGCTTCAGCCGGACCTTGAAGTCTACCGTCTCGCCGACCGCGCGGCGCCACAGCGGCTCGCCCTCGCGGATCAGGGCGTTGAGGTCGATCGGCTCGGGCCTCAGCGCCTGACGACGCGAGAAGGCCAGCAGCTGGTGGGTCAGGCTCTCGCCCCGGCGCGCGGCGGCCAGGGCGGCCTCGCCCAGCTTCCTGCGCTTGGCCGGATCGTCGCTGCGCAGGATCATGTCCAGGGCGCCGATCACCACGGTCAGCAGATTGTTGAAGTCGTGCGCCACCCCGCCGGTCAGCCGACCGACCGCCTCCATCCGCTGGGCGTGCATCAGCTGGGCCTCGGCCTGGGCCTTTTCGATCAGGGCTTCGTCGACCCGTTCCTCCAGCAGTTCGTTGATCCGCTTCAGGTCGTCCTCGGCGCGCTTGGCGTCCGTCACGTCCAGACAGGCCCCGACATAGCCCTGGAACACGCCCGAGGCGTCGAAGCGCGGCACGCCCTCGGTCCGCAGCCAGCGCGAACCCAGCGAGGGGTGTTCGATCCGGGTCAGCGCCTCGAAACGGTCGCGCGCGCCGAATGCGCGCATGAAGGCGGCCGAAAAGACCCCCTCGTCGTCGGGGTGCACCAGGCCGCGCCAGCTGTCGGGCAGGTGGGCTTCGCCCGTCACGCCGAAAAAGGTGCGATAGCGGCGATTGGCGAAGGTCAGCTGGGCCGCGTCGTCGCTCATCCAGATCAGGGCCGGGGCGCTGTCGGCGACGGTGCGGAAGCGGTTCTCGGATTCCTCCAGCTTGGCCTGGGCCACGCGCATCTCGGTCACGTCGAAGGCCACGCCGACGAAGCCGACCACGTCCGAGCCGCTGAGGCGCGGGCGGGAGAAGGACTTCAGCCAGCGCCACTGGCCGTCGTGCCGCCGATAGCGCGCCTCCAGCGAGAAGGGCTCGTTGGACGCCTCTCCGGCGACGGACTCCGCCAGGATGCGCGCCTGGTCGTCGGGATGGACCATCGCCAGCCAGTCCAGGTCGCGCGCCGTCTCGTAGTCGGCGCCATGGAAATCGACATAGGCCTGGTTGACGAAGCTGCGGCCGCCGTCCTGGCGCGTCACCCAGATCAGGACCGGGGCCGTATCGGCGATGGCGCGGAAGCGCTGTTCGCTTTCGCGGGTCTCGTTCTCGGCGCGCGCGCGTTCGATCTCGGCCCAGGTGCGGGCCGCGACCTCCTCGACCAGGCTGGCTTCGGCCTCGGTCCAGACGCGGGGACGAGAGGCGTGGACATAGAGAAAGGCGCGCAACCGCCCGCCGCGGATCAACGGCGCCCGAATCAGGGCGCGGGTCTGGATGGCCTCGAAGGCGTCGGAGACGGCGGCCGTACGGGGGTCGTCGCGCACGTCCTCGATCTGAATGGTGCGGCCGCCGGCCAGGTCCGCGATCAGACCCTCTCCGAAGGCGTGCAGGTCGAACCGCCCCTGGGCGCTGGCCACCCCCGAGGTCCAGTCGTGGGTCATGGACACCATTCCCGCGGCCTGGTCGATTTCGCCATAGCCGACCCGGTCGGCCTCCAGCAGGCGGCCCAGCGCGCCCTCGACCTCGGCCATGATGGCGATCGGATCGGTCAGGTCGCGCAGCCGGTCGCTGAGGTCCAGCAGGAAGGCGTGACGGCGTTCGGCCCTGGCCGAGGCCTCCAGCGCCTCATGGGTGTCGGTCACGTCGAAGGAAATGCCGGTGTGGCCCAGGAACCGGCCCTGGCCGTCGAAACGCGGCTGGACCATCGCCCGCATCCAGCGCCAGCCGCCATCCGAACTCTGGACGCGGGCCTCGAACGCATAGGGGGCGCGGTCCCTCGACGCCGCGGCCTCCATGGCGTCCACGCGCGCGACGTCGTCCGGGTGGATGGCGCTTCGCCAGCCGTCGCCGGACAGGGCCGTGTGATCGAGTCCATGCAGGTTCACGACGGCGGCGTTGGCGAATTCGAACGCGCCCTGCGCATCGCGCAGCCAGATGGGGCAGGGGGTGGTGTCGGCCAGGTGGCGGAACCGGGTCTCGCTCTCGCTGACGCGCAAAAGCGCCCCGCGCAGCGCTGCGCTGACCGCGGCCGTAAACAGGCCCACGATCACGAAGTTGACGGTGGCCACCCCGCCGATGGCGCTCAGAACCCCGTCCTCGCCTGTGGTGGTCAGGCCCAGGATCGCCCAGCCCCCGCCCATGCAGACCGCCAGCGCCGCCAGCGCCGCCGTCCAGCCCCCCGCCAGCGCCGCCAGGCTGACCGCCGGCAGCAGGATGGAAAAGCCCGTCACCTCGCCATAAACGGCCGACAATGCGGCTCGCCCGATCAATGCGGCGACAGCGAAGCCCGCGCCGACAGCCAGGCGGCCGATCGCCGACGGCGTCGACAGCCGGGTCAGTCCGACCAGCCATCGGTCGATCGTCGCCATACGCCCCGACGACGCCTTTTCGCCCATCTTCTTCCGCATCCCAAGATACGCCCGACCATGCGAACGGCCGACAGCTTTACACCGTGGATCGCGCGCGGCCACCCCATCTTGCGCGCCGCGGCGGACGCGCCCCCGTATCGCTGATCGTCAGATCGCCGGAAAATGGTCCAGGTTTGCGGCTAGGAGCGCGAACCCCTGGCGGTCGGCGGCGTTGTCGAACGCGCTTTGGACTTTGAATGAAACTGTCGTCCTGGAAGACCCTGTGGAAGACGCTGCGGCGTTCGGCGGCGGCCCTGCCGGCGGCGGGCGCGGTGCTGGGCGTCGCCATGGCCGCAGGATCCAGCGTGCGCCCCGATGCGGACCGCACGGCCGAGGCGGTGTCGCGCGTCACCGGCGGCGACCTGGGCGTCCAGGGCCTGGCCGCGATCAAGGCGCGCCTCACCCCCGCCCAGCTGGCCGAGGCCCTGCGCCACGATCCCAGCGTGCTGCAACCGGCCCTCTACGGGCTGACGCCCGGCTGGGAAAGCCTGACCCTGGCCGGCAAGCCGGGCCTGGAGCCGGGCAAGAGCGGGCTCGAGGCCCAGCGCCTGAACGCGGCCCTGTCGCCGGCTTTCGGCGTGGCGCGCCCCGCCCAGCCCTTCGTCTTCAAGGGCAGCGCCGAGGATCGCCGCCGCGCTCTGCGCTGCCTGACCCAGGCCGTCTATTTCGAAGCGGCGCTGGAGCCGGACAGCGGCCAGGCGGGCGTGGCTCAGGTGGTGCTGAACCGCGTGCGCGATCCCAACTACGCCAACACCGTCTGCGGCGTGGTGTTCGAGGGGGCGGAGCGGACCACCGGCTGCCAGTTCAGCTTCACCTGCGACGGCTCCCTGGCCCAAGCCCCGGTCCCCTGGGCGTGGGAGCGCGCGCGCCGCGTGGCGGAAAAGGCGTTGGACGGCGCCGTGGCCCAGGAGGTCGGCGCCGCCACCCACTATCACGCCGACTATGTGCGCCCCTGGTGGGCCCCCACGGTGGCCAAGGTCACTCAGATCGGCGCGCACATCTTCTATCGCTGGAAGGGCGTCTATGGCGAGACCGCCGCCCTCAGGAACGTCTACAAGGGCCGCGAGCCGCTGATCGACGAGGCGCGCTTCTCGCGGCCGCGGGCCTTGACGGCGGCTGGAGCCGCGACGGGCGGCCCCGATCCCGACGCGCCCGCGACGCCGGCCAAGGACGCCGCTCTCCGCACCGTCGAGATCGACGGCAGGCAACGCGTCGTCGGCGTGGCCAGTCTGGGCGGACGGCGTCTGCCAACGCGCGAAGAGGTCGCCGCCATCAACGCCCGCCTGACCGTCGATCCCGCCAAGCCAGCGCCGCAGGCCGCCGCGCAGGCGGCGCCGGCCGGGGTGACGACGATGGCGGTGGAGGAAGTCGGGCGCCCGGGCAATTGATTTCGCATTTGCAACGGCCTGGCGGGTCGGGGCATTGATGAAGCCGGGCCAGGCCCGACCGGAATCGACGAGGACGACTGTTGACCCGCCAAGACACCCACAGGCCCTCGTGGGACGAGAATGAGCGCCTCGAGGCGCTGCGAAGCTACGGGGTGTTGGATACCGAGCGGGAGGTCGCCTTCGACGATGTGGTGAACCTCATCGCCGAAATCTGTCAGGCGCCGATCGCCGTAGTGAATCTGATCGACGCGGACCGCCAGTGGTTCAAGGCCGAGAGGGGGCTGGGCGTGCGGGAGACGCCGCTGGCGACGTCCTTCTGCGCCAAGGCCCTGCTTGAACAGGACGGCATGGTCGTCCCGGACGCCGCCCAGGACCCGCGCTTCGCCTGCAATCCGCTCGTGACCGAGGCGCCGCATCTGCGCTTCTACGCCGGCCGCCTGCTGAAGAGCCCGCAAGGCTTGCCTCTCGGCACCCTGTGCGTCCTGGACACCAAGCCGAGGCCGCAAGGGCTGACGCCTTTGCAGGAGATGGCGCTCACGACCCTGGCGGGACAGGTCACGAGCCAGCTGGAACTGCGCCGCGCCCTGCTGGAGCGGGATCGCAGCGAAAAGGCCGCCAGGCTGGCCATCGAGGCTTCGGCCTATGTCGGCGCCTGGGACTGGGACATAGCGGCGGATCGGGTCGTCGCCGACGAGCGGTTCGCGTGGATGTATGGGGTCTATCCCGCCGTCGCCCGCCAGGGCGCGCCGATCGACCTCTTCCGCGCCAGCGTCCATCCCGACGACGGCCCCCGCCTGACCCAGGACATCCAGCGCGCGCTGGAAGGGGAGGGGGGCTTCGTCAGCGAATACCGGCTGGTGGTCGATGGGGCGACGCGCTGGGTCCTGGCGCGCGGCCAGGCCGAATACGATCGGTCCGGCGCGGCGGTGCGTCTGCCCGGCGTGGCCGTGGACATCACCGAACGCAAGCAGATCGAGACCAACCTGGCCGAAACCGCCCGGGCGCTCAGCGAGAGCGAGACGCGGTTTCGCGTCCTGGCCGACGCCATGCCGCAGATGGTCTGGTCGACCCTGCCCGATGGGTTTCACGACTATTACAACGCCCGCTGGTACGAGTTCACAGGCGTTCCGGTCGGGTCCACCGATGGAGCGGGGTGGAACGACATCCTCCACCCCGACGACCAGCCGCGCGCCTGGGCGGCCTGGCGCCGTTCGCTGGAGACCGGAGAACCCTACGAGATCGAATACCGGCTGAAGCACCACGATGGCGGCTATCGCTGGGCCCTGGCGCGGGCGGTGGCCATTCGCGACGACGAGGGCCGGATCACCCGCTGGTTCGGCACCTGCACCGACATCGACGAACTGAAGCGACTGGAGCAGGGCCGCGAACTGGTCAGCCAGGAACTGAGCCACCGCATCAAGAACATCTTCGCCGTGATCACGGCCCTGGTGGCGCTGTCGGCGCGGCAGCATCCCGAGGCCAAGGGCTTTTCCGCCTCCCTGCGCACCCGCATCGCCGCCCTGGCCCGCGCGCACGAGTTCGTGCGCCCGCATACCGAGACCTCCAAGACCACGGTCGGCGACACCACCCTGCATTCCTTCCTGGCGGACCTGTTCAAGGCCTATGCGGACGACGCGGGCGAGCCGCGCGTGCTGATCAGCGGCGACGACGCCGTGTTCGACGACCAGGCGGCGACCTCCGTCGCCCTGCTGTTCCACGAGTTGGCGACCAACGCCGCCAAATACGGCTCGCTCTCGGAAAAGGCGGGAATCGTGTTCCTGAGCACGGCGCGGCAGGCGGGTCGCTTCCTCCTGACGTGGACAGAACGCGGCGGCCCGGCGGTCCAGGGACCGCCCAGCCGCTCGGGTTTCGGCTCTTCGTTGGCGACCCTGTCGGTCGAAGGGCAGCTGGGCGGGAAATTGCATCGCGAATGGAACGCGGACGGGCTGAAGGTCATTGTCGATCTGCCGGATGCCGCCCTGTCGAGGCGCCGCGCGGCGATAATGGCGGCCAATTAGCCTTTCGTTGAAACTCCGAGCCGTTTATCGCGTTATGTCCGCTTCCGAGCACAAGCCTGACTCATGATCGCGCGTATCCTCATCATCGAAGACGAAGCCCTGGTGGCGATGGAGCTTCGATTCATCCTGGAAGACCTGGGGCACCAGGTGGTGGGCGTGGCCGCGACCGCGCGGGCCGCGCGCGATCTGGTGCGCGAGAACGACGTCGATCTGGCTCTGGTCGACATCCACCTGTCCGACGGGCCCACCGGAATCGCCCTGGGTCGCGAATTGGGCCAGGATATGGGCGTCAGCGTCCTGTTCATGACGGCCAACCCCGGCATGGTGCGCGAAGGCGTCGCCGGCGCCATCGGCGCCCTGTCCAAGCCGACCGACGAACAGGCGGTCGAGACGGCCGTCGATTACGCCCTGCGCCGTCGCCACGGTCAGTCTGTGGAATACGCACCCCCCGGGCTGCAACTGTTCGGCTGATCGCCGCTCGGAGGTTGCGGTCGCCCCGATGCGGCCTATGTCCAGAGCTCCCCGAAAACGGAGCTTCTCATGAACACCCTCGCCAAACGTGCGCTCGGCCGCAGCGGACTGGATGTCTCGCCTCTGGTCTTCGGCGGCAACGTGTTCGGCTGGACGGCCGACAAGACCGCGTCGTTCGCCCTGCTGGACGGCTTCGTCGAAGCCGGGTTCGACGCCATCGACACCGCCGACGCCTATTCCCGCTGGGTCGATGGCCATTCGGGCGGCGAGAGCGAAACCGTCATCGGCGAATGGCTGAAGGCGCGGGGCGGCCGCGACGCCGTCAAGATCTTCACCAAGGTCGGCTCGGACATGGGCCAGGGCCATAACGACCTGTCGCCCGCCTGGATCGAAAAGGCGGTCGAGGACAGCCTGCGCCGGCTCCAGACCGACTATATCGACCTGTACCAGACCCACTGGCCCGATCCGAACACGCCGCAGGAGGAGACGCTGCGCGCCCTGGACCGGCTGGTGCAGGCCGGCAAGGTCCGCGCCATCGGCACGTCCAACCATTCCGCCGAACAGGTCGCGGAGGCCCTGGCCGTTTCGGAGCGCGAGGGCCTGGCCGCCTATGCGACGCTCCAACCCCACTACAACCTCTACAGCCGCGCGACTTTCGAAGGGCCGCTGCAGGACCTGGCGGTCGAGAAAGGTCTGGGCGTCATCACCTATTTCAGCCTGGAAAGCGGCTTCCTGACCGGCAAATACAAGACCGCCGACCAGATCGTCGGCGCCAAGCGGGAAGACATGCTGAAGGGCAAGTTCGACGAGCGCGGCGTGCGCATTCTGGCCGTGCTGGACGCCGTCGCCCAGAGAAACGAGGCCACGCCCGCCCAGGTCGCCCTGGCTTGGCTGCTGGCCCAGCCGGGCGTGACGGCGCCGATCGTCAGCGCCACGACCATCGAGCAGCTGGCCGATACGCTGAAGGCGGCGACGCTGGAGCTGTCGGAAGAGGATGTGGCGGAGCTGACGGAGGCGTCGGTTTACTGAGGCTTTGCGCCGCCCCCACCCGGTCTCGCCTCCGGCTCGACCACCCTCCCCTGAAGGGGAGGGAGAGGCAAGCGGGTTCTACCAGACCCCGATCTTCTCCGCCTCGGCGTGGCTGATCGGGTGGCGGGCCTTGGCGTGGTCTTCCTCGGCGAGGAAGCGGGCGGCCTCCAGCGCGGCCATGCAGCCCATGCCGGCGGCGGTGACGGCCTGGCGATAGACGTCGTCGGTCACGTCGCCGGCGGCCCAGACGCCCTCGATGGCGGTCGAGGCCGTGCCGGGTTTGACCTTCAGATAGCCGCCGGCGTTGGTCTCCAGCTGGCCCTTGAACAGTTCCGACGACGGGGCGTGGCCGATGGCGATGAAGACGCCGTCGGCGGGGATTTCGGTCGTCGAGCCGTCCTGGACGTTCTTCAGCCGGACGCCGGAGACGTTCCGGGCCATGCCGTCCGTCACGCCGACGATCTCCTCCACCGCCACGTTCCAGATCACCTCGACCTTGGGATGGGCGAACAGGCGGTCCTGCAGGATCTTCTCGGCGCGGAACTCGTCGCGGCGGTGGACGACCGTGACCTTGGAGGCGAAGTTGGTCAGGAACAGCGCCTCCTCGACGGCGGTGTTGCCGCCGCCGACCACCACGACCTGTTTGCCGCGATAGAAGAAGCCGTCGCAGGTGGCGCAGGCCGAGACGCCGAAGCCCTGATAGGCGGCCTCGCTCTCCAGCCCCAGCCACTTGGCCTGGGCGCCGGTGGAGATGATGACCGTCTCGGCCAGGATCTCCTCCCCGCCGTCCAGCGTCAGCCGGAACGGGCGTTGCGACAGGTCGGCGGAGACGACGATGTCGTGGATGACCTCGGTCCCGACGTGCAGGGCCTGGGCCTGCATCTGCTCCATCAGCCACGGACCCTGGATGGTGTCGGCGAAGCCGGGATAGTTCTCGACGTCGGTGGTGATGGTCAGCTGGCCGCCGGGCTGAAGCCCGGCGATCACCACCGGGTTCAGGGACGCGCGGGCGGCGTAGATGGCGGCGGTCCAGCCGGCGGGGCCGGAACCGATGATGGCGACGCGGACGGTGCGAACTTGGGTCATGGCCCTATTTAGGCGGTGATTCCCGTTTGCGCGATGCCGGTCTCGTCCGAGGCCCAGGCCGATGGGGATGACGAGCGGAGCGATCGAACCTATCGCGCGCGCATCGCCTCCAGCACGGCCTGGGCGGCGCGGTCGGTTTCGGCGAGGGGTTCGTAAGTCCAGGCGGCCAGCGTCCCGTCGAACGGCCGGGCGGCGCCGCGCGACCGCAGGTCGTCGTGCAGCCGGGCGAACTTGCCGGCGGGCTTCAGCGGGATCATCGGCAGGATATGGACCGGCTTGCCGGTTGAGGCGGCCTCTGCGGCCATGTTGGCGCTGTCTTCCGTGACCAGCACATGGTCGGCGAAATGCAGGAAGGCGAACAGGGGGTTGTCGCCGGTCCCGTCCCAGATCCAGCCGGGAACCTCGGCCAGACGCGCCGTCATCGCCGCACGGGCCGCCTCCGGCGTGCGGCGCGAGAAGGTCAGCATCAGAGAGCCGCCCGCCGCGCGCACGGCCGCCGCGATCCGGTCGGCCAGGTCGGCGGCGTGGGCGGGCGTCAGGTCGAAAGCCTTGGATTTTCCGCCCACCAGCACGGCGACGCGCGGATGGGGCAGGGGGGCGATCCGATCGGCGAAGGCGGGCGCGGCCCGGGCGATCCTGTCGGGCGTGATGCGGTGCGGCGAACCCGTGATCTCGAAGACATTGTCGCCGGACAGGCCGTCGTGGGCGGGGGCCACGATCATGTCGTAGCGCGCGTTGGCCCAGCGCGGGTCCTGGGTCTGGACCACGAAGGTCTTGCCGCCGCTCCAGCCCTTGATGCGGGTGGAGAGGGGCAGCGCAGCGCGGCCCGTCGCGATCCAAAGATCGGGCCAGGGGGCGGCGATGGCGTCCGAGGCCGGGTCCAGCATGGCCCGCGTCTTCAGCGCGGAGGGCAGGCGGTCGAACGGGGCGCGCCAGCGGATGTGTCGGGTGGCGATCTCGGCCGGCGTCAGGCGCTGGACCGCCTCGGCCAGGCCCAGGGCCTGGTTCTCGATGCCCGCGCGGCCGTCGGAGACGACCCAGATGGAAAGGGGGGCGGGCATCGGTTCCGCCTCCCCCGCAGGGGGAGACGGAAGGTCTTGCGCCGAGCGGCTTACTTCCACTCGACCTTGAGGATTTCGTAGGCCTTGACGCCGCCGGGGGTGTTGACCTCGACCACGTCTCCGACCTCCTTGGAGATCATCGCGCGGGCGATGGGCGAGGCGATGGAGATCTTGCCCTTCTTCACATCGGCCTCGTGTTCGCCGACGATCTGATAGCGGGCCTCTTCCTCGGTGTCCTCGTCGACCACGGTGACGGTGGCGCCGAACTTGACCTGGTCGCCCGACAGTTTGGACACGTCGATGACCTGGGCGCGGCTGATCTTGTCCTCGATCTCGGCGATCTGGCCCTCGATCCAGCCCTGGCGTTCCTTGGCCGCGTGATACTCGGCGTTCTCGGACAGGTCGCCGTGTTCGCGGGCCTCGGAAATGGCCGCGATCACGCTGGGCCTTTCGACCGACTTCAATTGCTTCAGTTGATCGTCGAGGACGCGATAGCCCTCGGCCGTCATCGGCACTTTTTCCATTGTGTCGTGATTTTCTTGTTCGCCCGGAGACTGGAAAGACGCGGAGTAGGCACACAAAAGGCCGCGGGGCGGGCGCGGCCGGGCATCAAGACTAGGGGCGATCCGCCTTTAAATCAAGACCGTCGCCCTGTTTCGGGGCCGGTCATGCGCGCGCGGGCGGTTCGGTCTTGGGATTGCGGCGTAGGACGCCCTTGATCAGGCTGTAGGCCAGCCAGCCGATGGCGGCCAGGCCGGTGAACATGAACAAGCCCGAAACCAGCGCGGCTCCTGCGGCCATGAAGGCCAGGACGAAGGCGACGGCGGCGGCGAGCCCGGCGATGATCTGAATGGTTTGAAGGCGCATGGTTCGTTAACGTCCGGCGCCGCGCCCGGTTGCGATCAGCCGATCACGTTCCGATCACGCATAGCTGTATTCGCCACCGCGTTGCAGGGCGCGCCGATAGGCGGGTCGGGCGTGAATCCGCTCCAGGTAGGCCTTGAGGCGCGGCTTGGTTTCTGCGTCGAAGGCGCGGTCGGCCCCCGCCTCGACCGGGAAGCTCATCATGATGTCGGCGGCGGTGAACTGGTCCCCCGCGAACCAGTCGGATCGGCCCAGCTCGGCCTCCCAGAAGTCGACATGGGCGCGCAGCTGCGGATCGACGAAACCGGCCAGGGCCTTGGCGGCCACGCCTTTGACCAGCGGCCTCATCAGCGCCGGGGCGCGACGGGGCAGCATGGTGAACACCAGCTTGAGCAGCAGCGGCGGCATGGCCGAGCCCTCCGCATAGTGCAGCCAATAGGTGAAGCGGCGGGCCTCCTCCGCGCCCGGCGCCGGACGCAGCCGCCCCTTGCCATAGGTCTCCAGAAGATATTCGACCACGGCGCCGGTCTCGGCGACCGTGATCGCCCCATCCTCGATCACCGGCGACTTGCCCAGCGGGTGGATGGCGAGAAGTTCCGGCGGGGCCAGCCGGCTGCCGGGATTGCGCTCGTAACGGACGACGTCGTAGTCCAGCCCCAACTCCTCGAGCAGCCACAGGACGCGCTGGGAGCGGCTGTCGTTCAGGTGATGGACCTTGATCATGGCGATCTCCGCGTTTCGGCGCCCATCCTAACGCGGTTTCCGACTGACGTCAGGTCAGCCTGTCCGATCAGCGAGGCGCCCTGCCGCTCCAGCGCGTGCGGGGCTCGGGGCGGTGCTTCTGCTGGGCGCCCTGGCGGCGGTTGCGCCACACCTCGTAGGCCAGACTGGCCAGGGCCAGCTTGCCGGCATGACGCCCGGCGACGCGACGGCCGCCCTTGGACAGCAGAAGGCCGCCGATGAGCGGGACGAGCTTGTGTCTGCGGATCATGATGTTTCTCCTTCGCAAACCTAACGCTTCAACCCGCCGCGCGTTCTGGACTGCGACGACATGGGCGATATCGTGGTCCGCTATTCGCGCGGCGGCGCCCAGTCGGAGTTTCGGAAGACCCCCAGATACTGGGCGTATCGACCCTGGGGGCGCCGGGATCGAGGTCGAAGTTCTGACCGACCGAGGTTTGAACCTTCAGGAAGTCGGCGCCGGTCAAGGGCGAGCCGGGCGCGGCAGAGTCGAACAAGGTGATCCGTCCCGTCTCGGACGCGGCGCGCAGGGTGGAGGCGCCCCTCACCATGACGAAGGGGCCGTCGATGTTGAACTTGTCCAGGCGCATCCGCTGCACGCCCTCAGGCGTCGGCACGGGAATCTGCACCGCCGAGTCCAGCGACAGGACGACCAGGGTGGCCACCGCGTCGGCCGTCGGCAGGTCGGATTCCCGCACGCGCGCCGCGAAGGGCCATGCGCCGTTCACCGGCCCCTGCATGGCGTGGAACATCCCCCACAGGCCATAGGCCGGCCGCCCGCCCAATTCGCCCGACCGGACAGCCTGGGCGTAGGTCTCGAAGATGACCGACTCGCGATCACGGCCCTGGGCCACCCGCTCCAGCACGCCCCGCAATCGCGGAACAGCCGGGCCGTCCAGGCCGTCGAGCGCGGCCAGGGCGGCGCGCGCCTTGTCGGCGTTCGAGGCGCTAGACAGATCGACGTCGCGTCCCTGGCTCGTCAGCCATTCGCCGACCAGGGGCCAGTCCTGGATGGCGTCGATGCCAATGAAGCGGATGCGGCGTTCGGCCGGCAGGGTCTGGTTGAGGGACCGGATGCGGCGCATCTTGTCCTCGAAGGCGGTGTTGCCCCATTGGGCGCCCGCCCGGGACCAGTGATCGAAGACCCGATCCAACGCGGCTGCGTCTCCGGTCTCCAGATAGTGGTTCAGTCGGTCCCCCTGGACGGGATCGACCTCGGCCACATAGTCGGTCAGGCCGATCCGGTCGTTCAGGTGGCGCAGCAGTTCGAAGTCCAGAATCTGGGGCGCGGCGACGCCGTGACTTTCGCCCAGCAGGATCAGTTTCGATCGGTAGAAGCGGTCGGGCAGGGCGAAGGTCAGGCCGCCCGAGACCGGGCCGTCGATCACCGTGTGCGCGCGCAGCCAGGCCGCCTTGGCCGGATCGACGGGATCGACCAGGGCCTCGGCCGGGAGGGGTTGGGGCGGCCCCATCTGGGCCAGGGCGGGCGATGAGCAGAGTGTCGCGAGCAGGACGGCGGCGAACGACAGCGACTTGAGGCTCATGGCGATTCCCCGGAACGATGTTCCGGGGATGCTATCGGACGGCGCGCCGTCCGCAAGAGGTCAGCCGCAGGCCTGGATCGCCCTCACGTCCAGGTCGCCGGCTTTGATGGCGCCGATGGCCTGAGCCGCCGCCAGGGCGCCGGCGGTGGTGGTGTAGTAGGGAATCTTCATCATCAGGGCGGTCCGGCGCAGGGAGAAGCTGTCCTGAAGCGACTGCTTGCCCGAGGTGGTGTTGAAGACCAGCTGGACCTCGCCGTTCTTCATGGCGTCGACGATGTGCGGGCGACCTTCCAGCACCTTCTTGACCCGCTTCGCCTCCAGACCCTGTTCGACCAGATAGGCATGGGTGCCGCCCGTGGCGATCAGGCTGAAGCCCTCGGCCAGCAGCGTCTTGGCTGCATCGACGATGAAGGGCTTGTCCTCGTCCTTGACCGAGACGAAGGCGCAGCCGGAGGTGGGCAGGGTGACGCCGCCGCCGATCTGGGACTTGGCGAAGGCGCGGGCGAAGGCGGGGGCCATGTCGGTCTCGCCGTCGCGCTTCCAGTCCAGGCCCATGACCTCGCCGGTCGAGCGCATTTCCGGGCCCAGGATGGTGTCGACCCCGGCGAAGCGGGCGAACGGGAAGACCGCCTCCTTGACCGCGATGTGGTCGTAGGGCTTGTCCGTCAGGCCGAAGGACTTCAGCGGCACGCCCGCCATGACCTTGGCGGCGATGGCGGCGATGGGCTGGCCGATGGTCTTGGCCACGAAGGGGGCGGTGCGCGAGGCGCGCGGGTTCACTTCCAGCACGAAGATGCGCGGGTTTTCGTCGTGCGGCTCCTCGATGGCGAACTGGACGTTCATCAGGCCGCGCACCTTCAGGGCCTTGGCCATTTCGGCGGTCTGGCGTTTCAGCTCGGCCACCGTCTCGGGCCGCAGGGACCAGGGCGGCATGGAGCAGGCGCTGTCGCCCGAGTGGACGCCGGCTTCCTCGATATGTTCCAGGACGCCGGCGACGAAGACGGTCTCGTCGTCGCACAGGGCGTCCACGTCCACCTCGGTGGCGCGGTTCAGATAGTGGTCGATCAGGACGGGATCGTCGCCCGACACCCGCATGGCCTCGTGGACGTAGCGGTCCAGCTGCTCGCGGTCGTGGACGATCATCATGCCGCGTCCGCCTAGGACGTAGGAGGGGCGCAGGACGACCGGATAGCCGACTTCTTCGGCTTTCTGGGCGGCTTCCTCGGCGCTGCGCGCCAGGGCGTTGGGCGGCTGGCGCAGGCCGATGCCCTCCAGCATCTGCTGGAACCGCTCACGGTCCTCGGCCAGGTCGATGGAATCGACGCTGGTGCCCAGCACGGGAATGCCGTCGTCCTGCAGCGCGTGGGCCAGCTTCAGCGGGGTCTGGCCGCCGAACTGGACGACGCAGCCGATCAGGTCGCCGTTGGAGCGTTCGACCTCGATAAGCTCCAGCACGTCCTCGGCCGTCAGCGGCTCGAAATACAGGCGGTCGGAGGTGTCGTAGTCGGTGGAGACGGTCTCGGGGTTGCAGTTGACCATGATCGATTCGACGCCGATGTCGTCGAAGGCGAAGGCCGCGTGGCAGCAGCAGTAGTCGAACTCGATCCCCTGGCCGATCCGGTTCGGACCGCCGCCCAGGATGACGGCCTTCTTCTTGTCCGACGGCTCGGCTTCGCACTCGGGAACCTGGCCCAGGGCGCCCGTCTCATAGGTCGAATACATATAGGCGGTGGCCGAGGCGAACTCGGCCGCGCAGGTGTCGATGCGTTTGAACACCGGGCGGACGTTCAGGCCGCGACGGGCGGCGCGGACCGCCTTTTCCGTCTTGCCGGTCAGGGCGGCCAGGCGGGCGTCGGAGAAGCCCTTGGCCTTCAGGCGGCGGAACTCGGTCGGGTCGGTCGGCAGCCCCTTGACCCGGACGTGGCCTTCCTCGCGCACGATGTCGGCGATCTGGCGCAGGAACCAGGGTTCGTAGGCGCAGGCGGCGTTGACCTCTTCCACCGTCAGGCCGTGGCGGAAGGCCTGGGCGATGACGCGGATGCGGTCGGGGGTGGGCACGCCCAGGGCGCGGACCACGGCGGCGCGGGCGGCCGCGTCGTCCTGCGACCCCGCGACGTCCTCGATCTCCACCTCGTCGAAGCCGTTCAGGCCGGTCTCCAGCCCGCGCAGGGCCTTCTGCATCGATTCCTGGAAGGTGCGGCCGATGGCCATAACCTCGCCCACCGACTTCATCGAGGTGCCCAGCAAGGGTTCCGAGCCCGGATATTTCTCGAAGGCGAAGCGCGGGATCTTGGTGACGACATAGTCGATCGACGGCTCGAAGCTGGCCGGCGTGACCTGGGTGATGTCGTTCTGAAGCTCGTCCAGCGTATAGCCGACGGCCAAGCGCGCCGCGACCTTGGCGATGGGGAAGCCGGTGGCCTTGGACGCCAAGGCCGAGGAGCGCGACACGCGCGGGTTCATCTCGATCACGACCATGCGGCCGTCGGCGGGGTTGATCGCCCACTGGACGTTCGAGCCGCCCGTCTCCACCCCGATCTCGCGCAGGACATTGATCGAGCCGGTCCGCATCCGCTGATATTCCTTGTCGGTCAGCGTCAGGGCCGGGGCCACAGTGATCGAGTCGCCCGTGTGGACCCCCATCGGATCGACGTTCTCGATGGAGCAGATGATGATGCAGTTGTCCGCCGTGTCGCGGACGACCTCCATCTCGTATTCCTTCCAGCCCAGCACCGATTCCTCGATCAACACCTCGGTGGTCGGTGACAGGTCCAGGCCGCGCAGGACGATCTCCTCGAACTCCTCGCGGTTGAAGGCGATGCCGCCGCCGGTGCCGGCCAGGGTGAAGGACGGGCGGATCACGGCGGGCAGGCCGACGAACGCCAGCCCCTCCAGCGCCTCTTCCATCGAGTGGGCGGCCTTGGAGCGGGGCGATTCCAGCCCCAGCTTGTCCATGGCGTCGCGGAACTTCTGACGATCCTCGGCCTTGTCGATGACCTCGGCCTTGGCGCCGATCATCTCGACCCCGTGGCGGGCCAGGGCGCCCGATTCATGCAGGGCCAGGGCCGTGTTCAGCGCCGTCTGGCCGCCCATGGTGGGCAGCAGGGCGTCGGGCCTTTCCTTTACGATGATCTTCTCGACCATCTCGGGGGTGATCGGCTCGATGTAGGTGGCGTCGGCCACCTCCGGGTCGGTCATGATGGTGGCGGGGTTGGAGTTGACCAGGATGACCCGGTAGCCCTCGGCCTTCAGCGCCTTGCAGGCCTGGACGCCGGAATAGTCGAACTCGCACGCCTGGCCGATGACGATGGGGCCGGCGCCGATGATGAGGATGGACCGGATGTCCGTGCGCTTGGGCATGGGAGCCTCTTCTTATTGAACGCTAATGGGTCACGACCGCGCATTCCCAGCCGTCGTAGTCCAGCTGGAAGGCCGCGGCCCAGGATTGCATCATCGCCGAGGTCGCCGAGAACGACGCCTCGTCCACCGCCATGGTCGTTTCGAGCACCGTCATGTCGTCTGCGCCGCGCGTCAGGAACCCCGCGCGCCGGGCCACCTCGTTCAGATCGCCGTGGTCGCCCTCGCCATAGAAGTAGAACAAGGTGTGGCGCGGCGTCACGCCGCTGTCGCCCTGTTCGGCCAGCGCCGCGCGCACCATGGCGTCGCGTTCGTCATGACTGATGTCCGAGGCGTGCAAGAGGCGGCGGCGTCCTTTGATTAGGCGCGCGAGAAGCCCCCGCACGGCAGGGCCATGCGACGCTCGCGTCAGGTTGTCGGTTAAGCGGCCCGTTTAGAGAGAGGGTGCGCGGATGACAAGACGCATCATCCCCGACCCAAAGAAAAAGGCGGCGCCTTGCGGCGCCGCCTTCCAGTCTCGCTTCGCGACGTTACTAGAACGGGCGGAAGTTCAGGCCGACGAAGAAGCGACGGCCGTAGGGGTCGAAGTTGGAATAGATGGTCGTGCCCAGGATGTCGCGCTGTTCCGCGTCGAACAGATTCACCACGCCGGCGCGCAGCGTCAGGTCGTCACGGACGTTGTAGCGCACCGTGAGGTCGTGACGGACGAAGTTGCCGGTGTCCAGTTGGTCGTCCAGACGCGAGTCGGCGTTGTTGATGAAGTCGCGGGCACGGACAATGTTCGAGGCCGTTTGCCAGTCCGCCGTCCAGTTGACGTTCCAGGTGTCGTTCGGACGCCAGGACAGCGAGTTCGTCAGACGAACACGAGGATACAGGCTGGTCCCGCTGATGCCGGCCGCCAGTTCGTCGTAATCGCTGGGGTCGGACTCGTTGAGATATTGCTTCTGTTCGATCAGCCACGAGCCGCTCAGACGCCAGTCAAAAGCGCCCCAGTTCTTGCCGAAGTCGCCGGTGTCCCACGTATAGTTGGCGCCGAAGTCCAGACCGCGGGTTTCAAGAGCGGCGTAGTTGAACGGGCGCTCGATGAATCCGCCGATCAGGTCGCCCGAGGGCGCGCCCACGCCGAACTCAATGTTCGGGTTGTTGCGGAAGATCGAGTTACAGGCGTCCATATTCAGTTCAGCGCCGTTGACGCAGTTGGCGGCGATGCCGGCGGCAGAAACCGACGAGATCACGCTGTCGATGCGGATCTCGTAGTAGTCCAGCGACAGGAGCAGGCCGGGCGCGAAGCGCGGCGTCAGAACCGTCGAGAAGGTGAAGGATTCCGACTCTTCCGGCTGTAGGTCCGGGTTGCCGCCGCTGACGCCCGAGAGGCCCGAGGTGTAGTTCGGGCGGAAGTCGTCGGTGTTGGTGGCGGTGGCGCCGGCGAAGTCGAAGGACAGACCCTGTTGCGCAGCCAGGGCCGTGCAGTTCTTGACGCGGTTGTTGCGGGTCTCTTGATCGTCGACAGCCGCGATACTGGCGGTGGCGCAGGGATCGACGAAGTTGTTGGCGTAGGTTTCACCGTAGGGCGAGTAGTTCTCGGCCAGGTTCGGGACGCGGACCGAGCTGTTGAAACTGGTCTTGAAGGTGATATCGCGGATCGGACGGTAGACCAGGTTCACGCCATAGACATCGACGTTGCCCACCGTCGAATAGTCGGCCCAGCGGTACGATCCGCTGAGTTCGGCGTATTCACCCAGCCGCGAGTCGCGGAACAGCGGCACGGACAGTTCCGTGAACAGCTCCTTCGACTCATAACTGACTTCCGGGAAGTCGGCGCCAGTGTTCAGGAACAGCAGGCGGTCGCCCGCGGTCGTGCTGCGACCGATGGCCGAGGTGGTTTCCTTGCGCCATTCGCCGCCGAAAGCGAAGCCCAGGTTGCCAGCGCCCCACAGATCCCACAGTTCGGTCGACATCGAGGCGACGGCCTGATGTTGTTCGTTGGTTTCCTGAACGCGGACGAAGGCGTCGACGTATTCCAGAGCTTCGGCCGACTGGTTGCCGGCGCCGAAGATGTTCAGCGGCGTGCACTGGGCGATCGAGTTGCGACCGTATTCAGTGTCCGCCAGGTTGCCTCCACGCACGTAATCCGTGAGGTCTGCGCCTTGGGCGTTCAAAAGGGTGGAGCGGCAGACAATAGCGCCAGCGGTTCCCAGCACGCCAGCCGTATCGACGACAGCGTCGGCCGCCAGGGCCATGCGCTGAGTATCGACCGCGCGCTCGATGTTCTCGATCTCGACCTTGCCGTAGGTATAGCCGACATCCCAGGACAACGACTTGGCGAAGCCGACCTGTCCGTGCGAACCGTCGAAGCCGATGACGTAGCGTTGCAGGTCGCGGGTGTTCGTCTGCGTGCGTGCTGGGCCGAAGAAGCTGTGGCGCGCGAGCGGAAGCGCGCGGCTTTCGATCAACTGGCCGGCGTTGGCGGCAGTCGGCGGCGCGTAGATATCGATCCGGTTGGCGGCGATTGCGTCCTTCAGATTCTGCGGCAGGAAGGCGTTGTCGTCCCAGCGCAGATCGAAGGCCGAGTTGGCCCAGATGGAGTTGCTATTGTCCGCGTCATAGGAACTGTTGTCCAGGTCGACGTCGAAGAAGGTCGCTTGACCCTGCATGAAGGTGTCTTCGGTCACGTACTTGGCTTCCGCGCGGAAGTTGATCGCGTCCGTGACCTTGAAGTTGGCGCCGACCTGATAACGCTGCGATTCCGATTCAGGAACACGGCTGCCGGTGGCGACCTCGCCCAGCGGCATGCCGTCACCGCCGATGTTGTAGGGGCGATTGATGCCGACATTGCCGACACGCTGACCGAAGTTCGCCAGACGACCCGTTTCACCATCATAGACGTAGGTCTTGCCGGGGGTGATGCCGTAGCAGTTGGCGGCGTAGGTGAAGCCGCTGGCGCCGAAGCAGCTCTGGTAGGGGATGTTCGGGTTGGTCAGGTCGCTGGGCTGCTGCAGGTTGGCCAGCGTGGTTTGGCCCCACGGCAGGATGTCCAGGCGGTTGACGCCATAGAAGACGCCGGCGTCCAGACGGCCGTCGTACGGCGCCGTGGTCGGATCGGCGTCGATCGACAGACGAATGGGCGCGCGACGGATCCAGTCGATGTCCGATGAGCGGACTTCATCGACCTTTTCGTATTCAGCGTGGGCGTAGACGTTCAGCCGATCGTCAAAGAAATTCTTGCCGATCAGGCCGGAAATGCGGCGGGTGGCTTCGCCGTTGTCATTGATCTGGCCATAATTGGCGTCGATCTCGAGACCTTCGAAGTCTTTGCGGAGGATAAAGTTGACCACGCCGGAGACGGCGTCCGCGCCGTAAACGGAGGAGGCACCGCCGGTGACGATCTCGACGTTTTGGATCAGCAGGCGCGGAATGGTGTCGACGTCCACCGACAGTTCGCCGCCCGAGGAGCCGACGTGGCGACGGCCATCAACCAGCGTCAGGGTGCGCCCAGCGCCCAACGAACGCAGATTCGGAAGCGACAGGCCGCCGATATTCAGGCTGGAACCCGTGGTGTCAGACGGCACCTGAGAGTTTTGAAGCGCAGGGATAGTGGCCAGATAGTCGATCACGCTGGTCTGGCCAGTGGACAGGATCTCGTCCTGCGTCACCTGGATGAGGGGAGTAGGCGCATTGGCCGCGCTGCGCCGGATGCGCGAGCCGGTGACGACGATCTCGCCGATTTCGGTAGCTTGAGCGTCCGAGCTAGGTTGAGCGACCTGGGCCGAAGCGGCGCCGGAAACGGTGATGGCGCCGACCAGCACGGTGCTGGCCAAGAGATGGGAGCGGGTAAAACGCATACGAAAAGCAACCTCGGTTAATGACACGGTATAAGCCATGAACCGCCACAAGATTGCCCCATGAGCCCGAGGTCAAGTTTGATCGGACAGCTTGTGAAGAAGAGACGACGGTAATGTCACCGTGTTGCAAATAGGAAACGAACATCGACCAATAGCGGCGATATAACGTCGATATATTGTTTGTGGGCTTCTCAAATTCATTTTCCCCTAAAGGGAATTCCTACCGGGCGAAATGTCGACCTAACGGTTGTCGAATCCAGTTCAATGCGAGCCGGACGTTGGTATTGAGGGCGGCGGTTCCTGCCGGCTCAATTTCAGCCTCTGAGAGGCGTCGCGTTTGGCGCTTGCAAGTTCACACAAAGCCTGCGCCGCCCGCCTTGACCGATCCATGCGGTCAAGAGATTTCGATCGCCGCGATCCAGTCGGGGAGTTCGCCGATGCGGCACAGGGACACGTAGCGCGGTTCGTCCACGGGGGCGTCGGCGAGTTCGTGCGCCCAGGTGACGGGGTAGGGGATGTGGACGCCGAAGGCGCCGGAGGCGATGGCGGGCAGGACATCGGACTTCATGGAGTTGCCGGCCATGACGGCCTCGGACGGACCCGTGCCGTGGCGGGCGAAGACACGGTCGTAGGTGGCGCGGTCCTTTTCCGACACGATCTCGACCGCGCTGAACCGCTCGCCCAGGCCCGAGGCGGCCAGTTTGCGCTCCTGGTCCATCAGATCGCCCTTGGTGATCAGCACCAGCCGGTATTTCTCGGACAGTTCGGCGACCACCTCGTCCACGCCGGGCAGGGTTTCGACCGGATGGGCCAGCATTTCGCGGCCGGCGGCCAGGATTTCGCGCACCACCTGGGGCGGGGCCTCGCCGCCCATCAGCTCCATCGCCGTCTCGATCATCGACAGGGTGAAGCCCTTCACGCCATAGCCGTAAAGGCGCAGGTTGCGCTGTTCCGTGTCGGCCAGATGCGCCTCGATGGTCGCCTCGTCGCCATGATCGGCCAGGAGATCGACGAACCGCGCATGGGTCAGGCGGAAGATCGTCTCATTGTGCCAGAGGGTGTCGTCGGCATCCAGGCCGACCGTCGTGATGCTCATGGCGCGCCCCCTATCACGGGAAGGGGCGCGACGGGAGGGACGGCGCACGGGGCCGGTCGATCGCATGACGCGCATTCGTGACTTGAGGCGCGCCGGCCGGTGGGTTCTGATGCGAGCCATGCGCGTCTCGATGTCCGCACGACTGATCGGCGTCCTGTTGCTGGCGGCGCCGCTGGGGGAAGTCGCTCCGGCGCTGGCCCTTCCGGCGGCGTATTCCGGCGAGGCGGCGGCGCCCAGCCGATCGCAGGCGCGGCTGAACCAGCGGGTGTTCGACCGGGTCTGGAGCGAGGTCCGCAGCAGCTACTACGACCCGACCCTGCATGGGGTGGACTGGAACGCCGCGCGGGCGCGGTTCCGCCCCCAGGCCCTGGCGGCCCTGGACGAGCGGGCGCTGTACCGCACGCTGAACGCCATGCTGGACTTGCTGGACGACGGCCACGCCTCGGCCAGCCCGCCCGCCGCCGTGCGCCGCCAGGAGGCCCAGTTCGCCCGGCGCGCAGTCATGGGTCTGGTGCTGATGCGGGGCGAGACGCCGGACGACTGGACCGTCGAACGCATCCGCCCCGGCTCTCCGGCCGAGGCGGCGGGAATCAGGCTGGGGTGGACTTTGAAGGCGGTTGACGGCCGACCTTGGGGCCCGGACGTGGAAACGCCGGAGGGGCGGCCCCTGCAACTGGTCCTGACGGACGAGGCGGGCGCGCGTCATGAGACCACGCTGACGCCCCGCGTGATGGAGGCGGTCCAGCCCTTCGTCGCCGATACGTCGCGGCCCGGCGTCCTGGTGCTGCGGGTCGAGCAGTTCGACAAGGGGCTGGGGCCGTGGATGGGCGGGGCGCTGGAGGGCCTTTCGCCGGATGTGGCCGTGATCCTGGATCTGCGCGGCAATCCGGGCGGGCGGCTGTGGGAGGCGGAATCGGTGCTGACCTGTTTCCTGCCGCGCAACCAGGCCTGGGCCACGCGCACCGGGCGCAGCGGTCGGGCGGTGGTGCTGAGGGCGTCGGGCGATTGCGGCGACCGGCGCGATCCGCTGGCCAATCCGGTCGCCGTCCTGGTCGACCAGGGCAGCCGCAGCGCGGCGGAACTGACGCCGGCGGCCATTCAGGAGGCGCGACGCGGCGTCGTGGTGGGCGAAAAGACGGGCGGTTCGGTCCTGATCGCCCAGGAGACCAATCTGCCAGACGGCGGGCGGCTGACGCTCAGCCGGGCGGACTTCGTGACCGCCGGCGGGATACGGCTGGAAAAACGCGGCGTGACGCCCGACATCGCCGCGCCCCGCAGCGTGGCCCAGCGACGGGCCGGCGACGATCCGACGCTGGAGGCCGCCATCGCCGCGCTGCGGGCCGAGGACCGGGCGGCGGCGGACCGGCCCATCGGTCTTTAGGCCGACCTCATCCCGGCTTTCGCCGGGATGAGCGCAATATCAAGGTCGGATCAGCAGCACTTGAACCCGCCCGCCCCGCCGAAGCGGCGCTGTTCGTGCAGGCGGAAGAAGGCGGTCTTGTCCAGCGGCGCCTGGTCGGGATGGGTCGCCGCCGCATGGTCGACATACGCCTGGTAGTCGGGCTGGCCGATCATGGCCCCGGCCGTGCGCTGGACGCCGCGACCCCACCGGATGGCGGCGTCGCGGCACAGGCACAGCAGGTCCGCGCTCGACGGATCAGGCCCCGACTTAGGCACGGGCCACGTCCGCGGCTTCGTCGGCCGGGGTCAGATCGTGGCTTTCCGGATATTCGCGCACGGTTGGACGGTTGTTAAGATAGGCCTTGCGGCAGGCCAGGACGCCATAGACGACCATGGTGATGACCACGAACAGGAAGCCCGCCGTCAGCGCCGAGTTGACATAGTCGTTGATGACGATGCGGTGCATGTCGGCCGCCGTCTTGGCCGGGGCGATCATTTCGCCGGCGCCCAGGGCCTCCTGATACTTGCGGGCATGGGCCAGGAAGCCGACGCGGACATCCGGGTGGAACAGCTTCTGGAAGCCCGCCGTCAGGGTGCAGATCAGGAGCCAGGTCGCGGGCGCGACCATGACCCAGGCGAACCGCTCGCGCTTCATCTTGAACAGGACCACGGTCCCCAGGATCAGGGCGACGGCGGCCAGCATCTGGTTGGCGATGCCGAACAGAGGCCACAGGCTGTTGATGCCGCCCAGCGGATCGACCACGCCGGTGTAGAGGAAATAGCCCCACAGACCGACCGTCAGGGCCGTAGCGACGACGTTGGCCCCCCACGACTTGGTCTCGCGCATCTTCGGAACCGCGACGCCTAAGAGATCTTGGATCATGAAGCGGCAGACGCGGGTGCCGGCGTCGACCGTGGTCAGGATGAACAGCGCCTCGAACAGGATGGCGAAGTGATACCAGAAGGCCATCATGGCCTTGCCGCCGATGACGCTGGACAGGATGTGGGCCATGCCGACCGCAAGCGTCGGGGCGCCGCCCGCGCGCGACAGGATCGAATGCTCGCCCACGTCGCGGGCCAACTGCTCAAGCTCTCCCGGCGTGATGTGGAAGCCCCACTGGGCCACGGCGGCGGCGGCCGAGGCCGCATCCGTGCCGATCACGGCGGCCGGGCTGTTCATGGCGAAATAGACGGCCGGGTCCAGGACGGTGGCGGCGATCAGGGCCATGACGGCCACGAAGCTTTCGCACAGCATGGCGCCATAGCCGATCAGCGGAATCTGGTTTTCGTTCTCCAGCAGCTTGGGCGTGGTGCCCGACGAGATCAGGGCGTGGAAGCCCGACACGGCGCCGCAGGCGATGGTGATGAACAGGAAGGGGAACAGGGCGCCGGCGAAGACCGGTCCTGTGCCGTCGATGAAGGGGGTGATGGCCGGCATCTGCAGGTGCGGCCGCACGATGATGATGCCGACGGCCAGGGCGACGATGGCGCCGATCTTCAGGAAGGTCGACAGATAGTCGCGCGGCGCCAAGAGCAGCCAGACCGGAATGACCGAGGCGATGAAGCCATAGACCATCATCAGGATGGCCAGGGTCGGGCCGGTCAGGGTGAAGGCCGGGCCCCAGTAGGGATCGGCCGCGACATGGCCGCCGCCGATGATGGCCAGGATCAGCAGGACGACGCCGATGACCGACACCTCGCCCACGCGGCCGGGCCGCAGGAAGCGGGTGTACAGGCCCATGAAGATGGCGATGGGGATGGTGGCGGCGACGGTGAAGGTCCCCCAGGGGCTTTCGGCCAGGGCCTTGACGACCACCAGGGCCAGGACGGCCAGGATGATGACCATGATCATCAAGACGCCCACCTGGGCGATGATGCCGGGGATATTGCCCATCTCGGTGCGGATCATGTCGCCGAGCGACTTGCCGTCCCGGCGGGTCGACATGAACAGGACCATCATGTCCTGCACCGCGCCGGCCAGGACAGCGCCGACCAGGATCCACAGGACGCCGGGCAGATAGCCCATCTGGGCGGCCAGCACCGGCCCGACCAGCGGCCCCGCGCCGGCGATGGCGGCGAAGTGGTGGCCGAACAGGACGTTCCGGGGCGTGGGCACATAGTCCAGACCGTCGTTGCGCCGCACCGCCGGCGTCGGCCGCGCGGCGTTCAGTCCCATCACCTTGCCCGCCAGGTATCGACTGTAGAACCGATAGGCGATGGCGTAGGTGCAGACGGCGGCGACCACCATCCAGACCGCGCTGATGCTTTCGCCCTGGTGCAGGGCGATGATGGCCAGGGACACGGCGCCCAGAATGGCGATGGCCCCAAAGACGATGGGGGTGCTTAGCTTGCCCACGAACAATTCCTCCCGGCCGACTGACTGGCGGCCCTCGCGCTTGGTTTGCACCACAATGCAGAACAAGGCCAATCGACTAAAGTCGTAGAAAAGGGAACCCGCCTGCTTTCCCTTTTCTGCGAAGGCGGCTCGAAACGGAGAGACGGAGGGGCTCCGAAACGCATCTCCGCCGCCTGTGGGGACTTCAAGAGCCCCAGGCGCTAGGATCGAACCACCTTCACGTGCGCCGCCGCTTCGCGTGCGCGTTCGCGGGCTTGCTCGACATCGGCGCCGCGCGCCGTGGCCACGCCCATCCGGCGGCGCTCGAACGCTTCGGGCTTGCCGAACAGGCGCAGGTCGGCCGTCGGCGTCGACAGGGCCGCAGCGACGCCTTCGAAGGCCACGCCCTGGGCCTCCATGCCGCCGTAGATGACCGCGCTGGCGGCCGGTTCGCGCAGGGTCGCATCGACCGGCAGGCCCAGGATGGCGCGGGCGTGCAGGCTGAACTCGGACTGGGTCTGGCTGGCCAGGGTCACGAGGCCGGTGTCGTGCGGACGGGGCGAAACCTCCGAGAACCAGACCTGATCGCCCTTGACGAACAGCTCGACGCCGAAGACGCCCCATCCCCCAAGCGCCTGCGTCACCTTGGCCGCGATGTCCCGGGAGGCGGCCAGGGCGGCGGGCGTCATGGCCTGGGGCTGCCAGCTTTCGACATAGTCGCCCTTGACCTGGCGATGACCGATGGGGGCGCAGAAGGAGGTAGCGGTCTCGCCGTCTGCGCCGCGCGAACGGACGGTCAGCAGCGTGATCTCGAAATCGAAGTCGATCCGCCCCTCGACGATCACCCGAGATCCGGCGACCCGTCCGCCTTCCTGCGCATAGGTCCAGGCGTCGGCGATCTGGTCGGTGTCTTCGACGAAGGACTGGCCCTTGCCGGAGGACGACATGACCGGCTTGACGAAACAGGGGAAACCCACGGCCTGCGCCCCTGTCGCCAGCTCCTCGGCCGAGCCGGCGAAGGCGTAGGGGCTGGTGGGCAGGCCCAGGTCTTGGGCGGCCAGCTTGCGGATGCCCTCGCGGTTCATCGTCAGCTGCACGGCGCGGGCGGTGGGGACCACGCGCGCCAGGCCCGACGCCTCGATCTCGGCCAGGATGTCGGTGGCGATGGCTTCGATCTCGGGAACGATGATGTGCGGGGCCTCGGCCAAGATCAAACCGTTCAGCACCTGGGGATCGGTCATCGGAATGACGTGGCTGCGGTGCGCGACCTGCATGGCCGGGGCGTTGGGATAGCGATCGACGGCGATGACCTCGACGCCGAGCCGTTGCAGCGCGATGGCGACCTCCTTGCCCAGTTCGCCGCTGCCCAGCAGCATGACGCGAACGCCGGTGTCGGAAAGCGGGGTGCCGAGTTTCATGGGCGTCAGGCTCCGGTAGCGGGTTCGATCAGGTCCCAGGCGTTGCCGTAGAGATCTTCGAAGACCACCACCTTGCCATAGGTCTCATGTCGCGGGGTTTCACGGAAGTGGACACCGGCGGCGAGCCAGGCGGCGTGGTCGCGCAGCAGGTCGTCGGTCTCAAGAAAAAGCCAGACGCGGCCGCCGGCCTGGTTGCCGACCTGGGCCTTCTGGGCGCCGGTCGTGGCGCGGGCGAGCAGCAGGCTGGTCTCGCCGCGACCACTTTCGCTTTGGGGCGTGACCCGCACCCAGCGTTTGCCCCCACCCATGTCGGTGTCTTCACTGAGCCCGAAGCCTAGCTTTCCGACATAGAAGGCGATGGCCGCGTCATAGTCGTGAACAAGCAGGCTGATTGCGCCGATCCGGCTCATTTCGCAGGCTCTGCATAGAGCTGGCGGAAGGCGTCCAGGGCGGCGCCATGGTAGATGGTGGCGTGGGTCTCGTTCAGGCGGGGCGTGAAGCTCCAGCTCAGGCCGGGCAGGGCGTGGTCGCGCAGATTGGCCGTCAGGACGTCCATCGGCGCCTGCATCTCAGGGCCTTCGTCGCCCAAGGTCAGGATCAGGGTGCGCGGGTCGTTCGACTGGTCGCGCAGACGGGCGCCGGACTGACGCGCCAACTCACCGCCGTCCCACCACAGGCTGGGGCTGACGGCGACATAGGCGTCGAACATCTGCGGTTCCTTCAGGAAGGTCTCGACCACGAACAGGCCGGCGAGCGACTCGCCCATCAGGGCCGTCTCGCCGCTGGTGCGATAACGGGCCTGGATGAAGGGCAGGACCTCATCGGCCACGAAACGGCGGAAACGGTCCGAATGGCCCTGCGTCGGATAGCGGGCGATCAGGTCGGGATCGGTGGTGGGCAGGGCCAGTTCGTTGCGGCGATCCACCGAGGCGATCCCGACCACGATAACATCGCGGGTGGTGCCGACGACGGTCCCCATCTGGGCGAGCCCCGAGATGTGGTGGAAGTCCTGATCCTGACCGCCGTCGAGGACATAGAGGACGGGGTAGGCCTTGCCGCTGTCGGCATAGCCGGGGGGCAGCCAGATGTTGATCTCGCGCATCGCGCTCATGATCGCGGAGGGCAGGGCGTAGGAGCGGCCGATGACGATGGGGGTTTCGACCGGGGCGGGCGTCTGGAGGACGGTGTGGGCCTGAGCGACGGGCGCCGTCAGGCTGAGTGCGAGAAGAAGACCGAGGATGCCGGATTTCATCGTCTGCTCCACAAGTCTCCCTTTCCCTGGGGGAGAGGGCTTAAGCGCACGGCGGCGAAGCCGTCATTCTGGCGCGAAAGGTGAGGGGTCGTAGTGCGGACTGGCACACCATCCGACCCTCATCCGGCCCTGCGGGCCACCTTCTCCCAACGGGAGAAGGGCCGTGTTCTTAAAGCCGCGCCTTGACCGCCGCGACCACCGCCTCGGCGGTGATGCCGAACTTGTCGTACAGAACCTCCGCCGGGGCCGAGGCGCCGTAGCCGGTCATGCCGACGAAGGCGCCGTCCTCGCCGATGAACCGTTCCCAGCCTTGTTTGATGGCGGCTTCCACCGCGACGCGGACCGTGCCGCGGCCGATGACCGAGGCCTGGTAGGCGGCGTCCTGCCGTTCGAACAGTTCGAAACAGGGGACGGAGACGACGCGGACGGGCGTGCCTTCGGCCTCCAGCGTCTCGGCCGCTTTCAGCGCCAGGGCCAGTTCCGTGCCCGTGCCGAACAGCGTGACCTTCGCTTCACCCGATGCGGCCTTGATCTCATAGGCGCCCTTGGCGGACAGGTTTTCGCTCGAGGCGATGGTGCGGACCGCCGGGGTCTTCTGGCGCGACAGGGCCAGGGCGGACGGCGCGGTTTTGGACTGGAGCGCGACCTGCCAGCACTCCATCGCTTCGATCGTATCGGCGGGACGGAAGACCAGCAGGTTCGGAATGGCGCGCAGGGCGGCCAGGTGTTCGACCGGCTGGTGCGTCGGACCGTCCTCGCCCAGGCCGATGGAATCGTGGGTCAGGACATGGATGACGCGGACGCCCATCAGCGCGCCCAGGCGGATGGCCGGGCGGCTGTAGTCCGAAAAGGCCATGAAGGTGCCGCCGTAGGGAATGACGCCGCCGTGCAGGGCCAGGCCGTTCATGGCGGCGGCCATGCCGAACTCGCGGATGCCCCAGTTGACGTAGCGGCCCTCATAGGTCGGGGCGTCGAAGATCGGCGTGCCCTTCACGAAGGTGTTGTTCGAGCCGGTCAGGTCGGCCGAGCCGCCGACCAGTTCGGGAATGGCGGCGAACAGTTCGTCCAGCGCGGCGCCCGAGGACTGGCGCGTGGCCTGGGCGGGCCGGGTCTCGACCAGTTCGGCCATCTTGGCGTTCAGGGCGTCGAAGGCGCCTTCCGGCAGGTCGCCCTTCATGGCGCGGGTGAAGTCGGCGGCCTGGGGCGAAGCGGCCAGACGGGCCTCCCACTTCTTGCGGTCCTTGGCGCCGCGACGGCCGACCTTGCGCCAGGCCGACAGGATCGTCTCGGGCATTTCGAACGGATCGTGGTCCCAGGCCAGGCCCAGGCGGGTGGCGGCGATCTCGGCGGCGCCCAGGGCCGCGCCGTGGGTCTTGTGGCTGCCTTCCATGGTGGCGGCGCCCCGGCCGATCTTGGTCCTGCAGGCGATCAGGGTCGGCTTGTCCTGGCGGGTCGCCCACTGAAGCGCGGACTTGATCGCCTTCATGTCGTGACCGTCGACGGCCTTGACCGCCCAGCCGGCGGCCTTGAAGCGCGCCTTCTGGTCGACGACGTCCGACAGCGACACCTTGCCGTCGATGGTGATCTCGTTGTCGTCCCACAGCACGGTCAGTTTGTTCAGGCGGTAGCGCCCGGCCAGGGCGATGGCCTCCTGGGACACGCCTTCCATCAGGCAGCCGTCGCCGGCGATCACCCAGGTGCGGTGGTCGACCAGATCCTCGCCGTATTTGGCCGCCAGGCGCCGCTCGGCCATGGCGAAGCCGATCGAGGCGGCCAGACCCTGGCCCAGCGGGCCGGTGGTGACCTCGACGCCCGGCATATGGCCGTATTCGGGGTGGCCGGCGGTCTTGGAGCCCCATTGGCGGAAGTTGGACAGTTCGGCCTTGGTCGCGGCCTTGTAGCCGGTCAGGTGCAGCAGGGCGTAGATCAGCATCGAGCCGTGGCCAGCCGACAGGATGAAGCGGTCGCGGTCGGCCCAGTCGGGACGCGACGCATCGAACTTCAGGAACTTCGAGAACAGCACCGTGGCGACGTCAGCCATGCCCATCGGCATCCCCGGATGGCCCGACTTGGCCTTTTCCACCCCGTCCATGGCGAGGACGCGGATGGCGTTGGCCATCTGTTCGGGAGTGGCCTTGGGCGCGGGCTTGGGTGCGGATTTGGCGTCGGTCACGGCGGAGACCTTTCGGACGATGCGGAATTTAAGAGGCGGCGCCGCTTTACCCCGGCGCGTCCTCGGGTTCTATACGCAATTTGCAAGGAGCGACCGATGGCAGACGCCACCACGGCCGCACGGGCGCGCATCGACCGCGCCCTGGCCGATCTCGAACGCAAGGTCTTGGAACTGAAGGCGCGCCCCGCCTCGGCGCCCGCCGTGGCGGACGACGACCTGTTCGCGCCGCGGCCTGCCGACCAGCGCGTCGCCGAGCTGGAGGCGGCGGGTCGCGAGGCGTCCCAGGCGCTGGGCCGCGCGGCCGAGGCGGTGCGCGAGGCGCTCCAAGCCAGGGATGCGCCAGAAAGCGAGGATCGCTGATGGCGACGGTGACAGTGGAGGTGAACGGCCGGCCCTATGCGGTCGGTTGCGCCGACGGCCAGGAGGAGCGGGTCCGCATCCTGGCCAAGCAGTTCGACAACCAGGTGCGCGCCGTGGCCCAGGACGTGGGCCATGTCGGCGATCTGCGCCTGTTCCTGATGTCGGCCCTGATCCTGGCCGACGAACTGCACGAGGCCCGCCTGGGCGAGGGCAAGGCGCCCGCCGCCCCGCCCGCGCCCGCCGCCGCCGAGGGCGTGGCCGAGGCCCTGAACGCCGTCGCCGCGCGGATCGAGAAGATCGCCCAAAATATCTGATCGGGCGGCGCTGGCGTGTTCGGCCTCGAGGCCCTATCTTGTCGGACGGCGGGTCCTGCTGCGGCTCACGTCGAAGACAACATATCCTTCTGACCTTAATTCACTCTACGGGATCTGTCCCTGTCCGGGCTCGAGGGCCTGGGCATATGGAGCCCACCTGGCTACCCAGGTCGAGAGGATTTAAACGTTCCTCACGGTTCGCGCGGCGCCGCCAACTTTCTTTATTTTTAGGGCGTTAACGCTCGCCGCGCGGCGGCTCGCTGCTTGAGCGCGCTATCGCTCGCCGCGACGGTCTTGCCGATCTAAGGTCGCGGCATGAACTCCGAGAAGCACGAACTCCGGGCCGCCGCGCGGGCGCTGCGCAAGCGCCTGGCCCAGGCCGATCCGGCGGCGGCGGCCCGCGCGGCGGATCGCGCCGACGCCCTGCCGGGGGGCGATGTCGTCGCCCTTTATCGCGCCATGGGCTCCGAACTGGACACGGACGCCGTGGCCCTCGCCCTGCTGGCGCAGGGGCGACGCCTGTGCTTGCCCGTGGTCGTCCAGCGCGACGCGCCTATGCTGTTCCGCGCCTGGTCCCCGCACGAACCGCTGGAAATGGACGCCGCCGGCTGTCCCGCGCCCCTGCCTCTGGCCGACGGGGTGGAGCCCGATCTGATCCTGACGCCGCTGTTGGCCTTCGATGAACGCGGCGGGCGGCTGGGGCAGGGCGGCGGCTATTACGACCGCACCTTCGCCGAACGTCCTCACGCGCTGCGGGTCGGCTTCGCCTATGCCGGCCAGCGGGTCGAGCGACTGGCGCTGGACGATCACGACATCCGACTGCATGGCGTTCTGACCGAGAACGGCTATACGGCTTTCGAATGAGACTTTTCGAATGAGACTGGCATTTTTCGGCGACGTCATCGGCAAGTCCGGCCGTGACGGCGTCAGCGATCACCTGCCGGGCCTGAAGCGCGATCTGAAGCTGGATTTCGTCGTGGTGAACGCCGAGAACGCAGCGGGCGGTTTCGGCATCACCGAGAATACGGCGCGCGAGCTGTTCATGGCGGGCGCCGACTGCCTGACGCTGGGCAACCACAGCTGGGACCAGCGCGAGGCCCTGACCTATATCGTGCGCGAGCCGCGTCTGATCCGTCCCGCCAACTATCCGCGCCTGATGGATGCGCCGGGCGCCGGGGCCAATCTGTTCGAGACCGACACGGGCCGCACCGTCTTGGTCATGAATGTGCTGGGCCGGGTGCATATGGACCCGATGGACGATCCGTTCGGCGCGGTGGAGCGTGAACTGGCCGCCGCCCCCCTGGGCGCCGTCGCCGACGCCGTCATCGTGGACATGCACTGCGAGGCGACCTCGGAGAAGATGGCGATGGGCCACTTCTGCGACGGGCGGGCCTCGCTGGTCGTGGGCACCCATACCCACGTCCCGACCGCCGACTGCCAGATCCTGCCGGGCGGCACGGCCTATCAGACCGACGCCGGCGGCTGCTGCGACTACGACAGCGTCATCGGCAACGAGAAGGACGAGCCGCTGCGCCGCTTCACAACGCGGATTTCCGGCGGGCGCTATACGCCCGCGTCCGGCCCGGCGACGGTGTGCGGCGTCTTCGTGGAGACGGACGATCGCACGGGCCTGGCCACGCGCGTCGAGCCGATCCGGGTGGGCGGTCGGCTGTCCCAGGCCGTGCCCGTGGTCTGAAGCGAGCTCAGGCGGCGATCCGGCGACGCTCGACCAGGGTGCGTCTGACGGCGTTCAGGTCGGCGGCGCGGCGCCGGGGCGTATGGGTCTCCAGCACATAGGCCTGGCCCGCGCGGGCCAGAGCCAGCCGTTCGGCGGGATCGCGGATCAGCCGATCCATCGCCGCCGCCAGCGTCTTTGGCGTCACCGCATCGACATAGAAGGCGTGGGGGCCGCTGGCTTCGCGCAGGCCCCCGCGACCGGACGAGATCAGGGCCGCGCCGGCGGCATGGGCCTCGATGGCCGTCAGGCCGAACGGTTCGTCCCAGACCGAAGGGGTCAGGGCGATGGCCGCCGACTGCATCCGCCGACGCACCTCGGCCAGAGGGGCGGATTTCAGCACCTCGACCCGGTCCCCGAAGCGCGCCAGCGGGGCGACGTGGCGCGCGGCCCACTGGGCGTGAGCGTCCCAGTCGTTCAGCATCAGGACCGCGCGCCAGTCGGCATGGGCGTCCAGAACGGCGGGCAGGGCGGTGCACAGGATGTCGACCCCCTTTTCCGGCATCGCCCGCCCCGCGAAGGCGATGACCGGCGGCCGGTTTTCGGGCGAGGCCAGCCAGGCCCCGGCGTCGATCGGATTGGGCACGGCGAAGGCGCGGTCGTCCATGTCGGGGAAGGTCCGCACGAAGGCGTCGCGCTCTGCCCGGCTGACGAAGACCAGACCGTCCATCCGCCGGTAGCGCGCCCGATAGCGCCAGGCGTCCAGCCTGTGACGCGGCGCCCGTAGCGCATTGTGGCGATAGAGCAGATGCGCGGCCTCGGGCAGGGCCTGCTGCACCGCCAGGGCCTGTTTGACCTGCTGGTGGTGTTCGATCACATCGGGACGAAAGGCGCGCAGCCGGGCGATCAGGGCCTCCATCCGCCCCCGCCCGCCAGGCAGGGCGTCGACGCCGCCGAGATTGTGATCGTCCGCCCCGCTGCAGCACAAGATGCGCGTTTCGACATCGGGATCGTCGCAGGTCGACTGGGCCGCGCCGGCCAGGGTGCGCACGACCGTCTCCATCGAATTGGGCTGGGCCTCGGAAAACCGGGAACCGGGGGGAAGCAGGATGGCGACGCGCAAGGGTGGAATCCGTTGAAAGACCGGCGTCCCTTATCGCCCATCCGGGACGGGACGGCGACCGCCTTCGTCAGTCCCGATGCGGCCCGCGCCGGGCCCGCAGCCTGAGGCGCATCGGCTCGCGACTGCGCAGGGTGATCTGGTGGACGGGGCGGGGCTCGGCCGTGGTCAGGGCCTCGACCTGGGCGACCCGCAGAATCGCGGCCAGGGCGATCATCGCCTCCTGAAGGGCGAAGGCGGCGCCGATGCAGACCCGCGGTCCAGCGCTGAAAGGGATATAGGCGTAGCGGTCGATGGACTTGCGGTTCTCGGGCAGGAACCGTTCCGGCCTGAAGGCGTCCGGGTCGTCCCATAGCCGCTTGTGACGCTGCAATATCCAGGGCGAGACGATCACCGTCGCGCCCGCGCCGATCTTCTGGCCGCCGATCTCGTCGTCCGCCAGGGCCTTGCGCGCCATGGTCGGGGCGGGCGGGAACAGGCGCATCGTCTCTTCCAGCACCGCGCGGGTCCAGGGCAGGCCCTCGGCCCATTTGGGATCGGAAACGTCGAAGGCGTCGGCCTCGGCTTGGAGCCGGGCCAGATATTCAGGCTGGCGCGACAGCAGATGCAGGGTCCAGCCCAGGGCGCGGGCCGTCGTCTCGTGGCCCGCCAGGATGAAGGTCAGGATGTTGGAGGCGACCTCCTCGTCCGACAGGCCGGGGCCGCCGTTCTCGTCCCTGGCCAGCAGCAGCGCGCTAAGCAAGTCGTCATGGACGGCGCCGCCGGCCTCGACATGGGCGCGTCGGGCTTCGACCAGTCGCGTGACGCGCTGCTCGAAGAAGCGGGCGGAGCGGAAACTGGCCAGCCGGCCCAGTCGCGGCGCCCAATCCGGCGCGCCCAGCACGTCCAGCGGATCGATTCGCGCGCCATTGGCCAGGAACTGGTTCAGCGCCCGTTCGAATCCGCGCGCCTCGCCGCCCAACTCGTCCGAGAACATGGTCGCCGACAGGATGTCGAAGGTCAGGCCCGACATTTCCGAATCCACATCCAGCACCCGCCCGCGCGCCGACAGCGCCCAGGCGGCGACGCGCGCGCGGCAGACTTCGGCCATGCGCGCGTTCAGCGTCGCCATCTTGGCCGGGGTGAACAGCGGCGCCAGGATGCGCCGGGCGCGGCGCCATTTGTCGCCCTCGGTCAGCAGCAGGCCCTCGGCCAGCATCGGCCCCAGCACCCGCTTCTGCAACTCGCCCTTCTCGTAGTTGGCGGCGTTATCGGTCAGGACGTGGCGCACGCCCTGCGGATGGCTGACCACCAGAACCTCGCCAAAGGCCGAATGGCCGTGAATCTGCGGCTCGGTGAAATGGCGCTCGGACCACATTCGGATCGGGTCGCGCCAGCTGATCCACAGGAAGGGCAGCAGCGACAGCGGTTCCCCCGCCCGGCGCGGCGGGATGGCGGGGCGAAAGACGGAAGCGTCGGCCAGTGTCATGTCCATGCCTTCAGTCAGGTCACAGACTTAAGGCGTCGGATAGGCGGAACAAGGGCCTGCGCGAGACGGACCTTGCGGCGCGGGGTCGCACAGGAATGGCGACGGGAACTAGGCCGCGTCGCCCAGCCAGCCCGGCATCCAGCCTTCGTGCCATTCGCGCAGATGGGCGACGGGGATGCTGAACAGGTCGCCCTTGTCGCCCTTGGAGGCGAAGGCGTCGCCGCCCGCGCGCCCGACGACCGAGGCGTGCAGACCGGCGTCGCGGGCCTGGGCGATCAAGGCGTCCGCATCGGTTACGGCGACCAGGTAACGGGCCTGGTCCTCTCCGAACAGGAAGATGTGGGCGTGGGTCTGGCTGGAGGCGTCCAAAGTCGCGCCGACGTCGGAGGCCAGCACCAGGTCTGCCGCCGCGCCGATCAGGCCGCCGTCGGACAGGTCGTGGACCACGGTCAACTCGCCCGCCTCGATCAGGCCGCGGACAAAATCGCCGGTCTTCTTTTCCAGCGCCAGGTCGACGGGCGGCGGGGCGCCGTCCTCGCGGCCCAGCACCTCGCGCAGATAGATCGACACGCCCAGTTCGCCGTGCGTCTGGCCGATCAGGACCAGGGCGTCGCCCTCGGCCATGCCGGAAAAGCCGGTCACGACGTCGTAGTTGGGCAAGAGGCCCACCGCGCCCACGGTCGGGGTGGGCGGAATGGCGACGCCGTTGGTCTCGTTATACAGCGACACATTCCCCGACACGACCGGGAAGTCCAGTTCGCGGCAGGCCTCGGCCATGCCGTCGATGGCGCGGACGATCTGGCCCATGATCTCGGGCCGCTGCGGATTGCCGAAGTTCAGATTGTCGGTGATGGCGATGGGGCGCGAACCCACGGCGGTCAGGTTGCGCCAGGCCTCGGCCACCGCCTGTTTGCCGCCCTCATAGGGGTCGTTCTGGACGTAGCGCGGGGTGCAGTCGGACGTGACGGCCAGACCCTTGTCCGTGCCGTGGACGCGGACCACGCCGGCGTCGGCGCCGGTGGCCGAATCCTGCAGGGTGTCGGCCATGACGTGGCGGTCGTACTGCTCCCAGATCCAGCGCTTGGAGGCCATGTCGGGGCAGGCGACGACCTTCATCACCGCATCGGCCCAGTTGTCGGGCGCGGGAATGTCGGCGGGGTTCAGCTTGGGCTGAAGTTCCGGCTGGACCCAGGGGCGGTCGTACAGGGGCGCGTCGTCGAACAGGGGGGCGAGCGGCACGTCGCAGACGGTCTCGCCATGGTGTTTCAGCACCAGACGGCCGGTGTCGGTGGTCACGCCGATGACGGCGGCGTCCAGGCCCCATTTCTGGAAGATGCGATAACCGTCGTCCTCGCGGCCGGGCTTCAGGACGGCCAGCATCCGCTCCTGCGACTCGGACAGCATCATCTCATAGGCGGTCATGCCCTCTTCGCGCTGGGGCACGGCGTCCATGTTCAGTTCGATGCCGACGCCGCCCTTGCCGGCCATTTCGACCGAGGACGAGGTCAGGCCGGCCGCGCCCATGTCCTGGATGGCTGCGACGGCGCCCGAGGCCATCAGCTCCAGCGTGGCCTCGATCAGCAGCTTTTCGGCGAAGGGGTCGCCGACCTGAACGGTGGGGCGCTTGCTTTCGGATTCGTCGTCGAACTCGGCCGAGGACATGGTCGCGCCGTGGATGCCGTCGCGGCCGGTCTTGGAGCCGAAATAGACCACCGACAGGCCCGCCGACGGCGCGGCCGAATAGAAGATGCTGTCCGCCTTGGCCAGGCCCACGCACATGGCGTTGACCAGGATGTTGCCGTTGTAGCCGGCGTGGAAGTTGGTCTCGCCCGCCACGGTCGGCACGCCGACGCAGTTGCCGTAGCCGCCGATGCCCGAGACGACGCCCTTGACCAGGCGCTTGGTCTTCTCGTGCGACGGATCGCCGAAGCGCAGGGCGTTCAGCAGGGCCACGGGCCGCGCGCCCATGGTGAAGACGTCGCGCATGATGCCGCCCACGCCCGTCGCCGCCCCCTGATAGGGTTCGATGTAGGAGGGGTGGTTGTGGCTCTCCATCTTGAAGATGCAGGCGTCGCCGTCGTCGATGTCGATCACGCCCGCGTTCTCGCCCGGTCCGCAGATGACCCGATCGCCGGTCGTGGGGAACTTGCCCAGGTGGATCTTGGAGGACTTGTAGGAGCAGTGCTCGGACCACATGACCGAGAAGACGCCCAGTTCGACATGGTTCGGGTCACGCCCCAGCCGGTCCAGGACCACCTGATATTCGTTCGGGGCCAGGCCATATTCGGCGGCCAGGTCGGCCATCGATTTTTGGGGGGTCGTCTGCGGAGCGCTCATGGGCGGCGCTTCTAGCCGCAGACGGGCCGAATGTCAGCCCGCCCGGCGCAAGATCGGGGAACATCAACGATCGCAGGCGGTTGATTCCAGCGATACTCACAGGAGCCGACATGACCGACACGCCCACCGACCCCGCCGCCACGCCCCAGGACGACGACCTGCCCGAGATCGCCGCAGACGACGCCGGCGCCTCCGCCCTGGCCGAAGCGGCTCAGAAAAAGGCGCAGGACGAAGAGGAGGAGCCGCAATGAGCCAGCCCCGCACCGACCGCATCGTCCCGGCCGGGGGCCAGCAGATGGACCGCTCGAACGACCCGGAAACGACCGCCGAGCTGGACGCCGAGGCGCCGGAAGCGGCGCTCGCCAGCCGTCAGCGTCTGACAGGTTCGGCCGTCGGCGTCGGCAGCGTCGATTTCGACAGCGCCGGCGCCTTCGACGTGGGGGCGGGCGATCACGAACCCCGGGACGACGCCATCGTCGCCCCGTCCAAGCCCTGAACGATCAGCGCTCGACGCCGGGGCGCAGGCGGAAGCTGAGCAGCACCCCGGCGATCAGCAGGACGACCGCCCCGCCCAGGGCGGTGAAGGCGACGGCCGGCTTTTCCGCCTGTTCCGCCACGAAGGCGCCCAGAAGGCCCCAGGCCGCCGGAAGGGGATAGGCCAGGGTGCGCAGGCTGGCGGTGACGCCCAGCGCCACGACCGTCACAGCCACGATGGCGACGATGGCCCACAGGCTGGGAGACAGCGCGGCGGGCAGGGCGTCGAAGGCGGTCAGGGTGGTGATCAGGTTTAGCGGCGCCGCCACCGTCAGCCAGCCCGCCAAGGCCGCCAAGGGCCACACCAGCAGCATGCGCTCGCGGTCCAGGCGGGGCAGGGCGCGAATGGTCCCCGACACGGTCAACAACGGGATCAGCAGCGCCAACAGCGAGGCGAAGATCACCGCCACGCTGGCGGCCTTCAGGTTCATCGCCGCGACGACGATCCAGAAGCCGACGCCGAAGAAGGCGACCGCCGAGGGCAGGCCCATTCGCGTCAACAGAGGGCTTTCTCCGGTCTGCGGCAAGGCCTGGCGCACCGCATAGGCCAGGACGCCTGCATAGATCAGCCCCCAGATCGAAAAGGCGTAACCGGCGACGCGCAGGGTGCTGTTTCCGTCTGCGGCGAACTCGGCCTGGCTCAGGCCCAGGCCCGACAGGTTCTGGACCACGGGCGTGACGACGGCGAAGACGGCGGCGGCCAGCACCACCAGACGGCGGGTGCGCTGGCGGGGCGTGGGGCGGATGATGGAGGACATTCTATTTCCAATGCGGGGCGCGTGTCCGGCCCATACGCGCCGGAAGGTCAGAGGTTCACCCGATGCGCATGAAAAGTGAAGCTTGCATTCGGACGGGTCGGCGGGGTCTGTTGCGACGATGATGCCGCCGCGCCGTTCGCCTGTCTCGATCTTCGCCCTGGCGGCGATGGGCGTCGCGGCGTTTCCGGCCGCCGCCCAGGTGCAGCCGTCCATCCCGGCGACGACCCTGCCGCCGGGGGCGCAGGACGCCTGGGGACAGGTGCGCGCCGCCCTGACGCCGGCGCAACAGGCCAACGCCGTGCGGCGATTCCTCTCGGCCTTGGCGGCGTCCGAGGGACGGCCGACCCTGCCGCCGGCGGATGCGCGCGACATCGCGTCCGGCCGCGCCGTGTCCCTGGACGATCCGGCCCTGTCGCAGCGGCCGCAGGCGCATGAGATCACCATCACGGTCGGCGGCCAGTTCCTGGTCTTCCGTCCCCTGTCGCGCGCCAGCGTGGAACCCCTGTTCGGGCCCTAGGGCCTGACAGGAACCCAAAGGGCGGACAGGCGGTTGTTCTGGCGAACCACAGACGAGGATGTTCCCATGGCCGATCCCGACAACGAAGACCTGGACCTGAACGACGAGGTCGAGGCCAATCTGGCCATCGAACAGGGCCTGGGCGTCGGCGCCCGCGAACTGGCCGCCCAACGCGATCCCGGCGGCGTGATCACGGCGGACGAGGAGCCGGAGCTCGAGAACGGCGCGTCCGTCGAGGCCGGCGATACGGATCAGCTTGACGAGAATCTCGGCGTCCAGGGCGTCGACGACGCCGACTGATCAGGCCGCCGCGTAGATGCTCTGGAATAGGACCGCGCCGTCCGCCGAGCCCAGTTCGGCCTCGAAGGCGCGGTCGGGGTGGGGCATCATGCCCAGGACGTTGCCGCGCGCGTTCTGGATGCCGGCGATGGCGTTGACCGAGCCGTTGGGATTGTCGACGTAGCGGAAGACGACTTGGCCCTCGCCCTCGATCCGGGCCAGGGTCTCGGCGTCGGCGAAGAAGTTTCCGTCGCCGTTGCCCTGGGTCATCGTCACCTCGCGCTGGCCCTGATAGCCGGCGGTGAAGCGGGTCTGGCCGTTGGCCACGGTCAGGGCGATGGGCTTGCAGACGTATTTCAAACCCTGGTTGCGCAGAAGGGCGCCAGGCAGCATCCCCGCCTCGCACAGGATCTGGAAGCCGTTGCAGATGCCGACCACGGCGACGCCGTCGTCGGCGGCCTTCCTGACCGCCTGCATCACCGGCGACTGCGCCGCCATGGCCCCGCAGCGCAGATAGTCGCCATAGGAAAAGCCGCCGGGAATGACGATCAGATCCAGGTCGGACGGCAGGTCGGTCTCGGCGTGCCAGACCATCTTCACCGGTTCACCGGTGGAGCGTTCGACGGCGACCTTGCAGTCGCGGTCGCAGTTGGAACCGGGGAAGACGATGACGGCTGCGCTCATGGCGCGGGCCTCTAGCACCGTTTTCGGCAAATGTCAGTGCGCGGCGTCGCGAACACCCAGACGCCTCCGTGCATAGGGCCTGGCGAAACGCTCAGGTCGAGGCCGTCTCGGGTCGCCGCCCCGTCAGCCAGGCGACCAGGAAGATCGCGAACCCGCCCAGCGACAGTCCAACGCCGACCCAGGCGGTCGAGGTCCAGCCGTGGCCGGCCGCGATGGCCATGCCGCCCAGCAGGGGGCCGATGGCGTTGGCGGTGTTGAAGGCCGAGTGGTTCAGAGCGGCGGCCAGGGTCTGGGCGTCGCCGGCCACGTCCATCAGCCGCGTCTGCAGGATCGAGCCCAGGCCGCCGCCGCCGCCGATCAGGAAGACCACGATCAGCACGGACCATAGATGGGGCGCGGCGATCGGATAGAGGGTCAGGGCGGCCGCGCTCCACAGCAGCAGGCCGCCCGCCGCCTTGAACCCCCCGCGGTCGGCGGCCCAGGCCCCCAGGAGATTGCCCAGGAACATCCCCACGCCGAAGACGGCGAAGACCCAGGGCATGACATCCGCGTTCGCGCCCGTCACGGCCCGCAGCGTCGAGGCCAGATAGGCGTAGACCGCGAACATTCCGCCGAAGCCGACGGCTCCCACGCCCAGGGTCAGCCAGACCTGGGGCCGCTTAAGGGCGCCCAGCTCACGCAAGGGGCTGGCGTCGGAATGCGCGGGGTCGCGCGGGGCGAACAGGGCGACCAGCGCCATGGTGATGACAGCCAGCAGCCCGACGATGGCGAAGGTCCAGCGCCAGCCGTAGGCGTGGCTGATGATGTTGACCGCCGGCACGCCCAGCACCGTGCCGACCGTCAGCCCCATGAGGATGGTTGAGACGGCGCGGGTGCGGAAATGCAGCGGGACGACGGAAGCCGCCACCAGCGCCGCCACGCCGAAATAGGCGCCGTGGGGCAGGCCGCTGAGGAATCGGAACACCAGCATCCAACCATAGGTGGGCGCCAGAGCGCTGAGGACGTTGCCGACGGCGAACAGGGCCATGAAGCCGATCAGCAGCAGCCAGCGCGGCAGCCGGGCGCCCAGCACCGCCAGGATCGGCGCCCCGACCACGACCCCGGCCGCATAGGCGCTGATGACATGGGCGGCGGTCGGCGCGTCGACGCCCAGGCCCGCGGCGAAGTCGGGCAGGATGCTCATCGCCGCGAACTCGGTCACGCCGATGGCGAAGCCGCCCGTCGCCAGCGCCAGAAGGACCAGGGCGACCGCTCCTGGGGAAAGCGTGTGCGGAGCGGTGTCGAGCGTGGCGTCAGTCATGTTGCGGCGCAACATAGGGGCGCTTCACGACCTCACAAGGGCGGATGGGCGATCAGCCCCGGTTTTCGTAGGTCGCGGTGATCGACGCCTTGGCCAGGGTGTGGAAATGGAGGTTGAAGCCGAACACCGCGCCGGAATCGTCGGCCGTGACGTCCAGCCTGTCCACGTCCACGGCGAAGACGGTGAAGATGTAGCGGTGCGGCCCATGGCCGGGCGGCGGGGCGGCGCCGCCGAATAGGGCCTGGCCATAATCGGTGCGACCCTGCACCGCGCCGTGCGGCAGAGCGCCGCCCGGCGAGCCGGCGCCGGTGGGCAGTTCGGTCACGTCGGCGGGAATATTGGCCACGGTCCAGTGCCAGAAGCCCGAACCGGTCGGGGCGTCGGGATCGTAGCAGGTGACGGCGTAGCTTTTAGCACCCTCTGGCGCGCCGGACCAGGCCAGCTGGGGCGAGATGTCGCCCTTGGCGTGGACCTGGGCGTCCGGCAGCACGCCGCCGTCCTCGATGTCGGTGGAGGTCAGGGTGAAGGTCATGCGATCTCTCCAATTCGTGAGGCGATGATCTAACGACGCGGCCCCGCGCCTGTTGCGTCGCAGCGATCATTCACTAGCTTGGAGTATGGTCAAGCCATGGAGGGGCGGATGCTGCAATCCCTCATCGCCAGAACGTTCCGAACCCGGTCTATCGCCGTGCGATTGCCGGGCGGCAGGACGATCCGCGGCGGACCGGGCGCGCCCGAACTGACCATCGTCGTCGAAGACATGAAGACGGCGATGGCCATCGCCCTGAACCCGGAACTCAGGCTGGGCGAGGCGTTCATGGACGGCACGTTCCGGGTCGAGGACGGGACCATCTACGACTTCCTGGAACTGACGGCGTCCGAACTGGCCCGGACGCGCCGCCCCCTGAAGCCCGGCTGGCGCATCCACCGGGCGTGGGAGCAGGCCAACGACCGCGCCCACGCCCGCTCAAACGTGCATCATCATTACGATCTGACGGTGGATTTCTATCGACTGTTCCTTGACGAGGATCTTCAGTATTCGTGCGCCTTCTTCGAGCGGCCGGACGCCAGCCTGGAAGAGGCACAGGCGGCCAAGAAGCGCCGCCTGATCGACAAACTGCTTCTGTCGCCGGGACAGACGGCGCTGGACATCGGCTGCGGCTGGGGCGGGCTGGGCCTGTCGATGGCCGAACGGGGCGCGACGGTCACGGGCGTCACCCTGTCGACGGAACAGCATCGGACAGCGAACGAACGGGCGGCCGCGCGGGGGCTGGCGGACCGGGCCACGTTCCGGCTTCAGGACTATCGCGACCTGCGGGAACCGTTCGACCGCATCGTTTCGGTCGGCATGTTCGAACACGTCGGCCAGCCCAACTACCAGGAATATTTCGATACGGTGGCGCGGCTGCTGAGCGATGACGGCGTGGCGGTGATCCACTCGATCGGCCGCAAGGGTCCGCCTAGCCGCACCCAGCCCTGGGTGAGGAAATACATCTTCCCGGGCGGCTATATTCCATCCCTGTCGGAGGTGCTGCCGGCCATCGAGCGGGCGGGCCTGTGGGTCACGGACATGGAGGTGCTGCGCCTGCATTACGCCGAGACGCTGCGGCATTGGCGCGAGCGGTTTCTGGCGCGGCGGGACGAGGCCCTGGCCCTATATGACGAGCGGTTCTGCCGGATGTGGGAGTTCTATCTGGCCGCCAGCGAGGTGGCCTTCCGCGAACTGGGCCACATGGTCTTCCAGCTTCAGCTCGCCAAGACGCCGGACGCGGTCCCTCTGTCGCGGGATTATCTGTACGCCGGACGCTGACGCAAGCGGCTGCCTGGCCCGACGGCTAGGCGGCCTCGATGCGGTAGCCTTCGATCACCGTGTTGGCGAGCAGTTGCTCGCACATCTTCCTGGCCTCGGCTTGCGGGTCTTCGACGCCGGCCAGGTCGAATTCGATCAGCTTGCCGACGCGGGCGTTGGACACGCCGGGCCAGCCCAGGCCCTGCAGGGCGCCTTCGACGGCCTTGCCCTGGACGTCCAGGACGCCGGGCTTGAGGAAGACGTGCACTTTAACCTTGCTTGAAGCGGTGGGGGCCATCAGTGCAGACCCCCCTGGATCACGGTGGGCATGCCCTTCATGATGCCCAGGCGACGCGCGACCTCGGTATAGCTTTCGATGACATTGCCCAGGTCGCGGCGGAAGCGGTCCTTGTCCAGCTTCTCGCCGGTCGACGCGTCCCAGAGGCGGCAGCTGTCGGGGCTGATCTCGTCGGCCAGCAGGACGCGGCTGAAATCGTTCTCCCAGATGCGACCGAACTCGATCTTGAAGTCGACCAGGGTGATGCCGACTGCGCCGAACATGCCCGACAGATAGTCGTTCACCCGCACCGTCATGGCCAGCATATCGTCCAGCTCCTGGGTCGAGGCCCAGTTGAAGGCGGTGATATGCTCTTCCGTGACCATCGGGTCGTTCAACTCGTCCTTCTTGTAGTAGAATTCGATGATCGAGCGGGGCAGGGGCGTGCCTTCCTCGATGCCCAGGCGCTGGCTCATCGAGCCGGCGACGATGTTGCGGCAGACGACCTCCAGCGGAATGATCTCGACTTCTCGGATCAACTGCTCGCGCAGGTTCAGGCGCTTGATGAAGTGGTTGGTCACGCCGATGCCGTTCAGGCGCGACATGATGAATTCGCTGATCTGGTTGTTGACCACGCCCTTGCCTTCCAGCACCGCCTTCTTCTGGGCGTTGAAGGCGGTGGCGTCGTCCTTGAAATACTGGATCAGCGTGCCGGGCTCGGGTCCTTCGTACAGGATCTTGGCCTTGCCCTCGTAGATTTTCTTGCGCTTGCTGTTCATGGTCCGGTCCCGGCTTACGGGCGCCCTCCAGAAACAAAAATCGCGCGGCCATGAGTGGAAGGGCAAGACCCGGTCCTGGCGGCGCGTTTTGGAATCGTTCGGGCAGTCAATCTCGTTCGGCGTCTCCTTAGCCGAAGGCGGCCCGGGATACAAATGAGGATGGCGGATGGGCGCGAGGGCGGGCGACGGGCGCCCCTTCGGACCGGAGTCAGGTTGCGTTCATGGACGGGCGGGCTATAGACGGCCCCTGCCCCGACGTTAGCGGGGCGTACGGAGCTATGCTGAGCGAAATGACGACCTTCGACGATCGGGAAAAGGGCTACGAGGCCAAATACGCCCTCGATCAGGAGCAGGAGTTCAAGGCCATCGCCCGGCGCAACCGGATGCTGGGCCTGTGGGCGGCCGAAAAGATGGGCCTGTCGGCCGAGAGCGCCGATCAATACGCCGCGGCCGTCGTGCGCGCCGACTTCGAACAGCCGGGCGACGAGGATGTGTTCCGCAAGGTCGCCGGCGACTTCAAGGCCTCGGGTCTGTTGGTGTCGGAAGGCGAGATCCGCTCCAAGATCGACGAACTGGCTTCGATCGCCCGCGAAGGAATTCGCGCCGGGGAATAGACGGCGCGCCTTCGGGCCGATGCTGAAATTCGAAAGGGCCGCACCCGGGGGAAAGTGCGGCCCTTTCTTTTCGCCGGGGACGTTGGGGGATGTCTCACCCGGCTTACTGTGCGTCTCGCGCCCTTGCAGAACACGGGCGGCGGAATTTGGTTTCAGGCCGTTCCGCCCGAAAACCGATTATTTTTGCAGCGTGCCCGACGGCGTGTCCGAGAGGCCTTCGCCAAGAAGGCGCGCCGGCCAGCGAAGTCAGTCCTCGAACACGACCGTCTTCGCGCCATGCAGCAGGACGCGATCCTCCAGATGCCGACGAACGGCGCGGGCCAGCACGCGGCGTTCGATGTCGCGGCCCTTGCGGATCAGATCGTCGGGCGTGTCGCGATGGCTGATCCGCTCCACGTCCTGTTCGATGATCGGGCCTTCGTCCAGGTCTGGCGTGACATAGTGGGCCGTGGCGCCGATCACCTTCACGCCGCGCGCATGGGCCTGATGATAGGGCCGTGCGCCCTTGAAGCCCGGCAGGAAGGAATGGTGGATGTTTATGCAACGTCCCGCCAGCCTGCGGCTGAGGTCGTCGGACAGAATTTGCATGTAGCGGGCCAGGACGACCAGTTCTGTCTGCGTCTCCTCGATCAGGCGCAGCAGCTGAGCCTCCTGCGCCGGCTTGTCGGCGGCGCTGACGGGCAGGTGGTGGAAGGGCAGGTCGCCCAGGTCGACGTGGCCGATCATCTCGCGCGGATGGTTCGACACGACGGCCGTCACCTGCATCGGCAGCTCGTCGATGCGCCAGCGATACAGCAGGTCCGCCAGACAGTGGTCGAACCTGGACGTCAGGATCATCACCTTGCGCGGCGTCGGGCCTCGCATCGTCCAGTCCATGGCGAACCGTTCGGCCACGGGCGCGAAGGCGCGGCGGATCGCGTCCTCCACGTCGCCTGCGGCGGGTTCAAACACCACGCGCATGAAGAAGGTGGCGCTGGAGGCGTCGCCGAACTGCTGGGCGTCGGAAATATTGGCGCCGCGTTCCAGCAGGAAGGCGGAAACGGCCGCGACGATGCCGGGGCGGTCGGGGCAGGAAAGGGTCAGGATCATCGGTCGGCCGGCTGGTCGGGCAGGTGTTTCGCCAATATGGCCCAGCTTTCCGCCTTTGCCGACAGGGTTATGGCGTGGGCCGGGCTGGAGGACGGCAGGGTCATCAGTTCGACGCCGGCGATATCCGCCAGGATGCGCCGCCCCAGCTTCGCCGCCAGCCCGCCGTTGAAGGCGATGGCCCGCAGGGTCGGCAGCCGCTCGACCAGCCCGCGCAGATCGGCCGCCTCGGGGGATCGGATCGCCGCGTCCAGGCTGCCGGACCGCTCGGCCGATGCGATCACGTCCCACAGGCCGACGCCGCGCGCCTTCAGCCGCTCGAGCCGCCGCGCGTAAGGCAGGGCGGTCAGGTCTTCGCCCAGCACGCCGCCGACCAGCGGCCAGAAGGCGTTGCGCGGATGAGCGTAATACTGCGCCGCCTTCAACGACGCATCGCCGGGCAGGCTGCCGAGAATCAGCAGGCGGGTGGCCGCATCGAAGACGGGATCAAAGGCGGTATGGCGGGCGTTGCTCACCAATGGCTATTGGTCGGAACGGAACCAGCCAACCACGGACAGCCGGGCGCTCCGGGCGTAAGGGGCGACCGGTGCGACCGAGTGCAGGGTCGGGACCTTGAATACGGTCAGAGTGTTCCATCGGGGCATAAGGCCGCGGGTCACTTCTCCGGTATGGGCGTCGTGGAACAGCAACTGGCCGCCCCAATCGGACCGCCAGCGCGAGGTGAAGCCCAGCGTATAGGCGGCGACGCGTTGCATATTGTGTTCGCTATGATCGACGTGCAGGCCGATGAAGTCACCGGGACGGTAGAGCGTGGCTTGCGAGTCCGCCCAATGAATGGATGTGTCGCCCGTCAGGGTGCGTCCGAACTGGACGAAGTCCGGGCCCATCAGGAAGCCGGTCAACGAATGGATCGGGTGGCCCGGATACTGCCGGCCCACGTGGGCCGACACCATGCCGAAGGTGAAGTGAATGAAGCCGTAAGCCTCGCCTGATCGCTTGATCAATTCGTCGATCTGGGGGCGCAATTCCTGCGCCTTCTGGCCCTGGATATCCTGCACCGGAATTTTCACCGGCTTGCCGTTAGGACCGTAGAAGGTCATCGACCAAGGAATAGACGTCTCGAGGATATCGCCGATTTTACGGGCGACGTCATGCTCGAAGATGTCAGGAATCTGAACTACGCCGTCGCGGGCGTAGATGTCAGCGTGTTTCGCGACATCAATGGCGGGGTTCAGGCGCAGGATCGGGTCGCTCATGAGCGTCAATCTCCGAACACCCGCTTGAACACCACGTCCACGTTCTTGGTGTGGTAGCCCAGGTCGAACAGGGCCTCCAACTGGTCGTCGGGCAGGGTGACGCGGGCGTCGGCCTTGAGGAAGTCCAGGAAGGCGCCTTCGCCGCGCCAGACCTTCATGGCGTTCTCCTGGACCGCCGCATAGGCGTCCTCGCGCGAGACGCCGGCCTGGGTCAGGGCCAGCATGACCCGTTGCGAGTGAACCAGACCGCCCAGGCGGTCGATGTTCTTCTGCATGTTCTCGGGGTAGACGTTCAGCCGCTCGACCACATTGGCCAGACGATGCAGGGCGAAATCGAGGTGGATGGTGGCGTCCGGGCCGATGCCGCGCTCGACCGACGAGTGGCTGATGTCCCGCTCGTGCCACAGGGCGACGTTCTCCATCGCCGGGGTCACGGCCGAACGGACCAGCCGGGCCAGGCCGGTCAGGTTCTCTGTCAGGATGGGGTTGCGCTTGTGCGGCATGGCCGACGAGCCCTTCTGGCCCTTGTCGAAGAATTCCTCGGCTTCGAGGACCTCGGTGCGCTGCAGGTGGCGGATTTCGACGGCCAGGCGTTCGACCGACGATGCAACGACGCCCAGGGCGGCGAAGAAGGCGGCGTGGCGGTCGCGCGGGATCACCTGGGTCGAGACCGGCTCGACCTGCAGGCCCATCTTTTCGGCCACATAGGCTTCGACCGCCGGATCGACGTTGGCGAAGGTGCCGACGGCGCCGGAGATGGCGCAGGTGGCGATCTCTTCCCTGGCGGTGATCAGGCGGCGCTTGGCGCGCTGGAACTCGGCGTGATAGCCGGCCAGCTTCAGGCCGAAGGTGACGGGTTCGGCGTGGATGCCGTGCGAACGGCCTACGGTCGGGGTGTATTTATGCTCCTTGGCGCGGGTCTCCAGCGCGGCCAGAACCCGATCCACGCCTTCGATCAGCAGGTCCGACGACCGCGCCAGCTGAACCGCGAAACAGGTGTCCAGCACGTCCGACGAGGTCATGCCCTGGTGCAGGAAGCGGGCTTCCTCGCCGACGATCTCGGCGACGTGGGTCAGGAAGGCGATGACGTCGTGTTTGGTGGTGCGTTCGATTTCGTCGATCCGGTCCGCGTCGAAGGTCGCGTTCTCGCCCTTGGCCCAGATGGCGTCGGCCGCATCCCTGGGGATCACGCCCAGTTCGGCCATCTTGGTCGCGGCGTGGGCCTCGATCTCGAACCAGATCCTGTACTTGGTCTCTTGCGACCAGAGGGCGGCGGCGACGGGGCGGGAATAGCGCGTGATCATGGGCGGGTCGTGTCGGTCGGCCGGGCCCCGGAGTCAAGGTTCGCCGGGCGCCGGACTTGACTTCGCCCGCCCCTGTCCCAGATTAGGCGCGCTTTCAGGAGGACGACCTCCCCCACATGGGATCAACGCCGGGACGACCCGGCGCCATGCAGGGAGATATGTCATGGCCTGGGTGTTCCTTCTTTCCGCCGGCCTGCTCGAAGTGGTCTGGGCCTTTCTGATGAAGGCCTCGGCCGGGTTCACGCGACCGTGGCCGACGTTCGGCATGATCGTCTTCATGATCGGCTCGTTCGGCCTGCTGTCGATGGCGATGAAAACCCTGCCGCTGGGCACGGCCTACGCCATCTGGACCGGCATCGGGGCTGTGGGCGCCTTCGCGGTCGGGGCGGTCTTTCTGGGCGAGCCGCTGACGCCGCTGAGAATCGCGGGCGTTACCCTGGTGGCCTCGGGCCTGATCGTGCTCAAACTGGCGTCCAGCCACTGATCGCCTTTGCGGACCCAGGACGAAAATCTTAACGGCCCGAGAACCTTCTCGGCAGACGCCGCGTTAAGCGCACGCCGTTAGATCGGTACAGCTTCCTCCATTCGGACCCAAGGCAGATGACGCACCCGGCCGCGCCGACGATCCAAGCTCCGACGAAAGCCGCCGCGCCGCGCGGTCTGCATCCGGTCGTTGGCTATGGTCTGGCGGCGCTGATCGGGACGGCCTTCTGGGCCAGCCTGCTGGTCGCGATCTTCTGAAGCTACTGGCCGCCGCCCAGCGCGCCGGCCTGGGCGATCAAGACCGGCTCGGGCTGGGGCGGCGGGGCGACGTAATCGAGGGCGATGGGCGCGGCCTTGGCCCCGGACGCCAGAGCGTCCAGCGTCTTCAACGGGCCGCCGAACATCCGCTGATAAATCCAGTAGCTGGCCACGACCTTTTCGACATAGTCGCGCGCCTGGGGAACGTCGATCGTCTCGATCAGCAGCAGCGGATCGGCGTCCGGCCCCAGCTTTCTGACCGCCGCCAGCATCGGCCCCGGCCCGGCGTTGTAGGAGGCCACCGCACGCAGCAGATCGCCCTGGAAGGCGGGCAGGGCCAGCATCCGGCTGATATAGGCCTGGCCCAGACGGAGGTTCACCGCCGGGTCGAACAGGCGGGTCGGATTGCTGACGAAGCTGCGGTCGCCGCTCAGTTCCGCCGCCGTCGTCGGCATCACCTGCATAAGCCCATAGGCGCCGACGCTGGAGCGGGCAGTCGGGTTGAAGTCGGTTTCCTTGCGGGTCAGCGCATAGACCAGGGCCTTTTCGATGACGAAGCCGCCCTCGGGCGTCAGATCCGGCGTCGGATAGCGGGTCGCGTCGATGCGGCTGGCTTCGGCGGCGGTGTTGACCGGCATGATGGCGCGGGCCAGGGCGGTCCACATCCTGGCGGCGTCGCCGACGGCGGTGCGCAGGTTGGAACGCAGTTCGGTCTCGGCGTCGGCGCGGCGTCCGACCTCGTAGAAGGCGACGGTGCGTCTGGCGCGCGGATCGGCCTGGACGAAGGCTTCGAGCGCGGTCGGTTCGACGCTGGCGCTCTGGGGCGCATAGGCGGCGCGGCGCAGACGCGGCTCGGCCTCGTAGGGGCGCGGCCCCATGTTTTCGATCGCCGGTTCCTCGCCCAACTGACGCAGGGCGATCTGGCCGTAGAAGGTGGCGGGCCACTGCCCGGCCAGGTGCAGATATTCGTTTACCCGGTCCTGGCGGCCGGACTGCGAGGCCGCCCGCGCGGTCCAATAGGCGGCGCCGGCGCGCACCCAGGGGTCTTCGGTCGGATCGTTGGCCACCCGCTCGAAGGCGGCGAAGGATTCGTGGAACTGGCCCAGCCGCCATTCCGCCAGGCCGACGGTCCACCAGTCGCCGATCTGGCGCCCGATGGCCGAGGCGCCGGTCAGGTCGTCGTTGTTGTAGGCGACGCGCGCCGCCTTCATCGGATCTTCGGTCGATCCGCCCGAGACGGCGTCGACGACGCTGTTCCAGGTGCGGCCGATCAGGCCGCCGGGTCGCGCCGGCTCTGGCGCGCCGTCCGGGCGGCGACGCAGCGCCAGCGTATAGACCCGGTCGGCGCAGGGCAGGTCGGAATAGGTTTCCAGCCAGGCCGTCAGTTCTTCATAGGTGGCGACGTGGTCGGGATGGAACAGGCTCTCGAACTCGACCTGGCCCAGCAACACCCGATCCTGGGCCTGGCGGGCCGAGGCGCGGGCGGCCTCGATGTCGCCGCGCCGCAGGGCGTCGAAGGCGGTGGTGTAGGAAATCCGGTCGGCGGAGCTCAGGGCCACGGGGCGGGTGGAACCGGCGTTCATGTCGGCCGTTGAACCGGCATAGGGCGTCTCGGCCAAGGCTGCGCAAGACAGGGCGCAGACGGCGACGGTCAGCGTCGGCGCGAGGAACGCGCGGCGGAACAGGTGCATAGGCGGCGGCCCCCTCGTTGGCGACGGCCACCAGTCATATGGACAAAGGCGGCGCGTGTATGGCGATGGTCGTCAGCATCACAATGCCGCCGTTAGCCTTGTTCTTCAACCGAGTCCGTTTCAAGGCGAACAGCCATGGACAGCAGATCCGCCCAGACCTGGCGCTTGGCCTGGGGCTGGCGCAGCAAAAACGCCGGGTGCAGGGTCGGCATGACCGGAGCCGAAACGCCGCCTTCGGCCAGTCTCCACTCCCCCCAGCGGCCTCTCAACCTCATGATCCCCTCCTCGGCCTGCAGCACGCTCTTGGAAGCGGCGGCGCCCAGCAACAGCACGGCCCGGGGCTTAAGCAGGGCGAAGGCGCGTTCCACGAAGGGCGCGCAGACCGCCTGTTCCTGGGGCGTGGGGGTGCGGTTGCCGGGCGGGCGCCAGAAGACGGTGTTGGTGATGAAGACCCTATCGGTCAGACCCGCCGCCGCCAGCATCCGGTCCAGCAACTGGCCGGCCTTGCCGACGAAGGGCTGGCCGATCCGGTCCTCTTCAGCGCCGGGACCTTCGCCGATCACCATCACTGCGGCATTGGGATTGCCGCGGCCGAACACCGACTGGGTCGCGCCCATGCCGCGCAGGGGACAGCCCTCGAAGGCCGCGACGGCGGCGGCCAGGTCCTGGAGCGTCGCGGCGCCGGCGGCCAGCCGGCGCGCCTCCGCCACCGCATCCTCGGCTGCATGCCCGGCCAGCGGCGGAGCCACCGAGGCGGTCGCGCGCTGCACCGCCTTCAACGCCGGCGGCGGGGCTACATGGGTATGGTCGATCGGCGCATCGCCATAGCAGGCGTCCACCCCCGCATCCCGCCAGAAGGCGAGCAGGCTTTCGACTGCAGCGATGTCGTGGGGTTGCGCGTTCATGTCTCGGGCCACCGATAAGCCTTGACCGCCCCCGCGTCACCTTCCGATAAGCGGCATAACCACACAGATAACCGGGATTCAGGGGAAACCATGGCCGAAGACGCCATCGAAGGCGGCGCGGAAAACGCCCGTCAGGAAGCCATCATCGACAATCTGCCGCCGCTCGAGGCGCTGGAGGGCGTCGAGCGCGAGGTCATGGAGTACGACGTCGTGATCGTCGGCGGCGGCCCCGCCGGCCTGTCGGCCGCCATCCGACTGAAGCAACGCGCCGAAAAGGACGGCAAGGACATCAGCGTCGCCGTCCTGGAAAAGGCGGCCGAGGTCGGCGGCCATATCCTGTCGGGCGCCGTGATCGACCCGAAGGCGCTGAACGAACTGTTCCCCGACTGGAAGGAACGCGGCGCGCCGCTGGAGACGCCCGTGACCAAGGACAGGTTCCTGCTGCTGGGGCCGCAGGGGTCGGCGTCGCTGCCCATGCCGCTGCTGCCGCCCTTCATGCACAATCACGGCTGCTACATCGCCTCGCTGGGCAACGTCACGCGCTGGCTGGGCGAACAGGCCGAGGCCCTGGGCGTCGAGGTCTATCCCGGCATGGCCGCCAGCCATGTGGTCTGGGAAGAGGAGACGGGCCGGGTGAAGGGCGTCGTCGCCGGCGTCTTCGGCATCGACCGCGAAGGCAAGCCGACCGGCGACTTCCAGCCCGGCATCGAACTGCACGGCAAATACGTCTTCATCGCCGAGGGCGTGCGCGGCTCACTGGCCAAGACCATCATCGCCCGCCACAAGCTTCAGGACGCCAAGTCTCCCCAGAAATACGGCATCGGCCTGAAGGAGCTATGGCAGGTGCCGGCCGACAAGCACCAGCCCGGCCTGGCCCAGCACACGACCGGCTGGCCGCTGGACGAACACACCGGCGGCGGCAGCTTCCTGTATCACTTCGGCGACCGCTACGTGGCCGTCGGATACGTCGTCCACCTGAACTACAAGAATCCCTTCCTGTCGCCCTTCGACGAGTTCCAGCGGTTCAAGCATCACCCGGAGATCGCCAAACATCTGGAGGGCGGGACGCGCATTTCCTACGGCGCGCGGGCCATCACCGAGGGCGGGCTGCAGTCCATTCCGAAGCTCAGCTTCCCCGGCGGCGTCCTGATCGGCTGTTCGGCCGGTTTCGTGAACGTGCCCCGCATCAAGGGCAGCCATAATGCGATGAAGACCGGCATGCTCGCCGCCGACGCCGCCTATGAGGCGGTGCAGGCCGGGCGCGGCGGCGACGAACTGGTCGAATATCAGACGGCGTTCGAAAAGAGCTGGGTTTACAAGGAATTGTCGGTCGTCAGGAACGCCAAGCCTCTGCTGTCCAAATTCGGCACGACCCTGGGCGGGGTGTTCGGCATGTTCGACATGTGGTGCCGCACCTTGCTGGGCGGCTGGTCCCCGATCCCGACGCTGAAGCACGGCAAGACCGACGCCGCCTCGACCGAGCCGGCGGCGAACCACCAGCCGATCGCGTATCCCAAGCCGGACGGCAAGCTGTCGTTCGACAAGCTGTCGTCGGTCTTCATCTCCAACACCAACCACGCCGAGGACCAGCCCGCCCATCTGAAGCTGCTGGACCCGTCGATCCCGATCCGGGTCAACCTGCCCCAGTATGGCGAACCGGCCCGGCTTTATTGCCCGGCAGGCGTCTACGAGGTCGTCTATGGCGACGAGGCGGCCAAGGCCGATCCGCGCTTCGTCATCAACGCCCAGAACTGCGTCCACTGCAAAACCTGCGACATCAAGGACCCGTCGCAGAACATCGTCTGGACCACGCCCGAGGGCGGCGGCGGCCCGAACTATCCGAACATGTGATCTTTCCCTAGGAATTCCGCTCATCGCCGCGCAAGCGGGGACCCAGTTCTTTCACATCGTCTCCGCTTGGATCGTCGGCGTGAACTGAAACAAGAGATGGTGCGTCCAAAGCGCTGGGTCCCCGCTTGCGCGGGGATGAGCGGAGTATGGGATGGCTCTTGCTCCGTTCCGGAAAACCGTGAAGGGTCGGGGCATGATCGCCCCCCGTTCGCGCCTGTTCGCCGCTTCCCTGACCGTCCTCGCCCTGGCCGTGGCGGGCCAAGCCTTCGCGCAGGAGACCGCGCCCGCCGCCACGCCCGCTCCCACGCCGCAGACCCACCCGCCGGCCGTGATCCTGGAGCCGGGCCAGCCTATTCCCGGTCAGGCGCCGACGGCGACCCCGGAGGCGCCGCGCGAAGCGACGCCCGGCGCGGAGAGCGCGCCCGATCCGCACATCATCATCACCGACACGCCGGCGACGCCGCCCATCCCCGCCGTCTGGTCGCCGGTGCCCACGGACGCCGAGGGGCGCAGCGCCTATGGCCTGTATCTGGCGGGCAAACTGGCCCTGATGCAGGGGCAGGGGGGCAGCGGCGCGGACTATCTGGCCCAGGCCGAACGGCTGACGCCCGAGCAGCCCCGGGTGCGCGAACAGGCCTTCACCTCGGCGCTTCTCACCGGCGATCTGGACGTGGCGGCCGCGCTCGCGCCGACCGATGCGACCGCCTCTCCAGCCTTCGTGGAGGGCGGACGGCTGGTGCGGCTGGTTCAGGACTACGCCCACGGCGACGCCCGCGCCGCCAACGCCGCCCTGGCGGCCCAGCCGATCGGCGCGCCGCACGCCCGCGCGGGGCTTCAGGTCTCGCCCTGGATCGCGGCGGCCGCCGGCGACTGGTCCCGCGCGCTTCAGCCCGCGCCTGCGGCGGGCGATCCCCTGACCCTGGCCTTCGCCCGCATGAACCGGGCGGCCCTGCTGGAGCGCCGCCGCGACTACGCCCAGGCCGAGGCCGAACTGAAGGCGGCGGCCGACGCGCCCGGCATCGGCGCCCTGTTCAAACGGCCTTATGGCGAGTTTCTGGAACGGCGCGGTCGTCGCGACGACGCCATCGCCCTGTATGAAGCCGCCATGGCGGTCCAGCCCGCCGATCCGGGCGTGGCCCGCGCGCTGCAACGGCTGAAGGAGGGAGGGCGGCCCCCCGCCTTGCCCGATCTGCGCGAGGGCGCGTCCCAGGCCCTGGTCACGGCCGCCGCCCAAGCCTCGGCCGAGCGAGGCAACGAGTTCGCCGCCGTCTATCTGCGCCTCGCCCAGAACCTGTATCCCGAAGACGAGACCGAGTATCAGCTGGCCCAGGTTCTGGCCCGCGCCGGGCTGAAGAGCTCCGCCCGCGCGGCCCTGTCGCGGATCGGGGCCGAGACGCCGTCCCTGTACGCCGCCGCGCGCGCCCAGATGGCCGTCAGCCTGGAGGAGGAGGGCCAGTCCGAAGAGGCCTTGGCCGAACTGCGCCGCGCCGCCGCCGCCGCGCCCGACGACCCTCGCATCGCCCAGGTCCTGGTTGGCCAACTGATGCAGCTGAAGAAGCACGACGAGGCCTTGGCCCTGCTGGACGGCCCGGTTCTGAACACGGCGGATCAGGGGGCCGGCGTCCGCTTCCTGCGCGGCGCGGCCTATGAGGCCCTGGGCCGCGTGCCCGAGGCCGAGGCGGAGCTTTGGGCCGCCTTGCAGGCGGCGCCCAACGATCCCGACATGCTGAACTATCTGGGCTATCTGTGGGTGGACAAGGGTCTGCGCGTCCAGGAAGGCGCCGAAATGATCGCCCGCGCCCATGCCCTGGAGCCCGACAACGGCAACATCCAGGATTCGCTGGGGTGGGCCCAGTTCAAACAGGGCCAGTACGAAACCGCCGTCGTTACGCTGGAACAAGCCGTCGACAAGGAGCCGGCCAACGCCGAGATCAACGACCACCTGGGCGACGCCTATTGGAAGGTGGGCCGCCGGCGCGAGGCCGTCTGGCTGTGGAACCGCGTCCTGGTGCTGGACCCCGACGACGAACGCCGCGCCGCAGTCGAGCGCAAGATCACCGACGGGCTGGAGGCGGCTCCGGCCGCCAAGGGTGTGTCCCAATAGGTCATGCCCGCCCTGACCGCCCTGGCTCCGGCCAAGATCAATCTGTTCCTGCACGTCGGGGCGGTGGACGCCGACGGCTATCATCCGCTGACCAGCCTGGTCGCCTTCGCCGACGTGGGGGACAGGGTTTCGGCCGAGCCGTCGGACCGGTTGTCCCTGTCCGTCGCCGGCCCCTTCGCAGGCGGCCTGTCGGGCGGCGACGACAATCTGATCCTGCGCGCCCTGCGTCGGCTGGGCCAGGCGGCCGGAACGGGCGAGCCGGGGCTGCGGGTGGCGCTGGACAAGCAGCTTCCCGTCGCGGCGGGCCTGGGCGGCGGATCGTCCGATGCGGGGGCGGCGCTGAAGCTGGCGCGCGAGGTCTTGTCGCTCGACATCGACGATGCGGACCTGGAAGCGGCGGCGGGCGTGGTCGGCGCCGACGGCCCCATGTGCCTGTGGATGCGCACCGCCTGGGCCGAGGGGCGGGGGGAGAGGCTGACCGACGAGCCGCGTCTGCCGACCCTGCCGGCCGTGCTGTTCAATCCCGGCCTTCCTTCGCCCACCGGCGCCGTCTATCGCGCCTATGACGCCGGCCCCGTCGCGGCGGCGGATCGTCCGGCGCCGCCTGCCGACTGGAGCCTCGGCGGCGTGCTCGATTGGCTGTCGGTCCAGCGCAACGATTTGGAGGCGCCGGCCTTGGCCCTGACGCCCGCCATCGGCGACGCCCTGGCGGCGGTGGCGGCCACGCCCGAGGTCGCCCTGACGCGGATGTCCGGTTCGGGGGCGACCGTCTTCGGCCTCTATCCTACGCACGAAGCGGCCGAGGCGGCGGCCCGAACCCTGGCCTCGGCCCACCCCGCCGCCTGGGTCCGATCGACACAGCTGGCGGTACAGTAACGCCTTGCTCTTGTGGCCGAATGCCGGCGATTTCGGCGCTCCCGCCCAGCATCCGCCGAGGTTTCGCCGCGATCATCACAAGAGTTACGGTTTGTTTCAAATTATCGGAACCAGATCGTCGGTGTCCGACTTGGGAATGTCAGTTCCGATGACTGGAACGGGCCGTCGTCTCCCTGCGGCGGTCCTCAAACAGAAAAAGGATACCGTCATGCTTCGTGCCAAATTGCTTGCCGCGACCGCCGTGGTCTCCCTGATGGCCGTCCCCGCCCTGGCTCAGGAAAGCACCGCCGCCGCGACGCCCGCGCAAACCCCGGCCGAGACCGCCGCGGCCCAGGCGACGCCCGCCCCGGCCGAGAACGTCGTGGACGTGCTGAAATCCAGCGGTCAGTTCACCACTCTGCTGGCTGCGCTGGACGCCGCCCAGCTGACCGACACCCTGGCCAGCCGTCCGGCCATTTCGATCTTCGCGCCGACGGACGCGGCCTTCGCCGCCCTGCCCGAGGCGGACCGCACCCGCCTGCTGGACCCGGCCAATGCAGCCGAGCTGCGCCAGCGTCTGCTCTATCACGTCATCGCCGCCGATGTGACGCCCGACCAGATCCAGGGCAAGCGCGGCGGCGTGCCGACGGCCGCCGACAGCCAAATCCTGCTGGACGGCACGGGCTCGGCCATCAAGGCGGATGGCGCGACCGTGGTCAGCGCCGAGCTTGACGCCTCCAACGGCGCGGTCTTCCCCATCGACAAGGTGCTGAACCCGGCCGAATCCCTGGCCGCCATGGGCGACGAGGAAGCCGTTGCCCCGGCCGAAGCCGCCCCGGCGACGGCGCCCGGCGGCGAACCGGCGGCGGCCACGACCACCACGGCCTCGCCCCCGGTCCAGAATCCGACCGACGGTCGGGTCGATCCGGCCGCGGACGGCGGCGAGGAGACGGCTCCGACCCCGCAGTAAGACGGGCCGATCCGCGCCCGGCGTCAAATGGGCGGGCGCGGCGTGTTGAAGCGAGAGGCGGCGGGCCCTATGGTCCGCCGTCTTTTTTGCAGCCCCTCCCGAGCCCGATTTGACCACCCCGACTGAGCCGCTCGCGTTTCAGGACCTGATCCTGACCCTTCACCGCTATTGGGGCGATCAGGGCTGCGCCATCCTGCAGCCCTATGACATCGAGGTGGGGGCGGGGACGCTGCACCCGGCGACGGTGCTGCGCGCCCTGGGCTCCAAGCCGTGGAAGGCCGCCTACGTCCAGCCCAGCCGCCGCCCCGGCGACGGCCGCTATGGCGAGAACCCGAACCGGCTCCAACACTATTATCAATACCAGGTCATCCTGAAGCCGAACCCGGACAATCTTCAGGAGCTGTATCTGGGCTCGCTGGCCGCCATCGGCATCGACCCCAAGCTGCACGACATCCGCTTTGTCGAGGACGACTGGGAAAACCCGACCGTGGGCGCCTGGGGGCTGGGCTGGGAGGTCTGGTGCGACGGGATGGAGGTGACGCAGTTCACCTATTTCCAGGGCGTCGGCGGCATCGAGGTCGATGTGGTGTCGGGCGAACTGACCTACGGGCTGGAGCGTCTGGCCATGTATGTCCAGGGCGTCGACAACGTCTACGATCTGAAGTTCACCAAGGAGGGGCTGACCTATGGCGAGGTCTTCCTGGAGAACGAGCGCCAGCAGTCGGAAGCCAACTTCCACGGCTATGACGTCGATGGGCTGAAGTGCCGGTTCGAGGACATGGTGGGCGAAGTTCAGCGCCTGCTGGACATGCGCGGGCCGCAGGATCAGCCGCTGGTCCTGCCCGCCTACGACCAGGTGCTGAAGGCCAGCCATCTGTTCAATCTGATGGACGCCCGCGGCGCCATCGCCGTGGCCGAACGCCAAAGCTACATCGGCCGCATCCGCGAACTCTGCAAAGCCTGCGCCCTCGCTTACGTCGAACAAGAGCGGAAAACCGCCTGATGCCCCAACTCCTCCTCGAAATCTTCTCCGAAGAAATCCCCGCCCGGATGCAGCAGGGCGCCGCGCGCGACCTGGAGCGTATGGCGTCCGAACGGCTGAAGGCCGCCGGCCTGACGTGGGACGCCCTGACCACATACGCCGGGCCGCGTCGCCTGACGTTGGTGGTCGACGGCCTGCCGGCCGCCACGCCGGACCGCGAGGAAGAGGTCAAGGGACCCAAGGCATCGGCGCCGCCCCAGGCGCTGGAAGGGTTCCTGAGGAAGACCGGCCTGACCCGCGAGCAGTTGGTGGAGCGCGACGGCGTCCTGTTCGCTGTCCTGTCGTCCCAGGGCCGCGCGACCGCCGATCTGGTCGCCGAGACGGTCGATCAGATCGTGCGCGCCTTCCCCTGGCCCAAGTCGATGCGTTGGGGAACGGGAAGCTTGCGCTGGGTGCGGCCGATCAAGCGCATCCTGTGCGTCTTCGACGGGGCGGTGGTTCCGTTCGAGATCGACGGCATCGCGTCGGACGCCATCACCGAGGGTCATCGTTTCCTAGGCTCGGGCGCACCCTTGCGGGTCAGCGACTTCGCCGACTATCGCGCCCAGTTGGAGAAGAACTTTGTCCTGATCGACGTCGCCGACCGCAAGCTGCGTATCCTGGAACAGGCCAAGGCCGCCTGCGCCGCGCGTGGGCTGGTGCTGGTCGACGACGACGGCCTGCTGGACGAGGTGGCGGGTCTCGCCGAATGGCCGACCCCGATCCTGGGCGACATGGACCCGCAGTTCCTGGCCCTGCCGCCCGAAGTCATCCAGTTGTCGATGAAGGTGCACCAGAAATATTTCGCCGTCCGCGACCCGGCGAAGGCGGGGCTGGCGCCGAACTTCCTGGTCGTCGCCAACGTCGAGGCGACCGACGGCGGCAAGGCCCTGGCCGCCGGCAACAGCCGCGTGCTGAGCGCCCGCCTGAACGACGCCCGCTTCTTCTGGGACGAGGACCAGAAGGTCGGCTTCGACGCCTGGAACGCCAAACTGTCCGGCGTCACCTTCCACGCCAAACTGGGCACATTGGCCGAGCGGGTCGAGCGGGTCGCCGCCCTGGCGCGCGAGATCGCCCCCCTGGTCGGCGCTGACGCCGATCAGGCCGAAACCGCCGCCCGCCTGTCCAAGGCCGATCTGGCCAGCGGCATGGTGGGCGAATTCCCGGAGCTTCAGGGGATCATGGGCGGCTATTACGCCCGTCTGGCCGGATACCCCGACGCCGTCGCCGACGCCGTCCGCGACCACTACAAGCCGCAGGGGCCGGCCGACACGGTCCCGACCGCGCCGGTCACGGCCGCAGTCGCCCTGGCCGACAAGCTGGACACCCTGGTCGGCTTTTTCGCCATCGACGAAAAGCCCACGGGGTCGAAGGATCCGTTCGCGCTGCGTCGTGCGGCGCTCGGGGTTATCCGGCTGGTGCTGGAAAATGGAGTTCGGCTTCACATCGACGATGCAGCGACGGACCATGCCAAAAGGTTTTTTGCTAAGGTACTCAAGCAAAACGACGAGCTTGCACCCGAAGATTCTCCTGACGAAATCGGCATCTATATAATCAATTTCTTCGCCGACCGCCTGACCGTCCTCCTGCGCGACCGGGGCCAGCGCCACGACCTCGTCGCCGCTGTCTTCTCTCTGGGCGACGACGATCTGGTCCGCATCGTGCGTCGGGTGGAGGCGCTGGCCGCATTCCTCGCCACTGACGACGGGGCCAATCTGTTGGCGGGCTACAAACGCGCCTCCAACATCCTGCGCGCCGAGGAGAAGAAGGGGGCCCTGCCGACCGGCATGGTCCAGACGGGTCTGCCGAGCCAGCCCGAGGCCGAGACCGCCCTGGCCTTCGCCGTCGGCGCCGCCCGCACCGCCGTCGAGGCTGCGCTGGAGACCGAGGACTTCGCCGCCGCCATGACGGCGCTGGCCGCCCTGCGCGCGCCGGTGGACGCCTTCTTCGAGGCTGTCATGGTCAACTCCGACATTGCCGCCGAACGCGAAAACCGCCTGAAACTGCTGGGCCAGGTGCGCGACGTGATGGGGCAGGTCGCCGACTTCGGCCAGATCGCGGGGTAGGGGCCGCATCGTCTCCTCCGCACTTGTGGGGAGGGGGACCGCGAAGCGGTGGAGGGGTTCTTGAAGTTCCACGGGCGCCGGTGATGCGGCGAAGAACCCCTCCGTCTCTCCGCTGCGCTACGAGCCACCTCCCCATGAAATGGGGAGGAAACGGAATTGATCAGCTGCGGATTCGGTCTCTGGCGGTCGAGGCGATGAAGGTCAGCACGGCGTCCAGGTTCACGCGCACCTGTTCCGCCGGGATGCGGATAACGGAGACACCTTGTCGTTCCAGCCAGCGGGTGCGTCGGGCGTCGTGGTCGCCGCGGCCAGCGTGGGTTTCGCCATCGACCTCGACCGCAAGCATCGCCTTGACGCAATAGAAGTCCAGCACGTAAACCCCGATCGGATGCTGGCGGCGAAATTTCAGCCCGTCGAGCGCGCGGCGGCGCAGGCGGACCCACAGTCGGGCTTCGGGCGGGGTCAGGGCGCGGCGCAGGATGCGGGCGCGTGATACGGAGCCTTCGTGCGTCAAGAACCCCTCCACCGCTTCGCGGTCCCCCTCCCCATTTCATGGGGAGGAGACGATGACGTCAAGGTTACGCGCGCCTGCGCAAGAAACCGCCCATCCCCTCACGCATTGTTACGTCCGCCATGGCCAAGCCGGATCGCCCGCGCTAGATCATGCTGCATGTGCGAGCGGGGCGAACCCGCCGAACGATCTGAAAGCTCAGGGACTGCAAGATGACAAAGTGGGTGTACGGCTTCGGCGGAGGTTCCGCCGACGGCGATGCGTCGATGAAGAACCTTCTGGGCGGCAAGGGCGCCAATCTGGCGGAGATGTCGTCCCTGGGCTTGCCGGTGCCGCCGGGCTTCACCGTCACCACCGAGGTCTGCACCCACTATTACGCCAACAACGAAACCTATCCGGCCGATCTGGAGGCCCAGGTCCAGGAAGCGCTGGAGAAGGTGCAGGGCATCGTCGGCAAGGTGTTCGGCGACGTGGCCAACCCGCTGCTGGTGTCGGTGCGTTCGGGCGCGCGGGCGTCGATGCCGGGCATGATGGACACGGTGCTGAACCTGGGTCTGAACGACCAGACGGTCGAGGGCCTGGCGACCCTGTCGGGCGACCGCCGCTTCGCCTTCGACAGCTATCGCCGCTTCATCACCATGTATTCGAACGTGGTCCTGGGCCTCAGCCACGACGATTTCGAAGAGGTGCTGGACCAGCATAAAGCTCGGCTGGGTGCTGCCGTCGACACCGACCTGACCGCCGAGGACTGGCAGAAGGTGGTCGTCGACTATAAGGCCGTGGTCGAGCGCGAACTGGGCTACGCCTTCCCGCAGGACCCCAAGGACCAGCTGTGGGGCGCGATCGGCGCCGTCTTCGCCAGCTGGATGAACGACCGGGCGAAATTCTATCGCCGGATGCACGACATCCCCGAAAGCTGGGGCACGGCCGTCAGCGTCCAGTCGATGGTGTTCGGAAACATGGGCGAGACCTCGGCGACGGGCGTGGCCTTCACCCGCAACCCCTCGACCGGCGAGGCGCGTCTGTACGGCGAGTTCCTGATCAATGCGCAAGGGGAAGATGTGGTGGCGGGCATCCGCACGCCGCAAAGCCTGACCAAGATCGGCCGCGAGGAGATGGGCGAGACCGCCCCCTCGATGGAAGAGGCCATGCCGGAAGTCTTCGCCCAGTTCGTCGAGGTGGTGAACACGCTGGAGAGCCACTACCGCGACATGCAGGACATCGAGTTCACGGTCGAACAGGGCCGTCTCTGGATGCTGCAGACCCGCAATGGCAAGCGCACCGCCAAGTCGGCCCTGAAGGTCGCCGTGGACCTGGCCGCCGAGGGCGTCATCTCCCAGGAAGAAGCCATCAGCCGCGTCGAACCGGCCGCCCTGGACCAACTGCTGCACCCGACGCTGGACCCGGATGCGGCCCGCACCGTGATCGCCGCCGGCCTGCCGGCCTCGCCCGGCGCGGCGACCGGCAAGATCGTCTTCGACGCCGACGAGGCGGAACGCGCCGCCGGCCTGGGCGAGGCGGTCATCCTGGTGCGCGAGGAAACCAGCCCCGAGGATATCCACGGCATGCACGCGGCCCGCGGCATCGTCACGGCGCGCGGCGGCATGACCAGCCACGCGGCCGTCGTGGCGCGCGGCATGGGCCGGGCCTGCGTCTCCGGCGCCGGCGAAATCCACATCGACGAGGCCAAGGGCGTCTTCACCGCGCGCGGCCGCACCTTCAGGGCCGGCGAGATCATCACCATCGACGGCTCCAAGGGCGAGGTGCTGGAGGGCGCCGTGCCGATGATCGAGCCGGAGCTGACCGGCGACTTCCAGACCCTGATGGGCTGGGCCGACAAGGTGCGCCGCCTGAAGGTCCGCGCCAACGCCGAGACGCCGCTGGACGCCAAGACCGCGCGCGGTTTCGGCGCCGAGGGCATCGGCCTGTGCCGCACGGAACATATGTTCTTCGACGACAGCCGCATCGCCGCCGTGCGCGAGATGATCCTGGCCGACGACGAGAAGGGCCGCCGCACGGCCCTGGCCAAGATCGCCCCGTTCCAGAAGTCGGACTTCGTCGAACTGTTCACCATCATGGCCGGCCTGCCCGTGACCGTGCGCCTGCTGGACCCCCCGCTGCACGAGTTCATCCCGCATACGGACGAGGACATCGACGCCCTGGCGGCGTCGTCCGGCATCGACGCCGAAAAGCTGAAGCGCCGGGCCAAGGAACTGCATGAGACCAACCCCATGCTGGGCCACCGCGGCTGCCGTCTGGGCGTGGCCTATCCCGAAATCTACGAGATGCAGGTCCGGGCCGTGCTGGAGGCCGCGCTGGAGGTCAAGCAGGCGTCGGGTGAGGCGCCGATCCCGGAGATCATGCACCCGCTGGTCGCCCTGGGTCTGGAGATGAAATATCTGCGCGAACTGACCGACCGCACCGCCAGGGCGGTGTTCGAAGAGGCGGGCGACAGCGTCGAATACTTGGTCGGCACCATGATCGAACTGCCGCGCGCGGCCATCCGCGCCGGGGACCTGGCGGAATACGCCCAGTTCTTCAGCTTCGGCACCAACGACCTGACTCAGACGACCTTCGGCATCAGCCGCGATGATTCCGGGCGCTTCCTCCAGGCCTATCTGGACAAGGGCATCTTCGACACCGATCCCTTCGTGCGTCTGGACCAGGACGGGGTCGGCGGCCTGATCGAGATCGCGGCCGAGCGGGGCCGCGCCGTGCGGCCCGGGGTCAAGCTGGGCATCTGCGGCGAACACGGGGGCGATCCGTCGTCCATCGCCTTCTGCGAGAAGGCCGGCCTGGATTACGTCTCCTGCTCGCCTTACCGCGTGCCCATCGCCCGCCTGGCTGCGGCCCAAGCCGCCCTGGATGTGGAACGCGAAAAGGATAGGTGAAACTTATCCGGCGCCGTCGTCTCGGGCTTGACCCGGGGATCGGAGGCTCCGCCGTAGGTGCGATGACGACGAACGGCCTGTCGACCGATCCTCGGGTCAAGCCCGAGCACGACGGGGTGGAAATATCAGAAGGGCGGTTTCTGACGAGGCCGCCCTTTCTGTTTTGTCACAGAACTGACAAACTTGGGGGAACGCCGTATGTGTCTCGGCGCCCACAAACAATCGCGCTGTCGGGTCGCCCCTGGAACAGAAGAAGGCGTCGCCTATTTAAGCAATCGCTGGATGGGGCTGATGATCGGCTCGGTCATCGCATCTAGGAGTTAATAAGAAACAATGCGTAACATTCTTCTTGCCGCCGTCGCCGTTTCCGCAATCGCCGCGCCGGCATTTGCTCAAACCAACCCCGAACCACGTGGTTACGGATCGCTGGGCTACACTCATCTTGAAGGTGACAATGCAACGACCGGCGCCGTTACGGGTCGTCTGGGCGTGAACCTGAACCGTTACCTGGCCGTCGAAACCGAAGCCTCGGTCGGCGTCAAGGACGACGACTTCACCGTCGCCGGCATCGACGGGACCACCAAGCATGAGTGGGACGCCGCAGGCTATGTCGTCGGCAAGGTGCCGGTTTCCGACAAGCTGGAGCTGTTCGCCCGCGGCGGCTACGGCCACACCGAACTGAAGCAGGAGTTCCCCGGCGCCGACACCGACGTTGGCGGCGACAGCTGGAACTACGGCGCCGGCGCCAACTTCTATCTGGACGGCGTGAACGGTCTGCGCGCCGACTGGACCCGCCGCGACTATCGCGACGACGGCGGCGAGGCCGACGCCTATTCCGTCAGCTATATCCGACGCTTCTGATCCTGACGGTCAGCCCAAACGACGAGGCGCGCTCCGCAAGGAGCGCGCCTTTCGTTCTGCAGGGGCTGTCAGGCGAAATCGCCCGCAAGGGCCCAGCGCTGCGAGCCTTCGCCGAAGGGACGCACGAACAAGTCGCGATACTGTTCGAAGGCCTCGATGATCTTCTGCCGCAGATCGGGCGGATTGACCGCCTCGCCGCGCTGTCGCTTCATCGCCGCCACGCAGTCGACGACCATGTTCTGGTGCGCCGATCCGCCCATGCTTTTCAGCACGGCGGCGATGTCCTTGGCCAAGCTTTCCAGCACCTGTTTCGGCGTCGTGTGAGCCATCTGGGATATCCCCTGTTCTCGACACCGGAATGGGTGACAAAAACTTGTGACAGTTTCAAGCGTCGCCGCGAGAGAATCGCCATGGACAGGGAATTAACCTGACGTAACGCGGGTCGCGCGCTTTGGTTCTCCGAAGCCGGGCCTTTTGGGGTCTAAACCGTCGCGCCTGCGCGGTCAGGCGCGTTTTCGCACGAAGACGGTTCCCGCCGAATAGCCGGCGCCGAAGCTGCAGATCAGCCCCGTCTCGCCGGGTGCGAAGCCGTCGTTGTGCAGGTGGAAGGCGATGATCGACCCGGCCGAGGAGGTGTTGGCGTAGTCGTCCAGGATGATGACGTTCTCTTCTGAAGACGGCTCGCGGCCCAGCACCTTCTTGCCGATCAGGGTGTTCATGTTGATGTTTGCCTGATGCAGCCACAGCCGTTTCAGCCCCTGGGGATCGACGCCCAGTTCGCCGGCATGGTCCACGATCATCTCCGACACCATCGGCACCACGTCGCGGAACACCTTGCGACCCTGCTGGATGAACAGCTTGTCGTTTTGAACGCTGTCGTCCGCCACCGGGCTGTCCAGATGGGCGGTGTCGCGCGCATTGCGGTTCAGGAAGCCGAAATTGTTGCGGATGTTGTTCGAAAAAACGGTCTTCAGCCGCGTGCCCAGCACGTCCCAGCCGCCCGGACCGGCCGTGTCCGACGATTCCACGATCACCGCCGTCGCCACGTCGCCGAAGATGAAATGGCTGTCGCGGTCGGTGAAGTTCAGGTGGGCCGAACAGACCTCCGGGTTGACCATCAGCACCGCCTTGACCGAGCCGCCGCCAATGAAGTCGGCCGCCGTCTTGACGCCGAAGGTGGCCGAGCTGCACGCCACGTTCATGTCGAAGGCGAAGCCCTCGATCCCCAACGCCTGCTGCACCTCGATGGCGATGGCCGGATAGGCGCGCTGCATGTTGGACGCCGCGCACAGGACCGCGCCGATCTCCGAGACCGGCTTGCCCCAGGCCGCGATGGCCTGACGGGCGGCCTTGACCGCCATCTCGGCCAGGATCGACAGTTCTTCGTTGGACCGTTCGGGCAGATAGGGGGCCATCCGCGCGGGGTCGATGACGCCGGCCTTGTCCAGCACGAACCGGCTCTTGATGCCGGAAGCCTTCTCGATGAACTCGGGCGAGGAATGGGCCTTGGCCTGCAGTTCGCCGGCCTCGATCTGGGCGGCGTGGCGGGCGTTCCAGCCATCGGCCCAGGCGTTGTAGCTGTCGACCAGTTCGGCGTTCGAGACAGACTGCTCAGGGGTGAAGAGGCCGGTGGCGGCGATGACGGCGTGGGGCACTTTATTCTTTTTCCTATGGCTCGACGCACGGCGTCTCGCTGCTTGAGGAAGTTCCTGTCGCTCGGCCCGCGAGGCGTCGCTGTTTCAGGAAGGTCAGTTTCCTATACGAACGCCTTCAATAGGACGGCGGCGGCCTGCGGTCGAGACTGGCGACGACGCCGGCGGCCCAGCGCCGCACCTGGCCGCGCGGCGCCTTGGGCGTCGGCTGGTCGCGGGCGGCGATCAGCAGGGCCACAAGGTCTTCCGCCTCGCACGGCCAGCCCTGGGGCGTGACATAGAGGGGATAGGCGATCAGGGCGGCGTGGACCAGATGGTCGACGCCGGCGCGGCGGCTGCGACGCTCGAAACTCAGCCGGTCGTCGGTCAGCCCCCATCCCGCATAGAAGGGCCGACCATAGACCGACACGGCCTTGCCCCGCATCAGGGCCTCGAACCCCGTAAGCGACGTCAGGGTCGCCACCCGCCGACAGGCGTTCAGGCAGTCGACGATGTCCAGCCCGTCCGCGACCGCATCGACCGAGGCCATCGCCCCGGCGTCCAGCCGCCCCGGCCGGTTGCCGGCCAGCACGTCGGGATGGTTGCGATAGACCAGGAAGGCGCCCGGGTGGTCGCGCCGAGCCGCCTCGACCAGGGCCGAGTTGGTGTTCAGATCGGGCGCGCAGCCCAAGAGGATCGACTTGTCGTTCTCCACCTGGCCGACGACCAGAAGGATGTCGCGGTCTTCGGGCCACCCCGTCGGCGCCCCGCCTTTCAGATTGTATTTCGACAGACCCGCATAGACCACGCGCGTCCTCAAGTCCGCCGCCCGCGCCAGTTGCGTCGGCGTCAGGTCCGAGGTCTGGATCAGGGTCTCAAGACGCGACGGCCGCGACGGGTCGTAATAGACGCCCTGGTCGTCCAGGGCGGCCGACAGGGCCCCGACGAAATCGGACCCCAGACCGCGCGAGCGGATGAAGCCGTCTTCCATCCTGACAGTCGGGCCATGAAATGCGGCCGCCGCCCGGCGCGTCGCCTCGCTCTCCTTGCCCGCCCACCAGATCAGGCGTCCGTCGGTCCTCGCCGCATGGGCGGCGGCCCGCGACGGCGACATGAAGTAGCGCATCGTCGCCTTGGGCGAGTTCAGCAGCCGGCGCACCGGCGGCCGCTTGGCAGGGGCGAACCCCACCGCCGACCACGACCCCGCCAGCCGGTCGGCGCGATCGCGCAGGGCGATCAACCGTTCCAGCGCCTGTTCCGCCTCGCAGGATTCGCCGGTGACGGGATCGACATAGCGGCTGTAGGCGATCAGGGCGGCGGCGGCGACCTGTTCGATGGATCGCGCTGCGCCGCGGCGGCCGGTCTGGACCTCGTCCGTGGTCAGGCCCCAGCCGGAATAGAAGGGCGCCCCGAAACAGCGCACCGGCAGGCCGCGCATCAGGGCCTCGAACCCCAGCGCCGAGGTGACGCAATAGACCGCATCCACCGCCGCCAGAAGGTCGGCGGGCCGCACGTCGGCGTCGACCAGGGCGACCCCGTCCAGATCGGTCACGCAGCCGCGCTTTTTCCCCGCCGCCACCGCAGGATGGCGTTTGACGATCAACTGGGCGTCCGGCTCGTCGCGCCGGGCGGCGGCGATCATGGCGTCAAAGCTGTCCGGCGCAGCCAGCCCATGGGCGATGGAGGCGTCGCCGAACGTCTGGTCCACGATCAGCACGCGACGGCCGGGCTTCAACAGGCTCTGATCCAGCGGCCCGCCCATGTTCGTCTTGGACACGCCCGATGCGACGATCCGGTCGACCAGGCCCCGCGTACGCGCGGTCATGGCGGCGTCGCACCAGGCGTCCGCGCCTAGGATCAGATGCTCCAACCGGCTGGGCCGCGTCGCATCGTAATAGACGCCCAGATCATCGACGATCAGGCTCAGGCTGGTCGCCCCCGCCTCGCCGATGCCCACCGAGCGCAGGAAGCCGTCCTCCAGCGCCACATAGGGCCGCCCGTTCTTCTGCGCCCACCGCCGTCCCGCCGCCGCCGTCGGCTTCATGCCCCAGCCCAGCACGGCCTCGATCTCCGCGCCCGGCAGGCGCCGCAGGTCGCAGTCGGTCAGGAAGGTTTCCAGGAAAGGGACCTTCAGCACGCCGGGCGCACAGACCCAGGCCGGGATTTTCGCAGGCGTGTCGGCAGGTAGGGTCAAGGCGGATCCGCTGGAGTTTGACGCGAGGTTTAGGGCGGTTGCCTCAGACCCGCTAGTCACCTCGCCATGAATGGGAGGAGACGGCGTTCAGCCTTCCGCCCGCGCCAGCAGGGCCTGCGCCTGGTCAAGATGCAGCCGTTCGACCATGGCGCCGTTCACGCGGATCGCGCCCTGGCCCTCGGCCTCGGGCGCGGCGAAGGCGGCGACGATGGCGCGGGCCTGGGCGACCTCGGTCTCAGACGGCGAGAAAGCGGCGTTGGCGGCGGCGATCTGGGACGGATGGATCAGACTCTTGCCGTCAAATCCGTAAAGCCGCCCCTGCGCCGTCTCGGCGGCCAGCCCTTGCGCGTCGTCGATGCGGTTGAACACCCCGTCGACGGCCAGCAATCCATTGGCGCGCGCCGTCGCGACCAGCATCGCCAGCCATGGCTTGAACGGCTCGCGATCCGACGACGCCCCGGTCCCCAGCGCCTTGGCCAGGTCGTTGACCCCCAGCATCAGCCCGTCCAGCGCCCCGTCGGCCGAGGCGATTTCGGCCAGGGCCAGAAGGGCGCGCGGCGTCTCGACCATGGCCCACAGGGCCGAACCTCTGGCCAGGCCGGCGGTCAGGGCATGGACCATCTCGGGCGTCTCCACCTTGGGCGCGACCACCAGTTTCGCCCCCGCCGCCTTCATCGCCGCCAGGTCGTCCAGCCCCCATTCGGTGTCCAGACCGTTGATCCGCACCCCAAGGCGCGGCCCGAAGCCGCCGTCGCGCACGGCCTGGACGGCGGCCGCGCGGGCGTCGGCCTTGGCCTCGGGCGCCACGGCGTCCTCCAGGTCCAGCACGGCCACGTCGCAGTCCAGGGTGCGCGCCTTCTGAATCGCCCGTGCATTGGAGGCGGGCAGATAAAGGACGCTGCGGACCCGCTCGGCGCGCATCAGACGCGGCCCGTCACAGGAACCAGGGCGCCGGTCATGGCTCGGCTCTCGGGCGAGGCCAAGAACAGGATCACCGCCGCCAGATCGGCCGGCGCGACCCAGGTCGCCGGATCTGCGCCCGGCATGTCCCTTCTGTTGGCGGGAGTGTCGATGATGGAAGGCAGGACGGCGTTGACCGTGACGCGGCTGGCCTTCAGCTCCTCCGCCAAGGCCTGGGTCAGGGCATGGACCCCAGCCTTGGCCGCGCCATAGGCGCCCATGCCGGCCCCGGCCTGCAGGGCGGCGGCCGATCCGACATTGACGATCCGCCCCTGGGGCGCGGCTCTCAGGGCGGCAAGCGCCGCGCGGCTGGCGTTCAGCGCCGTCGTCACGTTCAGGGCGTGCATCCGGTCCCAGGCCGGCGCCGCATCGTCGGTGGTCTGCCAGACGAAGCCGCCGGCGATGTTCAACAGGGCGTCCAGCCGTCCGAATCGCGCGATCACGGCGTCCATGGCCTTCTGCGCCTGGTCGGCGTCGGTCAGGTCGATCCCGCCGATCTCCAGCACGCCGTCCGGCGCGGCGTGACCCGCCGCATGGTCGATGACCGCGACCCGCCAGCCGGCCGTCAAGGCCGCCTCCAGCACCGCCCGGCCCAGGGCGCCGTGTCCGCCCGTGATGGCGACTGTCCGCTCGGTCATCCGATCCTCCTCTTTTGCGGGGACCATAGAGCCGGGGGCGGCGCGATCAACTCGTCCCGATCAACCGGCCCCGAACACCCGCGCCATCAAACGTTCCAACGCGACCTGATCCTCGGCGTCGAAGGCGGCGGGCGTGGCCGCATCCACGTCGAACACGCCGATCAGAGTCCCCGAGGCGTCCAGAACCGGAACCACGATCTCGCTGGCCGAGCGGCTGTCGCAGGCGATGTGGCCGGGAAAGGCGTGAACGTCCTCGACCACCTGCGTCGTCCGCGTCGCCGCCGCCGTCCCGCAGACGCCGCGTCCGAAGGCGATCCTCAGGCAGCCCAGCGTTCCCTGATACGGCCCCACCACCAGTTCGTCCGCCCTGTCCGGCGCCACCACATAGAAGCCGGTCCAGAAGTAGTGATCGAAAGCGTCCGCCAGCATCGAGGCGACCGTGGCCATCCGCGCCGTCACATTCGGCTCGCCGTCCAGCACGGCCAGGATTTCGCCCTCGATCTCGGCGTATCGGGCGGCCTTGTCGGCGGGGCGATCGTTGCGGGCGACATAGGCCAATGCGAGAACTCCGAAGCGGTCAGGCCCGCCATATAGGCCGCGCCGCGCCTGGCGGCGAGGGGTCGCCGCCCGCGCCTGCCGGGGCCGGTCGCCGCCGCGACATTGCGCGCCGCCTTCCCGCGCGGCGACCGCCGCCGTTTTCTCATGGGGGTGGTAGGCCCGGAGGGACTCGAACCCCCAACCAGACCGTTATGAGCGGTCGGCTCTAACCATTGAGCTACGGGCCCCCAGGGCGCGCCTCGGCGGACAGGCGTTCGCCTAGCAGGCGCGGGCGCGCCTTGCCAAGCGGGGTCGGACCAGAAGGCGATCTTTCGTCGATTTCACAAAGATGAACGGAAACTGCCAGGGGGGTGCGGGCGTTCGTTCAGGCGAGAACGGCCAAGGTCGTTGCAACGGATCGACGACGCCCGTCGCTCCTGGATCGAATACGGAGACGAACCGCATGACCCGCACCCTGACGGCCCCCGCCCAGCGCCTGAAGACCCCGGCCTTGAAGACCCTGGCCCTGGGGGGCGCGGTGGCCGCCGCCGCCTTCATGGCCGCGGCAACCCCGCGCGCCATGGCTCAGACGCCTGAACCCTCCATGGGAGCCATGCACATGATGCAGCCTGCGCCGTCGCTGAATCTGTCGGCCTATGGCGAGGTCAAGGCCGCGCCGGACATGGCCACCATCACCTTCGGTGTCCAGACCGAGGCCCCGACGGCCCAGGCGGCCATGCGCGACAACGCCGCCCGGATGACCCAGGTGGTCGCCGCCCTGCGCCGCGCCGGCATCGCCGAACGCGACATCCAGACCTCGGGCCTGAACCTGTCGGCCCAATACGACTATCAGCAGAACGAACCGCCCAAGCTGCGCGGCTATCAGGCGGTCAACCGCGTCACCGTGGTCATCAACGACCTGACCAAGGTCGGCGCGACCGCCGACGCCGTGGTCGCCGCCGGCGTCAACCAGATCGACGGCATCGGCTTCGGCCTGAAAGACCCGACCGCCGCCGAGAACCAGGCGCGTCAGCTGGCCGTGCGCAACCTGCAGGCCAAGGCCCAGCTGTACGCCCAGTCGCTGAACGTTCAGCTGTCGGGCATCCGCACCCTGAGCGAAGGCGGCGGCTATGCGCCCCAGCCGCCGACGCCGATGTTCGCCGCCCGCGCCATGGCCGTGCGCGAGGACAGCACCCCGGTCGCGGCCGGAGAACTGACGGTGCGGATCGACATCACCGGCGTCTACGACATCGCCCGCTGATCCCGCCCGGCGTAACGAAGAAAGGCCCGCCGTCGCCGGCGGGCCTTTTTTCGACGGTTCTGCAGCTATCGATCAGACGTGTTTGATCGCGTTGGCGTCGTCCAGCAGCACCACGTTCGGCGTCCACTGGCGGGCTTCCTCCTGAGGCATCTGGCCGTAGGTGACGACGATGACCTTGTCGTTCTTCTGCACCAGGCGGGCGGCGGCGCCGTTGACGCCGATCACGCGCGAGCCGCGCGGGGCCTGGATGGCGTAGGTGGTGAAGCGTGCGCCGTTGGTGATGTTCAGCACATCGACCTGTTCGTGCGGATAGATGCCCGCAGCGTCCAGCAGGTCCATGTCGATCGCGATCGACCCCTCGTAGTCGAGGTCGGCCTGAGTCACCGTGGCCCGGTGCAGCTTGGACTTCATCAGGGTGACCAGCATCGCCCGGTCTCCTCGTAATAGACGCGCGTTTCGATCCGCGCCGACAGGCGGCTCATATAGGGATTTCCGCCGTCGGCATCAATCGCCGCCGCTGCATCGCAACATTTGACGGCGGCGGCGCGCCCCCTATGCTGGCCCGGCCATTTTCGGCCTGCGAACGCGCGTTTTCCTTCCCATGAAGCAATTCTTCCTGACGGTCCTTGGTGTCTTCACCGGGTTGATCCTGTTCGTCGTGGTGATTCCGGTGGTGTTGTTGACGGTCGCCGTCGCCTCCACGGCCAAGCCGACGACCCCGGCCAATACGGTGCTGGAGCTGGACCTGCGCGACGGGATCAGCGACCAGCCTTCGACCAATCCGTTCGCCGCCTTCGGCGGATCGGGCCTGGCCCTGACCCAGGTGGTCGACGGCCTGCACCAGGCGCAAGGGGACGCCAGCGTCAAGGCCGTGCTGATCCGCCTGCCCGAAGGCGGAATGACCCCCGCCGTCGCCGACGAACTGCGCCAGGCCGTCCATCGCTTCCGCGCCTCGGGCAAGCCGGTCTTCGCCCACAGCCAGGGCTTCGCGCCCACGGGGGCGGTGATGTCCACCTATATGGTCGGGGCTTCGGCGTCCGAACTGTGGATGCAGAACACCGCCGGCTTCCAGGCCACCGGCTTCTCGGCCGACAGCCTGTTCCTGGGCCGCGCCTTCCAGAAATACGGCGTGAAGGCCGATTTCGAGCAGCGTTACGAATACAAGAACGCCGTCAACGAATACACCCAGAGCGACTACACCGGCCCGCACCGCGAGGCCATGACGGCCTGGATGACCTCCATCTACGACAGCGCCCTGAGCCAGGCCGCGCGGGATCGAAAGACCACGGCCCCGGCGTTGAGGACCCTGATCGAGGCCGGTCCCTATACGGCCGAACAGGCGCTGGCCAACCGCCTGATCGACAAGGTCGGCCAGGTCGAGGAGGCCGAGACCGCCGCCAAGTCCCGCGCCGGCAAGGGCGCCGAGATCGTCGAGTTCGGCGAATATCTGAGCCAGAAGGGCGAACGCACCGGATCGGGACGCAGCGCCATCGCCATCGTGGGGGGAGAGGGGGCCATCGTCACCGGCCGCGGTGGGGCCGGAAGCTTCGGCGGCGGCTCCTCCATCCACTCTGACGACACGGCCGAGGCCATCTACGACGCCATCGGGGACAGGGACGTGAAGGCCATCGTCTTCCGCGTCTCCTCGCCCGGCGGCTCGCCCGAGGCGTCCGAACAGATTCTGGCCGCCGTGCGGGCGGCCCGCGCGGCGGGCAAGCCGGTGGTGGTGTCGATGGGCGCCTATGCGGCCTCGGGCGGCTATTGGGTCAGTTCGCAGGCCGACTGGATCGTGGCCCAGCCCACCACCCTGACCGGCTCCATCGGCGTGTTCGGCGGCAAGTTCGTGCTGGCTGACGCCCTGGGGCGGTTCGGCGTGGACATGCGCGGCCTGACGGTGGGCGGGGAATACGCCGACGCCTTCTCGCCCAGCCAGAGCTTCACCCCAGCCCAGCGCGCGGCCTTCGCCGGTTCGATGGATCGCATCTACGACGACTTCATCGGCCGCGTGGCGACGGGGCGGAAACTGCCGGTCGAACGGGTTCGCGAGATCGCCAGGGGCCGCGTCTGGACTGGCGCCCAGGCGCTGCCGCTGGGCCTGGTCGACCAGCTTGGCGGCCTTACCGAGGCCGTGGCCAAGGCCAGGGAATTGGCCAGGATTCCGGCCGACCAGTCCGTGCGCTTCAAGCATTTCCCCAAGGAGAAGTCCCCCTGGGAGGCGATCTCCGAAATGTTCGGCGTCCAGACGGAGGCCGCCAGGGCCCTGGTCATGCTGGGCGGGGTCATGGCCGATCCTCAGGCGCAGGCGGTGATGCAGCGGGTGAACGGCGAGCGGATGCGCAGCCAGGGCGCCGTCGTCCTGGCCGATCAGCCGATGTTCTGAACAGGATGTGAGCGCGGCGGTGCGCCGCAGTCCATTGACCCCAGGACCCGATGGACCGACATTGCGGTCCGGGCGTTCTTCGGATCGCCTGAAAGGATGACCCATGTTCCAGCCTGACCGTCTCGCCACCATCGGCATCGCCGCCCGCCGCCGTCCCAACGGCCTGGTCGCCTCGGCGATGTGGCTCGCCGGCGTGATCGCGGCCGTCGCGGCCATGGCCGTCGGCGCGGTTCTGGCGGTCTTCACCGCCGCCGCGGTGGCGGTGATCGCCCTCTTCGCCGGGGTGCTGGTCTTTCTGGTCGGTTTGGTCATGCGGACGCGCCGCACCATGACGCCGCGACGCCGCGCCGGCGACCCCGAGCTGATCGAGGCGCACAAGGTGGACGGCGCCTGGGTCGCCTATGGCTGGGAACGCAACGGCCGCTGAGCCGCCCGGCCTCCATGATCGCCGTCATCGACGCGCCTTCGCCCAATTTCGACGCGCGCCGTGCGCCGCCGGACATGCTGGTGCTGCACTACACCGGGATGCGGACGGGAGAGGCCGCCCTGGCGCGTCTGCGCGATCCCGACGCCAAGGTCTCGGCCCATTATCTGGTCGAGGAAGACGGCCGCGTCTTTCATCTGGTCCCTGAGGAACGCCGCGCCTGGCACGCCGGTCGCGGCGTCTGGCAAGGGCAGGACGACTGCAACGCCGCCTCCATCGGCATAGAGATCGTCAATCCGGGCCATGAGTTCGGCTATCGCGCGTTTCCCGACGCCCAGGTCGCGGCCGTCATCGCCTTGATCGGCGACATCCGCGCCCGCTGGACCGTTCCCGACAGCCGCGTCATCGGCCATTCAGACCTGGCGCCCGAGCGCAAGGACGACCCCGGCGAGCTTTTCCCCTGGAAGCGGCTGGCCGAGGCGGGTCACGGACTGTGGTTCGAGCCCGGGCCCGAGCGCATTCGGGCCCTGGGCGGCCTGCTGCAAAAGGGCGACCAGGGCGTCGGCGTCATCGTCCTGCGCGCGGGCCTGCACCGGCTGGGTTACGGCCTGAAGCCCGGCGGCGATTATGACGCGGAGACGGAAGCCACGGTCCGCGCCTTTCAGCGTCACTGGCGTCCCGGCCGTATCGACGGCGTCGCCGACGGCGAAACCCGCGCCCGCCTGATCGGCGTGCTCCAGCGGGCCAGCGTCGAGAGCGTGACGGGCGTGCTGGACTGACGCTCAGGGGCGAACGCCCAACTCCTCGACCAGATGGTCCATGCCATAGACATCGCGCAAGGCGACGGTGACGGCCTGGGTCGTCACGATCACGCTGCGGTTCACGGCGCGGTCGTAGCCATAGGCGTTGCGCTGGGTCAGGACGGTGGAGTCGAAGTTGGCCCCGATGATCTCGCCCCGGGCGTTGACGGCGGGCGAGCCGGACGAACCGCCGATGGTGTCGGTCGAGACGGCCATGTCCATCACCGCGTTCGGGTCGATCCGGTCCTTGGCGGCCATCAGCTTGGGCGCGACCTTGAACGGCTCGGCGCCGGTGGCGCGGTCCCACAGGCCGGCGAAGGTGGTGAAGGCGCCGAAACGCTGGCCCGGAACATCCGATCCCTCGACCCGGCCGTAGGTCAGGCGCAGGGTGCCCGTCGCATCGGGATAGACCGCGTCGCCATAGGCGGCGAAGCGGGCGGCGGCCAGTTGTTCCGAGGCGCGGTCGGTCGGGGCCTTGACCTTGTTCTCCCAGTCGGCGCGGACGGCGCGGGCGTCGGCGTCGATCGACAGCACATATTGGATCAGCGGATCGTCCGACGCCTGCACCGCCGCCAGACCGCCGGTCCACAGGGCGCGGCGCACCGCCGGATCGGCCAGTTTGGTGCCGGCGACGACGCGGGCCGACAGCGCTTCGGGGCTTTCCTTGCCCAGCAGGGTGCGGACGTGGGGGCTATCGACCGTCAGCCATTCGCGGGTCTTGGACAGCCACCATTCCAGCCGGATCTGCTCCAGCTCGGGATAGGTGGGCTTTTCGGCGAACAGGCCGGATTCGACGCCGGGCAGGCGGCTGTCGGCGAACTCGGCCAGACGCTGATCCGACGGCTTGGCCCGCTCCTGGGCGCCGCGCACAATGGCCTTGGCCCACTGGAACAGCTGCGATCCGCCCGCGACCGAGGTCGTGCCCAGGGCCGTGCCGCCTTCCAGCAGGGCGGTGGGGGCGTAGAGTTCGCGGGCCAGCGGCTGGACGGCCTTCAGCGTCGCCCATGGATCGGAACCGGCGCCGTTGGCGGCGGCGTAGCGCTGCATGAAGTCGGCCTCGGCCGCCGCCTTGGTCGCCATGAAGTCGGCGTCGGTCAGGGCGCGCATCCGGCCCAGGCCGCGCTTGTAGGTGTTCTCCACGCCCACGATCGGGTCCATGGCGATGAAGGCCTGGTCCTCGCCCTCTTCCGAATAGCGGATCAACCGGCCGCGCAATTCGGAGGCGATCAGCTGGTCCAGCGGCAGGACCACGTCGCGGATGGTCGCCAGCTGATCCATCGTCAGCAGGCGCTGCGTCGCGCCGGGATTGCCCGAGACGAAGACGGCCTCGTCCTCGGTCGGCTTGTCGGCGTTCCAGGCGAAGTGGATCGGCGTCTCGACCGGCTTGCCGTCCTCGTACAGACGGATGAAGGCGGCATCGATGGCGAAGCGCGGGAAGGAGAAGTTGTCCAGATCGCCGCCGAAGGTCGCGGCCCGATCCTCGGGCGCCCAGGCCAGGCGGACGTCGGCGTATTTGCGGAACTTGTAGAGCTTGAACTGGCCGCCGCGATACAGGCTGACGACCTGGCAGCGGATCTTGGAGTCGCCGCCGCAGGCTTCGGTCTCGATCCGCCCGGCCTCGGCCTCGCGCGCCTGGGTGAAGGCCTGGCCCTCAAGACCCTCGCCGGCCTTGTGCATCCGCTCGGTGACGTCGGAGATGTCGGTCAGGATTTCGGCGGTGGCGCCGGGGCATTTGCGCTCTTCCTCGCGGGTCCGGGGCGTGAAGCCGGTCTCTGCGTACTGCTGCTGGGGCGTGGACAGGTTGGCGACGCAGGTGGCGACGCAGTGATTGTTGGTCATCACCAGCCCCTGGCCCGACACCACCCCGGCCGAACAGCCGCCGAACTTGACCGAGGACAGCCGCACCCGATCCAGGAAGGCCTGATCGATATGGGTCCCCAGCGTCTGGTTGGCGCGGGCGATGGGGAAGTTGTCGTAGGTCCACATGCCCTCTTCCGCGCTGGCCGAGGAGGCGGCGGCGACGGCGAGGACGGCGGCGGAGGCGAGGAGAAGAGGGCGCATGGGCGGTGTCCTTGAAGTCTCCTCCCTGTCCGCGAAGCGGATGGGGAGGTGGCGCGGCGCGTCTTCAGCGCCGTGACGGAGGGGCTCTTGGGCAATTTACAGGCGATCATGCGGTGGTGAAGAGCCCCTCCACCACCGGCTTCGCCGGAGGTCCTCCTCCCCGCGCAGCGGGGAGGAGACTTCTTCGTTGTCGTTTTAGCGACGCACACCCAGTTCGCGCAGCAGGCGCGGCTGGTTGTAGACGTTGCGCAGGGCCTCGGTGATGGCGGCGGTCGAGACCGTCACCGTGCGGTTCAGTTCGGGATCGTAGCCGAAGCTGCCGCCCAGGGAGTGGATGTTGCCGTCGAAGGCCGCGCCGATGACCTCGCCCTTGGCGTTGATCACGGGCGAGCCCGAATTGCCGCCGATGATGTCGTTGGTCGAGACGAAGTCGTAGACGGTCGACTTGTTCACCTTGCCCTCGGCCGCCAGCCAGTCCTCGGCCGCGTTGAACGGCTCGGCGCCGGTGTTTCGCTCGTAAAGGCCGCCGATGTGGGTGAAGGGCTCCACCGTCACGCCGCGATAGGTCCAGCCCTTGACCTGGCCGTAGGACAGACGCAGCGAGAAGGTCGCGTCGGGATACAGATTGGTTCCGTAAGCCGCGAACCGGGCCTGGGCGATCTTTTCGCCCGCGCGGCTGGTCGGACCGGAGACGGCCGATTCCCACTGGGTGCGGACGGCCTGGGCCGCGTCGTCGTTGGCCAGGACGAACTGGATCAGCGGGTCGCCCGAGGCGGCCAACTGTTCCGGGGTCATGGCCAGATAGGCCGCCCGCGCGCGGGGGTCGCCCAGATTGGTGCCGTCGATCAGGCGCTGGGCGATCTGTTCCGGGCTTTCCTTGCCCAGCAGGGCCTTCACATTGGCGTTGTCGACCGTCAGATATTCGCGCGTCTTGGACAGCCAGAAGTCCAGGAAGATTTTCTCCAGATCGGTCGAGATCGGCGTCTCGGTCGCCAGGCGGCGGCCCAGGGCGGCGATGTCGGCGTCCGAATAGCCGGCGCGCCGTTCGGCGACCGGCTTGGCGCGTTCCTTGGACGCGCGAACGATGGCCTTGGCGTAGCTGTAGAGTTGCGACCGCTGGCCCGCCGCCGATTCCAGCTGACGATAGGGCAGATACAGGTCGCGCTGGGCGGCCGAGACACGCTCCAGATCGGCCCAGGGATCGCCGATGCGCTGGGCCAGGGCCGGGTCGGCGGCGACGCGCTGGCGCAGTTCCTGCTCCTCGCGACGCTTGGTCGCCATGAAGGCCGGATCGGTCAAGGCGCCCTGCTGGCCGTAATAGACCTTGAAGCTGTTCTCCAGGCCGAACAGGGGATCGACGCTGACGCGCTTGGCCTCGTCGTCACGGGTCGAATATTCCAGCAGCCGCCCGCGAAGTTCCGACGACTGGATCAGGGTCAGGGGCATCTGCTGGTCGCGCAGCGCCTCCAGCTGGGCCACCGTCAGCAGGCGCTGGGTCGAGCCGGGGTTGCCGGCGACGAAGGTCAGGTCGCCGTCCTTGGGCGCGTTCGGATTCCAGGTCAGGTGGTTCGGCGTCGCGACCGGCTTGCCGTCCTCGTAGAGGCGCAGGAAACCGGCGTCCAAAGCGTAGCGCGGGAAGTTGAAGTTATCCGGGTCGCCGCCGAAGAAGGCCGCCTGGAACTCGGGCGCGAAGACCAGGCGCACGTCGTCGTATTTGCGGAACTTGTACAGCTTGTACTGACCGCCGCGATAGAAGCTGATGACCTGGCAGGTCAGCTTCTGGTCGTCGCCGCAGGTCTCCTTCTGGATCTTGTCGATCTCGGCGGCGCGGGCCTGGACGAAGGCGGCGCCTTCAAGCCCGGCGCCGGCGCCGACGACCCGGTCGGTGACGTCGGTGATGTCGGTCAGGATTTCGGCCGTCTGGCCGGGGCATTTCTTCTCTTCCTCGCGCGTCGCCGGCATCCAGCCGTTCTTGACGTAGTCGTTCTGGGCCGTGGACAGGTCCTGCACGCAGGAGACGACGCAGTGGTGGTTGGTCAGCACCAGCCCCTCGCCCGACACCAGCGAGGCCGAGCAGCCCTGCAGGCGCACGGCGGCGTTGCGCACCCGGTCGAGCCACGCCTGGTCGATGTTGGCGCCGTATTTCTCGTTCACCGTGGCGATGGGGAAGTTGTCGAAGGTCCACATCCCCTCGTCGGCCTTGGCCGGGGCGGCGGGGGCGGACAGGACGGCGGTCGCCGCGCCGAGCGCGGCCAGCGAGGCGGTGAGGCGAAGCGAGGGCAGGGACATGAAAGGGTTTCTCCCGAAGCGGGACGGCCTGCCCCGCTGTTATGGTGTAACTAGCCCCGATGCGCGGCCGGCGCCAAGAGCCGATGGCCGCCTTAAGCCCCCGATCATCCACGCGCAACCGGATGCGCGGTCCGCACCCGGCCCTGCCTTACTGCGATTTAACTTGGCGGTGCGAGGGCTCGCGGTCAGATAGAACCCAGTTCGGGGGAACCGCCGGTTCATGTCGCTTGCACTTTTAACGCTGCTCTACGAATGGCGCCGCTACATGGCCGCCATCGTGGCGCTGGCCTTTTCCGGCCTTTTGGTCCTGGCCCAGGTCGGGATGTTCATGGGCATCGGCAAGGCGTTCACGGCCCAGATCGACCGCGCGCGCGCCGACATCATGATCCTCAGCCCCGGCGCCACGGCCCTGTTCAACGGCGGCCCGTCTGGCGTTCCGCGCCGCATCATGCCGGTGGTCTATCAGCACCCGGAAGTGGTCGCCGTCGCCGACCTGGATGGGTCGGGGGGGCGCTGGCAGAACATCGTCAAGGACCAGGCTACGCAGGGCAAGGCGTCGCAGGGCTCCAAGAAGATGGAGTTCGTCAACGTCACCACCATCGACGCCGTGCCCGGCGCGGTGACGGTGCCGGTCGACTATTCCGACGACCTGGTCGAGGCGCTGCGCCAGCCCTACGCCGTGGCCATCGACCAGACGGCCCTGGGGCGGCTGGGCGTCAAATTGGGCGACCAGGCGTCCTATAACGGCAAGACCGTTCGCGTCGCCGCCGTGACCCAGGGCTATCCCAACATGATGCAGGCCACCGTCGTCATGTCGCGCGACACCCTGCGGATGCTGGGCGAGGCCAACACCGGCGAGCGGGTCGGACCGCTGATGGTCCAGATCAAGAACCCCGCCCGCGCGCCCATCGTCGTGGCCCAGCTGAACGCGGCCGCCAACGGCCAGTTCAAGGCCTGGACCCGCCAGGACCTGGCCAAGGCCAACGAGGGCGCGATGATGAAGGAAAGCTTCATCGCCATCATGCTGGGCTTCTCCCTGTTCCTGGGCGTTCTGATCGGCGTGGCCATCACCTGGCAGACGCTGCGCGGCGCCATCATGGCCAACATCAAGGAGTTCGCTTCGCTGCGGGCGCTGGGCGTGTCGATGGGATCGCTGCGCCGGATCGTGCTGGAACTCAGCTTCTGGGTCGGCATCGCCGGGGTGCTGGCGTCGTTCGTCCTGACCTGGCTGGTCAGCCTGCTGGCGGCCGGAACCGGCCTGACGATGGCCTTCCCGCCGACGATGGTGCTGATGGTTTCGGCCATGCTGGTGCTGATCGCCCTGGGATCCGGCTTCCTGTCGCTGGGCGTCCTCAAGAAGAGCCAGCCTGCGGATCTGCTGCGATGAACAGTCATACGAAAGTCCACGGCAAGCACGGCGACTTCGCCATCGAGGCCAAGGGTCTGGTCAAGCGGTTCAAGACCGGCCGCAGCTGGGTCGAGGTGCTGAAGGGCGTGGACTTCGACGCGCGGCACGGCGACCTGACGATGGTCATGGGGCCGTCCGGTTCGGGCAAGTCGACCCTGATCGCCAATCTGTCGGGCCTGCTGAAGCCGGAAGAGGGTCGGGTCGACATCCTGGACGTCGACGACCTGTGGAAATACGGTTCGGGCCGGATCGACAAGTTCCGGCTGGACCATTGCGGCTTCATCTTCCAGGGCTTCAACCTGTTCCCGTCGCTGACGGCGCTGCAGCAGGTGATGACGGTCCTGAAATACCAGGGCCTGTCCAAGTCCGAGGCCAGGAAGCGCGCCGCCACGGCCCTGGAGGAGGTCGGGCTGGGCCACCGCCTGAACCAGCGGCCCAGCGCCCTGTCCGGCGGCGAGAAGCAGCGCGTCGCCATCGCCCGGGCCTTGGCCAAGAACCCGCAGATCCTGTTCGCCGACGAACCGACCTCGGCCTTGGACGGCGAGAACGGCCAGGTGGTCATCCGCCTGTTGCGCCGCGCCGCCACCGAGTACGGCGCCGCCGTCATCTGCGTGACCCACGACCCGCGCCTTGAGGCCTGGGCCGACCGGGTCATCCATATCGAGGACGGCAAGATCCTCGATGATCAACGCCGCACGCCCGATCCCGACGCCCAGCTGGCGTCCCACTAAGCCCTCTCTCGAACGGACTACCGTCATGCCCGCCTTCCTCAAGAACAAATGGCTCTGGATCGGCCTGGTCCTGATCGTCCTGCTGGTCGGGGGCTTCGTCGCCTTCTCCAAGGCCGGCGCCGCCAAGAAGGCGCAGGTCGAGAAGGAGGCCGCCCAGAAGATCGAAAGCCCCTACGCCGCCATCGCCAACGGCAAGGCGGACGTGGAGGGCGGGGTCATCAAGGTCGCCGCCCGTCGCGGCGGCATCGTGAGCCAGGTCTATGTCAACGAGGGCGACCGCGTGGTCGCCGGCCAGGTTCTGGCCCGCCAGGAGGACGACGAAACCCGTCTGGCCGCCCAGAGCGCCGCCGCCGCCGTCGCCGAGGCGCGCGCCCAGCTGGGCCTGTCGCGGGTCGAACTGACCACGGCGCGGCGCGAATACGACCGCCTGTCGAAACTGGCCGCCACCAACAACGTCGCCGCCCAGCGGCTGGACCAGGCGCGCGACCAGATCGCCCAGGCCGAGGCGCGCATCGCCTCCCAGGACGCCGCCATCCAGACCGCCGAGTCGCGCCTGGCCGAGGCGCGCTACAACCAGGAACTGACCGTCATCCGCGCCCCGATGGACGGCCGGATCGCCCGCCGCTACGCTCAGCCCGGCGCCGGCGCCTCGACCCTGAACGTGACGGCCATGTTCGATCTGGAGCCGGACACCGCCCGGATCGTCCGCGCCGAGATCGTCGAGGCCGACATTCCCAACGTCGCGGTCGGCCAGGAGGTCGAACTGACCCCTGAGGGCGATCCCACCAAGATCACCGTGGGCCGCGTCCTACGCCGCGCCGCCGTCTTCGGCGCCCGCCAGCTGCAGTCTGAAGACCCGTCGGCCCGCACCGACGAACGGGTGGTCGAGGTGGTGGTCTCGGCAGACGACACCCCATTCCTGATCGGTCAGCGGGTGCTGGTGAAATTCATGAAGCCCGGCCAGAAGGCCGGCGTCGCCCGCCCGGTGCAGGCCGGCGTCGGTCCCAGCCAGGCCATGCGCCCGGCCGGCCAGAAGTAACGGCGTCCACGGCGTCGAGGACGGGAAGGGGCGCTGCGGCGGTCCCTTTCTCGTTTTGGGCGTCAACGGCCGGTGAAGTCGCCCGGCCGTTTTTCCAGCACGGCGGCGACGCCTTCCTGGTGATCCTCGGTCAGGTGGGCCAAGGCCTGCATGGCCGCCGACATCTCCAGCATCTGGTCGAAGTTCATGTCGCGGCCCTGGCGCAGCAGGGCCTTGGCCATGCGCAGCGCCTGGGGCGGCTGGGCCGCGATCTGGGCGGCCGTGGCGAGGGCCTCGTCCAGCAGGGCGTCGTGAGGGACCACGCGGTTGACCAGGCCCCAGCGCTCGGCCGTCTCGGCGTCGATGGACCGGGCGGTGAACAGCATTTCGGCGGCGCGGGCGTAGCCGATGTTGCGCGGCAGCAGCCACGATCCGCCGTCGCCGGGAATGATCCCCAGCTTGAGGAAGGGCACGCCGAAGCTGGCGCGATCCGAGGCGATGCGGATGTCGGCCAGTCCCGCGATGTCGCAGCCCAGTCCCATGGCTGGGCCGTTGACGGCGACGATCAAGGGAACCTCCAGCCCGTACAGCGACCGCACGATCCGGTGGACCACCCGGCGATAGCGTTCGCGTATGGCCGCGCCCGAGCCCTCGAACAGGTCGCGCCGGTCGCGCATGGCCGTCAGGTCGCCGCCGGCGGAGAACGCCCGCCCGGCCCCGGTCAGCACGACGCAGCGGACGCCGGCGTCGGCGTTCGCCCGCTCGCACGCCGCCGCCATCTCGTCGCCGTCGGCCAGATCGGGCAAGGCGTTCAGCCGCGCCTCGCGGTCCAGCGTCCAGATCAGGACGGCGCCGCGGCGCTCTTCGGCGATCAGGCTCATTGGCGGTCTCCCTCTGTTGTCGGCCCTCATCGACCGGGAAGGTCGCGTCAGGCAAGACCGGAATTGAAAAAGCCCCGGCGAGGCCAGGGCTTTCGGGAGCTTTGGGCGATCTGAGCGCCGTCAGCGTTTCTTGATCGCATAGGGCGTGAAGTTGGACGGATGGCTGACCGTCCGGCCCGAGTTCGACGGCATCTGCCGACTGTTGACCAGCATCCCGCCCCACAGGGCGAAGGACATCATGGCGTGTTGGAGGTTACGCTCCTTATCGTTCATCTTGGCGTCTCCTTTCCCAGAACGATGAAAAGAGACACGTCGTACCAATGGGATTCCACCCTCAGTCGTTTCGCGTCAGCGGGCAATATAAGACAGTTTGGTGAATTTGCAAATTTATTCGTCAGGAGTCGGAGTGATTTTAGCTGTGGTGTCACAATGACCGGCCCGTCCGGGCCGCCAAGGGCCGTTGCCACGCCGTGCGTCATGGTCTGCGCCGTCGACGGCGAAAGCGGCCTGTGCCTGGGCTGTTTCCGCACCTTGAAAGAGATCGCCGGCTGGCGCGGGCTGACCGACGCCGAGCGGGCGGCGGTGATGGCCGACCTGCCGGGGCGACGTGACCGGATTGACCCGGCCAAGCTGGGTTAGCCGGTTTTGGGGCTTAAGCTTTCGTCAGCCACGTCGTTTCACCGCATCCAAAGATCGGCCCGCTAAACCAAGGCCATGATCCGCATCGACCCTCAGTCCGTCATCGTGTTCGGCGTCGCCCTGGCGGCCTCCCTCGCCACGGCCCTGACGATCGGTCGCCTTGACGGCGGCGAGGCGGCCCAGGCCGCGACCGGACCCGTCGCCCTCGTCGCCCCGGCGGGTGGACGCGCGGCGTCGGCAGCCGCCACGGGGGCCGCCGCCCAGGTGGCCAGGGGCGCGGACGGCCATTATTGGGCCCAGGCCCGGATCGACGGGCGGGCGGTGCGGGTTCTGGTGGACACCGGCGCCAGCGTGGTGGCCCTGACGCGGGCCGATGCGGCGCGTCTGGGCGTCGACCCGGAGCCGGGCGCCTTCACCGGCCAGGTCCAGACCGCCTCGGGCGTTGTTCGCGCCGCGCCGGTGCGTCTGGCCGCCGTCTCGGTCGCCGGAGCACGGGTCGATGAAGTGGAGGCCCTGGTGGTCGAACAGGGGCTGGAATATTCCCTGCTGGGAATGAGCTATCTGGGTCGGCTGTCGTCGTTCGAGGCCACGCCGGCGGGGCTGACTCTCAGGCCTTAGAGATCCTTCATCTGGCGGCGCGCTTCGCGGAAATATTGCCAGCCGGTCCACAGGGTGATGATGGCGGCGAACCAGATCAGGAAGATGGCGAAGGATTCGAACGCCGGCTGCCAGCCGAGCGGCGAGCCGTCCTCGTTCTGAAGACCCAGGGCGCCCCATAGCAAGGTCAGCTGAAGCGCGGCCAAGGCCACCATCTGCACCGTGGTCTTCCACTTGGCCGCCAGGGTGACGGGCAGCTCGATCCGCCCCGCCATCGTCTCGCGCAGCGCCGAGACCGCGAATTCGCGGAACAGGATCAGGCCGCAGGGCAGGGCGATGCCGGGCAGGGAACCGGAGGCCAGAACACCGAGGATGGCGCCCGTGACCAGCACCTTGTCGGCGATCGGGTCCAGGATGGCGCCCCAGCGCGTCGTGGAATTCCAGCGCCGGGCCAGAAAGCCGTCGACCCAGTCGGTCGAGGCGGCGATGACGAAGATCCAGAAGGCCCAGACGCTGAATCGGCCCTGGATCTCTGGCGACAGCCAGGCTTCCAGCGCGCCCGGCGCCGCGCCGGCCATCATGGCGAACATCACCACCCCGGCCGCCAAACGGACGCCCGTCAGGATGTTGGGAACGGGATTGGCGCGGTGGGCGGTCATGGCGGTGTCTCCAGCAGGGACGCGAGCAGGGGGTGCGGCGTCTCCGCGAACGGATTGGCGACGGTCACGCCTCGATAGACGAAGCCGTCCTGCATGTCTTCGGAAAGCAGGAGCGCGCATCCGGCTTCGGCGGCGGCGGAAAGGATGATGGCGTCCCAGATTTGATGTGGATGGGCGTCGATCAGATCGCAGGCGGCCGTCAGCGTCGTCTCGTCGCCGGGGGCGATGTGCGCAAGTCGCCGCCAGCTGTGCGCGGCCTCCGCCGCCAGAGCGCTCGGCATCTTCGCCTTTCCGGTCAGGACGCGGTGAAGTTCACCCAACGTTTGAACGGCGATGACGAACTCGTGCAGAAGGTGAAGTTGATCCACGATCCGGCGGGCAGCGTCGCGACGCTCAGGGCCGTTCACGCCCTCGGCATAGACGAGAAGGTTGGTGTCTAGGGCGATCCTCAATCGTAAAGCTCGTCTCGCGTCCACGGACCGATGTCGATCGTCGGCATGGCGGCCCATCGATCCAGCATGGCCTGCAAAGCGGCCTCGCGACGTGCGCGTTCGATCTCAAGCCGGCGATCTTCTTCCAGTCGCGCAGCTTCGGCGCTGCGCCTCGCGATTTCCTGATCCTGAAGCAGGCGCAGACCTTCCCGCACCACTTCGCTGACATTGTTGTAGCGGCCGGAACTCACCCGATCACGGGCAAACTTTCAAGCTCTGCGGTAAGATGGACGTTGGTTCCCATACGTCCATCATATCAATCCTTGATACTCAAGCCAAGGGTTCGAACCGGGGCTTGTCGGTCAGGGCGGTCAGGGCGCCCTCGGCGATGCCGAAATGAAGGCCGCTGAGGTGCAGTTCGCCCTTGGCCTCGCGCTCGGCGATCCAGGGGAAGGTGCGCAGGTTTCGGATCGACAGGCGGACAATGGCCTCCTCGGCGGCGCGCTCCTCCTCGTCGGCCGCGACAGTCTCGGCGACATGCCGGACGACCGGCGTGCCTTGAGCCACCCAGGGGGCCACGAAGTCGGCGCAGCTGTCGGGCGCGCCGTGCAGCATGGCGTTGACCCCGCCGCAGTGGGCGTGGCCCATGACGACGATCCGCTTGACCCCCAGCACCTTGACCCCGAACTCCAGCGCCGCCGACACGCCGTGCAGCTTGCCGTCCGGCTCATAGGGCGGAACCAGGTTGGCGACGTTGCGCACCACGAACAGTTCGCCTGGCTTGGCGTCGAAGATCAGGGCCGGATCGGCGCGGCTGTCGGAACAGGCCACGATCAGGGTGTGCGGCTTCTGGCCCTTGGTCGCCAGGCTTTCATATTCGGCGCGCGCGGTCGGCCAGTGGTCGGCGCGGAAGCGGCGATAGCCGGCGGTCAGTTCGTCATCGGTGTCGCTCATGACGGCGCTGTAGCGCTTTGAGCCGCGTCGATAAATGGTGTATACGTGTCTATACGAAGGAGGCCGTCATGCCCGTCACCAGTCGAACTTTCCGAAGCGGCAACAGCGACGCCGTGCGCCTGCCCAAGGAAATCTCGTTCGGGCCGGGCGTCGAGGTCGAGATCGAGCGCAAGGGCGACGTGGTGACTCTGACGCCGAAAAGACCTTCGGTGCGAGAGATGCTCGCGAAGCTGGATGCGCTGCCCAAACCCTCCAGCATCGGCAAGCGGCCGCCGTTCATCGCACCCATTCGAAAGGGGCTTTGACATTTGTTGATGCTGGACACCAGCATCGCCATCCACTTGCGGGATAGCGACCCGACCATACGGACGCGGATCGAAGACGCCGACGATACGCTGACTTTCTCCATCATTACAGTGGTCGAGCTGGAGGAGGGCTTTCTGGACGGAGAGGCCGAGCTGCGACGCGCGCGTCTGGCCGCTCTGCTTGAGACGATCAGCTACAGGGCGTTCGATGATCGGGACGCCGCCGCCTACGGGCGCATCATCGCGCATACCGGCTATTCCCGGCGCAAGGTGCTGGACCGGATGATCGCCGCCCAGGCTTTGGTCGATGAAGCGACCCTCGTGACGCGCAACGGCGACGACTTTCGCGACATTCCGGGCCTGACGCTGTTGGAATGGTGACAGGGCTCACGCCTTCCTGAAGAAGGCGTGGATGCGTTCGGCCAGGGGCTGGCTGACGCCGTCGACCTTGACCAGATCGGCGACGGAGGCGCGGCTGACGCCCTTTGCGGAGCCGAAGGCGTGCAGCAGGGCCTTCTTGCGGCCGGGGCCGACGCCTTCGATCTCGTCCAGAGGGTTCCGCTTGATGTCCATCGAACGGCGCTTGGCGTGGGCGCCGTTGGCGAAACGGTGGGCCTCGTCGCGGAGACGTTGCAGGTAGTAGAGGGCCGGGGACTTCAGCGGCAGCATGAAGGGCGGCTTGCCCGGCATGAAGAACTTCTCCATCCCCGCATCGCGATCCGGCCCCTTGGCGACGCCGACCACGGCGATGTCGTCGACGCCCATCTCGGCCATGACGGCCAGGACTTCGGCCAGCTGGCCCGCGCCGCCGTCGATAAGCAGCAGGTCGGGGCGGACGACATCTTCGCCCTTGGCCTCGCCCTCTTCCTCGTCCTTGACCAGACGGGCGAAGCGGCGGCGCATCACCTCGCGCATCATGCCGTAGTCGTCGCCGGGCGTCAGGTCCTCGCCCCGGATGTTGAACTTGCGATACTGCGACTTCTGGAAGCCTTCGGGGCCGGCCACGACCATGCCGCCGACCGCGTTCGTCCCCTGGATGTGGGCGTTGTCGTAGATCTCGATCCGTTCGGGCCGGGCCTCCAGGCCGAAGGCCTCGCACACCTCGTCCAGGATTTTCCCTTGCGCCGAACTTTCGGCCAGGCGGCGGCCCAGGGCCTCCCTCGCATTGGTCAGGGCGTGGTCGACCAGGGTCAGCTTCTCGCCGCGCTGGGGACGGGCGATCTCGATCTTGCGGTCCGCCTTCATCGAGAAGGCCTCTTCCAGCAGCTCCAGCTCGTGCGGGCGGACGTTGGACAGGATCAGGCGCGGGATCGGCTTGTCCTCGTAGAACTGGCCTAGGAAGGCGGCCAGGATCTCCGGGTCCGTATCGGTCTTGTCCACGCGCGGGAAATAGGCGCGGCCGCCCCAGTTCTGGCCAGCGCGATAGAAGAAGACCTGGACGCAGGCCTGGCCGCCGTCCGAATGCAGGGCGAAGACGTCGCCTTCGGCGACGCTGTCGGCGCTGACGGAGTTCTCCATGGCGATGGCCGACAGCGCGCGGATGCGGTCGCGCACACGGGCGGCCTGTTCGAAGTCCATCGCGTCGGACGCGGCCTGCATCTCCTTGGACAGGCGGCCGATGACCGCGCGCGACTTGCCGCGCAGGAACTGCTCGGCCTCGTTCACCAGTTCGCCATAGTCCTCGAGCGAGATCAGGCCCGTGCAGGGCGCCGAGCAGCGCTTGATCTGATGCAGCATGCAGGGGCGGGTGCGGGTCTCGTAGACGCTGTCCGAACAGGAGCGCAGCAGGAAGGCCTTCTGCAGCGTGTTCAGCGTGCGGTTGACCGCCCAGGTTGAGGCGAAGGGGCCGAAATACTGGCCGGGCGTCGTGTGGGCGCCGCGATGCTTGCGGATCTGAGGCGCGCGGTGGTCGCTGCGGATCATCAGTTCGGCGAAGGACTTGTCGTCGCGCAGCACGACGTTGTAGCGCGGCTTCAGCTTCTTGATGAAGTTGGATTCCAGCAGCAGGGCCTCGGTCTCGGACGCCGTGACCACCAGCTCCATCGACCGGGTCTGGGCCACCATCAGGCCGATACGCTGGGTGTGGAAGCGTCCTTGCGCATACTGGAGGATGCGCTTCTTCAGGCTGCGGGCCTTGCCGACATAAAGGCAGGTCCCGTCCTCGCCATACATCCGATAGACGCCGGGCTTGTCGGGCGCCCGGCGCGCCTCGTCGGCGATCAGCGCGGCGGCGGTCAGTTTCGAATCGGGGGTCTCCGCGTTCATCCGGCGGGATATAGGGTCAGGAGCGCCGGACCAGAAGGAGGGTGCAGGCGGCCGCCGACAAGCGCCCTGTCGGGAAGCGGGCTCCACGCCTTGGCGTGATCCAAGTCCCTATGTGGATGCCGGCAATGCCTGGGATGACGCCGAACGGTTCGGCCTGAGTCTCCGTCGAACGCAAGACAGGCCGTTGCGGATCGTCTTTCGTCGCATGACGTTTCGCTGGTTCAAGGGAGCGGGATGCGGATGCGCGGCGAACTGGAGACCTATCGGGGCAAGCGGCGGTTCGGGGAGACGCCGGAGCCGAAGGGGCGCAAGGGGGCGGCCAGGGCGGAGGGCGGGCGCTATCTGATCCAGCGGCACGCGGCGACGCGGCTGCACTACGATTTCCGCATCGAGGCGGACGGGGTGCTGAAGTCCTGGGCGGTGACAAAGGCGCCGTCGCGCGATCCCCATGTGAAGCGGCTGGCGGTCGAGGTCGAGGACCACCCGCTGGACTATGGCGACTTCGAAGGGACCATCCCCGCCGGCAACTATGGCGCGGGTACGGTGCAGATGTGGGACACGGGGACATGGGCCCCGCAGGAGCCGGACCTGGCCGCCGCCTTCGCCCGGGGCCAGATCAAGATGGTGCTGGACGGCGAGCGGCTGAAGGGCAAATGGGCGCTTATCCGGCTAAAGACCGACCGGGGCCGGCCGTCCAAGCGCAACAACTGGCTGCTGATCAAGGAGAAGGACGAATTCGCCGTCGAGGGCGAGGGCGACGCCAATATGGAGATCGACGCCTCGATCGCGACCGGACGGACGATGGCCCAGATCGCCGAGGGGCGCAAACAGTGGACGTCGTCCAAGCCCACGGGGCGGAAGGCGCCGCCCAAACCCAAGGCGACGAAGGCCCAGAAGTCCGACGCCGAACGGCCGCGCGCCTTCGTGCCGATCCAGCTGTGCAAGACGGCCGACCATCCGCCTAGCGACGCCGGCTGGGCGCACGAGATCAAGTTCGACGGCTATCGCATCCAGATCGCCACGGGGGGCGGCCAGGCGACGCTGAGAACGCGCAAGGGTCTGGACTGGACGGAACGGTTCCCCGAACTGGCGGCCGACGCCGCGCGCTGGCCCGATGCGGTGATCGACGGCGAGGTGTGCGCCCTGGCCGAGGATTCCAGCCCGGACTTTTCTGCCCTGCAGACGGCCCTGTCGGACGGCGAGACCGAAGCCTTGGTCTATTTCGCCTTCGACCTGCTGTTCGAAGGAAGCGAGGACCTGCGCGACCTGCCGCTGTCGCATCGCAAGGCGCGGCTGGAGGCCTATGTTCAGCGGATCGCCAAGGGGGCGGCGAAACGGGTGCGCTATGTCGACCATTTCGCTTCCAGCGGCAGGGCGGTGCTGGAAAGCGCGTGCCGGATGGATCTGGAGGGGGTGATCTCCAAACGGCTGGACGCGCCTTATCGCGCCGGGCGCTCGACCACCTGGGTCAAGTCCAAGTGCCGGGGGCGCGACGAGGTGGTGATCGGGGGCTGGACCACGGACGGATCGCGGTTCCGCTCGCTGCTGGTGGGGATCAAGGAAGGGCAGGGGCTGCGGTCGCTGGGGCGGGTCGGGACCGGCTACGCCCAGCCGCTGGTCAAGACCCTGATCCCGGCGCTGGCGGCGGTGGAGACCGACCGCAGCCCCTTCGTCGGAAAGGATGCGCCCAGACGCACGACGCGGGGCGAGGCGATTCACTGGACCCGGCCCGTGCTGGTCGCTGAGATCGAGCACGGCGGCTATACCGACGGCGGCTCCCTGCGCCAGGCGGCGTTCAAGGGGCTGCGCGAGGACAAGGCGGCCGCCGAGGTCGACGCCCCGCCCCAGCCGCCCAGCAGCACGATCAAGGCGGGGGCCAAGACGGGCGGCGCGAACGGCCGGTCCGGCAAGGTGGTGGTGGCCGGGGTGACGATCTCCAATCCCGACAAGGTGCTGTGGCCCGCCCACGACGGGGCCGACCCGATCACCAAGGCGGATTTGGCGCGCTATTACGAGGCGGTGGCCGAACGCATCCTGCCCCATGTGGCGGACCGGCCGCTGTCGATCATCCGCGCGCCGGAGGGGATAGGGGGCGAGCAGTTCTTCCAGCGCCACGCCATGCCGGGGTCGAACCCGCGGCTGAAGCTGATCGACGTGCACGAGCGCAAACCCTATGTCGCCGTGGTCGATGTCGGGGGGCTGATCGCGGTGGGGCAGTCCGGTGGGCTGGAGCTGCACCCGTGGGGCTGCGCGCCGGGCGATCCCGAGACGCCGGACCAGATCACCTTCGACCTGGACCCCGACGTGGGGCTGGACTTCGGGGACGTGATCGGTGCGTCCAAGGTGGTGAAGGCGCGGCTGGAGGCGCTGGGTCTGAACCCCTTCGTCAAGACCACGGGGGGCAAGGGGCTGCACGTCGTGGTCCCGATCAAGGCCGACAAGCGCAGCGCCGTGACCTGGGACCAGAACAAGGCCTTCGCCAAGGCCGTGTCCGAGGCCGTCCGCGCCGAGGCCCCGGACCGGTTCACCACCACCCTGGCCAAGAAGGCGCGGGGCGGTAAGATCTTTCTGGACTATCTGCGAAACGGGCGGATGGCGACGGCGGTCGCCCCCTGGTCGCCGCGCGCCCGGCCCGGCGCGGGCGTGGCCTTTCCGCTGGCCTGGGGGCAGGTGAAGACGGGGCTGGACCCGCGCGCGTTCAACATGCTCACCGCGCCCGCCCTGCTGAGGAAGGCCGATCCCTGGGCGGATTTCCGCCAAGGCGCCGTCAGCCTGAAGCCGGCGCTGAAGACGATGGAGGTGAGTTAGGCCGCCTTCTTCTTGGCGGGCGTTTTCTTCTTGGGCGCGGCTTTCTTCGCCGGCGCCTTCTTGCCCCCGGCCGAACCCTGCAGGCTGTTGCGCAGGGCCTGCATCAGATCCACGACATTGGTGTCGTCCGGCTCTTCGACCTCGACCACGCCCTTGCCGCCCTTCTGCTTGGCCTTGATCAGGTCGCGCAGGGCGTCGTCGTAGCGGTCCTTGAACTGGGAGGGATCGAAGGGGGCCTCCTTCTGGGCGATGATGCGGGTGGCGATCTCGACCATGTCCTTGTCGGCCTTCACCGCCGGGATGTCGTCGAAATAGTCGTCGGCGTCGCGCACCTCGTCATGGGCGCGCAGGGACCAGGCGACCAGGCCCTTGCCCCGCACCTCCATGGCCAGCTGCCGCTCGCGCCCGCGCAGGACCAGGCTGCCGATGGCCACCTTGCCCGCCGCCTTCATGGCGTCGCGGATGACGGCGAAGGCTTCGACCCCCACCCCCTTCTCGGGCACGATGAAGAAGGGGTCGTCCCAGTACAGACGGTCGATGTCGGCCTCGTCCACGAAGCTGTCGATGGAGATGGTGTGGGTGGTCTCCAGCCTGACCTTGTCGAAGTCGGCGTCGTCGAACAGGACGTATTCGTCCTTGGACACCTCATAGCCCTTCACCAGATCGGACCGCTCGACCGGCCCGGTGTCGGGATCGGTCGGCACCATGCGGATGCGGTTGTTGGTCTCGGGATTGATCAGGTTGAAGCTGACATGGGCGTTCGACGCCGTAGCCGTGTAGAGCCCGACCGGGCAGGTCACGAGCGACAGCTTCAGATGTCCATGCCAGGTAGGGCGGGCGGCCACGGCGAGGTCTCCGTCATGCGTTTCGCCCTGCAGAACGACGGGCGCCGGGGAAATGTTGCAGCGGCCGCCGAACAGTCTTGCGCTCGACCGATGTATGCCCGCTTGAACCCCGCTTCGTCCCGCTCTAACCAAGGGACGGAACAGGAGCATACCATGCTGGCGCTCGGCATCATCTTCGGCTTCATCGCCGTCATCGCGGCCTTCAATGTGTTCGAGTTCGGTCGGGTTGACTGAACCGGCGCAGACGCAGTTCCAGTCTGGGGGGCGCGGGGTCGCCCTGGTCACGGGCGGGGCGCGCAGGATCGGGCGGGCCATCTGTCTGAAGCTGGCCGCGGCCGGGTTCGACGTGGCGATCCATCATCATGCCTCGGGCGACGCGGCGCGCGGCCTGGCCGAGGAAATCGCTGGCCTGGGGCGGCGCACCTGTCTGTTGCAGGCGGACCTCGCGGACGAGGCCAGGGTGCGGGCGCTGATGCCGGCTGCTGTCGAGGCGCTGGGGCCGGTAACTGTGCTGGTCAACAACGCCTCGGTGTTCCAGGACGACCGGATCGGCGGGCTGACGCGCGAAAGCTGGGACGCCCATATCGAGACCAATCTGAGGGCGCCCATCGTCCTGGCCGAGGCTTTCGCCGCCCAGGCTGTCGAGGGGGCCATCGTCAATCTGCTGGACCAGAAGGTGCTGAAGCCGGACCCGCGCTTCTTCTCCTACAGCCTGTCGCGCAACGGGCTGTGGTGGGCGACGCGGACCCTGGCCCAGGCGCTGGCGCCGGGCATCCGGGTCAACGGGGTGGGGCCGGGACCGACCCTGCCGTCCGTCCACCAAACGCCCGAGGAATTCGCCGCCGAGGCGCGCGCCACCCTGCTGGAGACGCCCGGCAGCCCGGAAGAGGTGGCCGAGGCGGTGCTGTGGCTGATTGACGCCCGCATGGTCACGGGCCAGATGATCGCCGTCGACGGGGGCCAGCATCTGGCCTGGCGCACCCCCGACATCCAGGAGTAGGCCGCGTGGTCCAGTCGTCGCAGGTTTCGCCCTTCCCGGCGGACGAGCCGCGTTTCGAACGGTTGAGCGTCTTCGTGCGCGGGCTGGTGGTCGAGGCGGGCATCGGGGTCTATGACCACGAACACGGGCGGCTGCAGCGGCTGACGATCGACGTGACGCTGGAGCTGGAGCCGCGATCCATCGAGCGGCTGGGCGACACCATCGACTATGAGACCGTGGCCAATGCGGCGCTTGCCATTGCCGAACAGGGGCACGTCGGCCTGGTGGAGACCTTCGCCGAACGGCTGGCGCGGGCCTGCCTGGCGGACGGACGGGTGCGGCGCGCGACGGTGCGGATCGAAAAGCCCGGCGCCCTGGCCGCCGTGATCGCCCCCGGCTGCGAGATCGTGCTGGCGCGGTGAGGCGTAAAGCCCGGTTGCGTCCAGGCGGCCCCGCCGCCATTGTCGCGGGGTTGAGTCCAGCCGCAGGCGCGGCGCGAGAGAAGCGTTGTTCATGGCCGAACCCGGCGATCCCAAGACCCCTGCCGACGCGCAGGACGAGCACGATCACGACGCCCATGTCGGTTTCGTCTCGCCCGCCTCGCTGGCCGGGCGGGCGCGCGTGCCGGAGCCGAGGCCCGAACCGGAGGTCCATGAGCCGGACCTGTTCGATCCGCCGCTGTCCGACGCGACGGGGCCGTACGACCGGAACGAGGGGGTGCAGCCGGTCGCCCGCTTCGCCCCCCCTTCGTCCGCCCGCGCCGCCGGTCCGCACGCGGCGATGCGCCACCGACTGAGCGGCGGCGAACGGGGCGATATCGCACGGGCGCCGGGGCCGGTGGCGCCGATGCGGCTGTATGCGGTCTATGTGCTGATCCTGCTGGCGACGCCGACGCTTGGACTGTCGTGCCTCGCAGCCCTGCTGGCGGTGATGCGACGCGACCCGCCTGTCGACGCGCTGGAGGCCAGCCATGCGCTGTATCAGCGGCGCACCCTGCTGGGCGCGGTCGCGGCCGCCGTGGTCGGGGCGGTTCTGGTGATCGTCAACATCGGCGTCGTGGTCCTGTTCGCCGTGGCGGTCTGGATCCTGGCCCGCGGCGCCTACGGCGTGTTGAAACTGAAGAGCGGCCAGGCCGTTCCCAATCCCCGAAGCTGGCTGTTCTGAGAGAGGCACGATCATGACCAACGCCCCCGATTTCACCGCCGGCCGCGAACCGGAAGGCAAGGTGGGCGCTCTGATCGCCTGGGCGCTGTTCATCCTTTCGATCCCCAGCGCGAACGTGCTGGTGCTGATCGGCCTGGTCGTGTCCTATGTCTCGCGCGGGACGGCGACCGGGGTGGCGCGACAGCACATCGACGCCCAGATCGCCCTGTTCTGGTCCGTGTTCTGGTGGACGATCGCGGCCTGGGTCGGGATCTTCGTCAGCGCCCTGGCCTCGCTGGTGTTGATCGGCATACCCTTTCTGCTGCTGTTCCTGCTTCTGTGGTTCCTGCTGAGCGTCTGGTTCACGATAAAGAGCGTGATCGGCCTGCTGAACCTGCTGAACGACAAGCCGATCTGACGCTGACGGAACGTCCCGACGGCCTTGGCGGTTGATCCGTCAAAGGAGATCCAGATGGGACAGTTCAAAGACGTCGAAAGCGATAACCGGTTCGAACAGGCGTTCGACGACGACAAGGGCGCGGGCCTGGTCTGGGCCGACTATGCTGTAAAGGGCGACGCGCGGGTCATCCTGCACGTCGAGGCCGAGCCGTCGCTGCGCGGCTCGGGCGCGGCGGCGCGGTTCATGCAGTCCCTCGGCGACCATGCGCGTCAGACGGGGCTGAAGCTGTTTCCCCGATGCAGCTACGCCGTCGCTTGGCACAAGCGGCATCCCGATTATGACGATGTGCTGGCGTAGGAATCGGCGCTTAGGTCGCAGGGCGGAGGTCGGCGTTCGCTGTAATGTGGCCGGATGTATTTGATCGGACAGGCCTGGGTCTATCACGTCGGCAACTCGATCGTTCGCGTGGAGAACGCCTTCGCCTGGAGGGGATGGGCGCAGGATCGATTGATCGTCAATGAGGAACCGGTACGGACGGCCGGCGCCTGGTTCGGCCTGTCGCGCGATTTCAAGGAAGACTGGCTGACGCCGACGGGCGAAGGCGAGCTTGCCGTTGGGCTTCGGTCGCGCGTGAACGGCATCAGCTGCGAAGCCTTATTGGAAGGGGTGGATGTGGCGCCCGAAGAATTTCTTCAGGCGCGTTGGCGTGGCGGTCGAAACGTCTGGGCGCCGACGGAGGCCTGGACCCCCGCCGGCAAGAACTCCTGGATCGTCGGCCTCCCCTAACCGCCCGAATAGCCGCCGACGATGGGCAGGATTTCCCCGGTGATGAAACTGGACATCTGGGGCGAGGCCAGGAAGACGTAGGCGGGGGCGATCTCCTCGGGCTGGGCCGGGCGTTTCATCACCGTCTTGGCGCCGAACTGTGAGACCGTCTCGGCGTCCTTGTCGGCGGGGTTCAACGGGGTCCAGACCGGGCCGGGGGCGACCACGTTCACCCGGATGCCGCGCGGCGCCAGATGCGTGCCCAGCGAGCGGGCGTAGGCGTGGATGCCGCCCTTGGTCAGGGAGTAGTCCAGCAGGTCCTTGTTGCCCTGAAGCCCGGTGACGGAGCCGGTCATGACGATGGCTCCGCCGGTCTTCATGTGCGGGACCGCCGCCTTGGTCATGTTGAAATAGCCGTAGAGGTTGGTCTTCAGCGTGCGGTCGAAATGGTCGTAGGTCAGATCCTCGAAGGCGGCGACGTGCTCCTGGAAGGCGGCGTTGGGGACCAGGACGTCCAGGCGGCCGAAGGCGTCCAGCGTGGCCTTGACGGCGGCCTCGGCGAAGGCGGGGTCGGACACGTCGCCCTTCAGCACCAGAGCGCGGCGGCCCTCGGCCTCGACGGCGGCCTTGGTCGTTTCGGCGTCGGCCTCTTCGTCCAGATGGCAGATGACGACATCGCAGCCCTCTCGCGCGAACAGGACGGCGACCGCGCGGCCGATGCCGGAATCGGCGCCGGTGATCAGGGCGGCGAACCCGTCCAGCTTGCCCGATCCCTTCCAGAAGGGGGCGTCATAGAGGGGCGCGGGGTCCAGGGCCGCCTCGTCGCCGGGCTTGGTCTGGTGCTGTTGGGGAAAGGGCGGTTCGGGATAGGGGCGGGCGCCGGCCTGGACCGCGCCCGAGGACTCTGCGTCACCCGAACGGGCGTCCTTGGCGTCGATGTCGCGTTGGATGGCGCGTTCGTGGTCGGCGACGGCGTCGGCGCGGGCGGTGTCGGTCATCGAAGGCTCCTGAAGGACTTGGTCTTCAGAAAGCGGGCGAGGCGGACAGGCGTTCCCGTCGGGACGATCAGCTGACGCGGTGGATGATGGTCCGGAGGGTTTCGGCGCGGTTGGGCAGGTCGGTCGCCAGGCGCGAGGCCAGTTCACGCGCGCCGACCGGATAGGCGTCGCCGCCGTCGGCGATGGCCCTGGCCTTGGACGCGGCGTCCAGCAGCAGCTTCTCCAGCGCCTCGACCTCTTCCAGCGCCAGGGCGTGGGCTTCGAGCTGGAGACGCTTGACGCGCTCGGCCGTGGTCTCGGGCGCCTTCATCAGATTGTAGATTTCGGCCTCGGCCGCCACGAGCCGCAGATCGGGCTTGGCATCGGGACCATCGGACTTGGCCATGAATCATATCTCCCCGAAAGATCAGGAGCCCAAGGTGATGCGAAGTTGCGTTCGCGTCGAGCGTGACCGTAACGGTTGTGGCGGCACTGTGGCCGCCACGCATCGGTGGAACTACAGTTCCGGCGCGCGGGCCGGAACCATGGCGGGGGCGGCGACGGGCGCCAGGACGCCCCCGGCGACCGCCCGCAGCGGCGAACGGGGCGTATGCAGGACGGCCGGCGAGACGCTGACGCCGTCCTGGGCCGGCGTGACCAGGAAGCCCTTCCGGGCCAGGGCGTCGCCCGAGCGGACGCGCGAGGTCCACACGGCGATCGGCGCGGCCAGCAGCAGCGGCAGGACGATCGGGGCGAACCAGGTGGCCAGGTCGGGGCGCACGCACAGCGGAACGATGAAGCCGACCCCGGCGATCATCTGCCAGCGCATGGCGCGCAAGGCGTCCGACCAGGCCAGGCCGTCGGCCTCGCGCTGCTGGGTCGACCAGCCGGTGTCGTGCCCCGACAGGATCTGGATGAAGGCCTTGGTGTTGGCGACCATCAATATGGGGGCCAGGATGGCGGACAGGGCGATCTCGGCCGCCATGCCGCGGGCGATGGCGCGGCGGCCGCCGAAGGCGCGCAGCTCGGCCGGGCGGCTGAGCACCAGGGCCGCGCCCATGAACTTGGGCCCGATCAGCAGGATGCCCGACAGGAAGGAGGCCAGCATGAAGGGCGTGAACTGCGGATTCAGGATGTAGAAGAAGCTGGACCAGTCCACCGGATAGAACATCTGGATGAACAGGCCGGTCATCAGCGAGGCCAGCCACAGGGGCGAGGACAGATAGGCCATGCAGCCCATCAGCAGCTGAAGGCGGCTCATCGGCGACAGGCCCTTGGCCGTGATCAGGCCCAGGTGTTGCAGATTGCCCTGGAACCAGCGGTGGTCGCGGCGGATGAAGTCGGTGATCGAGGGCGGGGTCTCTTCCCACGATCCGTCCAGCGAGGCGGTGACGTGGACGGCCCAGCCGGCGCGGCGCATCAGGGCGGCCTCGACGACGTCATGGCTCATGATATGGCCGCCGAAGGGTTTGCGGCCCTTCAGATGCGGCAGGCCGCAGCAGGCGGCGAAGGCGCGCGTGCGGATGATGGCGTTGTGGCCCCAATAGCTGGATTCCGAACCGGTCCAGTAGGCCAGGCCCGCCGCGGCGACGCGGCCGTACAGGCGCACCGAATACTGCGACACGCGCGCGAAGATGGTGCGGGCCTTGATGATGACCGGGGCTGTCTGGATCAGGCCGACGCCCGGATTGCGCTCCACCGCATCGACCATGCGCAGCAGGGTCTCCCCGGCCATGGTGCTGTCGGCGTCCAGAACGATCATGTTCTCGTAGGCGCCGCCGAAACGGCGGACCCATTCGGCCAGATTGCCGGCCTTGCGCTCGGCGTTGTCGGTGCGGCGGCGGTAGTAGGCCTTGGAGTTGGCGGCCAGGCGGAAGGCCTGGAAGGCCGAACGCTCGGACGCGGCGGCCTCGTCCTTGGTCGAATCGCTGAGCACGAAGATGTCGAAGGCCGAGGACGCGCCGAGACGGGCCAGCGCCTGGTCGATCATGCCAAGGCGCGCGAAGGAGGCGCGGGCGTCCTCGTTGTACAGCGGCATCAGCAGGGCCGTGCGCGTGCGCGGCGTCGCCGGATGGGGCGAGAAGGCCAGATCCTGCTGGTCCTTGCCGCGCATCATGACGAACAGGCCCATCAGGCCGCTGACGAACCAGCAGGAGATGGCGGTGATCAGCACCATGAACAGGCCGAAGGCCACGATCTCGGTCCCGTCCCACCCCTTGCGGGCGTAGAGGTAGAAGGGAGTGATGGCCGACAGGCCGGTCAGGACCGCCGTGCCCGCCAGCAGCGCCAGACGACGCAGGGCCACCGTGCGCGGCGAGGTCGCGGGCATCCGTTCGGCCACGGCCTCGGGCGCGGTCAGCGACTGAACCGGCATGGCCAGGGGCGCCGCGTCGGGCAGCCAGGACCAGGACGACCCGTGGCCCGTTTCGATCGTCTCGATTTCAGCCTGTTCGACAGGCCGGACCGCCAGCTTGTTCATGCCGCTCTGGACGCCCCCGTGTTGACCGACCGTCTTTCCGAAGGCAGGAAAGGCGCGGAGTGCTGCGCTGCAACACGTTCCCCATACTCGATCACATTCGCGCGATTTTCAATCACGCAATGTTGATACCGACGATTATTTTCGGGGTTTTCTAGGCCGGCACGTCCAAGACGGCGGAAGCCGGGCGGGGCGGCGGCGACTCTGTGGCGTGAGCCAGCAGTTTACGGTCCAGAACCCAGGCCGCAACCCCGACCCAGCCCACCAGGACGAGGGCGTAGAGCCGTTCCCACCAGCCGACGTTGGCGTCGTTGACCGCGCCCGGCAGGATCAGGTGTTTGGTCAGGACCGTCAGCACGGCCATGACTACGAAGGTCGCCGCCAGAAAGACCTTCAGCCGGGGCATGTCGCGTCGACGGTGCAGTCCCCACAGGAGAAGCAGCGGCGCCAGTTGGATGCCCAGGGCCAAGTTGATGACCATGTGGCGCGGATCGGGCCAGGGATAGAGGGTCGATCCCGCCATGCCCGTCCCCGCCAGAACGAAGACGACGACGATCACCCAGCCGGCGACGCGCGCGCCGGTCAGGGCGTAGACGGCCAGGCCGAAGCCGATCCCCCCCAGGCCCGCCATGATCCCGGCGACGAAGACCCCGCCGTTGAAGATGATCGGGGCGCTGGCCGAGGCGCCGCCCAGTTCGCTGAGATACTGGGTGGCGTTGTCGAAGCCGGGATAGGCGGCGATGGCGGCGGCGACCACCGTCAGGGCCAGCAGCGGCGCCGCCACCCCCACGCCCAACAGGCGGCGGCGACGGTGGTACCGCTGGGGCGGCCGCAGCAGGGCCTTCAGGTCCAGCGGCCAGGGCCGGCCGTCCAGCGGCTTCAGCCCCCACAGCGGCCGGATGGCGGGGATGCGGCGCACCACCTCATAGACCGCAAGACTGCCCAGAAAGGTGACGGCGACCAGGAACAAGGCTTCCAGCCAGGCCGGCAGGGCGGCGGGGCGGACGATCCAGACGGCGGCGACCAGGATGGTCTGATGCGCCAGATAAAGCGGGAAGGTGGCCTGGGTCAGATAGTTCAGCACCGGCCCGCCCCGCGCCCGCAGATGCCGCGAGCCGAAGCCAAGGATGGCGACGATGGTCGCCCATTGGTCGACGCCGTAGACGACGGCCTTGGGTATGCCCCAGAAGGCGCGCCCGCCCGGATGCCAGACCTGGACCATCATGACCGGCAGGGCGACGGCGGCCAGGCCCAGGGCGAGCCAGCGATACCGCTCCATGTCCCGCCAAAGGCTTTCGCGGCCCACGATGGAAAAACCGAAGACGAAGGCGGCCAGGGACAGGGCGTGATTGTACCAGTCCCAGTGCAGGACGTTGGTGACGCCGAACCACGGAAACAGTCCGATGCGGATGGCGATCAGATAGAGGATCGGCAGGACCAGCAGGCGCGGCCCGGCCAGATGATTCTGCAGCCAATCGCCCAGCCGGTCGATCAGGCCGGGCTGGCGCCACAGCAGGATGGTCACGACGCTGTAGGCGGCGATATAGACGATGAACCATAGGTGGTTGACCGGCACCCCGTCCGCCAGGCCTCCGAGGCTGAACTCGCGCCCCATCCAGGCCAGATAGCCGGACAGCCCGTTCGGCCAGCCGCCCTTGTCCATGGCCTCGATCCACGACTGGATCGGCACCAGGACCACCGCCCCGAACAGCAGGGGCGGAACCAGCCGCTCGAAGCGGGCGCGGGCCACCTGGCGCGGGGTGCGGCGCAGGGTCATGAAGCGCAAGGCCGCGCCCGACACCAGAAACAGCAGCGTCAGCCGCCAGGGATTGGTGATCAGGATCGCCTCGCGCATCCACGCGAAGGTGTGGGCGCTGTGGATGTGCCAGTCATAGACGCCATAGACTAGGCCGACATGATACAGGATCAGCAGGCAAAAGGCGCCGACGCGGATCCAGTCGAGATCGTAACGGCGCTGGGTCGAGGAGGCGGACGGGTTCACGGCCGCGTCTATGATCCCGCCCGAACGGTCAGGCAAGACGACGGATGGTCTCGGGGGACGCGAGCGGCGGGAAGGCGTTCAGGCAGCGGCCAGCGGACGAACCCGGATATCCTGTTCATGGGCGCGGGCCTTGGACAGATCGTGGCGGGCCTGCATCCGCATCAGGGTGTCGGCGCTGACGCCGAACAGTTTCTCGAAACGGATCGCCATTTCGGCGGAAACGCCCGACCGGCCGTTCAGCAGGCTGCTGGCGGCCTGGCGAGTGACGCCCAAGGCCTCGGCCAGGGCGGTGACGCCAAGTCCCTTGGGCGTCACGATTTCATCGCGCAACCAAGGACCGGGGTGAACGGCGAAGGTCTGATGAAGACGAATGGCCATCAGTGATAATCCTCCAAATCCATATCCTCGATCTCGAGGGACGGGGTGACGCGAAAGGTCAGCCGCCAGTTGCGTGTCAGGGTCAGCGACCAGAATCCCGCGCGGTCGCCTGTTAGTCGATGTGCGCCGAAATTGGGCGGACTCAACAGCTCGTCTTCCTCGGCTATGGCGTCGACATAGGTCAGAATATTGGTCAGACGCCCGATGAGGGCGGCCGGCAGGCCCTTGGTCCGGCCTGTTTCGGCGAACTGGCGCAACGCCTTGTGCCTGATGCTGGCGATCTCCACCGGCCCAGTGTCGCGTCAAGAATGACAAGTGTCAAGCGACGGTTTACGTATCTGGGTCGCGAGATCGAAGATCACACCGTCTCGGCCACGCCCAGCGCCTTCAAGGTCGTGGCGATGGAGGCGTCCTGTTCGGTGCGGTACAGGGCCATTTCGTCCAGGACAGGGCGGCCCAGGGCGGTTTCGAAGGCGGCGCGGGCGGGATCGGCGGCGTAGGCGCTCTGGCGAGCCTCGGCGCCCAGATTGGACTGGAAGATGCCGGCGGCGCTGACGGGCAGGAAATCCTCGTAGGTGATCGGCTCGGCGGCGACATGGCCCCGGGCGATCAGGGCGTCCAGATCGGCGGTCTCGACCCGCATCGCCAGACCCTGGGGCGTCGCGCGATAGCGGAACCAGGCTAGTTCGCCTCGGCGCAGCGCGTCCCAGTCGTCGGGCAGGGCCGAGAAGTCGCCCGTCGCCAGGGCCTGGTCGTAGAGGGCGCGGCCGGCGGGCGTCAGGGCGCAGCCGCGCTGCTCGATCTCGCCGAAGCGGGCGGTGTGGGTCCCGGCGGTGGTCCCGTCCTCGCCCGGGAAGGCGATGGCTTCCTCCAGCGCCTTGAAGCTGGTCTGGCGCAACAGGATTGGGCAGGCGCGGGCGGGCGGCCCCTCTATGGTTTCCTTGGGCGTGATGCCGCGCGCGGGCATGGCCGCCTGGGCCGCGTCGATGTCCAGGGTGCGCGGCGTCAGATGGTTGATGTGCGGCCCCTTGAAGCTGACCACGTCGGCGATCAGACGGTGGGCGGCGACCAGGCGGTCGTAGGTCGCTGCGCTGACCGTCGCCTCGGCGTGCCAGCGGAAGGTTTCAAGCAGTTCGGCGACGAAGCGGTCGGCCTGATCCTCGTCCAGCCCGCCCTGGGCCTCGGCCGTTGCGATCAGGTCGCGGGCTGCGGCGGTGAAGATGTCGCGTCGGGCCAGGGTTTCGGCCGCCTCGGCCCGCAGCGCCTCGTCTTCGATCAGCTCCAGCCGCAGCAGGGAGCAGAAGACCCGGAACGGATTGCGCGCCAGGGCCGCCGGATCGACCGGGCGGAAGGCGGTGGAATGGACCGGCACCCCGGCCGGGGCAAGGTTGTAATAGCTGACGGGCGCCATCCCCATGACGGCGAAGGCGCGGGCGATGGTCGCCAGTTCCTCCGCCGCGCCGACGCGGATGGCGCCGTGGCGCTCCTCCGACAGCCGGGCCAGTTCGCCCGACGCCGCCAGCCGATCCGCTCGGGCCGCATCCGCCTTCAACACCTGCGCATTGATGTCGGCCACCAGCGTCAGCAGGTCGCCGTATTGCGGCACCTCGGCCCGGTACATGGCCGACAGGGCGGCCGAGAACTGGCTGCGGATCTCGTCAGGATGGACGAAGGCGGACATGGCTGCTCCCGAGTTTTCGTCGGTCATAGGCCGACGCAGTCGCGTGCGAAAGCCGGCAGCCGCATCCCGGCGTCAGGCCGCGACGCCCACGCCGATGGGGCAGACCACGCCCGTCCCGCCGATGCCGCAATAGCCGGCCGGATTCTTGGCCAGATACCCCTGGTGATAGCCCTCGGCGTAATAGTATTCGCCCGCCGGCTCGATCTCGGTGGTGATGGCGCCGCGGCCGGCCTGGGTCAGGGCGGCCTGATAGGCGTCGCGCGAGCTTTCCGCCTCGGCCTGCTGTTCGGCGTTCAACGTATAGATGGCCGAGCGATAGGTGGTGCCCACGTCGGCGCCCTGGCGCATCCCCTGGGTCGGGTCGTGGTTCTCCCAGAAAATCTTCAGAAGTTCGGCGTAGGTGACGACGGACGGGTCGAACACCACCTTGACCACCTCCGTATGGCCCGTGCGGCCCGTGCAGGTCTCCTCATAGGTCGGATTGGGCGTGATCCCGCCGGAATAGCCGGCCGACGTGACCCACACGCCCGGCGTCCGCCAGAAGATGCGCTCCACCCCCCAAAAACAGCCCATGCCGAAGATGGCCGTCTGGAACCCCTCGGGATAGGGGCCTTTCAGCGGATTCCCGCTGACGAAATGAGTCGCGTCGGTGGCCAGCGGCTCGGCGCGGCCAGGCAAAGCGGTCTCGGGCGTGGGCAGTTCGGCGCTTTTCTTGAACAACATTTGCGGATCCCTCGTCGGAAAATGGCTTTGATCGCCATATGGGGACGCGACAGGCGCTTGCCGAGGAGGCGAGGGTGTTCTATCAGGCCCGCCTCCCGCCGGATCGACCTCCGGCGGCGCGTACGAACTGGCGTGAAACGGACAGGTGGCGGAGTGGTCGATCGCGCACGCTTGGAAAGCGTGTGTAGGTGAAAGCCTACCGAGGGTTCGAATCCCTCTCTGTCCGCCACGCCGTCAGTCGCTGACTGACGGTTCGCTGTTTTTCTGAAAATTACCCCGACATTACCGTGGCCTGCACGGAAGCAGAGACGATTCTGGCGTCTCCGCCGCGACTGAACGCGCCTGTTCAGCGGCCATTATCGCGCCCCCGTCTCCGTTTGCCGATGGTCGGTTGGGTTTGCGCCCGACAAAGGCGCTTGCCTGTTTACAGGGAAATACAGGGAATCGCTTCAGTTCTCGTGGTCGCCGCAACGAAAGAACCGCCGCGCAAACCCAGGTGCGGCGGGCTACAGCAGATATCCTAGGCCTCGAATTCCCGCGGCAGGAACAGGGAATTCAAAACGACGTAACAGGGAAAATAATCTGCAAAACAGGGAACGCCCTCGCCCTAAACAGGGATCGAGGGCGTCGAACGCATCAGGCGCGATAGAACCGCCGCTGCGCTTCCCAGTCGAGCGGAACGTCCTGGGTCATCACCCTCTGCAGGGTCAGGCCCTCAGGCTGATCGCCATCAAGGATGGCCTGCTTCAGATCCGGCGCCAGGAAGGCGGTTCGGATCAGGCGCGCGGCGTAAGCGGCCTTTACCCCCTCGGCTTTAGCGATGCTCTCAAGGCTGTAAGCCTCGCCGACCAGCAGCTTGCGCTTCCAGGATTCCGCTCGGATCAGGGCCGAGCTCAAGGCGGGATACACCGCCGCCTTATGCAAAGGGGACTGACCCTGAGGGCCGACGGCGATCTTGCTTCCGCCGCGCCTCTGGATGCGCATCGGGATGGTAATCACGACCCCGTCGTCGCGCCGTTCAAGCTGCTCAAGAACAACGCGCTCGCGCCCCTGGAGATCGCGCGTCGCCAGATCGAGCCTCTCAGCATCGAGCACGACCGTCAGGGCTTCGGCGCAGACCTCTACGCGATCAACCAGGTCGCGGACGCGAGGCCAATCGGGCGCAAGGTCGATCGGTCGGCAGAGCCCCAAATTCTGGAGGTGGTCCGCAACGGCTTGCTCCACGATCGGTGCCGACACCCGCGGACACGCGCCCGCCTTATCCGGCGCTCCTGACTGGATCGCGGTTGAAACATAATAACGGTAGGTCGCGCCGTTCTTGCGCGAGCAGCTGACGGGCGACATGCGGTTGCCGGCGCTGTCGTAGATCAAGCCCGTCAGGGGCGCGCCCGTATGGGAGCGGCGTGGCTGCCCCTTCGCTCGTGGCCGACGCTGCTTCTCACCGAGCTTGGCCTGAACGGCGTCGAACAGGTCGCGATCGACGATGGCCGGATGCTGACCTGGGTAGTGGGCGCCGTTGTGAGGGATCTCGCCGATATAGATGCGGTTGCGCAGGATATGGAACAACGCCCCCCGTTCGATCGGCACGCCGCCTCGCACCACGCCGGCCTTGCTGACGGTTCGCTTCGATAGAACGCCCTGGTCGGCCAGTTCACGGCATAGCAGGTGCACCGAGCCCAGCTCCAGGTAGCGACGGTAGATGCCGCCTACCGTTTCGGCCTCGGCGGGGTTAATGCTGAGGGTGCGGCCGTCCGGATCGTAGCCAAACGGGACCCCGCCCCCCATCCACATGCCCAGCTTCTTGCTGGCGGCGATCTTGTCGCGGATGCGCTCGCCCGTGACCTCGCGCTCGAACTGCGCGAAGGACAGCAGCACATTCAGGGTTAGCCGCCCCATGGAGGTGGTGGTGTTGAAGGCCTGGGTCACACTGACGAAGCTGGCCCCAGCCTTGTCCAGGACGTCCACGATCCGAGAGAAGTCGGTCAGCGCCCGCGTCAGACGGTCGACCTTATAGACCACGACCACGTCGATCCGACCCGCCTCGATTTCCGCCATCAGCCGCTTCAACGCCGGCCGCTCCATATTGCCGCCGCTGAATCCGCCGTCGTCATAGACCTCAGGCAAAAGGGTCCAGCCTTCGCCAGCCTGGGACAGAATGTAGGCGGCGCAGGCGTCGCGCTGGGCGTGCAGCGAATTGTAGTCCTGCTCCAGCCCCTCCTCGGTGCTCTTGCGGGTGTAGATGGCGCAGCGGATTGGACGGGCGGGCGTCTTCATGCGGCTTCGCCCTCGCGCAGGCCGAAGAACCGAGGCCCGTTCCAACGCACGCCTGTGATCAAGCGCGCGACTTTGGACAGGCTGGCGTGCTTCTGGCCATTCCAGATGTAGCCGTCGGCCGCCACCTCGACCTGGTGGCGCTCACCCTGCCATTCCCGCACCAAGGTCGAACCCGGCTTGAAGGTTGTCGTCCGCACCTTGGGTTTGCATCCGGTGCGATGCTGGGCGGCGACCTTGGCCAGCCGCCGATCCAGCACTGCATCCCGACCCGCAGCCGTCGTCTGCAGCTGTTCCGCCAGCGCCCTGCGCAGGATGTCGCGCGAGCGGATCGGGGGCGGCTCGCCGAGCCGCTCCCTCCAGACCGACCTCAAGCCGTCCACGCCCATGTCCTGGATCGCCGCCAGCAGTTGCGTCATTTCGGCGCTCACGCCTGCGGCTCCGCCTGGATGATGCGCCAAATGCGGCCTCCTTCCGATTTCTCGCTTCGAACCGCATGGCCCTTCTTACGCAAAGCGCCTGCCAGGGCGCCGCGGACCGAATGCGCTTGCCAGCCGGTGGCCGTCATCATGGCCGGCATGCTCACGCCGTCGGCCTGTTGCAGTAGGGCGATCAGACGATCGAGTTTGGAGGTCGGGGCGGGCGCCGCAGCGGTAGCCGGCGTCTTGGATGATGACATGGGGAGTTCCTTCAGGTCAGCGAGCGCGGCTTGCGCCCTACTGACCTGAGCCCGGAAGGCCGGGCGGGAACGAGATCACTACCGCTTCGAATGCTGCGCAAGTCCAGCCGCTCATCGGAATATTCGAAGCGTCGCCTTGCAGGGCGGCCGTACGACGCCCACCTGCCTTCCGTCGAGCGATCGACACCGTTGGCAGAACACAGAGCCCATAGGCTCGCAGGGCATTCAACGGCTTTTCCATCAACTCACGGCTGCCGCCGAACGCGTCCCGCGATCGCACCCGCACGCCCAGTTAGAAGGAGAGCCGACATGGCCTCTGACAACTCCACTGCGTCCCCGACGCCGCAACTGCCTCCTGCCCTCGCCTTGGCGATCGAGAACCGACCGATCGCGGGTCTGGCGCCCCTGTCTCGCAAACTGCGCATCCACAAGAAGAGCGCCATCACAGCCCTGGCCGGCGCCATTCGGCAGTTCGGCTTCCTCGTCCCGGTCTTGATCAACGCCGAGGACAAGATCATCTCCGGCTACGGTCGGGTCGAAGCGGCCCGCCAGCTTGGCATGACCGACGTTCCCTGCATCCGCGTCAGCCATCTGGACGACGACGCCCTGCGCGTCTTCGCCATCGCCGAGAACCAGCTGGGTCAGTTGGCCGGCTGGGACGCCGAGACCCTGAAGATCGAACTGCAGGAGCTGTCGAATCTCGACCTCGGCTTTAGCCTGGAGGTCACCGGCTTCTCCCCCGCCAAGATCGACGCCATCATTCTCGGCGGCGACAGCCACCGCGACGACCAGGGCGATCGCTTACCGGATCTGGCCGACACGCCGGTTAGCCAGGTCGGCGACCTCTGGCTGCTCGGGGATCATCGGCTGCTGTGCGCCGACGCGACCGATCCCCAGAGCTTTGCCGTGCTCTTGGAAGGCGAGAAGGTCCGGGTCGTGGTCACCGACCCACCCTACAATGTCGCCGTGGCCGGCCATGTCACCAGCGGCGGCAAACACGGCGAGTTCGTCATGGCGTCCGGCGAAATGAGCGACGACGAGTTCACCGGCTTCAACACCCAGGTGCAGATGCGCATCGCCGAGACCCTGATGGACGGCGGCCTTTGCTACTACTGCATGGACTGGCGACACATGAGCCACACGCTCACGGCCGCTGCAGCCGCCAAGCTGGACCTGCTCAACCTGATCGTCTGGGACAAGACCGCCGGCGGCATGGGCAGCTTCTATCGCTCACGTCACGAGCTTATCTTCCTCTTCCGCAAGGCCGGCGCGCCGCACCTCAACCGGGTGGAGCTGGGCGTCCATGGCCGCAACCGCGCCAACGTCTGGACCTATGAAGGCGTCAACGGCTTCGGCGCCGCCAAGGCCAAGGCTCGGGAGATGCATCCCACGGTCAAACCGCTGTCATTGATCCGCGACGCCATCCTCGACAGCTCGGCGCGAGGCGACGTCGTGCTGGACCTGTTCAGCGGCAGCGGCACCACCTTGATCGCCGCTGAGCAGAGCAAGCGGCGCGGCCGCGCCACGGAACTCGACCCGCAATACGTCGATGTCGGCGTCATCCGCTGGCAGGAATTCACAGGCCGAGAAGCGCGCCTGGCCTCTACCGGCCAGACCTTCCGCCAGGTCCGTGCGGAACGGCTGAAAGCGACTTCAGCCCCACCTGCAGCCGCGTCGCCCGTCATCACCCTGCCCGCTGCGCGTGTGCGCACGCGTGCGGCCGCTTGAGGGGGATGATCCATGTCCAAACCTCCCAAGTCTCCACGCCACTACGAGGTCGGCTACGGCCGGCCTCCTCAGGCGGCCCAGTTCAAGCCCGGCCAATCCGGTAACCCCAAGGGCCGGCCCAAAGGCGCCAAGAACCTCGTCACCCTGTTCCGTGAAGAACTGGAGCGCCCCGTCCCTGTCACTCAGAACGGCCGAACGCGCATGATGTCCAAGGCTCGGGTCGCGGTCATCCAGCAGGTCGACAAGGCCGCCAAGGGCGACGCCAAGGCCTTCGCCGCCCTGATGAAATACGCCCAGGAGGATGCTGCGGCCGTGGCCCGGGAACAGGCAGCGGCGCCAGCGAGCGAACTTCAGCCGGCCGAGTACGACGAGATCATCACCCGCTACATCGCGGATCTCAGCGAAGGGAGAGCAGCATGACCCTTCCCTTGCCGGCGGACGCCATGGTCCACGCCCTCGCGCGACGGGACTTCAGCGTCTTTCTGGACCTGGTCTTCCCCACCCTCAATCCCGGCACGCCCCTCGCGCGCGGCTGGTACCTCTCGGCCATGGTGCGGGCGTTGGAGGACATAGCCGACGGTACTAACCGCCGCCTTCAGATCACCGTACCGCCGCGGCATCTGAAGTCGGTGATGACGACAGTGGCCTTCCCCGCCTGGCTGCTGGGACGCCACCCAGAGACACGGATCATCTGCGCCAGCTATGGTCAGGACCTCTCGGCCGCCCTGTCACGCAACTTCCGCAAGGTGATCAACTCGGCCTGGTATGCACAGGTCTTTCCCGAGACCGCCCGCTCCATCGTCCGCGACACCGAAGCCGACCTGGCCACGCGCCAGGGCGGCTATCGCTACGCCACCGCGGTTGGCGGCACGGTGACCGGCCTGGGCGCCGACCTGATCATCATCGACGACCTGATGAAGGCCCAGGACGCCTCCTTCCCAGAGGCCCGCGCCAAGGCCCAGAGGTTCGTCGACGAGACCCTCCTCAGCCGTTTGGACGATAAGAGGACCGGCGCCATCATCGCCATTCAGCAGCGCCTGCATGAGGACGACGTCTCTGCCCACCTCTCCGCCAAAGGCGGCTTTCGCCATCTGGACCTACCGTCCATCGCCGTCCGCGATGAGCTCATCCCGCTCACCCATGGTCGCAGCCATGCACGGCGGATCGGAGACGTGCTCAACCCGGCCCGGGAATCCCGCGAGGTGCTGGAGCGGATCCGTGCTGAAATGGGCGGCCGCGCCTTCGAGGCCCAGTACCAGCAGAACCCCACCCCGACCGAAGGCGACTACGTCCGCTGGGACCGGATCCAGTTCTATGACGAGGGTCCGGAACGGCACAGCCTGCATAAGGTCGTGCACAGCTGGGATCCAGCGGCGTCCACCGACCCGTCCGCTGACTATTCTGTCGGTACGGTCTGGGGCCATGACGGCGCCAGTTGGCTGTTGCTCGACGTCATCCGCGTCCGGCTGGCCTATGCCGACCTCCTCGATCGCGTCCGCTCGGAGCGGAAGCGCTGGCGCGCCGATGTCATCCTGGTCGAGAAGTCCTCGCTAGGCCCCGCCCTCCTGGAAGACCTTGGGCGGGATATGCGCTGCATAGGCGCCCCAGCCCACCACGCCCCATCTTGCATGCGGCTTGGAGCGGACGCCCGGCTGCCGAAGGCGGAACGCCTCTACAGTTCGGTGGAGCGGCTCTACTCGGGGTTCGCCAAGCTCCCCCGGGACGCGCCCTGGCTGGAGGATTTACGGCGCGAAATGCTGACCTTCCCCAACGCCAAGCACGACGACCAGGTGGATAGTGTCAGCCAATTCCTCAATTGGGCCATCGGTCGCGGTGGGCGGAACACGCTCCGCGGTCATGCGCGTCGCGACGGGCCCAGGCCGGCCTAGAAGGAAAACAGCGGTGCCCCTCCGGGACGTCGCTGTGACCCGTCCTCTGGGGCGTTCAGCTCTTACATTCAGCCTGCGCCGTATAGGCCAGATGCGGAACGCCGCCGCGGCTTGTGGCGTCGGCAAACACGATACTCTGCAGCTCGACTTCCCCGCCGCACGATTTTTCCAGCATCGCGCGAACCTCTTCCGTCACCTTCGCCTCGTCCCGCGTGAATGACGCAATTCCCGAAACGGAAAAGCCTAATTTACCTGACGCCGTTTGAAGCGGTGCCGGACGGTAAGACGGTACAGAACTACAAGCCGCCGCCATAAGTCCGCCGACTAGAATGATCGCACATGACCTAATCATCGTGCCGTCTCCACTGCATCGCCCGCAACCAATCGGTCGGTGTAATCCGTCGCATTCAGCGAGTTAGCCCGCCCGCAGACCGTATCCGCGAAACCTTCGATCCCACCTCTGAACGCTTCGGGAAAACGGCTGCTGAAGTAAAAAGCCTTGAAGCCGTTGTAGCCGCCCATTCGGTTTCGGGCATTGACGAGGCCGCAAACCGCCAGGCCGATTTCGCGTGGGTTCCGTCGATTTACAGGCGTCAGCACCACCCGGACATTTCGAAATTTGGCGCTCTCATAATCAACCAGAGACAGCTCCAGCCACGACCGCGTCAGTTCAATTTCGAGATCCACCGCAGCATCCGAGAAGAGCCCCGCGCTCTGTGCCGCTGGCGCGCCTTCAACATTTGTGGATCGGCGTGGAAAAGGGACCCCGTTAGCGGTGTGATCGGCGTCGAATAAGGACCCCTCATTCCTGAGGTCTAACGGTGGCGGCTTGGCGGATGTCAGGCGGCGAGTTCGGGATGTTGGTGTTGGAGACGGTGTTGAGGATTCGGCGCGAGTTTGCGTCCGGGAAGGCGATCAAGGCGATCGCGCGTGACCTTCGATTGTCGCGCAAGGTGGTGCGCAAGGCGATCCGGGAGCCGGATGCGGAGTTCGCCTATCGGCGGGCGGTGCAGCCGTTGCCGAGGCTGGCGCCGTTCCAGGCCAGGCTCGATGAGCTGCTGGAAGAGGACGAGGCGCGGCCGCGGCGCGAGAAGCTGCGGATGACGCGGGTTCATGACCTGCTGGTGCGCGAGGGGTTCGACGGGTCGTACGACGCGGTCCGGCGCTACGCGGCGGGGTGGCGGCTGAAGCGACGCCGGGGCGTGGCGGACGCGCCATCGTTCATCCCGCTGATGTTCCGGCCGGGCGAGGCCTACCAGTTCGACTGGAGCCACGAGGACGTGGAGATCGCGGGCAAGCCGATGCGGGTGAAGGTGGCGCACATGCGGCTGTGCGCCTCGCGGGCGATCTATGTTCGGGCCTATCCGCGCGAGACCCAGGAGATGCTGTTCGACGCGCATGCGCGGGCGTTCGCCTTCTTCGGCGGCGTGCCGACGCGCGGGATCTACGACAACATGAAGACGGCGGTGACGACGGTGTTCACGGGCAAGGACCGGGTGTTCAACCGGCGCTTCCTGGTCATGGCGAGCCACTACATGGTGGAGCCGACGGCCTGCTCCCCGGCGGCGGGCTGGGAGAAGGGCCAGGTCGAACACCAGGTCCAGACGGCCCGGGGACGGTTCTTCCAGCCGCGCCTGCGCTTCACCAGCCTGGAGGAGCTGAACGGCTGGCTGGAGGCGGAGTGCCGGCGCTGGGGCGAGCTGCGTCAGCACCCCGAGCAGAAAGAGCTGACGGTTGCTCAGGCCCTGGCCGCCGAGCGGCCGGCGCTGCAGCCGATGCTGGGCCCGTTCGACGGCTTCCACGAGAGCGAGCACGCGGTGACGGGGACCTGCCTGATCAGCTTCGACCGTAACCGCTACTCGGTGATGGCGAAGGCCGGGCGCCGTACGGTGCAGGTCCGCGCCTATGCCGACCGGATCGTCGTGCGCTGCGAGGGTGAGGTCGTCGCCGACCATCGCCGGTTCTTCGGTCGTGACCGGACCCTCTACGATCCCTGGCACTACCTCCCGGTGCTGGCGACCAAGCCCGGAGCCCTGCGCAATGGCGCGCCGTTCCAGGACTGGGAGTTGCCGCCGGGGCTGGCCCGCCTGAGGCGCAAGCTGGGTGCGGGCGACGAAGCCGATCGCCGGTTCGTGCGGGTTCTGGCGGCGGTGCTGGAAGACGGCCTGGAGCCGGTCGAGGCCGCGGCGCGCGAGGCGCTCGCCGCCGGGACCGTCAGCGACGACGTCATCCTCAACATCCTGGCGCGCCGGCGCGAACCGCCCCGGCCGCTGAGCATCGTCACGCCCGATGACCTGGCGCTGCGGCATCCGCCTCTGGCGGACTGCGACCGCTACGACAGCTTGCGAGGCATGCATGCAGCGGCATGAGATGATGGCGGCCCTGACCGGCCTGGGCCTCAAGGGCATGGCCGGAGCCTTCGACGAGGCGGTCACCACGGGCCTGCAGCGCAAGCGCACGACCATGGAGATCCTCGCCGACCTGCTGCGCGCCGAGACGACCCACCGGCATGCGGCTTCCATCCGTTACCGGATGGCGGCGGCCAGGCTGCCCGCCGTGAAGGACCTCGACGCCTTCGTGTTCGACGACACGCCGATCAACGAGGGGCTGGTGCGCTCGCTTCACAGCGGCGCCTTCCTGGCGAACCGGCGCAACATCGTGCTGGTCGGCGGGACCGGCACGGGCAAGACCCACCTGGCCACCGCCATCATCGCCAACGTCGTGCGGGCCGGGGCGCGTGGCCGGTACTTCAACACCGTCGACCTGGTGAACCGCCTCGAGGAGGAGACCCGCCTGGGCAAGGCCGGTGCGCTGGCTGCTCACCTCTGCCGCCTCGACGTCGTGGTCCTCGACGAGCTTGGCTACCTGCCGTTCGCCCGCTCGGGCGGCCAGCTGCTGTTCCACCTGATCAGCAAGCTCTACGAGCGGACCTCGGTGATCGTCACGACCAACCTCGCCTTCGGCGAATGGCCGACCGTGTTCGGCGATCCCAAGATGACCACGGCCCTGCTCGACCGCATCACCCACCACTGCGACATCGTCGAGACCGGCAACGACAGCTGGCGCTTCAAACACCGCAGCTAACCCTCCACGAAGAACGCCAGGCGAGGGTTGAGCCTCCGGTCGGGCTACGCCCTCCCTACGCCCCAACCCTCGCAAGCGGTGCGCTCGTGACGTCCATCCCGAACCTCAAAAGGGGGTCCCTATTGCACGCCGATAGGGGGTCCCTTTTAGACGCCGATTGACAGCGATCGTCACCGATGGACTGCGATCCTACAGGGCTGCTTTGAAGGATATCGGCGGGGCCGGAAAACAGGAAACGGGCCGCTGGCTGAACAACCGCGTCGAGAACTCACATCTGCCGTTCCGACGAAGAGAGCGGGCCATGCAGCGGTTCCGCCAGATAAAGACACTGCAGAAATTCAGCGCGGTCCACGCCGCCTTCTACAACCACTTCAATCAGGATCGTCACCTCATCAGCAGAGACCACTTCGAAGCCCGACGCTCGGCTACCATCGCCGAGTGGCAGGCGCTCGCCGGGTGAAGAGCAAAGAGTAGGGGAGGGGTGCGTTCAGTGGAGGCAAGTTAGCGTTAGACTGACAGCACCGCGGAGGACGGGGTGGCGGTGCTGTCAGTCTAACGCTAACTTGCCTCCACTGAGGGCCGCCGTAAATGGCTGACCGGAGACGACTTTCAGGAAACCGCTGTCGTTCAAGCGCCACCGCTTCCCGGCGGAGGTGATCCGCCATGCCGTCTGGCTGTATTTCCGCTTCAGCATGAGCTTACGCGACGTGGAGGACTGCTGGCCCAACGCGGCATCGACGTCAGCTACGAAACCATCCGCTGCTGGACGAAGAAGTTCGGCCCGCTGATCGCCCGGCGGCTGAAGAAGCGCCGACCGGCGCCGTCGCCACGCTGGCATCTCGACGAAATGGTCTGTTGGATCGTCGGCCGGCGGATGTATCTGTGGCGCGCCGTCGATGACGAAGGCGAAGTGCTCGATCTCGTCGCCCAGAGACGACGGGATACGGAGGCGGCTTTGAAGCTGCTCGGTCGCCTGCTGCGTAACCAACCCGTTGAGCCGGAACAGATCACGACTGACGGTCTGGCGTCGTACGGATCGGCCCTTCGACAGCTCGGCCTGACCGAAATTCACCGACCGGGACGGCTTCGCGAGAACAATCGGGTCGAGAACTCGCACCTTCCGATCCGACGACGAGAACGACAGCAGCAGGGCTTCAAATCCCAGGCCTCCGCGCAACGATTCCTCACCACCCACGCCGCGATCTACAACACCTTCAACGTCCAGCGTCATCTGATCAGCCGCCCTACCCTTCGTCGCTTTCGCGACGAGGCCAGCGCCGCCTGGGCGGCGGCGGTCGCCTGATCGGGGCCGGCTGGGCGGACTTCATACGCTGGCGGTTAAGCTGACAGCACCCTGCGGATTACCGATGAGCCGGCGGCGCCGTTGATCGGCGAGGGATTAGGGTCGGGGCGGCGCGAAAGACGACGTCGCCTTGGTCGCCGACGCCATCGGTCACCAATTCCAGCGCCCGCGTCGCGATCTGGTCAAATGGAATACGCACGGTGGTGAGCGGCGTCGGCAGGTGACTGACGATCGGGATGTCGTTGTAGCCGACGACCGAGACGTCGCTCGGCACCGACAGGCCCATCTGCGTCAGGGCCGACAGGGCGCCGATGGCGGTGTTGTCGTTGACGGCGAAGATGGCGGTCGGCCGTTCCTGCAGCATCATCAGCTGACGCGCCGCCTCGTGGCCTCCCTCCAGGCCGAAAGAGGAAGGGACGACCCATTCGGGACGAACCTCCAGCCCGGCCTCGCCCATGGCCTGGCGGTAGCCCTCGACCCGGCCGATGGCGTTGGATGCGTCGCCTGGTCCGGCGATCAAACCGACAGTCCGGTGGCCCAGGTCGATCAGGTGCCGGGTCGCCAGGAACCCGCCCAGACGGTCGTCGCCGACGGATGACGGATGGATGTCGTCTGTCCTCAGCGCCAGGGAGAATCGCACGCCCTGTTTCGTCAGCGTCTGGGCGAAGCCGTCGTCGACCCGTGCGGTGGCCAGCACCAGACCGTCGACCCCCCGGGCCAGCAGCATGTCCACTGCGCGCCTGTTCGCCTCCGGCTCGTCGTTGGTGGTGGCGACGATGGTGAAACGTTGGCGCCGGTTGGCCGCCAGTGACAGGGCCTCGTAGAGCATGGCCATGACGGTGTCGGTCAGGCGCGGCACGATGACGCCGATCATTCCGGTGGAGCCGCGCCGCAGATTTGCGGCTGATACGTCGCGCACATAGCCCAGTTCGGTCGCCGCACGGCGCACCCGGATGGCGGTAGGATGATTGGACTGCGTGCCGCGCTCGTCGAGGAAGCGGGACACGCTGCTCTTGGACACGCCGGTGGCCCGGGCGATGTCGAGGAGGGTCACGCGGCCGCCGTCACCCGATCTCTCCGCCATCCGCGTTCGACGCTCCCCAATGCACGCTTTTGTCATGGGCTTGACCCGGCCCGAAGCGAATGTAAAGTGGGAACGTTCCCGGTATCGTTCCCGTGTGGGTTCGTACCCATCAAGAAAATTGTCCTGGAGAGGAAATTCGAATGAGCGTCATGGACCTGCGCGGCCTCAGCCCCGCCCCCGTCACCGTCTTCACTCGCGATGGCGAGGTCGACTACGCCGCCAACGCCGAACTGGCCAAATGGCTGGTGTCGATCGAGGGCGTGAAGAGCTTGGTCATTCTGGGCCATGCCGGCGAGGGCACCTTCCTGACGATGGAAGAGCGGCTGAAGCTGATCGAAACCTATGCCGAAGCCGTGGGCGGCGACGTGCCGATCATCGCCGGCATCACGGGCGAGGGCACCAGGGTCGCCGCCCAGGAAGCCAAGGCGTGCAAGGCCGCCGGCGCGACCGGCGCGCTGGTGTATCCGAACCACGGCTGGCTGCGCTTCGGCTTCCAGAAGGGCGCGCCGCAAGACCGCTACAAGGCGATCTGGCAGGAGTCCGGCCTGCAGTGCATCCTGTTCCAGTACCCGGACGCCACCAAGGCCTCCTACGATCTGCAAACCCAGATCGACATCGCCACGCAGGACGGCGTCGTCGCCACCAAGAACGGCGTGCGCAACATGAAGCGCTGGTACACCGAAATCCCCGAGCTGAAGAAGGCCGCGCCCGAGTTGCAGGTTCTGTCGTGCCATGACGAGTGGCTGCTGCCGACCATGTTCGACGTCGACGGCTTGCTGGTCGGTTATGGCAACATCGCGCCCGAGCTGCTGGTCAAGCTTATCGAGGCCGGGAAGGCCCAGGACTACACCGCCGCCCGCAAGATCTTCGAACAGCTGCTGCCGGTCACCAAGGCCGTGTATCACCGCGGCTCGCACATGGAGGGCACGGTCGCCCTGAAGTTGGGTCTTGTGAAGCGCGGCGTCCTGGATCACGCCACGATCCGCGAACCGCTCAAGGATCTGGGCGAAGCCGCCGAGCGCGAGATCTTCGCCGCCTTCGACGCCGCCGGCATCGGCCCGGTCTCGCAAGCCGCGATCGCCGCCGAATGACCTGAGGGTCCCCGCGTCGAAGGGCGCGGGGACCTTTCGCCTTTCGGATGGCGACATCGCCGCCTGGACGGGCGTATCACCGCTCCGATGACACCACAGAAGAGTCACGGAGCAAGGGAGAAACACTCTGGAGCCGGCCGGTCCGAGGACCGTCGCGCCCCTGAAAGGACTGGCATGTCGAACCGTGACGTGACCGAGGGCGCGGCCGCCGCCGCGACCGCGAAATCCGCCTCCAATCGCTCGCTGATGGCGAAGATGGCTCTGATGGGCCCCGCCTTCATCGCCGGCGCCTGGCAATTCGGGCCGGGCAATCTGGCTTCCGCCATCGAGGCTGGCAGCGCCTTCAGCTATGCCCTGATCTGGGTCATCGCCGTCTCGACGGCGCTGATGATCTTCTTCACCGACATGAGCGTGCGCGTCGGCATCGCCTCGCCCGTGTCGATGATCGGCACGATCAAACAGACAATGGGCAAGCCCGTAGGCGTTATGGCTGGGCTCGGCGTCTTTTTCATCACCCTGTGCTTCTCCGTCGGCAACGCCGCCGGCTCCGGCCTTGCCTTGTCGATGTTGTTCGGCGGCAATCCGGTGCTGTGGACCGTGGTGATGAGCTTGGCCGTCGCCTTCATCCTTCTGGTCCGAAACGTCTATCGGACCATCGAGCGGGTTCTGCTGACGCCCGTCGCCATCATGGCTGTCGGCTTCGTCGTCAGCGCCTTCCTGGCCCGTCCCGACTGGGGCGCAGCCATGATGGGCAACCTGCCCAGCTTCCCGCCCGGCGCCGAACTGCTGATCGTCGCCCTGGTCGGCACCAATTTCTCGATCAACGCGGCCTTCTTCACCAGCTATGCGACCCAGGCCCGCAAGGTCCGGCGCGACCAGTACGCCGACACCACCCTGTCGGACACCATTCCCGGCATCGTGGCGCCCGGCATCATGACCGCCCTGGTCATCATGGTGGCCGCCGCAGTCCTGGGTCACACGGGACAGCGGGTCGAAACCCTGCCGCAACTGGCCGGGGTGTTCGAGCCTCTGGCGGGCCAGGCGGGCTACTACATCTTCGTGCTGGGCTTCTTCGGCGCGGCCTTCTCCTCGATGCTGGCCAACTGCACGGCGGGCGGCACGCTCTTGTCCGATGGCCTAGGATGGGGGGGAACGTTCGATTCCATCCGCACCAAAATCCTGGTCGCCTGCGTCCTGGCCTTCGGCGTGGCGGTGGTGGCCTTCGCGCCCGGATCCCGCGTTCAACTGATCATCCTCGCCCAGGCCATGACCGTGCTGGTCGCGCCCCTGCTCGGCGTGCTGTTGGTCCTGACCGCGAACAACCAGCGGCTCGGCGATCTGAAGAACACCTGGTGGCAGAACCTTTTCGCCGCCGTCGGCCTGCTCTCGATCTTCGCATCGAGCGGCCTGCTGATCCTCACCCTGACGGGCGTGATCGCGCGCTGACGCCTCGCGGCGTCCCACCCTTGCACCCACGCGCCACGACCCTCGTCCGCTCCCGCCTCTTCACGGAGACCGAAGCGGACGGGGGGGGGGGGGGGCGCAGATCTCTTGACGAGATGACATGACCCTGCGTCCCACCTTCCGTCGCCGCCTGCTGACCGCGGCGGCTATCGGCGCCTCGTTGATCGCCCCTTCTGCGCTCGCTCAGACCGCCGCGCCGACCGAGGCGGCTCCGACAACCTATCCCCGCAAGGCCACGGGCGTCGGCGCCGTCATCGGCGGCTATGCCGAGAGCCGTTGGGCCGAAAACTGGTCCGCCCTGCGCGATCCGGAAGAACGCGACGACTGGCTCGACGACCTGAAATACATCCCTCTGACCGGCGACGGAGATGTCTGGCTGAGCCTGTCGGGCGAGATGCGAGCGCGGACCGCCTGGTTCTCCAGCCCCGGTCTGCGTGACGCGCCGGATCAGCGACTGGATACCCTGCGTCTGACGGGCGGGGCGGATCTGCGCATCGGTCGGCACGTCCGCTTCTATGGCGAAATGACCCATGCCGGCGCCGGCGGCGACAATATCGGCAATCCGGTCGGGGCCATCCGCAACGACCTGGTCGCGACCCAGGCCTTCGTCGACGTGAACGGCGAAGTCGGCGGATACGAGATCGGCGCCCGCCACGGACGCCAGTTCTTCACCGACGGCTCGCCCTATATGGTCAGCACCAGGAACGGCGCGACGGTGCTGACGCCGTTCCAGGGCACGCGCGTCTGGATGCGGGGGCGCTATTGGCGCGCCGACGTCTTCGACTTCGAAACCGTCAGCTTAGGCACGAGCGGGCTGGACGACGACCGCGCAGACGACGCCGAACGTTTCAGCGGCGTCACGGCCAGCGTCGCGGTCCCGCGCGACTGGTTCGGAGGGTCGGAACTGTTCTTCGATCCTTTCGTCTGGCGCTACGAAAGCGATGCCCGCCGCTGGGGCGCGACGACGGCGGCCGAGGATCGCGACTATCATGGGGCGCGCCTGTGGGGTCAGGCGGCCGGGGTGACGATCGACTGGGCCGTGGCGCGTCAGACGGGGCGCTATGGATCGCGCGATATCGACGCCTGGCATCTCTTCACCCAGCAGAGCATTGCGGTGGGGCAGGGGCAGTCGGCGCCCCGCGTGGGCCTGCGCTTCGACTACGGCTCGGGCGGCGGGGCCTATGACGACGGGCCGATGAAGAACGCCGTGACGCCCCAGGGCGTGCCGATTTTCTACAGCTACCAGAATGTGTTGAACCCTGTGAACATGATCGCCCTGGCCCCCAGCGTCAGCGTTCGGCGCGGCCCCGTCACCTATACGGCCGAGGTGCAAGGCACATGGCGAGCGTCACGAAGCGACGCCGTCTATCGCGCGACGGATTTGCCTTATGCGGGCACCCAGAACGTGGATGGCCGCCGCGTCGGCGAGATCTATCGACTGCAGGTCGCCCATACCCTGTCGCCGCGCACCAGTCTGCTGGCCCGCTACGAGCATCTGGCGGCCGGACCGGCCCTGACGGATGCTGGGTATGACAGCGCCAACTATATGACGGCCTGGGTCAACTTCCGCTTCTGAATGAGGATCAGGTTGTCAAAAACGCTTGAGCTCGAAGCGGCTGCTGCCGGAGTTCCGCTCATGGCGGATTCCGTCGAAAAAGGCAGTTGCTGGCAAGTGGCATGAGGGCCCCGCCCTGGTTAACTCAGGTCGGACCGGCGGCTGTGCCTTTTCAACGAAATCGGCGCAGTTCTGTCATTTATGTTCATGAGATCGATCCATCAGTCCCTTCCGGTCGTATGGGGCAGAAGCTTATGGAACTGTGCCATGAACATAGCTGCACCTTACATTGCGACCCTCATCGTCTTCGCCGTGATCGACACGGCTTGGCTCGGCAGCATGGGGAACCGGCTTTATCGACCGCTGATCGGCTCCATGCTGGCGGAAAATTTCAGATTGGCGCCGGCGATCGCCTTCTATGCGCTGTATGCGGCGGGCCTAACGCTCTTTGCCGTCTTGCCGGGCCTTGCCGAAGGCGGGTGGAAGAAGGCGCTGCTGTGGGGCGGGCTGTTCGGCCTGTTCGCCTATGGGACCTACGATCTGACCAATCTGGCCACGCTCAAGAGCTGGAGCTTCAAGCTGTCGCTAATCGACATGGCTTGGGGCGTCTGCGTCAGCGCCGGGTCCTCAGCGATCGCCTGCGCCCTGGCCATGCGGGTCCTGCGCCTGGCTTAGCGCTGATCAGCGATGGGGCGGGCGAAGAAAGAACCGGCTAGTCCGGGCGGCGTAGGCCGCGAAGGCGTCGGGCCGAGAGCGGCGCATGTGGGCCTCTAGCAAGGGGACGCCCGATACATGGTTCAGCAGCCAGTAAATGTAGATAGGTCCTGTCAGCGCCAGCCAACCCCAGGGCCAGGCGCCGCTGACATCAATGGCGAATACCGGCCAGGTGCACCAACCCAGCCATTCGAAGAAGTAGTTGGGGTGCCGCGACCAGGCCCAGAGGCCGGCGTCACAAACGCCGCCTTGATTGGCGGGATCATGCTTGAAGTCAGCTAGCTGATGGTCGGCCATGCCTTCGCCCAGCAGGGCGGACACGAAGATCAGCGTCGCGAGACCATCTTTTGGGGCCAGCCCGGGCGTCGGGTTGCGCGCCGCCAACAGGACGCTGAGCGCCAGGAAGGCGGCCGCGCCGGCCTGTAGCATCAGGAAGCCGAACATTTTCGCCTCGAAGCCGTCGCCCCATTCCCTGCGCAGCCGGGCGTAGCGCGCGTCCTCGGTTTCGCTGGCGGCGCGGCGGGCGATGTGCAAGCCCAGCCGAAGTCCCCAGAGCCCGATCAGGACGGCCGTCAGCCATTGGCGCTCTGACGGCGCCGCGCTGCCGAGAGGAAACAGGGCGACGCCGACGCCCGCCGCACCGAGGCCGAAGGACCAGAAGGCGTCGGCCCAGCCGCCCTGACCGGTGCAGCGTTGAACTGCCCAGGCCGCGCTCATGACCAGAACGAGAAACAGCGCCGCCGCGAACCAGAGCGGCAGCAGGGCGATCACAGTCGCACGAAGGGCTGCATCAGCCGTCCCAGCCATCCGTCGAGCTGGATCTCGCCATCCAAGGCGACGACGCAGAGGCAGGGAATGTCCGACACCACGCGCGGCTGGTGCAGGACGTCGTGGTCGGCTTCCTCCAGATCGCCCACGTCGAAGCGCTCGGTCTCGGTGGCGTAGGCGCCGGACAGGACACAGGTCAGTTCGACCCCGCCATGGGTGTGACGCGGCGTCTCACGCCCCGGACCGATCTCCAGCAGGATGACCCGGCAGGCGCCGTCGCGTGGGGCATGGACGTCGCGCGCCCGGATGCCCGGGCCGATCCAACGCCACGGCCCGAGGGCGTAGCGCCGCAACGGCTCGGGCAGTTCGGGCATGTCGTTGAGCGGCGCTGGCGGCCTGGCTTCGCCTGCATCGGTTTCGATCAGCGCCATGGCGCGGGCCAGAGCGTCTGCGGACAGGGCGATCGGCGCAGTCTCCTCCAGAAACTCACCGCCGACGGCCTGAAGATGGCGAACCCAGGCGTCGTTGGCGGGTCGCAGGGCCAAATGAGCGGCGACGACCACGGCCTCGGGCGGGCTGAGCGAGCCGACTGCGTAGGCGAGCAGTCGCTCTTCGGACGGGTTGTGATTGGGGTTCATCGGGGCGCCTCCTCGGATGGTTCGAGGATGAGGCGGAGTTTGATCATGGCGTTGCGGATACGTGATTTGACGGTGCCCAGGGGCAGGTCGAGCCGTCGGGCGATTTCGGAATGAGGGCTGTCCAGGAAGAAGGCGAGGCGCAGCACCTCGACCTGATCGGGTTTGAGACGCGACAGGGCGTCGCGAATGCGTTCGGCGTCCTGTAACGCGGACACGATATCGTCGGGTCTCTGCACTTCGGTTTCGAACAGGGCGATTTCGGGCGTCGGCAGGGCGCGGGCGTCGCGGCGCAGCATGTCGAGCCGGCGGTTGCGGGCGATGGTGAAGATCCAGGTCGCCGCTCGGGCCTTGCGGGCGTCGTACAGGTCCGCCTTGCGCCAGACCGTCAGCATGGCGTCTTGGGCGAAGTCCTCTGCGGCGGCGGCGGGCGCGCCTGATTTGATCAGCCAGGCCTTCAATCTTGGCGCATAATGGCTGAACAGCTGGGCGAAGGCTTCGCGATCTCGCCGCAAGGCCACCGCCTCGATCAGCCGGTCATGCGCAAAGGCGTCCTGGGAGGGGCGGTCCCCGCTCATGGGGCGCCGGGTCTTGTCGGACGGTTTGAAAAAGGTGGTCTCGACATACATGCAGCCTAATACGCATCGGCAAAATGTCTGGATCATTCGCAATCCGATCGCGACGTCTTTGCGTAATCCGACCAGGCCCGCAGCGACCGTGCGGGCGCGTTTCGGAGCCGTCATGCCGCATTCGTCCGCCCGCCCGTCTGACGGCCCGCTCAAGATCGCAGTCGTCGGCTCGGGCGTCGCCGCCCTGTCTTCGGCCTGGCTTATGTCGCAGCGCCACAGGGTGACGATTTACGAGAAGGCCGATCGTCTCGGCGGGCATTCCCATACTGTGACCGCAGGGGCGGCGACCGGGACTGTCGCCGTCGACACCGGCTTCATTTGCTTCAACGACGCCACCTATCCCAATCTGATCGCCCTGTTCGAGCACCTGGGCGTCAAGACCCGCGCGACCGATATGTCTTTCGCCGTGTCGCTGGACGACGGTCGGTTTGAGTACGCCGCCCCCGGTCTGTTCGCCCAGCGCCGCAACGTCTTGCGTCCGAGGTTCTGGTTCATGTTGGGGGAAATCCTTCGCTTCTACCGCGAGGCGCCGATTGATCTGGGCGGGTTGAGCGACCCCAACCTGACGCTAGGCGATTATCTGAAGCGCGAAAACTTCAGTGAAGCCTTCCGCGACAGCCATCTGCTGCCGATGGCGGCGGCGATCTGGTCTTCGCCCGCCGATACGCTGATGGACTATCCGGCGGAGGCCTTCATCAGGTTTTGCGGCAACCACGGGCTGCTCAAGCTGGTTGGGCGTCCGTTATGGCGCACGATCGAGGGCGGCAGCCGGGTCTATGTCGAACGGCTGGCGCGTGAGATCGACGACGTGCGGCTGGACCACGGCGTGACCGCGGTGCGCCGGGTCGATGACGGGGTGGTGGTCCATGACAGCCAGGCCGGCGTTGAACGGTTCGACCACGTCGTCATCGGCGCCCATGCCGATCAGGCCCTGGCCATGCTGGCCGAACCGACGGATCGCGAAAGGGAAGTGCTGAGCGCCTTCCGTTACAGCCGAAATCTGACGGTGCTGCACACGGACGCTGGCCTTATGCCGCAACGCCGCCGCGCCTGGGCCAGCTGGAACTACATCGGCGCCGACGACGGCTTATGCGTCACCTACTGGATGAACAGGCTTCAGGGCCTGCCGGGGCAGGACCTGTTCGTCACCCTGAACCCGCCGCGTCCGCCGCGCCCTGATACCCTGCTGCGCAGTGAATTGTACGAACACCCCATCTTCAACCCCGCCGCCGTTCAAGCGCAGAAGCAGCTGTGGAGCTTGCAGGGACAGGGCGGGATCTGGTTCTGCGGGGCCCATTTTGGGGCGGGTTTCCACGAGGACGGTCTTCAGTCGGGTCTCGCCGTGGCCGAACAGCTGGGCGGGGTGCGGCGGCCTTGGTCGGTCGAGAATGAAAGCGGCCGCATCCACCTGTCGCCGTCGTCGGCCAGCATGATGGAGAGGGCGGCGTGACCCAGGCCTCCGCTCTTTATCGCGGCGGCGTCATGCATCAGCGGCTGCGACCCAGGGCGCATCGCCTGAACTATCGCGTGTTCTGGATGCTGCTGGATATGGCGGAGATCGACGAATTGGACCGGCGGCTGCGCCTGTTCTCGCGCAACCGTTTTAACCTGCTGTCCTTCCACGACCGGGATTACGGCGATGGCTCCGATGTGGCGCTGCGGGCGCAGATCGTGGCCTTCCTCAAACGCGCGGGTGTCGACATCGGCGAGGGGCCTGTGCGCCTGCTGACGATGCCCCGCGTGTTGGGTTATGTCTTTAATCCGATCAGCCTCTACTACTGCCATCAGATCGATGGTCGTCTGGCGGCCATGGTCTATGAGGTGACCAGCACATTCGGCGTACGGCACGCCTATGTCATTCCGGTGCCGGAGACGGACGGAGCAGCGGGCCTGATCCGGCAGGGCGCGGCCAAGGCCCTCTATGTCTCGCCCTTTATGGAGATGCAGATGGACTACGTCTTTCGCGGGCACGCGCCAGGCGACCGGCTGGACATGTCCATCGACGGCGTGGACGCCGATGGGATTTTGATCAACGCCGCCATGTTCGGCGACCGTAGTTCTCTCGATGACAGGACCTTGTGGTCAGCCGTCCTGGCTTTCCCGTTGATGACCCTCAAGGTCGTGGCCGCCATTCATTGGGAGGCGCTGAAGCTCTGGCTCAAGGGCGTTCGCCTGACGCGCCAGCCGCCGCCGGCCCGCGATCCGGTCACAATCCAGCGGCGGGCGCGAGAGAGCCATCTCGCGCGTTGAACATCCGCCGCCCCAAACACAAGGTCGCACGACGACATGACCACCACCTTCTATGGCGAGCGTAACGACCAGCGGACAGCGTCTCCGGTTCTGGGTGTGCTTGTGCGTCTTCTGTCCGCCAACTGGACCTGGGGACGGCTCACCCTCGTTCTGCCGGACGGCAGCCGTCATCAGTTGGCGGGCCAGACGTCCGGTCATGCCGCCCTCCTGACCATCCGCGATCCTCGCTGCGCCGCCCGCGTTCTGAAGAACGGGGATATCGGCTTTGCGGAAGGCTATATGGCTGAGGAGTGGGACACGCCCGACCTGGCGATGCTGCTGGAGACCCTGGTCAACAACTACGACCATATTCGACGCCTGTTCGACGGCAACCCGCTGATGAAGCTGGTCAACGGGATCGGGCATCGGCTCAACCGCAACAGCCGCCGTGGATCACGCCGCAACATCCATGCCCACTATGACCTGGGCAACGCCTTCTATGGCGCGTGGTTGGACCCTTCGATGACCTATTCCTCGGCGCGTTTCGAGGCGTCGGGGCAGCTGTTGCAGGACGCCCAGCGCGCCAAGTACGCCGCTTTGGCGCGGATGATGGACCTGCAGCCGGGCCACAGCGTGCTGGAGATCGGCTGCGGCTGGGGTGGCTTCGCCGAGTTCGCTGCGCGAGAGGTGGGGGCCGTGGTCACCGGTGTCACCATCTCTCGCGAACAGCACGACTATGCGCGTCGATGCCTGTTCGAGGCGGGCCTGTCCGACCGGGTGGACATCCGGCTGATCGATTATCGCGACATCCAGGGCCGGTTCGACCGTGTCGCTTCCATCGAGATGTTCGAGGCGGTCGGGCGCGAATACTGGCCGACCTATTTCCAAAAGGTCCACGATGTTCTGAAGTCCGGCGGCCGCGCGGGTCTTCAGATCATCACCATCCAGGACGACCTGTTCGAGGAGTACGACGCCCGCACGGACTTCATTCAGAAGTATGTCTTCCCCGGCGGCAGCTTGCCGTCCGAGGCGAGGCTGGCGTCCGTGCTGGCGCAGGCTGGCCTGCGCGAGATAGGCGTCGAGCGTTTCGGCGGCGACTACGCCGACACCCTGGCCGAATGGGCGCGACGCTTTGAGGGCGCCTGGAACGATATCGTCCGAAGCAATGCAGGGTTTGATGAGCGCTTCCGCCGTCTCTGGCGCTTCTATCTCGCCTACTGCGAGGCCGGCTTCCGGTCGGGTCGGACCGATGTGATCCAGATGAGCCTGACCCGCGACTAGCCGTCGCGTGTTACTTACCCTGACTGCTGTCACCCAACTGATCGACAAGGCGGATACGCCAACCGCCTGGGAGTTCCTGGAGCTCGATCCGATCCGCCAGATGCCAGGACCGAACACCTAGCTTTATTTGACGATAGTGCGGCGCAATGCCTCTCGGTTGCATTTATCTGAGGCGATCGTAGGCCCTCACTTCCCCCCGAACTCCTCCGCGAGCACCTGGCTCAGGCTGGTCGCCGGCCGTCCGATCAGCGCGGGAAGCGTGGGATCGACCGCACCGAATTCGCCGGCGCGGCTGGCGCGGAACATGCCGAGGGAAATCCTGACGGCGGGCGCCCGCAGGCCCCGGCGCGTCAGCCTGTCCTCCATCTCGGCGTCGGAGATTCGTTCGCGGCGGATCGCGCGGCCGGTGATCTTTCCGGCGATGGCGGCGATGTCGTCGAGGTCCAGCGCCTCCTGCGCCGTCAGCGGCGGGGTCGGACCCTCGAACCGGCCGGGCCGGGCAAGAATGGCGGCGGCGGCCTCGGCGAGGTCGGCGTGGGCGGTCCACGAAACCTCGCCATCCTCGGGAAAGGCGAGGACTCCCGCCTCGATCCCGTCGCGGACCATGTCCACGATGCTGCGGGCATAGAAGCCGTCGCGCAGGGCGGTCCATGCCAGGCCGCTCTCGCCCAGCATCCTCTCGGTCGCGTGGTGGGTGTGCATCGGCGGAAAGGCCGATGTCGCGCTGGCCCCCATATGGCTGGTGTACACCAGCCGCCCGACACCGGCCGCCCGGGCGGCGTCGATGACGTTGGCGTGCTGCGCCAGTGGGTCGCCCCCCTGCGCGGCTGCGTTGGACGAGATCATCAGCACCTGTTCCGCCGCTTCGAGGGCGCGGCGCAGGCTGTCGCGCTCGCCATAATCCGCCTGGACGACGCGCACGCCCAGGACTTTCAGGTCCGCGGCCTTGCCCGGGTCGCGGACGCTCGCCGTGATCTGCCCCAAGGGCACGGATGACAGCAGCGCCTTGACGATGGCATGGCCGAGCTTGCCGGTGGCGCCGGTGACAACGATCATGGGAGAATCCTTTCTGCCGCGAAGGCATTATCAGTGATATTGCAAACAGATTAACATTGATAATTGCCGATAGCAAGATACTGATATCGCCGTTAACACCTCCGGCCTATGATGCGCCCATGACGGCGAACGACATCGACCACTCCGCAGAAGTCTCCGACATGCGCGGCCGCATCCTGGCGGCGGCTTCCCGCCTGATCGCCGAAGGCGGCGGCGAGGCGGCGACCACGCGGGCCGTTGCGGCGGCGGCCGGAGTACAGGCGCCCACTATCTACCGCTTCTTCGGCGACAAGCGCGGCCTCCTGTCGGCCACGGCGGAATATGAACTGGCCCGGTACGTCGCCGGAAAGGAGAACCACGCCCCGCATCCCGATCCCGTCGAGCAGCTGCGGCAGGGCTGGGACGCCCATGTGGCCTTCTGTCTCTCCAATCCCGGCCTTTTCGCCATCCTGATCGGCGATGCGATTGCGACCGGCGGCTCGGCGGCTGCGGCATGGGGGCGGGAGGTTCTTCGCCGGACGATCCGGCGGATCGCGCAATCCGGCCGCCTGACGACGAGCGAGGAGCGGGCGCTGGCCCTTGTGCATTCGACCGCGACGGGCGTAGTGCTCACCCTGCTTCAGCAGCCGGAGACAGCGCGCGATCCTGGCATGTCTGCCTTCGCGCGCGACACCGCGATCGGCGCAATCACTCGCGCCGCCGATGATGGCCCGTCCGCCGGTGAGCGCCGCCCCCAATCCGCGGCGGCCGAGCTGCGCACCGCGCTGGATGGCGTCGCCGGCCTGTCACCCGGCGAGCGGCATCTGCTTGGCGAACTGCTCGACCGTATCGCAGCGGCAGGCGCTTGAGCATTCCGCCCCACCGGGCCGATGGCTGCGATGCGGATCAGCCAATGGTTTGGCCCCGATGTGCACACCCAGCGCTGCTCAGTTATCTTACGAAGTTCGCGATGTCCGTGCTGAACTGTAGTCTCGAGGCGGCGTCCCGGTAGAACATGTGCCCGCCCTCGTAGCATCGGAAGGTCATGGCGACCTGGAGCGGCGCGGGCAGACTCTGCTCCAGCGCGGCGTCGGCGGCGCAGCTGGCGAGCGAGTCGTATCGGCCTGAAGTCACCAGAATCTTCAGCGTCGGCGACAGGGCCAGGGCTTCCTCGGCGGCGGGAAGGGCCGGGCCGATGCGGGGCGGGCCGCCCCCGCGACGAACAGCCTCGCCGATCGCCGCCTGAACCGCCTCGGGGCTGGGGTTCTCGAGCGTAGCGTAGTTCCAGCGGGCGCCGACGCTGGCGGGGAACCGGTCGTAGGGGGCGTAGCCGACCTGCACGTCTTCCAGCCCGACATAGGCCAGGTCGGTCACATAGTTCAGGGTGCGGCGCAGATAACGGTCGATGGCCTTGGTGAAGCCGTTGCGCGGGCTTTCGGTCAACCGCATGTCGAAGATGTTCAGGATTTTGCCCTGATCCTGAAGCAGGCCGCGAAGGTGCTGGCGCGGGGTGAAGGTCAGGGAGGCGCGGTCGATCTGGTCGACCGGAACGCCGGTGAAACGCGATAGCTGGCCGATGACGGCGTCACGCTCTGCATCCGACAGTTCGGCGCGGCGCGCCAGGGCCGGGGCATAGGTGGTCCGCGCCCAGCGGTCCGCGGCGGCGCGGGCGGCCTCGGGCGTGGCGCCCAGTTCGGCGGGCAGCTTGCCGTGGAACAGGGTGATCGGAGCAAGGTCCGCGACGTGCAGGGCGGCGGCGGTCTCGGCCGGCAGGCGGACGGTGTTCAGACCCGTGCCGCCAGAGATCAGGATCAGCCCCTTGATCGGCACGCCCTGCGTAATCAGCCGGTAGCCCACGCTGGCGGCGCGACCGGCGCCCCAGCTCTCGCCGGCCAGGAAGACGGGACGGTCCTGGGCGTCGTGCAGCAGCAGCCAGGCGCGAACGAATTCCGCAACCGAGGCCACGTCGCCGACCGTGCCGTAGAATTCGTCGGCCGCGGCCTTGCTGGTCGGGCGGCTGAAGCCCGTGCCGATCGGATCGACGAAGACCAGGTCCGCGCTGGTCAGCCAGGTTTCGGCGTTGTCGACCAGGTGGTCGCCCTCGCCGCGACGGGGGCCGGCGACCTCGAAATGAAGCGTGGCGGAGTTGGCGCCAGGGCCGCCATTCCAGACGAAGATCAGGGGCCGCGGTTCAGAGCTGGGCACGCGATAGGCGACATATCCCATGAAGCCAAGCGGTTCGGCGGTCTCGACGTCTCGAATGGGAACGCGGCCGACCTCGGCGACATGATCCAGACGACCGTGCGCCAGCCGGATGGATAGAGCGGTCTCCACCGGCGCGGGCTCGTCGCCGGCGAGGGCCGGGAAGGCGGCGCCGGCTATTAGGGACACGATCATCGCGACGCCGCTGATCCTTGCGCGAAAACCCATGGCGCCACTCCTCTTCTGGACCGACAGCGTAAGCGGCGCGCGTGGAAAGGGTTATGCAAACTTGGCGTTGCGCCCCGCATCGGGGGCATGAATCCGGGGTCCATGCGATCCGTGACGCATAGGTGTGGCGCAGGCGACTGGTTGTCGTCGGCAATATCTATGCGCGCGTCTGACGGGTTTTTGACGCGGTCCGCGCTCTGCGGCCCGTCGTCTCTCCGTGGGCGTCCGGGAATAATCCGCCGCAATGAAAGGAAACGAAGTCCGCCTTGGTCCGATGCGCGGTGCAAGCAGAGCGCGGACAGGCGAAATGCGCCGGGGTTTTTTCAGTCGTCGGATTTGAGTCGAGTGCATGAATGTTGTGTGACGGACGGGGGTGGGGCCGAAATAGAAAAGAATGTGCGGATCAGGCGGAGGTAGCCTTTCGGCAGAGGCGAGATGACGGGGGACGCCGTCTTCGTGGTCATGAACGCGATCGAGGGGATACGATGAAGCGGATGTCGATTAAGGGTCGCCTGATGGCGACGACGATGGCGGGTTCGGCCCTTTTGCTGGGCGCCGCAGGCCAGGCGACGGCGCAGATCGCGCTGGAGGCCGAGGCCGGGACCCAGGCCGAAACCACCGCCGTGGACGACATCGTCGTCACCGGGTCGCGCATCCGGCGCGTGCAAACCACCACGACCGCGCCGGTGTCGGTGATCGACGCGGAAGTCCTGTCCGAGCGAGGCTTCGTCCAGGTCGGCCAGGCGCTGAACCAGATCACGTCGGCTGCGCCCTCGGCCCCGCTGGCCAGTGGGTCGGGCTCCGCGGCCGGTTCGGGTCAGCAGTTCCCGAACCTGTTCGGCCTGGGGGCGGGGCGCACCCTGTCGCTGGTGAACGGTCGTCGGTTCGTGACCTCCTCGTCCGGCATGGGCGATCGGGTCGTGGACACCAACCTGATCCCCACAGGCCTGCTGGAGCGGGTCGACGTGGTCCAGGCCGGAGGCGCCGCCGTCTATGGCTCGGACGCCATCGCCGGGGTCATCAACTATGTGCTGAAAGATGATTTCGAGGGGCTGGAGGTCGACGCCCAGTACGGGATTTCGTCGCGCGACGACTATCCGCAGACCAGTCTGCGCATGACCTTGGGCGACAACTACCTCGACGGGCGCGCCAATCTGGCGGCCAATGTCGAATGGTCCAAGTCGGACCCGCTGTACGGCCAGGACCGGCCGCGTTCGAACCTGTCGCGCCTGACGGTGTCCAACTCGGCCAATACCAGCGCCACCGACGGCGTGCCGGCCGTGCGGGAACTGCTGGACGCCCACTTCTGGCCGTTCAACACCAATGGCGTGATCTTCTCGACCCCGGCGCCCGTCTCGGCCTTTCTGGTTCGCTCGGGCGGCGTGGCCCAGCAGTTCTCGGCAGATGGGACCAGCCTGGTCAACTACGACACCGGCGCCGTCGCGGGCGTGCCCTTCGCCTCGGGCGGGGACGGCTTCGACTATCGCGACCTGGCGGCGCTGTATTCCGGCGTCGAACGGTTCAACGTCAACCTGCTGGGCCGCTACGACCTGACCGACCGGATCAAGCTGAAGGGTGAACTGCTCTATGCGAACACCGAGGGCCGCGACCCCTATGGCACCCAGGGCTCGACACGCACGGTGCTGAACTCGGCGGCCTCGGGCGCCGGACCCATCGCCTTCTACCGTACCAACCCCTTTCTTAGTTCCACAGCTTTGGCGCAACTGAGCGCGGCCAACCCAGCCTTTGCCGCCGGCGCGCCGTTGTGGCTGTCCAAGAGTTTCGCGGACGTGCTGCCGACCCGCGAATTCGTCAACGAAACCGACGTGTGGCGCGGCTTGATCGCGCTGGAAGGCGATTTCGACTGGGCGGACCGCAACTTCTACTGGAGTCTGTCGGCCAGTCGGGGCGTGACAAAGGGCGAACGGTCAGGTTGGGACACCTGGACGTCGCGGCTGACCAACGCCGTCAATGCGGTCAGCAGCGGCGGCCAGGCCGTCTGCGCCATCAACGCCGACGCTTCGACGACCAACGACGACGCCGCCTGCGTGCCGGTCAACATCTTCGGCACCGGCACGATTACCGATGAGATGCGCGCCTATGTGGCCGTGCCGGTCGGGGAGAAGTTCGAGAACACCCAGGACGACATCCTGGCCACCCTCGGCGGCGAGCTGCTACAGCTGCCGGCCGGCCCGGCCAGCTTCAGCGTGGCCTACGAGTACCGCCGCGAGAAGGCCGAGTTCAATCCGTTCGAAGCCAATCGACTGGGTCTGGTCGGATCAGGCGTCGCGACGGTGGCCACCAGCGGCGCCTACAACACCAACGAGTTTTCCGCCGAGGTGCTGGTTCCGGTCTTCGGCGGCGATTTCACCCTGCCGTTCGTCAAGACTTTGGAAGTCGACGGCGCCTATCGCATCGTCGACAACTCCATCGCCGGCAAGGAAGACGTCTGGGGCGCCGGCCTGCGGTGGGAGGTCGTGACCGGGCTGACTTTCCGCGCCTCGCGCAGCCGCAACTTCCGCGCCCCGACCCTGGACCAGCTGTTCGCCCCCTCGACAACGGCGCTCGGATCGATCGCCCAGAACCCGTGCGACGCGGACCGGATCAACAGCGGGCCCAATCCCGCCGTGCGCCTGGCCAACTGTCAGACCCTGTTCGCCGCCAATCCAGGCTGGGGGGCTTTGGCGGGCTTCCAGGATCCGGGCGAGAACTTCAACAATGTCCTGATCACGACGGGCGGCAACCCGGATCTGAAGAACGAGTTATCCGACACCACCACCTTCGGCGTCGTGATCCAGCCGACCTTCGTTCCGGGCCTGACCATCGTCGCCGACCGACGATTTCACCGGCTTCGGTTCGCTGACCTATGGCAACCTGGGTTCGACGCGCGCCGAGGCGGCCGTCACCCTGCCGGCGTCCGACACGCTTCAGGTGCGCGGCGCCATCCTGTGGAACCACCGCGACGACTGGGTGGACAACGCCTACAACCCATCCTTCGCCAAGGCCGGCGATGACGATCTAGGCGGTTTCGACGATATCGCGGCCCGCGTCCACGTGGCCTGGCGGCCGACGGATCGGCTGTCGACCCTGCTGACCCTGCAGGCCCGCGACTATGACGGGACAGGCACGATGAACCGCGCCAACGTCCTGACCAAGGGCTCCAACAAGCTGAACGGCAACTTCGACCGCGACACCGTCTATTACGACGGCGGCCGCAACAACTTCCAGAAGCAACAGACCACGTCGGAATCGCTGCAGGTCGCCTACGACTTCGGTCCCGCGACCCTCACCGGCATCGTCGGTTCGTATCACGGCTGGTCGCAGGGCGACGGCGACATCGACGGCGGCGTGGCCTCGGCCCCGGCGACCGCGCCCTACAAGACGCCGTTCAACTCCGAGACCGGCACCCTGTCCAGCGACCTGTTGCAGAACACCTATGAGCTGCGCCTGGCGTCGAACGGCGACGGCCGGCTGGGCTGGCAGGTCGGGGCCTTTTATTGGGACGAGCGGATCAACCTGGTGTCCGGCACCTTCAACGGCACGGGCGCCCCGGCGCCGACGCGGGTGACGGACATCGTGCAGAAGTCGGACTCCTGGTCGGTGTTCGGCCAGGGCAGCTACAGCCTCACGGACGCCTTCAAGGTGACGGCGGGCGTCCGCTACACCGACGACAATCGCGACTATCACGGCCGCATCGTTCTGGGGACCGGCGCCGGCGGCACGGGGGCCGTTTCGGTCGGCGACGAACAGGTCAGCTGGGACGTCAGCGCCGTCTATGAGGTCAACGACGACATCAACCTGTTCGCGCGCGTGGCCAAGGGGTATCGCGGCCCGTCGATCCAGGGGCGCAACCTGCCGGTCCTGACCACGGCGGATTCCGAGACCGTCATGTCCTACGAAACCGGCCTGAAGGCGCGGATGATGGACGGCCGCGCCCGGTTCAACGCCACGGCCTATGTCTATGAGGTCAGCGACATGCAGTTCACCGCCATCGGCGGCGCCGACAACTCCAACCGCCTGATCAACGCCGACAAGGGCGAGGGGTACGGCCTGGAACTGGACGGCGACCTCTATCTGGGCGCGGGCTTCAGCCTGTCCGCCGGCGCCGCCTGGAACCATACCGAGATCAAGGACGGCGATCTGCTGGTGGCCATCTGCGGCGCCAACTGCACCGTCACCGACCCGATCGTCACTGTGGGCGCGACCAGTCGGGCCAATATCGACGGCAATCCCTTCCCGCAGGCGCCGGAGTACACCGCCAATCTGACGCTGAACTATGTCCGCGCGCTGGGGAACGACACCGAGCTGTTCGCCACGACCGACTGGGTGCTGCAGAAGGACTTCAACCTGTTCCTCTATGAATCGGTCGAGTTCATGCAGGACACGGCGTTCGAAGGCGGGCTGCGCGCGGGCTGGCGCGATCTGAACCGCGGCATCGAGGCGGCCGCCTATGTCCGCAACATCACCGACGAAGAGAACGTCATCGGCGGGATCGACTTCAACAACCTGACCGCCTTCGTCAACGAGCCGCGCACCTATGGCGTGCAACTGACGAAGCGGTTCTGATCGCGGCCGTCCGGGCGGAGCCGCAGCGGCTTCGTCCGGGCCGGGCGGCGGGAGCGTTTTTCTTTCGCGGCGACTTCTGAAATCGGCTGATTTCAGACTATAAATCGGCTGATTTCAGACTATTCAGGGCCGGATAATCTGGAGCCCTCGAATGTCCAAGCTTTGCGTCGTCGCCGCCGGCGGCACTGGCGGCCATATGTTTCCAGCCGAGGCGCTGGCGCGCGAAATGTCGGCGCGCGGCTGGCGCGTCGTTTTGGCGACAGACCGCAGGGGCGAGCAATACGCCCATGCTTTTCCGGCCGACGAGCGGCTGGCTCTGGATGCGGCCACCGGCGCGGGGCCGCTGGGTCTGGTCAAGGCCGGGGTCGCCATCTTCAAAGGGGTGATGCAGGCGCGCGCCGCCTTCGAACGGTTGGGGGCGGACGTGGTGGTGGGGTTCGGCGGCTATCCGTCCGCTCCGGCCCTGGTCGCGGCCGTGACGGCGCGGCGGCCGACCGTGATCCATGAGCAGAACGCGGTCCTCGGCCGCACCAACCGCATATTGGCCCCCTATGTGAACCAGGTCGCCTCGTCCTTTCCCACGCTGGAGCGCGCGCCAGCCAAGGTGCAGGGGCGGGCGCACGTCGTCGGTTCGCCCGTCCGCGCCGAAATCCGCGCCCTGTTCGACCGGACCTATGTCGCGCCGGTCGAGGACGGCCCCATCCATGTGCTGGTGACAGGCGGCAGCCAGGGCGCCCGCATCCTGTCCGAGACCACGCCCCGGGCGCTGGCGGCCCTGCCCGAAGTCTTGCGCCGCCGTCTTAAAGTGCAGCAGCAGTCCCGGCCTGAAACGCTGGAGGCCGCGCGCCAGATCTATCTGGAGGCGGGGATAGAGGCCGAGGTCGCGCCCTTCTTCCGCGACATGGCCGAGCGGCTGTCCAAGGCCCATCTGGTGGTCGGCCGGTCCGGGGCCTCGACCTGCGCCGAACTGGCGGTGGCGGCCCTGCCGTCGATCCTGGTCCCGCTGAAGATCGCCACCGACGACCACCAGCGTCTGAACGCCAAGGCCCTGACCGACGCGGGTGCGGCCGAGGTGGTGCTGGAAGACGACCTGACCGTGGAGCGCCTGTCGTCCACCCTGGCCGCCGTCCTGTCCGACCCGGCGCGCCTGTCGGCCATGTCCGCCGCCGCCCGCACCGTCGCCATCCCCGACGCGGCCCGCCGCCTGGCTGACCTGACCGAGGCGACGGCGGGGCGCTGAGTCCGGTTACTCGCCTTTTCAAGCCGGTCATCGGGTCGCTGGTCGTCTGCTGCGCGCAGCCGTCACGACGCCGAGGGCGCGGCGCGTCCAGCCTGTGAATTTCGGAGCGATCGGGCGAGGGCGTCTGGGTTTTTCCGCGTCGCGCGACACTGCGTCATCTTGTCAAACCCGCCCTCGCGCCCCAACTGCAAAGCCTGATCCAAAACCCGGTCCCACCCGCGACAGGAGCCCTGATGCCCCATGCCGACAGCCTGATCCTCACTCTGGTCGGGGGGTTCGTCCTGGCCTTCGTGTTCGGGATGTTGGCGCATCGGCTCAGGCTGTCGCCCCTGGTGGGCTATCTTGTCGCGGGCATCGTGGTGGGGCCTTATACGGCCGGCTTCGTGGCCGACACCGAACTGGCGCCGCAACTGGCCGAGATCGGGGTCATCCTGCTGATGTTCGGGGTCGGGCTGCACTTCTCGCCCAAGGACCTGATGCAGGTGCGCAAGGTCGCCATTCCCGGCGCCCTGGTGCAGATCGTCGTCGCCACTGTCCTGGGCTGGGGGCTGGGCCGGTTCGTGCTGGGCCTGGGCGATGTCGAGGCGTTGCTGATGGGGTTCGCCCTGTCCGTCGCCTCCACCGTGGTCCTGCTGCGCGCGCTGGAGGAGCGCAAACAGGTCAAGGGCGAGATAGGCCGCATCGCCGTGGGCTGGCTGATCGTCGAGGACCTGGTGATCGTCATCGCCCTGGTCATGCTGCCCATGATCCTGGTCCCGGCGGGAAGCCAGGCGGACCTGGCGGCGCTGGGAGCCAATGTCGGCCTGACGCTGGTGAAGGTGGTGCTGTTCGTGGTCGGCATGCTGGTGGTGGGCGGCAAGGTCATTCCCTGGCTGTTGATCCGCATCGCCCATACCAAGTCGCGCGAACTGTTCACCCTTGGGGTGCTGGCCATCGCGCTCGGCATCGCCTGGTTGGCCTATTTCCTGTTCCACTCCTTCGCGCTGGGCGCCTTCCTGGCGGGGCTGGTGATGAACGCCTCGCCCCTGGGACACAATGCGGCCGAGCGGTCGCTGCCGCTGCGCGACGCTTTCGCCGTCCTGTTCTTCGTCTCGGTGGGGATGCTGTTCGACCCGATGATCCTCGTGCGTCAGCCTTGGGCGGTGCTGGGCGTTCTTGGCATCGTCATCGTCGGCAAGTCGGTCGCGGCCCTGGTCATCGCCAGGTCGTTCCAACTGGACCGGCCGACCGGCTTCACCGTGGCGGCGTCCCTGGCCCAGATCGGCGAGTTCTCCTTCATCCTGGCGGCGCTAGGCGTGTCCCTGGGCGCCATGAGTCGCGAGACCCACGACCTGATCCTGGCCGCCGCCCTGCTGTCGATCTCGCTCAATCCGTTCGTCTTCCTGTTCACCGACCGGATGGGCGGACGGCCCAAGCCGCCGCCGGCGGGCGCGATCCGTCCCCCTGCGGCCGACGGGCCGATCACGGATGCGGTCGCCTCGGCCTGACCCTCTTTTCGCCGGGGCGCGCCAGGACTATCGTCGGGCAATGGACATGACCGCTTCCGACCAGGCCGTTCTTCACTATGGCGACGGCGAGTTCGCGGTGTTGAAGCCGGGCCGCTACGTGCGCTGCGCGGTCACGGACAAGCCGATCCCGCTGGAGATCCTGCGCTACTGGAGTTCGACCCGCCAGCAGCCCTATTTCGGCCCGGCCGAGTTCATCGCAGCCCTGACGGAAGCGAAGTGAGGGCCACGCGCCGCGCCCTGCTGGCTGGGGCGGGGGCCGGGCTGGTCGCCGGGCGGCAGGCCTTCGCTCGAGGCGGCGACACGCTGGCCCTGGCTCTGAACGGGGCCTGGCGTCAGGGCGGCTACGCCTTTGGGCGCACCGCGCCGGGCGCCCTGATCTTCGTCGACGGCGAGGCCCTGACCACCGCCTCGGCCGCCGGCCTGTTCGTGATCGGCTTCGACCGCGACGCCGGCGCCAGCGCCCGCATCGAGGCCCGCGGCGGCGGGCGTTCGGCCCGGCGCATTCTGGACATCGCCCCCTTCGCCTTCCCCTCGACCCGCGTGGACGGATTGCCGCCCGCGACCGTCGAGCCCAGCGATCCCGCGCTGCTGGACCGAATCCAGCGCGAGCTCGCCCTGAAGACCGAGGGATTCGCCAGCCGTATCGACGCCGACGACTTTCGCGACGGCTTCATCTGGCCTCTGGACGCCTACCGCATCTCCAGCGCGTGGGGCGCGCAGCGCATCCTGAACGGAACCCCGGCCCGTCCGCACTATGGCGTCGATCTGGCCGCGCCGCAGGGGAGCGTGATCCGCGCGCCCGCCGACGGCCGCATCGTTTTCGTGCGCCCGGACATGCATTTCGAAGGCGGCCTGACCTTGATCGACCACGGCCAGGGGCTGATCACCGGCTATCTGCACCAGTCGCGGCTGGACGTGGAATTGGGCCAGCGAGTCCGGCGCGGCGATCCGCTGGGCCGCGTCGGCATGACCGGCCGCGCGACAGGGCCGCACCTGTGCTGGCGCATGAAATGGCGCGACCGCAATCTGGATCCGTCGCTGATGGTGGGCGCCCAGGCGCCGAATGCGCTCGCTTGAACCAAGGCTCCGCTTGCGAGCTTGCGGACATGCTCCTAGCGTCTGGCTTCGATCGGTCGGGGTCTGATGTCTTCTCTGAAATCGCTGAACGTCCTGCTGGCGGACGACAATCAGAACATGCGCGCCATCGCCGCCGCCGTTCTGCATTCGGCCGACATTCGCAATGTCTACGAGGCCGCCGAGGGCGCGACCGCCCTAAGCCTGCTGCGCCGCCATCCCATCGACCTGGCCATCGTGGACTTCAACATGTTCCCGCTGGACGGGGTGGAATTCACCCGCCTGGTCCGCACCGGCCCCGACAGCCCCAACATCTATCTGCCGATCATCATGATGACCGGCCATTCCGAACGCACCCGCGTCTATGAGGCGCGCGACGCCGGGGTGAACGAGTTCGTCGTCAAGCCGATCACCGCCAAGGCCGTGCTGGACCGGATCAACGCCGTCATCCTGAGGCCGCGCGCCTTCATCCGTTGCGACAGTTATGTCGGCCCGTGCCGCCGCCGCCGCGATCAGCCGGAGTACGAAGGGCCGTTCCGCCGCTCGACCGACGCCGGGCGATCCAACGCCGCATAGACCTTGTCCGGCCAGCGCCGGTGGACCCAGAACCAGTCCACCGGATGTTCGCGAACCCGATCCTCGACGAAGCGGTTTGCGGCCTGGACCCCCGCCAGGATGTCGGCCGCCTTGTCCTCGCTGCGGCCGAGGGCGATCGGCTCGTGCGCCGTCACCCGGAACCGGACGCCCGGCAACCGCACCACCGACAGCGGCAGCATGACCGTGTCGAACTTCAGCGCCAGCCTCGCCGCGCCGGGCGAGGCGTTGACCGGCTGGCCGAAGAATTGGACCTCTGGCCCCTGATTGTATTTCTGGTCCACCAGCAGGGCGATGGAATCGCCGCGCTTCATCCCCGCCATCAACTCGCGCGTGCCGTCCCCCTTGGGCGCGAACAAACGGATGCCGTAGCGCTCTCGGCTCTGGCGGATCAGGGCGTCGACATACGGATTGTTGGCCGCGCGATATGTGACCTGGCACGGCACGCCCGCCGCCATGATGACCGCGGCCATGACTTCGAAATTGGCCAGATGACCCGAGATCAGCACGGCCGGTTTGCCGCTGTCGCGCAGGGCGTGCAGCCGCTCCATCCCGACCACCTCCACGCGGCCCCCCTCGGGCGTCAACTGGTCCATCACGGCCAGTTCGGCGAAGGTGCGGCCCGTCTGGTCCCACTGGGCCAGGGCCAGAGCGTCGCGCTCGGCCTCGCCCATGTCGGGGAAGGCGATGCGCAGATTGCGCATCACCGTCTTCTGCGTCCCCGTCAGCGGCCCCAGGGTGCGCAGCAGCCAGCCGCCCAGCCCCGACGCCCGCTCGATGCCCAGCAGCCGCAGCAGGCCGAACAGGGCCCGGAAGCCGAAGGCCTCCAGCCGCCACACCCAGTCCTGTTTCCAGTCCTTACGTTCACCAGGCAATCGTCAATCCGCCGTCCACCACCAGGGTCTGCCCGGTCACATAGGCCGAGGCAGGGCTGCACAGATAGACCGCCGTGCCCGCGATTTCATCCGGTTGGCCGATCCTTTTCAGCGGGGCCGGCTCGGTCACGGTCTTCAGCAGTTCGGGGTTCTCCCACAGATATTTGGCGAAGTCGGTCTGGACCAGGCCCGGCGCGATGCAGTTGACCCGCACGTTCGACGGCCCCCATTCGACCGCCAGATTGCGCACCAGCTGCATGTCCGCCGCCTTGGAGATGTTGTAGGCGCCGATCAGCGCATTGCCTCTCAGGCCGCCGATGGACGAGATGACCAGGACAGCCCCGTCCTTGCGCTCCAGCATCTGCGGCGCGACCATCTGGATCAGCCAGTGATTGGAGATGACATTGTTCTGCAGGATCTTCTCGAACTGATCGTCGGCGATCCCGGCCATCGGTCCGGCGTAGGGATTGGTCGCCGCATTGCAGACCAGGATGTCGATCCGGCCGAACGCGGCGTTCGTCTGGTCCACCAGCCGCTGCAGGTCGTCCTTGGAGGCGATGTTGGCCGGAACGGCGATGGCGCGGCCTTCGCCGTGCCTGTCGTTGATCTCGGCGGCGACCGCTTCGCAAGGCCCGGCCTTGCGCGAGGAAATGACGACCTTGGCCCCGTGTTCGGCCAGCCGTTCGGCGATGGCCTTGCCGATTCCGCGCGACGAGCCGGTGATGATGGCGACCTTGCCGGTCAGATCGAACAGTTCCATTGCGTTTCCCATGTGATTCTGCGGGGATATTTATCGCCCCGCTCTAGCCGAATGACATTGATAGCCTGATACTCGGGCGATTCCATCCGGGAGTGGCCGACCGCCAGCCGATGCGCAACGTAACCACGGGCTTTCTCTATTTCGCCTATCTGTTCCTCGGCATGACCGTGGGCGCCTTTCTGTGGCGCGCAGGGCTAGGCGTCGGGGCGGGCGTGGCGGGGACGCTGGGCGCGCTGGGACTGCTGGGCGCCTTCCACGGCATCGTCACCGGGATCGCCGAGCGCCGTGCGCTCAAGAAGGAGATCGCCCAGGTCCGCGAGGCGCACCGCCTGCTGGCTGATGCGATGGAATCGACCCAGGGCGCCCTGACCGAACTGGCCCATGCCATCGAAAGCGGCGTCCTGTCCGACACCGACGCCCTGACCGGCGAGGTGCGGATGCTGGAATCCCTGGTCCAGCAGATGAGCGAAAGCATCGACGCGCGCCTGTCGGCTGCGCCCCACATCGGCGTCGAGACCTTCGAAGGCCGTCGCCAGGCCCAGTCCAACGTCCTGCTGCGCACCATCCACGAGGCGCTGAGCGAAGGGCGGGTGGACCTGTATCTGCAGCCCGTCGTCTCCCTGCCGCAACGCCGGACCATTTTCTATGAAAGCTTCACCCGGCTGCGCGACGCCACCGACCGGGTGATGATGCCGGCGGAATACCTGTCCCTGGCCGAGGGCGAAGGTCTGGTCCCGGCCATCGACAACCTCCTGCTGTTCCGCTGCGCCCAGATCGTGCGCCGTCTGGCGCGTCAGGATCGCAAGGTCGGCGTCTTCTGCAACGTGGCCCTGACCTCGCTGGGCGACGACACCTTCTTTCCGCAGTTCCTGGATTTCCTGTCCGAGAATCGCGACCTGAACCAGGCGCTGATCTTCGAACTGGGCCAGGCGACGTTCGACGCGCGCGGCGCGGTCGAGGCGCGCAACATGGCCAAGCTGGCCGACCTGGGCTTCCGCTTCTCGCTGGACAAGGTGCAGACGCTGGATCTCGATTTCGCCGATCTGCAACGCTCGGACGTCAAGTTCATCAAGGTCGCGGCCGATCTGATGATCGAACAGCTGTTGGACCTGGACGGCGGCGCGCCCTTGCGCTCCATGCCCGACATCCAGGCCGCCGACTTCGCCGCCCTGACCCGCCGTTACGGCGTCGAGGTCATCGCCGAGAAGGTCGAGAACGAACGCCAGGTCGTCGACATCCTGGAATTGGACGTCGCCATGGGTCAGGGCCACCTGTTCGGCGAACCCCGCGCCATCAAGGAACAGGTCTTGGCCGAGACCGATCCCCCGGCCGAGTTCCTGCGCTCGACCCTGCGCAGCGCAGAACAGCGCCGGCGGTTCAGCTGATCACGCCTCTGCGGATTGCCGGCTCGTTCGTTGGGTGTCTGTTGATGTCCGCTTGCAGTTCAGAGCCGACGTTCCTGCGATCAAGCACGTCCCGAACTCTGGAATGCCAATCCGATACGACAACGAGTCTGACGCTGAGAACATCTGATCACGGGAAAGCCCTAGAGTTCAGCGGCCTCGCATTGAAGCCGACCCGGCTACAGTTCGTTCGCGGGTGGATCTCTGAGGATTACTACCGTGGCGATGGTGTCGAGGCCTGGGCAGACCCCGAAATCCGAATGAAGTTCGCTGACGGACGCATAATCGGCCCCTGTAACTGACCGCGTAGCCCGATTGTCGGGCCACAGTTTGACCCTCTTCTCCCGCAAGGGAAGAAGAGGGCATTGATGTCAGCCGTGCGTCTGGTCCCAATAGCGAACCGCGTCGGCGTCGCGGGCCGAGAGATCGGGGTAGGCAGGGTCGGAGCCGACATCGGGGACGCGGCGCCAGGAGCGGGCGCATTTGGGATAGTCCGCCAGGGCGACCGTGACCGCAACAGCGTCGCCGCTCTCGGCCAGTTCGGCGCCCGACGTGCGGAAGATTTCCGCGGCGTCCAGGCCCTCGAACGGGGCGAAGGTTCCAGCCGGGGCCGAGACCGTGGGCCAGGCGTCCAGGGCGCCGCCGATCAGCTTGTCGCGACGGGCGACTTCCAGCGCTTCATTGACGACTTCCAGGACGGTGTTGATCGCGGCCCAACGCTCGGCTTCGGCCGGGTTGTTCCATTCCGCAGGTGTGTCCGGGATGACGCGGGCGCAGTTGGTTCCCGCCTCGGGGAAGCGGGTGGTCCAGGCCTCTTCCATCGTGAACGGCGTCAGCGGGGCCAGCCAGGCGGTCAGGCGCATGAAGACCGCGTCCATCACGGTGCGGGCGGCGCGGCGGCGAAGGCTGTCGGGCCGGTCGCAATAGAGGGCGTCCTTGCGGATGTCGAAATATAGCGCCGACAGGTCGCCGGCGCAGAACTCCAGCACCGGGCGCACGACATCCTGGAAGCGGTAATCGGCGTAGGCGGCCCGGACCTGGGCGTCGAGTTCGTGAAGGCGGTGGAGGACGAATTTCTCCAGCGGCGGGAACTGGTCGTAGTCGGTCAGGCGCTCGGCCTCGTCGAAGTCCGAAAGGGCGCCCAGCAGATAGCGGACGGTGTTTCGCAGCTTGCGATAGGCGTCGACCGTGGTCTGGAGGATCTGTTTGCCGATCCGCTGGTCCTCGGAATAGTCGACCAAGGCCACCCACAGGCGCAAGATATCGGCGCCGCTCTCCTTGATGATGGTCAGGGGATCGGTGGTGTTGCCCTTGGACTTGGACATCTTCTCCCCCTTCTCGTCGAGGGTGAAGCCGTGGGTCAGGACCGCCTTGAACGGCGCCCGCCCGCGTGTGCCGCAGCCCTCCAGCAGCGACGACTGGAACCAGCCGCGGTGCTGGTCCGACCCTTCCAGATAGAGGTCGGCGGGCCAGTGGGCGGGACGGTCGCCGGCATAGCCGTTTTCCGGCAGGCGCGGGTCCAGGGTGAAGGCGTGGGTCGAGCCGGAGTCGAACCAGACGTCCAGGATGTCCTCGACCTTTTCGTAGCGGGCCGGGTCGTGGGCGCCCAGGAAATCGGCGTCGGGGGCGGTGAACCAGATGTCGGCGCCGTGTTCGGCCACGGCCTTGACGATACGGGCGTCGACCTCGGGGTCGTGCAGAGGCTGGCCGGTCTGTTTGTCGACGAACATGGCGAGCGGCGTGCCCCAGGCGCGCTGGCGGCTGACCAGCCAGTCGGGACGGCCCTCGACCATCGAACGGATGCGGTTCTTGCCCGCCGCCGGGTGGAAGGCGGTGTCGTCGATGGCGTTCAGCGCCGTCTCTCGCAGGGTGTCGCCGGACTTCAGCGGCCCATCCAGCGGCGTGTCCATGCGGATGAACCACTGGGGCGTGTTGCGGAAGATGATCGGCGCCTTGGAGCGCCACGAATGCGGATAGGAATGCTCCATCCGACCGCGCGCCAGCAGGTTTCCGGCCTCGATCAGCCTCTCCATCACGGCGCCGTTGGCGGGGCCGAACTTACCGGTCTTCTTGCCCTCGGTCTCCAGCACCTTGAGGCCGGCGAACAGGGGGACGTGGTCGTAATAGGCGCCGTCCGGATCGACGGTGTCCGGCACCTCGTGGTGACCATGGGCCTTCCAGACCTCGAAGTCGTCGGCGCCGTGGCCGGGCGCCGTGTGGACGAAGCCCGTGCCCGCGTCGTCGGTGACGTGGTCGCCGGCCAGCAGGGGCACCGAGAAGCCGTAGCCGCTGTCCAGCGCCGCCAGCGGGTGGGCGGTCTCCAGGCCGGACGGATCGATGTCGTAGACGCGGGTCCAGGCGGCGACCTTGGCGGCCTTGAACACGTCCTCAGCCAGTTTGTCGGCCAGGATCAGCCGGTCGCCCGGCTTGGCCCAGGGGGCGAATTCCAGACCCTCTTCCATCGCCGTGACCTCGTAGAGGCCGTAGGCGATCTCGGGGCCGTAGCTGATGGCCCGGTTGGCCGGGATGGTCCAGGGCGTGGTCGTCCAGATGACGATCGAAGGCGTCGGATTACGGAAGGCCAGCAGGTCGTCGGGGTGGTCGTCGGACATGGCCGTGACCGGGAATTTGACCCAGATCGTCGGGCTGACGTGATCGTGGTATTCGATCTCGGCGTCGGCCAGGGCCGTGCGCTCGACCGGCGACCACATGACGGGCTTGGAGCCGCGATACAGCTGGCCCGAGTTCTTGAACCTGTGGAACTCGGCGACGATGGCCGCCTCGGACGAGAAGTCCATGGTGGCGTAGCGGTTGGCGAAGTCGCCGGTGACGCCCAGGCGTTTGAACTGGTCGCGCTGAAGGTCGATGTATTTGCCGGCGTAGTCGCGGCAGGCGGCGCGGAATTCGGCCTTGGAGACCTCGTCCTTGCGGCGGCCCTTGGCGCGGAACTGTTCCTCGATCTTCCACTCGATCGGCAGGCCGTGGCAGTCCCAGCCGGGGACGTAATCGACGTCGTAGCCCAAGAGGAAGCGGCTGCGGATCACGAAGTCCTTCAGCGTCTTGTTCAGGGCGTGACCGATGTGGATGTCGCCGTTCGCATAGGGCGGGCCGTCGTGCAGGACGTAGAGGGGGGCGTTTTCGGATTGCCGCTGCGCCCGCAGCCGCCCGTAGAGGTCGCCCCATTGCTCCAGGATCAGCGGCTCCTTCTGCGGCAGGCCGCCGCGCATGGGAAACGGCGTCTCTGGCAGGAAGACGGTGTCGCGATAGTCGCGAGCGGAAGATTGGGTGTCGGCGTCGGCCATGGGTCGTCTCGGCGTCTGGGTTGTCGTTCGCTTTTCTGTTCGCCCTATCGCGCGTCGCGCTGCGTGAGGGCTGTCGATCCCGGCGTGCACGGGGCCGGATGGCCCATAGGCGCTACGCCGGGCGGCTAATCGAGATCGGGCGAAGGAAGACGCGGACGGTCATTGAGCGGGCGGTCTAGCAGACCGATGCGGCATCGCGCCATCCCGAAGCGTGGTCGCCATCAACGGAAACGAAAGGCTTTTGCCGTTTTGTGACGGCAGGATCGGCCGAAATCCCGTTCGGCCGACACGATATTCGCTTGGGAGTTCCCGCCGATGCGGCTGCGGATCACGAAATGGATGCTGGGCCTGGCGGCCGGACTGGCCGTCTCGGCCGGCGCCGGCGCGGCCCTGGCGCAATGCGGATCGGGCTGCGAGCCGCCGCCGTGCACCTCGTGCGAGCCGCCGCCCCCGCCCGAGCCTCCGTCATGCGGCGGCGGCGGCGGCGGAAACTGCGGCGGCGGTGGGGGCTACGGCGGCTGGAACAACAACGTCAACACCAACGTCAATGTGAACGTGAACGTCGGCGCGAACGCCAATGCGAACGCCAGCGCCAACGTGGGGGCGCGGTCGTATCTGAACGCGCGGGCCGGCGGCTTTTCGGGCGGCTACGGCGGGGGCGGCGGGGCGGCCTACATCAGCGTGGACCAGCCCTATCCGACCACGATCCAGGGCCTGGCCGTCGAGGGCATGGTCGCCCAGACCGTGCGCACGCCCTATAGCGCCTTCCGCAGCATGATGAAGCGGGTCGTCATCCAGGCCGTCTGCATCGACGACCGCCAGACGCCGCACCCTGCGTCCCAGGTGCGGCCGGACCGCGAGATCGCCGACGGCTTCGAAGGCGAAATCTATCGCTGCCTGGCCGGAACGTGGCTGCAGGCGACGATCGCGGACTACGACGGCGACGTCAGCTTCGACCACGGCACGACCATGACCTGCCGCAAGCACGAGGCCCTGTGGCTGGGGAACGGCGGCCGGCTGGAATGCCGGCCCGAGAAGCCGGAGCGCGACTGCAACGAGCGCTCGCTGCTGCGGCGCTACGGCGCCGGGATCAAGATCCTGACGATGTACCGGGAAGAGGAATATACCGAATACCGCGAGGAACAGGTCGAAAGCGCGACGGTGCTGACCGGGGCGATCACCCTGGACGGCGGCGTCGGCGGCCGGGTGTTCTGAACGGGAGCCGAACCGGGCCGTTCAGCCGCCGCTCAGGCGCAATGAGAGACAAGGGATCGTCGGCTCTCCGTCGGCGATCCTGAAAAGACTGGCCCCGGCCCGCACGATGCGAGCCGGGGTTTTTTGAATTATTGAGCCGCAGGCTGGGCCGTGACCGTGGCGCGCCAGGCGGAGCCGGACTTCAGATACTGACGCGCCAGGGCCTGAAGGTCGGCGGCGGTGACGGCTTCCAGGGTCGAGAGCTGGTTGCGGGTCTGGTCCAGGCCGGCCGGGTCGGACTGGGCTTGCGACAGTTGCGTCAGCCAATAGCCGTTGTCGGCCATGTTGCGGCGAAGGCGCTCGACCGCCGGACGACGGGCGCGGTTCAGTTCGTCCTCGCTGACGGGATTGTCGCGCAGGTCGGCGGCGATGGCGTCGACCGTCTCGAACAATTTGGGCAGGGCAGCAGGCGGCGTCTCGGCCGTGACGGCGACATAGCCATAGCCGGGGAAGACGCTGGAGGCCGTGGAGCCGGCGCTGGGCGAATAGGCCAGACCCTGTTTCTCGCGGATCTCGTCGTTCAGCCGCAGTTGCAGCACGTCCGCCAGGATCGAAAGCTGGCGGGCGGTCTTGCGGTCGCGGACCTGGTCGGTGGTCGGCCAGGCGACGAAGCCAAGGGCCTGTTCGGCCGGGCCGGTGTGGTGCAGCTGGACCGGCGCCGCGGTCGGCGCAGGGAAACGTCGTTCGGTCGATCCGGCGGGCGGCGTGGGCTGGGGGCCGCGCGCGGGCAGGGCGCCGAAGGTGGAGCCGACGGCGGCGATCACCGCGTCGATGTCCACGTCGCCGACGACCGTGATCTCGACCGGACCCTGAGCCAGGGCCGAACGGACGCCGTTTCGCACGTCTTCGATCTGGATGGCGGCGACCTGTTCGGCCGTCGGCGTCGTCTCGCGAACGTCGCCGCCGGCCAGCAGGCCCGAGGCGTCGCGCTGGAAAACGCCGCGCGGGGTCGCGCCCATCTGGGCCAGGATCTGCGGGAACAGGGCCTTGGTCTGCTCGAACGGCGCGGCGCGCAGGCCCGGATCGGTCAGATAGGCGGCCAGAACTTGAAGCTCCAACTGCAGGTCGGCGGGCTTGGTGGCGCCGGAGAAGACATAGGCGTCGGTCGCCTGACTGACCGAGGCGCCATAGGTGCGGCCGCTGAGGACGCGGTTCATCTCGTCCAGGCTGAGCTTGCCCAGGCCGCCGGCGGTCAGGATGGTGCTGGCCATCGACAGCGGCGACAGCTGGTCCGCGGGCAGACCCAATTCGCCCAGGCCCGTGCGGGCGCTGACCAGCACCTGATCGGCGCGGAAGTCGGTTTTCTTGATGTTCAGCAGCGTGCCGTTCGGGAAGCGGACCAGGGTCGCCCCCAGGTCGGCGACTTCGCTGCGCGCGGCCGGCTGGGCCGGGGCGCCGAAATTGTCATAGGGCCACTTCAGCTCGGCCTCGGCGGCGCGGGCTTGCACCGGGGTGTTGCGCGAGGCCTCCAGCGCAGCGGTGACGGCGGCCTCGCCGCCCTCGACCGGGACGGGGGAGCTGAACAGCAGCAGCGGGCCCTGGCCCTCGAAGACCGCCTTGGTCGCCTGATTGACCTGGTCGACGGTCAGGCCTTCGACAGCCTTGTTGAACAGATCGAGATTGGTCTGGGGCGCGCTGAAGACCTGGTCGTCGTTGACGGCGCCCAGGAGACCGTTCGCCAAGGTCGAGGTCGAACGGGTCGCGGCCGAGGCCACGGCGTTCTGAAGCGCGGTGCGGGTGTTGACGATTTCGCGCTGAAGCTCGGCGTCGCTGACGCCGTATTCGGCCAGACGACGGCTTTCCTGCTCGACGCTTTCCAGCGCACGCTTCCAGTCGCCGGGATTGAAGGCGACCGACAGGGTACCGGCGTCCAGGCTATCGAACAGCGACTGATAGCCGGCGCCGGCGCCGATGAAGGGCGGGTTGTCGGCGCGGGCGATCTCGCCCAGGCGACGGTTCAGCACGGCCAGACCCAGGCCGCGACGGACGTCGGCGGCGCGTTCGGCGGCCGTGTCGGGGCTGAGGTCCGGGGCCTTGATCCAGTTGATCTGGATGGAGGACTGGATGCCCGGCTCGACCAGGATGCTGGTCTGTGGTTGACGCGGGGCGACGGTTCCCAGGTCGGGCTCCGGACCATCGGCGGCGGTCGGCTTCCAGTCGCCGAAGGCCGCGCGGACCTTGGCCTCCATCGCATCCACGTCGAAGTCGCCCACGGCGATGAAGGTCGCGCGCGAGGGGCGATAGTAGGCGTCGTAGAAGTCGACGAAGCGCTGGCGCGGCGCGGTGCGGATGATGTCGAGGTCGCCGATCGGCAGGCGTTCCGACAGACGTTGACCGGGCGCCAGCAGGCCGAGCTGGGTCTTCAGCACACGCAGTTGCGGCGTGTCGCGGGTACGTTCCTCGCCGACGATGACGCCGCGCTCGGAATCGATGGCGTCCGGCGCCATCATGGCCGCCGACATCATCTCGCGCAGGATGTGCAGGCTGGGATCGACCGTCTCGTCCTTGGTGTTGGGCAGCTCCAACATATAGGCGGTCTGGTCGAAGCTGGTGAAAGCGTTGGTGTCGGCGCCGAAGGCCAGACCCAGGCGTTCGAGGATGCGCAGCATCTCGTTTTCCGGCACGTCCTTGGTGCCGTTGAAGGCCATATGCTCCATGAAGTGGGCCAGACCCTTCTGGTCGTCGCGCTCCATCAGCGAGCCGGCGTCGATGCGCAGGCGGAACGAGGCCTGACCCGGAGGCGTCGCATTGTGCAGCAGGGCGTAGCGCATCCCGTTCGGCAGCAGGCCGTAACGGACGGCGGGATCGGCCGGAACGTCGCTGGCCGCCTGGGCCCAGGGATCGGACGGGGCGACCTGGGCGTTCGGGGAGGCCGCTGCGGGCGCGGCGGTTTGCGCAAGGGCGGGGGCCGCGAAAGCCCCGGTGGTCAGGGCCAGTCCAGAGACCGCGACGAACAGCAGATGGCGCGCAGAACGCATGAAATCACTCCGAAACCGCGACTCTCGACGGCGCGATGCCGGATGTGTAAAGCGAGCTTGCCTTTTCGACAAGCGGTCGGGCGAGCTTACGGACTCGTCATCTTCGATCAGCCGCCGGGGCGGCTGATGTAGAAGCTGGCGGTGTTGCCCACGGCGTTGGCGCCGACCACGGCGGCGCGGCCGGCCCCGACCGTGGCGTTCGTGGTCGCCGTCACATTGCCGCTATTGGTCTGATTGTTGTTGATGTTGACGTCGCCGCCGCATTGCGAGCAGGCGTAGCCCGTCACCGCATTGCCGACCGCATCGGCGCCGACATAGGCGTCATAGCCGTTGACGCCGATATAGGTCGCGTCGGCCTCGACCCCGCCGGTGTTGAGCTGGGTGTTGTCCAGCTTCAGATAGATGTCGTTGTTTCCGGCGACGGTCTCGTTTGCGACGCTGCGGGCCGCCAGCACGGTCTGCCCCTGAAGGTTGGTCTGGACGCGCGCGTCGGCACGGACCCGCCCGGCGTTGGCCTGGTCCACGTTCACCAGCATGGAGCCGCCGGCGTTGGTCATGATCGCCTGGTTGGCGCCGGCGTTGGCGCTGGCGGTCAGGTCCCAGGCGTTGTCGACATAGACGTCGGTGCGGGCCTCGACGGTGGAGGGCGCGTTGGACTGGCGCACGGCCAGATCCTGGTGCGAGGCGCCGGTGGTGTTGGTCTGTACGACGTTGGCTGTCGACTGGGCGGCGAAGACGGCCGGCGCGGGGATGTACTGGATGTCCGCGACCGTTTCGGAGAAGACGGTGGTCTGGGCCTGCTGGTCGATGACGCCCGTGAGGGACGAGGACGGACCGCTCAGGGCCGCGGTGTTGGCGGCCGCGACGCTGTTGGCGAACCCGCCCTGGAGCATGCGGCCGGTCGGGGCGCGCACGACGCTTTGTGCGCGGACCTGATCGCCCGTGGCGGATTGCGCGGCGTCCACGGCGAAGGTCGCGCCGTCTGTGGTGACGCCGAGGTAGTTCCCGCCCGCTTGGGTGGTCACGCTGATCTGGCCGTCGGCCTCGCCGTTCAGAGCGGCCGTGCTGCCCGCGCGGGCCGAGCCCGTCATGGTCTGGCGCGACACCAGGCCGGCGGAGGCGTCGGTGACGCCTCCCGCCAGGGCGTTGCCCTGGGCGCTGGTGCTGACGGTCAGCTGATCGACCGTCAGGTTCAGGTCGACCTGGCCCGTGACGTCGCCGGACTGGGTCTGGCGGCTGAAACAGGCCTCGCCCAGCGCCGGATCGCAGGCCGGGGTCGCCTGGGCGCTCGCCTCAGTGGCGAGAACGGCGAATGTCGCCGTCGCGGCCATCATGCCAGCGAGACGGATCGGCGCGTGTCTGGCCATTGTTCGTATCCTGAGTGGGGTAGGCCGGATAATAGCCGCCGGTGGGACCGACGGTGGAATCGCCGAGCGGATCGTTGGCGGCGTTGAGGCAGACTTCGGGGCCAGGCGCGCCGTAGAGGTTGGCCATGAACTCGACCGTAGCCCGCTCGACCAGGGCGCGGACGGCCAATTGGGTCGGCTCCATCCCGCCCGACCCGGCCGAGATGTCGAAGACGTTGCCGTTCAGGAAGTCGAACACGCCAGCCGAAATCTCCCGGCCGATGATCTGCTTCTGATAGGAGACGACATCGACGACCTCCAGCGTGGTCGTCTGGACCAGGCGCAGGTCCATGGCGATGTTCATCACATAGACGCGGTGGTTCAGAATGCCCGAACCGGGGCGGTTGCTGTCGACCTCGCCGCCGGCGATGTCGATGCCGCCGGAGCGAATGTTGTAGTTCACCTCGGTGATGCCGCCGACGACATAGAAGTCCGAGCCGGGCACCTGGCCGGCCAGGATGCGGCGGTATTGGGTGTCTTCGGGACCCTGGGCGTCCGGGGCGCGATCGCCGATCAGCTTGTTGTTGGCGTAGCGCAGTTCGAGCTCGGAGACCGAGGTGTCGTAGCGTTCGACGATCTGGGCGCCGGCCTTGGCCAGGGCGGAGGTCGCCATCAGGGAGGCGCCGCCGGTGATCTGGCGTCCGCCGTCCGACGAGACGGTGCCGGTATAGTCGCTGATCCGGCCCACGGCCATGCGCGGCGAGGGCAGGTTGTAGCGACGGGCGTAGTCGGCCAGGCAATAGAGGGCGGCGGAATAGGGCGTGGGATTGGCCGTCACCGGCGCATTGCCGATGGGCGCGGCGTACTGGCCCGACGGCCCGGCGACCGGACTGACGCAGCCGGCCAGCAGCAGGGCGGCGGCCGAGACGGCGGCGGACCCGCGAAGGAGGAAGCGACGGCTCATGGCAGGTTGATGTTCCCGTTCAAGGCCGTGCCGGCGTTGACGGCGCCGGTGTTGGTCTGGTTAGAATTGACGATCACGGTGTTGCGGCTGCCCTGCACCACCACGTTCAGCTGATTGCCGATGGCGGTCGACCCGCCGATGGTCGAGCCGCTGTTGCCGGACGCGCCCGCGCCCGCATAGGCCGAGGCGACGCCGCCGGACTGGCTGGAATAGGATGAGGCGCCCGACTGGATGATGCCGTTGACGATCAGGCGGTTGCCGTTGGCGTCGCGGGTGGAGCCGGTCGTCGCATTGGCCGCCGCCGAGCGGGCGCCGCCATAGCCCTGCTGAAAGCGGGACGCGCCGCCCGATCCCGTCGATTGCGCGGCGGCCGGGATGCTGGCCAGGGCCGCGACGGCCAGGACAGCGATTGGAAAAAGCAGCCTCTTGACGGGCACGGGTCGGTTCCTCGCAGGCGAATGACGGATCCCTGTTCGGCGATCCGCAGCTCACCCTTGCATTAAGGTTATTAAGAAGCGCTTGATGTCGTGGAATCCCTTGCGCATCTGTGGGTCATGTCAGACGCGCCCGGTCGATTCGAAGCTCCGCCGCCCCGGAAGCCGCCCAAAGAACGGATGTTCAACGCGCCGGTGGCCGCGCTGCTGATCGCGGCGTCAATCCCCTTGCTGTATCTGTTCCAGCGCGACCTGCCCGATATGGGAATGAGCCTGGCCTTCGCCCCAGCCGATCTGGAGGTGGGGCGCTGGAGCGGGCTGTTCACGGCCATGCTGGTGCACGGCGGCTGGACCCACGCCTGGGTCAATGCGATCGGCGCCCTGGCCTTCGGCGCGCCGGTCGCGCGTTTGTTCGGCGACCGCATCGGCCCGACGATCTATCTGCTCTTCTATGTGATGTGCGGCGCCCTGGCGACGCTGGGCTATGGGCTGATCCATTGGGGATCCACTGCGCCGATGGTGGGGGCGTCGGGCGCGGTGTTCGGCCTGATCGGCGCGGCGACCCGGCTGATGGGGGTGGCGCCCGGCGGCGCGGTGCTGGCCCTGACCGATCGCCGGGTGGTCGCCGCCTCGATCGCCTGGATGGGCGTCAACGCCGTGACCGGCCTGATCGGCTACGTTCCCGGTGCAGACGGGGCGGGCATCGCCTGGGAGGCGCATGCGGCGGGCTTCGTCGTCGGCATACTGGCGATCGGTCCCCTGGCGCGGGCGTTCGGCCGCCCGGCGGCGCGGGCGCCGGCCCGAGGTTGACCGCGACATTGCCTGCAGGGCGCGTATGAGCGATCATCGGTTTCGAGATGCGGCCCTGTCGCCATCCCGGCCCTGCGGTCGTCTCTGAAACCCAGAGAAGGAGCCGCGATGTTCGTCGCCGAAATCCTCAAGACCAAGGGAAACGCCGTCTTCGCCATCGCGCCGGAAACGACGGTGTCCGATGCGTGCCGGACGCTGGACGAGAAGGGCGTCGGCGCACTGGTCGTCTGCGACGGCGATCTGGTCGCCGGCGTCTTTTCCGAGCGGGACGTAGTCAGGGCCCTGGCCATCGACGGCGCCGCGGCCCTGGCGCGCCCGGTCGCCGACTATATGACCGCCAAGGTGATCTTCGCCGAACCCCGCGAAGAGATGTCCGCCCTGATGGCGCGCATGACCGACCGTCGCATCCGTCACCTGCCCGTGCTGGAAGGCCAGCGCCTGATCGGCGTCGTCTCCATCGGGGATGTCGTGAAATGCCAGATCGCCGAACACGCCCAGGAAGCCGACAGTCTGCGATCCTATATCGCCGGTTGAGGCAGGCTGCCCAGGGCGGCCGGGGCGATGCATGACGGTTTGACGACCGTTGTGCCGCCAGTTTT